>CAWCWP010000001.1:0-1540000 GCA_963799315.1 uncultured Alphaproteobacteria bacterium
TCAGGTCCGCGACGATGCACTGTCGAAAGCCCGCTTCGAATTCCGCTGGCGCGACCAGTTCAACCTGTCGCTCGACCCCGAAACCGCCGAGGACTTCCACGACCAGACACTACCGGCAGAAGGCGCCAAGACTGCGCATTTCTGCTCCATGTGCGGCCCGAAGTTCTGCTCGATGAAGATCAGTCAGGAAGTGCGTGACTTCGCCTCGAAGCAGAACCAGAGCGCCGACGGGTTTCTGGAGAGCGAAAAGTGGGGCGCTGACACGGCAGCGGCGAGTAAGGCAGCGGCGGAGCAGGGCATGCGAGAGATGAGCGAGCTGTATAAGGAGAAGGGCGAACGGTTGTATTTGCCCGAAAAACCATGAAAGCAAAAGCATCGGCTTCCCCTCGTAGTGGAAGCCGATGCTAAGTTGACTAGTTTGAGTGCGTTCCCAAATGACCCGGATTCATCACGCACTTTACACACCCATCCCTTTTGTCGCGGAAGGTCTTGTAAAGGTCTGGCCCATCATCAAGGTTGCCGCGGTGGGTAATAATCGCGGACAGGTCGATTTCACCATTCTCGACCCGCTTCATCAGCGGCCCAAGGTAGCGCTGCATATGCGTCTGCCCGGTGCGCATCGTCTGGCCCTTGTTCATGAACGGGCCGATGGGGAACTGGATCGTGTCGGCATAAACGCCCGGAACACTCAGCGTTCCACCCTTGCGCACGCATTTTACCATTTCCTGAAGCACGTGGCCTCTATCGGAAGCGCCTACGGTATGGAGCGCTACCGCCTCCTTTACATCGGCCAGCACGCCATGCCCGTGCGCCTCCGCGCCAACGGCGTCGATGCCCGCATCCGGTCCGCGTCCGTCGGTCATCTCGTCCAGCGCTTCCTTGATGTCGACATCTTCGAAATTAAGCACTTCGGCTCCGGCAAAGTCCTTCGCCATCGTCAGACGTTCCGCCTCGCGATCGATAGCGATAACGCGCCCTGCGCCCTGCATCCACGCTGACTTTATGGCAAACAGCCCGACCGGACCCGCGCCCCATACGACAACCGTGTCACCCTTCTTCTCTATTGCATGTTCTGCCGCCATCCATCCGGTCGGAAAGATATCGGACAGGAACAGCACCTTTTCATCCGCCAGATCGGCTTCGACCTTGATCGGGCCGACGTCGGCATGCGGCACGCGGACGAATTCGGCCTGTCCGCCGGCATAGCCGCCGGTAAGGTGTGAATAACCAAATATTCCGGCGGCAGCATGCCCCATCGCCTGACGCGCGTTTTCCGGCGTACGGTTGGTAGTATCACAGAGCGAAAACAGCTCGCGCTGGCAGAACCAACATTCGCCGCACGCGATGGTGAAGGGGACCACGACGCGATCACCCTTGCGAAGCTTGGTCACGCCACTGCCAACTTCCACGACCTCGCCCATGAACTCATGGCCCAGTATATCGCCTTCCTGCATTTTCGGCACGACGCCGTCCATTAGATGCAGATCGGATCCGCAGATTGCGGTTGCAGATACCTTAAGTATGCAATCTCCGGCCTGCTCGATCGCAGGATCATCCACCGTTTCGCAGCGAATGTCGTTCTTTCCGTTCCAAACCAGTGCGCGCATCTGATAATTTCCTGTTTATAAATCCGTAATAACCACCAATACGCAGGCGGGCTGGGACGTTCCCTGAACAATCGTAAACTTGTAACGCCTCGGCGTGCTTCAGCCTTCTGGAGATGCGCTGTATCCGTCCAAGACACAGTATGCCGTTCGGCTAGCGGCGATTGATGGTGATGCCGCTCGTTCGTGGGCCGCCAAGCGTAAGCGGCGGAACCGATTATGAGTGAGGATTGGCCAATCCGGCGCGACTTGGCTGCCTAACCGACCGGCACCAATTTTTCGACCAGCGTCCGAAGTTCCTTTGATGTCGTATGACCGGCGACTACCTCGTGATAGCCGATCCCCGCCTTGCGCAAGGCCTCCTTCTTCACCGCATCGCGGGCGGCGGCGTTGCCTTGGTGGTGGCCGGTCCCTTGGTATTCCAGCGCATGAACCACGCAGTATTTGTCATCCATCAGCGCGAAGTCCACCCGCTTTAAATTGACCGACAGGAATGCCTGCTTGTCTCTACTGGTCAGGAACTCGCCAAGGCTGACCTGCGCCATCACCTGCCATTCGGGATTGCGCGCGATTACAGCCTTGTCCAGCGCCTTGAACACAATGCCTTCGGGTTTGTTGAGCAAGGGGCGCGAGCCGAATTGCGCTGCCATTACCTTTTCCAGCTGGCCGGTCGCTTGGCGACAATCCGTCTTCTGGCGGCGTCCGCTCCAATAGGCTTTCTTCCGGCTGATTTTCGATTTCTCGTCGATCACCGTCATGGCTAGGAACATCGCACCCAGCGCCAAGACTAGTCCGAAGACAAACATGGCGATGGGCGCAGGGCTTGCGAGCAGCGATTGGATTTCGGTCATGGCTTACCTGTCGGTCGTGCGTCGGTTGTGAGGCGACGTACGGTAGGCCGTAAAAGTTGAAACCTTTCCTACACGCGCGAATTCTGCCTTATCCTGTGCGATGACCGATCTCAGCAACGCACCGTCCGCCCCCTCCACCCCTGCCACGACGCCGAAAAGCACGCGCCACGATGGTTGGTCGCTCGACCGGCAGGCGCAGTTCTTGCGGCAGCTTTCCGCCACGCACTCCGTGACCGAGGCGGCGAAGTCGGTCGGCAAGTCGCGGCAGTCGGCGTATCGGTTGCGGTCCCGCCTCAAGGGGCAGGCGTTCGATCTCGCGTGGGAGGTGGCGTTTCATCATTCCTATGACGTGCTCGCCCATGCGGCGCTCGACCGGGCGCTGAACGGGGTGGAGGTGCCGGTGTTTTTCCAGGGCGACGCAGGTCGGCAGCTATCGCCGCTATGACGAGCGGCTGACGGTGGCGCTGCTGAAGAAGCAGTCGCTGGGCGGCGTGCCGTTGATGGGCAAGCTCGCGCCGGGTGCGGAGCTTCATGCGCGCGACTTCGAGACCCTGCTGGACCGGGTGGAGCGCGGCGAGGGCGTGTTGACCGGCGCGCGGCACCTGTCCGACCCGTCCGAGATCGCCATGATTCGCGCCCGGACCTCTGCCGATCCCGCATACAGGCCCCCGTCCCCCTGTCCGTCCGGCCTGTCGAACGACGAACTCCTCCAGCAATTACAGGAACTTGATGGCGATATTTGAAAGTGACACGGTGTCACCTTTGTCACCTTCGCCACGTTAGCTTACGCCCGCGCGCTCCAGCTCCGGACGCAGCCTGCCGGTGGCCCACATGCCGAACATCTTGAAGTCCGCGCCAAGGCTCCACAGCGGATAGGTGAAGGTGGCGGGGCGGTTTTTCTCGACCGTGAAATGCGCCAGCCATGCGAAGAAATATCCGGCCAGCGGCATGGCGACGAGCAGCCACCAGTTGCCGGTGACTACCGCCACCACGGCAATCGCAATCACCAGCGCGGTGCCGATATAATGCAGCGCGCGGGTTTCCGGTCTGGCATGTTCGCGCAGGTAATGCGGCCAGAACGCGGCAAAGGTGTCGTAGCGTTCGCCTGCCGGTTTGGCGGTGTCGGACTCTTTGTTGGGGTCAGTTTCATTGGGGCCAGACTCAGTGGGGCCAGACTTATTGGGGAATGTCAAAATCGGCCTCCTTGTCGCCGTCCCAATAGGCGGCGCGGGTGGAATGGACGTGGATCAGCACCATGCCTTCGGTGTCTACGCCATTGTCGAACCAGCGGTCCAGTTCGTCGACCCAGTGCTTCTCGAACACGGCCTTGTCGCGCACGATCTCGGCCTTGCCTTCGACCGAGATGAAGATGCCGGGCGCGCCATCGCCGGGTCCGCGGCCCTGGAACGACAGGCCGACCTTTGGGTCGCGTTTGATATCGTCCACCATCAGGCAGTCTTCCCAGGTGAAGTAATAGCTGTCGCCGTCATACTCGACCTGGCGGTTGTTGCTCATCGGGCGGGCGCCGATCTGGCCGTCTTTGGTATGCGTGTTGAGCATCACGAAATCGATGTCTTTCATCGCGGCGGCAATGTGTTTCAGGTGATGGTCGGGGGTGGTGTCCGGCATGGTCGGTTCCTTGTCGTTTGTGTCGAGTTGTCGGGAGAGCAACGCTTGGCAGGCGCCGACGGTTTCAACGGGCCATCCCCACCAGCACGCGGTCGAGCGCCTGCAGGAAGCGCGAGCGGTCGGCCTTGGCGAAGGGAGGCGGGCCGCCAGCCCCCGCACCTGATGGGCCGTCCATGCCACTGCGCAGGTCGGCCATGATGGCACGGGTTGCGACCGCCGCGCCGATGCTGGCGGTGTCGAACGGCTTGCCGTTATGCGCCAGCACCTGCGCGCCCGATTTCAGGCATCGTTCGGCGAGCAGGATGTCGGCGGTGACGACCACCGTGTGCGGACCGGCGTGCTCGGCGATCCAGTCGTCCGCCGCGTCGAACCCGTCATCGACCAGCACGCGCTTCACCCGCTCGCTTACGGGCACGCGGAACGGGCTGTTGCTGACCACGCGGACATCGGCGGCATGGCGCCGGGCCACGCGGTATATCTCGTCCTTCACCGGGCAGGCATCGGCGTCGACGAGGATGGTGGCGTGCGGGGCGGGTGCGGGCATGGAGGCGGTCTTACCGCGCCGGTCCGAAAGACGCCAATCCGCCGGAACCCAGTCCGCCGGAACATCGCCGGTGGTCGGCGGTTTTATGGCCAACGAACAATCACACGGGAGAACCGCCATGCAGTTCCAGTTCAATTCCGACAGTTCGGTGATGGGCACCGAAAACGTCGCCGAGCGGATCGAGGCGCAACTGCGCCAGAAGCTCGATCGCTTTACCGACAAGCTGACTCGCCTCGAAGTGCATGTGCGCGACGAAAACGGCGCGAAAGGCGGCGATGACGACAAGGTTTGCATGATCGAGGCACGCATCCGGGGCGACAAGCCTATCGGCGTGACCGGCAAGGCGGGCGATGTCGATGCCGCCGCGCGCGTTGCGGGCAATACGATGGCGCAGCGGCTGGAGCGGTATTTCGGCAAATCGAAACGGCGCGAGCCATCACCGGACAAGGTCATCGAAGACTGAGCCGCGATATGGCGCAGCTACCGGACCGCGATGCCTTGCTGGCACAAGTGAAGGGCAGTCGGGGCGGCTGGGATGCGAGCTTTCGTCCTGCGGACCTAGAACCGGCTGGGGCGGGGCAGGAGTCGGTATGGGATTATCCCCGACCGCCTGCGCTGGTCCCGGCATGGGGCACAGTACGGGTAAGTCACGGCAAGCATGTGATTGCCGAAAGCGAACGCGCGTTGGTGGTGAAGGAAACGGCGGGCGCGCCAGTGCCGTATCTACCACCGGACGACGTGAATACGGGCTTGCTGGTGGCGAATGGCGGCGTATCGGTCTGCGAATGGAAAGGGGCCGCGCTGGCGTATGACTGCGTGATGCCGGATGGATCGCGCATAGCCGACGCGGCATGGTGCTACCCCGAACCGTTCGGCGATCTGCCAGCGGATTTTACCCGTATTGCCGGATGGTTCGCGTTTTATCCGGCCAAGCTGGATTGCCGGGTGCAGCGTAAAAGACGGAACGTGGGAGCAGGCGCGTCCCCAGCCGGGTGGTTTCTATGGCGGCTGGATGCTGGACCGGATTGCGGGGCCGGTGAAGGGCGGACCCGGTACCGGACACTGGTAGGCCCGCAACCGGAAGGATTCGACCCGCACGCCTTCTTCTGTTATACAAAGGTTTGCCGACGTCGAAATTTGCGACGGACTTCGGGATTTGCTTACTGCCTTGCGCGTACCGGACCACCGGTTTCGCTCCGGCATGGATCAGACGACGTTTTCCTTTCCGATGACGATTTGACGCACGACCCCCGCCCGGCGCTTCTGCCGGTAACGGGCACTTCGTTTCTTGAAAGGAAACACGCATGGCCAAGTCAGGCACAGTAAAATTCTTCAACCAGGACAAGGGCTATGGCTTCATCCAGCCCGACGATGGCAGCCCCGACAGCTTCGTCCACATCACGGCCGTTCAGGCCGCCGGTATGGTCACGCTGGATAAGGAACAGCGCCTGAACTTCGACGTGGAGCAGGGCCGCAACGGCAAGGAAAGCGCCGTCAACCTGTCCGCCGCCGACTAGGCGTTCGAAACTGACACATGCGGGGCGCGGCGTATGGACGCCGTGCCCCGTCTTGTCATATTTACCGCATCGCCTATTTTTTAAAACTTAACCCAAACCGCAGCGGAGCTTAGTTTAGCCCATGAGCCAGACTTACGAATTTTATCTCGCCCGCGCCGAAGAATCGGCTGCCGAAGCGGAAGCCGCCAAGCTCGATAACGTCAAGGAACGCGCCTTGCGATCCGAGAAAACCTGGCGCGGCCTTGCCGAACAGGCGCGAGCCGTTGCGCGCGAACGGGCCAAGGTCGAGCGCGAAAAAGCGGCGAAGCGCGAAGAAGAGCAGCTTGCTGCCGCCGCGCAGACCGCCTGAGAATAGCGCCGTATCATGCGCTTGAGCGTCGCGGCGATATGTGCTTTTGGGCTGATGCTGGGTGCTTGCGGAACCAATAACGCCACGACTGCCCAATATAGCGGCATCGGTGCGAACGAGACGATCTATTTCGGCGGTAACGAACCGTTCTGGGGTGGAGAGACGTCGGGCGATACGCTGCTATATACGACACCGGAAAACTCCGGCGGTACGACGATTTCCGTGCGGCGTTTTTCCGGGAATAACGGCCTTGGCGTTGCCGGTTCCCTAGACGGCGAAACCTTCGATATGGTCGTAACGCCGGGCGCGTGTTTCGATACGATGGCGGATCGCGCCTATCCCTTTGTCGTCACGCTGATGCTGGGCGAGGAACTGCGCGAAGGATGCGGCTGGACCGAACGCCAGCCATTCACGGCTACCACTTCGGAGTAGCGTAAAACGGAATTTCGGGGCGGGTCCAAAATTGATTTGGAACAAGCTGAGCGGTCGCGCCGTTGGGCTGTTGAAGGAACGCGCCGGTTCGGTGCGATGTCCAAACAATCCGAGGAAGTACACTATGACTACCCGCATGAAGTTTTTCGCCGCACCCATCATGGCATCGGCCTTCGCGCTCGCCGCCTGTGGCGAGCCTGCCGATACGGTCGAGCCGGTCGAAACGATGGAGCCCGCAACCGACACGATGGCCGATACCGGCACGATCGTCGATGTGGCTGGTGGCAACCCCGATTTCTCCACGCTGGTGTCTGCCGTAACGCAGGCCGGCCTCGGCGAAACGCTGATGGGCGATGGTCCCTTCACCGTATTCGCGCCGACCAACGCCGCCTTCGAAAAGGTGGACGAAGCGACCATGACGGAGCTGATGTCCGATGAAGGCAAGGCGACGCTGACCGGCATTCTGACCTACCATGTGGTGGCCGGTAACACGTCCGGTGCAGCGCTGGCGCAGGCCATTACAGATGGCGGCGGCACGGCCGAACTGACAACGGTGAACGGTGCCGTGCTGAAGGCTTCGATGGATGGCGAAAACGTCATTCTTACCGATGCGGCAGGTGGCACGTCGATGATTTCTGCGACGGATGTTGCGGCATCGAATGGCGTCATCCACGCCATCGACACGGTGCTGATGCCCTCGTAAGAACATCTGCATTCAATACCGAAAGGGCGGCTGTCGATCATTCGACAGCCGCCCTTTTCTATTTCTTGGTTATGGCGAGTCTAGAACAGGCCCGGCACTTCGCGTTGCGCGGCGGTCGGCCTCACAGGCTGTAACAATTCGCGCCGTTCGGTCGTACGGCGGCGCAGTGTACCTTGGTCGCCATTGCCCGCGATGGGCGTGCAAACGGCGGCACCACTGCGCAGGAAAGACAGCGCCTGAGCAACGGAAGCTTCATCGGCATCGCCCAGTTGCGCGCCGATATCGTCTGCCGCCTGACAGGTGTTGGGAACTACCGACGCCAGGCCGGTGAAATATTCGCCCTGACCGGCGGCGTTTTCGGTCTTGAAGGTCACCACGCGCAAGCGGTCGTCGCATTCTTCGCGGTCGAAGCCGAACTGGCCCACCGGCTTGCCGAACGTATTGGTGCCGACCAGCGCCATGTTGTTGCCGAGGTAAGGGATGAAAGCATTGGTCACCAGCTCGCTTGCCGACGCGGTGCCGCCGCGCCCTATGAACGCGATCTTGGTCGCCGCAATCGCCTGTGGCTGGCTGCCGAACAGGTCGGTGTCGTTCTCGCCCGATTTGCTGGGGCGCAGGGTGGTGCGGCTGAAGACCTGTCCGGTATTCTGCCTGCCGAGCAAGTCGCCCATCAGCTCCGCAATGCGGACCAGCCCGCCGCCATTATAGCGGAAATCGACGATGACCTCGGTAATGCCGGCTTGCCGGAATTCGTCGAATGCAGCGCGAAGGTCTGCATCCGCGCTGTCGATGAAGGTGCGCAGATTGACGTAGCCAACCTGCTTGCCGTTATCGTTCAGGATCTTGGCGCCATAGCGGTCCGATACCGGATCGAGCGAGAAGTCCGCCTTCGTCACGGTGACGCGCGTTTCGGCCCCGGCGCGGCTGCGGATATCGAAGACGCGGGTGACGCCGGGATCGGACGGGCCGAGCCGGTCGATTATGCCCTGCGGCCCCTCTGCGGCCATGATGGCGGAAACGCTTTCAAGCGTACCGGCGCTTGTACCGATAGTGAGCAATTCGGTGCCACGGTCGAACCCTTGTGGAAAAGCAGGGGCGCTTTCGAAGGCTTCGATCACGAAGACGCGGTTTGCGCCTGTGTCATAGCCCAAACGGATGCCGAACCCGGCGCTCGAGCCGGACTGGAAGAACGCATTCTCCTCGGCGATCGATGTGATGAAGGTAAAGTTGCGATCCCTGGATTGCGCACGTGCCGGAGCGACGAGCGCGTCGATATAGGATTGCACGTCGCCAAAGGCCGACTTCTGCACCGTGTTGTCGACGAGGTCGGGGAACAGGTACCATTCGTCGATCACGTCTTTCACGAAGTCCTGCCGCGCCGACAGCGAGCAGGTGCCGGAGCCAGCTGTCGGGGTGGGAGTTCCGCCCCCGCCTCCGGTAACCGGTGGCGCGGTGGAGCCGCTATCGCCACCGCCGCAGGCGGCAAGGGCAAGCGCCATTGCGGGCGCCAGCGTGAAGGAGAAGGCGGTGCGACCGATGGGCATGGGCTGGATACCTCCACAGAAATGTCGAAAGCCGGGGCATCCGGCCAGGGTGAAAACGAAAGTGCCGCGCAAACGGGAGGTTAGCAAGCTGCAAAGGCCTGCAACCTGCAAGATAAAGGTGCCGTATCACTGGCTTTCCGGGGCTGAACGGCAGGTGAGTGGGGGAAAACGGCGTTCCGGAAGCAAGTTTACCCTCGTGCGGACCGCCTATCTTGCCTAGAACAATACACGATATGCAGGAATACCGAATGACACAGACTCAATGACGCAGGTAACGCCAGGCTGGTTGGCCGAAGCGATTTCGGGCCGGTCCGACGGTTTGGGCCACCTTACGGTCGCGCGCCTCGCGTCCGGCGAGACACTCGGCAAGGGGCGGTTGTCGCTAAGCAGCGCGGCGTTCGCGCCCGGCGCGGAGTTGGACCCGTGCTTCACCGCCGACGAGGAAGATGCCGTCGCGCCGCCGCTGGAATGGACGGCGCCGCCGCCCGGGGCGCAGGAAATGGTCCTGATTGTCGAGGATGCCGATGCCGATGCTGGCGACAATCCGGATGATCCGACCTGTCACTGGCTGGTCTGGGGGTTGCCCGGTCAGAAGGGGCAGCTGCTCGAAGGCGAGACACCGCCGCGCGTCGGCAAGAATTCGCAGCGCAATTCGGAATGGCTGCTGCCCGCGCCGGCGCAAGACGATGGCGGCGCATCGCTATGTCTTCCAGCTGTTCGCGCTCGATTTGCCGTTGACGCTGATGCCGGGTATTGACCGGGCTTCGCTGGTCGCGGCGATCGAAGGCCATATCATGGCCGCTGCGGTACTGGTCGGCACCTATAAAAGGGCCGAACCGGAAGAAGGTTGGGAAGAGGACGACGGCGCCTGAACACCTCGAATGAACGAGGGGGCGGCGAATACGTAAAGTGCCAGACGAAAGGAACACATCATGGCAGGTAAGAACAACGCATTGCAGAAACCGGTCACCGTCTCGGGCGATCTGGAAAATGTCATCGGCAAAGGCCCGATGACGCGTGCCCAGGTCACTTCGAAGGTTTGGGAATACATCAAGAAGCATGACCTTCAGGACAGCAAGGACAAGCGCCAGATCAATCCTGATGCGAAGCTGGGTGCCGTCATCGGCAAGGACCAGATTTCCATGTTCAAGATGACGGCTGCGGTGTCGAAGCACCTTAGCTGACGTTACTACGGATTTCGGCGGAACGGCCCCCGTGTCGTTCCGCCAATCCGTGCGCCAATGCACCCGCTGGTCCAAAGCGCCAGCCAGATCAGCAATGGCTGGCCGATTATCAGGCGGGGGAGATGGTAGGCAAGCCCCGGCCCCTCCATCGCACCTCCCAGATCCAGCAGCATGTGGTTCACATTGGCGGGCCATACGCACAGCGCATAGAGCGCCAGCGCCGCACCACCGGCGCGGCGCAATCGGAGAGACCAGGGCTGGATAAGGGCAGCTGCCCCCGCAAGTTCTGCCACGCCCGTCAGCAGCACGACCTCATAGGGGAACGGCACTGCACCTGGCATGATGCGCAAAAACGGTTCGGGGCGGACCAGATGGATTACTCCGGCCAGACCGTAGAATATGGCGATCAGCCAGCGAAGAACGGTGCGGATCATGACGGCTTTCCTATGCGATAGGGGCCATTGCGCGCAGCAAGAGGTCGGCCTTTCCAGCTAACGACCACCGTACGCTCCGCCACCATCGTATCGACCACCGCGTGTATATCGGGCATCAGGTTGCGCCATCCGGCTTCGAACATAGCGCGCGCCACTTCGCTGGGACATATCGTTGCGCCCGACCGGCGCGCGTCCAGGAGCGTGTTCACAGCTTGGCGCACCGCCTCATGGTTCACACCGAAACAACTTCCACACCTTTCCAGAAGGCATACCGTCCCGTGATCTGTTTTGCCGCCTCTTTCGGCTCGGGATAAAACCACGCCGCGTTCTCGTTTACGGCACCGTCGACCAGCAGCGAGCAATAATTGGCCTCGCCTTTCCACGGACAGAAGCTGGTGTGGTCGCTCGGCTTCAGGAAATTGTCATGGACATCCGATGCGGGGAAATAATGGTTGTTCTCGACAACCACCGTATCCTCGGACCGGGCGATCGTTACGCCATTCCAGCGGGCTTCCATCGGCATTGACTGGTTCCTTTCCTACACGCTGGAATTGGGTAGAAGCACACAGGCCCACAATCCAGCCCGCCATTTCCATCAAGAGGTTTTCATGCGCACCAGCCGATATCTTCTGACCGCCGCGCTGCTGGCGGGAACATCAGTGCCTGTTGCTGCACAGGATAGCCGCACGCCGGAACAGGTGGCGGCGGCTGCGCTGGAGGCGGCGCCGGTTTGGGACGGGCACAACGACGTGCCGATCCAGCTGCGCGCCCGGTTCGACAACCAGCTTGCCGATTTCGATTTCGAGGACACGACCGGTACGGGCGCCGAACATTCGGAAGGCCGCACCATGCACACCGACCTGATCCGGCTTGCGCGAGGGCAAGGTCGGTGCGCAATTCTGGTCGGTTTATGTATCGGCTGCCCTGCAGCGAACCCGAAGCCGTGCAGGCAGTGGTCGAACAGATCGACGTGACCAAGCGGCTGATCGACAAATATCCTGCCGAATTGTCGCTGGCGCTGTCCGCCGACGATGTCGTGCGGGCGCGCGGGGAGGGCCGGATTGCCTCTCTGATCGGGATGGAGGGCGGCCATTCCATCGGGTCGAGCCTGGGCGTTCTGCGCCAGACTTACGCGCTGGGTGCGCGTTACATGACGCTGACGCATTCGAAAAACACGCCGTGGGCCGACAGCGCGACAGACACGCCCGAGCATGATGGACTGACCGATTTCGGGCGCGACCTGATCCGCGAGATGAACCGGCTGGGGATGCTGGTCGACCTCAGCCATGTCAGCGAGGCGACGATGCTGGATGTGCTGGACGTGACTACCGCGCCGGTCATTTTCAGCCATTCCGGCGCACGTGCGATCAACGGGCACGCCCGCAATGTGCCCGACAATGTGCTGCGGCGTCTGCCTGAAAACGGGGGTATCGTGATGGTGGTCGGGTTGCCGGGTTTTCTGAATGAAGATGCCCGCCAATGGTACGGCAATCGCCAGGCGGAGCAGGCGCGTCTGGAAGCATTATGGCAAGGGCAGCCCGACGCCGTTTCGTCCCGCTTGACTGCATGGGACGAGGCCAATCCGCTCCCGCTAGCAACCATTTCGGATATGGCGGACCATATCGACCATGTGCGCAGCGTTGCCGGATTAAACGCCATCGGGATCGGCGGTGATTATGACGGGATGCCTAGTGGCCCTGTCGGTATGGAAGACGTTTCGGGCTATCCCGCGCTGTTCAACGAACTGGCGCGACGCGGATATACGCAAGGTCAGCTGGAACAGATAAGTTTCGGCAACATGATGCGGGTCATGCGAGCGGCGGAACGCAAAGCCGACGATATGGCGGACATCGAACCTTATGAAACGGTCATGCCGCGCAAGGACTGAACGTCAGTCTTCCTTGCAGGGGTCATGGCCCCAATTCATCAGGCTGTAACGCCAGTCGGTATCCTCGATGTCGCCATCCGGACGCTGCGCGGTGTGGCGATGAACATAGCCGACGACCTTGCTCATGTGGTCGTAATCGCCATCGGTCAGGTCGTCTTTCTTGGTACGCTTGATTTCTATGATCCGCTTGGCCGATTTGCGTCCTTTGCTTTCGCCGTCACCGCTGTCCTTGCCCACCGATTTCGATTCATCGGTGTCCAGCCAGTCCTCGATTTCTTTGGGCTGCATGTTCACGCAGTCGTAGAAATCATCGTAAGTGTCTTGCCGGTCATCGCTCATCGTTCAATCGTCCCCGTCGATTCTGTTGGGAAGACCGTCATGCGACGTGGATGCATACTCTTCCAACTCGCTCTCGCTCATGCTTTCATACATCTCCATCGAAGCACCCTGGAGGTCGGACTTCGCCGTTTCTCCCCTCTTTGCCGCAAGTGCTGCGCCGGCTGCTTTCTGCTGTGCCTTGCTTTTGGCCGGCATCAGTCCTTGTCCCAGGCGCTAAGCTCCGATCCGCGCTTCAGGACCTTGTCGCCATCTTCCTGCTTGATGAGATAGGCGGGATTGTCGCTATCGCCGTCCTTGGTCACTTCGCTGCCTTGCAGCGTGCGGGTGACTTCCTTTTCGAACCGGTCTTCGATCTGGCCCTTGCCGGTGCCGTTCCCCCAGTTCCACTTGACATACTGGTTCGTCTGGAAACTGTTTTCGTTGCTCATGACATTGGCCTTCCGGTTGAGAATTAATGGTTAATTCTCAATGGTTGGGACGGCGTCGCGTTCCTGCTCGGTTTCGGGCGTGTCCAGATCGTCGTCGACAGTATCGATACGGATGCCGTCGGTATCGTCACCCGCTTCCTGCGCGCTGATCTTGCCGCTGACCGTAGCTTCGCCTTCGACGTCGCCCTGCGTCGCGGCACCGAAGATCCAGATTGCGGACAAGCCGATGATTGCCAGAAATGTGCCGATGCCCAGTATCCAGCGGACATGGCCGGTTTTCTGGCCGCCGCTGGCTTCGGTTTCGCTGGCGTGAACTTCGTTGCCTTCGGTATGCATGGTTCGATCCTGTGTAAATTATTATGTGATCAACGATAGCGTGATGCGGCGGTTCCGCACAGTCAGTCGCGCAACAGTTCGTTAATGCCGGTCTTCGAGCGCGTTTGCGCGTCGACTGTCTTCACTATCACCGCACAATAGAGCGACGGGCCGGGCGTGCCGTCGGGCAATGGCACACCGGGCAGGGTGCCGGGAACCACGACGGAGTAAGGTGGCACGCTGCCACGATGCACCTCGCCCGTTGCTCGGTCTACAATCTTGGTGGAGGCGCCCAGATAGACGCCCATCGACAGCACCGCGCCTTCGCCGACCTCAACACCCTCGGCCACTTCGGACCTTGCGCCGATAAAGGCACCGTCGCCGATAACGACCGGTTCCGCCTGCAACGGCTCCAGCACCCCGCCGATACCTGCGCCGCCGGAAATATGGACGTTCTCCCCAATCTGCGCGCAACTGCCGACGGTGGCCCAGGTGTCGACCATTGTGCCCGCACCGACATAGGCGCCGATATTGACGAAGCTGGGCATGAGCACGACGCCCGGTGCGATATGACTGCCGTGCCGGGCGATTGCGCCGGGCACGACGCGGAAACCCGCAGCGGCAAATCGGTTTTTGCCCCATCCGGCGAACTTGCTGGGCACCTTGTCGAAGCCGGGCGTTCCGGCAGACCCGTTTTCGACCATCGCGTTGTCGTTGAGGCGGAAGGACAGCAACACGGCTTTCTTGAGCCATTGATTGACCTGCCACCCGCCTTTGCCGTCCGGCTGCGCAACGCGCGCCGCGCCGGTGTCGAGCAGGTCCAGTGCGGCCTGAACCGGTTCACGGCATTCGCTGCTGGCAGGTGTAATCTCGGCGCGCCGTTCCCACGCCTGTTCGATGGCAACGGCAAGATCGGTGTGGGATTGGGCAGTCATTGGTGGGCAAAAGCTCCATTCGAAGAGGCAGGTCGTTACTGCACCGTGCTAGCCAAGGCAGGGGAGGCGGACAACCGGGCCGCAGCGAAAGGCGTGAAGATCGCGTTCAGCAAAACTTTAAGTACGATGGTACAATGTGCTGGAAGAAGAAGGAAACATGGTTTTGACGAAGCGTAAAGGGTCGCGCCGGTCTGCGCATATTCTGGCAACCGGGACGAGCCTGGTTGCAGTGGCAATGCTGTCTGCCTGTGGCGGCGGGGGTGGAGCGACACGTCCGCCACCGGTCAGCCTGCCTGCGCCGGCCCCGACGCCCACGCCAAGTCCGGCACCCACGCCGACACCCAGCCCTACGCCCACTCCGACACCCACTCCAACTCCAGCACCGACTCCAACCCCTACACCCACTCCAACTCCGACACCCACGCCGACATCCGGAGGCACCAATTTCAACACGTCGGAATTCCGGCGTTCGGACGGTCCCGATTTTCACAGCGCCGTCTCGGCATGGCGTTCCGGCATCACGGGCGCGGGCGCGACCATCGCCATCATCGATACCGGCATCGACACCGACAGCCCCGAATTTGCCGGACGTCTCCATCCCGATTCCCGCGATGTGGCAGGGAACGCGACGGTCGAGGCAGAGGATGACCACGGCACCAATGTCGCACTGATCGCGGCGGCTGCGCGCGACAATACCGGCGTGGTCGGCATCGCGTACGATGCAACCATCCTCGCCCTGCGCGCCGACCGGCCGGGCACTTGCGCAACGGAAACCGATGCGACGCTCGACGGATGCCTTTTTTCAGGCAGCGCCATTGCAGAAGGGATCGACCAGGCCGTCAGCAGCGGTGCCCGCGTCGTCAATCTGAGCCTCGGCGGCGGAGGGGCAGGTCGCTCCACGATCAATGCCATCGAGCGGGCCCGTGAAGCGGGCCTCGTCATCATCGTATCCGCCGGAAACGACGGCGACGTGGACGACGACCCCGATATCGACCCCAACCAGCCCGACCCATTCGCCGCTGGCATATTGCAGGCGGGCGGCGACAGCGTCATCATCGTCGGATCGGTGGGCGACGACGGCACTATTTCCGGTTTCAGCAACCGCGCGGGCAATCTTTCGGCCAGCTATCTGACGGCCCGTGGCGAGCGCATCTGCTGCACTTACGAAGATGGCGAGTTGCGCATCACTACGCGCGACGATGGCAGTCGCTTTGTTACCCTGTTTTCCGGCACCAGTTTCTCTGCGCCGCAGGTGGCTGGTGCGGTCGCCTTGCTGGCACAGGCATTCCCGAACCTGACGGGCGAGCAAATCGTGGAAATCCTGCTCGACAGCGCACGCGATGCTGGCGACGCAGGGGCCGACGCGATTTACGGGCGGGGCATTCTGGATATTGCACGCGCGCTGCAACCGGCGGGCGCCACGACATTGGCGGGCAGCACGGTCGCCGTGGCGCTGACTGGGGTTGGCGGCACCGGGTCCGCGCCGATGGGCGGGGCACTGACCGATGTGCCTCTGGACACTGTCATTACCGACAAATACGGCCGGGCCTACAATTTCGATCTTGGTTCGCGGTTGCGGAGCGGCGCGGTTCGCCAGCGATTGCATGGCGCGGTCTCGTCCGGGACGCGGCAGGTAGCGGCGGGCGGTCCGGGCGTTTCGCTCGCCTTCACTATCGACGCATCCGGATCGCGTGAGCTTGCGCCGCTGAGCCTGTCACCGGATAGCGTGGAACAGGCGCGCGTTCTGGCAGGACGGGTTGCGGCACGCCTCTCGCCGGACACGCAGCTGGCACTGGGCTTCGCCACATCCGGCAACAGCCTTACGGCGCAGTTGCAGGGGCGCTCGCAACCCGCGTTCATGGTCGCATCGGACGCGAGCGGCGATACGGGCATGATGAGCCGCAGCGATGCCGCCGTCGCGGTGCGTCATTCGCTAGGAGCATGGGGCCTGACCGCCAGCGCGAGCGCCGGAAACGCGCTGGTGCAGCAATTTCGGACGGGCACGGATTTCGCTATCGACACTACGCGCGACGGGCTGGCCATGCAGACGTTTTCGCTTACTGCAGATCGCAGGTTCGGTGGTCTGGATACGTCGTTGGGCCTGACCCTGCTCGATGAAGAGCGCACGATCCTTGGCGCTGCATTCGATACAGGTTTTGGCGCGCGCGGTGCGCGGTCGATGTTCGTCGATGTCACTTGGTCCGCAAAGCCGTTGGCGCGATGGCGGATAGGCGGCGCGATGCGGTATGGCCGGACCGTCGCGGCGCAAACCGGCGTGGTGGGCGCGGGGTCTTCGTTCGATACGGCGGCGTGGTCGTTCGATGTCGATCGCGGCGGCGTATTCCAGCAAGCAGACAGCATCGGATTCCGCCTGTCGCAGCCCTTGCGCGTCGAGAGTGGCGGCCTGCTGTTCGATCTCCCGATTGCCTATGACTACGCGACGCGAGAGTGCGGTCTACGGCACCCGTGCGCTCCCGCTTTCGCCAGATGGGCGCGAGATGATGGGCGAATTAGCCTGGCGCGGTACTGTTCTGGGCGGCGATGCGCAGGCCAGTGCCTACGTCCGGCGCGAACCGGGGCATTACCGCAACGCGCAGGACGATGCGGGCATGGCGTTGCGCTGGTCGCGCACCTTCTAAGGCGAGTTGGTTAGTCGGGCATTCCCGCCGCTATCGCGAACTGGTGCGCGCGTGCCACGAGCGGGGCGACGCGTTCTGACATCGTCTTGGCGTGGGCGGAAGACGCCGTACCGTCGATGACGCGTTTCTTGATGCCTTGCATGATGCCGGCCAGCCGGAACAGGTTGTAGGCGAAATACCAGTCCATCGGCGGCACGTCGTAACCGGTCTTGGCGACATAGCGGTCCACCGCTTCGGCTACCGTCGGGATGCCCAGCGCCGTCAGGTCCAGCCCTTCCAGACCGGCACGGCCATCGGCAGGCTGGAACCAGTTGAGCATGAGATAGGAGAAATCCGCCACCGGATCGCCCAGCGTCGACAGCTCCCAGTCAAGCACGGCGATCACTTCGGGCGCATCGGCGGCGAAAATCAGATTGTCGAGCCGGTAATCGCCATGCACCACGCTCGATCCCTGTTGCGGCGGAATGGTCTCGGGCAACCATTCGATCAGCCGGTCCATCTGCGGCATGGTTTCGGTTTCGGACAGCTTGTACTGCTTGGACCACCGGGCAATCTGCCGCGCGCAATAATCCTGTGGCTTGCCAAACTCGCCCAGGCCGATTTCGGCGGGGTCTTTCAGGTGCAGGTCCGCCATCGTGTCGATCATGGCATGGTAGATGGCGCGGCGTTGTTCCGGAGTGCTGTCGGGCAGCGCGCCGTCCCACAGATTGCGCCCGTCCGCCATGCTCATCACGAAGAACTTGGACCCGATGACGTCCGCATCCTCGCACAGGGCGAAGGGCTGGGGCACGGGGAAACCGGTGGGGTGCAAGCCTGCCATCGCGCGATACTCCCGGTCCACCGCATGGGCGGAAGGCAGCAGTTTTCCGAAAGGCTGGCGGCGCAGCACATAGCGGCGGTCTGGCGTATCGATACGATAGGTCGGGTTGGACTGGCCGCCCTTGAACTTGGTCATCGACAACGGCCCGGCGAACCCGTCGACATTTGCCGCGAACCATTCGGTCAGGACCGTTTCGTCCAGCCTGTCCTTCTCGGGCACCGCGATGGTGCCGACCATTTCCGCCTGGTAATCGATTGTGTCTTCTCCCGCCATCAGTCGAACATCACCACACTGCGCGCAGCGTGTCCTTCACGCAGCTTGTCGAACCCGGCATTGACCTCGTCCAGCCCGATGCGTTCGGCAATAATCGTATCGAGGTCGAGCAAGCCGCGCAGGTAGAAATCGACGAGGCGCGGCAAGTCGACCGGGAAGTGGTTGAAGCCCATGATCGCACCTTGCAGCTTCTTGCCGCCGAGCAGATCCATCGCGCCCAAACCGACCTTGCAGTCCAGCGGCATCATGCCCAGCACGATAGCGGTGCCGCCGCGCCGGAGCAGCTTGACTGCCATGTCCGCGCTGGCTTGCCGCCCGACCGCCTCGATGGCGTAATGCACGCCGCCGCCGGTCAGCGCGACGATCTCTTTCGCCACGCCTTCCGCCGTCGGATCGAAGCTGTGCGTTGCGCCCAGCGTTTCGGCCAGCGCGCGTTTTTCCGGCAGCGGGTCGAGCGCAATGACCTTGCCCGCACCCGCAATCCTTGCCGCATTGACCGTCGCCAGCCCGACCCCGCCGCAACCGACCACCGCTACGGTCTCGCCCGGCACGATCTTTGCCGCGTTGAACACCGCGCCTGCACCCGTTGTCACCGCGCACCCCAGGATCGCGGCGCGGTCCAGCGGCATGTCCTTGTCGATGGCGACGCAGGCGTTTTCGTGGATGAGCATCTGTTCGGACAGCGCCGACAGGTTCAGCAGTTGCTGCATCGCTTGCCCGTCACGGGACAGGCGGGGGGCGGCATCCTTCGGCCTGCGGGTTGCGCCGCCAAGGCACAACGCCATGTGCCCGGTGACGCAGAACTCGCACTGGCCGCAGAACGCGGAAAGGCAGGTGACGACGTGATCGCCCGGCTTCACCGAACCCACTTCACTGCCGACAGCGCGCACCACGCCTGCCGCCTCGTGACCGGGCACAAGGGGCAGGGCGTGGGGATAGGCACCGTCGATGAAGTGCAGGTCCGAATGGCACAGTCCGCACGCGCGCGTGTCGATCAGCACTTCGTGCGGCATCGGATCGGCCAGCGCAATATCCGCGATGACCAGCGGTTCACCCGGCGCTTCCAGAATGGCAGCTTTCGTCATCGTATCGTCTGCTTATGCAGCACTGGCACTTGCCGCCGCGCCACCCGCGCTCGCCGAATTGCCCTGACCCTTCAGCGCGTTCGCCGTGTCGTCCGGCATGGGCGCATGGCGGGCGAACTCGATGCGGGCGATGGAGCGCGCATGGACCTCGTCCGGACCGTCCGCCAGCCGCAGTGTGCGCTGGTGGGCGTAGGCTTGTGCCAGACCGTAATCGTTGGACACGCCGCCGCCGCCATGGGCCTGGATTGCGTCGTCGATGATGCTCAACGCCATGTTCGGCGCCTGCACCTTGATCATGGCGATTTCCTGTTTGGCGGACTTGTTGCCCACCTTGTCCATCATGTCGGCGGCTTTCAGGCACAGCAGGCGCGTCATGTCGATGTCGATACGGGCGCGCGCAACGCGTTCTTCCCAGACCGAATGCTTGTAAATGGGCTTGCCGAACGCTTCGCGCGATTGCAGGCGGCTGCACATCTTTGCCAGCGCTTCCTCGGCCACGCCGATGGTCCGCATGCAGTGATGGATGCGGCCCGGCCCGAGGCGGCCCTGCGCGATTTCGAACCCGCGCCCTTCGCCCAGCAGCAGGTTGGTGGCGGGCACGCGCACATCGGTCATCTCGACTTCCATATGGCCGTGCGGCGCATCGTCGTAACCGAATACGGGCAGGTGCCGGATGATATTTACGCCCTTCGCTTCGATCGGCATCAGGATCATGGATTGCTGCTGGTGCCGGTTGGCCTCCGGATCGGTCTTGCCCATGACAATGGCGACCTTGCAGCGCGGATCGCCCAAGCCGCTTGACCACCATTTGCGGCCGTTGATGACGTATTCGTCGCCGTCGCGCTCGATACGGGTTTCGATATTCGTCGCGTCGGAACTGGCGACGAAGGGTTCGGTCATCAGGAAGGCGCTGCGAATGTCCCCGTTCATCAGCGGCGTCAGCCACTCGTCCTTCTGCGCGCGGGTGCCATAGCGGTGGAACACTTCCATGTTGCCGGTGTCGGGCGCGGAGCAATTGAACACTTCGCTGGCCCAGCCGATGCGGCCCATTTCCTCGGCGCACAGCGCATATTCGAGATTGGTCAGGCCCGGTCCTTCGAACTCATACGTGTCGTCGACATGGCTCAGCTGTCCGCGGGGCGGCATGAACAGGTTCCAGACGCCGGCATCCTTGGCCTTGGCTTTCTGGTCCTCGATAACCTGCAACACTTTCCAGCGTTCGCCCTCGGCGTCCTGCTTCGCATAGGTGTCGAGATTGGGACGGACGTTGGCTTCGATGAAGTCGCGCACGCGGTCGCGCCAATGGGTCTGCCGGTCGGTGGGTTCGAAATCCATGGTGCCTCTTCCTCTTCAAAATAAATGCGTTGTCATGTCCGTTGCACGCTTGGACGCTCAGGCCAAGGGTTCAGGTTTCTCGATCGGCGGAACACCGGGTGCCGAACCACGTCGCGCCAGCCGCGCCTCGTGCTGTTCGCGCGTGATGGGAAACCGGCCCAGCCAAAACGCCGCGATGCCCGCCAGTACGACGGCGAAGGCCAGATACAGCAGCACGATCGTCCGCACTGCATCCGCGCCGACATCGGCCTGCGCCGTGCCTGGTGCGATTCCCGCCTGCCCGACGATGAAACTGGTCAGCAGGATACCGCCGCCGGTCGCGCATTTCTGCACCAGCCAGTTGCCTGAAAAGAACGTTCCCTCTGCGCGCTTGCCGGTGCGTTCCTCATACGCCTCGACGATTTCCGCCACCATCGATGTCGCGGAAATCAGCGCGATGACGCTGGCGGTGTTGGCGAAGAAATAGGAGACGTAGATCGCCGCAGTGCTGGCAAGCGTTCCGGGTGTGGGCCACGCATCTGCGAGATACAGGACATAGGGGATGAAATAGAACAGTGCGCCCAGCAAGGCGGCGCGCCAGGCCGTGCCGGGCTTGCCCCAGCGCGCGTGCAGCGGCGCGACCAGCACGAACATGGCCACGACGGATGAGAACAGTACGGCGGGATAGAACTGGAACGCGGTGTCGTTGAACTGCCAGACATAGAGGTTGACATATTGCGTGATGGAAAAGGTCATCCCCTGCGCGACATAGGCGGCGAGGCCTCCAAGCGCGAAAATGATGAAAGCCCGTTCCCGAAATGCGTCGAATATCTCGGCAAATGCGCCTGTCAGCGAAAAGGGCGGCGGGCGCTGCGCCGGTAGATGCGCGACCAGCCGGTGCTGCAAAGCCGCCGATCCCATCACCGATATCGCCATGAATATCGCACCGAACAAGCCGTACATCGCATAGCCTTCACGCTGCAATTGCGCCTCCGGCGTGGGCAGGAAGACGCTGAACGCCAGTACCATCATCGCCAGCCCGCCCAGCCAGCCGGCCAGAAAGCGGAACCGGAACAGCGTGGTGCGCTCGTCGTAATCCTCGGTAATTTCCGCGACCAGAGACTGCGATGGAACTTCACAGGCTGACAACAGGAACCGCACCCCGACCGCAATCGCCAGGATGTCCCAGAACCCCGGCGTGCCGGAAAAGGGCGGCGACCACAGCAGCGTCCACAAGACCGCAAGCGGGATCGGCGCAATATACAGCCACGGAAGGCGCCGCCCCCATTTCGTGTAGGTCCGGTCTGACAGATGCCCCAGCAGCGGGTCAATCAGCGCATCGACGACCAGCGCCGTCGCCAGCGCAGCACCCACGATGGCGGCATCGACGCCCAGCACGAGGTTGTAGAACGGCAGCAGGAAAAACGAAAACCCGCCGTCCTTGATACCGAATGCAACGGCCCCCGACCCATGCGCCATGCGCAGGCCCAGCGGTAGCTTTCCGGTTGTGAAGGCCACGCAATTCTCCCCTTCGCGTAAGGCGTTGCAGGGTAGCCGTGCCTTGCCCTGCGTCAAACGCAAACTCGTTGCCGCTACGGCATCGCCGGTGTGCCACGGCCCGTCTGCTTTACGCTTGCGTCAAGCGTCTGCCTGCCGCACATTCATCGGCAACAAACATACTCAGGAGAGCGAACCGATGACCGATATCGATACCTTCCGCACCGAAACCCGCGCGTGGCTGGAAGCCAACTGCCCGCCCGAAATGCGCGAGCCGGTGCGTGACGAGGAAGACGTCTATTGGGGCGGCCGCAACGCGACGTTCAAGAGCGATGCGCAAAAAGCCTGGTTCGAAACATGCGTGGCCAAGGGCTACACCGTTCCCGCATGGCCGAAGGCCTATGGTGGCGCGGGCCTGTCCGCCGCCGAAGCCAAGGTGCTGCGGCAGGAAATGGCGGCGATCAATGCCCGCTCGCCCCTCAGTAGCTTCGGCATCTGGATGCTTGGCCCCGCGCTGCTGAAGTTCGGCACCGAAGAGCAAAAGGTCCATTACCTAGGCGAAATTGCGCGCGGGGAAATCCGCTGGTGCCAAGGCTATTCCGAACCGGGCAGCGGGTCCGACCTCGTTTCGATGCAGACCTTCGGCGAAGATGCGGGCGACCATTGGGTCGTCAACGGCCAGAAGATCTGGACCAGCTACGCCGACGAGGCAGACTGGATATTCTGCCTGGTGCGCACCGACAAGGCGGACAAGTACAAGGGCATCACCTTCATGCTGTTCGACATGGCGAGCGAGGGGGTGAGCACCAAGCCGATCCTGCTGATCAGCGGCAATAGCCCGTTTTGCGAAACATTTTTCGATGACGTGAAAGTCCCCAAAGACCAGTTCGTGGGTGAGATCAATCGCGGCTGGGACGTGGCGAAATATTTGCTCGGTCACGAACGCGAGATGATTTCCGGTGCCGAGGGCGGCGACCGGACCAGCGCCATCGGGGCAGCGATGCTGCAGGCACGCCGGAGAGCTCGATCCGATCTTGCGCGCCGACCTCGCGGCGTTCGATGTCGATGCGCTGGCCTATGGCGCGATGGGCGAGAAGTTCCTCGACGAGATCAAGGTCGGCAAGGCGCATCCGGCGCAGCCCAACATGATGAAATATGTCGGCACCGAGCTGAACAAGCGCCGCCACGAATTGATGATGAGCGCAGGCGGTTCGCGCAGCCTGGAATGGGACAGCGAGGATACCGGCGGCGGCAAGGCCCCGCGCGGCTGGCTGCGCACCAAGGCCAACAGTATCGAGGGCGGCACCAGCGAAGTCATGCTGAACGTCATCAGCAAGCGCATCTTGGAACTGCCGGGCGGGTAAACGTCAAAAACCTTTGCAATTACAACGCGGCGCAAGTCCGCGCACGGAGAGATCATGCCACTTTATCACGACGACGATCAGGCCATGCTGGCCGAGACCGCCAGCGGTTTCATGGCCGAAGAAGGCAGCATCGCGAAACAGCTGCGCCACTGGCGCGACCGCGATTGCAAGGACGGCTTCGGCCACGGCCTGTGGGAGCAGTTCGCGGAGCTTGGTCTCAACGGCATCCTTGTCGGCGAGGACGATGGCGGGCTGGGCATGGGCCATGTCGAGGCGGGCATCGTTCTGGAAGAAATCGGCCGCAACCTGACGCCGTCGCCGTTTCTGACCACATCGGTGCTGGCCACGACTGCTTTGAAGCACGGCAGCGCGGAACTGCGCGAACGCTATCTGCCCGGTGTGGTCGAGGGCAAGTCGGTCTATGCCGTCGCAATCGACGAAGGTGCGAAGCATCGTCCGGAACGCATCGCCACCAAGGCCGAGAAGTCGGGCAATGGCTTCAAGCTGTCGGGCAAGAAGGACTTCGTCCTGCAAGGCGCCAGCGCCGACATGCTGGTGGTCGCCGCGCGCACCTCCGGGTCGGACAGCGACGCCGAGGGCATCACCCTGTTCGCCGTGCCCAAGGACGCAAACGGCATGAGCCATGACAGCGTCCGGCTGGTGGACAGCTCGATGGCGACGCACACCACCTTCGACGGGGTGGAGCTGGATGGCGACGCGGTCATCGGCGAAGTCGATGGCGGGCGCGAGATCCTGAACGCGATGCTAAACGCAGGCCGCATCGGCGCGGCGGCGGAGGGTGTCGGCGTGGCACGCGGGGCGATGGACATGACCGTCGACTACCTCAAGCAGCGCAAGCAGTTCGGCAAGTTGATCGGCGAATTCCAGGCATTGCAGCACCGCGCCGCGCACCTTTATTCCGAAGTCGAAATTGCCCGCGCCGTAACCATTAAAGCCCAGCAGCTGCTCGATGCGGACAGCGACAAGGCCGAGCTGATGGTCTCTGTCGCCAAGGCCAAGGTCGCCACCGCAGCGGGTCTCGCCGTCAAGGAAGGCGTCCAGATGCATGGCGGCATCGGCATGACCGACGAATACGACATCGGCCTTTATATGAAACGCGACCGCGCGTTGCAGGAATTCCTCGGCGACGCCTATTACCATACCGAGCGCGTGGCGCAGTTGCAGGGGTATTAGTGCGTTATGGCGAGCGAAGCGCGGCAATCCAGGGCATCTGAGCGATACGCTATGGA
The DNA here is from genome assembly GCA_963799315.1 of uncultured Alphaproteobacteria bacterium. Classification (GTDB taxonomy): domain Bacteria; phylum Pseudomonadota; class Alphaproteobacteria; order Sphingomonadales; family Sphingomonadaceae; genus Parerythrobacter_A. The sequence goes on from CAWCWP010000001.1 coordinate 24,939, forward strand.
TTGCCGCCTCGCTTCGCTCCTCGCAACGACGGCACTTTTTCAGGAGCAAGACACATGATGAAACTGACGGACCTGTTCGGCCTCGAAGGCAGGATAGCACTGGTGACGGGCGGATCGCGCGGCATCGGCAAGATGATCGTGGAGGGCTTGCTGGAGGCTGGCTGCGCCAAGGTTTACATCGTCGCCCGCAAGAAGGAGCAGGTGGACGAAACCGCCGCCGAGCTTGGCGACAAAGTCATCGGCCTGACTGGCGATCTGTCGCAGATGGACGGCATCCAGCGGCTGGCGGACGATCTGGCTGACCGCGAGGAAAAGCTGGACCTGCTGGTCAACAATGCCGGCGCGGCATGGGGCGAACCGTTCGAGACGTTCACCGAAGCGGGCTGGGACCGCACGATGGACCTGAACGTCAAGACGCCGTTCTTCCTGACCCAGAAGTTGCTGCCGCTGTTGAAGGCCGCTGCGACCAAGGATCGGCCCGCCAAGGTGCTGATGATCGCCAGCATCGACGGGATGAAGACCAACCCGTGGCCGACTTATCCCTATCAGGCATCTAAAGCAGGTCTCATCCACCTGACGCGGCGGATGGCGGCGGAGTTGGTCGGGCACAATATCGTGGTCAACGGCATCGGCCCCGGCGCCTTCCCCAGCGCGATGAACCGCGCCGCCCGCGACAATGCCGACATGGTCGAAAAGGGCATCCCCAGCCGCCGCATCGGCGTGACCGAGGACATGGCGGCAGGCGCGATCTACCTCCTCAGCCGCGCGGGCGACTATGTCGTCGGCACTACCATCCCGATCGACGGTGGCGTGGTGAACGCCAATGTCGGCGCAGGCAATTTCGTCGATCCCGGCGGAGACTGACCGGGTCGTTTTCAAGCTGGAAGTTTAGGGAAGTTTAGGCTTGGACCGGGTTTTTGTCCGTTCGCCGATGGCGGCGCGGCACGTTGACGAAATACATACAGAGCGCTGCTTTTTAAGCGCGCCCTGTCGGTTCAATAAAACACGCGAAAGCCCCGCCATCTGGCGGGGCTTTTTCGTTGCGGCATATTCGGTTTTGAAAGAGCGTTGCGAGTATGGCAGGCGTCGGTTGTGTAGGAAAATGGTTTAGCCAGCAGCGGTAATCGCGTGAACTCATGGTCGGCGCGAAACGTCTTTTGCAAATGTCGCGGTGTCGTCCAGCACAGGTGCCTTTCCGCGAAACGGGCGGGACAGGGCGGTCAGGATTTCGATGTGTCCGAGTTCGGGATAAATCTTCACCTCCGCATCTGCCCCCGTTTGCACCAGCCGGTCGCGCAAGGTCTCGCTGTTGCGGGTATAGACGGTCGTATCCTTTGCACCGTGCAGGAGCAGGACCGGCGGATCGTCCGGCGTCGCGAACGCGATCGGCTGGGTGGTCTCCGGCTTTTCCGCATTCCCGAACGCCGCGCGGGTGACGTCGCCATCCAGCGGCAGGAAATCGTATGGGCCGGCAAGCCCGACAAACCCCTTCACGTTCCGCCGCGCACTTCCCAGCCACCGCTCGTCGAGCGTGAGCATGGCCGCATTGTAAGCCCCCGCCGAGTGGCCGACGAGCACGATGCGCGAGGGGTCGCCACCATAGGCGGCGGCATTGTCGATTACCCACCGTACCGCCGCGGCGTTGTCTTCCAGAAACGACGGGTAGCGGACTTCGGGAACCAGCCGGTAATTCGGAACCGCGACCAGAAACCCGCGCGAGGCAAGCGCCCGGCCGACAAAGGAATAGCCATCCTTGTTCCCGTCCTGCCACGAGCCACCGTGGATGAAGACAATGACCGGAAGGTCGAGGTTCGCCGCATCGGCGTCCGTTCCATCAGGCCGGTACAGGTCCAGCTTTTGCCGGACCAGCGGACCGAAGGAGGCATCCTTTACAATTTGCTGCGTCCCGCCATCCTTGGGGATGAGAGAATTGAAAGCACCGAGCGGCGAGCAGCCACCGAGCGCCAGAGCGAACAGGGCGAGGACGGCTGCGGGCGAGCTACGAATAAGGGAAAAAGCAGTCATCGCGCTCCGAACCGGAAAAGGGAAATGGGTTAGGTTTTTCTTTGCATCGCTGGAGAGATTTGTCCAATCTCCTTCGATTAGCCTGGATAGTTGCCAGTCTGTATTTAACGAGTGCCAGCTGATTGCCGATTTGCGGAACTTGGGTGTTTTGCGAGAGGTGGCTTTTAGAACGCAGCTTGTCGAAGCGGCGTATTCATCTGTGGATGACGTGTCTTTTACGCAAGGTCATTAATTTAAAAGGCCAAGCGCCTTCGGTCAGCAGTCGCGTATCGATTATTTGGCCAAATGCTTGTCGAGCATCGCGATCACGAAGCCACTAAGGGCTTTCTCGTCACGCGGCATTAATGCCCCGCTGGCTTGCAGACTGATGGCGCCATGTAACAACACCCAAAGCTTTTTGATCTCGAAATCGGTAGTATGCTCACCAAGCACGCAGCGAATGGCCGAAAGGATTACCTGAAGCGATTGCCGCAAGCTTCCGTCAGGACCAAAAGCATCGTTCTGACGTGACATCATGACTTCATACAAGCCGCTTTTATGCACGGCGAAGGCGATGTAACGCTCGACGACACCAGCCAAGTTCGACGCTTCCTGCAAGTTGGCTGCAAGATTAGCGAACCCGTCAGCCGCCAAGGCTATCAGTAATGCGTCCTTGTCCGCGAAATGGCGGTACAATGCAGCGTGATTGACGCCGAGCACCTTTGCCATTGAGCGAAGTGAACCCAGTTCGCCGTTATCCATCAGACTGCGATGGGCCTCGGCCAATGCGCTTTCACGCAGGTTCCCATGGCGATACGTCGCGCGGGTGCCACCGCTGTCTATCTGCGTTTCCTTACGTTCCACAACACCACCATTTCGCCGATCGTTTCACCATCAGCGTTGTGCAGCAGCACGTCTACTTTGAACTTTGCTACACCGTCCTTTTCGAGAGCAGCGAGCAATTCTTGTCCAGGGGTACTGGTCTTGGCCAATGCGGTGATATCGCCTTTGGCGACTTTAAAGTATTTGATCTCGGCACCGCTCGCGAGAGGCAGTACATTCAGAATGACCGATGCAAACGCGCCTGACATAGCGGCCCCGGACGCTGCCTCCCCAACAGTAAACAATCCGCCTGCGTGCTGTGAGCCAATATGGTTCAGACTGTTTGGTGTCTCTTTGAACACCGCCGTGCCTGCTCCGTCAGCGACCTCTGTTACCTCGATTCCATTGTGGCTCACAAAGGGAAGAGCCGCGTTCAATTGAGTTTTGATCATGTCGTACATTGTCGTCTCCTTTCTCAGGAGCCCTACAATATGTAACCAGTGGTTACAACTGCTAACGTGCGACGCGGACGTGTCTGTTTTCGTAGCCACAGAACTAACATCTTAGTGTCAGCAATCGGGGTCGCTTGCGGCTATTCGTCTTTATCGGACGCACTTGTCGCAGATGTCGGGGTAGAAGTGGTTTCTCGCAGAAACGCAGAGGAAAGAGAGGCGCTGAGGGTCTATTTTTTCGCGCGTAGCGCTTTTGTCCTGTTTGTTCACACGAAACGAAAACACGAAGATACGAAGACACGAAGGTGCTGTACTGAGGATCCGGCCTCGTGCAACATCTTCGTGACTTCGTGTGAAACATGAAATTGCCTGCGGCGCTTCACCGTTTCGCTTTATCTTCTCAGTGTCTCTCTTTCCTCTGCGGCCTCTGCGAGAAACAAAATTGTCAGCAGATACTCGCAACTACCCCATCAATTCTCGCACAAACGGTATCAACCCAGTCTGCCGCTGCCGCTTCATCCGTTCCGCCGCCAGTATCCGCGCGACCTTGGCGAAGCATGTGTCCACATCGTCGTTGATGACCACATAGTCATAGGCGTCCCAGTGGCTGATTTCGCTGCGGGCGCGTTCCATGCGGGCGTCTATTATGTCGCTGGCGTCCTGCGCGCGGGACTCCAGGCGGCGGCGCAGTTCCTCTATGCTGGGGGGCAGGATGAAGACGCGAACCACGTCCTGCTGGTCCTTTTGATACAGCTGCTGCGTTCCCTGCCAGTCGATGTCGAACAGGAAATCCTGCCCGTCTTTCAGCGCGTTGCGGATGCGGCCCTTGGGCGTGCCGTAGCGATAGTCGAACACCGGCGCGTATTCGTAGAAATCGTCCTCCTCCACCATCGCATCGAACTCGGCATCGGAGACGAAGTGGTAATGCACTCCGTCCACCTCGCCGGGGCGGGGCGGGCGTGTGGTGACCGAGACGGACAGCTTGATCCGCTCGTCCCCATCCAGCAACATGCGCGAAATGGTGGTCTTGCCCGCGCCGGAGGGGGAGGACAGGATAAACATCAGCCCGCGCCGGTGGAGTTCTGGTGTGAGCGGGGGTGGGGCTGGGGGTCATGCGCGTTCCATGCCAGCAAGCGGGGGCGGATATCAACTATGTGGCCACACTGGGCGGCCCTGCACGGGTGGCCCTGCACGGGACGGTCCTGCGCTAGTCCTCGATCCGCTCGGCCAGCGCGTCATCGCCCGCCTTCTTGGCCGCGCGATAGGACTGGCTGCGGTCGAACAGCGTCTTCACCAGCATCCCGCCGCCGACCACCAGCGCGCCGGGCAGCGACTTGGTGGCGACCTTTGCCACGACGAACGACGTCGCGGTTTTCGCCAGCGACCGATTGTGCACGATCTCTTTCGCGGTCTGCTTGTCGTAGCGGTCCTTGAGCATCCGGCGCTGCACGATCTCTTTGACCGCATAGGAACCGGTGCGCATCAGGATATCGGCGAACAGCAGGTTGGCCGCCGGATTGTCGGACGGTCCGGCGACATTGCCCTTTTTGGTTCGCCTCATCCGCGCCATTATTTCTTCCGCCCGAAATCGACGGTCACGACATTGCTGCCGTCTTCGATCGGCTCGGCGTCCACGGCATTGTCTTCGACCGCGTCATTCTCGCCCGTATCGGCATGTTCCGGCGCCATGTCGGCCACGCTGGCCTGGAATTGCAGGCCGAAATCCACCGCCGGATCGACGAAGCTGGTAATCGCGGCATAGGGCACGGTCAGCTTGGCAGGGATCTGGTTGAAGGTCAGGCCGACGCCGAACTCGTCTTCGCCCACTTCCAGATCCCAGAACTTGTTCTGCAACACGATGGTCATTTCATCGGGGAAGCGTTCGCGCAGCGAGTTGGGGATGTCGACGCCTTCCGCCGCGGTCTTGAACGTGATGTAGAAATGGTGCGCGCCCGGCAATTCGCTGCCGCCGTCCTGTATTTCGCGCAGCACATTGCCGACCACGGCGCGCAGGGCCTCCTGCACGATATCGTCATAGGGGATCAGGCTGTCGGGCGTCTCGTCGCTCATGGCACAGCAGGTGGCGGCGGGCGGGGGCGGGGTCAAGTGCGCAAATGATGCGTGTGGGCGGATGGCAAGGGTCGCGCGCGACGTTTCTGCGGTTGCCCAACCCGTACGCCACCCGCTACCGCGCCCCCATGCTTCCGAACATGCCCCGAACATGCGCACCTCCTCCCCGCGAACAGCCACCATCCGCCGCGACACCGCCGAAACGAAGATCGCGATTACCGTCGATCTGGATGGCACCGGGCAATACGACGTCTCGACCGGCATCGGTTTCCTCGACCACATGGTCGAACAGGTCAGCCGCCATTCGCTGATCGACATCACCATGCGGATCGACGGCGACCTGCATGTGGACCAGCACCACACCACCGAAGACAGCGCGATTGCACTGGGGCAGGCGTTTGCGCGAGGCGCTGGGGGAGAAGGCGGGGATCGGGCGTTATGGCCTTGCCTATTCGCCGATGGACGAGACGCTGGCGCGGGTGGCGCTGGATATTTCGGGCCGTCCGTTCCTGGTGTGGCGCGCGGGCTTCAGCCAGGAAAAGCTGGGCGAATGGGACACCGAGCTGATCGAGCACTGGTTCCATTCGGTCGCACAGGCGGCTGGCCTGACCCTGCATGTCGAGCTGCTGTATGGTGTGAACAACCACCACATCTGCGAGGCGATCTACAAGGGCTTCGCCCGCGCGCTGCGGCAGGCGGTGGAGCGCGATGCGCGCAAGGGTGACGCGGTGCCCAGCACCAAGGGCCAGCTTGGTGGGTAGGGAGAGTCTTTGTCGAGTGCGGTTGGGCATCCGCCCTCCCTTGCTGTGCCATCCCGCTCCCCCTCCCGAGTCTTGTTGCGCTCTGGACATCCGTCCTCCGCTTGCTGTGCGTCCCACGCCTCCCGACCACCCACGGCAATATACTTTTGTGGGTGGTCGGGAGGGGGCGCGGGACGGCACAGCACCGAGCGTGAGCGAGCAAGAGATCTCATGACACTCGCCCTCATCGACTACGGCGCCGGCAATCTCCACTCCGTCGAGAACGCGCTGAAAGCCGTCGGCGCGCCCGTGCTGGTGACGGACGATACGGCGCAGATTGCCAAGGCGGACCGCATCGTGCTGCCCGGTGTCGGCTCCTTCGCTGCCTGCATGCAGGGGCTGTCGGCGCTGCCCGATATGGTGGAAACGATGGAGCGGCGCGTTCTCGAAGACGGCGTGCCGTTTCTCGGTATTTGTGTGGGGATGCAGCTTATGGCGGAGGAAGGGCTGGAGCAGGGGCGGCATCGCGGGCTGGGCTGGGTGCCGGGCACGGTCGAACCGATGCAGCCTTCGGAGGGCGTGAAAGTGCCGCATATGGGCTGGAACGCGGTGCAGCCTGTCGACGGGGAAACGCTGGTCGCGGCGGGCGAGGCGTATTTCCTGCACGGCTACGCCTTTCGCGGGCACGAGGCGGTTTGCGCGACGACCGATCACGGTGGTCCGGTGACGGCGGCGGTGCGGACCGGCACGGCCATCGGCGTGCAGTTCCATCCGGAGAAAAGCCAAGGGTACGGGCTGGCGTTTTTGGAAAGGTTTCTGGCATGGCGGCCCTGACACAAACACCCGATCCCCGGCGCAGGCCGGGGTCTCCTTCAGCGAAGCACGACCAAGCGGCGGGAGACCCCAGCCTGCGCTGGGGATCGCCTACAGAGGAACGTCCATGATCGTCTTTCCCGCAATCGACCTGAAGGCCGGACAGGTCGTCCGTCTCGCCGAAGGGGATATGGACCGCGCGACCGTCTATGGCGACGATCCCGCCGCGCAGGCCGTGCTGTTCGCCGAGGCAGGCGCGGAGCATCTGCATGTTGTCGATCTCGACGGCTCGTTCGCAGGCGGCGCGGTCAATCGCGCGGCGGTGGAGACCATCGTCGCGGCGTTTCCCGGCCATGTGCAACTGGGCGGCGGCATCCGCACGCCTGCCGATGTGGCGGGCTGGTTCGAGGCGGGCGTGGCGCGCATCGTTATCGGCACCGCCGCGCTGAAAGATCCCGATTTCGTGAAGGCGATGGCGCGCGAATACGAAGGCGGCATCGTGGTGGCGGTCGATGCGCGCGACGGCATGGTGGCGACCGATGGCTGGGCCGAAGTCTCCGACGTGCCGGTGCATGATATGGCGCGCCGGTTCGAGGATGCGGGCGTCGCCGCGCTGCTGTTCACCGATATCGGGCGCGACGGGATGCTGAAGGGCTGCAATATCGACGCGACGCTGGAACTGGCGCACCGCACCGACCTGCCCGTGATCGCAAGTGGCGGGGTGAAGGGGCTGGACGATATCCATATCCTGTCGATGCATGCGCAGGACGGGATCGAGGGCGTAATTACGGGCCGTGCGCTGTACGACGGGCGACTGGACCTCGCGGCGGCGCTGGCAATGGCGGCGCGGGCGTGATCCTTCGAGACACGTCTTCGGACTGTCGTCCTTCGTTCCTCAGGACGAACGGATTTCGTGATACAGTTCTCTCCGCCGTTCGTCCTGAGGAAGTGAAGCCGAAGGCTGAACCGTCTCGAAGGATAAATACCAACCCCACCCACCGCGCGGTGCGCGTCACATGATCAAAGCATGGTTCCTGCTAAGCCCGCTGCTGTGGCTTGCAGTAGGCTGGGGGACGATCGACGTTGGCGCGGGGCTGTTGTTCGGTCTCCTCTCGTTCATTGTCGCCGTGTCGGCCTATCTGCTTGCGCATCGTTACGGCAGTCCGGCACCGGGCGCATTGGCGGCGGGCTTTGGTCTGGTCGGTCCGTTTATTATCGCCGGACTATTCCCCGCATTGGGCGGCGGCGAAAGAACGACTACCGTTACCGTCACTCTCCCGGCCCAGACATGACCGTCTGCGTGCGTGTCATACCCTGCCTCGACATGGCGGAGGGCCGCGTAGTCAAGGGCGTCAACTTCGTCGACCTGCGCGATGCGGGCGATCCGGTGGAGCAGGCGCAGGCCTATGATGCGGCGGGGGCGGACGAGCTGTGTTTTCTCGACATTTCGGCGACGCATGAGGGGCGCGGCACGCTGCTCGATATCGTGCGGCGCACGGCGGCGGTGTGCTTCATGCCGCTGACCGTGGGCGGCGGCGTGCGCAGTGCCGACGATGCGCGCGCGCTGCTGCTGGCAGGGGCGGACAAGGTCGCGGTGAACAGCGCAGCGGTGGCACGGCCCGAACTAGTCAGCGAGATCGCGGCGCGTTTCGGCAGCCAGTGTGTCGTCGCTTCCGTCGATGCGCGGAATGTGGCGCCGGGGCATTGGGAAATCTTTACGCATGGCGGACGCAAGCCGACCGGTATCGACGCTGTGGCCCATGCGATAAAGCTCGCCGAAGCTGGGCGCGGGCGAATTGCTGGTGACCTCGATGGATGGCGACGGCACGAAGGCGGGCTACGACCTCGACCTGACGCGCACCATCGCCGATGCGGTATCGGTCCCGGTCATCGCCAGCGGCGGCGTGGGCACGCTGGACCATTTGGTCGAAGGCGTGACGAAAGGCCACGCCAGCGCGGTTCTCGCCGCGTCGATCTTCCATTTCGGCCAGCATTCGATTGCCGAGGCGCACGCCGCCCTGCGCGCCGCCGGACTTCCTGCGCGGGATGTAACACCTGCCGTCTGAGCGGTGCCAAGTCGGGACAGTCGCTTGGACGCGCTTGTCGGCGATGGCATGGGTGTCATCAGGCAGCCATGCGCTTTTTCCCCGCCTTTGCTATCCTGGTCATGAGCGCGCCTTTGGCCGCCAAGGACAGCGCGGCGATCCCCGAACCTAGCAATATGGCGCTGTTCGGGCTGGGGCTGCTTGGCCTGGTGGTGGGACGACAATTTGCCAAATCGCGCATCGACCGCGACGAGCCGCCTTCCGGCGATTGACCATTCGTCCGGCGCCACGCATGGTCGTGCGCGATGGATACGCCCGCAACCGATACCTTGGCCCGCCTCGAAGCTGTCATCGCGGATCGCAGCACAGGCGACGTTGCGTCGTCTTATGTGGCCAGGCTCCTTGGCAGCGCGCCGGCACTGCCCGCGCGCAAGCTGGGCGAGGAGGCGGTGGAAACGGTCGTCGCCGCGCTGGCCGGCACTCGCGAGGAGCTGACGTCGGAGGCGGCGGACCTGCTATTCCATTTGCTGGTGCTGCTGCGCGCGAAGGATGTGCCGCTGGCCGATGTGCTGGCCGAACTGGACAGGCGCGACGGGGTGTCCGGCCTTGACGAGAAAGCCGCAAGAGGACGCTGATGCCGATCGACGCAACTGAGCCGTATGACGACGCCAATATCTTCGCCAGGATCCTTCGCGGCGAGATACCAGCAAAGACGGTGTACGAGGACGACCATGCGCTCGCTTTCGAGGATATCAATCCGCAGGCACCGGTGCATGTGCTGGTCATTCCCAAGGGGCGCTATGTCAGCTTCGACGACTTTTCGCGCGACGCAAGCGAAGCCGAAATCGCCGGGTTCATGCGCGCGGTCGGCACCGTTGCACGCGACCTGAAATTGGTGGAACCCGGCTATCGCCTGCTCGCCAATATCGGCGCGCATGGCCATCAGGAGGTGCCGCACCTGCATGTCCATCTGTTCGGCGGTGAGCCGCTGGGACCGATGCTGGCGCGCAGGTCATAGGATGAGAGGGTAGGCTTGCCGCAGGTGCGGCACGGCCTGCCTTCGGAATGTCTGTACAGCGCATGTTTCGTTTGCCGCCGCGCCAGCGCAGTCGCTAATGCACAAACCGCAATGTCCGCGCTTCCCACTCCTCCTGACGGTCTTATCGAGGGCACACGCCACCTCTATGCCGTGCGCGCCTATTACGAGGATACCGACCTGTCCGGCGTGGTCTATCACGCCAACTACCTGCGCTGGTTCGAGCGGGCGCGGTCGGACCTGCTGCGATGCCTGCAGATCGACCAGCGCGCGGCGGTCGAGGCGGGGACCGGTGCCTATGCCGTTGCCGACCTCTCCATCCGCTATCGCCGCCCGGCACGGCTGGATGACGATGTTCGGATAGAGACCCGATGCACGCAAATGCGCGCCGCCAGCGTGCGGATGGTGCAGCGCGCGACGCGGATCGATGACGAGACCCTTCTGGCCGATATCGACCTGCGCGTCGGCTTCGTTGCCCCCGATGGCCGTCCGGTCCGCCAGCCCGAAGCATGGCGCGACGCCTTTGCCAACTTCCTTGAAGAACCCGCCCTGGATACCGGAACACGATGACCGCTTTCGACTTACTCGCCGCTGCCGCCACCACCGCCGCCGCGCCATCGACGCGGCTCGATCCGCTGGAACTGTTCCTCGATGCCGATATCGTGGTGCAGGCGGTGATGGTCGGCCTGATCCTCGCCAGCATCTGGAGCTGGATGATTATCGTCGGCTTCATCCTGCGGATGCGGCGGGTGCGCGCCAAGAGCACCACGTTCGAAAACGCCTTCTGGCAAAGCGACGATTTCGAGGCGCTGGCCCGCGACAAGGCGCGCGACAACATCCCGTCGGCGCGGGTTGCGGGCGTGGCGTTTGCCGAATGGCGGCGCTCCACCAAGACCGCGCCTGCCGACCGCGACCGCGACGGGGTGCGGCAACGGCTGGCGCAGACGATGGAAAGCCAGGTCGCCGAGGAAGCGGAAGGGCTGGCGACGCGGCTCACCTTCCTCGCCACGGTCGGCTCGGTCGCGCCCTTCGTCGGCCTGTTCGGCACGGTGTGGGGCATCATGAACAGCTTCTTCCAGATCGGGGCGCAGCAGAACAGCTCGCTCGCGGTGGTTGCGCCAGGGATCTCGGAGGCACTGTTCGCCACCGCCATCGGTTTGTTCGCCGCCATTCCCGCCGTCATCGCCTATAACCGCTTCAGCCATTCGGTGAACGCCTACGAAGCGCGGCTGCACCGCTTTGCGGACCGGCTGCACGCGGCGCTGAGCCGCCAGCTGGAGCGGCTGTGATGAAGTTTTTCTGCTCGCTGACGCTCGGTGCTGTGCCATCCCACGCGTTTTTAACGGGTGCGCTCCGGACATCCGTCCTCCGCTTGCTGTGCCGTCCCACGCCCCCGCCCGACCACCCATAGGATATCCTGCCGTGGGTGGTCGGGCGGGGGCGTGGGACGGCACAGCACCGAGCGTTAGCGAGCAAATAAAAACGCCCTTCGCCAACCCTGTAACCTCCGCTTCCCTCACCTCAAATCAGGTCACACTTTAATGGCTATGGGCATCGCCACAGTGGGCGGCGGCCGTCGCAGCGCGTGGTGCGCGACGTGCGCCGATGGCGGAGATCAATGTCACGCCGTTCGTCGATGTGATGCTGGTGCTGCTCATCATCTTCATGGTCACCGCGCCGCTGCTGACCACCGGCGTGCCGGTCGACCTGCCCGACAGCCGGGCCGACGCTCTGCCCGAAGAAACCGAACCGGTGACGCTCAGCATTGCCAATGACGGCGTGATCTATCTCGACGAGGAGCCGCTTGGCGCGGGCGCATTGCCTGCTGCGCTGGCGGCTATCGGACCGGGCGCGGACGGGCAGCGACCGGCGGTGACGCTGCGCGCCGACCGCACGCTCGATTACGGGCGCGTGATGGGCGTGATGGGCGAGCTGAACCGCGCCGGCTTCACACGCATCGCGCTGGTCACGCAGGCCGCCGCAGCGGTCCCGGTTGCAGCTGCGCCCATAATAGAGACGCGTACCGACACGTCTGTGGATAGCGCAGCCATCGCCGGTTCAGGCGATGCGGAATAGCCCTGCGACAATGGAGACAGCACGCCTTCGCCCAGAGGAAATCGCCGGACTGGCGATTGCTGTGGTGCTGCATCTCGCCGTGCTTGGCGGCGCTGGCCTTGCAATTCGCCACCGCCGATCCCGTGCCGCCGCCCGAACAGCGGGTCACGGTCAGCCTGTCGCAGGAAGTCGGCCTGACCAGCGCCGCGCCGCAGCCCGTTCCCGAAAGCCGCGCTGCCGCTGCACCGACCCTGAGCGACACGCCCGCACCGGCACTGGTGCCTGCACCCGCCCAAGTCGATCCGGCTCCGCGTGCCGTAGAAACGGTCGCCCCGTCGCGTCCTGCAACACGTCCGACGCCCCGCAGCCGCCCTGCAACACAACCTGCAACTCGCGCCCAATCGCGTAGCCAGCCCCGTTCGCAGCCCCGTTCACGGCCAAGTGCCAGAAGCGCCCCTGCGGCAAAACCTTCGACACCCGCTGCGCGTAGCGGTGCCAGCCGTCTCGACGATGCCTTTACCGCTGGCATCGGCTCTTCCGCCACCAGCAGCGAAACCCGCGCGCCCGCCGCCACATTCGGCGCGCGCGAACAGGCGGCGTTAAGCAGCGCCATCAACCGCCAGCTCAAGCCGCACTGGCGCGGCAAGGCGCCTTCCGGCCTCGATGCGGAGCGTCTCGTCACGGTGCTGGCGTGGGACATGAACGCGGACGGATCATTGAAAGGCACGCCGCGCGTCGTCAGCGCAGTCGGGCATTACCGACGCCAACCGTGCGCAGGCGGATCGTCATGCCGAGGTCGCCATTGCAGCGGTCAAGCTGGCTGCCCCTTTCAATTTGCCGCCAGAGTTTTACGATAAATGGAAACGCGTGCGCGACTGGCGTTTCGACAGAAGGCTGTAACGAATGATGCGTATTTGGTTTTTCGCCGTTGTGTTGATGCCTTGGTTAAGTGCACCCCTGGCGGTGCAGGCGCAGGATCTTGCGCCGCCGCAGCCCGTCACCGAAGCGGTCGAGACCGTGGAGCAGGACACCGGCCTGTCGGGCAGCGTCACCGACGATAGCGATTACCGCAATCTCGAAATTGCAATTGCCGCCTTCGCAACGGACCGCGACGTATCGACGCCCGCCAATGCCAGCGGAACATCTGCGCTGGGCACAGAACTGGCGCGCGTGGTCTTCAACGATCTGCGCAATAACGGCCTGTTCGAGCCGACCGGCCCCGACGCCCTGCCGCGCCCCAGCTTCGCGCAAATCACCGCCCCGGCATGGAGCGGCTGGTCGCAGCGCAGCACCGAAATGCTGGTGCATGGCTATGTCCAGGCGCGGGGCGACGGGCGGCTGACGGTCGGCTGCTACCTTTACGACGTCGCGTTGCAGGACGAGCTGGCGCGTGCGGGCTGGATCGTGCCTCCGCGCGACTGGCGCCGCGCCGCGCACAAATGTGCCGACCTCATCTATTCGCGGCTGACCGGCGAAAGCCCGTTCTTCGACAGCAAGATCGCCTATATCGCGGAGACCGGGCCAAAGGATAACCGCACGAAACGGCTGGCCATCATGGACAGCGACGGGGCCAATCACCGCTTCGTGACCACCGGCGGCGCGACCGCGCTTACGCCGCGCTATTCGCCCGATTATTCCCGGCTGCTCTACTTGTCCTATGTCGACGGCAATCCGCGCATCTACATCTACGATATCGGCAGCGGGCGGCAGACTTTGGTGACGGAGAACGCAAACCCCACCTTCGCACCGCGCTGGAGCCCGGACGGACGCAGCATCCTGTATTCGATGGCAGTGGCGGGCAATACCGACATCTATCGCGTGCCTAGCCAGCGGCGGCCCCGCAACCCGGCTGACCAATACGCCGGGCATCGATATCGGCGGCAGCTATTCGCCCGACGGCAGACGCATCGTGTTCGAATCCGACCGTTCGGGCAGCCAGCAGATCTATGTTATGGACGCAGACGGATCGAACCAGAAGCGGCTGTCCTTCTTCGGCGGGCGCGCCGCAACACCCGAATGGTCGCCGCGCGGAGACCAGATCGCCTTCACGCACATCGCGGGCAATTTCCGCATCGCGGTGATGAGCCCGGGCGGCGGGTCGCTGCGCCATCTAACCGATAGCTGGCAGGACGAGGCACCGACCTGGGCGCCCAATGGCCGCATTGTCCAGTTCTTCCGCACCGAACGCGGGACCGGCGATACCGGCCTGTACCAGGTTGACCTGACCGGCGACAACGAACGCCGCCTGCCCACGCCCGTTGCGGCGTCGGACCCGAGCTGGGGTCCGATCCTGCCGTGACGTGTCCGATGATTTTTCAAGGAGAGAGCCGATGAATAGCCGTCTTATTGTCGCATCGCTGCTGACCGGAACGCTCGCGCTGGGGGCGTGCAAGCCCAAGGCACCCGACGTGCTGCCGCCCGAACCGGTGCAGCGCACGAGCACAGTAAACACCACGCCGGTCGATCCGAATGCGGGCGTGCCGCAACCCGGATCGCAGGGGCACTTCGTCAATGCGGTGCAGGGGCAGAACGTTATCCTGTTCGACACCGACCGCTACAATATCGACAGCGCTGACGCCGCCGCCCTGCAAACGCAGGCGCAATATCTCAGCCAGTATCCCGGCGTGTCCGTCACGGTGGAGGGCCATGCCGACGAACGCGGCACGCGCGAATACAACCTCGCCCTGGGCGAACGGCGCGCCAATGCGGCCAAGAACTACCTCGTCAGCCTGGGCATTGCGGCAAACCGCATTCGCACCGTCAGCTATGGCAAGGAACGCCCCGAAGCACTCGGCTCCAACGAAAACGCCTGGAGCCGCAACCGTCGCGCAGTGACAGTCGTTATCGGCTGATCTTAGACGATTGCGAAGGACGGCAGGATGGCGACCAGCGCCAGGCCTGCCGTCATCGCGGAACTTATAAGGGCGGAGATACGAAGCGGGGCGGACATAGCGGTTCTTTCGGCGGTCGGTTTGCGCTGCGGTGCAGCGTGAATACCTCCAGCGCCTGACACCCCGCTTCGTTCCCGCCTTTTAATGCCGCGCCAAAGCGCGTAGGTGCGCGGCCATGTTTGCCCACATTCCAGCTTCACGATCCCTCTCATGGTAGGCGCGCGCCGGTCCAATGATTGGGGCTTCCCCCGCTGGCGCGGTTACAGCGCCTCGCGCGATACCGTCACCGTGCGCGAATGCGACCGGCACGGCTGCGACCAGCCCGGCGATTGCCCCGCGCCCAAGGCGCCCAACAGCCCCGACCGCTGGTATTTCTGCCAGACGCATGCCGCGGAATACAACCGCAAGTGGGACTATTTCGAAGGGCTGGACAAGGCCGAGAAAGCCGCGCGCGCCAAGTCGGAGCAGGCCGAAAACGCAGGCTACGCCGAGGCACAGCATTACGGCTGGAGCGCCAGCGGCGACGGCAGTCGCACCGCGGACGAGATGCGCGCGCTGGACGTGTTCGACCTGGAAGCGGACGCCGGATTCGAGCAGATCAAACGCAGCTTCCGCGTCCGCGCCAAGGCGGTGCATCCCGACGTGAAGCCCGGGGATGCCGACGCGGCGGCGGAATTCCAGAAGATCCAGCTCGCCTACGAAGTGCTGAAAGCGGCGGAAGAACGGCGCGTCTGGAAGGGGTGATGCCGCGACAGGGCGCGCGCTAGAAGCTGCCCTCGATATCCAGCGTGAAGATGGTTCCGAATGTGCGGAACCGTTCTTCGCGAAAGGCAACCGTTCCCAACCGACGATCATCGAACACGACGCGCGCAAAGTCGTTCTTGCGGTTCAGCACATTTGCCATGCGCGCGCGCAGCGTCAGTCCGGCAATGTCCTTGTTTTCTACGAAGACCGAGGCGAACGCGAAACTCTCGCGCCGGAGCCCGATCTGGTCCAGCCGCACTTCGGGCGATTGCCGCTCGAAATTGATGTCGAACCCTGCCGCCCAGTCGGTGCCGGTGAAGTCCTGTCGATAGCCTGCTTCCAGTTCGACATAATCGGTATTGGAAATGCGCCGCTTGGTGCCGAGCAACGGGTCGGCCACTTCGGTTTCCAGCAGTTCGAGCAGGAAATTGACGCGGCCGCCTTTCCAGCCCAGCGGTTCGGACAGCAGCGTCGTATCCAGTGTCACGCCATAGCGCCGCGCCGCATCGATATTGCCGGGTGCCTGGCCGGTAATACCATTGGCGCCCGAAATCGGTACCTGGTCCACGATGTCGCTGACCGCTTCGTAAAACCCGCGCATGGTCAACGACCCCAACGCACCGAGGTTTTCGCGTGCTTCCACTTCGTAGAACCAGCTTTGCGGCGGCACCAGATCGGCATTGGTCACATCGACCTCGCCCTGATTGACGTTCACCGTGGAAATGAAGTCGAAGAAATTGAGCTGGCCCACGCTGCGCTCGATTTTGAACGACAGGCCCAGTTCCTCGCGCGCCTGCCAATCCAGTGAAACCGAGCCTTTTGGCCGCAGAAAGCTGCGCGTCTTGCCGAATTGGCCCGACTGGCTGATCTGCGAATACTCTGCTCCGCCGGTCACTTGCAGCCGCAGTTCGGGGGCAAGCGTGCGCCCGTATGTCAACGTCGCTTCGGCCCGGTCCTCGTCCACGCGCGCCGTTGCGCCGGGGAACGCGACGGGTTGCAGCGTTCCGGCGGCATCGCGCTGTTCCAGCTGCGACACGATATCTAGGAAATTGCGCACGCCCTCCGCCGAGGCCTGCCAGTCGCCGCCCAATGCGTTGAACGTCAATTCGGACCGCACGATGGTTTCGGCCTCGTTCGCCTGCCGCGTGAACAGCGACCCTGCATCGGCGCTGCCATCGGCGAAGGCGGTCAGCACGCCCGATGTGGTGGGGCTGTTTTCGTAGCGGTGATAGCCAATCAGTTTCAGCCGCCCCGCAGGCGTTGCAAAGGCGTAATCCGCGCCGACTTCGAAATTGAATTCGTCCTCGGTTGAGCGGAAGCTGCGTTGCCGGTCGGGCTGGCCAACGCCGGTACGCTCGGACAATTCGATGCTGCGGAAAATGAAGCCGTTCGCCTGTCCGTTGAGGTTCAAAATGTTGCCGTTGGCGGCGTTGCGAGCATAGGTACCAGACACCCCGAACCGGTCGAAGACGCGGCGGTCCTGTTCCTGCCGTGTGTCGATCAGCGCACCGCCACCGTCGAACACGAATTCGGGTCCGGCATCGCCGAACTTGTTCTGGCTGTTTTCGAAGCCCAGCGTCCAGCTGTCCTGTTCCCCGCCGCCGGACAACGACACTTCGACATCGCCCCAGCGGAATGCCGCGCCCGAAGTCCGGAATTGCGGGGAATAGCGGAACTGGCCCGACACGCCGCCGGCGCTGTCGGCGATGACATTGAGCACTTGCCCCGACAACCCGCCGATATCGAGGCTGGCTCCGTCCACGATATCGAGCCGGACCACGCTTTGCGCCGAGATGCGCGACAGGGCTTCGACCGGGCCATTCGACTTGCCCGATATGCGTTGGCCGTTGATGAGGACATTGGTATCCGCCTGCCCAAGCCCGCGATCACCGTCGCCCTGCTCAATGGTGAAGCCGGGGATGCGCTGCACCATGTCCAGTGCGGTGCGCGGCGCGAATTGCGTGAAATTGGCGGGAGTGAAGCTGCGCCGCGTTGCGGTTTGCGGATCGATGGCGGTGGCTTCTGTGGGGAGGGGCGGCTGCGTGTCCTGCGCGTCCTGCGCTAGGGCCGGCCCAACCGTAAAAGCACCAAGCGAAAGGATGGCGCCGACGCCTTGGACGATCTTCATTGCGGGCATTTTCTATCGGTTGGGCGGCATGATGCGACAGCGGCCTCATCGGTGAAGCGGCGTGCGCAGACAACCCCTTGCGCGCCTATGTGTCGTTCCACCACGGCGTATCGCTCCACGGGCGCAGGTCGATCTCGTGGGTCCAGGCAGAGCGCGGCTGCTGCGCGAGCTGCCAGTAAGTTTCCGCCACCGCCGCCGGGTCGAGCAGGCCGTCTGCCCCCTTCGCCTGTTTGAATGGTTCGAATGCATCGCCCAGCATCTTGCCCAGCGTATCGGGCGCATCGACCGGGCCATCGATCAGCACATGCGCGACATGGATGCCCTGTGGTGCGAATTCGGCATTCAGGGTCTGGCACAGCATCCGCCGCCCGCCCATCGCGGCGGCATGGCTATGCTGCCCCGCATTGCCGCGCACCGCCGCTGTGGCGCTGGTGACGATCAGCATGCCGCACACGCTGCACCATGCGCGGGAAAAGTGCTTGGGCAAGGCGGAACAGGCCGAACGTGCCAAGCCGCCAGCCCAGTTCGAACGTGCGCTGCGGCGTATCGGCCA
Organism: uncultured Alphaproteobacteria bacterium; assembly: GCA_963799315.1. GTDB lineage: Bacteria > Pseudomonadota > Alphaproteobacteria > Sphingomonadales > Sphingomonadaceae > Parerythrobacter_A. The sequence goes on from CAWCWP010000001.1 coordinate 43,292, forward strand.
GCGCGCGGTTACCGATCTGTGCGCCGACATTGTACACTGCCGTGGTGATCGGGCCGGTGTCGCGTTCCACGGTCTCGACCAGAGCTTCGATTGCGCCGTCTTCGGTTACATCGAGCAAATGCCCGCTGGCCGCGCCGCCCTGCGCCCGAATATCCGCGACCAGTCGCTGCAACCCCGTTTCGTCCGACCGGCGGCACAGCACCGAGTGGCAGCCTTCGCGCGCAAACCGAGCCGCGACGTGGCCGCCGATACCCGCGCCCGCGCCTATGACCAGCGCAACGCTCAAACCGCGTCCAGCGCTTGCGCGAAGTCGGCGATAAGGTCGTCCGCATCCTCGATGCCGACGCTGATCCGCACCAGATTGTCCGAAATGCCCAGTTCCTGCCGCCGCCCGTGCGCGACAGAAAGGTGCGTCATGCTGGCCGGATGGCTCGCCAGCGTTTCGGTGCCGCCAAGGCTGACGGCCAGCTTTGCGACTTTCAGTGCATCCAGGAAAGCGAAGCATTCCGCCTCGTCCCCGTCGATGAAGACCGAGAAGGTGGACCCTGCGCCGAGGCAATGCCGGTCGTAGATGTCCTGCTGCCGTGCATCGCCGATCATGCCGAGATAGCCCAGCCCGGACACTTTGGGATGCTGTTTCAGGAACGCGCAGACCTTGGCTGCATTCTCGCCTGCGCGCTGCATCCGCAGTTCCACCGTTTCGAGGCTGCGCAACAGCATCCACGCTGTGTTGGGATCGGCGATGCCGCCCATCGTGTTGCGCAGACTGCGCACCGGGTCCATCCACTTCTTCGCACCCGCGACGGAGCCTGCCACGAGGTCGGAATGCCCGCCGACATATTTGGTCAGCGAATAGCATACGATATCCGCGCCGTTATCCAGCGGACGCTGCCACAGCGGCCCGAGGAACGTGTTGTCGATGGCGATGGGGCAGGTATCTGCATCCAGCGCGGCATCGCGGGCATCGCGCACTGCCTCGATATCGACCAGCGCATTGGTCGGATTGCCGGGGCTTTCCAGATAGACCATCGCCACCTTGCCGCCGCGCTTGGTGGCTTCCGCCTGTGCTTCGGCCAATGCGCTGTCCAGCGCAGCCCGATCGGCACCGGCGGGGAAGGCGACGTAGCCAACATCGAAACGGCTCAGCACCTTGGCGACGAACCCTTCGGAGGCGGCGTAGAGCGGGCCGGAATGCACGATGACATCGCCCGCATTGCAATAGGCCAGCATCAGCACGCAGATCGCGGTCATGCCGCTGGAAAAGCACAGCGCGTCCTCCGCCCCGTCCCAGATCGCCAGCCGGTCTTCCAGAATCTCCTGGTTTGGGCCGTTGAAGCGGGAGTAGACCAGCCCCTCCGCGCCGCCGGGACGCTGGCCGGTAATGCCTTCGAAATGGCGCTTGCCCGCCGCCGCGTTTTCGAATGCGAAGGTAGAGGTTAGGAAAATGGGCGCTTTCAGCGATCCTTCGGACAGGGCCGGGTCGAAACCGTGACCCATCATCAGCGTCGACGGCTTCATCTCGCGCCCCGCAATAGTGGTGACGGATGGCTTGGCCTTACGGCGCGGGGTCGGGGTTTCGGAGGTGTCGGGCGTGATGGGTGCGTCGGTCATCGCGGGTCGCTTCCTGCAAGACCCCAGGGAGGCGGGGTTGCGGTGAAAGCGCGCGGCGCGGTGCCCGTCCCTAACCTCCGCAGGAACGCTTCCCCGTGCCGGAGCCGTGTGACGGGATGGTATCGCCGCCCGTGTAACGTTCAAGCGATGGTGCAGGTGCGGAACAGTACAAAGTCCGGCCCCATCGGCAATTGTGCCAGCTTGTCCGCAAGGAAAGCTGGCAGGATGACTGCACCGAACCAGTATGCCGCCGCAGCGAAGGCGGTTGGCGCGGGATCGCTGATTGGCAGTGCGCTTGCCGACCGCGCCACCTTGGTTTCGGAATATCGATGCTGACAGAAGGGAAGGGGAGGGCGTACTGATCATCTTCTTCCCGCTGACGGTCACGATCGCCTGTTCGATAGCAGGATTTGTCATCGTGCTGCTGCCGCTGACCGCACTATTGAAACGTAGGCAGCGCGAAAGTGCCAACGTCTATTCGCTGACCGGACTGATCGCAGGCGGCTGATACCGATGCTGGCGTTCACCGTCGTCCGGGCTTGCATGGGCAGCCTGATCTTCGCCGTATTCGGCACGATAACCGGCGGGGCGGTCGGGCATTTCTGGTGGCGGTGGGGCCGAAAACCAATCGTCGAGACGACCGACGCGGACACGGCTGCCATATTCGAATAACCCGCCCTTAATCGGGCTTATTCGATTTCCTTGGGCGGCGGTGCTTCGGTGCCGAGGTCCAGCGGGACAACGGTGACGCGGCCGACCAATTCGCCACGCTTGAACGCCTTCTGGATCTTGCGGTCCCGCTCTCCGACCAGCCTTGCAATGGCGCGGTTGATGCGTGTGCGTTCGGCGCCTTCCCGACCGTCCAGCCCGTCGCCGCCATCCTGGATGTAGGAAAGGCCGGGGTCCTTCTCGCCCTTTTGCAGGTCGGCAACGTCATATTCGTAGGTGGTCGCGCGCGTGTTGCGGGTTTCGGCGAGGATTTCGGTTACGTCGTCCTCGGCCTGCGTTGCCAGATGCGTACGCAGGTCCGTCGGCCAGTTGGTGAAGAAGAACGGCGCTGCCTCGGCATAGATGGCCGAAACACGCATCGTGCGACCGGTCCGTTCGACGCCGCGCAGCGAATTGACGAATTCGTTGGCGGACTTGTTCAGCTGTTCGGTCAGGTTGCGGGCGGTATAGGCCTCGCGCTGGATCGAAGGGCCACCGATATCGCCACGGAAGAAGCCGTAAATCACGCGCGGATCGTTCCAGTTGGGATAGACGATCTGCTCACGGATATCGCGCGGGCTCATGGCGACACCGCCGACGGTCACGATCTTCGCGTCGTCGAGCGGCGATTCCTGCGCGCCCAGCTTCATCATGCGCGGCTGCGACAGCGGGTAGTTAACTGCGATCTGTTCGATCACGGCGACATTGTGCAGGTTGATCCAGAACGCGAGCTGTTCATTGCGCGACAGGCTGGTCAGGTCGAGCTGGTCGGGAATGCTTTCCAGGTCGCGCCGGTAATCGGTCAGCGAGGCAACCACTTCTTCGGAAAGGAAGGAAAAACCGACCCGGTTGCCTTCCATCCGGAAACGCGAATCGTGACCGTAAACCCGCCGCGTTCCGAGGCTCGCTTCCACTGAAGGCGAACCCTCGCGAATGGAACGTCCCATCGGAAACACAAAATAGTCGAGCGCATCGTCCCACAAGGTATAGTCGATGCGCGTGCGGTTGGTGGTCGTTGCCGCCTTGGGCGCGAAGCGGGCGAAGGCCGGGTCAGCGGCGGGCCGCGTAACCGGTACCGCATCTTTGTCGGATTGCGCGTAGGCAACGGGTGCCAGTGTCGTGGCCAATGCGGCAGCCGTTACGGCCAACAGCGTGCGGGTTGGTACGCGATACGACATGCGGTCCCCTTCGAAAAAATCAGCAAAATATGGTGCGTTATCAGCACTTGAACGGCTTTACCGACGATGAACGCGGCGCGACACCGCATCTCGACCAAGTAACAGTCAAGCCCGACCAAATGCGACAGCAGATGGGCTTATCGCGGCGACAGCACCATCAGCATCTGGCGGCCTTCGAGGCGCGGGAAAGCTTCGACCTTGGCGGTTTCCTGCGTATCGTCCTGTACCCGCTTCAGCAGGTCCATGCCCAGCTGCTGGTGCGCCATTTCGCGGCCGCGAAACCGCAGCGTCACCTTCACCTTGTCGCCATTGTCGATGAACTTGTTCACATTGCGCATTTTCACATCGTAATCATGGGTGTCGATGTTCGGACGCATCTTCACTTCCTTGATGTCCTGCGTCTTCTGCGTCTTGCGCGCGGCGTTGGCCTTCTTCTGCGCTTCGTAGCGGTGCTTGCCCACGTCGAGGAACTTGCAGACCGGCGGAACGGCGCTGGGCGAGACTTCGACCAGGTTCAGGCCGACCGCGTTCGCCTGTTCGACGGCTTCGCGGGTGTACATGACGCCCAGGTTTTCGCCCTCGTGATCGATGACGCGAACCTTGTCGCTCTGGATGAGATTGTCGTAGCGCGGGCCGCTCTTGACCGGCGGTTGCATGGAACGACGTGGTGGACGGGCTATGGGGCAGGCTCCTGTTGATGCAAAGTGAACGCGCCCATGTAGGGGCAACGCGGGCGCGGCGCTAGGGGCTAATTCACATCGGCCTGCGAGCGATCAGGCCGCCTCGCGCCACAGTTCGAACCGCACCAGCTTGCTGCCCGCCACTGCCACCGCGTCGATCGCTTGCGCGGGTTGCAGCGCCTTAACGATTGCCGGGTCGCCTGCGTGCATGCCGCCGGTATAGGCGCCGAACGCGGGCAGGATCATGCGCCCGCCCGATGCGGCGTCGTGGCTGCGGACGGCGCAGGGGCGGCGGATGCGGCGGCGGTGGACGGTCAGTTCGAGGCGGGGGTGGAAATGGCCGCACAGCTCAGGCCGTTTTTCGCCGGGTTTGGCCTCATGGCGCAGGATCATGCCGCCGACTGCCAGCTCTTCTGCAAGCGTGCCGCCATTGCGCGCTTCCATCGAGGGGTCGTGATTGCCGGTAATCCACACCCAGTCCACGGCGCGGGTGAGCGCGGCAAGCATCCCCGCTGCGTGTTCTTCCAAGCGCCGCGATCCGTCGCTGTCGTGGAAATTGTCGCCCAGCGTATAGACCCGCCGCGCGCCGGTATCCTTGATCGCCAGTCGCCACCCGCTCCAGCGTCTCGCGCGAATCATAGGGCGGCACCATCTGCCCGTGGCGCGCGAAGAAGCTGCCCTTTTCCAGATGCAGGTCCGCCACCAGCAACGCATTCTCGCGCGGCCAGAACAGCGCGTTGCTGCGGGTGAGGATGAATTCGTCACCGGCGAAGTCGAGTGGGGCGAACGAAACGGGAACCATGTCCGCCTATTGCCGCGATGCAGTGGCTTTGGCAAGGTCCGTACGATGGATACGAAAGATGCCCGGACAGACGCCGCCCGCACCTGGTTCGAAACGCTGCGCGACCGCATCTGCGCCGAATTCGAGACCATCGAGCGGGAGGCCGGGTCCGATGCCGCCTTCGCCTTTACCGAGTGGAGCCGCGAGGAAGACGGCAACGACGATCCCGGCGGCGGCGTGCAGGGCGCGATGAAGGGGAAGGTGTTCGAGAAAGTCGGCGTCAACGTCTCCACCGTGCGCGGCAGCTTCGCGCCGGATTTCGCCGCCAGCGTGAACGGCGCGAGCGCAGACAACCCCGGCTTCACCGCCACCGGCATCAGCCTGGTCGCGCATATGGCCAATCCGCATGTGCCCGCCGTGCACATGAATTGCCGGTTCCTGACCACGGGCAAGGCGTGGTTCGGCGGCGGCGCGGACCTCAACCCGCCGATCCCCTACGAAGAGGACACGGCAGATTTCCATGCCCGCCTGCGCGCCGCCTGCGCCGCGCACAACCCGACCTATTACGACCGGTTCAGCAAGTGGGCGGACGACTATTTCTACATCCCCCACCGCAAGGTGCATCGCGGGGTGGGCGGCATATTCTACGACCATCTGGAATGCGATGATGGTGAAGGGGAGGGATGCGGCGTTCGATCGTCATTTCGCGTTCACGAGGGATGTCGGCGAGGCGTTTCTCGACATTTTCCCGCAGCTGGTGCGCCGCCGGATGGACACGCCTTCGACGAAGCGGACCGCCAGCGCCAGCTGGAATGGCGCGGGCGCTATGCCGAATTCAACCTGGTCTATGACCGCGGCACGCTGTTCGGCCTGAAGACCGGCGGCAATATCGATGCGATCCTGATGAGCCTGCCGCCGAGGCGGTGTGGACCTGAACCCCCTGTTATGGCGTGCAGCGATGTGGCTAGATTGCCATCCATGATCCTTTCCAACGTCGCCGCAATTTCAGCCATTCTCTTCTGCCCTGTCGCTCGCCGCGTGCGACGTGCCCGATAATGCGGGCGCAGGCGGACCGCAGGTTTCGCCGATCCTGACCACGGCAGACGCGGTCGACGACCAGAGCTTTGCCAAGCCGCTGGAAGCGCGGGTGGTCCATGTCGATCTCGACCTCGATCTCGATTTCGACCGCGATCTGGTGGCGGGCACGGCGATGCTCGATGTCATTGCCGAGCAGGACGTGGACACCATCGTGCTCGACAGCGACGGCCTCGACATCGCTTCCATCACCGACGAGGAAGGCCGCCCGCTGCCGTTCGAGATCGGCGCGCGGGTCGAGGGCATGGGCGAGCCTGTCACCGTGAAGATGGGGCAGGCGCGCGAGCTGACCATCGGCTATTCCGCCAGCGAGGCCGAGGCGCTGCAATGGCTGACGCCGGAACAGACGCTGGGCGGCGAGAAGCCTTATCTGTTCAGCCAGGGGCAGCCGATCCTCAACCGCACCTGGATCCCCACGCAGGACAGCCCCGGCATCCGCCAGACATGGTCGGCGCGCATCACTGCGCCTGCGGACCTGACGGTGGTGATGTCCGGCCTGTCTCAGGGTGAACCAGAAGCCATCGCGCCGAAACGATCGAAGCCGCGGGATGAGGCGCGGGGCGCACGCCGCGCCTTCAGCTTCGCGATGGACAAGCCGGTCGCGCCCTATCTGATCGCGATCGCGGCAGGCGATATCGTGTTCCACGAACTCGGCCCGCGTTCGGGCGTGTGGACCGAACCGGCGCAGATCGAGGCGGCAGCGGAGGAACTGTCCGACACCGAAGCGCTGATCGACGCGGCGGAAGCGCTGTACGGCCCGTATCGCTGGGGCCGCTACGACATGATCGTGCTGCCGCCCGCCTTCCCCTATGGCGGCATGGAAAACCCGGTGATGACCTTCCTGACGCCGACTTTCATCGCGGGCGACAAGTCGAACAACGGGCTGATCGCGCATGAGCTGGCGCATAGCTGGTCGGGCAATCTGGTCACCAATGCGAACTGGGCCGACAGCTGGCTGAACGAAGGCGTCACCAGCTATTTCGAAAACCGCATCGTCGAGGAAGTCTACGGCAAGAAGCGCGCCGAGCAGGAAGCTGCGCTGAGCTTCGCCAATATCGAGGAAACGCTGGCCGAGGTCGGCGAGGATGCGCCCGGAACCGCGCTGCATCAATGACGGGCAGGGCGATCCTGTCGGCAGCGCCATCGTCTATGACAAGGGCGCCTATTTCCTGCGGACGGTGGAGAACATCGTCGGGCGCGAGCGGTTCGACGCGTGGCTGCGCCAGTGGTTCGACAACCACGCCTTCCAGCCCGCGACATCGGCCATGATGCTGGCCGATATGCAGGAAAATCTGGTCGCCGATGAGGACGAGGCCGAGGCACTGATGCTGCGCGAGTGGATCTATCGAACCGGGCCTGCCGTCCAATGTCGCATCGCCCCGACCCGCAGGCGTTTGCCGAAGTGGATGCCGCCGCCAAGGCCTTCACCGACAGTCGCGATCTGGCGGAGGACGCGTGGCAGGGCTGGACCTCCGCAGAACGCCAGCGGTTCCTCGCCAACCTGCCGCGCGAACTGGACGAGGCGGAGCTGGCCGCGCTGGACGAGGCGCTGCGCCTGTCCGACAGCAAGAACAACGAAGTGCTGTTCCTGTGGCTGGAACTGGCGCTGGAGAACCGCAACGAGCGGGTGCTGCCGCTGGCGGAGGAATTCCTGACCCGCGTGGGCCGCGCCAAGTTCGTGCGCCCGCTGTTCGCAACGCTGATGGAGCAGGGCGACTGGGGCCAGCCGCAATGCGCAGCGCATCTATGCCAAGGCGCGCCCGCGCTATCACTCGATTACGCAGCTGGGCGTGGACAAGGTGACGGGCAGCCTGACGCCGTGCGCCCACCTTTCCTCTTGCCCCGCGCGGCGGTGCGGCGCACATTCGATGTGCGATGCTGCGCCAATATGAACTTGTAGAACGGGTCCAGGCCTACGACCCCGATGCCGATGAGGCGCTGCTGAACCGCGCCTATGTCTATACGGTCCAGAAGCACGGCACCCAGAAACGCGCCAGCGGCGACCCCTATTTCAGCCATCCGGTCGAAGTGGCGGGCCTGATGACCGACCTGAAGCTGGATCAGGAAACCATCATGACCGCGCTGCTTCACGATACGGTGGAGGACACGCTGGCGACGATCGATGATATCGAGGCCAATTTCGGCCCCGATGTCGCGCGGCTGGTCGATGGCGTCACCAAGCTGAGCAAGATCGAAACCATGCCCGAAGACGAGCGGGCGGCGGAGAACCTGCGCAAGTTCCTGCTCGCGATGAGCGAGGATATCCGCGTGCTGCTGGTCAAGCTGGCGGACCGGCTGCACAATATGCGCACGCTGCATTTCATCGCCAATCCGGACAAGCGCCGCCGCATCGCGCGCGAGACGATGGATATCTACGCCCCGCTGGCGGAGCGGGTCGGCATGTACGAATACATGCGCGAGATGCAGCTGCTCGCCTTCGAACAGCTGGAGCCCGAAGCCTTCGCCACCATCACCGGGCGACTGGAGCAGATCAGGGAAGGCGGGAGGCGGGCGAGGTCGATGCCATCGCGCTCTCCATCAAGCAGGCGCTGGCCGAAGCGGGGCTGCGCGTCGAGGTGACGGGGCGCGAGAAGCACCCTTATTCCATCTGGCGCAAGATGGCGGAGCGGCACTTGCCGTTCGAACAGGTCAGCGACATCATGGCTTTCCGCGTCATCACCGACAGCGAGGCCGACTGCTATGCCGCGCTGGGCGTGCTGCACCGCGCGTGGCAATTCATTCCGGGCCGTTTCAAGGACTACCTCTCGACGCCAAAGACCAATGGCTATCGTTCGCTCCACACCTCGCTGATCTACGAAAATTCGATGCGGGTCGAAGTGCAGATCCGCACCGCCGACATGAACCAGCGCAACGAATTCGGCCTCGCCGCGCACTGGGCATACAAGCAGGGCGACCGGCCCGACGGGCAAGTCGGCTGGCTGCGCGACCTCATTGAAATCGTCGATGCCAGCCAGGATGCGGAGGAGCTGCTGGAGCATACCCGGCTGGCGATATACCAGGACCGCATCTTCGCCTTCACGCCCAAGGGCGCGCTGTTCCAGTTGCCCAAGGGCTCCACGGCGGTGGACTTCGCCTTTGCCGTCCACACCGATCTCGGCGGGCAGACGGTGGGCGCGAAGATCAACGGACGGCACATGCCGCTGCGCACAGAGCTGGCCAATGGCGACGTGGTGGAAATTATCAAGAGCGATACTGCCGAACCGCAGATGGGGTGGCTGGGCTTCGTGGTGACGGGCAAGGCGCGCGCGGGCATCCGGCGCGCGGTCCGGTTGAAGGAACGCGCCGAGATCGCCGAGATCGGGGCCAAGCTGTTCGACGATATCGCGCTGCGCGTGCCCGCAAAGATCGGCAAGAAGGCCCTGCGCGAGGCAGTGAAGCGGCTCGACCTGCCGGACGAGGAAGCGCTGATGTACGCCATCGGCGCGGCGCGGATCGAGAACCGCGAGGTGATGGAGGCGCTGGTGCCGGGCTGCACGGCGGACATGATGACAGAGGAAGACTGGAACAAGCAGGAGCGCGCGATCAGCATTCGCGGGCTGACGCCGGGCGTGGGTTTCACGTTGGCGGACTGCTGCCGACCGGTGCCGGGCGACCGCATCGTCGGCCTGCGCAAGACAGGCGAGGCGGTGGAGGTGCATACGGTCGACTGCCTCGCGCTGGCGACCGGGATCGACGCCGACTGGCTGGACCTGAGCTGGGGGAGCAAGTCGAAGGGCGCGGTCGGGCGGATGCGCGCCACGCTGTACGACCGGCCCGGCGCACTGGCCGAAATGGCGGCGATCTTCGCGCAGAACATGGCCAACATCCGCGCGCTGGAACTGAGCCAGGTGGAACCGCCCTTCGGCGTGTACGAGATCGATCTGGAAGTGCAGGACCTTGCGCATCTCACCCGCATACTGAGCGCCTTGCGCGCCAGCGATCCGGTGGCGCAGGCGGAGCGGGTGTAGAGTACAACCTCCCCCCCCGTCATTGCGAGCGTAGCGTGGCAATCCAGGGTTCGAAGCATGAGGCGCTCGCAGAGGCGCAGGGGCGCGGAGGGGTTTGCGTTGTGTGTCGGGCCTTGCGCGGTTTTCCTTGAGCGTCGATGCAAGCGCCTGCGGCGAAGCCGCTTTCGAAAGCCATTCCCGTGCACAATTCCCCAGTAGGATCGAAAAGGCCTGCGGCGCAGTCACTCTGTGCCTCTGCGCCTCTGCGAGCGCTCCCAAAACGCCAGAGGAAAGAGCAGCTTTGCACGGGACGGTGGACCGCTCGTTTGCCGCCCGAAATCTGTGACTTTCGTGCAGTTCTCCTGTAATCTGAAAGGGTTGCGGCAGAACGCGGCGAAGGCAGTGTGGCTTTCGCATTTTGCCGAAGGCCACACCGCTTTCGACGCAGGGCGTCGGCATCTGGGGAAAAGGCGCGGCGGGGGACATTCACCAGCCTATGCCTTTTTGAAAGCGTGTAGGACAGGGCGCCAACGCCACCACGCACGTCACCCCGGACCCCGCTTACGTTCTTCCAGCCAGCGGGCGCAGGGTCAGACAAGCTCCAGCTTCACCGTCACCGCGTCATCCGCCGCCAGCCCTTCGCGCGCCATCACTTTGCGGCTGACGAGCAAGATCCACTCGGTGGATTTGTCCTGCGGGAACAGCGACGTGCTCCAGCGCGTGTCGCCGATGGTGGCGAATATCTTGACCGAGCCGAACCCGCGCCGCGCGCCAAGTTCGAGCCGGCGCAGGCGCGCATGCATCGCGACCTGCTCCGCCGCGTCGCCCTTAAATGTGACGAGGTGATACGTCCCGCGCTCGCCCTGCCAGCGGACGAGCGGCGTGGTCAGCTCAAGCGTTTCCACGTCTCACTGCGCCACATCCACGCGCCGCACCGGCACCGGAATGTTGCAGATATCCGCGCCGCCTGCGGGCACGATGAAGAACGGATCGCGGCGGTTAGCGCGCGCTTCGGCGTAGCGGGCGAAGGTTTCGCTCTCGGTCGATAGATATTCGAACGCGGCACCCTCGGCGTCGGTACCCATGCGGATGCTCTCGATCGTCACGCGCTCTTCGGCGGTTTCGTAGAAGCCCAGATCGCCCGTGCCGCGCGGCAGGCTGGAGAGATGCTCGATGCCCTCGACCACCCGCCCGACCAGCGCAATGTTGCGATCGAGATGGCGCGGCGCATGGCCGATGACGGTGTACAGTTCCGCGCCGGAACCGGTGTCGGGCGAATACCCGCGCCCGACGCCGACCATGCCGTAGCAGTGGACGGGCGCTCCGGTCGATTCTAGTTTCTTCCGACGGGCCAACCTTCGTAATGGAACATCAGTCGACGCATAAGGGTTCAGCCGCGACGCAAACTTGTCTGCGCAATTTTATTGTTGGAGACTGGAGCATTGCTGTTCGCTTGGATGATGCGCTTTGTTGGACTGCATGCAAAGCGGCTAACATCTCCGGAGTTACGAAAGGCTGCTGTATAGATACTCACTTTTTCCATCACCTGCAGCCCATCCGGCAACGGCTTCGCCTTCGCCGCATCCTCACCATCGGGATCGCCCCACTGGACGACGTAATTGTCCTGCACGCGATTGATGCTGGTGCCGTCGTACCACCGTGCGCGGGCGAGGGTGCGGATGTTCTCGACCCATCCTTGGCGAGAAGGGCGCGGACATGAGCTGGATGACGACCTGGCGCGGTTCGCCGCCCGCCCCGGACGGTGATCCGGGGTCGCTGGAAGCCTGCCCCGGCCCGCGAGCCGGGGGTGCCAGTGTCATTACCAGCAGATCTTCAGGCGCGATCGCGACCCATTCGGACTGCGGCGCGCTGGCGACGATGGCGTTGGGCGAAGGCGCATCTTCCTGTCCGCTTGCAGCAGGAGCAAGCGCCAGCGCCAGCACTATGGCCCCCGCCAGCGCGCCGAGCCCGTGCTTCACGTAATGAACGCCACTACGAGGATCAAAATCAGCGTGTATGCCAGCGCGCCGATCAGAATGTAGGTCGTACTGATGCTTTGCCCGGCCGTCGCGCGCATCATCTGCCCTGCCTGCCCCAGCAAGTCTGGCCAGGTGTATGACACGAAATCGCCTTGCGACATAACCGCGACCAGCCGCCCCTCGCCATCCACAACCGGCAGGCGGCGGAACCGTTCGTTGGACATCAGCCGCAGCCAGTCGATCATCTCGTCGTCCTTGCTTGCCGTGCGCAATTCGGACGTCATAATGTCTGCCACCATGGTCGTCTTGGGGTCGCGTTCCTCGGCAATGACGCGTCGAAAAATATCACGCTCCGTCATCATGCCTTGTGGCCGGTTATCGGCATCGACCGCGATGATAGAGCCGAAATTCTTGGCCGACATCTGTTGAACGGCATCGAACACGGTGGTTTCGGGCAGGCAGGTGAGCGGCGCTGCCTTTGTTGCGAATTCCTTGCGTTCACTGATTTTCATGGCGGTGTGCTCCTGTTTGAATGCGCTTCCCGGTCAATCCGATGGCGGTATGTGATTGCAGGCAACCTAACATCGGCCCGCGCCAAGTCCAGCGCCCGACCTGTCGCGGTAAGGCTGGCAGTGCGTTCAAGACATGGCCGGGTGGCCAGAACCGGAACGAAGCGCAGACGGCTGCGCAGCAGTCAACGCGCTCAAACAGCGAAGCGGTAGCGCAAAGGTAACGCGCCCGCCCTCTTGTCACGGACAGGTTGCGTCGCTTGCGACGCACAGTTACTGGCGCAGACTTTCCGGTAACGGAAAAATGCGGAGACGTGGCCGAGTGGTCGGAGTCGAAGCGAAGCGCAGACGGCTGCGTAGCAGCCAACGCGCACGCCTTGCGTCGCTTGCGACGCACAGCTACTGGCGCAGATCTTTCCGGTAACGGAAAAATGCGGAGACGTGGCCGAGTGGTCGGAGTCGAAGCGAAGCGCAGACGGCTGCGTAGCAGCCAACGCGCACGCCTTGCGTCGCTTGCGACGCACAGCTACTGGCGCAGACTTTCCGGTAACGGAAAAATGCGGAGACGTGGCCGAGTGGTCGAAGGCGCACGCCTGGAAAGTGTGTAAAGGGGCAACTCTTTCGTGGGTTCGAATCCCACCGTCTCCGCCAGTTACCTGCCGTCGAGGGCGCCCACCGCCCTTTCGCTCGCGCAGTCAGACGATCGGGGCATGACGGAGCGGACGATGGCAGCGACACGCGCAGAACATCGCGGCGTTTTTCGCGCCATCGCGGTTGGTCTTGCGGTCATTGCCGGTGTCCTTGTCCCGCAACGCGGATATCCCGTTTCGGTCGGATATTTCCAGACGCAGGACGGCTTCGTCATCGCGCTGCTGGTCGCTGCGCTGGTCGCGGCATATTTCCGCCTACCCGCATTCGGTTTTGCGAAGAGCGGCCGGTCGCTTCCCGCACCGTCCATGCCGATGGTTCTGTCGGTGGCGGTCGTTCTGGCTCTGGTCCTGTGGGCAGGCACGTATGCGCTGATGCACGACTATCCATTGACGCGGGACGAGCACATGGTCGTGTTCGATGCCGCGATCTATGCATCGGGCCGGTTGGCCGAACCGCTGGCGATGCCGTGGCGTGCGTTTGCAACTGCTTTGGTGCCGGCGTTCCTGCTGGAGGTGCCGGACAATGCGCTGCTGGTGTCGAACTACATGCCGGGCAATGCGGCCATGCGCGCGGCCTTTTCCGCCATCGCCGATCCGGCCCTGATGAACCCGCTTTTGACGGGTATCGGACTGGTCGCGCTGCACGATATCGCGCGGCGGATGTTTGCCGACGTGCCCGCCGCGATATGGGTCGTCCTGGCGGGTTATGTCCTGTCGGCACAGGTGCTGGTTACCGCCATGACGACATACGCGATGACGGCGCATCTGGCGCTGGGGCTGGTCTGGCTGGCGCTGTTCCTGCGCGGGCGGTGGTGGCAACATGTCCTTGCGATGGCGCTGGGTGCGTGGGCGCTGGGGCTGCACCAGGTTATTTTCCACCCGCTATTCGCCGGACCATTCATCCTGACGCTGCTACAGCAGCGCAAATGGCGGACTTTCGCAGCCTACGCACTGGTTTACGGGTCGGCGCTGCTGTTCTGGACCACATATCCGGGGCTGGTGCTGGAGCAGTCCGGCATCGCGGCGGCGCAGGGACAGGGCGAGACCGGCGGGCCGGTGGGGTTCGTGACAGACCGGGTGATACCGTTGTTCACCGATCGCGGAGAGGGCGGCCTCGCGCTGATGCTGCTCAACCTGATGCGGCTAATCGCCTGGACGCCCCTGTTTATCCTGCCGCTTGTCGCAATGGCGTGGCCCGACATCCGGCACGATCGCGGCATCGCGCTGCCGCTTGCCGCTGGCGTCGTGCTGACGGTGGTGGCGATGTTCGCGCTGCTGCCTTACCAGGGCCACGGCTGGGGCTATCGCTATCTGCACACGCAGCTCGGCAGTCTCGCGCTGCTCGCGGGCTATGGTTATGCGCGTTGGGCGGGCCGCGATGCAGATGCTGCGTCGAACGGCACCGTAATTCTCGGCGCGATAACCGCGCTGGTGGTGCTGCCCTTCCTGCTGTGGTCCGCCAGCAGCTATGTGCGGCCAGCCGCCGTCATGCATGATCGTATCGCCGCAACGGATGCGGACTTCGTCATCATCGATACCGATACGACCAAAGCCGCCATCGACCAGGTGCGCAACCGGCCCGACCTGTCCAATCGCCCCATCCTGGTCGCCAGTCACGAACTGGACGATGCGATGCTGGCGCAGCTGTGCAGCAGGGGCACGGTCGCCACCGTTGGCGCAAGAGAGTTTGTCGCCGGCGGGTTCCATCCGGAGATTACCGGGCAAACGGGCGAGAGGTTTGCGGCGTTGAACGACGCCTTGCAGCGCGGCGAATGTTCGCAGCATCGGGATGCGAGCGCGCAACCAACCGAAACCGTCGGCGTTCGCGCTGGAAAGCGGGCCACCGCAAGGCCATCCGCGACAGGGCGGTTTTGAAACATATCTGCATCCTCTATGATTGCCTGTTTCCGCATACAATCGGCGGGGCGGAACGCTGGTATCGAGAGGTTGCCGAGGATCTCGCGCGAAGAGGCTATCGCGTTACATACCTTACGATGCGCCAGTGGGACCACGACGATCCTCCGCAGGTCGAAGGCGTCGAGGTCGTTCCCGTCGGTCCGCGCATGGCGCTCTATCGCGATGGACGTCGGCGAATTTTGCCGCCGCTGCTGTTCGGTTGCGGCGTATTGCTGCACCTGCTGCGGCATGGCCGCCGCTATCACCATGTCCACACGGCCAGCTTCCCGTTCTTTTCCGTGCTTGCTGCTGCCCTTTTGCGGCCCGTGGGCGGCTATTCGCTTGGGAGTCGACTGGCACGAGGTCTGGTCGCGCGATTACTGGCGCGAATATCTCGGTGCGCTTGGTGCGGTCGGCTGGGGCATCCAGAAACTGTGCGCCGTCATTCCGCACAAGGCGTTCACTTTCAGCCGTCTCCACGCGCGGCGCTTGGTGGCGCTGGGGCGCGATCCGGCGATACTGACCGGTGAGTTCGCCGGTGCCGCAATGCCAGCGCAGCCCGCGACGCAGCCGCTTACGTTTGTCTATGCAGGCCGGATCATCCCGGAAAAGCGTGTCATCTTGCTGATCGAGGCATTCGCGCAGGTGCGAAATGTGCGCCCCGATTTGCGGCTGAAGCTGTTTGGCCAAGGCCCGCAGCGCGAGAGCGTTGCGCGCCTGATCGCACGTCGCGGGCTGGAGAAAAGCGCCGTGCTGTCCGGCTTTGTCGCACAGGAAGAACTGGATGCGGCGATGTCGGGCGCGCTGGCGATTGTCCAGCCTTCCATGCGCGAGGGCTACGGCATGGTCGTGGTCGAGGCGAGCGCGCGCGGCGTCCCCGCTGTCGTTGTCGAGGCCGAGGACAACGCGGCGGTCGAGCTGATCGAACCGGGCGTGAATGGGGAGATCGCCCAAGCGACAGCGCCGGGTCTGGCCGAGGCGATGCTCAAGGTGGCAGCCGATGCCTATGGCTATCGTGAACGCACCGAGCGATGGTATGCCGCGAATGAAAAGCGGCTCTCTATCGGAACATCGCTTGGCATAATCCGGGCGCAGATCGCTGGTCGTTAGGTTTCAGGCGGGCCGAATTCAGCGTTTCTCCCAGCACGCAATGAACGATGCGTAGGGCATGCGGCCCGGCAGTTTGTGATATAGCTTTTCAACCTGCATCAGAAACGGCGCAATCCGCTTTTTCCAGCTGTTCGGCATGCGCAGTACCCAATTGAGGGTAAGCAAATAGTAGGCGATACCGCCAAAATATTGCTGCTCGACGACTTTAAACCCGGCACCGTGGTCCTTGAACAGTTTGCCATGTGACAAAGCATGTTCGTTGGCCGCGTCGAAATTGGATGTGTCGAGCGCGTACCAAAGTTTGCGGAGTGGCTCGAGCACGTAGTCGGAATTTGGCTCTGCCATGATAAGGCGGCCACCCGGTTTCAAAAGTGCATGAATGTTGCGAAATGCCATCGGCAAATCTGCAACAAGGTGGTGAACACCGCCCATCACAATCAGGACGTCGTAGGTCTCGTTCGTATCGAAGGGTTTAAGCAGGTCGGCCACGAAACATGGCCGACCGTGCAAAACCTGAAAGTCCGCGCAAGCCTTTTCGGAAATGTCGCAGCCGGTAATTTCAAGTGCCGGATTGCGTTCCCGCAGCCAACCCACGGTTGCGCCGGTTCCACTTGCCAGTTCCAGCACGCTGGTCGCACCGTCCAACATGGTCTCGACCGTTTCGTAAACATAATGACGTTTGTAATTTTGCGAGATTTCATCGCCCGACGCGGCGTAATATTTTTCGTGGATCTCCTCGAAAAGCTGTTTTTGCCGCGCGTTGTTATTAACTGCATTTCCGAAATTTATGGGTTCATGCTTCATTGGCTACAGCCTTTTTTACTACGATGCGCAGGGCACTAGGTCGGCGCGTGATTTTTTCGGCAATCCATTGCAGCGGACGCAGGGCAAGACCCATTGCGAAGAAGATGGCGCCGGGTGTGGCATCACATAGTTTGGCGAGGCTAAGGGCAAATGTCGGGCCGCAAATGTCGCGCTGGTCGATGATTTCCAGACCGTATTCCTGCATCAATCGGGCAAGGCTGCGGCGGCTGAAATGAACGCGGTGATAGGGTGCATACCAGTTGGCGCAGGCTGCGCCGAACCAAGAGTTCCATACGCATTCCACATTGGGCACTTCGATTACTATCGTCGCGCCGGGTTTGGCGATGGCAAGAAGGCTGGCCATCATTTTGCGGGGATCGTCATCGTGTTCCAGCACGTGAAAACAGACAACCAGGTCGAACTGAATGGCGCGGTCTTCGGCCTGCGAAAAGCTGGCATAGGAAGCCGACCCGATCGCGTCGGGTGCGGTGTCGAAAAAGTCCAGCCCGGTCGTCTTGCCGCCCGGTGCAACCTGTTGCGCGAAAGCGGCGGCAAGCGCACCGTTGCCGGTGCCAAAATCGGCAATGGAGCGGGCATCGGGAGCATAGCGAAGCAGTTTGCGGGCCAAACCGAGATTTACCATGCGCTTGAGTGCAGCAACCCAGCCAGCATCGCGGGCCAGGAAATCTTCGCTTTCACGCGCGTCATATAGCGGGGCAACATCGGCCATCGCCGGCAGCGTGATGCCATGTCCGCATTCCGAACACACATGAACGGCAATATACGGCGCGAGGGGATGGCCGGTTTCGATCTCAACCTGCGGCGTGGTGCGGATGGAGGTTCGATCTTGCGCCGGGCTTCCCTGGCAAAACATGCATTGCGGCATGACACCAGCGATTGTGGGCACACAGAAAGCATCGGCGGCATCGATGGGGACGTGCATCATTGGGGCACGCCTCCCAGCCTGAAACTTATCATCCGGTGCAGCATGAAGTTGACCGGTGCCATAAAGGCCGATGTTGCGAACAGTGCGAAGTAATACGGCACGCCAAGCTCCACCATGACCCACGTTACCGTCATGGCAATCGCAACGGCCAGCAGCGACAGGCCGAAATAGCGCGATGCTTCACCCGATGATGCAGGCGCCTCGACAGAAAAGGTCCAGCCGCGATTCAAAAGATATGCTCCGCCTGTTACGATCAGAAAGCACAACGCATAGGAGATCAGATAATGAAGTCCCGTCAGCTCGGTGAAAACCACGATAATCAGCGTGTTCGTCAACGCCGCGCTGGCGCCGACAAGAAGGAACCTGGCAAGTTCGGCAGTCATACGCTTGGTCATCGGGGTGCTGAAACGTTCTGCGTTCCGAACTTGGCGTCATTTCCTGCAATGATCGCCAGCATGAAACCGCCGAAAACGTTCTGCACGCCGATGGCGCCGATGGCGGCACACAGGATCAGCGGCAAGGGGTTGTCCAACGCAACATAGCCAGCCTGGCCCCAGCCTATAGCGATCGCGGAGAGACCTGAAACGGCGATCACGATGGCGATCAAGCCGCTGGCCAGCATTGTTTCGAGCGTCAGCAGGCGACTGTGTCTGCGCAGGACGGGGCGCATCAGACGGAACCCGCGTGCAACCCCGTAAAAATGCGTCGCGACGGCCATGAGCAGGCCGAGATGCCCGCAGGTGGCAAGAAAACCTGCCACAATGCTCCAGCTGACGCCGAAGGTTGCTTCTCCATCCAGCATGCCGACTTGATGGGCCAGCCCATAGCCCAGGATCGCACACGCCAGCACCAGTGCGACAAGTCCCGGCACGCCGAATACCCATGTCGGGCTGAGCATGAAGAGATAGCGCAGGTGCCGCCAGCCGTCGCGCCACGGGCGCAGGTGCGGCGCGCGTTCGCGCAGGTCGGCGGACAGCGTCGCGGGCACTTCGACCATGTCGAGTTTCAGCAGCGCGGCCTTGATGACCATTTCGCTGGCGAATTCCATGCCGGTGCCCGACAGGGCGAGGCGTTCGAACGCATCCTTGCGAATGGCGCGCAGCCCGCAATGCGCATCGCCCATGCCGGTGCGGAAAAAGATATTGAGCACGCCGGTCAGGCCGGGGTTGCCGATATGACGGTTCTTCCACGGCATCGCGCCCGGTGCGATACCGCCGCGAAACCGGTTGCCCATGCACAGGTCATGGCCCTTTTCCAGTTCGGCGACCATCGCCACGCCTTCGGTGAAATCATAGCTGCCGTCGCAATCGCCCATAACGATATACCGGCCCGCCGCGCCGTGGCATCCGCCGATCAGCGCCGCGCCATAGCCGCGTTGGGCCACCGGCACGACACGCGCGCCAAGCTGTGTCGCCAGCGTCTGGCTGCCATCGGTCGAGCCGTTGTCCGCAATCACGATTTCGCCGGACAGGTCCAGCTCGGTCCGCATCCTGACCAGCGCTTCCAGCGCGTTGCCGATGCAGTGCGGCAGGCTGTCGACCTCGTCCAGGCAGGGCATCACGATGGTCACGTCCGGCGTATCGACGGCCGTGCCGCCGGCAATGTCCGCCTCGCCTGTGCCGATCCGTCCCACAACGCTCATCGTCTTCTCCGCTTCAGTATGTGCAAAGCGGGAATGACCAGAGATGGTTAAGGTATCGTCAACGGCAGGCTGTCCCGCATCGTCCTATGCGGCGAGGAAACCGCCATCCACCGGCAGGATCGCGCCGTTCACGAACGACGCCGCATCGCTGGCGAGGAAGGCGACGGCTTGCGCCACTTCCTCGTTTTTGCCGTATCGCTTCATCGGGATAAGCGCCTCGAATCCTGCCTGCGCGGCGGCTTGCGCTTCGGGCGGGGCCACCATGCTTTCGATCTTGCGCATCATCGCATTGTCGATGGGCGCGGGCGCGACGGCGTTCACCCGCACGCCGAACTCGGCCAGTTCCAGCGCGGCAACTTGCACCAGCCCCGCCACCGCGTGCTTGCTGGGTGTGTAGGCACCAAGGCCCGGCACGCCGACCAGACTGGCGACAGAGCCCGTCACCACG
Organism: uncultured Alphaproteobacteria bacterium; assembly: GCA_963799315.1. Lineage (GTDB taxonomy): Bacteria > Pseudomonadota > Alphaproteobacteria > Sphingomonadales > Sphingomonadaceae > Parerythrobacter_A. Next base: position 63,276 of record CAWCWP010000001.1, read on the forward strand.
ATTGCACCGCCGCCGCTGTCGAGCATGGCGAGCGCGCCGTGCTTGATGCACAGGAACGTACCGTCGACATTGATGCGCTGGACGGAGGAAAATTCCTCCAGCTCCAGATCGAGCAGCGGCTTGACCGTGCCCTCGGTCCCCGCATTCGCAATGAGGATGTCGACGCGTCCGAAGGCGGATTTGGTTGCGGCGACCAGTGCCTTGACCGCGTCTTCGCTGGAGATATCGGCGACCTGGTGTCGCACCGCGTCCCCGCCATCGAGCTGCGCGGCGGCGTCTGCCAGCTTGCCCGCATCGCGCGCCGCCAGCATGACATTCGCGCCGCCGTCCAGCAGGACGCGCGCAACCGCCAGCCCGATTCCGCCGCTGCCGCCCGTTACGATGGCTGTTTTGCCGGTGAAATCCATGACGTGTTCTCCCAATGTAAAATGCGCAAGTATTGGGCTTTTATCGCTTAGCCCTTGACCCGCTGCCAAATGTGACGATGATATCATGTTCGCATCCGGCGCATCGTGTCAAGCACGGGCAATGGCGGCGATGCCGGTCGGGCACCTGTCCGGACCGGCCCATGTTGGGAGGCATGGCTTTATGGCGACAAGCGCGCGCGAGACTGCGGATATCGACCTGATCGACGTCGCGCCGTTTGCTGCGGGCGATCAATATGCTGCCTTCCGCCATTTGCGCGACCATGCGCCGGTCCACTGGAACACCGGTCCCGATGCCGCGACGATCCCCGGCGACGGGTTCTGGGCGCTGACGCGGCACGAGCACGTTGCCGCCATCGCGCGCGACCATCGCGGTTTCGTCAGCGGCAGGGCACGCAAATCCGCGACAAGCGCGCCGAGGGATCGGGTGCGCGCAGCGTCCATAACAGCGATGCGCCCCACCATTCGCGTTTGCGTGCACCGGGTGTCGCGGCCTTTGCGCGCAGTGCGGTCGGGCGGCGCGAGGCATGGGTGCGCGATGTCATCCGCGACCTGATCCTTGCCGCACCGCAGGGCGAGCCGTTCGACTTCGTGGAGCGGATTGCCGTGACCATCCCGATGATCGTGTTCGCGGGGTGCTCGGGGTGCCCGAAAGCCGCCAGCGCGATCTGGTGTCGTGGGCCAACACGATGAGCGACGTGCGCGCAACCGAGCCGCAACAGGGTGACGCCCGCGCGCATTTGTTCGCCTATTTTCGCCAGCTTGTTGCAGATAAGAAGGGCGCACCGGGCGATAATGTGGCTTCGGCACTGGCGCAGGCGGAAGGCGCAGCCGCGCCCTTCACCGACGAGGAGCTGGACGCCTATTTCATGGTGCTGACCGTGGCAGGGAACGAGACAACGCAATTCCTACTGACCGGCGGGCTGGAGGAATTGCTGCGCCATCCCGAACAGGTGCAGAGCTGCGCGACGACGCCAGCGCCATTCCGGGCGCGGTGGAGGAAATGGCGCGCTGGGTGTCGCCCGTCATCCAGATGCGGCGGACAGCGGTGGAGGATGGCGACCTGTTTGGTACGCCGATAACGGCAGGCGACAAGGTGGTGCTGTATTTCGCCTCCGCCAATCGCGACGAGCGGGTGTTCGACGCGCCCGAGCAATTCCGCATCGACCGCAAGCCCAACCCGCATCTCGCCTTCGGTATCGGCGCGCATTTCTGCATGGGCGCGCATCTGGCGCGGCTGGAAGCGCGGATATTTCTCGAAGAGCTGTTCGCGACGATGCGGCATATCCGCGTGGTGGAACCGGCGCGGCGCGCGGCGAACAACTGGTTCAGCGGCTATGACCGGCTGATGGTGGAGTGGTCACGATGAGCGCCCCGAACACCGAACGACTACGCCGCACCCTTATTACCGGCGCGGCAAGCGGCATCGGTGCGGCGCTGGTCAAACGGCTTGCCGACGCTGGCGAGGAAGTCGTGGGTATCGACCGACGATCCGCCGATAATATTGTCGCGTGCGACCTTTCCGACGAAGCTGCGGTCGCCGGTCTGGCGCGCGATTGCGGTCCGGTCGATGCCATTGCCCATGTCGCGGGACTGCCCGGCACCAGCGATTCCGCCGATATCGTACGCGTGAATTTCCTCGCCATCCGGCAGTTGAGCGATGCGCTGCACGATACGCTGATGCAAGCGGACCAGCCAGCCATCGTGTCGGTCAGCAGCATTACCGCGCACCGCTGCGAGATATCCGACGCGCGCCTTGCGGAACTGGCCGATGCGCCTGCCGATGAAATCCGGCAGGAAGCCGCCGCGATGGACGGAACGGCTGCCTATGCCTTTTCCAAGAAGCTGCTGAATGTCTGGACCAGCGTGCAGGCCGCGCGACTTATCGGTGCCGGATGCCGGGTCAATGCCGTCGCGCCGGGGCCGGTCGAAACCGCCATTCTCGATGATTTTCGCCGCTCGATGGGCGCAGACCGTATCGCCGCTGCTGCGAAGCTGGCCGGACGGCACGGCACGCCCGACGAAATCGCCGCCGCCGCACAGTTCCTGCTGTCGCCCGCCGCAAGCTGGGTCAACGGCGTGGTGCTGGACTGCGACGGTGGTTTCGGCGCGGCGCGCTTTGCCAATTCAATCGAACAAGAAGGCACCCGATGACACGCACCATCGACACCGAACCGCACCTCGCTGCGCTGCTGGAACAGCGCAAGGCGCGCCGCGCCGCGCCACCCTATATCCCGCAAGTGGACAGCGAAGTGCGCGGCCTGCTGGAGACGTTTTTCGCCAAAGAGGAACCCGGCGCGACCATCGGTGATGTGTCGCGGTTGGGCGGCGGGGCGTCGAAAGAGCAATTCGTCTTCTCGTTGACCAAAAAGGGCGGCGAGCCGCAACGCTATGTTCTGCGGATGGACCCCGAAGAAGCGATCACCGAAACCAGCCGCTCGCGCGAATGGGATGTGCTGCGCGCGATGAAGGGCGTGGTGCCGGTGCCGCAACCGATCTGGATCGATGCCGAGGGCACCACGTTCCCGCGCCCGGCGCTGATCATGAAAATGATGCCGGGCAGCCCGAAGCCCACGTCGCTCGATCTCAGCGTGACGGGGCTGGGCACCGTGCTGGGCGATCCGCTGCGCGACACGATCCGCCCGCAATATCTCGATATGCTGGTCGCCATCCACAATTTCGACTGGCGGAATGCTGAGCTTCCTTCATACGCCGCGCCCGATGCGGATCCGAAGCAGGCGACCCGCTGGCTGATCGCGTTCTGGAAAGAACTGCTGGAACAGGATGCGGTGGCGAAGGAGCCGGTCATCCGGCTGGCGACGCAATGGCTGGAAGCCAACATTCCCGATTGCGACGAACTGAGCCTGGTGCATGGCGATTTCCGCACCGGCAATTACCTGTTCGACGAGGCGACGGGCGAAGTGACCGCCATGCTCGACTGGGAAATGAGCTATATCGGGGACCGCCACGCCGATTTCGGGTGGCTGCTGCAACCGGTGTTCGGCACCGTGATCGACGGCACGTTCCGCGCCAGTGACATCTTTGCGGGCGAAGAGGATTTCATAGCGGCCTACGAAGCGGCGGGCGGACGTCCGGTGGACCGCGAGCGCCTGCATTACTTCACCGTTTTCAATAACTGGAAAAGCTACATCCTCGTCAGCGTGCTGGGCATGCGCGCGGCGAAGGAGGCGCACAACCATCAGGACGTGCTGCTGACATTCCTCGCTGCCACCGGCCCGCAATTCGTGGACGAACTGGCGCGCCTGTTGGCGGCCGATCCGGGACAGGGAGACGCATCATGAACCCCAGCGTACAGGACCGCCTCGACAGCTGTGTGCGGGCATTGGAGCATGTCATCCTGCCCGCCCTGCCCGAAAGCGCGGCGCTTGCCCGCGAGCAGGTGATGCTGGTGATGGGGCAAGTGCAGATTATCCGCGCACAACTGGACGCGACGCCCGCGTTCGAGGCCGAAGAAGCGCAGGATATCGAGGTGATGGCGCGCGCGCTGCTCGATGCGTCAGAGGGCGAAGCGAGCGAACTGAAAGCCGCACTGGACAATGCTGGCGATGCAATCCCGCGCGAACGCACCGCCGCCTTGCAGGACGCCATCGACAGCTTCCTGCGCAGTTATGACACCGCTGGCGGGCCACCCGCCGATATCGCGCGGATCGTGTGCGAGCACGGCGCGCAGCGTGCGGGCAAGGATCGGGCCTGGTTCGCCGCGATGGGCTTCGACCAGGGTTTTGCCGGATGAATGAAACCGCCGATCTGACCGCCGATACGGTACTGGGCATTTTCGACAAATCGCGCGTCGATGCCCCGACCGAGCGCGGCCGGGCAACGCGCAGCAAGCTGATGGCGGCAGCCGAAGTCTGTTTTGCCCAGACCGGGTTCGACGGCACAACGGTGGCGGCGATCACCGCGCGCGCCGGGGTAAGCCACGGCAATTTCTACCGCCATTTCACCGGCAAGGACGCCATTCTTATCGCTGTCGTCGCCGACCTGTATGGCGATTTGCGGCAGGCCAGCGGTGGCGGTGGCGCGGTAACCAAGCCCACGCTCGACGGGCTGGTACAGCGCAACACCGCATTTTTCCGCAACTATGCCGAGCGTCGCCACCTGTTCCGGGTCACGCGGGAAGCGGCGGCGCGTCCCGAAGCCGATCTGTTCCGCACCATGTGGCTATCCGTGCGCGGCCTGTTCATCGAACGCAGCACACGCTGGATCCTGCAATGCCAGACGCAGGGACATGTCGGCGAGGCGCTGGACGCGGGCGCGACGGCGGCGGCACTGGGCGCGATGACCGAGCAGATGGCGTATCTGGAACTCGGCCTGCCGAAAGCCGAGCCGACCGATGCGCTGACAGAGCGGCTGGGCTACACCAGCGGGCTAATCTGGTTCAACACGCTGGCCGGCGGGGATGGCAGGCAGGGATGAAGCAGCTCCTCCTCATCCGGCACGGCGCACCCGATGTCGAAGGGGCCGATCCGCAAGTCGATCCGCCGCTGAATGCGCTCGGCCATCGTCAGGCTGCGCTGAGCGGGGAGCGACTGGCAGGGGAACCGGTGGACCTTATCGTCTCCAGCCCGCTGCGTCGTGCCATGCAGACCGCACAGCCGCTGGCGGACGCGCTTGGCCTGCCCGTCACGTCCGAGGCGGGTATGGCGGAAGTGGATCAGGGCCGCGCGCAATATGTCGCGGTGGAAGCGTGGCGGGCCGAAGGTGGCGCGAAATGGCAGGCTTTCCTCGATAACCCGGTGGTCGCGCTGGGCGGGAACCATGAGAGCTTCGTTGCAGGCGTCGAAGCATCGCTGGATGCGATTTTGTGCGGCGCGGGCAATCGGGTGGCGGTGTTCACGCATGGCCTGCCGATCAATGTCGCGCTGGCACGGGCGGTGGGTGCGGGCAGCCTCGCGCGCTTCGCCCCGCGCCACGCCAGCATCACGCGGATGGCGGGTACCTGCATCGACGACCTGCGGTTGCTCAGTTTCAACGAAGCGACGCATTTTCCGGCGGGTGGCGCATGAGCTGGCCCGGCGCGATAGCGGAGCGGACGCCCGATCGCATTGCGCTGGTGCTGGGTAATGCGCGCATGACTTATGGCGAGCTTGCGCGCCGCGCCGAACGGCTCGCCGGCGTGCTGGCGCAGCGCGGCTGTCGTGCTGACGACACCGTTGCGGTCGTTCTGGGCAACAGCCCCGAATTCTTCGTCGCGGCGTGGGCGGCGCAGATGTCCGGCCTGTATTTCGTGCCGATGTCCGAAAAGATGCCTGCTGCGGAACGCGACCATATCCTGTCGGACAGCGGCGCGCGCGATAGTCCTCACGCGAGCCAGCGATTGCGCCGATGCCTTGCCGCCCGAAGAGTGGGACGGGCCGACCGCCGCTTTCGAACGGATCGAAGGCAGCGACATGCTCTACACCTCCGGAACGACGGGCAAGCCGAAGGGCGTGAAACGTCCGCTGGCCCGTGCCTCGCTGGGCAGCGACGCCCGTCGCACGGACCGCGCGCGCGACCTGTTCGGCATGGACGAGCAGACCGTCTTTCTCAGCCCCGCGCCACTCTATCACGCCGCGCCATTACGCTATGCGATGACGGTGCAGCGGCTGGGCGGGACTGTGGTGGCGATGGAGCGGTTTGATGCGGCCCGCGCTCTGGACCTGATTGTCGCCGAAAAGGTCACGCACAGCCAGTGGGTGCCGACCATGTTTTCGCGCATTCTCGCCCTGCCCGACCGGCCTGCCGCGACGGACCATCATGTCTGCGCCATCCATGCAGGCGCGCCGTGTCCGCAGGAGGTGAAGCGCCGGATGATCGCGCTGTGGGGACCGATCCTGCACGAATATTACAGCGGCACCGAGGCGGTCGGTTTCACGCATATTACCAGCGCCGAATGGCTCGCCCATCCCGGCAGCGTGGGCCGCGCCTACGGGTCCACGATCCATATTCTCGACGAGGACGATGGCGAAGTCCCGACAGGCGAAACGGGCCGCGTCTTCTTCGAAAGCCGCACAGCGCACGCCTATCACGGCGACACGGACAAGACAGCGGCGGCGACCAGCGCGCAGGGCTGGGCCACGATGGGCGATATCGGCCATCTGGACGGAGAGGGTTTCCTGTACCTGACCGACCGCGCCGCTTTCACCATCATATCGGGCGGCGCAAATATCTATCCGGCGCAAGTCGAGGAGGCGCTTATGGCCGACCCGGCAGTCGTGGATTGCGCAGTGTTCGGCGTGCCCGATGCCGACTTAGGCGAGGCGGTGCAGGCTGTTGTCGAACTGGTGGAAGGACACGCAGCCGACGCCCCAACCGCAATCGATATGGCCGACCGTCTTCGCAGTCAGGTCGCAAGCTACAAGCTGCCACGCGCCATAGCTTTCGTGGATCGGGTGCCGCGCATGGACAGCGGGAAAATCCGCAAACGCGATCTCGTCGAAGCCTATCGTGATCCAGCTTTGCGCGGTTTTGCAACGCGGGCGCTGGAGGTGGCGCGGTGAGCGATATGGTTCATCTGGTCGCGGGCGCTCTGGTGGCTGGCGAAGGCGAGAAATATGCGCGCCGGTCGCCCGTCGATGGCTCCCCGCTTGATGGCGCTTTGGCAAGTATCGAACAGGCAAGCCTCGCCGCCGAAACCGCCCATGCGGCCCAGCCTGCGATGGCAGCGCTTGGCGTGACGGAGCGTCGTGCAGCCCTGCTCGATCTGGCTGCCCGGCTTGAGACTGACAGCGACCCGCTCGCAGCTCTGGTGACGATGGAAAACGGCTGTCCGTCCGCACAGGCAGCGGGCTTGCAGGTGGGCAGCGCGGTCGGCTTGCTGAGAGCCTATGCCGACTTGATCGAAACCTTTACCTTCGAGGAACGACGCGCGGGTTTGCGTGGGGGGACCACGCATATCCTGCGCCAGCCCGTCGGCGCGGCATTGGGCATCGTGCCGTGGAACGTGCCGCTGTTCCTGGCCTGCATGAAACTTGCGCCCGCCATCTGCGCGGGCTGTGCCGTCGTCCTGAAGCCGTCGCCCGAAAGCCTCGGCAGCATGGGACGGTTCGCGGCGCATCTTGCCGAACTGCCACTGCCGAAAGGTGCGGTACAGAGCGTGACGGGCGATGTCGGGATCGGGCGCGCGATGGTTGCCGATGCGCGTTTCGCCAAGGTCAGCTTCACCGGCTCGACCGCAGCCGGTCGTCAGGTTGGGATTGCCGCAATGGAACGGTTTGCGCGCGTCACGCTGGAGCTTGGCGGCAAGGGTGCGGCGATTCTGCTGGACGATCTCAATCCTGCGGACCTGCCGGACGAACTCTGGCTGGCGATGATGCAGAATAACGGACAGGTGTGCGGCGCCCAGTCGCGCATCCTTGTGCCTGCTTCGCGTGCCGCTGCGTATGAGGAGGGGCTGGTCGCTCTGGTCGATGGAATGCGCTTCGGCGACCCGCTGGATACCGTGACGCAAATCGGCCCGGTCGTTTCCTTTGCCGCCGCTGAACGCATTAGCGCGATGGTGAGCGCGGACGTGACTGCGGGCGGCACGCTGCTGACGGCATCGCGCCCTGCGCCCGGTGACGCTTATGTCGCACCCGCCCTGATCCGCCCGTCCGCCCCGGACGCAGCCATTATAACCGACGAACTGTTCGGTCCGGTCGCCACCGTGCAGACCTATCGCACCCAAGCCGAGGCCATCGCGATGGCGAACGAGCATCGCTACGGCCTGTCCGGGTCCGTCTGGTCTGCCGATCCGGAGCGCGCGGCTATTCTGGCCCGCAGCCTGAAAACCGGCACCGTCGGCATCAACAGCAAGAAAATTCTCGATTTCGGCAGTCCGTTCGGCGGCTGGCGCGAAAGCGGCGTGGGCCGCGAACTGGGGCCGGAAGGCATCGCATCCTACACCGAAACGACAACGATACTGGCACCTTGAACAACCAGACGAAAACATAAACGCAACCGGGAGAACGACGATGAAAACGCAAAACACTTTGATAACAAAAACCGCACTTCTCGCAGGCGCCTGTCTGCTGCCGCTATCCGCCGCGCAGGCGCAATCGAGCGACCCGACCGTCACCGACTTCCCCGGTGAAGGCCAGGGCGCACAGCGCGGCGCGGGTATCGACGCCATCGTCATCACCGCCACCAAACGTGCGACCAATTTGCAGGACGTGCCGATCTCGGTGTCCGCCATCAGCGGCGACGAGCTTGCCGCGCGCGGGATCAGCGAAACGAGCGACTTGATGGGCAGCCTGCCGAACTTGCAGGTCACCAGCGCCTATTCCGATACGCAGCCCAACTTCTCGCTGCGCGGGATCGGCGTCGCCAACGAATTCTCCGCCTCCACTGCCAGCCCCATCGGCGTCTATGTGGACGAGGTGTACCAGAGCTTCCGCGCCAGCCACGGGCAGCAGCTTTATGACCTGGAACGTGTCGAAGTGCTGCGCGGGCCGCAGGGCACGCTGTTCGGGCGCAACACGACGGGCGGCGCGATCAATTTCATCACGCGCAAGCCTCAACTGGACGGCGCATCGGGCTATCTCACGGCCAGCTACGGCAATTTCAACGCTATCAAACTGGAAGGCGCAATCGAAGGGGAGATCGTCGATGACGTCCTCGGTATCCGCGTTGCAGGCACCTACGCGACGGCAGACGGCTATACGTTCAATCCCACGCTGAACCAGGATTTTGCGGAGCAGGACAGCATTGCCGGACGTGTCACGTTCCAGCTGGAACCGTCGGACGATTTCCGCGTCACCCTGAAACTGCATGGCGCGAAAGCCAATCCGCGGCAGGATCTGCCCTACGGCATCGGTTATCTGGAAGGGCGCACCGATGCGGGCGGCTATTCCCGGTTCCAGCCACGCCCCGAACTGGGTGGACGCATTCTGGACGAGGACGAGGTGCAGGCGGATACCGCCGGGTTCTATCGCACCGACAGCTATGGTGCGGCCTTGACGGTGGAAGGTGATATCTCGGACAGCCTGACGCTGACAGGTATCTTCGGTTACGACGAATCCAGCTTCTCGCTCTCGCCCTTCGATTGCGACGGGTCACCCAACAATGTTTGCGCCATCCGCTACAATTCGGACAGCACCAACCTCAACGCCGATGTGCGGCTGAGTTACGACGATGGCGGGGCGTTCCGAGCCATCGTTGGCGGCTATTTCGGGGTCGACAAGATCGATACGCTGAACGAGCCCGACTTCTTCGGCTTCCTGCGGCCCCTGTTGCAAGGGTTCGGGGTGCCGGACGGGTTCAACAATATCCCGATTGCGGTTGGCAATTCGCTGGGCACATTACCTGCATTCGCCGTTAATCCGGCGCTGACGCCCAACGATCCGGGCTTCTGCGCGCCGGTCGTCATCAATCCCAACGGCTTCTTCGATGCGCGGTCGCTGATCGCGTTCAATGCCGACGTCGCGGCAACCAACAGCGCGGCGGGCACGACCTTCCAGGCTGCTTGCGCCGCAGCGGGCGCGCCACCGTTCGGGCCGATCCTTGCCCGGCAGGAGTTCACCATCGAGCGGCCCTCCACCGCCATTTATGGTGAGGCCACGCTGGACCTCACCGACCGGCTCTCGCTCACGCTGGGTGCGCGCTACACCTATGACGATGTGAAATACTCCAACGGCTCCTCGGTCCTGTTCGACCTTGGTGGAGAGAACGCATTCGCCAGCCTGGTGCCGTACGAATTTCCCGCTGGTCGGCGATCCGGGGCGTGTGAACCAGAGCGAGGATACCGGACAGTTCACCGGTCGCGTCATCCTGGATTACGAAGTGGCCGACGACGTGCTGCTCTATGCTAGCTATTCGCGCGGCTATCGCGCCGGAACCTACAATGGCTTGGCCTATCAGGACATCAGCCAAGTCTACTTCCTCGAACCCGAAAAGGTGAATGCCTACGAAGCGGGCTTCAAGAGCCGGTTCGCCAACAACACGATCCAGCTGAATGCGGCGGGCTTCTACTACGACTATTCGGGTCAGCAGATCGCGCAGATCATCGGCGCGACCAGCTTCCTGCGCAGTGCCGACGGGCGGCTGTTCGGCGGCGAGGCGGAATTGACGTGGCAGCCAAACGATTTCCTGCGCGTGGACAGCTCCATCGGGTATCTCAATCGCGAGTATAAGGGCAATGCGGTCGATCCCACGGACCCGACTGCACTTACGCTGGATATCAACGGCAACGACTTCCCGAATGCGCCCGAACTCACGTTCAATGCCGGGGTGGAGCTGACGCCGTTCGATGACGGGATCAACAAGCTGACCGTGCGCGGGGACGCCAGCTATATGGGAAGCTACTTCTTCGATCCGTTTGGGGACTACAACCAGGACCCGTGCGACCAGCCTGCGGCGGGGTCGAACATCCTTGCCGCGACGCCTGAGCTGGCCTGCGGCAATCCAAGCTACTGGCTGTTCGATGCGCGCGTGACCTATGAACGCGACAACTTCGCGATCAGCGCATACGGGCGCAATCTGACGGACAAGTTCTATTACGTCTACGGATTGAACCTCAACGCGTTTTTCCAGGATTACCTGACACGCGGCGCACCGCGCACCTACGGCGTGGAGGCAAGCGTCCGCTTCTAAAAACGGGCAAGTCGAAGACGATGGGCCGGGGCGGACAATCCGCTTCCGGCCCATCGTCTTTGGTCCGGCTTACATGCGCGCCGCCGGTGTCCTATATCGGATGCCAACGGGGGAACAGACTATGGAAACGATCGGCGAAGACCTTGAGACAATGCCGCGCACGCCGCTGCTGGATGCGCATGTCGATGCCTTGCGCAGGATATCGACCGAGAAGTCCTACGCGGCGGGCGACATCGTGGCCGCTGTCGGCGATCCGATGGACACATTCGTCTATGTGCTGACCGGTGAGATCGAGGTGGCGGATCCCTACACGGGTGAGCGACTGCTGGAACACGGCCTTGGTCCGACGCAGTTCATGGGCGAATTGAGCTTCCTGAGTGCAGGCACCTGGACCCTGCCGATGCGCGCGGCGGAGGCGACCACGACGCTGGAGGCGCCGCGCGCCGACATGCTGAAGCTGATGTCCGAAATCCCCGAAATGTCGGACCATATCCTGACCGTCTTTTCCGCGCGGCGGCGTATCGGCGTGGAACAGGACCGCAGCGCCATCAAGCTGATCGGGGCGGAACGCGACCCGAAAATACAGGCGGTCGCCAGCTTCCTGTCGCGCAATCGTGTGCCCTACCAGTCCTATGCGCTGGAGGCCGAGGACGATGAATCCTCGCGCCTGTGCAGCCTTGCCGACCACACACCGTCGGTCATCTTCAACCGCGACCAGCTGGTGGAGGAGCCGACCCCGCGCAAGATCGCCAAGCTGCTCGGCCTCGATCTGGAAGTGGACGACGATGCCGAGTTCGACCTGCTGATCGTGGGTGGCGGCCCCGCCGGTGTGGCGGCAGCGGTCTATGCCGGTGCGGAGGGGCTGTGCGCGCTGGTGATCGAGGATACCGCCATCGGCGGACAGGCGGGCACCAGTAGCCGGATCGAAAACTATATGGGTTTTCCTACCGGCATTTCCGGCGCGGACCTGGTGTTTCGCGGACAGGTGCAGGCGCTGAAATTCGGCACCCGTTTCGCCATGCCGCGCCGCGTGGAAACGCTTTCGCGCCGCGACGACGGTATGTTCTGCGCCGCGCTGGAGGACGGGCAGACGGTCTGCGCCAAGGCGGTGCTGGTCGCCACCGGTGTGCAATATCGCAAGCTGCCGCTGGACGGGCGCGAGGATTTCGAGGGGTCGGGCATTTATTACGCGGCGACCGACATGGAAGCGCGGCTGTGCGAGAACAAGCCGGTCGCCATTATCGGCGGCGGCAATTCGGCAGGGCAGGCGGCGATGTATCTGAGCCGGCAGGCGACGCATGTGCATATGCTGGTGCGCGGCGACAGTCTGGCCAGTTCGATGTCGTCCTACCTCACGAAGCGGCTGGAAGCGGACCCGGCGGTTACCATCCATTACAACACGGAAGTGAAGGCCGTGCGCGGCACCGATGTGCTCGACACGGTCATGCTCGACACCCCGGACGGCGAGGAGGCGCTCGATTGCGGCGGGCTATTCATCATGGTCGGGGCGGCACCCAATACCTGCTGGCTGGAAGGCCATGCGGAGCTGGACGAAAAGGGCTTCGTCAAAACCGGCGATGCGGTCGGCCAGACCTCGCCGTTCCAGACGTCGGCACCGGGCATCTTCGCGGTGGGCGACGTGCGCGCCGGATCGGTCAAGCGCGTGGCATCGGGCGTGGGCGAAGGCTCGGTCGTGGTGTCCGCCATCTGGGCGCATGTGAACGGCGAAGGCGCGATGGCTTGACGCGCATCGCATGGCAGGTCAGCAATCGGGCGAAACTGGATATTACGAGGAACGCGACGAGATGAGCGAAGACGTAAAGGTTACCACCGAGGGCGCGGTGATGGTCATCACCATCGACCGGCCCGAAGCGAAGAATGCCATGACCAAGGCTGCGGCCGAGGGCATCGCCGCCGCTTTGGATCGGCTCGACGCTGATGACGATTTGCGGGTCGGCATTCTTACAGGCGCGGGCGGCACGTTCTGTTCGGGTATGGACCTGAAGGGCTTTCTGCGTGGCGAAAGTCCGGTCGTGGAAGGACGCGGTTTCGGCGGTCTGACCGAGCGCGGGCCGGTGAAGCCTCTGATCGCCGCCGTCGAAGGCTATGCGCTGGCGGGTGGGCTGGAGCTGATGATCTCGTGCGATCTTGTCGTGGCGAAATCGGATGCCAAGTTCGGCATACCCGAGGTGAAGCGCGGGTTGGCGGCAGCGGCGGGCGGCCTGATGAAGCTGCCCGACATGATCCCGCCCAAGGTGGCGATGGAACTGGCGCTGACCGGCGACTTTATCGATGCGGCGCGCGCTTACGAGCTGGGCCTGGTCAATACGCTGACGGACGGGGCGGCGCTGGATGCGGCGCATGATCTGGCGGCGAAGATCGTCGCCAACGGGCCGCTGGCGGTGCGGGTGTCCAAGCAGATCGTGGACGAGTCGCGCGGCTGGCCTCTCGATGAACGTATCGAGAAGCAGGCCAAATTGCTGCCGCAGGTGTTCATGTCCGCCGATGCGCGCGAAGGTGCGGCCGCCTTTGCCGAAAAGCGCGCGCCGAACTGGCAGGGCAAATAACCTTGGCGGAACGCGGACGGGGCGGGGCGCTTGCGGGGCTGACCATCGTGGAGTTTGCCGGGATCGGTCCCGGCCCGTTCTGCGGCATGATGCTGGCCGATCACGGTGCCGATGTGATCCGCATCGAACGTGCTGGCGGAAAGGGCGGTGCAGGTCCGGCGCGCGATGTGCTGGCGCGGGGACGACGGACCATCGCGCTCGACCTGAAAAGCGAGGCGGCATCGCGCTGGCGCGCAAGCTGTGCGCGAAAGCGGATGGCCTGATCGAGGGGTTTCGGCCCGGCGTCATGGAACGGCTGGGCCTTGGGCCGGACGTGTTGCTCGGCGACAATCCGCGCCTTGTTTACGGGCGCATGACCGGGTGGGGGCAGACCGGACCTTATGCGGCGGCGGCGGGCCACGATATCAACTATATCGCGCTTGCCGGTGCGCTGGCGCATTTCGGGCGTGCGGGCGAAAAACCAACACCGCCGATCAACATGGTTGGCGATTTCGGTGGCGGCGGCATGATGCTGGCGTTCGGCATGGTGTCGGCGCTGCTGGCGGTGGCACGGGGCGGGGACGGGCAAGTCATAGATGCCGCCATGACCGACGGCAGCGCGGTGCTGATGAGCATGGCGCATTCCTTCGCCAATAGCGGCATGTGGTCGGACAAACGCGGCACCAACCTCCTTGATACCGGTGCGCATTTCTACGACACTTACGAAACGGCGGATGGCAAATACGTCTCCATCGGCAGCATCGAACCGCAATTCTATGCCGAGCTGCGGCGGCTGGCAGGGGTGGCCGACGATCCGGCCTTCGACGCGCAGATGAACCCGGCGGCGTGGCCTGCATTGTCGGACAAGCTGGCCGCGATATTCAAAACCAGGACGCGCGACGAATGGGATGCGCTGATGGCGGGCACCGATGTCTGCTACGCCCCGGTGCTGACAATGGCGGAAGCAGCGGCGCATCCGCATAATGTGGCGCGCGGCGCGTTCGTGCAGGTCGATGGCGATACGCAGCCAGCCCCGGCACCGCGCTTCTCCCGCACACCCGGCGCTGCACCCGACGCCTCGTACAGCAGCGAAAGCGACACGGATGCAATCCTGGTCGAACTAGGCCTGTCCGAAGACGAACGCGCGGCGCTACATGATAGCGGCGACCGTCGGCTGACACCCAACCGGCGGGCGCTAACGCAAACGATTTTCCTACTTGGGCGCGGCGCATTACCTGTCTGCGTATGCCGAATTTTCCATCGACTTGTGGCGCAGAATTGTTGCGCGAATTACCGCGTATCGGGCGAACCGGAAAGCCACACGCACGGTCCACCATCACACCCGTTTTACCGCGCATAACGGGCGCAAAGGCCACAGCTTTCAAAAGGCAAACGAACGGTCCAGTTCAGGCGATGAACGTGGCGACCTCGTTGCACGAAATCATCGAACCTGTCGTGATGCACCCAATGCCCGGCGCGATCATAAGCCGTGACGGTGACGTTATCGCCGAAATGCGCAATGCGGCCGTCTTCTTCGGGATTCGAAGCCCAGCTGTCGCGTCCGTAAATCAGGCGGGTCGGGCACGAGACGCGCGCCCACAGATCCTCGACCTGATCCTGCGTCGTGTCGTCCGGCGGCCATGCGTGGAGATGCGGGTCGAACTTCCAGCTGAACGAACCGTCTTCGTTCCGCATCACGGCATGGCGTGTCAGATGCTCCGCCTGTTCGCGGGTGAGATAGGCGTTGGCGGCGTGCATCCGCTCCAGCGCATCGGCCAGCGTGGGATAGCGTTTGGGCAGGCGCGCGGACGCATCGCGCTTCTTCGCGATCCAGTCGCGGCGCCGCGCGTGCCAC
The DNA here is from genome assembly GCA_963799315.1 of uncultured Alphaproteobacteria bacterium. Lineage (GTDB taxonomy): Bacteria > Pseudomonadota > Alphaproteobacteria > Sphingomonadales > Sphingomonadaceae > Parerythrobacter_A. The sequence goes on from CAWCWP010000001.1 coordinate 78,671, forward strand.
GGTTCTTCCGCCATCTTTTCCTGCACTTTCGGGCTGGGGCCAAGCCCCTCGATAGCGACCAGCCGCCGCATCGCATCGGGATACAGTCCGGCAAACCGCGTCGCGATGTTGCCGCCCAGCGAATGCGCCACGATGGTCACCGGTTCCAGTTCGAGCTGATGGACCAGCTGCGCCAGATCGTAGACATAGCTGGTCATCGGATAATAGCCGGTATTGGTCCATTCGCTGTCGCCATGCCCGCGCAGGTCAGGACAGATGACATGCCAGTCCGCGCGCAGCCGTTGCGCCGTCCAGTCCCAGCTTCGGCAGTGATCGCGCCCGCCATGCAGCAGGATCAGCGGCGGCGCGGCCTCGTTGCCCCAGTCGGCATAATGCAGCCGCGTGCGCTGGCTGATGAGGCTTTGCGAGGTGGGGCCGATCAGCTCCATGAATGGGTGCTCGTTTTGCAGGACGGGGAAAGGGTTGTGATGCGCTACCGATAGGATAGGCTACCCGACAACCTAAAAGACGAGAAAACCACGAGGAACCCGCCATGCCCGTAATCGACATTCCGCAGCCCGCATTCATGGAAGACGAAGAGATTTCGATCTTCGCGGATGCCGTCGGCAAGTTCTATCAGAAGCACGCGCCCGAAAAGCGGGTGCTGAAATGGCGCGAAGACAAACAGGTGGAGCGCGCCTTCTGGAACGAAGCGGGCGAAGCGGGCTTGCTGGGTGCTTCGGTGCCGGAAGAATATGGCGGCCACGGCGGCGATTTCCGGCACGAGATGGTGGTGATCGACCAGCAGACCAAACACGGCGTGGAAGGTTTCGCGGCCAGTCTGCACAACACCATCATCCTGCCCTACCTCGTCCGCCACGGCACCGAGGAGCAGAAGAAAAAGTACCTGCCACGCTTGGTGACGGGCGAGCTGGTGAGCGCGATTGCAATGTCCGAACCCGATGCCGGGTCGGACCTGCAAAGCATCACGACCACCGCGCTGAAAGACGGCAACGGCTATCGCCTTAACGGGTCCAAGACGTGGATATCCAACGGGCAGACGGCTGATTTCATCATCGTCGTCGCCAAGACCGATCCCAGCGAAGGGCACAAGGGCATCTCGCTGCTGTTGCTGGAAACGGACGGGGCCGAAGGTTTCCAGCGGGGCAAGAAGCTCGACAAGGTGGGGCTCGATGCACAGGATACCAGCGAGCTGTTTTTCGACGATGTCTTCATTCCCGCAGACAACGTGCTGGGCGGGGTCGAGAACAAGGGCTTCTACCAGCTGATGGGCGAGTTGCCGCAGGAACGGCTGGTGATCGCGATGGGCGCGATGTCGGGCATCGAGCGCGCGCTCGATGTGACGGTCGATTATGTCAAACAGCGCAAGGCGTTCGGCAAGACGATCTGGGATTTCCAGAACACGCAGTTCGTGCTGGCCGACCTGAAAGCACGCGGCACGGCGGCGCGGGTCTTTGTGAACGACTGCATCGCCAAGCTGCTCGACGGCAAGCTGGACGTTTCGACCGCGAGCATGGCGAAATACTGGGTGACCGAGCTGCAAAGCGAAGTGGTCGACAAGTGCCTGCAATTCCACGGCGGCGCAGGCTACATCAACGATTACGAGATCGCCCGCATGTACCGCGACACGCGGGTTGCCCGCATTTATGGCGGGTCGAACGAGATCATGAAGATGCTGATCGCACGCGGTATGTGATTTGTGGGCGTTCTTGTTTGCTCGCTGACGCTCGGTGCTGTGCCATCCCGCTCCCCCTCCCGACCACCCGATTAGTATAATCCTGTGAGTGGTCGGGAGGGGGAGCGGGATGGCACAGCAAGCGTAGGACGGATGTCCGGAGCGCACCCGACAAGAACCAGCGAGACGGAACAGCACCTAGCGTCAGCGAGAAAACAACAGAACACCCGAAGCGTACCCAGCCTAGGACCATCAATTCTCGAATGCGCGGTGTCCGACGATGCTCAACCCATAGCCTTCCAGCGCCACTAGGGACTGCTGTGAATTGGTGAGCAGCTCCATGTCCTGCACGCCCAGTTCCGCCAGGATCTGCGCGCCGACACCATAGTCGCGGAATTCCTCGATATCGGGTTTGGGCGCCGGACTTCCGGTTTCGCTGCGCGCGCTGCTGTGGGCCTGCGTCATGGCGGTCAGGTTGCGGCCGCTGCTCTTGTTGATGACCACGATGACACCCGCGCCTTCGTTCGCAATAGTGGCCATCGAGCGTTCGAGCATGCCACCGCGCGCGCTTTCTTCACCGAATACGTCGTCGAACAGATTCAACAGATGCATGCGCACCAAGGTCGGCTTGGCGGCGTCGATATGCCCAAGCGTCAGCGCCAGCGTTTCGTCGCCGGTTGCGGTGTTGTGGTATGTCGCCGCATTCCATTTGCCGCCGAACCGGCTGGCAAAACGGCTTTCGGCTTTCTTTTCGACGATGTGATCGTGGCTGCGGCGATAGGCGATCAGGTCGCGGATCGTGCCGATCTTCAGATCGTGCTTTCTCGCGAAGGCGATCAGGTCGTCCATCCGCGCCATCGTGCCGTCTTCGTTCATTATCTCGCAGATCACGCCCGAAGGGTTCAGGCCGGCGAGCCGCGAAATATCCACCGCCGCTTCGGTATGTCCGGCACGCACCAGCACGCCGCCGTCGCGGGCGATCAGCGGGAACACATGGCCCGGCGTCACAATGTCGTCGCGCCCGCGTGTCGCGTCGATTGCCACGCTGATCGTGCGTGCCCTGTCGCCTGCGCTGATGCCGGTGGTCACACCCTCGCGCGCTTCGATGCTGGTGGTAAAGGCGGTTTCGTGCCGCGTCCGGTTGTTCTGGCTCATCGGTTCCAGGCCAAGCTGCTGGCACCGGCTGCGCGTCATCGACAGGCAAATCAGGCCCCGCCCATGCGTTGCCATGAAATTGACGGCGGCGGGCGTTGCCATCTGTGCCGGGATCACGAGGTCGCCCTCGTTTTCGCGGTCCTCGTCATCGACCAGCACGAACATCCGCCCGTTGCGCGCTTCCTCGACGATTTCTTCGACTGTCGCGAGGACAGGGCGATCGTCGTTCGCGGTGAGGAAGGCATCCAGCTTCGCCAGCGTTTCCGCGGTCGGGTTCCAGTGCTCCTCGGTACAGTCGCGCAGCGAATTGGCATGAAGTCCGGCAGCGCGCGCGATGGCGGAGCGGGACATGGCGCGGGCATCGACCAGCGCGCGGATACGGTTTTGTATGGAAAGTTCGGTCATGCGAGCGAATATCGAAACGAAAATGTGATTCGTCAAGCAGGTCTTCACATTATAATGTGAATTGCCGTGCGGGAAACGCCTATCCGCGCTTGAACGGCAATGCTGTTGGTTCTAGACAATATCGATGACCACCGCGTCCCCAGACATCGCTCCGGACACGCTTGCCGATCGTCTCCGTTTTGCAATGCGGCGGTTGCCCGGGCCGGTTTCGATCATCACTACGCATGACAGCGCCACCGACGGACCGGCAGGCATGGTCGCGTCTGCCGTCATTCCGGTCGCGATGGAGCCGCCATCTATGCTGGTCGCGGTAAACCGGCAATCCGCCTGCCACGCTTCCATCGAGGAGACGGGGCGGTTCTGCATCAACCTGCTGGGAACGGACCAGCGTGCGCTGGTGAAGCCGTTTTCCACACCTTCATTACGTGACACAGCGTTTCACCGGAGCGGCATGGGAGTTTGCCGACCGCATACCGTTCCTGCCCGTAGCGACCGCCAATCTCTTTTGCCGTGTCGAGAACACGCTGGTCCACGGCAGCCATGAGCTGTTCGTCGGCGATGTTTACGATGTGAAACTGCGTGCCGAAGATACCGTATCGGGCGATGTCGACCCGCTCGGATGGATGGAAGGCGGCTTCGCGCGTTTCGGCGCAATCGACTAGATAAGCGGCGTCACTTCGGGTCGAGCGCGTCACCGGGTGCCAGTTCGCCGGTGGCGTAAAGGTAGGCCGGGTCGAAATCGCCGGTCTTTTCCAGCAAAGCGCGATTTTCGCAGACCAGCCTGCCCCGTTTGAAATCCGCAACACCTTTGCGCCGCAATTCACCCAGCGAACGGTTCATGTGGATCGACGTGGTGCCGCACATTTCGGCCAGGTCCGACTGCGTCAGGGGCGATGCAAAACCATCGGGCAATGCCAGCCCGACATGCTCCAGCCGCTGCCAGATTTCCGCCAGCAAATGCGCAGTCCGGCGGCTGGCTTTCAGTTGGTGCAGTTTCAGTATCCATTGCCGATGGATCGCCGCATCCAGTAATGTCGAGAACCAGAAAAGGCGCGAGAGGTGCGGTTCGGCGTCCATTATGGCGGAGAGCGCGGAATGGGGCACGATGCCGACCTTGACCGGGCCGATGGCCACCAGAGTTATGGTCCAGCCGCTTCAGCGCAAAACTGTGCAGGTCCATGAAATCGCCCGGTGTCTGCACGCTGACGACGTAACGATTGCCGTTTTCGTCGATGGTTCGCACCGCAAACCCTTCGATCAACATGGTCGAATACTCGCACATCACGCCGCGCTTCAGGATGCGCTCGTCATCTTCGAAGGTCTCGACCCGTTCGACCAGACCTTCCAGCACGCCCTTCTCGCGCGCCGTCATCGCATGACGGAGCCGACCGGCAAGGAAGCGTGCGGTGTTGGGAAATTCGGAATTATCATCGGTCATATTATATCGAACCGTCAGGCATGGCATCGGGTTCCATCTGGAAAGCACTGATTTTCCTTAGTCTGACCGCAATCTTCGCGCCGTGGCATTTCAGCGATTCCCGCACGCGCGCCAGCGCGCTTTCGACCGGGTCGCGGTTCCTCCATCAGGGCGAAGCTGCCGCTGACGACATAGCTGCAATGGCCGTGCACCCCGGCAATCAGCGAGCGGGCAAGACGCGGCAGGTCCGTTGCAGGTGCGCCAGCGGACGGTGCGGGAAGTACCGCGGAAATTTCGCGCTCGACCAGGTCGGTCAGGCGACTGCGCTCCATCAGGTCCGGTTCGCTCAGGCCGGATCCTTCGGGCAACCGGTGCTCGTAAATCGCCGCCCACAGGCGCGGATGCGCGAGCGCGAAGCCGAAATATCCGCGCACCAGCGTTGCAATGCGGTCCTGCCCGCTTGTCGCGAGCGCGGCGGACAGATGATCGACCCACAGGCCGAAAGTGCGCGTATTGATGGCAAGGATGAAACCGTCGAGCGATCCGAACACATTGTAGATCGTGCCGACGGAGTATCCCGCACGCTTGGCCACGGCGCGACCGGAAAAGCCGGACAGGCCCGTCTCCGACATCAGCGTATGTCCCGCCTCGATGAAAAGCGAACGCAGTTCGGCGGGGGTGTGATCGGAACGGCGGCCCATGCCACGGAGCGCTAGCCGTAAAACTGAACACTGTCTAATTTCGTTATTGAACAGCGTTCAATTTAAGGCTAGCGGGATGTGACGTAATGCAGGAACTGGCGGAACCGGTATGACCGAACTGATACTTTTGCTCTTGGTTATTGCCGTTGCCATCATGTGGCGGCGCCAGACCGCCATGTCGCAGGAGATGCGGGCTTTAAGGTTGCAACTGCCGGTTGTTCGACTTGGCACGGCTCAAAACGAGGGAGATGCCTCGACTTCGACGGTTCAAGACGAGCCACAGGAAGCGCCGGATAGCAAAGGCACTCGTAGCCCGATACCTGCCATGCGGAAATCCTCCGTGCCGATCACGGCGAAGCAGCAGGCGCCAGACCGGAAGGGCGCAGCGAAAGCGCAAACTGCCCAAATTCGAAACGCCCACCTTCAAGCTGCCCAGCATAGATTTCGAAAACCTGTTCGGTCGTCTGCTCCCGATCTGGGCGGGCGGCGTTGCACTGGCGGTCGCCGGTTTCTTCCTTGTGCGATACTCGATTGCGGCAGGCTTCTTCGGGCCGACCATCCGGGTCGCGCTCGGCTTCGTATTCGGCGCTGGCCTCGTCGCCGCTGCCGAACTTGCGCATCGTAATGCGGTTCGCATTGCGGACCCGCGCGTCGGTCAGGTGCTGGCCGGTGCCGGTCTCGCCACGCTGTACGGCGCGTTTTACATGGCGGGCACGCAGTACGATCTGGTCGGTACGGGCATCGCCTTTGCAGGCATGGCGGCGGTGACGGCGGCGGCTATCGGCCTGTCGTTCCGCTTCGGCTTGCCATCCGCGATACTCGGCCTGGTCGGCGGGTTTGCCGCACCGCTGCTGGTATCGAGCGACGCCCCCAATCTGGGTCTGCTGTCGCTTTATCTGGCGCTGGTGACGGCGGGGTTGAGCAAGGCGGGCGCAAACCAGGGCCGCAGCTGGCTGGCGCTGGCAAGTCTCGCAGGCGGTCTGGGCTGGGGCGCGCTGATCCTGATTTCAGGCGTTACCGGCTCGACCGACATCGTCGCATTCGGCGGATATCTGGTGCTGCTGGGCGCGGTCATTCCGGCTTTCACGCAGGGGCCGAATGTATCGCCGGTGCTGCGTGCAATCATCGGAGCGGTCGCGGCGGCGCAGATGGCGGCGATGGTTGCGCTGTCGGGCTTCACCCCGATGGCGTGGGCGCTTTACCTGTTGCTGGGCACGGCGCTGACCGGCCTGGCATGGCGAGATGCGCGCTTGCAGGAAGGTGCGGCGTTTGCCGGGCTGACGGGGCTGTTCCTGCTCGGCCTGTGGACCGGTTCGACGACCGGCGGCTTCCTGACGATTTTGGCCGCGATGGTTGCGCTGTTCATCACCATACCCGCGATCCGGCTGGTGCGCGGCAAAGATGCGGCGATATTGCATGTGCAGGTGGCCGCTTTGGCGCTTGGTTTTGCAAGCGGTCGGTGTTTTGCGGTTCATGGAGGAATGGTCCGGAATTGCGCTGGCGACTATCCCGCTTGCCGTTGCGGTGCTTCCACTTGCAGTAGTCTGGTGTCGCTACCCTGCCGACGACGAACCGTTCGGCTGGAAGCGGCTGCTGAACGTGGGCGCGGCGGCAACCCTGCTTGCGGCGGCTGCGGTGCTGGCCCTGCCGGAATGGACGGCACCGCTCGCGATCGCGCCGGTGGCGATGGGGCTGGTGGCGCTTGCATGGCGGCGGGACGAGCGCGGCCTGCTTGGCCTGTGCGTCGCCACCATCGCAGCCACGTTGCTCGCCCTGGTTTACGGGTCGAATTATATCGAGGCGGAGCGCCTGATCGAACCTGACGGCTGGCGCTGGAATTTGCAGTCGGTGCTGCGCTGGCTGGCGCTGCTGGCTCCGCCGGTGATGCTGGCCTTGCGCGATAACACGCCTGCAAAACTGCGTGGAGCAATGGAAGCGCTGGCGGTTGTCGCATTTTATGGCCTGCTTGCGCAGGTTCTGCCGGCGCTGATGCTGCCGTGGGCTATGGTGGCTTTGATTGTTGCCATAATTCTTTCGACATCGAAAGGGATCGGAAGGTTTTCTGCAACCATCACTGCGGCGGTCTTGGCAGGAGCCTGGGCATTGGTACCGATGGTGGACTGGCTTGCCTTTGCGGCGGAAAGCCTTGGCGGCGCGCCGATGCTTACATCCGGCACGCTGGGGGTAGGCGATGCCTTGTTGCGGATCGTGCCGTTCGGTGCGGCGCTGGTCGGCGTGGCATGGCAACGCAAGGCGCAGGGCGGCAGATGGCAGGGTCTGGCAGCAGCCGCACTCGCAATGCTGATTGTCGGTGCGCATATCCTCTTCAAACAGGTCTTCGCAATCGAGAGCGAAGCGGCGTTCGTGACCTACGGGCTGGCGGAGCGGACCGTGTGGCAGGCCATGTTGCTCGCCGGCGCGGTAGCGGCGCTTGCGCATCCCGCAGGTGCCGGACAGGCTGGCGACTGTTCTTGCCGGGACCGCAGTGGTGCATTTCACGCTGTATGGCTTGTGGTGGCACAATCCGCTGGCATCGGCGCAGGAAGTCGGCGCGCTTGTCGTCGCAAACCTGCTGACGGCGAGCTACGCGGCAGGGTTCGGGGCGTTGTATGTTCTGCGGCTCCGGTTCGCGGAAGGCCGTCGCGTCCGCCGTGCGCTGGATGGCGGCACCATGCTGCTTGCGGCGCTGTTCGCACTTTCGGCGCTGCGCCATGTATTTGCCGGGACCGTCCTGCTGGAACCGCCCGTCGGACAGACCGAAGATCTCCTGCGGTCGTTGCTCGGCATCGTGATGGCGGTCGGCTTCCTGCTATGGGGCAGTCGCGCGGCAGATCGCGGCGACACGGGCCGGACCTGGCGTATCGGCTCGCTGGTGCTGATGCTGCTTGCGGTGCTGAAGGTGTTCCTGTTCGACGCCGCCGGGCTTGAAGGGCTGGTGCGGGTCGCGTCGTTCATGGCGCTGGGCTTCAGCCTGATCGGGATCGGCTGGTTCTACACCCGCCAGCTGGCGGCGGCGAAACCGCCGCCCGAAACGGCGGGCTGACGGATGCCGGTCAGAACTGGGCGGACAGCGACAGCGAGAAGCTCTGGCCGACTTCGAAGGTGTTGATCTCGATCCGGTTCGCGCCGCTTTCCTGGAATTCGAAATTGTCGCGACCGGTCAGGTTGCGCGCTTCGAATTTCACTTCCAGTTCGGTTTCGCCGACCGTGATGCCCTGTCGCGCGACGAAATCCAGCCGGAAGCCGGGGTCTTCCAGAATATCGGGCAAGCTGGCGGTGCCCCGGCTGGTGACGCGCTCGCTGGCGTAGGACGCGAGGAACGTGATCTGCTGCAACCGGTCGACATTTTCGAGGCCGAGCTGAAGATTGACCAGGTGGTCCGATTGTCCGGTCAGCGGCACACCGTCGCGGAAGAAATTGGTGGCGGGCTGCTCCGCAAAAGGGAAGACCCGTGCAATATCGCCGTCGCCAACCTGCAATTCCGACTTCGTGTAGGTGTAATTGGCAAGCGCCAGTATGCGCTTGTCTTCCCACCAGCCGCCAAGGTCCAGCAAATCATAGCCGTACTGGATATCGATTTCCGCGCCATACAGCTGCGCCTTGGGCGCATTGGCGAAGCCCGACACCTGCACATTGTCGGAGAAGCTGGAGAACACCTCGATCGGGTTGTCGATTTCCTTGTAAAACCCGGCCAGCGACATGCGGTTGCCGCGCCCCAGATAGTATTCGGCCCGCGCCTCGGCGTTGACCAGTTCGCTGTCCACCAGGTTCGGGTTGCCGTTGAACTGGCGGTTGTTTTCGGGGTTGAAATAGGTCTGGAAGATCAAGTTCGCGGAATTGCGGACGGGCAATCGTCTTGGAGGCGTTCACCCGGAACTGGAGACCGTCCGTCGCTTCCCAGGTTATGGTCGCGGCGGGCAGGAAATAATCGTTGGCCAGCGCGGTCGCGCTGCCGGAATTGGTCGGAATTGCGAAAACCTCGACCGGCGTGACCGTCTGCTCCGCGTCTTCGTATCGCACGCCGACATCTATCGTCACGCCAAGCACGGGTTCGATCAGGCCCTTGATATAGGCGCCGTGTGTGGTCAGCGCGGCGTCGAAAGCAGGGTCGGCCTGCGTGCTTTCAATCAGCCCGATCTGGTAGAAATCAATGACCGCATCGCCAAGCAACAGATCGGGCCGAAGTGCGCCGACTCCGTCTGGAAAGCTGGTGTTGGCATTGACCAGGAATTCGCGGCGGGTGGAGAACCGGTCGGTGTCGGTATAGGCGTACCCGGCGGACAGGCGGAGCCAGTCCGTTACCGGATAGCCGACATCGATACCGCCGTAATACAGGTCTTCCTGCAAGTCGGAGAACGCCACCGAGGCGCTGCCGGTCTGGCGGTCCAGCACGTTGATGAAAGTGTCGCCGAGCGGATCGTTGACGTTGTTGCTGCGCACATAGGTAAAATTGTATTCGAACGGCGATTCCCGCTGGGTGCGCGCGAAGCCACCGCGCAGGTCGATGCCGAGGTCGCCGAACTTAAGCTCGCCCACCAGCTGCGCGTTGTAGAGCTGGCGTTCGAACCAGGCGGTATCCTGCTGGAACTCGCTGTCGTCGTCCTGGAAATCTTCGCCCAGCGACAGCCGCGATTGCTTCAGCGTGTCGCGGATGAACAGGTTGGTGAACCGGAACCGGTGGTCGCCTACTTCCAGCCCGAACCCGACCAGCGCGTTCACGAGAATGCGGTTGTCGGTCACGAAATCGCGAAAATCGGTATCGAGGTCGAGTTCCGAATTGACGGCAGTTTGCGAAATGATGGAGCGATTGCGCCACTTGTTGGAAAGCGATGCGGTTGCAACGATGCCGAGCCGTGCATCGCCGATGTCGAGCGTGTCGCCCGCCGTGAGCCCGCCCGAGAAATTGGCGGGCAGTTCGTCGATGTTCTGGGTCAGAATCAGGTTCGGATTGCCGAGCTGGCGCAGGATGGCCTGTTGGTCGACGCCGGGATCGGACAGGCGCTGGCCGCTGGCGAAAAAGGTTTGCAGGGCGGGCGGGATGTCGCGCGTGCCGTTATCGAAGCCGGTCCAGTCGCTGTCCGACCCGAAATAGTCGATGCCGCTTTGGAACGTCGTCTGCTCGTCGCCGCTGATGCTGCCGCTGATCTTGAAGAAGCGTTCCTCGGGCACAGCGCGCGTGGTGAGGTTGATGACGCCGCCGCCGAACTCGCCCGGATAGTTGACCGAATAGGTCTTCTGGACGAGCGAGCTGGCAACGATGCTGGTCGGGAAGATATCGAGCGGCACGACGCGGCTGAGCGGTTGGGGCGACGGCAGCGGCAGTCCATTGAGCAGTGCGAGCGAATACCGGTCGCCTAGACCGCGCACGAAGACGAAGCCCTGTCCCTGCACCGAAAGGCCGGTAACGCGGCCCAGCGCGCCCGCGATATCGCCTTCACCGGTCCGCGCGATCTGTTCGCTCGACAGGACCGAAACGACTTGCGACGAGCTGCGCGTCAGATCGCGGTTGCGCCGACCGGTGACGATGATTTCGCCACCGGGAATGGAAATTTCGGGCTGCTCGAACGGTTCTTCCTGACCGGTATCATCGACGCCTGTCACTTGATCGGCGAGATTCTCCGCATCCTGCTGCGCCGTTGCGTCGGTGGGCGAACCTTCCGCACCGGTTCCGGTGCTTTGCGCGAACGCAGCGCCCGGAACTGTGAGTGCGGTAGTGACGAGAAGCACGCATGCCAGCCGCTTGCCGATAAACATGGCCGAAGACCCCTTTTGACGCTGTGCAGCCGCAGGCGATTTGCCCGGCCGGACCGGACGTTTACGAATAGACGGGCAGCGACAGGCAGGAGCCTGTGTTGTTGCCGAAGGTGATCGCCGCGCTGTCGCAGGTCCAGCCTTCGAAACGGGTATCACCCGCCTGTGCCGCGCCGACGAATCCGGCATTGTCGAAGAACGTCGACAGCGCGGTGGGATCGAAGGCGACGAGTGCATCTTCGTTCGCACCGTTCAGATACGTCATCGTCAGCGTGTTGGTGAACGACTTGTTGTTGTTCGTGCCAGCATCGAAGATCGCCTCAGCTTGCGCGGCCGTCACACCGCCGCTGCCGCTGCGGAAATCCGTAGCGCAATCGAGCGCGACCGAGTTGAAGCGCGGCGGGCCGACATCGTCCAGACCGGCATTCGCAGCCCGCGTGGTTTCGTCAAGATCGACCCGGATACATGGCGTACCCTGCGAGTTGTCGACAATGATGGTGTTGAGCAGCGAATAGTCGGCACCACCGCGAATGCGCACGACCTGATCGTCCGTCTTGCGTTGGATGAAAGTGGCGTTCGAGACCAAGGTGTTCTGGCGCGGGGTTTGGTCTTCGAGGCCGTTGTTGGAGTCGGCTTCGATGATGGTGTCGCCTACCTCGTCACGCTGGACCGCGACGACATATTGCAGGTTGGCCTTCACGCCTGTGTCGGTGTCGATCGAGTCATCTTCTGCGCCGACGACGACCAAGCCCTTGATGTTCACATTACCGCCGAAGAATTCGACGCCATCATCGGAGCTGTTGTAGCTCATGATATTGTTGATCGTGGTGCCGCTGCCGGTGCCGCCCGTGGTCAGCGACTGCAATTCGTTGTCGCCAGAAAGAACGAAGCCGGAATAGCGGATCTGCACGAATTCGAGCGTTCCGGAACTGTCGTCGTTTGTCGCGCCGCCAAACACGGCAGGCTGCGCGGCGCCTTCGACCTGGCGTTCGCAGTTCACTGTGCCCGGCGTGGCGTTGGGCGCGATGCAATCGGTTACGGGTGCCCGACCGGAAAGGACAAGGCCGCCCCACTGGCCCGGACGAGTTGGCGTTGATGAACGAACCGCCGATTACGTTGTCGCGGCTGGTGAAGATAATCGGGCGCGCCGCCGTGCCGATGGCGGAAATGCTGTTGCCGCGATTGACGTTCAGGAACGACGAACCCGAAGCGTAAACTATAACGCCAGGTTCGATCGACAGCGTGACGTCGGTATCCGTCAGTCCGTCGCTCGCGTCGGGGGCAGGGCCGCCATCGGTGCCGACATCGACCCGCCCGGCCAGCCGGTACAGGACGCCCTGGATATAGGGCAGCGTGCTGTTCGACGTGAAGCGGGCAGGAAGTGCGCACACCCGGTATTCGCCGGTGTCGCCGGTGATCGTGCCTTCATCGACCAGTCCGCCCGTATTGTTCGAGATCGTCGGACAGCCGCCAGCGGGCGTGACCAGCGTTCCGCCGGTTGGCGTCGGTGTCGGCGTAGGAGTACGGCGTCGGGTTGTTGATAATGACGTTACCGCCGGTTCCGGGCGAAGCAATTTCGTCTGCGCCACAGCCGGCAAGTGCCAGCATGCTGCAACCGAGTACGAGCGATCGGGTCATGGTTTTCACAGGCGCAATCCCATCCATTTCAAAGCGGAGAATCAGGTTCGAATGATGTTTTCGATGGGCCGCAGCTACGGGCGGGTTGTGACAGTTTGTTTGCAAGGCCGGATGTAATATTTCTGCCATTCAGGCGACTTTTCAGTGAAATAGTCTGTTCGACACTCTCATTCAAATCCTTGTAAAAGAACACGCTTTTCCTGTTTACGGCAGATATAAGTCAATATGACAGTTTTGTTGCAATGAGCGGCGGAAGGGTATATAGGTGCATCATCAGGAGAGAGAAAAATGATGTTTGGCGCTATGGCTTTGATGACTGCCACGCTCGTGGCTCCCGCAGTCCCGGCAGGCGACCCGGCCGGATATCGGGATGTGGCAACGGGGCGGAATGTCGCGTTGATCGAAAGCGTCGATGCAGCGGATGCGCTCCAGGCCGACGACCCCGCGGTGCTCATCAATCTGGGCGTTGCTTATGCGCGCGAAGGCGATGACCGGCTTGCCGCAGTTCTGTTCGAAGCAGCCATGATGTCCGCCAATCGATGCGAGCTGGAGACGGCGACGGGTGACTGGGTCGATTCGCGCAGACTGGCGCAACGTGCGCTCGACAAGCTGGCGCAGGGCGCTTTCATCACGACAGCGCAAAGCCTTGCGATTGCGGATGCCAACCCGCCGTTCTGAAGTTTGAGCGCGGTTGTCACCGCGCTGTCATGTTCCTTGCGCACAAAATGACGCGAAAGGGACGGGCATGATTCTGCAGCTTCACATTCGGCTCGCTTCGTGCGTGTGTCTCTCGGTGGTATCATCGCCTGCGATGGCGGATGTGCTTGAGATAAACGGGGACGAAGCGACCTGGGTGTCTGAGGGTTCTGTTGCCTCTCCCGCACACCTTTCAGCCCGTGTCGCACAACTGCCCGACAGTTTCGCCACGCCGTCGGTTATGGCTGGTGACGCCGCACAACGCGGCGTCATGGTTCCGGCACCGTACCGCGCCAAAGTCCTTGAACTGGCGATACGTTATGACCTGTCGCCTGCCTTAATAGAGGCGCTGGTGTGGCAGGAAAGCCGCTGGCGCAATGATGCGCGGTCCTCCGCAGGGGCGCTGGGCCTGACGCAACTGATGCCCGGCACCGCACGCGAAATGGGCGTCGATCCCGCCGACCCGTTCATGAACCTTGAAGGCGGCACGCGCTATCTGCGCGTCCAGCTCGACCGTTTCGACGGTGATCTGGTAAAGGCGCTGGCGGCTTACAATGCAGGGCCAAATCGCGTAGTCCGCAACGGCGGCGTGCCACCATTCCGCGAGACTCGAAATTACATTGCGGGTATCATGGCCAGGTTGGCCAGCCACAGCATGGCCGAAGGCGAGCCCGTCGCCGATAGTCGGAGTAGCAACTGAGATGCCTGTTCTTTCGCGTTTGCCTGCTGTGCTTGCCGGCGCGCTTTTCACTATGATGCCGACTGCCGCAATGGCGCAAGCCGATCCGCAAGGGTCAGGCCCCATCGTGGCTGCGCTCGGATGGTTGCAAGGCACGCTGCTGGGTAATGTCGCAACCGCCGTGGCGGTAATGGCGGTGGCAGCGGTCGGCTTCATGATGCTGACCGGGCGGCTGAACTGGCGCTTCGGTGCGACCGTCATCATCGGCACCTTCATCCTGTTCGGTGCGGGCACCATCGTTGCCGGTATCCAGAGCGCGGCGGGCGGTTGAACGAAAACATGGACCCACTGATCCGCCATCCGGTCCACCGGGCGCTGACTCGCCCGCAAATGCTGCTGGGCGTTACGTTCAATTTCTTCATCATCAACATGATGGTCACCACCATCGCGTTTCTTATCACCAAGAGCTTCTGGTTCATGGTTGCGCCTGTCGTGACGCATATCATCGGATATTTCGCCTGTCTGCGCGAACCCCGGATGTTCGACTTGTGGATTACCAGGGTCAGCATGTGTCCGCGCGTCAAGAACTGGAAGCTGTGGGGCTGCAACAGCTACAGCCCATGATGCTAGAGTCCATGATGCTTCGGGCCATGATCGTTCGCAAACCAAAGGGCCGCATCGCATGACTGCGTGGTTCGGCGCAGCCGCATGGCGCGCGAAGGAAGCCCGCGCCGGCGACCGGCTGCCTTACGCCCGGCTGATCGACGCCAGCACGATGCTGTTGCGCGATGGCAGCGTGATGACGGCGATACAGGTGCCCGGCCTGCTGTTCGAAACCGAAGATACCGACGCCTTGAACGCGCATGCGGGAACGCGCGAGGTCATGCTGCGCTCGGTGCTGGATGCGCGGTTCGTGATGTATCACCACGTCATCCGCCGCCGGGTCGAGGTGGAGCTGGATGCGGCGTTCGACGATCCGCTGTCCGCGCATATCGATGCGCGCTGGCGCGAGCGGCTGGGCGATGGGGCGCTGTTCGTCAACGACCAGTTCGTCACGCTCATTCGCAGACCGGCGCGGGGCAGGGCAGGTCTGGCCGAGCGTGTCGGGAAGTTCGTCAAGGGGCGACGCGATACGGAGTTCGAATACGATCCGAAAGATGCGCGCGCCCTGAAGGCTGCGACCACCGGCCTCGTTGCTTCGTTGCAATCCTATGGCGCGACGCAGTTGGGCGAATACGATGCGGCGGGCGGCGGAGGCGTGCGCAGCAATAACGAGCTGCTGGAGCTGCTGAGCGCGCTTTACAATGGCGAGATGCGGCCCGTGCGAACGCCTGCCGAATCGATCGATATAGGACAGATGCTGCCCTATCGCCGTACCAGCTTCGGGCTGGACGCGATGGAGCAGCGCGGCGCGGGCGATCCCGACTTTTCCGCCATTCTCAGCCTCAAGGACTACCCCGACGCGACCTCGCCCGGCCTGCTCGACGGTCTGCTGCGCTTGCCGTTCGAGATGATCGTTACCGAAAGCTATGCTCCCGCCGAACGGCAGACGGCGCGCGAACGAATGGACCTTGCGATCCGGAGGCTGCGTTCTGCCGACGAGGAAGCGCAGGCCGAACGCGGCGACATGCTGGCGGCACGCGATGCGCTGGGCAATGGCGCGGTCGGGTTCGGGGATCATCACCTGTCGGTTCTGGTGCGCGAAACCGGGCTGTCGCGGCTCGACGATGCCACTGCCGCCTGCGCCGCCGCGCTCGCCGACACCGGTGCCATAGCCGTGCGCGAGGACACCAATCTGGAGCCAGCGTTCTGGGCGCAATTTCCCGGAAACGAAGGCTATATCGTGCGACGCGCGATGATTTCCAGCGCCAACATGGCCAGCTTCGGCTCGCTTCATGGGTTCGCGCTGGGGCAGGCAAGCGGCAACCATTGGGGCGATGCGGTGACGTTGCTGGAAACGACCAGCGCGACGCCGTTCTTCTTCAATTTCCACAATGGCGACCTCGGCAATTTCTCGGTCATCGGGCCGTCGGGTTCGGGCAAGACCGTGGTGATGAACTTCCTCGCCGCACAGGCGCAGAAATTCGCACCGCGCACCGTGCTGTTCGACAAGGATCGCGGGGGCGAGCTGTTTATTCGAGGCATCGGCGGCCGCTATGACAAGATCGACGCGGGCGAGCCGACCGGTTTCAACCCGCTGGCATTGCCCGATACCCCGGTGAACCGCGCCTTCCTGCGCGACTGGCTGAATGTATTGCTGGAGGCGCAGGGCCCGGAAGAAGCCGCCACCATCGCGACCGCCGTCGATGCGGCCTATTCCAACGACAGTGCCTTGCGACGGTTGCGGAATTTCCGCGAACTGCTGTCCGGCACGCGCCGCCCGCAACCGGGCGATCTGGCGGACCGGCTGGGCGCGTGGATCGGGGCCGAAAACGGGGAGGGGGGCGAGCATAGCTGGCTGTTCGACAATGCCGAGGACCGCCTCGACCTGGACCAGCGCGTGCTGGGCTTCGATATGACCGCGCTGCTGGAAAACCCGCGCCTGCGCACACCGACCATGCTTTACCTGTTCCACCGCATCGAGGAACGGCTGGACGGGCACCCCACGATGATCCTGATCGACGAGGGGTGGAAGGCGCTGGACGACGAGGTGTTCGCGGCGCGTATTCGCGACTGGCTGAAGACGCTGCGCAAACGCAACGCGCTGGTCGGGTTCGCCACGCAAAGTGCGCGCGATGCGCTGGACAGCCGGATCGCCACCGCGTTGGTCGAGCAGACCGCGACGATGCTGTTCATGCCCAACAGCCGCGCGCGTGCCGCGGACTATTGCGACGGTTTCGGGCTGACGCAGCACGAGCTGTCGATCATCCGTAGCCTGCCTGCGCACAGCCGCTGTTTCCTCGTGCGCCAGCCCGACGCGAGCGTTGTCGTGCGGCTGGACCTCGGCAATGCGCCCGAAGTGCTGACCGTGCTGTCGGGCCGTGAATCCTCGGTCCGGCGGCTCGACCTATTGCGTGCCGCGGCAGGAGACGATCCGGCGCAGTGGTATCCCGCGCTGACCGGACATGCGTGGCCGGGAGAAGCGAACGATGACGGCTTCGATGTGCAGGAGGCCGCCGAATGACGGTGCCGGTTACCCCGCGTATCGCGCTCGATTGCGAGCAGGCCAAGGCCGAAATCGGCAACGGTGTCGCGGCGGCGTTGCGCGCCGTCGATTGCGAAGCGAGCCAAGTCACCGGCGCTGCCTTCGGCAGCCTGTTTGCGCCCGGCGGGGTGCTCGGACCGGTACTTACCCTCGTGCTGGTTATCTTCGTCGCGCTGTTCGGCTTCGCGCTGCTGCTGGGACGCACCAATGTGTCGGTCCGTTCGCTGGTGCCGCGCATGATTACGCTGGGACTGGTGCTGACCTTTGCGACCAGCTGGGCGGCGTATCAGGGCGTGGTGTGGAACCTCTGGCTCGCCGCACCCGACTGGCTTGCGGCGCGGCTGACAGGGGTGGAAGGGTCGGCGACCGGTGTGTTCGCTGGCAAGCTGGATGTGGTCTTCGCAGCGGTAGAGCAGGCGACGCAGGCAGGCGCTGCGGGCAATGTTCCCAATGGCGAACAGGCTGCTGCTGCCGAAGTTACGGCGTTTACACCGAAAGGCACGGTCTGGATGGGGGCGATGCTGTTGCTGCTCGGCACCGTCGGGGTGCTGGTGACGGCGCGGATCGCGCTGGCCGTGCTGATCGCGCTGGGTCCGGTGTTCGTTGTCATGGCGTTGTTTCCGGCAACGCGCGGGTTGTTCGCCGGTTGGCTGAAGGGGGTCACGATGCTGGCGCTGGTGCCGCTGTTTGCGGTGCTGGCTGGCGGCATCATGCTGGAAATGGCGATCCCGATTCTCAACGGCTTGAGCGCAGTACCCGGTGAAGTCGGGATGCGACCGGCAGTGGCGTTTTTCCTGATCGGTTTTGTCCACGCTGCGTTGATGGTGCTGGTGCTGACAGTAAGCGGGAAGATCGTGGGCAACTGGACCGTATTCGGGTTGGCGCGCGAGGAGAGCGACAGGCGCTCCGGCAGCGTGGCAGGCGCTGCGCCCGGTGCGGCAACAGTAGTAACGGCGCCCGCAGGTGCACCGATGTCTACTGCACAGGCGGCAGCGGGGATGTCCGCCGCACCGCGCCGGACCGTAGTAACAGGTACCATGCCCGCTATGGCAGCAAACGATGGCGCGAGTGCTGGACCGGACGTCGGAAGCCGCCGCGAAACGCGCGTATTCGCGACCTCTTCAGGCGGTGGTCAGGCAACGCCGACCACCTCGTCGCCGTCCCGCGCGCAGGGCATCGGCAATCGCTTTCGTCCTGCGAATGCGCCGACCGCATCTTTCAGGTCGGCTTCGGGCGCGAGCGCCGCGCAAAAGGGAACCGCATGACACGTTTTTCGCGCCTGTTGCTGGCGATGGCCGTTGCACTGATCGCCGGAATGCCCGCCCAGGCGCAGGATCCCCGCTTGGTCGAACGGTATTATGATCCCGGTGTCGTGGTGCCGCTTACCGGACGTACGAAGGTGCAGGCGACCATCATGTTTGCCGACGACGAGCGCATCGAAAACGTGGCGATAGGCGACAGCACCGCTTGGCAGGTGACGCCGAACAAGCGGGCGAACCTGCTGTTCGTCAAACCGCTCGATGCAACGGCACGCACCAACATGACGGTCATCACCAACCGCCGGACTTACCTGTTCGACCTCATCGCCAGCGCGCGCGCGCGTCCGATTTACATGTTGAGCTTTCTCTATCCGATAGACCCGGACGCCGAGGCGGAAGCGCTTGCCGAACAGCAGGGCATTGCCAGTGCCGAAGAGCTGGCGGCAGCGGCGAATCCCTACGCAGTCGTCGATCCGGCACTGCTGAATTTCCGGTGGCTGCGCGAGGGCGAGGCCGACCTGCTTCCCGTGCGGACCTACGACGATGGCAGCGCAACCTTTCTGAGCTGGCCGCCAGGGGTATCCCTGCCCGCGATTTTGGTGCGCGACGAGAACGGAACCGAGGGGCCGGTGAATTTCGTGGTGCGGGGCGATACGATGGTCATCGACGGCGTGCCGCCCGAAATAATCCTGCGTTCGGGGGAAAACTCCGCGACGCTGACCTTTGCCGGGCCGATACGTCCAGCGGCACCTCCGGCCAGCGCCATCCCGGAAGATCGGTAAAACCATGCGTCTGATGGATGGACTCCCCGGCCAGAACGGCGACGCCGATGCCGATCCGCGAGAGAGCGAAGGCATCGATGATCGCGACTTGGCAACGCGCAATACGCTGCCCAGTGTCGCGCAACGCGGCGGATCCGACGGGCTTGGTTTGGCCGCCGGTGCGCTGGGCATCGCCCTGCTTGGCTTTGCGGCGTTCTGGGGCATGAACAGCGCGCGCACCGGAACGGACGATGTCGTTGCGGTGGAAACCGCGCCCGTGCCCGTCGCTGCGGTGCCGATCGACCAGATACCCATCCAGCCGCCGGTGGGCGGCGGCACGGCGGCACCCCAGCCGGTGGACGCGCAGGTGGTGCGGGTCGATCCCGCGCCGCAACCCGTCTACTCGGTCAATCCCGGATTCAGTCCGACGCCGCAGGGCAACACGAATTCGTCGCCAACCGTGATTTTCGACATTAGCGGCGCACCGGTCGGTTCGGTCGCCATTCCTGCTGCTGCTATCACCGGCGCAGATACTTCGGATGCACCCGTCGGCACGGGCTCCGCCGCCGATTTCGCCAGCCGCGTCGGCGGCGTGGGTGGCGGTCCGGCGCGCGCCCAGCCGATGACCGATCCCTCGAATACGCTGACTCAGGGCACGCTCATACCGGCCATTCTGGAAACCGCGATCAATACCGACGTGCCCGGCTATGTCCGGGCCGTCGTCAGCCAGGATGTGCGCAGTTTCGATGGAACGCGCGTGCTGGTTCCGCGCAGCAGCCGCCTGATCGGCCAATACCAGTCCGGCGTGCAGAACGGGCAAAAGCGGGCCTATGTCATCTGGAACCGCCTGATCCGGCCCGACGGTGCCTCGGTTAGCCTGCAATCCCCCGCTGTGGGTTTCGACGGGACGACGGGGCTGGCGGGCAAGGTGGACAGCCGGTTCTTCAAACGCTTCGGTTCGGCCATCCTGCTTTCGGTAATCGACGGGCTGGCAACCGTCGCCAGCGGGGGCGCCGGAGTGGTGCTTGGGGGCGGCAGCAATGCCGCCGGACAGGCGTTGCAGCAGGATGGCCAGATCGGCCCGACCATCCGCGTTGGTAGTGGTACGCCAACTCGTGTTTTCGCCGCGCGCGACCTCGATTTCAGTCAGGTGCAATAGGTGCACGAAGGCGACAAGATGGACGCCGGTATCGACACCATAACGCCTGCGCGGGAGTCATCAGGCGTCGTCGTGAGCGAAAGCGGCAGTGTCTATCTGGATGCTTATCTCGCGCCATTTCGCACATGGCTCGATCGCGACAGCGTGACCGAAATCATCGTGAACCGGCCCGGCGAAGTCTGGATCGAGGATGCGGCCTCGCCCGGCATGCAGCGGATCGAAACGCCGGAGATCGGCGATACGCTGGTGCAGCGGCTGGCGGAGCAGGTGGCGCGGGTCAGCCATCAAGGCATCAATCGCGAACATCCGCTGCTCGGCGCGACCTTGCCCGACGGGGCGCGCGTGCAATTCTGCGGCCCGCCCGCCGCGCGGCGGCACTGGGTCATGGCGATCCGCCGCCATCGGCGTCTCGATCTGCCGCTGGATGCGTATGACAACGGGCCGCTGCAACCTGTTATAGAACCGCCGATGCCCGACGCGCAGGCCGAGCCGGTGGCGTTCCTTCGTTCGGCGATTGCGCAGCGGCAGACCATCCTGATTTCGGGCGGCACCTCCACCGGCAAGACTACGTTCCTCAACGCGATGCTGGGCGAAATTCCGAAGCAGGAGCGCGTGGTGCTGGTCGAGGACACGCCTGAGCTGCGCCTGCCGGGTGCAAACGGCGTCGGGCTGGTCGCGGTGAAGGGCGAGCTGGGCGAGGCGAAAGTGACCGCCAACGAACTGCTCCAGGCATCGCTGCGCCTGCGCCCGGACCGCATCGTGCTGGGCGAGTTGCGCGGAGCCGAAAGCGTCAGCTTCCTGCGCGCCATCAATACCGGCCATCCGGGCAGTTTTTCCACCATTCACGCCAATTCGCTGAACGGCGCGCTGGAGCAGCTGGCGCTGATGGTGATGCAGACCGGTATCGGCCTGACCCGCGCCGACACCATCGCCTATGCCGCCAGCGTGATCGATGTGCTGGTGCAGCTGGGGCGCGACGGATCGGGCAAACGCGGCATCACGCAGATTGCGCGCAGCAGCGAACTGGTATGAGCCAGTCCTGCCTTTCGCTTCCCGCGATGCTCGGCTAATCCCGCAGTCAACCGATGACCAGTCCCGCACCCAATCCGCATGTCGCCCCGTTCGAAGAAGACGAGTTGCCGGACGAGGGATCGCCGGACCATTACATCAATCGCGAGCTGAGCTGGCTCGCCTTCAATGCCCGCGTGCTGGCCGAGGCCGGCAATGCGGAATATCCGCTGCTCGAACGGCTGCGGTTCCTGTCGATTTCCGGCAGCAACCTCGACGAATTCATGATGATCCGGGTTGCCGGGCTGGTCGGCCAGGTGCAGCGCGGCATCGAACGGCTGTCCATCGACGGTCTCAGCCCTTCGCAACAACTCACCGCAATCCGGCGGGCGGTGCGCGACCTGAACGAAGGCCAGCGCACGGCATGGGAGGCGCTGCGCCCGTTGCTGGGCGAGGAAGGCATCACCATTGCCGATCACACCCGCATCGCGCCGGACGCGCATGCCGCGCTGAAGACCTATTTCCTCGACGAGATCGTGCCGGTGCTGACCCCGCAGGCGCTCGATCCGGCGCATCCGTTTCCCTTCGTTTCCAACGAGGGCACGGCGCTGCTGTTCACGCTGGAGCGGCAAAGCGACGAAGCCGCAGGTGGTGGAGATGGTGCTGGTGCCGTCCGCCCTGCCACGCTGGGTCCGCGTTCCGGGCGGGGGTGCGGCCTATATCAGCATCGAACGCCTGATATGCCGCTTCGCGCAGCATATGTTTCCGGGGTTCAAGGTACTGGGCGACGGCGCGTTCCGCGTGCTGCGCGACAGCGATATCGAGATCGAGGAAGAGGCCGAAGACCTCGTCCGCACTTTCCGCAGCGCCATCCAGCGGCGGCGGCGCGGGCAGGTTATCCAGCTGGAACTGGAAAACGATTTCGACGCAGTGGCGCGCGAAACCCTGCTCGACCACATGGCGTCCGAAGAAACCACCATCATCGAAACCGATGCGCTGATCGGGGTTGCGGGCCTTGCCGATATCGTGGCCGAGGACCGGCCCGACCTGAAATTCCCCGGCTACACACCGCGCTATCCCGAACGGGTGCGCGAACACGATGGCGATTGCTTTGCCGCAATCCGCGAGAAGGACATCGTGATCCATCACCCCTACGAAAGTTTCGAGGTGGTGGTCGATTTCCTGCGGCAGGCGGCGGACGATCCCGATGTCGTCGCCATCAAGCAGACGCTGTATCGCGCGGGCAACCAGTCCAACGTCATCATGGCGCTGATCGCGGCGGCGGAGGCGGGCAAGTCGGTTACCGCCGTGGTCGAGCTGAAGGCGCGGTTCGACGAGGAGCAGAACCTGATCTGGGCGGCCAAGCTGGAGCGGGCCGGCGTGCAGGTCATCTATGGCTTCGTGGACTGGAAGACCCACGCCAAGGTGTCGATGGTGGTCCGCCGCGAAGGCGAGCGGTTCAGCACCTACTGCCATTTCGGCACGGGCAATTATCACCCCGTGACCACCAGGATTTACACCGACCTGAGCTATTTCACCGCCGACCCCAAGCTGGGCCGCGATGCATCGCGCATGTTCAATTTCGTCACCGGCTATGTCGAGCCGCGCAAGACCGGCCAGCTGGCGATATCGCCCATCGGCCTGCGCGAGAAAATCTACAGCCGCATCGCGACCGAGATCGAAAATGCGAAGGCGGGCAAACCGGCGGCAATCTGGGCCAAGCTCAATTCGCTGACCGATCGCGGGGTGATCGACCAGCTCTACGCCGCCAGCCAGGCGGGCGTGGAGATACAGCTGGTCATTCGCGGCATCTGCTGCCTGCGTTCGGGCGTCGAAGGCTTGTCGGAAAACATCCGCGTCAAATCCATCATCGGCCGGTTTCTGGAACACAGCCGGATATGGGCGTTTGCGAACGGTGCTGAAATGCCCGGCAGCAAGGCGAAAGTCTACATTACCTCCGCCGATGCCATGTCGCGCAATCTCAACCGGCGGGTGGAAGTGATGGTGCCGCTGCGCAATCGCACGGTGCACAACCAGGTGCTGCAACAGGTGCTGCTCGCCAACCTGCTGGACACCGAGCAAAGCTGGGAACAGCAGCCGGACGGCAGCTATGCGCGGATGGAACCGGGCGAGAAACCGTTCAACTGCCACCGCTATTTCATGACCAACCCTTCGCTGTCCGGACGCGGCGGTGCGCTGGAGGCAGGCGGGGTGCCCCGGCTGGCGCTGCGACGGACGCGCGACGCATGACGGTGGCGGGCGCATCGGTTGGGACTTCATTGCGATCCAGCCGCAACAGCACGCTGATCGGCGACTTTTCCGGCGACCGCATAACGCGCGCCATTATCGATATCGGGTCCAACACGGTGCGGCTGGTGCTGTATGGCGGTTCGGCTCGCGCGCCGGTGGTTCTGTTCAATGAAAAGGTTACGGCGCGGCTGGGCCGCGATGTCGGCACTACCGGGCTGTTGGCGGATGAAGCGGTGGCGCTGGCGATGCGCGGGCTGGAGCGATACGCGCTGCTGCTGGCCGGACTGGACGTTCCGCAGGTCGATGTCGTCGCCACCGCTGCCGTGCGCGAAGCGACGAACGGCCCCGCATTCCTCGATGCCGTGACCGCGCTGGGCTTCGCGCCGCGCCTGCTGTCGGGCGAGGACGAAGCGCGAACCAGCGCATTTGGCGTACTCGGTGCGTTTCCGGGTGCCGAAGGGATCGTGGCGGACCTTGGCGGCGGCAGTCTGGAACTGGTCGAGATCGGGTCTGGCAAATGCGGCACAGGTGTCAGCCTGCCGCTTGGCACGCTGCGCCTTGGCGAGTTGCTGGAGGAAGACAGCGGCGGCGGGAAGAAAGCTGGCCGCAAACGATTGGCGAAAATCATCGCCAAGGGTGCCGATGGCATGGCGGGCGGCCAGACGCTCTACCTCGTCGGCGGTACGCTGCGCGCGATGGCGGTCTATGCCATGCATATGAAGGATTATCCGCTGACGGATCCACATGGCTTCTGCATTCCGGGGAGCGAGGCGACTGCGCTGACCGACGAAATCGCCGGGTGCGGCGATGAAACCTTGCGCGCCATTCCCCGGATTTCGACCATGCGTGCGCAAAAGCTGCCGCTGGCCGCGCAACTGCTCGGCGCTTTGGTCGACCGGCTGAAGCCTGCCCGCATCGTCTTTTCGTCATGGGGCTTGCGCGAAGGGCTGCATTTCTCGCAGCTTCCGCCAAGCGTGCAACGCAGCGACCCGCTATTGGCGGGTGTCGGCACTTTCGCCGAGACGCGGGGCTGCCCGCCGCTACTGGCTACGCGGATGGCGGCATGGACCGCGCGCGCCACGCCGCCGGGGGAGCATGGTTCGGAACGGTTGCGGCTGGCGGCGACCATGCTGGCACTGTCCGCAATGCAGGTCGAACCCAATATGCGGATACCGTTCGGCATCGACTGGGCGCTGCACAAACGCTGGCTGTCGGTGTCGCCGGAAGAGCGCGCGATGCTGGCCGCGACAATCTCCGCGAACGGCAACCGCTGTTGTCTGCCCGATGAATTGCATGCGCTGGCCGATGAGGGTGCGCTGGAAGCGGCGATCTGCTGGGGTCTCGCTATCCGCCTGGGCCGCCGTTTGGGCGCCCGCGCGCGTGGTGTCTTTGCGGTCAGCAGCCTGGTGCGCAAGGATGCGGCACTGGTGCTTTCCATCGAGAAGGACAGCGCGGCGCTCTATGGCTGGCCCAACGAAAAGGATCTGAACCTGCTGGCGGATCGTCTCGGACTGAAGCCGGAAGTTCGCCTGGTCGATACACTCGTCGATAACAGCGTCGCATAGCGCAAAGGCTGGCGCACCTTGCGTGACCTGCAAAGCCCGCTAGACACACGCCGCTGGTGCGCGCCCGTAGCTCATCTGGATAGAGCGCGAGACTTCTAATCTTGAGGCAGCAGGTTCGAGTCCTGCCGGGCGCACCAGCCTTGCCTGCTTATTCCTCCTTCGCGCGCCGCTCCGCCAGTTGCGCATCGTATAGCGACGGCACACCCGCAATACGCTGGCCCATCATCTCCGTGTAGGGGGCCGGGTCGTATTCGAAGCGGATCGGACGGTTGCCGTGGACGCCGATCACGCGCGCTTCGGGGCCTTCGGACCGGCCGACGATGGCGATGGGGCTGTTCGGTTCCACCCCGCCTTCCACGCGGATATCGAGGTTCCAGATCGTGGAGTAGCGGCCATGTCCCGGCTGCCAATAACCTGCGCCACCCGCCTTGAAGAGATCGTACAGCGGGGTACCGTCGGCGGCTGTTTCGTTTGGCACGACGTGGACAGTGACATTGTCGTACAGGTTCTGGTGATTGGCCCCCGCGTGCTGGTCCAGCGTCGGTGTGGTCCAGACTTCCGCGTCGCGATAGACCGACTTGGTCGATTGCGTGTTGAAGGTGAGCGAATGTTCGGTCGGGTTGAAGATATCCAGCCCGTCGATCAGCACATTGTGCACATTGCCGACATGCACCGCATAATGCGCCTTGTGCGTGCCGTCGGTGACAACGTTGGCGATAGTGACATTGGCCAGGTCGTCGGTCAGGATGCCCGCATCGGCATTCGTCACGCGGACATTGCGGATCCAGCCATTATGAACGCCGGTGAAATAGACACCATTATAGCCTGCTTCGTTGTGATGACCGAAATAGGGGTTTTCGGGAAACGTCAGCGCCAGGTTTTCGATGCCGACATCGGAGATGTGATTCCATTTTGCGAAATTGGCCGGTACGTCGGCGGAGATGTTCAGCATCAGCGGGTCCGCGATGGTGACGCGGGTACCGTCGATGGCTTCGATGCGGGTCGCCTGGCGCACCAGCGGGCGGTCGGGCAATTCCCAATGCCGGTCGCCGATCTTGAGGTCGGTTTCGCCGTACATCTCGGCGATCAGCGGGCCGTTCTCGCCCGCGCGATTGTGCCAGTGAATTTGCAGTACGTCGCCGACTGCAAGCGCATCGGTCGAGGCAATTTCGACCATGCGTTCGCCGCGGGCACCTTCGCGGATATCGCCGAGCTCTTCTATCGGTCGGTCGTAGCGTTCCAGATAGGTCGCATGGCGTGCGCCCGGTGCGCGCGTCCAGATGAACCCCCCGCTCCAGCTGTATTCGGAGAAAATGACGTCCAGATTGACGTCCGGCTGGCGTTCGTATTTGTTTTCCACGCGCAGATATTCGCGGATTTCGGTCAGCGCACCGCCGTCGTCGATCTGGTTCAGCGGGCGCGGCATATACAGCTGCGTGCCTTGCCTGCCGCTGCCCATGCCCGACAGGACGATGCCGCTGCGCTCGATCCACAGGATTTCGGTGAGCAGGTACCGCCCGCTTTCGAACGTCACGCGCACCGGTCCGTCCATCGCATGGGCCGCAGCGAGTGCTTTGCGGATTGCTACGCTGTCGTCGATGCCGTCGTCGGGAATTGCGCCGTGGTCGGCCACCGCGATCGTTACCGCGACTTCGGGGATGGGCGCGTTGCCGAATTCGTATCCGGCATAGGAGAAGTCGGGTAGGTAATGCTCTGCCCGTACGTCCGGATCGGACAGAATGGCGGGAACCTGCTGCGCCAATGCGCCCTGAACGGGCATAACGCAGAGTGCGATTGCCGGTGCCAACAGTGAAGGGCGCGGTCGTGGCGCTTGAGCATGGCGCATTTCATCAGTCCTCCCGCGCGGCGTGGTTCGCCCCTGTTATGGTGTGACCATTGACCCGGGGCCTTGCGGCTGTCAATCAATCTGGCAACCGGCTTCATGCCAATTGGTATGCTATAAATGCCGGACACGGGGAGGGTGCGATGACAACAGCGAAGACGGATGCGTTGCGTCCTGAATATCGCGCGATATCGGAAACGCTGGTCGATGCCCGCAGCCGCGCGCGTGCGCTGTCAGGCTTCCCCGGCACATTGCCCGATACGCTGGAGGCTGCCTACGACATCCAGGACGCGTCGCGCGAACGCTGGCCGCAACCGGTGGCAGGGTGGAAGGTCGGCGGTGTGCCGCCGGTCTATCTCGACACGTTCGACGATAAATGGCTAGTCGGGCCGATCTACGCCGACACCGTTG
Organism: uncultured Alphaproteobacteria bacterium; assembly: GCA_963799315.1. GTDB lineage: Bacteria > Pseudomonadota > Alphaproteobacteria > Sphingomonadales > Sphingomonadaceae > Parerythrobacter_A. Next base: position 106,189 of record CAWCWP010000001.1, read on the forward strand.
TTCGCGCCCACGCCGACAAGGTTGCCCGGATGCCCGTATTCGCAGAAGGCTTTGCCGCCATAGAGCCGGAATTCCTGCTGTGTATGGGCGCGGAGCCAGCGCAGGACCGGCTGTTCATCGGTGCGGAGATTGCCAGCAGCCCGATCCCCGCCATCAACGATGTCGGCCCCGTCGCCGTCATCTGCGATTTCGGCAACAATCGCGGTATGCTGATCGGGCCGGAAGTTAGAAACTGGCAGGAAGCCGCAATCGCCGTGCGCGTCGAAACGATTATCGACGGGAAAAGCATCGGGGTGAAAGAACTGGACGACCTGCGCGAAGGCGTCGCCCGGTCGCGCAATGTCCTGACCGATATGGCACAGCGGCGCGGCTTCGACTTGCCCGAAGGCACCTATATTTCCTGCGGTGCGATTACCGGCGTACATGAAGCCGCAATCGGCGCGCGATCCACGCTGGATTTTGCGCAGCTGGGTTCGGTCGATCTGGAACTGGTCACCGCCGGGGCCTCGGGATGAAAGGCGGCGCGCTGCAATTCAGCCGCCGTGCCGCGATGGCGACGGGTGCGGCCAGTCTGGCGGCGTGCGGCATGCGTCTGGGCAATTTGTTTACGGCAGTCGATACGCATGTGCGCGACTACCCCACGGTGCAGGCGGTGCTGCGGTTCGGCGACCTGCTGTCGGCACGCACGAATGGCAGGCTGGGCCTCAACATGTATGCCGGCGGGCAGTTGGGTAATGAAAGCGACACGCTGGAAATCACCACGTTCGGCGGGTTGGATTTCAACCGGGTCAATCTGGCGCCACTCAATTCCATCGAACCGCTTACCGTCGTGGCAGCACTGCCCTTCCTGTTTGAATCGACGGCCCATATGCGTTCGGCGCTCGACGGCCCGATCGGCGAGGAAATTCTCGCATCGCTGGAGCAGCACGGGCTGATCGGCCTGTGCTTTTACGACTCCGGCGCACGCAGTTTTTACAACACGAAACGCCCCATTTTGACTCCGGCCGACATGGCGGGCCTTAAGCTGAGAGTGCCGGGGTCCGATCTTTATATCGCGATGGTGAAATCGCTTGGCGCAGATGCAACGCCGATGCCGCTCGATGAAGTATATCAGTCGCTTGCGCAGGGCGTGATCGACGGGGCGGAAAACAATTGGCCCAGTTTCGAAAGCGGACGGCATTTCGAAGTGGCACGCTATTACAGCCTGACCCGCCACCTGCTGGCACCGGAAGTCTTCGTGATGTCGAAGATCAGCTGGGACAAGCTGTCCGCAGCAGACCAGGCCATCGTGCGCCAGTCGGCAAAGGAATCGGTCCCTTATATGCGCCAGCTTTGGGATACTCAGGTCGCCAAGAGCCGGAAGATCGTGCTGGATAGCGGCGTCGCGGTAAACGAAGTCGATCCCGCGCTGTTCACGCCGAAAATGACCGCCATGTGGGATGAATTCATCACTACGCCGCAGCAGCGCAGCTTGGTCGATGCGATACTTGCCATGCGCAGGGGTGGGGCATGAATTGGCAGAAGGCCACGCGCGGACTGGCCGATTTCGCGTCGGACTTGCTTATCAAGCTGGCGGCGGCCGGACTGATCGCCATGACCTTCATCATCAGCTGGCAGGTGTTCGGGCGGTTCGTCCTGAATTCCAGCCCGTCATGGTCCGAACAAACGGCGTTATTGCTGATGATCTGGTATGTGTTTTTTGCAGCCTCCGCCGGTGTGTGGGAGCGGTTCCATATCCGGATCGAAGTGCTGGAGAACCGGCTCGCACCCGAACGGGTTCGCGTGTTGCGCATCGCCATCCACGCACTCATCGCAATATTCGGAATTGTGCTGTGCGTTTACGGCGCGATGCTTGCCTGGCTGGTGAAGGACTTCGTCATTCCCTCGCTCGGGATCAGCCGCGCCGCTGCGTATATCGCCATACCGGTGTCTGGCCTGCTTATCTCGCTGTTCTCGCTTGGGCGCATCGCCAAACGCTGGCGGAGGGAGGCCTGATGGAAATCCTGGTCCTGTTCGGTGTCTTGCTGCTGTTGCTTGCGCTTGGCGTGCCCGTGGCCTTTGCCTTGTTCGGTGCGGCGCTGGCGACCTTTGCCGTCATCGACATTCCGCTGGTGGTGGCGGTGCAGCGGATGGCAGCCGGCATCAGCGTTTTTACGCTCATGGCGATCCCGTTTTTCATATTTGCAGGCGACCTGATGTATCGCGCGGGCATAGCGGACCGGCTGGTGCGCGTTGCGGATGCAGCATTCGGGCGGGTGCGCGGCGGGCTGGGGCTGGTCGATGTCGGCGCATCGATGATGTTCGGCGCGGTTTCGGGATCCGCCATCGCCAGCGCGTCCGCCATCGGGTCCACGATGGTCCCGCTGATGGACGAGAAGGGCTACGACCGGGATTACTCGGTCAATGTCACTGTCACCGCCGCCATCGTCGGCCTCCTGATACCGCCGTCGCACAACATGATCATCTATGCAGCTGCATCGGGCATCGGCGTGTCTATCGGCGACCTGTTTCTGGCCGGCGTTGCACCGGGCCTGCTTACCGGCGGGATGCTCATGATGACTGCATGGCTGGTTGCCCGCCATCGCAATCTGCCGCGCGGGGAATTTCCCGGCTGGTACAAGTTCCTGCGCGCAGGCCTGTTTGCGATACCCGGCGTGATGACTGCCGTTATCATCATGGGCGGCATTTTGAGCGGCGTGTTCACTGCCACCGAAAGTTCGGCGATAGCGGTCATCTACACTGCGCTCATCGGCACGTTCGTTTATCGCGGCCTCGGCTGGACGGGGTTTTGGGAAGCGGCGCAGAAATCGGTGCGGACTGCCTCGATGGTGCTGTTTATCATCGCGGCGGCGACGGCGTTCGGCTTCGCGCTGGCCTTGCTGGAAGTGCCCGCCGCCCTCGCTGCGCTCATCGGCGTGATGACCGACAATCCGGTCCTTACACTGCTCATCATAAACGTCATGCTGCTGGCGCTGGGCACGTTCATGGATATGGCCCCGCTGATCGTCATCACCACGCCGATCTTCCTGCCGGTGGCGATGGCAACCGGCGTCGACCCCGTGCATTTCGGCATCATCATGATGCTCAATCTGGGCATCGGGCTGGTCACGCCGCCGGTTGGGTCGGTGCTGTTCGTCGGTTCGGCGGTGGGTGGCATCGCGGTGGCCGATCTGGTGAAAACGATCTGGCCATTCTATTTCACGCTCATTGCGGCACTGGTGATCGTCACATTCGTCCCGCAGCTGTCGCTCGCCTTGCCACAGGCGTTCTGACGTGTCGGGTGGGGGAGGCTTGCTTGCTTTGCGATCACTCTCCGGTTACCACTTTTGGTATGACACAATGGGCGCGAAGGACGCACCCCATCACATAATTAGATTGAAAAGCGAGCGACCATGAAAATTGCCCTCATCAGCGAAAACAGCCAGGCGGCAAAGAACGGAATCATCCACCAGGCGCTGACCTCGGTTGCCGAACCGCTGGGTCACGAAGTGCATAATTACGGCATGTATACCGCCGATGACAGCGCCCAGCTGACCTATGTGATGAACGGTTTGCTGACCGCCATCCTGCTGAATTCCAAAGCGGTCGATTTCGTGGTGACAGGGTGCGGCACGGGTACGGGATCCATGTTGGCCTGCAACGCCATGCCCGGCGTTTTCTGCGGGCTTGTCATCGATCCGACCGACGCTTTCCTGTTCAACCGCATCAATGACGGCAACGCCATTTCGATGCCTTACGCCAAGGGCTTCGGCTGGGCGGCGGAGCTGAATTTGCAGGATTGCTATCGCAAGCTGTTCGAGGAAGAGGGTGGCCTCGGCTACCCCACGGAACGCGCCGAAATCATGGCGAAAAACCGTGGTATCCTGTCGCAGGTGAAGGATGTGACCTGCCATGATATGATGACCGTGCTGAAAAACATCGATCAGGATCTGCTAAAAAGCACAATCGCGGGCGAGAAGTTTGCGGACCTGTTCTACACCAATTCGCAGGATGAAGAGATCAGCGGCTATCTGCGCGCACTTTAAGACGCGTAGAGGCCGGAGCGCAATTCGCGGGATTTGATTATGGCAGACAGCGCATTCGATCTGACGGGCAAGGTGGCCATTGTCACCGGCGCCAATACCGGCATTGGGCAAGGCATCGCAGCCGCGCTGGCGAAGGCCGGAGCAGACATCGCGCTGGTTACGCGCAGTGACGCTAGTGAAACCGTTGCGATGGTGGAGCAGGCCGGGCGCAAGGCACTGGTGGTGAAGGCCGATCTCGGCACGACCGAACCATGCGAGCGGATCGTGTCCGAAACCATAGAGGGGCTGGGCGGGCTGGACATCCTCGTCAACAATGCGGGCATCATCCGGCGTAACGACGCACTCGATTTCTCCGAAGAGGATTGGGATGCGGTGCTCGACACCAATCTCAAGGTGCTGTTTTTCCTGTGCCAGGCGGCAGGTCGGCACATGGTGGCGCATGGCGGCGGCAGCATCGTCAACATCGCATCGATGCTGACTTTCCAGGGCGGTATTCGCGTCGCCAGCTATACCGCATCGAAAAGCGGCGTAGGCGGATTGACCAAACTGCTGGCAAACGAGTGGGCTGCCAAGGGTGTGAACGTCAATGCGATTGCGCCGGGATATATCGCGACCAACAATACCGCCGCATTGCAAGCGGATGAAACGCGCAACCGCCAGATCATGGAGCGTATCCCGGCAAGGCGCTGGGGCGAACCGAGCGACATTGGCGGCGCGGCCGTCTTTCTTGCGTCGGATGCGGCGCGATATGTGCAGGGGCATGTTCTCGCCGTCGATGGCGGCTGGCTCGCGCGCTGAGGCCCCAACGGCACGCATCCGCACCTGACGGTGTGTGAAACGTGCAACACACGGCCTTAAAACCATTAATTTTACAAATTGGTATGACAGAGTTGGTCGCGCCGGTTCGCTTTCGCGGTTGACAGTAACTCTCCGCATCGTATCGAAGTTCCATAAAAATAATATCCGGAGAGAAAAATTATGAAATCGATGATGGTTGTACGCACGGATTCCCGCAAAGCCCGCAATTTTGCGGCATTGCTCGCCAGTTCGGCGGCGGTTGCGCTGGCCTTTCCCGGCGCACTCTCGGCGCAGGAAGTTCAGCCTTCCATCGCGCAAGGCGAAACCGGCGTCGACGATTCCGAGCCGGGCGATGCCATTGTCGTCACCGGTATTCGCAGTTCCTTGCAGAGCGCGCTGATCGAAAAGCGCAACGCCGATAGCCTGGTGGAAATCATCCAGGCCGAAGATATCGGCAAGCTGCCCGACCAGAACCTTGCCGAGGTTCTCGAAAACATTCCCGGTGTGCAGATCACGCGACGGGCCGGGATCGGTTCAGGCGTCCAGATTCGCGGCACCAATGACAACCGGACCGAGATCAACGGTGTCGGCACCGTAGGATCGGGCACCGGTCGCGGCGGCATCAATTTCGAAGACGTCAATGCGGCAATCATTTCTTCGGTCGAAGTGACCAAGGCGCCCACCGCGCAGACCATCGAAGGGTCCGTCGGCGGCACGATCAACCTGCGGACCATCCGCCCGCTCGACCTGCGCGAACCGCTTATCAACCTGCGCGTGCAGGGGGAGTATAGCGAGCTGTCGGACTCCTACTCGCCGCGCGTTGCCGTAAGCCTCGGCAATGTCTGGGAAACGGGCATGGGCGATATCGGCATCGTTCTTGCCGGTAGCTACACCGAGCAGGAAGCGACCTCGTTCCGTCCGCGCGTCGACCGTGACACGCTGATCCCGCAGGGCAGCGTGGTGACGTCCGCCGGCGCACCCGGGCCGGATTTCGACTTCATCGGCATCCAGTTCCTCAATCAGGAACTTGAGAATTTTGAATACGAAACCATCAACTTCGCCGGCACGCTCGAATGGCAGCCATCCCCGAATGTGCGTGTCTATTTCGACACGATCTACAACGACCAGGAGCGTCGCCAGGACAGCAGCCGTATTCAGGCATCGGGCGTCAGCTCGGTCCGTTTCGTCAATGTGCCGGACTCGTTCGAAACGATCGACTACGGCTCGCTCGACGGCGTGAATTTCGGTTCGATCCAGGCGGCGCTGACCGGGGTTATCGAGCCGAATCTCGCGACCGACGACGACGATCCGAACCTGCGTTTCTCGTCCGATACAGGTGCGCGTATTACGGATAGCCAGGTTTATATTCTTGGTACCGAATTCGAAACCGGTCGACTCTCGACGCGGATCGAAGCGTCGCGCACGACGTCCAACACGGTAAACCCGAACCTGAGCACCACGCTCAACTTCATCAACCCCAATACCCCGCTCGACGGGCTGGATGCAAACGGCAATCCGACCAACAACACCAGTAACGATAACGCCGTGCCGTTCCGTTACGACCTGAGCGGCGGTTCGCTTGCCTTCGGCATCAATTTCAATTCCCCTGTCGCACCGACAATCCAGCAGCTTCTCGACCCCAATAACGTGGTTCTTGATGCGGTAACGGTCGGTCGCGATACCACCGAAAACTCCGAGAATGCAGCGCGACTGGATTTCTCGCTCGACATCGAAGATCTCGTCGGTTTCATCACCTCGGTCGATGCCGGCTACCGGTACAGCGACCGGTCCAGCACCTTCAGCGATATCGGCACGAGCCGTGGTTTCGGTCGCCTGTTCGACAGCCCGAACGGTTCGCTGTTCTCCGAACTGCTGGTGCCGGGTCCGGACAATTTCGGTGATGCGGACGGGCGCGACCTGTTCTTTGGCAACTTCCTGCTGGTCGACCCCAACCGGTCGTTCAACGATCCCGAAGGAACGTTCGACATTATCCAGAACGCGTTCCTGCAAACGCCGAACGGTGTCGTCATTGCAGAGCCTTCCGAAGCGGCGGATGCATTCTTCGATATCGAGGAAATCACCCACTCGGTTTACGGTCAGGTCAATTTCCAGGCAGGCATCCTGCGCGGCAATGTCGGCGCACGCTGGGTCAGCACGGAAATCAATTCGCTGGGTAATACGATCTTCCCCGACGGAACCATCGATTCCGTAACGACGCGCGGCAATTACACCGAGTTCCTGCCACGCGTGAACGTGATCGCCGACCTGACGGATGACATCGTGCTGCGCGCCAGCTTCGGCGAGGACATCAACCGTCCCGACTTCAACGCCCTGTCGTCTTCGGTAGTGTTCGGAACCAGCGCGACCGCTCCGGTTCGTGTCGGCAACCCGAACCTCGAACCTGAAAAGGTGCGGTCCTACGACGCGTCGCTGTCATGGTATTTCGCCCCGGCGGCCGTGCTGAGCGTCGGCGGCTTCTACAAGGATCGGTCCAACGTGTTCGTGACCGAACTTAACGAAGCGCCGGTCGATGCCAACGGCTTCAAGGACATCACGCCACCTTGCGAAGGCGGCGGTATCTTCAACCCCGTGGCCGACCAGAACGTGTTCGTTCCGGGCATTGCATCGAACGGCATCTGCGTCGATTTGCTGACCCAGACCAACGATACGGCGGAAACGACCCAGAAGGGTATCGAGGTTGCATTCCAGTACGATCTGTCCGGCTTCGAGGACACGCTGGGTTTCGCATCGGGCTTCGGCTTCATTGCCAACTATACCTACCAGGAATTCAGCGGCGGCGAGGGCGTCAACACGTCGTCCTCGCGCGGCACGGACATCCTGGAGTCGAGCAGCGGACTGACCGGCCCGTTCACTGCCGTGCAGGGCCTGCTGGACTTCTCGGAGAATGCCTACAACGTTACGCTGTTCTACGAAAAATACGGTCTGTCCGCACGGGCACGCTACACCTGGCGCGATGCCTTCCGCACGCTGGATACAGCGGGCGGCGCATCGCTCGGCAGTACGCTCGGCTTCCCGACCGTTACCGGCGCACGCGGACAGCTGAACGCATCCATCAATTACGACATCACCGACAACATCAATATCGGCGTCGAAGGCGTGAACCTGCTGAAGGATGACATCGAGCAGTTCTGTGTGAACGACGATGCGCAGTTCTGCTTCCAGGGCCTGCCCGACCGTCGCCTTGTTGCCGGTGTAACCGTCAGCTTCTGATCGCGATGTCGCAGTCGCAATAGCGTCTATGAGGGACGTCTCGCTTCGGCGGGGCGTCCCTTATTCTTGCTATCGCAACGCACGCGGCTCACACGGGGACATGGTATCGTTGTCCGTTATGGCGACAGTATCGTGTGCAGGGTGGCTAACGCGGGCCGTAGTGCCTAGGAAAGAGTGCGTCACAATTTCAGCGTGATCGGGAGGAAGGGGTTCGACATGGGAGGGAAGCGGTTATTTCAATCGGTGGCCGAGCAGATTGCCGCGCTGATCGAAGATGGCGCCTTTCCGCCCGGCACGCGCCTTCCCGGGGAACGCGAATTGTCGGAACGGTTGAACGTCAGCCGTGTCACCATCCGCGAAGCCGAGATCGCCTTGCAGGCGGTCGGCAAGCTGGAAATCAAGACCGGCAGCGGTGTCTATGTCAGCGAAGACCCGCCCGTACCCGACGGTCACTTGCCCGAAGCAAGCGCATTCGAAGTGACCGAGGCCCGACTGCTTATCGAAGCCGAAACAGCGGCTTTGGCAGCGCGCAATATCACCGACGAAGAAGTTGCCAAGCTGGAATCCCTGATCGGGGAAATGGCATCGGGCGACGAAAATGTTTCGCGTGTCGCGGACCAGACTTTTCACGCGACGATTGCCGAAGCGGCCAACAATGCCGCGATGGTCCATACGGTGAAGCAGCTATGGCGGATGCGCGAAGAACTGCCGGAGGTGAAGGCGACGCACCAGGCAGTCTGCTTCAGCGACAAGAGCACCCTGGTCAACGAACACCGGCTGATCTTCGAGGCCCTGCGCGACCGTGATCCGCCTCGCGCGCGTGCTGCCATGCGCAAGCATTTCGAAAGGCTCATCAGCTCGATGCTCGATGCGACCGAAAAGAAGGCGATGGAAGAGCTGCAACAGCAATCGATCGAAAGCCGTGAACGGTTTCTCAGCGTGGCCAAGCTCGACTGACCGATTGGTATGACGCAATGCGTCAACTTGGTATGCCAAAGCGATTGACGCGTCTCGGCATGCGGCTATAGCTTGGCTCAAGCAAAAACCGGTGAGAGGGTTCCAATGCTCAACAGGCTCAGCCTCTGGCTGTTATTGGTATTTATGGTCGCTGCGCCAGCGCACGCCACACAACATCTCGTTACGACGCAGGACGAATTTTCGCGCGCTATTGATGCTGCCGCCGCGGGCGAAACTATCGTGCTGGCCAATGGCGAGTGGCGTGATTTCGATATGGTCGTATCTGGCAGGGGGAGCGCGTCCGCACCGATCACAGTCCGCTCGCAAGAGGCTGGCAAGGTCATCCTGACCGGGCAATCCAGCCTGCGTATCGGCGGCGAGCATATCGTCGTCAAAGGCTTGGTTTTTCGCGATGGCTACAGTCCGCGCGGCGATGTAATCGCGTTTCGCACCGACGCCGAGACCTTGGCCAACAATGTCCGCGTTACGGAAATGGTCATCGACCGTTTCAGCAAGCCTGACCGGTACGAGTCCGATTACTGGGTCAGCATGTATGGCCAGAACAACCGGTTCGATCACAACCATCTGGTCGGCAAGACAAACAAGGGCGTGACGCTGGCGGTGCGGCTCAACAGCGAGGAAAGCCGCCAGAACAATCACCGCATCGATTTCAATTATTTCGGCCCGCGCCCGGTGCTGGGAAGCAATGGCGGCGAGACGCTGCGGGTCGGGACCAGCCATTTCGCCGAATTCGATTCCAACACGCTGGTTGAGAACAATATCTTCGACCGTTGCGAAGGCGAGGTCGAGATCATCTCGTCCAAATCGGGTAGCAATATCTTTCACGGCAACCTGTTTTTGCAAAGCCGCGGCACGCTGACCTTGCGCCATGGCGACGGCAATCTCGTCGAACGTAATGTATTTCTGGGTCGGGGACGGGACTACACGGGCGGTATCCGGGTCATCAACCGGCGCCAGACGATCCGCGAGAACTACATGGAGGGCCTGCGCGGAACGGCGTTTTCCAGCGCCCTTGGCGTCATGAACGGCGTGCCTAATTCGCCCGCCAATCGTTATGTCGAAGTTTCGGATGCGAAGATCGAGCGCAACACGATTGTCGATGCCAGCCGCATCACTTTCGGGCTTGGTGCGGACGAGGAACGTTCCGCGCCCATCTCTCGCAGTATCTTCGCCGGCAACTTGCTTGGCGCGGTCGATAAGGACGCTCTGCTCGTAGTGGCGGATGCCGATGTTTCCGGGTTGTCCCGCCAAGGTAATCGATTGCTTTCCGGGCAAGTCGATCCTGCGCTGGCCGGTCTCGGCACCGCGCGGTCGGCGCTGGAGCGTGCCGCGAACGGGTTGTTATATCCGGTCGATCCGGCACTGGCGAATACCGGCGCGCCGCGCGACTTGCAGCCCGTCACGCCGGACCAGGTGGGTGTGTCGTGGTATGCCAAACCCGGCGATGGCGAGAAATTCGGCGCATCGGGCACGGTGCGCGTACTCGAGCCGGGCAATGCTTCGCTTGAAACAGCGATTGCCGAGGCGGCCGAGGGCGATGTGCTGATGCTCGCCGATGGTACCTATGTCGTCGAACGTACCATCGCGCTGGACAAGACCATCACGCTGATGGGCGCGAGCAGCGGCGCTGAAGGCGCAGTCATAATGTTTGCGCGGCCTTCCCTGTTCGAGCTGCGCGAAGGCGCAAATCTGAAACTTGGCAACCTGACAATCGACGGGGCGATGGCACCGGACTCGGCAGGCAATTCGGTCATCCGAACGTCCAGCTATCCCATACAAAGCAACCTGCTGATCGAAATGGATGGTGTTTCGGTGCGCGGGCTGACGGTCAACCGTAGCTTCAATGTGCTGACTCTGGGCAAAAGCTCGCTGGCCGACCGGGTGATCATCAGCAACTCCGCCTTCGCCGATATCAGTGGTGCCATCGTATCGGCGTCTGCCGAAACGGAGGATTACGGACAATACAATGTCGACTACCTCGTGATGACGGACAACGCCTTCAGCAATGTCGGCGGGGCGATTGCCGATATCTATCGTGGCGGTCGCGATGAAAGCACATTCGGTCCGAATGTCACCATCGTCGGCAATGCGCTGGCAAATGTCGGCAAGGCCACCACCAATGGCACCGGCAGTTCGCTTAACCTGCACGGCGTCCAGATTGCCGATGTTTCGGACAATGTGTTCGAGAGTTCCGTCCCGCTCCGTATCGTCCACACGGTCGGTACACCGCGCACCGCGGTGACGCAAAACGTGTTCACCAATACCGGCGCGCCGGTTCTGGAAGAGCTGAACTATGACGGAGCGTTCCGCGGCGTCTTGGCGGACAATGCGGTAGCGGAGAGCGCGCAATGAATGCGGTGAAGCCCCTTTTGCTGGCAGCCGCGCTGCTGTTGCCCGCCACTGTCGCGAGCGCGAATACGCAGGTGCGCGCCGCCGAGCCGGTGCCGCCCACTGCCGCCACGCTGCCGCTGCCGCCGCTATTCTCAAGCGAGATGGAGTTGGCCGAGCAATTCGTGTCCGGCATGATGGAGGAGGGCGTGGTGGTGCCATTGCCCAAGGATCCGGGCGGCGGCTACACGCACGAACAGCACAAGCGCAATTTCCGGGCGATCTATCAGGGCGGCCAGCTTTATCGCGTCACCGGGGACGGCAAATACCGCGATTACGTGCGCGATGTGCTGTTGGCTTATGCAGAAATTTACCCGACGCTTGGCGAACATCCGGCCAAGGCCAACCAGAATGTCGGGCGCCTGTTCTGGCAGGTGCTCAACGATGCGATGTGGATGGTCCACAGCGTCCAGGGCTACGCCGATATACGCGACACGCTGACCGAGGCGGAGCGGCAGCAGATCGACGACAACCTGTTTCGCCCCGCCGCACGCTTTCTGTCTGTGGAATCGCAACGCACTTTCGATCGCATCCATAACCATGCAACATGGGCTACCGCCGGCGTGGGAATGACCGGGTATTTGCTGGGTGACGACGACATGGTCGCGCGCGCCCTGCTGGGATCGGACAAGAGCGGCGAGGCAGGTTTTCTGCGGCAAGCCGACCTGCTGTTTTCGCCCGACGGTTATTATACCGAGGGGCCGTATTACCAGCGGTTCGCGCTTCTGCCGTTCATGGTGTTTGCCGACGCGATTGCCCGCAACGAGCCGGAGCGCGACATATTCGCCTATCGCGATGGCATTCTCGTCAAGGCGCTGCGTACGACGATCCAGCTGACCTATGACGGCTATTTCTTCCCCTTCAACGATGCGATCCGCGACAAGAGCCTGAATACCGCCGAGCTGTATGAAGGTGTGGCCATTGCCTACGCCAACACGAAGAACCCGGACCTGCTGTCGATTGCCGAGATGCAGGGCCGCACGGTGCTTAGCCAGAACGGCCTGATGCTGTCGCGCGATCTTGCGAGTGGTATGGCCAAGCCGTTTCCGTTTCGCTCGATGCTGTTTTCCGATGGGCCTGAAGGCGAGCAGGGGGCAGTTGCCGTGCTTCGCAATGGCGAGGGAACGCGCCATACTGCATTGGTAGCGAAGAACAGTTCGCAGGGTATGGGGCATGGCCATTTCGACAAGCTGAGCTGGCAGCTTTACGATAACGGCAACGAGATCGTGCGCGATTACGGCGCGGCACGTTTCCTCAATATCGAAGCCAAGGAGGGCGGGCGTTATCTGCCCGAAAACGAAAGCTGGGCGAAGCAGACCGTCGCGCACAATGCGCTGGTCGTCGACCAGACCACGCATTTCGATGGCGATGTGGATGTCGCCAATCGCTTCGCACCGGAACAGCTGTATTTTTCCGATGCAAGCGACCTGCAGATCAGCACGGCCCGCATCGATACCGCCTATCCCGCGAAGAATGTCGACATGGTGCGGTCGCTCGCGCTGCTTCCGGTCGACGGGCTAGAGCATCCCGATCGTCATCGATGTGCTGCGTGCGTCCGGCGAAAGTGCAGGCACGTTCGATCTGCCGCTGCATTATTCCGGCCATATCATGGAAACCGGCTTCGACGTCGCGCGCAACGTGGCGGGGCGCCCTGTGCTGGGCGCGGATGACGGGTACCAGCATCTGTGGGTCGATGGCGTAGCAACGCCGACAGGCCGATAACGCCTATATGACATGGCTGCTCGACGGGCGTTTCTACAGCTACCGCTTCGTGCCGAAAGCGGGCAGCGAGATCGTGCTTGCGGAAAGCGGCGCCAACGATCCGAATTTCAACCTGCGCCGCGAGCCGATTGCAATCCAGCGCGTCTCCAACGCAAGAGCGGCAACCTTCGTCAGCATCATCGAGCCGCATGGCCTGTATGATGGCGCAACGGAGCAAACCATCGACAGCCGTAGCCTCGTGGCATCGTTACAGCATGTCGAATCCGGCGATTACGACATCGTTATCGTCACCACCAAGCAAGGCGCGCGTGTTGCGCTTGCCATTTCCTACGATGCCGATCCGGCCAAGCGGCACAGCGTCACGATCGACGGGCGCGAACTTCAGCTGGACCGGCTTTGCCGCGCGGATCGATCTCGGCGGGGACAGGAACTGACATGGCAGCCATAGCGCGCGAAGCAAAGCGCAGCATTCAGCCCGCTGCGAGACAGTTTTTCGATGACCGGAGACGATACATGAAGGTTGGCAAATTTCGTTTCTGGATCGTCGGCCTCGTCGCGCTGGCAACCATTATCAACTATATCGACCGCGGTGCGCTGGCCGTGCTGTGGCCGGAGATTTCGGAAGAGCTCGGCCTTACCAAGGTCGAATACGCCATTATCATCAATGTCTTCACCTTCGCATACGCCTTCGGGCAAACGCTGTTTGGCAAGATATTCGACTGGATCGGCGTACGACTGGGGTTCGTGCTGTCGATTGTGGTCTGGTCGGCGGCGACGATGCTGCACGCGCTCGCCACCGGGCTGACCAGTTTTGCCGTATTTCGTGGATTGCTCGGCGTTTCGGAAGCAGGCAATTGGCCCGGCGCGACCAAGGCGAACGCGGAATGGTTCCCCATCAACGAACGCGCACTGGCGCAGGGTATTTTCAATTCGGGCGCAGCCATCGGCGGGATAGTTTCCGCGCCGATCGTGGGCCTGATGTTCGTTTTTCTGGGAAGCTGGCAAGCGACATTTATCGCCATCGGTGCGCTCGGCTTCCTGTGGCTGATACCGTGGCTGATCGTCTACAAATCCGGGCCTGAGGCGCATCCGTGGATATCGGAAGAAGAGCGGCAGTTCATCCTGACCGGACAGCGCAACAAGGACGTCGACGATGTCGCCGACTATGCGCCGACGACGGGCGAAATCTTGTCGCGCAAGGAAAGCTGGGGCGTCATCATGGCGTCGTTCTTCCTCGACCCGATCTGGTGGCTGTTCGTCGGCTGGCTGCCGCTTTACCTGAACGAAACCTATGGCTTCGGTGTCGAGGACATCGCGACATATGCAGCGGTGCCGTATATCGGCGCGATGCTGGGCGCATGGTTTGGCGGCTTGCTGGCGCAGAACCGGATTGCTGTCGGATGGAGCGTCAACCGCACTCGCAAAAGCGTGATTGCGCTGGGCGGACTTATCATGCTGGTTTCGCTTCTGGCCACATCGGTTGCCGCGACGCCGCTTGTCGCCGTCCTGTTGATGGCGGTCATCCTGTTCGGGTTCCAGACTGCGGTCGGCAATATCCAGACATTGCCGAGCGATTTCTACAGCGGCAAATCGGTCGGCTCGCTGGCCGGGTTCGCCGGAACTGCGGCCAAGCTGGCCGTGGTACTGCTGAATTTCCTGATCCCGATTATCACCGTGAACAGTTACGCGCCGGCCTTCATCGTGGGCGCAGGCCTGGCGATCGCCACCGTGCTTTCGGTGTTCTTCCTGTGTCCGGAAATCAAACCGCTCAAGCCGAAATCCATTCCAGCCAATTCTCTCCAGTAAACGGGACCGATCACCATGAAATTCCAAGGCAAGACAGCAATCGTAACGGGCGGCAGCCGCGATATCGGACGCGCCATCTGTGTGAAGCTGGCCAGCGAGGGCGCGAATGTCGTCGTCAATTACAACAGCAACGAAGACGATGCCGACGCCACGCTGTCGGCCATCGCCGCCGCTGGTGGCGGCAAGGGCATCAAGGTAAAGGCCGATGTGACGAAAGCCGCCGATGTCGCCGCGCTGGTCAAGGCAGCCCAGGACGAGTTCGGCGATGAGATCCACGTCCTGGTCAACAATGCGGGCGGTCTCGTCGCGCGCAAGACCCTGTCGGAAATGGACGAGGAGTTCTTCAACCACGTCATGCAACTAAATGTGACTTCGACCTTCCTTGCCACGCAGGCTGCGGCACCGCATATGAAGGAAGGCGCTGCAATCGTGAACCTTGCCTCGCTTGCGGGCCGCGATGGCGGTGGCGGCGGTGCATCTGCCTATGCGACTTCGAAGGGTGCCGTGATGACCTTTACCCGCGCGATGGCGAAGGAGCTGGGTCCGAAGGGCATTCGCTGCAACGCGCTGTGCCCGGGCATGATCGCGACGGCGTTCCACGACAAGTTCACGCCGGATGCAGCCCGTGAAAACGTGGCCAATTCCACACCCTTGAAGCGACAGGGTAAGGCCGGGGAAGCAGCCGATGCCGTGGCTTACCTGGCTTCGGACGACGCATCGTTCATCAACGGGGCCAATGTCGATATCAATGGCGGCCTCGCCTACTCCTGATCGGTGCGAAGGGGCGTCCAATGAATGTGATATCCGAAATCGAAAGGCGGCTGTCGTCCGCGCCGGTGGTTCCGCTGGTTTCGGCGGACGATCCGGCGGTGGCGGTGCAAACGGCGCGGGCGCTTCAGGATGGCGGGCTGACCGTGATCGAAGTGGTCCTGCGCACCGACACCGCGCAGGCCTGCATGGAAGCGATCATCGCGGAAACGGACGGGCTGATCGTCGGCGCCGGCACGGTGTTGACGCTGGATCAGGCACGGTCGGTGGTTGCGTCGGGCGCGCAGTTCATCGTGTGCCCCGGACTGGTCGATGAGGTGGTCCGGTTCTGCAGCGAAGCCGGTGTGCCGGTGTATCCCGGAACGATGACGGCGGGAGAGGTCCAGCGCGCCTATGCGCTGGGTTTGCGGGCTGTGAAGTTCTTTCCCGCCAGTCTTGCGGGTGGTGTGCCGATGCTGAAGGCGCTTGGATCGGTTTTCCGCGATATGAAGTTCATGCCGACGGGTGGTGTCTCCGCCGAAAATCTGGCCGATTACCTCGCTCTGCCAAGCGTTATCGCGTGCGGCGGTAGCTGGCTCACGCCCAAAGACGCAATCGACGCCGGCGATTTCGAACGCATTACCAAACTTGCTAGCGAAGCAGTCGCGATTGCCGCCGCCGCGCGCTGACCCGATCGATACAACCCGAAAGACGATATCATGGCTGAATTCCTGTCATTTGGCGAAATCATGCTGCGGCTGAAAACGCCCGGCCACGAACGGTTTTTCCAGTCCCCGCAATTCGAAGCAACTTTCGGTGGCGGCGAGGCCAATGTGGCTGTCGCCCTTCGCAATTACGGTCTGCGATTCAGGCTTCGTGTCCGCATTGCCCGATAACGACATCGGCGAAAATGCGATCATGGAGTTGCGCAAATTCGGTGTCGACACCGCGCATGTCAGCCGTTCCGGCGACCGGGTGGGCATCTATTTTCTCGAAACGGGATCGAACCAGCGCCCGTCGAAAGTGGTCTATGATCGCGCGAATTCCTCGATCTGCAATGCGAGCGCGGACGAGTTCGACTGGCCGACCATCTTCAAGGGTGTGAAATGGCTCCACATTACTGGCATCACGCCCGCCCTTAGCCCAGTCTGCCGCCGATCTTTCGATGGCCTGTGTGAAGGCTGCCAAGGATGCTGGCGTCACCGTGTCGTGCGATTTCAACTTCCGTGGCAAGCTGTGGAAATACGGCAAGACCGCGCCCGAAGTGATGCGCGAGCTGGTCAAATATGTCGATGTCGGCATCGCTAACGAAGAAGACTGCCAGAAGTCGCTCGATATCACTGTCGATGTTGATGTTGAAGTCGGGCGAGCTCGACACCAAGAAATACGAAGCGCTGGGGCAGAAGGTGCTCGACATCTATCCCGACATGCACACCATCGCGATTACGCTGCGCGAGAGCCTCAGTGCAGACCGCAATAACTGGTCGGCGTGCCTGCGCACACGCGATGGGGGCTTCAAGCTTTCGCGGAAATACGAGCTGACCGATATCGTCGACCGGGTCGGCGGCGGTGACAGCTTTGCTTCGGCCCTGATTTACGGACTCACCGCATACGAAGACCGCCAGCAGAGCCTGGAATTTGCAGTGGCTGCCAGCGCGCTGAAGCATACGATCTCCGGCGATTTCAATCGCGTGTCGGTGCCCGAGGTCGAGAAGCTGATGGCGGGTGACGGATCGGGCCGCGTGCAGCGGTAGCATGACCGGCGTGGTCCTTCTGCGGAGGCACCTCGCATGAGGAACAGGCTTGCCCTGTTCCTGCCCGGCATATTCCTGCTGGGCTTCAATATCGGCACCGGCAGCGTCACGACCATGGCGAAGGCCGGGGCGAGCTATGGCATGGCCTTGTTGTGGACCGTCGCCCTGTCATGCGTCGCAACCTTCGTGATGATCAATGCCTATGGCCGGTACACGCTGGCGACCGGAGAGACGGCGTTGCAGGCGTTTCGCAAGCACATCCATCCGGCCGTCGGCCTGTTCTTTATCGTGGCGCTCACGGCAGGGGTTGCGGGCAGCGTGATGGGCGTGATGGGGATTGTCGCCGATATCAGCTTCGAATGGTCCAAGGCCTTTGTCGCGGGCGGTATAGCACCGGTATATTGGGCGGCATTGTTCTGCGCGCTGGTCTATTTCATCTTCTGGAACGGCCGAACGCAGGTGTTCGAACGATCGCTGGCGGTGATCGTCGCGGTCATGGCGGCCAGCTTCGTCGTGAACTTCTTCCTCATGATGCCGCCACCGGGCGACATCGCGCGCGGGTTGCTGCCGACCGTGCCCGACATGACCGATAGCGAAAGGGGCGGACAGGGACCGCTGCTGCTGATCGCATCGATGGTGGGCACAACGCTGTTCTCCGGCCTTTTCATCATTCGCACCACACTGGTGAAGGAAGCAGGCTGGACAATGGCGGACGAACGCCAGCAGCGCCGTGATGCGCTGTTCGCGGTGATCATGATGTTCGTGATCAGCGCCGCGATCATGGCCGCGGCGGCGGGTACGCTGTTTGCCGAAGGGCTGGGGCTGGAACAGCCTGCGCAAATGATTTCGCTACTGGAACCGCTGGCCGGTCCGCTGGCCGCATCGATATTCGCCATCGGGATCATCGCCGCCGGTGTGTCCTCGCAGTTTCCCAATGTGCTGATGCTGCCGTGGCTGCTGTGCGATTATTTCCAGAACTCCGCGCGACATGACGCTGCCGCGATACCGGATCATGGTGTTCCTCATTTCCTTGCTCGGACTGGTCGTACCACTGTTCGATGCACGACCGGTGCCGGTGATGATCGTTTCGCAAGCGTTCAACGTCGTGCTGCTGCCTGCAACCGTGGCGTGCATCTTCTATCTCGGCAATCGCGCCGACCTGATGGGGCAATACCGGTTCGGTGCGAGCGTAAATGCGGCGCTGGCAGCGATATTCCTCTTCTCGCTGGTGACCGGCTATATGGGCTTCACCGGCTTGCAGGCGATGCTGGCCGGCTGATCGGGGAGGCAGGATATGCGGCAGTCTTGGAGATGGTTCGGCCCCGCAGATCCGGTGACGCTGGATGAAATACGCCAGACCGGCGCGACCGATATCGTCAGCGCGCTTCACGATGTGCCCATCGGCGAGGAATGGCAGGCAGACGCGATTGCCGCGCACAAGGCGCTGGTCGAGGCGCGCAACGACACGATGGCGCCGCTGCACTGGACCGTGGTCGAGAGCATCCCCGTCCACGAGGACATCAAGCTCGCCGCACCTGGCAATGCGCGATATGTCGACAGCTGGATCGCTTCGATGGAAAATCTTGCTGCCCACGGCATCAGGACAATCTGCTATAATTTCATGCCGGTGATCGACTGGACGCGCACCGATCTGCGCTACCCCTTGCCGACCGGTGCCTATGCGCTGCGGTTCGATCAGGTGCGGTTCGCGGCATTCGATCTGTTCATCCTCGAACGGGCGAATGCACGGGCCGATTACACCAGCGAGGAAGTCGACCGCGCGCAGGAGGTATTCCGCGCCATGCCGGAAAGCGAACGTGATGCGCTGACGAAGACCGTTATTGCCGGGCTGCCGGGGCGGATGACCGACGCCTATTCGCTGGAGGACTTTCGCGTCGCGCTGGCGCGATATGACGGCATCGATCATGCCCGATTGCGCGAGAACCTGCTGGCATTCCTGTCGAAGGTCGCGCCGGTGGCGGAGGCGCTGGATGTGAAGCTGGCGATCCATCCAGACGATCCGCCGTGGGATATGTTCGGCTTGCCCCGCGTTATCTGCACCCCCGACGATCTCGATATCCTGTTCGCGGCCCAGCCAAGCCCGGCAAACGGCATGACGCTATGCGTTGGGACGTATGGCAGCAGGCCAGACAACGACTTGCCGCAGATGGCATGCGACTATGCGGACCGTATCCACTTCGCGCATTTGCGCGGTGTCACCCGCGATGCCGGGGAACCGCGTTCGTTCTACGAGGCAAGCCATCTGGATAGCGATATCGACATGGTGCGCGTGGTGAAGAACCTGCTGCGAGAACGAGCGGGATCAGGGGCGCCAGATATTCATCCGGCCCGATCATGGGCACTTGATGATGGGCGACATCGCGCGCGAGACCAATCCCGGCTATTCGGCGATTGGCAGGATGAAAGGGCTGGCGGAGATCAGGGGCTTAATTGCCGCGCTTTCCTAGCCACGCCCGCTGATTATTGCCGTTTGGCGCTATCCAGCCGTTCGCCGGTGACGGGGTATCCGGCATCGTCCGGAATGCGCAACCATCGCCCGTCGTCTTCGTCGGACAGGAATGGCACGATGGTACGTGCCGGATAGCGTTCGCTGTCTGACCGCGCTGCAGCGAAGTCCCCGAACCGGGCAAGCCGTTCGAGGTTGCGGCGGGTCGGGAAGATGACGGAGATTTCGCCCCGCTCCGCCATGTCCAGCGCACCCTGCGCCGTGGTCCAGAAGGCACGGGTGTTCTCGGTCTCGTCCACCGCGATATCGACTGCACCGGTGCCGAGATCGGCGAGGTAGAAGCGCGTGTCGAATATACGGGTCAGCTTCTCGCCCTTGGGAAACCAGCGGGCGAAGGGAAGCAGGCGTGACAGATCCAGCGTCCAGCCCATCGCTTCCAGCACGGGGGCCAGCGCGCCGGTATCGAGCAGGATGTGTCGGGCCTGTGCCGCACTTTCGGCGGTCACAGGTTCACGCACTGCGATGACGAGGCCGGTTTCCTCCAGCGTTTCGCGCATGGCGGCGATGCGATGCGCGGTCTCGTCGACCGGTAGCGCGCCGCCCAGTTGCGCGGCCAGCGTCCGGTCCGCCTCGTCGACCCGGCCACCGGGGAACACGGCAGCGCCGCCTGCGAAGCGCAGCGCCTTCGATCGCACTACCATCAGCAGTTCCGGCGCGCCGCTATCGGCACCCCGCCGGAATATCACGACGGTCGCCGCAGGAATGCCGGAAGGGGCTGTGTCGGGGGAGGTCATGCTAGCGTGGTGGCGGAGCGGACCGGTTTAGACAAGCGGGGCAGCAGGGCCGGGTGTCGGGGGATTTGACACAAGACAATGGCGACAAGGTTTCGGTAACCATCGGCATCGGCAGTTTCAGCGACTTCGTGCAAACTGGCACGGCAACTGCATAGAATAAGGCAATCGATTGGTCCTCGATAAACGGTGCAGCCCCTGGTCTCCCCGGCCGCACCGACCCGAAACAAGAAGGCCCGGTTCGCACCTTGCGAACCGGGCCTTTCTTCATTGCGGCAATCGACCCCTCAGTCGGCCTTCGCGACAGCCTTCTCGGTCATCAGCGTCTGCAATTCGCCAGCCTCGAACATTTCCATCATGATGTCGCTGCCGCCCACGAATTCGCCCTTCACGTAAAGCTGCGGGATGGTCGGCCAGTCGGAGAAGCTCTTGATGCCCTGCCGGATTTCCATGTCCTGCAATACATCGACGCTTTCATATTTCACGCCGCAATGGTCGAGGATGGCGACGGCCTTGCTGGAAAACCCGCATTGCGGGAACAGCGGCGTGCCCTTCATGAAAAGGACGACATCGTTATCGCCGACGACGCCGGAGATGCGGGTATTGGTATCGGACATGCGCGGTGCGGGCCTCTTGGTGTTTGTTACGAACCGGACGTGGGGGCTTGCGTGGTGAGTTGCAAGGCATGCAGCACACCGCCCATATTTCCGTTCAGCGCGGCATAGACCATCTTGTGCTGCGCAACGCGCGACTTTCCGGCGAATTGCGGAGCGGTCACCAGCGCGGCCCAATGATCGTTATCGCCCGCAAGGTCACGCATTTCCACGGTTGCGCCAGGCAGGGCGGTGGTGATCATCGTCTCGATTTCGGTCGCGCTCATCGGCATCGGATCAGCTCTCGCTCATCAGCTGGCGGCGGGCCTCGACGGCCTTTGCCTCCAGCGCGGTGCGGACGCCGGCCTGGTCGATATCGATACCGGCTGCGGTAAGATCTCCCAGCAGCTTGCGGATCACATCCTCGTCGCCCGCTTCCTCGAAGTCGGCCTGCACCACCGCCTTGGCATAGGCGTCGGTCTCTTCGGGCGTCAGGTCCATCTTCTCGGCGGCCCAGTGGCCCAACAGGCGGTTGCGGCGGGCGGCGACGCGGAAGGCGTTTTCCTCGTCGAACGCCATCTTGGCCTCTTCCCCGCGCTCGCGGTCCTTGAAATCGGTCATCGGGTTTGTCCTGAATAGGGTTGGAAGTTTAGGGAAGTTTAGGCCAACGCCGGGTTTCGGCAAGTCCGACCTTCATCCCCCGGCCTTAATCCATCGTGACGACCAGCTTACCGACAGCCTTCCGGCTTTCCAGCTTGGCAATCGCATCGCCGCCGCGCTCAAGGGAAAAAGTCTCTGAAATCAAGGGTTTAATCTTGCCCGCCTCCATCAAGGCGAACAATTCGGCGACCTGGTCCTGAAACTTCTGCGGCTCGCGCGCGGTGAAGGCGCCCCAGAAAACGCCCGCGATATCGCAGCTTTTCAGGAGCGTAAGGTTGAGCGGCATCTTCGCAATACCGGCGGGGAAGCCGACCACGAGGAAGCGGCCCTCCCATGCTATCGCGCGCAGGGCGGGTTCGGAATACTGGCCACCGACGATGTCGTACACGATGTTCGCGCCGCCCGGTCCGCAGGCATCCTTGAAGGCGGCGGTCAGGGCCTTTGCGGCATCCTTGTCCATCTCGCCCCTGGGATAGATCACCACCTCGTCCGCTCCGGCCTTGCGCGCGACTTCGCCCTTTTCCTCGCTGGAAACGGCAGCGACGACGCGCGCGCCGTATGCCTTGGACAGCTCGACGGCGGACAGCCCAACACCGCCCGCCGCGCCCAAAATCAGCACCGTGTCGCCGGTCTTGATATGGCCGCGATCCTTCAGCCCGTGGATGGTCGTGCCATAGGTGAGCAATAGCGAGGCCGCCTTGTCGAAGGCGACTCCCGCTGGGATCGGAAACACCTTTTGCGCGGACACCGCAATCTGTTCCGATAGCCCGCCATGCCCGACGCCGGACATAACGCGGTCGCCTACGGCGAAACCGTCTACACCTTCACCGACGGCGGAGATCACGCCGGACACTTCGCCACCCGGCGCAAAGGGACGCTCCGGCTTGAACTGGTAGAGGTCGCGGATGATGAGCGTGTCGGGGAAATTGATGGCGCATGCGCGCACGTCGATGACCACCTCGCCAGCGCCCGCAAAAGGTGCCTCGATATCGTCCAGCACCAGCGTTTCCGGTCCGCCGACGGCGTGGCTGCGTAGGGTCTTCATCGAACAGTCTCCATTGGGGCAGGCGCAAGCCACGGCATATCGCGCAACTGTCGCGCTTCATAGGCGTCTATCGCATCGCCGCGATCCAGCGTCAGCGCGACCTCGTCCAGCCCGTTCAGCAGGCAGTGCTTGCGATAGGGATCGATCTCGAAAGCGAAGCGGTCCTGATACGGTGTCGTCACCGTCTGGGATTCCAGATCGATGGATACGGGGTGGGTCTGCGCCACTCCCATCAACCGGTCGATCCGGTCCTGCGGCAGCGCGACGGCGAGGATGCCGTTCTTGAACGCATTGCCCGCGAAAATATCCGAAAAGGACGGCGCGATCACAGCACGAATGCCCATATCGAGCAAGGCCCATGCGGCATGTTCGCGGCTGGACCCGCAGCCGAAATTATCGCCCGCGATCAGGATCGGCGCGCCGGCAATGGCGGGATCGTCGAACACATTGCCCGGCTTCGCGCGCACCGTTTCGAAAGCTCCCGCCGCCAGCCCCTTGCGGGTGATCGTTTTCAGCCAGCGCGCGGGGATGATGACGTCGGTGTCCACATTCGCCGCCCCATAGGGAATGGCGCGGCCCTCTATCTGCGCGACGGGTTCCATCAATCGGTCTCGGGCGGTTCGCCCGATGGAATCGGGCCGGGCTGCTTCGGCCCGGTATCCGCCTTGCGCTTCGTCACATACAGCAACGCCGCTGCAATCGCGGCAGAACCGATAGCGCCTGCGGCCAGTGCGGCCTTCTCGGTGAGGGTTTTTGTCATGTTGCGTTCAATGCGTTGGTCGGGGTGGGGTTGCAATGCGGCTTGCGCGCAAAAGTGCCGCAGCTTCGACAGAAGGAAAGCGCGCGCGTCACAGCGTGCGGATATCGGTCAGCCGACCGGTCACCGCCGCCGCTGCCGCCATTGCGGGGCTCATCAGGTGGGTGCGTGCGCCCGGACCCTGCCGCCCCACGAAATTGCGGTTGGAGGTGGAGGCGCAGCGTCTGCCCGGCGCGACCTTGTCAGGGTTCATGCCGAGGCAGGCCGAGCAGCCCGGCTCGCGCCATTCCAGCCCGGCTTCGCGGAACACCGCGTCCAGACCCTCGGCCTCCGCCTGCCGCTTCACCAGACCCGACCCCGGCACCACGATACCCCATTCGATACTGTCGGCGATGCGCCGCCCGCGCAGCACATCGGCGGCGGAGCGCAGGTCTTCGATACGGCTGTTGGTGCAGCTGCCGATGAAGACGCTTTCGATGGTCACATCGGTCATTTTCTGTCCGGCGTGCAGGCCCATATACTCCAGGCTGGCGCGGGCGGCGTCCTGTTTGGCGGGGCTGGCGAAGCTGTCGGGCGCGGGGATGGTGCCACCGATGGGCGCGGTGTCTTCGGGGCTGGTGCCCCAGGTGACGGTCGGTTCGACAGCGGCGGCATCGAACCGCACGGTCTTGTCGAAGGAGGCATCCTCGTCCGAATACAGCGTGCGCCACCAGTCTACGGCGGCGTCCCAGTCGGTCCCCTGTCGCGCATAGGGGCGGCCTTTCAGATAGGCGAACACGGTATCGTCGGGCGCGATCAGCCCGGCGCGCGCACCGGCTTCGATGCTCATATTGCACACGGTCAGCCGCGCCTCGACACTCATGCCCGCGAACACCGCGCCGCGATATTCGATGACATGGCCATTACCGCCCGCCGTGCCGATGGCGCCGATAATGTACAGGATTAAATCCTTGGCGGTGATGCCCGGACCCAGTTCGCCATCGACCACCACCTGCATCGTTTTGGAGCGGCGCAGTTGCAGCGTCTGCGTCGCCAGCACATGCTCGACCTCGCTGGTGCCGATGCCGAACGCCAGCGCGCCGACCCCGCCATGCGCGGCGGTATGCGAATCGCCGCAGACGATGGTGGTACCGGGGAGGGAAAATCCCTGTTCGGGGCCGACGACATGGACGATACCCTGCTCCGCCGCCGTCGCCTCGATATAGCGGATGCCGTGGGCGGGCGCGTTTTTCTCCAGCGCGGCAAGCTGCGCGGCGCTTTGCGCGTCCTCAACCGCAATCGGCGTCCCGTCCGCCGTGCGGCGCGGCGTGGTCGGCACGTTATGGTCGGGCACGGCCAGCGTCAGGTCGGGCCGCCGCACGGGCCGTCCGGCCAGCGCCAGCGCTTCGAATGCCTGCGGACTTGTCACTTCGTGGACCAGATGCCGGTCGATAAACAGGATGCTGGTGCCGTCTTCGCGCGTTTCGACGACATGCGCGTCCCAGATCTTGTCGTATAATGTGCGCGGTTTGCTGGCCATCGTGCGGGTCTAAGGGTGTTGCCCAAAACCGACAAGCGGGGAAAACCTTGCCCCGACCCGCAGTTTTGTATCGCCGGCGGTGCAATGGGTCATGGTATCGCAAGATTTGCGGTGCTAACTGACACGCATGTCAGCCAAATCATTCTCCCACCCGGTGCAGGTCGTGCCCGCCGATATCGATTTCATGGGGCACGTAAACAATGCGCGCTACCTCAACTGGGTGCAGGATGCGGTGCTGGCGCACTGGAACAAGCTTGCGCCTGCCGAAGAGGTGGCGACCAAGGCGTGGGTCGCGCTGAAACACGAGATTACCTATCGCAAACCGGCGTTTCTGGAAGACGACGTGATCGCGCGCACCGTGCTGGAAAAGACGCGTGGCGCGCGGGCGTTTTACCGCACGATCATTTCGCGTGGCGAGGATGTGCTGGCCGAAGTGCAGTCGAGCTGGTGCTGCATCGACGCCAAGACCCTGCGCCCCGCGCGCATCGACAAGGACATTGTCGCGCGCTTTTTCGGGCTGGTCGACTGAGTTTGGCCCATAGCTGTGGCGACTGCGGGAAAAAGGCGCTATACCGTTGATATGGCATCGCAAGCGCCCGCACTTTCGGACAGCATCCTGCCGCCGCGCGAATGGCAGGCCGCAACGGGCCTGACGCTGGCGGCGATGATCGCGGGCGGTTGGCTGGCGCTGCATTTCTACGCGATGTTCGGGTTTACGCTGACCACGGCGAACTGGCCGCTGGCGTTGGCAATGGCGGCGGTCCAATGCTGGCTGTCGGTCGGCGTGTTCATCGTCTGCCATGATGCGATGCACGGCACGCTGGCGCCGGGCCATCCCCGCCTGAATGCAGGCATCGGTGCGGTCTTGCTTGGGCTGTATGCCGGGTTCGGCTGGAAGACCATGCGCAGCGCCCATTTCGACCATCACAAGCATCCCGGCAGCGCCGACGATCCCGATTTCGATCATGCCAATCCGGCAACATTCGCGCGCTGGTATGCGACCTTTTTCAGCCGCTATTTCGGGTGGCGCTCCATCATGTTCGTGTCCGCTGTCGTCCTGTTGTACTGGGCGGTGTTCGATGTGCCGATGGTGCAGATCGTGCTCCTGTATGGCGTGCCCGCCATCGCCTCTTCACTCCAGCTGTTCTATTTTGGCACCTATCGCCCGCATCGCCATGCTGAGGGCTTCGCTGACAGGCATAATGCCCGCAGCGAAGCGTTCGGTCCGCTGGCGAGCCTGCTGACGTGCTTCCACTTCGGCTATCACCTCGAACACCATCGCCGCCCTGATGTGCCGTGGTGGGCCCTGCCGCGTGCGCAGCGGGCGGGAGTGGCCCGGTGACTTGGTGGCAGATCGCGATGATCGTGACCGGATCGGTCGTGGGAATGGAGCTGTTCGCGTGGTGGGCGCACAAATACATCATGCATGGCTGGGGCTGGGCCTGGCACCGCGACCATCACGAACCGCATGACAACGCGGTCGAGAAAAACGACCTGTATGCCGTGGTATTCGGCACCATCGTCTTCGCGATGTTCGCGATCGGATATTATGTCTCGCCCGCGCTGTGGTGGGCGGCGCTCGGCATCACGCTCTACGGCGTGATCTACACTGTGATCCACGATGGGCTGGTGCATCAGCGCCTGTTCCGCTGGGTGCCCAAGCGTGGCTATGCCAAGCGGTTGGTGCAGGCGCACAAGCTGCACCATGCGACTATCGGTAAAGAGGGCGGCGTCAGCTTCGGCTTCGTCGTCGCGGAAGATCCGGCCAAGCTGAAAGCTGAACTGAAGCGCCAGCGGCAGGCGGGCCTGGCCGTCGTGCGGGACAGCGCAGGCGCCTGAATCTCCCTAGCCGTAATTCACGTACAACGCGTGGATCATGCCGGGAAAGAAGAAGATCAGCGTCAGTATCAGGTTGATGAGGAACGTCATGCCGAGGCCATGCTTCATGGCGACGCCGACAGGTGGCAGCAGGACGGTAATGATGAGGGTAATGATATTCACGGGGGGTAGTCTCCGGTAAGGTGCGCAAAAACCTGCGCTTTTCACCTGAAACAACCGGCCTGACCGCCGTTCGTTCCGGCTAGCGTGCGGCGATCCTGCCGGCATGTTCGCGGACCAGCGCGATCATGTTGGGAATGCCCTGAGTCCGGTTGGAACTGAGCTGGTTTTTCAGGTCGAACGGTACCAGCGCGGCGGTGACATCCATCTGCGCCACGTCCGCTGCCGCGCGGTCCTGAACCGCCGCAATGACCAGTGCGACAATGCCCTTGGTGATGGCCGCATTGCTGTCTGCCAGAAAGTGCAGCCGTCCGTCCGCATCGGTGGGATAGACCCACACATTCGCCGAGCAGCCGCGCACCAGCGTCGCATCGGTTTTCAGCGCATCGGGCATGGGTTCCAGATCGCGGCCCAGCTCGATCAGCAGGCGGTAGCGTTCGTCGCCTTCGAGAAACTCGTATTCCTCTTGTATGTCGTCCAGCGTCCGCATCGCGGCAGCATGTAGGGCGCTGCGCTTATAAATCCACCCCGCTGGCGACAGCTTCCAGCTTGCGGATGCGCGCCTTCAGGTCGGCAATCTCGATCCGGGCGCCGGTATGCGGTGGCGTGTCGCCATCGGCTGTGCCGCGCAAGGTCAGCTCGCGCTCCTTCAGCGCCAGCCAGCTATGCCACGCCTGACTCGCCACCAGCATGACGATTGCCAGCGCGGCCAGTGCGGTGAGCGAAAATACGATGGTCTGGGTGAAAAGCATCGGTCATTCCTTTCCGCGTAGCTCGTCGATTTCCTGCGCGATGCGGCGGCGTTCCACGGCATCGAGCGAGTTGTCGTCGGTGGCGATGCGTTCGAGCACCTTGATCCGCTCGCGCAATGTCTCGATTTCGCGCTGCATGGCTGTGTCGTCATAGGACGATGACACCGGATTGCCGTCCTCGTCGCGGATCACGCCCATGTCCCTGTCATGCCGCCCGTTGATAAGCCGCACCGCCCCGCCGACCACGATGGCGACGATCACAACAATGGCCCAGCCGCTCATTGCTGGGTCTCGCGTGCTACCGGTTCGCGCGCCACCTCTCTTAGGCGGTCGATATCCTGCGTCAGCTGGAACCCGCTATCGGTGACGATCCGTTCGACAGTGACCAGCCGGTCCTTCATCGCGCCCATTTCCGCGCGCAACTCGGCGTTTTCCTGCGTCAGCAGCTTCACGCGTTCCAGCGCGGCGGGATCGTGCTTGGGATGCAGGGCCTTGCCCCAGCTGTTCTCAAGCGGATAGCCGTTCTTGATGCGCAGCCACGTCGTCAGCACCCAGCCGCCCACCGCCATCACTGCGACCAGCGCGAACAATTCGCCACTCATGCCCATCATCGTACCGTCTCCTTGTCCATGTCACCCAGCGGAACGCCAGAGTCCCGTTGTTCAACGGATCGCGTATCGCGCCTTTCGGTTTCGCGCGTATCGCGCAGGGCGTCGATCTGCGTGGCCACATCGTAGCCCCGGTCGGTGACGATGCGTTCCAGTACCTGCACCCGGTCCTCCAGCGACTGGACCTTGCTGGCATATTGTGCCGCTTTCTCGCTGGTCATGTCGGCCGTCGTGTGCAGCTTCTTTTCCTGCAATTTGCGGTTGCTGACGATCCAGATAATGCCGACCACCATCGCAAACGGTGCCATCACGGCCACCAGCCCGGTCAGGCCTCCCAAAAAACTTTCCATCTCGTTTCCCCTCTCTTGTCAGGCGCGTTCAGCGCAGCTGTTCGATCTCGCTGCTAAGGCGCGTGTTGCTGTTAACGTAATAGCTTTCCACTTCGGCCAGCCGCCGATCCACGTCGCGCATCTGGCCGCGGATTTCACGCGCGGTGCGCTTCGGGTTCTGGCGCACACGCTGCCAGTATTGCTGCTGTTCCGGGCTGGCATAGAGATGCGGCGGCTTCTTGTTGAGCAACAGGCCCATCAGGATATAGATCGGGATAGTCATGCCGCCGGAGGCAAAGGTCAGGCCGATTGCGCCGAGTCGGACCCAGATCGCATTGACCCCGGTGTAATCGGCAATGCCGGAACACACGCCCATCAGCTTCTTGCCATACGGATCTTTGTAAAGCGTCGTTTTCGGGCTGTTCATCGGGCGGTTCCTTCGTTCACGGCTTTCTTGGCGGCAACCAGGCGTTCCAGCTCGGCCAGCGAGGCATCCTGGCCTTCGCTTTCCGGCAGCAGGCGCGTCTGGTTGAAGTCGGGGTGGTCGGCAGCGACAAGGCGTTCGACCGTGTCCATCCGTTCGTCGAGGCGTTTTGCAAGCTGGTACAGGTCGTCCAGCAGTGCCTCGTCGTCGGTGGTGATGGTCGCGGCGGTTTTCCAGCGCGTGATGTAATGCAGGATCACCCACGGCAGGCCGATAAAGATTGTCGGGACGACGAAGATTGCGGTCCAGTCCATGACTTATCCCTTCGCCTTGGTGCCGCTTTCGCCAAGCGCGCGCTTCATTTCCGCCAGCTCGTCGTCGACCTTGTCCGAACCCTTCAGCGCGGTGATTTCGTCCGACAGGCTGGGCGTCGCGGCGTTCTCGCCGATCTTGAGCGAGTCGGCGCGGCCTTCGGCATAATCGACGCGGCGTTCCAGCTGGTCGAAGCGGGTCATGGCGTCGCCCGCCTTTTCATTGGTCATCAGCGTGCGCAGCTTGACGCGGTTCTCCGCACTTTCCAGCCGGGCCGCGATGGCGGTCTGGCGGCTGCGGGCTTCGCGCAGGCGGGTCTGCAGTTTTTGGATATCCGCTTCGTAAGCACGCAGCGCATCGTCCAGCACGGTGACTTCGCCCTTTAGCTGTTCGGCGGTATCGGCGGCGCGGTTCTTTTCCACCAGCGCGGCACGGGCCAGGTCTTCGCGGTCCTTGCTCAGCGCCAGCTGCGCCTTTTCGGCCCAGTCGGCCTGCAACGTCTCCAGCTTGCTGCTGGCGCGCTGCATCTCCTTCTGGTCGGCAATGGTGCGCGCGGCGGATGCGCGGACTTCGACCAGCGTATCCTCCATTTCGAGGATGATCATGCGGATCATCTTGGCCGGATCGTCGGCCTTGTCCAGCATCTCGTTGAAATTGGCCGCGACGATATCGCGGGTGCGGCTGAAAATACCCATGAGGGAAACTCCGGTGGTTTTGGCGGGCCCGAACTTTGCAGGTCCGAATGTGTTGGGGATACGGCGTGTGGCGGAAAATTGCGAATGCGCGGGCAGGTTTGCCGTGCGCGGCGTGTCGGTTCCGAGTGTCAGCGTCATGCCAGCTCCATCGTTGCCAGCACGACCTGACCGGGCAGCGTATGCACGGGTGCGGCATGCTGGTCGGGTGTGACCTGGATGGGCAGGGTGACGAGGACGAAGACCGACATGGCAGCCACGCTGACGGCGGCGGCTTTGCCAAGGCTGGTCTGGAAGAAGCGGCGGTCTGGCATGGCGGGTCTCCGGTGGTCGGTGTCAGGTCTCTCCCTCCTCTTTGCAACGGCCGTGCCAAACGGCCTTTATCACCGGAATACAGGGCATTGCATGTAAGCGGGCGAAAACCGGATTGGTAGCTATTGCCAGATGTTGGCAAATATTCCTATATCATGGGCATGGATCGCGAAAACCAGTTCATCGGCCAGTCCAGCGCCTTTCTCGATGCTGTAGAGCGAACGTCGCGCGCGGCTCCGCTGGGGCGGCCCGTGCTGGTTATCGGCGAACGCGGCACGGGCAAGGAGCTGATCGCCGACCGGCTGCACCGTTTGTCCGACCGGTGGGGCGAACCGCTCGTCACGATGAATTGCGCCGCGCTGCCTGAAACGCTGATCGAGGCGGAACTGTTCGGGCACGAGGCGGGCGCGTTCACCGGCGCGACGCGTGCGCGGGCAGGGCGGTTCGAGGAAGCGGACAAGGGCACGCTGTTCCTTGACGAGCTGGGCACATTGTCGATGGGCGCGCAGGAACGCCTGCTGCGCACGGTCGAATATGGCGAGGTGACGCGGATCGGCGCATCGCGGCCCATGCGCGTCGATGTGCGAATTGTCGGCGCGACCAATGACGACCTGCCGCGCCGCGCGGAGGAAGGCACCTTTCGCGCCGACCTGCTCGACCGCCTCAGTTTCGAAGTCATTACCCTGCCGCCGCTGCGCGTGCGCGAGGGCGACGTGGCCGTGCTGGCGCAGCATTTCGGGCGGCGCATGGGGTCCGAACTGGGCTGGGAAGACTGGCCTGGCTTTGCCGATCATGTCGCGGCGCAGATGGAGGACTATCGCTGGCCCGGCAATGTGCGCGAATTGCGTAATGTGGTGGAACGCAGCGTCTATCGCTGGGACGATGCCGATACGCCGGTCGGACATATGCAATTCGACCCGTTCGACAGCCCGTGGAAACCCGGCGGTTTGCCGCGAAAGGCCGAACCCGCCGCCGTACAACCCGCCGAAGCAGCGTCCGGCGCCCCCGCCACGCCCGATATCGACGCGGTGGACGATCTGCGCGCAACCGTGGACGCCTATGAAAAACGCATCGTCGAACACGCGCTGGGCAAACACCGCTGGAACCAGCGCCAGACCGCCAAGGCGCTGGGGCTGAGTTACGACCAGTTACGGCATTGTATTAAAAAGCACGGGCTGGGTGAAGCTTGACCGAACCGGAACCGTTAATGATGCCACCCGCATTTACAGCGCGTTAGCCTTCGCATCCTATCGACTATCGACGGAACCGTATGACTGGAGGGACGGAATGCAGGGCTTCATCGATCTGGTGACCGGTTTCGCTGGCGGTGTTCAGAAGGTCATGGCCATGTTGCTCCTGTCGGGCCTCGCTCTCTCTGCCATCATCGGGCTGACTATATACGGCACGGCTCCGATTATCGCGGAAGAAGCGGGTGAACGTATGGAGAAATACGTCGAGTCGCGGATGGAGCACACCCTGACGGACAGTCGCGCCATGCATTGCGAACGGCTTCGCGCCAGGGCTTCGAAGATATGGAACGAAGCTGTCGATAACGGCACCGAGGATCGTGTGACCGAGCGGATCGACGAGCTGGACCGGCAGGCAGGCCGGATCTGTAATCCGCCATCCTGAATAGCATTATGATACCCGAACGACCTGCTGGCGCGGTTGCGGGCTACAGATCATTCTTGCAAAGCGCGCCCGCCGCGCCTAGCTGTCTCTCATCCCGACATTGTGAAGGCAAAGTCTGGCTGGCGCTTCGGGGCCGGCCTTGAATGCTTTTACCCGTCGCACAGAGAGAACCGACACCGCCACGATGCCCGATATGGACCGCCTTTCCGCCGTGATCGCACACGAAGCCGCCGCGCTGGGATTCGATCTGGTGCGTGTGAAGATGATGCCGTCCGAGGCCGGGGACGGCGCGCAGGCCTTGCAGGTGATGGCGGAAGACCTTGCCACCGGGCAGCTGGTGATCGAACAATGCGCCGCACTCAGCCGTGCGATATCGGCGCGGATGGATGCGCTGGAGGAAGAGGGCGAGACGCTGATCGCGGGGGCTTACCACCTCGAAGTCAGCAGCCCCGGAATCGACCGTCCGCTGACCCGTGCCAAGGATTTTTCCGACTGGGCCGGGCATGAGGCGAAAATTTCCCTATCCGATAAGATCGATGGAAAGCGTAATTTGCGCGGGCCGCTGGTCGGAATAGAAGGGGACACCGTCACCATCGACGACGCGAAGGCGGGCGAAACCGCCGTGCCGCGCCATGCCATTCATTCGGCGAAACTGGTCCTGACCGACAAGCTGATCGCTGCAACCGCTCCGCTCGACACCGACGGAGCCGATGAAATTACCGAAGACACAGAAGAGGCCGATACCTGATGCCAAGTGCAATTTCCGCCAACAAGGCCGAGCTGCTCGCCATCGCGACATCCGTTGCGACGGAAAAGATGATCGACAAGTCCATCGTGATCGAAGCGATGGAAGAGGCGATCCAGAAAAGCGCGCGCAACCGCTACGGCTCGGAAAACGACATCCGCGCCAAGCTGGACCCGCAGACGGGCGACCTGTCGCTGTGGCGCGTGGTCGAGGTGGTCGAGGAAGTGGAGGACTACTTCAAGCAGGTCGATCCCGCCGCGGCCAAGAAGCTGAAAGAAGACGCGGTCGTCGGCGATTTCATCGTCGATCCGCTGCCGCCGGTCGATCTGGGCCGTATCGATGCGCAGAGCGCCAAGCAGGTGATCTTCCAGAAGGTCCGCGATGCCGAGCGCGAACGCCAGTTCGAGGAATTCAAGGACCGCGCCGACGAGGTCATCACCGGCGTTATCAAGTCGGTGGAGTTCGGCCATGTCATCGTCAATCTGGGCCGGGCCGAAGGCGTCATCCGCCGCGACCAGCAGATCCCGCGCGAGGCAGCGCGCGTCGGCGAGCGCATCCGTGCCATCATCAGCAAGGTGGAACGCAACAATCGCGGTCCGCAGATCTTCCTCAGCCGCGCCGCGCCCGACTTCATGCGCAAGCTGTTCGCGCAGGAAGTGCCCGAAATCTACGACGGCATCATCGAGATCAAGGCCGCCGCCCGCGACCCCGGCAGCCGCGCCAAGATCGGCGTCATCAGCCACGACAGCAGCATCGATCCCGTCGGGGCCTGCGTCGGCATGAAGGGCAGCCGCGTTCAGGCCGTCGTGCAGGAATTGCAGGGCGAGAAGATCGACATCATCCCGTGGAGCGAGGATATCGCCACCTTCGTCGTCAACGCATTGCAGCCCGCCACGGTGGCGCGCGTGGTGCTGGACGAGGACGAGGGCCGCATCGAGGTTGTGGTGCCCGACGACCAGCTGTCGCTTGCCATCGGGCGGCGCGGCCAGAACGTGCGGCTGGCGAGCCAGCTGACCGGACACCAGATCGACATCATGACCGAGGAAGAGGCGAGCGAGAAGCGCTCCAGAGAGTTCGCCGAACGCTCCAAGATGTTCGAGGAAGAGCTGGACGTCGACGAAACGCTGTCGCAGCTGCTGGTCGCCGAAGGGTTCACCGACCTGGAGGAAGTCGCCTATGTCGAACTGGCGGAAATCGCCGGGATCGAAGGTTTCGACGAGGAGCTGGGCGAAGAATTGCAGAGCCGCGCGCTGGAGGCGCTGGAGCGGCAGGCCGAAGTGGCACGAGGCGAACGCCGCGAGCTGGGCGTCGAGGACGATCTGGCCGAAATGCCGCATCTGACCGAACGGATGCTGGTCGTGCTGGGCAAGGCGGGCATCAAGACGCTGGACGATCTGGCCGATCTGGCGACGGACGAGCTGATCGCGAAGAAGCGCGAGGCCCCGCGCCGCCGCCAGCCTTCGCCGACCGACCTGCTGGCCGAAGGGCCGCCGATGAAGAAGCCGCCGCAGCGCGAGCAGGACAAGGGCGGCGTCCTTGGCGAATATGGCCTGACCGAAGAGCAGGGCAACGAGATCATCATGGCCGCCCGCGCGCACTGGTTCGAGGACGAGGACGCAGACGAAGCCACGGCAACAGATGCCGCGCCGAAACCAAGGAGGCCGCCGATGCGGACTCCACACAATGAGCGCCTGACGCCCGACACCTCCGACGTCATTCACCGCCGGTTCCGGCGGCGATGATGCACGCCCAGCGCTTAAACGAAAGGCGACGCCCGAACGCCGCTGCATCCTGACCGGCGAGGTCGCCCCGCGCGATACGCTGGTCCGGCTGGCCATATCGCCGGACGGTTTTGTGCTGCCCGACCCGCTCGCAAAGGCACCCGGGCGGGGCGCGTGGATCGGCGTTTCGCGCGCCGAACTCGAAACCGCGCTGGCGAAAGGCAAGCTGCGCGGTGGCTTGGCGCGCGCGTTCAAGGGCGCGAAGCTGACCGTGCCGGACGATTTGCCCGACCTCGTCGAAGCGGGTTTGAAGAAGGCGGTACTGGACCGGCTGGGTCTGGCCCTGCGCGGCGGGGCGCTGGTGGTCGGGTCCGACCGGATTGCCGAACACGCCCGCAGCGGGCGGCTGGCCATGCTGCTGCACGCCGCCGATGCGCGCGAGGATGGCTGCCGCAAGCTGGACCAGGCGTGGCGCGTGGGGCGCGACGATGAGGGCAGCGGCGCGCGCGGTGTGCGCTTGCCACTGGACCGCACGGCGCTGTCTGTGGCATTGGGACGCGAGAACGTTGTCCATCTGGGTGTTGCCGGTGGTGTAGCTGGCGCAGCCCTTGCCGTATTGCTGGCACGCCTTGTGCATTATCGCGGAGCCGATCCCGACCTGCCGCCCGCCGAGCCTCCGCCCGATGGTCAGGCGGCGCAGGACGAAGGCGCTGCTGCATAGACCGAATGAGACAATATCCTGGCGCGGCTTTCGACTGCGCGGGAACACAAGACCGATTGAAGGACGACTGAGCGTAATGAGCGACGAAGACAACAAGCCGACCCGCACCCGCAAGCCGCTGGGCCTGAAGCGTTCGGGCGACGCCGGCGAGGTCAAGCAGACCTTCAGCCACGGCCGCACCAACAATGTCGCGGTCGAGGTGAAGCGTCGGCGCAAGCTGGTGAAGCCGGGCGAAACGCCGCCGCCCCCGCCGCCTGCTGCACCCGCGCCGCCGCCCCCTCCGCCACCTGCCCCCGCACCGGCGCCGACACCGGCCCCCGCTGCGCGCAAGGCACCCGATGCCGAAACGCCGCAGGAAAAGGTCGCGCGCATGCAGCGCGAGGCGGAAGAAGATCGCCTGCGTCTGGCACAGGCAGCGAGCAAGCGCGAAACCGTCGAGGCCGCGCAGTCCGCCGATAACGAGAAGAAGCGCGCCGAAGACAAGGTCAAGGCCGACGCTGCCGCCGCGAAAAAGGCTGCCGCCGATGCGAAGGCCGCCGCCGAAGCCGCCAAGGCCGCGCCCGCCGAACCCGCTGCGGAAACGGAAGCAGAAAAGACCGCCGACGCCGATGCGGCTGCGCCGACCTCGGAAGCAACGTCCGAAAAGGCTGCCTCGGCGACGCCCGCCACACCGGCACCGCGCCGGTTCACGCCCATCGCGCGCCCCGAAATCAAGCGCCCGAAGAAGAAAAAGGAAGACGAGAGCCAGGACCGAACGCCCGGACAAGCGGCGCGGCGGCAAGCTGACCGTGACCAAGGCGCTGAACGAGGACGAAGGCCGCCGTGCGCGCAGCCTTGCCGCGTTGAAGCGCGCGCGCGAGAAAGAACGCCGGATGCATGGCGGCGGCGAGAAGAAGCCGCGCGAGAAGCAGGTGCGCGACGTGGTCGTGCCCGAAGCAATCACCATCCAGGAACTGGCCAACCGCATGGCGGAAAAGGGCGCGGAACTGGTCAAATCGCTGTTCAACATGGGCATGATGGTGACGGTCAACCAGACCATCGATGCCGACACCGCCGAGCTGCTGGTCGAGGAATTCGGCCACAACGCTGAAGCGCGTGTCCGAAGCCGATGTCGACATCCCCGCCGTGGTGGACGAGGATCCCGAAGACACGCTGCGCCCGCGTCCGCCGGTGGTCACCATCATGGGCCATGTCGATCACGGCAAGACCAGCCTGCTCGATGCATTGCGCGGAGCCAATGTCACCAAGGGCGAGGCCGGTGGCATCACCCAGCATATCGGCAGCTATCAGGTGAAGACCAAGGGCGGCGAGACGATCACCTTCCTCGACACGCCGGGCCATTCCGCGTTCAGCGAAATGCGCCAGCGCGGTGCCAATGTCACCGATATCGTGGTGCTGGTGGTGGCCGCCGACGATGGCATCATGCCGCAGACGATCGAGGCGATCAAACACACGCAGGCCGCAGGCGTGCCGATGATCGTGGCGATCAACAAGATGGACAAGCCCGAAGCCAATCCGCAGAAAATCCGCGAACGGCTGCTGGAACACGAAGTCATCGTGGAAGCGATGTCGGGCGAGGTGCAGGACGTCGAAATCTCGGCCCTGAAGAAGACCGGACTGGACGACTTGCTAGAACAGATCACGCTGCAGGCCGAATTGCTGGAGCTGAAGGCACGGCCCGACCGCCATGCCGAAGCGACGGTGATCGAGGCACAGCTGGACAAGGGCCGTGGCCCCGTCGCCACCGTGCTCATCACGCGCGGCACGCTGAAGCGGGGCGACACCTTCGTGGTCGGCACGCAAAGCGGCAAGGTCCGCGCGGTCGTCAACGACGCGGGCAAGCAGATCAAGGAAGCCGGGCCGTCCATGCCGGTCGAGGTCCTGGGCCTCGGCGGCGTGCCGATGGCGGGCGACCAGCTGAGCGTGGTCGACAACGAACAGCGCGCACGCGAAGTGGCGCAGTATCGTCAGGAAAAGGCGACCGAGCAACGCACCGCACTGGCCCCGACCAGCTTCGACACGATGTTCAACAACCTGCAATCCGAAGTCATCGAATTCCCGGTGCTGGTGAAGGCGGATGTGCAGGGCAGCGTGGAGGCGATCAACAGCGCGCTGCACGGTCTGTCGAACGACGACATCAAGGTCCGCGTGCTGCACGCGGGCGTGGGTGCCATCACGGAAAGCGACGTGACGCTGGCGGCGGCATCCAAGGCGCCCATCATCGGCTTCAACGTCCGCCCCAATCCCAAGGCGCGCGACCTGGTCAAGCGCGATGGCGTGCGGATGATGTATTACGATGTGATCTACAACCTGACCGACGACATCACCAAGGAGATGATCGGCGAACTCGGCCCCGAAAAGGTGGAAACCGTGGTCGGCCGCGCGCAGATCAAGGAAGTCTTCAAGTCCGGCAAGAAGGACAAGGCCGCCGGTCTGCTGGTGGAGGAAGGCGTCATCCGCAAGGGTCTGCACGCCCGCCTCACCCGCGACGATGTCATCGTGTCGGCGACCACCATCGCTTCGCTGCGGCGGTTCAAGGACGACGTGGACGAAGTGCGCGCCGGACTGGAATGCGGCGTGGTGCTGGAAGACACCAACGACATCGCGGCAGGCGACCAGCTGGAGGTCTACGAGGTCAGCGAGCGCGAGCGGACTTTGTAAAGTATGGCTCCTGACCCGGTCGGCGGGGGCATTCGGCAAAGGATGTTTGGCGGGTTCGAGTCCCGCCCGTGGGGTCGCCCCGCACTGGAGCAGTTACGAATTTCGTATTGATCTTGTAAGAATTCCGTAAGGCCCTTATAGAATTTGCAGTGAAGATTGTTATCTCCAAAAGTGCGGGTCGCGCATTGGCACGATCGAATAAGCGTAAGGTGATAACCGAAAAGATCGCGACGCTTGCTTCTGATTCCGGCGCACTGTCGGCGAACATCGTCAAACTGAAGAACCGGGAAGAGTATCGATTGCGGGTCCAGAATTGGCGTGTAATTTTCCGGATTGGCGACGACACTCTGTTTGTCGATGAAATCGAACCACGTGGTTCAGCATATGAGGATCGCTCATGACTGTTCAGATCGTTGAAATTGCGGGGCAAAAGATGGCGATTTTGCCAGCCGCAGATTATGAAAAACTGTCTGAACTTGCGGAGGAGCAAGCGGACGCGATCGCTGCCGAACGTGCTGCGCAACGCAGGTTGGCAGGCGAGGAATACGTGCCGTTCGAACTGGTTCAGGCGATTATGGCGGGCGAAAGCCCGTTGAAAACATGGCGCGAATATCGCGGCATGTCGCAGCGGGAACTGGCTGATAAAACAGGTTGCCGTTTGCCAACAATCTCGGAAATCGAAAACGGCAAGGCCCAAGGCAAACCAAAACTCTGGCGCGCGCTGGCGACCGGGTTGAATGTCGATATCGACGATATTATTCCGCTCGACTGATGCCCCGCCAGCAATTTACCGCAGAACAGCATTCGGTCCGCGTCCTCAAGGTCGGGGAGCGGGTGCGGCATATTCTGTCGGAGCTGCTGACGCGGCAGGATGTGCATGATCCCATCGTGTCGGCGGCAAATATCGCTGTGACGGAGGTGCGCATGACGCCGGACCTGCGCAATGCGACCGTCTATGTGAAGCCGCTGCTGGGCAAGGGCGAGGCGGAAATCGTCACCGCGCTGCGCCAGAACACCGCCTATCTGCAACGCGAGGTGGCGAAGCGGCTGGGCCTGAAATCCGCACCGAAGCTGAAGTTCAAGCCGGACGAGAGCTTCGAGGAAGCGGACCGCATCGAGCGGCTGCTGAACGACCCGAAGGTGGCGCGCGACCTGGAACCGGACGACGATTGAACCGCCGCCCGGTGCCACCACCGTACCGCCGCTATCGCAGCGTTGTCGGCAACGTGTAGCCTACCGGTGCGTCGGGGCCGAGCGGGATGCCGAGATAGAACCACGCAACAATCAGCGCGACGCCCGAAATCATCAGCCAGATCGAATAGGGCAGCATCATCGCGGTCAGGCTGCCGATGCCGAAATCCTTCTGCCAGCGTTGCGCAAACACCAGGATCAGCGGAAAATAGACCATCAGCGGGGTGATGATGTTGGTCGCGCTGTCGCCGACGCGATAGGCGGCGGTTGCGCCTTCGGGGCTGATGCCGAGCAGCATCAGCATCGGCACCAGGATCGGCGCGAGCAAGGCCCATTTGGCGCTGGCCGACCCGACGAACAGGTTCAGCAGCCCGGCGAAGATGACCATCAGCCCCAGCACCAAGGGCAGTGGCAGCCCGGTGGACTGGATCCCCGCTGCACCGTGTACCGCAGAAATCAGGCCGAGATTGGACCAGTTGAACATTTCCACAAAATGCGCGGCGGCAAAGGCGAGGACGAGGTAATAGCCCATGTCCTTCATGGATTCCGCCATCATGTTCACCAGATCGCGGTGGTTCTCGATGGTGCCCGCCGCCTTGCCATAGGCCCACCCGGCAAGCAGGAAGAGCAGGAAGAACCCGCCCACCAGCGACTGATATAGCGGGCGCAGTTCGGTGTGGATCGAACAGTCGGTCACGCCCACGCAGGCGGCTTCGTCCACCAGCGGGGTGCCGGGGCCGAATACCATCAGCAGCCACAGCGCGACGACGCCCAGAACCGCCAGTCCGGCCCAGCGCAATCCCTTGGCAGCCTGTTCGCCGGTATGCCCTTTCGGGTCGGGGCTTAGCCCATCGCCGGAAGCGCCCGCACCAGCGGCGATGTTGGCGGACGCACCGCCGGTCCATGCCCCAAGGCGCGGTTCGATGATCCTGTCGGTGACGAACCAGATGATCGGCAGATAGAGAAACGTCATCACGAAGATGAAATACCAGTTGCCCGCAATGTTCGATGTCCATGCGGGATCGAGCATACTTGCGCCCACCGCTTCCTCGGTGATGCCGAACAGCAGCGCGTCGAGCTGGCCCGGCGAAATATTGGCCGAGAACCCGCCCGATACGCCTGCAAAGGCTGCGGCAATCCCGGCCAGCGGGTGGCGTCCGGCGGCGGCGAACAGGATACCTGCCAGCGGAATCAGCACGACATAGCCTGCGTCCGCCGCGTGGTTGCCGATCATCGCGACCAGCGCGACCACTGGAGTCAGCAGCGCGGTCGGCGCGCTTTTCACCGCTTTCGACATGCCGGCGGCGAAGAAGCCCGGACCGCTCCGCCACGCCCGCACCCAGCATGACCACGAGAACGTAGCCGAGCGGGTGGAAATGCGTGAATGTGGTCGGCATTTCGACCCACAGGCGTTGGATGTTCTCCGCCGACAACAGGCTGATCGCCCGTATGATTTCCGGCTGGTCGGTGGCCTCGTCCATCGCGGTCGGGTGGACAGCCGAAACGCCAAGCAGCGCGCAGAGAACCGAGATCGCGATCAGCGCGAGGATGAGATAGAAGAACAGGAAGACCGGGTCGGGCAGGCGATTGCCGGTGCGTTCGATCCACGCAAGCACACCGCGCTGTGGCGTTTCCGCGTCTACATCTGTCGCGTCGGCCGATGCGCCTGTCTGTCCCGTCGCCATGATATGTGTCCCCCATGTCCTTTGCTGGCATCTAGCATCGCGTCGCATGGCTGTCGCCACTCTGAATAGGCTTTTCACCGCTGGCCGTAGCGTTCGCTAGCTGCGCATCCTATATCGCACCCGTGATCGAGAACCTCCTCCTTGCCGCCAT
The DNA here is from genome assembly GCA_963799315.1 of uncultured Alphaproteobacteria bacterium. Lineage (GTDB taxonomy): Bacteria > Pseudomonadota > Alphaproteobacteria > Sphingomonadales > Sphingomonadaceae > Parerythrobacter_A. Next base: position 147,404 of record CAWCWP010000001.1, read on the forward strand.
CGTCATCCCGTGCCTGGTGGTGGCTATCGTGTTCCACGAGGTCGCGCATGGCTGGGTCGCGCTGGCGCTGGGTGATCCCACGGCGCGCGAGCGCAACCGGCTCAGCTTCAATCCGGTGCGCCATGTCGACCCTATCGGTACGCTGGTGGTGCCGGGCGCGCTGTGGCTGTTCGGCGGACCGATCTTCGGGTGGGCGAAACCGGTGCCGGTGCTGGCCCATCGCCTGCGCAATCCGCGCTACGGCATGATGGCGGTCGCGGCGGCGGGTCCGGCGATGAACTTCGTGCTGGCGCTGTTCGGCACGGTGGTGCTGGGGCTGCTGCTGGCGTTCGTGTTTCCGGCGCAGATGGCGGAGCCTGGCGTGGTGGTGCAGGCGCTGTTCTGGTTCATCCTGATCAACCTGTTCCTCGCAATCTTCAACCTGCTGCCGATCCCGCCCTTCGATGGCGGGCATATCGTGCAGGGCCTGCTGCCGCGTTCGCTGGAAGTGCATTGGGCGAAGATCCAGCAATTCGGTATTCTCGTGCTGGTGGTCCTTATCGCGGCGAGCTGGGCGTTTCCGCAATGGAATATTATCGGGCGGACTATCGGGCCGCCGGTGGATTGGGCGATGGGCTGGTATCTCGGTGTCGCGCAGGACGTGGCGCAAACCTTCAGCTAAGGCGCGATTGCGGCGACGAAGCGCGCGTCCGGGTGGCGGGCCAGCAGTGCCCTTTGCCAGTGTTCGCGCCAGCGCCGCTCCACCAGCGCCACGATGCACCCGCCGAACCCGCCACCGGTCAGCCGCGCGCCTGACGCTCCAAGAGTACACGCATCGGCGACCAGCGCGTCGATTGCGGGCAGCGATATCTCGAACAGGTCGCGCATCGAGACGTGGCTTTGCACCATCAGCGCACCAAGTTCCCGCGCATCGCCCGCTTCGATGGCGGTGACCGCCGACAGGACACGCGCCTGTTCGGTGGCGCAATGCCGGGCGCGGCGGCGATGGACGGGATCGGCCAGCCGCGCGATATCGGCAGGGTCGGCGTGGCACAGGCCGGTGCCGCCCAAGGCGTTCTGCGCCGCTGCGCATTCGGTCCGGCGCTCTGCATAGCGGCCATCGGCCAGCCGCCGCGAGACGCCGGAATGGAGGACGACAATGTCGTGGTCCGGCACGAGTTGGATCGTGCGATAGTCGAGTGTCGCCGTGTCGAGGAGCAGCGCCTGGCCGGGTTCGGCAAGCGCCACCGCCATCTGGTCCATGATACCGCAGGGAACGCCCAGAAAGTCGTTCTCGACCTCGCGTGCGGCGCGCGCGATGGCGATGTCGGACAAGTCCGAGCCTGCGCACATTTTCGCTGCTTTCAGCACCGCGACGATCAGCGCGGCGGAGGAGGACAGGCCGGCACCGGGCGGGATGGTGGAGGCGATCGCTATATCCGCGCCGCCGGAAAGCAGCCCCAGCGCGACCGCCTGTCGCACCGCGCCAAGCGCCGTGTCCGACCAGTCGCCCGTCGCGCTATCGGTCAACCGCCGGTTTGCGCGTTCTGCAAAGGCATCGGACGTGACCATGACGCGGTCGTCGGAGCGCGGCGTGAGGGTCATGTCGATCCCGACCGACAATGCGGCAGGCAGGACATGCCCGCCATTATAATCGAGATGTTCGCCGATCAGGTTGACGCGACCCGGCACACGCACCTTCACCGTACTCACAGCGCGCGCAGTGCGGCGGCGGCGGCTTCGGGCATGATGTCGACGGTGAAAACGCCGGTGTGCTGTTCGACCGAGGCGAGATATTTCACCCGCTCCGGCCCGCGCAGCAGCGGGTAGAACTGGATGGTCAGGTGATAGGGTGCGGCATCGGCATCGACAGAGGGGGCCGCAGGCGCGGTATGCACCGCCATCATCGCGGGCATGGCCTGCCCGAACAGCGCATCGTAGCGTCGCGTTACATCGCCCATCAGCGCGGCGATGCCGTCCAGCTCCTCCACCGTGCAATCGGCCAGTTGTGGGCGGGCAATGTCGGGTGCGATCCAGACTTCGTAAGGGAAGCGGGCGAAGCGGGGGCACCATGCGGTGACACCGCCCTCTCGCGCAATCGCATAGTCCGACTGCGAGGCGTCCGATCTCCGCCGACAGGTCATAGCCGCGCGCGAACGCATCGGCGGCGCGTTGCTGCACCGGCGGGACATGCGGGAAGCCGTAGATCTGGCCGTGCGGGTGGTGCAGCGTCGTGCCGACTGCTTCGCCCCGGTTCTCGAACGGCAGCACGCAGCGGCATCCGGCGGCAAACAGCGCGGCGGTCCGGTCGATCCATGCCGACAGCAATAGCGCGCGGCGGTCCTGCCCGATGGTGTGCAGGCTGCCTTCCGGCTCGGGCGTATAGACCACCACTTCGCACGCGCCGGTGGCGGGCTTGGCGTTGATGCCGGGCAGGGGCGACGGGTCGGGTGCGGCGGGATGGAAAGCGGCGAATTTGTTGTCGAAGACCGCCAGCTCGAAATCGGCGAAGGGTATTTCGGTGGGTGCGGCACCGGGCAGGGTCGGGGCAAGCGGGTCGGCACTGGCCGCAGGTTTGTAGGTCCGGTTCTGGCGATGCGCGGCGTAGACGTTCCATTCGTCGCGCAAGGGATGATGGCGCAGCTCGCCACCGGTCGCGACCGGATCGCTGGCCTGCGGTTGCAGCGGCTGGTCGTGCGGCGTCCGGCCATACAGGTGCAGCATCCGCCCGTCTGCCTTGGCGATGCTCCGGCGGAATACGGGCGCAGCTGATCCGTCCAGCTGCACCTGCCTGTCGCTCAACGGCCTGCGCCTGTTCGCGCGAACCATTCTTCCAGCGCGGCAATGCCCGCCTCGCCCAGATGCAGCCCCAGCTTGCTACGCCGCCACAGCACGTCGTCCAGCGTTCGGGCAAACTCGGCATCGCGCAGATAGCGCAGCTCGGCCTCCAGCACGCCGGGCGCGGCAACGGTCAGGTCCGCGCCATCGCCAAGGATGCGCGAAACGCGGGTACCGTAGGCGCGGCACAGGCGAGTGCAGAGCGCCGGGGCAAGATCAGGATGGCGTGCGGCGGTCTGCGCAACCAGAGCATCGAACCCGTCCACCGCAAAGTCGCCGCCGGGCAGGACGGCGTCGGCAGTCCAGTCGTCTTCGGCCACTCCGAACCGTCGCAGCGCGGCCTCGGCCAGCTTGCGATAGGTGGTGATCTTGCCGCCGAAAACCGACAGGATCGGCGCGCCCGTCCTGTCATCATATTCGAAGGTATAGTCGCGCGTGACGGTGGCGTTGTTGCGCGACAGATCGTCGTAAAGCGGGCGCACGCCGGAATAGCTCGAAACCGCATCGGCGGGCGCGACCGGCACGCGCAGATATTCGTTCACCGCGTCGCAGATATAGGCTGCCTCGTCGTCCGAAATGGCGACGCCGCCTGCATCGCCGGTGAACCCGACATCGGTGGTGCCGACCAGCGTGAAGTCGCGCTCATACGGGATGGCGAAGACGATCCGGTCGTCGCGGTTCTGGAAGATGTAGGCATGGTCGCCCGCGCACAGGCGCGGGAAGATCAGGTGGCTCCCCTTTACCAGCCGCAGATTGGCGTGCTGCTGGCCCGGAATGGCGAGGCCCAGCACGCCATCGACCCACGGCCCGGCGGCGTTCACCACGCGGCGCGCGGCGACCTGCTCTTCCGCGCCACCGGCATTGCGCAAAGTCGCGTCCCAGCGGTCGGCGTGGCGCGTCAGGCGTACGCATTCGGTGCGGGTGCGGATATCCGCGCCGCGTTCCTTCGCATCGACGCAGTTCAGCACCACCAGCCGCGCATCCTCCACCCAGCAGTCCGAATATTCGAACCCGGTGCGCAGCCGGTCCTGCAACACCTTGCCATGCGGGGCATCGCGCAGATCGAGCGTGCGCGTCGGCGGCAGCAGCTTGCGCCCGCCGATATGGTCGTAAATCGCGAGGCCGAGCCGCAGCAGCCATTTCGGGCGCAGGCCGCTGTCATGCGGCAGGACGAAGCGCAGCGGCCAGACGATGTGTGGCGCGATCTTGAGCAGTCGCTCGCGCTCGATCAGGCTTTCGCGCACCAGCCGGAATTCGTAATGCTCGAGATAGCGCAGGCCGCCATGCACCAGCTTGGTGCTGGCACTGCTGGTGTGCTGCGCCAGGTCGTCCTTTTCCACCAGCATCGTGGACAGCCCGCGCCCCGCCGCATCGCGCGCAATGCCCGCACCGTTGATGCCGCCGCCAATGACCAGCAAGTCCAAGATGTCAGCCATCGACAGCCTCCAGCCCCAGCAGCAGGCAGGTATCGGGCATGGTGCGGGGAAGGGTAAAACCGTGGTCCATCAGAACCGCACCGCTGGCAACGGGCGGCGGCGGGGTCAAGGCGGCGGCGGGATCGAACGCGGCATAGCTGGCGCGATAGGCCTGCGCCGGGTCGAGCCCAGCCAACCTGAGGCGCGGCGGGTGCGTTGCCGGATTTTCGTTTACAGTCGCTATCGAATACAACGCCGTTCGCCCGTCGTTATCGACGCAGCCCTGCGCGATCAGATGCGGCGGTGTCTCCAGCCGGTAATGCGCGCCGTCATGGATCAGCGCGCGATGGGTCTTATGGAAGGCGATCGCAGCGGCAAGGATCGCGCGGTCGGCGGCGCTTTCCTGTGCCGGGTCAAGCTCCACACCCATATGGCCGAACACCGCCGAGGCCGCGCGATAGGCCATGTCGAACCGCCGCCCGGTGATATGGCACCGCTCCGGCCCGACATGGTTGCCCAGCATCGCCAGCGGCAGGAAATGCGCGGCGCCGCGCATGATGGTGTGGCGGGTGCGGGCATCGTTGTTGTCGCTGGTCCAGACGCGGTCGGTGCGGCGCAGGATTTCCCAGTCCGCCCGCGCCCCGCCGGAGGAACAGCTCTCGATTTCGAGGCCGGGGCAGGCGGCGCGGATGCGGTCGATCAGGGCGTAAAGGCTGCGCACCTGCCGGTGCATCACAGCGCGCCCGTCCGCCCCGCCGGGGTGCTGGATATCGCGGTTCATGTCCCATTTCAGGTAGGCGACATCGTTTTCCCGCACGAGCGATGTTATCCGCTCGAACAGGTGATCGCTGACGGCGCTTTGCGTCAGGTCGAGCGGTAATTGGTGGCGCGAGGCGATCTGGTCCACGCCATTCGCGCCCAGCACCCAGTCGGGATGCGCGCGGTAGAGGTCGCTGTCCGGGTTCACCATTTCGGGTTCGACCCACAGTCCGAATTCCATGCCCAGTTCGCGGACACGGTCGGCAAGCGGGCGCAGGCCGTTCGGATAGGCATCCGCCGACACCGTCCAGTCGCCAAGCCCCGCGCGCTCGTTTCGCCGCGCGCCGAACCAGCCGTCGTCCAGCACGAACCGCTCCGCACCCAGCGCCGCCGCCTGCTCGGCCAGCGCCATCATGCGCGCTTCGGAATGGTCGAAATACACCGCTTCCCACGTGTTGAAATGCACCGGACGCGAAGTTGTCCGGACAACTTCGCTGCGCAGGTTTTGCCGGACGAAGCGGTGTAAACGACGTGTTGCTTCGCCATAGCCTGCCTCCGATATCGTGCAGTGCATCAGCGGCCCGCGATAGGTTTCGCCCGGTGCAAGGCGCATCTCGCCCGGCAGCAGCAGTTCGCCCATCTGAAGCATGGCCCCGCCATCCGCGCCGGTATCGACGCGCAGGCGGTGATTGCCGCTCCACGCCAAGTGGCAAGCCGCAGCCAGGCCAGCCTTTTCGCTCGTTTCCGGCGTGCCGAAATACAGGCCGGGATAGCTAGCATGGCCCGGTCCGCCCGGAGCGGTTCTCCAGCAGGAACGTGCCGCGTGGCCGGTCTAGTGTCTGCATCGCGAACTCGCCCGCCCATTGCCCGCCGAAAGCTGGTGATGCGCGTCAGTCGGTCGTCCAGCGGCAGGCACAGCGCTGCGCACCATTCCAGCGCGAAGGGCGCATCGCCGCGATTGGTCAGAGCGGTTTCCACCGACAGGACGCCGCTTGCTTCGTCGATGGTGAAGCAATGCGCGGTTTCCATGCCGCATGTCCTGTCTTCGCACACCACGCGCGCGCTGTTCGGCGAGACATCGCAGACCTCGACTACGCGCAAGTCGGTCGCCCAGTCCTGCCCGTCGCGATGGCCCAGCAAACCCGGCGCGGCATGCCCGCTCGCCAGCGTATTGAGAAAAGATGGCGCGATCGGCACTTCGGGTCCGCCTGGCGCATGGGCGCGGTGCAGGAGCGGGGCGAGCGAATTGTCACGCGGATAGCCGTCGCCTGCGCCCCAGCCGAGCACGCGGGGCCGCCCGCCGGTCGCAATGTGCAGCGCCAGCCATGTGCCACCGGCTGACAGGACAAGGTCGGAAGTGCGCGTAGCCATCGCGCAATCGCCTAGCCGGTGGCCCCATGCTTGCCAACGCGCGTGCAAGCGTCGAACAGGCTGGGAAAAAGGGAGCCGGGATGTTTGATACCGTACAGCTGGGCGTTTTCCTCGCCATCAGCGCCGCCATCGCGCTGGCGACGTGGCTGCATTGCCGGGGCAAGGTGGCTGGTACCGAGACGACTGGTCACGACTACTTCCTCGCGCGCGGCGGGCTGAGCTGGTATTTTGTGGCCGGGTCCATCACGCTGACCAATCTCAGCACCGACCAGCTGGTCGGCATGAACGGCAACCAGATGGCGCTGCTGGCATGGTGGGAATTCGCCGCCGTCATTGGTCTGCTCATTCTCGCCTTCGTCTTCCTGCCCGTATATTACCGCGAGCAATGCACCACCACGACGGAACTGTTGCAGAAGAAATACGGTGATCCGCATATCCGCGCGCTGATCTCGGTGCTGTTCCTGTTCGGTAACCTGTTCATCTTCCTGCCCGCGATCCTGTATGGCGGGTCGCTGTTCCTGCTGTCGCTGGTCGGTATCGATGCGGACTTGCCGACCATCCTGACCGTTTCGGCAGTGCTGGCGGTGGTCGGTGCGGCCTATGCCATCGTGGGCGGCCTGCGGGCGGTCGCGGTCAGCGATACCTATTCCGGCGTGCTGATCCTGGGGCTGGCGCTGGTGGTGGTGTGGCTGGCGCTGTCCGCCATCGATTTCGACTTGTCGGGCGTGCCGGCGGACCGGCTGACGCTGGTGGGCGGCGATGACAGCCCGATCCCGTGGCATACCCTGCTGACGGGCATGATCTTCATCCAGACCTTCTACTGGTCCACCAACCAGACCATCACGCAGCGGGCGATGGCCGCGCCCAGCATCGGCGAGGCGCAGAAGGGCGTGCTGGTCGCGGCGGGCATCCGCTTGCTGATCGTGCCGCGTTATCGTGGTGGTGCCGGGCATCGTGTCCTACAAGCTGTTCGGCGATGTCGGCGACGCGGCCTATGGCATGGTGGTGGGCGCGGTGCTGCCGACATGGCTTTCGGGCGCGTTCGCCGCAGCCATCGCGGCGGCGGTGCTGACGACGTTCAACTCCATCCTCAACGCGTCCGCTGCGCTGTATGTGTGCGATATTCACCAAGCCTATGTCGGCAAGGCGCGCAGCGTGCAAAAACTGAGCGCGGCGGTGTCCATCGTCATGTCGGTGCTGGCGATTGCGCTGGTGCCGTTCTTCGCCAGCCAGGAAAGCATCATCAACACGGTGCAGCAGCTTTACGGCCTGCTCTCAATGCCGATATTGAGCGCCTTCATCGTCGGCCTCGCGTTCCGCAATGTGGATGCCAAGGCGGCGATGCTGGGTGTGCTGGCGGGCGTGGCGTTCTATGCGTTTTTCAGCATGGTGTGGCAGCCGCTGCACTATATCCACGGCATGTTCTTCACCTTGCTGCTGTCGGTCGGCGTATCGCTGTTGGCGAACCGGCTGGTATTTGCGCGTCGTGCGCAGCTTGCCTTCGGATGAGCAAGCCAGCACCCTCCGGTTGGCTGCTGCTGGACAAGCCGCGCGGGCTTGGCTCGACGCAAGCGGTGGCGGCGGTGAAGCGAAACTTGCGAGAAGGTGGCTATGCCAAGACCAAGGTCGGACATGGCGGCACGCTGGACCCGCTGGCGGAAGGCGTGCTGCCAATTGCGCTGGGCGAGGCGACCAAGCTGGCGGGCCGGATGCTCGATGCGCGCAAGGTTTACGATTTCACCATCCAGTTCGGCGAGGAAACCGATACGCTCGACACCGAAGGCACGGTGACGGCCCGGTCCGACCGCCGCCCGCCGATGGCAGCGGTTGCGGCGATCTGCGAACATTTCACCGGCGAAATCGAGCAGGTGCCACCTGCGTATTCCGCGCTGAAAGTGGATGGCAAGCGGGCCTATGACCGGGCGCGAGCGGGCGAGGATGTGGAACTGGCATCGCGGCAGGTGACAGTATTCTCTCTCTTCCTCCCCATCACCGATGGGGAGGGGAACCACGAAGTGGTGGAGGGGTCTCTTCGTCTGCCGAAAGTGACCCCTCCACCACTTCCGGCGGTCCCCCTCGCCGAAAAATCGGGGAGGAATTGGTGTCCGCCTTTGCCACCACTCTTGGCCGCCCGGACCCCTACGATCCGCAGATGCCGCTGGAACTCGCCGATGCCATCACCCTGCGCGCCGAAGTCAGCAAGGGCACCTATATCCGCAGCCTGGCGCGCGATATCGCGCGGGCGCTGGGCACGGTCGGTCATGTTACGTATCTGCGGCGCACGCAGGCGGGGCCGTTTGCCGAGCGACAGGCGATTTCGCTGGACAAACTCAATACAATCGCTAGTGGCGCGAGCCTTGAAGACCTCCTCCTGCCGCTGGAGGCGGGGCTGGACGACATCCCGGCCCTGCATCTCGATCCGGAAAGCGCGCAGGCGGTCCGCCAGGGCCGGGTCGTTTCCGGATTGCCCCAACCCGACGGGCTTTATTTCGCGACGCTGGCCGATGTGCCCGTGGCGCTGGTGGAGATCGAAGGCGGTGCCACACGCGTGGTGCGGGGTTTCAACTTTCCCGATGTCGCTGAGTAGAAAGACGACGACGTTATGACGATTGCAGCCGACGAAAAAACCAGGATCATCCAGGAAAACGCGCGCGATGAAAAGGACACGGGCAGCCCCGAAGTCCAGGTCGCCATCCTGACGCAGCGTATCCGCAACCTGACCGACCACTTCAAGGAAAACCACAAGGACAACCATTCGCGCCGTGGTTTGCTGGCGATGGTCAACCGCCGCCGCAGCCTGCTGGCCTATCTCAAGGACAAGGATCTGGGCCGGTACAACGACCTGATCCAGAAGCTGGGCCTGCGGAAATAAACACAAAATAACGAATGTTCGGAACGGCTCCCATGCGGGGGCCGTTTCTGTATGGACGACGAGAAAAGGGGCAACGGCTTTCCGCAATTCGGCGGACCACCCTTGGGGCGCATACCGTGCCCCGCACCGGACCGGGACGGCATACCCGGATGCAAGACACCCGCGCACGCAATTTGGCGGTGCGGGACGTAAGGAAAATACATGTTCGACAAGAAAACCGTATCGATCGAATGGGGCGGAAAAACCCTCACGCTCGAAACCGGCCAGATCGCCCGTCAGGCAGACGGCGCCGTGCTGGCCACCTATGGCGAAACCGTGGTGCTGTGCGCCGTGACCGCCGCCAAATCCGTGCGCGAAGGGCAGGATTTCTTCCCGCTGACCGTGCATTACCAGGAAAAGTTCTCCGCCGCCGGACGCATTCCGGGCGGCTTCTTCAAGCGCGAAGGCCGCGCGACCGAAAAGGAAACGCTGACCAGCCGCCTTATCGACCGGCCCTGCCGTCCGCTGTTCCCCGAAGGGTTCTACAACGAAATCAACGTGATCTGTCAGGTCATGTCCTATGACGGCGAAACCGAGCCGGACATCGTCGCGATGATCGCCGCATCGGCTGCGCTGACGATTTCGGGCGTGCCGTTCATGGGCCCGATCGGCGCAGCGCGCGTCGGCTTCGTCGATGGCGACTATGTGCTGAACCCCACCGTTTCCGACATCTTCGAAGAAGGCCGCCTCGACCTCGTCGTTGCCGCCACGCAGGATGCGGTGATGATGGTGGAATCCGAAGCCAAGGAGCTCAGCGAAGAAGAAATGCTGGGTGCGGTCATGTTCGCGCATGACGAAAGCCGCAAGGTTATCGGCGCGATCATCGACCTGGCCGAACAGGCCGCCAAGGAACCGTGGGACGTTGCCACCGGCGATGATGGCGCGGACGTTAAGGAAAGAGCTGCGCGGTATCGTCGGCGACGACATCGCCGCCGCTTACAAGCTGACCGACAAGTCGGAACGCTCCGACGCTCTGAACGCGGCGCGTGCCAAGGCTAAGGAAGCCTTTGCCGATGCCGACGGGCAGGAACAGATGACGGCCGGCAAGGCGGTCAAGAAGCTGGAAGCGGAAATCGTGCGCGGTGCCATCCTCAAGGACGGCCAGCGTATCGACGGACGCAAGACCGACGAGGTTCGCCCGATCGAGGCGATGGTCGGCCTGCTCCCCCGCACGCACGGTTCCGCCTTGTTCACGCGCGGCGAAACACAGGCGATCTGCACCATCACGCTCGGCACCAAGGATGCCGAGCAGATGATCGACGGGCTGGAAGGTCTTTCGTACAACCCCTTCATGCTGCACTATAACTTCCCGCCCTATTCGGTCGGCGAAGTGGGTCGCTTCGGCTTCACCAGCCGCCGCGAGACGGGTCACGGCAAGCTGGCATGGCGTGCGCTGCACCCCGTGCTGCCGAACCACGAGGACTTCCCCTATACGATCCGCGTCCTGTCCGACATCACCGAAAGCAACGGCTCGTCCTCGATGGCGACGGTATGCGGCGGCTGTCTGGCGATGATGGATGCCGGTGTTCCCATCGAACGTCCGGTATCGGGCATCGCGATGGGGCTGATCCTGGAAGGCGACAACTTCACCGTGCTGTCCGACATCCTGGGTGACGAAGACCACCTGGGCGACATGGACTTCAAGGTGGCAGGTTCCGCCGAGGGCATCACCAGCCTCCAGATGGATATCAAGGTCGCGGGCATCACGCGCGAGATCATGGAAACCGCGCTGGAACAGGCGAAGGCCGGTCGTGACCACATCCTTGGCGAAATGGACAAGGCGCTGGGCACTTCGCGCGGCGAAGTCAGCAAGCATGCCCCGCGCATCGAGACGATCCAGATCGACAAGGCGAAGATCCGCGACATCATCGGCACCGGCGGCAAGGTCATCCGCGAAATCGTGGCCGAAACCGGTGCGAAGGTGGATATCGACGACGAAGGCGTCATCAAGATCAGCAGCAGCGACGGCGAGCAGATCGAAGCGGCCAAGCGCTGGATCGAAGGCATCGTCGAGGAAGCCGAGATCGGCAAGATCTATACCGGCAAGGTCGTCAACATCGTCGATTTCGGTGCATTCGTGAACTTCATGGGCGGCAAGGACGGTCTCGTCCATGTGTCCGAAATGAAGAACGAGCGCGTCGAGAAGCCGACGGATGTCGTCTCCGAAGGCCAGGAAGTGAAGGTCAAGGTGCTGGAAATCGACAGCCGCGGCAAGGTCCGCCTGTCGATGCGCGTCGTCGACCAAGACACCGGCGAAGAGCTGGAAGACACCCGGCCCCCGCGCGAAAAGCGTGAAGGCGGCGGCGGTGGCGGCAGTCGTGGGGGCGACCGGCGCGGGCCACGCTCCGGCGGCGGCGGCCGCGGTGGGTGGGGACGACGGTGGCGGCAGCGGCAACAAAGGTGGCGGCGGTGACGCCGGTGGCCTGCCGGACTTCTTGAAGGACTGACGTAAAACGTCACTCCTGCATTCGCAGGGGCCGGTATCAAAAAGGGTCGCGGCGTTGTCGCGGCCCTTTTTCGTGCGCTAAGGGAAACCGATGCTACCCCGTGAAACCATAGCCACCGCGCAAATCCCCGAAGGCGGCGAGCTGGCGCTGGTCAGCCACGGCCGCGATTTCATCATCATGCTGGGCCGCGACGAGCTGATGGGAACGCGGATGCAGTTTTCCGAAGAGCAGCTTGCGCAGCTGACGATGGAGCGGTTGTCCACACCCGCGCCGCGTGTGCTGATCGGCGGCTATGGTATGGGCTTCACCTTTCGCGCGGCGCTTGCCGTCCTGCCGCAGGGCGGGCGCGTGTTCGTGGCGGAGGTGGTGCCCGATATCCTCGACTGGGCGAAGGGACCGCTGGCCGCGCTGACGGGCGATTGCCTGGACGATCCGCGCGGCGAAATCGTGCTGGCCGATGTCGCCGCGCTGATCGACGATGCGGTGGACGGCACTACGCCGCGCTACGATGCCATCCTGCTCGATGTGGACAACGGCCCCGATGGCATTGTGCGCGAGGGGAACGAACGGCTCTACACGCGCACCGGGCTCGCGCGGGCGCGCGATGCGCTGAATACCGACGGCGTGCTGGCGGTATGGTCCGCTGCGCCCGATCACAAGTTTACCGGGCGGCTGAAGGACGCCGGGTTCCGCGTCGATGTGCAGACCGTGCGCGCCCGCCCGAACAACAAGGGGCCGCACCACACGATCTGGTTCGCGCGGCGTCCCTGACGGTCGGGGCCAAGGCTTGCGCCACGCCGCTGTCCTGTGACAAACAAGGGTAATCAGGGGAGACGGGAATGGGATTGAAGGCGCGGGTTTTGGGACTGGCAGCGGTTTTGGCTGTATCCGTTGCGAGCGGCCCGGCATGGGCAGGCGGCGCATATTGCTCGCCCGAATGGCGGCCCGAAAACCGCAACCTCGGATGCTCCAGCCAGATTGCGATTGCACCCGGCAATGACAGCAGGGTCAACCTGCTGCTGCTGTTGCAGGACCGCGCCGGACTGGACGGAGCGGGCCGAACTTATCCCGATCTGGACTGGCGCACCTTTTACGGCCGCAATTTCCTGCGCTGGCAGAACCTGCGCGAGGCCTGGTTTCCGCCTGCTGCCAATAGTGGTGGTGCCGTCTATGGCGGCGACCGGTGTCAGACGGTCGATACCGGACGCGCCGCGTTTCTCGATGCGATTACCGGCAACAGTCGCGTCGCCCCCGCCCTGCGCAATGCGCTGACCACGGCGCGTGGCACGGTGGATGCGCTATGCGAAGGCGGTGCGAGACGAGGACCGCGCCGGCAATTTCATCGCCGCGCCGTCGCTCGTGCGGCTTGGCGGTGCGACGGGCGATTTCCGATCGTACCTGACGGCAGCAGGCGGGTTCTACGGCGGCGACTGGACAGCGGCGACGCGGCAGTTTGGGCGGTTGCGCGATACCGCGACGGCGCCGTGGGTAAAGGAAACCGCGCATTACATGGTGGCACGCACGCGGCTGAACGCGGTTATCGACAGATCGGAGGACCGCTGGGGCTGGTTCGATCTGGACGGCACGGATGTGGCGCTGGCGGCGCAGGCGGAGACCGGTTTTCGCGATTACCTGCGCGCCTTTCCGCAGGGACGCTACGCCGCGTCCGCGCGGGGCCTGATCCGCAAGGCGGCGTGGCTGCAACGCGACTACGGCAAGCTGGCGACGCTGTATGCACCGATGCTGCGGCGCACGGACTTTGCGGATGAAGGGACTGCGCGCCTGATCGAGGAGATCGACGACAAGCTGTTGACCCGTGACGCCACACTGGCCTTGTCCGATCCGTACCTTTTGGCCGCACATGACCTGATGCGGATGCGCGACAGCAGCACGCCGCTTGCGATGAACGAACTGGCGGGGCAGGCCGATGTCTTTGCCGACGAGCCGGAACTGTTCGCATTCCTGCACGCGAACCACGCCTTCTACGTTGCCGATACGCCGAAGCGCGTGCTGGCGCTGGTGCCCGACGATGCCAGGCGTGACAGCTACACCCCGCTGGCGTTCAGCCGCCAGTTCTTGCGCGGACTGGCGTTGCACGCGACCGGCGACCGGAACGAAGAAGGCTTCTGGCTGGAGCTGATCGGCGGCGCGAAGGGCGTGTGGCAACGTCCGGCGGTCGAGCTGGCGCTGGCGCGGCTGTACGAACAGCAGGGGCGCACCGACAAGGTATTCGCCGCCGGTTCGCCCATTACCGACCCGCGTATCCGCCGCATCCTGCTGGGCACGTCCGCCGGTCCCGACATCCTGAAGGCGCAGGCGCGCGACAACAGCCTGCCACGCAGCGAACGCAGCTTCGCACTGTTCACCGTCCTCCTGCGCCAGTTGCGACATGGCGACTATGCCGGGTTCGGGCAGGATTATGGCTTGCTGTCGGACTATCCCGAGCGTGAAGAAAGGCTGTATCTATACGACGTGATGGACGCGGACGAAGCACCGGTGCAGTTCTTCACGCAAGGCAAGATGTCCGACGGCTATCGCTGTGGCGGCATCGATCGCACCGCCGCCACGCTTGCCGCCAATCCGCGCGATATCGATGCGCGGCTGTGCCTCGGCGATTTTTACCGGCTCAACGGCTTCGACGGCTTCGAATTCGCCTATCGGCAAGACCGCGAAGGCGAAGCAGCGGAACTCGGCAGCAAGGACGCCTATCCCGGCACGGTCACGCCCCGCCATGCGTTCTACACCAGCATCATCGCCGACCGCGCCGCCACCCGCCAGCAACGCGCCTATGCGCTGTATCGCGCGGTGAAATGCTACGCGCCGACAAACAACAATACATGCGGCGGGCCGGGCGTCGCGAAGCCGGAGCGGGCGGCTTGGTTCCGCCGCCTGAAGACCGATTTCGCCGACATCGAATATGCGCGCGAGCTGGACTATTACTGGTAGGCTTGGTCCAAAGCTACTGGCGGCGCTGCTGGCCGCGTCGGTGCTTGGCGGATGCGAGCGAACGCCTGAAACAAGCGAGGTCGTCGATCCGGCTGACCATACGGCGTTCTATCTGTGGAGCGGGGTCGCGCCCGATCCTGCCATGGCACAGGCCGAGGCGGTCTATCTGCACTGGGGCGAGCTGCGCCGGGGCGATGCGGACAGCGTGGTGGTGTTGCGCCGCACTGTTCCCGATCCGCCACCTGATGCAGAATTGTGGCTGGTTGTGCGCGCCGAGCGGCTGGATTGGGGCGGGGCTGCGTATGACGAAGTGCTTGCCGCTGCACGCCGCTGGGACCGGGCGGGGCGGTTGACCGGCATCCAGCTCGATTTCGACTCCAGCACGCCGCAACTGGGCGATTATGCTGCTTTCCTTACCCGGTTCCGCGCACGGCTCCCGGCGAGGTGGCGGTTGTCGGCTACCGGCCTGATGGACTGGCCCGCCAATGCCTCGCAAACAGACCTGGCCGCGATGGCGGAGGCATTGGACGAGATCGTCGTGCAAACCTATCGCGGCACGCGAACGGTGCCGGACTATCGCAAGTACCTGCGCGCGACCAAGCGGCTCGACCTGCCGTTTCGCGTCGCGATCATGGACGGGGCGCAGTGGCGCGAACCGGACCAATTGCGACAGGATCCCGACTATCGCGGTACCGTGGTCTTCCTGCGCTAGGCTGAGGGTCTTATTGCGGGAATGTCGATGACTGTGTCGGTCAGTCGCGCGATTTCGGTGGCGTCGTGGCTGACATGGATGATCTGCATGCCAAGCGTATCGCGGATTGCCTCGATATAGGCGAGGATATCGTCTGCGCGCGCGCTGTCGAGCGAGGCCAGCGGTTCATCCAGCAGCAGCACACTTGGGCTGGACAACAGCGCGCGACCGATGGCGACCCGCCGCGTCTCGCCGCCCGACAGGGTGCGCGGGCGTCGCGCCAGCAGCGGTTCCAGCGCCAGCAGGGATACAATCCGCTCGAACGCTGCGGAATCAGCGGTCATGCTACCATATCGCAGGTTGGCCGATACGGTCAGATGCGGGAACAGGCGGTTGTCCTGAAACACATAGCCGCACCCGCGCCGTGCTGGTGGCAAGTCGATCCCGTTGGCGCTGTCGAACAGGGTCTTGCCCCCGATCCGGATATGACCCTGCGTCGGGGTCAGCAGGCCCGCGATTGCATTGAGCGTGGTCGTCTTGCCCGCGCCCGACGGGCCGCGCAGCGCCACCAATGGTGCGTCGGTCTGTATCGCGATGTCCAGATCGTGCGCGCCAATTACCTGCCGGAACGCAATATCAAACAACATGGCGCTGTTTCCTGTCCGGTGACGCACTTCGCCGCACCAGCCATTCGCTCAGCACCAGCGCACCCAGCGACAGGAACACCGACAGCACGGCAAGGCGCGCCACCGCCGCATCGCTGCCGGGAACCTGCAACGCGGCATAGATCGCCAGCGGCAGGGTGCGCGTCTCGCCCGGAATGTTCGCGGCGAACGTGATCGTCGCGCCGAATTCGCCCAGACTGCGCGCGAAGCCCAGCACGGTGCCTGCAAGGATGCCGGGCGCGCTCAGCGGCAGGATGATGGTTGTAAAGCTGCGCCAGCGGCTTCGCGCCCAATGTGCGGGCCGCTTCGACCAGCCGTTCGTCCACCGCCTCGATCCCCAGCCGCATCGCGCGCACCATCAGCGGCAGGGCCATGACACCCGCCGCCAGCGCCGCGCCGGTCCAGCGAAAGGCGAGCGTGATGCCGAATGTGGCCTCCAGCCAGCCGCCGACCGGCCCCGCGCGCCCGAACAGCAGTAAAAGGCCGTAACCGGTCACGACCGGCGGCAGCACCAGCGGCAGGTGGACCAGTGCGTCGAGCAGGATGCGTCCGGGAAATGTCCTGCGGGCCAGCACCCATGCCAGCGCGTAGGCAAGCGGCAAGGTCGCCACCATCGCAACCACGCTGACTTTCAGCGAAAGCAGAACGACCTGCCATTCCAGTGCGGTGATCATGGGGCCAAGAAACCGTGTTCCGCGAAAACACGGCGCGCGCTTTCGCTGGCAAGGTGGGTCAGCAGGGCATCGCTGTCCGGACGTGCGGAGCGGCTGGCCCGCGCCGCGAAGTAGCGGATTGGCGGATGCAATGCCTCGTCGAACGATGCCACGGACACCACCCGCGTGCTGGCGCGGGCATCGCTGGCATAGACGATGGCGGCATCGACTTCGCTGCGTTCGGCCAGCGCGAGCGCGGCGCGGGCGCTGTCGGTCGGGATGATGCGCGGGACGACGCTGGACCACAGCCCCAGCGATGTAAGTGCCGCCTTCGCATATCGTCCGGCGGGCACGCTGTCCGGTTCTGCCAGCGCGACACTGCCCGCCGACAGCGCATTGGCGATGGTGGCAGGCCGTGCCGCCTTGCGTGTTAGCGGCCACACAATTTCGAGGCGGTTGCCTGCAATCGCAAGGACGGTATCGGGCGCGACCAGCTTCGTATTGCGCAGAACATGCATCCATGCCCGATCGGCCGTGACGACAAGGTCGGCGGGTGCCCCTGATTCTATCTGGCGGACGAGCGCAGGCGTAGCGGCATAGGCGGCAGTCGGCACATCACGCCCGACTGCTCCCCACGCATTCAGGATGGCATCGAGGCAGCCTTCAAGGCTGGACGCTGCCAGAACAACAGGTCCGACGTTCACAGCCGGAGCGCACGCCGTCGCCATCGCCGTCGCGCTGACACAGCCGATACCGGCCAGCAGGGTGCGCCGGTCGACCGGGTCCATACGGCCACCGAAACCGGTGCTAGCGAACGCGTGGGCCGCCAAACGGCAGAGGGGGTGGGGGTCGGCGCGCGCCACGGGGTAGCTGCGCCTGGAACGCCCGCCCGCAATGCTCCACGCAATAGGGGAAGCCGGGATTGACCGGCGTGCCGCAGAAATGGAAATCGGGTTCGCCCGGATGGCCCATCGGCCAGCGGCAAACCTTGTCGCTCAGGTCCAGCAGGCTGGTCTTGTCGGCAATGTCGGGGCTGGGCTTGGCCGGGACCAGCCGGCGCGGCGGCGCGGGCGGGATCGGCGGCTGCTGGTCGCCGGGGCCTTGGCGCAGGAAGCCGCCGGGACCGACCGAAACGATCTTGGGCAGGTCGGTCTGCGGGTTGGGCATGGGCTGCGGCGCGTTGTTGCCTTTCGCTGCGTCTGCAGGTGCATCGGCCTTGGCGGTGGGCGCAGGTGCAGGGCGTGCCGGCTGCGGCAGCGCGCGGTTTCGCCACCGGTTTGCGCGGAGCGGGCTTTGCGGCGGCTTTGGTCTTGGCAGCCTTCTTGGCACCGGCTTTTACCGGGGAGGGGCGCGATTTCAGGCCCAGCCGGTGCGCCTTGCCGATCACCGCATTGCGCGACACCTCGCCCAGTTCTTCGGCGATCTGGCTGGCGGTCGATCCGCCTTCCCACATCTTGGTCAGGGTGGCGATGCGATCTTCGGTCCAGCTCATTTTGTATACGTATCCAGTTTAATCAAAATGCCCGCGAGGCGCGCCGTCAGCAAACTTGTCAGCCAAGGTGGTTGCCCGTAGGCGCGCTGCCATGTCCGATCAAGTTTCCAGCCCGCTTCCGCCCCGTGGCGTGCCGATAATTACCGGCATCAACCGGGTCGGCCTGTGGAGCCTCTATATTAAGGAGGTTCGGCGGTTTCTCAAGGTGCAGACGCAGACGATCTGGGCACCGGCGGTTACCACCTTGCTGTTCCTGGTGATTTTTACCGTGGCGCTGGGCGGGGCGGGCGGTCGTGCGTCGCGCGAAGTGCTGGGCGTGCCGTTCGCCACTTTCGTCGCGCCGGGCCTCATCATGATGGGCATGATGCAGAACGCATTTGCCAATTCCAGCTTTTCGCTGCTGGTCGGCAAGATACAGGGCACGATCATCGACCTGCTGATGCCGCCCTTATCCGATGGCGAGCTGATGGGCGGAATCGTCGCGGCGGCGATCACGCGCGGGCTGCTGGTGGGCGGCGCGGTGGCGCTGGCGATGGCGTTCTATCCCGGCGTGTCGCTGGCAATGGCGCATGTCTGGGCGGTGGTGTGGTTCGGTCTGATGGGCACGGTGATGCTGTCGCTGATCGGGCTGGTCGCGTCGATCTGGGCCGAGAAATTCGACCACAACGCGGCGGTGTCCAATTTCGTTATCGCGCCGTTATCGCTGTTGTCGGGAACGTTTTACGTCATCGACAATCTTGCGCCGCTGTTCCAGACGATCAGCCGGTTCAACCCGTTCTTCTATGTCATTTCCGGCTTTCGCTACGGCTTTCTTGGCCGCAGCGATATCGGCAACGGGGATACGGGCGTGGTTTATGCGGCGGTCGGGCTGCTGGTGTTCAACGTGGTGCTGGGCGTCGCCAGCTATCGCCTGCTGAAATCCGGCTGGCGACTGAAGGACTAACGCCGCGCTCGCGGCATCAATGCGTCAGGGCGCGCCGCATCCGGTACCGGCCCTTGGCAAACCCGTCGAACAGTTCGGCCACATTGGGATGTTCCACAGGCCCGCCATCGGCATCGGGCAACAGGTTCTGCTGGCTGACATAGGCGACGTAGGAACTGTCGTCGTTTTCGGCAAGCAGGTGATAGAACGGCTGTTCACGGTCGGGGCGGATATGTTCGGGAATGGCATCGTACCATTCTTCGCTGTTCGCAAAGACCGGGTCGATATCGAAGATGACGCCGCGAAAATCGAACATGCGGTGGCGCACCACGTCGCCGATACCGAAACGCGCATCGACCTGTCGTGCAACGTCGATGGTACGCCCGGCCTGGTGGGAGAAGAATTGGCTACGATCCATTGCGCCGGATATAGCCGCTGGCGGCGGCGAAACAAGCGAGGTGGCATTGCTTTTGCGCAATCGCGACCGTTCACCTTCCTGTTACGGGGGCTTGGCAAGGCGGCGGGCATCGGCTAACCGCCGCGCCTTCGATCGCACCGTCGCCGTAACAGGGGAAAGGT
The DNA here is from genome assembly GCA_963799315.1 of uncultured Alphaproteobacteria bacterium. Taxonomy (GTDB): domain Bacteria; phylum Pseudomonadota; class Alphaproteobacteria; order Sphingomonadales; family Sphingomonadaceae; genus Parerythrobacter_A. Next base: position 167,072 of record CAWCWP010000001.1, read on the forward strand.
GTCACGTGCTCATGCGGAGAGGTGGCAGAGAGGTCGAATGCGCCGCACTCGAAATGCGGTATGCGGGCAACCGTATCGTGGGTTCGAATCCCACCCTCTCCGCCAGCCCGTTGATGAAGCCGTCGGATCGCAGGTCAACTTAGCATCCCGCGGCGATCCCGGGGTCGGAGTGCTTGGCCCATTCTTTGATAAGGGCAATGCCTGCGGTTTTGCCGAGCAGGAAAAGGTGCCGGTCCTCGGCCCGCAGCACGCTCAGGCGCGGTTCGGTGGACGGCGGCTGCGAAGCATGAAGGGGCGTTCTATACATACGGTCAGGATGTAAGCCGCACCGGTCGCAATAACGACAACCAACAGCTTTCCTGCCGGATGCTCCGAAATGACTGCGGGGGTGAAGCGCAGGAATGCCGTGAGAACCGGAATATGGACCAGATACAAAGTATACGAAATTGCGCCTAGAAATTGCCCGGGCCGGTTGGAAAGCACGGTGCAATTTTCACGACCTGCGAGAATCGCCATACTGGCGAAAACCGGTAAAAACATGGTGCTGGCCGGCAGATAGGATGCCATCGCCATCACGATAGCGATTGCGCCATACACCGGCATCAGCGGCACATTGATCGTAATTCCGGAACGGTACAGCAGATACCCGCTGGCGAGGCCGAAAACCGCGCGCGGAAAGGTGAAAGGCGTACCCGACATTTCGATAGTGGCCGCACAGCCCATGCCGAACAACGCGATAACAAGTGCAGGTTTTACAAAACGGTCGCCGATAGCAAAAGGCAGCGTGGCTGCCGCAACGGGCAGGTAGAGTTCCCAGGTGATGCTCCACGATGGAAAATTGGCAGGCTGCTGTCCAAGCAGGGGAGCTGCAAGCGCGAGTTCGAGAAACGAGGCACTCGACGGGTCGAGCAATACGATCATGAGTGTCGTAGCGTAGAATGTAGGGGCCAGTCGGCAGAAACGCTTCCATGCAAAGCGCGGCAGATATATGCCGGCGCGCGTGGAGTGACATAGCACGAAGCCGCTGAGCAGGAAAAAAACGTCGACCGCCAGTTCAAATTCGATACCGCGCCAGCCCGCAACCCGCATGGCAAGCGAATTGAAGCCATAATGGAAAACCACGATACCCAGCGCCAGAATGCCGCGCAGTCCGTCGAGTTCGGCCCAGTGCTGTTGCCGCGAAGCCATGCGTTCCTGTCGGTTGTTATATCGCGCGAGCCTCACATGCCCGATACGCGAGCCCGCTAGCAACCCCTCGGGTGAAACCGGCCGGCATTCACATTTTTGGCATTCGTATTGCCGGCGTCGGGCCTTGCCGGTAATGGACACGCCACACCGGGGGAAGCGTAAATGCCAGAGGGACAAAAGCTGCCATCCGGCAGTTTCAGGGAACGGTTCCATCCGCAGATCTGGGCGGCGCTATATCCGGCGCGGCTATGGTTCACCAAATCGCCGATCCGCAAGGGCAAGGGCGCACTGTATCGCTATGTGCTGCGTCCGGCGCTGCCGCCGGAACCCGCATCGTTCGTGCATACTCTGGGCAACGGTTCCGATATCGAGCTGGGTTATCGCAACGAGCTTGGCTTCAAGATGCTGCTCTACACCGATTACGAAGATGCCGACCTGAAGGAAGCGTGCCGCCACATCGAACCAGGTGGAACGGTGCTGGATGTGGGTGGCAATATCGGCGTGCCCGCCATGTATTTTGCCAAGGCCGTCGGACCTGAAGGGCGTGTGCTGTCATTCGAACCCAATGCTGCCACCGCCGAGCGTTATCGCGCCAATATGGTGCGTAATGGTTTTCCCAATGCCGAGGTGAAGGTAACAGCAGTCGGCAGCGAGGTTGGCGACATCACGTTCCACGAAAGCGCAAGCTCGATGCTGAGTTCCGCAACGGTGGTGCCGCCGAACCACAGCCGCAGCTATACCGTGCCGCTGACCACGCTCGACGAAGAATGGGGCGCGATGGGCGAACCCCGGGTCGATCTGGTCAAGCTGGATTGCGAAGGTGGCGAACTGGCAGTGCTACAAGGTGCGGACCGGCTGCTGGATGCCTGCGCGCCGGTTGTCCTGCTGGAGGCGTGGACGGCTCAGGAACTGGCACCGATGACGGCGCTGCTGAGGGGCAAGGGCTATACCAAAACCCAGCCCGAAGGCTTCGCGCATCGCAATTACCTGTTCGTCAAAAAGGACTGACCATTCGAGGTGGCATCACAGCCGATGCGTCAGTAAGCATTAGGGTGGACGATGACCCGCAGGGTGCGTGCCATGATAAGCAAGTCCCTGCGCATGGACCAGTTGTTCAAGTATTCCAGATCCGAGTGCAGGCGGCGGGATAGATCGTCTTCGCGTTCGGTAGCACCGCGATGTCCGCGTATCTGCGCAAGCCCGGTCAATCCGGGTTTCAAAGAGTGGCGGCGCCAGTATCCCGCATTTACTTCCCAGAACAGCTTGCCTCCGGCGCGGGAGGCGGTGGCATGGGGGCGCGGGCCGACGATGCTCATTTCACTCTTCAGGATATTGAGCAGCTGAGGCAGTTCGTCCAGGCTGGTGCGCCTCAGAAACTGACCGACTTTTGTAACGCGCGCATCATTACGTGCTGTCGAACAGGTGCCGTTGGCGTCCGCATCTGCGGTACGCATCGACCGAAACTTCAACACGGAAAAGAACCGGTTGTTCTTGCCGATGCGCTGTTGTGAGAAAAAGACCGGTCCGCCATCTTCTATCATGATTGCAATGGCAATGACGAGAAAGACCGGAGCCAGAACAATAAGAGCTGGAATAACCAGCAAGAGGTCTACCGACCGCTTGATCGTACGATCACGCAGCCCAAGCGGGCCATTGGCGACCACGATCGCCGTAAAATCGTCATGGACAGTAATCCGTTTCGCGCCAAGCTCGTGCAGGACACCGCTCACGATTTCGCCTCTGATACCCACGCTTTGCAACAAATTCGTCCAGTCCCGGCGCTGCTCCACCGGACAGCTGACGATGACCCGGTCCATTACTGCAACGGCTTCGCCAAAGGCATTCAGCGGATCGGGCTGCGCGACAAGCAGGTCGAGTTCGTCTCCCCCAATCTGCCGATGCCTGGCACCTGGCAAGTCGATTGGTGGGCCGCCGGCATCGATAATGAGGATATTCGTCGCAGAACCGCCAGCGTTGTTTCGAAAAACCCGGCTGCAATAGCCGTGCAGCACGGCCATACCGACAGAGCCGATTACCAGCCCGGCGGCGAACACCACGCGTGAGAAGTTCACACTGGTTTTCGTAAAATAGGTCAACGTTACGTGCAATACGGCGGCGACAACCGCGCTCCGCACTATGATCTGCACCGTATTTCGAAAACTGCTGAGGCTGGGAATGGAATAAAGACGATTGTAGAAAGCAACGAGAAGGAAAATAGGCGCTACCGAGTTCGCGACCCGCAACGCCATTTCGGACGGCCATTGTCCCAGATACAGATACGCTGCGAGAAAGAATGCCCCGGTAAGTATCGCGGCATCGCCAACCAGCAAAAAGATATAAAGCTTGATTCGTGACTTTTCGAGCGATGTGACAGGAGGATAAGCCGCGTTTTTGGGCGCATGGATAGCCACGGTTCGATCGTGTTTCATGCTATCTCCCCCCTGCGCCCCATAATTTTGTGGTATTTAAGAGTAACGGTTAACGCCCGGAGCATTGCGCTTAGTTGAACCAGCCGTTCCTGCATATGGGTATCATATGGGATGGCATGTTTCAGGAAGCCGCAATCGGGCAATGTCCCATATGGGACCATTCGTCAGGACAAAGGCTTACAGACCGGGTTCCGCATGGTTTGGTCTTGAACGGACAGGCGAGCACGCTAGGCCAGCGCAAACCCTACCGATGGATACGATGACATGACAGTAGCAGCCGGGCGCAAAATTGCCCTGATTACCGGCGTTACCGGACAGGATGGCGCGTATCTGGCACCCTTTCTGCTCGGCAAGGGGTACGAAGTTCATGGTATCAAACGGCGGTCGTCGTCGATCAATACCGGGCGCATCGATGACATTTACGAAGATCCCCACAGCTCGGACCGGCGTTTCACCCTGCATTATGGCGATTTGACCGACGCCACCAACCTCATCCGTATCGTGCAGGAAGTACAACCGACGGAAATCTATAATCTTGCGGCACAAAGTCACGTTGCCGTCAGTTTCGAAACGCCGGAATATACGGCCAACTCCGATGCTGTGGGCACCCTCAGGCTGCTGGAAGCCATCCGCATTCTCGGGCTGGAAGACACCACCCGTTTCTATCAGGCGTCCACATCCGAACTGTATGGCAAGGTGCAGGAGGTTCCGCAAAGCGAAAGCACGCCGTTCTATCCGCGCAGTCCCTACGCCGCAGCAAAACTTTATGCCTACTGGATCACCGTGAACTACCGCGAAGCGTACGGGTTGCATGCATCCAACGGTATCCTGTTCAATCATGAAAGCCCGATGCGCGGCGAAACGTTCGTGACGCGCAAGATCACCCGCGCCGCTGCCGCTATCGCGTGTGGCACACAGGAAAAGCTGTTTCTTGGCAATTTGGATGCGCAGCGCGACTGGGGTCATGCGCGCGAATATGTCGAGGGCATGTGGCGCATGTTGCAGCGTGATGTTCCGGACGATTACGTGCTGGCCACGGGCGTAACCACTTCCGTGCGTCAATTCGTGAGCTGGGCGTTCGAGGATGCCGGTATCCCTATCGAATTCAAGGGCAGCGGCGTGGATGAAAAGGCATACGCAATAGATGATGGCCGCCTCCTGGTGGAGGTAGATCCGCGCTATTTCCGCCCGACCGAAGTGGAGCTGCTGATCGGCGATCCGGCCAAAGCGAAGCGGCAGCTTGGATGGGAAGCCAAAATCGGACCGCGCGAACTGGTGCGGGAGATGGTGGAAGCCGACATGGCCGCAGCACAAATTGTCGCTACTCGCCCGGACGTCTGATGGTCGTAGCGCAGCAGCATCCGCAATTCGATCTGCGTGGCAAATCGGTCTATGTCGCGGGTCATGGCGGGATGGTCGGGTCTGCCTTGCTCCGCAGGCTTGCTCGCGAAGAGTGTACGGTTCTGACGACGGATCGCAGCGTCGACCTACGCGACCAGGCGGCGGTTTTCGAATGGCATGACGCCCACCGTCCGGATGTATCCATCATCGCCGCTGCAAAAGTGGGCGGCATTCTGGCGAATGACAGCCGACCGGGCGAATTTCTGTACGACAACCTGGCGATTGCGACCAACCTTATCGAAGCGGCGCGCCGCACGCGGGTAGCAAAGCTGCTGTTCCTGGGATCGTCCTGTATCTATCCCAGGCTTGCGGACCAGCCGATTGCCGAGGATGCGCTGCTGACCGGACCGCTCGAACCGACGAACGAATGGTACGCTATCGCCAAGATTGCAGGTATCAAGATGTGCCAGGCCTATCGCCGCCAGTATGGTTGCGATTTCATCAGCGCCATGCCTACCAACCTGTACGGTCCGGGCGACAATTACGATCTAAGCAGCAGTCACGTCGTGCCCGCTTTGCTGAGAAAAGCGCATGAGGCGGCGCAGTCGGGTGCGGATTCCATGACGATCTGGGGAAGCGGCACACCATTACGCGAGTTCCTCCATGTCGATGACATGGCTGACGCCTGCATTTTCCTTCTCCAACATTATTCCGGCGAGGGTCATGTAAATGTCGGCTCCGGCCAGGAGGTGTCCATCCTCGATCTGGCTCACATGGTCGCCGGTGTAGTCGGCTTCGAGGGGCAGATACTGCGCGATACGCAAAAGCCGGATGGTACACCACGCAAGCTGATGGATTCGACGCGTCTGGCGGATATGGGGTGGCGTGCAGGTATCGGTCTGAACGACGGTTTGCGGTCTGCTTACGACACGTTTCTGCACGGATCGACGCGCGGACTGTGAAAATCCTTTTTCTCACGCTCAACTATGCACCCGAAAGTATCGGGATCGCGCCGTATTCGACCGGCACCGCGCAGGAACTGGCGCGACAGGGACACGAAGTGACGGTGGTTGCGGGTAAGCCCTATTATCCCGAATGGTCGGTGCCGTCGCACTGGCAGGGCGGATTGTACCGGAGATCTTGTGAAAACGGTGTCGCGATAATTCGGTGTGCCCATTATGTGCCGCCTGCCCCGTCCGGTATGAAGCGGCTTATGCATCATTTGAGTTTTGCTCTTAGCGCAACGTGGCCGATGTTGCGCGCGGTTCTGTCAAAGCGTTCGCGACCGGACATCGTGCTGGCCACGGCGCCGTCGCTGCTGGCCGTGCCGGTAGCGTTGCTTGCCGCGCGACTGTGCGACGCACGGACATGGGTTCATGTTCAGGATTTCGAGGTCGAAGCAGCTGCGGCAACCGGGCTGCTCAAATCCGGCAGCCGGGGTCTTCGCATTGCGGCGTGGTTCGAACGCGCCATCCTGCGTTCGGCGGACATCGTCAGTTCCATCTCCGCTGCAATGTTGCGGCGGCTGGCTGTGAAAGGTGTGGTGGAATCGCGGATCGTGGAATTTCGCAACTGGGCGGATATCAACGACATCGCTCCACTGACCAGACGAAGCCCGTTCCGCGACGAATGGCGGATCGATGCGCCTCATGTTGCACTGTACTCGGGCAATATAGCGAACAAGCAGGGCATCGAAATCGTGGTCGAAGCAGCGCGGATATTGCACCATCGGCGTGATGTGCATTTTGTAATCTGCGGTAACGGACCAAACCGGGCGCAACTGGAAACGCTTGCCGCAGGCCTGGACAATATCACGTTCGCCGACTTGCAGCCGCGCGACCGGCTGAATGAACTTCTTGGGCTGGCCAGCGTGCATCTGCTGCCGCAGATTGCCGGGGCTGCCGATCTCGTGCTGCCTTCCAAATTGGGCAATATGCTGGCGTCGGGGAGGCCGGTGGTGGCTACGGCGGCAGACGGTACCGGTCTGGCGAGCGAAGTTGCCGGGTGCGGGGTGGTTTCGCCACCGGGCGACGCTGGCAAGTTCGCTGCTGCAATCGAGCGCCTTGTCGACGATCCCGAAACATGCGCGCACCTGGGTACGGCTGCGCGAAGCAAGGCGGAGAAGGATTGGTCGAAACTGGCTATTCTTGAACGTCTGGAGAAGAGAATAACACGTCTTGCGAACCGGGAGGATCATTCCGCCGCGCGCATATCCTGAAGCACCCGGTCCTGTATTATCCGCGATATCCGCAAGGCGTGGGAAACAGTTACTGCGCGTGGATCGCGCAGGTTTCCATTTAGCAATGTCCCCAGTGCCTTCAGCGGCCGTTTCGACCGCACCGCGCGCCGGAACGCAATGCCGGCCTCGATGGCCGGGCCGTATTCGTCCACCGCAGCCGCTACCCGCTCCATCACCGCCGCGCGCGTGGCGGTGTCATCCGGCATCGCACCGAGCCGGTACATCACACAGTTCGTAATATGCGTCGCGCGCTGCAAACTGCTCTTCGTATGCGATGTCGCACCATCGTGCTGGCGATAGTGGAGCAGGGGTTCGGATATGGCATGAAAGCCCCATAAATCGACTGTGCGGAGCCACAGCTCGTGATCCTGGGCGCAAGGCAAGTCGCGATAGCCGCCCACTCGGTGGAGCGCATCGCGGCGCATCATGACGGATGGATGCACGATCGGTTTGCCCGCGCGCTGATCGAGCAAGACGGCACGTTGTTGCGCGCGGTCGAGATGTGCGGCCCTTAGCGTGCCGGTCACGCGCCCGGAACCGTCGATGAACCCGGCCGATGTGTGAACCAGCCCGACATCGGGACAGTCATCCAGAACAGCGCATTGCATTGCAAACCTGTTCGGCAATGCAATGTCGTCGGCATCCATTCGCGCGACATAGGCACCCCGCGCCACCGCAAGCGCGGCGTTCAGGCTGCTGGCAATGCCATCGCCCGCCCCCCGCATGACTGTCATTCGTTCGTCCGACATGCGGGCGAGGATTGCGCCGGTGCCATCCGTGCTGCCATCGTCGACGACGACGATCTCGAAACTGGGGCCGCGCTGCTCGAACAGACTACGCAACGCTTCTTCCAGATACGCCTCGCCATTGCGCACGGGCAACAGGACGGAAACCCTGGGCGCATCAGGCATTCGACCGACCCGCCTTACGTCGGTCGAGGAACGTCTGCCACGCCAGCGCCAGCGCAATCGCAGGCAGTAGCGCGACGATAGGCCATGCCAGGCGCCAGACCATCGTGTCGGGCACGTCGCGCATCAGCGTCCAGAGCAGTGCCGTCACCGGGAAATGAAATGCATAGAGAGGATAGGATGCCTGACGGATCGCCAGGAGAACAGCACCGCCTGCCCCACCGCTGCCCCCACCGCTGTTCTTGTTTTGATGCGCGCCTTTCAAACCGGCCAGCATGAGTGCGGAGGCAATCCCGCACAGCACGACGGATGCGAGCGTCGGCAGCGGGTTGGCAATTACAAACATGACTACGCCGGTAACGACGGCAGCAACCCCTTTCCCGCCGCCCAGTCCGCTATGGCGGGCCAGCAAACCGCACCCGGCCCATGCCAGAAAAAGAAGCGCGCCCTGCGGGTTCCACCAGAGCCCGCTCAAGAGCAATGCGACGAATACGACCCACATGGCCGGCATGGAATGCCTGGCCAAAGCGGCAAGGCCGGCACCGATTGCATAGAACTGAACGATGTAGCCCAGCGTCCACAGCGGACCATTGCTGCCGAACGGCCCGGCGAAGGTGGGTTGCAGGGAGAGTACATTGCCGAGGCCCGATCGCCAGTTCAGTGCGGCGACCATGTCGTATCCCGCCACTGTCCGATAAAGCTGCTCACCGTCCAGCAACCGCGTTGCCGCCAGGTCGCACAACAGGGTCAATACGATTGCGGCGAGAAGCGTTGGGTAAATGCGGGCGAGCCGGCGCTTCAGAAAGAGGATCACGTTGTCGTTCGACCCGCGTGCAATATCCACCAGCCGCCCGACGAGGAAATAACCGCTTAACGCGACGAATACATACGCGGCTTCCGCCCCGAAACGTGTGGTCAGCCGATACGCGGCAACCAGCGCATCTGTCGGCACGGACAGGTCCAGCGCATCAAACGTCGGGTAGGCGAATATGGCGTAATGGCCGAATACGACCTGAAGGACGAGGACCAGCCGGAGCATGTCGATACGTCTCGACGTCGCGGGAGAAACGATGTTTGCTGCGGTTATTGTCATCCTAACCCGTTCGCGTCCGGTCTGTCCAATGCGGGAAAGGGGGGCGGTCGGCCTAGCAGGCGGCGCCGCGCCTCACGCGCAAGCAGGTAGAGTTCGCGCCGGTTGGGCCAGTGGCGTGGGTTGGCGGTCGCGATTTCTTGGCGGCCACGCTTCCCGCCTGTTCCCCTTGGCACGAAGGCAGCCGGGCCGATATCGAAGCCCGGTGCGGTGGTACACCCGGTAACCATCGTCATGCGGCGTTTCTGCACATGGCAATACAGGAATTCTTCCTCGTTCCTCTCCCCCCCTGCCCACCATTCGCGATACACCCGGCCATCGTGCCAGTAGAAGTTCTGGTGGCGGTAATTCGACCGGTAGGGCGCGCGGCGCATCTGGCGAAAACCGGGATCGATATCGGCAATCATGCGGGGATCGGCAAACCAGGAATAGGTCCCGTCGTGCAGGATCCTGTTGATGCCGTGATGTTCGTCGAGACCGTAGATTTCGGGCTGCGCCAGCATCGTTTTCCAGGACACCGGATCTTGCACCTCGCGGAACAGCGCGCGCATGTCCGGCGTGTTGCGAAACAGCCGCAAGTGCCCTTCGGAAAACAGGCTGTCATATTGTCCCGCTTTTTGCGCGATGATCTGGCCGATATCGCCGAAAACCAGATCGAGGTCGCAAAACCCCCAATAGTCGTAACCATGCAGGTCTGGCACCAAAAGCCAAAACAAGGGTTTGAAATCGCAAAGTTTATAGGGCTGGCTCAAAGCCACCGGTCCGTCGATATGGTCTCCGAATATCTGTGCCAGTTCGGATAATGTCGTTGACGCGAAGCGGACATTGCCGGGCAGGGGGGCGGGCGGGGGCTGGTCGGTAGCGACAATGAAATCGACCGACGGATTATGTGACGCAGACCGCAGCCACAGCGGGAAATATCCTGGCAAGGGGCCGATGTAAGCGCTTACGACGACGGTTCTCACGGGGCTTTTGCACCCGACGCCAAACCGTGCCGGTCGTTCACCAGCGTTTGCAACATTGCCTCGTAACGCGCGACATAGCCATCCCAGGACAGCGACTGGCGCACATTCTCGTCGATCCGTTCATTTGGCGATGCCGATTTAATTGCACGCAATTGGCGCTGGGCCACTGCGACGAAGTCCGGTGCGTCGTCTGCGCGCGCGATGGCGATACGGTCTCCTACGATGGCGGCGAGGTCCGGTGCTCCGCTGGCAGTAGTTGCCGCAACGCGAAGGCCGCTCGCCAATGCTTCGGATAGAACCATGCCGAAGCCGTCGTCGCGGCTGGGAAACAGGAACAAGTGGTGTCGGCGCATCTCGGCGGCCAGCGCATCAGGCGAAAGGTAGCCGAGACTGTCGAATTGCGCGGATTGTGGAAACGGCACGTCGCCGCCCGCACCCACATGCGTGACGCGCAAATGCGGCTCTGCCGCCATCAATGTCGCAATCATGTCGCACCCCTTGCGGTGCGTGTAGGGCCCGACATAAAGCGCGCTGGGCGCCAGACCGGTTTGCTGTTTCGACTGGGAAGGGGGGTGGAACCGGTCCGTATCCACGCCGAGCGGTGTCACCCGCAGCCTGGCCGCATCCTCGCCTTGTTTCAGAAAACTGGCCTGGGCGTGGCGCGATAGCAGGACCACTTTGTCCGCGACATCGTAGGAAGCAAGCTCCCGTTCGATATACTCCGTATCGGGCAAAGGCAGGCCCGCACTGCGCGCAACGTCGCATTGTTCGTGAATATGGGTGGCTCCACGTTCGATCAGGACTACGGCACCGTCGGCTTTGGCGGATCGGGCGCTTTCCACCGCGACGGACGACAGCCCTATAAAGACATCGGACGGTGTGATCCGGCGCGCGGCCATCCTGTCCAGACGCGGCTTCAGGCGCAGCAGCCCCAGCGCGCGCATGCGCCAGTTACCGGCGCGCGGCGTCCGAAGCCGGAGCAACGCAATCGCCGATGCCGGCAGTAACGCAAGGAAGTAAGAGCGCACATTGGCATCCGGTAGTCCGTACCGGCGCGTTTTCCATTGCGGGAGCAATGTGTGGAACTGTACGTCGTGCCCGCGGTCAAGCAGTCCCTTGGCAAGATGATGAAGGTGAAAAGCGCGTGTGGTTACGATCGTGACCTTCATGAACTTTGCTTCGCCCGTCTCCGAATGGGGCGGGCTTAGCGATTTCCGTTCCGAATTCAACGACTGTCCTTTAGGGGAGCGCTCATGGTCACTCTGATTTCGCTTACAACGCTGTTCGTCTGTCTGGTGTTGATGGCGGTGGGCTTCATGCGACCAAAGCCTGGCACGGCTATGCTGGCGGTGATCGGCCTGTTTTCCATCGGGCATCTGGTTTTGCCGGGGCTGTTCGCCGATCGCACGCCGCTGGCATATGTCGATCCGGTGGATACGGCTCTGGTTGCGACAATGTGCCTTGTTTTTTTGCTGGCGATTGCTGCGGGCTATGCTTTTTTCGCCAAACGGCTGGTCGGGGCTACACCTTTCCAGTTGCCCGTTCTCGATACGCTTGCGGAGCGGTATTTCTGGCTCGGTCTGATTATCAGCGGGTCCGTCGTGCTGTATTTCTACGCCACCCAGAACGTCACGCTGTACCAGGCGGGAAGCGAGCGCGAAGCGGCGCTGACGGAACGATCCGTATTCCTGGGAGTGACATCGTTCTTTGTCGGGCTGATGCTGTCTGCCATCGGCTTGTATCTTGTTCTGGCGCTGGAACGCCGCAACTGGATACGGCTGGGTGCGGTAGCGGTCATCCTGCTTGTCCTGCTTGCGATCCTTTCTACCGCGGGCCAGCGACTTGTATTCATCACGCCGATTTTCGTTGTGCTGGCGGCGCTTGTGGCACGGCGCAGGTATCGCACCGCCGGTCTTGCGCTGGCTTCGGGCGTGATCGCGCTGCTGCTCATCAGCCCGTTCGCGGTGGCGTTACGTTCTGGCGTCAGCGACGATACGCAGGATATCGAAGCGACCAATTTCACATATGGCGGATCACCGATCGAAACCGTGTTCCAATCTGTCCTCGACCGCGCAGACCTGTTTTACAATATGGTCGACCTCAAGGCGCATACGGATAATCGCGGGCATGTCGGATCGGTTTATTACTGGTCCGTTCTCAGCACACCCATCCCGCGGGCAATTTATCCGGCAAAGCCGTTCCAGCTATCGGGCAATGGCGAGCCGTCCGGCGAAGCGTCGATCCTGGCGTGGCAACTCAAGAAGGGCGGCACCAATGGCAGCCTGACGGCATTCGGTGCGATTGTCGCCTATCGTGAGGGCGGATGGATCTGGATGATCGCGAACGGTTTGCTGATGGGCGGACTTATTGCTCTGGCAGGCGCAGTTCTGGCGCGTGGCGGATTTATCGCCCAGGCTTTTTTCTGCCTCGCTTTCGTAAACTGGTCGGTTCGCAAGGTGCCTCCCAGCCTGTTCGAGGCGCTGGTCGATGTGATGACCTACCTGCCGATCGTGCTGGCGCTGATGCTGCTTGAATACGGCGTCCGGCAGTTCCGCGAACGGTCTGTAAAAGCAGCCTATTACGCGCCGACGCGGGACTCCGATGCAGGGAAAGCGACGATTCCGGGCGTCTGATGTTATCGTTTCCGATGGCAGTACTGCGATGAAGGCCGGCAATATCGCGCGACTTGCGGGGGCAAGCTGGGGTCAGGTCATCGCAGGGCTGGTCCAGATCGCTTCGCTGCGTTTTTATACCGAGATGCTCGGGCCGGAAGGGTTCGGTTCGGCCATACTGGCGCTGGGTGTTCTCGCGCTACTCGATGGTATCGGCGTCATGGCATTCTCCCAGACGCTGCCGCAGCTCATCAAGGATGAACCCGATCGCACGCGCCGCGTGAACAAGGCGCTGGCCACAGGCCTGGACGCAGCAAAGTGGCTGGCGATCATTGGTGCGGGCGCTGCCTTGGCGACTGCCGCCGTCTATTCCCTGTTCGAGGGCGCAATCGCGCTGGTTGCAGCTACTTTGTATGCCGCGGCCGAACCGGTGCGATCCGCCGGACAGAAAATTGCCATGATGGACCGTCGTGTAAACCTGCTGTCTGCGTGGGTATCCACCGAGGCGATAGCTACGTTGGCAGGATCGCTGCTTGCCATCGTCATATTGGAAGGTTCGGTCCTGTCCCTCGTCGTGGGGGCCGTGACAGGCCGCGCGCTTGTGGCGTTCGCCTTTTCGGTTCGCGCACTCGGGCACCCTGCGGGCTGGAACTTCGACCGCATCTGGGCTCGTGTGCAGCGCACCCGACTGCTGGGTATTGCTATCCCAATCGCGCTGGCGGCACCGCTCGGCTGGGCCGCAGGGTATGCCGACCGCTATATTATAGCGGGTACCGTCGGGCTGGTGGAAGCTGGCATCCTCGCTGCGCTGGTCGGCGTAGTGGTGCGTCCGTTCACCATTGTCGGCAGTGGATTGACGACCCTGTACCGGCCCGATCTGCTTGACGATGCGGCAGGCCGACTGGAACACGGCAAACGCCCCTTGCGCGACTGGAATATCAGTGCGCTTGCGATCGGACTTGCCGGAGTTGCCGCAGTCGGGTTGCTCGGCCCGTGGGTCGCCGGTCTGGTCCTGGCCTTCCCGATTTCCGAATATCCGGTCCGCACAATCATGATCCTGCTCGCGATATCGCAGACCGCCGCAATCGTGACGCATAGCTTCGACAACTTCACTCTTGCCGCAGAGCGCAGTCGCCTCATTCTGTTGACCCAGGCGGCGACACTGCCGTTCGGGCTTGCCGCCATTCTGGTCGGTTCGCTTTTCGCCGGTTTGTCCGGTGCAGCGGGTGGACGGATCGTGCAGGAAACCCTGCGTCTCGCGGCTGCTGCAGCCCTGGCACGCTATGTCATGCGGACGGGTACCGGCACACGGGAGGGGAGGCCTGCATGAAGCTGTTACGGATTATCGCCACGGTCGATCCGCGTAGCGGAGGACCAATCAGCGGCATCCGCAAGATCGACCGGCATCTGCGGGCCTTGGGTGTCGAAGCCGAAGTCCTGTCGCTCGATCCGCCGGAATCAGAGGCGATTGCCGGCTTTCCAATACCGGTCCATCCGCTCGGAAAGCCGCGAACATCCCGGTTTGCGCGATGGGCGTCCTACACCCCGGCAGCAATCGACTGGTTACGAAATCATGTGTCCGCGTACGATGCCGTCGCTGTGCATGGTTTGTGGAATTATGCGACGCATGTCGCACGGCGGGCGCTGGTCGGCGGCGATACGCCTTACGTGGTTTATCCGCACGGGATGCTCGACCCCTGGTTCGCACACAAATACCCCGCCAAAACCGCCGTCAAACGGGTGTTGTGGCGGGTAAACGAAGGGCCCCTGCTGAACGGTGCGAACGCCGTTCTTTTCACGAGCGAAGAAGAGCGTCTGCAAGCGCGCATCGGATATAGGCCCTGGTCGGTGACGGAGCGTGTGGTGCGGTATGGCACCGAACCGGTCGGCAAAGGCGACGCAGATGATTTGGCAGCCTTTCGTTCGCGCGTACCGCATTTGCAGGATCGCCCCTTCCTGCTGTTTCTTGGCAGACTGCACGAGAAAAAGGGCTGCGAACTGCTGGTGCGCGCTTATGCCGCCCATAGAGAGACGCTCGATGCGGATTTGGTCATGGCCGGACCTGACGATACCGGCATCGGAACCGGTCTTCGCGCACTTGCACAGCAGCTTGGAGTTGGCCTTCGCATACACTGGCCCGGTATGGTGACAGGCGCAGTCAAGCGGGGTGCGCTGCATCTGGCACAAGCCTTTGTTCTACCCTCGCATCAGGAAAATTTCGGTATTGCCGTGGCAGAAGCGATGTCTTGCAGCGTTCCCGTACTTGTCAGCGACAAGGTCAACATCTGGCGCGAAATCGAACAGGCGGGCGCCGGGCTGGTCGAACCCGATACGCAGCAGGGAACGTCGGCGCTATTGGAGCGATGGTCCAACACCACCCCGCATGAACGCGCCGACATGAAGCGTGCTGCAACCTCGCTGTACGAAGACAGGTTCACCGCAGCGGCGGCGGCAGAGGATCTGGCCGACGTCCTGCACGAGATCACGCAATAAGCATTTTCCTACACGAACCGATATGGTTAGCGATGACGCTCTTTCGAGTCGGGCAACGAGTTCCGGCAAGCTATTCAGGAGCGCTCTCGCCATGAAGTCCCGCACGATGCAATTCGCCGCCCCTTACGCGACCGTAGCCGGACAGGCTTTCGGACGTGAGGGTGCGTCCGCAGTCCCGGTTGATCGCACTACGCCACTCCCGGTGCTACCGGCAGTGCAGAAAGCCACATTTCGTTCGACGATCATGGACTTTGCACCACCTGCCAACTCCAATGATGTCGCGGCGCTGCTCCCCCTGTCATATGGCCGCACCGGCTATCTGACGAGTATGCGTGTCAGCGCGACGGCGGCGGCATCGCCCGGTATTCCGCTGTCGATTTGCCGCACGAAAAATGGTGGCGGTTTGCCCGACTTTGCCACGACCGCACCCTGCCGTAGTGTCGACAATCGCCCGGCCATCGGATTCGGTGCGTTCAATACGGTGCGGGGAAATATAGGCGGAACGCGGCAGAGATTGGGCGCCGGTGTGCTTGTCCCCAGCTCGCCCGGTAATCCAGGACGTGCACTGACCGTCGGTTTCGGGCCGGGTGGGCAGCCTTCCATTGCAGGCCTGAACGAATGGCTGACGCTTGATTGGGGCGGACAGCCGGTGCCCGATCAATGTCGCCTGACCATTGAAGTCGAGTGGGAAGAACGCACGGAAGTGCCCGTTTTCTTTGCCGGGGACAGCACGACATCCAACGCAAAAACCTTGTTCCAGCACCTTTCGCAATCACAAGCGCTGGCGATGCAGGGCAATTTGCTGAACGCCGGTTCCAACGGGTACCGATTGATTGATTACCTGAAGCACACCAACGGCATTCCCTTTGCGCAAGGTTCGAACGGCGTGCTTGACCGGATGGGCGGAATGCCCGGCGTTCTGGTACTATGCTTCGGTTTGAACGATATACGCCAAGGCCAGGTGGCGCGGAACGAACTGATCAGCATGATCGATGCCGCGATCCACGCGACCTTGAACGGGACAGTCGCCGGAGAAGAATATCGGTCCGGCATGGGTGCGAAAACGGCGTTTGCCTGGCCGTCTACGATTGCCCCCAATCCCGACGCGCGTATTATCCTGTGGACGCCGAATAGCGTCGCTTCGGATCAGAACCAGTCGGGCTGGATCGTTCTGCAAAACCGCTTTGCCGGTTTGTCGCTGGAACAGGCGGCACAGACAATGACGGACGATCTGCGATTGGCATATGCTGCGTTCGCCGAGGACCGGAGGATCTTCCGGCTGGTGGACAAACAGCAGGTATTCGGTGCGATCAGCCGCCCGCTTGAACAGATGCCGCTCCTGAAGGATTCGTTGCATCCCAACACGCGTGGCGAAACGCTGTCGGCGCGCCAGATATTTCCGCATATCCTCGATGCTCTGGCAAGTATCCGGGACGAGTTACTTTAACCTGTCGCACAGGGTCGCCATGTTCTAGGCGGGCATATGGATACGCATCCCAAGCTCCCCATCACGGCCGTCGTACTGACGTTCAACGAGGCGCTGCATGTCGAGCGCCTTATGCAGAACCTCGCGCCGGTCGAACAGGTCGTCGTGGTGGATTCGCATTCCACGGATAATACGGTCGAAATCGTAAAGGCATATGGTGCGCGGGTTCTGGAGCGACCGTTTACCACCTACGCCGAACAGATGGAATGGGCACTGGATGCAGCGGACATTCGTACCGAGTGGACGTTGCGGATCGATGCCGACGAGATCCTGGAGCCTGACCTGTGGCATAATTTGCAAACAAGGCTCGCGCAGCTGGACCCGGACATTTGCGGGCTTCGGTTCAAGCGAAAGCACATATTCATGGGTCGCTGGGTCCGGCATGGCGGACGGTATCCGGTTACCCTTCTTCGCCTATGGCGTACTGGTACGGCTCGTATCGAACAGCGGTTCATGGATGAACATATCTATCTTACGTTGGGGCGGTCGATCGTAATGAACGGCGGGTTCGCGGACGTGAACCTGAAAGATGCCGCAGCCTTCACGGCCAAGCATAATGGCTATGCAACCCGCGAAGCAGTCGACGTGCTGGCGCAGAAATACGATCTCATGGCATTCGGCAATGCGAGCGAGGCTCTCAGGGGGCAGGCCGGTACGAAACGAAAATGGAAGGAGCGGCTGTACAATCGCATGCCGTTCGGCGTCGGCCCGCTCCTGTATTTCCTCTGGCGCTTCGTCTTCCAGCTGGGCTTTCTGGATGGCAGGGAAGGGCGCATCTACCATGTGCTTCAGGGCTTCTGGTACCGCTATCTGGTAGACGTAAGAACACTGGAATTCGAACGCGCGATGGCAGGGTGCGAAACGAAGGCAACGCGCCGGGACGCGCTGGCCCGAGTGAGCGGCTATGATTTATCCGAATTCACGCCCCGTGAAGGGGACACGACCGATCGCGTGGAAACGCGCGCCGCAGGGTTGCCGGAATAAACGCACCAGGGCTCCAGATCTGCAAAGGCTGCACTTCGCGCGCCAAGAACCGCACCTTCACCAATGCACACACCCGGTCCGACAAACGCCTCTGCTGCGACCCAGGCTTGCGCCGAAATTGTAATTGGGCGCGCATAAAGCTGGAAATGCGGGTCACGGTAATCGTGCGTTCCCGTACACAGAAACGCTCGCTGCGAGATGATGGCGCCGCGACCGATGGTGATGCGGGCCATCGTATAACACTCTACACCCGGACCCAACGTCGCATGATCTTCGATAACCAGGTTCGACGGTAACCAAATACGGGCGCTGCCGTAAACTGTCGCACTGCTGGCAATGGTCGCGCCGAAAAACCTGAGTACGAACACGCGCCAGCGATTGAACTGGCGCGGTGTGTATCGACAGGCAAGACTCCAGGCGATCAGGAACGCAAGTCTGGTCAGGCGATTACCGAGCGAAAAGCTCGGTCCCCCGTCAAGGGGACGGCTTTCCGGCGCTTCGAGGGGACGGCTCATCGGCGCGATGGGTCGAGCGGCCCGATATCGATCGACTCAATTTCGACAAGGCGGGCGGTCGCCGGTGCACGGATTGCCAATAGCTGATGGTTGCAGCTTTCGGGAACGGTGTAGCCGACGATGCCCGGATCGGCAGTACCGGCAAGATCGATAGCGGGCAAAGGTTTGGATAGGCAGGATAATGTTACGTAATCCTGGGCCCGCAACGTGCTGGACCCTGCACCCCGCAAGCGCACGACTATGGCCCCCTTCGGCAACAGTACCGCTTGCGACACCAGCTCTACAGCGCGACCGCTATCGTTACCCAGTTCCAGGCGTCCGTTGCCTATAACGGCATATGTTTGCGGTTTAGCCGAGACCTTCCAATCGAAAGGAGTTCCACCGCTGGCGAACGGGCGCACGAATTGGTGGTTTTGGACGAAGCGCGTTTTGCCTGACCCACAGGCGGCGCGGTATAACCGGTATGCTTCGGCATGGCGTTGTGCGGTGTAGAACATCGTATTGATACGCGAACGCGCAGGCTGGCATGCGATAGGCAGGTCGTAGGCGGTGCGGGCAGACTCGAACACCGACAGCCGGTTTGCAAAGGCTGCAGGTGGCAGGGCGCCGGCATCGGCAAGGATATCGGATAGCCAAGGCGGGTTGTCACGCATCTGGACCCCAAGCGCCGCACGGCCGGCTTCAGTCGCTTCGAGCTGGGCGAGGCCGGCTCGTGTCCCCTCCGACCGGTCGCCTGTGCGTAGCAGTGCGTCGACCCGCAACGCGGCAGGACCGGCTTCGCCCCTCTGAAGCGCTGCCGCCATCCAGTAAAGCTGCGTCGGGCGGTTCCGCCAGCCACCTTGAGCGGCCACCTCGAATGCAGCCTGTGCTCTCTCGGCATCACCAGACTGTAGTGCAATGGCCCCTAGTAAAGCAGGCGGCTCCGCCGACATCGGCATCTTGCGCAAAGCCTTGGCGGCTGCGGCGGCTGCATTTGCAGCGTCGCCGGACCGAAGCGCCGCACGAGCATCTGCCAGATGCGTATTTGCCGCAAACGGTGCGATCGGTCGCATTGTCGCCGCGGTGCCGGACCTGTTCAATCGGTCGACACCCAAATTAACGACGGCAAGAGCATAGAAGGCTGCAAAAACACACGCCGCTACAGCCAGGACCTTCCGTGCCATTGCAGAAAAGCCTGTCAGCTCGTTGCGCTACTGCGTTCCGATTTGGGAACCTTGTCGCCATACGCATAATATTCGTAGCCATATCCATAGCCGTCTGCGCCACTCTTGCGCGCATCGAACTTGGTCAGCGTTGCACCAAGCACGTTTGCTCCGGCCAGCCGCAGGCGCGTGAGAGCCTGATTAAGGGCACGAGGGCGATGTCGCCCGGATTCCACCACCATGAGAGTGGCCGAAAGAATGGAGGCAAGTGCAGGTGCGTCGGCAAGTCCCAGAACGGGCGGACCATCGACAATGACGACATCGTACTTGTCGTTCAGACCCGCAATGAAGTTCCGGAGCGCAACGCCGGTTGTAGCCTGGCTCGGATTGGCCGGAAGCGGACCGGCTGTCAGAACGTCGAACCGCTGTCCCTTAACCTGCTGTACAAGTTCTTCTAAAACGCCGTTGCCTTCAAGGATATTGGAAAGGCCGCGCTCATTATCCATGCGGAAATTGCGATGCAGGGATGGTTTGCGCAAATCGGCATCAAGAAGAAGAACCCGCTCATATTCCTGTGCCAGATTGAAAGCCAAAGTAATACTGGTTGTGGACTTGCCTTCGCTTGGTTCCACGCTTGTTACCAATAATTGTTTGGGGTCGCCGCCATTTGCAAAACTGAGGCTGGTTCTTAGCGACGCGTATGCCTCGTAAACGTTCGACTTGGGGTTTTGCACTGCGGTTATGACATCGCGATTGTGCGGTATAATGCCGAGGAGGCGAAGATCTGTCGTGCGCTGGAGATCTTCCGGAACGTCAATTCTATCGGACAGCTGCAACCTGACGAGTACGATAAGTCCACTCAGCAGCAAGCCGACAAAAATACCATAAGCGAGATTGAGCAACGGGTTGGGCGAACTTGGCACACCGGGCGCGACCGCCCGGTCAAGCAGCGCAATATTGCTGGTCGACAACCCGCTTGCAGCGGTCACTTCGTTGAAGCGTTGCAGAAGAGCGTCGTAAAGGGCGCGGTTCGTTTGAGCTTCGCGCTGGAGCACGGAATACTGCACGCCGCTACGCTGTTCGCCTTCGGTGGCTTGCTGGAGACGCGACACTTGGGTTTGCAACGCCCGTTCCGCCGCCAGTGCACTTTCATACTCGGACCGCACGCCTTGTCTGATCCCGCTTACAACGCGGTTAAGCTGGCCCGTAAGGGCATCACGCCTGGCTTCGAGCGCCTTGACACTGGGGTGTTCGGGAAGGTGGCGCGTCAGCTCGTCCTGCAATTCCGCCGCGACCTGTGCGCGGTTGCTGAGCAGGGTCTGGACCGCTTGACTTGATTGCACGGAACTATCGGAAAGGCTGTCCGAGTTCGATACTGTGCGCCAGCGGCTCTCCGCCTCGATCCTGCGCGACCGTGCCGCATTCGCTGCCTGGTTAAGCTGTAGCAGACTTTCGGTGGTTACGGTCGTGAGGCCGACGTCGCCGCCACCGTTGTTCTGCTGAGAACCGAGCCGGGTGATGCCGGCATTGGCAGCATAGGCATTCAGCGCTGTCTCGGATTGCTCAAGCCGGTCACGCGCTTCTGCAAGCTGTTCCGCGAGAAAATCGCGCGCATAAGAAGAACTGTCATACTTCTGCTGAAGGTTCGAGGCGATAAATTCATCGGCGTAAGTGTTGGCGATACGTGCACTGTATTCGGGAGTAGCCGTTTCCACAGCGACGGTGGCGATGCGCGATTGCCGCGGGATCGACAACAAGAGGCGGCTCGACAGCATATTCGCAGCGGCTGCGCGAGCATTACGACCGGTAGGCACCTTTTCAGCAGGAACCTGCATGGCTTCGAAAAACGCCGGGTCAGCTGACAGGTTGAGCTTGTCGGTTACCTGCAAGGCGAGCTTTTTGCTGCGCAGAATGTCCAGCTGAGTGTTCAGGAACCTGTCCGTTTCGGTTGAACTGTTCGTGACCATGTTTTCGCTGTCGGAATCCAGAACAGGTGCTGCGTTGTCGTCGATCTGCAACGTTGCGCTGGCGGTATAGAGCGGCGTCTGGAAAAGCGTCACCATGATCGCCGCTGCCACACACAGCCCTGTAATTACCAGAACGATCAGCCACTGCGTCTTGGCAATCTGCCACAGTGTGCGAAAATCCAAACCCGGCGCACTTTCCATCGTGCCGGAGACGGGCGGCGTACGGGTAGGCTCCGATGTGCCGGCTTGACTGGCTGTAATCTGGTTCAACGGAAAAACTTCCTAAAAGGCGCGGAAAACGTTGAAGAGGGGGGCGGCTTGCAGAATTTCACGGTAAGTCCCGCGAATTCTTGAGTAGCCGACGACTATGGTATCCCCGGCGAGAATTTGCGGATCGGGGCTGCGCCCTTCGCGTATGGCGTCAAGATCGAACATTGCGCCCGTCCGCTGGTTGTTGATTGTGCGGAACACCACGATCTGGTCGATGCGGGCGGTTGTTGTCGGACTTTTCGCACGCGCCAATGCAGATAGCAGAGTGTAGCGTCGGTCTACCTCGTAAACTCCAGGCTCGCGAACTTCCCCTTCGACGGTGACAAAGCTGGAAGTGCGTTGCGTCACCGAAACGACAACGCGCGGATATCGTATATAACGCTCGCCCAGTCTGTCTTCGATTGCGCGGCTGAGCGATGTGGCCGTCAGTCCGGCCGCGCGAAGCTCGCCTATCAACGGGAACTGGATATTGCCCGAAGCATCGATTTCGAGGTTTTCGCTACTGAGATCGGGCTCCTGAAAGACTTGAACCGAAATCCGGTCGCCGATCGACAGAGAGTAAGGGGCCGGCGTTCCGGAGTAGTTCGCTTCGCCAATCAGATCGTACGCGGCCTGGTTGGCTGGCAAGTCGGCGTTCTGGGCCGCCTGACACGCGCTCAGGACCATCACGAGCGCTGCCACGAAAACCAATTTTAAACTGTGTACATTAACCACTGTCAGCCCCGGCTCCCGAACCTCTTTTCAATTGCCGCTGAGGCAAAGGCGCAAGCACTCCCGCTGCGATAGCAGCCAGACTCGCTATTGAAATGGAGCGAAGCGGATAGTCGACAAGCGAGTGCAGCGCAACGATGGCGAGGGTTCCTGTCCCGAATAGCCACAGTATGCTGTCGATGGATATCGTTGGCTTGCGACTGATCGAAACGGTGCGCACAGGACGTTGACGGTATATTCTCAAGACCAGAAACGCCGCGATGATTATTAACCATAACAGCCCGATGACACCGGCTTCGAGATAGAATTCCAGCAGATCGTTGTGGGCGCGCACCGGCAGGCTGGGGTCGACAGCGTCGAGACTTTCGGCGGTGCGAAAAACCGGGATGAATGTTCCCATCCCGCTGCCGAACGGCTGATACACCGTGATCGCATACAATGTGTCGCTCCACAGGGCTTCGCGCCCGATGCTGTCTTTTGTGAACCGATCGAACATGCGGGCGCTCGTGCTGGGCTGCAACCACACCAGTAACGCGGCGCCGACCGCAACAGCGGTGGCAGCAGCAAATGCGAACCAGCGGCTTCGTTGGCCGATACCCAGCGTCAGCACTATCGCGACGGCGACTGGCAAAGCCAGCAATATTCCCGCGCGTGAACCGGTAAACAGGATTGCGGCGACAGCCAGAGATGCCGATGCGGCCACAACAGTCATACGCGACCGCATCGGGCCAATGGGCAGACCCAGCAATGCCGGAGTGGCAAGCAGGACTATCAACAAAATGTCGGCCTGCGCGTTGCGGCTGGCCTGGAAACCGACGAGGTAGCCCATGTGGGTCTGGCCGTAAGGATAGGCCCAGCTCGACGCTCCGCCAACGAGCTGGAACAGACCGAGCAGGACTGACAGACCGCCCAGACAAAGCAAAACAAGGAGTATGCGGTGCCGACCAACACGTCCAAGCGCAGCGACTGCAAGCATTATGACGACCGGCGGCACCATTGCCAATAATGACGCAAGAGTGCGGTTGGGCGCGACACTCATTGGCATCCATCTATCGGACGAACCGACAAGATCGAGCGCGGCCACTTCCACACCGCGACCAGGCAATGCCGACCACACCGACGGTGCCAGCGGAATCAGATGCAGCGATGGAAGTAACAGCACGGCCGCCCCGATAGCGAGATACGAACTCGCGGGACGGGAAAATGTCACGCCTTGATTGCGTTTCACAAGCACGAATAGCGCAAGAAACATCACGCAGATCACAAATGCCAGCTGGACGATTATTTCGGCATGCGGATTGGAGCTGCCGCCACCGCCAAAAAGAACAGCAGGAACAATAAGAGCAACGACAAACCAAAAAAGCAGGCTTTCACCGGATGGGAAAGCCTGCTTTTCTATAGTCTTGTAATCCGTCATTCGTCGGGATGCACGACGTTTGATCTTGCCTAGCCTCCGGGGCTATCGAAAAGATCATCATCGTCATCGTTATCGACCAGAAGAACGATACCGGCAATCACGGCGCCAATCCCCAAAATCGCAAGCAGCGAGAAGCCGCCTGCCAGTTCGTTTTCCTCTGCACCGGTTGCGACCGAGCGATCGCCTACGGTCACGGCTGCGGTAGACAAGCCACCCGACGGAAGCGAGCTGGCCGAACGTTCAGCAGCAAGGACCGGCGTGGTGGCCATCATGAGCGCAGCGGTAAAAGCTACGGAATTGAAAAGGCGGCGCATGTGATTCTCCAAATAGTTAATGTGGCTTAGGGCTGTTCCCTCACCATTGCAAGTGTTCCGGCGCGGGCTTGGTCCCGATGCGAGACACACAAACACAGGCGCTACCCGCTAACCCAGCTTGCCCTCGAAATATGCGATTGTCCGGTCCAGACCTTCATCCAGCTCTACCGTCGGCTCCCAGTTCAGGACGGAACGGGCCTTGTCGATGATCGGCTTGCGCTGGGTCGGGTCGTCTTTGGGCAACGGCATCTCGACTAGCCTGGACTTGCCTCCGACTTTTTTCAGAACGGCCTCGGCCAATTGCCGGATCGTGAATTCGTTCGGATTACCAAGATTGATCGGGCCCGTAACGTCGCGCGGCGTATCCATCAGCTTTAGAAAACCTTCGATAAGGTCATCCACATAACAAAAGCTGCGGGTCTGCTGTCC
Organism: uncultured Alphaproteobacteria bacterium; assembly: GCA_963799315.1. Lineage (GTDB taxonomy): Bacteria > Pseudomonadota > Alphaproteobacteria > Sphingomonadales > Sphingomonadaceae > Parerythrobacter_A. The sequence continues at coordinate 191,572 of CAWCWP010000001.1, forward strand.
GTCGCCATACAGGGTAATATCGTGACCCCGCAAAGCCTGAACGATGAAGTTCGATACGACGCGACCGTCGGCTGCGTGCATCCGCGGCCCATAGGTATTGAATATGCGCGCGACTTTTATTTCGAGATCATGCTGGCGATGATAGTCGAAAAAAAGCGTTTCAGCGCAGCGTTTGCCTTCGTCGTAGCAGCTGCGAATGCCGATCGGATTGACATTGCCCCAATATTCTTCGGGTTGGGGATGAACGGCAGGGTCGCCATAGACTTCGCTTGTCGATGCCTGGAAAATCGGCACCTTGAGACGCTTTGCCAGCCCCAGCATATTGATCGCGCCATGCACGCTCGTCTTCGTCGTCTGGACGGGGTCGTGCTGGTAATGGATCGGTGAAGCGGGGCAGGCGAGATTGAAAATGACGTCTACTTCGACAAACAGTGGAAAGCAGACATCGTGCCGCATGAATTCGAAACGCGGGTTACCAACAAGGTGGTCGAGGTTGCTTTTGTCGGATGTAAACAGGTTGTCGACACACAGAACCTCGTCCCCGCGGCTCAACAGGCGATCAATCAGGTGCGAGCCAAGGAAGCCGGCGCCGCCCGTCACCAGGACCCGGCGTCGATCGAATGCCAGTTTTGCCACGCCATCCTCCTCCTGTCGCAAACGGCACCATGCCTGCGTTTGCCGCAGTCGGCGCTAAGATAGCATCGCGCCGTGTTTGTCCATCCTTTGCCGTAATTATGCGCGCACGGGACATGTTCAGCGACCGGACACGGATCCGCGGTCAGACAGTGAGCCATGAAAGCTGGGATGAATATTCGTGCAAGTGCGGTGCTTTTCGCTCTATCCATCCTCTGTCTCGTGCCCGGCTGCGGTGATTTTTCGAGCCCGGCGCGTGCGCAGACGCGCGACTTGCAGGCAATTCTCGATAAACTGGGCGATGCCGGCGGAGGTACGCACCGGCTATCATCACGCCGTATCGTGAACGATGGCGGCATCGTGGTCCCCCGCGGCGTGACGCTGGACCTGAATGGTGCGGAACTGGTGGTTTCCCTGGCAGGCGACCAGATTGCCGGTGTTCGCATGATGTCGCACAGCACGCTTCGCGGCGGAACGGTGACGGTACGGTCGCATGGCAATCCCGGCGCGCAGGCAGGAATCCATGCGCCCGTCCTCGTGGGTGCGTTGTATGGGGAGAACCGCTCGCCTGCACGCCTTTCCCGGTTCGCGGCACCGCACGACTGGCGCATCGAGGATATGGTGCTGCGTTCCGACAAGCAGGTTGGGGTCGGGGACGGGGCAACGTCAGGCGCGGCGGGTATCCAGATCGTCGGCGGGGCCAGTCGCGGGATCATCCAGGATATTCGCATCACCGACAGCCCTGTCATGGTCGCGGGAATTGCGATGGACTGGGGAACGGTAGGGCCCATGGATGCGGGCGATGTCCGCGCCAGCGCCACAGCGTATCGGTCGGCGCGCGGATTCACGACCCACCCGCACGATATCGTGGTGCGAAATGTCGCTATCGGCCGGCTGTCACGCCATGCCGATACCGGCACGGGAAGCTTTGGTATCCGGTTATCTGGCGTGCATGATATCTCGATTGACGGAGTTGCTGTCGCGCTGACGACACGGGCATCCTTTGCGCATACCGCAGGCGATCTTGGCTATGAATTCGCGCGTCGCGAAGACAGCACACGTGCCCATCGTGGAATTGTCCTGAAAAACATGTCTGTCGAGGCAGTTGGCGACACCATGATCCTGACGGACTCGTATGCAGATAATGTTGGCCGGGCGGCAAGGCAGGGATATCGGCCGCGACTTTCACCTGTCGCCCTTACCGATATTGCCATCGGCACCGTGACAGGCACCGCTGCCAGAACGGGGCGGGGTGTCGGGATACGCATCGATCACCAGCATGGCGGAACGTACACCGACATCGAAGCGCGCGGGTTTGCACGCGGATTTGTTGTTGACGCGCAAGTGTCCGATGTGATGCTTGTTCGCCCTGTATCGGTCGGCAGCACCGACTTCGCTATCTTCGTTGGCCATGATGGCCATCCGCCCGAACGTATCACGCTTGTCAGTCCGGAAGTACGCGATCACCGCAGCCGTGGCAGGGCGATCGAGATCGTTCGCAGTTCAGAGGTGATCGTGCGCGGTGCGGACCAGCATCAGGTGCGTATTTCCGGCGCGGCACATGCCGCAGTGAGCGAGTAGGCTTGGCACGAAGTCCGGAGAAATTTCAGAAAGTACGGTATTTCGTCGCCGCACGCGCTGCATATTGCGCAAAGTACCACACGCTTGGCAGCCAACCCAGCCCTTCGATTTCGCGATAAGCTTTCCAGACCTGTTTCGCGCTGTTGCTTTTGTCGCGGCTTACCGACTGTTCCATGACGCGGTACCGCATGAGATCCTCGTTTAGCCCGACAGCTACGCCACCGTCTTTCAACAAGGCCAACCAGCAGGCAAAGTCATCATAGTAGGTCTTCTTCATCGTGAACGGGCCCGAAAGATTGCGATCCACGATCACAGTGCTGGTAGCGATTGCAGTATTGCCGAGTAACTGGCGGTATCCCATTCGCGCAGGTACGGCGATGTAAGCACCGGTATTGTCCCCGTCGGCGCTGATGCGGCGAAAGCCGGTGAAACTGAGAACCGCGTCCGGACTGGATTTATGAAAGGCAAGCTGACGTTCCAGCTTTGCCGGCTCCCACATGTCGTCGCTGTCGAGAAAGGCGAGCCAGCGCCCGGATGCACGTGCCAAGGCATGATTGCGGGCAAGGGCAGGGCCGCCATTTTGTGCAGGTTCGATCAATTTGATGCGCGGATCGTCGGCAGCGATCGCACGTACGACTTCGCGCGTATCGTCGGGCCCGCAATCCTCCGCGATCAGCATTTCCCAATCGGTGAACGTCTGCGCCTGAACGGATGCGATGGTTTCGCCGATGATGTCGGCCGCCTTGTAAGCGGGGGTGATAACGGAAACAGTTGGCGCAGTCATCGGATTGCCTTTTGCGTATTTGCGTCTGCCTTGCACTGCGGACCGATACGATCGACCAGCGGCTGTAGCCAGCGGCGCACCCTGCGGTAATGCCGTTCGAACAGGATGTAACATACGAATGCCGCGATGTTCGCAGCGAAAAACCCAATAGCCATTCCCCACCAATTCCCCTGTAATTGCGGCATATAAGCTACCAGCCAGATCAGGACCGACAAATGAATAAGATAAAGAGAGTAGGAAACATTGGACATGTAGATCGGTACCCACATGCCGATTTTCGACGTTCTAATGGATGAAAACGTATCTATATGAAAATATAGAGCATAGAATGCGATACCGATAAGCATGACTGCGAGCGGATCATACAAATTCCAGTTCCGCGCCGCCATTATGATTGTCGCTAATAGGATCGCTCCTGTGCAAATTATCAGTTTTAACATCGAAGATTGCGCGTCGATCCGCTCGCGAACAATGCAGGCAGTCATGCCCACCGCCCAGGCAACCAGCAGGCCACTGTAATTGAGAAACGTACCTGCCATGACGCTGGTGGCAACAGCAGCCAGTCCGAGCCAGGCTATGGTTGCCAAACCTTTGGGCCGTTTCGCATTCCACCACAAAAAGCCGATTCCGAATGCGACATAAATCCACCATTCGACGATGACGGTCCACAGCTGATCCGCACTTCCGAAGCTTGGCGCAGACAGCCATTCTAAACCGGCGTTCGACGCTATGAAGGATAGGGCAGGGTTGCCGGCAAGCATCATCATATTGAGCGCCAGATCGGATACGCCGGCATTTACATCGCTAAATGCACTGCCGCCAATTGTCGCCAGCAACACCCGGTCACCCACGAACACAATCAACAGGATTGGTACGAGCGGGGTAAATATTCGTGCGAACCGATCCGCAAGAAAATATGCCAGCCCGTATTCATGTCGTTGAATACCGCGCATTGCGCTGGCCGTAATAAGGAAGCCGGACAATAAGAAGAATATCGTTACGCCAAGGTTCTGCACGTAAAGCAATCCCGTCCGCGCTTCCAGACTGCCTCCGGTTCGCTCGACCATAAAATAACCTGGAAAGAACAGGTTCAATGCGTGTCCGATCAGAACCATTTGAGCGGCACCGCCGCGTACCAGATCAAGAAAAGCAGATCGTCCAGCGGTGATGGTTACCGCAGCGGGCGGTTTTTCCAGTGTCATTCCAGCGCGGCAATCATCGAACGCGTGAAGGTTTCCACTTCTCCCGGTCCGGTTTGATACAGGCCACCAGGATACGTGTGCCGCCACATCGCTGCAAAATAGCTTTCAATGTTGGCACGATCGGGAACCGCGAGTGTGCCGGACAAAACATCGGCGCAAACACTGCCCAGATCCGACAGCTTATCAATCGGAAATGCGAAGGGTGCATTGCGATAAAACGCATCGCCCAGAACCACGACGGGTTTGCCCAAAAGTCCGGCTTCCGCGCCGCTTTTGGAATTCACCGACACGACGGCGCTACAGGATTTGAGGACATCGAAATTGTTGGTTGCCGGAGGAATGATGCGCAGATTATCGTGTCTTTGCGTCAGCTCAATCAGCCGCTTGGCATCGATAGCGCCAATCATCGCGGGGTGTTCCTTGACTGCAACCTTCACGCCGTAAGGAACCACCCGGCATAGATAGTCTATAAGCGCCAGCTGATCGAGATATTCGGGCGACCGCAGGGTTAGCGCAATGTCGCCGGGCACATGCAGCGGATAATACACAAAACGTTCGCACGCGCTGACCAGTGTATAATGACCGCGCAGTCGGCGGCTGTTTAGCAGCATTTTCGCATGTTGGCCGACATGGCTGCCGATATGGCCAAACTCCTGCTCTTTTCCCAGAATGTGCTTGTCGACAAGCTTTTCACCGAGGCGCTTCAGGTTCTTCACTTTCACGATCTTGCGGAAGGCGGTGGTATACTGATGGCGATCCTTTTCGGGAATAATGATTGCGCTTTTTTCTAGCGTCTCGGCAATATATGCGGCGACCGCGCCAGCGGGGTCCGCCCGCATATCCGGAGCCAGTTTTTTAGCGGCGATATCGCCTTCGAGATACAGCAACCGTCCGCGAAAGAAGCTGGGTTCGATCAGGATGCTGGGGATGCTGCGATGAAGGGCCGCAAAATGGCTACCGATAACCGAAAGAAAACCGCCAAGTTCCTGCACCATCACGGGATCGGCATCATCGGATAACGAACCGATCGCCGCATCGGCGGCAAGTAACGACCCCGCCAGCTTTCGCATCAGGACCGGCGTATCCGTCTCGTCAAAAGCGTACTTCTCATGCGTCAGCCAAAATCCGAGGCGGTCCATTCCGAACCGTGCGGCAACTTCCGCCGGATCGCTATCGCCCAGGCGCTTGCGATTGGCAGAGGCGGTAGCGTCCACGAAATCGAGATCGGCAACGGCAAGCATTTCGTTGCTACGGCTGTCGAATGACAGGAAGCGCACCGAGTGCCCTGCACGCTTCAGTTCCAGCCCGACGTCGCGCCAGAATACGGTCTGATATTCCGCCAGCGTGGTAATGATCGGGAGTTTGTTCATAGGCCTTGTCGGATTACGTCAGCCTACCGGATGCGCGAGGTGGGCTGGTGCGATGCTGCGCAGAGGACGTTTTGGTCGTGAGCAGGTTCTTTTCCATGATCGCAACAATGATTAGCAACGTGACCTTGATCCAATAGGTTGAAACGAAAAGAAAGTTCAGCATTCCCCCGACATATGCAACCATGAAACCGAAGAACAGATAGATCGCCATCATGGCGGTCAGAGCCCGGCCGAGCGCTACTGATCGGACGAACAAATACAGCAGGAAAGCGGCAACCGTGCCCAGCAGCAGCATGAGAGGAAATGCCAGCCAGGTCCCGAATATTTCGAAGAATATCTCTGGATAGCCGCCTGCATATTGCTGCCCTTGCGTAATAAGTTCCAACGCGCGGAAATAACCGAGCTGCTGTTCCATGAGGTACAGGATCGATGTGTTCGTTTCGATTACCGGATCGACGATTGCATAATCCAGCGCATCTCGATTGACCTCGCCGGCAATCGTTCCATCCTGAACGGACTGCCATGTCGTCGTCCACAACTGGATCGGCTGTACCAACACCCGCTGGCCAATTTGAAAAGCAGGGTCCGCATATCCACGCACTTCGTAATAACTGTTTACGACCAATGCCGTGGCCGCCCCGATCGCGCCGACAACGCCGAGCGGCACCAGCACGCGTGCCGATACCAAAGAGGACCATACCTCGCGCGACTGTCGCCGCTGCAAGATACCTTTGGCATTCATGGCCACCACGACTGCGAACGGCATGGCGTAATAGGACAGGGTGACCAGAAAAGCGCTGAACCTGTTTCCGGTCAGCCCCCAATAAAACAGGAACGCGAAAAGCAAACCGACAAAGCTGATCGAATAACGCCCGCCCTGCAATCTTGGCAGCACCGTAAAAATGCCGAATGTGGCGCTGACCAGGAAGTTCATCTGGTAGCTTGGCCCGTGCAGGAGCCCGGCAATATCTTCATATTCCAGCCGATCCATACCGATGAAAAGCGGGATAACGCCGATCCGCAGTAAGTCGAGGTAAAGCAGCGCGATATAAGCGACCGATCCAAGCAGGGCGAGCTGCTGTAGCCCGCGAAGATAGGCGTGATTGGGAATGGTGCTTTCTATTCCGGCCAGAATGCGGCGATGACTGACGAGCCAGCCCAGCGGGGCGACAAAGCACAGAACAGCCAGAACGAACACGGCAGTTGCACCGTTTCCACCGACATATCGGTCCAGCTCGATGGCGTAGATTGGCCCGGCCAGATCGAGATAAAGAACGTCCAGGATGCGATAAGTCAGGCCGAACAGAACGATAAATCCGGCAATGAATGCCGGACGCTGTCGCTGCCACAGATAGAACACGGACAGCAGGCCCAGGATTGCCATGCCGATGCTGATCATGACGGGTCTGCCGGTGCAATAACGATGCTGGAAAGCGCAGTGCGTGTGAAAGGATGCCGTACCGCATCGACACGCTGCATCTCGGTGCCGGTAGATGCAGCGATCTTGCCAAGAAGCGTTGCGATTTCAGCGATACCGAACCCTTTTGCCGAACGTTTCTTTTGAAGCCGCGCGCGAAGCTTCAGCATGGTTTGCGTTCCAGCGATGTTGCCGCCCAGCCCCTGTAGCCGTTGCATGATCGTTGCACCTGCGCGCGATGCCCTGATCGATGCGCCAAAATGCAGCGACGGACGGTCGGCAGGTGAAGACCTTTCAACAAGGATATTCGCAACCCGTGCGGCTGCATGTCCGTCATTGGTGTGGAAGAACGGCGCAGCTAAGCTGTCATAGGTTTCCTGCATCGCAAAACCACGCGCCGGATCGGGCGAGTCCAGCAGTTCCAGCATCGAACCGTAATCTGCGACCGAACGACTGGCCCGGCTCGGCAGCGGCGCGTGACCCCGCAAGAAATCGGTATTGATCCATTCCGGGGATACGGGCGCAATTCCGAGCATGAGTGCTTCGATGGCAGTGCTGCAATTCAAGTGCAACACAGCGTGCGCCCCGCGAAGTGCATCCAGCACCGGGCCATCGGGATCGACGGATACATTGGGAAGCGTGCCGAATGCTTCGTGATACGCTTCGTGTCGTTCGAACGGGTGCGGTCGGACCACGAATTCCCGTGCCGGCATGTCGCGCGCCAGTTTGCCGACCAGATCCAGCATACCTGCCATTACGCGCAAATTATCATCGCGCAGTTGCAGTATGTAACTCTCCTCCATGCCGACCGACCGCAAGGCAGCCAGATCGTTGTCCCCGTTCGCCGCAAAACGTGGATTGACGGCGGGAAAGTTGGTGTTGACCAGTACATGGTCCGTTCGCTTCGGTGTTTCCATGTGGGCATAGCGGCTGGTGTAGTAGTCGAAACGCGGGCATCCGGTCAGATGCAGCTTGTTTTCCGGCAGGACGTCGGCGGCAACAAACGCATCGCGCAGCGCCGAACCCCAGAAAAAATATCCCTCCAGCAATGCGGCAAAGCCACTGTCGCGTACATATTGCGCAATCTGGGCAGGAGAAACCCGCCCGGTTTCCGACATCACGCCGCCTTCGGTGTCGAGCACATATACGGCCAGGCCGAGGTCGCGATATGTGCGCGCCAGCGGCATATTGATCTGGCGCGCAAAGTTGAGAACTACGGCATCGAGTTGCAGCAGCGGGACATCGATACCCTGTGCATATAGCGGAACAAGCACCGCTTCGGCCCCAAGCGAAGTCAGTTCGTGCGCCAGCAGGACCATTCCCGGCAAATCACGCAGAGGATGATCGACGATAAGGCCGATCCTTTTGCGGTTTGAGGGGGCAGTCATGATAAGTCCGTGTGGCAGGCTGGCCGCGCTGTGGCCAGAAGCCCTCCTGTGCCCAAAAGTTCTATCCGGAGCAACGCCTTCCATGCCCGAACGGGCATCACCGGCGCCGCCGCTCAAGCAAACTGTCCTTGGCGAGCCGGGCGAGTATTTTTCGCGTCGCCCGGTCGACTGCGACAAACGGCGACACGGCGTAAGAAGCGCAAACTCCGACGACGAGTGCCACTCCCAGCATCAAGATCCCCGGTTCCATCGGCATTGAAAATCGCACAGCAAGGGCGATGACGGCAGCTGTGCTTAATATGGCAAGCAACCGCCACCATAGCGCAGCATCCAGGTGCAGGCGGCGTCCGATTACAGCCATCTGGAACACCAGCATTCCCGATACCGTGGTGACTTCGGCGATGACGAAACTCCACGGATTGAAACGTGGCAAAAGATACACTGCAATGGCGATCTGAAGCACGATCTGAAGCAGAAAAAGCCGGTTGAGGATACGCACGGCCTGATGGTCCGCCAGCACCACGCTGCCGCCGAAACTGCGGGGCATATTTGCCAGCGGGACCACGAACATGATCGCGAGCCACGGCCAATACCGCGCGATGTCCGCTCCGATCCACAGCCGCAGGATAGGTTCCGCATACACAGCGGCCATCGCGGCAAGTGGCGCGCACATCACGAAACTGGCAAGAATGCCGACCCGGGCCAGACGTCGCAGATCATCCTGTTCGCCGCCTGCGCGCAAGCGCGAAGCAAGCGGTAGAACGGTGGTGCTCAGAAGCGAAAAGATGGATTTCACGAAGCGCGGGATGCGTACGATGGCGTCGTACAGGCCAACCGCTCCCGGCCCCACCAACACACCGAGCAAAGGCGCACCCAGCTGGGTTTGCGCTGTGCCGAGCAATTTGTTCTGGAACATGGTGGACGTCCAGGCCAGCACGTCGCGGCGCACGTCGCGGGTCCAGCGCATGGCCGTTATGCCGAGGGCTTCAAGCAGAGGCCGGCTCCACCACACGGCCAGCAAAGCGCGAATGCACAGGCCCGCCAGCAGCGCACCTGCCACCATGTTTGGCCCCAGACCGCCCAGGATTGCAGCGACCGCAAGGCTGGCATACAAGACAGCCGAAACCACCTCGCAGGTGCGCAGCCGCTTGAATTCCTCGCAGCCTTTCAGCACCCCTTCCGCCAGCAAGGCGACAAACAGAAAGGGTTCAAGCGCGGCGGTGATGCGAAGGATCGCGATAAATCCGTCGCGCTGGTCCAGTGAGATGGAAAGCCAGCCGGCAATCGATGGTGCCAGCAGAGCCAGCACTGTGCCGAGAATGATCCCCATGCCCAGCGCCAGAGCAAACAGCAAAGTAAGCGACCGGCCAGCTTTTTCTGCATCGCCATTCGCACGCGATGATGCGACTATACGAGTGGTATTCTCGCCGACGCCCATGTCGAATGCGCCGAAAGTCGCGCTGGGCAGGAATATCCGGGCCAGCAGGATTTGCCCGTATCCCGCCAAACCGTAGGCTGCGATCAGAAACGGGGCGAGCAGCAGGCCGATGGCGCTGATGATGAAGTATGCAACGCCGGTTATGGCGATATTGCGCGCCAGACCGGCAAACATTGCCCGCCGCCGCCAGTCAGCCTGCCGCGCGCGCAACCGCGCTCGACAAAGCCTCGCAAACGCGCTCGACTTCGGCGCTGGTCATATTCGAGCCGGACGGCAGGCACAGCCCGGTATCGAACAGGCGCGCCGCAACATCGGCATTACCTCCTGCGGTGAAGTATCGGGCGCCGGCATAAAGGGGCTGGAGATGCATGGGCTTCCATGTCCGCCGCGCTTCGATATCGAGACGGGCAAGGTCAGTACATATGGTCTGCGGGTCGAGCCCGTCGGTCAGGGTGCAAGTGGTCAGCCAGCGATTGGAAAAGCTGCCGTCGCGTTCGGGCATCCACTGAATCTGCGCCACGTCGGCCAGTGCTTCGCGATACTGGTCAAACACACCGCGGCGCGCGGCCACCCGTTCGTCCAGCACACCGAGCTGGCCGCGTCCGATACCGGCCAGCACGTTGCTCATCCGGTAATTGTACCCGAGTTCCGAATGCTCGTACCACGGCGCATCGTCGCGCGCCTGCGTCGCCAGCTTCCGGGCATGGGCGACCCTGTCGGGATCGTCCGACACCAGCATTCCGCCGCCGGAAGTGGTGATGATCTTGTTGCCGTTGAAAGAATAGATCCCGATTGTGCCGAAGCCGCCGCATGGCTTGCCGCGATAACTTGCGCCCAGAGCTTCCGCGGCATCCTCCACGACCGGCACGCCGAACCGTTCGCAGATTGGAAGGATGGCTTCGTAATCGGCGGCCTGGCCGTACAGGTCCACCACGATCACGGCCTTTGCCGGTTTCCCGTCTTTGCGACAGGCGTCCAGCGCGCGTTCCAGCGCGATTGGGCACATGTTCCAGCTGGCATCCTCGGCATCGACGAAAACCGGTTCCGCACCCTGATACAGGATTGGATTGGAACTGGCGGCAAAAGTGTAGGATGAACAGATTACGCGATCGCCCGACTTCACGCCCAGCATCACCAGAGCAAGGTGTATCGCCGCGGTTCCCGATGAGAGCGCAGCCGCATGGCCGACCTCGACCTTGTGCGCCAGCTCCCGTTCGAACCCGTCCACATTGGGGCCGAGCGGGGCGACCCAGTTGGTGGCGAAAGCTTCGTTTACATATTGTAGCTCTTCTTCGCCGATATGCGGTGTCGACAGCCAGATGCGTTGCCCGATGTCCCGTCGCAGATAGCATCCCGCGACTTTTCCGTCCGCAGCAAGCACCGGCAGATGGTCGATCCTCAGCCGGTCCATTTCCGCCAATGCTTCCGTGCGGCTGGTCCCGAAGGAGATGGTATGCGGGCTGCGCGGCGGCGCGTCGCCCCCGGCGCGGCACTCGCGCAGCGGCGTCTGCATGGCGTATCCTGCCAACAGGAACCGTCGCAAATCGCCATCGGTGAACAGATCGACCAGTCGGCCATCCGCATCTATCAGCAAGGCAACGCCCTTGCCGCTGGCCGTCAGGGACGCCAGCGCATCGGCCACGCTTGCTTCGCCGGAAAGCGTTACATCGGCTATGGCGGCAGGTATTGTCGCAGTCCGGACGTTCATGCACCCGCTGCCTTTTTGGGCATGCCCCAGACGGGCAGATCGCGACGATAGGCCGCCGGATTGCCAAGCCACAATTCGTTGACGCCGACATCTTTTGTCAACACGCCGCCCATGCCCAGCATACCGCCATCGTCAACCGAAATACCCTGCCGAACCACGGCTCCGGTGCCGATCTCGACCCCATCGCCCAAGGTTACTGCACCCGAACAGCCGACGAGTGGGGCAAGAGTGCAATAATCGCCGATCACCGTGTCATGGCCGATGGTGCTGTTCAGATTGACAATCGAATGCGCGCCAATCGTCACCTGGCAGGTAATCGAGACATTTGCGCAAATGATACTGCCGGCTGCGATGGAAGCATCCGCAGAGACTTGGGCGCTGGCGTGTATGACAGTTGCAAACCGGTCGGACATCGTGTCGCCCAACTTGGCAACAACGGCGCGCCGGGTGCGCGGATTGCCGATTGCGATTACAACGCGCGCTGTAGGATAGTCGGCTAGGCGATCCAATCCACCAAGAACCGGCACGCCATTCAGGACTTGCCCGTGCGAGGACGTATTGTCGTCGCAAAATCCGATTACTTCCCACGGCTTAGACGCCCCGGAAGCTGCCCATGCAGCCTCCCGCGCGAAGCCGCCTGCGCCAATCACGATCAGTTTCGGTTCAGGCATTCAGGACAGTCATCAGTACGGCATCGCCTTTTTCAACAATGCCGGATCGGAAAAATCCGTCTCTTCCAGCACACGCCGTATGTCGCGATCGGCATGGGTTGTGCCATAGGCGTTCGCGACACCGATTGCATCGAATTTCTGCGCCAGCTCGATAGCCTGTGTTACGCTCGCGGTATTACAAGGCGTATCGAACACATTGGCACTGCGAAGGCGGTTCTGCTGACGATCGCCGACATTGACCACGGCGGTTTCCAGGCTGGCCGCTTCGACAATGCCGCTGGACGAGTTTCCTATCAGCATGGCTGCGTGCCGCACGGCCGATAGAAAATGCGTGCGCGGCATGTGATCGACTACGGTGAAGCTGCCCGCTTGATTGCCCCGGTTGTTCTGGCGCATAATGGCCGAACGGATCGCATCGGTGCCGTGGTCGGCATTGGGGAGCAGGCACACGGTCTGCATCTCGAACCTGGCAAGAGCTGCAAATATTGCACTCCATTGCTTGCCGGCATCGTCGGCATCCTGCACCACCGGATGGAATAGCAACACCGCGTAGGGCTCATCTGGATCGAAGCCATAGGTTTCGGCCAGATGCGTGAGGGAGACAGTGGAGAGGGCTTGCAGCCCGGCCAATCCCGGTGCGCCGACATCGTGAATATGGCCGGGGTCTTCGCCCAACCCGATTAACCGCTGCGCGCTGTCCGCACCCGATACACAGTGAACGTGGGAAAGTTTGGATACCGCGTGTCGGATTGAATCATCCACCGACCCGCTCCGGTCGCCGCCTGCAATATGTACTGTCGGAATTCGCGCAAACAACGCAGCCGTTGCGCCTGCCAGCATTTCGCCCCGGTCACCCAGCAGCATCATTGCATCGCACGCATTGTCGGCAAAGTACTCTGCCATGCCGGCAGTGACCATTCCCGCGGATACGCCCATGCCGCGCCCGCTGTCATCATCGACGGGAACTGGAATGCGGTGCGCGATCGGTATTCCGGACGCGGCCACTTCATGTTCGGTGCGTCCGAAACGGTCGGACAGGTGCATACCGGTTATCACAAGTTGTAGCTCCAGCTGCGGCGAGCGGCTAATCTCCTGTAATATAGGCTCCATCAAACCGAAATCAGCGCGTGTTCCGGTTAGATAGGTAATGCGCTTACGGGCAGTCACGCCAAATCGCTGTCGCCTACCATCGCGGCTGCGGCGATAGGCTTGGCCGCTTTTGCTGCGAACAGTCGATCGGCGTCGTTGGGGGGAATCCCGCCTGCGGGGCGCAGAAACACGATATTGTCTTCGCCCAGCCTCTCACCAGCTGCAATGGCTTGCCGCGCATAGGCGCTGCGCCGGACCAGGTCGCGGGTCCGCAATTCGTTCGGCTGCGGCGCCTTGACCCCGTCGCCCATCGCAACCTCGACGGCCCTGATGCCGCGCACCATCGCCGTCAATTCTTCGGGACTGAGCGACGCTGAATGGTCCGGCCCGAAATCGCTTTGATCGATTGTAAAATGCTTTTCGATGACGCAGGCGCCTCGCGCTACGGCGGAAATCGATATCGTATCACCCAGAGTGTGATCGGAATATCCCACCGGCACGTTCAGCGCGTCAGCCATAGTCGTCATCGCGCGCAAGTTCACGGTTTCAGGTGCGGCGGGATAATCGGATGTGCAATGCAACACAATCAGATCGTTTGGTTGGGCGGTAAACCCAATCGTTTTCCAGGCATCGCGTATCCATCCGACCGCCCGTTCGACCTCGGCCATCGTGGCCATGCCGGTCGACAGGATGATCGGCAGCTTGCGGCCCGCTATACCACGCAACAGTGGTAGATTGACCAGCTCTCCCGAAGCGACTTTTATGCGCTTCATGCCAAGGCCGAGCAACAGGTTCAGGCCCCAGGTGGAAAAGGGCGTCGACATGAATTCTATACCGTATCGTTCGCACGTGTCGGCGATTTTGCGGTGGGCATTATCGTCCAGCTCAAGCTTCCGGATCATGTCGTACTGGCTGCCTTCGCCGGTCTGGCGCTGTTGGTAATCCGCTTTGGCAGCGTCGGGCGTTACCACTTCATCCGTCCTGAAGGTTTGGAATTTGACCGCATCCGCGCCCGCATCGGCAGCGATTTTGACGAGTTTCAACGCCTTTTCCAGCGATCCGTCATGATTGACGCCCGCTTCGGCGATGATGAATGTCGGTGTCACCATACCGTCAGTCCACCATCGACTACCAGATTATGCCCGGTAACATAGGATGCTGCGTCGGAAGCAAGATAGCATACGCCGCCTGCCAAATCGGCCGGCTTTGCCATCCGGCCCAAGGGGACGCGCGCGGAATAACGATCGACGAATATATCGTTCTGGCCCGACTGCGCACCGCCCGGCGTGATCGCGTTCACACGCACACCGCGATGCCCCCAATAGGACGCAAGATACTTCGTCAGCCCCCACAATGCGGATTTGCTGGTGCTGTAGATTTCCGGCGTATTGATCGGCGCGCCTTCATATTCGCTGCCCTCGTATATACGCTGATCGGGTGCAACGATGCCATAGATCGACAGGGTATTGATAATGCTTCCGGCACCACGTTCCGCCATGCGACGGCCAAACCGCTGGCAACACACCATCGCCGCCCGAACATTGACAGCCATCACCTCATCCCAATCCGCAAGCGGAAAATCTTCGAAGCGTGTGAAGAAATTTTCGCTCTTCGTGGCGGCATTGTTGACCAGCGTGGATACACCGCCGAGCTTCGCCTCCACATCGCTTTGCAATGTGTCGACGGCATCAGGTTCGCTGATATCGCAGGGGAAGGCATGCGCTCTATCGCCCAGTTCATCGGCCAGTTTCGATGCCGCTGCTTTGTCGCGATCGACGATTGCCACGACGCCACCGTTTTCGATCAGGCCGCGCGCCATTTCCGAACCCAGAATACCGCCACCGCCTGTCAACACACACACCTTGCCGTCCAAGGCAAACATCCCGCTCATTACAAACCCTTTGCTTCAATCAATAATTTGACCAGCGCGAAGTCTATCTCGGAATCGATGTCGATAGATCGCTCGCGTGGCATGACATGCAGCCTCGGCTGCGCGTCCCACATATTGTCGGATAATGCCGCCCGTTGCCATGCGTAAACCGATCCATTCATTGCAAAAACTTTCGGCGCAGCCTGTCTAGCCAACACTTTGCCGTTCGGGCTCGTTTTACATAGGCCCGCGATGCCATCGGCATCCGTTTCGACCATATTGAAATAAGGATTTTTGTCCGCCTCATATCCGGTGATGACTGAACTCGCGCCGCCATCGATAAGGTCGAGACAAGCGTCGATATCTTCTGCGGCACGAAGGGGGGAGGTGGGATCGAAATCGATGACGGTGTCTATAATCGTTCCCAGCCCCTCCAAATGTTCGACAAGATGGATGATTGCAGGCAGTTTTCCCGCACTGCACGTGGCCAGTTCCGCCGGGCGAAGAAACGGCACATTTGCGTTTGCTTTGCGCGCAACGTCGGCGATTGCTTCGCTGTCGGTTGAAACATGCACGGCGTCTATCCGCGGATGGGCAAGCGCCAGTTCGATAGTGTGTACGATCAATGGTTTGCCGGCGAGCATCCGAATGTTCTTGCCGGGAACCCCTTTCGATCCACCGCGCGCGCAGATGGTGCAGATCACTGTCATATCGATGGACTTTCAAAGCTTGTGGTACGACCCTTGGCTTCTATGGCGATTTTAGTTGCGCGCAGACCTTCGTGCAAGGGTATGCGCGTCGGTGTGCCGCTCTCGATGCTGGCTAAAAGCTCCGTGAACTGAAGCTTGTAGGCCGCATCGGTATCGAACCCGTCCGTATGCCGCTCTACCGAACCATCCGGCTGGGTCAGCGTCAGCTCGCCATTCGCAAGATCGAGCCGGGCGTTGGCGGCTTCGCCGATAATCTCGACATTGCGCGTGCGTGCGCGCGCGACATAATCCAGTCCGATTGTGACGGGCACTCCGGTGTCCGATACGAGGTGGAGGATCGCCACGTCTTCGCTGTCGATTTCCAACGCGCTACGGTTGGCCGAATGGGCGTATTGCAGGTCGCAATCCCCGAACAGAAATACTGCCAGGTCGATCTCGTGGATCAGATCGAAAATGACACCGCCCCCACGCGATGACGATGCGGAATAGGATGCGCGGTAATCCGTGCCCGGGCGCCAGTCCGGCAGATATTGCCCGCATTCGATCCGCGCGCGCGCAATCGTGCCTAGCCTGCCATCCGCGATCCAGCCTTTAAGCTGCGCGACGGCCTCTACAGAATCGCAGGACGCAGCCGGTTTGTGTGGGAGGGAGGCTGGCCACCGACCGGGCCTGAAGCGACGCGCAATTCGGTCCGTCGATCACTATCGGCTTTTCTATAAACGTCGCGACGCCGGCACCCAGCAGTTGCGACAGAGGGGCGAAATGCAGATCGGACGGGGTCGCAACGATGCCCATGTGTGGTTTCCAGCCGAGTGCATCTGCTACACTGCCGAATACCGGAGCGGCCAGGCCGTCGGAATAATCGTCTTTGTACGAACCGCGCCGGACCAGCGCAAAAGCCATATCGGGCCGCAATTCCTGAATATTCGCCACATGACGGCGACCGATCGAGCCCGAACCGATCAACAATGTGCGCGAAACGCGTGTCAGAACCACTCTTCAAGCTTTTCGAGCGCGGTCCAGAAGCCAGCGCCGTTGTCTTTATGCCCCTGCCAGATTTCCGGTATGAACCCGGCATCCGGCGCTTTTTCATTCAGCACACGCGCGACCATGCCGAAATCTATCGTGCCTTCGCCAATCTGCAATCCTTCGCCATCGACCCCTTCCGCATCGACAATGTGCAGATGACGGGTAAGCGCCCCGACTTGGTTGAGAAAGCTTTCGAAGCTTTTCTTGGTATGGTTTGCAGCCAGCGCCGAATGGGAAATATCGAGGCAGATATTGTAGCCGTGTTCGCCGCCGAATTCGGTGATATCCTCCGCCGACATGAACAGGTTGTGGAACCTCTGACCGCCGAAATGCCACGGGTAGGGGGGCATGGTTTGCGGAATGATTTCCACGCCGTCCTGATCGACTTGTCGCAGGGCGTCAGCCACCAGCGCATACATCGCCGGGCGTTCGGCGACGGGGATCGGACCATCCGCCGAAAAGCCGCCGACATTCACGATGATCGGCGGGCGGCTGGCTTTCGTGAAATACGGTGTAAGCGTGCGGGTAACTTCGATAACGCGTTCTAACTCGGCAATAGAACGCGCGCGATAGCCGGCGTCGGGCGAACACAAATCCATCACATGATCGCCTGCGAACAGTTCGGGGCTATGGACCACCAGATCGACATCGAACCGTTCGTCACCCAGCGCACGTTCTATATCGACCTCCATATCCTTGTAAGACATGTGGAATTCGATGAGGTCGCAATTCGTGCCGGCAACCATCGTGCGCAGATCATGATAGCGCACCGGCAATCCGAACGGTCGGTTGAAATTGTAATGGCGCGCCTTGGGTGCATCGTCGGCCAGGTCGCTGGGAAAGAAACAATCGCCCGGTGCCATTGCGCGTGCCGCAGCGCGACCGACCAATTTGGGCCGGAAATAGGGTTGCAGACCCTGGCCCGGACTGCGCAATTCCATATCCGCATCGGCAATGATCTGCCCTTGCGAAAGGGGGCGTGCCGCGACGACCGACTTGGCCAGCACTTCGCGATTCATCATTTCACCTTGGGTCACAGAGCGCGGTTTGTCCGTGCCAATGGCCGATTCCACATCGCGGATCTGCTGGATCATTTCGCGAAACTCGCCGGGCAGCAGCGATACGCGGTGATCGTTCCCCTCCATCGACCGGTCCACGGTGAAATGCTTTTCCACCACCTTCGCCCCGCGCGCAACGGCAGCGACCGGAACGTGAATGCCGCGTTCGTGTCCGGAGTATCCTGCGACGTTGCCGGACAATGCCGCAAGCGTGTCCATATAGGCCAGATTGATGTCCTTGAACGGCGCGGGATATGTCGAATTGCAATGCAGCAAAACGAACGGGGCGCTGTGCTTCTTCAACAACGCGACCGCCTCTTCCACTTCGGCTTGCGTGGACATGCCAGTAGAACAGATCAGCACCTTGCCCGTCTTGGCCATAGCCGTCAGCAAGGTATGGTTGGTCAGATCGGCGGACGCCAGCTTGTAAGCGGGCATTCCGTAGTCTTCCAGTTTCGCCAGACTGATTTCGTCCCACGGTGTGCATAATGGCTGGATACCGCGCGCCTTGCAGTGATCGAATGCGGCGATCAACTCGTCATCCTTCAACTGGAAACGCGCCAGCAGATCGAGCGTGTATTGCGCGCCCAGATCGGCGCTTTCATCGTCGGCATCGCCGTCATTGCGATACAGCGTGGCCATGTCGCGCATCTGGAATTTGGCGCTGTCCGCACCAGCTTCGGCAGCGAGATCGACCAGCTCTTTTGCCAGGTCGAGCGAGCCGTTATGGTTGTTGCCGATCTCCGCGATGACGTAAGCGGGCGCGTTTGCGCCGATTTCGTGTCCGGCAATCGTCATGCGTTCGTTCGCGCGCCATACCACGCCGATCAGATGATCGTGATCGTTGACGATTGGCAGGAAGTTGACTTGATCGGAAAAGCGCGCGCGTATCGCATCGTCGCTTTCGCCGTCGCGAACGGAGGTGAATTTGCGGTTTGCGACCTTCAGGACACTGGTATCGAAATCGAATGTGCCGCCATCCACCAGCCAGCGGCGCACATCGCCATCGGTCAAGACGCCTTGCAGTTGGCCGGAGCCCGATACGGCGAAGACGAAACCGCGCTTGTTCGCATTCATCTTGCGAAGTGCGGCGACGATGTCATCTTCGCTGAAGACTATCAGCGGGGTGATGTCACGGTCTATAATCATGGGATAACACTCATGCGGAAAAGCTGTTTTTCATCAGGGTTTCGACAATGGCGAAATCGGTCGCCGTGTCGATTTCCAGACTTTCCTCCTGCGCCATTTCGAACAGTTCGATTTTGCCAGCGAGCCGATTGTTGCCTTCGAGAAAAGCATCGCGCGCAGTAATGTAGATCGATCCGGTTTCGCGATATTGACGATCGTGGTCAGCTATATCCTGACGGCGGGGGCGCTTGCGATAGTCGTATGATGCCGTTGGTGTCGGGCCGTGCTGCCAGAAGAACGCGTGGCTTTCCGCGACCCCCAACAGGCTATCCGCACCACTTGCGATAAATTGTTCGATGGCGCGATCCAGCGTTCCGGCGTGGCGGAAGGGCGAGGTTGGCTGCAACAGCATGACCGCGTCGTAGTGTCCGTGTTCGCGTTCCATTTCCAGCAAGGCATGGCGCATGACCGGCTCGGTCGCGACGGCGTCACCGGCGAGTTCAGCGGGCCGCATGAATGGCACGCTCGCACCTGCCTCTTTCGCTATACCGGCAATATCACCGGCATCGGTGGAAACGACAATATCGGTTACGCCGTTAGCGGCTGCCGCCTGTTCGATACTCCACACAATCAGGGGTTTTCCTGCGAGCGGGCGGATGTTCTTGCCCGGCAAGCCTTTGGAGCCACCACGAGCCGGAATGATTGCAAGCAGGCGCATCTATCGTGCGCGCCGGAGAATCGCGCCCGCTTCTTCGCTGCCGCCTTCCAGCAGGAGGGTCAGCTGCTGATACCGGCAGCCATTGGCAGGCACGGCAATTGGAAATTTCAGCGTGCCGTTCGCAAGGGGCGCCGATGCCTCCGAGCCGGGCAGGACCGATGTGCCCGAAAGGCAGTTCATCACCAGGCTGATCTGCGCCCCTGCGCCAACAGTCTCGCTTGCCAGCAGGTCCAGTCGCGTCGCGCCGGCTGGCATCCGGGTGACGATCCGAGCGGCTTCGCCCTGCCTGCCTGCCCCCACAAACACTTCTATCGCGTCTTCGCCGAACACACGGGCTCCAGTGTCGAACGCATCGGTCAGTTTCCAGTCCAGCGGGGCAAAGAGGCCGCGTTCGATGGCCTTTCTGTCCGGCGCTTGCCCTGCATACGCGGCATAGGTGGCAAACGCTGCATCATACTCGCCGCGTGCCGCGAGCAGATCGACCATCTGCTGCCCGTATCCTACGGCCAGCGCAGGTGAACTTTCCGGTAAATCATCCACGAATGCGCTCAGTCCTGACAGGCTGGCCGGGTTGGCTATCGCCCAGCGTACCAGCCGTTCCGCCCATGCCGGGCCCGCTTGCATCCGGCTCGACAAACGCGCCGAAAACTGCGGATCGACGGTAGCGGCGCCCAACAGGATGGGAAACACGACGGTATCGACATCGCGCGATGTGGTCAGCGATTGTTCGATCGTGGCCAGGCCGCCCGCGTTGTCTCCGGCACGCAGCTTCATTTCACTCAATTGCAATGCCGCCAGGACATTGCGCCGACTGATACGCTGCGCCAGATCGAGAAGCTCGCGTCGCTTCGCATTCGATTGCGCCACGAACGACAATTGCCGCAACGACGCGCCGGACAGCGGAGTTGCCTTCAAGGCATCCAGACGCAAGGCCTTCGATACGGGCCTGTGCCTTGGTGGGCATGGCAAGACCGATCCCGCTGATCATCGACGGCGGCAGCACGCCTGCATCGACAGAGGCATTTTCCGAAGCGGACTGGGCGGCGGATAGAGTAGCCAAATCTCCCAACTTCGCGGTCGCGCGTGGCAAACCATCATGTGCCAGCAACGCCAGTTGAGGGCGGCTGGTGTCGTTCAATACTGCGAAGCTGAACGCTGCGGAATATGCGCCGACAGCAAGGCCTGCCGCGGCCATAACCCAGATGAATGGACGAACAGGCTTTGCGGCTTCGCGCGCGCGGGCCGGCTTCTTCTTACGCACCGGTGGCTTCCGCAGCCGCTTGCGATTTTTGCGAGCGCGACCCGTAGCTGTAATCATAAGCGTAACCGTAGCCGTATTCGGCGTTCTTTTCGTCGAACTTGGTCATCACCGAACCGATCAATGGCGCGTTCGCGGCACGCAGGCGGTCGAGCGCAGTTTGCAGCCCGCGCACGGAAACCGCGCCCGTTTCCACAACGAACAGGACGGCTTCGACGGTGCGGCTGACAAGCGGCGCATCTGCAAGGCCGATAACCGGGGCGGAATCGACTATAATGTGATCGTAATCACCCTCCAGCTTGCGAAGCAGCATTGCAAGACGGTCCGAACTCAGCAGTTCCGCAGCACTTGGAACAGTAGGCCCGGTAGCAATGAAATCGAAGCCGAACTCTGTATCCTGAACCAGTCCGGCGACATCGTCGTCCCCAGCCAGATAGTTGCTGACGCCCCGGTCGCGCCCAAGACCGAGATAGGAATGAATCGACGGATTTCGCAGATCGCAATCGATCAGGATCACCCGCTTGCCGACGCGACTGAATACATTGGCCAGTGCCAGCGCCGTGGTACTTTTACCCTCCGCCGGTTGCGAGCTTACGACCATTAGCGAGCGTGGCACACCATGCTGTGTGGTGAATGCCAGACTCGACCGGATCGCCAGATATGCTTCGGACAAATCCGATTTCGGGTCGGATATCTCGGCCGAGATATCGATGTCGTCATCCGCCTTGGGCACGCTGCCGAGAAGCGGGATGCCCAGCAAATCTGCGGCGCGGGTCGGGTCGGTCAGACCTTCACGGGTTTGTTCGAGGATAAATACCAGCGCCAGCGCGCCTACCAGCCCGGCGGCAACTGCCAGCAACAAGTTGACGAACAGGTTCGGCGACGAGGGTTTGCCCGGCGGCTGGGCTGCATCGATAATCGCGATATTGTTTGCCGACACGCCAGCAACCCCGATCTCCTTGTAGCGTTGCAAGAGAGAATCATAAAGCTGGCGGTTGGTATCGGCCTCGCGCTGGAACGTGTTGTATTGAATGGATGCCCGTCGCTGACCCTGCACTCGGCCGGACAGCGTATCGACTCTGGCCCGCAAGGCCTGCTCGCGCGCCGAAGCGGCTTGAAACTGCTCGCGCGTGTCACGGGATATGCGCGCTTCTTCCTTGGCAATCGCCCGATCCAGCTCATTCGTTTGTTGCTGCACCGCACGTGCAGCCGGATAGCCGGGTTCGAACTGAACCATAAGTTCTGCGTATTCCGCAGCGGAGATTGCACGCTGCTGGCGCAGGGTGGCCAAAGTGGCATTGGTCTTGGAACTGCCGCTCGACCGGGACAGAGCCTGCGCCTCGATACGGGCAGCGGTCGCAGTCTGAAGCTGGTCGTTCAGCTGTTCAAGACTGTCCGCAGCTAGCGTGCGTTCCCGGAACTGCGCGCTGCCACTGCCAGTGCTTGAGCTGTTACCGCCATCGATGGTCACGATGTTCTGCGCGGTGGCGAAATCGACCAGGGCACGTTCCGATTCCTGCACCTTGTCGCGCAATTCGCCGAGCCGTCGTTCGAGGAACGTCCGTGCTTCTGTTGTGGAATCGAACTTGCGCGCGATGGATTGCGCGATGAATTCGTTGGCCCATGTATTGGCAATTCGGGACGACATGCCCGGATTGAAGGACGAGTATTCGATCTCGATCAGCGACGAACCGCGAATGGGTGAAATTGTCACATTATCGAGCAGCAGTTCAACCGCCGCGCTTTGTCGCGGGCCGTTATTATTGCCGATACGGCGGGCTGTTGGCGCATCGGCATCGTCGAATACGGCAGGATCGACGCCATGCGCTTCCCAGAAATCGGCGAGGGTATCCAGCTTCATGTTGGACACCACGCGTTCTGCCAGCGATCGCGCCTCCAGAAGCGAATATTGCGTCTGGTAAAATTCCTGGTCACGCCCGGCTTCCGATGAATCCACACCCTGCACGCTGGTGATGTTTTTCTGGTCGCGGCTGACTTCGATCTGGGTGGATGCGGTATAAACCGGCCGCATGAGCAGCGTTGCCACCAGGGCCAGCATGACAGCGCCCACCACGACGGCCGCGATCCACCATTTGCGGCGGCGGATGATATGCAGGTATTCGACAACGACCGGCTTTATCGCGTTGCTGTCTGCGTAAGGAGATGTGCCTTCGACACGGGCTGGCTGGAGCGGGCGCAGTTCGTCGGGAAGGTCGCTCCGCATCGCTGCCATCATTGCGTCGTTCGAAGTCACTACTCGGTTCCGGTTCAGTTTGACTGAAGAATGGCGATAATGGGCGCGACCAACAGCGGTGCTGCGGCAAGAACATCGCGGAACAGACGGCGCGATGTGGAGTCGCCAACGATGACGACGTCGCCCGCGAACATTTCCGGATCGTTATAGACCCCGCGACGGATCGCGCCCAGATTGTATAGCGCAGCATAGCGTTGCCCGCCTGAATTCCGGAATACCACGATATCGTCCAGCTTGGCGAATTCGGTCGTGCCTTGCGCCGTTGCTACCGCCTGCATGAGGGTGAGTTTGCCCACGACCGGATACAGCCCCGGTTTCGTGACTTGCCCGTCGATTGTAATGACCTGACTGACTGTCTTGGTCAGGTTCACCGAGACTTGCGGATTGCGGATAAAGTTCTCGGTCAGCCGCCGTTCAAGCTCGGCTTCCACTTCGCCGGGCGTCTTGCCTGCAACCGGGATGCTGCCGACCAGCGGAAAGGACACGTTGCCGGCCGCATCGACCTGAACCTCCTGCGCGGACAGATCCGCGATTCCGAAGACACTGATCGTCAACTCATCGAAAGGGCCGACAAGATAGGGGCGGCTCTGCTGCGCCTGATCTTCGCGTAGCGGCACGGGCAAGGCGGTCTGGTCCGTCACTTGCAGATTCGCGTTCGTCTGCAACGGCACGGTTTTGGCGGCACATCCGGATAGAACGAGACCGAACGCAACGAGCAGGATGATAAATGGGTTCATGGTCACTTTTTTGCTAAGAGGCAGGCCGATAACAGCGGCGGCGGGATGTGCCAACCGGCAAACCACCCCGTTCATTCGTCCGACAGCTTGCCCGTCAGCTTGGTTCGTCCCGATACCGCCATTGCCACCGCCGCAGCCAATAGCGCGGCTAGCGCGGGAGTACGAAGGGGATAATCATAGAGGCTGGCTATCGCCAGTATCGCAATGATCGAAATGCCCAGCCGTGTAATGACCTTGTCCTGCGGCGTATTGCCAGCCGACAGGTTCCGGAAGGCCTTCAGGCCAACCACGACTATACCGCACACGACAATCGCCAGCGCGGGCAATCCGCCGGTAAGGTAGATCTCCAGCCAGTCATTATGGGCGTGGTTGACGAAAGACGGCTGGAGCATTGCAGCGGGCTCGCCGGTCTGGAAAATCTCGACAAAAGTGCCGATGCCGCTGCCGATAGGTGCAAATTCGTTGGCCAGATCGGTAGTCACCGGCCAGATTTGCAACCGCATTTCGTCGTCCTCGCGTCCGACCCGCAGGACCCGCTCGAAGGCATTCGTTGCAGCAAACAGAGTGGTTAGCGTGACCAGTCCGACGGCCGCCAGTCCGCCGAACACCAGACGCGGATCGACTATCACGCGGCGGCGGCGCTGTTGCGCAGTTGCGATGGGCGAACGGTAAACCCACCACGCCAGCCCCATGCACAGCAACGCCACGATAATCCCGGCGCGCGACTGGGTAGTCAGGATAACGGGTATCAACAGCAGGCCGATGCCCGCGCCCGCCCACTCGCGCAAACGAATGTTCTCCGCCGAAGCCGGTGCGAGCGCGAGAGCCGCAGCGAGTATCGGAAAACCCAGCGACAGGAAGATTGCGTGATGGTTGCGGTTGGCCAGCAAGCCGACGGCGCTGTCGGAATTGGTTACGCGATATGTGTAGAAAACATTGCCCGCGCCGCCGATGATCTGAAGCACGCCCATTGCCGCGCTGAGCGCGACGAAGCCGAGCAGCAGGTAAATCAACTTCGTTTTGACCGACCGGTCGCTGCCTAGCGTCAGGACCAGCACGGCGAGCGGCAGGCAGAGCGCGAAGGCAGCGTTTAGCGTACGCCAGGGGACGAGCGATATCGGCCGCCAGACATCAAGGCCGACGGCCACGTCGATCTGCATTGCAAGCTCGCGGCCGGGCAGCGATTGCCACAATCCTGGCGGAAGCGGAACGAGATGGATCAGAACCATGACGAACCATGCCAGAGCCACTACCAGGACAGCCCGGTTCCCCAACCAGTTTTGTTGCCATAACGCCGCGACGCTTACTGCCAGCACAAGCATGGAGAGCGGGCGAAGAAGCACGAGCGATGCGACATCGGCACGCGGGCTGCCCCCGAACACAAAGGCCGCACCGACCAGCATCAGCAGGCTGGCCTGCAACCAGTTGTTTCTGAACAACCGCATCATTCGCTTATTCCGTTTGCTGTCCTGTTCGCGCCGGGCTTCGGCGTTGCCAGGGTCGGTACCAGTTCTGCCAGAAGAGTACGACAGCCCACCGCGTCGTTCCGGGTGATGGCAGCATCGAGCCGTTCGATGGCCAGCATCAGCGGGCCGTATTTCACGAAGTCTTCGCGCGCACGCATGATGCGTTCATGCCCGGTGGGCAGGGCATTGTCGCCGATCAAAAGTTCCTCGTAGAGCTTTTCTCCCGGACGCAGGCCGGTTTCGATGATGGAGAGGTCGCCCTCGTTTCCGTTTTCCTGCACCGTCAGCCCGGCAAGGCGCACCATCGAATGTGCCAGATCCCAGATTCGCACCGGTTCGCCCATATCGAGGACGAACACCTCGCCTCCGTCGGCCATGCCGGCGGCCTGGATGACAAGCTGCGCCGCTTCCGGAATGGTCATGAAATAGCGGGTGACATCGCGATGGGTGACAGTAACCGGACCGCCTTCGGCAATCTGCTGGCGGAAATGCGGAACGACGGACCCGCTCGAACCAAGAACGTTGCCGAACCGCACCATCGAATAGATGGTGACAGGGGACAAATCGCCGGGCCGCTCGCTCGCGCCTTGTCCACGATGGCTTGCAGCAGCATTTCGCATACACGCTTGGTTGCGCCCATCACATTGGGTGGACGCACCGCCTTGTCTGTCGATATGAGAGTGAAGCATTCGGCGCCCGTGGCATTTGCCGCAAGTGCGCAATTCATCGTGCCGATGATGTTGTTCTGCACGCCCGCCAGCACATTGGCCTCGACCAACGGGACATGCTTGTAGGCGGCGGCATGGAAGATTGTCTGCGGCAACATCTCGCCAAAGAGGCGGGCGACGGCGTCGCGGTCGGTGACATTGACCAACCGGCTGACCAGCGAGCCACGTTGTCCGGCAGGAAGCGACGCGACAATTTTCTCCAACTCCATGCCGATGGTGAAGAGAGCGAATTCATTGGCATCCGCCAGCACGAGTTCGGCGGGCTTTAAACGGATGACCTGCCGACAAAGCTCGCTGCCGATAGATCCGCCCGCTCCGGTAACAAGCACCCGCTTTCCCGTAATCGTCCTGGATAGCAGATCCGGCACCGGCGCGACGGCGGACCGGCCCAGCAGGTCTTCCACCTCGATGGTGCGCAAATCGCTCATGGTGACCTTGCCCTCGATCAGCTCGCGCATCGGCGGCAGGGCCTGAACCTCGACCGGATGGTCGACCAGCGCTTCGATGATCTCGCGCTTGCGACGGCGGGTTATACCGCTCATTGCGAGCAGGATATGGGTAGCTCCCGACCGTTCGATTGCGTCGCCCGCATCGTCGGAATGCCACACACGCCGGCCATTGAGGCGCTGCCCTCTTTTCGTCGCGTCGTCATCGACATAGCCGACCAGGCGCATGCCCTGTTCCGCCGATAGCGACGCCGCCAGTCGCTGGCCCAGCGATCCTGCACCGTAGATCAGCGTGCGACGTTCTTTCGTGCCGGCTGCCGGACGGGAATGGAACAGGTCGATCAGGATATAGCGCCCGACGATCCGCGCCAGCGCCATGCCAAACAGGAACATCATCGGTCCCAATACGGCCATCGTGCGCGGTACACCCGGATATGTCAGGATCATGTAGAAATAGATGAGCGGCACCATTGTCCCGCAGATGCCAACCGCAAGACTGACCAGCGCGCCGCGTCCGGTGTAGCGGAAAATTGCGCTATATATCTGCTGGAACCAGGCAACAGGATACCAGACGAGGAGCAGCGACAGCGTGAAGCGCACGACCGGCCAGTCGAACAGCCGCCATTCGCCCAGCCGCAATGAAAAGGCGAGCCAGATCGCAACCACGCAAATCACCGCATCTCCGGCAATGACCAGCCCGCGCTTAACGGGCCTCGGCCACAGGACGGCATGGCTTGCCAGTTCGATTATCCAGGCCGCAAGGCGGTCCACGACCGCTTCGGAAAACCGCGAAACAGCCATGAACAGGGACTTGGCCGGCGCGGTGTTCGGTGCGGTGTTCGGTGAATCGGGGCGTTGCGGCATGGTCAATGCGTTATGCCCTTGTGGCTGAACACGTATGATACGGTCCCTAAAAGAATGCGGATGTCGAATGCCAGCGACCTGCGTTCCAGATATACCTGTTCCAGCGCCACTTTTTCGGGGAGCGGCAGAGCATCGCGCCCGTTGATCTGCGCCCAGCCGGTGATACCGGGGCGCAAGGCATCGACACCGGCATCTTTGCGCAAGGCCATGAGATCCTGCTGGTTGAACAGGGCGGGGCGCGGCCCGACCAGCGCCATGTCGCCTACCAGCACGCTCCAGAATTGCGGCAGTTCGTCGATGCTGGTCCGGCGCAGGAACGCGCCGACACGGGTCACGCTGGCTTTGCCGTCCGGCATGAGGTGCGTGGGCAATTGCGGTGTCCCGACCCGCATGGTGCGAAACTTCGGCATGGCGAACAGGCGGGCACTGGCACCGAACCTGCGCGACCAGAACAATGCAGGTCCGCGCGAGTTCGAGCCGGACGATCAGCGCCACCAGCACAAGGACGGGCGACAGCAGCAACAGCGCGAAGACACTGACGCATATATCCAGCATCCGGCTCATGCGGCGGCCTCGCCGATGGTCCGTCGCAGGCCGGTATCGAAATCGACAGGCGGGTGCCAGTCGAGGGTTTCGGCAAAGCGCGCGCCATCGAACGCCGCGTTGGCCAGCAGGCTGTCGGATCGGTTGCCGAGCATGATACGTGCGGCGAGGCGGGTCGGCGTTTCGGGAAAGCCGAAGGATCGCAGACCGTGACCATGAAGCCGAAGCAGGCGGGAATACAGATCGTGACTCGATACCGGCGCGCTATCCGTCACGATATACGCGCCCGAATCACCTCGCTCGAGTGCCGCAGCCGCAGCGGAAGCGATATTGCCGACAAATGCGAAACTGCGTCGGTTGGCTATCCGGGCGAGCGGAAGCGGAACGCCGCGCCGGGCGAAGCGGTTTAACAGCGCGAACCATGCGCCTACGCCGGGTCCGTAGATTGCCGGCGGGCGAAGGGACAATACGGCGAAGTTATCGTCGGGAAGGGCGAGCAGGGCGTTGTCCGCTACCAGCTTGCTGACACCGTATGGCGATGCCGGGCGCGGAGCAGTATCGTCGGTCACCGTTTCGCCGGGGCGGCTGGATGACGCCACAGCCGCTACCGAGCTGATTTGCACGAACCGGGCCACGCCCCTGTCCTTTGCGGCCCGCGCAAGCCGGACAGGAAGGGCAACATTGTCCGCCGTATAGCGGCGCGTTGCCTGGTCCGCAGCTTCACGCCGTGTAATATGGACGCGTGCAGCGCAATTTACGACCGCATCGCAGCCCGATACTACCGCATCGAGATCCGCCGTGCCCAGGTCTCCCACCGTAACGGTCTCTTCCACAAGAGACGAGCGGGTGCCGCACCGGTTGATACCGCGCACCCGATGGCCATTTTGCGCAAGTTCCGCGCACACCGCTCGCCCTAGAAATCCGGCGCTTCCTGTTACCGCGATCAAGGACATTGCTGTAGTCTTCTTCGCAGGCTGACGAGGTGATGAGCCAAACGCCTTAAACACAAGGCAAAGCGTTTGCGAGCGCTGTAAGGCACGGTCGGGCTGTTATTCAAAGATCGCAGCAACCGGCATTGTGTATCTGTGACGCATGGTTGCAGGCTCTGTCTGCATGTCAAAAGGCGCCTTATGGTCAAGGCCGTTTGTACAAATTCAGGCCAGCCGCGCACGATTTGTGTACAGGAAGCGTAGTGGGCGCAGCGTTTAGAGCCGGTTGGCTGTCCGGATAATGGAAGCCCCCAGGCCGGAGATCATGCCATCAAGCCCCGACATTTGCCGGATATAAACAAGGCGACGTTGCCTCGCGGTTACTATTTGCACACAAAAAAGGGGCCGGCGATGCCGACCCCTTTTCCATATTCATCGAAGCGAATCAGACGCTGATCGTGTCGTCGTCGTCATCACCGTCTGCGATCAGCACGATGCCGACAATCACAGCAGCAGCGGCCAGAAGGCCGAGGATGATGCCGCTGCCTTCGCCTTCGCCACCAAGGGCGTCTTCTTGTGCTGTCACAACCGGACGTTCGGCTGCGGTGGCGGCAGTTGCGGCGATAGGCGCGAAGGCCATCGATGCGGCGGCTGCCGAAATGAGAATCTTCTTCATGGGTAGGCTCCAGATATACGTATTGCGTTCAAGACAGCCATCTAGTCGAAATCTCCACCAAGTCAATCCGTTTCGTCGGCTTGATAGAAAATCGGCCATCAGGCACATTGCGTTTGCGACACGGTTTCCCAATGCCGTCTGAATACAGAAAGGGCAATCGATTTGCGGCGTAGTGTTCTCCTTGTCTGTGCAATCGTGCTTTCTGTGACATTTGGCACGCACCCGGCTGCTTCCGGCTCGCCGGATGGAACACTGGATTCCGGCGTTTCTGCCCAATGGCAAAAGCTGCGCGCGTACGATGCGCGGTTGCTGCGAGTGGGGGAGCCGCTGCTCCATGCTGCGGCTTCGCTGTGCCCGGGGCGCGCATCTATCGGCGTTTCGGTTACCAACCTGGCGGATATCGATCCTGCTGCCCATCCTGCGGTGCGGCAAGCATACGGCAACGCGCGCGGGCGGGTGTTCATCGGCGCTCTGGCCCGAAGAGGGCCGGGTGCAGTGGCCGGTCTTTCGGTTGGCACAGGCATATCTGCCGTCGATTTGCGCAGCGTCGAACACCTCGACACGGCGGCGATATGGCGGCTTCTTGGTACGGCATCGACACAGACCCCCTTAGTGCTGGACACCGATGCCGGCGTCGTAACGCTCATGCCGCGCCCGGCCTGCCCCGCGATCTTTGTCGCCGACACAGCGCGCGGAGTGTCTGCGGGCAGTGACGGCACACGCATCCGCGTTACCACCGAACTCCTCGACTTTGCCGGCACCGACGCCGAACTGGCCGCCGTGCTGGCCCATGAAATCGCGCACTTCGTACTGTGCCATCATGACCGCGACGATCCGTTGCGGCCGCGTTCGACCCGCAAGCGCGAGCGCGAGGCGGACCGGTTTTCGGCGCGGTTGCTGGTTGCCGCCGGTTACGATCTGTCCGGATCGCTGGCATTCTGGCCGCGTTACGGGAAGCGTCGCGGCCTGACCGACATGTTCGATTTCAGCCACGGCAGCGCGCAGGGACGTCTGCGCCGAATTGTTTCAGAGTTCGAAGCCGCCCGGAAGACGGGCCTGCATCCGCGCGACCCCGCGCTGTTCGCCCCGTTCGCCGGACGAGGCGAATGCCACCGCCTGCCGCGGAACAGCGGTTAGGCGGCAACGACCTTTTGCTCGATCGCGCCGAAGATCGAATGGCCGTCCGCATCGCGCATCTCGATCTTCACCGTATCGCCCGGTGCCATGAAGCGAGTCGTCGCTTCGCCGTTCTCGATGGTTTCGATCATGCGGATTTCCGCGATGCAGCTATAGCCCGCGCCGCCTTCGCTGACCGGCTTGCCCGGTCCGCCGTCCGCGCCCTGATTCGACACCGTGCCCGACCCGATGATCGCGCCCGTACCCAGATTGCGCGTCTTGGCCGCATGGGCGACCAGTTGCGCCAGCGAGAACGTCGCGTCCTGTCCCGCCTGCGCCCGCCCGAACGGCGCACCGTTGTAATCGACCAACAGCGGCAGGTGGACCAGCGCATCCTTCCACGCATCGCCCAGCTCGTCCGGCGTCACGGCGACAGGGCTGAATGCGCTGGAAGGCTTGGACTGGAAGAAGCCGAAGCCCTTGGCCAGTTCACCGGGGATCAGGCCGCGCAGCGATACGTCGTTGACCAGCATGACCAGCTTGATGTGCCCCGCCGCGTCCTCCGCCGAAACGCCCATCGGCACATCGTCGACCACGACGGCAATCTCGCCTTCCATGTCGCAGCCCCATTTGGTGTCCGCCAGCGGAATGTTGGCACGCGGCGGCAGGAAGTCGTCGGAACCGCCCTGATACATCAGCGGGTCGGAATAGAAGCTCTCCGGCACTTCGGCCCCGCGCGCTTTGCGCACCAGTTCGACATGGTTGATATAGGCGCTGCCATCGGCCCACTGAAAAGCGCGCGGCAGCGGCGAATGCGCCTCGCGTTCGTGGAAGCGTTCGCACGGTACCGCCTCATGCTCGACATCGCGATACAGCGCTTCCAGCTTCGGCGCGCAATTCGCCCAGTCGTCTAGCGCCGCCTGCATGGTGGGCGCGATGGCGGTGGCGGCGCAGTAGCGGGTGATGTCCTTCGACACGACGACGAGCGTTCCGTCGCGGGTTCCGTCTTTCAGGGTGGCGAGTTTCATGGTGATGTGTTCTCCGGACTGTCGGGCTGGTCATCGGGATGGGCAGCGGTGAATTCGGGCAACGGCAGGCAGCAGGTTTCGATCCGTTCGATATGCGGCATAGGCGACAGGTCGAACCCGAACCGGCGCGCATTGTAGAGCTGCGGGATCAGCACCGCCTCGAAGAAGCCTGGCGCGTCGAACAGGTAGTTGGTCGTCTCCAGCTGCGCCAGCCGCGCCTCCACCGGCACCAGCGTCTTGGCGAGCCAGTGGCGATACCATTCGCCAACCTGCTCCTGCGACTGTCCGTATTCGCCTTTCAGATATTGCAGCACCGGCAAGTTCAGCGGCGCGTGCAGTTCGGTGGCGATGGCGTAGGACAGCTCGCGCGCGGTGAAGCGGTCCTCCAGATCGCGCGGCAGCAGTGGGCGTTCGGTGAAGCCTTCGTCCAGCCATTCGATGATCGCCATCGACTGCGCCCGGTCGCGCCCGCCCGCCTCCAGCATCGGCACGGTGGCGAAGGGATTGCGGCTGGTAAAGGCGGTCGTCGCGCTGTTCGCTTTCCAGCAGATTGACCGGCAGGTTCTCGAAGGTAAGCCCCTTGAGATTGAGCGCGATCCGCAAGCGATAGCTGGTCGAACTGCGGTAATAGCCGTGCAGTTTCATCGCGCTGGGCCCTCGCCGAAAACCCGCGGAAAACGGAGACATGGACCGCATGTTACACTGTCCAGGGGCAAAACTTTTCCGACCGCCGACAGGCGTGGGGAAAGGGCGGGGGAAGAGGTGCGAAATGTCATGCGGACTTCATGCCATAGCGCTCGGTTGTAGGACAGGGGGCGAAGGCCTGGCTCGCGCTGCCGCATGCTCCGATCCCCTGCGAAGGCAGGGGCCTCCCGCAATTTAGTGCGGAGCGTGCCGACGGAGACCCCAGCTTCCGCTGGGGATCGTGTAGCGTATGCGGCAGGAGACCCCTGCCTGCGCAGGGGATCGGCGCGGTGGGGATCGGTGCGCTGGTCGTCGGCACCCATTTCTCAGAACGCGGACAGCCCGGTGATCGCCCGCCCCAGGATCAGCGCGTGGACATCGTGCGTGCCTTCGTAGGTGTTGACCGTTTCCAGGTTCACCATGTGGCGGATGACGCCGTATTCGTCGCTGATACCATTGCCGCCATGCATGTCGCGGGCGTGGCGGGCGACATCCAGTGCCTTGCCGACATTGTTGCGCTTGACGACCGAAATCATGTCGGGCGCGAACCGCCCTTCGTCCATCAGCCGCCCGACGCGCAAGCTCGCCTGCAGACCGAGCGCGATATCGGTCAGCATGTCGGCGAGCTTCAACTGATAGAGCTGCTTCGAGGCCAGCGGCACGCCGAACTGGTGTCGGTCCAGCCCGTATTGCCGCGCGGCATGCATACAGAACTCGGCTGCGCCCATTGCGCCCCAGCTGATGCCGTAGCGGGCGCGGTTGAGGCAGCCGAACGGCCCTTTCAGCCCCTCGACATTGGGCAGCAGCGCGTCGGCGCCCACCTTCACATCCTCCATCACGATCATGCCGGTGGTGCTGGCGCGCAGGCTGACTTTGCCCTCGATCTTGGGTGCGCTGAGGCCCTTCATGCCCTTTTCCAGCACGAAGCCACGAATGGCCCCGCCATGCGCCTCGCTCTTGGCCCAGACGACGAACACATCGGCGAAAGGCGAATTGCTGATCCAGGTTTTGGTGCCGTTGAGGATAAACCCGTCGCCGTCCGTTTTCGCATTGGTGGTCATGCCGCCGGGGTCGGAGCCTGCATCGGGTTCGGTCAGGCCGAAGCAGCCGATCAGCTCGCCTGCGGCAAGGCCGGGCAGGTATTTCTCGCGCTGCTCGTCCGAGCCATAGGCCTGGATCGGATACATCACGAGACTGCTCTGGACGCTGGCCATCGAGCGATAGCCGCTGTCCACCCGCTCGATCTCGCGCGCGATCAAACCGTAGGCGACGTAAGACGCGCCCGCGCCGCCATATTCCTCCGGCACCGTCGCACCCAGCAGGCCCGCCTTGCCGAACAGCGGAAACAGTTCGGGCGCATCCACCTCGCCCCGAAACGCCGCCTGCACGCGCGGCTGCAATTCGCTTTGCGCAAAGGCATGCGCGGTATCGCGGATCATGCGCTCGTCTTCGGAAAGCTGTTCGTCGAGGTCGAACGGGTCTTCCCAGTCGAAAGGCACCATTCCGGTGCAATTCTGGCCAGCCATAAGTAGCTCCTGCGTGTTTCGTGCCTGCTCTGTCGCAGGCGCGAAACCGAAGGGCAAGGCAGGTCAGCTGCGAGGTGGGAACATTCCTTGCGCGACGATACAGTATCTAATCTTGGCAAACTCGCCTTCGGTCCGTTCGGCCTTCAGATTGGGCAGACCAAACGAGGTCCGACCGTCCCCGCCGTACGCAGTGCCCAGGAGCGAAAACAACGCAGAATTGGAACTGATGGCCAACAGGCGACCATCTGCCTCCATCGTAGCACGTGGGCAGAAATTCGCAGCCGTAATCACGATTTCACCAATATACGCGTCCGTTCCCGCATGCGCCGGGGCGGATCCTGCCGCCGCTATCGCGCAACCTGCCACAGTAAGTCCGAGCAAGCTTCTTCATCCCGTTTTCCCCCATGTCTTGCTGTTCGAGGGGGTAGGCTATCCAACGCGCTCTGCTGTTAGCAAGCAGGTCATCGACCACGCCGGGGTCCGCCAGCGTCGAGGTGTCGCCCAGCGATGCCGGTGTCGTTCTCCGCGATCTTGCGCAGGATGCGGCGCATGATTTTGCCGCTTCTTGTCTTGGGCAGGGCGGGGGCGAATTGCAGGGTGTCGGGGGTGGCGATGGGGCCGATTTCGGTGCGGACCCATTCGACCAGTTCGGCGCGCAGGGCATCGCTGTCGTCCGTGCCTGCGACCGTCGTGACGTAGGCGTAGATGCCTTGGCCCTTGATGTCGTGCGGCATGCCGACCACCGCAGCCTCGGCGACCTTGGGGTGTAGCACCAGCGCGCTTTCGACCTCGGCGGTGCCCATACGGTGTCCGCTGACATTGATGACATCGTCGATGCGTCCGGTGATCCAGTAATAGCCGTCGGCATCGCGCCGCGCGCCGTCGCCGGTGAAATAGTGGCCGGGATACTGGCTGAAATAGGTGTCGAAAAACCGCTGGTCGTCGCCATAAACCGTGCGCATCTGGCCGGGCCAGCTGCCGGTCAGCACCAACGCGCCCGCTGCCTCGCCCGATAGCAGCGCGCCGCTCTCGGCATCGACCAGCGCAGGTTGCACCCCGAACATCGGCAAGGTGGCGCTGCCCGGTTTCAGCGCAGTCGCGCCGGGCAGGGGCGTTATCATCGCGCCGCCCGTCTCGGTCTGCCACCAGGTATCGACGATGGGGCACTGCCCGTTGCCGACCACGCGGTGATACCAGTCCCACGCCTCGGGATTGATCGGCTCGCCCACCGACCCCAGCAATCTCAACGACTTGCGGCTGGTTGTTAGCACTGGTTCGTCGCCCTCGCGCATCAGCGCGCGCAGGGCTGTGGGGGCGGCGTAGAAGATTTCGACATCGTATTTGTCTACCACTTGCCAGAACCGGCTGTGGTCGGGAAAGTTGGGCACGCCTTCGAACATCACCTGCGTTGCGCCGTTCAGCATCGGACCGTACACGACGTAGCTGTGCCCGGTGACCCAGCCGACATCCGCCGCGCACCAATAGACCGGCATGGAGCCGTCCGGTTTGCGCTGGTAATCGAACACATAGCTATGCGTCATCGCGGTCCACACGGCATAGCCGCCGGTGGTGTGCAGCACGCCCTTGGGCTTGCCGGTCGATCCGCTGGTGTAGAGGATGAACAGCGGGTCTTCCGCGTCCATCGGTTCGGGGTCGCAGGTGGCGGGCTGGTCGGCGACGGCGCTGGCCCAGTCCACATCGCGCCCCTCGACCATCGGCACGTCCGCGCCGGTATGCGCCAGCACGATGACGGTCTGCACGTTTGCCTTTTCGCATGCCGCATCGACATTGGCTTTAAGCGGAACCGTCTTGCCGCCGCGTCGCCCTTCGTCCGCGGTAATGACGAAGGTGGAGCCACAATCGGTGATCCGCCCCGCCAGCGCTTCGGGGCTGAACCCGGCGAACACCACCGAATGCACCGCGCCGATGCGGGCGCAGGCGAGCATGGCGATGGCGGCTTCGGGCACCATCGGCAGGTAGATCGTGACGCGGTCGCCCTTCGCCACGCCCTGCATTTTCAGCAGGTTGGCGAAGCGGCAGATTTCGGTGTGGAGTTCGCGGTAGGTCAGGCTGCGCGCGGCGTCCGCAGGATCGTCCGGCTCCCACAGGATGGCGATGCGGTCGCCCTGTTCGGCAAGGTGGCGGTCCACCGCGTTGGCGCAGATGTTGAGTGCGCCGCCCGCGAACCAGCGAATGTGGAAATCCTCCGCGTCGAAAGACCAATCGCCTACCGTATCGAAGGGCCGCATCCAGTCGATCCGCTGTGCTTCGTTGCGCCAGAAGGCGTCCGGTTCCTCGATGGATTGGCGGTATTTCGCGGCGTAGCTGTCGGCGTCGATCAGGGCATTGCGCGCCCATTCGGCGGGAACGGGATAGCGGGCGGGCTTGGTGTCGGCCTTGGACGCATCGCTCATTGCTTGCCGAACTTTCCTTCGTAAGCGGCATCGTCGCCCGCCGTCAGCAGCTTCGCTTGTTCCACCCAGTTGTCGCGCTCGATCCGGCCCTGGAACCGGCCAAGCTGCGGGTCGATGCGCGCGATATCGGCGTCGGTCCATGCAGCAATCTGGTCCAGCCGCGTCACGTCATGCGTTGCCAGCATATCGCGCAGTTTCGGGCCGACGCCCTTGATACGGGTGAGGTCGTCCGCCGCAACAGCGGGCTCGGTCGCGGCCGCCATCACCGGCGCGATGGCGCCGCCCAAGGGCGCGGCGACGGGGGCGGGCGGGGTGACCGCCGTTGGAACGGGAGGTGTGTCGGGCTGCGCCGCCATCGGGGTCGCCGCAGGTTCGGCGTCGATCAGCGCCTGATTGCGCGCGGCGGGCGCAGCGCCTTCGTCCAGCACATCGGTCCGGTCGGCGTCCACGCTGGTGCGGCGCATCGCCACGAACAGCAGATAGGCGATCGCGATACCGATCAGCAGCGCAACCAGCAGGATCGGCCAGTTGGCTTGCAACAGTTCCATCATTCCTTCTCTCCCTCGGCATTGGTCGTGTCGCGGCTCCACACCGCCCAGCCGATGGCCAGTCCGATGGCATAGGCCAGCAGCGCCAGCAACGTCACTTCGAACACGATCGGCATGTCAGCGCGCCCCCGGCGTATCGACGACGGTGGGCGTCACCGGCACGGTGGAAATCACGGAAAACTCGATGCGGCGATTGGCCGGGTCGGTCGCGGCCAGCCCTTCGACCGGACGGCGCGAGCCGACACCGCTGGCGCGCAATCCGTCGCGTGGGATGCCGCGTGCGACCAGCGCCTCGCGGATGGCGCGTGCGCGGTCGAGCGAGAGCGCCAAATTGCCCGGCTCCGGCCCGGACTTGTCGGTGTGGCCGGTAACGGAGATGACACTGCCCAAACATGGCCGCAGCGCCAGCGCCACCTCGTCCAGTAATTCGCGGCTGGCCGCCTCTATTTCCGCCGAGGATTCCTCGAACCGGATGGATCGTGCGCGCAACAGGGCGCCGACCTCGTCCTCGCAATGCATCGGCGCGTAGGCCTGCGCCTCGCCTTCCGCCTGCATCGTGCCGTCCGCCCAGATGACCCCACCGACGCCCGATACGCCGCCGACGAGTTGTGCGGCGCGGGCGCGGTCGGCTTCGTCCAGCGCGTCGGCTCCAGCCAGCAGGACGTGGCGGGTGGGGCGGCGCGAAAGACCGGTATCGATCGTGATTTGCGCCAGCCCGGCCTGCGCCAGCGCGGCATCGGCATCCTGTTCCAGCGCGCGCGCAATCGCATCGTCCTGCGTGCCGGCCCAGATATACCCCACGCCCGCGCTCAGCGCGGCACCGGCGATAATCAGGAGGGGCGGGCGGATCGACATTGCGTGCTTGCCTTAGCAAGATGACGCGGGGCGCACAGGCCTATTTGGGTACGGGGGTTATTTCGGCGCGGCCTCTTCGCCGGTCTTGCCCTTCCTGAACAGCACGCGGTCCTCCGGCCCGAACCCGCGCCGCCAGATGATGACGCCATAGGTCAGCAGGATCGCCGGAATGCCGATCAGCAGCTCCGCCCATTCGGGCAGCAGGGTGACGAGGAAGCCGACCACGATGGCCGGTCCCGCCGCCCACACCAGCGCCCAGCGCCAGGTGTTGATCGGATAGCCGAGGATGCGCGACAGCAGCCATGCCTTGACCAGCGATGCCAGCCCCAGCGACACCGCCAGCGCCAGCGCCGCGCCCGCCGCCTTGAACGGCTCGCCATAGCCAAGGTGCTCGACGCCCAGCACGATGGCCACCGTCAGCGCCGCCTGCACCGCGATGGTGGCGACCGAAATCCACAGATTGCGGACCCGCGCGACATAGACCAGCGCGGCCTCGCTGACGACGGCGGTGGCCGCCACCACTTCGGCGGTCAGCAGCAGCGCCAGTGCGCCGGTGCCGCCGACCACGTCCGGCCCGCCAAGGCCCATCACCGCTTCGCCGGGCACGCCCAGCGCCAGCGCGATGCCGGCCTGCGCGGCGATGATCCAGAAGCCGACGCGGCACAGCGCCTCCGCAATCGCTTTGTTGTTCCCGTCCTTCAGGTTGCGGGTGATGACCGGGCCGAGGATCGGTTCGAAGCTGGTCTTCAGCTTTTGCGGCAGGCTGGCGATTTGCTGCGCGAAATAATACACGCCCACGGCGGCGGGCGCGGCGAACAGGCCGAGGATGAAGATATCGACGCGGCGCGTGCCCCACTCCACCACATCCGCCGTCGCCAGCGGCAGCGCGCGCCAGGTCTGGCGCAGCATCGGCCGCAACCTGATCTGCCAGCCGCGCGGCAGGCCGTAGGTCCGCCCGAATGTCCACAGCCCGGTGGCCAGTCCGGCATAGATGCTGAGCGAGATAGGCCAGTTCCAGCCCGCTTTCGACCAGCGGTGTCAGGTAGAACGCGCCCGCCAGGATGCTGATGGTCCACGGTTCCACCACGGCGCGGGCGCGAACGGTGGTGGCGATGTCGTAGCGATAGGCCTGCGCGGCCAGCACGATCTCGGTCAGCGCGTAGCCGGGGATGGCCAGCACGATCAGCCGGTCCAGTGTGGTGTATTCGCCCGCCGGGAATAGCGGGTAGGGCACGAACCAGAAGAACGCCGCTGCCACGCTGGAGAATATCAGCGCCAGCAGCATGCCCGGAATAGACGGTGTTGGCGGGGTGCTCCTCGCCGATCGACAACCGCTGCGCCAGCCCGCGCTTCTCGCCCAGCGAACACAGCAGCGCGAACAGCTCGACCACCACCAGCGCGGAGGCGAAACGGCCCATCGCGTCCACACCGTAAAGCTGCGCGGCGATAAACAGGAACGGGACGCGCGCGGCGAGGCGCAGGACGAAGCCGAACACATTGGTCCGTCCGCCTTTCGCCAGCGCGGCGATGTCGCCTCCTTCCCTGGCCTGTTGCTGGGCTTCCTCCATCCGCGCGAGGGGCCGCTATTCGGCTTTCAACCGGCGCGACAGCAGGCCGCTGACCACACCCTGCGCATCCTCGCCTGCCAGCAGCGCGTTGACGGCGGCGACGATGGGCATGGCGATGTCGTGTTCCTCCGCCAGCCGATGCAGTACGGGCGCGGTGTGCGCGCCTTCGGCCACGGTGCGGCGGTCCTGCATCAGCGCGGCGGCGGACTGGCCCTCGCCAAGCGCCTTGCCGAGCGAGAAATTGCGGCTGGCGGTGCAGGAGCAGGTTAGCACCAGATCGCCCAGGCCGGACAGCCCCGCCAGCGTTTCGCGCTGTGCGCCCAGCGCATCGCCGAACCGCTGCATCTCGGCATAGCCGCGCGCGATCAGCGCGGCGCGGGCGTTCTGGCCCAGCGACAGGCCATCGACCACGCCGCAGGCGATGGCGAGCACGTTCTTGACCGCGCCGCCAATCTCCGCACCGACCACATCGGGCGAATAATAGGGCCGGAATTGCGGGCGGGCGATGACGGGGGAGATGCGGTCCCACTGCGCCTCGCCACCGCCGCAGGCCAGCGTGACGGCGGTGGGCATCCCGGCGGCGACTTCATGCGCGAAGGTCGGGCCGGAGAGCACCGCGATATCTGCATCCGGCAGCGCGGTTTGCGCCACGGTCATTCATCAAGTGGCCGGTGGCAGCGTCGATCCCCTTGCTGCACAGCACCAGGTCGCGCGGGGCGGTTGGGCAGTTGCGACAGGATGGCGCCGAGATGCTGCGCCGGGGTGACGGCCAGCAGGGTGTCGCAGGCCGACAATGCGCCAAGATCGCGGTTGCAGTGACGCTGTCGGCAAGCTGTGCGGAGGGCAGGAAGGCGCTGTTGGTGCGGTTGTCGGCGATGTCCGCGACGACATCCTCCTCGAACGCCCACAGCAGCAC
Source organism: uncultured Alphaproteobacteria bacterium (assembly GCA_963799315.1). Taxonomy (GTDB): domain Bacteria; phylum Pseudomonadota; class Alphaproteobacteria; order Sphingomonadales; family Sphingomonadaceae; genus Parerythrobacter_A. The sequence continues at coordinate 231,922 of CAWCWP010000001.1, forward strand.
GTCGCGCCCGTCGCTCGCCAGCATTTGCGCCAGCGCGGTGCCCCACGCCCCCGCTCCTATTACGCCCACGTTAGTCATGCCTACATCGCTCATGCCCATATCGCTCATGCTTTGTACCCCGCACCGCGCACCGGTTCCGCCTCTGCATCCAGCGGCCAGCGCGGGCGGGCGGCAATGTCGAGCGGGTCCGATGTCGCGCCCAATGCCAGCCGCTCCTGTCCGGCCCAGGCGATCATCGCGGCGTTATCGGTGCACAGCGCCAGCGGCGGCGCGACGAAGCGCATGGCGCGCGACGCGGCAAAGGTTTCCAGCGCGGTGCGAATGGCATGGTTCGCCGCGACACCGCCCGCCACCACCAGCGCGGGCAGCGCACCGGAGGCGTCGAGCGACATGGGCAAGCCGGTCGAGCAGGCAATCGATCGCCGCTTGCTGGAACGAGGCGGCAATATCGCGTCGCTGTAGTCCGCGCCCTGCGCCTCTTTCGCGCGCAGCACGGCGCTTTTCAGACCGGCGAAAGCTGAAATGCGGCTCCTTGCTGCCGAGCAGCGGGCGCGGCAGCGGGACCTTGCTGTGCATCGCCCTCGCGCGCCAGCCGTTCCACTGCCGGACCGCCGGGATAGCCGAGGCCCAATATCTTGGCGGTCTTGTCGAATGCCTCGCCCAGCGCATCGTCGATGGTGGTGGCGAGGCGGCGATATTGGCCCACGCCCTCGACCCGCAGGATCTGGCAATGCCCGCCCGACACCAGCAGCAGCAGATAGGGGAACTCCAGCGTCGCATCGGCCAGACGCGGCGACAGGGCGTGACCTTCCAGATGGTTGATCGCCAGCAGCGGCACCTCGCCCGCCATCGCCAGCGCCTTGGCACTGACCAGCCCGACCATCACCCCGCCAATGAGGCCCGGCCCGGCGGTGGCGGCGATGGCGCCGAGGTCGCGCAATTCCATCCCGGCTTCGGCCATCACATCGGCAATCATCGGGGCCAGCCGGTCGGCATGGGCGCGCGCGGCGATTTCGGGGACCACGCCGCCATAGGGCGCGTGTTCGGCATCCTGCGAGGCGATGCGCTGCGCCACGATGCGGCGATCGCCCGTCACCAGCGCGACGGCGGTTTCGTCGCAACTGGATTCAATGCCGAGAACGGTTCCGCCGTCGTGAGCCATGCGGGTTCCCCTGCACCCGATGCCCCGTTAGGGCAAGCACGGCATGGCAACACGACATCTCCTCCTGAAACTGGGCACACGGCGCAGCCCGCTGGCAATGGCGCAGGCGGAGGAAACGCGCGACCGGCTATGCGCAGCGCATGGCTGGGAGGGAGCGCAGGTCGAACTGGTGCCCGTCATCGCCAGCGGCGACCGGATACAGGACCGCCCGCTGGCCGATATCGGCGGCAAGGCGCTGTGGACGCGCGAGCTGGATGTCTGGCTTGCCGAAGGACACATCGATGCGGCGGTGCATTCGATGAAGGATGTCGAGACGCTGCGGCCCGACACGCTGGCCATCGCCGCCATCCTGCCGCGCGCCGATGTGCGCGATGTGCTGGTGGGGGCGGACAGTCTGGCGGCCATGCCCAAGGGCGCGCGGATCGGCACCAGCGCGCCGCGCCGCGCCGCGCAGATGCTGCACCACCGCCCCGATTGCCGCATCGTCGGCATGCGCGGGAATGTCGCGACGCGGCTGGGCAAGCTGGCGGCTGGCGAAGCGGATGTAACACTGCTGGCCGCCGCCGGACTGGCGCGGCTGGGGCAGGGCGATGTCGGGACCGTGCTGGACACAGACACCTTCTTGCCCGCGCCGGCACAGGGTGCCATCGGCATCGAATGCCGCGCCGACGACCGGCGGGCGCGCGACCGGCTCGCCGCCATCGACGATGCACCAAGTCGCGCCACCGTCATGGCCGAGCGCGCGGTGCTGGCGGGGCTGGGCGGCACCTGCCACAGCCCGATTGCGATGCTGAGCACGTGGGAAGACGACACGCTGCATTTACGGGTCAGCCTGTTCAGCGCGGACGGCGCGCAGCGGATCGACGGCGTCTGGCGCGGGGAGGCGGGCGATATTGCTGGCTGCACCACATTCGCCCGTGCGCTGTTGCGCGATGCGCCCGAAGCCGTCGCATCCCTGTTCACTGCTGAAACATAGCCGAGCGGGTGTCCGCCATCTTCGCCATCCGCGCCGAACCCGGCCTCTCCGCCACGCTGGCGCAGGGCGAGGCGATGGGGCTGGCGATCACGCCAGCGCCGCTTTCCACTATCGCGCCGGTGAATTGGCAGCCGCCTGCCGCCGATCACTTCGACGCACTGCTGATCGGCAGCGCCAATGCCATCCGGCACGGCGGCGCGGGTTTGCAGCAATACAGGCATCTGCCCGTCCACGCGGTCGGCGCGCGCACCGCGGCGGTCGCGCGGGCGGCAGGTTTTACCGTTGCCAGCGAAGGCAGTGGCGGATTGCAGGCGCTGCTCGACACCATGCCGCCCGGCACGCGCCTGTTGCGGCTGGGCGGGGAGGAGCGCGTGCCGCTCGACCCGCCCGCCGGCGTCACGCTGGCGGAACATGCCGTCTATCGCGCGCAGGCGAATGCGATGGACGCCGCGCTGGCCGACCGGTTCCGGCAGGGTGGCGTGGTGCTGCTTCATTCGGCGGCAGCGGCCCGGCATTTTGCCGCCGAATGCGATCGGTTGGAGATCGACCGGAGCTGCCTCTCGCTGGCGTTGATCGGACCGCGTTTGCAGCCCGATACCGGCACCGGCTGGCGCGAAATAGCAATCGCACCGCACCCGACCGACACCGCCTTGCTAGCCGTCGCGGCAAAGTTGTGGCAAAAGGCGGACGAAGACGAAACGGCAGCGGAGTAGCCAGTTCCACATGAATACCCCGGAGCGATCCAAGCGGAAAAGCGGTTCGATGCAGGCAATTCTGGGCGTGATGCTGAGCGCCTTCCTGCTCGGCGCGCTGGTTGTCGGATATTTCACCTGGGACGAAGGCAATCCGTTCCGCTCCGGCGATACGACGCAGGCCAGGTCCGCCGATGAAGACACAGCCGAAGCGCCGCCTGCCGACGAGCCTTTGCTGGCACTGCGCTCCGGCGAGGTCGGCGGCTTGGCCACCGATGCGCCGGACGATGCGGCCACGCCCGCCGCCGCGCAGGTCGTGCGCCAGCAAGGCGGGCTGGAACAGCGGCTCAATGCGGCGGAACAGCGGCTTGCGCGACTGGACCTGCAAGCACAGGCGGCATCGGGCAATGCGGGCCGTGCCGAGGGGCTGCTGGTCGCCTTCGCCGCGCGCCGCACACTGGAGCGCGGCGAGCAGCTCGGCTATCTCGGCGACCAGCTGCGCCTGCGCTTCGGCATGGCGCAGCCCGACGCGGTCCGCACCGTGATTTCCGCTTCGAAAGACCCGGTGCGGCTGGACCAGTTGCTGGCGCGGCTGGAAGGTCTGTCGCCGCAACTCGTCACGGCGGCGGAGGGACCGTCCTTCGCCCGCGCCCAGCGCGAATTGCGCGAGCTGTTCGTGATCCGCCGCGAAACCACGCCCTCAACGCGGCCCGATCGCGCGCTGTATCGGGCGCGGCTCTCGCTGGAAAACGGGCGGGTCGAAAATGCGATTGCCGAGGTGGAATCGCTACCCGGCGCAGCCAGCGCGCGCAGTTGGATCGCCGACGCAAAACGCTATGCCAGCGTGCAGAACGCGCTCGATATTCTTGAAACGTCGGCCATCGTCGAGACCAGCGGGTTGCGCGATAATGAAGGGCAGGTCATCGAACAGCCCAGCCCGGCGGCGCGGGCACCGGCGACCGACAGCGAAGCGACGGGCTGACCCTTAGCCGCGCAGCAATTCGGGCATATCGCCGGTCACGCCGCGCGCTTCGTCCATGAAAAACGTCTTGAGCGCGGGCACCCGTTGCACACCCGACATGCCGAGCCGCCGCGCCGCCGATGCCGCGCGGCCCGGAATGCCGAACAGGCGAGTCAGCCCGTCGGTCGCCAGCGCCACCGAGAACGCATCCAGCCCGCGCCAGTTTTCGTATTTCTGCAGCAGTTGCGCATCGCCGGGATCGAGACCAAGCCGCGCGCCTTCGCCCAGCACCTCGACCAGCGCACCCACATCGCGCAGGCCGAGGTTCAGCCCCTGTCCCGCAATCGGGTGGATGCCGTGTGCCGCATCACCGATCAGCACCAGCCGGTCTTCCGTTATCTTTGCGGTATGGTGGAATCCCAGCGGCCACGAGCTTCGCGGCCCGACAGTGCGAATTTTCCCGAAAATGTCGCCCATGCGCTGCTGCACTTCGGCGAGGAAGGCGCGGTCCGGCAATTTCAGCGTGCCCGCCGCATCGGCCTCGTCCACCGTCCACACCAGCGAACTGCGATGGGTGCCGTCCTCCGCATCGCGCATCGGCAACAGGGCGAAGGGGCCGTCGGGGTAGAAGATTTCCCACGCGACATTGCCGTGCGGTTTGTCGTGAGTCAGTCCGGCGATTATGGCGCGGTGGCTGTAATCCCATTTGGCGATGGGGATGCCCGCCATTTCGCGCGTCGGCGATTGCCGCCCTTCCGCCGCAACCATCAACGCGGCGCGCAGGATTTCACCGCTCGGCCAGCGTGGCCGACACGCCGAAATCGTCGCGGGTGCGTTCGGTGACTTCGGCCCTGGCGTGCCAGGTAATCAGCGGTTCTTCGCGCGCCGCCTCGAACAGGGCGAGCCGCAATTCGCGATTGGCGAACATCCGGCCCAGCGTGCCTTCGTCCGGCGCGGGCGTGAAGTCGAGGCCGCCCGGTTTCAGCTGGTCGCTGACCGCGATGCTGACAATGCCGCAGCCATGCGGTTCCAGCCGCTCGGCCAGCCCGATATTGGTGAACAGGTGCCAGCTCGCGGTCGAAATGGCGGAAGCGCGTCCGTCGAAGCTCTCGGCAGTCAGGTCGGCGGGATCGGCCCGGTCGACGACATGCGCGGACAGCCCCTTACGCGCTGCCGCCAGCGCCAGAGTCATGCCGACCAGCCCGCCGCCCAGGATCAGAAGGTCACATCGTGCTGTGTCGTTTGCCATAGGGTCAGTTACTAGCGAGGGCAGGCGCCGGGTGGCAAGCTATGGCGGGAAAGCTTTGGGGGGCGGGCCATGACATTGGCGGGCTAGAACCCTATCTGGGCCTAAACTTCCCTAAACTTCCGGATCGCCAGCGCCCTCAGCCGTGATGTTCTTCGCCCGCCTTTTTCCGGCTCTGGCCGCCTGTCTGCTGCTGCTGTCGCCCGCCATGGCTCAGGCGCAATCCGGCGCGGGTCAGGCGCTGAAGATACCGGCGCGGCTGGTGGCGCTGGACGCGGCGACGCCGGGGTCGGAGATGCTGGTGGCGGTCGCCTTCACCCCCGAACCCGGCTGGCACGGATACTGGAAGAATCCCGGCGATGCAGGCTTCGGGCTGACGCTCGATTGGGCGCTGCCCGATGGCTGGAACGCCGGAGAGCCGGAGTTCCCGGTGCCGCAGACGCTGGTGATCGGCGGGCTGATGAACCACGTCTACAAGGGCGACCACGCGGTGCTGGTGCCGGTCCGCATCCCCGCCGATGCCGCGGACCGGGGCCGCGCGACCCTGCGCGTCGATGCCGAATGGCTCGCCTGCGCCGACATCTGCATTCCGCAGCGCGATACGCTGGAGTTGACCGTGGCGATGGGCGTCAAACCCGCGCCGTCCGCCCTCCACGCAAGCTGGCGCGCCGCCATCGCGCCGGTGATGGACCGGGCCGGAACCTATGCGCGCATCGGCGAAACGGTGCGGCTTGCCATACCGGTGCCCGCCGCGCTCGACTTGCCCGACCCGCATGTGTTCGTCGCGACGACGGATGTGGTCGGCTACGCGCCTGTCCAGCGATTCTGGCGGCTAGGCGATATGCTGCTGGTCGAGATGGCAGCCAGCCGGTCGGATGGCGGGGCAGGGCAGATCGAGGGTCTGCTGGCGTTCGGCGATGGCGGCGGCGTTGCCTTCACCGCCGAGGCTGGCGCGGTGCCGGACGGCAAAGGGTTCGAGGCGCTGGCCGTCTCCACCGGCGCGCCGTCGCTCGTCGTGCTGCTGCTGTCCGCATTAGCGGGCGGGTTGTTGCTCAACGTGATGCCCTGCGTCTTTCCGATCCTCAGCCTCAAGGCGCTCAGCCTTGCGAAAAGCGGCGCGGGGGAGCGCGCGGCTCGGCGCGAGGGACTGGCCTATACCGCAGGCGTGGTGCTGGCCTGCGTCGCGCTGGGCGCGCTGATGCTGGCACTACGCGCTGGCGGGCAGCAGGTGGGTTGGGCGTTCCAGTTGCAGGAACCGGCGGTTGTGGTGGCGCTGTTCGTGCTGGCTGCGGCGATAACCGCCAATCTTGCGGGGCTGTTCGAGCTGCCGACCTTTGCCTTGGGCAATAGTGGAAAACCGGTGGGCGCGTTCGGCACCGGCTTGCTGGCCGCCATAGCCGCGACACCCTGCACCGGGCCGTTCATGGCAGCGGCGCTGGGGGCGGCGCTGCTGTTGCCGACGGCAGAAGCGCTACTGCTGTTCGGCGCGCTGGGGCTGGGGCTGGCGCTGCCGTTTCTCGCCATCGGTTTCGTGCCCGCCCTGCGCCGGATGCTGCCAAAGCCGGGCGCATGGATGGAACGGTTCCGACGCGCGATGGCGGTGCCGATGGGGCTGACCGCGCTGGCGCTGGTCTGGTTGCTGGCGCAGCTTGGCGGGCGCGGTTTTGCGCTGGTGGTGGTGATCGGCGTGTTCGGGCTGGTGGTGGCGTTCGCCATCGTCAGGGCGGTTGCAGCGCAAGGGCCGCATGGCATGGCCCGCTTTCGCGCTGGTCGCCGCGCCATTCATAGCTTTTGCAGCCATCGCGGCGCCCGCTAGTTACGACGGTACAAGCCAGTCCACCGCAGCCTCGCGCCTCGATCCCGTACCCTATTCGCCCGACGCTCTGGCAGAGGCGCGGGCGACGGGGCAGCCGGTGTTCCTGTGGTTCACTGCCGACTGGTGCGTCACCTGCAAGGTCAACGAACGCGTCGCCATCGAACGCGCCGCGACCGAGGAGGCGTTCGATGACGCCGGGGTCATCGCCATGCGCGGCGACTGGTCGAAGCCCGACGGCGAGATCGTCGCTTTCCTCGAACAGCAGGGCGTCGCGGGCATTCCGCTCTACGTCTGGTATGCTCCGGGCGGCACGGCAGAGACCTTGCCGCCGGTGCTGACTTCCGACGCGCTGGTCAGGCGGGCGGAGGCGGTTCGCTAGGGCGACACGCTTCGAGCAATGCGGCGGGCAATTCGCTGGGGTTGAGGTCGAGCCTACCAGCGCCCGGCACTGTCAGCTCGATCAGCTGCGTTTCTCCGAACACGTCCATGTCGCGCGACACCGCCGGATAGCTGGCCTCCCACAGCCAGCCGCGCCCGTTCCACACCGCTTCGACCGGCAGGCGGGCGCGGTTCTGCTTGCCGATGATCGCCATGATTGCGCCTGCCCCGGCATCGGCGCGTTCGTATCGGGTTATGCGCAGACGTTTCGTTCCACCCTCCGTCACGCAGGCCAGCGCGAGCAGCGGCACTTCGCCGGAGCGGCCATAGAGCAGCCGCGCCGGATCGACGCTTGGCACCCACGCCGCGCCTGTTACGTCGGGCGCGGCAATGGGGGCGGACGGCGCATCGCGCTGCGGGATGTCCGGTGCACGGGTCCGGGCATCGTCGGTAGGGGAGGGCTGGCAGGCGGCAAGCGTGAATGCGGCGATGCCAGCCGATACGGAGCGAACGGACAACCTACTTCTTGCCCCATTTCTTCTGTTCGCGCCCGTACCGCATCTTGCGGGTGCCGGGTTTGCCCTCGTTGGACCGGCCCACGATGGGCGCTTTCTTGTCGCCATCGGGCAGGCCCAGCTCGTCGTTCTCCAGCCGCCGTATCTCGTCGCGCAACCGCCCGGCTTCCTCGAACTCCAGGTTGGCGGCGGCATTGCGCATCCGCTTTTCCAGGTCCTCGATATAGCCGCGCAGGTTGTGGCCGACGAGGTTGTTGACTTCGCCATCGCCGGTATCGACCGTGACGCCGTCCTTGCTGGCGGTGTCGGCCACGATATCGGCGATATCGCGCTTGATCGTGCGCGGCGTGATGCCGTGTTCCTCGTTGAAAGCACGCTGCTTTTCGCGGCGGCGGTCGGTTTCCGCCATCGCGCGTTCCATGCTGCCGGTAATGCGGTCGGCGTAGAGGATCACGCGGCCATCGACGTTACGCGCGGCGCGCCCGATGGTCTGCACCAGGCTGGTCTCGGACCGCAGAAAACCTTCCTTGTCGGCGTCCAGAATGCATACCAGCCCGCATTCGGGGATATCGAGCCCTTCACGCAAGAGATTGATACCCACGAGCACGTCGTAGACTCCCAAACGCAGGTCGCGGATCAGTTCGATGCGCTCCAGCGTTTCCACGTCGGAGTGCATATAGCGGACGCGCAGGCCCGCCTCGTGCATGAATTCGGTCAGGTCTTCCGACATGCGCTTGGTCAGCGTGGTGACCAGTGTGCGATAGCCGTCCTTCGCGGTCTGGCGGCATTGTTCGATACAATCCTGCACCTGATCCTCGACCGGGCGGATTTCCACCGGCGGGTCGATCAGGCCGGTAGGCCGGATGACCTGTTCGGCAAAGACGCCGCCCGATTGCTCCATCTCCCATCCGCCGGGCGTGGCGGAAACCGCAAAGGTCTGCGGGCGCATCGCGTCCCATTCGTTGAAGCGCAGGGGCCGATTGTCGATGCAGCTGGGCAGGCGAAACCCGTATTCGGCCAGCGTGATCTTGCGGCGATGATCGCCTTTGGCCATCGCGCCGACCTGCGGCACGGTCTGGTGGCTTTCATCCACGAACAGCAGCGCGTTTTCGGGCAGGTATTCGAACAGGGTGGGCGGCGGTTCGCCCGGCAGGCGTCCGGTCAGGAAGCGGCTGTAATTCTCGATCCCGTTGCAGCTGCCGGTGGCGGCGATCATTTCCAGATCGAAATTGGTGCGCTGTTCCAGCCGCTGCGCTTCCAGCAGGCGGCCTTCCGCGTTCAGCTCCTTCAGCCGTTCCTCCAGCTCGAACTTGATGGCGCTGGAGGCCTGCTTCATCGTCGGGCCGGGCGTGACGTAGTGCGAATTGGCGTAGATGCGGACTTTCTCCAGCGTCTCGCCCTTCTTGCCGGTCAGCGGATCGAACTCGTTGATTTCCTCGATGTCGTCGCCGAAGAAACTGATGCGCCATGCGGTATCTTCCAGATGGCTGGGGAAGATTTCCAGACTGTCGCCGCGCACCCGGAAATTGCCGCGTGCGAAGGCCACATCGTTGCGCTTGTATTGCAGGGCCACCAGCTTGCGGATCAGCTCGCGCTGGTCGACCGTCTCGCCCGCCTTGATGTCGAAAATCATGGCCGAATAGGTTTCGACCGAACCGATACCGTAAAGGCAGGAAACCGACGCCACGATGATGACATCGTCGCGTTCCAGCAGGGCGCGGGTGGCCGAATGGCGCATCCGGTCGATAGCCTCGTTTACGCTCGATTCCTTTTCGATATAGGTATCGGAACGCGGGACATAGGCTTCGGGCTGGTAGTAGTCGTAATAGCTGACGAAATACTCGACCGCATTGTTGGGGAAGAAGCTCTTGAACTCGCCATAAAGCTGCGCGGCGAGGATTTTGTTGGGGGCCAGGATCAGCGCCGGGCGCTGCGTTTCCTCGATCACTTTGGCCATCGTGTAGGTCTTGCCGCTGCCGGTTACGCCCAGCAGAACCTGCGTCTTGTCGCCATCCGCAACGCCCGCGACCAGATCCCTGATCGCGGTCGGCTGGTCGCCGGCGGGGCTGTAGTCGGAGACGACTTCGAACTTGCGCCCCGGCATCGATTTTTCGGGGCGGGCCGGTTTGTGCGGTGTGAAACTGCCGGTGGTGTCGGGTTCTTCCAGACCACGGCGGATGACGAGTTCGGACATGAGAGGCGATATGGCGAAGCGTCACGGCACTCGCAACCCGCAGGTCTGTAGCGCGGCCGCGGGGGAGCAGGACGTAATTCTGTAATAGTGTTACGGATTTAAGGCACCAGCAAGGTTCGCGCCTGTAGCGCCATTCGCAATGGCTTCCCGTTTCACCCTTCCCGACACCGCCGCCTATCGCGCAGAGCTGGCGCGGCGCGTTGCACTGGCGGCAGAACCGCAAACCGAGCTGGTGGACCGTCCGCCGCTGTTGCGGTTCGCAGCGGAAGCGACGCATATCGCGGATGTTTTCAAACGACCGTTCCGGACGCTTCCGGTCGAACGGGCCGAGACGCCGACAGGTCGTGATGCTGCTGCCGGGATTTGCCACCCACCCTGTGCGCATGCGGTACATGGCGCAGCAGCTGGAACGCGCGGGACATACCGTCAAACGCTGGGGCCAGGGCTTCAACTGGGGGCCGACGCAAGACCGCGTGGCGCAACTGGAACAGCGGCTCGCCGATATTTCGGACCGGTACGACCAGAAGGTGGTGCTGGTCGGCTGGAGCCTGGGCGGATTGTTCGCGCGCGATGTGGCGCACCGCATTCCGGGCCAAGTGGCAAAAGTGGTGACGATGGGCTCCCCCTTTTCCGGTAATCCGCGCGGCAACAATGTCTGGCGCGCCTACCAGTTCGTGACCGGCCACCGCGTCGATGCCCCGCCCATCGAAACGCAAATGCGCGACAAGCCGCCTGTCGAAACGGTGGCGTTCTGGAGCCCGCGCGACGGCGTTATCAGCGCCCGCTGCGCACGCGGCAAACCGGGCGAGCGCGACCGCACGGTGGCGCTGCGCTGTTCGCATATGGGCTTTTCCTCCTCGCCCGAATGCATCGCGGCGGTTTTGGCGGAACTCAAACGCGACTGAACCTTTGTTGTAGCAGACGGGGCCAAATCGGCGCTCGCGCCAGCGTGTCCTTGCCGCACACCGCCGGATCAGCGATACGCGGGGGGATATGGCGCAGCACCAGCAAAATTTCGACGAGATGCGCGGCACGGACGAATGCGTCCGGCCGCCTTACGAAGATTACTGCAAGTGGCAGGAGGCGCAGGACAGCGCCTGGCTGCAACGCAAGCACACGGACGCCGAAAGCACCTTTCGAAAAACCGGCATCACCTTCAACGTTTATGGCGAGGACGAGGCCGAGGAACGGCTGATCCCGTTCGACACCGTGCCGCGCATCATCGGTGCGGGCGAATGGCGGCGGCTGACGCGCGGCATCGAACAGCGGGTCCGTGCGCTCAATTCCTTCATTTACGATTTGTATCACCGGCAGGAAATCATCCGCGCGGGCCGTGTGCCGCAGCGCCTGTTCCGCAATAATGCCGCATGGCTGCAACAGATGGTCGGCTTCACGCCGCCGGGCGGGGTCTACACGCATATCGTCGGCATCGATCTGGTCCGCACCGGGCCGGACGAATGGTATGTGCTGGAAGACAATGCACGCACGCCGTCGGGCGTCTCCTACATGCTGGAGAACCGCGAAACGATGATGGCGATGTTCCCCGAACTGTTCACGCGGGTCGGCGTCGAAGGGGTGTCGGACTATCCGCGCCGCCTCGCCAAGAGCCTTGCCGCCTGCGCCCCGCCGACCACACGTGGCAAGCCCAATGTCGCGGTGCTGACGCCCGGCATCTTCAACAGCGCCTATTTCGAACACGCTTTCCTTGCGGACAAAATGGGGGCCGCGCTGGTCGAAGGAAACGACCTGCGCGTGACCGACGGCCATGTCGCCATGCGGACCACGCACGGATACGAGCCGGTCGACGTCATTTACCGTCGCGTGGACGACGAGTTCCTCGATCCGCTCAGCTTCAATCCCGACTCGATGCTCGGCGTGCCGGGCATCATGGACGTGTATCGTGCGGGCAACATCACTATCGCCAACGCGCCCGGCACCGGCATCTGCGACGACAAGGCCGTCTACAGCTTCATGCCGGAGATCGTCGAATTCTACACCGGCGAGAAACCGCTGCTGCCCAATGTGAAAACGTGGCGCTGTTCGGACCCGGAAAGTCTGTCCTATGTGCTCGACAACCTGGCCGAGCTGGTGGTGAAGGAAGTGCATGGATCGGGCGGCTACGGCATGCTGATCGGGCCGACGTCCAGCAAGAAAGAGTTGGCCGAATTCCGCTCCAAGCTGGAAGCCAACCCTGCCAACTACATCGCGCAGCCCACGCTGGCGCTGTCCACCGTACCCATCTTTACCGAATCCGGCCTTGCGCCGCGCCATGTCGACCTGCGCCCCTACGTGCTGGTCTCGCCCAAGGGCATCGACCTTGTCCCCGGCGGGCTGACCCGTGTGGCGCTGAAAGAGGGGTCGCTGGTGGTCAATTCCAGCCAGGGCGGAGGCACCAAGGATACCTGGGTGCTGAAAGACATATGAAGGACGCCCGCTGATGCTTGGCCGCACCGCCAATCGCCTGTTCTGGATGTTCCGTTACCTCGAACGGGCCGAGAATACCGCGCGTATGCTCGATGCCGGCCTGCGCATGGCCGTCACGCGCGATTTGGAAACGGCGGAGGCGGAATGGCGCTCCGTCATCGCCGCTATCGGCCTGACGACGGCATATGAAAGCGAGCACGACGACTATATCGGCGGCAAATGTCTGGAATTTCGTGCTGCGTGGCAAGCGCAATCCGGAAAGCGTGCTGGCCATGATCGAGGACGTGCGCACCAATGCCCGCGCCGTCCGCAGCGTGATTTCCGGTGAATTGTGGGAAGTCATCAACGAAAGCTGGATGGCCTTGCGCGATGCGCTGTCGCAGGATGTCGGGCAAGGCAGCGTTGGCGAAGTCGTGGCGATGGTCCGGCGGACGGGCACCCTGGCGCATGGCGCGATGACCGGCACGCTGCTGCGCAATGAAGGGTTCCATTTCGCCCGCGCCGGTACATTCATCGAACGCGCCGACAGCGTGGCGCGGATGCTGGATATGAAATATTACCTGCTGCTGCCGTCGCTGTCCTATGTCGGCTCGAACATGGACCGGGGCCAGTGGGACAATCTGCTGCGTTCGGTGTCGGGTGACAGCGCGTTCAGCTGGCTCAATGCGGGCGAGATAACTGCGCGCGGCATCGTGGAATTCCTGGTGCTGGACGAACGCTTCCCGCGCAGCCTCGCGTTCTGTCATTCCAGCCTGCGCGACGAAATTGCCGCGCTAGCGCGGATGCACGGGCGCGAGGCAAGCTGCAACGCGCTGATGCGGCAGTCCGATATGCGTATGGCGGACATCAATATAGACCAGGTGTTCGAGCAGGGCCTGCACGAGTTCCTGCTGGACTTCATCGGCACGAATTCCGCCATCGCAGCCGCCATCGCCGAAGACTATCGGTTCGTCAGGTAACCATCATGCGACTTTCCATACGCCACACTACCCGATACCGTTTCACCGAGCCGGTGGTCCATGCGCTGCAGCGCCTGCGCCTCACGCCGAAGGAAACGCAGGGGCAGTCCATCATCGAATGGAACATGACCTACGAAAACGCGACTGCCGAGTTTTCCTACGACGACCAGCATTTCAATTCGGTCACGCTCGTCAATGTCGACAGCGGCGTTACCGAGGTGGTGGTGAAATGCGAAGGCGTGGTCGATACCGAAGACAATGCCGGTGTGATCGGCGCGCATTCGGGCCATTTGCCGCTTTGGGCCTTCCTTGGCCAGACACCGCTGACCAAGCCGGGCGACAACGTGCGCGCGATGGTGGCCGACATCAAGCCGGAGGAGGGCGACCGTTTGGCTTTCCTGCATGCCCTGTCGCAGCGCATTGCCGAAAAGGTCGAGTACCGCACGGGTGAAACCGGCGCGAAGACCACGGCAGAGGAAGCGGTGACGCTGGGCAAGGGTGTCTGTCAGGACCATGCCCACATCTTCATCGGTCTGGCTCGCCAGCACGATGTGCCCGCCCGCTATGTCAGCGGCTATCTGATGATGAACGATCGCATCGACCAGGAGGCGACACACGCCTGGGCCGAAGCGCATGTCGACGGGCTGGGCTGGGTTGGGTTCGATATCTCGAACGGCATCAGTCCCGACCCGCGGTATGTCCGCGTCGCTACCGGTCTCGACTATCGCGACGCGGCGCCCATCACCGGCATCAGTTTCGGCACCGCGTCCGAAGATCTGACGGTCGATGTCTCGGTGGAACAGCAACAACCCCAACAGTAATTCCGGTGCTGCCGACTATCGGCGGCGTCCAACCAGCAGGAAACACACGATGACGTATTGCGTCGGCATGATGGTCGATAAGGGCCTTGTCTTGATGAGCGACACCCGCACCAATTCGGGTGTCGACAACATCAGCGTCTTCAAGAAGATGCATCACTGGCATGTCGAGGGGGAGCGGATGCTGGCGGTGATGACCGCAGGCAACCTCGCCACCACGCAATCGGTCATCAGCCAGCTGGAAGAACGCAGCAAGGCCCCCGAAGACCGCGAGAACTCGCTGCTGGAAGCGCCGACCATGTTCAAAGTGGCGACCGAGATCGGTCGCCTGTTGCGCAAGACGATCCAGGAACGCCAGGCCGCCAATGCTCCGGGCAGCAAGGGGCGCTTTACCGCCACGATCATCCTAGCCGGGCAAATCGACGGCATGGAACCGCGCCTGTTTATGATCTACCCGGAAGGCAATTTTATCGAAGCCAGCCTCGACACGCCGTTTTTCCAGATTGGTGAAACCAAATATGGCCGCCCGATCATCCTGCGCGGATACGACCGCACGATGAGCTTCGAGGATGCGGTGAAACTGCTGATGGTGTCGTTCGATTCCACACTGAAGGCCAACCTGTCGGTCGGGCTGCCGCTAGACATGATGGTTATCGGTCGTGACGATCTGGGCCCGACCTTCGAACGGCGCATCACCGGCGACGACCAATATTTCGAAGCAATTTCCTCAAGCTGGGGCGATGCCTTGCGCAAGGCGTTTCATTCCCTGCCGGACTACAGTTTTTACAACAAGCCCGACGATCCATCCGAATAAGGCACGTGGCCTTCTATTTGCTGGTCCATTTCGGATTGAACTGAATGGCGGCGCTGACATGTCCAGCGAAACGAGCATACAAAAACTGGTCCGAAACAAGTATTGTTACGGATTATGCAAATCTGCGTAGTGCGTCACACCGGCAGGCATGAAACATCGCCTGACAATACACTACCTCAATTCATCCTCGCGCGACCGAGCCGCATTCGTGCAGATGGTCACGCGGCTGGGTCACCATGTCGAGGTTTATCACGACATGGCTGAACTAATTGAATGCAAGCCGTCGCAAGGTGTTGTCGTGGCGTCCGACGATGCTTCGTCTGGCGGCATTACGAATACCATCGACACCTTGGCGCGCGCGCAAATCTCGCTGCCGGTAATTGCTGTTGCGCCGCAACCCTGCGTGGCCCGAACAGTGCAGGCGATGAAGTCCGGCGCGCTGGACTATCTCGCCACGCCGCTCGATCCGGCAATATTCAGCCGCTCGCTGGACGCCATCGCCGTGGAAGCGCGCCATTTTGCCGAGGCGCGACAGCGCATGTTCGAGGCACGCGACCGCATATCCAGCCTGTCTCGCCGCGAGCGCGAGGTGCTCGATCTTCTCGCCTCCGGACACACCAACAAGGCGATTGCGCGCGATCTCGGAATCAGCCCGCGCACCGTCGAGATCCACCGCGCCAACATGATGGCAAAGCTGGATGCGGGCCATGCCGCCGATGTCGTCAGGCTGTCGCTGGAAGCACAAATGTAGCTCAGCGGCAGAAACTGCGGCGCCCCGTTCCCGATCCGCTGATTTCCAGATGGAAATGGTCGCGGTGGGCGGCGTTGTAATCGGGGCCGAGCACGGTGTCGAAGCGTTTGCAGGCGCTGACCTGGACCGCGCGCAGGAAACGGCGCTCATCCGCATCGCCGCCGTCCCAATCGCCCAGTACCGACACGCGTCGCCCGTCGGCGAAGACGAACCCCGACACATCGACCGCTTCGGCACGCGCATGGGCGGAACGGCGGCCGGACGACCCGACATTGCGACAGGCATAGCTGCCCATCGTTTCGACCCGCACCAGCGTGGCTCCGAGATGCCGGCGTGCCGCCCGGTCCACCCCGTAGCGCGCCCATGCTGCCAAAGCGCGTGCCGCAGGGCAGGCGACTGGCCCCAGATTGCCGACGGTAAAGTCTCCGCTGTCGCCGGGCATCCGCTGCACCCGCACCGCGTTGACCATCGAACAGCCCAGCGCCGAAATACTGGTCCCGCTGCGCACTAAACCTCACACCCGCCCCGTCCAGCGCAGCAAGGCACTGGCGCGCATTCGCCGATGGCATGGCCGATTGCACGCGCTGCGGTGCCTTGGCGACAGGCGGTCGATCCGGCGAACGCGCGGTCGGCACCAGCGTGCATCCGGCCACAGCCAGCGCGAGCAATGCAGTCGAAAAAGCCGTGCTTCTCATCGGCATGGTCATAGCGCCGCGCGCTGAACACTGTCCTAACCGGCACCAATCCCGCGCTGCCCCGTTGCATCACCATCCCCCCATAGCAAAGGCCCCGCCATGACCGCATCCACCCGCTTCTCCGGCACCACCGTCATCGTCACCGGCTCCAGCGGCGGCATCGGCGAGGGCATCGCCCGCCGCTTCGCCGAGGAGGGCGCCAATGTCGTCATCAATTCGCGCAGCCGGGAAGACTGCGAGAAGGTCGCCGAAACGCTGGACGCAGACCGCACGCTGGTCGTTTCCGGCGACGTTTCCAAACCCGACTTCGCCACCGAGATTATCGACAAGACGGTCGACCGGTTCGGCGCGCTCGACGTGCTGGTCAACAATGCCGGTGTCGGCACCTTCGGCATGCTGACCGATGCGACGGACGAAGATATCGACCGCGTGCTGGGCATCAACGTCAAGGGCGTCCTCTACCTCTGCCGCGCCGCCATCCCGCACCTTGCGAAGAGCGGCGCCGACAGGCGGCGGAGCGATCATCAACGTCTCCAGCCTCAGCGGCGTGGGCGGCGACTGGATCCTGCCCGTCTACAACGCCAGCAAGGGCGCGGTCAGCAACCTGACCCGCAGCCTCGCGCTCCAGCTCGGCAACCAGGATATCCGCGTCAATGCCGTGCTGCCCACCATCACCCGCAGCGAGATGAGCGCGGGCATGATGGACAATGACGACATGATGCGCGCCTTCATGAACCGCATCCCGCTGGGCCGTATCGGCGAGCCGGAAGACATCGCCGGCCCCGTCGCCTTCCTCGCCAGCAAGGATGCGCAGTTCGTCACCGGCGTGAACCTGGCGGTCGACGGCGGCACCAATGCCAGCAATGGCCAGCCCAACATGATGGCGCGGGGCGACTAGGGCGTTTTGACCAGCTTCGCCGTCACTGCCGCGATGGCAGTCGCGTTCTGCGCGGTCCACCTGTTCGTCGGCCGCCTCCGCTTCCTCGATGCCGAACCACGCAGCGCGTGGCTGAGTTTTGCGGGCGGTGTCGCGGTGGCCTATGTCTTCCTGCACATCATGCCCGAAATCGGCGCGCACGGCATGACGTTCGAGGCGGCGACCGGCCTGCCCGCGATGCTGGCCGAGAGCCTCGTCTATACTCTCGCGATGGCCGGACTCGTGCTGTTCTACGGCCTCGAACGCGCGCTCAAGGTCAGCCGCGACGGACGGATGGCGGCCGAAGGGCGCGACCGGCCCGAACGCGGCGTGTTCTGGCTGCATATCGGGGCCAGCTCGCTGCTTATTTTCGTCATCTCCTATCTGCTCAACCACCGCGAGGAAGCCACCGCGCTAGGCCTACTAACCTATTTTATCGCCATGATCCTGCACTTCGTCACCGCCGATTTCGGCGCGCGGGCGGACCACCCCGAGTTATACGACAACGAGGGCCGCTGGGCGCTGGTGGCGGCTACGCTGGGCGGCTGGCTGACCGGCATGGCGGTGGAGCTGCCCGAACTTGCGATCGGCTGTCTGTTTGCATTCGTCGGCGGCAGCATCGTGCTGGTGGTGCTGAAAGAGGAATTGCCCGAACAACGCCAGAGCCGCTTCGTGCCGTTTCTGACGGGCGCAGTAGTGTATGCGGGACTGGTCATCGGCGAACTTTGGCTGGCGGGCTAAGAACGCGAACAAAATTACGCGGAAGTTTAGGGAAGTTTAGGCCAGAGACGGGTTTGGGCCGCATCGGGCGCTGTCGACACATGACATAAGGTTCCGGCGTTCCAGCACATGCATCGTTCCTGCGTGCGCGACATATGGGCCGAACGTGCCGGACCGGGGTATGGAAAGTGCGCATCCTGGCGAGGCTAGCAACCTCCGCGCATGTAGGAAAACCGAACCGACCTGCATTTATTTTTCCCTTCTGTAACCGTCCCGTCTCGGCGCGCGAAAACCCCCAAGATGCCGCGTCTTCGGTGTCGCGCCGTTCAAAAGGATACATACCCATGAAAAAACTGATGGCGTTCTTCGCTCTTATTGCCGCCGCATTCGCGCTCGCCACTACCCCGGCGATCGCCAAACCGGCCTGGACCGAATACAGCCCGGCTGCCTTCACCGCCGCACAAAAGGCGGGCAAGACGATCGTAGTCGATGTCCATGCCGACTGGTGCCCGACCTGTCGTGCGCAGCAGCCGATACTGAACGCACTTCGCGGCGAGAAACGGTTGAAGAATGCTGTGTTCATGAAAGTCGATTTCGACAACGACAAGGATTTTCTCAGCGCCAACCGTATCCCCCGACAATCCACCATCGTGGTCTTCAAGGGCATGAAGGAAACGGGCCGCTCCATCGCCCAGACCGACCGTGCCAAGCTGCGCACCTTCGTGCTTTCCTCGATCTAGCGACAGACGATGCTGGCCAGCCTTGCCCTTGCCTTCGTTGCCGGTCTGGTGACGATCCTTAACCCGTGCGTCCTGCCGCTGGTGCCGATCCTGATCGGGTCGGCGCTGGGGCAGGGCCGCTGGGGACCGCTGGCGCTCGCCGCAGGGCTGGTCACATCGTTCACGATCTTCGGTTTCACCATCATCGCGTTCGGGTTCTCGCTGGGAATAGACGAACGCATGGTGCGGTATTTTGCCGGTGCCGTGCTGGCGCTGGCCGGGCTGGTATTGCTGGTCCCGCCCTTGCAGGCTGCGTTTAGTGCTGCCGCCGCACCACTGACCAATCGCGGACAGAACACGCTGTCGAAGGCGGAAGGGCGGGGTGTGCGCGGCCAGTTCGCCATAGGCGCTTTGCTGGGGCTTGTCTGGGCACCCTGCGTCGGACCCACACTGGGCGTGGCCATTGCCGCTGCCAGTACGGGAGAAGGGCTGGTGCAGGCGTTTGTGACCTTCCTCGTCTTCGGCCTGGGCGTCGCCACCTCGATCCTCGCTTTCGCCTATGGCAGTCGCAGGGCGCTGGGCGAACGGCGCAAGACGCTGGCGTCGCTTGCGAAATACGGCAAGCCACTATTCGGCATCGCACTGGTATTGGTAGGCCTAATGGTGCTGACCGGCTTCGACAAAGTAATCGAGATCGCCTTGCTGGACGTCATGCCGCAATGGCTGATCGGCTTTACGACGCAGTTTTAGGCGGGGACGATACTCGGAGCTATTCCAGCCCGCGCGCCATCCCGACAACCTTCAGGATGACACGCATCGGGTAGTCGGGGCGGGAGATCACGCAGCGAAGCCAAGGGCGAATGCCCGTAGCGCTCCCCTCGAATAATCAGTCCTCGATGCGCCGCTTTGCTTTCTTGCGCTAGTGCGGGTCGAGCAGGGCTTTCCTGAGGCGGATGCTTTTGGGCGTGACTTCGACCATCCCGTCGTTCAGCCGCGTTTCCTCCTTCGCCATTTCCGGGTGGTTCAATCCCAGCGCGCAAGCAAGATCGGGTACGAAAGTCTGGTAGTTCGCCAGTTCCGCACGACCCGAAGCTTTCGCTTCCGCCAACAGCGCCCGCAAGCCATCCTGATCGGTATCGCACATTGCGGTGCATCCCAATGTTCAAGCCGGGAAAGCGCCGAACGTTCCCAGTCCTCGATCTGCGATGCGGCGCCTTGCCTTCTGGCGCATGTGGCTGAAATAGCACAGTTTAGCTTTGCCGTGCATGTGCGCGTGCGGCGGTCTGGAACCATTCATCCTGCCATCCATATTTGCCGCACCGCAGCATCCGCTCCGTTGCCAACAAGGGACGGGGTCGATGGGTGCTCGTTTCACCACAGGACTTTGTACCATGTTCAAGAATTCACTGTTTCTTGCCGCCGGTGGCCTCGCCATCGCCGCCACGCCCGCCGTCGCGCAGGATGCCGACACCACATATAACGGCCCGTATGTCAGCGGCTTCGCCGGTTACGACGCCATTGAATTGGGTAGTGGCGAATTCCTGGTGTTCGACGTCGAGCAGGACGGCGTCTTCGGCGGGCCCGTGCGCACCGCCACCGGTCGCAATGCATTCTCGCCAGGTTTCTGCGATGGTGCCGCGCTGGGCAATTCGCCGGCGCAGGGCTGCGCAAACGACGAAGACGACCTCGTCTTCGGCGGTCGTATCGGCTACGACGCGCGCCGTCCGGGCAGCAATTTCGTGGTCGGCGTGCTGGTCGAGGGACATTCGTCCAATGCGGTCGATTTCACCAGCGGCTTCAGCAGCACGCCCGCCAGCTACACCACCATCCGCGAACTCGACTACGCCATCTCGGCACGCGGTCGCGTCGGCTTGACGGCGGGCGACGGGCGCGGCCTGTTCTACGTTACCGGCGGCGTCAGCTATGCCAAGATCGACCACGATTTCGTGAGCACCAACACGGCCAACGAATTCAGCCTTTCGAACGACGATGACATGGTGCTGGGTGCCCAGCTCGGCGGTGGGGCGGAAGTCATGGTGACGCGCAATATCGGCCTGGGGCTGGAATACCTCTATTCGTCCTACGACGATGACGAGGCGTTCGTGAACGTTGACGCCGGCACGGCCGGACCGACCAATCCGTTCCTGCTGGTATCGGGCGGCACGGACCTGCGCCCCAGCAACACCGATTTCCGCATGCACTCGTTCCGCGGCACGGTGAGCTTCCACTTCTAGGACGCGGCGGCATCCAAAGAAAAGGGGGCGGTGCCATGCGGCACCGCCCCCTTTTTCATGTGCTTGCTCGGTGCGGTCGGGCATCCGCCCTCCCTTGCTGTGCCGTCCCGCTCCCGACCACCCGATTAGTATAATCCCGTGGGTGGTCGGGAGCGGGACGGCACAGCGCCGAGCGTGAGCGAGCAAACGAACACTCGCCCAAGACGGCCTCAATCCTCGATCTTGCGCTTCGCTTTCTTGCGCTCGTGCGGGTCGAGCAGGGCTTTGCGCAGGCGGATGCTTTCCGGCGTTACTTCGACCATCTCGTCGTTCTCGATATAGGCGATGGCCTGTTCCAGCGTCATCACGCGGGGCGGGGTCAGCTTTAGCGCGTCGTCCTTGCCGGTGCTGCGGAAGTTGGTGAGCTGTTTGGATTTCAGCGGGTTCACTTCCAGGTCTTCGGGCTTGGCGTTTTCGCCGATGATGATGCCTTCGTAGATCTTGGCATTGGCGCCGATGAACAGCTCGCCCCGGTCTTCCAGCGCGAACAGGGCGTAGGCGGTGGCCTCGCCGCTGGCGTTGGACAGCAGCACGCCGTTCTGCCGCCCGCCGACCGCGCCCTTGTACAGGTCGTATTTCTCGAACAGGCGGTTCATGATGCCGGTGCCGCGCGTGTCGGACAGGAACTCGCCGTGATAGCCAATGAGGCCGCGCGACGGGGCGCTGAACGTGATGCGAGTCTTGCCCATGCCGCTGGGCTTCATCTCGGTCAGCTCGGCCTTGCGCTTCTGCATCTTCTCCACGACCGTGCCGGAATGTTCGTCGTCCACGTCGATGACGACGGTCTCGAACGGCTCGGTGCGCTTGCCGTTCTCGTCTTCGCGGAACAGCACGCGGGGGCGGCTGATGCCCAGCTCGAACCCTTCGCGGCGCATGGTCTCGATCAGCACGCCCAATTGCAATTCGCCGCGTCCGGCAACTTCGAAGCTGTCCTTGTCGTCGCTTTCGGTGATGCGGATGGCGACGTTGGTTTCCGCTTCGCGATACAGGCGGTCGCGGATCAGGCGGCTGGTGACTTTCTTGCCTTCGCGCCCGGCCAGCGGGCTGTCGTTGACGCTGAACCGCATGGCGAGCGTGGGCGGGTCGATCGGCTGCGCGGCGATGGGTTCCTTGACGCTTGGATCGGCGATGGTGTTGGACACGGTGGCTTTTTCAAGGCCCGCCAGCGCGATGATGTCGCCCGCGCGCGCGCTGTCCACCGGCACCCGCTCCAGCCCGCGAAAGCTCATCAGCTTGGTCGCGCGGCCTGCTTCGATGACCTTGCCGTCCATGTCGATGGCGTGGATCGGATCGTTGACGGTGATGGTGCCCGACTGGACGCGGCCCGTCAGCACGCGGCCCATGAACGGGTCGCGGTCGAGCAGGGTGGCGAGGAAGCTGAACGGGCCGTCGGCGTCGAGGCCGGGGGCGGGGACGTGATCGACGATGCGCTCGAACAGCGGGTCCAGCGTGCCGTCGCGCACGTCGTCCGTCTCGCCCGCATAGCCGTCGCGGCCGCTGGCGTAGAGGACGGGGAAATCGAGCTGGTCGTCGTCGGCTTCGAGGCTGACGAACAGGTCGAACACTTCGTCCAGCACTTCCTGTGCGCGGCTGTCGCTGCGGTCGATCTTGTTGACCACCACGATGGGGCGCAGGCCCAGCGCGAGCGCCTTGCCGGTGACGAACTTGGTCTGCGGCATGGCCCCTTCGGCGCTGTCGACCAGCAGGATGACGCCATCGACCATGCTCAGGATGCGCTCGACCTCGGCCCCGAAATCGGCGTGGCCGGGTGTATCGACGATGTTAATACGGTGCGCGGTGCCGTCTTCGGCATCCCAGTCCACGCTGGTGCATTTGGCGAGGATGGTGATGCCGCGTTCTTTTTCCAGGTCGTTGGAATCCATCGCGCGCTCTTCCACGCGCTGGTTGTCGCGGAAGGTGCCGGACTGGCGGAACAGCTGGTCTACCAGCGTGGTCTTGCCGTGGTCGACGTGGGCGATGATCGCCACGTTGCGCAGGTCTGCGGACATAAGGGAGTGCTTTCAAACGGTCGGGTGGAGGCGGGCACAGCGAAATTGTGCAACGCAATATAGCGCGCGCCACTAGCGCAGCGGGGGTGTTGCGGCAAGGCCTGTACGCGCAGTGACAGTGTGGCACGGCGGCAACAAAACGGTGCACCGCGCGCGAGCCAACGCCTAAAATGGTTGAGCGATGCTGCAGTTCCCATTAACGAACCCGACATAAGCGTAGGTCAGCTCCTCCCTATAACCGGCCGCGCAACAGAGGATGTCGTATGAAAACCACCGTTTCCGGGGTCACCGGTCGTTCGCGCATTGCCCTTTACGCAGGCGCTGCCACCATTGCCTTTGCCGCGCCGTCTATGGCTTTTGCGCAAGACGCGATGCCGATGAGCGACAACGAGCCGCAGAACGTGGCAGATCCGATTACCGAGGAAGACGGCCAGCCCCGCTTCGGCAGCAACGACATCGTCATCACCGCGACGAAGCGCGCCAAGACGTTGCAGGATACGCCCGTCTCGGTCAGCGTGACCACCGGCGAAACGCTGGACCGCGCGCAGATCCGCGACATTTCCGACTTGCAGACAGTAACGCCGTCGCTCGGCGTCAGCACGCTGCAAAGCTCGTCCAACACCACCTTCACCATTCGCGGCATTGGTAACGGTGCCAACAACTTCGGCATCGAGCCGTCGGTCGCCGTGTTCGTCGACGGCGTGTTCCGTTCGCGCACCGCAGGCGCGCTGAACGATCTGGCCAATGTCAGCCGCATCGAAGTTCTGCGCGGGCCGCAGTCCACCCTGTTCGGCAAGAACGCCTCGGCCGGCGTGATCTCGGTCGTGACGCGCGAGCCGCAGTTCGAATTCGGCGGCAGCATCGAAGCCAGCTACGGCAATTACGACGCGATCTTCGTGAAAGGCGACGTGACCGGCCCCATCACCGACAACATCGCCTTCTCGCTCGACGGCAGCTACCAGAAGCGCGACGGGTATACCGAAATCGTCAATCTCGGCACCGACCTGAACGACCGCAACCGCTACACCGCGCGCGCCCAGTTGCTGATCGAGCCGTTCGACACGCTCAGCATCCGTGCCATCGGCGACTATTCGAGCCTCGACGAGGTTTGCTGTACGACCAATACGCTTATCGCCGGGCCGACCGCGCCCGCCATTTTCGGCGTCGGCGGCGCGCTCAACACCGATTTCTTCAGCTACGAGACGTTCCTGAGCCAGGCACCGGTCAACGAGGTCGACAATTATGGCGGCTCGATCCAGGCCGATCTGGAACTCGGCGCGCTGACGCTGACCTCCATCACCTCCTATCGCGAACTGAAGAACTTCTTCGACCAGGACATCGATTTCACCAGCGCGGATATCGTTTCGGAAATTCGTGACCAGGATGTCGAAACCTTCACGCAGGAATTGCGACTGACGACCGATTTCGACGGTCCGATCAACTTCCTGCTCGGCGGCTTCTACTTCGATGAAAAGATCGACCAGCAGAGCCAGATCAACACCGAGGCCGATGCGCGCCTGTTCTTCGAACTGCTGACGCCAACCGGCCCCGGCACGTTCGGCGGCGTCGAAGCGGCCCTCGGTCTGCCCGCGGGCGGCATCTTTGCACCCGGCCTGCTGACGGCGGAATCCTATTCGCTCGATAACGAATCCTATTCGATTTTCGGCACGGTCGATTTCGAGCCGGTCGACGGCCTCGTCTTCACCGGCGGGTTCAACTACACCGACGACAAGAAGGAGTTCGCCCTGTCGCAGACCTCCTTCGATCCGCTGGCGAACGTGAATCTGGTCGATGCCTTTATCGTCGGCGGTATCGCGCAGGCCTTGCAAATCGCGCCGGGCCAGGTGACGCCCGATGTCATTGCCGGTTTCGCATCCAATCCGGCCAGCGCGCCGATCTTCAACCAGATCGCCACGCTGGCACAGAACCCGCAGGCAAATCCGTTGCTCGGCCTTGCCCCGTTCCAGTTCCAGCCGCCTTTCCTCAACACACCCAACGCGGTGGAGGATGCGCGTACTGCGGACGACAAGTTTACCTATACGCTGCGCGTGGCGCTGGACGTGACGGACAACATCAACGCCTATGCAAGCTATGCCACGGGCTTCAAGGCAAGCTCCATCAACCTGTCGCGTGACAGCCGCCCCTCGTTCGGCGATTTCATTCCCGGCCCTCTTGGCAGCACCATTCTGGCACCGGCGTCGCCTATTCGCGATGCCGGACTGGCGGTGCCCAACCTCGGCACCGGTTCGCGTGTCGCCGATCCGGAAGAAGCCGAAGTGTACGAAGTCGGCATCAAGGCCCAGTTCGACGGGTTCGGTTTCAACCTCGCGCTGTTCGACCAGAAGCTGACCGGTTTCCAGGATTTCCTGTTCACCGGCACCGGCTTCCAGCTGTCGAATGCGGGCGAACGCTCGGTCAAGGGCTTCGAGCTCGACGCGACTGTCGCGCCGACCGACGGCCTCGTGTTCACATTCGCGATGACGTATCTCGATGCGCTGTTCGACGATTTCCAGGAATCGCCGGTGGGCGATCTTAGCGGCGCGACGCCGGGCGGGTCGGACATCTTCATCTCGACGTCGGCAACCTATACCTATGAATTCGGCAATAGCGGCACAGAGCTGATCAGTCGGATCGACTACAGCCACGAGAGCAATGCCAACATCAATAATGGCTTGCCGACATTCAATGCTGCGCTGGGCAACACGCGCTTGTTCCGTCGTGAAATCAATCTGGTGAATGCCTCCGTCACGCTGGTGATGGAAAACGGCATCGAAGTGGGTGCCTATGCCCGCAACCTGCTGGACGACAAGTTCATCGGCACGGTGTTCGACGGCGTGGCACAGTCCGGCACGGTATCGGGCTATCCCAACCAGCCGCGCACCTATGGCGGCACGGTCCGGTTCAAGTTCTGATACCGGCTGCAAACCAGCGAAACGAAAAGGGGCATCGCGGCGACGCGGTGCCCCTTTTTCCACGGGTGCCTCTCGCCTTGCCAACGCGCCGCAACTATGGTGATTTGCGCCCATCATTGACGAAGGGGGTTTTGACATGACGAATTATGGTGGATTCTGGGTACGCGTGGTTGCCTATCTGATCGACGCGATATTACTGTTTATCGTTCAGTTGATCTTGGGCGCGCTGCTCGGTGTCAGTGTGTTCGCGTCGGCCGGACTTGGCGGCGAAGCGGCAGATACTGCTGCGGGAACCGCAGGTTTATTGTACAATCTGCTCTCCTTTGCGATCGGCATCGCATATTTCGTGTACATGGAAAGCTCGGCCCATCAGGCGACATTCGGCAAAAAGGCGCTGGGCCTCGTCGTCACCGACGAGGCTGGCCAGCGCATATCCGTTCTACGCGCCGTCGGACGGTACTTTGCGAAGTTCCTGTCCGCCATCATCCTGCTGATCGGCTTCATCATGGTCGCCTTCACCGACCGCAAGCAGGGGCTGCATGATATGATTTGCAGCACGCTGGTGCTGAAAGGCACGCCGGGGCAGGTTAGCACCGACCCCAGCGTCTTCAGCTAAGCTCAGTCGCGATACGAAGCATGTTCGGGCGGGCCATGTGCCCGCCCGAATTGTTGTAAGAGGGTAATCGATGCACTGGATGCTGCTGCCGTTGCGGCGCTATGCCGACTTCGACGGACGTTCGCGGCGCCGCGAATTCTGGATGTTCCGGCTGTTCTTTTATCTGGTGCTGATCGCGCTATCGCTGGTGGCCATCGCCGGCGTGCCTTGGTCGGACATTTTCGACGGCAGCACGTCCGACCCTGATTTCGACGATCTCAATGCGTTGTTCTGGATCGGCATGATCGGCGCGATGTTGTGGTATGTCGGCTGTATCGTGCCATCCATCGCAGTGTGCATCCGGCGTTTCCACGATGCCAATATGAGCGGGTGGCTGTGGCTACTGTATTTCGTGCCCAGCATCGGCTCGATCATTATCCTAGTGCTTGCCTGCCTGCCGGGAACGCCCGGTCCGAACCGCTATGGTCCGGACCCGAAGGACCCGACCAGACCAGCGTTTTCAGTAGGTCAAAGCGCCCGCGTTTACAGCGTGCGCAGCGCCTGCGCCGGTTTCGCTCGCAGCAGCGGCAGCGAGCCGACCAGCGCGAAGGCCAGCACGAAGGCGAGGCCTGCGCCCAGCACGCCGAGGATGTCGGTCCAGTCGGGCAGCCAGTCGAATTCGAACAGCTGCACCACGACCAGCCACGCAAGGCCCGCGCCGAGCGCCAGCGCGACGCCTGCCAGCAGCGCAGCCAGCAGGCCGTATTCCGCCAGCTGCATCACCAGCACCTGACGCCTGCTCGCGCCCAGCACGCGCAGCACCACGGTGTCGTAGGTTCGCGCCGCCCGTGCGGCCGCAATTGCGCCGATCAGCACCGCCAGACCCGCCAGCACCGCCACCGATGCCGCGGCAAAGGTCGCCAGTGCCGACCTGCGCACAGGATATCGCGCGCCTGCGCCAGCACCTGACCGATCTCGATCACCGAACTGGACGGGAAATTGCTGACCAGCTCGCGCAGCAGCGGCCCGGTGGGCGCGCCATCCGGCAGATCGATGGTGGCGGCGAGGTTGTGCGGCGCATCGCGCAGCGCGTTCGGGCTGAAACACCAGCACATAGTTGAAGCCCATGCTTTCCCAGTCGATGGTGCGCAAATTGGCGACGCGCGCGGTGCGCTCCACGCCCAGCACGCCGATGGTGATGCATATCGCCGATCTTGAGGTCGACCGCTTCGGCCAGTTCGGCATCGACCGATACCAGCGGCTCGCCGTCGTAATCCGCCGCCCACCAGTCGCCTGCGGTGAGCGGGTTGCCGTCCGGCAGGCGTCGGCATAGGTCAGCCCGCGTTCGCCGCGCAGCGGCCATGCGCCGTCGGGAATTTCTTCCAGATCGGCCACGCGGATCATCGCGTCCTGCGGACCGTAGGCAGATGATCGCGCCGCGCAGGGCGGGCACGGTGCGGATGCTGGCGTCCGGCTGTCCTCGGCGCGACCATGCTGCTTCGAAGGCGTCGACGCGGTCGCGCGGGATGTCGAGCACGAAATAGTCGGGCGCTTCGCTCGGGCACGCGGCTGTTCGATATTGCCGTCGATGCTGGTCTGGATCGCGGCCAGCAGCACGAATGCGCTCAGGCCGAAGCCGAGCGCCGTGACCAGCGCGCCGGTCGATGAACCGGGGCGGTGGAGATTGGCGAGCGCCGTGCGCAGCAGCGGATTGCGCGGGGCGGGAAGTCGCGCGGCGAGCTTGCGGATCGCCCAGCCGAGCACCGCCAGCAGCGCCGAGCATCGCAGCCGCACCGGCGAGGAACCCGCCGGTCAGCAGCGGCTGGCGCGCGGTGAGCAGCGCCAGCGCGACGATCGCGACCAGCCCCGCCGACCGGTCCACAGCAGTGCGCTCCGGTCGCGGGACAGCGGCGCGACCTGCGCGCGCATCAGCGCCATCGCCGGAAAGCGCCGCGCCCGCAGCATCGGGGTGGCGGCGAAGACCAGCGCGACCAGCAGGCCGTAGGCCGCGCGCGAGCAGCAGCGCGCCCGGCTCGAACACGAAACCCGCTTTGCACCGGCAGCAATCCGTCCAGCGCGACGGCCAGCACGGGCGTGACAGCAATCCGGCGACTATGCCCAGCACGCTGCCGATCAGCGCCGCCGCGCCGATTTGCAGCGCGTAGATGCGCACGATGTCGCGGCTGGATGCGCCCAGCACTTTCAGCGTCGCGATGCTGCCGCGCCGCGCTTCGAGATAGGACGATCACGCCGCCGCCGATGCCGATGCCCGGCAATGACCAGTGCGGCAAGGCCGACCAGCGTCAGAAACTCGCCCATGCGCCCGACAAAGCGGTCCGCGCCCGGGGAAGCGCGGTCACGGTTGCGGAAATCGAAACCGGCGTGGGGAATTGCGCGGTCGAGCGTTCCTCGACCGTTTCAGGATCGCGCCTGCCGCGAACGCGACGCGGTACTTGCTCTGGTACATCGAGCCGGGCGCGAGCAGTCCAGCGGTCCTGCGGCAGGCCTTCGGCCACCATCACGGTCGGGCCGAGCGAGAAGCCTTCGCTCAGCCGGTCGGGTTCGTTGTCGATGATGCCGCCGCGACGACCTGTTGCGTGCCGAGCTGGAAACGTGTCGCCGACGGCAATGCCGAGCCGGTCGCATTGCGCCCTGCGCCAGCCACGCCTCGCCCGCTGGCGGTGCGCCGACACTGCGGCCGTCCTTCAGCGTCAGGGTCGCCATAGAGCGGCCAGCGCGCGTCCACCGCCTTCAGTTCGACCGGCGCAGCATTTTCACCCGCGACGGCCATCGCCTGCATCCGGGTGCCGCCGGAGATTGCGCCATATTCGGCCAGAGCGGCCTGCTCCTCCGCCGACAGGTCGCGCTGCCAGACTTCGACTTCCAGATCGCCGCCCAGCAATGCCTGCCCGCGCGACGCCCAGCTCGTTCTCGATGGCCGCGGTCAGCGTGCCAATCGCGGCCAGTGCACCGGTGCCGAGGAACAGGCAGACCAGCAGCAGCCGCAGCCCCTTGAACCGCGCGTTCAGATCGCGCCGCGCAATCCGCCACGCTTCGGCCCAGCCGAATTGCTCAGTCATTCGGTCCGGTCATGCGGCCTGGTCATACAGCTGTCGCTGGCGATCCGCCCGTCCGCCATCGTCGACGATCCGGTCGCAGCGTTGCGCCAGCTGCGTATCGTGGGTGATGATGATCAGGGTCGCGCCCGGTTTCGGCGCGGCGGGCGAACAGCAGGTCGATGATGTCATCGCCGGTCGCTGCGTCGAGATTGCCGGTCGGTTCGTCGGCGAAGATCAGGCGGGGGCGCGGGGCGGTGGCGCGGGCGATGGCAACGCGCTGCTGCTCGCCGCCCGAAAGCTGCGTCGGGTAATGCGTCGAGGCGATGGCCGAGGCCGACCGCTTCCAGTTCCGCGCCGGCGCGGGCGCGCGCATCGTCGTCGCCGGCCAGTTCCATCGGCGTCGCGACGTTTTCCTGCGCGGTCATGGTGGGCAGCAGGTGGAATGCCTGCAGCACGATGCCGATGCGGCCGCGCCGCGCGCGGGCCAGTGCGTCTTCGTCCATGGCCAGAAGTCCTCGCCCGCGACGCTCAGCGAGCCGCCGCTGGCACGTTCCAGCCCGGACAGCACCGCCATCAGCGAGCTTTTGCCCGATCCCGACGGGCCGAGCAGCGCCAGCACTTCGCCGTCCGCCACGTCGAGGTCGATGCCGCGCAGAATTTCCACCGCAGCATCGCCATCGCCAAGCGTCAGGGTGAGATTGCGGGCGGAGATGGCGAGGGGCCCAGTTGCTGGTATTGGACTTGTCACACCGGCCCGATGGCATAGGTGGAGGTGGCGGAGCAAGGAGACTCGCCGATGCACATACCCCCTGTCGAACATACGACATGTCGAGACTGACTGTTCACGCAGGTGCGTTGGCGCTGGCCGCCTGCGCGCAGGAAGCGCCGGTTCCGAAGCACCTGCATCCGGTAGCAGTGCGGCAGGCAATACCGCATCGGTGGAGCAGCCGGTGATGGGGCCGGAGCGCCGTATCCTGGCCTTCGGTGACAGCCTGTTCGCGGGCTACGGGCTCGACGATGGCGAAAGCTATCCGGCCCGGCTGGAGGCGGCACTGCGCGCGCGCGGCATCAACGCGCGCGATCGTCAATGCGGGCGTGTCGGGCGATACCACCGCCGCCGGGCGGCAGCGGCTCGCTTTCACGCTCGATGCGCAGGACAGAACCGCCCGAACTGTTCATCCTCGAGCTGGGCGGAAACGACCTGCTGCGCGGCTTGCCGCCAGCCCAGACGCGCGACAACATCGCCGCGATGCTGGCCGAACTGCGCGAACGGGATATTCCGGTGCTGCTGATGGGCATGCGCGCGCCGCCCAACCTGGGCGCAGTTCCAGGCGCAGTTCGACGCGATCTATCCCGATCTGGCGAAGGAATACGGCGCGGCGCTGTTCCCGTTCTTCCTCGAAGACATCTATCGCGACCCGACATTGATCCAGCGCGACCGGGTTCATCCGACTGCGGAAGGTATCGAACGGCTGGTCGCGGCGACGGTGGAGCACGTGGACAGCGGCGTTGCCGAACGGCGGGCGCCTTAAAGCCGCTTCAGCGCGCCGCGCCGCGACGCGCCAGATGGCCGCCTCGCCGTCGATTTCCGCAAAGGGCGCGCGTTCGGTACCGGTCAGCCACACCTGCGCGCCACTAGCGCGCAGGCGGTCGAACAGCGCCGCGCGGCGCACCGGGTCGAGATGCGCGGCAACTTCGTCGAGCAGCAGCAGGTTGGGCCGTCCGCGCGGCGCGTGCGGCATGGGCCAGCATGATGGCGATCAGCATCGCCTTTTGCTCGCCGGTCGAACATTGCGCCGCGGGCATGTCCTTTGCCGCCATGCGTGACTTCCAGTTCGTCGCGGTGCGGCCCGGTCAGTGTGCGCCCCGCCGCGCGGTCGCGCCTGCGCCCATCGCGCAAAGCGCCTGCCAACGTGTCGGGATCAGCCGGACCGCCGGGCGGTATGGCCAGCTCCGGACGCGCAAAGGGTGCATCGGGCAGGGCGGCCAGCGTTTCCGACAGGGCGACTACCGTGCGCGCACGGCTGGCCGACAGCGCCGCGCCGTGCTCGGCCACTTCGCGCTCGATCGCGTCGAACCACGCGGCTTCGGGCATATGGTCCTCGCCCAGCAGGCGGTTCCGTTCGCGCAGTGCGTTCTCATAGCGCGTGGCGTAGCCGGCATGGGCGGGGTCGATCGCCAGCGCCATCCGGTCCACGAACCGCCGCCGCGCGCCCGCGCTGTCGGTGAACAGACGGTCCATCGCCGGGGTCAGCCAGCCGATCGCCAGCCATTCGCCCAGCTGCACCGCGCTGCTGTCGGCGCTGTTGATCTGGACCAGCCGCCGGCCCGGCTGCGTCTCCTGGCACGAAGGTGCCCAACCGTACCGGCGCGCCACTCATCGCCCGGTGCCAGCGATGCGCCGATGCCGAAACCGCCCGGACCATCGGCGCGCGCCATCTCGGCCAGCGCGGCACGGCGCAGGCCCCGCCCCGGCGCGAATAGCGACAGCGCCTCCAGCACGTTGGTCTTGCCCGCGCCGTTTTCGCCGACCAGCAGGTTGAACCGGCGCCGTATCGTCCAGCGGGTTTCGCGGTGATTGCGGAAATGGGAGAGGGTAATGCGGTCGAGCTGATGAGAGGGGCGGTTAGGACGCGCGGACGGGAGGGGCCAGCATCTTGACCACCGAACTCACTTCCCAACAGTTGGGAAAAATTCCCAATCCTTGTTTTCGATATCCTGTGGCAAACGAGAGCCGGAAGCATGAAAGCCCGGATTTCGGGCTTTTCGCGAAACTGGCACGGCCTCTGCAATGTATCTTGCATCGACATACCCGTCGGTATCGGCCGGAAACCAAGCCCGGCACGACAGACCCGAAACAGGAGACCAAACCATGTCCACATACGAAACTCTCAGCCGCCGCGTCGTCGCCGCTGCATCCTCGCTCGCCATTTCGGCCTTCGTTTTCGCCGTAGCGATTGCGCCCGCAACGCCCTCCGCAACCCATGCCGGGATGATGATATGACCGCTCCGGTGAAATCGTCCGTCCGCCCCGATGGCAAATTCTGGGGCGTGTGCAGCAACCTGTCGCGCGCCACCGGCATCGATGCGCTGTGGATCCGCATCGCCTTCGTCGCCGGAGCCTCGTCAGCGTCGGCACCGCCGCCATTGTCTACCTCGCCATCGCTCTGATCGCCGATTGAGCGGAGACTTGGCCCGGAGATCAGGGAGGCGGCGTCACATGGCCGAGATGCCGCCATCCAGCTTCAGCTCCGCACCCGGTCATGAAACGGCTTTCATCGCTGGCGAGATAGAGGACGCCATTCGCGATATCGTCCGGCTCGCCGATTGTCTTCAGCGGGATTTGGCGGGCCAGTTTCCCCACCAGCACATCGCGGTCCATGCACCGGTCCGATGCCGTCGAGGATCGGCGTATCGACGAAGGTCGGATGCACCGAATTGCAGCGGATGTCCATGTCGTGCTTGGCGCAATACAGGGCGATCGATTTGGACAGCATCCACACCGCCGCCTTGGAGGCGTTGTAGGCGGGCATCGTATCGCTGGCGATCAGCCCGGCGATGCAGGAAATGTTGACGATCGAGCCGGGCGCATGGTCGCGCATCAGCGGCAGCGCCTTCTGGCACGCCGTGAAACATGCTGTCGACATTGACCGAAAAGCACTTCTGCCAGTCGGCGAAATCGCAGGTTTCGATATTGCCCGGCACGCCGATCCCGGCATTGTTGACCAGCACGTTCAGCCCGCCCATCTGGTCGCGCGCGGCGGCAATGGCGGCTTCCCAGTCGTCGGGCTTCGTCACGTCATGCGCGATGGCGAAGGCGGTGTCGGCGCCGATATTCTCGTTGATCCATTTCGCCGTGGTGCCCGCGCCGTCCCCGTTGAGGTCGGTGCACAGCACGCGCGCACCCTCGCGCGCCAGCAGTTTGGCATGTGCCGCGCCCAGACCCTGCGCCGCGCCCGTAACCAGCGCCAGCTTGCCTGCAACGCGCCCCGTCTTATCCGTCATGCCCGGTTCCTTTCATGAATTCCGCCGTCATCAGCATGGCGATCCTAACGTCCACCGCGTTGCCCTTCGCGCGCCATGCGGCGACGAATTGCGGCAGGTGGGCCGGGTCGACATGGTGGACGGTAATATCTTCGCCCGCCGTGCCGCCGCCGGGGCCGATGCGGGTCAGGCCGGTGGCGCGCAGCAGGGTGAAGCTTTCGCTGACCATGCCGGGGCTGGAATAGAAATCGCCCAGCACCTCCATCGTTTCGGCGCGGTAGCCGGTTTCTTCCTCCAGCTCGCGGCGGGCGGCGGCGGTTGCATCCTCGCCTTCCTCGCCCTCGCCGTCACCGACCAGTCCGGCGGGTATTTCGAGGCATTCACGGCCCAGCGGCACGCGGTATTGCGCGACCAGGATCAGGCGGCCATCCTCGTCCTTCGCCAGTATCGCGGCGGCACGGATGCCGTGCGGGCGGCCCGCATATTCCCATTTGCCGCGCCGTTTGGCGGTGATGTAGTTGCCTGCCCACATCATTTCTTCGGGCAGCTCGCCGTCCTGTCTGCTCATCGCCCGTGTACCCCGTTTTGCTGGCCTGTATTTCCGGTTGCGGTGTCGCGTTAGACTTCGATCAGGCGGTCCGGCAACTCGTTCTCGTCATCTTCGGCACGCGGGAAGTGTTCGGCCAGCACCATGCCGACATCGGCGACGCCCGCCGCCAGCCCCTCGGCGATGCGGCCCTGCCGGATTTCGACGAGCATGTCGGCCATCGCCTCGCCCCACACCGCCGCATCGACTTTAACCGCGATGGGTTCGTCCGCCACGATTTCCGCGCGATGTTCGCGCATGGAAAGGTAGATCAACACGCCGGTGCGGCCATGCGTGCGCCGTTCCGCGCCCACCTTGAAATGCTTGATGGCCTGTTTCCGCACGCGCGCGGTGCGGACGGGGCGGGGCAGCAGGCGGAAACGAATAGCGTCGAGCGAGAACAGCAGCCAGGCGAGCAGGAACACGATGGCCCCGACCGATACGACCAGCGCCATCGCTTCGCCGGTGGTCCAGTCCTGCGCCCAGCCACCGCGCAAGTTTTCGAGCATGCGCAGGACGGGCGCGGGGAACAGGCTGACCAGCGACATGGCAAGAAACGCCGCCGCCGCCGCCCATACCAGCACGACGTCGCTATAGCCGTCCGACCGGTCGGCCAGCACGGTCACGATTTCGCCCGCCGTCGTCAGTTCCGCTGCGGCAACCGCTTCGGTGACGATCCGGTGGCCGTCCGCGTTCAGATATTGTGCCATGTCGCCAGCTCCCCCCGATTACCAGCCACCGGACGCGCCGCCGCCGCCGAAGCTGCCGCCGCCACCGGAGAAGCCTCCACCACCAAAACCGCCACCGCCGCCGAACCCGCCACTGCTACCGCCGCCGCCTGACAAGGCGCCGCGCACGACTGCCGAACCCAGTTCCCACAGGATGATGTCGCCCACGGTTCCCGCACCGGTCAGCCCGCCGCGACCCCGGCCTTTGCCGTGATAGCGCCGCTTGCGTTTTCCGCCGAACATTGCTGGCAGTACGAAGAAGAAAAACACCAGCGCAATGAACCAGCCGACGACACCGACCGGAGTCGCGCCATCGCTCTCGCGTTGCTGTGTCGCGCCGCTTGCCACCTGTCGCGCCTCGTCTTCGGGCAGTTGCAGCTGCGCGATCAGCGCATCGGCACCGGCCACCACGCCGCCTGGCATATCGTTATCGCGGAAACGGGGCAGGATGGCCTGCTGGACGATGACGGAGGACAGCGCATCGGTGACGATGCCTTCCAGCCCGTATCCGACCTCGATCCGCACCTTCCGATCATTGGGCGCGACCAGCAGCAGCAGGCCGTCATCCCGCTCCGCATCGCCCAACTCCCAGGCGCGCCCCAACCGATAGCCATAATCGGCGATGTCGTAGCCTTCCAGATCGGGCACCGTCGCCACCACCAGTTGCCGCTGCGATTGCGGTTCCAGCTGCGCCAGCTTCGCAGTCAGCGCGGCCTCGGTTTCAGGCGGCAGAATATCGGCGGCATCGACCACGCGGCCCGTCAGTTCGGGAAAGTCCTGCGCCTGTGCAGGCAGGGCGAACAGCAGCAGGAAAGTGGCGCAGGCCTGAGTGAATAGCGCACCTGCGCGTCGATCAGCCCTGCGCCTGAAGAGATGACGCATCGTTCGGCCTAGCTGTCCGGCGACAGGTCGAGCACCGGCGCGTTTTCCGCGCCTTCGCTGGTTGCTTCATACGGCACCAGCGGCTCTGCGCCGTGGATGATGTTGGCGCCGATGGTGTCGGGGAAGGTGCGGATAGTGGTGTTATACTCGCGCACCGCCTCGTTGTAATCGCGCAAGGCGACCGCGATGCGATTCTCGGTGCCTTCAAGCTGGCTTTGCAAGGTCAGGAAGTTCTGGTTCGACTTGATATCCGGATAGGCTTCGAAGCTGGCCAGCAAACGGCCAAGGCCCGCGCCCACTTGCGATTGCGCAGCGGAAAACTCCGCCATCTTGCCGGCATCGCCAAGGTCGCTCGCGTCCACGTTGACCGCCGTCGCACGCGCGCGCGCTTCGGTCACTTCGGTCAGGATGGCGCGTTCGGATGCCGCCGCGCTCTGTGCCACTTCGGCCAGGTTCGGAATGAGGTTCGCGCGCCGCTGGAACTGGGCCTCGACATCGGCCCACTTCGCCTTGGCGTTTTCCTCAGCCGTCGGCACCGAATTGATACCGCATGCCGCCAGCGACAGCGAGACGAGCACGATAGCCAACGGGCGGGCGAAGCGGGGGATCGGCATGGAATATGTCCTGTTACGGCGGCTTGGGGGTATGCCGGACGGAATAGCGGTTCCCGGCGCAGTGGCAAGTCTTGCACACACCGCCAGCGTTCCGTAGGGCCCGCGCCAATCTAATTAACCGGGGGGAAACTACGATGATCGCGGATTTCAAGGAATTCATCGCCAAGGGCAACGTCATGGAACTGGCCGTGGCGGTCATTATCGGCGGGGCGTTCGCGCTGATCGTCGCCAGCATGACGGACGACCTGATCATGCCGCTGGTCGGTGCGGTGTTCGGCGGACTGGATTTCAGCGACAAGTTCGTGGTGCTGGGCGGCGGCGAAGCGGCGGCGGGTATGTCTCTGGAAGCAGCGCGCGAGGCGGGGCTGAACGTGTTTGCCTGGGGCAATTTCGTGTCGGTGCTGATCAACTTCCTGATCCTGGCGTTCATCATCTTCCTGCTGGTGCGCTATGCCAAGAAGGTCACCGCGCAGTTCGAGGAGCCGGCCAAGCCGGAAGAACCCGCAGGCCCGACCGAAGTCGAGCTGCTAGCCGAAATCCGCGACGAAATGCGGCGCGCGAATGCGAAGAGCGGGCTGTAGGCCACGCGCTCACTTCACATTAACGTGAAGCCCGCTATATAGAACGTGCCTGCTTCGGCGGGCTATGGTGATAAATTGCTGCGCGCAATAGATACAACGGACCCGGGGGCAGTACCCGGCGGTTCCACCACCGCTTTTTGAAAAAGGGGCGATGACGGGGCCGAACCAGGATCGACGTGTGTTGAAAGGCGCTGTTTTTGCCCGGGCTGAGTAACCCGTGAAACTGTTCACAAACCACAAGTGCCAACGATAACGAAGCACTCGCAATCGCAGCGTAACCTGACGGCCTAACGGCCTGATCTTACAAAGCTAAAGCGCGGCCGGGCCACGCCGGGCAACAGAAGTGGACACCGGGGCTCCGGGGGTAGCTAGCAACAGAAACCCCCACTTATTGGATTGGTATACTGATACTTCGGCTGACGCCGTGCGCAACGGTCCTCCCCGGGCATTATAAAAGCGCGGGTAGCTAGCAACAGAAACCCCACATATCCGCATGGCTTTCGGCCTAGTCCGAAGCCATCGCTTCGCGCGCATCGCGTTCATAGCGCAGGCAGTCGAGGATCTTGCCGCCTGCGAGGAATACCGCACCGGTGGTGGCGAGGAACAGCAGCTTGCCGCCCCAACCCGGATATTCGACGAGGTAGGCCGAGCCCCGCGCCGTAGCACCGAGCGCCAGAGCGTAAATGATGACGAATGCTTCCAGCCGGGACTTGATTACGAACAGCCTGCCGATTTTTCGCAACATTCCCGAGCCTCGATCCCGCATGCGTCACCCATTGTCGGTTTTGCTTGTCCGGTGCAGCAAGGTTTACGCAGGCATGTCACCGCGTCCAGCGCGTTAACGCAATTCCGGAAGGTCCAAAGCGTCCAAAAGCGCCGTTCTCGCTGCAACCACCGTGTCGGTCAGCGCAGCGGTCCCGATCTGGGACGGTGCGATGCTCTCGGGCCAATGCGTTGCGATGACGTCGCCGATCAGATTGGCCTTCGCCTCATCCAGCAGGAAGCGCGGATCGACATGCGCCGGATCGGCCACCACGCGCAGGCGCAGGCAGGCGGGGCCGCCGCCATTAGCCATGCTCTGCTTCACATCGACGAAATGCAGGTCGTTTATCGCCGCATCCGAACCAAGCGCAGCGGCAGTCCATTGCCGTATCGCGTCGGTGTCCGCCTCTTTGGGGGCGATCAGCCGGACGGTGCCATCGGGCAATGTCACAAGCTGCGAATTGAACAGGTACGTCGCCATGGCGTGGTCCAGCGGCACCATGCTGTCCGGCACCGAGACGACTTCCAGCGCGGGGAAGGCTGCCCTGATTTGGCTTAGCGCGTCGTCGCCATCCCTGAATGCCAGCTCGTGCGCGAACAGCACCCGCTCGTTCGCGACGGCGACGACATCGTTATGAAACGCGCCCGCTTCGATTGCGGCGGGGTTCTGTTCGACGAAGACGCATCGTGAAGGGTCGAGGCCGTGCTTGCGCGCAACCGCGCGGCTGGCCTGTTCGTGCTGCCGTGCCGGAAATGCGCCACCCGGTCGGCCATAGACGAATACTTCGACACCCGCCGCGCCATGCCCTTCGCACAACCGCATATGGTTGGCCGCGCCTTCATCGCCAAAGGTCGGCGGGACGGCATCGTGAACGGTGAAATTATCGGTGTCGCCAAAGGCGAGGGCGAGCTGCGCCTTGGTATCGGGCCATTCCTGCGCGCGGTGGAGCATGGTGACGAGGTTGGCGGGCGTCAGGTGGCAGCGCCCGTCGGCGGTATCGGCAGCGGGGCTGACGGTCGCGGCATTGGCAGTCCACATCGAACTGGCCGACCATGCCGCCGCCAGCAGTGCCGGGTCGTTCTCCGGATCGACCGCCAGTTCCGCCGTCAGTGCCGAATTGGGGCGCGGCAGCGGCAGCAGGAAACCCTGCGCCAGCTCCATCGCCATATTGCCCCGCATCTTCGCCAGCCCCTGCAACGCGGCGGCGCGCGGATAGGCCGTGTCGCCGCGATGGCGCGCACTGGCGATATTGCCCAGGCTCAGGCCCGCATAATTATGCGTCGGCCCGACAATCCCGTCGAAATTGATTTCCCGAACTGTCATGGAATTACCGCGCCACGCTCCACACGATATCGCCCGGCTGCACGTCGAGCGTTTCGGCGGCGGCGGCGTCGATCAGCAGCGTGCCGTCATCCTGTTCGCACCGTTCGCCGTAGCAGCTCCGGAAACTGCTCAGCTGTCCGGTGGCGATAAGCGCACGCTCGCCATCTTCGCAATCGGTGCCGTCCAGTGCCGCGTGATGCGCGTCGCGGACCGACACGACCTGCTCGGTGCGCGCCAGCATGGTTGGCCCGCCGTCGAAGATATCGACATAGCCTTCATAGGCGAAGCCTTCTTTCTCCAGCATACGCATCGCCGCGCGCCCGCTGGGGTGGGGCAGGCCGATGACGGAGCGCGCCGCTTTGCTCAGCATGGCGACATAGACCGGGTGCTTTGGCATCAGGTCGGCGATGAACTGGTTGCCGTTGATGGCATTGAAATAGTCCGCCTCCTGGAATGTCATGCCGAAGAATCGTCCGGCCACCCCGTCCCAGAACGGCGAGCCGCCGCGATCATCGATAATACCGCGCAGTTCCGCGATCACTCGTTCGGCAAAGCGGGCACGGTGCATAGCGATGAACAGGTAGCGGCTGCGTGCCAGCAACAGGCCCAGC
Organism: uncultured Alphaproteobacteria bacterium; assembly: GCA_963799315.1. Lineage (GTDB taxonomy): Bacteria > Pseudomonadota > Alphaproteobacteria > Sphingomonadales > Sphingomonadaceae > Parerythrobacter_A. The sequence continues at coordinate 271,598 of CAWCWP010000001.1, forward strand.
CCGCCCGCGCGTTCGTTGGGGTGCAGGAACAGCCCACCAACTTCGCTGCACCCTTCCAGATCAGTGGTCAGCGCCAGCATCTCGGCGCGCACGGTGCGGTCCAGTTCCTTGGAATACTGCGTCAGCGTGTTGAAACGATAGGAGTAGAATGGCCAGCGTTGGCCGACCTGTGTGAATAGCTGGCACGTGCCGCGCACCGCGCCGGTTTCCGCATTCTCCAGCACCAGCACAAACTGGTCGTTGCCCAGCGTATTGTCCCTGCGCGCAAAGGCTCGCAGGGCACCGTCCAGTTTTTCGCCAAGCGCATCGCGGTCGGCGGGCAGGTTGGTGAACCCGCCACCCGTCAGCTTGGCCATCTCGTAAAGTGGTTCCAGATCGGACCGCTGCGCGGCGCGCAGGCGGAAGCTCACAACACGTCCCCTTTGGCGAGGCGTGCCAGCACCAGCGTGCTCAGCGCCGCGCGTTCTTTCAGCGAAGGCACGATCATGTACTCATCCGGCGAATGGATTGCGCCGCCGCGCACGCCCATCGTGTCCACCACCGGAACGCCGGTGGCGGCGATGTTGTTGCCGTCGCACACGCCGCCGGTGGATTTCCAGCCGATTTCCTGCCCCAGCGACGCGCCGCAATCGCGGACCAGAGCGAACAGTTTCTGCGCGCGCCGGTCCACCGGTTTGGGCGGGCGGGTGATGCCGCCATGCGAGGCGATCGTGACTTCGTGCGCCTGTTGTACATCGCCGACCAAAGTCGCCAGCGCGCCTTCGAACGCGGCGGCGGCTTCGGGACTTTTCGGGCGGATATTGAAGCGCAGCACAGCGTGGTCTGGCACGACATTATTGGCCGCGCCGCCTTCGATACGCGCGGGGTTCACCGGGCATTCGTCCGATTGCAGGTCTTTCAGCCCCAGCGTCAGCGCCGCCGCCGCGACGATGGCGTTGCGCCCGTCCTGCGGATTGCGCCCCGCATGGGCGGAGCGGCCCGCGATCGTCAGCGCGTAATTGCCCGAACCGCCGCGCGCATGGGCCAGCGTGCCGTCGGGCAGGGCGCTCGGTTCGTAGGTGAGGGCAGCGTATTTATCCTGCGCCAGCGCCTCGATCAGCGGGGCGGAGGACAGCGAGCCGGTTTCCTCGTCCGCATTGACCAGCACGTCGTAGCCGATGCGCGTGGCATCCTCGGTTTGCTCGAACGCGCGCAGGGCATGGAGGATAACGGCCAGCCCGCCTTTCATATCGGCCAGCCCCGGCCCGTTCAGCGTATGGTCGTCCAGCCAGATCTGTTCCTGAAACGGATGATCGACTGGAAAGACGGTGTCCATATGCCCGGTGAACAGCAGCCGCCGGTCCGCAGCGGGCCGCACGCGCAGCACCATGTGCTGTCCGAACCGCTGCTCCACTTCGCGTCCCGCAGCATCGATGGCGGTGACAGGCGCCGGATCGGCCAGCTCGATTTCGCCGGGCAAGTCGGCAAAGGCGTCGGCCAGCACGCCCGCCATCTCGACCAGTCCGGCAAGGTTGGCGGTGCCGGTGTTGATGGCGCTCCAGCGTTGCGTGTCGGCCAGCATTGCATCGGCATCGATGGATGCGATGAGATCTGCGGCCTGCCGGTCGGGTGGGGATTGATCTAACATAGGTTGGCTTCTCCTAACGACACGGGCGGGGCTGGCCAAGGGCGAACACCGGTTGCAAATTTGCAGGCGCTTGACCATAGCGCCTCTGTCCTCCCCGGAACGCCTGATTGCCCGATAACCCCGCGCCGAACGAGGATATTATGACCACATCGTCCCCCCAGCCTGCCGCCCATTCTGCGATCTGCGCGGGCCTTGCCGTTCATGCGCCGCTTGCGGACTTGCTGGAAACGCAGGTGCTGCCCGATCTCGGTGTTGCGGCGGAGAGCTTCTGGTCCGGTTTTGCGCAGCTTCTGGCCCGCTTCGCGCCTGTCAATGCGAAGCTGCTGGCGATGCGCGACGACCTGCAAGCGAAAATCGACGATTGGCACCGTGAACGACGTGGCCAGCCGCACGATGCCGCCGCCTATCGCGCCTTCCTGAGCGATATCGGCTATCTCGTGCCGGAACCCGCCGCCTTCACTATCGACACGCAGAACGTCGATCCGGAAATCGCTACGATGGCGGGGCCGCAGCTGGTGGTGCCGATCCTGAATGCGCGCTTCCTGCTGAATGCCGCCAATGCGCGTTGGGGCAGTCTGTACGATGCGTTCTACGGCACCGACGCGCTGGACGCCGCGCCCGCCGAACCGGGCGGTTACGACGAGACGCGCGGTGCGGCGGTGATCGCGCGGGGTCGGCAGTTTCTGGACGAGGCCGTGCCACTGGCCAAGGGAAGCTGGGCGGACCTGATGACGCTCGATCGAGACGCGGAAGATGCCGACTGTTTCGTCGCGCTGGCGGACAATGCGCAATATGTCGGGCGCACGGCGCAGGGCCGCCTGTTCCGCAATAACGGACTGCATATCGAAATCGTGTTCGATGCGGACAGCCCCATTGCGCAAGGCGATGCGCTGGGCATTTCGGACATCGTGATCGAAAGCGCGCTGACCACGATCTGCGATTGCGAGGACTCGGTCGCGGCGGTGGATGGCGAGGACAAGCTGCTCGCCTACACCAACTGGCTCGGCCTGATGCGCGGCGATCTGGAGGAAAGCTTCGAGAAGGGCGGACGCACCGTCACGCGCAGGCTCGCTGGCGACAAGGCCTTCACCGCGCCCGATGGCGGCGAGCACACCCTGCCGGGGCGCAGCGTGCTGTTCGTGCGCAATGTCGGGCATCTGATGACCAATCCGGCCATTCGCCTGCCGGACGGCTCCGACGTGCCCGAAGGCATCATGGACGCGGTCTTTACCGCCGCCATCGGCGCGCTGGACGTTCGCGGCAAAGGCAAGTTCGGCAACTCGCGCACCGGCAGCATCTACATCGTCAAACCCAAGATGCACGGCCCCGAAGAAGCTGCCTTCACCAATGACCTGTTCGATGCGGTGGAAGACCTGCTGGGCCTGCCGCGCCACACCGTAAAGGTGGGCGTGATGGACGAGGAACGGCGGACCAGCGCCAATCTCGCCGCCTGTATCCACGCCGTCCGCCACCGTATCGCCTTCATCAACACCGGCTTCCTCGACCGGACGGGCGACGAGATCCATACCGCGATGCAGGCGGGGCCGATGGTCCGCAAGGCGGCGATGAAGGGCGAGCCGTGGCTGGATGCCTATGAACGCCGCAATGTCGGCATCGGGCTGGCCTGCGGTTTGTCGGGCACCGCGCAGATCGGCAAAGGGATGTGGCCCGCGCCGGACCTGATGGGTGCGATGATGCGCGAGAAGGTCGGCCACCTGAAAGCGGGCGCGAACACCGCCTGGGTGCCGTCGCCCACCGCCGCGACACTGCACGCGCTGCATTATCACGCCACCGATGTGTTCGCGGTGCAGGCGGACTTGCCATCCGCGCCGGGGCTGGATGCGCTGCTTGCGCTACCCCTGTCGGAAGGCACCAACTGGTCCGAAGACGAACTGCGCGCCGAACTCGACAACAATGCGCAAGGCTTGCTGGGCTACGTCGTGCGCTGGATCGATGCGGGGGTGGGCTGTTCCAAGGTGCCCGATATCGACGATGTCGGCCTGATGGAGGATCGCGCCACGCTGCGCATATCCAGCCAGCACATGGCCAACTGGCTGCTGCACGGCGTGGTCACGCGCGAGCAGGTGATGGACAGCCTGACCCGCATGGCGGCCAAGGTCGATGCGCAGAATGCGGGCGATACGTCCTACGAACCGATGGCGGGAAATGCCGACAGCATCGCGTTCAGGGCAGCGTGCGATCTGGTGTTCGAAGGCACGGCGCAACCCAGCGGCTATACCGAACCGTTATTGCACAAATGGCGGCTGGCGAAGAAGGCCCGCTAGGGGTCGCCAAACCCGCACGAACCGGAGACATGGACCGGGTGTTACACTGTCCAGGGGCAAAACTATCCGGCGCTGCGGACGGGCGAATTGCGCACAAGATTCAAGGATGAGAAAGAGCGGCATCGGCAATAAAGTCCGTCGACACTGTAGGAAAGTTATTCGCCTTCAGCGACGCTGGAAATTGCGATAGGAACCAGCGCGTTTGCCGCGGATAAGTTGCCGAGCGTGCGCGCCACCTGCACGAACTCCGCCACGCTCAGCGTTTCCGCCCGCCGGGTCGGGGCGATGCCCAGCTCTTCCAGCGCCACCACCGCGCCCGGAAGGCTTTTCAAACTCTGGCGCAGCATCTTGCGGCGTTGGCCGAAGGCGGCGGCGGTCAGGCGTTCCAGCGTGGCGGGTTCGACTCCATCGGGCATCGCGGCGGGTTCGATATGCACCACCGCGCTCTGCACCTTGGGTGGCGGCGTGAAGGCGCTGCGGTGGACTTTCATCGCGAGCCGCGCGGTGCTGCGCCACTGGGCCAGCACGGCGAGGCGGCCATAGGCCTTGCTGTCGGGGGCCGACACGATCCGCTGCGCCACCTCCTGCTGGAACATCAGCGTCAGGCTGGTCCAGCGCGGTGGCCAGCTTTTGCCGCCCAGCCATCGCACCAGCAGCGCCGTGCCGACATTGTAGGGCAGGTTGCCGACCACCGCGAAGGGTTCGCCCATCAGCGCGGCATGGTCGATTCCCAGCGCATCGCCTTCGACCACGCGCAGCTTGCCGGGATAGGCGTCGGCCAGTTCCGCCAGCGCGGGCAGGCAGCGCGCGTCCATCTCGATGGCCGTCACCCGCGCGCCCGCTTTCAGCAAGGCGCGCGTCAGGCCGCCGGGACCGGGGCCGATTTCGAGCACCGCGCGGTCGGTCAGGTCGCCCGGAACCGCCGCGATACGATCCAGCAACTGCGCATCGAACAGGAAGTTCTGGCCCAGCGCCTTGCTGGCGGACAGGCCGTGGCGGGCGATGACGTCTCGCAAAGCGGGCAGCGGGGGCGGAAGGTCGGTCACGCTGCCCGCCGCGCGGCCATCTCGCCTGCCATGCGGATGGCGGCAATCATCGCGCCGGGGTCGGCAATGTTGCGGCCCGCGATATCCAGCGCGGTGCCATGATCGGGGCTGGTCCGCACGATGGGCAGGCCGAGCGTGACATTGACCCCGGCATCGAAATCCAGTGCCTTGATCGGGATCAGCGCCTGATCGTGATACATGCACAGCGCCACATCGTAGCCGCCGCGCGCATGGGGCGTGAACAGCGCATCGGCGGCATGCGGACCGGTCGCGTCGATGCCCCGTTCGCGAAGGGTGGCGATGGCGGGCGCGATGATGCGCGTTTCCTCGTCCCCGAACGCACCGCCTTCGCCTGCGTGCGGATTGAGGCCGGTGATGGCGAGGCGCGGGGTGGCGATGCCGAAATCGCGGGTAAGCGCATGTGCCGTTACGGTGGCGCGGTCGACGATGAGGTCGTGCGTCAGGCGGCGCGGGACTTCGGACAGGGCGCAGTGGATCGTCAGCGGCACCGTGCGCAGGTTCGGCCCCGCCAGCATCATCACCGCGTCGTCCGCCGCCAGATCGCAGCGCGCGGCGAGAAATTCGGTCTGTCCGGGATAGGCAAAGCCGACCTCCGCCAAAGCCGCCTTGCCGACGGGTGCGGTGACAAGTGCCGAGGCGAAGTCGCCGATGGCATGGCGCGTTGCCGCCTCCAGCGAGGCAAGCGCCGCGCGCGCGCCGTCCGGTGCCGGTTCACCGGGCGCGAACGGCGGACAGGGCTGCTCCGCCACCGGAAGCGCATCGGTCGAATACCCCGGCGACTTCGCCCGGCGTGTGGATGGCGTGCGTGGCAATATCCAGCCCGCGTGTGCGCGCCGCCGCCGCCAGCACGGCGGCGCTACCAAAAACGAAGAACGGCGGCAGCTCCGCCGTCTCGCGCGCCGCCCATGCCGCCGCGATCAGTTCCGGCCCGACTCCCGCCGGGTCGCCCATCGACAGGGCGAGGGGCCGCGGAGTCATATCGGCCTAGTTATACTGGATGTCGGCATCGTTGCGCAGGTCGCGCAGGAAGGCTTGCGCGCGCTTCTCGACACGCTCGTCCTCGATCTCGCGCTGGATCTGCGCCACGGTCTGCGCGGCCTCCTGCGGCGGAGCCTGACGGCCGCACAGCATCAGGACGCGCACGCCCTCTTCCTGCGATCCGAAGGCGGGCGTGGCCTGACCCGGCTGCATGGAAAGCAGCGCGGACTGGAGCTGCGCCGGGCAGCGACCGGGCACGAACCTGGCTGTTCGGCACCACTTCGGCACCGATACCGGCTGCGATGGCATCCACCGCCTCGCACGAACCGGCCGCGCCGATTGCGCTGTTGAACTGCGCCAGTCCGGCCTCGAATTCCGCTGCGGACATGCCTTCGGGAATGCCCATCGCGATTTGCTTCAGGCTGAGGATGCTGTCGCGCGGATCGGCCATCATCACCTGCTTCTTGTCGATCAGCAGGATGATGGTGAAGCCGCCGGGCACTTCGACCGGCCCGACCAGCTGGCCCGCCTCCATATTGCCGACCTCGCGCGCCATTTCGGGCGGCAGGCGGTTGAGCTGCACGAAGCCGAGGTCGCCACCCACCGTCGCGGTGGTCGCTTCGGAAAACTGGCGCGCATAGGCGACGAAATTGCCGCCCTTGCGCAGCTGTTCCACGATGGCGCTGGCGTTCTGGAACACCGCCGCGCGGCTTTCGGGCGTGGCGCTGAGGTAAATCTCGCCGATGCGATATTCGGACGATCCGCGCGTCGCCTCCAGCGCAGCGAGGCGTTCGCGCGCTTCCTCTTCCGAGACGTTGATGAAGGGCGTGATATTACGGCGCAGCAGCAACTGCCACGCGATCTCGCCGGTGATCTGGCGTTTCAGCGAATTGGGCGAGCTGCCCAGCGACATAAGCTGCGCGTCCATCTGCCGTGCGGCATCGGTGGCACCCTGGAAATTGCGTCCGGCGACTTCGGCATAGCGCCCTTCGACCAGCCGGCTTTCCACCGCCAGTTCCTGCGCGGCGGCGGCCTGTATCTGCAAGGTTTCATCGATCAGGTTGCTCAGCACCTGCAAGCGCACCTGCTGCAATTCCGGCCCGCTCATCTCGCCTTCCGAAGTGGAGACCAGCAGGGCGACGCGCTGCGCCAGATCGGTGCCGGTGATGACCGCCCCGTTCACCACGGCGACCGGCCCGCGGTTGTTCGGGTCGCTCAGCCGTGCATCGACAGTGGCGGCGGGAATGCCGTAGGGACCGACGCGCGCATCCTGCGGCACCGACGGGATCGGGGTCGCCGGTGTTGCCGTCGGCGCGGGTGCAGATGTGGCTGCGGTTTGGCCAGAGGTTTGGCCAGAGGTTTGGCCAGCAAGCGGCGCAGCCGTCAGGGACAGGAGCGAGAGGCCGCCGAGCAGCGTCTTGAAAAGCGTCATAACGAGTATGTGTTCCGTCGTTGCGCGCCCGGAATACGGGCGTCGATCAGGTCTGCCGGGTTATGGCGACAGGGCTTAACGCAAGCTGAGTGTGCGGGTCAAACGCGCCTCTTGCCGACCAAGCACCGCTCAGCGAAACCCGAAATTGCGGATGGCGAAGTAGAGCTGGAAGGTATCGCCGCGCTCGGCATCGCCCGCCGTCACATAGTCGCGCCGCCACGTGAGGCCCATCTCGAGGCAGTCGTCGGCATAGGCCACGCCCAGCCGGGTGCGGATCGGTTCGAACCCGTCGGAACTGAGCAGCGGATCTTCATCCGCATTGGTCAGGTTGACCACGCCGGAGCCGAAGACGGACCAGTATTTGGCAAAGGCGATGCGCGTGGCGATGCGCAATTCCTCGCGGTCCTGCAAATCCTCGAAATCGCGGTCGATATTGCGGTTCAGGCGCAGATAGCCGATTTCGGCATAGGTGCGTTCATTGCCGATGGTGGCGTCGAATTCGTTGCGGCGGATCGCAAGATTGTCCTTGTCCAGCCGGTAGCGGTGCGTGATTTTCGCAAAATCGCGATAGCGCACCTCGGTCCGGCCCACGAAATCGGACACCCGCTCGCTCAGGCCCGTGCCGTCCACCAGAATGTTGCGGTCCTTGTCCAGCAGGTAGGACTGGCCCAGCGTGGTGCGGACGCGCCAGCCGGGGCGCTGGACTTCCCAGTCGAAGCCATAGGTTGCGCGCACACCATCCTCGAACCGGTCATATCCGGGGAAGCGGTTCAGCGCGAACAGGTTGCTGTCTTCCAGATCGATGGCGCGCGAATCCTCGTTCGGCACGGCAAGGTTGCGGACGGGCGGCGTGGCAACGATCTGGAAACGCGGCGTGAATATCTGCGTGCCGCCGAACGCCTCGCCCACGAACGGCCATTGCATATCCACCGCCGCCAGCGCGATGGCGCGCGTTTCGAACCCCGGATTGCCGCGATAGGTCGGCGTGCGGGTCAGTTCGTTCTCGTCGCTGTGATAAACGTCGCCGCGTGCCAGCCCGGTGAACGTCACCACCTGTCCCAGCCCGGTGACGCGCTTCAGGTCGTAGCGCGCACTGGCGAAGGCGCGCTGCGTATCCTGCCCGGTATCGCGGAAGATGGCGAGGCTGTTGCCCTGCACTTCCACCGTGCCGCCAAGCCCGGTCGGATCGGCCAGCCGCTTGCGATAATCGATGGTCGGCAGCACCAGCGGCACCTGGTTCTGCGCCTGGTTCAGCCGCAGCGTCTGGGTCGCCCAGCCGGCGATGGAGAGGTAGGACGTCTCGCCGATCCGCTCCGCATTGATGGTGGAGCGCAAGCGGTCGTCGCGGCTGATGTCGTAACGGCGCAGGAAAGTCCGGTCGCTGGCCGCGCGAACCGAACCGGTGATGCTCCATTCCGGCGTGAACTGGAACTTGCCATTGGCGAAGATATATCCGCGCACATCGCTTTCGCTGGTGGGAACACCGGTGAAATCGGAGATGCGGCGGCTGTGCGTGGCGTAGCCGGTGATCTGATACGCGCCCTCTGCCGCGAGATGGCGATATTTCGCGCTGACCATCGGCGGCGCTTCGGTGAAGGCGTAGCCGGTGACTTCGATGTCGCGATTTTCCGCCAGCCGCCAGTAATAGCTGCCCGAAACCTCGACACCGTTGGATTGCGAGATGCGCAGGTCCGGCACCAGCACGCCCGATACCGCGCTGCCATCGGTGCGGACGGCGAGGCCGGGCAGCGGCAGCAGGCGCTGGCCGAACAGTTCCAGATAGGCCCCGCGAAACCGCACGCGCTTGTCCGCCGGGTCGTACACCACGCGGTCGGCGGTGATGCGCCAGCTCGGATCCTTGTCGCACCCTTCGGCGTCCACCACCGCGCAGGCGCTGTAGGCGGCATCGGTCAGCACGATGCTGCCGTCTTCCTGCCGCGCCCCGCCACGCGCCGCCAGCCGTCCGCCTTCGCGCAAGGCCAGCAGCAGGTCGTCGATCTCGCCCGTTTCGAACTCGTCGGTCAGCTCGACCCGCTCGGTGAAGATCTGGTTGCCCGCCTCGTCCACGAACCGCACCGACCCTTGCGCTTCGATAGTGCCCGCGCGCCGGTCCCACACGATGCGGTCGGCGCGCACCGAGCGGTCTTCGCTGCGCAGGAGGACGAGGCCGCTGGCGGTGACGATGTCGGTATCGTTGTCGTAGGCGATCTCGTTCGCTTCGAACTCGATCTGGCGATCTTCGGAGGCCTGCGCGCCGTCGTGTCGTCCTCCTGCGCGCCCTCTCCTGCGCACCCCCCTCCTGCGCATAGGCGAGCGACGGCGTGGCCAGCGCGAGGACAGCCGCCGCGACCGGTCCGGCGAGAACAGGGAAGGGGCGGCGCATGGCTTGCCTATCGCATTGCCCGCGCGTAATCGCAATCGCAGCATTAGGCGGCGCGCCACGACGGACGCGCGGCCATTTCTCAAGGAATTCTGGAGCAGGCATGCAGATCAAGTTCAGTGATATTCGGCCTTCGGACGCGGCGCTCGTGGCGCAAATCACGAATAAGGGCAAGCTGCCCGACGGGCTGGAACCTACGCTGGCGAAGGGTGCCGAAGCCGCGCGGTTCAAGGGAACGGCGGGACAGGTCTTCGAAAGTTTCGCCGAACGCGACGGCAAAGTCGTGCGTGTGGCGCTGGCGGGCGCAGGCGATGCGAGTGCGAAGGCGCGGGCTGCGAACCTGGAGAAAGCGGGCGCGGCGCTGGCGGCGAAATATATGACATCGGGCGAAACCGGGATTGCGGTGGATTTTGCCGATAGCGGCCTGTCCGCCAGCGAAGCGGCTGCCGTCCTGCTCGGCCTGCGGCTGCGCGCATGGCGTTACGATGTGCATCGCACCAAGATGAAGGCGGAAGAGAAGATCACGCTGATCACGGCAACCGTGCTGGGTGCGCCGCAGGGCACGGCGGAAGCATGGGCCGACCTTGCCTGCGTTGCGGACGGTATCGAATTCACGCGCGAACTGGTCACCGAACCCGCCAACGTCATCTACCCCGTCAGCTTCGTCGAACGATGCCGCGAACGCTTTGCGGATACTGGTGCCGAAATCACCGTGCTGGACGAACCGGCGATGGAGAAGCTGGGCATGGGCGCGCTGCTGGGCGTGGGGCAAGGCTCGGTCCAGCCGAGCCAGCTTCTCGCGATCCGATGGAATGGCGGGGGCGATGAAGCGCCGACAGCTTTCGTCGGCAAGGGCGTCACCTTCGACACCGGCGGCATTTCGCTGAAACCCGGACCCGGCATGGGCGACATGAAGTTCGACATGGGCGGCGCAGGCGCGGTGGCGGGTGCGATGCTGGCGCTGGTGAAGCGCAAGGCGAAGGCGAATATCGTTGCGCGTGATGGGACTGGTCGAGAACATGCCCGACGGCAATGCGATTCGCCCCGGCGATGTGCTGACCAGCATGTCCGGCCAGACGATCGAGGTGCTGAACACCGATGCCGAGGGGCGGCTGGTGCTGTGCGATGCGCTGCACTGGACGCAGGAAGAATTCGCACCTGCGCGGATCGTCGATTTCGCCACGCTGACCGGCGCGATGATTATTGCGCTGGGCCATGAACATGGCGGCGTGTTCGCAAACGACGATACGCTGGCCGAGGATTTGCTGGGTGCGGGGCTGGAAACGGGCGACAAGCTGTGGCGTTTCCCGCTGGCGCCGGAATACGACAAGCTGATCAATTCGCCCATTTCCGACATGAAGAATATCGGCCCGCGCGAAGCCGGTTCGATCACTGCCGCACAGTTCCTGAAACGCTTCGTCGAAAGACGGCACGCCGTGGGCGCATTGCGATATTGCGGGCATGGTCTGGGCCGAGAAACCGGGCGCGACGTGGGGCAAGGGCGCAACCGGCTATGGCGTGCGGCTGATCGACCGGCTGGTCCGCAACACGCTGGAAAACTAGAGGAATCGCTCCATCGCCAGAATGCGCAAGAAAGGCGATTTGCCGACCAAGATCTGCGCGACTTGCGGACTGCCTTTTGCATGGCGCAAGAAGTGGGAGCGGGACTGGGATCAGGTGCGCTATTGCTCCGACCGCTGCCGCCGTGAAAAGGGCAAGAAGGCGACCGCAGAGGGCGCGCGCTGATGCGGGTGGATTTCTACCAGCTGTCGCGCGATCCGGTGGAAGCGGTGGTCGCGCTGCTGGCGCAAAAGGTGCTGGCGGCGGGCGAGCGCGCGCTCGTGGTCAGCGGCGATGCGGACCAGCGCGCCGCCATCGGCACGGCCTTGTGGGCGCAGCCGGAGTGCTTCCTTGCCAATGGCGAGGCGGGCGATGCACACGCGGCGCGCCAGCCGCTCCTGCTCTCCGCCAAATGCGAGGCCGCGAACGGCGCGACCCATGTGTTCCTGGCCGACGGTATATGGCGCGAAGAGTCCGAAGGTTTTGCGCGGGCGTTCCTGCTGTTCGACGATGCGACGGTGGAGGCGGCGCGCGAACTGTGGCGAGGGCTGGACGGGCGCGAGGGTCTGGAGCGCAATTTCTGGAAGCAGGATGGCGGGCGCTGGACGAAGGCGGCGTGACTCGTCTTCGCGTGCCGTTGCTGGCCGGTCTATGCCTGCTGGTGGCCGGTTGCGACAGCGAATCCGCGCCGCCGCGCACACCGTGGCGACCGAAACTCGCGAAAACGGCGTGGAGGTAACGACCACCACCTTCGCGACGGAATCCGGCACCGCCACCTTGCAATCGCGCGATGGCGATGTCGGCGGTTTGCCGCTGGGCCTTCCGCTATTCCCCGATGCCGCAGTCGTGGGCAGCGCGACCTTCGTCAAGGGCGAAACCCGCACGCATTTCGTGGAGCTGGCCAGCGACGCCGAGCCTGCGCAAATCATGGCGTTTTACGAAGCGGCAGCGGGCAGCGCGGGGATGGTCGCAGAACGAAACCTGCCGACCGGCGATGCGCCGATGCTGCATGCCACGGGCACCGGCGGCGCACACCTGACCCTGACTACCAGACGCCAGTCCGACAGCCCCGTCATCGCGCAGCTCACCGTCACCGAACCGCGCTGAACACTTGCGAATGCTGCACTGCGGCGTTAGGGGCGCGCCGCATAGAGAAAGCATACCGCTTTTTGCAAGGAACGACCCCATGACCGTCACCCGCACCTTTTCCATCATCAAGCCCGACGCCACCCGCCGCAACCTGACCGGCGCCGTCACCAAGATGCTCGAAGACGCCGGACTGCGCGTCGTCGCCTCCAAGCGCATCCAGATGACGCGCGAACAGGCCGAAGGCTTCTACGCCGTCCACAAGGAACGCCCCTTCTTCGGCGATCTGGTGAACTTCATGGTCAGCGGACCCGTCGTGGTGCAGGCGCTGGAAGGCGAAGACGCCGTCAAGCGCAACCGCGACGTGATGGGCGCGACCAATCCCGCCGACGCGGACGAGGGCACCATCCGCAAGGCATTCGCGGAATCGATCGAAGCCAATACCGTCCACGGTTCGGACAGCGACGAGAACGCGAAGATCGAAATCGACTACTTCTTCGACGAAGCCGAACTGGTCGGCTAAACGACAGCGTCGTAGCGGGCGGCAAGGCGCTTGGGTGCGACTTGCCGCCAGCTGCGCGCCAGCCAGTCCGCCGCATGGTCCCAGTCCATGTCGGGCCGGTTCAGGATCAGGCCGACCCAGCCGCTCGCACCGTAATAGGCGGGCTTGAAATAGGTTTCTGGCTGCACCTCGATCAGGTCGAGCAACTCGTCCTGCCCGCTGGTCTTCACCAGCAGGGCGACATGCGCGCTGCCGTGATGGCGATCGAGGAAATAGGCGAAATACTTGCCGGTTTTCTCCGACCCGACTCGCCAGCCTGCCGAGCCATGACTTTCCCGCTCGTGCGTTGACGGCAGGCCGAGCGCCATTGCGCGGACCCGTTCGAGCAAATGCGCCGCATCACCGGTGCGCGAAACGTAGCGTGCCAGCGTATCGGGATAGAGCTGGTGTTCGGCATATTGCACCCGCGCGGCCAGCGTCTCCGGCGTGTCCTCGGCGGTAATCGCCACCGCCGCTTGACCCAGCGGTTCGCCCGCATCCAGCTCTTCGGTGACCAGATGCACCGTCGCGCCCGCCTGCGTGTCGCCCGCTGCGATGGCGCGGGCGTGGGTGTCGAGGCCGGGATAGAGCGGCAGCAGCGAGGGATGGATATTCAGCATCCGCCCCTCCCACCGCCGCACGAAGTCGGGCGTCAGGATACGCATGTAGCCCGCCAGCGCGATCAGGTCCGCACCGCTGTCCACCGCCGCCGCTTCCATCGCGGCATCGTGCTCGGCGCGCGTCATGCCGCGATGCGACAGGGCGAATGTCGGAACACCCTCGGCCTCAGCCAGCGAAAGTCCCGCCGCATCGGGATCGTTCGCCGCGACCAGCACGATTTCATAGGGGCTGTCGGGCAATCGGCTGGCGTAGAGCAGCGCCGCCATGTTGCTGCCGCGCCCCGAAATGAACACCGCGACTTTCGTTCGCGTACGCGCGCTGTCAGCCATCATGCGTCACGGACCAGTCGGATTTCGCCGACCATGTCCCGCGTGATCCCGCTACGGTGCAGCCGCGCGTGCCCGCCGCGATCCGCCCGACCGGCAGCACGGTTTCGCCAGCCTCCGTCAGCGCCCCGGTCACATGCGCAACATCGCCTTCCGCTACGGCCAGCACCATGCCGACACCGCAGTTGAAGGTGCGCGCCATCTCGCCGGGTTCGATATTCCCCTGCGCCTGCAGAAACGCCATCAGCATCGGCTGGCGCCACCCGTCGGCATCGACCGTGGCATGGCACCCGTCGGGCAAAACGCGCGGGATATTCTCCAGCAGCCCGCCGCCGGTAATATGCGCGCACGCTGCAATCTTGCCCGCGCGGATCAGCGGCAGCAGGCTGCGCACATAGATGCGCGTCGGTGCCATCAGCGCGTCGATCAGCAGCGTCTCGGCATCGAACAGGGCGGGGCGGTCCAGCCGCCAGCCCTTGTCCTGCGCCAACCGCCGGACGAGCGAAAATCCGTTGGAATGCACGCCGGACGAGGCGAGGCCGAGCAGCACTTGCCCTGCCGCCACGCGCTCGCCCGTCAGTTGTTCGCCGCGCTCGACCGCACCGACGGAGAATCCGGCAAGGTCGTAGTCGCCTTGCGAATACATACCCGGCATTTCCGCCGTCTCGCCGCCGATCAGCGCGCAGCCCGCTGCCTTGCATCCTTCGGCAATCCCGGCGACCACCCGTTCCGCCACGCCCGTTTCCAGCCGTCCGGTCGCGAAATAGTCGAGGAAGAACAGCGGTTCGGCACCCTGCACGATCAGGTCGTTGACGCACATCGCGACCAGGTCGATGCCGACGGTATCGTGCCGGTCATGTTCGATGGCGAGCTTCAGCTTGGTGCCGACACCGTCATTCGCGGCCACCAGCAACGGGTCTTTATATCCCGCCGCCTTCGGATCGAAGAACCCGCCGAACCCGCCCAGTTCCGCATCGGCACCGGGACGGGCGGTGGCCTTCACCAGCGGCCCGATGGCCTTGACCAGCCGGTTGCCGGCATCGATCGACACGCCGGCTCCGGCGTAAGTGTAGGGTACGGCGCTCTTTCCGGTCATCGGCAACAGGCTTTACGCTTTCGCGCTTGGATTTCTACGGGGCTTTGGGCAAAAGGCGGCAGGTTTTCCCCGATGATGACATTTTCCTCCCTTCCGATCCACCCGACAAGGCTGCGCCTCTTCCTTGCGCTGGCGCTTGCCGGATGCGGCTGCGCTGGCGATCTTCGCCGCCAGTACGGTCGCGCAGGTGGAGGGGGAGCGCGGCATTGCCGCCATCGCCAGCACCAACGATATCGACGTGACCGGGATCGAAGTCGATGAAACCGGTGACAGTGCGGAGGACGCGCGGCGCAATGGCTGGCGCGAGGCGCAGCGCAAGGCGTGGGCCAAGATCAACGGGCCGAACGTGTCCGACGGCCAGCTCGACAGCATGGTGACGGCCATCATCATCCAGCGCGAGGAAATCGGTCCGCGCCGCTACATCGCAACGCTGGGCGTCATCTTCGACCGCACGCGGGCGCGGCGGTTCCTTGGCGGGGCGGGGCAGCGGGCACGGTCCGCGCCGATGCTGCTGGTGCCGGTGACGATTACCGGCGGCACGCAGCTGGTCTATGAACGGCGCAATCCGTGGCAGCGCGCCTGGGCGGAATACCAGACCGGCGGCAGCCGCATCGAATATGTCCGGCCTTCGGGGGCAGGCGGCGATTCGCTGTTGCTGACATACGGCCAGACCGCGCGCCGCAGCCGCAGCTGGTGGCGCAATGTGCTGGACGAATACGAGGCGGGCGACGTGCTGGTCGCCATCGCGCGGCTGGACCATGAATATCCCGGCGGCCCGGTGCGCGGCACCTTCACCGGGCGTTATGGACCCGACAACACCTATCTCGACAGCTTCACCCTGCGCAGTGCGAATCCCGCCGGTGTGGCGGCAATGATGAACCGCGCGGTGCTGCGCTTCGACACGATGTTTGCAGGCGCGCTGGCCGAAGGGCTGCTGACGCCCGATGCCACGCTGAATGTCGGCTTGCAGGGCACCGACCCGGCCTTGCAGCGGCTGATCGAGATCGGGCGCGCTGCCGAGTCGCAGGAGCGGTCCGACCGTGCCGCCGCGCAGGAAAGCGCGGCCGCAGCGCCCGAAGAACGCGCCGACAGCACCCCCGCACCCGCCGCGACACCTACGGCGGCGACGGTAAACGCCTTCGTGGTCCAGTTCGCCAGCCCCGATGCGGCGGCCATCGACGCCACGCTCTCTGCCGTGCGCGGCACGCCGGGCGTGCGCGGTGCCGCCACCAGCAGCCTGGCCATCGGCGGCACGTCGGTGATGCGGGTCAGCTATGGCGGCAGCATCGGCGAGCTGGCGGCGGCGCTGCGCGGGCGGGGCTTCACCGTCAACCAGGGCAGCAGCGCGCTCGCCATTTCGCGGTAACGGGCCGTGTCGGCTCTCTCCGAACGCCGGCAGATCCCGCTGCCGCTATCGCTGGCACAGGCGCAGCGGCGGGGCGATGGCGCGGCTGCCGCATTCCAGCGTCTGATCGTGGGCGAGGCGAATGCCGCCGCGCTCGATGCACTGCGCGATCCGGCGGGCTGGCCTTATGGCACCGCCGTCCTTTCCGGTCCGCCCCGCAGCGGCAAGTCGCTGCTGGGCCTGTGGTTCGCGCATGGCGGGAATGGGGGCGGGAACGGGGGCGGGGCGGGCGATGTGATCGACGATGCCGACGCCCTGCCGGAAACGGACCTGTTCCACCGCTGGAACCGCGCGCAGGAGGCGGCGCGTCCGCTGCTGCTGGTGAGCGGTCGCCAGCCGTGGCAAATCGCCCTGCCGGATTTGCGCAGCCGTATCGGCGCGGCACTGCACCTGACTATCGGCGAGCCGGACGATGAAATGCTGGCGGACCTCATCGAAAGCCACGCGGCGCAGCGCGGGCTGGCGCTGGGCGAAGGGGCGCTGGCCTATCTCGTGCCGCGCGCGGAGCGCAGCTTTGCCGGGATCGAAAGCCTTGTGGCGACGATCGACCGGCTGACACTGGAGCGCAAGGCACCCGCCACGCTCTCGGTCTGGCGCGATGCGCTGGATGCGGTCCACGGGCCGGAGCAGGCTAAGCTGTTTTAACTGGGCTGTTTTAAGGCTGAAGCTGTTTTAACTGGGCTGTTCTGGCGCTTGCAAGCTGGAGCGGCAAGGTGGGAGAATACATGATATGTTCGGTTCGCTGACCCGCTATCTCGACTCCGTGCGCGCACGCGACCCTGCTCCGCGTTCGCGCTGGGAAGTGCTGCTGTATCCCGGCGTGCTGGCGCTTGGCCTGCACCGCATCGCGCACTGGCTGTTCGAGGCGCGGCTGTATTTCCTCGCGCGGATGGTCAACCATTTCTCGCGCGCGCTGACCGCGATAGACATCCATCCCGGCGCGACCATCGGGGCGAATTTCTTTATCGACCACGGCTTTACCGTAATCGGGGAAACGGCGGAAATCGGCGACAATGTGACGATTTACCAATGCGTAACGCTGGGCGGCACGAACCCTGCCAATGGCATCGGCGGCAAGCGGCATCCCACCATCTGCGACAACGTCATCATCGGGTCGGGCGCGCAGGTGATCGGCCCCATCGAGGTGGGCCGCCGCGCGCGGATCGGGGCCAATGCTGTCGTCACCGACGATGTGCCCGAAGGCGCGACGATGATCGGTATGAAGGCGCGCTCCACGCTGGTTCCCGCCGAAGACTGGCTGCGTGAATTCCTGCCTTACGGGACGCCGTGTGATGAACCATGTCCTGAAATGACCCCCGAAGGCGCACGCCGCTTTGCCGAGCTGGCCGCGGAAGTCGCAACGATGCGGGCCGAGCTGGATGCGCTCAAGGCTGCCGACGATGACGCAAACGACGCAGGCGGACGCAGCGGGACCGGCACGTTTCTGTGAAGCCGGGTTCAAGCGGCAGCGTCGTCGCCTTTCCCGGCGGCAAGGGCGGGCAGGTCGGGTTCGACCGCGCCGAACTGCAACGCATCCTCGACCTCTATGGCCGCATGGTCGCGGCGGGCGAATGGCGCGATTACGCGATGGATTTCACGCGCGATTACGCCGTTTTCGCCGCCTTCCGCCGCGCCGCCGAACGGCCGCAGGCGCGGGTCGAGAAACGCCCGGCCCTGCGCAACCGGCAGGGCATGTGGACGCTGTTCGGTGAACACGGCCAGGTGCTGAAACGCGGACACGAATTGCCCGGCGTCCTCGCGCCAATGGAGCGCAGGCTGGTGAAGGCGGTCGACTAGGCTGGCGCTGTCGCGACGGCAGGCACACCCAGAGTATCGGGCAGCTTCGCCTGCCATTCCGTCGGCAGCTTGCTGACAACCGCGCGGCGGATGGGGGCCCAGAATGCCGACAGGCTGAGCAGCGCGGAACCGATCACCAGTGCCGTCAGCGCAAAGCTCAGCTCCACCGCACCGAACCGGTCGAACAGGATGGTCAGCGCGATCAGCACATAGGCCAGCGCCGACACCAGCAGCGCGCGCCGGTCGATGGCGAGCGCCAGCAGGCCGAATACAATGTAAACGCCCAGCACCCCGAACACTGCACCGGTGCCGATATCGTCGCCGTCGATCACCCCGATCAGCGCAAACACCGGATGCGCGATCATCGGCGCGGCCAGCAGGTGCAGCCAGAACGCCACATCGCTGCGCCGCGTGATGCGCTCGCGGTCGCCGATGTCCCACCACATCGCGAAGGCGAAGACGGCCAAGCCGGTCAGGAATACGAGCGACAACGCGATGGTTTCGTCATGCTCCGGCGCAAGCTCGGTCAACCCGGCCAGCAACAGGCCCACCACGGTCGCCGCGATGGCGGCGGACCCGGCAGCGACGGTGATCGGCACCATGAACCGCCGCCAGTGGAGGTAGGCAGCACCCGCCGCCGTCAGTGCGGAGACCGAGAACAGGATAGCGGGCAATGCGTTCTCGCCATCGATGTCGACAAGGGCCATTGCTAGGCCAAGGACCGTGGCGAAGACCCCGCCAACAAACGCCAGCAGTAGTATGATCGAAGGCAGCGCCATGCGTCGCTTGCGCGTAAAGAACTCGGCCAGCGGCCAGGCAGTCGCCGCGACGAACAGCGCGGCAAGCAACATCCCGACACTTTCCGAAACCCGCTGTGCGGAAAGCGCTGCGTTGAACTGGATTTCGGACGGATTGCCCGTCTGCCCGTACACGGCATCCCAGTCCGGTGCCGGATAGATCGCGGTGCCAAACGCCTGCCCGATTGCCCCCGCCGCGACCAGCATGATGACCACGCCGATCGCCACGAAGATATCGTTGAAGCTGTTGATGAGGCGGAAGTTTTCCTCGCTGCCACGCGGAATGTCGCGCACCTGCGTCATATGCGCGCGGAAGGCAGCGGCATTCTCGGCGCTCAGCGCGCCAGCCGTCACTGCGGAATTGATGTCTTCTTCGCTGTACACCGGGCGCATCTCCACTGCGATGGCAGCGGGATACGCGAGGTGTGTTAGTGCGTCAATACAGTTCTGCGCGCACCGTCATATTGCGTCCATTTAGGTAAAGACATGGGCCGGGTTGAGCTGCCTCTGCGCGGCGGTCACACCATTGATGATTATCAGCAGGGCCAGGGCCGATACAATCGTAAAGGTAATGCCGATAATGTCGAGGAAAGCGAACTCCGGTTCCCAGAAATTGCCGATGCCGCCAAGGATAAAGCCGAGCCACCATAGCCATAGAAGACCGGGCGCAGCGCGCTGACGATTGCCGAGCGCGCGGTGGCTGGCGTTCCATAATTCGCGCATGGCTTGAAACGGTTTGACCAGGTTGGCGAACGGTATGAAATACCACCAAATTGCCCACGCGGGCGTAAATTGAAGGTCGGGCAAGTCCGCGAGAGCCAAATTGCGGTGCGCCTGATAGATCCACCGCCCGACCACAACGTAACTGGCTGTTGACACGAGCGCCGATGCCAGCATCATTGCAGTCGAGCAATACGACAGTGGGGTCGAGGTCGTCGCTGGCCTGCGAAATGACGCCGTTCATCGCCAGAACGATGCAACCGATCAGCGCTACAGACGCGGCAACAACCGCCCATATCGCCACGCGCGCAAGACTGGCGCGCCGTTCCAGCGCGGCCAGTCCTGCGGCGTAGCTCATTTCCAACGAGCGCGGATCAGCCGCGCGCCGATCCCGGACCTTCGCCGGTCACCTTCTGCATTGCCTTCAGGATATTGCCCGATTGCTCGCTGCCCGATTGCGGGGCGGTCAGGTTGCTGAAGTCATTGATGGTGTCCCACTTGGCGGCGAAGCCTTCGACCGTGCGGTCTTCTTCCTTCAGCCACACCGCATCGTTCATCACGGTCCAGCTGGAATGGAACCCGCCCGCGCCCGCGCCGACGATGGCGTTGCTGGGGCTGTCTTCGCTCACCAGGAACAGCGCGGCGGGAACGACATTGACCGGATCGAACAGCTTGAACGCTTCTTCCGGGAACAGGTCCTCGGTCATCCGCGTGCCCGCGACGGGGCTCAGCGTGTTGACGCGAATATTGTATTTCGCGCCTTCCAGTTGCAGCGTCTTGGTCAGGCCTGCGAGGCCCAGTTTCGCCGCGCCGTAGTTCGCTTGCCCGAAATTGCCGAACAGCCCGGTACTGCTGGCCGTCATCAGGACGCGGCCATAGGATTGTTCGCGGAACAGTTCCCAGCACGCCTTGGTGGCGAATGCGCTGCCGGTCAGGTGGACTTTCACCACGAATTCAAAGTCTTCGGGCGACATCTTGATGAAGGTCTTGTCGCGCAGGACGCCGGCATTGTTGATGAGGACATGCACGCCGCCCCACTTCTGCTTCACGTCGGCGACCATCTTTTCCATCTGGTCGTATTCCGTCACCGAACCGCCATTGGCCATTGCGGTACCGCCCGCCTTTTCGATTTCTTCCACGACTGCGCCAGCCGCGTCGGACGAACCGGTGCCGTCGCGCGCGCCGCCGAGGTCGTTGACCACGACTTTCGCCCCGCGCTTGGCGAGTTCGAGCGCGTATTCCTTGCCCAAACCGCCGCCTGCTCCGGTGACGATGGCGACTTTGTCCTTGAACGAGATGGTCATGGGAAAACTCCGATAATGGCTTACGTTTACGTCAATATGCTGCGCGAATTGGCAGGTTCATTGCTGCGATGCAACCATATGCGCGACGTATGCGCGACAGGGCGCGGTGCCGTAGGGGCAGGTCGTGCAGTCAGAGCGTTTCGAGCGCAGCGGGCAGTTCGGCAAACGATTCGATCACGGCATCGCCGCCGAGCTGGTCCGCCGCGCCGTCGCAATAGCCATAGGCCGCGACCACCACCGGCACGCCTGCCGCTTTGGCTGCGCCGACATCGTAGCTGCTGTCACCGACGAATGCGAAGGCGGCGGGGTCCGCATCGCAGCGGCGCATGGCCTCCAGCACGGGCGCGGCGGAGGGCTTGGCATTGCCCTTGCCCATCGTATCCCCGCCGATGATGCAGGCGAACCGGTCCGCAAGGCCGAGCTGCGTCAGAATATCGCGCGCGAAACTTTCGAACTTGTTGGTGACAACCGCCATCGTGACACCCTGCGCCGCCAGCGCGTCCAGTGTTTCGACCACGCCGGGATAGGGACGCGAATGGACCGCGTTGTTCTTTGCATAAAATGCCAGCATCGTCTTGTAGAGCGGGCGGAAGGCGTCGTCCGGCAGGCCGCCCTGCGCCTCGACCGCGCGGGCCAGCATCGCCTTCGCCCCGCCGCCGATCAAATCCCGGCTCTCGCCCGCCGGCACCGCATCGAACCCGCCCGCCGCCAGCGCATGGTTCACCGCCGCGCCCAGGTCGCGGTGCGTTTCCAGCAACGTCCCGTCCAGATCGAAGCCGATAGCTGTCACGCGCATTCATGTTTCCCCTGCCGATGGTATCGCTATAGTCGGTTGCTGCTATCAAAGGTGCCGTCATGAAGAACGCAACTGAATTCGCCGCCGTCATCCTTGCCGCAGGGAAAGGCACGCGCATGAAATCGGCGCTGCACAAGGTGCTGCATCCGATTGCGGGGCGTCCGATGATCGATCACCTGATGCATTCGGTCGATGCGCTGGCCCCTGCGCGCAAGGTGGTGGTGGTGGGCGCAGGGCGCGAGCAGCTGGAGGCGGCGTTGGGCGACGATGTAGAGACCGCCTTGCAGGAACCGCAGCTGGGCACCGGCCATGCGGTACAGCAGGCGCAGGAGGCGCTGGGCGATTTCGCGGGCGATGTGCTGGTGCTGTATGGCGACGTGCCGTTCGTGCGCGACGCCACCATGCGCGCCATGTTCGACCGGCTGCATGCCGACGATGCCCCCGCCGCCGTGGTGCTGGGCTTCGAGCCGGACGATGCGGGGCATTACGGACGCGTGATTGCGGATGAGGGCGGACGCATCTCGAAAATGGTGGAATACAAGGACGCAAACGAGGACGAGCGCGCCTGCACCCTGTGCAATTCAGGCGTCATGGCGGCGCGGGCGGCGGATATGTTCGACCTGCTGGGCCGGGTCGGCAACGACAATGCGCAGGGTGAATACTACCTCGTCGACATCGTCAATGTCGCCAATGCCGACGGCCGCCATTGCGCCGTGGTGACGACCGATGCGCCCGACGAGGTGACCGGCATCAACAGCCGCGCCGAACTGGCGGCGGCGGAGGCGCAATGGCAGGCATTCCGGCGCGAGGAAGCGATGGCCGAGGGCGCATCGCTCAAGGCCCCGGAAACGGTGTTCTTCAGCTTCGACACGAGACTTGGCCGCGATGTCACGGTGGAACCGAATGTCGTGTTCGGCCCCGGCGTCACCGTGGCGGACGGCGCAACAATCCGCGCGTTCAGCCACCTCGAAGGGGCGGATGTGGGGCCGGACTGCTCGGTCGGCCCCTATGCCCGCCTGCGACCCGGCGCGGTAATGCGGCGCGGCAGCAAGGTCGGCAATTTCGTGGAAATGAAGGCGGCGGTGCTGGGCGAGGGCGCGAAGGCCAGCCACCTGACCTATCTCGGTGATACCGACGTGGGCGAGGGCGCGAATATCGGCGCGGGGACCATCACCTGCAATTATGACGGCTATTTCAAGCACAAGACGGTCATCGGTGCGCGCGCCTTCATCGGCAGCAACACCGCGCTGGTCGCACCGGTCAGGATCGGCGCGGACGCCATCGTCGCGGCAGGCAGCGCGGTCAGCCGCGACGTGGCCGATGGCGAGCTGCGCGTGGTGCGGGCGGACCAGCTTGTCAAGCCGGGCTGGGCCGACCGGTTCCACGACACGATGAAGAAGAAAAAGGCGGAACAGGGCTAGAAAGCAGCGAAAGAATGGCCCTGGCGGCGAAGAAGCCCGACGCCTGCTGGCTGTGCGGCAGGCCGTTTGCGCGGCGTATCCAGTGGCATCATACCGTGCCCAAGGCCAAGAAGGGCCGCGAGACGGTGCCGTTGCATCCGATCTGCCACAAGGCGATCCACACCAATTTCACCAATGCCGAACTGGCGCGGCACGGGACCGACCGCGACCGGTTGCTGGAAAACGCGGTGCTGGCGCGGTTTGTGGAGTGGGTAAAAGACAAACCGCCCGACTTTCACGCGCCGACCCGCACCGGGGTGCGTGGGGGTCGGCGCTGAAAGCCGGGCGGGATGCATGCCGGGTGGTTCGACCCGGACCGTCGGGGTGACGTGCCGCTGGACCAGAGCGGTGTCAGCCCGAAACTATTTCCTTCCGACCAGGAGCCGGAGTGCGACACGCGGATCGCTTGCCGACGAGCCCGTTCTGCGCCTGCCAGGTTTCGAATTCGCTGCGGCTCAATAGGTAATGATACCTGACCTCGTCGAAACTCACCTGTTCGTCATGCACCGCCGCGACCACATCGGCCTTGCGTTTGGGCGACCAGTGAATGTCGTAACTTTCGGGCAGGCCCGCGCGCTTGATGCGCTGCGCGATTGTTTCGTGCCGCGCATAGGCGTCGGTACCGTGGTCGGTATGGGCAGGATGGGTAATCTGTGTGTTGCTCATGACTGAGCCTCCGCTTGCGCCCCCGCAGGTTGGTGTTGTGCGTTCACAAGGTCTGGACGGGATGGCTTAACGCAGCGCTGACAGGTTCGGCGAACGCGGCGTTTACCACGGCGCTCGCGAAAGCGTAGCAGAAACGAAAAGGGCCGCCACAACGGCGACCCTTCCGGTGTTTCACAGTGGCGAAGCCGTCAGCTCATTCGACGTGTTCGGCCAGCACGGTCAGCCCGTTCTCGCCAACTTCGGCAAACCCGCCGCGCACCGCGATCTCTTCGGGCGCAGCGCCTTCGCTGGCATAGACCTGCAACGCGCCATCCTTGATGGTGGACATGAAGGGCGCATGGCCCTCCAGCACGCCGAACGCCCCCTCGATCCCCGGCACGACGACCATGTGGACATCCTGCGAGCGGACCAGCCGGGCAGGCGTGACGAGTTCGAAATGCAGCGGCATGGCGATCAGGCGTCCTCGGCCATTTTCTTGGCCTTGGCGACGGCCTTTCGATGCCGCCGACCATGTAGAACGCGGCTCTCGGGCAGGTGATCGTATTCGCCTTCGACCACGGCCTTGAAGCTGGCGACGGTGTCTTCCAGCTGCACGAATTCGCCGGGGATGCTGGTGAACACTTCGGCCACGTGGAACGGCTGGCTGACAGGAACTTCTGGATCTTGCGCGCGCGCGGCGACGGTCAGCTTGTCCTCTTCCGACAGCTCGTCCATGCCCAGAATGGCGATGATGTCCTGCAGGCTCTTGTACTTCTGCAGCGTTTCCTGAACCTTGCGCGCCGTTTCGTAGTGCTCCTGCCCCACGACGCGCGGCTCCAGCACGCGGCTGGTGGAATCGAGCGGATCGACGGCGGGGTAGATGCCCAGCTCCGAAATCGCGCGGTTCAGCGTGGTGGTCGCGTCGAGGTGGGCGAACGAGGTGGCAGGCGCCGGATCGGTCAAGGTCATCGGCAGGCACGTAGATCGCCTGCACCGAGGTGATCGACCCCTTGTTGGTGGAGGTGATGCGTTCCTGCAGATTGCCCATGTCGGTCGACGAGCGTCGGCTGATAGCCCACGGCGGACGGGATACGGCCCGAGCAGAGCGGACACTTCGGAACCGGCCTGCGTGAAGCGGAAGATGTTGTCGACGAAGAACAGCACGTCCTGTCCTTCCTCGTCGCGGAAATATTCCGCCATGGTCAGGCCGGACAGCGCCACGCGGGCACGCGCGCCGGGCGGCTCGTTCATCTGGCCGAACACCAGCGCCACCTTGCTGCCTTCGGAGATCGCGTTCGCCGTCTTCGTTCTTGGCGATGACGCCGGCGTCGAGGAATTCGTGATAGAGATCGTTGCCCTCGCGGGTCCGCTCGCCCACACCGGCGAACACGGACACGCCGCCATGGCCCTTGGCGATGTTGTTGATCAGTTCCTGGATCAGCACGGTCTTGCCCACGCCGGCGCCGCCGAACAGGCCGATCTTGCCGCCCTTGGCATAAGGCGCGAGCAGATCGATCACCTTGATGCCGGTGACCAGGATGGCCGCTTCGGTGGACTGGTCGACGAAAGGCGGTGCCTCGGCGTGGATCGGGCTGCGAACATTTCGGACGCCGATAGGGCCGCGTTCGTCGATCGGTTCGCCGATCACGTTCATGATGCGGCCCAGCGTCTTGGGGCCGACCGGCACGGTGATCTGCTTGCCGGTGTTGCACGCACCTGCGTCCCGCGCACCAGGCCTTCGGTCGCGTCCATCGCGATGGTGCGCACGGTGTTTTCGCCCAGATGCTGCGCCACTTCGAGGACCAGCGGTTGTCGCCGTTCTTCGGTTTCCAGCGCGCTGAGGATCGCAGGCAGTTCGCCTGCGAAGGCGACGTCGACGACGGCGCCGATCACCTGCGCGATGGTGCCGTTGGCAGTAATGGTTTGGTGACGTTCCATTACGGGAGCGGTGGCCATGAGGTGATCCTTGGGATGAAAACGGGGTCGCAGTGGTCGGGCGCGGGTTACGCGCCCTGGGTGCAGGCGGTTTCGGGGTTTTCGAGGCTGTAATCGTCGTCGCCCGCGATCAGCGTTGCTTCGCCGGCATTGTACTTGTCTTCGCGCGTGCTGAAATCGCAGATGAAATCGTCGCTGCCGATACCGCTAGCACGGCAGATGGCTTCGGTGACGGGTTCGGCGTCGGGACATTCGGCGGCAAACACGCGGGTAAAGGTTTCGCGGTCGGCCGGATCGAGCGAGGGCTCTTCAGGCACCGCGATTTCGGCGGGCGCGGGTTCGGGCGCAGGCTCGCTGCATGCGGCGAGAGCGAAGAGGGGAAGGGCGAGGAGGGCAAAGCGAGTCATATCGTATAGTCTTTCGTTTATCTGGTGGGGCACGCGGCCCGTTCAAGCGTGTCGTTACAGGGCTTCCGCACCGGCGATGATTTCGATGAGTTCGGTGGTGATCGCGGCCTGGCGGCTGCGGTTGTACTGGATGGTCAGCGTTCTGGATCAGGTCGCCCGCATTGCGCGTGGCATTGTCCATCGCGGTCATCGACGCGCCCTGTTCGCGACGCGGCGATTTCCAGCAGCGCGCCGAACACCTGCGTCTTCACGTAGCGCGGCAGCAGTTCTTCGAGGATTTCCTCTTCGCCCGGCTCATATTCCACCACCGCGCCGGTTTCGGTATCGACCGAGGCTTCGGGCGCGGGCACGGGGATGAGCTGCGTCGTCGTCGGATCCTGCACCAGCGCGGATTTGAAGGTCGGATAGACGAGATGCGCCACATCGAACTTGCCGTCGTCGAACATCGCGATCAGCTCGTCCGCAATGCGCTTCGGCTTCCTCGAACCCGGGATATTTCACCGTGCTGGTGTCGAAGCTTCCGCGATCTGTTCGGCATTGCTGCGCTTGAGCGGCGCGCGGCCCTTCTTGCCGACGAGGTAGAACGATACGTCCTTGCCCGCCGCCGGCAAGCGCCTGCGCCTGCGCCTTCGCTTCCTTGACGATGTTGGCGTTGAGGCCGCCGCACAGGCCCTTGTCGGTGTTGACGACCACCAGCAGGTGGCGCTTGTCGCTGCCGGTGCCTGCCAGCAGGCGCGGGGCACTGTCGCCGCCGACCTTGCTCGCGAGGCTCGCCATCACGTCGGCCAGCCGCTCGGCATAGGGCCGCGCCGCCTCGGCCGCCGCCTGCGCCCGGCGCAGCTTCGCCGCGGCGACCATCTGCTTGGCCTTGGTGATCTTCTGGGTCGATTTGACCGACCCGATCCGATCCTTCAGTTCCTTGAGGCTTGCCATTTAATTCATCCAATATTCCGTTCGCCCTGAGCTTGTCGAAGGGTGCTCCGGTTCTGACGCTGCGCCTGACGAAAGGGCGATGCTTCGACGGCCAGCACGAACGAGTCCGGGTGTGGCTCCGGTGTCACGTTACGCGAACTGCTTGGCGAAGGCGTCCAGCGCCTTCACCGTTGCGTCCTTGGTGTCGGCTTCGAACTTGGTCGTGGTGCGGATCGTGTCGAGCACATCGGCATGTTCGTTGCGCATGAAGCTCAGCATCGCGCTTCGTATTCGGTCACGCGGTCCACGGGGATATCGTCGAGATAGCCATTGGTGCCGGCGAAGATCGACACCGTCTGTTCCTCGAACGGCATGGGCGAGAACTGCGCCTGCTTGAGCAGCTCGGTCAGGCGCGCGCCGCGATTGAGCAGCTTCTGCGTGGAAGCGTCGAGGTCGGAACCGAACTGCGCGAAGGCCGCCATTTCGCGGTACTGCGCCAGCTCCAGCTTGATCGAGCCGCTGACCTTTCTTCATCGCCTTGGTCTGCGCGGCACCGCCGACGCGGCTGACCGACAGGCCGACGTTGATGGCCGGCCGGATGCCCTGATAGAACAGGTCGGTTTCGAGGAAGATCTGGCCGTCGGTGATGGAGATCACGTTGGTCGGGATATAGGCCGACACGTCGCCCGCCTGCGTTTCGATGATCGGCAGCGCGGTCAGCGAGCCGCCGCCATTCTGCGTCGTTCATCTTCGCCGCGCGTTCGAGCAGGCGGCTGTGGAGATAGAACACGTCGCCCGGATAGGCTTCGCGGCCCGGAGGACGGCGCAGCAGCAGGCTCATCTGGCGATAGGCCACGGCCTGCTTGGACAGATCGTCATAGACGATCACGGCGTGCATGCCGTTGTCGCGGAAGAATTCGCCCATCGCGCAGCCGGTATAGGGCGCGAGATATTGCAGCGGGGCAGGCTCGGACGCGGTGGCGGCGACCACGATGGAATATTCCATCGCGCCGTTTTCTTCCAGCTGCTTCACGATCTGCGCGACGGTGGAGCGCTTCTGGCCGACGGCGACATAGATGCAGTAGAGCTTCTTGCTCTCGTCATCGCCCGCATTCGGGCCCTTCTGGTTGATGAAGGTGTCGATGGCGACGGCGGACTTGCCGGTCTGGCGGTCCCCGATGATCAGTTCGCGCTGGCCACGGCCCACGGGCACCAGCGCGTCGATGGCCTTGAGGCCCGACTGCACCGGCTCGTCGACCGATTTGCGCGGGATGATGCCCGGCGCCTTCACTTCGACGCGGCTGCGCTGAGTCGTTTCGATGCGGGCCTTTGCCGTCGATCGGATTGCCCAGCGCGTCGACCACGCGGCCGAGCAGCGCCTTGCCGACCGGAACGTCAACGATGGTCTCGGTGCGCTTGACGCTGTCGCCTTCCTTGATCTCGGCATCGGAGCCGAAGATCACGACGCCGACATTGTCCGCTTCCAGGTTCAGCGCCATGCCCTGAACGCCGTTGGCGAATTCGACCATTTCGCCGGCCTGCACCTTGTCCAGGCCGTGGATACGGGCGATCCCGTCACCCACCGACGAGCACGGTGCCGACTTCGCTGACTTCGGCCTGCGTGCCGAATCCGGCGATCTGGTCCTTGATGACCTTGGAGATTTCTGCGGCGCGGATTTCCATGTTGCGGTGTCCTTAGTTCCGACGGGCGGGCCGTCAGCCTTCCTTCATTGCCTGTGCAAGGGTAGTTCAAACGGGTGCGGATCGAGGCGTCGATGCGCTTCGATCCGATGGTGACGACGAGGCCGCCGAGCAGGTCGGGATCGACCGCCGAACTGAGCTTGACCGTGCGGCCTTCGCGGGCCGTCAGCTTGTGCTTTCAGCGTTTCGAGCTGTTCGTCGGTAAGCGGGTGCGCGCTGGTGACCTGCGCGGTCACTTCACCGCGCTGTGCGGCGGCAATGGTGCGAAAGGCGCGGATCATGGCGGGCAGGCTGCGCCAGCCGCCGGTTCTGCGCCAGCACGCCCAGGAAGTTCTGCGTCAGCTGCGCCGAGGCCGAGCAGCTCGGCGACGCCGCGACAATGCCTGTTCGGATGCCTCGCGCGAAATTTCGGGATTGGTGGTCAGCGCGCGCAGATCGGCCGGACTGCGCCAGCGCGGCGTCCAGCTGCTCCAGATCCGATTTCGACAGCGGTCACCGTGCCCGCTTCCGAAGCCAGGTCGAACAATGCGGCGGCGTAGCGCCCCGCCAGGCTGGCCTTGATACCGGCGGAAATCTCCACGCGCGTGTCGTCCTTGGCAAAAGATAGAGTTGCAAAAAGCAGCCGGGCATCGTTCGCATTGGGCCGCTCGAATTGGCTGCGCGCCTAGCATCGGTGCAAATGCATGGCAACAGGGGTGGGCAACAGGGAGGGGCAACAGGAGCGCGGTGTCGGAATGCGCCCGCTGCCCGTGGCGACGTTACCCGCCTTTCGGTTCGCAGTCATAGACCAGCCGTTCGTTCGGGGCAGCGGGCAGGCGCGACAGGACCGAACCCTGCAAATCGCCCAGCTTTACAGAAGCGCCTTGCGCGCCGCACGATGGCGCGCGGTATGTCGCCCGCGCCGTGCGCGCCGCCTTCATCGCGGTGCGCGTCAGCAGGTAGCGGTCCGTGCGGTAGGTGCGCGTCTTCGGGTCGAACTGCGCGACCGATGACGGCATCTTCCTCGTTCGGCACGAAGGCCCGCCGCCAGCTTCCCGATGCAAAGCCGTATTGCGTGCGGCCATTGACGCAGCCGTCTTCGGTCCAGTCGAAATCCAGCGCCTGTTGCGGTGCGCCGGTGATGCGGCTGCGTTCGACGTCCAGCGTGCATTGCAAGGCCATCGCACTGTCGGCTGCGGGTGCGCCGGGAGCGTCGCTATCGGGGTCCGACATCGCAGCGGCGACGCGGCGGTCGATCGCGTCGAGGCCGGGGCGGGTGAACCACAGCGCGCCCGCCGCAACCAGCGCCACGACGCCCACCGTGCTGCCGATAATGACCATCCGCTCGCCGCTTCCGTTCTCCGCATCGTCGCCACCGCGCTGCCGCCCCTGCCCACGCCCTTGATACGCCACGCCGAAGCCGCCCGCCGCGACCAGCAGCAGCGCGATGGCGCCCAGCAGCGCGTTCTCTCGTTCGGACTGCACCGCCAGTTCCGCTTCCAGCTGCGCGCGTTGCAGGCGGGCGCGGCGTTCCTCCGCCTGTCCGGCCAGCGCGGCGCGGCCTGCCGCCGTCTCGCGTTCGGCGCGGGCGCGTTCCTCCGCATCCAGATCGGCGAGGCTGCGGCATGGCAGCGCACTCGTCTGCGCGGCGGTATCATTGGCCTTCAGGAACGGCACCAGCTCGCGCATCGACACCGCGAAGAAGAACTCCGCATCCGACCCGTCCGACGTCGCGCCGAAGCTGTTGACGCCAAGCACCCGCCCGCATTCATCCAGCAGCGGCCCGCCCGAATTGCCGCGCGCGATGGGAGCGGTGTGCAGCACCGAATCGAACTGCCGCGCAGGCCGCGTGCCCGACAGGAAGCCCCGGCTTTTCACCGGCGGTTGCGAGGTGAAGATATCGCCGATCTCCAGCCCCTGCGCCTTGTCCACATTCATCGGATAGCCCACCGCCGACGCCGCCCCGCTATCGAGATCGCCGCCCACCGACAGGGTCAGCGGGGGCAGGCGCAGGCTCTCGGTAATTTCCAGCAGGGCAAGGTCGTTGCGCGCGCTGGTGGCGATAATCTTGGCAAGGCTTGGCTCGCCTCCGCCGCTCGGCACGATGGCAAGGCGCAGCGCCGGATTGCCCATCACTTCGCGCACGACATGGTTGTTGGTGACCACGCGCTTGCCCGTCACCGCAAAGCCGGACCCGTGGCTGATAGGGAACACCCCGTCCTCGGTTTCGCCCACCACGACAACGCGCACCACCCCGCGCGCCGCCGCGTCGATATCGGCGGGGTCGGCATGGGCGGTCGCAGCGGCGAGCAGGCCGAATGCGGTTGCGACAAGGGCGAGCAGCAATCGGATCATAGGATGCCCCTATCGGCCATTTCGCTTTGAACGCAAGATTCGGGGCGCGAACGATCAGGTGCAAGCCTAGACCGCCTGAGCACATATGCACCGCGTCCGTCGCGCGTTACTCATAGGATAATGCTCATGACCACTGTCATGCGAGAGCTGGAGATGAACTGCGTTGCCAGCAAGGCTTGGGACGCCATCGCCGACGTCGGCGCGCTGCATGTGCGTGTCGCACCCGGCCTTGTGCGCAATACGGCGTATGATCCCGATACGAAAATCCGCATCGTTACGTTTGAAAGCGGCATCGTGCTGGAAGAACGGATCGTGGGGCACGATGCAGCCGCCATGCGGATTGCATGGACCGCCACAAGCGCGGACTGGGCGCATCACAATGCCGGGTTGCAGGCGCACGATCTGGGCAATGGACGATGCAAGGTCCGCTGGACCGCCGATTTCTGGCCGGACGAGGTGGCCGAAGATTTCGGGCCGATGATGGAGGCCGGACTCGCTGCGATGAAAGGCGTGATGGAAGGGTGAGCGTTAGCCAAGCCATCGCCGACATCGCGCGCCCCGAGCCCGGCGCGGCGTGGGCGGCGTGCGTGGCGCGCGACCGGCGGCGCGATGGGGAGTTCGTGGTCGCGGTGCATACCACCGGCATTTACTGCAAGCCGAGCTGTCAGGCGCGCTGTCCGAAGCGCGAGAATGTCGAATTCTACACGCACGCCGCAGATGCCAGCGCCGCCGGGTTTCGCGCCTGCCTGCGGTGCCGCCCCGACGAACTGAGCCGCGACCGGGAGGCGGTGTTGCGCTGTCTGGAACTGCTTGCAAAGGCCGACGGGCCGGTATCGCTGGCGCAGCTGGCGGAGGAAACAGCCTACACGCCCACGCATATCCAGCGCCTGTTCCGCCGCGATGTCGGCATCAGCCCGGCGCAATACGGCAAGGCATTGCGGGCGCGGGGCGTCGAGGCGCGGCTGCGCGAGGCGGCGACGGTTACGGCTGCGCTGTACGATGCGGGCTTCAGTTCCAGCTCGCGCTTTTACGATTTGATGGAAGGACGGTTGGGCATGACGGCATCGGCATGGAAAGACGGCGGGCAGGGCGTGACGATCCACTGGGCCGTGGTGGAGACGTGGCTGGGCGCGATGCTGGTTGCGGCGACGCAGAAAGGCGTGTGCCGCCTCTCCTTCGACGAAGGGCGTGCGGCGCTGGAACAGCGTTTCCCGAATGCCGAACTGGTGGAGGGCGGCGAAGATTTTGCCGCGCTGGTCGAGCGCGTCGTCGCCGCCGTCGAGCGCCCCGGAGATGCGCGGCACATCCCGCTGGACGTGCAGGGCACCGCGTTCCAGGAAGCGGTCTGGCAGGCCTTGCGCGAGATACCCGCCGGCGAAACCCGCAGCTACGGCCAGATCGCCGCCACCGTCGGCAGGCCCAGGGCCATCCGCGCGGCGGGCAGCGCCAATGGCGCAAACAATGTCGCCGTGCTGATCCCGTGCCACCGCGTCGTGCGCAGCGACGGCAGCGTGGGCGGCTATGCCTATGGCCCGCAGATCAAGACCGAATTATTGCGACGGGAGCGCGGAGAATGACCGATATGAAACGCCGGTTTGCGGACCTTCACCGCGCGGAAAATCCGCTGCTGCTGTACAATATCTGGGATGCGGGCAGTGCGGCGGCGGTGGCCGAAGCGGGCGCGCCTGCCATCGCGACCGGTAGTATGGCGCTGGCCGGGGCGCAGGGCTTTGCCGACGGCGAAGCGATTCCGCTCAATTTGCTGCTCACAACAATCAGGCAGATCGTGGCCGCCGTCGATTGTCCGGTCACAGCGGATTTCGAAGGCGGCTATGCGGGCGATCCGGCGCATCTTGCCGACCATGCGCAGCAGCTTGTGGACACGGGCGTGGTCGGCTGCAATTTCGAGGACCGCATCGTGGCGGGCGAGGGGCTGTATACGATCGAGGCGCAGGCAAAACGCATCGCCGCAGTGGCGGAAAGCGGGCTGTTCGTGAATGCGCGCACCGACATCTTCCTTGCGCGATTGATGGCGGGTGAAAATCCGGACGATCCGGCGCTCGTCCCCGAAGCGCTGGAGCGCGCCGCCGCTTATGCCGAGGGGGGCGCGGCGTGTTTCTTCGTACCGGGGCTGGCCGATACCGATCTGATCGCTAGGATTTGCGAAGGCGCGCCGCTGCCGGTCAATGTGATGATGCGCGAAGGCGTGCCGGATGTGCAGACGCTGGGCCAGGCAGGCGTGGCGCGGGTGAGCTGGGGGCCGGGGCCGTGGGCGGACGCGATGGCGAAACTGCGCGATATGGCTGGCGCACTTTATGCCTGACCGCCCGCATCCGTAGTGATGCGGGCCAAGGGTAAATGCGATTGACAGTTTGGTGCGGCTCGGGCTGACGCCATCGCATGGAACATACCGAACTCCCGCTCGACCAGTTGCCGACGTGGCGGCGCATCGTCGCTTTTCCGCTGGTATCGCTTGTCATCGCGCTGGCGGCGGCGATCGGCACCGTTCTGGCGACGGCGTGGCTCATCACGCTGATCCCGGAGGGCACGCTGGCGCCCGTGCCCGCAATGGCGCTGTCCGCCGTTGCCTCGGTGCTGGCGCTGTTTGTGGTAATGAAGGTGCTGGTCCGCCATCTTGGCGAAATGCCGCGCGACGATCTGCCGCTGGCCTCCGCGCTGCCGCAAACGGGCGCGGGCCTGCTGGCGGGCGGCTGGCTGATAACGATGTGCGTCGGCATCGCTTGGGTGCTGGGTGTCTATATGATCGATGGCTGGGGCGGATCGGAAAGCGCGGCGATGATCTTCCTGCAAGCGGGGTTGGTCGCAGGGTTCGTGGAGGAAGTGTTGCTGCGGGGCATCCTGTTCCGCTTCGTCGAGGAATTCGCGGGCAGCTGGATCGCGCTGCTGATCTCCTCGCTCGCCTTCGGCTTCCTGCACCACGCTAACGACAACGCCACGCTGTTCAGCAGCATCGCTATCGCCATCGAGGCCGGCATCCTCCTGGGTGCGGCCTACATGTACACGCGCAGCCTGTGGCTGGCCGTCGGCATCCATGCCGGATGGAACGTGGTGCAGGGCTATATCTGGGATGTGCCGGTCTCGGGCTTCCAGGTGGACGGGCTGGTGGACGCGCGACTGGAGGGCAGCGCGCTGTTGTCCGGCGGCGCCTTCGGGCTGGAGGCCAGCGTCATCGCGCTGGTCGTCGCCACGGCGGCAGGCATCTGGTTGCTGCGCGAGGCGGAGTTCAAGGGGCATTTTGTTGCGCCACGCTGGGTGCGACGGCGGGGGTAGGGCCAGTTGCGTCTTATGTCGGCAGGTAATCCAAATCTGCCGAAACAGCTTTCCTACAAAGACGGCAGATGACAATGCCATACAATGTCATACTTTGACCCGACCCTTGGCAGCACTTCGACAAAGAACAGATGTTAATTACCTCGAAAAGTGGAAAGATATGCTAGAGGGAAGGGCTGAAACCGCAGAGGACGAACCTACCCAACCAAAGTCAAGAAGGTGATGGTTTTTCAAAACCTGCTCTCGCCACTCGACGTATACTGTTATCTAAAAGCACGTTTTGGAGAGCCGAGGGGAATGCAGACATTTCTCAAAAAGGATGACTTCGACAATATGTTCCACTGGGATTACAATATTAAAGCGGGCGGAAAGGACCTATATTTCGTCGGCGCTACGCAAGAGGTCCATGTTGGGCTCGACGATGATTTTCGGATGCGGACTGGATCGGCTTTGCGAACGCACTGAAAGCGGATTTCGGGCGCGTCGGGCAAAAAAAGAGCATAGTTCTCAAAGACTCGCTAGAGAAGTGGGTGATTTTCCCAAAGTCATTTTGTTATCGTAACGGCGAATGAGTGCGCAGCTTTCCAGTATTATGACGACCTCAAACGCTCAATGAAGAAGCTCAGACGCATCTCAAAGCCGGTCGGAAAGACCGGCTACGACAGTGACTTTCAAGCAACTCCTGAATAAGCAAGGCCGGAGCGTCCGGAAGATTAGGCTCGGCTTGCATCAAACTCAACATTCTTATGCCTGTCATGTTTGAGGTCGTTCCTCGGTCTTCTCATTGCGATCCTAGTCCGCCCGGAAGTTCGAGCAAATGGCCCGATCTACAGGAGCTTCATAAAGGAATTTAGCATGTAGAGGTGAAGATTCCTCGATCATACGGTGCCGGGGTTTGCAAAACCCCTTTCGCGGGAAACGAAGTGATGGGACGGTTCTGGAGCGTCGTAAATCGTACCCATTCTTTTGAATGCACGTTCCACACTGCACCGGCTTCAATTCCATCAATGAGAGGAATGCCCAGTTGTGCGCATTGCTCTTGAGTATATTCGATCAATTGAGCGCGAATGATATTGGTGGTCATCGGAACGACGTGATCCACGGCAATCTTGAATAAGCAATACGGTATTTGAAAATGACGGGATGGACACTGTGGCTGATTTATGCACGAACGGGAAGACACCTTTCGTGTCGGTCGGGCGGCGGAATGCCAAATGGATACATAGGTTCCCGAACTGGGAAGGTATG
Source organism: uncultured Alphaproteobacteria bacterium (assembly GCA_963799315.1). Classification (GTDB taxonomy): domain Bacteria; phylum Pseudomonadota; class Alphaproteobacteria; order Sphingomonadales; family Sphingomonadaceae; genus Parerythrobacter_A. The sequence goes on from CAWCWP010000001.1 coordinate 307,349, forward strand.
GTTCGTCGTCCTGACGATTTAACAAGACCAGAACGGGTTCTAGAAGACTACGAGGCCACCCATGCGTTCATTTATGAAATCATTGTGCATTTAGAGCCTCCCCTGCAGTCTCAGATCAAGGTCTTAATAGCAGAGGATAGTCCAGGCTGGGATGCCAAGCACGGCATACGTCAGGTACGCTGTTGCCCCTCCATGTCCGTGTCTTCACAATGGACGGGCTTCACTACGACAGGGGCGAGCTAGAAGGCACACCGGCGATAAAGGATGACGAGATGCGTCCGTAGCAAGACGGGTAGATTTGGTATCTTGAAACCCGACAGCTTACATGGCCCCATACGCTCAGGACAAGTATGTTTTGTTCGCCCTTCAGCTTCCCACCCAAGATCGGACAAACCATTTTCCTACACACCCCTCACGTGCATACCCAAATCCGCTCTTTCACAACTGAATATCCGCACCTCAAAAAGCCCCGCTGGTCAGCGGGGCTTTCGTGTTTTTGGCGCGCCCTATGGACACGCTCGCAAACGGCGCCGTGAATGTATTTCGTGAACCTGCACCCCACCCTCCATGCTGCGCGAAAACCACGTCCAGGCCTAAACTTCCCTAAACTTCCGCCGGATTATCGCGCGTTCCCAGCGCGGTAGCTAAACCCGTCAATTCCGCCTCACCCGTTCCGCGCCCACCCGTCCTTCGCCGGTTCTAGCGTATCCAAAAAAGCCTCCGCACTGTCCAGATACTCCGCTTGCCGTTCCTCGCCCATCCGGTCCCAGTTGCTGTAAATGCGCCCGACGCGGTTGTTGTTTTCCAGCCGGTCGCGGTGGCGGTCGAGGAAGTGCCAGTAGAGCGCGTTGAAGGGGCAGGCGTCGGGGCCGGTTTTCTTCGACACGGTGTAGCGGCAGTCGCGGCAGTAATTGCTCATCTTGTTGATGTAATTGCCGCTCGCCGCATAGGGTTTGCTCGCCAGCTTGCCGCCATCGGCATAGAGCACCATCGCCGCCACATTGGGCAGTTCGACCCATTCATAGGCGTCGGCATAGACCACCAGGTACCAGTCCTGCACCGCCTGCGGGTCCAGTCCCGCGATCAGCGCGAAGTTGCCCAGCACCATCAGCCGCTGGATATGGTGCGCGTGGGCATTGTCGCGGGTGGAGCGCACGCAGTCGGAGAGGCAGCGCATGTCGGTCTCGCCGGTCCAGTAGAACTCGGGCAGCGGGCGGTGCGCGTCCAGCGCGTTGTCGGTTTTCAGGTCCGGCATGAACCGCCAGTAAAAGCCGCGCACATATTCGCGCCAGCCGATGATCTGGCGGATGAAGCCCTCCACCGCATTCAGCGGCGCGCGGCCCTCGCGGTATTCCTCTTCGGCGCGCCGGCACAGGGCGAGCGGGTCGAGCAGGCCGAGATTGAGGCTGGTCGAGATCATGGAGTGAAACAGCTGGTCGTTCCCGAACACCATCGCATCCTGATAGTCGCCGAACTTGCCGAGCCGTTCCGCGAAAAAGGCGTCGGCGGCCTTCTCGGCTTGGGCCGCGGTGACGGGCCAGCCGAAATTGTCGAGCGTGCCGAAGTGCTCACCGAACCGGTCTTCGACCAGCGCGATGCATTCGGCGGTAATGTCGTCGGGTTTGAACAGCGGGCGTTCGGGAGCGGACAGGCCTTCCTTGGGCGGTTTGCGGTTTTCCGCATCGTAGTTCCACTGGCCGCCTTCGGGCTTGTCGCCGTCGGTGATCAGCAGGCCGGTCTTCTTCCGCATTTCGCGATAGAAGAACTCCATCCGGTGGGTCTTGCGATCCGCCGCCCAGTCGTCGAATTCCGCGCGGGAGCAGACATAGCGGTCGTCGGGCAGGATCTCGACCGGGCAGTCGAACTTGTCGGGCCATTCCTCGATGGCCTGCTGCACCCGCCACTCGCCCGCTTCGGTGACGCGAATTTCCTGTGGGTCGTGGCGTTCGATGGCGCGGGCAACTTCGCCCGTGAAACTGTCCGAATTGTCGTCGTCGCCGAGCGCGATGTAATCGACCGTCCACCCCGCATCGCGCAGCTCGGCGGCGAAGTGACGCATGGCGGAGAAGACCAGCGCGATCTTCTGCTTGTGATGCTTGACGTACGTGGCCTCGTCCCAGACCTCCATCATCAGGATGACGCTGCCATCCTTGGTCGGCCCGCGCAGCGAGGGCAGGGTGCGGGTCAGCTGGTCGCCGAGGATTGGGATGAGAACGGGCTGTGTCATGCCGTTTCAACGGGTTACATACGAAACCGTGCCCCAATCGCGTATGTTAGCTTGCGGGAAAGCGAGCATCGCACAGGTCGATATAGCCGTCTGGATCGCCCTGTGCGAAGGCGGTGCGAAGCTGTGTCATCATAAGCGCCTCGCCTTCGCCACCGGCCAGCGCCATCAGCAATTCGGCATCGCCCTCCAGCGCGGTGCCGAGCTGTTCCTGCAGCCCGGTAATTTTCGCGCTATCACCGCCGAAATCCTCGCTCTCGCCCTGGATTGCGCCCGCAACGAAACCGGCCATCGCGGTGCAAGCCAGGATCGCGTCGCTATCGCTTTCGGGCAGAGCGAGCGGTTCGCCGGGGAAGCGTTCGTCGCAGGTGGCGATGGCCCCGGCATAGTCCTGCGCACCAAGCGTTTCGGCCACGTTTTCGGTGCCGTTGAGGATGTCGATTACGGTCGACATGGCGAAATCGTCGCGCTGGGCGGCGGCGATCATCGGGTAACGGATGGCGGCGACGAATTCGTCATAGGTGACGGCGTCATCCTCCGCCTTGTCTTCGCGCAGGTTCAGGCCCTTGGCGACGAAGCAAGTGCGCGCGGCCTCGACAGCATCTTCGGACAGTTCGACGGGCGGTGCGGTGCTGCATCCGGTCAGCAGGGCACCTATCGCTACGGTCGTGGTCATGGTTCGGTACAGCATTGTCATCCCCTGTAGGTTTCGCGGTTCAGGCCAGGTTCGGTTCGACGCCCGGCTCGCATTTCGCCCAGGCGCGCTGATAGGCTTCGCGCGCGCCGATGCGTTGCAGGTAAGCGGCGATGTTCGGGAATTTTTCCAGCGTGGTGGCGCGGGTCATGCGGGCGGTGGTCAGGCAATAAACCATCATGATGTCCGCCAGTGTTAGTTGTCCGCCGCCGAAGAACTCCGCTTCTCCCAGCCGTTTCTCGGCCATGCGCCATGCTTTGGCGGTGCGGTCCGCCACGAAGGAGCCGGGCAGTTCGTTCTGCGGCTGGGCCATCGACAGCATCAGCTGCATCATGCCGTTGGTCATGAAGGTGCCGTTGGCGAAATGCAGCCAGAACAGGTGGTCGGCGAAATCGGCGTGGTCGGGCGCGAGGCTGTGCTTTCGCCTCGCCATATTTGCGGTCGACATATTCGCAGATCGCGCCGCTTTCGGCGAGAACGAGGTCGCCGTCCTCGATGACCGGAGCCATTCCGGAGGGGTGCAGCGCCTTCAGTTCGTCGGGCGCAAGGCGATTGTCGGCGCGGCGGTCGTACCGCTTGAACATGTACTCCAGCCCCAGCTCCTCCGCCAGCCAGACGACCCGTTCCGATTGCGAAATGCCGAGGTGATGGATGGTGAGTGTCATGGGGCGGGTTCCTTATGTAATGGCGCGCTAGTCTCTACACCGTTCATCCTGAGCTTGTCGAAGGATCGTTCTTTTTCTGCACCGTGGCTAAAGCGAAGGACGGCCCTTCGACAAGCTCAGGGCGAACGGATTTTTCACGCAGGGTCACACGAAGCTATACGGATCGATGTCCACGCTTACACGCACCCCGCGCGGCATGTCGAGCGCGCCGAGCCAGGTGCGGATCACGTCCTGCACCTGCGCGCTGCGCCGCGCATTCAGCAGCAGGCGATACCGGTAGCGGTTGCGCAGCAGGCTGAGCGGGGCAGGCGCGGGGCCGAGGATGGCGATGTCGGCATGGTTCGGCTTGGCGTTGCCGATGGCGCGGGCCGCGTCGCGCGCCTCGGCTTCGTCTTCGGAACTGACGATAATCGCGGCCCAGCGTCCGAAAGGCGGGGCACCGGCATGGCGGCGCGCATCGGTTTCGGCGTCGTAGAACGCATCGCGATCGCCCGCCGCCAGCGCGTCGATCACCGGCGCATCGGGATGGCGGGTCTGGATGAGGACCAGCCCCGGCTTCTCGCCACGGCCTGCACGCCCCGCGACTTGCGCGACCTGTTGGTAGGTGCGCTCCGCCGCGCGCAGGTCGCCGCCCTCCAGCCCCAGATCGGCATCGACGACGCCAACCAAAGTCAATTCCGGGAAATGGAATCCCTTCGTCACCAGCTGCGTGCCGACGATCACGTCGATGGCGCGCGCCTCGGCCTGCGCCACGAAATCCGCTGCTTTGTCGGGCGTGTTGAGCGTGTCCGACGTGACCACCGCCACCCGCGCTTCGGGCAGGATGTCGCGCACTTCGTCGGCAATACGTTCCACGCCGGGACCGCAGGCGACAAGGCAGTCCGGTTCGCCGCATTCGGGACAGGCGTCGGGCGGCGGCGTCTCGTGGCCGCAATGGTGGCAGGCGAGCCGCTGGGTGAAGCGATGCTCCACCAGCCAGGCGCTGCAATTCGGGCATTCGAAGCGGAACCCGCAATGGCGGCACAGCGTCAGCGGGGCATAGCCGCGCCGGTTCAGGAACAGCAGCGATTGCTCGCCGCGTTCCAGCCGCGTGGTCATTTCCTCCACCAGCGGGGCGGACAGCCAGCGGCCGCGTTCGGGCGGTGCTTTTGTCAGGTCGAGCAGGCGAATTTCGGGTAGCTCAGCGACGCCGAAGCGGCTGGGCAGTTCGAGCCGTTCATATACCTCGGTCTGCGCCATGTGCAGGCTTTCCAGCGCAGGCGTGGCGCTAGCCAGCACTACCGGCAGTTTCTCGAACCGGGCGCGCATCACGGCGACGTCGCGGGCGTTGTATCGCACCCCGTCATCCTGCTTGAAGCTGACCTCGTGCGCCTCGTCCACCACGATCAGGCCGAGATTGGCGTAAGGCAGGAACAGAGCCGAACGCGCGCCGACCACGACTTGCGCGGTTCCCTGTGCAATGGCCCGCCATGCCCGGCGGCGTTCGGTGCTCTTTAACGCGCTGTGCCACACCACCGGCGGCGCACCGAACCGCGCGGCGAAGCGGCCCAGAAACGCCTGTGTCAGCGCAATTTCGGGCAGCAGCACCAGCACCTGCCGCCCCGCTTTTAGTGCCGCCGCCATCGGTTCGAAATAGGTTTCGGTCTTGCCCGACCCGGTCACTCCATCGAGCAGGAAAGGGGCGAAACGGCGCGCGGTGACAGCATCCGACATGGTGCGCGCCACCGCACACTGGTCGGCATTCAGTTCCACCGTCGCATGGCCCGCATCGGCGCGGGGGTAGGGGCGGTCGATATCCACCGCCACCGGCTCCAGCACGCCCTGGTTCGACCAGCCCGCGCAGCACGCCGTCCGATACGCCCGCGATCTGCCGCCAGCTCGCGGATAACGCCCTGCTCGCCCTCCAGCGCCGCCATCGCCAGCTCGCGCTTGGACGTCATGCGTTCGGGCAGGCCGCCCGACAGCCGGTATTCGGTGATGCTGGTCGGCCCGCGTATCGCGCCGCCCGATCCCACGACCATCCGCGCAACGGAGGCCATCGGCGCGCAGTAATAGTCCGCCGTCCACTCGATCAGCCGCCGCAGCGGGGCGGAAATAGGCGGAACGGGCGCGACGTCCAGGATCGGGCGCAGCTTGTGTTCCGGCACGTCCTCGGCAGGCAGGCGCTCCGGCTCCCACACCACGCCGGTGATCTGGCGCGGCCCCAGCGGTGCGGTGACGATGGAACCGCACACTGCCGTCATCCCGTCGGGCACGCGATAATCCAGCGTGCCCAAGGCAGCGTTAAAAACAAGGAGACGGACGCGGTTCATGTTGTAGGATGGATATGGAGTGCGGGGGCGGGTGCCCGCAAGGCAAGGATTGGGGACAATTATGGATATTCTGGACAGCACACTGGAACGGCGCGGTTTTCTTAAAGCCGGGCTGAAAAGCGGGGCGGGTGCCGGTGCAGCGCTTGGCGTGATCGGTTTGAGCGGCTGCGCGGGAACCGGCGGCTTCGGACTGACCGACGCGATCCAGCGGCTGCTGCTGCTGTCCAGCGAACGCGCCTTTGCGCGGCTTACTTCCGATGGCGGCTATTGGGACCAGCAGGTCGGCACGGTCGGGCTGAATAATATTCTCGGCACGCGCGGCGATATCCTGTCCTCGATCCTGACCAGCACGCTGTTCAAGTCGCAATTGCAGGGCGCGTTTGCCGATCTGGCGATTGTCGGCTCGCAACGTGCCGCGCCGCTGGTGGCCGATGCGGTGCGCATCGTGGGCGTTACGGCGGCGGAGCGGCTGGTGCGCGGTGGGCCGACGGCGGCGACATCGTTCCTGCGCGGGCAGATGGGCGACACGCTGGTCCGCGCGATGGTGCCCGAACTCGACCAGGGCATCCGGCTTGCCAACAACCCCGTCATCGGGCGTGCGCTGACCCAGCTGACCGGCGTGAATGTCGGCAGCGTCGTCACCCGCTTCTCCGACAGCATCAACGATGCGATCTGGACCGAGATGGGCCGTGAAGAAAGCGCCATCCGCGCCGATCCCGGCAGCACCAACGACCCGCTGCTGATGGGTGTGTTCGGGCTGGCTGGGGCGCTCTAGTCAGAACGCGAAATCGATGCCGATCAGCGGGGCATGACCGACGACGTCGGGCGCGTTGTCCTCGAAATCCTGCTGGCGAAGATAGGTCAGGCTGACGCCGAGCCGGTCGGACACATCGTAGCCAACCCCGACCGTCGTGCGAAGGCCGGTTATACCGGTATCTCCGCCAACGCTCGTGCCGCGTAGTGTCCAGAACAGTTCCGCATCGGTCTTGGCGGACCAACGCCCGTCATCGCTCAACGGAACGGCCACGCCCAAGCGGGGCCGCAACCGCAGGCCCATGCGCCCGCCGCGATCTTCCACGAACCGTTCCTCCAGCCGCAACCGCGTGCGCAGGATGCCGTGGCTGGTCGATAGTTGCTGCATGGTGCGCAGCTCGTCGCTGCCGCCATCGTTGACGCGTTTCTCCACTGCGCCAGCCAATGTGACATTGTCGGCCAGTTTCTGCTTCACCCAGCCGCGAACGAAATAGGTGTCGACGCGTCCCCGCGCCGAATCGCGAAAGCGCTGCGCCGTTTCCAGCTCCAGCTCGGTGTCGTCGTCCAGCGTATAGGCGAAAGAGGGGTTCAGCCAGAGCTCGAAATCCTCATCCGTTGCCGATGCGGTGGCAGGCAGGGAGAGAGCGAGAACGGCGGCGGCGGACTTGATTAAGCGTGTCATATCGCCAAAGCCTGTAACCAATCCCATATCGGTCCGCCACCGGAGTTTGCCAATTATGAAGTTCTTCGCCGACACCGCCGAAATCGACGCGATCCGCGACCTTGCCGCAACCGGCCTGCTCGATGGCGTCACCACCAACCCGTCGCTCATCGCCAAGTCAGGGCGCGATTTCATGGAGGTGACGAAGGAAATCTGCGGCCTGACCGATGGCCCGGTCAGCGCCGAGGTTGTCGCGCTGGATCACGACACCATGATGCGCGAGGCGGAGAAGCTGCGCGCCATTGCGGACAATGTCTGCATCAAGGTGCCGCTGACGATCGACGGGCTGAAGACCTGCAAGGCGCTGACCGGCGACGGCACGATGGTCAATGTCACCCTGTGCTTCAGCGCGAACCAGGCGCTGCTGGCGGCGAAGGCGGGCGCGACATTCGTTTCGCCTTTTGTCGGGCGGCACGACGATAACGGGTTCGACGGCATGAGCCTGATTTCCGACATCGACCTGATCTACAGCAATTACGGCTTCGAAACCGAGATCCTGGTCGCCAGCGTGCGCCATGCGGGGCATGTGCTGGAAGCGGCGAAGATCGGTGCGGATGTGATGACCGCCCCGCCCAAGGTCATCATGGCGCTGGCAAACCATGTGCTGACCGACAAGGGTATCGAAGGGTTCCTGAAGGACTGGAAATCGACGGGGCAGAGTATACTTTAGTCTAGTGCGGTCGGGCATCCGCCCTCCCTTGCTGTGCCGTCCCGCTCCCCCTCCCGGCCACCCACGGGATTATCCTCAAGGGTGGCCGGGAGGGGGAGCGGGATGGCACAGCACCGAGCGTTAGCGAGCAAATAAATACCATGTCCGATGAAACACCTCTCGACCTGTTCAAGCGCGCGCTGACCGGCACGGCGCGGGCGTTGGCGCATGAGCCGGAGGTCGAGGTTGCGTGGAGTGCGGACAGCCCCAGCGCGTCGGGTGCGAACTTCCGTGTGCCGCTGCCGGGCCGTAATCTACCGGAGGGGCAAGCTACCGAAGCGCGCGGGTTTGCGGACAGTTTCGCGCTGCGCCTGCGCCATCACAGCGAAGCGCTGCATGACCGCGCCGCGCCGGGCGAACCGGTGGCGCGCGCGTGTTACGATGCGGTGGAGCAGGTGCGGTACGAGGCGCTTGGCTCCAGCGGGTTCGATGGCATCCGCGACAATCTCGACGCGGCGATCGAGCTGCGCACTGCATCCGACCCGATCGCGCGCGCAAAGGGCGAGGCCGAAGTGCCGCTGCACACCGCGCTCGGCCTGATGCTGCGCAAGCGAGCTGACCGGCGCGCCCATCCCGAAGCGCGCCGAGCCGGGCGTCGACGATGGTGCGCGATTTCATCGAAGACGCGCACCGGTACGGACTTCGCCGCGCTGGCCGGTTCGCTCGATGACCAGCAGGCGTTCCAGCAACTGACGCTCGACATGCTACGCAATCTCGAACTCACTCGCCCCGACGATGACGGCACCTCGGACGAGGACGATGGCGACGAGGAGGACGGGCAGGAGGAGCCGGAACAGGACGACGGCGCCGACGACCAGGACGGGGCCGAGCCGCAGGGCGCCGAAATGGCGGGCGAAGAAAGCGAAGGCGAGAGCGACGGCGACCCCGAAGCCGACGGCGAACCGGGCGACGAGACCAGCGACGGGCAGGCTGGCGACGAAGGCGAGGAGGGCATGATGCCCGTGCGCCCCAACCGCCCGTGGACCGACATCCCCAACGATTTCGAATATAACCGCTTCACCGACCGCTTCGACGAGGAAGTCGAAGCGCCCGAGTTGTGCGACGCGGAGGAGCTGGACCGGCTGCGCACCTATCTCGACAGCCAGCTGACCGGCCTGCAATCGGTGGTGACGAAGCTGGCCAACCGCCTGCAACGCCGCCTGATGGCGCAACAGAACCGCAGCTGGGATTTCGACCAGGACGAGGGGCTGCTGGATGCCGCGCGGCTGGCCCGTGTGGTGGTCAGCCCCGGCAGCTCGCTGAGTTACAAGGTAGAGCGCGACACCGAGTTCAAGGATACCATCGTCACGCTGCTGATCGACAATAGCGGCTCCATGCGCGGGCGGCCGATCTCTATCGCCGCGATCAGCGCCGACATCCTCGCGCGCACGCTGGAACGGTGCGGGGTGAAGACCGAGATACTGGGCTTCACCACCCGCGCCTGGAAAGGCGGACAATCGCGCGAGGCCTGGCTGGCCGACGGCAAGCCCCCCGCACCGGGGCGACTGAACGATCTGCGGCATATCATCTACAAAAAGGCGGACGAACCGTGGCGGCGCGCGCGGCGCAATCTTGGCCTAATGATGCGCGAGGGGCTGCTGAAGGAAAACATCGACGGCGAGGCGCTGCTCTGGGCGCATTCGCGATTGCTGGCGAGACCAGAAGACCGCCGCATCCTGATGGTGATATCGGACGGCGCGCCGGTGGACGACAGCACGCTGTCGGTAAACTCGGCGGGCTATCTGGAGCAGCACTTGCGCCGCGTGATCGACTGGGTGGAAACCAAGTCGCCGGTAGAGCTGGCCGCCATCGGCATCGGCCACGACGTAACGCGCTATTACAAACGCGCGGTGACGATTATGGACGTGGAGCAGCTAGGCGGCACGATCATCGAACAGCTTGCCGGGCTGTTCGAGGTGGAGGGGTAGTTATGGATACCGAGACTGCTTTGGAACGCGTAAAAGCAGCGCAACCCAAACTGGCGGAAATGGGCGTTGTCAGCCTGTCGCTGTTCGGCTCGCGTGCACGGGGCACGGCGACGGAAGATTTGGACTTTGATTTTGCGGTGCGGTTGGACCGGAATAAATCCATCGGTCTGTTCGGCTTTGTAGGTATCCAGCACGAACTAGAGAACATATTGAAATCGAAGGTCGATCTCGTAGCTGAACCCGCGCGCAAACCGCGCTTTCAGAAGCAGATTGATCGCTGGAGGCGCGATGTCTTCTGAGCGAATGCGTCTTCGCGTGCTGGATATCGTCGAGAATATCGAACTAGCGCAGGAATATCTCGGCAATTTCGACCTCGACGAATTCACCTCGGATCATTTGACTCGGGCCGCCTGCGAACGTTGTCTGCAACGCTTGACGGAAGCTGCGATCAAAATCGGTGAAGAAGCGTTCATTTCGGTTTCTCCCAATGCGCCTTTTCATGAGGTTCGCGGAATGGGAAATGCGCTGCGTCATGCTTATGATGAGATCGAGGCACCCCTTGTGTTCGATACGATAACCAAGAACTTGCCTCCCCTGCTTGAAGACTGCCAACGCTGGCTTGCGGCCAATCCGGACCCAGACGCATGACGCCCACCGAAGCCGTCGCCACCCGCCGCTCCGTTCGCGCATTTCTCGACACGCCCGTCGAGCGCACCACGCTCTCGCGTGTTCTCGACACCGCACAGCGCAGCCCGTCGGGCGGCAATACGCAGCCGTGGCATGGTATCGTTCTGACCGGCGATCCGATGCAGGCTCTGTTCGACCGGGTGGCGCTGGAGTTTCCCAAGGGCCGCGGGGCTATGCAGCCGGAATACGATATCTATCCCAAGGGCCTCGACGGTGCCTACGAGCAGCGCCGCTTCGGCGTGGGCGAAGACCTGTATGGCGCGCTCGGCATTCCGCGCGAGGACAAGATGAAGCGGCTCATGTGGTTTGCCGAAAACTTCCGCGCTTTCGGTGCGCCGGTGCTGATGCTTGTCCATACACCGAAATATATGGGGCCGCCGCAATGGTCCGATATCGGCATGTGGTTGCAGACGATCATGCTGCTGCTGCGCGAGGAAGGGCTGGACAGCTGCGCGCAGGAGGCATGGGCCGCCTACGCGCCGCAGGTGCGCGAGATGGTGGATATTCCGGACGACCATATCTTTTTCTGCGGCATGGCCATCGGCTACCGCGACCCCGATGCGGCGGTGAACCAGTTCGACGTCAAGCGCGCCCATGCAGACGAGGCGGTGCGCTGGGAGGGGTGGGGATAGGATCATCCCGTCATCGCGAGCCGCTCTGGATTGCCGCGCTACGCTCGCAATGACAGGGCGTTGGCGAGGCAGAAAGTAAGTATGGCTCTCGCGGAGGCGCAGAGGCACGGAGGGGGCTTCGCCGCGGGTCTTTTCGATCCGCCGGTTACATCCCGCACAACGAAAGCCGTTACAAAGCGGCTCCGCCGCAGGCACTGCTCTCTTCGTGTCTTCGTGTGAACCACGACATAAAAGCGCAACACCTCCGCGCTCTGCGTCTCTGCGCGCGAAACCTTTTTTCAGACGGCGGAGGTCGGTGCGATCGCCCTTGGATTGCCGCGCTAAGCTCGCAATGACGAATGGGCAGGCAGGAGCGGAATTGACCCGTCGCGGCGCAGGAGCCAAGACATCGCCATGCCCGATCAGTCCCAGCTCACCCTCTTCAATTCGCTCACCCGCAGTCTCGAACCGTTCGTGCCTGTCCGCGCTGGCGAGGCGCGGGTCTATAGCTGCGGGCCGACGGTTTATCACTACGCCCATATCGGCAATATGCGGGCCTATGTGTTCGCCGATGTACTGGGGCGTTCGCTGGAGTGGGCGGGCTATGACCTGCGGCATGTCATCAACATTACCGATGTCGGTCACCTGACCGACGATGCCGATGCGGGCGAGGACAAGATGGAGCGTGCGGCGGCGGGCGGGGCACGGACCGCGCGGGAAATCGCCGACTATTATACCGCTGCGTTCAAGGCCGATGCGCATGCGCTAAACATCCGCGAACCGGCGGAGTGGTCGGTTGCCACCGACTATATCGAACCGATGATCGCGTTTGCGAAAGGGATCGCGGACACGCATTGCTACCAGCTCGACAGCGGCCTCTATTTCGATACCTCCACCGTGCCCGATTACGGGCGGCTGGCGCGCGCCGTGACGGACGACGGAGCCGAAGAAAACCAGGGCCGGATCGCTGCCGTCGATGGCAAGCGCAACGCCGCCGATTTTGCGATCTGGCGCACCACGCCGCCGGGCGAGACGCGGCAGATGGAATGGGATAGTCCGTGGGGGCGCGGGGCACCGGGCTGGCATCTGGAATGCTCGGTCATGGGCGAGAAATTGCTGGGCTTTCCCTTCGATATCCACACCGGCGGCATCGACCACCGCGAGATCCACCACCCGAACGAGATCGCGCAGAACCAGGCCCATAGCTGCTCCGAAAAGTCGGGCGCGAACTTCTGGATGCATAACAACTTTCTGGTGCAACGTACTGGAAAGATGAGCAAATCTTCCGGCGAGTTCCTGCGGCTGCAAACGCTGGTCGATCGCGGCTACCACCCGCTTGCCTACCGGATGCTGTGCCTCCAGGCGCATTACCGCAGCGAGCTGGAGTTCAGCTGGGAAGGGCTGCACGCCGCACTGGTCCGGCTGAAGCGGATGGTCATGGCGTTCGAGCGATTGGCCGATGCGCCCGATGGCGCCTCGCCCGACCACCCCAAATTCGCGCCCGCCCGGCAGAAATTCGCCGATGCCATGCGCGACGATCTCAACACGGCGCTGGCCCTCACCGCGCTGGAAGACGCGCTCGCCATCAAGAAGGTCGATGCCGGAGTGAAGCGTGCCGTCGTGGTCGAGATGGATGCGGTGTTGGGCCTAAACTTCCCTAAACTTTCGCGCGCCGGCCTGCGGGTCCGTCCGGCTAGATGCCACCATCGCCGAAGCCGACATCGACGCCGCCATCGCCCGCCGCAAGGACGCGCGTGCCGCCAGGGATTTCGCCGCCTCGGACACCATCCGTGATGAACTTGCGGCGCAAGGCGTCGAGCTGATGGACGGCGATCCGCTGGGCTGGGACTGGACGCTGGATACGCAGGCGTGACAGTCATCGTCCTGTCAGCTCTCGTCCGGCCGCTGGTCGAGCCACACCTGCCCGACTGGCGTCGACGCGCGGTCTATTTCGCTCGGTTGAGGAATTGCATGAACTGGCCCCGCATGCCGAAATCGGCTGGTTCGACCTGAACGACCAGCCGCCGATGATCGAGGCGGTGAAGCGGGCGGAGAAGCTGCGGTGGTTCAATTCCATCTATGCCGGGCTGGATTTCCTGCCGCTGGACCTGCTGCAACAGCGCGGCACGATGATTACCAACGGCGCTGGCATCAACGCGGTCGCCATCGCGGAGTATATCGTGATGTCCATGCTGGTGCAGGCGAAGGGCTACGCGCAAGTGGTGCGGGCGCAGGACCGGCGCGCGTGGCTGACCGACAGTCCCGGCAAGGTCGAGCTGGCAGGTACCCGCGCATTGCTGGTCGGCTATGGCGCCATCGGGCAGGCGGTGCGGCCCCGCCTCGAAGCGTTCGGGGTCGAGGTGGTGCCGGTGCGCCGGACGGCGGACGAGGGCACGCTGGGGCCCGACCAGTGGCGCGGCCAGCTGGGCGAATTCGACTGGGTCATCCTGGCCGTGCCTGCAACGCCCGAAACCGACGACATGGTCGGTGCAACCGAACTGGCAGCGATGAAAGGCAGCGCGGTGCTGGTGAATGTCGCGCGGGGCAGCGTGGTGGATCAGGAGGCGCTGGTCGCCGCGCTGGAGGCGAAGGCCATCGGCGGCGCGCTGCTCGATGTGACGACGCCCGAGCCGCTGCCTGCGGACCACCCATTGTGGTCGCTCGATAACGCGCATGTCACCATGCACCTTTCGGGCCGTGCGCAGAACTCGATGTTCCGACGCGCGGCGGAACGCTTCGTCGGCAATCTCGATGCGTATCTGAACGATCGCCCGCTTGCGCCGTTGTTCGATTACCAGCGCGGATATTAGCGCCACGCTAACAGGAACCTCTGCCCATGACCGACACGCAAAAGGCGTCCGACCTCTTCATCCAGTGCCTGGAGGAGGAAGGCGTCGAATACATCTTCGGTGTTCCGGGCGAGGAGAATCTCGATTTCCTGGAAAGCCTGTCGAAGTCGGATTCCATCAAGCTGGTCCTGACCCGGCATGAACAGGGCGCGGGCTTCATGGCGGCGACATACGGGCGGCACACCGGCAAAGCAGGCGTTTGCCTTGCCACGCTGGGGCCGGGGGCGACCAATCTGGTGACGGCGGGTGCCTACGCGCAACTTGGCGGCATGCCGATGCTGATGATTACCGGGCAGAAGCCGATCAAGTCCAGCAAGCAGGGCCGGTTCCAGATCCTCGACGTGGTCGACATGATGGGACCGATCACCAAGACCACCTGCCAGCTCGCGGCGGGCAACTCCATTCCCAGCCGGGTGCGCGAGGCGTTCCGGCTGGCCGAGGAGGAGAAGCCGGGCGCGGCGCATATCGAGCTGCCCGAAGATATTGCCGACGAACAGACGGCGGCGTTGCCGATGGCGGCATCGGTCGCGCGGCGTCCCTCGGCAGAAGGCAAGGCGGTGCGCCTGGCGGTCGAAGCCATCGAGGCGGCGCGCGATCCGGTGCTGGTGATCGGCGCGGGCGCGAACCGCAAGATGACCAGCAAGATGCTGGGCGAGCTGATCGACAAGACCGGCATCCCCTTCGTCACCACGCAGATGGGCAAGGGCGTGATCGATGAACGCCATCCGCTGTTCTTGGGCTGTGCGGCGCTGTCGTCCGGCGATTTCTGCCACCGGGCAATCGAGGATGCGGACTGCATCGTCAATGTCGGCCATGATGTGATCGAAAAGCCCCCCTTCTTTATGCATCGCGGTGGCTCTACCGTGGTCCATGTCTCCACTCGCACCGCCGAAGTGGACCCTGTGTATTTCCCGCAGATCGAAGTCATCGGCGATATCGCCAACGCCATCTGGCAGATCAAGGAAGCGGTCACGCCGCAAGCCGACTGGTCGTTCGACCGGATGCTGGAATACCGTGCCGCCGAGGTGTCGCATACGCAGCCGCTGGCCGATGATACGCGCTTCCCGATTTTCCCGCCGCACTTGGTGCAAAGGGTGCGCGCCGCCGTGCCGGAGGACGGCATCGTCTGCCTCGATAACGGTGTCTACAAGCTGTGGTTCGCGCGCAATTACACTGCCTACCTGCCCAATACCGTGCTGCTCGATAACGCACTGGCCAGCATGGGGGCGGGCTTGCCGTCGGCGATGATGAGCGCGATGCTGTTTCCCGAACGCAAGGTGATGGCGATATGCGGCGATGGCGGCTTCATGATGAACAGTCAGGAGCTGGAAACGGCGGTGCGGCTGGGCCTGAACCTGACTGTCCTGATCCTGCGCGACGATGCCTATGGCATGATCCGCTGGAAGCAGGCGCATATGGGGTTTGCCGATTACGGACTGACCTACGACAATCCGGACTTTGTGAAATATGCCGAGGCATATGGCGCGCATGGCCACCGCGTTTCCAGTGCGGAGCACCTGAACGATGTGCTGGCCGAATGCCTGTCCGCCAAGGGCATCCATGTCATCGATTGCCCTGTCGATTACAGCGAAAACGACCGTATCTTGAACAACGAGATTAAGGAATTGTCCGAGGCACTGTGATTTACAGTTTCGCGTCACTCCGGACTTGATCCGGGGTCCCGCTTTCCTCCTGCGGCGGGCCAGAAACAAGCGGGATCCCGGATCAAGTCCGGGATGACGAGGTAACCATGCCCCACCTTAACGACACCTATCCGCTCTATCTCAACAACAAGGCCGCGCAGCCGAATACCGACCTTGAAGTGACCGACAAGTTCACTGGCAAGCTTGCTTTCCGTACCGCGCTAGCCACGCCCGATGTGATCGAGGAAGCAATTGCCGGGGCCACTCGCGCCGCCGAACCGATGGCGCGGCTGGCGAGTTACGAGAAGCAGGACGTCCTCAACCACTGCGTTACGCGGTTCAGGGAACGCTTCGACGAGCTGGCCTATTCGCTGTGCGTCGAGGCAGGCAAACCCATCGGCGATGCCGAAGGGGAAGTCACCCGTTTGATCGACACCTTCCGCATCGCGGCGGAAGAAGCGGTGCGCAATTACGGCGAGGTGCAGCCGCTCGATATATCGGCTCGCGCCAAGGGCTATATGGGTATGTGGAAGCGGGTGCCCATCGGGCCGTGCAGCTTCATCAGCCCGTTCAACTTCCCGCTCAACCTTGCCGCGCACAAGATCGCGCCCGCCATCGCGATGGGCTGTCCGTTCGTAATGAAACCGGCCAGCAAGACGCCGCTGGGCGCGATCATCATGGGCGAGGTTCTGGCCGAATGCGACGTGCTGCCCGAAGGCGCGTTCTCCATACTGCCCGCCACTCGCGACGGTGCGGACCTGTTCACGACCGACGAACGCCTGAAACTGCTCAGCTTCACCGGATCGCCCGGCGTCGGCTGGGACTTGAAGGCCAAGGCGGGCAAGAAGAAGGTCATCCTCGAACTGGGCGGAAACGCCGCCGTGGTGGTCGACAAGGACGCCGACCTCGATCACGCGCTCGAACGTATCGTGTTCGGCGCGTTCTACCAGTCCGGCCAGAGCTGTATCGGTGTGCAGCGCATCATCATCCATGATGACATATACGACCGGTTCAGGGAGATGCTGGTCGGCAAGACCAAGACGTTGAAATCGGGCGATCCGAAACAGCGCGAGACTTTCATCGGCCCCATGATCTCCGAAAGTGAAGCGGAACGGCTGAAAGGCTGGATCGACGATGCCGTGGATGGCGGCGCGACCCTGCTGTGCGGTGGCGGGCGGGACGGCAATATGCTGGAAGCGACACTGCTGGAAGACGTCGATACCGATGCCGACGCCTATCGTGAGGAAGCGTTCGGCCCGATGGCGCTGTTGACCCGCTTCACCGATTTCGACGCCGCGCTGACCGAAGTGAACGACAGCCGCTACGGTCTTCAGGCCGGCATCTTCACCCGCGATCTGCACCAAGTGCTTGATGCTTGGGACCGGCTCGATGTCGGCGGCGTGGTCGTCAACGATGTCGCTTCATACCGTGTCGACAACATGCCCTATGGCGGCGTGAAGGACAGCGGGCTGGGCCGCGAAGGCATCCGCTTTGCGATGGAAGACATGAGCGAAATCCGCAACCTCGTCATTCGGCGCGAGGGGGCGGGGGCCTAGCCACGGCACTCACGCCTCCTCCAGCAGCAGAAACTCGCATTCCACCCGCAGTTTCGGAGCGGGGAGCAGCGTCGTTTCGGCGGCGGTGATGGTGGCATCGGCGACGAGATGGCGGGGCAGGGTGAATTCGTGATCGGGCAGCGCGGCAATCAGGGCCTCTCCCGCCGCGACCGCACGCTCGCCTTCGAAAACCAGCTCCAGTCGATGTCGCGCGCCGGTGAAGGTGATGCTGGCCCACGGGTTCTCCGACTGACGCACGGTTTTGCCCAGGCCACCGGCCATGCCGACGACAGCACTGCGCAGGCGGTCGGCGGTGTTGCGGCGGGGCCGGTTCGTTGGTGCGCCTGGGGGCATGTTATCGAAAGACATGCGCAGTGCCTCCGTTAGCGGGGCAATAATCTTGCATGAACTGGGTGACGCGGGCTTCGGTGCCCTGGCGTGGAATGCGGCCATTGCGCAGGTCCAGCACGAAACGCGGGTCGCTGGCGGCCAGCCTGCCGAACTTGGTGGCGGGCATGTCCGTTTGCCGCAGGAATTTCTCGATTGATCTGATAAGCACGACATTGCTCCCTCTGACGGTCCAAAACAAAGGCGATGCCGCAGGCCGCGATGGCCGTTGAACGAGTCGCCCGATGCGTCAGGGGTGATTGGCGAAATCCTACTTGTCTAGGAAAAATACTATGCTATGTAGGAAATACATCGACGATGAGGACACATTATGTCGAAATCTGAAAACACTTTGGAAGGCTCCGCCGTGCGCGAACGTCTGGCATTTCTGGCAAAGGAAAGGCGCACCAGCCTTGCCGGTCTGTCGCAGATGATCGGGCGTAATCCCGACGTATTTGCAGCAGTTTATCAAGAAAGGCAGCCCGCGCAGGCTGGACGAGGAGGACCGGCGCAAGCTGGCGGATTTCTTCGGTGTGGCCCAAACCGAACTGGGGGCCGCGCCCGATGGCGATACGCAGGAAAAGTCCTACGTGCATACCGCCGGTATGGAATACAAGTCAGCCCGCACGGCGCGCGGGGGCTGGGTGAATGTGCCCCGCCTCACCGTGACAGCATCTGCGGGACCGGGCGCGCTGGACGGCACCGAAGCGCCGTTCGACAACTTCCGCTTCTCGCGCCGCTGGCTGCGCGAACAGGGGCTGGACGGCGCGCAACTGTCGGCCATCGCGGTGGAAGGCGATTCGATGGAGCCGTTGCTGCGCGCAGGCGACGAAGTGCTGGTCGACCATGCCCAGCGCCCGTTCCGCGACGGCATCCATGTCGTGCGCCGCGACGACACGCTACTGGTGAAACGAGTCGCCGCACTCGGCAATGGCCGCTTCTCGCTCCTCAGCCAGAACCTGGCCTACCCGCCCATCGAAGTAGGCGCGGACGACATCGAGATCATCGGCCGCGTGGTCTGGAAAAGCGGGCGGCTGTAAGCGCGCTTGCGATTGGAGCTTTCACTTGCCACATCGTTGCCATGACTCAAGCCAGCCAATCCAGTCGCCCCCATGAAAGTCGCCATCATGCCGGTGACGCCGTTGCAGCAGAATTGCTCGCTGATCTGGTGCACGAAGACGATGCGCGGGGCGCTGGTCGATCCGGGTGGCGATCTGGACAAGCTGAAGGCGGGCGTGGCGAAGGCGGGGGTGACGCTGGAAAAGCTGCTGATAACGCACGGCCATCTCGACCATTGCGGGCAGGCGGGGATGCTGGCGGACGAGCTTGGCCTGCCGATCGAGGGGCCGCAGGAGGAAGACCGGTTCTGGATTGCGCAGCTGGACGATGACGGTGCGCGCTGGGGCATGGAGGCCAAGACGTTCGAGCCGACGCGCTGGCTGGAGCACGGCGATACGGTGACCGTGGGCGAGCTGGTCCTGGATGTCATCCACTGCCCCGGACACACACCCGGCCATGTCGTGTTCCACCATGCGCCGAGCAGGTTCGCCATCGTAGGCGACGTGATTTTCCAGGGGAGCATCGGCCGCACCGATTTTCCGCGCGGCAACCATCAGGATTTGCTCGATGCGATTACCGGCAGGCTGTGGCCGCTGGGCAACGACACCACGTTCGTGCCGGGTCACGGGCCGGTCAGCACGTTCGGCAAGGAACGCGCGACCAACCAGTTCGTGAGCGATGCGGCCTTGGCGGCAGCCTGGATAATCCGGCTTAAATTACGCGCAGCACGATCAGCACTGCGGCGATCGACAGGCCCAGCAGGGTCAGCATCGTGATGATGACCCCGTATTTGCGCGTCGGAGCCGGGCCTTCGGAATCCATGCCTATGCCATGTGCGATGCGGCCAAGCATATAGACGCCCGCGACGATGGCCAGCCATGTACCGCCCCGGCCCGCCAGTTCTATCGCCGCAACCAGCACCAGCACGAACGGCGTGTTTTCCACGAAGTTGAGCTGCGCGCGCATGCGGCGGCTGAGCGGGCCGCCGGCATCGTCGCCATGCAGGATCTTGCCTTTCAGCCGGACCTGGCCGCACCGGATGGCGAGCCACAGGTTGATCAGTGCAGCAGCAGCGGCGGCGCACAGGGTGACGGGCAAAAGCATGGTTCGGGTTCCCCAATTTCGATACAGGATCGTCTATGACCGAACACAGTGACTTGCAACGGCGCGCATTCCCGTTATAGCGCGCCGCTTCCCCGTCACGGACAGGACCGGCGCGCGCATTGTGCATTCGCCTTCCTTCGCCTAGGGCGGAACCCGCATTTTTGTTTGACGAGGAACAGGTGACGCCATGGCAGTCCCCAAGAGAAAAGTATCGCCCCACCGTCGCGGCAACCGCCGCGCGCACGATTCGCTGAAGGTGGAGGCGTTTCACGAATGCCCCAACTGCGGCGAGTTGAAGCGCCCGCACAATCTGTGCCATGCCTGCGGACACTATAACGGTCGCGAAATCATCGCGGTCGGTCTTTAAGACGCCAAACACTTTCATCCGGAGAATGCCATGACCCTGCCGCGTATCGCCGTCGATGCGATGGGTGGGGATGATGGTGTTCGGGTGATGGTCAGCGGTGCGGCCGAGGCACGGCGGCGGCACGACGGCTTCAAGTTCCTGCTGGTCGGCGACCAGACCGAAATCAAGTCGGCACTGGATGCGCACCCCAATTTGCGTGGCGCGTCCGAAATCCTGCATTGCGACGATGTCGTCGGTGGGGAGGAAATTCCCACCAAGGCCCTGCGCCGCGCCAAGACCACTTCGATGGGGCTGGCGATCAACGCCGTAAAGCAGGGCGAGGCCGGTGCCGCCGTCAGCGGGGGCAATACTGGCGCGCTGATGGCGATGAGCGCGGTTGCGCTGCGCACCATGCCCGCTATCGACCGTCCGGCGCTGGCCGCGCTGATGCCGACGCTGGGCGATAACGACGTCATCATGCTGGACCTGGGCGCAAACACCGAGGCCGATGCGCGCAACCTGGTGCAGTTCGCGGTGATGGGCGCGGCCTATTCGCGGATCGTGACGGGCCGCGAGCGCCCGCGCGTGCGGCTGCTTAATATCGGCACCGAAGAGAACAAGGGGTTCGACCGCCTGCGCGATGCGGCGGCGCAGTTGCAGCAGGCGACGGGCCTTGCGATGCAGTTCGACGGCTATGTCGAAAGCGACAAGATTAATCGCGGCGAAGTGGATGTGGTGGTGACCGACGGGTTCTCCGGCAATATCGCGCTGAAGGCGATCGAGGGCACGGCGCGCTTCGTGACCGACTTGCTGCGCGAGGCGTTTACCAGCTCGCTGCGGTCGAAGATCGGCTTCCTTGTTTCGCGCCCCGCGACCGAATTGCTGAAAACGCATCTCGACCCGAACAACCACAATGGTGCGGTTTTTCTGGGCCTGAACGGCGTGGTGGTGAAAAGCCACGGCAGCGCGAATGCAGCGGGCGTGGCCAATGCGGTCGCGGTGGCGGCGCGGTTGCTGGAAGACAAGCTGACCGACCGGATCGCGGTGGGAATTGCCGACGTGCAAGCCGAAGGACACGCGTGACGCCGGTATCTGGCCAGGGGACTGGATCGCGCATCATCGGCAGCGGGTCGGCGCTGCCAAAAAAAGCCGTTTCCAACAAAGAGCTTATCGCGCAGCTAGGCAACCGTATCGACACGAGCGATAGCTGGATCGTGGAGCGATCCGGTATCGAGCAACGCTATATCGCGGGCGAGGGCGAGACGACCGCGACGCTGGCCACCGAGGCGGGGCGAAAGGCGTGCGCGGCGGCGGGGATTGCGCCCGACGCCGTCGACCTGATCGTGCTGGCCACCGCCACGCCGGACAAGACCTTCCCCGCCACCGCCACGCTGGTCCAGCACGCGCTGGGCTGCGGCCCGGGCATCGCCTTCGACGTCGGCGCGGTATGCTCGGGCTTTCTTTACGCACTGGGCACGGCAGACGCGATGCTGCGGACCGGCATGGCGAAACATGCGCTGGTGATCGGGTCCGAAACCTTCAGCCGCATCATGGACTGGGACGACCGCGCCACCTGCGTATTGTTCGGCGACGGGGCGGGCGCGGTGGTGCTGTCCGCGCCTGAGGCGGATGCCGGACCCGACGCGGCCGGAATTCTCGCCACGCGGTTGCACGCCGACGGGCGGCACAATGAATTGCTGTTTGTCGATGGCGGCCCGTCGACCACCGGTACGGTCGGCCATTTGCGGATGAAAGGGCGCGAGGTGTTTCGCCACGCCGTCGTCAATCTGGCGCAGGTGCTGGAGGAAACGCTGGATGCGGCGGGCGTCGATGTCGGCGATATCGACTGGGTCGTGCCGCATCAGGCCAATGCCCGCATCCTGGATGCGACTGCGCGCAAGCTGGGCCTGCCGATGGAAAAGGTGGTGATGACCGTGGACCGCCATGCCAACACCTCGGCCGCCTCCGTGCCGCTGGCCTTCGATACCGCGATGCGCGACGGGCGCATCAATACAGGCGATCTGGTAATGTTCGAGGCGATGGGCGGCGGTCTGACCTGGGGCGCATCGCTGGTCAGGCTGTGACGTTGCGGCGCCGGTTGCAGGCATTGCTGCACGCACATTCTTCCGCTATCTTGCGTTATGTTATTACAGGTGGGGACCGAAGGAGAATATGGATATGTCGCGTTCGATGAACACGCTGACACGCGCCGATCTGGCGGAAAGCATCAATCGCCGCATGGGCTTCTCGCGCACGGAGTCGCTGGAGATGGTCGAGTCCATCCTCAAGCATATGTGCGAGGCGATGAGCAAAGGCGAGAATGTGAAGATTTCGGGCTTCGGCAGCTTTGTCCTGCGCGACAAGAGCGAACGCATCGGCCGCAATCCCAAGACGGGGGTCGAGGTGCCGATTACCAGGCGCCGGGTGATGACGTTCCGCGCCAGCCAGCTGCTGAAAGACCGGGTCGCCAGGGGGTGAGCGATCGCGGGTCTGTTTTCGACGACGGAAAGGCCGAGGACGCGCTGCGCACCATCGGCGAGGTGAGCGACGCGCTTGATATCAAGCCGCATATCCTGCGCTATTGGGAACAGCAGTTTCCCATGCTCCAGCCGATGACTCGCGCCGGTGGGCGACGCTATTACCGCAGCGACGACATCGCGGTCATCCAGCGCATAGACGCGCTGGTGAACGAGGAAGGCTACACGCTGAAAGGCGCGCGGCAGGCGCTTGAGAATGCGCCCGACGAACCTGTTGAAGATGCAACCGGGGAAACGCCGGCCAGCGTCTTTCGCCCGGATGCGGAGCCTGCTGCGGCAGATGAGGGCGGGGTCGCCGCTTTTTTCGGCAACGCGCCGGACACGAAGCCAGCGCAACCTGCCGCTGAAACCGTGTCGAAACTGAAGGCAATCCGCGACGCGCTCTCCGCCGCCGTCGATGCCTGACTAGAGCATGATTATCGGGCGCCAGCGTCCTTCAGCAACTGCTCGACACTCGCCCAGTCGTTCGCATCGGCCTTCGTGTTGTTGATGAAGAATGTCGGCGTGCCGCTGACGTCCAGCTCGCGCGACTGGGTGTTGCTGCGCTCCGCGATGGCCGAATAGACTGTCTCGTCGGCAAGGCAGCTGCGGGCTTGGTCCGCGCTCAGCCCGCGAGCTGCGAAGAAATCAAAGAAGCCACCGATTTCGGCAATGCGAACCAGCCGCTGTTCCGCCGGAAGTGCCACAGCCTCCTGCACCGCCTGACCGTTCTGGATGATTGGATCGAGAATGGCGTTGAGATTGGCCCAGACCTGCTCCGACAGCGGGATGGAACGTCGCATCGTCGCCGCAGCGCACCAGCGTTGCCAGCGCAAGATCGTGCGGCCCGTGGATCTGGTTGCGCAGTTCATACTTCACGCGCCCGCTGGCGATGTAGTCGTTCTTGAGAGGCTCCACCGACTCTGCGGAAAACATCGCACAGGCCGGACAAGTCAGGGATGCGTATTCGATCAGGGTGATCGGCGCATCGGGATTGCCCAGCGTGTAACCGTCGGCCTCCGTTACGGTGACGGTATCGGCCCATTGCGTGCCGTCGGGTGCTGGGATGGCGGCAATCGCTTCACCATTGGTGACGGCGGCATCATCCGCAGTGCCGCAACCGGCAAGGGCCAAAGCAACGGGCGCGGCGAGGAGGGCAAGAAAAGCGGGGCGGTTGGAGAACGTCATCGGGCAGGTTCCGGCAGCTGTTATTCGGTCGGCGGCTCTTTTAGCGCGGTTTGCAGCGCGGTCCAGTCATGCACGTTCGCCAACAGCGTGCCATCCAGAACGAAACTGGGCGTGCCGCGCACGCCAAACTCTTCCTGATCCGTGATGGTATTCGCCAGCAGCCGCTCCGCCACAGCTTCGTCGGACAGGCACCGGTCGATATCGGGACGCGCATAGCCGCGCGTCTCGAACGCATCGTAGAAGCCGAAGTCGGACGCGATATTGCGCCGCGCTGCAGCCTTGTCCGTCAGCGTCCAGCGGGCAACCTGTGCCGGTGTCGCGCGCTGGGCAATCGGCAGCCAGCTACCCTGCGACATCATCAGCATCGTATGGTTTCGCACGAAGCGGTCCGTATCGCCGCACTGCACCAGCATGGTCGCCACCAGGTCGATCGGGTTACGGATATAAGAACGGATTTCCAGCGCCAGCTTGCCCGACCCGATATAGGCGAATTGCAGCGCGGGCTCTCCCTCCACGGCAAATGTCGCGCAATGCGGGCAGGTATAGCTGACAAATTCGATCAGCTGCGTTTCTGCCTCGGCATTGCCGATTGTATAGGCGCGCTCGCCCGCCTGCACTTGCGCGTGATACGGCTCGGCCAAGGCAGGCTGCGCCATGCCGATAGCGAGCGCCAGCGCACCGATGCGCAGGAGGTAATGCAGTGTCATCGGTCGGTTCACTCCTTGGCAGGTGTATCGTCGCCCAGGCTGCGCGCCAGCGATTCAAGGACGGTACGAAGTTCGGGGTCGCCGATATCGCGCAGGCTGTCCCCCAGTTCCATCGGGATCGGCTTGAGCGAAGGCGGCGGTTTGGGCGCTTCTACCGCAGGCGGCTTAACCGCACCTTGCCGCAGCTTGACGCGGGCGACCGCGCGATAGCCGAAGAATCGGTTCACCCGCTCGATGATTTCGGGGACGACATGCTGGATCAGCGGAGCGTGAGCCGGGATGACCACGATCTGCAGAATGCCGTCTGCCTTTTCGCCGGGCGGGAAGCGGATGGCTTCGGGCGCGCAGACAGCGGCGTGTTGTGCGCCTACGATTTCGGGCCAGCGGGTGACGACATTCGATTGCACGAAACCGAAGCGGCGGAACGCGGTGCGCCCGATCTGCGGCATCAGGTCGGATATGGCGCGGGCCGGTCCGCCACGAGGGCGCTCGTAGGGCCGTGCGGTGCGTCCCTTTTTGGCAGGCGCGCGGCGCTTGCGTCCGGATTTGGGAGAGGAGGGCGGTTCGCGTTCCATAGCGTGGCAGGTCATGGCATAGCCGCCGGGTGACCACCAGCACCGCTTCTTCATCCGCGACCATATCGACCGACCTGCTGGCATGGTATGATCGCCATGCCCGCGACCTGCCGTGGCGTGCAGCGCCCGGTGCGCCGTCGCCCGACCCCTACGCGGTATGGCTGTCCGAGATCATGCTGCAACAGACCACCGTTGCGGCGGTGAAACCGTATTTTGCGGCGTTCCTGAAACGCTGGCCGACTGTCGCGGACCTTGCCGCCGCGCCGGAGGCCGACGTCATGGCAGCGTGGGCTGGGCTGGGCTATTATTCGCGGGCGCGCAATCTGGTGAAAACCGCGCGGCTGGTGGCGGAGGCTGGCGCGTTTCCGCGCACCGAGGCGGAGTTGCGCACCTTGCCCGGACTGGGTGCCTATACCGCAGCCGCGATTGCCGCCATCGCGTTCGGGCGACGCGCGGTGGTCGTTGATGCCAATGTCGAGCGGGTGGTGTCGCGCCTCTTCGCTATCGACCAACCCCTCCCCAAAGCGCGTAAGGCTATCCGCGCGAAGGCCGATATCATTACGCCCGATACGCGCGCGGGCGATTTTGCGCAGGCGATGATGGATCTGGGCGCGACCGTATGCACATCGCGCACGCCGCGCTGCCTGCTGTGCCCGGTGCAGGCCCATTGCGATGCGCAGCGTGGTGGCGATCCGGAACGCTATCCGGTGAAAGCACCCAAGCGGGCCAAGCCGGTGCGGCGCGGTCATGCGTACTGGTATGAGCGGAACGGGCAGGTCTGGCTCGTCACGCGGCCTGCCAAAGGCGTGTTCGGCGGGATGCGCGCGCTGCCGGGCGATGGCTGGAGCGCGCGCGAGGACGGGGCTGGCAGCGAGGCGGATGGCTGGACCGATTGCGGCACGGTGCGCCATGTCTTCACCCATTTCTCGCTGGAACTGACCGTCCTGCGCGCGCCAGAAACTATCGAACCGTCCGGCAGGGGCGAGTGGTGGCCGCTTGCCGATATCGCAGCGGCCGGACTGCCGACCCTGTTTGCCAAGGCGGCGCGGCTGGCAATGGCGCCCCGATAGAGAATGGGCCGATAGCGAACGGGCGATTGACCGGTCTGGCTTCATCGCCCAAGCCTTTTCATCAAACATGCCCTTCGATCAAAGATACCAAGAGGATCGCGCACATGGCCTACCGCAATTTCGAAACGTCCCCGCTGTCGCGCCGCGCGCTGTTGCGGGGCGGCGCGCTGTTCGCCGCAGGCATCACCGCGTCCGCTGCGCTGCCTGTCTCGCGCGCCTTTGCGCATGGCCAGCACTGGCCATCGGTACTGGCGGCGGTGGAGGAGTATGTTTCCAGCGGCAAGGTCGCCAACATGGTCGCTACGATGGGCTTCGGGCAGGACGCGCCGGACATAATTGCGCGCGGCACGCTGGCGTTGGGCGGCAGCACACCGGCGGGCATGGACACGCTCTATCGCATCTATTCGCAGACCAAACCGATCACCGGCATCGCGGCCATGATGCTGGTCGAAGACGGCGCGATGACGCTGGACCAGCCGGTGGCCGATTTCATTCCCGGTTTTGCCGAACATGATGGTGCAGAAGGAATATGACGGCAGCATCGGCCCGGAAAATCTCGAACCCGCCGCGCAGCCCGTGACCGTGCGGATGCTGATGACGCATACGGCAGGGCTGGGCTACGGCATCATCCAGAAAGGCCCGATTGCCAAGGCGTATGAAGATGCCGGACTGGTGCCGGGACAGGTCAGCCGCCTGCCGATCCCCGGCCTCGGTCGCGGCAAGCCGACCGACAGCCTTGAAAAATTCGCCGACGGCATCGCCGCGCTGCCGCTGGTCTATCAGCCGGGCACGAAGTGGAGCTATTCGGTCGGGCTGGATGTGCTGGGCCGCGTGATCGAGGTTGCGTCGGGCATGCCGTTCGATACGTTCCTGGAACAGCGCCTGTTCGAGCCCTGCGGCATGGACAGCACCTATTTCCGCGTCCCGCCAGCGAGGTAGGGCGGCTGACCACCAATTACGGCATTCTCAACGGTACGGCATTGCCCATCGATATGGCAGCATCGTCGATCTACCTCGATGAACCGGCATTTCCGTTCGGCGGGGCGGGGCTGGTCAGCAGCCCGCGCGATTACGACCGGTTCCAGCGGATGCTGGTGGGGCGCGGCATGATCGACGGCACCCGTGTGATGGACGCCGCCACTGTCGATCTGGCCACGGGCGACCTGCTGCCCGAGCGGCGCCGACCTGACCGGTACCTGGATCGCTGGGCAGCGGTTCGGCGCGGGCGGGCGCGTTACCGGCAAGGCATTCGGCTGGGGCGGGGCGGCGGGCACGTCGGCCTTCGTCGACATGGAAACCGGATTGCGCGCGGCGAACTTCACGCAGTATATGCCCGCCGATGCCTATCGGCATCCAGCGCGAGTTTCCCGAACTGGTGATGAAGGATCTGGCGGCGTTGCAAGCGGGCGTCGTCGTCATGGATACGGGTTCCTGAACCTTGCTGGCATTTACCGGCTCGCGGCTGGACCGCGCCGACAATCTGCGTGCCGATCCCGAAGCACTGGCCGGTCTGATGACATGGCGGGCGCGGTTGCTGTTGCTGGACGGACTGTTGCCGTCGCTCGATGCCGATGCGCGGCTGGCGTGGGGCACGCTGGCCGATGCGCCACCGGACGCGGAACTGGTGTTCCTCGGCCTCGATGGAGAGAAGCCCTGCTTCGCCGCCGTGCCCGCACAGGGCGATGCCAGCCCGCGTATGGCCAACCCGGCGCTGTGGTCGCTGATGGCGACGCTGCCTGCCGATGACCTCGCGCTGTATGGCGGCGCGCGCAGCCTGGTCGACTGGCATGCGCGCCACCGCCACTGCGCGAATTGCGGCGGCGCGACCGTGCTGGCCAAGGGCGGCTGGCAGCGCAATTGCACGCAATGCGGCGCGAACCATTTTCCGCGCACCGATCCCGTCACGATCATGCTGGTCGAGAACGATGGCGAGCTACTGCTAGGACGCGGCAAGGGGTGGCCGGAGCGGGCCTATTCGGCGCTGGCGGGCTTCGTGGAACCGGGCGAAAGCATCGAGGAAGCGGTTGCGCGCGAGGTGCTGGAGGAAACGGGCGTCGTGGCGCGCGACGTGCGCTATATCGCCAGCCAGCCGTGGCCGTTTCCCTCGCAATTGATGATCGGCTGTCATTCGTTTGGCGAAGGGCGCGACATCGTGCTGGACGAAACCGAACTGGCCGATGCGCGCTGGTTCACGCGCGCCGAGATACAGGCGGCTGCCGATGGCGCGGCGGATGCCCCGCTGACCATGCCGCCGAAGCAGGCGATCGCCTCGCACCTGATCCGCTGGTGGCTGGCCCAAAGACCACTCGCATGACGGCGGCACGCTCGATATCGCGATCTGGTCGGACATCATGTGCCCGTGGTGCCTTGTCGGCTGGGGCCAGCTGCAACAGGCGCTCGCCGAGCTGGACGGGGAGATTGCGGCCGATATCCGTTGGCTGCCATTCGAGCTAAACCCGGACATGCCGCCCGAAGGCGAAGAACGCACGGCGCATATCGCGAAGAAATACGGGCGGTCGGTCGCCGATGCGAAAGCAGTGCAGGGGCAGATGGCAGCAGCGGCGCGCGATGCGGGCGTGTCGCTGGAGTACAGCGGCCCGAGCCCCCGCACCACCCGCGATGATGTGGAACACGTTCGATGCGCATGTGCTGTTGGCCTGGGCGTTGGAGGCGCATGGCGCGGCGCGGCAGACCGAACTGAAGCTGGAACTGTTCGCCGCGCATTTCCACCGGCGCGAGGAGATTGGGCGGCGCAAGGTGCTGCTGGCGATCGCAGACAGGCTAGGTTTCGGCAGTAGCGCCGCTGGCGCTTCGTTGGATAACGAAGCCTTGCAAAGGAAGGTTCGCGCCGAACAGGCTGCCGCACGCGAAGCGAACATTACCGGCGTTCCGGCAATGGTTGTCGGCGGCACGTTCCTCGTGCCCGGCGCGCAGGGCCGCGATACATACGTCAACGTCCTGCGCCGCGTCGCACGGAAGACCGCCTGAATTCAGGCCAGCCCCAGCTTGCGCAGCTTGTTGTGCAGCTTGCCGGGCAGCACGTCGCCGGTCTGCTCGTCTTCGCCCAGGTCGCGCGGGGCCTTGCTTTCTTCCAGATAGCGCCAGCCCTGATGCGCGCGTTTGTAGCGGGCTTCGACCAGGATCAGGCGCGGTTCGAGGATGATGTTCCAGCGCCCGTCGGCGGATTCGCGAAACTCGCGGATCGGGCTGCGCGCGACCAGCGCGTGGTCGTGTATCCAGTATAGCGAACCGCCTGCCATTTCCGCGTGGCGCTTGGGCAGGTAGCGGGTGGTCATCAGCGCGCCGTCCGGTCTGCCCCTCGACCCATGCCCGCAGGGTGTGAATGCTCTCGCTGCGATAGGCGATCTTGGTGATGGACAGCGGCATGGCTCAGCCCGCCAGTCCGGCGGCCACCGCCAGGCCGAGGAAGGCGAAGAAGCCCATCGAGTCCGTTATCATCGTGACGAACACCGAACTGGCGACGGCGGGGTCCTGCTTCAGGCGGTCGAAGATCACCGGCACCAGCACGCCGGCCAGACCGGCCACCACGATGTTGATGAGCATTGCGATGGC
The DNA here is from genome assembly GCA_963799315.1 of uncultured Alphaproteobacteria bacterium. GTDB lineage: Bacteria > Pseudomonadota > Alphaproteobacteria > Sphingomonadales > Sphingomonadaceae > Parerythrobacter_A. The sequence goes on from CAWCWP010000001.1 coordinate 337,226, forward strand.
GATGACGACACCCAGCATCGGGGTGAAGAATGCCGCCGTCGCCAGCCCGACCAGCACCGCGATGGTCACGCCGTTCAGCACCGCCACCCGCAATTCGCGCAGCAGGATGCGGCCGGTATTGGCCTGCGTCAGCTGGTTCATCGCGATGGCGCGCACCGCCACCGCCATCGTCTGCGTGCCCGCGTTGCCGCCGATGCTGGCGACGATCGGCATCAGGATCGCCAGCGCCACCAGCCGCTCGATCGCCGCGCCGAATGCCGCGATGATGAGGCTTGCGATAAGCGCGGTGCCCAGATTGGCGACCAGCCACCGCACGCGCGCGCCATAGGCTTCGCGGATCGGTTCGTTGATATCGCCTTCGCCTGCGCCAGACAGCAGCATGGCATCTTCCTGCGCTTCTTCCGAAATGATGTGGACGATATCGTCCACCGTCATCTGCCCGACCAGCCGCCCGTCCTCGTCCACCACGGCGGCGGTGATCAGCGCGTATTTCTGGAACATCAGCGCGACTTCTTCCTGGTCCAGCCCGACCGGGATCAGCGTCTGGTCGCGCTTCATCACGTCGGACAGCGCGATGGCGCGCGGCGTGCGCAGCACCCAGCTCAGCTGGCAGGTGCCGACCGGATGGTGCGCGTGATCGACCACGAAGATCTCGTAAAAATCGTTGGCGAGGTCGCCCGATTTTCGCAGGTAATCGATCAGGTCGCCGACGGTCAGGTGTTCGGGCACCGCCACCGCATCGCGGCTCATCAGGCGACCGGCGGTTTCCTCCGGATAGGCCAGCGCGCTCTGGATGGCGACGCGGTCGTCTTCGTCCAGCTCGGCCAGCACGGCCATCTGGTCCGCATCGTCGAGGTCCTCGATCAGCTGGACCGCATCGTCCGTTTCCAGCTGTTCGGCGATGGCCGCAACCGCATCGGCGGGCAGCGCCTCCATCATGTCTTCGCGCACGAAGTCGTTCAGCTCGGCGACCACATCCGAACTCATCAGGTCGGTGATGGCGGCGGTCAGTTGCAGCCGCTCGTCACGTTCCAGCAGCTCGACCAGATCGGCGATGTCGGCGGGGTGCAGCGGCTCGACCAGCGCATATACGGTGCCGTCGATCCCGTCGTTCAGCGCGGCCCGCACCGCGCGCACGAATTCGGGCTTCAGCGTGTTCTCCGTGTCCAGCCGTTCATCGTCGATACGGTCATCCGGCGCAGGCGCATCCTCGACCGGCACGGCGTCGCGCAGCATGGTTTCCCCGTCGTCGTGGCGCGTATCCGTCATGCCGGAAGCTCTAGGCGCGGGGGTGCGAAAAGCAAGACGGGGTGACATGGCGGGCGCGCGCGGTATAGCGGTGCGCGACATTCCTACAGGAGACCGAACTATCATGGCCGACCAGAAGCTGACCCTCTCGCTCGACACCGGAACCGGCGAGACGGGCGATGTCGTCATCGCGCTGCGCGCCGACCTCGCGCCCAACCATGTCGCCCGCATTACCGAGCTGGCGAATGAAGGATTTTACAACGGCGTCGTGTTCCACCGCGTGATCCCCGGCTTCATGGCGCAGGGCGGCGATCCGACCGGCACCGGCATGAGCGGCAGCGACAAGCCCAATCTGAAGGCGGAATTCAACGCGGAACCGCATGTGAAGGGCACGTGTTCGATGGCGCGGACCAACGATCCGGACACCGCCAACAGTCAGTTCTTCATCTGCTTCGCCGATGCGCATTTCCTCGACGGGCAATATACCGTGTGGGGTCAGGTCGAAAGCGGCATGGAGCTGGTCGACGCGCTGCCCAAGGGTGAACCGCCCGCAAAACCGGGCAAGATCGTGACCGCCAGCGTCGCCTAACCCCGCAATGCGCGTCCTGGCTGCCCTCTCCGCGCTCGCGCTGGCGGGCTGCGTCACGCCGTATCCGGACCTGTCGCAAAGCCGCAGCCCGTGCCGGTCCGAACCCGGCGGCTGGTGCGGTTTCGTGCGGCAGGCGGCGGTGGACAGCTATGGCTATGCCATGCTGTCGGCCAATGCCTACGGGCCGGAGGACGACGACTATTACGCTGTCCTGCCGCCGGAGTTCGCTTTGGTGCGCGTCTCGGACGACGACGAAAGCGGCCTCGCTTACACTGTGTACGACCGGTATGAAGGCGCTGGCCGTTCGGCTTCGCCGCTGGCCCGCGTGATTGCCTTTCGCGGCACCGAGTTCGGTTCGCGCGTCGACATCGTGCGCGGATCGTTGCGCGACGACCAGATCGAGGCATCGGCCAAGGTCTATGCAGCGGAGCGGGCTTCGCTGGACGCCGAGGGCAACACCGGCGTCCAGATCGAGGCGACCGGCCATTCGCTGGGCGGGGCGCTGGCGACGCAGATGTCCATCGACCATCCCGATGTCCGCGCCGTGGTGTTCAACACCTCGCCCCTGTTCGCGGGCGATCCGATGGTCAACGATACGCAGCGGCTGGCGCTGGCCGAACGCGGGGAGTTCCTGCGGCTGTTGCGCCGCTACAGCGCGCCGCCCGCCGCCAATACCGTGGTGGTAAATTGCAATCCGTCGGCGGGCGCGGCGGCGAAGCATTCGATCCGCAAGCTGGGCGATTGCCTTGCCTGGATCGCCGCCTATGACAACGCGGCGGCGGGTGCTCTTTTGGCCGCCAACTCGATCACCAAGCCGGAGGCCGAATGCGGCCCTGTCGATAAGCTCCACACCGGTCGCATCGCGCCGGGCGACTACGCCACGCTCGCACCATGTCCGCATGCCGCGACGGTCGAACAATCCTAGAGGTCGGCGTGGATCAGCCAGTCGTGGAACAGGCGGACGGGCCGTGTTTCCAGCGCCATCGGCTTGCACACGAACCAGTAGCTGTAGGGGCTTTCCACCGACGTATCGTAGACCGTGGCCAGCCGCTTGTCGGCGGCGCGTTTCATGTGGTCGTCATGCATGATGGCGATGCCGAGCCCCTGCGCGGCGGCCTCCAGCATTAACTGTCCTGAATCGATCTGGTCCACTGCCGCCGGTTCCAGCTCGGAGACGCCCAGTTCGCGTTTCCAGGTCACGAAACTTTCGGGCAGTTCGTTGTGAACCAGAAAGGTCTGCTTGCCCAGCAAGTCGAGGTCCGGGGTATCGCCCAGCGCTTCCACGATCTCGCGGCTGGCGATGGCGTGGACCATGTTGTGATCCAGCCGCACTGCATGAACGCCTGGGGCAGGACCGCGCGACAGGATGATGGCAGCGTCCAGCGTATCGCCGACGCGATCCTCAAGATGCGGGCCGGTGTCGATATCGATATGCAGCAGCGGGTGCCGCTTGCGCAATTCGCCCAGCTTGGGGAACAGCCGTGTGCTGCCGAACACGGGCAACACGCCCAGATGCAGGCGCAGCAGCGACAGGTTTTCGGACTGGCTTTCGATTGCCGTCGCCAGCGCCTCCAGATGCGGCGCAACGGCATCGTGAAACGCCTGCCCCTCGTCGGTCAGCGCCATCGCCTGCCTAGCGCGGGTGAACAGCTTTTTGCCGGTGAATTCTTCCAGATTGGCGATCCGGCGCGACAGCGCGGACGGGCTGAGCCCCAACTCCTCCGCCGCGGCGCGGGCGGAACCCAGCCGCACGGTCCGCATGAATGCTTCCAGTGCGCGTAAAGGCGGAAGTCTCCGCGTTGCCATTGCCTGCCCCTGTCTTCTGTTCGTTAGTGCCGTTTTCTTTCAGCTTCAACGCACTAAACGCGAATTGGTTGCGCATATCGGCAGAACAACTTTCGTTATGTCGCGCCCTCTTTCGTTTGCTCCGGCGCGTGAAGGCGCAGGCGGCGAACCCTGGTCTGGTCCGCATCGGTTACTTCGATGCGCCAGCCGCTGGGATGGTCGAGAACCGCGCCAACTTGCGGGATCTGTTCGGCCAGGATGAAGGCCAGACCGCCCAGCGTGTCGACCGACTCCTCCACTTCGCCCAGCGCAGGGTCGATCCGCTCCGCCACATCGTCCAGCTCGGCGCGCGCGTCGCAGTCCCACATGCCTACACCGATGGGGCTGATAAGCTCTTCGGGCGTCTCGTCGTGCTCGTCCTCGATATCGCCGACGATTTCCTCGACCAGATCCTCGATGGTGATGATGCCGTCGGTGCCGGAGAACTCGTCCAGCACGATGGCGAGATGGGTGCGGTGCGTCCGCATGTCGGCCAGCACATCCAGCGCCCCGCGCGCCTGTGGCACATAAAGCGGCTGGCGCATGAGCGTGGTCCAGTCGGTGGGGGGCGCCGTGCCGCCGGCGAGGAAGGGGAACACGTCTTTCAGATGGATCATGCCGATCACATCGTCCAGCTGGTCGCGATAGACCGGCATCCGCGAATGGCCGTTATCCGAAAAGCTGGCGACCAGTTCGGGCCAGCCGATGGTCGCCTCGACCGCGATGATCTCGCCGCGCGGGATCGCCACATCGTCCGCGTCGTGTTCGCTGAAATGCAGCAGGTTGCGCAGCATCTGGCGTTCGACGCCGGACAGGTCGCCGCTGTCCGATGGCGTTTCGCCCGCGTCGGGGTTTTCGCCCTCGTGCTCGTCGATCGCCTCTTCCAGCTGCGCGCGCAAGCTGCGGTCGCGCGCGGGGTCGAACAGGCGGCGCACGGCCCCCAGCAGGCCGCTGCTACTCTCCGCCTCTCCTGTGCCAGGACCGGTATTCGTGTCGCTATCGGGCATGGCCCTTACTTTGCATCCTCGTGGTGGTTGTGGCCGGTATATGGGTTCGGAAGGCCAAGCTGTGCAAGCGCCTTTATCTCCAGCGCCTCCATCGCGGAAGCCTGCGCGTCGCTCGTTACGTGATCGTGCCCGGCCAGATGCAGCAGGCCGTGGACCAGCAGGTGGGCGGCGTGGGCGGAAAGGCCGATGTCTTTCTCGTCCGCCTCGCGCACGCAGGTTTCATAAGCCAGCACAATATCGCCGAGCAGCACCGGCGGGCCGTCTGCGGCAAGCTCGCGCAAGTCGTCGGCGGACAGCATCGGGAAGGACAGCACATTGGTGGGCCGGTCCTTGCCGCGCCATTCGCGGTTCAGCGTATGGACCTGCGCGTCGGTGGTGAACAGCACGCTGGCCGACAGACGGGCGTTTGCCAGTACCGGTTCGACCGTGACGGCGGCGGCAGCGCACTGGTCGGCGAGGGTGGTCCATGTCTCGCTGACCGTGGTGCGGTCGGGCCAGCCTTGGAGGGCGATATCAAGGTCCATTATCGCCGCGTGTATGCCGCAGAAAACGGAGACATGGACCGGGTGTTACACTGTCCAGGGGTAAAGTTTTTCGGGGTGCGCGGAGGGGCTGCGAAGTTTAGCGGAATGGGAGAGTGGGGGCGCGCCGTTTTTCATGGGCTGGACGATAGGGCGGGGAGGCGGTGTAGGAAAGTGCTGGCGGTTTGCGGGGAGGAGGGTAGCGGGGCCCCCGCCTTCGCGGGGGTGACAATGCTAGGTCGAATGGAGTGACAAGTGGGCGGGCGTATAGATATCTACGTCACCCCCGCGAAGGCGGGGGCCCCGCTTTCATCCATAACACCACTCACCAGTTCATCCGCTCGAACAGATCCTCCCACTCCGGGTTCATCTCCTCGATCTGCCTGATCTTCCACGCGCGAAGCCATTTCTTCATCGCCTTTTCGCGACGGATTGCGTCTTCGATGCTGTCGTGATGTTCGCACCAGACCAACCGCGTCAGGCCGTGCCTGGCCGGAAATTCGGCGCCTTTACGTTCGCGGTGCTGGACAATTCGCGCAGGCAGGTTTGCCGTTACGCCAATATACAGCGTGCCGCGATAGCGGTTGGAGAGGATGTAGACCCAACCTTCTTTCATCACATGAAGCGGGGCCTAACCTTCGCGGGGGTAACGGGTGGGGGCAGGTTCCTAACACTATGTCACCCCCGCGCAGGCGGGGGCCCCGCTCCACTCCACCCATCAAGCACCCTCCCCCTCGTAAGCCTCCACAATCCGCCCGACTATCGGATGCCGCACCACGTCCGCGACCGTGAACCGCGTGGTGCCGATGCCGTCTACATCCTCCAGCCGCGACACCGCATCGGCCAGCCCGCTCATGCGGTCGCCGCCGGGGATATCGACTTGCCGGGGGTCGCCGCACACGACCATGCGGCTGCCTTCGCCGAAGCGGGTCAGGAACATCTTCATCTGTTCGCGCGTGGTGTTCTGCGCTTCGTCGAGGATCACGAAGGCATCGGCCAGCGTGCGGCCGCGCATGAAGGCGATGGGCGCGATCTCGATCTCGCCGCTGGCGATGCGGCGTTCCACCTGTTCGGGCGGCATGCAATCGTAGAGCGCGTCGTAAAGCGGGCGCAGATAGGGATCGACCTTGTCCTTCATGTCGCCCGGCAGGAAGCCCAGCTTCTCGCCCGCCTCCACCGCCGGACGGCTCAGGATCAGACGCTGCACGCTGCCGGTGATAAGCTGGCTGACCGCCTGCGCCACGGCGACATAGGTCTTGCCGGTGCCCGCCGGGCCGAGCGCGAAGATCACGTCGTCGCGGGCGAGCTGGCGCATATAGGTCGCCTGCATCGCGCTGCGCGGCACGATGGTCTTGCGCCGCGTGCGGATCATGATCGGCGGCGCATCGGGACGGGCGTTTACGATACCCTGCAAGGTGGGTTCGTTGGACATGGCGATGAAGGATTCGATGGCGCCTGTGTCCAGTTCCTGCCCCTGCGCCAGCCGGTCGTACATTTCCTGCAAGCACGTCGCGCGCACGGCCCACCGCGTCCTGCGGCCCCTCGATATGCAGCTTGTCGCCGCGGGCCGAGATGAACACGCCGATGCGGTTTTCCACCTGCACCAGATTGGCGTCGAACTGGCCGAACAGCGGCACCAGCAGCGACTGGTCCTCGAACGCCATGTCGATCTGCGCGCGGCGTGGTGTGTCGAGTCGGGTCGGATCGGGCGAAATGACGGGCGTTGCGCGGGTGGATTTACGGGCCATGCAGTTCCTTTGTCTGTGCGCTGTAATTTATACGCAGCGCACGCGAAGGCAAGATGGCGCAGGGCAGCGGGGCGGGGAAAGTAACATTGTTGTCACGCAGCAGGCGAGCGATCCCCGGCGAACCATGTACCAAAACCGATCCCCAGCGCAGGCTGGGGTCTCCCTCGGCCTAGCGCGAGTTTGCAGGAGTCCCCACGCCCTGAGCCGCTCCCCAGCGCAGGCTGGGGTCTCCATCAGCCTAGCGCGAGACTGCAGGAGTCCCCACGCCGTGAGCCGATCCCCAGCGAAGGCTGGGGTCTCCATCAGCCTAGCGCGCGTTTGCGGGAAACCCCACGCCGCGAGCCGATCCCCAGCGCAGGCTGGGGTCTCCTTCGGCCTAGCGCAAGTTTGCAGGAAGCCCCAGCCTTCGCTGGGTCGCGGTGCGATCATTCACGAAACCAGCCGTCCCTCCAGCGAATTCGGTCCGCCTTCGACCAGCTCGGCTTGCACCAGATCGCCGATGGCGCAGTCGCCTGCGAACCAGACCGATTGCAGCCACGGCGACTTGCCCAGCCATTGCCCGTCCAGCTTGCCCTTGCGCTCCACCAGCACCTCGCAGGTCTTGCCTTCGCTGGCACGGTTGAAGGCGAACTGGTCGCGGTTGAGGCGCGCTTGCAGGCGTTGCAGCCGGTCGTCCATCACCTCGCGCGGCACTTGCCCGTCCATCGTGGCGGCAGGGGTGCCGGGGCGGGGCGAGTATTTGAAGCTGTAGGCCTGCGCATATCCGACGGTATCGACCAGCGCCAGGGTCTCCTCGAACTCGGCTTCGGTTTCGCCGGGAAAGCCGACGATGAAATCGCCGCTCAGCGCCAGGTCGGGCCGCGCGGCGCGGAAACGTTCGAGCAGCTTGAGGTAGCTGTCGGCGGTGTGGCTGCGGTTCATCGCCTTCAGCACGCGGTCGCTGCCGCTTTGCACGGGCAGGTGAAGATAGGGCATCAGCGCATCCACCTCGCCATGCGCGGCGATCAGCGCATCGTCCATGTCGGCGGGATGGCTGGTGGTGTAGCGGATACGGGCGAGGCCATCGACCTTGGCCAGCGCGCGGACGAGGCCCGCCAGCCCGACCGCGTGGCCCGCCTCGTCCTCGCCCGACCAGGCGCTGACATTCTGGCCCAGCAGCGTGATCTCGCGCGCACCGGCTTCGACCAGTTTGTGAGCTTCGGCCACGATGTCCTTGAACGGGCGCGATATTTCCGCGCCGCGCGTATAGGGCACCACGCAATAGGTGCAGAACTTGTCGCACCCTTCGGCAATGGTCAGGAACGCCGCCGGGGGCGTGGTTCGCCGCGCGGGCAAGGCCGCGAACTTGGCTATGGGCGGCATGTCGGTATCGGTCGCCCGCTCGCCTTTAACTGCGCGGTCGATCAGGTCGGGCAGGCGGTGATAGGCCTGCGGGCCGACCACCATGCCGACCGCCGGCGCGCGCGCCATGATCTCCTCGCCTTCCGCCTGCGCCACGCAACCCGCCACCGCGATCATCGGCGTCTTGCCCTCTTTCGCGCCCGCCTTGGTCAACCGCCCGATATCGGAATAGACTTTCTCCGCCGCCTTCTCGCGGATGTGGCAGGTGTTCAGCACCGTCAGGTCCGCCGTCTCCCCCTCGGCGGCAGGCGCGATGCCTTTTTCCGCGAGCAATTCCGCCATCCGGTCGCCGTCATAGACGTTCATCTGGCAGCCGAAGGACTTGATGCGATAGGTTTTGGGGGCGGTGGTCTTGGCGGGCATAGCGGGCCACTTAGGCGTAGCAGCGCGCGCTGTCAGCCTTCTTCGCGCGGCGCGGCGTAGCGGACCGGCACGACATCGTGCCTGAACGGGCGCAGCGGCTGGCCCCGCACGGTGAGTAGCGCGGCTTCGATGGCGGCGCGGGCGCGAGCGCCGATGGCCTTGCGGCCGCGGAAGTCTTCGGGGCTGAACGGTTCGAGATAATGCAGTTTCAGCGGGAAGCTGCCCTTGCGCGACAGCACGCGCTTTGCGTTGTTGAGACCGGTTTCGTCGCCGATCCAGCCAATATCCTCGCCAACTGCGACGCCGTAATCCACCAGCACCGGCTGCACCATCACGCCGGGCGGCGGGGGTTCCAGCACGCTGAGCATGCTGGTCTTGAACGGCAGCAGCGATTGCCCGTCGGTGGTGGTGCCTTCGGGGAAGACAGTCACCGACCAGTTGTCTTTCAGCGCCACCCGCAGCGCGTCGATCTGTTCGGCCACGCCCAGCCGGTTTTCGCGCTTCACGAAGACGGTGCGGTTCATCCGGCACAGCCAGCCGATGACCGGCACTTGGCTCAGCTCGTACTTGGCGACGAAAGCGGTGCCGCTCGCGCCTGCGCTGGCGAGGATGTCGATCCAGCTGACATGGTTGGAGACGAAGAACACGTCGCGGCGCAGCGGCGTGCCGATCTTCTCCACCCGCGCACCGGCGACCCATGCGGTGTAGCGCAGGAACAGCATCGGGATGGGCGAGCCATAGGCGAAGGCGCGCCAGATATAGTGCAGCGGCACGAAGACCAGCAGCAGCGCCAGCAGCGCGATCAAACGGAAAGCGAACCGCAGCCACCCAGCCACCGATATCGGCGTGCTTTCACCCCGTTCTGCGGCGGCGCGCAGGTCCGGCGTCACGGGGTGGAAGGCTCGGTCCGGTCGGGCCGGTCCAGCTTCACGCCGTACAGTTCCATGCGGTGATCGACGAGGCGATAGCCCAGCTTCTCCGCGATCACTTTCTGCAAGGCTTCCAGTTCGGGATCGACGAATTCGACCACGTCACCGCTTTCGACATCGATCAGGTGGTCGTGATGCGCTTCGGGTGCGGCTTCGTATCGGGCGCGGCCATCGCCGAAATCGTGCCGGTCCAGAATGCCGGCCTCTTCGAACAGGCGGACGGTGCGATAGACGGTGGCGATGGATATCTTGGGATCGACCGCACTGGCGCGTTCATGCAGCTTTTCCACATCGGGATGGTCGTCGCTTTCGGACAGCACCCGCGCGATGATGCGCCGCTGTTCGGTGATGCGCAGGCCCCGTTCCGCGCAAAGCTGTTCCAGATCGATCCGCTGTTCCAACCGTCAAAGTCCCCACGATGCGATGCGCCAAAAAGAAAACGCCCCGCAGCCTGTAAAGGCGCGGAGCGTTATTCTCAAGGTGGCGGGGTGGAAACCGCCTGCGGCTTACGCCTTTTTCTTGCGAGGCCCGCGACCTTCGCCGGGCTTGCGACCCAGGCCGATCTTCTTGGCCAGTTCGCGCCGCTTTTCGGCATAGTTGGGGGCGACCATCGGGTAATCGGCGGGCAGGTTCCAGCGCGCGCGATACTCTTCCGGCGTCATGTCGTAATTGGTGCGCAGGTAACGCTTGAGCATTTTCAGCTTCTTGCCGTCTTCCAGGCACACCAGATAATCCGGCTTTACCGAAGCGCGGACCGATACGGCGGGGTCGGGGCGGACTTCTTCTTCCTCGACGTCATGGCCCAGTTCGGCCAGTGCGCCATAGACGTTCGTGATCAGCGCCGGCACATCGTCCACCGAAACATCGTTATTGCTGACATGCGCCGCAACGATATCCGATGTCAGCGTGATAAGCGTTTCGGAGATATCCATTTCAAGTTCATTCATTGTTCTTTTTCCTCATCTGGCAACCCGTGCTATATTATTGGCTGCTTGATTTGGCTTTATACACAATAGACGAAATGGCTCAAGTCTAGCGTTCCGGTACTGTATTGTTTTGCCGCTCGATTGACAGTCAACGGTGTCATAATTCGCGGGCATAGGTGATGGCGTCCAGTCGTTCGCCGTTTGCCAGTGTATAATAGCGCGCGCGGCGTCCGATCGTCTTGAAGCCCATCGCGTGATAAAGTTGAGCTGCCGGATTGTTTTCGCGCATTTCGAGGAACAGGCGATCGGCCCCGCGTGCGCGCGCCTGTTCGATGGCGTGCTGCACAAGTTCGCGCCCCACGCCGGTGCGGCGCATGGCGGGTAACACCCCGATCAGCAGAAGTTCTTCTTCCCCCGGTGCGGCGCGCACAAGCGTGAAACCGGCGGGCGTGCCGTCGCGTATGGCGAGGCCGTGATAGGTGTTGGGCGTGGCGAGCGAAGTGGCAACCTGCCGCCGGGTCCACGCCTCGCGCCAATGCGGGTCGAAGGCGTCCGCCATCACGGCCATGATCGCGTCTATCTCGGCGTCGGCAATCATTTTTGTGGAGAGGCGGCTGCGATGGGGCGCGCGTCTGGCGGGCGGCCATAGAGCGCGCCGACATCGCGGGTCAGGTCGTCCGGCGGAAGATGCAGCGTTTCGGCGGCGTCGGGAAGCAGGTCGAGCGCCTCGACAGCCTTGTCCAGTCCGGCAGCGTCCGCAAAGGCGTCCGCCTGATCGCCCACCACCGGTCCGCCCGCATATCGCGCAACGGCATCGGCTGGACTGAGCGATGCGCGTTCGCCCGCCGCCATGCCACTTGCATCAAATCCCTGCACGAACCATTCGCCGTGCCCGCCGGTCATGCACACCGTCAGCGCCACCGCACCCGCACGTTCGCGTCCCATCGCCGCAACCAGCGCCAGTGTGGGATAGCCGCGCAGTTCCGCACCCCAGGCATAGGCCAGCGCGCGGGCGGTCGCGATGCCGATGCGCACGCCGGTAAAGCTGCCCGGTCCGCGCGACACGAGAATGCGGTCGGCACGGCCCCGGTCGGGCAGGTCGGCGATCATCGGAACAAGCCGCTCGGCATGGCCGCGCCCCAGCACGCGATGGTCATGCGCGACCAGCGTGCCATCATCGAACAGGGCGATGGAGCAGGCGGGCGTTGCGCAGTCTATCGCCAGCGTACGCACGCGCCCGACCCGGCTTCAGGCGAAGCGGTTGAACTTGGCGAATTCGGGGCGCGGGCTGCGGTCGAAAATGCTTTCCGGATCGCCATAGCCGATGGAGCAGACCCAGTCCGCCTTGTGGCGCGGTGCATCGGCGAAGAATTCCTTCGTCACACCGTCCAGATCGACGCCCGACATCGGCCCGCAATCCAGCCCGACCGCGCGCGCGGCCAGCATCAGATAGGCACCCTGCAAGGCGGAATTGCGCTTGGCCCCTGCAATGCGTCCGTCCTCGTCGCCTTCGAACCAGCTTTTCGCATCGGTGTGGGGGAACAGCCACGGCAGTTCCTCGTGAAAGTCGATATCGTAACCGATGATGACCGTGACCGGCGCGGCCTTGATCTTGTCTTTGTTGCCGTCGTCCGCAAGGTCGGCCAGCTTCGCTTTCGCTTCGTCGGAGCGCACCCAGACGAACCGTCCGGGCTGCATGTTTGCCGATGTCGCGCCCATCTTGGCAAGATCGTAGATCGCGTGGATCTGCTCGTCGCTCACCGGCTTGTCGAGCCAGCCATTATAGCTGCGCGCCTCGCGGAAAATCTGGTCGAGTGCGGCGCTGGACAGCGTGTTGTCGTGGAATTGGGTCGTCATGCTGCGCGCACTTCCTGCACTTCGGGAACATAGTGTTTCAGCAGGCCTTCGATGCCGTGCTTCAGCGTGGCGGAAGAGGAGGGGCAGCCCGAACAGGCACCCTGCATGGTCAGATAGACCACCCCGTCCTTGAACCCGCGATAGGCGATATCGCCGCCATCGCCCGCCACGGCCGGGCGCACGCGCGTTTCCAGCAGCTCGTTGATCTGCGCGACGATGTCGGCGTCGTCCGGATTCTCGTCGACCACCATCTCCGCCTCGGCAGGAACGCTGATGCCCGCCGCCGTGCCACCGATGAACAGCGGGGCCTGACTGACGAAATGGTCGAGCAGGATGGCAACGACCTGCGGCTTCAGATCGGTCCAGCTGACGCCGGGCGCAGCAGTGACGGACACGAAATCGCCACCGAAGAAGACATTCACCACTTCGCCGATGTCGAACAGCGCCTTCGCCAGCGGACTGGCTTCGGCGTCTTCGGGATTGGCGAATTCGCGCGTGCCGGACGGCATAACCTGCTGTCCCGGCAGGAATTTCAGCGCGGCGGGGTTGGGCGTGGTTTCGGTTTCTATGAACATGGCTCTTTATGTAGGCGGCCCGCCGCACTGCGGCAACCGCCCGTGCGCATTGGCAAAAACCATTCACTACTCCTTCACGGGACGCGCCCCTATATCCGCGCCCATGACAGCTTTTCCGCGCGCGCTGCGTTTGCTTGCCCTTTCCCTGCCTTTTGTGGTGCTGCACACCGGCACGACCTGGCCACGACACCGGCCACGGCACAGCAATCCTTCACCGATAGCGTGCTGGGGCCGCTGCCTGCCCCGCTACCCGAACCCCTGCCCGCTGCCGACTGCCTTGCAGACCGGCGACGAAACACCGTGGATCTACCAAGGCAGCGATGTGCCGCGCGACCCCGAATGGCTGTGGGGCAAGATGGACAATGGCCTGCGCTATGCCGTGCGCGACAATGGCGTGCCGCCCGGGCAGGTCGCCATCCGCATCCTGATCGACGCCGGATCGCTGCACGAGCGCGAGGGCGAACAGGGCTTCGCGCATCTGATGGAACATCTCAGCTTCCGCGAGAGCGACTATCTGGGGCCGGGCGAAGCGATCACGCGGTGGCAGGAGCTCGGCGCGACATTCGGCAGCGACACCAACGCCACCACCAGCCCGACGCAGACGGTGTACAAGCTCGACCTGCCCGGTGCGACGCCCGCCTCGCTGGAAACCAGTTTTCGCCTGCTGTCGGGCATGATGCGCAGCCCGGTATTGAACGAGGCAAACCTGGCGGCGGAAGTGCCGATCGTGCTGGCCGAGAAGCGCGAGCGCGGCGGGGTGCAGGCGCGGGTCGGCGACCGGACGCGCGAAACGCTGTTCGCCGGACAACGTCTGGCCGAACGCATGCCGATCGGCACCGAAGCCACACTGCGCGGCGCGACGCCGGAAGCGATGCAGGCATTCCACAGCCGCTGGTATCGGCCCGACAACACGGTGATCGTCGTCGCGGGCGATGCGCCACCGCAGATCTTCGCTTCGCTGATCGAGAAGTATTTCGGCGACTGGCAGGGGCAGGGACCGCGCACTGCCGCGCCCGATTTCGGCGATCCCGTTGCGCCTGCGGATGCGGTTGTCGACACCGCTGGCGCGCCGCCGGTGGGCGAGGTTGCCGTGCTGGTCGAACCCGACCTGCCGCGCACGCTGACTTACGCAATCATGCGCCCGTGGCGGCAGGTGAACGATACCATCGTTTACAATGAAGGACTGTTGCTGGATTCGCTGTCGCAGGCGATCATCAACCGGCGGCTGGAATCGCGCGCGCGGGCGGGCGGATCGTTCCTGTATGCCACCGTGCAACAGGACGATGTCAGCCGTTCTACCGACGCGACGTTCGTATCCTTCGCGCCGCTGGACAAGGACTGGCGCGCGGCGCTGGCCGATGTGCGCGGGGTTATCGCGGACGCGGTCGCCAACCCGCCGACGCAGGCGGAAATCGACCGGGAGGCTGCCGAATTCGACGTGCAGTTCGCCGCCGGGGTGGAGCAGCGGCGGGTGATGGTCGGGTCCGATCTTGCCGACAATATCGTGCAGGCGGTGGATATCCGCGAAGCGGTGGCCGCGCCAGAAGTGGTGCTGGACGTGTTTCGCGGCATGGCGGCAAAGCGCACACCGGCGGCGATACTGGCGCGGACCAGGGCGCTGTTTGCGGGCGATGTGGTGCGCGGAACCTATCTGACGCCCGCCGTTGGCGAGGCGGATGCTGGACGCCTTGCGCGCCGCCCTGCGCGCACCGGTCGAGGCCGATGATAGTGCAAGGCTTGTCGACCGGACATTATCCTTCGCCGACCTGCCGCCCATCGGCGAGCCGGGCACCATCGCGCAGCGCGGCACGGTCGGCCTGTACGAAATGGAGCAGGTCGATTTCGACAATGGCGCGCGCGCCCTGTTGTGGCAGACCGATGCCGAACCGGGCCGCGTGGTCGTGAAACTGCGTTTCGGCGCGGGGCAGCGCGCGTTCGATGCGGATGAGGCTGTCTATGCCGGATTGGGCACGCAGGCGCTGATCGGCTCCGGCTTTGGCGAGCTGGGGCAGGAAGAGCTGGACCGGATCACCACCGGACGGCGGATGGGCTTCACGCTGGGTATCGAGGAAGACA
Source organism: uncultured Alphaproteobacteria bacterium (assembly GCA_963799315.1). Classification (GTDB taxonomy): domain Bacteria; phylum Pseudomonadota; class Alphaproteobacteria; order Sphingomonadales; family Sphingomonadaceae; genus Parerythrobacter_A. Next base: position 352,290 of record CAWCWP010000001.1, read on the forward strand.
CATTTTCCTTCACCGCACAGACGCGCGGCGCGGATCTGGCGGACCAGCTTTATCTGTTCGCCGCCAAGCTGGCGCAGCCGCGCTGGGATGCCAATCCGGTGCTGCGCGCAAAGGCATCGCAGCGCCTGACATTCGAGAGCCAGCAGGCCACCCCTGCGGGCGTGCTGGGCCGCGATCTGGACTGGTTGCTGGGTGATCGCGATGCGCGGCTGAAAGCGCCCGACCTTGCCGCAATCGACGCCGCCACGCCCGAAGGTTTCCGCGCCGCATGGGAGCCGCTGCTGGCGACCGGCGCGGTGGAAATACTTGTCTTCGGCGACTTCGAGAAGGACGCGGCCGTTGATGCGCTGACGAAAACCATCGGTGCCTTGCCGGAGCGTGCCCCGGTGTCGCCCGACGTACTGGCGCGCAGCCCGCGCTTCCCCGAACAGGCGGGCGCGCCCGTCATGCTGACCCATCGCGGCGATGCCGACCAGGCCGCCGTGGCGATGGCGTGGCAGACGGGTGCGGGCTTCGACGGGGTTCGCACCGCGCGCCAGATGCAGGTGCTGACCGACCTGTTCAACAACCGGCTGATGGACGCCCTGCGCGAACGCGCCGGTGCCAGCTACGCCCCGCAAGTCGGCGCGAACTGGCCGCTGAACATGGAGAGCGGCGGCACCATCACCGCCATCGCGCAGCTCCAGCCCAAGGATGTGCGATGTGTTCTTCACGCTGGCGCAGGGCATCGCGCGCGATCTGGCCACCGCGCCGCCATCGCAGGACGAACTGAACCGCGTCATCGAACCGCTGAACCAGGCGATCCGGCGCGCGTCCACGGGCAATACCTTCTGGCTGTTATCAGGTCGAGGGCGGAACCACCGATCCGCGCCGCTACGCCGCCGCGACCACGCTGTTGCAGGACTTCACGCAGATTACGCCGGACGAGTTGCAGGCACTGGCCGCGCGCTATCTTGCGACCGACAACGTGCTGAAAGTCGCGGTGGTGCCGGAAGAGGGGGCGGACCGCCGCCGCATCGCGCTGAGGCGGTTTCGGGTTGTGCATTGCGACCCCAATGCTGTTGGATGATCGCATGGTTATCCCGACAATAAAATACCAAGGCGATGCGACGTGACGCAACAATGGCAACCCGATAGCTGGAAAGCGCACACTGCAAAGCACTTGCCCGAATATCGAGGACGCGGCGGAACTGGCGCAGGCCGAGACGACGCTGGCGGCCTATCCGCCGCTGGTATTCGCGGGCGAGGCGCGCGCGCTGAAGGCCGATCTGGCGCAGGTCGCGGCAGGCGAGGCGTTCCTGCTGCAGGGCGGCGATTGCGCGGAAAGCTTCGCCGAATTCCACCCCGACAATATCCGCGATACCTTCCGCGTCATCCTGCAGATGGCGGTGGTGCTGACCTTCGCGGGCAAGATGCCGGTCGTGAAGGTGGGGCGCATGGCGGGCCAGTTCGCCAAGCCGCGCAGCTCGCCGACCGAAACGCAGGGCGATGTCACGCTGCCCAGCTATTTCGGCGACAATATCAACGGCATCGCCTTCGATGCAGACGAGCGCCGCAACGATCCGCAGCGCATGGTGCGCGCCTATTCGCAGGCTGCCGCCACGCTGAACCTGCTGCGCGCCTTTGCCGGTGGCGGCTACGCCAATCTGCGGCAGGTGCACCAGTGGACGCTGGATTTCATGGGCCGCAGCCCGTGGGCCGAAACCTTTGCCAAGACCGCCGACCGCATCGGCGAGGCGCTGGATTTCATGGAAGCATGCGGCATCGACCCCGCGACCATGCCGCAATTGCAGGGCACCAGTTTCTACACCAGCCACGAGGCGCTGCTGCTGCCTTACGAACAGGCGATGACGCGGCGCGATTCGCTGACCGGCAACTGGTACGACACCAGCGCGCATATGGTGTGGATCGGCGACCGCACGCGCTTCGAGGGCAGCGCCCATATCGAATTCGCGCGCGGCATCGAGAACCCGCTGGGCATGAAATGCGGCCCGTACGCTGGAGCCGGACGACCTGATCCGGCTGCTCGATACGCTGAACCCGGCGCGCGAGGCGGGGCGCATCACGCTCATCAGCCGTTTCGGGCACGACAAGGTGGAGGCCGGCCTGCCCCGGCTGGTCCGCGCGGTGGAGCGCGAAGGCCATGCCGGTCGTGTGGAGCTGCGACCCGATGCACGGCAATGTCGTGAAATCCGACAGCGGCTACAAGACGCGGCCCTTCGACCGCATCCTGGCCGAAGTGCGCGGCTTCTTCGCGGTGCATCGCGCCGAGGGCACGCATGCGGGCGGCGTGCATGTCGAGATGACCGGGCAGGACGTGACCGAATGCGTCGGCGGCGCGGTGGCAATCACCGATGCCGCGCTGGGCGACCGCTATCACACCCATTGCGACCCGCGCCTCAACGCCGCGCAATCGCTGGAGCTGGCGTTCCTGCTGGCCGAGATGCTGAAGGAATGAGAGCGCGAGCGCGCACGCGGTCGCCAACGCCGCCTAACATATGTGATCGTCTTTCGGCCCCGGGGTTTTCAACGGCGCCGATTTCCGTCAGCAAGGCAGCGCACGTCACGACAGGAGCTTCGCCATGTCCCGCCCGCAGGCAGACACCGCACCGACCCGCCACGCTGGCCGCGCGGTATCGCGCAACCCGCGCGCTGACGGCGGCGCTGGCTGCGCCCCTGTCCGATGCCGATGCCACGCTGCAATCGATGGAGGATGCCAGCCCCGCAAAATGGCACCTGGGCCATACGACGTGGTTCTTCGAAACGTTCCTGCTGCGCGACCATGTGGCCGATTACCGGCTGCATGACGAGCGCCTGCCCTTCATCTTCAATTCCTATTACGAGGCCGAAGGCGCGCGGATCGACCGGTTTGCGCGCGGCCTGCTGTCCCGCCCGACCCTGTCCGAAATCGCGGAATGGCGCGAGGCTATCGACGACGCGATGGCACCCCTGCTCGACGATCCCGGAACTCGCCCCGCTGGTCGAGCTGGGCATTGCGCACGAACAGCAGCACCAGGAACTGCTGCTGACCGATATCAAGCACGCGCTGTTCCAGAACCCGCTCGGTCCCGCCATGTTCGAAGCGGTGCCGACCACCAGGGCACCCGCCGCCGATACCGACCGCTGGGGCAGCCATCCCGGCGGCATCGCGCTGGTCGGCAACAATCGCGAAGGGTTCGCCTACGACAATGAAGGTCCGCGCCACCGCGTGCTGCTGGAACCGTTCGCCTTGCGCGAAACGCTGGTGACGAATGGCGAGTGGGAGGCGTTCATCGCCGATGGCGGATATGACGAACCGCGTCACTGGCTGTCGGATGGCTGGGCGTGGAAATGCCGCGAGGACATCATCGCGCCGCTTTACTGGCGGGAGGACGAACACTTCACGCACGCCGGATGGCAACCGCGCGACCGCCATGCGCCGGTCACGCATATCTCCTTTTTCGAAGCCGACGCCTTTGCGAGCTGGGCCGGTGCGCGCCTGCCGACCGAATTCGAGTGGGAAGCGTTTACGCGCAGCGGCGAGGGCGGGCGCTTTGCCCGCGATGGCGGCAACCAGCTGGAAAGCGCGCATGCCCCCCTGCCGCGCGGCGGCACCGCGATGTTCGGCGATTGCTGGCAATTCACCGGCTCCGCCTACCTGCCCTATCCGCGTTTCGAACCTGCCGCCGGGGCTATCGGCGAGTATAACGGCAAGTTCATGAGCGGACAGTGCGTGCTTCGCGGGGCAAGCTGTGCCACGGCGCGCGGACATTCGCGGGCCAGCTACCGCAATTTCTTCTACCCCCATCAACGATGGCAATTCACGGGCGTTCGCCTGGCAAAGGATATCTGACCAATATGACGAACGGGGAACAGGCGGGCGAGAGCCTCGCGCTGGTGGATCGCGACGCGGACGGGGTGGATCGCGCCTTCCGGCAGGATGTGCTGGAGGGTCTGGCGCAGGACCAGAAGGCGATCCCCGCCCGCTGGCTGTATGACGATGCCGGATCGCAACTGTTCGAGGATATTACGCAAGCGCCGGAATATTATCCGACTCGCGCCGAAACCGAAATCCTGCGCAACGAAGGCGCGGCGTTTGCGGACGCCATCGGGCCGGGGCGCGCGGTGGTGGAATTCGGCAGCGGATCGTCGGTCAAGACGCCGCTATTGCTTAGCCAGATCGACGCCGCCGCCTATGTTCCGCTCGATATTGCGGGCGATTTCCTGCGCGCTGCCGCCGCCGAGCTTTCCGGCAAATTTCCCGGCCTGCCGGTGCATCCGGTGGAAGCGGACTTCATGCGCCGCGTCGCCTTGCCCGGCGCGGTGGCCGATGTGCCCAAGCTGGGCTTCTTCCCCGGCTCCACCATCGGCAACATGATCCCGCGTACCGCTGTCGATCTGCTGCGGACGATGCGCGAGACATTGGGCCAAGGGGCCAAACTGCTGATCGGCATGGACCTCATCAAGAGCCGCGATACTCTACGCGCGGCCTATGACGATGCAGCGGGCGTGACGGCGCAGTTCAATCTCAACCTTGCGGAACGCATCAATCGCGAGCTGCGCGGCACGATACCGGTCGATGCCCTGCGCCACGAAGCACGCTGGAACGATGCCTTTGCCCGTATCGAGATGCATCTGGTGGCGCAGCGCGACATCGCGTTCGACGTCGCGAACACGGCCTTCACCATGCGCGAAGGCGAAAGCATCCATACCGAAAACAGCCACAAGTTCGGGCGGCGTTCGTCCAACACGCTGTTGCTGGCGGGGGGCTGGACCCCGTTGCAGCGATGGATGGACGGCGAAAAGCGGTTCTCGATGATTTTGGCCGAGGCAGGACCGGAGCTGTCCGCACCCTGAGCCGCCACATCGAGAGCGGGCGGTTCATGGAAATGACGGGGTGCGGTCCCTAGATAGGTGGCGATGGACCCCGCAGACATTCTCTCCCTGATCGCCGACACCATTCGCGATGTGCCGCGCTCCGGCCTGCTGATCGCCACGGTGGCGGCAGTGGCGGCGGGCTGGATCGGCTCGATCATGGCGCGCAACCGGGTGCCGCTGGGCGGGTTGATCCGCACCGCCAGCACGTTGACGCTCGGTTGCGTGCTGGTGCTGGTGGTTCTGCAGGTTGCACGTTTCGATCCCCAACTCGATTTCGCCGTCCCGCAGATCGGCTTGCCCGAACAGGTGGTGGAAGGCGGCGAAACCCGCATTCCGATGGCGCGCGACGGGCATTTCTGGCTGGAGGCCGAAGTCAATGGCGTGCCGGTCAATTTCATGGTCGATACCGGTGCGACGCTGACCGCGCTGTCGCAGTCCACCGCGCAGGCGGCGGGTCTGGAGCCGCGCCAGGGCGGGTTGCCGCTGCGGCTCAAAACCGCGAACGGCACCATTCTGGCCGACCTGACGACGATAGAGGAATTGCGCTTCGGCAATGTCGCGGCGCGCGGGCTAGACGCGGTGGTCGCGCCCAATCTTGGCGATACCAATGTGATCGGCATGAACCTGCTGTCGCGGTTGAAAAGCTGGGGTGTGGAGGACAACACCATGATCCTGGTGCCCAACAATCCGCAGCCCGCGCTGGAAACCGAATAGCCCTTACGCACCGGCGCGCGGTGGGGTAGGTGCAGGCCCATGAAAAAGCTGCTCAGCGCCCTGCCGCGCATCGCTCTCGTCCTGTCCCTGTTGCTGCCGGTCTGGTTCCTGCTGGCGTCGCTGGGCGCAAAGTTCGGGTGGTGGAGCAAGATGACCGGCTTCGGCACCATGACCGTCGGCATCGGCGCGCCTGCCGCGATGGGGCTGGCTGTGCTGGCCGTTATCGCGCTGCTGGTGGCGGTGCTGGTCAAACCACGGCGCGGCTGGGTGGCGGCAGTGATCGCGCTGGCGATACCGCTGCTGGTGCTGGGCGGGTTCAACCAGCTGCGCGCGCAGGCGCAGAGCGTGCCGCTGATTTACGACATCGCCACCGACACCGCCGATGCGCCGGTTTTTTCCGATGCGATGATGGCGTTGCGCGAGGCGGATGGCGCAAACGAACCCATGCCGTTCGATGTGCCGCTCGGCGGTCTCGAGAAGTGGGCGGGCAATGATGCCGTCGCCGACCGCACCGCCGCACAGCTCATCGCGGAAGGCTATCCCGACCTCGCGCCCCTGCGCGTGGCGGCGTCGGTCGGGGAAACGGTCGCTGCGGTCGAAGCGGCGATGACCACGCGCGGCTTCGACAATATCAGCGCGGACGCCGGAGCGGGCCGCGTCGAGGGAACGGACGAGCTGTTCTGGTACGGCTTCCGCGACGACGTGGTCGCGCGTGTTCGCGCCGATGGCGATGGCAGCATCGTGGATTTCCGGTCCACCTCGCGCGTCGGCCTGAGCGATCTGGGCGTCAATGCGGAACGCATTGCGGACTTGCGGCAGGGCGTCGAGGAGCGGGTGGCGGGCCGGGACTGATACGCGCAGTTGTGACGCATTCGCAAGATGCAGTTGCTAATGATTACTATTACTAAGCCTTTGTTTTTATTGACTTTTCGAATTTCGGGACGTAAAAGCTTCGTCAACCAAAAGAAAACAGGAGCCAATAATGACCTGCACCAACTGCAAATTCTTCCAGAGCGAGCAAACCGAATGCCGCCGCTACGCCCCGTCGCCAGCCGAAGGTGACAAGCAGGCGCATTGGCCGACGGTGGCTAAGGATGACTGGTGCGGCGAATTCGTCGCTTCCGAAGGCGAACGCAAGGCCGCGTAACCTGCACGGATATTTGCCGGAGCGATCCGGCGCGAAGAAGGGCGGCAGCGATGCCGCCCTTTTTTGTTGCGCGCCGGGTTGACGGCTGCTTGTTATTGATTATCACTCGCAACAACCTGTTGGCTGGAGTGAATGATGATCGATCAGTTTCGTGCGCTTTGGAACGGTACCGGCAATGAAGCGGCCCTGTCATTTGGCGGGCGCGCAAGTGGCAAAGTGGCGGTCTGGTCGCTGGAACGGACCGCTGCGGTTCTTCGCGCATCGGCTCGCTCGACTGTTTGCGTGAAGTCGGTCGGCGATACGCAGACCAGCCATCAGGAAAGCGCGCTGCTCGCAACCGTAGCCGCTCTGAAAGCCGGCGATCCGGACCGCGCCGCGATGCAGGCGACATGGCTGGTAAAACGCGATGCCGTTCCGCGCCTGCTGCGTTCGCTTGCGCCGCTGGCCCACGTGCTGTCGCCGCAATATGCCGCTGCAGCCTAAGCCGGAGCCAAAGCCCTCGCGGCGGCACGAAGCGCAGAATTCGCTGGCTGGGGCGGCAGGGACCCCAGCCAAATATTTCGCATATTGAATACACCGAAAATATCTTTGGCAGTCGTCACCAGCGAGGTGATTTGCGACAGCTAATTGGGACAGCTAATTGGGACAGCTGATGGTTGCAAGTGCAGCACCTTGCTTTGTCCCAATGTGAATCATAAATAGGGTAGGCTCGGCGATACGTTCCGCACCGCCAAGACCCAGGTCGCTTCACTCATGCATGGTGCTACAATTTTGTCATGGCCTGCACCCGTGATCGTAAAGCGTTCCGTATGCTCACGGTAATAGATAAGCACAGCCGACAGTGCCTAGCGATCCATGTCCAGGGCAAGTTGAATGCCATGATGTGCTGTCCCTCCTTACTGAGCTGTTCAAACGGCATGATCCGCCCGATCACATATGCAGCGACGATGGCGCTGAGTTTACAGCATGAGCTTTGCGCGATTGGCTCACTCGGATCGGCATGAGGACGCTTTACATCGAGCCGAGATCGTCCTGGGAGAATGGCTCCGACGAGAGCTTTAACGGCAAGCTCAGAAACGAACTACTCAACGGCGAGATCTTCTATACCCTGAAAGTAGCGGCAATCCTGATCGAGCGCTGGCGCATCCATTACGACATCGTAAAACCGCACTCATCGCTAGGATACCAACCGCCTGCGCTACAACCGATCTTGCCTCGCTCTGCTGAACGGCGTTACGCTACGCTTCAGGCCACCCAACAGGGCGACCACAACTGCAGGAACTCTAACTTAACCGGTGGATCACCCTAATGGGGCGGGTCACTTAATGCGACGGCGGTGTTGTTCGCGGCGGATCTCGGACCTGGAAGGGCCATCATCTTTAACACCTACACCATCGTCACCACCGACATCCGGTGTGGAAGCAGAGGCCGGCATATCGTCCTGCTAAACGGTTCCGGAAACGGCCTTTACTGAGTCCGGAGAATCCGAACCACCCGTTCCACCAGATTTCATATTATCACTCATATCGTAAAAATCCTTCAAATTCATGCGCCGAAACCGAGTTCCCGACAGTCGAAAAACACTGTCCAGACACGCGTTTTTGAGAGCCTATAAACCCTAAAAATCGTGCCAAAAACAGGCTCACCAAGCCCGGATGCTCGTTTTTGGACGAAAATGACGGTCTTCGTAATAAGGTGTTCGACAGCCTATATACGAGATATCTTTCGGCATAAGGCCTTCGAGAGCCTATAATCACCGATATTTTTTCGGATTAAGGTCGATGAGAGCCTAAAACGGAACAAATTCGTTTCGTCATAAGCTGTTCGAGAGCCTATTAACTAACCAATCAAACTGCATCGTTTTCGAGAGCCTATAAACCCAAGATTATGGCTGATTTGCCAATTTATCGGACCCTTTCGTCATAAGCCCTTCGAGAGCCTATAAGCCCATATAACCTTTCGTCATAAGGTGTTCGAGAGCCTATAATGCCTCTGAATCCATCGGTTTAATATGGTCGAGAACCTAATCTTGGTGGTGATCAATTCGTCACAACCCGTCCGAGAGCCTATAAAACATCCCAAATTCACCGGGCAGTTTTGAGAGCCTATAAAATTGTAGGACAGAAGGATGGTGAAATAGCCTTATTCACCGACTTTCCATCAAATAAACCCGATGTTATGTGCTTAGATGAAGAGAGGATAATTTTCAGGCGCAATACCTCAAAGTCCTTAGCAACTTCGGAGCATAAGGACTTTGATGCGTCCTCCAGCCTTCGGCTTCCGGCAGTAGCTCGCTTACGCTCACACGGTCATAGGATTTACATCTCCATTCCCTTTTGGCGTCCGATACCGTCCTTGGACGTTCCTATCGTCTCTTGGGCGCTTCGCTGGTGTTAGATATTACTGTCACAGTGCGGTATTCTCGATCCTAATAAACGGAAGGAACGTCCGCTATCCGCGTAGTTCAAGATGGGCTTCGTATAGAGCGTTTTGTGTCATGGGTGTTCCCCGTCAGCATTCGATAGACAGATTGGCTGTAAGAAATAGGTGAGTGTTTTGGGTTCGTTGCAGTGACTGTAAGGAACGGAAATGAACGCAAAACACTCAAAGGCTTCCGCGCAAGCGGTAGTCAAAGACATCCGCCGGGCGACCCGCAAGCAGTATAGCGCGGAAGAGAAGATCCGGATCGTGCTGGATGGTCTGCGCGGTGAGGATAGCATTGCTGAGCTGTGCCGCCGCGAGGGTATTGCGCAGGGCGTATATTACAAATGGTCCAAGGACTTCATGGAGGCTGGTAAGCGCCGCCTTGCTGGCGATACCTCGCGCGCCGCCAATACCGATGAAGTGCGTGATCTTCGCCGTGAGGCTCGCGATCTGAAGGAGGTTGTGGCTGAACAGATGCTCGAGAACCGGCTGCTTAAAAAAAGCATGATCGGGGATGGGGGCGACGACGAATGAGGTATCCTGCATCCGAGAAGCTAGAGGTCATCCGCATCGTTGAGCGTTCGCACCTCCCTGCCAAGCAGACCCTGGACAGGCTGGGCATCGCCCGGCCTACCTTTTACCGCTGGTATGATCTGTATCTGCGGTTCGGCGAAGAGGCACTGGAAGATCGGCGCCCTGGTCCGCGCCGGGCTTGGAACCGGATTCCCGATGAGGTGCAGGACCAGATACTGGACATGGCGCTGGAGCGCTGCGAGCTGTCGCCCAGAGAACTGGCGGTGACGTTTACGGATGAACAGCGCTACTTTGTGTCGGAAGCCAGCGTCTACCGCCTGCTCAAGGCGCATAATCTGATTACCAGTCCAAACTTCATCGTGATGAAGGCGGCCAGCGAGTTCAAGGATAAGACCACTGCACCCAACCAGCTGTGGCAAACGGACTTTACCTATCTGAAAATCATTGGCTGGGGCTGGTATTACCTATCGACCATCCTCGACGATTACTCGCGCTACATCATTGCCTGGAAGCTCTGCACGACGATGCGGGCCGAGGACGTGACTGATACGCTGGAACTGGCGCTGGTAGCTTCTGGCTGCGACCAGGCAACGGTGGTGCACAAGCCGCGTCTGCTGTCCGACAATGGTCCGAGCTATGTTGCTGGCGAACTGGCGGACTACCTCGCGGAAAAGGATATGCGTCACGTTCGCGGCGCTCCGTTCCATCCGCAGACGCAGGGCAAGATCGAACGCTGGCACCAGACCTTGAAGAACCGCATCCTGCTGGAAAACTATTATCTGCCCGGCGATCTGGAAGCGCAGGTCGAAGCGTTCGTCGAGTATTACAATCACCAGCGCTACCACGAGAGCCTGAACAATGTGACGCCTGCCGACGCCTACTTCGGCAGGGCGAAAGCCATCATCAAACAGCGAGAAAGGATCAAACGCAAAACCATCGAGCAACGGCGCTTGCAACACCGCAAGCTTGCCGCCTAATATCAACCAACTAGATGGGCTCAAACACTCACCTGCCTTAGAGCGTCAGCTGTCTCAAATTATCTGACGACGGACAGACTTCTTCTGCCCGCCTGAAGATATCGCTGCCGAGGTGTTTCGCCTGGCTCAGCAGCCGAAATCGGCTTGGAGCTTCGACAGCGTCATCCGCCCGTTCGGAGAACCGTGGTGACCGAGAATGAATATGGCTTGGCCGATCCCGCGCGCGCGCTGTCGCTCAGCGGGATCGAGTTCCTGAAAGCCATGAGTAACGGAGACATTCCGCGTCCACCCATAAGCAAGAGGATGCCGCTCGATTTAATCGAAATTGACAAAGGCCGCATCGCGCTGTCCGTACTTGCCGATGACAGCTTTTTGAACCCTGCCGGAATAGTTCACGGCGGTCTGGCGCTGACCGCGCTCGACACGGCGATGGGTCTAACCACGCTTTCCAAGCTGCCCGCCGGGAAAGGCTATGCATCCATAGATACGGCGGTCCGTTTCCTGCGTCCCCTACCCGGCGGGAAGGAGCACATGTTTACCATCACTGGGAAAATTGTTTCATTCGGCAAGACGATCGCGACCGCAAGCGGAGAAATTCGCTCGGAGCAGGGCAAGCTAGTGGCGACAGGCACGTCGGCTTGCGCGATCTTCGTGCATCAGAGTGCCGGGCTGTCATGACATGGCTGACCCGCATCTGGAATGATCTTTTGCTCTTTGCACAGGCTTTGGAAGAGGTCAGTGAATCGTCGTGTCGATGTAAACGCGATATATGGTGACAGGATACGCGCTCCTCTAAATCAAATGACCCGCACCTTGAGCAAAGCTAACTGAACGGTTGCGGCTCGTCGGCTTTCCACCCCATAAGCAGCCGCTGTGAGGCCAATTCGCACGTTCTAATAGCCGACTGGCAGCTGATACGGTTTTGGCGCTGAGAGCGGCCTGACCGCCAACGACCCAACAAAGGACCAAGTATGGGACTAGCCCCTGCATAGACCCTCGATTTGCTAACCGCCCAATTGCAGTATTAATTCGATGCCGAGATGCCCGTGGCATCCAGAATTACGCGAACGGTCTCCTCTGGCCGATCCCACATCGGGAAGTGTCCGCTACGCTCGAACCAGTGCAGCATCGCTTCAGGGAAAGCCTTCATCGCGCGATCCGCCTGCTGCGGTAGACACAGCCTATCCTTGCGTCCCCAGCCGATGACAACAGGCGCAGCCGCTTTCGCAGGGCCCTCCTGCATTGCGCCGTTGGCGAGATCCTCGACGAGCGAATTGACGGTGGGCGTATTAGCCAATGACTTCAGTTCACGCGCGACGAATGCCGGATCGAGCGCCCAAGGCCTTGCAGAAAGCTGGGCCATGAGCGCGGTCCGGCCAGCGACATTTCCGGTGATGGCAGAAAGCGCCGGCCGAAGCGCGCGGACCAAAGCGACCGAAGGCGTTATGGTGGCTTTGAAGAATGTCCGCTCCCACCCCTGCCAGAAGCCGCCCGGATCCAGTGCGACAACCGCGCCCGCCTGGCCGCGCCGCGCCATTTCGAGCACCAGGCGAGCACCCAGCGAGCTGCCAACCATATCGACGCCCACGAGATTTTCGGCGCGGAGCCAGCTGTCCAGACTGCGCGCAAGTCCGTCGAACGTACCGCTGTCCGCCTCTTCTGGTGTCTGCCCGTGGCCGGGCAGGTCCACGGCGATTACCTCCCTGACTTGAGAAAGCGCAGGCGAGATCGTGTCCCACGAGCTGCAAGTGCCCCCAAGTCCGTGGACAAGGAGGAGGGGGTTTCCGCGCCCCGTGCGCGTATAGTGCATGGTCATATAATCGTAACGGCTTAGACCGACTTATGGCCCCGTGAATGTCCATATTGCCGAAGGTGAGGCCAGGCGCGGAAGGCCCCCTAACGACCCATTTGTAGTCGTTCAACCAACCTTACGCGGTTGCTGAAAGCCGACGCGGTTCGTACTTACCTGACACGAACGCTGCTAAGAACTTGGTCCGCTAGAGAGCAGTCGCGTTCCGGACAGGTGATATTGACCGAAAGGTGTTTTGCCGGCGGTCCCTCCTGCACCATTACCGTCATTCTGTTCTGAAAACCGTTAATCCCAAACTGTTCGACGTTGCGCTCAACCTTTTCCCGCGGTCCGCTGAGGCTTAGGCCTGGCAAAGCCCTGAGGTCGGCAGTAATAAGCTGTTGCCCGAGCTCGAAACGTGCTCCAGCTTCGCTGTCGATTAGCCATCCGCCCGATACGTCCTTTGCGTTTCTTGGAACAGACATCTGACAGCAATCGCCCAACCGAATAATTCGCCACTTCATCGGTTCTCGATCAACTTGAAAGGATGTTGGTACAGCAGCCGCGTTGCTGACCTCTGAAGTTTGAGGTGGAAGCTGGCAGCTTGGCAGAACCAGGCTGCTCACAACTGCTAAAAGATACCGCATGTGTCGATTCTTTATAAGCATTGCGCGTGCAAGTGATATCCGTCGTAAGTCGGATGGCTACCACGTCTATAGCACGATGCCGAAAGAGGACGGTCCGCTTCCCACCCAAAAGCGGACGACTGGCAACCATCCACTGCCATCTGAAAGCGGACTGGCAGTTCTACTGCCTCGTCAGAAAAAAGCGGCTGGTCAGCAAACGACTCAAATATGGACGTTTGCTTATCACAAAAGTCTGGCCGAAAACGGACAGCACCACGCTTCCGGTTTTGATTGCCGATCTTACGCCTAAATTATAGAAGACGTGCATGTCAGAACGCTTTGAAAAGATGTTGTCAGGAGGTCATCCCAACTCGCTCGGGAATACCGTCGAGGTCGTAGAGATTGTCTTGGCTTCGCCCGATTGCTTCGATGAATTGTTTTCTTGCTATGAAAGTACCGATGAAGTCGTCCGTCTCCGAACGTCGAACGCCATGAAGCGCGTCGAGGCGGAAAGACACGACTTGCTTCTGCCCTACATTGATCGATTTATCGCGGAAGTCGGAGAACTCGACCAGGACTCTGCACAGTGGACGTTGGCTCAACTTTTCCTGAAGCTCGAAGATGATCTTTCTTCGCCTCAGCGACAGAGGGCAGTGACGATTATGAAGCGCAATCTCGAAAATCGGGATGACTGGATCGTCTTGAACGCTACCATTGAAACCCTCGCAAGCTGGGCTGCTGATGATGCCAACTTAGCTTCTTGGTTGCGACCACACCTCGAACGTCTGGCGAAAGATGAGCGGAAATCTGTCGCGGGCCGAGCATCGAAAAAACTTAAGGCATTGGGTTGACTTCCCGACCGCTTTCGCGCCTTACGCGACGAAAGCTGACAGTCGCAAAACCACCTAATTGCGGACACAGGGCACCTGCGCAACGCCGCCTGAAACCGGACGGGCAGCTATTTAGGGCATTCAGCCAAGAGCGGTCGGACAGCTAACGACCCAGTCTGCGACATTCCTGGCAGCGAGTTCGTTTTCCGAAAGCTGCCATTCAATCGGGTAGAGCTTAAGGTCTAGAACTGAGCCGAAAGCGGAACGGCAGCTCTTGGACGGGGAACCAGAATAGCTGCCGTAAACGCAAGTTTTCGTGACGGTCAGTAATCGCTGACATGGTGATCATTCGGCTGCTCTATCGCCACTCTGATTATCGGTAGGCTTTATGTCCGGTTCGCTCTTCAATTGGGAGCAAGGCCACTGTGGCATCGCAAACTAATCGAGATTGCTCGTCGGGCAGACGCTCGACTGTTTCAAATCCAGAAGACCAATTCAACCGGTTGGTATTCAGCTGCCATTTCAACCATCGGGTGGTCGAGCGGCAACGCACGCAAACCTCGCTGGATGAGTTCGGGAATTTCTTGTCCGCCAGGGATTGGGATCAACGCATTGGGTAGATCGCCCTCTTGCCCAAAGTCGAAAGGATCAGCGCGTTCGATAAGCGGCTCGTCGCCGGCCGCTCTTTTAAAATACGTCAGATGGCGAACCGCAATTATCGCGTCGATCGAGGGGAAGATCACTGGAGCATCGTCTGGTGTTCGATAGTAACTGGCGGATGTCAGCAGACCGCGTTGAGGTTGGGTTAGGACCGTAATCGGTTCGTAAATGAAATCATCCCAAACGATGATCAGCACGGCAATTGCGGGGGCTTGAGCCTTGAACGGCGCAAATTTAGCCTCTGAATCGATCAGAAAATCCTTAACCGGGTTGTCGCGTGGCAATGTGACGCCGCCCTCGCCCGCGAGTTGGTCAAGCAACTCGCGATCTAAGATCCGTGCGGCCGCTTGCATCCCATTTTCGTCGCGCTGCCGGGCATGCGCAAGCAGCGAAGGCATTTTTACCTCGAACAGATAGGTCTGCCCTGGCGCACTTACCTTAAGTTCGGGGCGCTTGCCGCCAGCTATCGCGGCAGGCTCGTGCTCAAATGTCGTCCCCTCAGGCCAGTCAAGGATCAGTAGCTTTCGAAGCACCAGAATTTCGGCCAGTTTTTGCATTAGTTGATCGTAGTGAGGCTCGTGGTGGTCGATCCCGCCAATCCGTCCCAGATCCGCGACCAAAGAGTGCCCCAGGCCGGGCAACTTCTCTTCGCAGTCAACTGCGGCATTTACGATGCTCCGCGCAAACGGATGTGGCGGAAGCATATGGAGATGATAGGCGAACCAGTGCCACGCTTGGCCGGTGACCCCTGCGCCAAGCTCATGAAGTAGAGCAAGCCAAGCGATGCGACGTTCTTCCTCAGTCATGAACGAAGAATAGCCTATTTCACGCGATGGCACACCCCTGGAGACCGAGCTGGAATTATCGCCGAAACAGCTAACATTCACGACGACTTATAAAGGCGTCGAAACCCGTCGTTCATTTACCTCGCAATTCATGCGGTTTATTGGGCCGTTAGCTGAATGTCGCCTTCAAACTTCAGGGCTACGGAGAGCAGACGTTCGGCTTTCGATCCATTTGCAGACTTGCGTAACAAAGCAAGCCGGCCACTCGCATCCACGCCCGACCCGAGGGGTGCGCCCATGATTTGAAGACAAGGAGGAAACGTTTATGCTTGTTATGGGCCAAACATATCAGAATCATATGACCGGCTGGGATCGAGAAAATCTAGGTAAAACCCTTCATTTCAGTTCAGAAGGCTCCCTTTATGAACTAAAATGGAGTGTTATATGAACTTACCAAATTTGCCCCAAACGTCTGTTTAGCAACGGTTAATTTGCGTAATTTGTGCTTTCCTGGAGTATACTGTATCTAGATTAGACCGTGTGGTCGGTTTAAAAAATTTGGGATGATTGAAAAAGGAGTCCCAAAATGAAAACCGTCTCTGAGTTGATTGCGGAAGGTTCCGCATTCCCGATTGAATATGTTTTGGCGGTAATCGCACTTGCAGCGATGGCGCTTGCCGCATTCACGGTTCACGCAATCGTTTCGATTGCGAAACGGAAAAACGATTGATGGCGAAGTTACTTCAATGGGTGAAGCTGCCGAGCGAGTGGATACTGGATCACGGTTTGAGGCAAATGCGTTGGGATCAGACTTTGGGCGCAAACAACATTGCTGCGCTGATGGTTTTAGCGCCGATCCTGCATCGCGCTGATCCGCAGAGTGGGCTAGCGCGCATTACGTATGATGAGCTCGCGTTGGCGACGTCATTGAGCCGGAGCAAGATTTCCGAGGGGCTTGGCGTTCTCGATCACATGGGACTGATCGAACGAGAGCCACAAGGACGCAGCACAATCCGGATACGGAATTTTGATCCCAAAGGAGGATGGGCAAAATTCCCTGCTCAGCGCTTATATAGCGATGGGCAGATCGTGTTCTTTAATGAGCTTCACTTGAGGAAAATCGTGGAGCTGGATGCGCTCAAGCTCTGGTATTTCTTGGCTGCCCGAAGAGACAATTCCGACAATCTGGCCAAAGCGACCTACGATCAAATCACTGAGATCACCGGCATCGCAAGAGTGCGCCTCAAATCCGCTATTTCTCTGCTGGCGGCAAACATGCTCGTTCATGTCGAGCGCATTCCAACCAGGACCAATGACTACGGTGTTGCTCAGGCCTACAGGCTGCCCCAAATCGACTCTGGTCGTCACATGGGAACCATCGGCAGAGGCATGACCGTGTATGATGATATTGAGGGCCTCTGAATCAGATTGAGGGCTATTTTCTGAAGAGATTAAGCCGGATGTCACCAAAGATTGACTTGCTCCACGACGAAATCAGCCTTCGGCGCTTCAACCACTTTGCGAACTCAAGATTTTGATCTGTGTCTTCAAGTCTCGGCACACTCCAGCCATATCCTCTTTTGATCTCAGATAACGGTCTGGGAAGCTCCTGCAGCAGAGCTGATACCTCAGCTGCGCTCAGCATTTCGTGAAGCTTGTTGAGTAAGCGGATATGAAGCGAAACTGGCTGACTATTGAGGATGATGGCGCGCACAGTTTCTGCGTCAAAATTAGGAGGCGCCTCGGTTGACCTGTTAATGAGCTTGCCGACGAGTGCGGCACGATCGGGGGCCTCCTTGATGGCGGGAGGGTCCATCATACTCAAGACCTTCATTTTATCACTATCAGCCATTTCAGAGCGCAGCAGGTTCTCGCGAAAGTCATCGTCCAACGAGAACTCATCTTGCATTTTTAGGAACTGGGCGAAGTTTTCTGCGACGAAGAGAACTTGCTCGTCATAGTCGAAGAGTGAGAAGATCTCTGGTCCGAAAGTCACCTTCCTTTCTTCAATGAGGGCTCTATGCTTCTCTAAGTTCAGGCCGTCAGGCAACTTATTGAAGGGATTGGGGAATAGCCGGACATACGCTTGGTAGGTGTCGTCTGAAAACTCGTTATTACCAATCAAGAACTCCCTAAGCGGAAATTCCGACTTACCTTCTGGAATGTCTTGCTGGGCGAGCGCGGCGAGAATTTCAGCGTCTTCCAAATAGCTTGTCAGCACGCCAGCATCGAACTCCTCCATAGAAAGATAGATCATGCAATTCGACCAGCTTGGCATAAGCTGCCGAAGCTCAATAACCATTCTTCGGAAGCGTTCCGGAACATCAGTGAGTTGCTCTATCTTCGAAGATTGCTGCGCGAGAAACGGCCGGATTGTCTCCTCGTCGACTTCCTCGCGAGAGAGCAAATCCAAGATCGCCTCGCGTGACTCTTGAGTGTTCTCAGGGCTCGCGCCTGCTACCTTGCCAAGGTAGCCCCTGATATCAGCCTTGATCTTCGCCAGAAGCACCTGATCTTCTGACTGTATTATTGTTGTATGAATCTTGCACCGCAGTTCATCCATGTCTTCAATGGCTTTCACTACCTCGAATACGAACTCGATGTTGGAAACTGAAAGCGCATAAAGCCCATGCTCAGCTAACGTCCGAGCGGCGACTGCATGGCCCCTTAGGTCCTCTAGGCTCGGTACTTCGACGTTGAGAGTTTTGAGGCGCTCGGCTTCAAGGGTGGGTTCAAGTTCGAGTATGTCCGGCAAACGTTTCGAAACAAAAGCAACAAACTCGGGGTCGCTTTCGCTGAGCTCATCAAGTGCCTGCATGGGCAAGTTCGCAATGATCTGAGCCGCGTGGACAGCGGCATTCTTGCTCTCAATCACGGAGCTCAAAAATCGCGGCCAGGATGCCTTTAGAGATTCTAACAAGGCGGCAACGTACGAGCCTCGGTGATAGTAGGTGGCGAAGAAGTCTTCGCACTCAGAAAAGTTCGCAGCGACGAATTTCAGAAACCTATCTTTCTGAGTTTTGAAGGAAGCATCGTTGTTCATCAAGTTGTCGACTATGCGCACATTGAGAGCGAACTTCTGTTCGAAATCCTCATCGCGCATCGCCTCAATGACCTCTTTCGGATTGTCGATCTGAAAGTCAGGTTCGGTGATTGTAAAACCGCGAATGAGGATCAGGAATTTGTTGTCGCTCGGTGACAGCCGTCCAGAGTGAAAAAGAGATGTATATTGATAGTAGCTATCATCTAGATAGCCTTCAAAAACCAAAAAGCGTGCGAGATCTTTCCTCTCTTCAAAAACGTCGAACAGTGGGCCAGCGCCGACCGCGCTTTGCCGAATGACATCGCTGAACTTGCTGGTGCGGACCTGCGTTAGCTCTTTTCGTTTCTGAGAAATGAGTTGGGCGTTGGCCGCTTTCACCGACTTGCTTTTTTGCAAGAGCTCTCTTGCACGATCTGTGTAAGTTCGGTTTGGGTCTACTTCTGCCTGTAGGCCCGACACGTCCGTGTTATGTTGCACGCCTCGGTCCGTCTTGGACATCAGGCGGCGCGTTTCGAGAAATTCTTCAAATTTGTCGCTGGATGTCAGAGAGCCGATGGGCACGTAATTTGGATGTGCTAGGCCGACATGGCTGACACCTGACGGTAATTTTTGAATCAGGGTCATCGCATAGATCTTGCGTAACTCCTCCTGATCGCGCGGCATCTGAGAGTCCGCGAGTTCCATAGCGTACTCAAGTTCAGCAATTTCGGCTTTGTGCGCAACCTCTAAGCCCGCAACATATTCATCATGGCGATTGAGAATGTTTGCGAGCTTGCCCTTGCCGCGGTGTAGCTCTTCAAAGTCACTCGGGAACACGTTCTTGTAGATCAGAACAGCGAGGAGCTTGTTCGCATCCAAAAACTCCTCACCATCGGTGTCGAGACTTTCGACATAAACGACATATTCGTTGAATATGTTTTGGATGAGCCTGAGGTCATCAAGATATCGAGAAACCTCACGTAAGAACTGTCGATCCAAGCGTTCATCAAGTGCCAGGCGAGTGCCCTGCTCAAGCACTTTGTCAATCGAATTCGAGCTGTTGATGATCGGTATGACGGGAACGATGAATTCAAAAAATTTTGTCCTGTCGGTATTTTTGAAGATGTTGTCTCTCAACGCATAGAGAAACCTGACCCTCTGGCTCACACCCTTGTTCGCATTGATGAGGCTGTTGATTTCTCTCAAAGTGACAAAGATTTCGGGATTGTTGAAACGGTCCAGGTCTTCAACGATGACCAATTCATAGTTCGTGGATTGGAAGAAATAGATGATTTCGTCCAGATGCCGATTGAGAATGGAATCTTCGTCTGCCGCTTCAGGAGTTATCTCGATATCATTTAGAGAGACGCTCTTCAGCGAGACGCCCAGGCTCTTCACATAAAGGTAGTGGAAAGCGCGCCAAGCGAAAGCCGTACCAAAGAGAAAACAAGCAAAGTTGAACCAGTTTGATGCGGCGAATGGCTCGAAGAACGAGCCGTCCAAAATTGCGCTTTGAGATTGTAGCAAGTACCACAGAGCGATCAGGCCGATCACGATAAACAGGGAATCGAGAGCAGACCATTTTCGCGGAGCCCGTATTCTCTTGAAGCGAGAAAGCGGCAAGCTGTTGGCATCCGCTCCGTAAAGCATCTGCTGCAAGATGCTCCGTTCAATTTCCTGCGTGCTGACCGTCTGCACCGCAGTGGTGGAATCAGGGACAAACGCGGCAAGTGAGATTTCTAATGTTGGCTTCTGATAGCGTTTTAGAAAGGCTCGAATGATGCTGCTTTTGCCACTTCCATATGGGCCGGTCAGCGCGATATTTGAGACTCTGGGGTTGGTGGTGGCGTAGAGCAGAGCTGCCGTATACGTGCCGTCTTTGTCAGCTTGGTCGGTTGGCGCGAGGTCTACGAACTTCTGACGTTTTTCATCAGACTGCTTGAGCTCGGACTTTTCAGGATTGGAGTTGAAGAGACGTCCTAACAACGGCACAACCTCCTCAGTTTTCTTGCGACGTGATGTCGTCCGAGAAGGTTTTGCCTAGTCTCGCTACTTTCGCATAGCTCAGTTCAATTGATTTCATCTAATGAATGTAGCACTGATGAGCTTAGAGAGCCCACTGTTTTTGCTGAGTTTACCCCCAATAAGAATCGGCCGGAGGGGATGCAACGGGCAACGCGCAGCGGGCTCCCCTTGCCGAGCCACCGGGTTCACCTGCGCCAGCGAGACAAGCAGTGCGTGCGCATGCACGCACACAGCTTGCGATCAACAGAGCCTAAACAAATGACCGCTTTCGGGCACTGGCCGTAACAAACTGAATGTCCGAAATTGGGGCGCAATGCTGTCGTGCCAGCCAGCTCGCCTGAATGTCTGCTTTTGCCAATTAGCAGGCTAAATGCAGACAGGCAGCTTCCCACCCCAATTGCAGCCAATCGCACCGTCCAGGCGCAACCCGAAAGCGGTCGACCAGGTGAGGTCGACCGCCCGAAGGTGTCAGATTTCCGTGCGCTCCGCCAGTAGTAGTGCGTCTTCGACATCGACCCCAAGATAGCGAACGGTGTTTTCGATCTTGGTGTGACCTAGAAGTATCTGAATTGCGCGGATGTTGCCCGTAGCGCGGTAGATCATCGCGGCCTTCGTCCGTCGAAGCGAGTGCGTCCCGTACTCAGATTTCCGTAGGCCAATCGCGGTAACCCACTCATCCACCAAGCGCGCATACTGGCGCGTGCTCATGTGTCCGGCGTGGTCGATCCTGCTCGGAAAGAGGTACTCGCTGGTCGAGCCGCCCCGACGTTCTAACCAGGAAAGCAGGGTTGAACGGAAATCGGCTGTGAGCTCGAACTGAACTGGTCGATTGGTCTTCTGCTGGACGACAATTGCCCTAGTGCGGATGTCGGTCCCAGCTACGACGTCGCCGATCTTGATCTTGACCAAGTCGCATCCGCGCAACTTGCTATCGATTGCTAGGTCGAATAGCGCCTTATCCCGTAGCCGACCTTCACGATCCAGATGGAAGCGGATTGCCCAAATCTGTTTTTGTGTCAGTGGTCGCTTTGTGCCGACGGTCTTGCCAGCATTCCACGCTGCACGCGCCTGTATGGCAGGATCAAATCTCGAATAGCCCATTTTCGTTCTCCTCGGCCATGATTGGCCACAAAGAGAACGGTCGCAGCTTGGCGCGTGGTGGGCCGATAGCGGACTGGCAGGTATTGCTCGAAGAGGGCAGTTAGCAGCCTCTCAGCAACGCGCGAATGTTTGTCATACATCGCTTGGCCCTCAACCGAAGCGCTTGAAGTGTTAGCGCAGCGTGACAGTAGCAAGTATGTTTTCACCAGCCCGAGCGCCATTTATAAAACGAGCGACGACGCCTCATACATAATCTAAAAGCTGTATAAATTTGGAGGGAGTGACAATGTTAATCCTCGTTGAAAGTAAAAAAGAAAAGCGCGCAGCGCAAAAGGCACTTAAAGCATCGGTGACAGAGCACCTCAAACGAATTGGGATGCGCAACATCGGCTTCCCGAGCGGAAACGTTGACGAGATCATGTATGCTAACGGCGACGAATCCTTGTGGGCAGCATTCTCAAACGCCTCGGAAGCAAAGGTGCCTCGGCGTTGGAACGCCTTTGGTGTCTACGACGGCAGTCGCCGCACGCAGATGATCACCGTAGAGATCAACATTCCAACCTCTTCAAACTCCGCGTCGGTCGCAGGCTTCTTCGCTTGCGATCCTGAAACGGGCGCCGTCTATCTGATGCACGACGGGAGCGTCGGAGGTGGGAAGAAAGGGGTAGGAAGGGGCGCTTTTATAAGCTGGTCCGACCGCGAGCTTGTGGATGTCGAGCGAACAGATCGCGGACCGCGATCGGGGATTGTCGTCGGTCGTATCGACGATCCCGACCTAGCCGGACGCATCTGGAAATTTGTCAGCAACGTGCGCGATTTCAAAGTCGCAGTAAAGCGTGGAGACCTCGACAATGAAGCCTCGCGCCGAAAGATCGCCGAGTGGGACGAATTCAGGGAAGAAGCATCTGGCCGTCGGAAGGGCCGTCGGCGCACGGATATTGATTACGTATTTTACCATGGCGACGTTGTGAAAGCCCTTCGCGATGAGCGGGAGGCGGAGATCCGTCACGGAGAGCAGGTCATCAACAGCCAGCTAATCGACCTCATGGTGAAGGTAAAAGGAACAATGACCGAGATTTATGAAGTGAAGACAGACTGCAGCCGACAGTCCCTTTACACTGCGATCGGGCAACTCATGACCCACTCCGTTGGCTCGGGTAGCGCTGTAGTTCGGACCTTAGTTGTGCCGGAAGGCGACCTGCCGGATGGGCTGGCGAGCTGTTTTGCGGACCTAGGAATTACATTGCGCCGCTTTCGTCTGACGGCTGCGCCAAACAAGAGGGTGGTGTTGGCCTAGTGCAGTTAGATGAACTGGGCCGAATTCGCCGACATTCTGGTCTGTTAGATATGCCAGCCCTTATTTCGCAACATTGACTTTAACTGAGCCGTTTGCCGACAGTCCACTTTTTGCAACTGAGGAGCACTAAGGGGACGTTCGGCTTTTCCACACATGTCCGTAAGCGTCCTCTGCGGATATAATTTTACAGGCGCAGCAACAGGGCATGCATCTATTCATCGGTTTCCGTAGTTGTCGTGCTTTGACCAGATTCAGGATCATCGTTGATTGGAGTGAGGTTTCGGGCGATCGAGCCCCGCAAGCGCTCGCGCGTCATAGGGCGCAGTTCCGCTAGCTTCGCATTGAGATGCTTTTCGACCTCCGCCACCCATGGACGTTCGGATTCCAAGCCAGGGCGCCTAAATTCGTGGCGTGAATGGAGCGTCTCTAGAGCCTGCATCTGTTCGCGGGGAGGCAGTTCGATGACGCGATCCGCAAAACGCTTCGGATCAAGTGCGGCGAGGACGGGCTCATCATAATAAGGAGCCGTTCGGACATTGTTCAGCACGAGATCGAGCAAAACTTCGTCCGGTTCTGTTCCGAGCCGTTCAAGCAGTTCGGCTGCGAGCGCCGGATAGGTCTGCGTCCGCGCCGCTCAGGACGCTTCGTTATAGGCTTTGAGGAGCTCTCTCCATTCCACGGTGTCCTGCTCGAGGACCCGATGTCCGAAATGGGCGTCGTCGCTGGTGATCAAGTCTTTCTTTGGGAGGGCTATTTTTCCCCGTTTCGCCAGAGAGGCAATATAAGCTTTCCCTTCGTCGACGACCGTTTGGATGGGCTTGTCGATGAGCCCAAGCCGCGCGAACCAAAGCTGCGCCCCCAAGAGGTGTAGAAGCTCGCCGCGATCGGTAATCGTGTTTTCCGCGAAACCTTTTTCCACGAGCTCGACGACTTCGTCCACCTCGTCGTCCTCGGCGAGAAACGTGTTGGTCGCGCGCTGCCAGAGCTGCTGTTCCTGTTTAGGGGCGTAGTGCGGGTTCGAGTCCAGCGCCGCGCGAATAGCATCGCCGTCGAAACTCCTCGAAAAAGACCTGCGATTAGTAGGGTCTTCGGCACGATAGTGTCGTCGAAATTGACCTGCGGATAATGGCTGTTGACCTCGTCCGCGACGCCGCGCAGTTTCCCGGCTTGTCCTCTAAATAAGCGGCCGATGTGATTGTCGATCAAGCCTTGGATCGTATCCTCGTCCAGATCCCCAGCTCGCGCCTCTATCGAAAGAGCGGCAATCGCTTCCATGGCCCGTTCGATGACCTTTGGTTTAGCCCAGTGAGTTTCGGAGAAGTGAAGTGCGAACTTTTCGAAGTCCCACAGGGCGTGCTTGAGGAGGCGCAGATTGCCTTTGTTGCTTTGCGCGTGAATGGCGATAATCTTGTCGCGCCGGTCCAGCAAAAAGGCTTTCACTCGCACGTTTCCCACCAGCTCGAGAAAGTGATCATAGGCAGCCTGGGTATCGGCGGCGACCGTAAGCGTCTGGCCTATCAGCTTCTCCTTGATCTCGGCGTAGGCCTTTCCATTCTTCTTGCGAATGCGCTTCTCGTGGGCGATTAGAACCGCCTTAAGACCATCGTGCTCCACATAGCCGTTGATGAAGCCGAGCAGTTCGGCGATCGGGATGCGACAACGTTCGATATCATCAAAAATGAGTAGCCGGCCCTTCGGGTTATCCGAGCCGGAGAGAAAGTCGACCTCCGACAAAGACGGATTGAGCGTGCCGTCGTCCTTGCCGTCGTTATTCAAGTCGACCTTGATAGTCGCCTTGAGCAGACCCCTGGCAACCGCCCCCGCTAACTTCATTCCTTTGGAAGATAGAACCGGGTGCAGTTGTCGATAGAATTCATCCTCAATCTGCGAAACCTTGGTCATCCCGTAGAGGCTTACGTATAGAGGCCGAAAATGCGTGCTCTCTTCTATGAACTGCTCAACAAGATACGTCTTCCCTGCACCCCATGGTCCGTCGATTAGGACCGCGTAATCCAGGGGATGAGCTGTATCTGTGTAGTAAGCCAGAAACTTTGCGATAGCGCCATTCACCACGGATGGGTCTTCGTTAATCGCCCCATCAAGATCCGCGATTTCTGTCATGCAGTTTCCGTCCTCTCCATCGTCATTCGATCCATTACGAGCGGCTCGTTAATATAGGAGGCGTGGATTGTGGCCCGCCAAAACTTCATTGCGGCGCTCCGTCAGCTTGCATTCTGTGAGCGGTTAAGCAGGCGAGGATCAACATTCCAGCGAGTTTAGTGGCTTCAAAAAAGCCATCCATAGCTTCGAAATATGTTTCATCAGGCCGGGGCGGATCGCGATCACCTATTAAAAAATGCACGGTCCGCGTTTCATCGTCAGTTCGAATGATCGAGGTGAACAAGTGCTTTGGCGAGAGGTGAATGAGATCGGAGGTGGTTTCGTAGACGGAATTTATCCAAGGGTGCTTTTCGCCAAGGCGTTGGCGTAAGTAGAAATCGGCAAGCTTCTTTCCATCTCTGTCCTTGATTTGGTTAAAGCGTTTGCCCTCCATCAACTCGCCGCAAAACGCATCTATGTCATTTACCAAGCTTAGGCCATTGATCCTCATCGCGGTATCAATCTGTAAGCGGACAATCGCTGCCGCGCAGGGGAAGTTCTTCGCTGCAATAAGTTCACGAAAACCGCTCGATTGAGCGAGGGTTCGCTTCATTGCTCCGAGGAGGAATAAGTCGGAACCATACATCGATTCATTCTGCCGAAGTAGCGCTGCACCTTTCTGAATTAGCTCTTGCTCCAGGGCTACTTGCTTGTCCAAGCGCTGAATGAAAGCATTCGGCTTGCTATCTT
This sequence comes from uncultured Alphaproteobacteria bacterium, assembly GCA_963799315.1. GTDB lineage: Bacteria > Pseudomonadota > Alphaproteobacteria > Sphingomonadales > Sphingomonadaceae > Parerythrobacter_A. The sequence goes on from CAWCWP010000001.1 coordinate 377,928, forward strand.
GTTTTTCAGGCTCCGCTCCAAGCATTTTGGCCTCGCAAGCCTTGCGATCAAATCGCGAAAAATCTTTCTAACCATCTTGACGGAATAGATCGCCGCGCAACTGGTTGAAATAGCGCTTTTGCCTCAGGCCTTGTGTGGCCGGATCGAGAGGGTGCTTTCACCGTCCGCTTTCGGGCGGACTCTATAGTGATCACGATGACCGAGATTGGGGCGCATAACCGCCGTTCTCACTTGGGTCGGGAAGGTCGCGCTACGCGCTTTTCTTTTGGTAAGAGGTTGATCGTAGTTACGTCAGATAAGTGTTGTGTGACGTTGGGTATCTTTTCCACCATCGTTTGCATGCGCTGAAGGATGACAGGCTCCGAATAGGTTGAGGCACCTTCTCCCAATTCAGTCTGGCTATGTCCCAGCACGTCATTTCGTTCTTCAAGCGCCACGCCATCCTGTTTCAGCGCATCGGATACCGTATGTCTTGCGGAATGCATGGCCTGACCGCGCTTCAAATCTGGCACGAACGGCCGAATATACATCCACCAGATCTTGTAGAATACATCCCCGATTGCCCGCTTCGTGCCTTCCGCGGGATACATTTCCGGAAAAAGAAGAGTTTTACCAGCGAGGCGCATGGCTTCCACATATTTGATGAAGCCTAAACGAGGGAGCTCGCTGTGGAGGGGAACTTTTCTGACAGAATTTAATGATTTTACGCGACCCGTGTCGGTTGTCCGAATGTATATGTAATCGACGTCATTGCACAATACGTCGTCAAGCTTGAGCTTGCAGATTTCCTCCCGTCGCGCGCCAGTGTACCAGACCAGCAGAAGAACGAAGAACAGCGCATCGTGTATGATCTCGCTGCCCGCTTTCAATCGATCGGTAAGCCCAGCGCAGCCCGTCCATGGCGGCAGGCTAAAAATGGCGATGCCTTGTTCGACCGTGTATTTTGCACGTGCCTTGCGGGCGGCCTCATCCTCTGCCGTAATGTGTTCTTTGACAGAAATAGGCTCGATGCTTGGAACGAGCGACCGAAGATGCGGGTGCAATCTAGCAAAGTTCTGCCAGTGTTTGTTGCTTGTATTGACACTGAAACCAATCTGATCCGGATCGAGCTCGCCTCACTCAACCCGGTCCAGCGCGCGTTCTTGGATCATTTCAAGTGTCGTTTCCGGATCTTTGTCTCTGGGCGATTTGCCGATCGTTACCGGGAGCAGATCAAACCAAGCATCCAGTGTTTCGACGTCTCTGGCAGTCACTTGCGCCAAGGGTGTTCCGTTTGGCAGTGACTTTTCCAGAAGCAACGCGACCCACCGCACATCGCGTAATGTCGAATCCTGGACAATTTCCTGCTTGCGCTTCCCACCGCTGCGTTTTTCAAGGCCTCCGAACAAGGTCTTGATGAAAACTTCCGCAAATTCTGTTGGGGTCATCGCCGCATAAGACTGTTGGTCTTCATCCAACGGCGCAGTAAGCTGGTCAGGCCTCATATTGACGGAAGGCGCCGCGGCTACAACACCGGTGGGTGGGTAAAAGGTTTCGCTGAATGACGTAGCCAGGGACGCCAGTTTGGCCAGATCATCGAAATCCGAATTTTCCTTTACCCGCCGGGCAGCTTCTGCGCGCGCCCGCGCAATGATATCAACTGCCACCGGAATGCTGACCGCGTTGCCAGTAGCGCCAACCTGTTTGAGGCGATCCTGCGCGGCAAGTCTCAGCGACTCAGGTAGATTATCGTTGGCCCTGAGAAGTTCGCGAATGTTGCATTGCATATCATGATCGAAACTGGAAAAATGTCTCTCCACGAAATTCCAGTAGCGAGGGACGCCAAGCCCTTGGTCGGCAATCGCTTCCCAAAGCTTCTGAAAGATGGCGAGATCATCGTCACGGCTGGACACGCTGCTCCAAACCGGATGGGCCTTCCATCCGGCTTCCAGATGGATCAGTTCGTTGCGATAGCTGCGAACTTCTTCGACGAAAATCGTGCCGATTGTTTTTTCATCCAGCCCGAACTGGGCGACATTTTCTCTGAAGCTCATTCTCAATCTCTCACTATAAGCCGTCATCGCTGCGGCTCTGCCGCGTGCTATGTCCAGCTCCTTGGTGAAAAGGCTGAACTCTAAGCTTATGAGTCGAGATTCAGAAAATGCCAAACCGGCGAGCGAAAATTTTCGCCGCCACCAGTAGACGGCACCGCGGCGTTTGATGCTTTGAATTGAGGTTCGAGCCATGAAGCAGACCCTTTTGGTCTGCTGCCGCGCCCTGCCTTGGGACAGCGTGTTGAGACAGTAACTGGGGACATCTGCCATTCGGCTTCCACTTTCCCACGCAAAACCGCAGTTTTGCGTGGGTTGGAAAGTCGCTGGCTGGGGCGGCAGGGATCGAACCTGCGAATGCCGATACCAAAAACCGGTGCCTTACCACTTGGCCACGCCCCAGCAGCGGGTGCCGTCTATAACGGCTCGCGCGATGAAGGGAAGGGGGTGCTGGCGGGTTCGGCGGCTATTCCGGTTTCGACCAGCCTGTCAGGTCTTTTCCGTCGAAGTCCGCGGCGGAATGGCGCTCGCGCAATTGCGTGTCTTCCTCGCCCCACACCTTAGTGACAATGCGCCCGCGCTGCACGGCGGGGCGGGCGGCGATTTCGTCGACCCAGCGCGCGACATTTTCGTATTCGTGGATCGACAGGAACGTCTTTGCACCGTCGTAGATATTGCCCATCACGAACGGGGCCAGCCACGGGAAAGTGGCGATGTCGGCCACGGTGTAGTCATCGCCGCCGAGATATTGTGTCTCGCCAAGCCGCTGGTCCGCAACATCGAAAAGCCGCTTGGTTTCCATCGCATAGCGATTGATCGGGTATTCGTATTTCTCCGGCGCATAGGCGTAGAAATGGCCGAAGCCGCCGCCGATGAAGGGCGCGCTGCCGACTTGCCAGAACAGCCAGCTGAGGACTTCCGCGCGGGTGTGGTTTGTCGGCAAAAACGCGCCGAACTTTTCAGCCAGGTGCAGGATGATGGCACCTGATTCGAACAGCCGCACAGGCTCCGCTCCGCTATTGTCGAACAGGGCCGGGATCTTGGAATTGGGGTTTACGCCGACAAAGCCGCTGGTGAACTGCTCGCCCTCGCCGATATTGACGGTCCAGGCGTCGTATTCGGCACCGGAATGCCCTGCTTCCAGAAGCTCCTCGAGCATGACGGATGCCTTCACGCCATTGGGCGTCGCCAGCGAATAAAGCTGGAACGGATGCTCGCCCTGCGGCAGCGGTTTGTCCTCCCGCGCGCCTGCGGTCGGGCGGTTAATATTGGCGAAGCGCCCGCCATTCTCCGCGTCGTGGGACCAGACTTCGGGCGGGGTGTAGGTGGCGTCGGTCATGGCATGGCTCCTGAAAAGTGGGGTTTGCCTACCCTACGCACGAACCCGCCACTTTGTTACATAGGTTATACCGTGCGGCAAGGCGGGAGCCTATCGCGGCATGGCGCATTGGTCCGCTGCATGGAAAAGCTGATCTATATCGACGACGCGTTGCCCGGTATCACGCGCAAGGGGGCAGGGCGCGGCTTTGCCTATTACGATGCCGAGGGCATGTTGATCGGCGACCGCGCGGAGAAACGCCGCCTTAACGCCATCGCCCTGCCGCCCGCCTATCGCGATGCATGGTTCTGCCCTGCGCCCAATGGCCACATCCTTGCCACCGGCTATGACGATGCAGGGCGCAAGCAATACCGATATCACCCCGATTTTCGCGCGATGCGTGAAGGCGAGAAGTTCGATGGATGTCTGGCGTTCGGCAAGCTGCTGCCGCTGGTGCGCAAGCGGGTCGAAAGCGATCTGGATGCCGAAACCCTGACGCGGGAGGCGGCGATTGCCAGCGTGGTGCGGCTGCTGGATTTGGGCGCGGTGCGGATCGGCAACGAGGGCTATGCCAAACGGAACAAGAGCTTCGGCGCGACCACTCTGCGCCGACGCCATATGGACGTGACCGGACGCAAACTGCACATCCGGTTTCGCGGCAAGTCTGGCAAGGAACAGGATGTCGAACTGACCGATGCTGCGCTGGCCGAAGCCGTCGGCGCGATGGACGATTTGCCGGGCCAGCGCGTGTTCAAATATATCGACGAGGATGGCGATGTGCATCCTGTCGAATCCGGCGATGTGAATGACTATCTGCGCGAAACGATGGGCGAGGATTTTACCGCCAAAAATTTTCGCACCTGGCATGCAAGTGTGCTGGGATATGATCTACTTGCGGAGGCGACGGAGCGGCTGACGATGAAGGCCGTGCTGGAGGACGTGGCCGAGCATCTGGGCAATACCCCCGCCGTCACGCGCCGCAGCTACATCCATCCCGCCGTCATCGACCTGGTCGAGCGGCAGGAGAAGTGGCGCGAAGGACTACAACTGCCGCGCAGCACGCAATGGCTCAGCCGTGAGGAACGTGGACTGATCGCATTGCTGGAAAGCTCTCCCGCTGCCGAGGAATTACTTGCGGGGTAAGGTCGGGGCGCGCATGGTTTAGCCATGACTATAGGCGCGACCGATCACCCGTTTTTCGACCTGCACACTCACGGTTTCGTGCGTATCGCGACCAGTACTCCGCAGGTTCGCACGGCGGATGTTGCCTACAATGTCGCAGGCATCATTTCCGAAGCGGAGCGGGCGGCGTCGCAAAATGTCGACCTGCTGCTCTATCCAGAATTGTGCGTTTCTTCCTACGCGCTGGACGATCTGCACATGCAGGCGGCGCTGCTCGATGCGGCGGAAGCAGGTCTGGACGAGATCGCGAAAGCCAGCGCCGGTTTGCCGGTAGTGCTGGCGGTAGGGGCGCCGCTGCGGCGGAACGGGCGCATTTACAATTGCGCCGTCGCCATCGCGCGCGGCGAGATATTGGGGGTTATTCCCAAGAGCTTCCTGCCCAATTATCGCGAGTTCTACGAGCAGCGGTGGTTTGCGCACGGGCGCGGCTGCGTCGATCTGGCGATACCGGTGAATGGCGAAGAGGTGCCGTTCGGGACCGACCTGATCTTCACGCATCCGAACATCCCCGGCTTCACTTTCGGCATGGAAATCTGCGAGGATTTCTGGGCGCCAGACCCGCCCGGAACGCGCGCTGCACTGGCAGGTGCGACTATCGTGCTCAATCTTTCCGCCAGCAACATCACCATCGGCAAGTCCGATGACCGGCACTTGCTCTGCAAGGCCCAGTCGAGCCGCGCAGTATGCGCCTATGCCTACTCGGCCAGCGGCCACGGCGAAAGCACCACGGACATGGCGTTCGACGGGCAGGGCATGGTGTACGAACTGGGCGACCTGATGGTGGAAAGCGTGCGGTTCGACCGCAAGCCGGAGCTGTGCGTGGTCGATGTCGATTGCCAGCGCATCCTGAACGAACGGATGCGGATGCAGACCTTCAACGATGCGTGCGAGGCGGCGGCCCAGGACGGACAGCGCCCCGAAGACAGCTACCGCACGGTCGTGTTCGATCATGCGCCCGAAAGCGGGGACCGCGGCCTGCGCCGTCCAATTCGCCGTTTCCCCTTCGTGCCCAATCGCGAACACAAGCTTCACGAGGATTGCTACGAGGCGTTCAACATCCAGGTCGCGGGGCTGGTCCGCCGGATCGAAGCGACCAACCCGAAATCGCTGGTGCTCGGCATATCGGGCGGGCTGGACAGCACGCATGCGCTGATAGTGGGCGCAAAGGCGTGCGACACGCTGGACCTGCCGCGCAGTACGATCCGTGGCTATACGCTGCCCGGTTTCGGCACGTCGGACCGCACTAAAGCGAACGCGCTGCGGCTGATGGAGACGTTCGGGGTCACGGCGGAAGAAATCGACATCGTGCCGACCGCGCGGCTGATGCTGGAGAATATCGGGCATCCGTTTGCGGCCAAGGACGGCAGCAGCGAGCCGGTTTACGACACGACCTTCGAAAATGTGCAGGCGGGGCTGCGCACCGATTACCTGTTCCGGCTGGCCGGACAGCATGGCGGCTGGGTGATCGGGACGGGCGATCTTAGCGAGACCGCGCTCGGCTGGTGTACCTATGGCGTGGGCGACCAGATGAGCCATTACAATGTGAATTGCGGCGTGCCCAAGACGCTGATCCAGTACCTCATACGCTGGTGCACCCGCACCGACCAGTTCGACAAGGCATGCGATGCGGTGCTGGAGGATATCGTCGCGACCGAAATCAGTCCGGAGCTTGTTCCTGCGGGCGAGGATGGCGAGATACAAAGCACACAGGATCGCATCGGCCCCTACGAACTGCACGATTTCTTCCTGCACCACACCATGCGCTGGGGCCATGCGCCAAGCCATGTCGCGTTCCTCGCCTATCACGCCTGGTGCGATGCGGATCACGGACAATGGCCGCCGAATTTCCCCGACGATGCCAAGAACGTATACGACCTTGCCGACATCCGCCGCTGGCTGGAGGTCTTCGTGCAACGCTTCTTCGCATTCAGCCAGTTCAAGCGCAGCGCCATGCCCAACGGCCCCAAGGTCAGCAGCGGCGGCGCCCTTAGCCCCCGCGGAGACTGGCGCGCACCCAGCGATGCGGTGGCGGATGTCTGGCTGGACGAGCTGCGGCGCAACGTGCCGGCGGGTTAGTCGGCGCGGGTTCTGTGCCATGGTTTTGCATCATCGAGCGGCTCCCAGCATGGTTCGAGACTTTGAGCCAGTTCGTCTGCCCAATTCGCTGGCGATCCATCGGCAAGATAGCCGAAATATTCCTGCTCCTTCAAAAACTCCGGTTTGAACCTGACGCGCACCTTGTCGGCATGAAGCCTGATTGTGATGGATTCTTCAATTTTTGCTGGTGTAAGTTCGGGTTGAAGCCACCCCGCGTCCGGATTTTCGACCAGCCAAGTTTGCGCGCTGACACACGTTTCCACGTCGGCTTCCAACCATTCAACTGCGGCTGCATCCATCGCATCGCGCAAAGCGACATCGCTATCGACCCCCGCCTCACTTAGTTCGTCGATAAGCGCCATGCCACGCCATCGCGGGCGTTCCGGCGAGACACCCTCGCCAAGCCATTTCGGGCGGAGCATTCGCGCCACGAGGGTGCGGGGGTCTTCGTTTTCCGAGGCCGCGAAAAACCGTTTTGCGATGGCAATACTATAAACCGGATACTGATAGTCGTTCCCCTCGTACTGGATGGTGAGATAATCCGGGGACACTCCACGCCCTCCCGTGAAAAACAAATGCGGATTGAATGCGATTTGGTGAATACGCTCAGTGACGTCATAGCCTCCGTCGTCCATTTCGACGGAGATGTCGTAGCTATCGCCGTTCGCTTCGTCGGCCTCGTCGTTTTGTGCGAGGGCCGGGTTTGCCGTCAGGATGCTTGTGGCACAGGCTGCTGTGAGTATAGCGCGCATATCAATCTCCCATTGGTTCAGCCCCTGCAAATATCATACGCCGGACAGCACCGCCAATATCATCGCGCGCAGGAGCTTTGCACTTAACACATGGCCGTTATTACCACGCTGGCGACGGCGCTGCCCCCGCTCGATTACCAGGACGATTTCCGCCGCTGGGCGCGGGCGCGGGTGGCGGGGACGCGCACGGCGAAGCTGTATGACCGCATGGATGCACGCTCCGGCATTGCGCATCGCTGGTCCGTGCTTGAGCCGCAGGATGCCGCGCTGAACGAAGGGCGCGGGTTTTATGGCGATGACGATACTCCGCCCGGTACCGCAGCGCGCATGCAGCTTTACGCCAAACATGCACCGGAGCTGGCATTGCAGGCCATCGGCAAGCTGCCCGACACGGACGAAATTACGCATCTGGTGGTGGCCAGCTGCACCGGCTTCGTCGCGCCGGGTATCGACCAGATCGTGGCGCGGCGGATGGGGCTGGCTGCAGATGTGGAGCGGGTGCTGATCGGCTTCATGGGATGCTATGCTGCCGTCACTGCCTTGCGCACCGCGCGGCATATCGTGCGGTCCGCCCCGGCGGCGCGGGTGCTGGTAGTCACGGTCGAACTGAGCAGCCTGCACCACCGCGCCTATGACGCTATCGAACCGCTGATGGCCGTCTCGCAATTCGGCGACGGCGCGGCGGCGGCGATTGTCGAGGTGGAGGGTTCGGGCCTGTCGCTCGATGCGGGGCTGTCGCTTGCGCTGGAGCAATCCCAAGACTTGATCCGGTGGGACATTACCGATCACGGATTTGAGATGCACCTTTCGGGCGAAGTGCCGGGGCGCATTGCGACGGCGCTGGCCGATCCTGCCATCCGCAAGACGATCATGGGTGGCGATGCTCCGTCGGATATCGACGGCTGGGCGGTCCATGCCGGCGGGCGGTCGATACTCGACGCAGTGCAGCGCGGGCTGGGGCTGGCGGAGGATGCGCTGGATGCCTCGCGCGGCGTGCTGCACGATTGCGGCAACATGTCGTCGGCCACGCTGATGTTCGTGCTGGCGCGGCTGATGGAGCGGCGTCCGGCAAGCGGGATCGCGCTGGCCTTCGGGCCAGGGCTGGCGGTGGAAGGCCTGCGGTTCGGCTGGACGGAAGGCTGAGGCGCCATGCTGGAACAGCGCCTGATCGCCGAAGAAATGATGGACGCGCCGGACCTGGACGCGGACACCTATCGCGCAGTGGTCCATGATCTGGCGCGGGTGAATGCACTGACGATGGCGTATCGGCCGACACTGGCGTTTCTCGACCGGGCGGCGGGTGCGCGCAAGACATTGCGCCTGCTCGACGTCGGGTTCGGCGATGGCGACATGCTGCGGCGGATCGAACGCTGGGCGGAGAAAGCGCGGACTTGCCGGTGGAGCTGGTCGGCGTGGACCTCAACGAACGCAGCCTGGCCGCTGCCTGCGATGCGACGCGGGAGGATAGCGTGATAGATTATCGCATCGGAGACTATGCGGACCTTGCCGGGGAGGGGTGGGACTGCGTTATCTCCAGCCTTGTCGCGCATCACATGACGCCTGCCGGACTGGTCGCCTTCGTCCGCTTCATGGACACCGAAGCGCGCGTCGGCTGGTTCGTAAACGACCTGCTGCGACACGGCTTCGCTTATAGCGGCTATCCGGTGCTGGCGGCTCTGATGCGGTGGCATCCGATTGTGAAGCATGACGGGCGCATGTCCATCGCGCGGTCGTATCGTCCGGCGGAATGGGCACCGTTGCTCGCCGAGGCCGGGGTGGCAGAGGCGCGGGTGTTTCGCGCGTTTCCGTTCCGCCTGTGCGTGGAGCGGTTGCGGTGAGCGCGCCTGTCGTTCTTGGCGCGGGTCCGGCGGGCTGCCTTGCCGCGACGCTGCTGGCGCGGGCGGGCGAGCGGCCGGTACTTGTGGACCGGCACGCCAAGGTTGGCGATGCTTTATGCGGCGGGTTCATGAGCTGGCGCACTGTGGCAAGGCTACGCGATAACGGTCTGGATGTGGCAGCGCTGGGCGCGCACCGCGTTACGAAGCTGGCCCTGTTTGGCGGGGGGCGGGAGGCGCATAACAGACTGCCCGCTGCGGGATACGGGCTGTCGCGCCATGCTCTCGATACCGCAATGCGTGCACAGGCTGTCGAGGCGGGCGCGACTTTGGCCATCGACCGCATCCGGTCCGTCGAACCCGGCATCGCAGCGGGCGAAGCACAGGACTGGCGCAGCGATGCGCTGTTCCTCGCCAGCGGCAAATACGATGTGCGCGGCCAGCCCAGACCCCGTGCCGGTGAAGATGCCGCGCTGGGGCTGCGTGTCCGCCTTCCCGGCAGTGCCGGACTGACCAAACTGCTCGCCAACACCATCGAGCTGCATTTCTTCGCAGGAGGCTATGCCGGGATCGTCTTGCAGGAAGACCGCGACGGACATCCGAGCGCCAATGTGTGTCTTGCCTTGCGCAAGTCGCGATTGGCGGCGGCGGGCGGCACCCCTGCGGCATTGCTGGCGGAACTGGGGCGCGAGCATCCCGCGTTCGGCAGAAGGATGGCCTTCGCATCGGACGATGTCGCGACGGACACGATCGGGGCGGTGCCCTATGGCTGGATTGCGCGGGACACTGCCCCCGGTCTGTTCCGGCTGGGCGATCAGGCGGCGGTTATCCCCTCGCTGGCGGGCGAGGGCATGGCCATCGCGCTGGCCAGCGCCGAAGCTGCCGTTCGGCACTACGGTCAGGGTGGCGGTGACGCTGCGCCGCGTTATCAGCGCGCCTTTGCACGACAGGCATTTCGTCCGGTGAAGACGGCCAAGGCAATCTGGAACGTGGCCGAAAAAGCGCGCGGCGGGGCAATGCTGACCATGCTGGCCCGCACCGCCCCGCCACTTGCCACACTCGCAATGCGCGCCAGCCGGATCGGTTAGGCGGTTACCTGCGCGGCTTTAACCGACGCCGCCGCAATTTTCGCTTCGCCATCGCCGCCCATCAGCCCGTCTGCCGCGATGACCTGCGCATCGCCGATGCCGAGGAAGCCGAGGAAGTGGCGCAGCCACGGCGTCATGAAGTCCATGTCGCTGTCGACCTGCGTTCCGCCCGATGCGACCGCGATATAGGCGCGCTTTTCCTTCAGCAGCCCTTCCGGCCCGTCCGGCGTATATGTGAACGTGGTCCCGGCGCGCGCCACCAGATCGGCCCACGCCTTTACCGTGGCGGGTACGCCGAAATTGTAGATCGGCACGCCGAACACCACGATATCGGCGTCCTGCAATTCGGCGATGAGCTGGTCGCCCGCTGCCGTCGCTTCGGCTTGCGCGGGCGTGCGCTCGGCAGGCGGTACCTGCGCCGCGCCGAAACTCTCGGCGGTGACGAAGGGCAGGTCGTTCCGGCTCAGGTCGCGTTCGATGACGTGCTTACCGGTTTCGTCGCGCAAGGTGCTGGCGATGGTGGTGCTCAGCGCACGCGAAACGGATTCCGCACCCTTTATGCTGGCGGTGATATGCAGGATCGTTCCCATGTTCCGTGTTCCTTTTCTACTATGTTCAGGCGGCATCGACGAGGATGAGTTCTGCGTCTTCGATGGCCGTTATGGTGATGTCGTTCTCGCCGGTAATGGCAATTCCGTCGCGCGCGACGGCCTCGACGTTACCGACAGTTACCCGACCCGTGGCAGGCACCAGATAGAGGTGACGGCTGGCGCTGGCGGGGCGATAGGTGACGCTCTGCCCGGCCTTTACCGTTGCGCCCAGCACGCTGGCATCGGCGCGGATCGGCAATGGCCCGAAACCGGTCCCGTCATCGTTCGCCGCATTGGAGGCGAGCGGCACGAATTGCCCTTCGCGTCCTTCCTTCGGGAAAGGCCGCGCGCCCCATGCTGGTTCGCCGCCGCGCTCGTCCGGGATGATCCAGATCTGGAAGATCTGCGTATCCTCGTCTTCGCGGTTATATTCCGAATGCGCGATGCCGGTGCCTGCGCTCATCACCTGCACATCGCCCGCTTCGGTGCGGCCTTCATTGCCCATATTGTCGGTGTGGGTGATGGCCCCTTTGCGGACATAGGTGATGATTTCCATGTCGGCATGGGGATGCGTTGGGAAGCCGGTGCCCGCCGCGATGGTGTCGTCGTTCCAGACGCGCAAGGCGCCCCAGTTGACGCGGGCGGGGTCGTGGTAAGCGGCAAAGCTGAAATGGTGATGCGCGTCGAGCCAGCCGTGATTGGCGGAACCGAGCGTGGTGAAGGGGCGGTGTTCGATCATCGTAATGCCTCCTGCTGGCGTGTTGCTGTGAAAGGCAGATAGCGATTGCGCAATCGTCGGATAAGTGGAACAAATACGTTCAGGATGATCGGATTATCGGAACAGGCATGAAGCTGGGCGATCCCACGCTGGACCAGCTGCGCATCTTCGCAGCGGTTGTCGCTGCGGGCAGTTTCGGCGGCGCGGCGCGCGATATGGGCCGCGCGGTCTCCGCCATCAGCTACGGCATTGCGCAGCTGGAGGCGCAGCTTGGGCGTCACGCTGTTCGCACGCGAAGGATCGCGCAAGCCGGTGCTGACCGATGCGGGCGCCGGCCTGCTTGCCGAAACGCGGGCGGTTACCGGTGGCATCGACAGCCTGCTGGCCAAGGCGCGCAGCCTGCATAGCGGGCTGGAAAGCGATGTGGCGCTGGTGGTCGATGTGATGGTGCCGGGCGAAGCGACGGCCCGTGTGCTGCGCGCATTCCGTACCATGTTCCCGACGGTCGCACTGCGGTTGCAGGTGGAAGCCCTGGGCGCGGTGGTGGCCTGTCTGCTGGACGACGAGGCTGCGCTGGCGATTGGCGGGCCGGTTGTCGCCGATCACCCGGCGCTGGAGCGACAGGCGATCGGGTCGGTCGAGCTGATACCCGTTGCCGCACCCGGACATCCGCTGGCCGCGCCGGACATCGCACCGGGCGAGAGCCGCGAGCATCTGCAACTGGTGCTGTCCGACCGCTCGCCACTGACGCAGGGGCGCGAGTTTTCGGTGATGGCGCGCGAGCAGTGGCGGCTGGCCGATCTGGGCGCGAAACATGCGCTGCTGAAAGAGGGTATCGGCTGGGGCAACATGCCGCGTCTGTTGGTGGCGGACGACCTTGCATCGGGCGCGCTGGTGGCGCTGGACCTGCCGGAGAAGCCGGGGACGGACTACACGCTGAGTGCATTGTGGCGGCGCGATGCGCGGCCCGGACCGGCGGCAAGCTGGCTGATCGACACGTTCCGCGATGAACTGGCGCAGTGTCCGGCCTGATAATTATTGCGGAAAGCGTTTTACCGCATCACCGCTGCGCCAGGGTTTGTACTTCGGCATGATCGCGGCGAACAGCGTGGAGGCAAGATGGCGTTCCAGCCAGGCGTGCAGGTCCGACAGCGGCTGCGCGTCGAACCAGTCGCGATCGGTATTTGCGAATTGCCGGATGAAGGGGAAAATCGCGATATCGGTCAGCCCGCGCTCCGGCCCCGACAGATTGGCATGGGCATTCAGCCGTGCATTGAGCTGCGCCACGATCTTCATCGCCGCCTCGCGGTGTGGCATCGGATTGCAGTCGCCATAGCGCGAGGGATATTTGAAGCGGTCGAGATGGTGCTTGAACGGGCCGTCGATCAGCGCGATCATCTCCGGATCGTCGCGGTCCAGCCAGCCTTCGGGATCCGACTGCGCCAGCGCCCAGCGCATGATGGCAAGGCTTTCATCGAGCACGGTGCCATCGGGCAGCAGCATGGTCGGCACGGTCGCCTTGTTCGATATTGCGGCAAGCTCGGGCGGCTTGTCGGCCAGCTTCACCTCGCGCAGCTCGCAAATCGTGCCGCTGACGAACAGCGCCATGCGGGCGCGCATGGCGTAGGGGCAGCGGCGGAAGCTATAGAGGATGGGCAAATTGCTCACCGCCCGACATGCGCCTTGCCGCGCTTGGCCGCGAGCGTTTCCTGCCGCTGGCGCTCGGCGTAACGCGCGCGCTGCGTATCGTCGCGTTCGCCGATGCATGCGGGGCAGCTGACGCCTTCGACATAGGCCGCCAAGGCCTGATCCGCTTGGCTGACGGGACGGCGGCAGGCGCGGCACATCGCATGGCTCCCCGCCGACAGTCCCGGCCCGACCGCCACCCGTTCATCGAACACGAAACATTCGCCCCGCCATTTGCTTTCCTCTTCGGGCACGGTTTCGAGGTAGCGCAGGATGCCGCCCTTCAGGTGGAACACGTCCTCCACGCCTTCGCTGCGCAGGAAGCTGGTCGATTTTTCGCAGCGGATGCCGCCGGTGCAGAACATCGCGACCTTTTTCTTGCCGCTCAGCAGTTCGTCGCGATGCGCGCGGAACCAGTCGGGAAAGTCGCCGAAATGCGCGGTGTGCGGATCGACTGCGCCTGCGAAGCTGCCGATGGCGACCTCGTATGCGTTGCGGGTGTCGATCACGACGGTATCGGGGTCCGCGATCAGCGCGTTCCAGTCGGTTGCATCGACATAGGTGCCGGCGTTTGCGGCGGTGTCGATATCGGGCTGCCCCATCGTCACGATTTCGCGTTTCAGCCGCACTTTCATCCGGTTGAACGGCGGCGCGGCGGCGGTCGAGTATTTCAGTTCGGGGTCGGCGCAACCGGGCAGGGCGCGGATATGGCGCACCACCTTCGCCACGCCCTGCACGGACCCCGCGATGGTGCCGTTGATGCCTTCGGGTGCGAGCAGGATGGTGCCGCGTACTTCCGCCGTTTCGCACGCCGCCAGCAGCGCCGCCTTGAGCGCGGGCAAATCATCCATTCGCGCAAAGCAATACAACGCGGCGACTGTAAGCGAACTGCCCATCAATCGAGCCGCATGACCCAGCCGTGCGTGTCCTCGACCGTGCCGGTCTGGATACCGACCAGCCGCTCGCGCAGTTTCTGCGTCAGTTGTCCCGGCCCGCCGCTGCCGATGGTGAAGGCTCGGTCCGCTCCTTCCACCTTGCCGACCGCCGTGACCACCGCCGCCGTGCCGCAGGCCATCGTTTCAAGCAGCGCGCCGGACTCCGCATCCGCCTGCCACTGGTCGATACTGTAGGGCTCCTCGCGCACGGCCAGCCCGTCCTCGCGCATCAACGCGATCAGGCTGTCGCGGGTAATGCCGGGCAGGATCGTTCCGGTCAGCGGCGGGGTGACGACGCTGCCGTCGGCCATGGCGAAGAACAGGTTCATGCCGCCCAGCTCCTCAACCCATTTGCGCTCCACCGCATCGAGGAACAGCACCTGGTCGTGGCCGCGCGCGAACGCTTCCTTGGTCGGCACCAGGCTGGCGGCGTAGTTGCCGCCCGCCTTGGCCGCGCCGGTGCCGCCGGGTGCCGCGCGGCTGTAATCGCTGAGCCACAGGCTGACGGCAGGCGCGCCGGACTTGAAATAGCCGCCGACCGGGCTGGCAATGACGATGAAGCGATATTGCCGGGCGGGGCGGACACCGAGAAACGCTTCGGTCGCGATCATGAAGGGCCGCAGATAGAGCGCACCGCCTTCGACCGTGGGGAACCAGTCACGATCCGCCGCGACGAGTTCGCGCACCGCGGATACGAACATTTCGGGCGGCAGATGCGGCATCGCCATCCGGTCGGCGCTGTTGTTGAAACGCGCCGCGTTCGCTTCGGGGCGGAACAGGGCGACGCCGCCATCGGGGTGGCGATAGGCCTTCATCCCCTCGAAGATTTCCTGCGCATAATGCAGCACGGCGGCGGCGGGATCGAGCGACGAGCGGCTCGCGCGGGCCGACGGTCGCGGAATGCCAGCGGGGGTTCGATCCGTCCTCGTCCACGTCGAATGCGATGGACACCATGTGGTCGGAGAAATGCTTGCCGAAGCCGGGATTGGCGAGGATTGCCGCACGGGCATCGGCATCCATCGGAGCGGGGTGGGGGCGGCGTTCGAATTGCATGTATGAGCGCCTAGTGCGGCGGCGGTTAATTTTCAAATGCGCAATACGCAAACGCGCGCACCGATCGGAAGCACCCGAACGGAAGCAGGAAACCGACAGCAGATATGGGAAGGGCAGCAACTCCGCATGGGAGATACTGCCCTTCGCATGGTCAGCGGCCAGAAGTGCCGCTTTACGAAACTGTCACGACGTGGTCGTGATACCTCGTGCGGAAACTACCGACCCCATTATTGCTGAACCATGAGACATCGGATCACCTCCTTTCGCGCTAAAAAGCCAAGACCCGTGCCGATCACCGGGCGGGCCAAGAACCGCGTTCGCCGCCGCTCTCGCCTTGTTTAATGAGTCATCGGTGCGGCATTTACAAGGCCTGCCGCGCTTTTTTCCCAAATGCGACGAGGTGCTTAGCGGCAATCCTCGATCACGCGCGTCACTTCGGGCCATGCGGGCAGGTAGAGCGCCGGCTTGCCCGCTGTCTCGATGGCGAACCGGCCCCGGCTCAGCGCCATCGCGTCGAGCAACGGATCCGTTGCGGCAAAATCGGTGGTGAGCAGCGGGCGCGATCCGGTCAGCGGGGTGACCTGCACCATGCGATCGGCCGTTTCGGTGCGAATGCGCATGGTGGCTGCGGTGTCGCCCGCCGCACCCGCCCGCGCAATGCCGACGCGACCGGAGCGTTTGTCGCAGCGGATCACGAACACGTCGTCGCCGCGTGCGGTGGAGCCGAACAGCGCCAGCGTCTCGTTCGCGTCGGTGTCGTAACGCCAGTCGCCCGGCGTCTGCGGCGCGTCCAGCCAGTTGTCGTATTGCGGCGCAGCCAGCGTCGCGACCGGCGCGGGCGGCGGTGCCGACGCGACCACCACCGGCGGTGGCGCTGCTGGCGGCGGCGGAGCTGGCGCGCAGCACACGGTCAGAAGGCTGGCGCTCGCCACCAGCGCGAAGGCGACGTTGCGCTTCGTGTTGGACGTATGGGTCAGGCGGTCAGGCATGTGTCGATTACTCTTGTTATGCCCGGCGCGGCGGGAAGTTGTGTTTCGGTCGGGCCGGGGCCGAGCAGGGTGAAGCTGGTGCCGGGAATGGCCATCGCGGCGAGGATGGGTTGCAGCGGGTTGACGGGCGCGGACATGCCGGCCTGTCCATCGGGCCGCGCCGCCATCGGCAGGATGAAGCGTTCCCCGCCCGCTATGATCGAGTGTTCCTGTCCGGTGGCCACGACGCCGGGGCGCTCGACGAAGACTTGCCGCGTGCCCCGGTCGCACCGCACCACCAGTTGCGCCACGCCGTCATCGCCTGCAAAGCGCGCATTCACGCCCTTGCCGGTTTCCATGACCTGCCAGTCCCCTGACATCAGAGTCTTTCCCGCCGGGAGGGCAGGGGCCGGGTTGCCGGTCAACACCACGGCGGGCGTGGCGACCGCTTCGGGTGCGGTTTCAGCGGGTTCGGAGGTGCAGCCGCCGATAATGCACGCAGATACGAACAGGGACAGGGGAAGGCGCATCGGGGACGGGGTGCTCCTGAATCGGGACGGGTGCAGCTTGCTTCGCGCTTGGCAAATGCGCCTGCGCCCTTCTATCGCCGCCATCATGCCACGCAAGACACGTATCGACCAGCTGCTCGTCCAGCGCGGTCTGGCACCCAGCCGCACGCGGGCGCAGGCGCTGGTGATGGCGGGCATCGTGTTTTCCGGCGAGACGAAGCTGGCGAAGCCGGGGCAGGCGCTGGCGGACGATGCGCCGCTGGAAGTGCGGGGGCGCGACCATCCGTGGGTCGGGCGTGGCGGCATCAAGCTGGCGCATGCGCTGGAGGCGTTCGCGCTGGAGCCGGCGGGCGTGACTGCGATGGATGTGGGCAGTTCCACCGGCGGCTTTACCGATGTGCTGCTGACGAAAGGTGCGGCGCATGTGATCGCGGTGGACAGCGGCACCAACCAGCTGGCCTATACCTTGCGCGAAGATCCGCGCGTCACCGTGCTGGAACAGACCAGCGCGCGGGTGCTGACGCCGGAGCTCGTCGGGCAAACCTTCAGCTGGGTGGTGTGCGATGCCTCGTTCATTTCGCTGGCCAAGGTGCTGGAGGTGCCGTTGCGGCTGGCCGAACCGGAGTGCCGGCTGGTCGCGCTGATCAAACCGCAATTCGAAGTGGCGCGCGGCGAAGTGGGCAAGGGCGGCGTGGTGCGCGACCCGGCGCTGCATACCCGCGTCTGCGACGACACCGCCGCGTGGCTGGGCGACGACGGGCTGGGACGTGCAGGGCATCGAACGCAGCCCGATCACCGGCCCGGAAGGCAATGTGGAGTTCCTGGTCTCGGCGCGCCGGACTCTGCGCAACACAACACGTGACACAACAAGCTGACCCGCGACGGCACGACCCTGTGCCAACGCGACGCCTGCCATTGCCGCCTTTCGCGCGCCGCCTATAAGTCGTGCCACGGCGCAAAAGCGCCGGATGAGGATTCGCATACGGAGAGCGCAACCATGACGATGCTGGCATCCAAAGGCCAACTGCGCGCAAGTTTCCTGCGCTGGGCGCTGTTCGCGGTGCCCGGCTGCCTGTTGCTGGGCTTCCTGTTCGGCCAGCTGGGCAGCCCCGATACCGTCTGGTTCCGGAGCCTTGAAAAGCCCGCGATCTTCCCGCCGCCGATGTGGTTCGGCATCGTGTGGAGCATCCTGTATGTGATGATGGGCATCGCGCTGGCGCTGGTCTGCGCCGCGTGGGGTGCGAAGGGGCGGACCGCCGCGCTGGTGCTGTTCGCGGTGCAGTTCGCGCTGAACCTGTCGTGGACGCCGGTGTTTTTCGGCGCATATGAAATGACGGGCGGGCTGATCGTGCTGACCGTGCTGGTACTGGTGCTGACCGCGACCATCGCGCGGTTCTGGCAAATACGTCCGCTGGCGGGTCTGCTGCTGGTGCCGTATCTCGTCTGGGTCTGTTTTGCAGGCGTGCTGAATTACCAGTTCCTGGCGCTCAATCCCGATGCCGACGGGGTGGACCCGACGCAGGCCGTGCAGCGGGTGGAGTTCTAAGACACTTGCGCGGCACGGCTCGCATCGCCAGATATGCCGCATGCAAAGCCAGAACCCGATGATCGCCGATTTCGTCAAACTCGCCAACAGCGCGGCGGGCACCTTTGCGGGCATGACCCGCGAGGCCCGCGAGAGCGCGCGCGACCGCGTGAAGGAAGCGATGGGCGGCATGGATTTCGTCAGCCGCGAGGAATTCGACACGGTAAAGGCGATGGCCGCGAAGGCACGCGAAGATAGCACTGCGCTGGCGGAGCGGGTCGCTGCGCTCGAAGCGAAGCTCGGCGAGTAGCCAAACCCGTCTGCTTCGAATGGCAATGCGGGATTACATTTATCGCGTATCGCTATTGTATGCGAGCGGATAAACCAGCGTCATCGAAAGGTGGCGACTATGCTGACGCAACTCAATCCGCCGATACCCCTGCATGTCCTTGGCAAAGGCGATGGCAGCGCGCTGGCCGTGATCGACTACGGTGCCGAACACAATCTGATGTGGGTGACGGCAATCGACGCGACGGGCGAACTTTGGTGTGCACCCAATCCACAGGTTCGGATGCAAAAGAACTGGTCGATGGACCGCGCCGAATCGCTGGCCGTAAAGACATCGAAAGAGGCTATGCGCGAAGCCTGACACCCTGGGTGGTGCGCCGATGAACCTGCGCGCCCACGCCATTCTGTTGTCCGCCCGCGCGCATGGCGAGACAGCGGTTATCGCACGCATGATGACCGCCGAAGCGGGGATGGTCGCAGCCTATGTCGCGGGCGGTCGAGGCCGTGCGCTGCGGCCGGTAGTTATTCCCGGCAATATCGTCGCCGCCGATATCCGCGCCAAATCCGACACGCAGTTGCCGTTTGCGCGGCTTGAGCTAGTGACCAGCCGCGGCCCGTGGCTGTCCGAACCGCTGCCCGCCGCCGCCATCGGCTGGGCCACCGCGCTGACCGCTACCGTGCTGCCCGAACGCAATGCCTACCCTGCGCTGCACGGCGCGCTGGTGGCGCTGCTCGATGCGATCTGCAATGCCGGATCGGCGCGCGAATGGCTGCGCGGAATGCTGGCTTACGAGGCGCTGCTGCTGCGCGAGCTGGGCTATGGCGGCGGTGCGCCGCCTGCCGATGCGGCGCTGGACGATTTGCTCGACCGTTTCTCGCGGCAGGCACGCCCATCCAGCGCTACCTGCTTGCCGACCGGCGCGGCGATGTTATGGCCGCGCGCACGATGCTGGGTGAACGATTGGGACGAATGGGTTGAAAATCGCGATACTGCCCGGCGACGGGATCGGCCCCGAAGTGACGATGCAAGCGGTGCGCGTGCTGGAGGCGCTGGCGCTGCCCGGTCTGGCGTTGTTCACCGGCGATGTCGGCGCGGCGGGCTATCACCGCCACGGCCATCCGCTGCCCGATGAAACGCTCGACATGGCTACCCGCGCCGATGCCGTGCTGTTCGGTGCGGTGGGCGATCCCGCGTGCGACGGTCTGGAACGCGCGCTGCGGCCCGAACAGGCGGTGCTGGGCTTGCGCGCAAAGCTTGGCCTGTTCGCAAACCTGCGCCCCGCGCGCACGATGCCGGGGCTGGAGGGGCTGTCATCGCTCAAGCCCGACGTGGCGGGCGCGATCGATCTGCTGATCGTACGCGAGCTGAACGGCGATGTGTATTTCGGCGACAAGGGCATGCGCGAAACGACGGACGGCGCGCGCGAGGGGTGGGACATGATGTCCTATGCCGAACCCGAAGTGCGCCGCATCGCCCATGCAGGCTTTCGTGCCGCGCAGGGAAGGAACGGGCGGCTGACCAGCGTGGACAAGGCCAATGTGCTGGAAACCAGCCAACTGTGGCGCGATGTGGTGTGCGATGTGGCGGGCGACTATCCCGACGTGACGCTCGATCACATGTATGTCGACAATGCCGCGATGCAGCTGGTGCGTGATCCGGGCGCATTCGACACCATCGTGACCGGCAATCTGTTCGGCGATATCCTGTCCGACCTTGCCAGCGCCTGCGTCGGCTCCATCGGCCTGCTGGCCAGCGCCAGCCTGGGCGAACGGCAGACCGAATACGGCACCTTCGGCCTCTACGAACCCATCCACGGCAGCGCGCCCGATATTGCCGGGCAGGGCGTCGCCAACCCGGTTGCAGCGATTTTGAGCGCGGCGATGATGCTGCGCCATTCGTTCGGGCGGGAAGCCGACGCGGTGCGTGTGGAAACCGCCGTGGCGCGGACGCTGGCGGACGATGTGCGCGGACATGATCTTGGCGGCACGGCCTCGACCGCAGAAATCGGCGATGCGGTTCTTGGGGCACTCTAAGTCCTCCCCTTTTGGGGGAGGGGGACCATCCGCAGGATGGTGGAGAGGCACGGGCAATAGCATCTCCGGTAGTGCCCCTCCACCAGCTGCGCTGGTCCCCCTCCCCGTTTCGGGGAGGATGTATTGCTAGATTTAGCCATCATCCTGCCGACGCTGAACGAGCGCGACAATGTCGCGCCACTGGTCGCGCGTATCGATAAGGCGATGGGCAGTGTTGAATGGGAAGTCATCGTGGTCGATGACGACAGCGCCGACGGCACCGCCGATGCCGCGCGCGCACTGGCCGCGAACGATCCGCGCATTCGCGTTATACAGCGCATCGGCCACGGATCGGGCCGGCGCGGACTGGCCTCCGCCGCGATCGAGGGCATGTGCGCCACCGCCGCGCCATTCGTGGCGGTGATGGATGCCGACCACCAGCACGATCCGGCGCTGTTGCCTGCGATGCTGGCGGCGGTGCAGGGCGGGCAGGCGGATCTTGCGATGGCCAGCCGCTTTGCCGACGGAGCCAGCGCGGCGGGGCTGGCGGATGCGCGGCGCGAGGCGGCGTCGGGCCTTGCCAACAGGATTGCACGGCGGCTGACCGGCACCGAGCTGACCGACCCGATGAGCGGGTATTTCCTGCTGGAAACCGCGCGCCTGCGTACGCTTGCGCCGCGTCTTTCTGGGATTGGTTTCAAGATCTTGCTCGACATACTTGCGACATCGCCCGAACCGCTGCGCGTGCGCGAAGTGCCGATGCAGTTCGCGGCGCGGCGCAGCGGGGAGAGCAAGCTGGATCGTGCCGTCGCGTTCGAGTTTCTGGTGGGACTGTACGAGCGCACCTTCGGGCGGCTGGTGCCGGTGCGGTTCGCGCTGTTCGGCACGGTCGGCGCGCTGGGCGTGCTGGTGCACTTCCTCGTCCTCGCGCCGCTCTATCCGGGTGTGACCGCGACCTTCTGGAAGGCGCAGGCCGTCGCGACGTTTGCGGCGATGACGTTCAATTTCTGGCTTAACAACTGGCTGACCTATCGCGACCGGCGGCTTGTCGGGGCGGGCGCGATGTTGCGCGGCTGGCTGGGCTTTTGCGGCACCTGCGCAGTGGGGGCGCTGGCGAATGTGGCGATGGCGGCGTTTCTGGTGGAGCGCGGTGTTTACTGGGCCTTGGCCGCGCTGGCGGGGATCGTGGTGGGTGCGGTGTGGAATTACGCGCTGTCGAGCCGGTTTGTCTGGGGGCAGTATTAAGAAACCTGTTGTGAGGTCGGCACGAATTCAGGGTTCGCGCAGAGATCGCAGAGGAAATGAGAACTCAGAGGGCGCTGCGCCGCAGGCATATTTAGTTCAATGCGTAAACTTTGCACGAGACAAGGTAATTGAAAGCGGCTCCGCCGCAGGCGCGACATCTCTGCGTCCCCATTTCCTCTGCGATCTCTGCGCGAAACAAACCTCTTAAAGCGAGAATAGCGCCCGAACGCTCTGGATTGCCGCTCGCAATGACGGGGACTAGCGCCATCCCGCAAACCAGGCCCAGGTCGTGAAGCTCTGCTCGCCTGCCAGCGGGGCCGCGCTCAGGATCGGGTACCAGAACGCGAACACGCCGCCCGCACCCGCCAGCACCGCCAGCGCCAGCCAGCGTCGCCATCGTCCGCCCGCCTGCCACAGCGCATCCAGCGCCATCGCCAGCGCGGCCAGCAGGAAGCAGCTCGGCAGGAAATAGTGGTAGTAGAACTGCACCGGTTTATCGACCACCGCCCACATGCCGACGCCGACCGCATATAGCACCACCACCGCCGCCGCGTCCCACCGCCGCTGGCGCCATGCGGCCCAAGCCGCCCAGCCAAGCGCGGGCAGCCCCGCCAGCATGGTCAGCGGATTGCCGATCAGCATGATGCCGCGCTGCGCCCCGTCGGTGTCTTCGTACAGATACCAGATCGCGCGCAGGTTCAGCACCCAGTCGGGCCACTGGCTCTGATAGGGATGCACCGCGATGACCGACGATTGCAACCGCAGGATTTCGGTATGCAGCGCGATGAACCCGTCCGGCTGCAACGGGTCGGACGGCGCGAAATGCGCGGGCAGGAAGGTCAGCCAATAGACCGTCAGCGGCAAGGCACCGAGCAACAGCGCCGCCTCCCACAAGGCGATGCCGGGCACCGGCGCACCCCGGCGACTGGTCAGCAGCCTGCGCCGCCCCGCCGCCAGTCGCGCGGCGAAGAACGCCAGCCCCGGCAGCATGGCGAGCACCAGCACGTTCCACTTGGACCCCATCGCCAGCCCCAGCGCGACGCCGGCCAGTGCCAGCCGCCGGCGTCCCGTCTCTGGCTGCCGAACCGCGCCTGCGCACTGCCACAGCGCCACGAGGAAGAACGCCACCATGAACACGTCCAGCATCGCGATCCGCGCATGGATGAACAGCGCGAAGCCGGTCGCCAGCAGCCACCCGCAAGCGAGGCTGGCGAACCGTGTGCCAGTCGCATGCCACACCGCGCGCATTCCGGCATACAGCGCCAGCATCCCAGCCAGCAGCGGCATGATCCGCCAGCCGAACGGTGTGTCGCCAAAGACAGCCATGCCACCTGCGATAAACAGCTTGCCCAGCAGCGGATGCTCGCGGTTGATCCAGCCCCAATCCTCCAGCAGCGCACGCGCGGCGGGCAGGTAATGCACCTCGTCGAACAGCGGCCCCGACGGGATCGTCAACCGGACCAGCGCCAGCGCACCGAAGGCCAGCACCAGCGCGGCGGACCAGCGCCACGGATCGTTCTGATGCGGATAGGCGTGTGACATTGCGGGATGCGCTAAGGCGCGCCCATGTCGCGCGCAAGACCCTTCGCGCTTGACGAACCGATAGCTGTCGCGCCACCGCTGCGCCCATGAAAAAGACCACCGGCATGGACCGTTCGACAACCCGGAACTGGCGCCCCGCGACGCAGGCCGTGCGCGGCGGCACCTGGCGCAGCGAGCAGGGCGAGACGAGCGAGGCGCTGTTCCTGACCAGCGGCTATACCTACGACGATGCCGCCACCGTCGCAGCGCGGTTCGCGGGCGAAGCCGAGGGCATGACCTATTCGCGGCTCCAGAACCCGACCGTCGCGATGCTGGAAGAGCGCATCGCCCTGCTGGAAGGTGCCGAAGCCTGCCGCGCACAGGCCAGCGGGATGGCGGCGATGACGGCGGCGCTGCTGTGCCAGCTCTCGGCGGGCGACCACTGCGTTGCGGCGCGCGCGGCGTTCGGGTCGTGCCGCTGGCTGGTCGACAGCCTGCTGCCGCGCTTCGGCATCGAAACCACCGTGATCGACAGCGCCGACGATGCGGCGTGGGAAGCGGCGATCCAGCCCAATACAAAGGTCTTCTTCTTCGAAACGCCCGCCAACCCCACGCTCGATATCGTCGATCTTGCGCGTGTCTGCGCGCTGGCCAAGGCGCATGGCATCGTGACGGTGGTGGACAACGCCTTCGCCAGCCCCGCCTTGCAACGCCCGATGGAATTCGGCGCGGATGTTGTGGCCTACAGTGCGACCAAGCTGATGGACGGGCAGGGCCGCGTGATGGCGGGCGCGATTTGCGGCAGCGAGGAATGGATCACCGAAACGCTGATGTCGTTCCAGCGCAATACCGGCCCGACGCTCGCGCCGTTTAATGCCTGGGTGGTGCATAAGGGGCTGGAGACGCTATCGTTGCGCGCGCACCGGCAAAGCGAGAATGCGCTGGCGCTGGGGCAATTCGTCGAGGACCGCTTGGCTGCGAAAGGCGGACGGATGCTGCATCCGGGCCTTGCCAGCCACCCGCGCCACGATCTTGCGGCGAAGCAGATGGACGCGTTCGGCCCGATCTTCAGCTTCGAGGTTCCGGGCGGGCGTGAACAGGCCCATGTCGTGCTGGACGCGCTGGAACTGGTCGATATCAGCAACAATATCGGCGATACGCGCAGCCTGATGTGCCACCCGGCCAGCACCACGCATGCCGGAATGGAGACAGGACGCGCGCACCGAAATGGGCGTGACCGAGGGGCTGCTGCGCATCAATGTCGGGCTGGAAGATATTGCCGACATCACCGAAGACATGGACCGCGCACTCGGCGCGGCGGGGATTTAGCGCATGACCCTTTCTTCCGATGACACGTCCGTGGAACTGCTGTTCGATTTCGTCAGCCCTAACGCCTACCTCGTGTGGGAGCCGTTGAAGGCGATTGCGGCCGAACACGGTGCCACCGTGCAGGTAACCCCGGTGTTCCTAGGCGGGATGCACAAGCTGACCGGCAATGCCCCGCCCATGTTCCGCGATGCCGATGTGAAAGGCAAGAACGCCTATGCCATGCTGGAAATGCGGCGGTTCATCGCGAAGCACGGGCTGGACCGGTTCACCATGAACCCCGGTTTCCCGTTCAATTCCATCACCCTGCAACGCATGCTGACCGCGCTTTCGCATCAGGACCGGATCACGATGGTCGATGCGCTGCTGCCGCCGGTTTGGGAACGCGGGCTGGACGTCACCGATGCGGACGAAGTCGCGACAGCTCTGGCTTCAGCTGGCCTCGACGCAGGTGCGCTGGCGGCAAAGGCACAGGACGCGGCGGTAAAACAGGCGCTGGCCGACGCTACAGACAATGCAGTTGCGCGCGGTGCATTCGGTATCCCGACCATGTGGGTCGCCGGGGACGGGCGAAACGAGATGTTCTTCGGCAAAGAGCGGCTAGGGCAGATCGCAGAGGCGCTTGCATAAAGCGTTTTGTGCTGGACGCTCGATGGTATTATGCCGGATATCAGACAGGCGGCAAAAAAGGGGGCGTGATGGCGTATCGATATTGGGTGGCGCTGCTGGCTTGCCTGACATTGGGCGCGCCCGCCCAGGCGCAAGATGATGCGCAAGCTCCGCCTGCTGCGCCGGCCACATCCGCCGCAGCCGAGACCGGCCCGCCGGCGCACATTGCCACCTCCGCCTTTGCCGGACGCAACGATTTCGTCGATGCCAGCCTTTCGCCAGATGGCGGGCGGTTTGCCTTCAGCATTACGATCGACGGCACCAGAATGCTGTCCTTCTACGACGCCGCTACGATGGAGGCGCTTCGCAGTATCCCGCTCACGAAGGATCTCGACCTCAACTGGTTCCGCTGGGCCGGGAACGACCGTATCGTCTATTCGCTCGGCGGCAAGCTGACGATCGGTGCGCGCGAGGTGTATATCAGCCGCGCCTACGCATACGATTTTGCTAAGAACGAAAAGCACTATCTCGGCTTTGCGAAACAGGCGTTGATCGGCGACGATGTCATCCATGTCGATCCCGCAGGCGGCTTCGTGCTGCTCGACGTGGCGCAGGACATGTATAGCTGGCCCGACGTGTGGCGCTTTCCGCTGGACGGATCGGGCGCGCAGGCGGCGGTCAAGGTGCAACCGGCGCGCAAGGATGTCGGCGACTGGCTGGCGGACGATGCGGGCGTGGTGCGGATGGGCTACGGGCGGTTGTCCAGCGGACGGCTGTATGTGACCTACCGCTCCGGCCCGGACGACAGCTGGAACCGCGTCGCCCGCGCCAAGCGTGACAGTGATGAAGAGGAGATGTGGGACGGCATCGGCCTGTTCGCCGGTTCGGACACCGGATACGCGCTGATCCCGGACGCGGAAGGGCGCGAGGCTCTTTATGAATTCAATTACGCCGCGGGCGAGGTCGGGAAAACCGTCCATGCCGTGCCCGGCCAGTCGATCGGTTCCGTTCTTGGATCGCGCGGTCGGGTGCAGGGTGTCGGCTATACCGATGACGAATACCGGTCGCACTGGTTCGATCCGGCGATGGCGGAACACCAGCGCATGCTGGAACAGGTGTTGCCCGATACCAGCGTGCGGATTTTGTCGGTCAGCGACGACGAGACGCGCATGATCATCTATACCGGCACCGCCGCCGATCCAGGTGCGCTGTATATTTACACCCCTGCCGAACGGCAGCTTGCCCTGTTCGACAATGTGCGGCCCGGCATGGACCCCGCTGATCTGGTCCGGCCCGAAGCGGTGGATATCGCCACGCGCGACGGACAGAACATCCGCGCTTACCTGACCCTGCCGCGAGGTCGTGCGGCAAAGGGCTTGCCGCTAATCATCCTGCCGCATGGCGGACCGTTCGGCGTGCGCGACACGCTGCGCTACGATGACGAGGTGCAGCTGTTGGCCAATCGCGGCTATGCCGTGCTGCAACCCAATTATCGCGGGTCGGGTGGCTATGGCCGGTCGTTCGAGAAACTGGGCGAAGGCCAGGTCGGACGGGCGATGCAGGACGATCTGGACGATGCGCGTGCCTGGGCGGTCGACAAGGGCGTCGTCGACGGGGACCGCGTCTGCATGGTCGGCGGCAGCTATGGCGGATACGCCGCCCTGTGGGCCGTGCTGCGCAATCCCGAACTGTATCGATGCGCGGCGAGCTGGGCCGGAGTGACCGACTGGGACGATCTGTTGCGATACGACCGCAACTATCTGGGACGACGTGGCTATCGCGCCCAAAAAGGGCGGTTGCGCGGCGAAGACAAGCTGGATCTGGACGAGGTGTCGCCCGTCGAGATGGCGGAAACGCTGAAGCGGCCCGTGCTGCTGGCGCATGGCAGGACCGACCGCCGCGTCCCGTTTGCGCAATACGAGACGTTCGTGCGCGCCACCCGCGATGCGCCGGTGCCAGTGGAAACGCTGGAGCTGGACGAGGGCCACAGCTTCACTGATGCTGTTACCGAGCAGGCCTGGTACGATGCGCTGGAAGCCTTTTTGGCAGAACATAATCCTGCCGATACGCCTGTCGGCAGTGAAGCACTGCGGTAATCAGATCAGGGCCGGGTGGTGGTGCGCCGGTTGTGCATTGCAGCATAAGCGGCTAGGCGGCGCGCGACCTTTTTACGTATTCCACGAAAGCCCGCCATGACCCAAGCCGCGTCCCCCACCGTCGCGATCCCCGCCGCGCGCCGTAGCTACGCGTCACGGTATTTCGGCGAATGGTTCGGCAATATCCGCGCCGATATCCTCGCGGGCATCGTCGTTGCGCTGGCTTTGATCCCGGAAGCCATCGGGTTTGCGCTGATCGCGGGCGTCGATCCCAGCGTCGGGCTGTATGCCAGTGTGGCGATTGCGATGGTGATCGCGCTGGTCGGCGGGCGGCCCGGCATGATCTCCGCCGCGACCGCCGCCGTGGCCGTGGTGGTGGTGCCGCTGGTGCGCGAATACGGGGTGGAATACCTGTTCGCTGCGACCATACTAATGGGGCTGATACAAGGCGTCGCCGCCATCCTGCGGCTGGACCTGCTGATGCAGTTCGTCAGCCGCAGCGTCATTACCGGCTTCGTCAACGCGCTGGCGATCCTGATCTTCATCGCACAGATTCCGCAGCTCGATCCCCGCACCGACGGCGTAACCTGGGTGACATATGCGATGGTCGCCGCCGGTCTCGCCATGATCTACGGCGTGCCGCGCCTGACCAAGATGGTGCCCAGCCCGCTGGTCGCCATCGTCATTCTGACCGCCGTGGCGGTGGTCTGGGGCGCACCGGTCATCTCCGTGGGCCAGATGGGCGAGCTGCCCACCGGCCTGCCGTCCTTGACCTGGCCCGACGTGCCGCTGACGCTGGAAACGCTGCGCATCATCGCGCCCTATTCGATCACGATGGCTGCTGTCGGCCTGCTGGAAAGCCTGCTGACCGCGCAGATCGTGGATGACATGACGCATACGGACAGCAACAAGCGGCAGGAAGTGGCCGGGCAGGGCTTCGCCAACTTCGTCGCGGCATGTTTCGGCGGCATGGGCGGATGCGCGATGATCGGGCAGTCGGTCATCAATGTCGCCAGCGGCGGACGCGGGCGGCTGTCCACCTTCGTTGCGGGCGCGTTCCTGCTGTTCCTGCTGACCGTGCTGGGCAGCTATGTCGGCGCGGTGCCGATGCCGGCGCTGGTGGCGGTGATGATCATGGTGTCGATCGGCACGTTCAGCTGGAACTCCATCCCCAACCTGCGCGTCCATCCACCCGCCAGCAGCGCGGTTATGCTGGCGACGGTCGCGGTCACGGTGTGGACGCACGACCTTGCGCTGGGCGTGCTGACCGGCGTGCTGCTCTCCGGCATCTTTTTCGCAGGCAAGGTGCGCAATATGTTCACCGTGGAGCGGGTGCGCCGCCCGCACAGCAGCGTGTATCACATCAGCGGGCAGGTCTTCTTCGCCAGCGTGGACAAGTTCGTGGCAATGCTCGGTCCGGAAAGCCGCTATGCCGACGCCTCCGACACCGTGGTGATCGACGTCAGCAAGGCGCATTTCTGGGACATCTCGGCCATCGGCGCGCTGGAAAAGGCGGTGGACCGCATGCGCCGCAATGGCCGCCACACCCGCATTGTCGGCCTCAACACCGCCAGTGCCGACCTGTTCGACCGCCACGCGCTGGAGGATCGCACGGGTCTGGAGCAGGGGCTGGCACCGCATTGAGGTCAGTATCATCGGGGCCGCTGCCGTCCCGCTTGCCTTGTGCGCCGCGTCCGGTAGGTTCGGCGAGCAGTTTCAAAGGGGAGCGGGCGATGCGGTCGATGGCGAAATGGGCGGTGCTGATCGGGCTGGCCTTGGCCGGTCCGGCGTCTGCGCAGGACGACGGCGCAGCCCAGACCGCCCCGTCCGCCCAAGCCACATCCGCAGATGGCTGGCCGGACCTTATCCCGACCGAAGCCTTTGCCACCCGCAACGACCTGCGCGATGCAAAACTGTCGCCAGATGGCAGGCGTATCGCCGTCGAAACCGTGGTGGATGGACGTGCCACGATTGCAGTATTCGATACGGACAGTCGTGCTTTGGTGACGCGCATCGATACAGGCCGGGCGGGGTGGCTGCGGTCGTTCCGGTGGGCGGGCAACCAGCGGCTGCTCTATTCCATCGGCGGCAATGCGTATGCCAAATCCAAACGCTACCGCATGACCGGCCAGTGGGCGACGAGCACGATGGTCCACGATATCGTCACCGGTTTCAGCGGCTATGTCGGTTTGGCCGAACAGGGCTTTCGCGGTGACGACATCTTGCATGTCGATCCGGCGGGCGACCATGTGCTGATGTCGATTGCCGCCAAGTGGAAGGGCGACCCCGACGTCTGGCGCTTTTCCTTGTCGGGCGGCGGGATCGGCGCGGCGCAACTGGTGCAGAAACGGCGCAACGGCATAAATTCCTGGCAGGCCGATACCGGCGGCGTGGTGCGGCTGGGCCTGCGCAGCGTGGACCGGTCCGACTACACTTTCTTCTATCGCGGGTCGGCAGGGGAGGACTGGCAGCGCGTCGGCAAGGTGGACAAGGACGACCGGGCAGGTGCGGATATGTGGGACGCCATCGGCATCCGCCCCGGCTCGGACGAAGGCTATGCCATCATGCGCAATGCCGGGGGGCGCAAGGTATTGCGCGCGTTCGATTTCCGCACCGGCACGCCGGGCAAGGTGGTGTTCGCGCATCCGTTGCGCGATGTGCATCACGTCGATCTGGACCGAGACGGCACGTTACTGGCGGCGGCCTATGTCGAGGATACCACGCTGCACACCTGGCTCGATCCGGAGCTGGCCGAACTGCAGACATCGCTGGAAACTGCGCTAGGCAGCGGGCAAGTCATGCTGCAACCGGCGTATGACGGCCCCCGTCTGCTGGTGGAGCATAGCGATGCGGCGGACCCCGGCGCGCTGTATATCTACACCCGTGCGACGAAGCGGCTCGACCTGTTCGACGATTTCAAGCGCGGCGTGGATTTCGCGCAGCTTGCGCCGGTGCGGCGGATTGCCTTCGATGCGCGCGACGGCACGCCGATCGAGGGCTATCTTACGTTGCCGCGCCAGCCGGTGAAGAAACCTGCGCCGCTGGTCATCATGCCGCATGGCGGGCCGTATGGTGTGCGCGATACCGCGAAATACGACGACGATGTGCAGCTACTCGCCAATCGCGGGTATGCCGTGTTGCAACCCAATTATCGCGGCAGCGGCGGACTGGGTGCGGCGTTCGAGGATCTTGGCATCGGCGAAGTCGGACGGCGGATGCAGGACGATCTCGACGACGCGATGGACTGGGCCGTGGCGCAGGGCCATGCCGACCCGGATCGCGTGTGCATGGTCGGCGGCAGCTACGGCGGATACGCCTCGCTGTGGGCGGTAATCCGCAATCCGGAACGCTATCGCTGCGCGGCGAGCTGGGCGGGCGTAACAGACTGGCCCGAACAGCTGGAATACGACCGCGATTTCTTCGAACGGCATATCGTGCGGCGCTGGCAAGGGCAGGTTGCAGGGGAGGACAAGGCCGCCGCGCTGGCTGCCTATTCGCCGGCGCGGCAGGTGTCGCGGCTGACGTGGCCGGTGCTGCTTGCGCATGGCACGGCGGACTGGCGCGTGCCGTTCAGCCAGTTCGAGAGCCTGCGCGATGCGGCCAAGGCAGCGGGCAAGCCGGTGGAGGAGCTGGTGCTGGCCGGCGAGGGGCACGGGTTCAGCGACGCGGTGAACACGCGCAAATGGTACGATGCGCTGCTGGCGTTTCTGGCAAAGCACAATCCTTCGGATCGCCCGATGCCGGTTGCCGAGGACACTGGCGAAGATGACGCGGACAATGCGGTTGGCGGCATCCGGCGCGTCGAGACGATGTAGCACGGCATGCGCAAAACTTTGCACACCCCCACTACCCTTGGCGCGGCGGGGCCGTTAGATTGCGTAGCGCTATGAAAGAACTCTTTGCCCACGCCGCGACAACCGCCGGGATCACCGTGCGGGTTGCCGTCAACTTCCTGCCCGAACAGTCGCAACCCGCAGCGGGCAAGTGGTTCTGGATGTACCACATCCGCATCGAGAACGGGGGCGATGCGCCGATGACGCTGCGCAGCCGCCACTGGCGGATTACCGACGGGCGCGGGATGGTGAACCATGTCGATGGCGACGGGGTGGTCGGTGAACAGCCGCTGCTCGCGCCGGGCGAGAGCCACGACTATGTTTCAGGCTGTCCGCTGACGACGCCGCATGGTTCGATGGAGGGGTTCTATACGTTTGCGAATGCGGCGGGCGAACCGGTCGAAATCCGCATCCCCTATTTCCCGCTCGCGGCACCCGCCACGGCACGGTAACGCGTTACCGGAGCAGACGCGGGTAGTCCTTGCGGCACACGTCGAGCACCCTTTGCTCCGAACCGTCATCGGCCAGCATCCGGACATATTTAAGCGGCATGTCGGCATCGACGATATTGCCCCGTGCCTGCGCCGCCTCCTGGATCGCGCGGCAGACAGCATGCTGCGGAAGCCGTCCATTTCGGCCATCGCACCCGCATTGCTGGTGTGCATCCCCGCCACGCCGTACCAGTAGAAATTGCGTTCGAAACCGGATGCCGGCGCATGTGCCAAGTCCGCGAAGCGCGCGGTCATGGATTGCGATGCCGCAGCGGGGAGGGGTTTGATGGCCAGACTGGCCAAACCGAGAGCGATGATGGCGAATGCAGTACGTTTCATCTCGTAAAACCAACATATGTCAGCCGCCCGGTCATGCCTGCCGACACCATCCCGCCTTGCACACCGCGCGCCGGAACCATAGGTCGCGCGTGACATGAAGCGCACCCACCTGCCCCTGAACGCCCTGCGCGTATTCGACGCCGCCGCGCGCCACCTCAGCTTTACCCGCGCGGCGGACGAGCTGGCGGTGACGCCTGCCGCCGTGGGGCAGCAGATCAGGGCGCTGGAGGATCATCTCGGCACCGTGCTGTTCCGCCGCACCAGCCGGGGGCTCGAGATGACGGCGGAGGGCGCGGCGGGGCTGGACCCGTTGCGCGAAGGCTTCCTGAAATTCGAGGAAAGCGTGCAGGCGATGCAGGCGGGGCAGGCGAGCGACCGCTTCACCATCGCCGCCCCGCGCGAATTCTACGCGCAGTGGCTCGCCCCGCGCCTCGCCGCCTATCGCACCGCGCACCCCGGCACCCGCTTCCAGCTGATCGAGAACGAACACGCCGACTTCGCCGAGGCCAACCTCGACATGGCGATCCGGCTGGCGGACGGACCGGGCGAACTGGAAGGCGTGGAACTCGCACCCGCCCGCCGCGTGGTGGTGGCGGCCACCGATGCGGACGATGCCGCGAAGGACGAGTGGATCGACTGGCCCGGTGCCCCGCTGCCGGAAGGCGCGACGCCTTCGGTGCAGGTCGCCAATGCCGGACAGGCGCTGAGCAGCGCGGCGGCGGGGATGGGCCGCGCGGTGCTGCCGCTGCTGCTGGTGGAGGACGCCATCGCGGCGGGCCGGGTCACGATAC
This sequence comes from uncultured Alphaproteobacteria bacterium, assembly GCA_963799315.1. Classification (GTDB taxonomy): domain Bacteria; phylum Pseudomonadota; class Alphaproteobacteria; order Sphingomonadales; family Sphingomonadaceae; genus Parerythrobacter_A. The sequence continues at coordinate 410,766 of CAWCWP010000001.1, forward strand.
TGGAGGGGCCGGACGAGGGACGCCGCGCCTACTGGCTGGTCGCCCCCCTGCCGCAATGGCGCCAGAAAAAGGTCCGCGCGCTGGTGGCGTTTCTCGCCGGGAACGGCCCGGACATCGCATAACGTAGCGGACGACTAACGCGCGGCCGACCCGTCTTCACCCGACCCGTCGTCATCCGGCGTATCCAGCGCCCGCCCCTCGCTCTCCCGATACATCGCCACCGACGCTTCCATCGCGTCGTCGACCAGATGCGCGTGCCAGTCCGAGATGCGCTCGAACGCCGTGTGGCCCAGCGCCGCCACCTCCTCCGCGCTCGCGCCCGCCTTCTCCGCCTCCCATTGCGCAGCGGTCATGCGGCGCAGCTCCGGAAACGCCTCCAGCTCGGCGGCCTCCTGCCGCAGGCGCTGCTTGCGCTTCGCCTCGAACATTTTCTCCAGCTTTGCCATCGAGTCCGCCGGGGTGGGCCCGTTGTCGCGATAGTCCTGCATCACCTCGTCCCGGATGCGCTCGTAAACCGCATCGCCGGGCTGCAACTGCTGCGCACCATAGCGTTGCGGCAGGCGGTATCGCAGCAGGAAGCGCAGCAGCATGTTGTCGGGCTTGTCCCACTCGCCCAGCAGCTTGCCGCCCGAGACGATGGGCGTGGGCGTGCCCTGGATGGCGCGTTCGAGCGCACAGTCCTCCAGCCGCTGCACCCCGCGATCCAGCGCCGCCTCCCATGCCTCCCGGAACCCTTCCGCCCCGGGCCGCGCGCGCAGCTTGTACAGCGCCTCCAGCGACTTGCCGATGGAACGGGCCGCCTGCTGGACGATGCCGGTTGCGGCGAGGGTGGCGATGAATGTGCGCTGCCGCTCCGGCGTGATGGAATTGCCACGCGGGCGAGCGTGAAGATAGGGTTCGAAGGCCAGCAACGGATCGTCCGCGTCCGGCTCCTCCCCGATATAGGCGACGGCGGAGGTGCCCTGGCGGGGAATGGCGCGCGTGCAGCGACCCGGTGGTTCGGGGTTGCCGTATTCCGCGTCGTAATCGACTTCCTCGCAGTCGGGCAGCTCGTCGGGATTGGCGGCAATGTGCGCGAGATAAGCCTCGCTCAACTGGCCGTTCTCGTCGAAGTTCGGATTACGCGGGGCGGAGCGTTTTTCGACCGCTTCGAGATCGGCGAGCACCTGCTTGCCGGATACGGTTTCGAAGGGCGCTTTGGGCGCGTGCGGTGCGGTCTCGTTAGTGTGGGGGGAGGGGGCGGCATGATCGTTCGGATGTGTCATGCCGGAGCAGATTGCAGAAAGGGAGCGTGTAGGAAAATGGTTTTTTAAATGCGTATGACGCTATCTTTACTTCTGCCGTATGGTTTACTCACTGGTCATATCGGCCTCATCAGCCTCAAACCCGGCACCTCCTGCTATCTCAAGCGGTTCGCCGAAAACCTCAAGAAATTTATCTCGCACGCTTGCATCCTCTTTAACCCAATCAAAAACCGGCCAATCACGGAATCCGACTTTCCCAACTTTATCATCTCCAATAACCCGCGGCATTAACTCACAAACTCTTTCGTAATCCTGACAAAGGGAAGCTACAGAAATCTGAAATTCATCGGAAGACGCTGTCCAATCAAACAATTTCATAGCCTTCTTATAGGACTCGTCGTCGTTAAGCTTCTTGTAGCAATTCGCTAAATTTATTGCCATCATACGCTTTATAACCTCTGGTGCGCCATCGGTCTTCCGCGATAGTGCAGACTCCAATATTCTTGCTGAAAGTTCGTAGCGCTTCTCGGTTATCAATTCATAGGTGCAATTATTTATCTCGCTATAGGCTTTGTCAACTTGGTCAGTAGTATTCTTTAACCACAACCACCAAATCATTAATATACCAAACTCGAGTAGTAAATCCGTACTTTTTCTAAGATAGGAGTCAGAAAGATTCGTATCTTCGAATATACCTAATCGATGCGCATCGGGAACCCTGTGCTCCTTACAAACCCGATCATACCGCGAGTTTGCCGCGCCTTCGCCATGAGCTGCTAAGTTTCTCCTTTCAAAAACTTCAATGAACTGGGGCCATCGTTCAAATCCTTTTCTTACTTCGATAGAGAAATTTTCTTCGATATAGCGTATTTGATCCGAATGACTTCCCCGCATAAGCGAATGAATTTCATCGTCGATCAATTTGCCTACAAGCTCATTGAAGGAACCAACTGCTAGCACTTCCTTGACGGGTATCATCCTTTCGCCACCAGACAGCTTCTCACGTCTATTTAGTAACAAAAATCTCACCAAAGCACTTATACTGGCATCAAATCTAGCTACCATCCCCATTAGAACATTCGCTGGTATTGAGGCTAGTCCTTCATGCGTATGGTGCATCTTCTTCATTTTCTTATTCAATGTAGCAAGACGGTCGTCTGGAACGCCATAGATTTTAAGAAGACCTTCTTGGTCTACCAACGGAAGAGACTTTCGCAATTCTCCAAACTCTTTGTCCATGTAAAACGTTGGAAAAATAACTCTCACAATCTGGTTTATGTCAATAAGATCGTAAAAAGACTTTATAGATGACGTAAACGATAAAAGCTGATCCGCAAATGTCGTATCAGATTCAGATAATTCAATCGGATCAGAATTTTTTTCGACTAGCTCATCGGTAGAGGTTCTAGGATCTTCAACAGTCGATCCTTTTGTTTCTAGATCAGAAAAATTTTCTGGATTGTCCTTAGTTTGCTGTTTTACTTTCCATCCGTACGCATCACTGGCATCATTACAAATAAATACCGTTTTTAGGCTGCCGCGGGGGCCCTCCTTCACAGATAAATACGCGAAGTATGTTGCCGAATTTTCACTAACGCTATCGGACATTTTACTTCCACTCTGCTAAACCCATTGAGATGAGACGATGACCGACCTGTGTCTCTCAGTCAATCAGTAGGCGGCTGCCGCTCAAGCATAAACATACCGATACGAACACCTTGACCCCACCCCATATCCAACATAAACGGCCTCTCATCCACGGCACGCCATACGCGTCGTTGGACAGATAGAACTGAACATTGCCGGTTTGTCCCGGAAGTCCGGTGCTTCGATCCCGCTCTCAGACAGAGCGAATCGTTTGCGGTCGGGCTTTTTGTGCGTTCGGATGGTTGCGAGGATCGTTCGGGCGGGTGGCCGTCAAAGTAATCCGGTGCCGTCAGGTGTTTCGGGTGGAGTGTTTCAGGTTCGTGCGCCTTCTTACAGAAGGCATGCCATCGGCCTTGGCGCTGATGGCATGAGGCCCCTGCCTTCGCAGGGGATCGTTGCGCGGCCTTCCTCCTTCCCAGAACAGCTTTCGGCATCATCATGGGTTCGCTCGTGTGGCATGGTGTCGCGCGTCGGGCCGCTTTACAGGTGAAGAGTACTTCATGCCGACAATCAACCAGCTGGTCCGCAAGGGCCGCACGCCGCAGAAGCGAGAAGTCCAAGGTTCCGGCCATGGAAGCCAACCCGCAGAAGCGCGGCGTCTGCACCCGCGTTTACACCACCACGCCGAAGAAGCCGAACTCCGCCCTGCGCAAGGTTGCCAAGGTGCGCCTGACCAACCAGCGCGAGGTCATCAGCTACATTCCCGGCGAGGGGCACAACCTGCAGGAACACTCCGTGGTGCTGATCCGCGGCGGCCGTGTGCGCGACCTTCCCGGTGTGCGCTACCACGTGCTGCGCGGCGTGCTCGACACGCAGGGTGTGAAGGACCGTCGCAAGAGCCGTTCCAAGTACGGGGCCAAGCGGCCGAAATGATCATGCCGGGGGCATGATCATCCTGAAAGCGTCGTCATAAACGACGGTGTTCAGGATCTCGTGCTGCATTGTTCAAGGTTTCGCCCCATCGCATGAGGCCCCAGCCTTCGCTGGGGATCGTAGCGGGCGAGAGAGTTTTCACCGCGGGTCCAGTTCGCTCCCCCACCCGGTCGCCCTGCCAAGGGTATCCTATGGGTGGCCGGGTGGGGGAGCGGGCTGGAGCCGCAAGCCTCGGCGGATGCCGGGGCGCACTCCGAAGGAGTTAGAGAATATGTCACGTCGTCGTCGTCCCGAAAAGCGGGTCATCCTGCCCGATCCCAAGTTCAAGGATCTGATCCTGTCGAAGTTCATGAACAACCTCATGCTCGACGGTAAGAAGTCCACGGCCGAGCGCATCGTCTATGGCGCGCTGGAAACGGTGGAGACCAAGGCCAAGGCCGATCCGGTGCAGCTGTTCCACGATGCGCTGAACAACGTATCGCCGCAGGTAGAGGTGCGCAGCCGCCGTGTCGGCGGTGCGACGTACCAGGTGCCGGTGGAGGTGCGTCCCGAACGTGCGCAGGCGCTGGCGATCCGCTGGCTGATCGGTGCGGCGCGTGGCCGTGCGGAAACCACCATGTCGGCGCGCCTGTCGGGCGAGCTGATGGATGCGGCGAACAATCGCGGCAATGCGGTCAAGAAGCGCGAAGACGCGCATCGCATGGCCGACGCCAACCGCGCCTTCTCGCATTATCGTTGGTAGGGTGGGACGTCTTTAAGGCGTAACACCAGACCCTACATGGGGCAGGCATCCGCCTCTCCCCGAACCCGTTTAAGGAATACCCTCATGGCCCGCGACTATCCGCTGGAGCGTTACCGCAATATCGGCATTATGGCCCATATCGACGCCGGCAAGACCACGACCACCGAACGCATCCTGTATTACACCGGGAAGTCCTACAAGATCGGCGAAGTGCATGATGGCGCGGCGACGATGGACTGGATGGAGCAGGAGCAGGAGCGCGGGATCACGATCACCAGCGCCGCCACCACCACGTTCTGGCAGAACGAGGACGGCAAGGGCGAAAAGCACCGCATCAACATCATCGACACCCCCGGCCACGTCGACTTCACCATCGAAGTCGAACGCAGCCTGCGCGTCCTCGATGGCGCAGTCGCCGTGTTCGACGGCGTCGCCGGCGTGGAACCCCAAAGCGAAACAGTATGGCGCCAGGCCGACAAGTACGGCGTACCAAGAATGTGCTTCGTAAATAAATTGGACCGTACCGGTGCGGACTTTTACTACTGCGTAGACAGTATTGTCGAACGTCTCGGTGCGACACCACTGGTGCTGTATTTGCCCATCGGTGCCGAAGCCGACCTGCTCGGTGTGGTCGACCTTGTGAACAATCGCGGTATCGTGTGGGAAGACGAAAGCCTTGGCGCTTCGTTCAACTATGTCGATGTACCCGAGGATATGGCCGACAAGGTCGCCGAATATCGCGAGAAGATGATGGAACTCGCCGTCGAGCAGGACGACGACATCATGGAAAAGTATCTCGAAGGCGAAGAGCCCGATGCCAAAACGCTGAAGGCGCTTATCCGCAAGGGTACGATGGATCGCAAGTTCGTGCCTGTGCTGTGCGGCTCGGCGTTCAAGAACAAGGGCGTGCAGCCCCTGCTCGACGCGGTTGTCGACTACATGCCGTCACCGCTCGACGTTCCGGCGATCAAGGGTGTGCTGCCCGACAGCGACGAAGAGCAGACCCGCGCTTCGTCCGACGACGCGCCGTTCAGCGCGCTGGCCTTCAAGATCATGAACGATCCCTTCGTCGGCTCGCTCACCTTCACGCGCATCTATTCCGGCAAGCTCGCCAAGGGCATTGTCATGAACAGCGTGAAGGAAAAGAAAGAGAAGATCGGCCGCATGCTGCTGATGCATTCCAACAACCGTGAAGACATCGAGGAAGCGTTTGCCGGCGATATCGTCGCGATTGCAGGGATGAAGGACACCACCACCGGCGATACGCTGTGTGATCCGGCGCATCCGATCATTCTGGAGCGGATGGAATTTCCCGATCCCGTCATCGAATTGTCCGTGGAACCCAAGACCAAGGCCGACCAGGAAAAGATGGGCGTCGCGCTCAATCGCCTCGCTGCCGAGGATCCCAGCTTCCGCGTCACGACCGATCACGAATCGGGCCAGACGATCATCAAGGGCATGGGCGAGCTTCATCTCGACATTCTGGTCGATCGCATGAAGCGCGAATTCAAGGTCGAAGCCAATGTCGGCGCGCCGCAGGTGGCGTATCGTGAATCGCTGGGCCGCGAAGTCGAAGTGACCTACACCCACAAGAAGCAGTCGGGCGGTTCGGGGCAGTTCGGTGAAGCCAAGGTTGTCGTCACCCCGGGTGAACGCGGCCAGGGCATCATTTTCGAGGACAATATCAAGGGCGGCAACATTCCGCGCGAATATATCCCGTCCGTCGAGAAAGGCATGCGCGAGCAGGCCGAAAGCGGCTTCCTCGTCGGCTTCCCGATCATCGACTTCACCATCCAGCTGATCGACGGCAAATACCATGACGTCGACTCCAGCACGGTGGCGTTCGAGATCACGGGTCGCGGCGCCATGCGCGAAGCGGCACAGAAGTCGGGCATCAAGCTGCTGGAGCCGGTGATGAAGGTGGAAGTCATCACGCCGGAAGACTACCTTGGCGACGTGATCGGCGATCTCAACAGTCGCCGTGGGCAGATCCAGGGCACCGACACACGCGGCAACGCACAGGCGGTCGAGGCATTCGTGCCGCTGGCCAACATGTTCGGCTATGTGAACGAACTGCGGTCGTTCTCGCAGGGTCGTGCACAGTACTCCATGCAGTTCAGCCATTACGACGAAGTTCCGGCGAGCGTGGCGCAGGAGGTCAAGGAGAAGCTGGCGTAACGACGCTTGCCTAACTCCGGCATCGGGTTTAAGGGCGGCGCCTGATTTGCCGGGTGCCGCCGTTTCGGAGAAAGCTCCGGCCCGGACATTCATTTCAACACAAGGTTATAGAGAATCATGGCGAAGGAAAAATTCGAGCGGAACAAGCCGCATTGCAACGTGGGCACCATCGGTCACGTCGATCACGGCAAGACCACGCTGACCGCAGCAATCACCAAGGTGATGGGCTCCGCAGTCGATTTCGCAAACATCGACAAGGCGCCTGAAGAGCGCGAGCGCGGCATCACGATTTCGACCGCACATGTCGAATACGAAACCGATGCGCGCCATTACGCCCACGTCGATTGCCCCGGCCACGCCGACTACGTGAAGAACATGATCACGGGTGCGGCGCAGATGGACGGCGCGATCCTCGTGGTGAACGCCGCCGACGGCCCCATGCCGCAGACGCGCGAGCACATCCTGCTTGCCCGCCAGGTCGGCGTGCCGCAGCTGGTCGTGTATCTGAACAAGGTCGACCAGGTCGATGACGAAGAGCTGCTCGAGCTCGTCGAACTCGAAGTGCGCGAACTGCTGAGCGATTACGATTTCGACGGCGACGACATTCCGATCATCAAGGGTTCGGCCCTTGCTGCTCTGGAAGGCCGCGACGAGGAAATCGGCGAGAAGTCGATCCGCGAACTGATGGAAGCTGTCGACAGCTACATCCCGCAGCCCGAACGTCCGGTGGACAAGGACTTCCTGATGCCGATCGAGGACGTGTTCTCGATTTCCGGTCGCGGCACCGTGGTTACGGGCCGTGTCGAAACCGGCGTTGTGAACGTGGGCGACGAAGTCGAAATCGTGGGTATCAAGGATACTTCGAAGACGACCGTCACCGGTGTGGAAATGTTCCGCAAGCTGCTGGATCGCGGTGAAGCCGGCGACAACATCGGCGCGCTTATCCGTGGTGTGGGCCGTGAAGATGTCGAGCGTGGCCAGGTTCTGGCCAAGCCCGGCACCGTCAACCCGCACACCGAGTTCAGTGCTGAAGTTTACGTTCTGTCCAAGGACGAGGGCGGCCGTCACACGCCGTTCTTCGCCAACTACCGTCCGCAGTTCTACTTCCGCACGACGGACGTGACCGGCGAAGTGGTTCTGCCCGAGGGCACCGAAATGGTGATGCCGGGCGACAACGTGACTATCGACGTCAAGCTGATCGCACCGATCGCGATGGACGAAGGCCTGCGTTTCGCAATCCGCGAAGGTGGCCGGACCGTCGGTTCGGGGGTTGTCAGCAAGATCACGAAGTAATAGAAGCCTGGTCAACCGGCGCGGGATTCGTCCCGCGCTGATCGACTTTGGTTACTGAAAATTCGATCGGCGGCCCCATTCTCCCTCGGAGACGGGAGAGGGCGGGGCCGCTGATTTTTGTTTGCTCTTTCTCATCGGTACACGGACATGGAAGCCCAGAATATTCGCATCCGCCTCAAGGCGTTCGATCATCGCGTTCTCGACCAGGCAACTGGCGAAATCGCGGAGACAGCACGCCGGACCGGCGCGCTCATTCGCGGCCCCATTCCGATGCCGACGAGGATCGAGAAGTTCACCGTGAACCGCGGCCCGCATATCGACAAGAAGTCGCGCGAGCAGTTCGAGGTGCGCACGTACAAGCGGTTGCTCGACATCGTGCAGCCCAACGCCCAGACGGTGGACGCGCTTATGAAGCTCGATCTGGCCGCTGGCGTGAATGTGGAGATAAAGCTCGCCTGATAGGCGAGTCCCGGCGAAAGCAGGGTCTCCATCGTCCGGGTCGGACGTTAAACGACTTCAGAATTACGGTCGCATATGCGACCTTGAGATCCCTGCCTTTGCAGGGTATCGAACAAGGGATACCGCCGGTCTATCGACCGGGCTGCGTCCCCCGTCTCGCACCCTTCGCTCCGGCGTCGGGCGCACTCGGCCCGGACGGGGCGCGTATCAAATCAGGGCTGGCAAGCACCGTGGATGGTCCGCGGTGCCTCTGTGTTAGGAGTTTTGACGATGCGCACAGGCGTGATCGCTAAGAAAGTCGGGATGACCCGCCTCTTCCAGGAGGATGGACGGCACGTGCCCGTTACCGTTCTGTCATTGGAAGATTGCCAGGTTGTGTCGCACCGCACATCCGACCGCGATGGCTACTTCGCCCTCCAGGTCGGCGCGGGTGCAGCCAAGCAGAAGAACGTCGCCAAGCCGCAGCGTGAACATTTCGCGAAGGCCGAAGTCGGCCTGAAAATGCGCATGGCCGAATTCCGCCTCGATGGCGAAGACGGCCTGCTGCCGATTGGCGCACGCATCTCCGCCGAGCATTTCAATGCCGGCCAGAAGGTCGACATTACCGGCCACACGCAGGGCAAGGGCTTTGCCGGTGCCATGAAGCGCTGGGGCTTCGGCGGTCTTCGCGCCACGCACGGTGTTTCGGTCAGTCACCGTTCGCACGGTTCGACGGGCCAGAACCAGGATCCCGGCAAGGTTTTCAAGGGCAAGAAGATGGCGGGCCACATGGGCGCGCGTCAGCGGACCCAGCAGAACCTCGAAATCGTCCGCACGGATGCCGATCGCGGCCTGCTGTTCGTCAAGGGTTCTGTTCCCGGTCACAAGAATGGCTGGCTGGTCGTTCGCGACGCCGTGAAGCTGCGTCAGGACGATCTTCCGTTCCCCGGTGCGATGCGCCGCAACGCGGACGAGTTCGTTACCGAAGATGCCGATGCCGGCATGATCGAAACCGCCGCAACGCAGGAAACCAACCCCGAAGTTCCGCTGGAGCAGCAGGAAAAGCTGGCGCAGCAGCAGGACTCCGGGGTCGGTACGGCCAGCGGAACGCCCGAAGCGGATGCCAATTCCAAGAATGAGGAGTCCTGACCCATGAAGGTCAAGGTTCAGAAAATCGACGGTAAGTCGTCGGGCGATGTCGAGCTGAACGATGCCGTGTTCGGTGTCGAGCCGCGCGCCGATATCCTGCATCGCGTCGTAACGTGGCAGCTGGAAAACCGGCGCGGTACGGCACGGCCCACGCGCGAGCGTGCCGATGTCAATCGCACCGGCAAGAAGTTCGGCCCGCAAAAGGGTTCGGGCGGCGCGCGTCACGGTGACCGTGGTGCGCCGATCTTCGTCGGCGGTGGTAAGGCACACGGTGCCCGCAAGCGCGAATTCGAGCAGTCGCTCAACAAGAAGATTCGCGCACTCGGTCTGAAAATGGCCCTGTCCAGCAAGGCCAAGGACGGCATGATCGTTCTCGACAGCCTGGAAATGGCGGATGCCAAGACCAAGAGCCTGGTCGAGACGTTCGGCAAGAATGGCTGGACCGGCAAGATGCTGTTTATCGACGGCGAGACCGTGAACGATGCCTTCAAGAAGGCGGCGGGCAATGTCCCGGGCGTAAACGTGATGCCGGCGCAGGGTGCCAATGTTTACGATATCCTGAAGCATGACACGCTGGTGCTGACGCGCGGCGCGGTCGAAAAGCTGGAGGCACGGTTCAATGGCTAAGGCAGAAATCGACTCGCGGCATTACGACATCATCGTCGCACCGCATATCACCGAGAAGTCCACGCTGGCATCGGAAAACAACGCGGTTGTTTTCAAGGTCGGCCTGAACGCGACGAAGCCGCAAATCCGCGAGGCGGTCGAGGCTTTGTTCGACGTAAAAGTCACTGGCGTGAACACGCTGGTCCAGAAGGGCAAGACGAAGCGCTGGCGGGGCAAGCCCTACAAGCGCAACGACGTTAAGAAGGCGGTCGTCACGCTCGCCGAGGGTGACTCCATCGACGTCACCAGCGGTCTGTGAGGAGCTAGGAAACCATGGCACTCAAGAATTACAAACCGACCAGTCCGGCCCGTCGTGGCCTGATCCTCGTCGACAAGTCCGGCCTGTTCAAGGGCAAGCCGGTCAAGTCGCTGACCGAGGGCAAGCGCAAGACGGGTGGCCGCAACAACAAGGGGCACATCACCTCGCGCGGCATCGGCGGCGGTCACAAGCAGAAGTATCGCTTCATCGACTTCAAGCGTCGCAAATGGGACGTGGAAGGCACCGTGGAGCGGATTGAATACGATCCCAACCGCACCGCCTTCATCGCGCTTGTCAAATATGCCGATGACGAACTGGCCTACATCATTGCACCGCAGCGGCTTGCTGTGGGCGACAAGGTGATTGCCGGCGAGAAAACGGATACGAAGCCCGGCAACGCTATGCTGCTCGGCCAGATGCCGCTCGGCACGATCATGCACAATGTCGAGATGAAGCCGGGCAAGGGCGGGCAGATCGCCCGTTCCGCCGGGGCGTACGTCCAGCTGGTCGGTCGTGATCGTGGCATGGTTATCGTCCGCCTGAATTCGGGCGAACAGCGTTACCTGCGCGCCGATTGCATGGGCACGGTCGGTGCGGTGTCGAACCCCGACAACCAGAACCAGAACCTGGGCAAGGCCGGTCGCAAGCGCTGGATGGGCGTGAAGCCGCTGACGCGCGGTGTCGCCAAGAACCCGGTCGATCACCCGCATGGTGGTGGTGAGGGCAAGACCAGCGGCGGTCGTCATCCGGTTACGCCGTGGGGCAAGCCGACAAAGGGTGCCCGTACCCGCAAGAACAAGCAGACGGACAAGATGATTATCCGTTCGCGTCATTCGAAGAAGAAGAGGTAACCGATGGCACGTTCCGTCTGGAAAGGTCCGTTCGTCGAGCTCAGCCTTCTGAAGAAGGCCGAAGACGCGCAGGATCAAAGCAATGCGAAGCCGATCAAGACCTGGTCGCGCCGTTCCACGATCCTGCCGCAATTCGTCGGCCTGACGTTCAATGTCTATAACGGCCACAAGTTTATTCCTGTGTCTGTTTCCGAAGACATGGTCGGCCACAAGCTTGGCGAATTTTCGCCGACGCGCACATTCCCCGGCCATATCGCCGACAAGAAGGGCAAACGCTGATGGGCAAGGCAAAATCCCCGCGCCGTGTCGGCGAGAACGAGGCTCTGGCCGTCGGTGCGCAAATCCGCGGCTCGGCGCAGAAGCTTAATCTGGTTGCCCAGCTCATCCGTGGCCGCAAGGTCGAGGAAGCGCTGAACATCCTCAGTTTCTCCAAGAAGGCGATGGCTCGCGATGCGAAGAGCGTCCTGTCGAGCGCAATCGCCAATGCGGAAAACAACCACGATCTCGATGTCGATGCGCTCGTCGTTGCCGAAGCCAGCGTTGGCAAGGCGATCACGATGAAACGCTTCCACGTTCGCGGTCGCGGCAAGAGCACGCGCATCCTGAAACCGTTCAGCAAGCTGCGCATCGTGGTGCGCGAAGCCGAAGAAGAAGAGGCGTAAGATGGGCCAGAAGAGCAATCCGATCGGTCTGCGCCTGCAGATCAACCGTACCTGGGACAGCCGCTGGTACGCCGAAGGGCGCGACTATGCGCAGCTGCTCGCGGAAGACATCAAGATCCGCAAGCACATCATGGGTTCGCTGCCGCAGGCCGCGATTTCCAAGGTGGTCATCGAGCGTCCGGCCAAGCTGTGTCGCATCTCGATCTATGCTGCGCGTCCCGGTGTCATCATCGGCAAGAAGGGGGCGGACATCGAGAAGCTGCGCACCAAGCTCGCCACGATGACCGCCAGCGAAGTAAAGCTGAACATCGTCGAAATCCGCAAGCCGGAAGTCGATGCCAAGCTGGTAGCGCAGGGTATTGCCGACCAGCTTATCCGCCGTATCGCTTTCCGCCGCGCCATGAAGCGTGCGATGCAGTCCGCCATGCGTCTGGGTGCCGAAGGCATCAAGATCGTGTGCGGTGGTCGTCTGGGCGGTGCGGAAATCGCTCGTGTCGAGCAGTATCGCGAAGGCCGCGTGCCGCTGCATACGCTGCGCGCCAATATCGATTACGCCGAGGCCGAGGCGCTGACCGCCTATGGCATCATCGGGATCAAGGTCTGGGTCTTCAAAGGCGAGATTCTCGGCCATGATCCGACCGCACAGGATCGCCTGATGATGGAATCCCAGACGTCCGGCGTCCGGCCCGCACGGTAAGGTAAGAGAAAATGCTGCAACCGAAGAAAACCAAGTACCGCAAGGCGTTCAAGGGCCGGATCAAGGGCGATGCCAAGGGTGGCACGGTCTTGAATTTCGGCTCCTACGGCCTCAAGGCCCTCGAACCGGAGCGCATTACGTCGCGCCAGATCGAGGCTGCGCGTCGCGCCATCACGCGCCACATCAAACGCCAGGGTCGCCTCTGGATCCGCATCTTCCCCGATGTGCCGGTGAGCAAGAAGCCCGCCGAAGTGCGTCAGGGTAAGGGCAAGGGTTCGGTCGAATACTGGGCCGCCCGCGTCAAGCCGGGTCGCATCATGTTCGAACTGGACGGGGTGCCGGGTCCGCTGGCGGCTGTTGCGTTCGAGCGTGCGGCAATGAAGCTTCCCGTCAAGACGAAGGTCGTTGCCCGTTTCGGCGACACCTCGCATCTGGAGGGCTGAGGATATGAGCAAGATCGAAGACCTGCGCCCAAAGAGCGACGACCAGTTGAGCGAGCAGCTGAGCGAATTGAAGCGCGAAGCGTTCAATCTGCGTTTCCAGGCGGCAACCAACCAGCTGGAAGCGCCTGCGCGCATCCGCGAAGTGCGTCGCACGATCGCCAAGATCAAGACGCTGCAAACCGAGCGCGCCGCTGGCGCCGCTGAAAAGGCATAAGGAAACATCATGCCAAAACGTATCCTGACCGGCACGGTCACATCGGACAAGACCGACAAGACCGTGACCGTCCAAGTCGAACGCAAGGTGAAGCACCCGCTTTACGGCAAGATCATCCGCCGTTCGAAGAAGTATCACGCCCACGATGCGGACAACGCCTATACCATCGGCGATACCGTCCGGATCGAGGAAACCAAGCCGATTTCCAAGACCAAGACCTGGGCCGTGCTGGACCGGGTGCAGGCATCCAAGGGTGTCGCGGTGGAAGCCGATATCGAAGTGGCGGCGTCCACGCCGGGTAACTGAAACCCGGTTTTGAATTAGGAACTGTCCGGCGTGACCGGGCAAGCCAGATGAGAAGGAAGACGGATCGATGATCCAGATGCAATCCAATCTCGACGTCGCGGACAATAGCGGCGCAAAGCGCGTCCAGTGCATCAAGGTACTGGGCGGCTCCAAGCGTCGCACCGCGTCCGTCGGCGACGTGATCGTGGTCTCCGTGAAGGAAGCCCAGCCGCGCGCCCGTGTAAAGAAGGGCGACGTGCACCGTGCCGTCATCGTGCGCACCCGCAAGGACGTGCGCCGCACCGATGGCAGCGTGATCCGGTTCGACGGCAATGCCGCCGTGCTGGTCAACAAGAACGAGGAGCCGATCGGCACCCGTATCTTTGGCCCCGTGGTCCGCGAACTGCGCGGTCGCGGTTTCATGAAAATCATTTCGCTCGCGCCGGAGGTGCTGTGATGGCTTCTGCCAAGATCAAGAAGGGCGACAGCGTCGTGGTCCTGTCCGGCAAGGACAAGGGCAAGACCGGCACTGTCAGCAAAGTGATGCCCAAGGTCGGCAAGGTCGTGGTGGAAGGCGTCAACATCGCCGTGCGCCACCGCAAGCCGAGCCAGGAAAACCCTCAGGGTGGCCTCGACCGTTTCGAAGCGCCGATGCATCTTGCAAAGGTGGCGGTCGCCGATCCCAAGGATGGCAAGCCGACCCGCGTGCGGTTCGAACAGAAGGACGGCAAGAAGGTTCGGGTGGCCGTGAAGTCCGGGGAGACGATTGATGGGTGATATGACACCACGCATGAAGACCCGCTATGACGAGCAGATCGTCAAGGCGATGACCGAGAAGTTCGGCTACAAGAACCGTCTTGAAGTCCCGCGCATCGAAAAGGTCGTCCTGAACATGGGCGTCGGCGAAGCGAGCCAGGACAAGAAGAAGGTTGCTACGGCAGCCGAGGAAATGGCGTTGATCGCGGGCCAGAAGCCGGTGATTACCAAGGCCAAGAAATCCATTGCCCAGTTCAAGCTGCGCGAGGGAATGCCCATCGGCTGCAAGGTAACGCTGCGCCGGAACCGGATGTTCGAATTCGTCGATCGTCTGGTGACGGTCGCGATGCCCCGTATCCGTGACTTTCGCGGCCTGAACCCCAAATCGTTCGACGGGCGCGGCAATTACGCGATGGGCCTGAAAGAACAGATCATCTTTCCGGAAATCAGCTACGACAAGATCGATACCGTGCGCGGTATGGATATCATCGTGACGACGACGGCGAAGACGGACGACGAGGCGCGCGAGCTGCTTCGCCTGTTCGGTTTCCCGTTCCCGAAAGAAGCAACCGAAGAAGAGCAGAAGGAAGCGGCGTAAGTTCGGTACGAACCCCTGCGAAGGCAGGGGCCTCATGCCGCAATCGCTCCTACAGACTGAAAAAGACCCCGGCCTTCGCTGGGGTTCGAGAAGGAAGAGAGCTTAAGTCCAATGGCGAAACTGAGTTCCATCAACAAGAACGAGAAGCGTAAGGCCCTCGTGAAGAAGTACGCGGCGAAATATGCCAAGCTGAAGGCGATTGCGGACGACCGTTCGCTCGACGAAGGCGAACGGCTGATCGCGCGTCTCAAGATGGCTGAAATCCCGCGCAACGCGAACCCCACGCGGGTCCGCAACCGTTGTGCCACCACCGGCCGTCCGCGCGGATATTACCGCAAGTTCGGCATCAACCGCATCGAGATGCGCAACCTTGGCAACAAGGGCCTGATCCCGGGCCTGACGAAGTCGAGCTGGTGAGGATCTGACGAATGGCTATGACCGATCCCCTGGGTGACATGCTCACCCGTATCCGCAACGGCCAGCAGGCGAAGAAGGACTTCGTCCTCTCGCCCGCTTCGCGCCTACGCGCCAATGTCCTCGAAGTGCTGACGCGCGAAGGCTACATCCGTGGCTATTCCGATGACGAAACCGGCGTGCACAAGGCGTTGCGTATCGAGCTGAAATATTTCGAAGGCGAGCCTGCGATCAAGCATGTCAGCCGTGTTTCGAAGCCCGGCCGCCGCGTCTATTCCGGCAGCCGCGAGCTGCCGATCATTCGCAACGGCCTTGGCATCACCATCGTCTCCACGCCCAAGGGTGTGCTTTCGGACGCCGAAGCGCGCACCGAAAATGTCGGCGGCGAAGTGCTGGCGGAGGTGTACTGATGAGCCGTATCGGTAAACGTGCCGTCGCCATCCCCAGCGGCGTGACGGCAAACATCGCGGACGGCACGCTCAGCGTGAAGGGACCGAAAGGCACCCTGACGCTCGGCCTGTCCGACCAGATCGACTACGCTGTCGAAGGTGACGAGATCCAGGTAAAGCCTGCCAACGACACCAAGACCGCCGCATCCTTCTGGGGCATGCAGCGCACGCTGGTGGCGAACCTGGTCGAAGGCGTCACCGAAGGTTTCAGCAAGGTGCTGGAAATCAACGGTGTCGGCTATCGTGCGCAGGCCAAGGGCAAGACCCTGAACCTGCAGCTTGGCTACAGTCACGATGTCGATCTGCCGATCCCCGAAGGTATCGACGTGAAGACGCCGGACCAGACCACGATCGAGATCAGTGGCATCGACAAGCAGGCCGTCGGCCAGTTCGCCGCAGAAGTGCGGCGCTGGCGCAAGCCCGAACCCTACAAGGGCAAGGGCATCAAATATCGCGGCGAGTATGTCTTCCGCAAGGAAGGGAAGAAGAAGTAAGATGGCAAAGCTATCCCTGTTCGAACGCCGCCGCCGCCGGGTGCGTACTGCCTTGCGCAGTCGCGGAGCTGGCCGGCCACGCCTGTCGGTCCACCGCACCGGCCAGCATATCTACGCGCAGATCATCGATGATCACGAGGGCCGCACCGTGGCCGCCGCATCGACGCTGGGTGGCAAGTCCACCGGCGGCAATGTCGATGCCGCAAGCCAGGTCGGCAAGGATATTGCCGCTGCTGCAAAGAAGGCTGGTGTAACCTCTGTCGTGTTCGATCGCGGCGGGTTCCTGTTTCATGGCCGCGTGAAGGCGCTGGCCGATGCCGCCCGCGAAGGCGGGCTGGAGTTTTAAGATATGGCTGAAAACGAAACCCCCACGACGGACGAAAAACCCGCAACCGATGCTCCTGTGACCGAAAAGAAGGTCGAGAAGGCAGCGGAAGCGCAGAGCGGTCCGGATACCGATACGTCTGGTTCGGCGATTGCAAACACGCCCTCCGAGGCGGCTGCAAACCAGTCGGCGGCGCAGGGCGACCAGACGCCTCCCCCTCCCGGTTCTTCCGGCGCACCAGCCGGTGCGCCTGCGAGCACGCCCCCGCAGACCGGCCGTGGTCCGCAGCGTGGCGGACGTGGCGGCGGCGGCGGTCGTGGTGACAATCGCGGCGGTGGCCGTGGTCGCGGCGGCCCCGGCGGGCATCGCGGTGGCCGGGACGAGCCCGATGACGGCATCATGGAGAAGCTGGTTCATATCAACCGCGTTTCCAAGACCGTCAAAGGCGGCAAGCGCTTCGGTTTTGCTGCCCTCGTGGTTGTCGGCGACGGCTCCGGCCGGGTCGGTTTCGGCAAGGGCAAGGCTCGCGAAGTGCCGGAAGCCATTACCAAGGCGACGGCGGCTGCGCGCAAGCACATGGTCCGCGTTTCGCTCAAGGAAGGGCGCACGCTGCACCATGACTGCAACGGTCGCTTTGGCGCGGGCAAGGTGACGGTTCGCACAGCACCGGCGGGTACCGGCATCATCGCCGGTGGTCCGATGCGCGCCGTGTTCGAAAGCCTTGGCGTTGCCGACGTGGTGACCAAGTCGGTCGGCACGTCCAACCCCTACAACATGATCCGCGCCACGTTCGACGCGCTAACCAGCCAGACTTCGCCGAAGTCGGTAGCGCAGCGGCGCGGCAAGAAGGTCGCCGACCTGCTCGGTCGCGGCGGATCCAGTGACAGCGAAGCGCAAGCCGACGCTGCTGCGGTTACGGAGTAAACACGATGGCCGATAAAAAGACCGTTACCTTCAAGCAGGTCGGCTCGCCGATGCGCCGGCCCGAAAGCCAGCGCAAGATCCTGATCGGGCTGGGCCTGAACAAGATGCACAAGGTCGTGACCCGTCAGGATACGCCTGAAGTGCGCGGCGCGATCGCCAAGGTGCCGCATCTGGTGCAGGTGGTCGAAGACTAAACGAAAGAGATGTGGCGGGAGGGAAATCGTCCTTCCCCGTCATCCCGGCGAAGGCCGGGATCCAGAGCGACCAGCGCGCGCGTTCTGAGGCAAAGCAATTGGGCCCCGGTCTTCGTCGGGGTCGACTACAGCGAGTGCAAGATATGAAACTGAATGAAATCCGCGATAACGATGGTGCCCGCAAGCTGCGCATGCGCGTGGGCCGGGGTCTTGGTTCCGGCAAGGGCGTAACCGCCGGTCGTGGCCAGAAGGGCCAGAAGAGCCGCGAAGGCGTTGCCATCAAGGGCTTCGAAGGCGGCCAGATGCCGCTGCACATGCGCTTGCCGAAGCGCGGGTTCAACAACCCGTTCGGCAAGGATTATGCCGAAATCAATCTGGGCATGGTCCAGAAATTCATCGACGCGGGCAAGCTCGACGGCAAGAAGCTGGTCGACCAGGCCGCCCTGCGCGAAGCGGGCCTGTCGCGAGGCGGCAAGGACGGTGTCCGGCTGCTCGGCAAAGGCACGCTGACGACCAAGGTGAAGTTCAAGGTTGCCGGTGCCTCCAAGGGCGCGCTGGAAGCTGTGGAGAAAGCCGGTGGCGCGGTCGAGATCATCGCCCCGCGCGTGCTGCGTCCCAAGGGCGAAAAGAAGCCTGCCAAGGCCACTTCGTAACGCGCCGACCGTTCCCGGCGGTGCAATCATGCCATCGCCGGGTTCGACAAGCCCGAACGCGCTTCCTATGTAGCGTGCCACAGGCCGGGATCGTCCCGGTATAGCAGCAGGACTGGTCAGCAAGAGACATGGCATCACGCGCCGACAATATCGCGAGCAATATGAGCTTCGCGAACTTTTCCAAGGCGACCGAGCTGAAGAACCGCATCTGGTTCACCATCGGCGCGCTGGTCGTGTTTCGCTTCCTCAGCTTCGTGCCTCTGCCCGGTATCAACCCGCTGGCGCTGCAAAGCGTGACGGATGCGGCGCGAGGCGGCATCCTCGACATGTTCAACACCTTCACGGGCGGCAGCCTGGAACGCATGAGCCTGATCGCGCTGGGCGTCATGCCCTACATCACCGCGTCCATCGTGGTGCAGCTTGCTTCGTCGCTTCACCCGACATTGGCGGCGCTGAAGAAAGAGGGCGCGGCCGGGCGGCAGAAGCTGAACCAGTACACCCGCTACGGCACCGTGTTCCTGTGCGCGATACAGGGTTGGTTCCTCGCAGCAGGTCTGGAAAGTTTCGCCGCCGCGAATGGCGCGCAGGCCGTGGTCGATCCGGGGTACATGTTCCGCGTCGGCGCGGTCATCAGCCTTGTCGGTGGCACCATGTTCCTGCTGTGGCTGGGTGAACAGATCACCAGCCGCGGCATCGGTAATGGCGTCTCGCTGATCATCATGGCGGGCATCGTGGCGCAGTTCCCGACCTTTGCCAGCAACATTTTCGAACAGAGTCGTGGCGGCCAGCTGGGTGGCGGCATCGTGGCCGGTTTCATCCTGATGGTCATCATCCTGATCCTGATCATCTGCTTCTTCGAACGCGCGCAGCGGCGCTTGCTGATCCAGTATCCCAAGCGGGCGAGCGCGCGCGGCATGATGCAGGCGGATCGCTCGCACTTGCCGCTCAAGCTGAACACCGCAGGCGTTATCCCGCCCATCTTCGCCAGCTCGCTGCTGCTGCTGCCGCTGACGATCACGCAGTTTGCGGGCAATTCGCTCGATACCGAAAGCGGTGCGGGCGGTGCCCTGCAACAGACGTTGCAATATCTGGGGCAAGGGCAACCGCTCTATCTCGCGCTTTACGGCCTCGGCATCGCGTTCTTCTGCTTCTTCTACACCGCCGTCGTCTTCAACCCCGAGGACACCGCGGACAATCTGAAGAAGAACGGCGGGTTCATTCCCGGCATCCGGCCCGGCAAGCGCACGGCGGAATATCTCGATTACGTCCTGACGCGCATCACTGTTGTCGGCGCGATTTATCTGGTCGTGGTCTGCATCGTGCCGGAATACATGATCGCGGAGATGGGCGTGCCGATCTTCCTGGGCGGCACCAGCCTGCTCATCGTGGTAAACGTCACCGTGGACACGATCAGCCAGATCCAGTCCCACATGCTGGCACACCAATATGGCGACCTTATCAAAAAGGCGAAGCTGAAAGGCCGGATGCGCTAAGACTCTCGCGCAGGGTGGCGGTTATCTGGCAGCACGATCTGCGCAGCGGCGCAGGTAGCGAAGAAATTAGGGGATTGAGGCGGTGAACATCATACTCCTGGGACCGCCCGGGGCAGGCAAGGGCACCCAGTCCGCCAATCTGGTCGACAACCATAACATGCGCCAGCTTTCCACCGGCGACATGCTGCGCGCCGCTGTAAAGGCACAGAGCGAAGTCGGCCTGCGGGCAGAAGCCGTGATGAAGCGCGGCGATCTGGTGGGCGACGATATCGTCTCTGCGCTGATCGATAACGAGCTGTCCGGGATGTCCGACGATGTCGGCGCGATTTTCGACGGCTATCCGCGCACCGCCGTGCAGGCCGAGGCTCTGGATGAAATCCTCGACCGCCACGGTCGCAAGCTGGACCACGTCGTCGAGCTGCAAGTCGATGTCGATGCGCTGATCGACCGCGTTACGGGCCGCTACACCTGCGCGAATTGCGGCGAGGGCTATCACGATCGGCACAAGCAGCCCGAAACGCCGGGTGCATGCGACAAATGCGGCAGCACCGAATTCAAGCGCCGCCCCGACGATAACGAAGCGACCGTGCGCAAGCGGATGGCCGACTACCATGCGACGACCGCGCCGATCCTGCCGGGTTACGAAGCGCGCGGGCTGGTCAGCCGGGTCGATGGCATGGAGTCGATCGACACCGTGATGACCGCGATAGAAGCGATCGTCGCCCGATGAAGCTGGCGCTGGCGTTGGCAGGTCTTGCACTGGCGTCCGGCACGGCGGCGCAGGCCGAGGTCAAGCAGTTCAGTGCAAACGCCTTCGTCACCCGCGATGCAGTAACGGTCGATGCATCGCCGCGCGCCGTCTGGCTTGCCCTGTCGCAACCGGCGGACTGGTGGTCGGATTCGCATAGCTGGTCCGGCGATGCCGCGAATATGACGCTGATGCCGCAGGCGGGCGGCTGTTTTTGCGAGACCATTCCGGCGGTGGAGGACGGCGATACTGTCGGCCTGGCCGGCAGCGCGCAGCACATGATGGTCATCAACGCCGTGCCGGACAAGGTGCTGCGGATGCGCGGCGGATTGGGTCCGTTGCAAAGCGAACCGGCGGACGGCGTGCTGACGATCACGCTGTCTGCGGCGGATGACGGCACGCAGGTCGTCTTCGAATACGTCGTGGCGGGCGCCACCCGCTTCAAGACACCGGTTATCGCGCAGGCCGTCGATGCTGTGATGACGGAGCAGCTGACCGGCCTCGCCACACTGCTCGACCCCGAAGCCGGTGCCGAACGCGCCGCTGTATCTCCGGACAGCGATGAAGATGCCGAAGCTGCGCCTGCCGAAGCGGAAGCCGACGACGCGGAAGAGGATGTAACCGAACCCGCCGCCGATACGGATGAAGAGGAAGACGCTGCGCTGCGCCCGACCGTGGACGAGGCGTTCGGCGACCCGGAATAAACCGGTTGCCTGCGCAGCCCATGGAGAAAACCGATGGCTTCGATTTACGACCGGCATGTTGATCTCGACACCTTCATGGAAGGCGTGCGCAAGCGCAATCCGGGGCAGGAAGAATTCATCCAGGCGGTGCGCGAGGTGTCGGAGGACATCTTCGACTTCATCGAGGACAAGGAAAAATACCACGCTGCGCAGATCCTGCGCCGGATAGCCGAGCCGGATCGCGTCGTCAGTTTCCGCGTCTGCTGGGAAGACGACGACAACAATATCCGCGTCCAGCGCGGGTGGCGGGTGCAGAACAACAACGCCATCGGCCCCTACAAGGGCGGCCTGCGCTTCCATCCCAGCGTCAGCGAAAGCGTGCTGAAATTCCTCGCCTTCGAACAGACGTTCAAGAATTCGCTGACCGGCCTGCCGATGGGCGGCGGCAAGGGCGGGGCGAACTTCAATCCCAAGGGCAAAAGCGACAGCGAAGTCATGCGCTTCTGCCAGAGCTTCATGACCGAACTGTACCGCCATATCGGCCCCGAAACGGACGTGCCCGCAGGCGATATCGGCGTCGGCGCGCGCGAGATCGGCTTCCTGTTCGGGCAATACAAGCGCATCACCAACCGCTGGGAAGGCGTGCTGACGGGCAAGGGGCTGGAATTCGGCGGATCGCAGATGCGGCCCGAAGCGACCGGCTATGGCGCGGTGTATTTCCTGTGCAACATGCTGAACGAGCGCGACGACAGCATCGACGGCAAGACCGCGCTGATTTCCGGCTCCGGCAATGTCGCGCTGCATGCGGCGGAGAAATTCACCGAGCTGGGCGGAAAGGTGCTGACCCTGTCGGACTCCGATGGCTTCGTCCACGATCCCGACGGCATCGATCAGGACAAGATCGATTGGGTCAAGGCGCTGAAGAACGAGCGGCGCGGCCGGATCAGCGAATATGCCGACGAGTTTTCCGGTGCCGAATTCCACGAGGACAAGAAGCCGTGGGGCGTCGAAGCCGACTGCGCACTGCCCTGCGCCACGCAGAACGAAATCGACGAGGACGACGCGAAGACGCTGGTGAAGAACGGCGTCATTTCCGTGACCGAGGGCGCGAACATGCCGTCCACGCTGGACGCGGTGAGCGTGTTTCAGGACGCCAGGCTGATGTACGCGCCGGGCAAGGCGGCCAATGCGGGCGGTGTCGCGGTATCGGGACTGGAAATGAGCCAGAACAGCGAGCGCGTCAGCTGGAACCACGACAAGCTGCACGATATGCTGACCGACCTGATGGCCGACATCCACGGCAAATGCGTGGAATACGGCAAAGGCGGGGACGGGGACGGGCACGTCAACTATGTGAAGGGCGCCAATATTGCGGGCTTCAAGAAGGTGGCGGACGCGATGCTGGCTTTCGGCGTTGTTTAGGCCCGCAACCTGTTGACCCGGTAGCCGAATCGCCTTAAACGCGCGGTTCATTCGATATGATCGGATCGGTCTGACAGACGCACAGTGTATTGTGCGCCGGTCCGGCCCTTTTGCCGTTTTGGCAACCGCGCATGTTGGATGGATAACGCTATGAGATAGGGCCGGTGCCTTCCCGATACGCGGGGACCACACACCGTTATGCCCTGTGGAGCATGGAGAAGTAAGTGGCTCGTATTGCCGGGGTAAACCTCCCCACCAACAAGCGCGTGATTATCGCGCTCACCTATATTCACGGAATTGGTCGCACCACGGCCGTGCGCATCGCCGACCAGCTCGGCATCGACCAGACCCGCCGCGTGCAGGATCTGACCGACAGCGAAGTGCTGTCCATCCGCGAAGCGATCGACGCCGACCACCAGGTCGAGGGCGATCTGCGCCGCAGCACGGCGATGAACATCAAGCGGCTGATGGATCTGCGGTCCTATCGCGGCCTGCGCCATCGCAACGGCCTGCCCGTTCGCGGCCAGCGCACGCACACCAACGCCCGCACCCGCAAGGGCAAGGCCAAGCCGATCGCCGGCAAGAAGAAGTAAGCGCGCCCCGTTTCATTGAACGGGCGCTGCGACTTCTTACCCTGAATACGAGGAATTTTCGAAAATGGCACGCGAACCAGGCCGGGTTAAACGGCGCGACAAGAAAAACATCAGCAGCGGCGTGGCGCATGTCAACGCCAGCTTCAACAACACCATGATTACCATCACCGATGCGCAGGGCAATGCGATCAGCTGGTCCAGCGCGGGCGCGATGGGCTTCAAGGGCAGCCGCAAATCCACGCCCTACGCCGCGCAGGTTGCGGCGGACGATGCCGGCAAGAAGGCTGCCGAACACGGCGTCCGCACGCTGGAAGTGGAAGTGAAGGGCCCGGGTTCGGGCCGCGAAAGCGCGCTGCGGGCCTTGCAGGCGGTGGGCTTCACCATCACATCCATCCGCGACGTCACGCCGATACCGCACAATGGCGTGCGCCCGTCCAAGCGCCGCCGGGTCTGACCCGCATCCAATCCCGTTTCCGCGTTGTGCAATCCACATCGCGGCCCGGACCGAACGAGCACCTGATCCCTGCCGCCGGTCCATTTATTCCGATCACGCTGAACCAAGCGAATTAGGGGAAATCCATGTCCGTCAATACCAAGAACTGGCAGGAACTGAAGAAACCCAACACCCTCGACATCAAGGATGGCGGCGACAGCGCGCGCAAGGCGACCTTCGTCGCCGAACCGCTGGAGCGCGGCTATGGCCTCACGCTCGGCAACGCGCTGCGCCGCGTGCTGCTCAGCAGCCTTGCAGGGTGCCGCCATCACCTCGATCAAGATCGAGAACGTGCTGCATGAATTCTCGTCGCTCGCCGGTGTGCGCGAAGACGTGACCGACATCGTGCTGAACGTGAAGCAGATTGCGCTGAAGATGGAAGGCGAAGGCCCCAAGCGTCTCCAGCTGTCCGCAACCGGCCCGGCCGAAGTGAAGGTCGGCGATATTGCCGTCTCCGGCGACATCGAAGTGATGAACAAGGATCTGGTGATCTGTCATCTCGACGAAGGCGCGACGCTCAACATGGAACTGACCGCCGATGTCGGCAAGGGCTACGTGCCTGCCGTGCAGAACCGTCCGGCCGATGCGCCCATCGGCCTTATCCCGGTGGACTCGCTCTACTCGCCGATCCGGCAGGTCAGCTACAAGGTCGAGAATGCCCGCGTCGGGCAGGAACTCGATTATGACCGCTGTCGCTGACCGTCGAAACCGATGGTACGGTGAAGCCCGAAGACGCTGTCGCCTATGCCGCGCGCATTCTGCAGGACCAGCTGACGCTGTTCGTCCACTTCGAAGATGGCGTGCCGCAGCCGGGTCCGGCCATGATCGGCCAGGCCGCCGCGCCGCAGGAAGACGATGCCAACCAGCTCAACCGTTACCTGCTCAAGAAGGTGGACGAGCTGGAACTGTCGGTACGCAGTGCCAACTGTCTCAAGAACGACAACATCATCTATATCGGCGATCTGGTCCAGAAGACCGAAGCCGAGATGCTGCGGACGCCCAACTTTGGCCGCAAGTCCTTGAATGAAATCAAGGAAGTGCTCTCCAGCATGGGTCTGCGCCTCGGCATGGATATCCCCGGCTGGCCGCCTGAAAATATCGAGGAAATGGCCAAGAAGCTGGAACAGGAACTGCTCGGATAAAAAGCGGTTCAGGCGCTAAACTTCCGGCTAAACTTCCGGGCTGAACTTCCGAACTGCAACCGGTCGACAACGACCAGCTACGGGCTACCTGATACGGGCCCATAACGAACGAGGAAAAGACAATGCGTCATGGTATTTCGCAGCGCAAGCTGAGCCGTAAATCGGGCCACCGCAAGGCCCTGTTCCGCAACATGTCCGCCGCGCTGGTCAAGCACGAGCAGATCATGACCACAGTGCCCAAGGCCAAGGAACTGCGCCCCTATGTCGAGCGGCTGATTACGCTGGCCAAGCGCGGCGGCCTCAGCAATCGACGCCTCGCCATGAGCAAGCTGGGCGACGAGACGCAGCTGAAGAAACTGTTCGACGTGCTGGCCGAACGCTATTCGGACCGCGACGGCGGCTACACGCGCGTCATCAAGGCTGGCTATCGCCGGGGCGATGCCTCGCACATGGCCGTCATCGAACTGGTCGACCGCGATGTCGAAGCACGCGGCCAGGACAGCGGCCCGGTGATGAACGAGGACGAGGAATACGAAGACGCGTAAGGCGCTTCGCATGACAATCGAAATGGGGCCGGACGGGAAACCGTTTCCGGCCCCTTTCGATTGGTTCTCTTTCATTGGCCGGCATTGCATAGCGCCGGTGACACGATAGATAGGATGGTGCAGACATCTTCCGGAGATAATCGATGCGCCTTCGCTCTCTCGTCCTGACCGCTTCCGCCTTCGCACTGGTCGCACCGGCGTTGGCCGCCACACCGCTCGCCGCCCAGGAAATGACCATGCCGGAATACCCGCAGACCGAAACCGTCGATGTCGTGGAAACGATCTTCGGTCAGGAGATCGCCGACCCCTATCGCTGGCTGGAAGACGATGTGCGCGAAAGCGAGCAGGTCGCCGGATGGGTCACCGCGCAGAACGCTGTGACGGACGGCTATCTGTCCGCGCTGCCGGGACGCGAAGCTTACGAAGCGCGCATCAAGGAGCTGTTCGATTACGAACGCTTCGGCCTGCCGCGCGAGAAGGGCGGACGCTATTTCTACACCCGCAATGACGGGTTGCAGAACCAGTCCGTGCTGTATGTCCGCGAAGGGCTGGACGGCGAACCGCGCCAGCTGATCGACCCCAATGAATGGGCCGCCGATGGCGCCACCGCGCTGGCAGGCTGGGTGCCGAGCGAAGACGGCACGAAGCTGCTCTATTCGGTGCAGGACGGCGGCAGCGACTGGCGCACGGTCCGCGTGCTGGACGTGGCGACCGGCGAGCAACTGGCCGACGAGGTCGAATGGGTGAAGTTCTCCGGCCTCGACTGGGCGAAGGACGGCTCCGGCTTCTATTACAGCCGCTTCCCAGCCACCGGAGAGGGCGAGACGTTCCAGGCGCTGAACACCGATCACAAGGTGTATTTCATGAGCTGGGCCTCGACCAGACCGAAGATGCGCTGGTCTACGAAACACCCGACCAGCCCGACCTGAACCATTTCGCGACGGTCAGCGACGATGGCGGCAGCGTTGTCGTCACTTCCTCCAGCGGCACGGACGACCGTTACGAAGTCACGCTGATCAACCGCGAAACCGGCGATGCGCGCACCATCATTCCCGGTTTCGAGAATAATTACAGCTATGTCGGCAATACCGGCAGCATGTTCTATTTCGTCACCAATGACGGCGCGCCGCTGATGAAACTGGTTGCCATCGACACGGCGGACGATGCCGCTGTGCCCCGCACGGTGATTGCCGAGGCGGAAGAGACGCTTGGCGGCGTGTCGCTCGTCGGCGGACGGCTGGTGGCGACCTATCTGAAGGACGCCAAAAGCCTGGTGCGCGTATTCGACATGGACGGCACACCGGTGCGCGATGTCGCTCTGCCCGGTATCGGGAGCGCGGGCGGCTTCGGCGGCGATGCGGACGGGGCCGAGACGTTCTACTACTTCAGCAGCTACAACACGCCGACCACAATCTATCGCTACGACGTGCAAACCGGCGAAAGCGAGGCCTGGGCCACACCGGAAGTCGCGATGAACCCCGATGACTACCGCGTCGAACAGCGATTCGTCGACATCGAAGGACGGCACGAAGATTCCGATGTTCCTGGTCCGCCGCGCCGATATCGCGGAGGCCGGTACGCCGGTGCCGACGCTGCTTTACGGCTATGGCGGCTTCAATATCTCGCTCACTCCTGGCTTCTCGGCTTCGCGCATCGCGTGGCTGGATGCCGGCGGTGCCTATGCCGTGGCCAACATTCGCGGCGGCGGGGAATATGGCAAGGCTTGGCACGATGGCGGGCGGCTGGCGAACAAGCAGAACGTGTTCGACGATTTCATCGCAGCGGGCGAATATCTCAAGGCGGAGGGCATCACGACGCCAGACGGTCTGGCCATCGAAGGCGGCTCGAATGGCGGCCTGCTGGTCGGCGCGGTCACCAACCAGCGTCCCGATCTGGTCGATGCGGCGCATCCGGCTGTCGGCGTAATGGACATGCTGCGCTTCGACCGCTTCACCGCCGGACGGTACTGGGTCGACGATTACGGCTATCCGTCCAGGGAAGCGGACTTTGCCATGCTGCGCAGCTATTCGCCCTATCACAACATCAAGGACGGCACCGATTATCCGGCGGTCCTGGTGACGACGGCGGATACCGACGACCGCGTGGTTCCGGGCCACAGTTTCAAATACACCGCCGCGTTGCAGGCGGCGCAGCTGGGCGAAAAGCCGCAGATCATCCGCATCGAAACGCGCGCCGGACACGGGTCGGGCAAGCCGACCGACAAGGCGATCGAGGAAGCGGCGGATGTGGGCGCGTTTCTGGCGTATTTCACAGGGCTGGACTTGGCTACTGGCGAGGAATGATGCTGCCCCGTTCAGGTAAGTAGCTATTTACCTGAACAATCGCTGTCGCGCGCAATTCAGGCTCTTCTCACGGCGGGTGGTCCATAAAGGCGTTGTAATCGGGGCAGGAGGCTTCGATCCAACGCAAGGATACCCAAGCCATGAAGACCATTTCCAAAGCACTTGTCGGGACCGTCGCCGCAGGCGCGATGGCAATGGCCGTAGCAACCCCGGCGCAGGCGCGTGACCGTGATCGCGGACCCGATACCGGCGAGATCATTGCCGGTGCGCTGATCCTGGGTGGCATCGCCGCCGTGGCCGCCTCCGCCGGTAACGACCGCGACCGGTATCGCAACGGACGCTATGACAACCGCCGCTACGACGACCGTCGCTATAACGACAATCGCTACCAGCGTCGCAGCCAGCGTGCCGTGCAGAGTTGCATCCGCGCGGTGGAACGCGACGCCCGCCGCTCCGGCTACCGTTTCGCCAACGTGACCCAGATCCGCGATGTCGATCGTGAGCGTGGCGGTTGGGAAGTCCGGGGCCAGCTCGTGGTCGATGGCGACCGGGGCTTTGGACGCTACGACAATTATCGCGGCAACCGTCGCGGTTACAACCGGGGCGATAGCGGCCGGTTCACCTGCGACTTCTCGCGCGGCAGGGTCGTCGATATCGACTATCGCGGCATTCGCGGGCTGCGTTGATAGCCCGAACACCGGCAGCAGGCGGTTCAGACTGGCGACAGTCTGGGCCGCCTAGCCATTCGACCAGATTTTCCGGAGCCTTGCACATGACCAGACCTTCCCTCCTCGGCGCTTCCTCCGCCTTCGCTCGCGGCTCTTGCGATGGCTGCCACTCCGGCCACCGCTGCGGAATTCGCGGCGCCCGACGTGACCCGCACTGCTGTCGCGCCTTCCGGCCCCGCCGCTTGGGAAAGCGACGCCGTTTCGGTCGAGCGCAGCCGCCGCTATCGCGGGCATCGCGGCTATCGCGGGCGCTATCGCAACCGCATCGACGGCGGCGATATCCTTGCCGGTGTGCTGGTGCTGGGCGGGATCGCCGCCATCGCGTCGGCTGCCTCGCGCAACAACGAGCGTCGCTATGACGACCGGCGCTACGACAACCGACGCTATGACGACCGCCGCGCGCCCGGCTCGCAGTTCGGGCATCGACAGCGCGGTCGACCAGTGCGTCGGCGCGGTCGAGCGGCGTTCGCGCGTGACCGAGATTTCCGATGCGGCGCGCGATGCCAGCGGGTGGCGCGTGGCGGGCAGCATTGCGGACGGCAACAGCTTCGATTGCCGGATCGACAATAGCGGCCGCATTTCGAACATCTCCTATGGCCGCGCGCAAGTGCGCTATGACGACGGCTATCAGGGGGGCGCGACCTATCAGGACAACCAGTACGACGCGCAGACCTATGCCGATGCGCGGCGTCGCCAGGACCAGTCCTACCAGCCGGCCTACGACCAGCCAAATTACGACCAGCCCGACTATCGCGAACCGTCTTATCCGGGCGGTCCGGCGCAGGGCGACTACGCGGAGGAAGATTACGGCGGCTAGTCGCCCCGATAGCCCGGCAGCGCCAGCGTGAAACGGATCGCGGCGCTGCGTACGGCGAACCCGGCCAGCACCGCCACGCTCCACACCACGACGTTGGGCAGGGCCGCCAGCCGGCCTATCACGCATAGCCCCGCCGATATGGCGGCGGCGGTGACGTAGAGTTCGGGCCGCATGATGATCGACGGGCGGCCCGCGATTACGTCGCGGATGATGCCGCCGACGCATCCTGTAATGATGCCCATCAGCACCGCCGCCGTGGGTGCGACGCCATAGCTCAACGCCTTGGCGCTACCCAGTACGGCATAGGCAGTCAGGCCCAGCCCGTCCGCATAGTCCAGCAAATCGCCCTCCCACCAGCGGGTCGGCGTGAACCATGCCACCAGCGCGGTGGCGAGGCAGACGGGCGCGATCCACGGGTCCGAGATCCAGAACACCGGCGCCCCGATCAGCAAGTCGCGCACGGTCCCGCCGCCCACACCGGTCATCAGCGCAAAGAACGCCAGCGTGACGATCGTCTGCTTCTCCTTCGCCGCGATCACCGCACCGGACAGGGCGAACAGCGCCACGCCGACAATATCGAGCAGGTCGAGGACCGGGGTGAGGACGGTATTATCCACGGCCGACCGCTCCTGATTTACGACGCGGCTTGCGGCTGCGGAACATCAGGATGCAGCCGAACAGCACGCCGATGGCGCTGAGCGCGGCGAAGAGGATCAGCGTGGGGTGCGAGATCGTCTCGCGCTCCTGCAAGTCCATGATATGCAGCCCCCACATGAAATCGAAAATGCGCCACCAGCGCGTGCGAACGGCCTCGATTTCGCCCGTGTCGCGCCCGACATAGACATGGGTGCCATCCTCCAGCGCGACTTGCCAGACGGCCATCGGGCGACGGAAATCGACAGGCACGGCATCCGCCTCGAACTGCGTTGCCGAAGCCACGGCATCCCCGCCCACGATGCCGTCCGCCACTGTGGCGAGTGCCTGTGCGCGAGTCACCTGCGGGATGCGCGCGCCGCTTTGCGTGAAGCGTGCCGTGCTACCGTCCATATATGTCAGGTGCCAGACCGGCGCGCCTGCATCCGCTGTTAGCTTGGCCGACTGGACCGTGCCAGGGGCAACCGCGACATTGCCGATGCGCGAGACTTGCAGACCGGCCTGTTCGATTTCGGTGCGAAGATGCGTGCCGCGCACTTCGTCTATCGGGCGCGACACCATGAACAGCCCGCTCAGCGTCCACATCAGCAGCGGCACCCCGACCAGCCAGCCGAGCCAGATGTGCCATTTTGCAAACCGTCGCAGCAGGCCGCTCATCGTGCGTGCTCGATGCGGAAACGAAGAGACATGGACCGGGTGTTACACTGTCCAGAGGGCGAAAAGCGGGTGCGGCGAAAAGCGTGCGTCATAGCGCGGCAAATACCGGTGCAGGCGTGTGTAGGACAGGGCTTTTTCGCAGTACGAAAGCGGATCAGTCGCTGGCGAACAGCTTGGCCGGATCGGCCATCGCTTTCACTTCGAGCGCGTTGCCGCTGGGGTCGCGGAAGAACATTGTCGCCTGCTCGCCCGGTTCCCCGGCAAAGCGAACCGTCGGCGCGATCACGAAGACGGTGTCGGCTGCCGTCAGCCGGTCGGCCATCGCGCGCCAGTCCGCCATCGGCAGCACCACGCCGAAATGCGGCACCGGCACATCGGCACCATCCACCGGATTGCTGTGCGGTGCGCCTGCGGAGCGAGATGCGCGACGATCTGGTGCCCGAAGAAATCGAAATCCACCCAGTCATCCGCGCTGCGGCCCTCGGCACAGCCCAGCAGCTCGCCGTAAAAGGCACGCGCGGCGGCAATGTCGTGGACCGGAAAGGCGAGGTGGAACGGGGGCAGGGTCATCGCGCGCGTATGCCGTGCAGGCCCATCGCAAGGCCGAAACCCAGTATCGGGGCCGCACCATAACCGGCCAGCGGCATCGGATAATGCGAAATGAGCGCCATGATGATGAAGCCGAACAGCGCGCCCGCCAGCGCGAACCGCGCCGCGCGGGACAGCGGGACGGCGAACAGCAGCAGGCAGAACGACGCGAGCAGCGCAAGCGCAAGCAGCACGGTGAAGAGAATGCTCGTCTGCGCCGCATCGGTCAGCACGCGCTCGACGAAGGGCTGCGCCTCGACTTCGCCGGTAAGCGCCATCGCGATGGATGCAACGAAGCCGATAATGGCGACGACGCCGAACTGCCAGTTACGGGTCACATGATGGATGCCGACGGCGGCGAAGGTCAGCGCAAAGCCCGTCGCCGCATCCGGCTGGAACAGGACGGCAAGCAGGGCGACGATCAGCATCGCCGGGCCGAACCGTGTGTTGTGCGCCGCCAGCATGGCAAGCGCAGGCGTGACCAGCATGCCGGTATGCAGCGCCACCGGGCCAAGCGGCAACCAGCGGCTGACCGCATCGCCGGTAATGGAGCGAACCTCCGGCCCGATCACCAGCGGGGTGAGCAGGATGACGAGCAGCGACGCGATACAGCACGCCCCGGCTGGTCGCCGTATGCGGACCGCGTCCGAACCACACCCACATCGCCGCAAGCGCGAGCGCGGCGAGATTGACGAGCGGGAAGTGCGCGGGCGCATTCGCCGCCCACATCCATGCCGCGCCAGCGACGACTGGTATCGCCAGCGCCAGCAGCGAGGCGATACGCGGCGGATCGAGCGAAACGGGTGGCTGTTCGGACAGAGGCCGGACCGCCACGTCAGATATGGATGGCTTTGCCCTGCACGGCCATCGCCGCTTCCTTCAACGCTTCGGAATGCGTCGGGTGCGCGTGGCAGGTATAGGCGATGTCTTCGCTGGTCGCGCCGAATTCCATCGCCTGCGCGGCCTGTGCGATCATCGTGCCGGCCACCGCGTTGATGGCCCACACGCCCAGCACGCGGTCGGTTTCCGCATCGGCGATGACTTTCACGAAGCCGTCCGGCTGGTGGTTGGTCTTGGCGCGGCTGTTGGCCATCATCGGGAACTTGCCGATCTTGACCGCCTTCTTGTCGCCCATCTTCTCGACCGCTTCTTCCTCGGTCAGGCCGACGCCGGCGAATTCCGGCATGGTGTAGACCACGCCGGGAATGATGTCGTGATTCACGATGCCGGTCTGGCCGGCGATATTTTCGGCCACGGCAATGCCTTCGTCCTCGGCCTTGTGCGCCAGCATCGGGCCGGGAACGACATCGCCGATGGCCCAGACGCTGCCCTGTCGATGGCCACTTCGTGCGGAAATCGTCCTCGATCTCGATCTGGCCGCGCTCGTTGGTTTCGAGGCCGATGGCGTCGAGGCCCAGCCCTTCGGTGTTGGGCCGCCGCCCGATGCAGACCAGCACCGCATCGGCCTCCAGCGTTTCCGCATCGCCGCCCTTGGCCGGTTCGATGGTGACGTTCGCCGTCTTGCCCTTGACTTCCACGCCGGTGACCTTGGTGTTCAGGCTGCAGCGTCATGCCCTGCTTCTTGAAGATCTTGGCCGCTTCCTTGCGGACATCGCCGTCCATGCCGGGCAGCAGCTGGTCGAGATATTCGACCACGGTGACCTCCGCGCCCAGTCGCCGCCAGATCGAGCCCAGTTCCAGCCCGATCACGCCGCCGCCGATCACGACCATGCGCTTCGGCACGGCCTTCAGTTCCAGCGCGCCGGTGGAATCGACGACCACGCCGCCAGCATTGTCGACCTCGACACCGGGCAGCGGGCGTGACGACTGGAGCCGGTGGCAATGACGATGTCCTTCGCGGTGACGGTTTCGTCGCCGACCTTCACGGTATGCGCGTCCTGGAACGTGGCATGGCCCTTCTTCCAGTCGACCTTGTTCTTCTTGAACAGGAACGCGATGCCCTTGGTCAGTCCATCGACCGCATTCTTCGCGCGACGCATGCATCTTGGCGAGGTCCAGCTTGGGCTTAACCTCGATGCCCATCTCGGCCATCGCGCCATTGCTGGCGGCATCGAAATATTCGCTGGCGTGCAGCATCGCCTTGGACGGAATGCAGCCGACATTGAGGCAGGTGCCGCCCAGCGTCGTCGCGGCTTTCCGCGCAGGCCGTCTTCAGCCCGAGCTGCGCCGCGCGAATCGCCGCGACATAGCCGCCGGGGCCGGCACCGATGACGAGGACGTCGTAATCGTATTGTGTATCAGCCACGTTTAATTCCGTTCATCCTGAGCTTGTCGAAGGATTGCCCTTCATCTGGGGACCGTTGCGCTGAAAGGAAGAGCAAGGCTTCGACAAGCTCAGCCCGAACGGGATTGTATTCGCAGGGTAATCTACAAATCGATCAGCATCCGCGTCGGATCCTCGATCGCTTCCTTGATGATCTTGAGCGCCGTCACCGCTTCGCGCCCGTCGATCAGGCGGTGATCGTAGCTGAGCGCGATATACATCATCGGGCGGACCACGACTTCGCCATTCGACCACCACCGCGCGGTCTTCGATCCGGTGCAGGCCGAGCACGGCGCTTTGCGGCGGGTTGATGATCGGCGTCGACATCAGCGATGCCGAACACGCCGCCATTGGAGATGGTGAAGGTGCCGCCCTTCATGTCGTCCATCGTCAGCGTGCCGTCCTTGGCCTGCGCGCCGAAATCGGCGATGTCCTGCTCGATCCGCGCGAAGCCCTTGGCATGCGGCATCGCGGATCACCGGCACGACCAGCCCGTTGGGCGCGCTGACCGCGACCGAAATATCGACATAGTCGTGATAGACGATTTCGTCGCCCTCGATATAGGCATTGACCGAGGGCACGTCCTTCAAGCGCCAGGCAGGCGGCCTTGGCGAAGAAGCCCATGAAGCCCAGCCGGATGTCGTGCTTCTTGGCGAACAGGTCCTTGTACGCGTCGCGCGCCTCGATCACGGCGGTCATGTCGACATCGTTGAACGTCGTCAGCAGCGCCGCGTTGTCCTGCGCGCCTTTCAGCCGCTTGGCGATGGTCTGGCGCATGCGGGTCATCTTGACGCGTTCTTCGCTGCGTTCGCCGCTTGCAGCGGGCGCGGCAGCCGGCGCCGGGCGCGCTTTGGCGAGGCGGCGGGCGCGGCGTCCTTGGCTTTCGCCGCGTGCGAGCACGTCTTCCTTGGTCAGGCGGCCATCCTTGCCGGTGCCCTTGATCGTGGAGGGATCGACGCCATGTTCCAGCACCGCACGGCGCACGGCGGGCGAGAGCGTGGCGGCACCGTCGCCATCGCCCAGCACCGCCATCGCTGCTGCTCTTCGCTTGGCCTTCGCTTCGCGCTGCTGCTTCGGCGGCGCGGCCCGCGCTTCCTCGCCGCTCGCGGCAGGCGGTGCCGCCTTCTTCGACCGTCGCGATCACCGCGCCGACTTCGACCGTGTCGCCCACCTCGGCGGCCAGTGACGCCGATCACGCCGGCAACCGGGGAGGGCACTTCGATCGCGACCTTGTCGGTTTCCAGGCTGGCGATCGGTTCGTCCACCGCCACCGCATCGCCGGGCTGTTTCAGCCATTCGCCGATGGTGCCTTCGGTAACCGATTCGCCCAGTGCCGGGACTGTGATTTCGGTGGCCATGTCTGTGCGTTCCTCAGGCTTTGGTGCTGTCGGCTTGGTGGATTTCTGGCTGGCGCAGGCGTGCGCTCTTGCCGCTGCATTCGGCACAGGCCCAGCGCCATGCTGACCAGCGCGCCCTGCTGCTCCTCATGGCGCTTGGCAAAGCCGGTGGCGGGCGATGCCGCAGCTTCGCGTCCGGCATAGACCGGGCGCATGCCGTCCCGCCCGGCCTGCGTCAGCGCTTCCTCGATCTGCGCGTTCGACGAAGAACCATGCGCCGTTGTTCTTCGGCTCTTCCTGACACCAGACGACGTCTTCCAGATTGCGTCATCCGCTCGATCCGGACGGCCAGCGGATCGCCGGGGAAGGGATAGAGCTGCTCGATCCGCACGATCGAGACATCGTCCAGCCCTTCCTCGTCGCGCTTCTCGATGCAGGTCGTAGGCGACCTTGCCCGAACACAGCACCAGCCGCCGCACCTTCTCGTCGGCGATGTCGGTCGTGTCGGACATGATCCGCATGAATGCCATGTCGCCGGTGAACTCGCTCGCCGGGCTTTTCGCCATCGGATGCCGCAGCAGGCTCTTGGGCGTCATGATGACCAGCGGCTTGCGGAACGGGCGCAGCATCTGGCGGCGCAGGACATGGAAGTAATTGGCCGGCGTGGTGATGTTGCAGACCTGCATATTGTCGTTCGCGCACAGTTGCAGGAACCGTTCGAGCCGCGCGCGAACTATGTTCCGGCCCCTGGCCTTCGTAGCCATGCGGCAGCAGCATCACGAGGCCGTTGGCGCGCAGCCACTTGGCTTCGCCGCTGGCGATGAACTGGTCGATCATGATCTGCGCGCCATTGGCGAAATCGCCAAACTGCGCTTCCCACAACACCAGCGTCTTGGGATCGGCCATCGCAAAGCCGTATTCGAAACCGAGCACGCCATATTCGGACAGCGGGCTGTCATACACCTCGAACTTGCCGTGCGGCAGCTGGCAGAGCGGGATATATTTGCGCTCGTCGGTCTGATCGATCCAGACGGCGTGGCGCTGGCTGAAGGTGCCGCGCCCGCTATCCTGCCCGGACAGGCGCACGCCATAGCCTTCGGTCACCAGGCTGCCGAAGGCGAGCGCTTCCGCCGTCGCCCAGTCGAAACCGTCGCCGACTGTCGAACATCGTGCGCTTGGCATCGAGCACGCGGCCCAGCGTCTTGTGAATCGTGAGATCGTCCGGCACCGTGGTCAGCGTGCGGCCCAGACTGTCGAACAGCTTCTTCGGGATCGCGGTGTCGACATTGCGCCGCGCAGTTTCGGGATCGGCGGGCTTGTTCAGCCCGTTCCAGCGACCGCCAAACCAGTCGGCCTCGTTCGGCTTGTAGCTTTTCGCCGCGTCGAATTCTTCCTGCAGATGCGCGGTGAACTCATCGCGCATGTCGCATCGGCGGCGCCGTCCTCGATCACGCCCTGCTCGCAGCAGCACGTCGGAATACAGCACGCTGACCTTGGGATGCTCGCGGATGGCATCATACATCAGCGGCTGGGTGAACTTGGGTTCGTCGCCTTCGTTATGGCCGAAGCGGCGATAGCACCACATGTCGATCACGATATCGCGCTTGAACTGCGTGGCGGTATTCGATCGCCAGCTTGCAGGCGAAGGTCACCGCTTCGGGATCGTCGCCGTTGACATGCAGGATCGGCGCCTGCACGCCCTTGGCCACGTCGGACGGATAGGGGCTGGAGCGCGCGAATTTCGGGCTGGTGGTAAAGCCGATCTGGTTGTTGATGACGAAGTGGATGCAGCCGCCGGTGTTGTATCCGCGCAACGCCGGAAAAGCCGAGGCATTCCCACACGATGCCCTGTCCCGCAAAGGCCGCATCGCCGTGGATCAGCACGGGCAGCACCTGCTCGTGATCGTCCAGATCGTCGCGCCCGGCCTGCTGCGCGCGGGTCTTGCCCAGCACGACCGGGTCGACCGCTTCGAGGTGCGAGGGGTTGGGCACCAGGCTCATATGCACCTTGATACCGTCGAATTCGCGGTCGGTGCTGGTGCCGAGGTGATATTTCACATCGCCCGAACCGCCGACATCGTCGGGATTGGCGCTGCCGCCGGAAAATTCGTGGAAGATGACCTTGTAGGGCTTGCCCATGACATTCGCGAGCACGTTCAGCCGGCCGCGATGCGCCATGCCGTAGATGATCTCGCGCACGCCGGTGCTGCCGCCATATTTGATGACCGCTTCCAGCGCCGGGATCATCGATTCGCCGCCGTCGAGCCCGAACCGCTTGGTGCCGACATATTTCTTGCCGAGGAAATTTTCGTATTCCTCGCCCGCGGATCACCGCCTTCAGGATGGCGCGCTTGCCTTCCGGCGTGAACTGGATGGTGTCTTCGGGGCTCTCGAACTTGTCCTGCAGAAAGCGCCGTTCCTCGGTGTCGGCGATGTGCATGTATTCCAGGCCGACATTGCCGCAATAGGTGCGCGCGCAGCACGTCGAACAGCTCGCGCGACCGTGACCCATTCGAAGCCGAACACGCCGCCGACAAAGACTTCGCTGGTCCCGCTGTCCGGCAAAGCCGTGCCATTCCAGCGTCAGGTCTTCGGGCGTTTCGCGCTGCGCCAGGCCCAGCGGATCGAGATCGGCCGCCAGATGCCCGCGCACACGATACAGCCGCACCAGCAGCATGGCACGAATGGAATCGCTCGCCGCCGCTTCCACCGCCTTGGGATCGGACGGCCTTGCCGGCAGCCTTCGCCGCCGCTTTCACGGCCAGCTTCATGGTCGTCGGGTCGAGCGCCTGCGTCAGGTCGGCATCGCTGTCCACCACACTCGCCAGCCAGCCGGGGTTGGCCCAGCTGGGGCCGGGTTGCGGGCCGTCTTGGTCGGAAGCTCGGTCATGAGTCATTGGGATCACCCAGCGAAATGCTGCGCGTACCTCCATCGTTTAGGCGCGGGACATGCAGGCAGCCTGCTCGACTTCAGAAGCATCAGGACAAATCATCCCACTCGCGGGTTCAGTTCGCATCGATACGTTCTCGATCTTCCAAGTTCCGCTTCCACGTTCTTCATTCTGCCGCTCGAACGCATCTGGGCATCGTGCAATATTCTGCGAACTCTTTCGAACCAGACCAAGTCTGTGGCACTTGATATCGTTCTGGTAAAGCTGCAGATCCTGCGCCAGTGCGATGTTGTTCGACTGCTGCTGGGACAGGTCGATCAGTTGAATCCGATGATACAGCACGCCGCCATCGGCGTATTGGTGAGATCATCAAACGTAGACCGGCGTTCATAAATTGCGTATTGAAGCTCCCGAGCAGGTTCGAACGGAAACCGCACGTTTCCGAGGTCCCCAGCCTTCGCTGGGAAGCCGAAACGTCTCGCAGTCGCGGGCAGTCAGGTTACGCCATTTCCTTCAGCATGGCATCCAGCGTGGTGCCCAGTTCGCTGGGCGAGGGCGAGACGCGGATGCCAGCGTCTTCCATCGCCGCGATCTTGTCGTCCGCGCCGCCCTTGCCGCCCGAGACGATGGCACCGGCATGGCCCATGCGCCGTCCCGGAGGGGCGGTGCGGCCGGCGATGAAGCCGACCATCGGCTTGCGACGGCCCTTTGGCGGCTTCCTGCCTTGATGAATTCCGCCGCTTCTTCTTCCGCGCTGCCGCCGATTTCGCCGATCATGATGATCGACTTGGTCTCGTCGTCGTCGAGGAACAGGTCGAGCACGTCGATGAAGTTGGTGCCGTTGACCGGATCGCCGCCGATGCCGACCGCCGTGGTCTGGCCGAGGCCGACCTGCGTGGTCTGGTGCACGGCTTCGTAGGTCAGCGTGCCGGAGCGCGAGACGACGCCGACGCTGCCCTTCTTGAAGATGGAGCCGGGCATGATGCCGATCTTGCATTCGCCGGGCGTCAGCACGCCGGGGCAGTTCGGGCCGATCAGGCGGCTGTTGGTGCCTTCCAGCGCCGCCTTGACGCGCACCATGTCCAGCACCGGAATGCCTTCGGTAATGGCGATGATCAGTTCGATCTCGGCGTCGATCGCCTCGCAGATCGCATCGGCGGCGAAGGGCGGCGGCACGTAGATGCAGCTGCGCGGTCGCGCCGGTCGCTTCCTTGGCTTCGCGCACGGTGTTGAAATTGGGCAGGCCGATATGCGTGGTGCCGCCTTTGCCGGGCGTCACGCCCGCGACCATCTGCGTGCCGTAATCCAGCGCCTGCTGCGTGTGGAACGTGCCGGTGTCGCCGGTCATCCCCTGCGTGATGACCTTGGTGTTTTTGTTTACGAGGATGCTCATCAGTTAAGTCCTTTGAGTGCTCAAATCACCGCACCGTTGGCCGGTTCTTGAAGAGTGAATATGTGCCGACGACGGCGGGTCACTCAGGCAGAACCGCCGCGGATCCCAATAATTGCAAGCCCAACTGCCATTC
This sequence comes from uncultured Alphaproteobacteria bacterium, assembly GCA_963799315.1. GTDB lineage: Bacteria > Pseudomonadota > Alphaproteobacteria > Sphingomonadales > Sphingomonadaceae > Parerythrobacter_A. Next base: position 450,118 of record CAWCWP010000001.1, read on the forward strand.
CGGCCGAAACGTGATAGTCTTGTGCTTTCGATCCAAACCCAAAATCCCACGAAGGCGAGAAACTCGAGGATGATCAAAGCAGTCAGAATAAATCGTAAGCCGCTTACTGGCCGAGCCACGAATGTAGCCCGATCCATGCGCAACATAGAGGCATAGTCCGAGGCCGGTTTGCCAACTCACGCCAGCGAGCCATCCAGCCCCTTGCACGCTTCGAGCAGTTCCTCGACCGCGTCGGTGCTGACCTTGAGGTTGCTGCGCTCTTCGTCCGACAGTTCGATCTCGATCACGTCCTCGGTGCCGCCCGCGCCGAGCACGGTCGGGCACGCCGACATAGAGGCCGTCGAGGCCGTATTTGCCTTCGACATAGCTCGCACAGGGCAGGATGCGCTTCTGGTCGCCCAGATAGGCTTCGGCCATCGCGATCGCGCTGGTGGCGGGGGCGTAATAGGCGCGAGCCGTTGCCGAGCAGGCCGACGATCTCGCCGCCGCCCTCGCGCGTGCGCTTGACGATTTCGTCGAGGCGGCCTTCGGACACGCCCTTGATCTTGGCCATGTCCTTCACCGGAATGCCGTTGATCGTGGAGTAGCTCAGCACCGGCACCATCGTATCGCCGTGGCCGCCCAGCACGAAGGCGTTGACGTCCTTCACGCTGACACTCGAACTCCCATGCGAGGAAGGTGGCGAAGCGCGCGCTGTCGAGCACGCCCGCCATGCCGACCACCTTGTTGTGCGGCAGGCCGGAAAATTCGCGCAGCGCCCAGACCATCGCGTCCAGCGGGTTGGTGATGCAGATCACGAAGGCGTCGGGGCGTTGTTCTTGATGCCTTCGCCGACCGCCTTCATCACTTTCAGGTTGATGCCGAGCAGATCGTCGCGGCTCATGCCGGGCTTGCGCGGCACGCCTGCGGTCACGATGATCACGTCCGCCCCGGCAATATCGGCATAGTCGTTGGTGCCGGTGATCTTCGCGTCGAACCCTTCGACCGGGCCGCACTGGCTGAGGTCGAGCGCCTTGCCCTGCGGCATGCCCTCGGCAATGTCGAACAGGACGATGTCGCCCATTTCCTTCTTCGCGGCGAGATGGGCGAGCGTGCCGCCGATCATGCCGGAACCGACAAGAGCGATTTTCTTGCGGTCCGCGTGTCTGCGTCATGGGCGTTTCCGTGCTTCCTTCGTGGGGGCCGCACCCCTACCGGCGCGGCATCAGTCGCATTGGATTAGGCTGCGCGCGGGGGCATTGCAACCGGCAAAACCGGTGCTGTGCAGCGGCTTTTGCATATGCCTCGCAATAGCGAAACTGGTCGGCTGGTCAGGCGATACGGAGCATGTCGTCTGCCCGGTCGAAGCCGCCCGCCTCGATCAGGGTATTGATGAGGTAGGGCGGCACCGGACGGCTGAAGTGATAGCCTTGGCCCATCGTGCATCCCGCCGCCTGCACCCGTGCGACCTGCTCGGCCGTTTCGATGCCCTCGGCCACGATCTCCATGCCCAGTTTGGAACCCAGCTCTGCGACCGCCCAGATGATCGCGTTGCTCTTGGCGTTGATGTCGGGGCCGGAGATGAAGCTGCGGTCCACCTTGATCTTGGTGAACGGGATAGTTGTGGATGTAGCCGAGCGAGGAATAGCCGGTGCCGAAATCGTCGAGCGCGAACCGCACGCCCGCTTCGGTCAGGTCGGCGATGAAGGCTTCGGTGGCGGCGTGGTCGTTCAGGAACAGGCTTTCGGTGACTTCGACTTCCAGCCGTTCGGCGGGAAACCCGGCGCTGCGCAAAGCGTTCAGCACGCCCAGCGATGCGCCCGGTGCCCTGATCTGCAAGGGCGAGAGGTTGACCGAAACCATGATATCGTCGGGCCATTGCATCGCATCACGCGCCGCGCGGGCGGTGATCCAGTTGCCCAGCGTCAGGATCACGCCGGTTTCTTCCGCCAGCGGGATGAATTCGTCGGGCATCAGCTCGCCCTTTTCCGGATGGAACCAGCGCACCAGCGCCTCGACCGCGCGCATGCGGCCGGTCTCCAGATCGACGATCGGCTGGTAGAACAGCGAGCAGTTCGTCATTGACGATGGCCGCGCGCAATTCGGCCTCGATCTCGCGGCGATAGACCAGGTCGCGGCTCATCGCCTCGACATAGAAGCAGGTCTTGTTTGCGCCCGTTGCTCTTGGCTTCGTACAGGGCAAGATCGGCGTTCTGCATCAGCGTGTCGGCATCCTGCCCGTCGTCCGGCATGACGGCGATGCCGATGGAGGCACCCACTTCCAGCCGCTCGCCCTGCATCTGCATCGGCTGCATCAGCTGCGCATGCAGCTCGCTGCTCATCCGGACCGCGTCGGCATTGTCGTCCACGCGGCACAGCACGATGAATTCGTCGCCGCCGAACCGCGCGACGCTGGCATGGGCGGGCGCTGCATCGCGCAGCCGTTCGGCGGTCAGTTGCAGCACACGGTCGCCGACCGGGTGGCCGAACAGGTCGTTCACTTCCTTGAACCGGTCGAGGTCGATCCAGAACAGCGCCAGGTTCTCGCCATCCTGCAGACGCGGTCATGCGGTCCATCAGGTTCTGGTTCAGCCCGGCGCGGTTCATCAGCGCCGTGACGGCATCGGTGCGCGCCAGCAAGCGCATCTTGTCGGCATTGATTTCGCTGTCCCGCGTTTGCCCGATAGAGCGACGCAGACACCGCATTTACATCGAGCGTCACCAGACACCATCGCACCGACCGAGCATTACGATGTTACAGGCCAGTACAACCAGTGCCGGATCGCCCGATGCCACAGACACGACTGCAATGGGTAGGGACACTAGCGCGAGCTCGCCTATTGCGAGGGAGGGTCGTCCCGCATTGCGCGCACAGATGCCGACGCCGAAACACAGCGCATTCGCGGTCATCACAATCTTGAGCGTTGCGGCAAGGTCCGACAAAAGCGTGACGGCCGCAATGACGCCAAGGACAGCGCGAATATGCGAGCGCCATTACGTGATAGGCACCGATCGATATATGGTGTTGTCCTGCTTTCCTGCTTGCGCCGCAAGATGCGGTTCAGCACCGCAAGCGTCACGGCGATAAAGAACAGGAAGACAAACAGGAAAGTGAGTTCGGTCGATTGCGCCAGGTAAACAAGCGCCGCAGTTGCCGACAGGTTCGTTATCGCGCCCACCGCCAGCGCGGCGGGCTTGCGGTGCAGCGACCGCATCAGCCGGCGCTCTACCTCGGCATCCACCGTCCTGGACGGGCGGGATCGGTCGAGCGTCTGTCGCAATGTCTGGATCAGCGTAAGTGCCGATTTCGGGGGGCGCATCCGCCCGCGTTAGCCGCAGGTCTTGTAAACATCGTTAACGCGCGGCTTACGATAAACCGAGAGGCGGCTCCGGCATAGCTCTACTGCGGTGTCAGACCGGGGTCTCAGGCGGTGCGAGCGAGCATGGCGCCTTCGATGCGCTTGGCAAGGCGGCGGTCGAGCAGGCGGCAGATATCGAGCCAGCGGGCCGCCGATATCGCATCGCTATCGCCATGCGCGGCAAGCGCCGCATCCGCCGCCACGCTGGCCGCGCGCAGGCCGTATTGCCCGAAATGGCGCAAAGCCGCATCGAAGCGCGCGGCCTCGACCCCGGCAACAGCTTCGCCGCCATTGTCGTTGGCGAAGGTGTCGGCGTATCCATCGTGTGCCGGACGCTGGAGAATGCGCGCGACCACCGAAGCCTCGGCAGTGCGGGCGGCAGCAAAATGAACCGTCATGCGGGAACGTGTCCTGTCGATGTGAAGTGTTGGCAATGCTTTAGCCGCGATGTCCTGATGGATTGGCTGCTGTTTAGGGTTTCGCCGCAATTAACCTGTTGGCGCTGGTGGCCTGCGTCGCGTCATAGCCCCCCGGCGCCGTTTTGCCCGGTGCTGTCCTGCGCGGTGCTGGCTGGCGAGCGGGGCTGGCCGGGTTCGCGTAGCCAGCGACCGCTATTGGCATATTCGGGCTTGATGCCGCTCGCTTCGGGCAAGTCCTGCGCGGTGAAGACCGCATCGCCGCCACGCGCCCGGATCGCCGGGGCGTAATCGGGTGCAGGCTGCCGCGCGGCAGTCGGGCGACCACGCTGGCTGGCACCTTCGCGCTCGGCTTTCTTGCGCGCTTCTTCATAGGCACGGGCAAGCGACAGCGGATCGGCGGCGGGCGGGGTATCGTCGGCGGATGGCGCGCGCGGCTTGGGCGCGGCGGCGGGTTCGTTGCCGCGATAGCTGGCGGTGAAGGCGGCAGGCTTCCCGGCGGACCCGCGCCAGCGATAGAACCGGTGCGCGCCGATGGTGCCGACGGGATGCAGGCTGGGCGCCCAATAGGGGTAGATCCAGATGGTGTGGTAATGGGTGGCGAGCCCGACCGGCGCGTAGACCTGGCCGCCCAGCGCATCGCGCGCCACCATCCGCGCCCGCGCCCATGCAGTGACGGAGGCCTTGCGTTTCAGGCTGCCGTCGCAGGTGAAGCTGAACTGGCAGCCGGTGCGCCGTTCCGACCCCTGGAACACCACGCCGCAGACATTGCGCGGATAGCTGGGATGCGCAACGCGGTTCAGCACCACCTGCGCCACCGCGCGTTGCCCGCCGACGCGCTTCCGATGCGGCCTCGTAATAGATCGCCTGCGTCAGGCATTGCAGCGCGCGCGCCTTGTCCAGCCCGCTGCCGCCGCCGCCAACGCGCGCGCGGCGGGACCGGCGCGGGCTTCGACCAGCTGTTCCACCGCTTCGATGTCGCCAGTGCCGGAAATGTCGAACAGGTTGGTGTCGACCTGCTCGAAATCATAGGCGAGCTGCGGTTCGTCGGCGAGGTAGTAGAATGCCGAGCCGGGGAAGCTTTGCCCCGGTATCTCGAACGGCATCGGTGTGACTTGCGGTGCCTGCTCCTGCGTCGGGGCGGCGGGCTTGAACGGCTCCCAATCCGCTGCGCCTGCAAAGGCCGGGAACGCCGCGATGCCCAGAATCACCGCCAGCCGTCGCCCGCGATGGCGCGGGGCCAGTCGCACGCCATCCTGCCGCCGCGCGCTCTTCTGCCACCGCGAACCGGGCCGCGGATCGCGACCGTCGGCAGGCATTGGAGGCGGGGCAGAGGTCAAGGCGATCCTTCGGGCATGGGATACAGGCGGAATGTCAGCCGTCCCTACCTAGCGCGCGGGCAGCAATGCGCGAGGCGAAATACGGAGGGTGTCCAGTAGCGGAACACCTGCGCAGCTGCGGTTAAGCCCGATGGTCAACAGGGACTTAACGCGCGCGTAGTTTGGGGTGACAGCCGAGGCCGCACCGCCTATGGCGCGCGGCGACGTCACGGGTGTCTGCGAGAGCAGGCCTAAGAGGGAAGGGAGTGCCAATCTCCCGCTGCCCCCGCAACTGTGACCGGGGAGCGATCCCGCCATATGCCACTGCGCCTTCGGGTGTGGGAAGGCGGCGGGACCGTTATGATCCGGGAGCCAGGAGACCTGCCTGTGATACGTCGTTCACGGCGGCCGGGCGGGGTGTACCGGAAGCAGACGCGAAAGACGTGCAATTCCGCACGGCCTTACGTCATGGGCGACTTTGCTTGTGGTGTAAGATGTTATGCGTAAATTTTTGATTTCCGGTGTTATTCTGGCTTCTCTCGGTGCGCCTGCGGTGGCGCAGGACGTCGTCGTGTTCGATACGCCGAAGGTGGACGAAACGTCCATCACGATTACCGCGACGGGGACTCGCAGCGAGGTGGAAGATACCGGTCAGGCGGTGACGGTGTTCGGCGAGGCGGATATCGCGTCGGTTCAGGGGCCGGACCTCACCCGCCTGCTGCGCCGCGCGCCGGGCGTCACCATCGCGCGCAATGGCGGCGCGGGATCTCTGACCGCCGTTCGCGTTCGCGGTGCGCAGGCCGAACAGCTGCTGACCATCATCGACGGGGTGCGGCTGGCCGATCCGGCGTCGCCCAATGGCGGGTTCGATTACGGCAATCTGCTTACCGGCAATCTGGCCAAGGTGGAATTGCTGCGCGGATCGAACAGCACGATCTGGGGCTCCGATGCGATCGGCGGCGTGCTGGTCGCCACCACCCGTGCCGCCAGCGACCTTGCGGGCAGCGTGGAATATGGCGCGCGCGACAGCTTTGCCGGTTCGGCATCGGGCGGCATCGGCACCGATGCGGGCTTCATTGGCGCGTCGGGCAGCTATTATCGCACCGACGGCTTCTCCGCCGCCGCCAATGGCACCGAGCCCGACGGGTTCGAGCAATATGCGCTGACCGGCGACGGGCGGGTCTATCTCTCGGACCAGCTCGAACTGTTTGCGCGCGGGCGCTATGCCGATGGCGTGCTGGATATCGACGGGTTTCCGGCACCCGCCTTCGCGTTGGCCGACACGCCCGAAGTGCAGGAAACGCAGCAACTTTCGGGCGCGGCGGGCGTGGTGTACGATGGCGGACCCATATTCGTGCAGGCCAATTACAGCTTCGCCGATACCGACCGGCAGAACTTCGCCACGGCGTCGCGCGATGCGGAAACCTTTTCCAGCGAAGGCCGCTCCGACCGCGTCGAGCTGCGCGGCGAATGGCGGCCCATCGGTCCGCTGATCGTGAACTTCGGCGCGGAGAACGAATGGACGCAATACCGCACCGCGTTCGACACCGGCGAAGACACGCGCATTCTCGGCGCTTACACGCAGCTCGGTATCGAATTCGGCGGGCTGTCCGGCCATATCGGCGCGCGGGTGGACGACCATCGGAGGTTCGGCACCGCCACCAGTTTCGGCGCGGACGTCAGCTACGAAGTGGTGCCCGACCTGCGCCTGCGCGCCAGCGTGGGGGAGGGGTTCAAGGCACCCACACTGTTCCAGCTGTTCAGCGATTTCGGCAACGAGGCGCTGGAGCCGGAACGCAGCACCGGCTTCGATCTCGGCGTGCTGTACGGCACCGACACATTGCGGGCGGGCGTGACCCTGTTCCGGCGCGACAGCGAGCAGCTCATCAGTTTCATCGGCTGTTTCGGCAATACCAGCCCGATCTGTAACGACCGCCCGTTCGGCACCTACGACAACACCGGGCGCACGCGCGCGCGAAGGGCTGGAAATCGAGGTGCAGGCGCAACCGGTCGACGGGTTCGCGCTGGGTCTCGCCTACGCCTATATCGACACCGAAGACCGGTCGGTCGGCACTGCGAACCAGGGCAAGCGCCTCGCGCGGCGGCCCCGCCATGCCGCGACGCTGTCGGCGGATTATGCGTTTGGCGAAGAGCTGCTCAACCCGACATTCGGGTTCGATGTGCGCTACGTTTCGTCCGCCTTCGACAATGCGGCGAACACCGTGGCGCTCGACGACTACGCCGTGTTCGATCTGCGTGCGGTCCTGCCGAGTGCTGGCGCTGGACGATGCGCGGACCGTGGACCTGTTTGCGCGGGTCGAGAACGTCACCGATAGCGAGTACCAGACGGCGGCGGGCTATGCGTCGCCGGGGCGGGGCGTGTTCGTGGGCGTGCGCACGGGGCTGTGATGCGGCAGGTGGCGGGCATCCTCGCGGTGCTGCTGACAGGCGGGTGCAGCGTCGCGGAACCGCCTGACAGAACGCCAGCCGGCGCGCCCACCATCGTCAGCCTGAACCCCTGCACCGATGCCGTGCTGGCCCGTATCGCGCCGCCCGGACAGGTGCTGGCGCTGTCGCATTACAGCCGCGACCCGTCGGGGTCGTCCATCCCGCAGGCGCTGGCGCGGCGCTATGGCGTAACCGGCGGCACGGTGGAGGAAGTGCTGGCGCTCGACCCCGATGTGGTCGTGGCCGGCGCCTTCCTGCCGCCCGCCACTCGCGCCGCCTTTGCCGACCTCGATATTCGCGTCGAGACATTCGGCATTGCGCGCACCGTGGCGGATAGCACGGCACAGGTGCGTCGACTGGGCGCGATAGCGGGGCGCGACACAGCGGCGGACCGGCTCGCTGACGAAATCGAGGCGGCAGCATCCCCTGAGCTCGCCGAGGCGCGGCCGAGCGCGGTCCTGTGGCAACCGGGCGGCATCGTGCCGGGCGAGGGCGAGCTGGTCGACGACCTGCTGGCCCGCGCCGGGTTCACCAATCACAGCGCCGCGCGCGGATACGGGCAGGCAAGCTACCTGTCGCTGGAGCGTGTGGTCGCCGATCCACCGGACATGCTGCTGGTGGCGGGCGGGGAGCGCGCGCAGCGGCATCCGGCCCTGCGCGCGGCATCCGACATGCGCGTCGAACGGTTCGACCCGTCGCTGCTCTATTGCGGTGGCCCGACCATCATCGACGCGATGGCGCGCCTGCGCGAGATTCGTGGATGAACCGTGCATCGCTGATCCTGCTGGTGGCGCTCGCAGTCGCCTTTCCGCTGTCGCTGTTGGCCGGTCGCGTATGGATCGACCCGGCCAGCACACCCAACGCCGCGCTGATTCTTGCGGAAATCCGCTTGCCGCGCAGTGTGCTGGCGCTGGTCATCGGCGCGGGGCTGGGCGCTTCGGGCGCGGCGATGCAGGGGTATCTCAGGAACCCGCTGGCCGATCCCGGCCTGTTCGGCATCGCGCCAGCCGCGGCTTTGGGTGCGGTCGCCAGCTTCTGGCTTGGCTTACAGGCGAGCGTCTGGGCGTTGCCGGTGCTCGCCCTTATCGGCGCGGGCGGCGCGATGGCGTTGCTGGCGCTTATCGCGGGCCGGACGGGCGGCATCGCGCTGTTTACGCTGGCCGGATTGATGATCGCCAGCCTCGCCGGCACGCTGACCAGCCTTGCCATCAGCCTTGCGTCCAATGCCTTTGCCATGAGCGAGATCGTCGGCTGGCTGCTGGGCGCGCTGACCGACCGCAGCTGGCGCGACGTGTGGCTCGCCGCGCCGCTGACCGTGGCGGGTATCGCGTGCCTGTGGGCGCTGGGCCGCGATCTCGACGCGCTGGTGCTGGGCGATGCCACCGCCCGTTCGATGGGCATGGATGCGCGCCGCACTTTGCTGCTGCTGGTGGCGGGCACCGGGCTGACCGTAGGCAGCGGCGTGGCAGTGGCGGGCATCATCGGGTTCGTCGGCCTGATCGTACCGCATCTGGTCCGTCCGCTGACCGACCGGCGGCCTTCGCAACTGGTCCTGCCGAGCGCGCTGGCAGGTGCGCTGCTGGTGCTGGTGGCGGACAGTGTCGTGCGCGTGCTGCCTCTGGTGACGGAGCTGCGGCTGGGCATCGCGCTCAGCCTGATCGGCGCGCCGTTTTTCCTGGCGCTGTTGCTGCGAATGCGGCGGGGTACGCTGTGATTTTAGGCTGCGAAAACCTGACCGTGGAGCTCGGCGGACGGCCAGTGCTGCGCGATGTTTCGATGCGGCTGAAGCCGGGAAAGATCACCGTAATCTGCGGCCCGAACGGCGCGGGAAAATCCACATTGCTATCGGCTCTGGCAGGCTTGCAGTCGGTTACCGAAGGTGATGCGCTTCTCGACATGACGAGCGTGAGCAGGCTAGCACCGAGAACAAGAGCGCAAACCTTAGGTTACCTAGCGCAGGACCAAAGCATTGTCTGGGACGTATCGGTGGAGACTCTCGTCCGGCTCGGTCGCCTGCCCCATCGGGACCGTGGCGATGACGCTGTCGAGCGTGCCTTGACCGCCCTCGACCTGGTTCCTTTCCGTAACCGCGTTGCGACCCGGCTGTCGGGTGGAGAACGGGCGCGGGTGCTGCTTGCGCGGGTTCTGGCGGGCGAACCGGAATGGATACTCGCCGACGAACCGCTCGCCGCTCTGGACCTCGCGCATCAGCAGTCGCTTATTGTAACCCTGCGCAAACAGGCGATGTCCGGGGTCGGCGTCGTGCTGGTTTTGCACGATCTCGCACTGGCGATGAACCACGCCGACCGGGTGGTGGTGCTGCACGATGGCGAAGTACTTGCCGACGACGTTCCGGCGATTGCTTTGGCCGCGCCGGTGATCGAGAAGGGGTGGGGCGTGAGCACCCGGTGGGTCGGTCAAGCGGGTGCGCAGGCTCTGGCGATATTCGATGCAGGATGAACGCGCGAAGCTGGAAGCGCGCTGGTTCGCGCTGACCCGCGAAACCATGCCCGCCGTGGCAAAGGCGCGCGACTGGCCTGTGCATCTCGACCATTGTTTCCAGCGCATCCTGCTCGACAATGCGGTTGGCGGGCCGTGGCGCAATGCGATTGCCGCGCCGGCCTATCGCAACGCGACCGGCCAACAGCTAAGCGCCGCCATCGCATTGGGCGAGGCGGCGCTTGAAGGCGATGTCGATCTGCCCGCGCTCAACCGGCAATCGCTGGTGTGGCGCGGCAAACTCTGACGGTTACGGGGCGCTCACCGCGTCGCCCGGCAGCGCACCGTCGGTGTTTGTTGCCGCATCTTCGTCACCATCGCCCGCAATTAGGCCGCGTGCTTCCAGCATCGGGGTCACGTCGGGCTGGCGACCGGCGAAGTTCTCGAACATTTCGAAATAGTCCATCGTCCCGCCCCGGCTCAGCACCGTCTTGCGCTGGTGATCGCCATTGGCGCGGGTCAGGCCACCATTGTCCATGAACCATTTGCGGCTGTCGCGATCCAGCATTTCGGTCCACAGATAGCTGTAATAGCCGGACGAATAGCCGATCGGGCTGCTGAAGATGTGGTTGAAATAGGTGCTGCGATAGCGCGGCGGCACCAATGCAACTTCCAGTCCCAGCTCGGCCAGCGCCTTGGCTTCGAACGCATCGACCTTTTCCGGCGTATCGATGGCGGCGGCCTGTTCGGGCGACAGCGCATGCCAACGCATGTCTAGCAATGCAGCCTCGACCACTTCGCCAAGCTCGTATCCCTGGTTGAATTTCGATGCCGCTTCAATCTTTTCGATCATCGCCGTCGGGATGGTTTCGCCGGTTTCGTAATGCTTGGCATAGTTGGACAGGATCGCGGGATAGGTCGCCCACATCTCGTTCACCTGACTGGGATATTCCACAAAATCGCGCGCCGTCGCGGTGCCGGAAATGCTGGCATAGGTCTGGTCGGCGAAGAAGCCGTGCAGCGCATGGCCGAATTCGTGGAACAGCGTGTTGACGTTGTCGAAGCTGACCAGCTGCGGCTCGCCATCGGCGGCCTTGGGAATGTTCAGCACATTGTAAATGACCGGGCTGGTGCCGTTCAGTTCGCTCTGGTCGACAAGGTTGCTCATCCACGCGCCGCCCCGTTTGGACGGACGCTGGAACGGGTCGAAATAGAAGATGCCGAGTTCCGAACCATCCGCTTCGAACACGGTGTAGGTGGACACATCGGGATGATAGACGGGCAGGTCGGTCCGGCGTTCGAACGTGATGCCGTAAAGCTGCGTTGCGGCATAGAATACGCCGTCCTCCAGCACACGTGTCAGTTCGAAATAGGGCTTCAGCGCGCCGTCATCGACATCATAACGGGCCTTGCGGACCTTCTCGGCGTAGCGCGCCCAGTCCCACGGCTGGACTTCGAAATCGCCGCCCTCTGCCTTGATCTGCTCGTTCAGCATCGCCGCCTCGCGCCGCTGCGTCGCGGCAAGGGCGGGGACCATCTGCTGCATGAAATCGAGCGCGGTCTTGGGCGTCTTCGCCATGCGGTCATACATGGTGTAGCTCGCCCAGTCCGGCGCACCGAACAGCGCGGCCTTGCGCGCGCGGAGTTGCGCGATTTCGGCGATCATCATGCGGGTGTCGTATTCGCCTTGGTCGGCGCGGTTGTAGCTTGCCTTGAACAGGGCTTCGCGTGCGGCACGGTTTTCCATGCTGGGCAGCAGCGGCTGTTGCGTAGTGTTCTGCAATGCAACGACATATTTGCCCGGCATATCGCGGTCGGCGGCGGCCTTCGCCGCGCCTTCGATGGCACTGTCTGACAGTCCGGCGAGCGCCGCCTTGTCATCGACCACCAGCGCGCCGTCCACGGTCGCTTCGCGCACGGTCTTGCCGAATTGCGTGGTCAGTTCCGACAGGCGCGTATTGATGGTGCGGACATCGGTCTTCTGCGCATCGGTCAATTTGGCCCCGGCATGCACCATGTCGGCATAGGCGATTTCGAGCAGGCGCGTGTTTTCGGTGTTGAGCGAAAGCGTTTCGCGCGCATCGTACACCGACTGCACCCGCGCAAACAGAACGGGATCGAGATTGATGCTGTCGCCATGCGCCGTCAGTTCGGGCGAGATTTCGGCGTCGATGGCATCGAGCGTGTCCGTCGTGTTCGCACCCGTCAGCGTGTAGAAAACGCGCGCCACGCGGCCCAGCATCGCGCCGGACATTTCCAGCGCAACGATCGTGTTCTCGAATGTCGGCGGGGCGGGGTTGTTCTTGATCGCGTCGATCTCGGCAGAATGGATCGCCATCGCCTCGCGAAATGCGGGGAGGTAATCGTCCTCCGAAACGGCGGAGAAGTCCGGCGTCTGATAGGGAAGCGTGCTCTCCGTTGCGAAGTAGCCCGTCCCGGTCGGCACATCGGCGAACAGACCATCGCCAGCCGACGCCTGGGTCATGGCTTCACCGGCGGCAGGTGCCGCCATCGCCATATCGCCTGAGGGCTGCGTCGTCGCGCAACCTCCCATCATGATGGCCAGGGCGGATGCGGCGGTGGGGGTAAAGCGGTTCATGGGTGGTCTCCGAAAGGTCTGTCGCGGGTTCGGCCCGCCTGTGGTTTCGATGTGAAGTGCAATGTCTGAATATGCAATGGATCAGGTCGCGGAGGTATCCCGCGGATCGGCATAATCGCCGTTCAGGAAGATGTTGGTGCGGCGTTCGCTACGGATCACAAGTCCGCCCGCCTTTGCACCGCCTGCATTGTGGTAGTCCAACTCTTCCGCCACCGCGCGATAGTCATGCGCATCGAGGGCGGCATTGAGCGCGGGGCTCTTGCGTTCCGACACCGTACCTTCGCCGACATTATAGACAAGATCGACGAGCGCATCGAATTCATACTGGTTGACCGGCATGTCGTCGACCAGATCGCGCGCGACATTTTCGGCGTGCTCAAGGTCTTCGTCGAGCAGTTCCAGCGCGGTGTCTTCGTCGATCCGGTCGCCAACGCGCAATCCGTCGTCGGGTTGCACCAGATGCCCGACGCCGACGGTCGCATAACCCGCAGCGTCGCGATAGACGGTGAAGCGGACCCCTTCTTCCTCGATCAGCGCTTCTTTCAGCGCATCGCTGACCTGCAGATTGTCGGCATCCTGTCGCATATCGGCGGAGGATATGGCGGCTTCGGCTGCCTGCGGCATCAGGGTATCGATGGCGAGTGCGTTCAGCCCGACGATGCTGGCCGAGAGGGCCAGTGCCGCTTTCCGCTTGCGGCGGCGCGGGCGCAGGTCGGCGGCTATGCGCGCTTCCTTGTCGAACCGGCGCGCATTGCGGCGTTCGCGCATCCGGTCGACCAGCCTGCGCACCGCATCCCGCCGCCGTTTCGTCCGGCCCCGCATCATACCCGGCGATGCCGGAGCGGTTGCGGTGCGAAGGGGCGGAAGGGAAACGGTATCGGTCATGTGGCCTCTGTTATTGAATGACAGGGGCTGCTTGAAAACGTCTTCGTAATCCGTGCGACATACGCGCAACCGGATAATCGCCCCTGTTTTGTTCTTACCCAATCAACGGGCGGCGCGCGGCATCGGTCCACACTTCGTCCGGTGTGGAGGGCGGGTCGGAGGGCAGCGACGCTTTGCACACCCCGCCTACCGCGTTAGTCCGGCCATCATGTCCAACCCAGCCCCAACCCCCGCCGATATCGCCGCCGATCCCGCATGGATGCCGCACACCATCGACCGGGCGCGGCGGGCGGTGCAGTTCCAGCGCATCCCGCGCGCGACACTGGGTGAGCCGGGGTTCCTCGCCGACCGGACACCCGCCACGCCCGCCGATGCCTGCTGGGTGTCGTTCGACGACGTGGCCGCGATGCAGCCTGCCACCGGTCCGCTGCACTTTATCTTCCACACCGCCTTTTGCCGCTCCACCCTGCTGGTCCGCGCGCTGAACCATCCGGGGCTGGCAGCCGGACTGGCGGAGCCGCGCATCATCGTGGCGCTCGTTAATGCGGGCGAGGACCGGCAACGGCTGGCGGGGCCGCTGCTCGATCTGCTGTCACGCGCAGGGGAGGGCGAACAGGCGGTGTTCGTCAAGCCGACCAACCACGCCAATGCGGTGGTGCCGCTGCTGATGGACACCCGCCCCGATGCACGGGCGGTGCTGATGACCAACCCGCTGCCGAGCTTCCTCAACGCGGTGATGCGCAAGGGGCTGATGGGGCGGCGCTGGGGGCGGCAGCTTTATGCCGAGATGCAGGGCTATGCCGGGATGGATTTCGGCATGCCGCCCGCCGAGGTCTTCGCCATGACCGACATGCAGGCGGCGGGCCTCGCCTGGTTCCTGAACCAGCGGTTCCTGGCGCAGCTGGCCGACCGCTATGGCGACCGCGTGCGCGTGCTGGACGGCGACCGCTTCGACACCGCGCGCGCCGAGACGATCCGCGCGCTGGCGGACTTCACGACAGCTGGAGGCCAGCGACGCGCAGGTGGACGCCATCGCCACCGGCCCCGCCTTCACCACCCACGCCAAGCTGGGCGGCAACTTCGCCGCCAAGGACACCGCCGACACCAAGCGCACGCTGAGCGCGGTGGGCGAAGAGGAAGTGGCGCAGGTGGCGCAATGGGTCGGCATGATCGCGGAGCAGGCGAGGCTGGAGGTGCCGGTGCGGCAGACGTTGTTTTAGTCAGGTGTCGAGCGGCAGCTCGATTTCATGCATTATCCGGTTCGTTTCGAGCAGGATTTTGACGATTTTCTGGTAGTGTCCGACGTCATCCCATGACAGCGCGCGACCCTTGCGGTCTTTCAGCCATTTCTGCGCAGGCTGGTATCCGCCGATATGGAACTCCCACGCGGTTTGCGGAACATCGGCGAAATACTGCACCGCATTGATATAGACGCGGCCATCCTTCCATTTCGGATGCGCCGCCGCGACGACGCCGTGCTGGTCATCTTCCAACCCGGACAGGTCTTCGGGCATGAACGGATACAGCGCCTCCCCGATGGCGGCAGGCTCCATCAGATGCAGCCGCCGCAGCGCCTCGCCCTTCTCGCTGACATGGCGGAAGATTTCGGGCGATGCCGGATAGGGCACGCGCGGGAAATCGATCTTGAGAAATTCGGCAAAGGTCTGCGCGGTAATCGGGCGAGTGTAGCACGCCGTAGATGTAGTCGAAGACCTTGACCTCGCTGGCCCGCGCATCGCCGGTCGGCGCACGGAAATCATCCTCCGGTCCGGCTTGGTCGGCGGGGTCGATACCGGCAGCTTCGCAGATTGCGGCGTAGAGTTTGGGGTCGAGGTTGAGGGTGCGTTCGGTTGAGTGCAAGAGCGTCGGTTTGGTTGGCGTTTTCGTCGGGATAGAGGTAGAGAGGAAATGCTTGATTAGCTTCTCGACTCTTTGAAGAGATCTAAGCAGTCATTCGGATACTGCTTCAGCAAACAATGACATGTTGGAATCCGACCAGTGCCTTGTTGTCTTAGATACGGCCACTACGATGATTTTCGTTATCCCATAACATGTGCGAATGAACTCGGTCCGGCGAAGTCCATCATGTTATAATCTCAGGTTTGCAAATCGTGTGTCGAACGGTCGATAGGCGATCTTATGAATCTTTGGAATCCTGCCGATCATCGCGTAAGATTTTGCGACGCTGCTCAAGTTTCCAATCTCGGTTGTCTTTCCAAGTGAATAATGTTTTCGAAAATTTTCAGTCGGAACATCCTGGGTTAGACATAGCCTCTAATCGTTTCTCGAATCTCGCTGATTTTTTAAATGCTATCGCAAATTTATCCCTATGTGTTTGAAACCCAGGTACATTATTTGGCAACAGATCTAGTCAAACCTACAAACCACTTATATATGCTTTGAGTCGTTCGTAATTTCGCTCGGACAAATCAAGTATGACGGATACTTGAGGTTCGATAACCTGTCTCGAAATGGCAAACATTGCAGCGGTTAGTAGCGACTCGTATTTTGCTGATCGTGCTCCCCCAAATCTCTGCATGAAAAACCTTTGCCAAACTATCGCTGCGTCGGATTCGCTTCGCACAGCGATTATAATTGAGACTCCCGGCAGAATATCAAACACGTTTTGATCTGATTTACCGTCAGGTGCCTGTTCTTCTTTCTTCGTGCTTCCATGCAAATCCAGCACCCAAATTTTGTCGAACGTTTTGAGCAGATGCCAGCGCATCCCGCGAAAGGTCGGGTTGTCGAGATAGCCGTGATTGGTGATGAACCCCAGCACGCCGCCTGACGGGTTTTTAGCAATCAAATCTTCGCTCATGCGGATGAATTTGACGTAATCGTCGTTGATCCA
Organism: uncultured Alphaproteobacteria bacterium; assembly: GCA_963799315.1. Taxonomy (GTDB): domain Bacteria; phylum Pseudomonadota; class Alphaproteobacteria; order Sphingomonadales; family Sphingomonadaceae; genus Parerythrobacter_A. The sequence goes on from CAWCWP010000001.1 coordinate 466,416, forward strand.
TTTAGGATTGCGCTCTTTCAATTTCTCCTTACCGCCCGGCTCCATCTTGTAGGCTTCCATCAGCCCCATGATGTGATCGCCCTTATTGGCGCTTTCGCCGGAATAAGGCGGGTTCCCAATCACACACATAATCGGCGTCTGGCGCTTCACCGTGCTGGCCCCGCGCGCTTCGTCGGCGAGTTGCTGGAAGAACAGGTCTTTCACTTCGCGCTCTGCCGGTTCCAGCGCATTGGTCAGCCAAACAGACAGGCGCTTGGCCCCTTCCGGCGGGTTCTTGCTGGGTACGTAACCGCTTTCGGTCAGCTGCATATCCAGCTTCATATGGCACATGGCATAGCTGGCCATCAGCAGCTCGAACCCGTGCAAGCGCGGCAACAGGTCGTTCTCGACATAGCTGGACCACATGCCCGGCGCGCGCGGCTTTATCCGGTCGGCGATGGTCTGCACCGTCTTCGCCAGAAACGTGCCGGTGCCGGTTGCGGGGTCGAGTATCTGGACGCGGTGAACATCCTTCTTGATCGTCACCGGCTTACCGTTCTTGGTTTCGCCGGTATCCCAATCCACCGTGACCTTGCTGTTATCGGCCAGTCCGTCTGCCAGCCCGAACTCGGTTTTCAGCACGTCATCCACGGCGCGCACGATGAAATCGACCACCGGTTCCGGCGTGTACCAGACCCCGCGCGCCTTGCGCTTCTTCGGATTGTAGGCGGCGAGGAAGGTTTCGTAGAAATGGATGAAGGGGTCGTTGCGCGCTGAGAATTTGCCGAAATCCTCGAACAGCGAATGCGGGTCGCTGGCGCGCAAAACTTCCGCAAGATCATCCACCACGTAGATCAGTCGTTCGGGAATGTCGTAGCCCGCGATCAGTTGGAACAGGCCGCGCAGGAACGGGTTGGATTTGGGCAGCTTCTCCAGCGCTTCCTGACGGCTGAAGGTTTCCAGCGTATCGTCGTGCAGGCGCGCGGCGAACATGCCGTAGGTGATCGTTTCGGCGTAAATATCCGCGAACTCGCCTGTGGTGAGGTTGGGCAGCAGATTGTCTTTGAAATTGTTGAACTGGCGGCCCAGCGCGCTGCGAAATTCGGGATCGTCCGCCAACGCGATGCCGACTTCGTCTTTGATAATCGCCGCCTTGCCCGCCATCATCTCCGCCAGATTTTGCGCGCTGCGGATGCTGATGGGTTTTTGCTCGGCGAAGCTCTTTAGCTGGCGCTCCAGTTCGTCGAACTTTGCGGGCAGTGGTTGCAGGCCGCCCAGATTGCCCATGAAATCGCGCGATGGAGGTGTGGTGGACCACCTGCTTGTCGCGGATAAATTCGAAATCGACGCCGTTGGTGTAGAGCAGGTTGGGATAGGCGTTTTCGTAGCGTTTGCGCTGTTCGACCGAATAGCCTTTCAGCTTGATCACATCCTTGTCGATGTCTTTCGCCTCGGCCCAGCCGAACGCCACGCCGTCGCGCTGGAACAGGAAGTCCGGCATCCCGCCTTCGGACCGTTTGGGTTCGTTGATGACCTGGATATCGGGATCGATGGACTGGAACAGTTCTTCCAACGCGGCACGATAACTGTGTTCGGTTGCCTGACCGCTTGCGTATTTCGCGCTGACCCGTTCCAGGTATCCGGCAATATCCATAAAATCCCCCTGTTATGGTGTTGGACCATCCAACTTTCGGTGGGGGTTGCCAAGTTGCAATTCCGCCAATGCGCGCACATCTGTTGAGCATCGCGCGGTGTCTGCCGTCGCTATCTTGACTCCCCCCGAACATTACCGGAACGCAGCGCGCTATGGCACTTACCAAAAATCTTCCAGTACGCGGGCGCGCGCGAGCATAACCTCAAGGGCGTGGATATCGATCTGCCGCGCGATGCGCTGATCGTGATTACCGGGCGTCAGCGGCTCCGGCAAATCTTCGCTGGCGTTCGACACCATTTATGCCGAGGGGCAGCGGCGTTATGTCGAGAGCCTCTCCGCCTATGCGCGCCAGTTCCTGGAGATGATGCAGAAGCCCGATGTCGAGCATATCGACGGCCTCTCCCCCGCCATTTCCATCGAGCAGAAGACCACCAGCCGCAATCCGCGCAGCACCGTGGCGACCGTCACCGAGATCTACGACTATATGCGCCTGCTATGGGCGCGGGTGGGCGTGCCCTACAGCCCCGCGACCGGCCTGCCGATCGAGGCGCAGACCGTCTCCGCAATGGTCGACCGGGTGATGGCGTTGCCCGATGGCACGCGGCTCTACCTGCTCGCCCCGGTGATCCGCGCGCGCAAGGGCGAATACCGGCGCGAGCTGGCCGAATGGCAGAAGGCGGGCTTCACGCGCGTGCGGGTGGACGGCGAGTTCTACGCCATCGAAGACGCGCCCGCGCTCGACAAGAAGCTGAAGCACGACATCGAGGTGGTGGTGGACCGGCTGGCGGTGAAGCCGGACCTGGAAACGCGGCTGGCGGACTCGTTCGAAACGGCGCTGAAGCTGGCGGACGGGCTGGCCTATGTGGATCTGGCGGACGGGACGGTGGCGGAGGCGTTGGCGCAGGTGTCCAAACCCGTTCGTGCTGAGCCTGTCGAAGCATCGTCCTCCACTTCCAGCGCGGTGTCGAAAAAGAAGGGCGGTGCTTCGACAGGCTCAGCACGAACGGTAGAAGTGACTTCCAGAAAAAGATGAAAGGCACCGGCGTCCCCGCCAACCGCATCGTCTTTTCCGAACGGTTCAGCTGCCCCGTTTCCGGCTTCACCATCGAGGAAATCGAGCCGCGCCTGTTCAGCTTCAACGCGCCACAGGGGGCGTGCGCGACGTGCGACGGGCTGGGCGAGAAGCAGCTGTTCGACCCGCAGCTGGTGGTGCCCAACGAGCTGCTGACGCTGAAGAAAGGCGCCATCGCGCCGTGGGCGAAATCGAACCCGCCATCGCCCTATTACATGCAGGTGCTGGGCAGTCCTCGCGAAGGAATACGGCTTCGACCTGACCACCGCGTGGCAGGACATGGACGCGGACCATCGCGCCGTCATCCTGCACGGCACCAAGGGCAAGCGCGTGCCGCTGACGTTCAAGGACGGGCGCAAGCAATATACCGTCAACAAGGCGTTCGAGGGGGTGATCGGCAACCTCAACCGCCGCATGATGCAGACCGAAAGCACCTGGATGCGCGAGGAGCTGGCCAAGTTCCAGACCGCGCAGCCATGCGAAACCTGCGGCGGCAAGCGGCTGAACGAGAAGGCGCTGGCGGTGAAGGTTGCCGGCAAGGACGGCCCGACCGATATCGCCGAACCCACCAAGATGAGCGTCGCCGATGCCAAGGCCTATTTCCTCGCCCTCAACGACCAGCTCGGCACGCAGCAGCAGCAGATCGCCGCCGCCATCCTGAAGGAGATCAACGAACGGCTGGGCTTCCTCGACAATGTCGGGCTGGACTACCTCAACCTCGACCGCACCTCGGGCACCCTGTCCGGCGGCGAGAGCCAGCGCATCCGCCTCGCATCGCAGATCGGCAGCGGCCTCAGCGGCGTGCTCTACGTCCTCGACGAACCCAGCATCGGCCTGCACCAGCGCGACAACGATCGCCTGCTCGAAACGCTGAAACGCCTGCGCGACCTCGGCAATACCGTCATCGTGGTGGAGCATGACGAGGACGCCATCCGGCAGGCGGACCATGTGGTCGATCTCGGCCCCGGCGCGGGCGTGCGCGGGGGCGAGGTGGTGGCGCAGGGCACGCTGAAACAGGTGCTGAAATCGAAGAAGTCGCTCACCGCCGACTACCTTACCGGCGGCGCGAGATCGCGGTCCCCAAGAAACGCCGCAAGGGCAATGGCAAGAAACTGACCGTCCACGGCGCGCGCGCCAACAACCTCGCCAATGTCACCGCCTCCATCCCACTGGGCACCTTCACCTGCGTCACCGGCGTATCGGGCAGCGGCAAGTCCAGCTTCACCATCGACACGCTGTACGCCGTCGCCGCGCGCACGCTGAACGGGGCGCGGATGATCGCCGGGCCGCACGACAAGGTCACGGGGCTGGAGCATTGCGACAAGGTGATCGAGATCGACCAGTCGCCCATCGGCCGCACCCCGCGCAGCAACCCGGCCACCTACACTGGCGCCTTCACGCAGATCCGCGACTGGTTCGCCGGCCTGCCCGAAAGCCAGGCGCGCGGATACAAGCCGGGCCGGTTCAGCTTCAACGTGAAGGGCGGCCGGTGCGAGGCGTGCCAGGGCGACGGCCTCATCAAGATCGAGATGCACTTCCTGCCCGACGTCTACGTCACCTGCGAGACGTGCAATGGCCGCCGCTACAACCGCGAGACGCTGGAGGTGAAGCACAAGGGCTTGAGCATCGCCGACGTGCTGGACATGACGATCGAGGATGCGGAGGGCTTTTTCGAAAACGTGCCGCCGATCAAGGTGCGCATGGCGATGCTGAACGAGGTGGGGCTGGGCTACGTCAAGGTGGGCCAGCAGGCGACGACGCTATCGGGCGGCGAGGCGCAGCGCGTGAAGCTGGCCAAGGAACTCGCCAAACGCAGCACCGGCCAGACGCTGTATATCCTGGACGAACCGACCACCGGCCTGCATTTCGAGGATGTCCGCAAACTGCTGGAAGTGCTGCACCGGCTGGTGGAGCAGGGGAACAGTGTGGTGGTGATCGAGCACAACCTCGATGTGATCAAGACGGCCGATTACATTCTCGATCTCGGTCCGGGCGGGGGTGTCAGAGGCGGAGAGGTGGTTGCCAAAGGTACACCGGAAAAGGTTGCCGCCGTGTCGGAGAGCTACACCGGCCACTATTTGCAACCGATGCTGGCAAGGGCGAAATAATCGTTTGGGGGAATGTAATCAGTAGTTAGCCTGCCCCGGACCTGACCCGGGGGCGGACTGGGTGCTGGATCGTGGGCCGGGCGGCGGTGTGCGCGGGGGTGAGGTTATCGCTGTTGGAACGCCTGAGAAGGTGGCGAAGGTGGCGGAAAGCTACACAGGCCAGTACCTCGCCCAGCTCTTGTCACGAGTCCCCGCGAAGGCGGGGACCTCCCGCAAGGAAAGGGCGACGCCGGAGCTGGCGAGCTGACGATGGCCGAAGCCTGTCCTGAGCTCGTCGGAAGCGAAGCTGACCGTAGGTCGACAATGGTGATCGAGTACAATCGCGATGTTATCAAAACGGCAGACTGGGTGCTGGACCTCGGCCTGGGCGGCGGTATGCGCGGGGGCGAGGTGGTTGCGGAAGGTACACCGAAGAAGATGGCGAAGGTAACGGCGAGTTATACGGGCGGGTTATTTGGCGGGGATATTAAATAGGCCAAAAGAGGTCCCAGAGTAAATCAGAATGGGTGGTGAGAATTTATCAGTTCTGAAATGCGATCGGCTCTTCTATCCATATATAATCACGGCGGGTTCTGCGCGTGAACATGCCAGAAATTGCGACCTGTCGCCCTCTATAGAGTTGGCCGTTATCGTCCAGAGCTTCAAAATCCGCCGACGGCATATCGCATGTTGTTTGGCGCTCCGCAAAATCCTTAATTATAAAGGTTCCAGCGTCTCCATTCACTTCTATTATAACGCCAAAAATAGTTCGAACGTCTAGGTTCTCAACTTGTGCTTGCGCTTCGACGATTTTTCGACGACTAGCCCCCTCAATGATAGCGGTATGGACAGCAAATCCGTCGTTGTAAGTAACTTCAACCCGATTCAGTCGTTCTGCGTCAGAGGGTATCAAACCGTTTAAGTTTTCGAGAAACAATTGATTCGCAACAATAAAATCATTCGATATCTCGCCTGTTCGCTCGATTTGGTCCAAGGTCTGATGAAGGATTTCCCAAAATTCACGCCCCTGCTCACTTGCCTGTGCATTAAGTAAGTCCGGATCGATATTCCCTAGTCTTGGAGACTGAGATATTTTTTCCTCGTCAAATTTCGGTCTCTTAGCCGCTAATAACAGACTTGAAAACTTGGGCTCGGCCATTTGGACGTCGAAGAACTTATAGTCTCTTCCCTGCATAAGAGCTTCTGGAAGAAATTCCTTTCTTACAAAATTAGCGAAATCATTTATTTTGTTTTGTAGAACAGATAAGGGTACCTGTCCGTCCTGAATGGCGGGGCCAACAAAGCGGAATGATACCAGCGCGTCTGCCTGTTCTAGCGTGTCAGGCACTAATCCAAACCTACTGTACAACCCCACTTTTGCTGGTGGTAAAAGCCCGTCGAATTGGCCTTTCAACAGATGTTGAAATCCAAATACTTGATTCAGGTCTGTCTCAAGGATCCATCCATCGGCTTGATCAAGGGCTCCTCGCAGCGAAAGCCGTCCTTGGCTCAAGGCTTCTACAATGCTGTTGTCTGTTTCTACAGCGATGAAGAAATCGGCCAGTTCCCCTTCGTCTCGTTTAGCAAATAATAACTCATTCAACCCGACTTGAGCGATGAAAACGATAGGTCCGTCGAACTCATAAAGGATTTGACGAATACGTATGTCGCCGCCGTGCCATTCGCGTTGGATTGGTTCAGCGTCAATCCACACGTTCGTTGCCCTCCGGGGCGATCACTAATTGGGCTCTCGCTCTGAGGTCAGTGTTCTCATACGGCCAATAGGTGTAGTGGCCGTTATCGTTGGGATCGGACAGTCGTCCTTCATCATCATTCACCGCGGAGGCAAAGATGTACTGTCGTCTCATCCAAGGCATAGTGGTTTCACGCGCGTGTCTAATTTCTCGTTCGCTCGTCCACACGGACAAACCCCACCCTGCACAGATGGTTGGGTTTGCCTTCCGTTGCTTAGCGGGGACATCTGATTCATTGTGAGGACAGTAATCCTCATCGGTCGGCCTATCGCTCCGGCAAACTCTGTAAAGAGTCGCCGCCTGTTCATATGCCGCATCGCCAGGGCAATGTGCTGGTAAATTAGCGCGGTACACCTATAATCCTGGAAAATTTGTCAATGGCAAACGTCTAAGCATGATAGCTAGCGCCGATCTGCTTCAGATGCCAGTTCTAAGACAAAAAGGTTATACGCTTTCCAAGGCTGCCGGTCCCCACCCACAAAACGGAAAACAGCTACATTTTATGACCGGCCCAAGATCTATCCGCCGATACGAGCGGGCCACTCTTCTTGCCGCGCGCTGCGTATTGGCAACAGTAAGCGCTCGAAGAATAAGACCGTTTCACGTTCATATTGCATCGGAAATGCTGTCCTACACGTTTCCTACCCTATAACTGGATCGGTTCTCCTGACCACAAATCAAAGGTGAACCGATGACCTACTACGCTAAAGCCAAGCTGCCTGAAACCCCCTGCCTGCGCGGGGGATCGGGAGGTTTCTGCTCCCGTCGCTACGCACAACGCGCTGATCCACCAGCACGGCCCCACCATCTCCCCACCCGAACATCCCGACCGGCTCGACCATGCGGCGCGGTGGCTGGCGCATGTTAAGGCGGGGCGGATCGGGGGTCGGTCTGCGAATGGGGGCGGGGGTGTTAGCGGCTCTTGCGATGGGCCTGCTGCGTCCTCCCGGACTTCCGGTGCGGGAGAGGGGGCGTGAGCGGGTTGGGGTTTGATGTCGCTGGTGGTGGGGCTTTGGGGGAGGTTGCGGCGTTCGTTGGGGATCGCGCTTCGTTGGGGGAGGTCCCAGCGTTCGCTGGGATCCGGGAGGGGACGCGGGAGGTCCCGGCCTGCGCTGGGATGCGGGACGCGGTTACGCCTGATGTGTCTGCGCTGATCGAGGCGCTTCCTTCCGACGATACGCGCCCGCCGCAGACGCAGTTCGATCTGGCGGCGCAGCGGGTGTTTCTGGAGCATCTGGCCACGGTCGGCTCGGTGCGCTCGGCGGCGCGCAAGGCGCGGGCCAGTCACCAGACGGTCTATCGTGCGCGCCGCGCCAATCGCGCCTTCCGCCATGCGTGGGACGGGGCGCGACTGGCCGCTCGCCCGGCGACCGAGGCGCTGCTGGCGGACCGGGCCATCGATGGGGTGGAGGAGGAGGTGTGGTATCACGGCGAGGTCGTCGCCACGCGGCGGCGCTACGATGCGCGGTTGCTGCTGGCGCATCTCGGGCGGCTCGACCGGCTGGAGGCGCAGATCGAGGTCGCCGCCGTGGCCGACGATTACGAGGCGGCGCTGGAACGCTTCATGGCAGGCGAGGACCCGGTGCCCGAAATGGCGGTTGCGACGATGCCCGAACCGGGCGCGCGGGGTGCGGAAACTTTAGCCTCTGGACAGTGTAACACCCGGTCCATGTCTCCATCGGACGCGGGCGACCGAAACGCCGACGGATGCGCCCGAAGATGTAGCCGAGCCGTCCTGCTCCTGCGCCTATGCCGACGACGCGGGCCGCTCGCACTTCCGGCGCGGGCCGGACGGGCTGGAGCCTGCGACCAATGTGGGTGGCGGGACGGGGCCGTGCTGCGACGATCCGGACTGGCCCAGGTGTCGCGCCTGTCCGCATTACCCCAAGGTGGCGCGCGTGCTGATGGAGATGGACGAGGCCCGCCCCGCCGGTGCGCCCGCTCTACCGCAGGGGGAGGAAGGCTGGGACATAGGCGACTTGCAGATGCAGGCCTTCGTCGATGGCGATCCGGACTGGTGGACGGTCGGCCTGGAGGACCGCGATGCGGCTGAGGCTGTGGTCGAGGTGAAGTCGGCGGGGGCGGCTGCGCATGTGGAGCTAGCGCATCGTGTTCCGCGCCGGGTCGAGCCGGTGCAAGGCGCGCTGACATCCACGCTCGACGAACCCTGCGCCATTGCCGCACGGAAGGCGGGCTTCGGTCCAGCCGCCGCACCAGTCCTGCGCGCCTAGCTGTGGGCGGCGGGGTACGGCTTTGCAGGGCGCTCGCTCTAGGCGCTGCACCCCGCATTGCCTGTCCGGCCCGCTCAGTCGGTCTTTAGCTGCTCGCCCATTGCCTCGTACATCCGGCACGCGGCGGTGTAGCGCTTCTCGCTCATATGCGAGGCGGCGGTGGGGAATTGCTCGAAATATTCCTTGGCCGTCATGCTGCCGTCGGGCGTGCGGAATGTCTCCATCACCGGACCGGCGGGGCGGCTGTTGCCGCCGAACATGCCGCCGCGCGGCTTCTTGCTCTCCTCGCCCGCGGCTTTGATCGCCGCGCGAAACGCCGCCATGTCGGCAGAGGTCATCAGCGCCTGCAGCTCTTTCGCCGCATCGACCGGCCCGCATTTGGCAGGTGCCGCTTCGACAATGGAGGGCACAGCCAGCAGCAGCGCCGCGCCAAGCGCGAAACCGAAGGAGCCGAGGGCGAACGGATTGGTGGTGCTGGACATGGCAGAATTCTCCCGATGGGCCGCGCGAAATGCGCGGGCGACGGGTGTGTTTTAGCGGTCCGGAATGCTGCGCGAATGTCCCAGATGGGCCAAACGCTGCAAAATCTAGTCGAGGCGTTCCAGCTTCACCCGGCCATGTCCGCGCTGGACCAGGCCGATTTCCTTGGCGGCGGCGCGGCTCAGGTCGAGCGTGCGACCCGGTGTGAAGGGGCCGCGATCGTTGACGCGCACCACGACGCTTTCGCCATTGCGCGGGTTGGTGACGCGCAGCTTGGTGCCGAAGGGCAGCGTCTTGTGCGCCGCCGTCATGGCATTCATGTTGAACCGCTCGCCATTGGCGGTGCGGCGGCCGTGGAACCGCTTGCCGTAGTAGGACGCGACGCCGGTACCCAGCGGGCGGGTCTTCGGCTCGGGCGCGACTTCGATGGGCGGTTCGATCTCGTCGAGGTCGACGACATTGCCTTCGGGCTCGGGCGCTTCGGGCAGTTCCTCGAACATCGCGAACTGCGCTTCGAATGGCAGCTCTGTGGCGTCTTCCGGCATGGCGGCGGACACGGGGGCGACGAGCACGGCGGCTGCGACGAGGAGGCGGGTGGAGAAAGACATGCGACGTATCCGGTAAGGGCGCGCTCTGACGGCGCTCGATGCCGGGTGGTTACGGGTGAAACCTTTTCGCGCCAAATACCCGCTTCGACTGGTCGATGGCGAAGGGCGGCTTGCCGCCAACCGGACCGAGAATTTGCGACGACCGGCAGATTTATTCGCTGTCTGCGGGAACCTGAATACGGTTAACGGGTTGCCGCATTTCGAATCGATTACGCGCTTCAGCTACGGTCTCGTTGCGCCAGCAGCCGCAACCGCAGGGCATTCAGCTTGATGAAACCGGCGGCGTCCTGCTGGTCGTAAGCACCGGCATCGTCCTCGAACGTCACATGCGCTTCGGAATAGAGCGAGTGCGGCGATTTGCGGCCGATCACGTCGGCGCGGCCCTTGTAGAGCTTGAGGCGGACAGTGCCGCTTACCTTTTCCTGACTAAGATCGATAGCCGCCTGAAGCATCTCGCGTTCCGGGCTGAACCACAGGCCGTTATAGATCAGCTCCGCATAGCGCGGCATCAGCTCGTCCTTCAGATGCGCCGCGCCGCGATCCAGCGTGATCTGTTCGATGCCGCGATGCGCCTGCGCATAGATTTCGCCGCCCGGTGTCTCGTACATGCCCCGGCTCTTCATGCCGACGAAGCGGTTTTCGACAAGGTCCAGCCGCCCGATGCCGTGCGTGCGGCCCAGCGCGTTCAAAGCCTCCAGCAGCGTGGCGGGCGACATCGCTTCGCCGTCCAGCGCGACGCCATCGCCGCCCTCGAAGTCGATCGTGATGATCTGCGGCGTGTCGGGCGCGTCCTCCGGATGGTTGGTGCGCGAATAGACGTAGTCGGGCGTCGGCTCCCACGGGTCTTCCAGCACCTTGCCCTCGGACGAGGTGTGCAGCAGGTTCGCGTCGGTGGAGAACGGGCTGTCGCCGCGCTTGTCCTTCGGCACGGCGATCTGGTGCGCTTCGGCCCATGCGATCAGGGCAGTGCGGCTGGTCAGATCCCATTCTCGCCACGGGGCGATGACTTCGATATCGGGCGCAAGCGCATAGGCGCTCAGCTCGAAACGGACCTGGTCGTTGCCCTTGCCCGTCGCCCCGTGGGCAATGGCATCCGCCCCGGTTTCGCGCGCGATCTCGACCAGCCGCTTGGAGATCAGCGGGCGCGCGATGCTGGTGCCGAGCAGGTAGTCGCCTTCGTAGCGGGCATTGGCGCGCATCATCGGGAACACGAAATCGCGCACGAATTCCTCGCGCAGGTCTTCGATGAAGATATGCGCGTCGGGGATACCCATCGCCCGCGCCTTTTCGCGCGCCGGTTCGATTTCCTCGCCCTGACCAAGATCGGCGGTGAAGGTGACGACTTCGCAACCGCGCTCCACCTCGAGCCATTTGGCAATCACGCTGGTGTCGAGCCCGCCGGAATAGGCGAGGACGACCTTCTTGGCTTGGGAATTCGAAGTATCGGTCATGATAAAGTGCGAAAGCTCCGGATGAACGGGGTCTGGTTGACGAAATACACGCGGGGAGGCTGAGCAAAAGGGCGCCAACTAGCAAAGGCTGTTTTACGGGATGGAAAGACTTCGCCACGGAGGTTAGCAGGCATTGCGGATGTAGGAAAACGGTATCCGCACCGTAGGGGATCTAAAGCGATGATGACGATGTGGACCAAGGCGCGCGAGATGGCGCAGCTTGCGCCGCCGGAACGCAACCGGTGGGTCGATTTCCTGCGGGCGTTCTCGATCCTGGCGGTGGTGGTCGGGCACTGGCTGGTCGCCGCGCCCTATGTCGATGCGGGTGGCGAGGTGCAGGGCGAGAACCTGCTGGGTATCCTGCCGTGGACGCAATGGCTGACCTGGGGCTTTCAGGTTATGCCGATCTTCTTCCTCGTCGGTGGCTATTCCAACGGCGCGAGCTGGGGTGCGACGCAGGCGAAGGGCGGCAATTATTCGGACTGGTTCGCCAGCCGGGTGCAGCGGCTCATCAAGCCGGTGTTCCCGGTGCTGCTGGGCTGGGGCATCTTCGCCTTCTTCGGCACCGTCGCGGGCGTCGAGCGCAGCGTGGTGCGGATGGCGACCGAGCTGGCGCTGATCCCTGTCTGGTTCCTCGCGGTATATCTGCTGGTCACCGCCCTCGCGCCGTTCACCTGGCGGCTGTGGCAGCGGTTCGGCTTTGCCAGTTTCGGAGCGTTCGTGGTGGCAGCGATTGCGATCGACCTGCTGACACTGGTTGCGCGGGTGCCGTATATCAATTTCGCCAATTTCGCCTTCGTGTGGCTGGGTATCCACCAGCTCGGCTATGCCTGGCGCGACGGATATTTCGAGAAAACGACAGCTGCGCTGGCGTGGTTCGCGGGCGGGCTGGCGGTGCTGCTGGCGCTGGTGTTTGCCGGGCCGTATCCGGTCGCGATGATCGGTGTTCCGGGGGCCGCCATCACCAATTCCATGCCGCCGACGCTGGCGCTGTTCGCATTGGGCGTGATGCAGACCGGGCTGGTGCTGGCGCTGGAGGGGCCGGGGCGCAGGATGCTCGACAATCTGACGGTCTGGACCGCGACGGTGCTGATGAACGGCATGATCATGACCGTCTATCTGTGGCACCTGACGGCGTTCGTGCTGGTGCTGGTCGCGGCGTGGCTGGCGGGCGGTATCGGGCTTGGCGTCGAGCCGGGCGGGGCGGCATGGTGGTGGAGCAGGCCGATCTGGTTTGCGCTCTATATCGCGCTGCTGCTGCCGCTGATTGCGCTGTTCGTGCGGTTCGAGCGAGGCAGCGGACCGGCCAAGCGCACGGTGCCGGTGCCGCACTGGCGGCTGGTGCTGGGCCTGCTGCTGATCTGCACCGGACTGGCGATGACGGCGGCGATCAGTATTGCCAGCCCGCTGGGCGCAAGCGGCGTGCGATGGTGGGTGGTGGCGCTGCCGTTTGTCGGGGCGGGGCTGGTCGGGTTCGGCCCGGTGTATCGCATGGCGAAACGGCTGGAATAGCCGCCTGAAAGGCCGCGGAAAATAGGACTGGCAATGTAGGATTTGCGAACCGATACGGTTCGTGAAGCGCGATCCCGCTGCTTCCTTCCTCTGAAGGAGCCGTCCCCATGCCTACCGATCCTACCACGTACCAGTTCGACCTGGACCCCGCCTGCCGCCCTGCCGCCGCGCCGTTGCGCGAGGAATGGTATCCGCGCATCCAGCCCGCCGCCCTGCGCGCCTCGTCCTCGCGCATTTACGATGCCGTGGCGGGCGTGCGGGCCATCGTCATCCACGCCACGGCTGGCGGCAGTTCGTCCGGCGCGGCGAGTGTCATCTTCGACCGCCGCGCCAGCTTTCACTGGCTGGTGCCGGACGAGGACGAGGCGCAGCATGGCAAGTTCGTATGGGCGACGTGTCACGAAGCGCGCGCGGCGTGGCATGTCCGCAACGGTGCGTGCCATCCGGCAGTGTGCGACGGGGCGGGGCGGATCAATCACCGCTCGCTCGGCGTGGAAGTGGTCAATCGGCAGAAATCGTCAGACGCCTTTTCCGGCTGGCAGGTCGAGGCGACTGCGCAGATCGTGCGCTATGCCTGGGCGAAATACCCGAACCTGCGCCATGTCGTCAGCCACGCCCGACTGGACCCGCGCCGCCGCAGCGATCCCGGCACGCTGTTCCCGTGGGACCGGTTTCGCGCGCTGGTTCTGAACGGGCCAGAAGAACACAGTGTCGATGAAGCGCAGGAAGCGATGCTTCCGCCCGTCGCCATGCCGGCGCAAGCATGCTGCATGGCTTTGCCTTAAGCGCGGTCAGATGCCCGCATACCACTGGTATCCGCGATCTTCCCAATACCCGCCATTGCCGCCTTCGATATCGGCGAGACTGTCCACCACTTCGATGCCGGTCAGGTATTTGGCGTGCTTGTAGCCGAGCTGGCGTTCGATCCGCATGCGCAGCGGTGCGCCGTTCTTTTCCGGGACCGGTTCGCCGTTCAGCGCGTGGGCGATGATGGTTTGCGGGTGGTAGGCATCGACCATGTCGACGCTCTCGTAATAGCGCCCGCCATTATAGGTGTCGGCGCAGCGGAAGACGACGAAGCGGCCCATGTCACGCACTCCGGCGGCGTCGAGCAGGGTGGAAAGCTGCGGGCCGGTCCATTCGCCGATGGCGCTCCACCCTTCCACGCAATCGTGGCGGGTGATCTGGGTGCGCTGGGGCAGGGCGCGCAGTTCGGCGAGCGAGTAGCTGCGCGGGTTTTCGACCAGCCCGCCGACTTCCAGCCGCCAGTCCGCAAATCCATCGGTTAACGCAGCGCGATAGGTGTCGGTATCCACGGTGCGGCTGCCATTACCGCGAAAGACGGCTGAGATGGCGGAGCGGGGATATTCGCGGGCCAGCGCCATGCGGTCGGCAAGGCTGCGATGAACCTTCTGGTGCCAACCCTGCGAGGCGCGGAACAGGGCCTTGCCCGCGTCGCTGTCCGCAACTTTGGAGCAGCCTGCCACGAACAGCGCACCCATGCCTGCGATGAAGCCGCGCCGTGTCGTCATGCCTCGCTCCCGCCCGTTTCATTGCCGGTAATCATGCTGCGCATCAGCCGCCACGGCTTGTTGAGCAGCACCAGCGCAACATGCAGCACGAAGAACGCAAACAGCGCGCCCGAACACAGGAAATGGAGCGATCGCGCGCTTTGCCGCCCGCCGAACATATCGACCAGCCACGGCGCGACGGGTTCGAAGCCGGGGCTGATCGCCATGCCGGTCAGCACCATGCCGGGCAGCAGGATGCCGAACACCAAGCCATAGGCGAGCTTTTGCAGGAAGTTGTATTTCGCGGGGCCATCATGGTCGAAATTGAGCCGCGCATGGGCTTTGATGTCCTGCCACACCGCGCGCGGTCGCCATTCGCGGCGGTGGGTGCGCAGGTCGCGCCAGAAGTGGCCGTTCGCAATCATCGCGATCCACATGACCAGCAGACCGACGGCGAAGGGCCATGCCATCAGGATGTGCCAGTCGCGCGCGGCGGCGAGGCTGTAATAGTCCGGAATGGTCATCCAGCCGGGAAAGCGCGGCACGGCCAGCCATGCCTCGGCAGGGCTGAAGCCCTTGTCGCCCCAATAGAGATAACGATGGGCATTGGAGATATTGAGGCCGGACATGAACAGCACGACAAGGCACACAAGGTTGATCCAGTGCCACAGCCGGGTGCTGAGCGCGTGTTTCTTCATGCTTCGGTCTCGCGGGCCAGATAAATTACGTCGCGCGGCTGGTCGAGCAGGTGCTGGCCGCTATCGATAAACAGCGTCTCGCCGCTCGCCAGTGCGCCGGTGGCGAGGAACAGCGCCGCGTCGGCGATCTCATCCGCATCGGTGCGGCGTTCCAGCAGGTTGAGGACATGGCTGCGATCCGCCTCGTCCTCGTCCTGGTCGTGGCTGGGCAGGATAGCACCGGGGGCGAGGCCGTAGATACGGTCCTCCGGGTTGGCCATCGCCAGCATCGGAATGGCGGCGGCGGCGGCGTGCTTGCTCAGTGTGTAGCTGAAGAAATCGGGATTGGGATTTTCCAGCTTCTGGTCGGTGAACTGGATCGCGGTGCGCGGACCTTCGACGCGCGCATGTTGCAGGAATGCCTGTGTCATGCGGATCGGAGTCTTCGCGTTGATCGCCATACACCTGTCATACGTCAGCGGGTCCAGCGCGGTTACATCGTCGGGGCGAAAAATCGCCGCGCAGTTGACCAGCACGCGCCAGTCGGGAAGCCGCGCCGCCAGCGCTTCCACCATCCGCACCGCCGCGCTGCTGTCGGCCAGGTCGCAGTGAATGGCCTCCGCGCTGGGGAGCTGCGCCGCCAGCGCCTCCGCCGCCTGTGCCGAGGTGCCGTAATGGATCACCACATGCCACCCCGCCGCGCCGAACGCCCGCGCAACCGCCGCGCCCAGCCGCTTGGCAGCGCCGGTGACGAGAACAGCGGGGAGGGGCGTGTCGATCACGCTCGCATGTAATCAGAATGGACGGGCAAAGGAAAGGGCGTCAACGCACCAGCTTCTCGCGCAATCCGGGCGTCAGCGCCGTAACGTCTGCCAGTGCCGCACGCTCGGCGGCGGTCGCGCCTTTGGGGTTGCCCCAGAGGATTTCGAATGCCTGCGCGACGGTGAACGTGCTGCCGATGGACACCCGCTCAAGGATATTACCGGCTTGCGCAGAGCCGGGTTCGAGCACGTGGAAGTACCAGCCGCACCAGCCGCTTCGCAAGATATGCGCGACCATGCCCTTGCAGTCGAAGCGGTGCTCGATTTTCCAGCACGGTTTGCGCGGCTGGCTTACTTCGAGCAGCGCGGTGCCTAAGCGGAAGCGGTCGCCGATATGCACCTGTGTCTCGTCGATACCGCCGGCGACGATGTTCTCGCCGAATGCATTGGGCGCGGCCAGCAGCGGGTGGTCGCCGATTTCGGATTGCCAGCGGTTATAATGGTCGCGCGGATAGAGATGCACCGCCATATCCGGCCCACCGTGGTTTTTCGTGTCGGCCTGCGCATCGCCCGCGAGGCCAAGACTGCCGATGGCGACCGGCCCGACAACCGGTGCCTTGGCGATGGCGCTTTCTTCCGCGTCGCGGAACGCCTCCGGCTGGCCGACACACAGAGCAATGACCGCAACCTTCACGGCTTGCGCACCGTCAGCGCCAGCCAGTCACGCTGGGTGCCGTCGCTGGCGTTTCCGGCATAGGTTTCGCTCTCGACCATCACAAACCCTGCTTTGCTATAAGTATCATGCAACCAGCCGGTGTGCGGGAAATTGTGCAGGCGATCAAGCAGGTCGCGCCCGTCGCCTTCCGCGCCCGCCGGGCCGAGCTTGTAGTTGGCAAAATGCCAGCCGCCGGGACGCAACGCGCGATGGACGGCCGCGAGGATGGACGGGAGCTCTTCAGAAGGAACATGCAGCAGGCAGGCATGCGCCCACACCGCGTCATACTCGGCATCCGCATCCAGCGCGTCGAACCGCTTTTCGCGCACTGGCAGTCCGGTCCGCTCGCGCGCCTTGCGCACCATTGCCGCAACGCCGTCCGTCGCGTCCACGGCGAACCCGGCCTTTGCGATATGCGCCGTGTCGATGCCCCCGCCACAGCCAAGCTCGAGCACCCGCGCGCCCGGTTCCAGCCGCGCCAGGAATGGGGCCAGATGGCGGTGCGGCCCTTGCGCCGAGCTGAGCGTGTAGAAAGGAGCCTGCTTTTGGTAGAATGCGATCGTGGCAGTGTCCCCGGTCACGCCCGGTCCCTCCGGTAGGCTGGAGCCACATTCGGCAACATCCGTCCGCGTGCATAGCTGAAAACGATCATGATCAGCACCATCGTCACGCCGAAATCGGCAAAGGTCGAATAGAACAACCAAACATCGGTAGATGCCAGCATCGCGACAGTCTGATTGGCGGTTGCCATTACAAGGCCCAGCAGACCCATGCCGATACCCAGCCGCGCCGCGTCGATATCGGTATAGGGCAGGTAATGCATAAGCCGCTTCGCCAGCAGTTTCCCGCCGGAAAGGCCGTCGGTGAAGAACAATGTAGCGCTCAGCAAGCCGACGACGGTGCCGCGATATTTGACCGCTTCGTCGCTCTGGAAAACCAGAGCCAGCGCGGCGGAAAACAGCATCAGTCCGATCCCGAACAGGGCCAGCCCGCCGAGCAGGTCGACCTTCGTAATGCGCTGCGCCACCAGCAGAAGCAGGCCGCACGCCGCGCCGACAAGAGCGGCGGTAGTCAGGTCGGTTAGCTTGGCGACGACGAAGAACAACAGGCCAAGTCCGATATCCACGGCTAGCGGGATGCGATTGCGCTTCAACGCGCCAAGATCGTATGCGGCCTCGTCCTGCGCGTTGGCGACCTTGCCTTCGGTGCCTGCGTGCTGCCAGCTTTCGCTTACCAAGGCGCTGAGCGTTTCGCTGTTCGAGGATAGCGCATGATCGCGATATTTTTCGGGGTAAGCGATCGTTCGCCCCGGGTGGCTCCGATGCACCAGTTCGCCGTCGCAATAGACTGCGATACCGGCATTCAGCGGGCTTACCCAGCCGGCCTCTACATCCAGACGCGACCCATCGGGCATTACAGTTTGCAAGCTATGATTGCGGACGGCTTCGGCACCTGTAAGCGGCGTCAGGTCTGACGCCACTATCTTTCCGTTCAAGCGCAGTTCGGAAGACAGGCCATCGCTGCGTGACCGCAGGACTACACAAGCGGTTGCGTCACCGACTTGGAACGGGCGCCGATAGCGCCAGATAGTGAACCCGGCTCCCATTGTTCCTCTTCACTCGGCGACCAAGGCTTCGCGGTCCTGCTCTTCCCTGTCCTGCTCTTCCCTGTCCCTTTGCGCCCGGCTTTTCTTTTCCGCAGTCGTGCGCAGTTGCCCGCAGGCGGCGTCGATATCGCGCCCGCGCGGGGTGCGGACCGGCGCGCTGATACCGGCGGCGAATACGAGGTTGCTGAACGCGCGGATGCGTTCGGGCGTGGAACATTCATACGCCGAGCCGGGCCACGGGTTGAACGGGATCAGGTTGACCTTGGCGGGCAGATCATACGCGCGCAGCAGGCGGATCAGTTCGCGCGCATCGTCGTCGCTGTCGTTCTTGTCCTTCAACATGACATATTCGAAGGTGATGCGGCGCGCATTGCTGGCACCGGGGTAATCGGCGCAGGCCTGCAACAGTTCCTCGATGCCGTATTTGCGGTTGATCGGCACGATCTCGTCGCGCACGTCCTTGGTCACGGCGTGCAACGAGACGGCGAGATTGACGCCGATTTCCTCGCCACAGCGGGCCATAGCAGGCACCACGCCGCTGGTCGAAAGCGTGATGCGCCGCTTGCTCAGCGCCAGCCCTTCGCCGTCCATCACCAGGTTCAGCGCATCGCGGACATTGTCGAAATTATACAGCGGCTCGCCCATGCCCATCATCACGATATTGGTCAGCAGGCGGCCATGCGGCACGTAGTCTTCGGGTGCGGCAGCATTGGGCCACTCGCCCAGCGCATCGCGCGCCAGCATCACTTGCCCCACGATCTCGCCCGGCGTCAGGTTACGCACCAGCCGCATCGTGCCGGTGTGGCAAAACGTGCAGTTCAGCGTGCAGCCGACCTGGCTGGAAACGCACAGGGTGCCGCGCGCTTCGTCGGGGATGAACACCATCTCGTAATCATGGCCGTCATCGGTTTGCAGCAGCCATTTGCGCGTGCCGTCGCTGCTATGCTGCGCCTCGACCACGGCGGGCCGACCCGCGACGAAGCGTTCCGCCAGCCACGGGCGCATGGTCTTGGAGATATCGGTCATGGCGGCAAAATCGGTGACGCCGCGATGATACAGCCAGTGAAACACCTGTTTCGCGCGCAGTTTTGCCTGTCGCGCATCCAGCCTGGCTTCGGCAAACAGCGCGCGGATATCGGCCTTGGGCAGGCCCATCAGGTCGATACGTCCATCGGCGCGCGGGGTTATGGCGCGCGCGACGGGGACGGGGTCGGTCTGCCCCGCGATTGGCATGAGGTCGGTGTCTGGCATGGCGGACCGGGATATAGGCGGCGACGCGCCGGAATGCCAGCTATCGCCGCCGCGCGCAGGCGACGGTGGCGGCATCCATCGCGGTGGCTGCGCCGGCCAGCGGATAACGGTCCGAAAAGCCGCGCCCCTGCCGGTTGGTGGCGGAAACGGTCATGCGGCTGGCGGAGCGCATCGCGGCGACGATGGCGGCATCGCCCCGGCGGTCCTTGGCCCACGCGTTGTTGCCCGATCCCGCCAGCGTGAAACGCCGGTCGCCGATGGTCAGCCGGATAGCGGCGCCAGAGCGCACGGCCTGCGACAGCCGGAAATGCACTTGCCCGCGCACACCCCGGCGCGGCCAGGTGCCGACGCTGGCGAAGGCGGCGGTCTCGCGGCGGCTGGACGGTTTGGCGATGGCGTAGCAGCGCGGGGTTTCGGCATCGCGAAACGCGCCCCAGTCCGAAAACACGCCAAGGCTGTCGCGCGCCGAAACCGGCGATATGATCGTCAGAACAGCCACCACGACCAGCAGCAGGACGAAAGCGAGGCGAAAGGCAGCCATGCGGGTTTCTTACGGTGGGGGCTATCGTGCGGCAAGCGGTGCGGTTAGGCTTTGCTCCAACCTAACCGAAGGAACCCGTGCCATGAAACTGCTGCTCCCCCTCGTCATCGCCGCGCCGCTCGCCCTTGCCGCATGCGGTTCCGCCAGCGAAGGTGGCACGACCGTGGATGCGGCAGGCAACGAGATCGAGATGCAGCCGGGCAAATGGGCCAACACCATGACAGTCGAGAAGTTCGACATTCCCGGCGCACCGCCCGAAGCCGCCGCCATGTTCCAGGCCTTCATCGGCGAGGAGACCACCACCGAAAGCTGCATGACTCAGGAACAGCTGAACGAAGGCATGGAACAGCGCGCGACCGAAAGCATGGACGGACAGGATTGCGACACGGTGGATTTCACCGCGAATGATGGCAAGATCAACGGACGCATCGAATGCAAGGCCGACAATGGCGGCGCGGCGGTGATGACCGTGGCAGGCACGCAATCGGCCGATGCGATGGAGATGACGATTACCTCCGACGTGACTGACGAGAGCATTCCCGGCGGCAAGGCGCAGATGGTGATGAAGCTCAGCGGCAAGCGGCTGGGCGACTGCTAGGACGGCCTGCCGCCGAGCCTGCGTCGCACCTTATCGCAGGAAATCGCCTGCCACGCGCGGCGTGCCATTGCGGGCGCGCTGCGGATAGAGCTGTTCGTAGGTCGCCGCGTTCTCGATTACGCGCTGCACATAGTTCTTCGTTTCGAAGATCGGGATGCGTTCGATCCAGGTCAGCCAGTCGAGGCCGCCCCGGCGCGGGTCGCCATTGCGGCGCAGCCACTTGTTCACATTTCCCGGACCGGCATTATAGGCCGCAATGGCGAGCGGATAGCTGCCGTCGTAATAGTCCAGCATCCGCACGAAATAGCCATTGCCCAGCTGCACATTGTACACCGGATCGGCGATCAGCGCGCCCCGGCTGTAGGACAGGCCCAGCTTGCCCGCCTGCTCGCGCGCGGTGCCGGGCATCAGCTGCATCAGGCCGCGTGCGCCGGCATGGCTGATCGCGTTCTGGGCGAACTGGCTTTCCTGCCGCGCGATGGCGTGGGCCATGGTCCAATATGTGCCAGGCGGGGTGTCGAGCACGGGGAAGCCCTGCGCCACGAACTGGTCCAGCCCGTCCGCGCCCGCTGCCTCGGCGATGTTCACAGCAAGGTCGCGCCGCCCGATTTCGCGCGCCAACTCCACGCGAAGCATATGCTCGGCCTCGGTATCGGCCTGCTGCGCAATCTCGCGATAAAAACGAATGCCGGTGCGCCACGGCGCGCCGCGCGATACTTCGGCGACTGCCTTGGTCAACGGTTGCGCGTTGAAGGCGGCGCGTTCCTGCGCGGTGGGTTCCTGCGCGGGCTTGGCGGCCAGCGGCGGGACGACGCGACCCAGTTCGGATAGCGCCAGCTGGCCATAAAAGCGGTCCGGATACGCCGCCGCCATATCGAGGTAGCGTTGCCGTTCGGCAGCATCGCCCGCGCGTCCGGCAGCCTTTGCGGCCCAGTAAAAGCCCTTGGAGCGGGTCTGCGGGGTCTGCGCCGCTGCGCCGTAACGATAGAATAGGGGTGCGGCGGTGGCGGCATCGCCACGTTCCCACAACGCCTTGGTTCCCGCCCAGCCACATCAAGGACGTGTAATCGTCGCGCAGGCGGTAGGACATCTTGGAAATATCCGCACCGGGCGCGAACAGATCGTCGACCGACCCGGCGATGCGCGCAGCAGACCCGGCATCGGCACCGCGCGCGACGCGCAGCATCTCGCCGATGAAAGCCTTCGCCGTCATGCGCGGGGCGGATGTAGGCAGGGCGCGTGGTCAGCAACTGCACCGCGCGACCGGTCTGGCCGGATTTGCGATAGCTGCGCACGAGGTCATAGACATAGCCCGGATCGTTCAGCGCGGCCTGATCGACGCCGCTGCTGTTACCGTCCTGAAACATGACGCGCGACTGGAAGGCGGCGCGGGTGTTCGCATCGAGCCGAACGAGCTGGCGCTTGGCGCCTTCGCTGTCGCCATCCCACAGCACCGCGTCCATCCGCTGCTGCTGGTCGTCGGGTGTGAATTGTGCACCGAACAGGCCGTCGAGATACAGCTCGGTCGGGCCGCTCATGCTGCCGCCGCGCCATGCCTCGCGCGCGGCCTGCGCGGCTTCGGGGCGTTGCAGCGTCGCCAGCGCCAGCGCGTAACGCCCGCGCGCCGCATTCGTCAGCGCGGGGTTGCGGTCGAAAAACGCGACGATCTCTTCGGGAGCGACCGGCTCGTCGCCCAAAGCGGCTTCGGCGCGGCGTTGCAGCAGAGTCCTGCTGCGGGAAGCCGGGATAGGCCAAAATGAAATCGGCATAGGCGTCGAAGCCCAGATCGCGCTGCGCGACCAGCGTTTCCCAGCGGGAAACCGCCTGTCCGATACTACTCGGCGCGCGGGCAACCATTTCGGCGCGGGCGCGGTCCCAGCTGGCGGCATCCTGCGCCGAGGCGGGCGCGGTGGCGAGCAGGGGCAACGCAAGCGCGGAGACGGTCAGGGACAAGGCGGGGAGCAGGCGGTGGTTCTTCGAAAATATGTGCATGCTGGACATAGTGCAGGCTGGCTCCTTATCAGGCGCTGAACGTGCCGCGCCTCCGGTCGGTATTGTGCGCGGCGTTATACCGCGCTTTTGAAGGGCTTACAGCGAATGTTTTCCGGATCGATCCCCGCCTTGGTGACGCCCTTCCGCGACGGGGCGGTGGACGAGGCGGCGTTCCGCGCGCTGGTGGACTGGCAGATCGACAGCGGCAGCGCCGCGCTGGTCCCGTGCGGCACGACGGGCGAGGCGTCCACGCTCAGCAACGCCGAACACCATCGCGTCATCGAGCTGTGCGTGGAGCAGGCGGCAGGGCGCGTGCCGGTCATCGCGGGCTGCGGCAGCAACGATACGCACAATGCGCTGCTGCACATGCAGTTCAGCGCGAAGGCGGGCGCGGCGGCGGCGCTGTGCGTGGTGCCCTATTACAACAAGCCCAGCCAGGCGGGGCTGATCGCGCATTTCAGCCATCTGGCGGAAAACAGCACGCTGCCCATCGTGCTGTATAATGTGCCGGGGCGCACCGTGACCGATATTGCGCCCGAAACGACGGTGGAATTGGCCAACCGGTTTCCCAGGCGGATCGTGGCGATCAAGGATGCGAGCGAGCGCCTGTCGCGCGTGACCGACCACCGCATTGGTACGGCCAATGAGAAGGGGCGCGCGTTCTGCCAGCTTTCGGGAAATGACGAGCTGGCCCTGCCGCATGCGATGGCGGGCGGGGCGGGGTGTATTTCCGTTACCGCCAATGTCGCGCCTGCCCTGTGCGCGCAATTCCAGACCGCCTGCGCGGATGGCGATATCGCGGAGGCGCGGCGGCTGAACGACCTGCTGATGCCGCTGCATTACGCCATGTTCGCCGACAGCAGCCCCGCGCCGGTGAAATACGCGCTGAGCCGGGTGCATGACTGGCTGACCGGCGACGTGCGTCTGCCGATCCTTCCCGCGAGCGACGAGGCCTGCGAGGCGGTCGACGCCGCGCTGGAGCGGGCGGGACTGATCTAGCGCCTATTGCGCCGGGTTGTGGCGCTCCACAAAGGCAACCGCTTCGGCCAGCATACGCTTGCGGGTTTCCGCATTGCTCAGGAAGTGGTCCTCACCTTCCAGCGTGACGAATGCGACTGTTTTGCCGGCATCCTTCAGCGCATCCGCCATCCCCGCGCCCTGCGAATAGGGCACGCGCGTATCGTCGCGACCGTGGATCACCAGCACCGGTGCGTCTGCGCGGCGCGCGAGCCGATAGGGTGAGATAGCGTCGAGGTCGGTATCCTCGCCGACCAGCCGCTCGATCCCGCGCGTGAAGATATCGCGCCGCCCGGTCAGTTCGCTGCGGAACATCGGGCGCAGGTCCGTGACGGCATTTACCGCGACGGCGCAGCGATAGATGCCGTTTTGCACCGTGACGCCCGCCAGCGCGGCATAGCCGCCATAGCTTGCGCCCATGATGCAGGCGCGGTCCGGATCGGCGATGCCTGCTTCGGCCAGTGCCGCGAGACCGTCGCTCATGTCGGTCAGCATTTTGCCGCCCCACTCGCCATCGCCCGCGCTGCGGAACGTGGCATCGCGATTGGTGGAGCCGCGGAAGTTGGGTTGCAGCACGGCATAGCCGCGGCTGGCAAAGGCCTGCGCCCACCAGTCGAACACCGGGTCGTCATGCGCTGTCGGCCCGCCATGCGGATAGACCAGCACGGGCAAATTCTTTGCCTCGCGACCCAAAATGTTCTGGGGCGGCAGGGTCAGGATGGCCTCGATCTCAAGTCCGTCCTGCGCGGTGTAATCAAAGGTCTTGACCGTCCCGATGGCCTGTCCCTGGATTGCCGGGCGCTCCAGCCCGATCAGCGCACGTTCTCCGGTCGCGCTATCGACCCGATAGAAGGTGCCGCTGTCATAGCTGCCGCTGGTCCTGACCAGCACGGTGGACAGGTCGGGCGTGTAATCCTGTATGTCGAAATGCTTGCCGTCATACAGCGCGATGACGCGGGCGAGGGCGGCCTGCCGTTCGGGTGACGCCATCTTCGCTTCGCCATCGTCCGTTACCGCCCCCATAACGCGGCCGGTGACCGGATCGATGATATAGCGGTCGATCAATTCGTCATAGACGCGCACCGACGCGCCGCCTGATAGTGGAACCTCGAACCGTTTTACGGCGCCTTCCGACTGGTCGAAATAGGCGTAGATCACCGTGTCGCCATCCGCACCGAAGCCGGTCAGGCTGGCGCTGCCATTGGCTTCCTGGCCCTCGGCGATGGTTCGGCCATCGGCTTCCAGTTTCCATTTACCGGTTTCCGCATGGACGGTCATCTGCGCGGCGACCTTGCCGTCCACGCCGGGCAACCAGTCGCGCAGGTTGGGATATTCGCTGGGATAGGCGGCTTGCCGCGCATCACCGGTCAGCAGGTCGACTTCATACAGGGCGGGCGCGCCGTCGAGGATCTGCGCTTGTTTGCCCGATGCGCGGCCCTTGCGAAATCCGCCGAAATATCCCTTCCACCGGCCATCGACCTGACGGATGCCGTGATAGCCGATGATGGCGTTGGCGATGCGCTGCTGGTCCGCGAAGACGGAAACCACTGGGGCCGCCGGTGAAAGCGGCAGGACGTTCGCGCGCACCCACTCTTGTTTGCGGCTGCCATAGCGTTTGCCGGTATCCCCGGTCTCGCTGCGCACCAGCAGGATGGCCGCATCGCCTACCCATTCGATATTGCGCACCTTGGCATCGCCGATGGCGAATTGCCGCACCGGCTTGCCAGCAGCGTCCAGCACCGAGACCATGCGCTCGCCGCCGCTGGTCATCAACAAGGCGGTATGCGCGCCGCTGGGCGAGATTTCCGCGCTTTCGATCGCAGGGCAGGTCGCCATAGGCCTCTACCGGTATCGCCGCCGGTGCCAGTGACTGTGCCTGTGCCTGTACCGCAATCGGCATGGTGGCGAGCGGCACGGCGAGGGCTGCTGCGATGAACGATGTACGAAAGATCACGACGCGTTTCCTGTTGTGGCGACCATGAAAATGGCCGGTGCGCAAATAGCGTAGGGCAGCCGTGCGACGCAATTGCTACAAGGCAGCTTGCTCAGATAATTTCGTCTTCGTCCAGCAGCGGGCCGCCTTCCTCGTCGATGGGTTTAGGACCGGCACCGGGCGCTGGCCGGACTTCGCCCGTGCCTTCTTCATCGTCCGGTTCGGGATCGAATTCTTCTTCGGGGTCCAGCACAAAGCCGTCGGCAGCCATGATCGCGTCGGCAATCGCCTCGATTTCCTCGCTTGCCGCCTCCGGCCTCGCGACACGCGCGATGTGGAATAGCGCATCGCCCTGATACACGACGGGCAGTGTCGCATGGCCGATGATGATGCCGTCCGCCGGGCTGACGATCGCCACCTCGTCCTCGCCGAATAAACCGCCGACCGTGGCCAGCACATCGCCGACACGCACCGGATCGCCGGACTTGCGCACGCGATGCGTGACGCCGCCACGCGGGGCGCGGACCCAGACGGAAGATGTCGCCCTGGCAGGCTCGCCGCCATTCGCCAGCGCTTCGATCAGCGCATCGTGCGGGTCGATCATGCCGAGCTTGGCCATCACGCTGAACACGCCGGCAACGCCCGTTTCGATGCTGAGCCGGTCGAACCGCAGCGCCTCGCCGGTTTCCATCAGCAGCATGTCGACCCCCGCCAGCTTTGCAAGCGCCCGCATCGAGCCCTTCGCGCAAGGGTGCCTCGATAATGATCGGCGGACCGAAGGCGGTGGCCAGATCGGTCAGGTGCGGTTCGCCTGCGGCGATGCGGATTTGCGGCAGGTTGTACCGGTGGACGGCGGCGGAATGGATGTCGATGCCGATGGTGCTGCGCTTGACGACTTCGGTAAAGAAGGCATGCGCGAACTGGCTGGCGAGCGATCCGTTGGCGTTGCCGGGGAACGAGCGGTTCAAATCGCGGCGGTCGGGCAGGTAGCGTGTCTTGTTCAGGAAGCCGAAGATGTTGGCGACCGGTACCAGCAGCACCGTTCCCGCCAGCGTCGCCGGATCGAGCTGCGCGGCGATACGCTGGATGATGGCGGTGCCGATGATCTCGTCGCCGTGGATCGCGGCGCTGACGAACATGACCGGCCCCGGCTTCGCCCCGTGCAGCGCGCGCACGGCCAGCGTGGAATTGTACCCCGTCGCCATCGTGGTCACCGGCACGGCGATATCGCGCATGGAGCCGGGTGCAAGTTCGTGTCCGCAAATTTCGAAATTGGCGGGAGTGTCGGTGGTCGGGGTTTGGGTCATGCGGCGGGCCTTATCAGCATTACGCAAGCGTGGAAGCAGAGCGCTTGCGTAATGTAGTGATTTGCACTACATCGTTGCCATGTCCGAAACGATCACAGCGACCGAAGCCAACCGGCATTTTTCCGAACTCCTTCGCAAGGTGGAGGCTGGCGAAAGCGTCACGATCATGCGGCGCGGGCGGCCAGTGGCCACTTTGCAGCCGGTCATTTCGGCTGAGGACAGAAAGATTCTGGAAGGCCAGAAAGAACTTATCGAACGGCTGTCGCAGTTTCCGACAGTTGTCGTCGGTCCTTGGAAACGTGAAGATCTCTACGAATGATACCGGTCGCGTTTGATACGAACATTCTCGCTTACATGTTAGGTCTGGAGCATAGTTCCGACGACGCAAAAAAGGTGTTGGACGCTCGCAATATTGTACGAGCGCTCGCGTGTAAAACGCGAATGACCTTATCGGCACAAGCGTTGGGAGAGCTGTTTCACGTCCTGCGCAGAAGCGGAAGCCCCAGTTACCGATGTAAGTGCAACGGTGATTGATCTGGCAAACAGGTCTCGCGTCGTTGCCACGGACAAGCGCATTCTTACCGAGGCGTTCGAACTTGGTCGCCGAACACCAACTTCCAGTCATGGGACGCGATCATCCTGTGCGCAGCGCAGGTTTCAGGGTGCGAGGTGCTGTTGTCGGAAGACATGCATCATGGCTTCGTCTATCGCAACACCACCATCGTCAATCCACTGCTGGACCGGCCGCATCCCAAACTGGCGCGCCTGCTGGCGCTGCCCGACCCGACCTCAGACTGAACGCACACATGGCCCGCCCCAAACCCGACACCTTTCGACAAGCGCAAGACCGTTGCGGAAAACCGCCGTGCGCGGTTTGATTACAGCGTGGAGGACAAGGTGGAGGCGGGCATTGCCTTGCAGGGCACCGAGGTAAAATCGCTGCGCGCGGGCGAAGCGAGCATTGCCGAAAGCTATGCCGAAATTCGTGACGGGCAGGCGTGGCTTATCAATGCCAACATCCCCGAATTCAGCCACGGCAACCGCTTCAACCACGAACCCAAACGCCCGCGCAAGTTGCTGCTGCATGCGCGCGAGATATCGCGGATGACGGGCGCGGTCGAAAGGAAGGGCATGACGCTGGTGCCGCTGTCGCTGTATTTCAACGGGCAGGGGCGGGCCAAGCTGGAACTGGCGCTGGCCAAGGGACGACAGGCGCAGGACAAGCGTGAATATGTGAAGGACCGCGACTGGAAGCGCGACAAGGCAAGGATAATGCGCGAAAAGGCGTGAGGCTTTGACCCGCGCCGGGTTGCGCTTCGCGCCCCGTGCGCGCAGGGAATGCGGGTATCATGGTCGACTGGCGCTCCAAGACATTGATGTCGGACCTGTTCCGCAAATACACGCCGACGCGCGAGGGGCTGGCGCGTAACCGCTTCCTTGCGCCCATTGCCCACCGCTTCCTGACGCCCGAACTGTGGCGCTTCACCCGGCGCAGCGTGCCGCGCGGTGTGGCGCTGGGGCTGTTTTCCGCCTTCATCGTGCCGCTGGGGCAGATTTTCCTGGCCGCTTTCCTCGCGCTTCCGGCGCGGGCGAACGTGCCGCTGGCGGTGTTGGTGACGTTCATCACCAACCCGTTTTCCTATCCGTTCTGGCTGATCGTTGCGAACCGCGTGGGCAGCTTCGTGCTCAAGGTGGATAGCTTTGCCGGCAATATGGCGAACGATGAATTGCGGTCGGGCCGCTGGGCGTGGGTGATCGAGGCGTTCGAGGTTGCCGGCGTGACCACCTTCGGGCTGGTGGTGCTGGCCATTGTCAGCGCAGCCGTGGGGTATGTTGTGTCCGGTTTCGTCTGGCGGCAGATGGTCTCGCGGCGGCGCAAGAAGCGGTTGCGGCGGATGACGGTGCGGCTGGATGCGCGGCTGCGCAGGAAGAAGCAGGAGCCGTCGGAATAGTGGCCGGTGTATCGAAAATCGGTCTTTCCGATGGCGGCGGCGCATCTGCGGATGCCGGTCCGCTGTTCGAGCCGGAGCAAGCTGGTGGCAAACCCTATGCCATAATCGGTGCGGTCGCGCTTGCCTTCTTGGCGACCTGCGCTGCGCTGTGGTGGCTGGCAGGGGATGCGGTGCTGGTCGCGGTGTATGCAGGCGGGCTGGCGGTGCTGTGCGGTGCGGGATACGCGGCTACGCGCGGGCGTTCGGTGACGCGGCGCAGTGAGCTGGCACCGCCGGACTGGTCGGTGACGGTCGCTGCGATCGAGCGCAACGGCATGGCGGTCGCGATTACCGACCGCGCCAATCGGCTGGTTTGCGCGAACACGACCTATGTGGACTGGTTCGGCACCGGCGCGGCGCCGCCTGCCCTGCCGATCTCGCGCACTGCACAGGAAGAACTGGCGCGCGTGACGCGGGCAGCGTGGCGCGATGGCACTGCGGAAAGCGCGGTGCTGGATGCATCGGACGGCGAGGGACGCTGGACCGCGACCGCCGCGCGCGCCGGACGGGGCGAGGATTATCTCGTCTGGCGCGTGACAGCCGAGGCGCAGACCGATCTGTCGGTGGAGCTGGCGCGGCTGGTCGGCGGAATATTCGGGCTGGAACTGTCGCGCGCCGGGATCGAAAGCGCGCTTGTCGGCGGCGATGGCACGATCCTCGCTGCCGCTGCCGGTTTTGCCGAACGCGCGACCGGCGATGCGGCGGCGACACTGGCGGGTCAGGCCTTTGTCGAGCAGTTACGCAGCGACGAGCGCGAACGCATCTTCTTCGCGCGCGAGGGACGCAAGGGTGCGCCGCAGACGCTATTGCAGGTCGCATTGGGCGAACAGGTAGGGGGCGAACAGCATGGTGCCGACGCTCAGCCTGCTTCGCTGATGATGCTGTTCGAAAACGGTATCGGCATCGGTGCAGGCGTCAGCGAGGTGGCAGGCAACGCGGCAACGTCGCAGCTGGAGGCGCTGCTGGGCGCATTGCCGCTGGGTCTCGCCATGACCGACCGCGACGGGCGCTTCCTGTTCGGCAACGACGCATTCCGCCGTGCCGTCGGGTTGGCCGATGCGGAGAGCGAAACCGCTGCGCCGATGCCGTCCTACCCCGGCGACCTGGTGGTGCGTGAGGACAAGGGCGCGCTGGCCGATGCCGTGCGCCGCTTCGCGCGCGGTGCGCCGTCCAGCAACGACATCGCAGTGCGGCTGAAGCACAGTCCGGACGATCCCGTCTCGCTCGGCCTTGCCGGTGTGCGTGGGCTGGGCGATGCCGCCGTGCTGCTCAGCCTGGCCGACAATTCGGAAGAAACGCGCCTGAAACGCGAAGTGGCGCAGGCGACCAAGATGCAGGCGGTGGGCCAGCTGGCGGGCGGCGTCGCGCATGATTTCAACAATGTGCTGACCGCGATCATCGGCTATTGCGACCTGATGCTGCTGCGCCACATGCCTGGCGACAGCGACTATGACGACATCCAGCAGATCCGCGCCAATTCCAACCGCGCCGCCAGCCTGACGCGGCACCTGCTCGCCTTCAGCCGCCAGCAGACGCTGCAACCGCGCGTCATCCAGCTGCCCGACGTGGTGAGCGAGGTCAGCCAGTTGCTCAAGCGGCTGCTGGGCGAGACGATCGAGCTGAAAGTGCGGCACGACCGCAACCTTGGCCCGGTGCGCGCGGACCCCAGCCAGCTCGAACAGGTCATCGTCAACCTCGCCGTCAATGCGCGCGATGCGATCATGGCGAATGCGCAAGCGAAGCCCGTCATCGGGCGTGGCGGACGCGCTACCAGCGGGCGAGGCACGCTGACGCTCGCCACCCGCCGCATCGCCGCGCGCGACGTGCGCTCGATGGGGTCGGACATTGTGCCGGTCGGCGATTACACCGTGCTGGTGGTGCAGGACACCGGCGGCGGCATTCCGGCGGATGTGCTGGGCAAGATCTTCGAACCGTTCTTCACCACCAAGGAAGCCGGGCGCGCCGGATCGCTGGGCGGGACCGGGCTGGGCCTGTCCACCGTCTATGGCATCGTCAAGCAATCGGGCGGCTATATCTTCGCCGACAACCTGCCGGGGCCGGGCGGGACGGTGGAGGGCGCGCGCTTCACGCTCTATCTTCCGGTCCACACCGCGACCGAGCCGGAAGAGACAAACGCAACGCCCGCCCCCGCCGCCACCAGCGAATGGTCCGGCGGCGCGCGCATCCTGCTGGTGGAGGACGAGGACATGGTCCGCGCCGTCGCCGACCGCGCGCTGGGCCGGGCGGGGCACACCATGACGCTGGCGAGCGATGGCGAGGAAGGGCTGGCCCTGCTGGAGGCAGCGTACGAAGCGGGCGAGGCATTCGACCTGATTGTGTCCGACGTGGTCATGCCCGGCATGGACGGCCCCGCGATGGTCAAGGCCATCCGCGCGCATGTGCCCGATCTGCCGGTGCTGTTCATGTCCGGCTATGCCGAGGCGCAGTTGCGGCGCGATATCGACGTGCCGGGCATGCATTTCATCGCCAAGCCATTCAGCGTTCAGGAAATTTCCGACAGGGTGGCGGGCATATTGAGTACATCGAAGACCAAGAGCGGGGGAGCTGCACTATGATACGGCATACGATTATGGCGGGCGCTGCGGGCGCGGCTTTGCTGGCAACGGCAACCTTCGCGCAGGACGCCAGCGAACCGCTGGGCGCATCGGCGCAGGGCGATGTCGCGGTCTCGATCTACCAGAACGGACAGGCGCTGGTGCAGGATGTGCGCCGCCTCGATATCGAACGCGGCCGTAGTCAGATCCAGTTCCCCGATGTCAGCGCCCGCATCCGGCCCGAAACGCTCAGCTTCGCGGCGCCCGATACCGCCATCGTCGAACAGAATTTCGATTTCGACCTGCTGACGCCGACCAAGATGATGGAAAAGGCGATTGGCCGCACCGTCACCCTGCTGCGCACCAATCCCGCCACCGGCGCGGAAACGCGCGAGCGCGCCACAGTGCTCAGCACGGCGGGCGGCGTAGTGCTGCGCATCGGGGACCGCATCGAAGTGCTGCGCGACGACGGCCTGCCCGTGCGCGTCATCTTCGACGAGGTGCCGCCCAACCTGCGCGCGCGCCCGACGCTGAGCGTTAATGTCGAAAGCACGCGCGGCGGCACGCGGCCCGTTTCCATCCGCTACCTCACCACCGGCCTCGGCTGGAGCGCGGATTACGTCGCGCTGTATGACGAGGCATCGGACGCCATCGACATGCAGGGCTGGGTCACGCTGACCAACCAGACCGGCACCACCTTCAACCAGGCGCAGACGCTGCTGGTGGCGGGCAATCCCAATGCGGGCAGCAATAGCGGGTCGCGCCGTGTTTCCCGCAGCCGGGTGCGCGGCAATAACGGCAATATGGTCCGCCCCGGCACCGAGACGGCGAACCGCGAGCAGGTCGGCGAGTTCTACCTGTATCCGCTGGCCGAGCGCACCACCATCGCCAACGCGCAGACCAAGCAGGTCAGCTTCCTCGACGTGCAGGGCGTCGCCGCGCGCAAGACCTACACCCGCACCGTCGGCTGGCTGTCGAATGACGGGCAACCGGTCAATGCCGCGAGCGAGATTGCTTTCAGCTCCAGTCGCGCGATGGAGGGCTGGGCGATGCGCTGCCCGCCGGCACGGTGCGCTTTTACCAGAAGGACGCGCAGGGCACGCCGCAGTTCATCGGCGAGAACGGCATCGGCCACACCCCGATGGGCAGCGACCTGTCGCTGAAAACCGGCGATGCCTTCGATGTGTTCACGCAGGCCGAAGTCGAGAAACGCGAGCGCCTGTCCGCGCAGGAATGGGAGCGCACCGCGCGCTACACCGTGTTCGAGGATGGCGAGGAAGTGCGCCGGATCGAAGCGGAGCGGCCGGTCACCTACTGGCAAACCACCATGCGCTACACGCTGACCAATGCGAAAAGCGCGCCCGTTTCCATCGATCTGACGCAGGCCGGGCTGGACCGGGGCTGGTGGAGCCGCGACTTCCGTATCGTGACCGAAGATCTGCCGGGCGAACAGGACAGCATGCGACCAGCGCAGCTGGGTCGTGCCGGTGCCCGCCAATGGCACGCGCGAGTTCCGGGTCACCTACGCCACGCGGTACTGAGCAGGGTGGCCCGTTGGCTTCATTCCGAGACCGGCATATCGCTGGCGACGCTGCTCCGTGCGCTATCGCGCAGCCGGAGCCGCGCGCCGCGATAGACGCCAGCGCCCCGCAATCGGTCGCCGTCACGATCTATCGCGACCCCGACCGTGCGCCCGATGCGCGAGATGCGCCGCACGCTGCCGCGCGGCTTCGCCATGATATCGGAAACGCGCACCGTCACCCTGCCGCCGGGGCGCTCGACCCTGCGGTTCGAAGGTGTGGCGGAAGGCATGGTCGCGGTCAGCGCCATCGTCACCGGCCTGCCCGGCGGCACGATCGAGAAGAACCGCAATGCCGACCTGCTCAGCCCCGCCGCGCTGCTGGACGGCACGCTGGGCAATCGCGTGCGGATCACGCGGACCAACCCCGCTACCGGGAAGCGGAGAGCGAACGCGCCGTGGTCCGCACCCGCGCCGATGGCGGCATCGTGTTGCAGACCGATGCGGGTTACGAGGCGGTGCGCTGTTCGGGTCTGCCGGAGGGACTGAGCTACGACCGCGTGCCCGAAGGACTTAGCGCCAGCCGGTGTTCTCCATCGACACGCGCGATGACGCGGGCGGCACCTACACCGTCACGCTGACCTACCTCGCCTGGGGCTTCGACTGGCGCGCGCATTATGTCGCCTATCTGGGCGAGCGCGCGCGCGACGGCACCGTGCGCTACGATCTGGAAAGCTGGCTGACCCTGCTGAACGACAACAACCAGAGCTTTGCCGATGCGCGAACTGATGGCGGTGGCGGGCACGCTGAATGTGGAAAGCGATTTCGAAGAACTGTCCGATCCGCCGCAGGCCGCGCCGTTGCGGATCACCTGCTTTCCTATCGGCAGCACGGCGGCGGGGTCGCGGATCGACGTTACGCATCTTTGCGACTCCACCGCCGCCACCGCCAGTCGCCCGCACCGGCCATGATGGTTCGAGAGCGCGCCAGCTCGATCGTCGTCACCGGATCGCGTATGTCTCGTGCGGACTTAGCGATGAAGGCGCGTGAGGAAGATCTCGGCGACCTCAAGCTCTACCGCGTGCCCGAACCCATCACCGTGGCTGCGCAAAGCCTGAAACAGGTGGCGTTCCTGCAAAAGGAAGGCGTGCGACGGGCGGTTCGTGCATCGCGCTGTCTGCAATCCCGGCGACTATACGCGCGACTGGGCGACGGACGAACCGCCGCGACGCAACTGACGCTGGAATCGGTCAATATCGAACGCGACGGGCTGGGTGTTGCGCTGCCCAGCGGCGGCATCAGCGTGTTCGAACGCGTCCCGCAAATGGCGCAATTCGGCCCTCTGCTGCTCGCCGATGATGGTATGCGCGATTATGCCGTGGCGCAGGATGTGGAAATTCGGCTGGGCGGAAGCGAGCGGCGTGCGGGCGCTGTGCACGCTGCGCGACGGAACGGGCCGAGAAAGCGTGCTGGACGACGGGGAATGGGCAGCGATGCGCGCGCGAGTCGTCAACCGGTCGCCGCGCGATGCGCCGATGCGGGTCGTGCTTGGGTGCGGCGGGCGAGTGGCGCTATCGCACGCGCGGCGATGACGCAGCGCATCAAGGACGGCGAAGAAGTGATCGAGTTCACCGTGCGCGCCGGGCAGACCGCACCGTGGACTGGTCCATCCGCAGCGTTGCCGACACCGACGAATAGCAAATCCAACATTATTTTTGTTCCACTCTTGTTCTTGTGGAACAAACCCGATACATGATGCGACAGTTGAAGACCGGGGCACCTGCTCTGGCCATCTGATGGAGGTCATGTCATGGCGGCTAAACTCAAGCTGGTAGAAGGTAAGGAACCAAACGTGGACCGTCAGAAGGCACTCGACGCGGCGCTGTCGCAGATCGACCGCGCATTCGGCAAAGGCTCGGCGATGAAGCTGGGCAGCCGGGAAGCGATGAATATCGAAGCGATCTCCACCGGCTCGCTCGGGCTGGATATCGCGCTTGGTATCGGCGGCTTGCCGAAGGGCCGCGTGATCGAGGTTTACGGGCCGGAAAGCTCGGGCAAGACCACGCTGGCGCTGCATGTGATTGCAGAAGCGCAGAAGAACGGCGGCACCGCTGCCTTCGTCGATGCCGAACATGCGCTCGACCCCGTCTATGCCAAGAAGCTGGGCGTCGATGTGGACGAACTGATCGTGTCGCAGCCCGATACGGGCGAGCAGGCGCTGGAAATTACCGATACGCTGGTCCGCTCCAATGCGGTCGATGTGCTGGTGGTCGATTCGGTCGCGGCGCTGGTGCCGCGTGCGGAAATCGAAGGCGAGATGGGCGACAGCCATGTCGGCTTGCAGGCGCGCCTGATGTCGCAGTCGCTGCGCAAGCTGACCGGTTCGATCAACCGTTCCAAATGCATGGTGATCTTCATCAACCAGCTGCGCATGAAAATCGGCGTGATGTACGGCAACCCCGAAACCACGACGGGCGGTAATGCGCTCAAGTTCTATGCCTCGGTCCGCCTCGACATCCGCCGCACCGGCCAGATCAAGGACCGGGACGAGATCATCGGCAACTCGACCCGCGTCAAAGTGGTCAAGAACAAGGTCGCGCCGCCGTTCAAGCAGGTCGAGTTCGACATCATGTATGGCGAGGGGATTTCCAAGATCGGCGAGATACTCGATCTCGGCGTCAAGGCCGGCATCGTGGAGAAATCGGGTTCCTGGTTCTCCTATGACAGCGTCCGCATCGGGCAGGGCCGCGAAAACTCGAAACAGTTCCTGAAGGAAAATCCAGAGATGTGTGCCACGTTGGAGGCCTCTATCCGCGGCAAAACCGACGAGGTCGCCGAAGAGATGATGACCGGTCCTGACGCGGAGGACTGACGCTCGCACTCTTCAAGGGGGCGGTGTGCTACTTCGCCGGCCTCGTAAAACGATGGAAGGCCGATGCCGCGTCCTCGCCGGACGCCGCGTCGGCCTTTCGTGCTTTTTGCCTGCCAGATACACGAGGAATCCGCCACTCCTGAACCGTGTGTCATGTGTCAACAGTGCTGCGGATCGCACAACACAGGCTGCCGCATCTTGTCGCTCCGCACCAGCGCCTAATCACCCGCGATGCAATCCACGAACGACATCCGCCGGTCCTTCCTCGATTTCTTCGAACAGGCCGATCACACGCCCATTCAGAGCGCACCGCTGGTGCCGTATAACGATCCGACGCTGATGTTCGTCAATGCCGGGATGGTGCCGTTCAAGAACGTCTTTACCGGTCTGGAAACACCGCCCGCCCCGCGCGCCACCAGCAGCCAGAAATGCGTCCGCGCGGGCGGCAAGCACAATGATCTCGACAATGTCGGCTATACCGCCCGCCACCACACCTTCTTCGAAATGCTCGGCAATTTCAGCTTCGGCGATTATTTCAAGGAACAGGCGATTGCCAATGCCTGGACCCTGCTGACCCGCGAATGGGGCCTGCCCGCCGACCGCCTGCTGGTCACGGTCTATCACACCGACGACGAAGCCTTCGACCTGTGGCGCAAGATCGCCGGCCTGCCCGAAGATCGCATCATCCGCATCGCGACCGACGACAATTTCTGGTCGATGGGCGACACCGGACCGTGCGGCCCGTCGAGCGAGATGTTCTACGATCACGGCGACCATATTCCCGGCGGCCCTCCCGGCAGCCCGGACGAGGACGGCGACCGTTTCATCGAGATCTGGAACCTGGTGTTCATGCAGTTCGACCAGGCAGCGGACGGCACCCGCTCCCCATTGCCGCGCCCGTCCATCGATACCGGCATGGGGCTGGAACGCGTCGCGGCGGTCATGCAGGGCGTGCATGACAATTACGATATCGACACGTTCCGCGCGCTGATCGCCGCCTCCGAAAGCGCTGTGGGCCAGCCAGCCTCACCGGGCACCACTGCCAGCCACCGCGTCATCGCCGACCATTTGCGCTCGACCTCGTTCCTGCTCGCCGACGGCGTGCTGCCTTCCAACGAAGGGCGCGGCTATGTCCTGCGCCGGATCATGCGCCGCGCCATGCGCCATGCGCACTTGCTCGGCGCAAGCGAACCGCTGATGCACCGCCTCGTCCCCGCACTGGTTGGCGAAATGGGGCAGGCCTTTCCGGAACTGCAACGCGGCGAAGCCCTGATCGCCGAAGTGCTGGAGCGCGAGGAAACGCAGTTCCGCCGCACGCTCGACAACGGGTTGCGCCTGCTCGACGAGGAAACCGCCGGTCTTTCCAGTGGCGCGACGCTCGATGGCGACACCGCGTTCAAGCTCTACGACACCTACGGCTTCCCCTACGACCTGACCGAGGATGCCTTGCGCGCACGCGGCATGGGCGTGGACCGCGCCGGGTTCGACGCAGCGATGGCCGAACAGAAGGAAGCCGCGCGCGCGGCATGGAAAGGCTCCGGCGCGGCCACGTCGGACGATGTCTGGTTCGACATCGCCGAACGCGAAGGCGCCACCGAGTTCACCGGCTACTCCACCACCGAGGGCGAGGGCCGGGTTGTGGCGATGGTGCGCGACGGAGCGGAAATCGAGTCCGCCAAAGCGGGCGACACGTTATATGTGCTGACCAACCAGACGCCGTTCTACGCCGAAAGCGGCGGGCAGGCAGGCGATGCCGGAACGATGGAAACCGCGTCGGGCTTCGCCGCGCAGGTGACCGATACCGCCAAGCCCTCGGCCGGCTCCACGCCCATCACGTCACTGTCGAAACAGGTGCAATTCGCAGTCGGCGATATCGTCCGGCTTACCGTCGATGCAGCACGGCGCGACCGGGTCCGCGCGAACCATTCCGCCACCCATCTGCTGCATGCCGCCCTGCGCGCGCATTTGGGCGAGCATGTCACGCAGAAGGGTTCGCTGGTTGCCGAAGACCGCTTCCGTTTCGATTTCTCGCACCCGAAACCGCTGTCGGCGGACGATATCGACGCCATCGAAGCAGACGTGAATGCGGAAATCCGCGCCAACGAAACTGTCGGCACGCGGCTGATGACCCCGGACGATGCGGTGGAGGCGGGCGCACTGGCGCTGTTCGGCGAGAAATACGGCGACGAGGTCCGCGTGCTGTCGATGGGGCGCGCGGGCGAGAGCGGTCTGAACTATTCGGTCGAACTGTGCGGCGGCACCCATGTCGATGCGACAGGCGATATCGGCTTGCTGCGGATCGTGTCGGAAAGCGCGGTTTCATCGGGCGTGCGCCGGATCGAAGCGTTGACCGGCGAAGCGGCACGGCGCTGGCTGGTCGGGCGCGAAGACACGCTCAAGCAGGCGGCGGGATTGCTGAAAACCACACCGGACGATGTCGGCAAACGGCTTGCGGCACTGGTGGAAGAGCGCAAGACGCTGGACCGTGAGTTGAGCGAAGCACGCAAGGCCTTGGCGCTGGCGGGAGCGGGCGGTGCTGCTGCCGAGACCGGCGCTGGGTCCGAAACTGTCGCGGGTGTAGCCTTCGCAGGCAAAGTCCTGAACGGCTTGAACCCGAAGGAACTGCGCCCTTTGCTCGACGATGCCAAATCGGGGATTGGCTCCGGTATCGCTGCCGCGATTGCGGTCAATGACGGCAAGGCCGCCTTTGCGGTGGCAGTAACCGACGACCTGACCGAGCAGGTTCGATGCGGTCGCGCTGGTGCGCGCCGGTGTCGAAGCACTGGGCGGCAAGGGCGGCGGCGGTCGCCGCGACATGGCGCAGGGCGGCGGCCCGGATGGCAACAAGGCGGACGCCGCACTCGACGCTATCCGGGCCGCGATCACGGCGTAGCCCGGCACAAATCAGGCGGGTGGCGTCTGCTTTGTCTGACCGCTGCTGCCTGCCGGAACATCGTTGCCGCCGGTATCGCCGGATTGCTTGCGTCCGCGCGATGTTGCGCCCGCATTGCTTACCGGATCGGTGACGTTGGCGGGCTTGAACTTCTCGGCATTCGGCGTGGGCTTGGTGGGATCGGGATTGGTCATGGTTTCGTCTCCTTGTTGCCTGATCAACGGCCAGCGGCGCGAAGGGGTCCGGACCGCGCCCGGTTTACACCGGTTTTTCCGCCGAAGTGGTGCGCAGTTTGGGCGTGTAATCCAGCGCGCCGTCCTTCTCGATCTGCGCGCGGAATTCGTCGCGCTTTTCGTGAATCGAGGCGATGACCGGCCCCATCGCCACGCCGATATCGACCAGCACCGCTTCGGATAATTGCAGCGAGCTTTCCAGCGTTTCCGGCACGGCGTGGCTGGCGCCGGCGCGGTAGAGTTCGGCGGCGTGGATAGCGTCGCGGGCGCGGGCGACGATCAGCAGGTCGGGATGCTCCTTGCGCAGCTTGCGCACCAGCCGCTCGGCCAGCACCGGCTCGTCCATCGTCAGCACTACGGCGGGCGCGTCGGCTACGCCCAGTCGCTCCATCGCCTCGCCCCGTCCGGCATCGCCGAAGGTCGCGCGGAACCCGTGGCGCTTGGCTTGCTCGATCAGGTCCGCATTGGCATCGATCGCGACGTAGGGCTTGTCGTGCGCTTTCAGCATCTGCGCGACCAGCCGACCGACCCGGCCAGCGCCGACGATGATGACGCGGGTGCTCGCCATCTTCCGGCGCGTCGATGACGGGAGCGGGTTCGACCCGCCGCGCGATAACGCGACCCAGCCGTGCCAGCAGGGGCGTGACGGTCAGCCCGATGGCGGTCACGATCTGCCAGAACTGCGCCGTGCCGGGCTGGATCAGCAGCGCCGCGCCCGCCGCGGACATGACGATCAGCGTGGTTTCGGACGGGCTGGCCATCAGAATGCCGGTTTCCGCCGCCGTGCTGCGCCGCGCGCCCATCAGCCGCAGCAGCATGCCGGTGACCAGCGCCTTGAACACCAGAACCAGCACGACCGCCACTGCGATGGCAGCGAAATTGTCCCAGATGGTCAGCAGGTCGATGCTCATGCCGACGGTGATCAGGAAAATGCCGAGCGCCAGCCCCTTGAACGGCTCCATGATGCTTTCGACTTCGCCGTGATATTCGGTTTCGGCGATCAGCAGGCCGGCAATCAGCGCGCCGACGATGGGCGACAGGCCGACGGCGGCGGTCGCGAGGCTGGCGGCGATGACGACGAGCAGGCTGGCGGCGAGGAACAGTTCGGGGCTTTTCGTGCGGGCTGCCTGCGCAAACAGGCGGGGCAGGGCGATGCGGCCCAGTACCATCATGACGGCCACCACGATGCCGCCCTGCATCAGTGTGTCGACCAGCCCTTCCCAGCCGCCATTTGCCGCCGGGGCCATCGCGCCCAGCACGAAGATGATCGGCACGATCATGATGTCTTCGAACAGCAGCATGCGACAGCGCCGCACGCCCGACCGGCGAGGTCGTGCCGGCAATCGGCAGCACGATTGCGGTGGAGGAGAAGGCGAGCGCGAAGCCCAGCGCCAGCGCGCCGGTCCAGTACTGGCCCAGCATCGAAAGCGCCGCCGCCGCGATTGAACCGATGATCAGCAGCTCCAGCGCGCCAAGGCCGAACACCAGCTTGCGCATTTGCCACAATCGCTTGAACGACAGCTCCAGCCCGATGGTGAACAGCAGCAGGATGATGCCGAATTCGGCATAAGGCGCGAGCGCCTCGGGATCGGTTATGGTGACGTGTTGCAGCCAGGGGTGGTCGTACACCAGCTTGCCGAGGCCGTAGGGGCCGACCAGGATGCCGATCAGGATGAAGCCGATGACCGGCGTGATGCGGAACCGGGCGAACAGCGGGATGACGATCCCGGCGGCCCCCAGGATTACCAGCGCATCGCTGAAGGATGCCGTATCGAGTTCTGCCGCCATGCGAGCGGGTTAGAGCGCCGCCCGCGTCAAGTCACGCAGGTTTGCACATGAGCGGTGTCAGCCACCGCCGCCATGTGCGCCGCCAAGCGGTGCGCGGCGTGGCTTCGTCTTGCCGGGATGGCGGCCATCGTCGTCCCATTCGATGCGATAAAGGTCGAACCGGCGGTCGGCGAGATTGCGCACGGTCCCTTCGGCGCGGGCCCAGCTGAGATCGGCCAGGTTGATGTCGCTGATGGTCAGCGTTTCCACATTCTCGCTGGCTTCGGCGGCGATACCGTCGCGCGCGAAGGGGAAATCGCACGGCGTCAGGATGCAGCTTTGCGCATACTGGATGTCCATATTGCCGACATTGGGCAGGTTGCCGACATTGCCGCTCATCACCACGAAGCACTGGTTTTCGATGGCGCGGGCCTGCGCGCAATAGCGCACGCGCAGGTAGCCCTGGCGGCTGTCGGTGCAGAACGGCACGAAGATGATCCGCGCGCCTTCGTCGGCCAGCCGGCGGCTGAGTTCGGGGAATTCGCTGTCGTAGCAGATCTGCACGCCGATGGGGCCGCAATCGGTGGGGATGACGTCGATGGTGTCGCCGCCCTTGATGTTCCACCAGTATCTCTCGTTGGGGGTGGGGTGGATCTTCTCCTGTTCGTGCACCGCGCCGTCGCGCAGGCAGACATAGGCGACATTGTGGATGTCGCCATCGTCCATGCGGGTCGGGTGCGACCCGGCGATGATGTTGATGTTGTAGCGCATCGCCATGTCGGAGATGTCGGCTTTCAGGCGCGGCGTGTATTCGGACAGGCGCTCGATCGCCTCGACGGGCGACAGCTCCTTTTCCTCGTAACTCAGCAGCATCAGCGTGAAGAGTTCGGGAAAGACGATGAAGTCTGCTTCGTAATCGCTGGCGACATCGACGAAATATCGCAGCGCGCCGAGAAATTCGTCGTAATCCTTCACCGCGCGCGCTTGCAACTGGCAGGTGGCGACGCGCACCGCCTCCACCCCGCGCGGCAGGCGTTTCTTCACCGGCTGGTCGCGCTCGACATAGGGGTTGCGCCAGACCATCAGCACGGCGTTGCCGTCCGACCTTTTGTCTTCGGGCAGGTAGTTTTCGACGATGCGTTCCGGCTCGAACCCGTTGGCGAGCTGGAACCGCAGCACGGGATCGTGGAGCTTGCCGCTGACGACCTGCTCCAGATAGTCTTCCGGCCCGTCCACCTTGCGGCGGTTGCGGCGGTAATGCGGCATCCGCCCGCCGAAGACGATGCCGGTCAGCTCGCGCTGTTCGGCCAGCGCGCGGCGTTCCTCGTACAGCCGCCGCCCGATGCGCACGCCGCGCACCTTGGGATCGACGCACATCTCGTAGCCATACAGCCAGTCGCCGGTGGGATCGTGGCGGCTGCCATAGCCATTGCCGGAAATCTCGTCCCAGTCATGCG
The DNA here is from genome assembly GCA_963799315.1 of uncultured Alphaproteobacteria bacterium. Lineage (GTDB taxonomy): Bacteria > Pseudomonadota > Alphaproteobacteria > Sphingomonadales > Sphingomonadaceae > Parerythrobacter_A. The sequence continues at coordinate 508,440 of CAWCWP010000001.1, forward strand.
GCGCAAAGACGACCGGTTCGGGCAGCTGCATGCTGGCGCAGTACCCGACCACTTCCTCGTCCAGCAGGGCGACCCAGCATCCTTCGGGAAAGTTGTTGATCTGCCCGCGTATCTCGCTCTGCGTATAGGCAGGCAGATCGTCATAGGCACGGCGCACCAGCGCGGAAATCCCGCGCACGTCTTTCATCCGCGCATTGCGCAGCTCCAGACGGCGCGAGCCGAACTTTTCCGCCGTTTTGCGGGGTTTGCGTTGCTGAGCTGTCTTTGCCACGATGTCTCACTCATCCCGTCATTGCGAGCGAAGCGCGGCAATCCAGAGCGTCTCGTATCGTCCCTGGATTGCCCCGTCGCCTATGGCTCCTCGCAATGACGAGCTCGGCTTTGTTACCGGCAGTTTACGCAGCCATCTCTTTCTCGAGGTTGGTCACGATGGCTTCGAAGAACTGCTCCGTCGTCAGCCAGTTCTGCTTCGGCCCGATCAGCAGCGCCAGATCCTTGGTCATCTGGCCGTTCTCGACCGTTTCGATGCAGACCCGCTCCAGCGTTTCGGCGAATTTCATCACTTCGGGCGTATCGTCGAACTTGCCGCGATACATCAGGCCGCGCGTCCACGCGAAGATGCTGGCGATGGGGTTGGTGCTGGTCGCCTTGCCCTGCTCGTGCTGGCGGAAATGGCGCGTGACGGTGCCGTGCGCGGCTTCGGCTTCAACCGTCTTGCCGTCGGGCGTCATCAGCACGCTGGTCATCAGGCCGAGCGATCCGAAGCCCTGCGCCACGATGTCCGACTGCACGTCGCCGTCGTAGTTCTTGCAGGCCCACACGAACTTGCCGCTCCACTTCATCGCGGCGGCGACCATGTCGTCGATCAGGCGGTGTTCGTAATGGATGCCGGCCTTCTTGAAGGCATCGGCATATTCCGCTTCGAACACTTCCTCGAACAGATCCTTGAAGCGGCCATCGTACTTTTTCAGGATGGTGTTCTTGGTGCTGAGATAGACCGGCCATTTGCGGTCAAGCCCGTAGGCGAAGCTGGCGCGCGCGAAATCGCGGATCGAGTTGTCGAGATTGTACATCGACATGCGCGACACCGGGGCTTTCGAATTCGAACACGTCGATATCGATGTTCTTGCCGTCCTCGCCTTCGAACACCATGCGCAGCTTGCCCGGACCCGGGATCAGCGTGTCCTTGGCGCGATACTGGTCGCCGAATGCATGGCGGCCCACGACGATGGGATCGGTCCAGCCGGGGACGAGGCGCGGCACATTGTCGATCACGATCGGCTCGCGGAAGACCACGCCGCCCAGGATATTGCGGATCGTGCCGTTGGGGCTGACCCACATTTTCTTCAGGCCGAATTCCTCCACGCGCGCTTCGTCGGGCGTGATGGTGGCGCATTTCACGCCGACGCCGTGTTCCTTGATCGCATTGGCGGCATCGACGGTGATCTGGTCGTCGGTCTCGTCGCGGCTTTCGATGGAGAGGTCGTAATATTTCAGGTCGATATCGAGATAGGGCAGGATCAGCCGTTCGCGGATCCACTGCCAGATGATTTTCGTCATTTCGTCGCCATCGAGTTCGACGACGGGGTTCTTGACCTGAATTTTCTGCATGATTGCCTGTTGCCTTTTTGTATCGGGATAATCGGTTGCTGCGCGCTGTAGCAGAGGGTGGCCCCCGTTCAAGATGGCCCCGCTGTCCCGATCGCTAGATCGGCAGGACTTCTTCCAGCAGCGCAGGCGGCGTTTGCAGGTGCATCGCTTCGGGGCGGGCCACGAAGGGACGCTGCTTTACCCATGCATCCTGCGTGGCGCATTCCAGCAGGAACGCGGCAAGGTCCGTGCGGCGGGTGCGCAGCGTGCCTTTTGGCAGTCCGTCGGCGGAGGCCTCCACGCCGCCGGTCTGGTCGCGGTCGAGCAGCCAGCCGGGGCGCACCGCTGTCCAGTCGATATCGTCGCATGCCTCCAGCACATATTCCATCGCTGCCATCTGGCGGAAGATACCGAGCAGCGGCACTGTGGCGGCGCGGAACCATAGCGGCACGCCCGCATCCCGCGCGGCGAAGGCGGCGGAGATGACGACCAGTCGTTTCACTTGGGCACGTCGCATGGCCTCGACAATACGCACCGCGCCTTCGGTATAGAGTGGTGGCGGGTCGGCCAGTGTCTGTGGATCACGGCCAAGGCCCAGCGCGGAAATCACCGCGTCGCATCCGTCGGCGGCATCGCCCAAGCCGTCTTCGAGGATGTCGGCCACGAACGGTTCGAATGCGGGGTCGTTACAGAAGCCGTCGTCGAAATCGCGTTCGACGCCGCGCACCGTATGCCCGGCGGCAAGTGCCTGTTCGAGAACGTGTTTGCCGGTGTCGCCCGTTGGGCCGAGAAGGAGAAGTTTCATACCCCACAAACACCCGACGCGGCAAATCGTGCCGGACATGCTGCCTATTATGTATCCGTGGGAATGGGGCCTTCGGAATCTGGGAGAACGATGGTGGGCGTAGGAAGAGTTGAACTTCCGACCCCTGCAATGTCAATACAGTGCTCTACCACTGAGCTATACGCCCGCACCATCGTTGTTGCCGCGCCGTTCCAGGCGTATCGACAGGCGCGCGCAGTAGCGGGCTGCCGGTCGCGGCGCAAGCGTGTCTGTCCCTGTATCGCGCCTAAAGCGAGGCAGCCGCATCGCCAGCGAATATCCGTTCCACTTCCAGCACCAGATCGCGCAGGTGGAACGGCTTGGACAGCACCTTGGCCTGCGGCTGTTCGCGGCTGGCCTTCAGCGTCACGGCGGCAAAGCCGGTGATGAACATCACCTTCGTGCGCGGGCTGATCTCGCTGCATTTCTGCGCCAGTTCGATGCCGTCCATTTCGGGCATCACGATATCGGACAGCAGCAGGTCGAAATGCTCCTGCCTCCAGCAAGGGCAGCGCCTCCGTGCCGCGATCCACGGACATGACCGCATATCCGGCATTTTCGAGGGCGCGGGAAAGATAGGTGCGCATCGCATCGTCGTCTTCGGCAAGCAGGATGCGTAGTTTGGCGGTGTCGTTCATGGCGTTGCCTATAGCCGCGTTCGCTTAAGAAATCCTGTCCCGATCCACCGTGTGACCCTGTATGATACGGCAATTCAAAAGAAATTTTGATGGTGCCGCCATTTTGACACGCCGTCGCCTGCCGTGCAGCAGCTCAGGACGATGACAGTGGCACTCCAATCCGGCTCCGATTCGCGGACGATGCGCGGGGGAACCATCCCCGGAACGCGCCAGCCGGCCTTTACGCTGGTAACACCGAAAGCGCCCGCGCTGCCCGTGATCCTCGCGGCACCGCATGGCGGCCGGACCTATCCCGAAGCCCTGTGGGCAGCGATGCGGCAGCCGGTATCGTCGGCGCTCGCGCTGGAGGACCGGCTGGTCGACCGGCTGGCGCGGGAAAGCGGTACGCGGACAGGTGCGGCGGTGCTGACCGCGCAGGCGCCGCGCGCGATGATCGACCTGAACCGCGCGCCCAATGAAATCGACTGGACGATGGTGGCGGAAGGCGCGCCGGGTGGAGCAGGTGCCGACAAAGCGAACGGGGCGGGGGCGAACCGCCGAGTGCGCAGCGGGCTGGGGCTGGTGCCGCGCCGCGTGGCCGGGTTGGGCGAAATCTGGCGTCGCCCGCTGACCGGCGCGGCGCTGGATGCGCGGATCGGACAGGTCCATGCACCGTATCACGCGGCGCTGGGGCAAACCCTGGCCGAATATCGCGACCTGTTCGGTGCGGTGCTGCTGCTGGATGTCCATTCCATGCCGCCGCTGAAATCCCCAGAGGCGGGGCAAGTGGCGGGGCAGGCGGCGGCGGACTATGTCATCGGCGACCGCTTCGGGGCCGCGGCGAGCGACCGGCTGGCCGCCATCGCGCTGCGTGTGCTTTCGTCTGCACAGGCACGTTCGGGGCAGGCAGGTTCGCAGCAGGCGGGTCCGTGCGCGCATAACCGGCCCTATGCGGGCGGATATGTGCTGGAACGCCATGCCGATCCGGCGGGCGGCATCCATGCCATGCAGCTGGAAATCAGCCGCGACCTCTATCTCGACAGCCGCGCACGATAATGCGGGTGCGGGATGGGGCGGGGTTGTGGACGCCATCGTCGCGCTGACATGCGCGCTGGGCGAAGAGATACGGCGTATCGGCGACGAACGGACCTTGCCGGTCGCCGCCGAGTAACGTCGTCAGACTTGCGCGTCGGTCTGGCCGCCGCTGAGGTCGGGGCCTTTGCCCTGCGCCTGCTGCCGACCGAAGATCGCGCGCATCAGTTCCATCGAGAATATCTGCGAATAGACGAGCGCCATCATGCCGTTCTGGTTCCAGGTGCGCAGGACGTCGCCGCGCACTTCGCGCAGCTTTTCCTGGTTGATCATCTGGAAACCGCGATAAACGAACGGCTTGTCGGGGTTGTCCGGCGTGGTGATGCCAACCTCGCCGTCCATCAGCAGGTCGTGCTTTTTCAGCTCTTCGATGAAGTTCTTCGTGCGCTGGCCCGCCGCTTCGAAATCCTCGCAGAATTTCAGGACGTTCTGCGTCTGCTCGCTGGCCTTTTCGCCGTCGAACAGTGGCTCGCCGTCGTCGAATTCACCGACCGATTCCGCCGTGGGATCGAAGCACAGCGACAGCGTGTCGGCCTTGTCGTCCAGCTTGGCGAGCATGAAGGGATAGCGGCGGATATAGGCCGGAATGTAGATCGGGTCGTTCACCTTGCCCTCGTCGTCGACGAAGATGTTCACGCCTTCGTTGAGGCCCATCAGCGCCAGCGGCAGGGGGTTGTCGCCAGACGAGAACACGATGGGGAAATCGCGCTGCGCCTGCACGAATTCGTCCACCGTCAGCGGGATCGCATGCTGGCCCTTCAGCCAGTTTGCCGAATCCATCGGCCTGCTCTTGTATTTGGAATGATCGCGGCTGTTGAGCGGCATCAGGTCTTTGTAGAACAGGGGCAGGGTGGACTGCGGCGCGCTGGCCATCGCGGTATCTCCGAAAATCGAGACAAGGGGGAGGGGCGAGGCAAAACGCGGCACCCGATGTGAAGCGCGCGCTGTAATGCCAGCCCCCGCCACATGCAAGCCGACTGCCTTAGCGGGCCGGTTCCGCCGCCAGCAGCTTGCCGGGGTTGAGGATGCCTGCCGGATCCAGCGCCTTTTTGACGCGCCGCATTATGTCAAGCGAAACCGGATCGCCGAGCCGCTCCAGCTCGTCCACTTTCATCTGGCCGATACCGTGTTCGGCGCTGATGGAACCTTCATACTGCGTGACAATATCGTGAACGAAAGCACTGATTTCCTTGCCTTTATCGTCCATCCAGCTGGCCGGTGTGCCGGGCGGGGCGAGGACGTGGAAATGCACGTTTCCGTCGCCCAGATGGCCGAATGCAATAGCCCGGTTCTGGCCTAAACTTCCCTCAACTTCCCGCGCTTCGACTGCGGCGATGGCCTCCGCAATGAAGTCCGCCATCCGCGCCACCGGCACGCTGATATCGTGCTGCATCGCCGGCCCTATCGCGCGCTCTGCGGGAGAGATCGAATCGCGTAACAGCCAGAACGCCTCCGCCTGGCTGTCGCTCGCCGCGATGGTCGCATCGGCGATCAGCTCCGCCTCGAACGCCGTCTCCAGCAGCGCCTGCGCCCGGTCCGGCAAGGCATCGGCATCATCCGCATCGCCTGCCAATTCGATCAGCGCATGCCATGCGTGCGTTCCTGCCAACGGCGCACGCGCGTCGGGCAGGTAGTCGAGCACCGCGTCGAGCGAATGGGCGGGCAATATCTCGAACCCCTCCAGAACATCGCCGACACTGGCCTGCGCATGGAGCAGCAGCCGACGCGCATCGTGGATCGAGCCAAGGCCCGCCCACATCACGGTGCGCGCCGCGATGGCCGGGACCAGCCGCAGCGTTGCCGCCGTGACGATGCCAAGTGTTCCTTCCGACCCGATCAGCAGCTGTGTCAGGTCGAAGCCGCGATTGTCCTTTTTCAGCGGCGTCAGCCGGTTCAGCACGCTGCCATCGGCCAGCACCGCCTCCACCCCCAGCACCTGCGCCCGCATCGTGCCGTGGCGCAGCACTTGCGTCCCGCCCGCATTGGTCGCGATCAGCCCGCCGATAGTCGCCGAACCCTTGCCGCCCAGCGTCAGCGGGAAGCGCATATCCGCCGCCTCCGCCGCCTCGTGCAGCGTCTGCAGGATCACGCCCGCCCCGCAAGTGACGCTCGCGCCATCGCGGTTCACGGTGCCAAGCGTGTCCAGCCGCCGCAGCGACAGCAGCAGCGCCGTGCCGCTATCGTCGGGCGTCGCGCCGCCGGACATCCCGCTATTCCCGCCCTGCGGCACCACCGGTACGCCATGCGCGCTGCACAGCGCGAGCAAGGCCGACACCTGCGCCGTGTCCGCCGGTGCCGCCAGCGCCAGCGCCGCCCCGGTATAGCGCCCGCGCCAGTCGGTCAGCCACGGCGCGATCTGCTCGGCATCGCGGATCAGCCCGCGCGGTCCGAGGATGGCCTCGGCGGCTTCGAGAAAGGTTTCGCGGGTGCTCATGCCACTCGCCTTATCCGCCGGACACCTTGCACGTCGAGAGGGGGCAGTTAAGCTGGCATTCAATCGTTTCGGCTAGAGCGACGCGCACACCTTCGTTTTCCCGTCGCTATCGGAACGCTCCTCCCCCTTCCTCCATGCCCAGTTTTGCCAGCCTGTTCCTGCCCCTCGCGCTTGCCTTGCCTGCCGCTTCCGCCAGCGACACTGCGGAGCCGCGCACGTCCCGTATCGACGATGCAGTCCACCGCCGACACGCCGGTAATTGCTCAGGTGCGGGTGCGGCAGCGCGTCATCATTCGCATCTCTCCGCGACGGTCCGGCACGGCGGATTTCGTGTCCACCGCCCCCCGGCGCGATCGCCGTCGGCCGGTGGTGGAGCACAAGATGGGCAAGTGTATCGCCCTGTCGAGCGTCGCCGGTGTTGCGCCGATGGAAGACGACCGGCTGATGCTGTTCCTCAAGGACCGGCGGATCGTGGCGGCAAACCTTGAAAAGGCATGCTCCTCGCGCGATTTCTACTCCGGCTTCTATGTCGAGCCGCGCAAGGACGGGAAGGTCTGCATCAATCGCGACAAGCTGCAATCGCGCACCGGTGCGAAATGCGAGCTGACCCGTCTGCGCCAGATGGTGCGCGACGGCACCTGACTCCGTCCGTTCCGCGGTCGCCGCAGCCCGCGCCGGATTTCTTGACTTTTCCGCCGTTCGCCAGCAAGGGCAACGCGCAAGCGTCGCGTGTTTTGCGTAAGGCGCGCCACCGGTCCGGTACGGGCCGCATCATTCGGACACCCCAGACACCCATGAACTTCGCCGATCTCGGCCTTTCCCCCGACCTGCTCAAAGCCGTGGCGGACGCCGGTTACACCGAACCCACCGCCATCCAGGCAGAAGCCATTCCGCCCGTGCTGATGATGAAGGACATCATCGGCATCGCGCAAACCGGCACCGGCAAGACGGCGGGTTTCGTGCTGCCGATGATCGACATCATGGCCAGCGGCCGTCGCCGCGCGCTGATGCCGCGCTCGCTGATCCTCGAACCGACGCGCGAACTGGCCGCACAGGTGGCCGAGAACTTCGAGAAATACGGCAAGAACCACGATCTGAAGATGGCGCTGCTGATCGGCGGCGTGCAGATGGGCGATCAGGTCAAGGCGCTGAACGAAGGGGTCGATGTTCTGATCGCGACGCCGGGCCGCCTGATGGACCTGTTCGAGCGGGGCAAGATCCTGCTCAATGGGTGCGAGCTGCTGGTGATCGACGAGGCGGACCGGATGCTCGACATGGGCTTCATCCCCGACATCGAATTCATCTGCGACAAGCTGCCCGAAACGCGGCAGACGATGCTGTTTTCGGCCACCATGCCGCCGCCCATCGAAAAGCTGGCGAAGAAGTTTCTCAACAATCCCAAACGCATCGAAGTCAGCCGCGCGGCCAGCACGAACAAGGACATCACCGCGTTCAAGGTACCGGTCTCGCCGCGCAAGAAGCGCGAGACGCTGGAATGGCTGCTGCGCAACGACCACGTCGAAACCGCCATCGTGTTCTCCAACCGCAAGACGACCGTGCGCGAACTGAACAAGTCGTTGCAGAAAAGCGGGTTCATGAGCGGCGAGATCCACGGCGACATCGACCAGGCGACGCGCAATCAAGGAACTGGAACGGTTCAAGACGGGCGACATGAATATCCTGGTCGCCAGCGACGTTGCGGCGCGCGGGCTGGACATCAAGGGCGTCAGCCATGTGTTCAATTACGATACGCCGTGGCATCCGGACGATTACGTCCATCGCATCGGCCGCACCGGGCGTGCCGGAGCCAAGGGTCGCGCGTTCACCTTCGTGACCGACGCCGATGCGGAAGCCATCGAGAATGTCGAGAAGCTGACCGGCGGAGTCATCCCCACCTTCGGCAAGGATGACGTGCGCGTCGATATCGCACCCGCGAAAACGCCCAAGCCCCAGCCCAAGGCCGGGAGCGAAGCGAAAAGCGAACGTCCGGCCAAAAGCGAAAGCCCAGCAAAAAGCGAAAACGATGGCGATGATCAGCGGCTCAAGCGGTCGCGCGGACGCAAGGCGCCGGAACGCACGGACGAAAAGCCGGAGCCGAAGCCGCGATCGAAACCTGCCAGTCGCAGTAATGCGACACCGCAGGATGCGAAGCCCGCCCGCAAGGCGCGTCGCGATGGCGAGCCGCCGGTGCCTGCCGGAGAATGGAACGGGCCGAAACCCGACTTCCTCGGCGTCGGTTTCGAATAACGCTTCCGCACCTCTTCAAGCCCTTTGACGAAGGCCCGATTATGTTCCGTTTCCTAGTTTCCACAGCATGCGTCCTGATTGCCGGCGCAGCGCCAATCGCGGTGATGGCGCAGGACAATGGTGGCGAGCGTACGCGCATCGCGCTCGGCCCGCAGCTCGTCCCGCAATATCCCGGTGCCGACAGCGTCGTCGTGCGCCCGCTGATCGATATCTCGCGGGGCCGCACCGATCAGGAATTCGCGTTCGAGGCAGTCGACGAAAGTTTCGGCGTCACGCGTGCTGCGGGGCGAAGGGTTTCAAGGTCGGGCCATCGCTGGGATTTCAGGGCAAGCGCCGGTCGAGCGATGTTGGCGGCGTCCTGCCCGAAGTCGGTTTCAGCTTCGAAATCGGCGGCTTCGCGCAATACGACCTCAGCGATAATTTCCGGGTCCGCAGTGAACTGCGTCAGGGCGTTTCCGGCCATGACGGTCTGATCGCGAATGTATCGGCGGACGTCGTGTTGCGTAACGGCGACGATACGGTCTTCTCCTTCGGTCCGCGCGTGACGCTGGCCGACGACAAATACCAGAATGCCTATTTCGGCGTGGCACCTGCCGACGCGGTTGCGTCGGGCTTGCCTGCTTATGATGCTGGTGGCGGCGTGCAGTCGGTGGGGGGAACGGTCGGGTTTATCCAGCAGTTCACGCCAAGCTGGGGCCTTTACAGCTATGCGAAATACGATCGTCTGGTCGATGATGCAGCCGATTCGCCCGTCGTCGCAGCCTTCGGCTCGCGCAACCAGTATGCGGGCGGCGTTGCCCTGACATACACCTTCGACGGCGGCCTGTTCTAGCGCCGGCTACGCCGCCTTTACGAAGCTGTCGATCACGCGCTTTACGCCGGCGGTTTCGAATTCGATTTCCAGCTTGTTGCCTTCGTGGTCCATCACGAAGCCATAGCCGAACTTGTCGTGAAACACGCGCTGCCCCACCGCAATATCCGGGCGCGGTGTGGCGGCGAAACTGGCGGCGCTGCGGCGCGATTCGGAAATTTTGGCCTGCTTGGTTTCGTACCCTGTCGCCAGCGCCCGCTGCCATCCGGGGCCGCGCGCCTTCGAATGGTCGGGCCGTTCATTGCTGACATGCGCGAACGGATCGTCGCTCTCGCTCCAGTTCGCACGCCATAGCGAGGCGCCGCCGCTCATCGTGGTTTCGCTTTCGATATGGTCGTCGGGCAATTCCTCGATGAAACGGCTGGGAATGGAGCTGGTCCACTGCCCGTAAATGCGCCGGTTCGCCGCGTGCAGGATCGGTGCAGTGCCGCTTCGCTCGGGTGATGGCGACATAGGCGAGGCGGCGTTCCTCCTCCAATGATGCCAGGCCGCCTTCGTCCAGCGCCCGCTGGCTGGGGAAGACGCCTTCTTCCCAACCGGGCAGGAAGACATTGTCGAATTCCAGCCCCTTCGCCGCATGCATCGTCATGATGGTGACGGTCTCGGCATTGTCGCCCCGGTCGTTGTCCATGACCAGGCTGACATGCTCCAGAAAGTCACCCAGCGTGTCGTACTCCTCCATCGCGCGGGCCAGCTCGGACAGGTTCTCGATACGGCCCTTGGCTTCCGGCGTCCGCTCCGCTTCCAGCATGGCGTCGTAGCCGCTTTCGTCCATCACCTGCCGCAGCAGTTCGGCCGGCGACAGGCCGTCCGCGACCTCGCGCCAGTGCAGGAACTTGCGCATCAATTCGCCGATGGTGTTGGCGGCGCGCTTGGGCAGCTCGTCGCTGTCGGCAAGGTCGAGCGAGGCGGCGGCGAGCGGCATCTGCGTGCGGCGCGCATGCTGGTGCATCTTTTCCAGAGTCTTGGCACCCAGACCGCGCTTTGGCTGGTTGTAGATACGCTCGAACGCCAGATCGTCCTGCGGTTGCGCAACCACGCGCAAGTAAGCCAGCGCGTCGCGGATTTCGGCGCGTTCGTAAAAACGGAAGCCGCCGATGATCTTGTAGGCGAGGCCGATCTGGATGAAGCGGTCCTCGAATTCGCGCGTCTGGTACTGCGCACGCACGAGGATGGCGACTTCGTCCAGCGAAGCGCCCTCGCGCTCGATCCGCTCGATTTCCTCGCCGACGCGGCGCGCTTCTTCGGGTCCATCCCAGATGCCGATGACGCGCACCGGATCGCCGCCATTGTGCTGCGTCCACAACGTCTTGCCGAGCCGTTCGCTGTTCGCCCCGATCAAACCCGATGCCGCACCCAGAATATGCGGGGTCGAACGATAATTCTGCTCCAGCTTGACGACCTTCGCGCCGGGAAAATCCTTCTCGAACTTCAGGATATTGGCCACTTCCGCGCCGCGCCAGGAATAGATCGACTGGTCGTCGTCGCCCACCACGCAGATGTTCTTGCGCTCCTGCGCCAGCAGCCGCAGCCACAGATACTGCACCTGGTTGGTGTCCTGATATTCGTCCACCAGGATATATTTGAACCGCTTGCGATACTGCGCCAGCACATCGGGTTCGTTGCGCAGGATGTTGAGCATGTGCAGCAGCAGGTCGCCGAAATCGCAGGCATTCAGCGTTTTCAGCCGTTCCTGATAGGCGCGATACAGTTGCTGGCCCTTGCCGTTGGCATAGGCCTCGTTCTCGGCGGCATCGAGGTCCAGCGGATTGAGGCCGCGGTTCTTCCAGCGATCGATCAGCCCGGCCAGCTGCCGCGCGGGCCAGCGTTTGTCGTCGATCTCGGCATCGGCGATCAGCGTCTTGAGCAGGCGTAGCTGGTCGTCGGTATCGATAATGGTGTAGTTCGATTGCAGACCGACCAGTTCGGCATGGCGACGCAGCATGCGCGCGCCGATGGAGTGGAACGTGCCGAGCCACGGCATGCCTTCCACCGCATCGCCGATATGCCCGCCGACCCGCTCGCGCATTTCGCGCGCCGCCTTGTTGGTGAAGGTGACGCACAGGATTTCGCTGGGCCAGGCGCGGCGGGTGGCGACCAGATGGGCGAGACGCGCCGTCAGCGCGGCGGTCTTGCCGGTACCTGCCCCGGCCAGCATCAGCACCGGGCCTTCGGTCGTCAGCACGGCCTCGCGCTGCGGTTCGTTCAGACGCGCGGCATAGGCGGGTACATTGTCTTCGCCCAGCGCGGCGGGAAGGGTTTCAAGGTTGGTCATGGGCATGTGAACAGCTAGGGAACAGGCGGGTGTCTGGCAAGACGGAGGAGATAGCGATGATCGAAGTTACCGGCGAAGTTACCGGCGGGTGCCATTGCGGCGCGATCCGATACGAGATCACTGGCGATGTGCTGAACCATTCGCTGTGCCATTGCGTCGATTGCCGCCGTTCCAGCGGTGCGCCAATGGTGGGCTGGGCGATGCTGCCCGACAGCGCGCTGACCGTGACCGGCGAACCGAGCATTTACGCCAGCAGCGAACATGCACGGCGCTATTTCTGCATCCAGTGCGGCACCGGCCTGTTCTATTCGAACGACGCCCTCATCCCCGGCATGGTGGATGTGCAGACCGCCACGCTGGACGAGCCGGAAGACTTGCCTGCCGAAGCGCATATCCAGGTGGCGGAACGAATCGGCTGGATGGCGGACGTGCATCGCCTGCCGACGTTCGACAGGTTCCCGCCAGCCGATTGACGTTACGGTATTGCGGCATTTCGGCTGATTTTAGGCACAGGAACCGACCGCCAGAGTGTGGCCATCGACGAAATCCTGAGCACATTTGCCAATCCGGACGGGCCACGCCAGACGAGGCTCACCGCACGTCAGATGCGGGTCGAACAGACTATGTCGCGTGCGTTGCGCAGGGAACCAAGAAGGAAAATCCCATGCGCTTTACCCCTGTCCTAAAGACCTTTGGCGTCGCGCTGTTGGCCATGCCGATCGCGGCCGCAGCCCAACCGGTAGCGGGCTCTCCGCCTCCTGTGCCGGATGCGATGCCGCCGCAAGCCGAAGAGCCGATGGAAGACGAGGCTCCGACTACCGACACGGCCCTGTCGCCCGAAGCCGAAGCCTATGCGATGGCGCTGTCGCCAACCCGCCGTGCGCTGTTCATGCGGCTGAACCCACAAGATCGCACGCGCCTGATTGCCATGACCGAAGCCGAGCAGGCGGAAGCGTGGCAGACTATCGAGGCGATGGTGGCCGACGAGACGGCTCGCCCCGCCGATCCTGCGGATGAGCCTGCGCCGCAGGATGATGCCGAGCCGGAAGAGCAGACGGTCGACCCCGACTAGCCCGCCTGTTCCAGAACCATGTCGGCAGGGCGATACAGCGTCAGCTTCGCCTTGCCGACATTGCGTGTCGCGTCGATGTCGAGGCCTTTTACTGCCGTCGCCTCGCCACGCGACGTTTCCAGCGCAATCCAGCAGGCCGGTCCGATCCAGCCCAACCGCTGCAATCGCTCCAGCGCGACGACACCCGCGCCGGTCTCGTAGGGCGGGTCCAGCAGGATCAGGTCGGCCTGTGCTTTTGCCGGTCCCAGTTCCAGCACCGAACCGGCGCGCACGTCGCACCGTCGGCGCGCGTCGAGCGTGGCAATGTTGGCGCGAACGGCGTCGAGCGCAGTGCCGTCACGCTCGACGAATACACAGTGCGCCGCGCCCCGTGAGAGCGCCTCCAGCCCCAGCGCACCGGATCCGGCAAACAGGTCCAGCACAGTTAGGTCGGCGAAGCTGCCCAAACGGCTGGCGAGCATCGAGAACAGCGTTTCGCGCGTGCGGTCCCCGGTCGGTCGCGTGGCTTCGCCCTTCGGTGCGACCAGCTTGCGCCCCCGCCATTCGCCAGCAATAATTCTCATGTCTTGGCCGGTTTGAGGCCGCTGCGGAACCGGTCGATATCCTGCTTGCGGATTTCTACTGCTTGACCACGCGGCAGGTCGGCGAGGCCAAACGGACCGTAGGCGGTTCGGACCAGCCGGTTCACTTTCAGTCCCAGCCATTCCAGAACGTGTCTCACTTCGCGGTTCTTGCCTTCGGTGATCGTCACTTCGATCCACTGGTTGCGTCCCGAACTGCGTTCCTTGTTGGCGTTGATCGGACCGTAATGCATCCCGTCGATGGTGACGCCGTCCATCAACGCTTCCAAGGCGTCCTGCGACACCTCGCCAAAAGCGCGGGCGCGATAGGTGCGCGGGATGTTGCTCGATGGCAGTTCCATTTCGCGTTTCAGCGCGCCGTCATTGGTCAGCAGCAGCAGGCCCTCGGTATTCAGGTCGAGCCGCCCGACCGGCATCACACGGCCGGCATCGGCGGGCAGGGTATTGCGCAGTGCGGTATAGATCGTCGGGCGACCCGAAAAGTCGCGCTCCGCCGTCAGCAGGCCGGTCGGCTTGTGAAACGCGAACAGGCGCGTGCGATCGGCCTTTTCTACGGGCTTGCCGTCCACGGTGACCCCGCGCAGGGTTTCGATAATGGTGGCGGGCGTTTGGAGCACATCGCCGTTCAGTGCCACGCGCCCGTCGCCGATCATCCGCTCCACTTCGCGGCGGCTGGCAACGCCGGCACGCGCCAGCAGTTTGGCGATACGATGCCCTTCGGGACGCGGCGCGGCAGGATCATAGCTGGTCATGGGGTGACGATAGCTGCCTTGTGGTACATGCGATAGCCGCTGAGGTATCAAAGGTTACGGATAGAAGCACCGCACAATCCGTTGATGGACCACAACACTTAAACGGAGAACATCATGAGCAATGGAATCAATGCACTCGAAACGCTGACCGACACCACTATCGACAGCGTACTCGGATATGAAAAGGCGGCGGAGGCAGCGACCAATGCGCAACTGGCGCAAACGCTGCGCGACAGCGCGCAGGAGCGCCGCCAGCTGGTCGGCCAGATGAATGCGCAGATCGTCCAGATGGGCGGCACGGCGCGCGAAGACGGTTCGTTTTCGGGTAGCGCGCATCGCGTCTGGACCGACATCACCACGGCGTTCGGTGACAAGAACGAAGGCGCGGTGGAGCGGGTCGAAGAAGGCGAGGACTACCTCAAAAAGAAGTTCGAGGCCGCCTTGAAGGACGACACGCTGCCCGCACCCGCGCGCCAGATCGTGCAGCAGGGCTACACGCAGGTCTGCGAAGGCGAGCGCATGGCGGACCGGTTGACCAAGCAATTCGACTGACGCAGTAATCGAGCCAATGCAAAAGTCCCCGTCCGGTTCCTGCCGGGCGGGGCTTTTTCGTGTCTTCAAGTGGAGGCGATTGCCCCAGTCACTTCGTCATGGAACCGCGCCACGCCGCCTTCCAGCGTGCCAAGCGTCAGGTGTTCCAGCGCACCGCTTTCCAGCCCCTGCTGCCCTAGTTCGGCCGCGCGAAAGTCTTCGCTGGCAAAGACGCCCTCATCCAGCAGACGCCAGCTTCGCTCCCAATGCGCTACGGCCTTGTCGTCCGCAGGCGCTTCGGGGATGAGCATCGTGTTTTCGACAAGCGTGCTGCGCTCGTTCTGCGGCAGGAGCACCATGATATTGAGGTAATCCGGGCTGGGAATGACAAGGCAGCCGGTCAGCGTCTGATACGCGAAAGTTACGTGCCGCCGCACCGCCGCCATATCGGTCACGTCGATTTCCGCCATGTCGTCGGCACGGCCCACGGCGGATCGGGCATGCGGGCCAACCATGTCGCCTGCGGTCACACCGTCCTTGAAGAACGGCCCGATCGTTTGCGCGTGAAGGCGCGTGACGTGATAGCTTTCCAGAAACGCATCCATGATGAGCTTCCAGTTCGCGGCAACCGTATGCGTGCGGCGGCGGAACAGGACCGAGTCCGCCATCCCGAGCGCTGCAAAGTCCTCGCCCAAAATGGCGGCGGCGGTGAAGTCGGCATCGTCTGCACCCGCGTACCAGATCGCGCCGCCTGCCTCGTGGCTTGGCAGTTCCTGCAAACCCATCACTGCCTTGTCCAGGCCGGGAAAGGTTTCGGGGCGGGGCAGGCCTTGCAGCGATCCGTCGAGGCGATAGGTCCATGCGTGATAGGGGCACACCAGCCGCCGCGCGCATTGCACCGCCTCGCCTTCGACCAGACGTGTGCCGCGATGGCGGCACACGTTCAGGAACACGCGCGCGCGCCCATCCGTGTCGCGCACCAATAGCAGGGGGCGACCGGTCCCGTCATGCGGCAGGACGCTGCCGGGTTCGGGCAGGACGGCGCTGGGCATTATCAGCCGGGGCTGTTGATCGAACAGTCGTGATTTCTCCGCTTCCCACTGCGCCGGGTCGGTATAGACGCTGGCGGGAACGGTGCGGATTGCGCCTTCGGGATGCGCGGTATTGCGCGCAACCGTCTCGACCAGCGCGCGCTGGCCGGCGGTCGGCTGGCGGACGGCGGGTTCACGGGTGTCGATGGCGTTCATCTGCGGCTTCCTATGCCTCGGGCGGACGGCTAGTGTTGCCGATATAAGTACGAAAAAGCAAAAGGCGTATTCCCACATGGCCGAAGCGGCAGCGACAACGACGAAGCCTTCGCCGAAGCCGGGATGGCGCGAAGTGATCCGCGCGCTGGGCAACCGCAAGACCGGTTTCATGGCGCTGTTCGGGTTTGCCAGCGGCCTGCCGTTTGCCCTGTTCCTCGGCACTTTGTTCGCCTGGCTTTCGGAGGCCGAGGTCGATCTGGAAACGATGGGCGTCTTCTCGCTGATCGGGCTGGCCTATGCCTTCCAGTTCCTGTGGTCGCCGCTGATCGACAAGGTAAACATCCCGCTGATGCGCAGGCTGGGGCGGCGCAAGCAGTGGATCGTGCCCGCGCAAATCCTGCTTGGCGTGATCCTCGTGGCGCTGGCGCTCAGCAATCCGAGCAATGAAAGCATCGGCTGGTTCAGCCTGCTGGCGGGTATCGGCGCGCTGGCATCGGCCACGCAGGATATCGCCATCAACGCCTGGCGTATCGACGTGGCGGACGAGGTTGCCACGCTGGATATGCTGTCGACTGTTTACCAGATGGGCTACCGGCTGGCCGCGCTGGTTGGCGGTGCGCTGGGCCTGATCATCGCGGCGCGCATCGGCTGGCCGCAGACCTATATGCTGATGGGCGGTATCCTGCTGGCGATAGGCTTCGTGGGGCTGTTCGCGCCCGATAGCGATCGGGGCCGGCTGAAGGCCGGCGAACCCGTTGTCGAGGACGAGCTGCTGGTCGCGCTGCGGCACAAGGGCGAACTTGCGCCTGCGGTGCGGGGCAGGGCGCTGGCCATAGTCGGCGTGCTGTGGGCAGTGGCCATCGGCGTGGTGCTGACCTTCATGTATATGTCGCTGGCGCTGCCACCGGAACAGCGGCCCAACCCGACCGACTTCACTTTGAATTACGGCCCGTGGATCATCGTTGCGACCATCGTGCTGCCTGCGCTGATCGCAGGCTGGCTGGCATCGCAGAAGAAGGCGGGGCGTAACCTGCTGGCCGAGGACGCGCCTGCCGCTACGGGCGTAGGCTACGTGATGGACCACTTCTATCGCGCACTGCTGCTGCCGCTGGTCGAGTTCGTCGGGCGCATCGGCTGGTCGCTGGTGCTTATCCTCGCGGTGGTGCTGACCTACCGCATCTGCGACGCGATCTGGGGCACGTTTGCCTATCCTTTCTACCTTGGCGAGCTGGCCTATTCCAACGACCAGGTCGCATTTGCCTCCAAGTTCTTCGGCGTCTTCGCCATCCTGCTGGGTCTGGCGCTGGGTGGCTATATGCTGACCGTTTTCGGGCGGATGCTCACCCTGACGCTGGGCGCTTTGCTCGCGGCACTGACCAACCTGCTCTACGCCGACCTCGCGCGCGGCGGAGCGCTGATGCAGGCGGGCAGCGACGCCATCGGCTTTACCGCGCTGATCGATTTTCTGGCGCGAATCTTCTTCGTCGATCCGGCCGGACTGGCGAAGCTGACCTTCACGATCATGTTCGAGAACCTTGCCATCGGCATCGCGGGCGCGGCGTATATCGCCTGGCTTTCCTCCATCGTGAACAAGAATTTCAGCGCGGTGCAGTACGCGTTGCTGTCCTCGCTGACGCTGCTGGTCGGCACATTGGGGCGCGGCGCGCTGGGCGAGATGATCGAGGGGCGCGGCTATTACGATGTCTTTGTTTTCACGACCTATATCGGCTTCATCGCTGTCATCCTGTGCCTGATGGAATGGTATCGCCAGCGGCGTACCGGACGCGCTTCGGGTGTCGTTGCGCCGGAGGTACACACAGCTCAATCCGGCATCGCACCCGCCTCGCGCAGCACCGACCCCGCCAAATAGAGCGAGCCTGCCACCAGCACCGGCAGCCCGTCATCGGGCAGCGCGGCGAGGGCCGAGGCGACGCCGGGTGCGTTGCGCGCTTCGTCACCGAAGGCGGAAGGCGGATGCGCCTCGTGCCCCGGCACCGGCACAATGGTCAGGCTTGCGATGCTATCGCCGAGTGGCACAACGAGGGCGGCGGGGTCTTTCGCCTCCAGCATTCCCAGCACCAGATGCAGACGCGCCCCCGCAAAATGCGCCGCTAGCGCCTCACCCGCACTGCGGTTGTGCCCGCCGTCGAGCCAGAGCGTTCGCGTCGTGTCCAACGCGCCAATAGGCAACCGGTGCAATCGACCGGGCCACGCGGCGCGCGTCAAACCCTTGGCAATCGCCCGTTCGGAAACAGTCACCTTGTCCTGATGCCGCAGCATGGCGACGGCTAAACCCGCGTTTGCAAACTGATGCCGACCGGGCAGCGCAAGAGGGGGCAACATCAATGCACCATGCTCGTCCCGATACCATTTGCCTTTCAGCCGGTCGTAATCCCAGTCGCGATCAAGCCGGAACAACAGGGCACCGGTGCGCGTGGCGGCACGCTGGATTTCGCGTTGCGCCTCCCGCTGTTCTGTCAGGGACAGCAGGGGAACGTCGGGTTTCGCAATGCCCGCTTTCTCAAACGCAATCCGGGCAAGAGGTAGCGTGGGGGCAGTTTCATCAGGGGCGAGTAGAAACCGTTCATGGTCGATACCCAAAGCGGCGATACCGCACACGGCGGGTTGTCCGATGACATTGGTCGCATCGAACCGCCCGCCAAGACCGACCTCGATCACGCAGGCGTCGGCGGGCGTGCGGGCGAAAGCGAGGAAGCTGGCGGCGATGGTGGCTTCGAAGAAGCTGGGTGCCAAGCCTTCTCCGTTATAACGCGCGTCCGCCGCATCCAGCACTTCGCACAGCAGGCTGGCGAGCAGGCCATCCCCAATCTCTTCGCCTGCCACCACGATGCGTTCGTTGTAGCGCACCAGGTGCGGGCTGGTGGCGACATGCACCGCCAGCCCCTGCGCCTCCAGCATCGCGCGCAGGAAGGCGCAGGTAGAACCCTTGCCGTTTGTCCCCGCGACATGGAACACCGGCGGCAGGCTGTCCTGCGGATCGCCCAGCCGCGCCATCAGCGCGCGCATCGTCTCCAGCCCGAACCGCCCCTGCGGCAAGGACAGCGCCGCCAGCCGGTCGAGCTGCGTTTGCACGCGGGGGTCGGAGGAAGTGCCGAAATCCAAGTAGAGGAATCCTTTGTTGGGTGCGCTCCGGACATCCGTCCTCCGCTTGCTGTGCCATCCCGCTCCCCCTCCCGACCACCCACGGGATTATCCTAAATGGGTGGTCGGGAGGGGGAGCGGGATGGCACAGCACCGAGCGTAAGCGAGAAAACAAGAACGCGCGAGATAGCACAGCCTCCGACCATCAGCGAGCAGCCCAGAGCGCGTTTACGCCGCCTTCTCGCCCTGCATGTAGCCGAGCAGCTGCGCCAGCGTGGCGCGCAGTTCGGCGCGGTGTACGACCATGTCGATCATCCCGTGTTTCAGAAGGTATTCCGCGCGCTGGAAGCCATCGGGCAGCTTCTCGCGGATGGTGTCCTGGATGACCCGCTGGCCGGCAAAGCCGATCAGCGCGCCCGGCTCCGCGATCTGCACATCGCCCAGCATCGCATAGCTCGCCGTCACGCCGCCGGTGGTGGGATCGGTCAGCACCACGATATAGGGCAGGCCCGCCGCCTTGAGCCGCCGCGTCATCACCGTGGCGCGCGGCATCTGCATCAGGCTGAGGATGCCTTCCTGCATCCGCGCGCCGCCCGCCGCCGTCACCACGATATAGCCGCAGCCGCGCTCCAGCGCCGCCTCCGCCCCGGCGACGAAGGCCGCGCCCACGGCCATGCCCATGCTGCCACCCATGAAGCCGAAATCCTGCACGCCGACCACGGCGGGGTGGCCGTCTATCGTGCCGGAACCGGTGCTGAACGCATCACGGTGCGGGTTCTTCGCGCGGGCCAGTTTCAGGCGTTCGGTATATTTCTTGGTGTCGCGGAATTTCAGCGGGTCTTCGCGCACTTCGGGCTGCGGCAGTACGTCGAAGCCGGGATCGAGCAACAGCGCCAGCCGCGCATCGGCCCCGATACGTGCATGGTGTTCGCAGCGCGGGCAGACATGGGCGTTGTCCTCGAACTCCTTGGCGAACAGCATCTCGTCGCAGCCGCCGCATTTCACCCACAGATTGTCGGGCGTCTCCCGCTTGATGCCGAAGGTCGGGAGCGAATTGCGAACACGGTTGAGCCAGGTCATGGGCGCAGCCTATCGCGCATTGTGGACTGCTTGCGCAAGCGCGGCGGTCAGGGTTTGCAAATGCGCAGGCGCGTCGGCCCCGTGCTTCTCCACCAGCTCGACCAGAGCGGAGCCGACCACCACGCCATCGGCAATCGCAGCAATATCAGCGGCTTGTGCCGGAGTCCTCACACCGAATCCCACCGCGACGGGCAAGTCTGTTGCGGCTTTCAACCGCCCGACCGCCTCGGCAATGCTGTCGCTTGCCGCCTGCTGTTTGCCGGTGACACCCGCGACGGAGACGTAATAGACGAACCCGTCCGACCCTTCGAGCACCTGCGGCAAGCGCGCGGTGTCGGTGGTCGGCGTGGCAAGCCGGATGGGGGCGATACCGCGCGCGCGCAGCGCTGGGCCGAGCGCATCGTCCTCTTCGGGCGGAATATCAACGCAGATCACCCCGTCCACGCCCGCCGCCGCGCACTGGTCCGCGAACCATTCCGGCCCGCGCCGCACCATCGGATTGGCATAGCCCATCAGCACCAGCGGCACATCCGGATGGCGCGCGCGAAAGCCGGTGGCGAGGGCGAATACGTCGGCGGTGGTGGTACCCTTGCCCAGACTGCGCAAATTGGCGTTCTGGATCGCCGGGCCGTCCGCCATCGGATCGGTAAACGGCATGCCCAATTCGATAACGTCCGCGCCTCCTGCGACCAGCGCATCGAGATTGGCGGCGGTATCTCCATCGCCCGCTGTCACGAAGCAGACGAGGGCGGGATTGGCGAAAGCGTTGGCGAAGCGGGTCATCGCTTTGCACCGGAAGCTGGAGACATGGACCGGGTGTTACACTGTCCAGGGGCAAAAGTTTCCGGGTGCGCAAAGGGCGTATTCGCGCGGGTTCGGAGAAGGTTCGAGATGTTGGTCATGCGCCGCCTATGCCATGCGGAGGCGGGTGTAGGACAGGGGGTTTGTGAGGCGGTCCATGTCTGCCCGCGCCCGCCCGTTCGCACTGAGCCGGTGGCGCGACGCGCCATCTTCGACTCCGACGGGCTGCACTTCAATTCGGGCTCAATGCGAGAAGAAAGAACAATGGCTGCCTTCCAGCCTGCTACGCATACCCTTCGTCACCCCGGCCCCCGAGCCGGGGTCCAGCTGTCTTTAGCGCTGCATTGAAAAAGTTGGACCCCGGATCCCCCGCGTACGCGAGGGCAGGCAAGTCCGGGGTGACGGACTGCGCGGAGCGGGGCTTGACACCTATAAATTCTAACAAAATATTTTATTCGATCCAACCCGGCGGTGGTATTCGCCACCGTTTATCAAAGGCTTTGCTATAAGCTGGAAATACAACTGTACCGCTAGCGCCCGCGATTGCCCCAAACCAAGCTATATCTATCTCTGTGCCGATAGCTATTTCAATCAAAACCTTTATCGCCAAAATCAGTAAAACTAGAAGAATAGCAATCACGAGACCGAGTGCCAGTTTGGTAATACGGCGTTTCAAATCTCCACCCCCAGCGCCTCGGCCACAGTGAAAATATCCTTGTCCCCACGCCCGCACAGATTCGCCAAAATCACCGCATCCTCCGGCATCGTCTTCGCCCGCTCCGCCACCGCATAAATCGCGTGGCTCGGCTCCAGCGCCGGGATGATGCCCTCGGTGCGGCACAGCAGTTGGAAGCCTTCCAGCGCCTCGTCGTCCGTGACCGCCGTATATTTCACGCGGCCGGAATCCTTTAGCCAGGCATGTTCGGGGCCGATGCCGGGGTAGTCGAGGCCGGCGCTGATCGAATGGCCTTCGGTGATCTGGCCGTCTTCGTCCTGTAACAGGTATGTCTTGTTGCCGTGCAGCACGCCGGGTGCGCCGCCCAATAGCGATGCGGCATGTTCGCTGCCCTCCAGCCCGCGCCCCGCCGCCTCTACGCCCAACATCGCCACGTCGGTATCGTCCAGAAACGGGTGGAACAGGCCCAGCGCATTGGAGCCACCGCCGATGCAGGCGACCAGCAAATCTGGCAGGCGCCCCGTCCGCTCCAGCACCTGCGCGCGCGCTTCAACCCCGATCACGCTTTGGAAATCGCGCACCATTTCGGGGTAGGGGTGCGGGCCTGCCGCTGTGCCGATGATGTAGAACGTGTCGTGGACATTCGCGACCCAGTCGCGCAGCCCCTCGTTCATCGCATCCTTCAGCGTGCCGCGCCCGCTGGTGACGGGCACGACTTCGGCACCCAGCAGCTTCATGCGGAACACGTTGGGCGACTGGCGGCGCACATCCTCCGCGCCCATATAGATGATGCAGGGCAGGCCGAACCGCGCGCAGACGGTGGCGGTGGCGACGCCGTGCTGGCCCGCGCCGGTTTCCGCGATGATGCGCGTCTTGCCCATGCGGATCGCGAGCAGGATCTGGCCGATGCAGTTATTGATCTTGTGCGCGCCGGTGTGGTTCAGCTCGTCGCGCTTGAACCAGATTTGCGCACCCTTTCCGTCGCTTGCCTGCGCGGCACACGCCTCGGTCAGCCGTTCGGCGAAATAGAGCGGGCTGGGGCGGCCGACATAATGTTCGAGCAGGTCGTCGAACTGCGCGCGGAACGCCGGGTCGGCCTGCGCGGCGCGGTATTCACGCTCCAGGTCGAGCACCAGCGGCATGAGGGTTTCCGCCACGAAACGGCCGCCGTAATCGCCGAAATGGCCGCGTTCGTCGGGTTGTGTTTTGAAGGAATTGGGAGCGTTCATATTTATTGTTCCGCTCGTGCTAAGTTGGTCAAAGTGTCGCTCTTTCTGCTGACGAAGCGAGTAAAGCGAGGACGACCCTTCGACAAGCTCAGGGCGAACGGGGTTGTAACATTTCTACCCGCTCGCCCTGAGCCGGTGGCGCTACGCACCGTCTTCAACTCCGAGGGGCTGTCTTTTATTCTTCGACTTATCATGCTTGTGAAGCACCTCGCAAAACGCTCGGATCAGGCCGACATCCTTCACCCCCGGCGCGCTTTCCACGCCGCTGGACACATCGACCAGCGGTGCGCCAGTGGCGGTGATGGCGTGTGCTACGTTGGCAGGGGTCAGCCCGCCCGCCAGCCCCCACGGCGCGCGATGATCGAAGCCCGCCAGCACGCCCCAGTCGAACGCCGCGCCATTGCCACCGGGCAGCGTGCTTGGCGGCGATGGGGGCGGCGCGTCGTAAAGCAGCATCTCCACCGCCCCGGCATAGCGTTGTGCCTCCACCAGCGCCGCACGGTCCGCAATTCCGAGGGCCTTCCACACCTCGACTCCATGCCGCGCGCGAATGGCGGCAGCATGCTCCGGCGTCTCGGACCCGTGAAGCTGGACGATATCGGGCCGCACCGTATCGATCGCTTCGGCCATTGCGTCGTCGCCAAGATCGACGGTCAGCAGCACGGCCTTCGCGCGGTCCGCCACCGCAGCCCGCAGCGCAGCAGCGTCCGCCAAGGCGAGATGGCGCGGGCTTGGCGCAAAATGTACCAGCCCGATATGCGTCGCGCCTGCCGCGATGCTGGCTCTTGCCGTGGCGGCATCGGTCAAACCGCAGATCTTGATATATTGAACCGGCATGGCCAGCGGGGTAGGCGACTTGCGATGGAGTGAAAAGCGCGGCGTCCGTCGCGCGGGGCATGAGGGGAAACGGGTCCATGCGTAAATTTATCATGGCAGGTGTCGCGATGCTGCTGGCTGCATGCAATCCGATGGCAAACATGAGCGCGGCCGATGACAAGATCGCGGCGTTTCAGGAAACCTATTCACGCGGTGACGACAGGGCGCTTTACGGCATGGTTTCGTCGGAATTTCGCGAGCAGATGTCGCGGGAACAATTCGACGATATGCTGACCGTTTTGAGGACACGCCTTGGGCCGGTCGAGGACAGCGAACGCAACGGGTTCAATGTGCGAAGTACGCCGCTGGGAACGGTGACGGTCATCACGATGGAAACGCAATTTGGCAAGGGGGAGGGTGTCGAGACCTACACGTTCAAAGGGCAGGGGGAGGACATGACGCTGGCCGGATGGCGTGTGGCTTCGAACCGCCTTGTGCTGACAGCGGATGACCTTCGCCCATCAGCGGATGAAAGCTCCCAAGAAGTGGAAATCATGAACGCAGAATAGGTAGAATAGAACGCCATCGGGTGCGTCAAAGCGTCTCTTCAATCGCCCGTGCCGCCGCCAGCGGATCGTCGGCGCGGGTTATGGGGCGGCCTATTACCAGCACGCTGGCGCCGTCGTCGCGGGCCTGGCGGGGGGTGACGGTGCGCTTCTGGTCGCCCGTCGCAGATCCTGCCGGGCGCAGGCCGGGGACGACGAAGTAGCCGTCTTTCCACTGCTTGTGGACAGCGGCAACCTCCTGTCCCGAACACACGATGCCGTCCAGCCCGCTCGCCTCCGCCAGTTCGGCCAGCCGCATGACTTGATCGTGCGCGCTGCCGGTGACGCCGGTGCGGGCGAGGTCGCGTTCGTCGAGGCTGGTCAGCATGGTGACGGCCACCACCTTGCACCCCTGCGCCGCAGCGGCCTTGGCGTCTTCCAGCATGGCGCGCCCGCCCGCCGCGTGGACGGTGACGATGGCGGGCTCGCAGACGTGGATCGCCTGCATCGCGGCGGCGACCGTGTTGGGGATGTCGTGGAATTTTAGGTCGAGGAAAATCGGCAGGCCGAGCTGCGCCATCTCGTGCACGCCGTGGCTGCTGTGGGTGCAGAAGAATTCCAGCCCCAGTTTCAGCCCGCCAATATGCCCCTTGACCCTGCGCGCCAGCGCCTTCGCTTCGCTTAGCGTCGGCAAGTCGAGGGCGACGTAAACCGGATTCATGGGCGCGTGGTACGCCCGTCGGGATCGGCGTCGCTATCGGGGTCGGACGGGCGGGTGGGTGCGAGCGGCGCGGTGTTGTCGGCAACCACCGTCTCCTCTGCCGGTGCCGCGACCGTATTGGCCTTGAGCGCGTTTTCCAGTGTCATGATACGCCGCGACAGCCGCCATTTGGTGCCGCGATAGATCAGCCACATCGGGATCAGGCCGAGCAGGAAGGATACGATAACCAGCGCCGGAACCTTGGTTTCCAGCACTAGATTATCCCAGATCTGCACTTCAACCGGCTTCCAGTTGAAGGCCGAAAAGCCGAGCAGGATTACCAGAATCAAAACCCAGATCAGCGTGCGGAAAATCTGCATGGTCGAACGGCTCCTTCAAAGTAGTACCGGCGACGATAGGCGCGCCGCGGCGTCCGGTCCAGCGCGTGCCTGTTACGACGCGCCGAAAACGCGCGCGAAGATCGTGTCGACCTGCCGGAAATGATATTCGAGGTCGAACTTCTCGTCGATCTCGCTTTCCGAAAGCGCGGCAGTAACCTGCTCGTCCGCCTTGAGCAGATCGCGCAGCGACAGCGCGCCGTCGCTGGCCCACACCTTCATCGCATTGCGCTGCACGATAGCGTAGGCATCCTCGCGGCTGACACCGGCCTGCGTCAGCGCCAGCAGGACGCGCTGGGAATGGATCAGGCCGCCCATCCGGTCCATGTTCGCCTGCATCCGTTCGGGATACACCAGCAGCTTGTCCACCACGCCTGTCAAACGCGCCAGCGCGAAATCGAGCGTGATGCAGGCATCCGGCCCGATGAAACGCTCCACGCTGGAATGGCTGATATCGCGTTCGTGCCACAGCGCGATGTTCTCCAGCGCGGGCAGGGCATAGGCGCGGATCATGCGCGCCTGTCCGGTCAGGTTTTCGGTCAGGATCGGGTTGCGCTTGTGCGGCATGGCGCTCGACCCCTTCTGGCCGGGGCTGAAATACTCCTCCGCTTCCAGCACCTCGGTGCGTTGCAGGTGGCGCACTTCGACCGCGACGCGCTCTATCGACCCGGCAATCACCGCCAGCGTGGCGAAGAACATCGCGTGCCGGTCGCGCGGGATGACCTGCGTGCTGATCGGTTCGACCGTCAGGCCAAGCTGGTCCGCGACATATTGCTCCACCGCCGGGTCGATATTGGCAAAGGTGCCGACCGCACCCGATATCGCGCAGGTGGCGATTTCCGCGCGCGCCGCGACCAGCCGGGTCCGGCACCGGGCGAATTCGGCATGGGCCTGAGCCAGCTTGAGGCCGAACGTCACCGGCTCGGCATGGATGCCGTGGCTGCGGCCGATGGTGGGCGTATACTTATGCTCCATCGCGCGGCGTTCCAGCGCGGCCAGCAGCGCGTCCAGATCGGCCAGCAGGATGTCCGAGGACCGCGCCAGCTGCACGCTCAGCGTCGTGTCCAGCACATCGGAACTGGTCATGCCCTGATGCATGAAGCGCGCATCGTCGCCGCCCGAATGCTTGGTGACCTGTTCGCTGACCCAGGTGAGAAAGGCGATGACATCGTGCTTGGTCACCGCCTCGATCGCATCGATGGCGGCCACGTCGATGGCGGGGTCGGTCGCCCACCAGTCCCACAGCGCCTTGCCTGCGCTGGCCGGTACTACGCCCAGCTCGCCCAGCTTCTGCGTCGCGTGTGCCTCGATCTCGAACCAGATGCGATAGCGTGCCTCCGGCTCCCACAGGGCGGTCATGGCGGGGCGGGCATAGCGGGGTATCATGGAAAGCTCCGGTGGTTCTGCGCCCGGTCGGAAGCAGGCGCGTTTGTGTGCGATTGCGATTGCGTCCCATCGGCGCGCATGGCAAGCCTCCCCCTCCCGATTGCTTGTGAACGGACGGACAATAATGCCACGATTTTCGCTGCTTGGCGTTTCCATGATTGCTGTTGCCGCCGTCTCTGCCCCCAGCCTCGCAATCGCCGGGGAAGCGGTTCTGTACGAAGCCGCCCCCGCCTGGGTCGAGCCGCTGGAAACCGATGCCGCAACCATCGAAGACGGACCGGCGGAGCAGGTCTATGACTGGCAGCACCGGCTGGAGAACGGCGTGGTCCACACCTACGGCAACCGGGTCGTCCGCATCGACAATGCCGAGGCGCTGACGCAGGAGGGCACGCTGAAATACAGCTGGTCGCCGGACAAGGGCGACCTGCTCATCCACACCCTCGAAATCCGGCGCGACGGCGAGACGATCGATGTGCTGGCGGGCGATGTCCGCTTCGACGTGATCCGGCGGGAAGAAAATCTCGAACAGCGCCTGCTCGACGGCAAGTTGACCGCGACGCTGGCGATCCCCGACCTGCGCGAAGGCGACGTGCTGCGCGTCGCCCACAGCACCACCATCGCCGATCAGGCGCTGGGCGACCGGATGCAGGCGGCGCAATTCCTACCGTCCAGCCCGTGGCGGGTCGGTGCCGGGCGCGTCGTGGCAAGCTGGCCGGAAGAGCTGGGCGTGGATTTCCGCGCCGGGCCTTTTGTCGAACTCGACGCGCCGACGGTGCGTGACGGATACAGGACGCTGGCCGTGTCGCTGCCGCTGGAAAAGCGCGAGGACATGCCCGACGACGCACCGCTGCGGTTTCGCATGCCGCCCATCCTGCGCATCGGCAATTTCGACAGCTATCAGGATCTGTCGCGCGTGATGGCGCCGCATTTCCTCGACGCCGCAAAGCTGGAGGCAGGCGATCCGGTCGATCGCCAGGCGCAGGCCATCATGGCGAAGACAAGTGTTCCGCTGGAACGCGCTGCGTTGGCGACACGGCTGGTGCAGGATCAGGTCAGCTATCTGCTGAACGGTCTGGACGGCGGCAATTACCTGCCACAGCAGGCGGGCGATACCTGGGCCAAGCGGTATGGCGACTGCAAGGCCAAGTCGGTGCTGCTGCTGGCATTGCTGAAACGCATGGATATCGATGCGGACGTGGTACTGGTCAGCACGCGAACGGGCGATGCCTTGCCCGAATTGCTGCCGATACCGGCCAATTTCGACCACATGATCGTGCGCGCCACCATCGACGGGCGCGAATACTGGCTGGACGGGACCAGTACGGCGACGCGCCTCAACAATATCGACACGGTGCCGCCGTTCCACCATGCCTTGCCGCTGACGCTGGCCGGGGGCGAATTGACGCCGCTGACCAGCCGCGATCCCTCCTATGACGATATGGCGATAACGCTAATGGTCGACCATTCGGCAGGTGTGGACTTGCCGATGCTGTTCGACGTGACGATCAAGCTGGGCGGACCGGCCAGCGCGGCGGTGGAGCAGTTGGTGGATGAAAACGATCCGGAAGTGCGCAAGCAGATTGCGCGCAGTTTCGGCACCGGCGATCTGGACGGGGCGCAGGTCGGCGATATCGACATCGCCTATGATGGGGAAACGGCCACCGGCATTATCACTATCAGCGGCGTCGCGAGTGCGCTGTTCGACTATTCCGACGGCCGGACGAAAGCCGATATCGACTTGCAGACGGAAGGGGCGGATTTCTCGCCGAATCGGGCGCGCGCTATCTGGCGCGATATTCCGGTAACCACGGGGATAACCGCGCGTAACCGGATCGATTCGACGATCAAGCTGCCCGATGGCGGTAAGGGATATACCTTCACCGGTACACCTGCACTCGATGACGGGTTCGGCACCACGCGCTATTTCCGCGAGGCAGGGATTTCGGGCGATACGGTCAATATTCTGGAGACGGTGACGAACCGTTTGGGGGAGATAGCCCCGGCCGACATCGCAGAAGCCCGCCGGAATGCGACGCGGATTGCCAAGTCGGGGACGGACCTGAATGCGCCGGCCGATGCGGTCTGGCGCTGGCAGCGCGACGCAAAGACGCTGGCGCGCCTCACGGCACCGGCGCGCGTTATATACGACAAGGCCGTGGCCGAAGCGGACGATGACGATTTCCTGCCCTTGGAAACACGCGCCGCCTTTCATTACACAATGTACGACTACGCCCGCGCGGCGGCCGATTACGATACCCTGATTGCGGAACGCCCGACATCCAATCACTATTACAATCGTGCGGAAAGCCATCTGTCGCTTGGCGAGCTGGACCGTGCAATCGACGATTTGCAGGCGTCCTACGATCTGGAACCCTATAACAATACGGCTTACTATCTGTCGCAAATCCTGGTGCGGGCCGGCCGCGCGGACGAGGCGCTTGCCCTGCTGGATATGCTGCCCGTCGAAGAGGACGAGCGCGACGATTACATCAACACCAGGGCGCTGGTCATGGGGCTTGCCGGTGATGTTCCGGGCGGACAGGAACTGTTGCAGGCCGAGCTGGAAGCCTATCCGGACAATGCCACGCTGCTGGGCGGAGATTGCTGGTTTCGCGGCATGAACAAGGCTGCGCTGGAGGATGCCGTGGCGCAATGCACGCGCGCCGTCGAACGCTCGCAATATCCCGCAGGCGTGCTGGATAGCCGGGCCCTGGTCCATCACCGGCTCGGTGACGATGCGGCGGCGCTGTCCGATCTCGATGCGGCGCTTAAACTCGATCCGTCGCTGGCCGATTCGCGCTATTTGCGCGGCATCATCCGGCTCAGGCAGGGCAACCGCGACGGGCGCGCCGACATCGACAGTGCGCTGCGCCAGAAGCCGGAGCTGGGGGATTATTATGCCCTGTTCGGAGTCGCGCCGACCAAATAATCTGTCGTCAGACCAGGCCCTTGGCGCGCAGCGAGACATGGCCGTCGCGCCCGATGATGACATGGTCGTGGACGGTAATGCCGAGCAGGCGACCGGCTTCGGCGATACGGTTCGTTATCTGGATATCGGCGCGGCTGGGTTCGGGATTGCCGCTGGGGTGGTTGTGGACGAGGATGAGGGCGGTCGCGCCGATATCCAGCCCGCGCCGGATAACCTCGCGCGGATGGATGGCGGCCTCGTCCACCGATCCGTCGCCGACATGGTGATCCTGTATCAGGCGGTTCTGCGCATTGAGGTAAAGCACGCGCACCCGCTCCACCGTCAGATGCGCCATATCCAGCCGCAGGTAATCCAGCAACGCCTGCCAGCTGCCCAGCACCGGCTTCTTCTCCACCTGCTCGCGCGCCATGCGCCGGGCCGCCAGCGCCACGGCGGCGAGCGCGGCGGCGCTGGTTTCGCCCACGCCCTTTACCTGGCGCAGCGCAGCGGGGTCGGCGTTCAGCACCGCCTCCAGCCCGCCGAACCGCGCCAGCAGCGCCTTGGCGACCGGTTTGGTATTGCCCTGCTTGATGGCGGCGAAAAGCAGGTATTCCAGCACTTCGTAATCGGCCAGCGCCTCCGCTCCGCCTGTCAGCAGCCGCTTGCGCAACCGCTCGCGATGACCCTTTCCGTCGTGAGATAAGGCCTTCGCCTTGGCAGGAGCGCGTTCGTTCATCGTGCCTGCATTGCCTTTGCCCCGTAGTCCGCGCAAGTAGCGCGGCGATGGCGGCGCACGAAACGACAGATACGGAACAGGCCGAGACGCCGCGCCGCCCGGTGTGGCGAAAGCGGGCGGTGCGGTTCCTGTTCGCACTGGTCCTGCTGATCGCGCTGGCGGTTCTGGGCGCATGGCTGGCACGCGACCGGCTGGCGAGCGGAGTCATCGACGAACAGCTCGCGGGGCTGGACTTGCCTGCAACCTACGATGTCGAGCGTATCGGACCGGGCGAGCAGGTGCTGACCGATATCGTCGTCGGCGACCCGGCGCGACCGGACCTGACCATCGCGCGGGTGCGGGTGGCCTTGGGCTGGAACTGGCGCACGATGCTGTCGGGGCCGACAGTGGGGCGGGTGACGGTCGAAAAAGCGCGGCTGTTCGGCACCGTGGATAATGACGGCATCAGCTTCGGCAGCCTCGATCCGCTGCTGTTCGGCGGCGAAGATACCGGGACCGGGTTGCCGGCTATCGACCTCGCTGTGCGCGACGGGCGCGCGCTGATCGAAACACCTTACGGTCCGGTCGGCGTGAAGCTGGACGGGGAGGGCGATTTGTCGGGCGGGTTCACTGCCACGGTCGCCGCGACGGCTCCGGCTCTCGCCATTGCGGATTGCCGCCTCAGCAAGGCCACGGCGTTCGGCACCTTGCAGACGCGCAGCGACGGTCTGGACTTCGCAGGCCCGGTCCGTCTCGGAAATGCGCGATGCAGCGAGAGCGAGGTCGCCGTGCGGATGGCGGCGTTCCAGACCACCGCATCGACCGACCTGAAGTTCAGCGATGTGTCCATCGCCACGCAGGCCGACATCGCGAGCCTTGCTGCGGCGGGCAGCACCTTGCGCGCCATTCGTGGGCCGGTGGAGGCGCAATGGCGCGCGGGCGATATCGACGCCGTGCTAAATCTTGCAACAGGCGGCGCAACGCTTGCCGGATCGCGGCTGTCGTCCGGCGCGCTCGATGCGCGTATCCGGTTGCGCGACGGCTACTCGCGCTGGGAAGCGGACGGGGAGGTGCAGGCAGGCGGTGTGGATATCGCGACGCTTTTCGCACCCGGCATCAGGACCGCTCGCGCGTCTGCCGAAGGCACGATGCTGGCAACGCTGCTCGACCGGTTTGGCCGGGCCTCTGCACAACAGCTAAGCGATACTGCCATCGCCGCGCGCTTCACGGCGCGGCGCAATCCGCAGGGCACCAGCGTTATCGTCCCGCAGGCAACCGTCCGCAATGCGGGCGGCGGTGTCGTGCTGTCCGCTTCTCAGCTGAGCTATCGGCAGACCACCGCAGGCCTGCCGCGACTGTCGGGCAATGTCCGTTCGGCTGGCGAGGGGCTGCCGCGCATCGTCGGGCGGATGGAACGCGGCGCGGGCGGGCGAACGCAGTTCCGGCTGCGCATGGACCCGTATCGGGTCGGCGCGGACCGGCTGGCGATACCGGCACTGGATGTGGAGCAGCGCCCCGACGGATCGCTGCGCTTCGACGGGCGGTTGACGGCTGGCGGCAGGTTGCCGGGCGGCAGCGTGCGCGACCTGACACTGCCGATATCGGGGCGTTTCGATGCAGGCGGTCGGCTGGCGCTGTGGGAACGCTGCACCACGGTCGGCTTCGACCGCTTTGCCTTCGCCAATCTGGAGATGAGCCAGCGCGCCCTGCGCCTGTGTCCGGTGCGCGGTCGCGCTATCGTCTCGACGGGGCCGCAGGGGCTGGCCATCGCAGCGGGCGTTCCCGCGCTGGACCTGTCCGGAACGCTGGCGGGCACCCCTGTACGCATCGCCAGCGGTCCGGTCGGCTTTGCCTATCCCGGCACCGCCACGGCGCGCGATGTCGATGTGTCGCTGGGACCGGTAGCCTCGGCCAGCCGCTTTACCCTGTCCAGCCTGACTGCACGGTTCGACCCCTCCGGCATTATCGACGGGATATTCAGCGATACCGGCGTGGTGCTCGCCGCCGTGCCGCTCGACCTGGCAAACACCAGCGGCGATTGGCGCTATGCCGATGGCGTGCTGGAACTCGCCAATGCGCAAGGACTGGTCGAGGACCGCCAGCCAAACGACCGGTTCTATCCGCTGGCCATCCGCGACGGCACGCTGACCTTGCGCGACAATGTGATCGACGCGGATGCCGTGCTGCGCCATCCCGAAGCAGACGACCGCATCGCCAATTTGACGATAACGCACGATCTGGGGCGGGGCGCGGGCGGCGCACGCTTCACGGTGCCTTCGCTCGCCTTCACCCCGGCGTTCCAGCCCGACGACCTGACCAACCTGCTGCTGGGTGTCGTCGCCAATGTGCGCGGCACGGTGACGGGGCAGGGCCGGATCGACTGGACGCCTGAAACACTTACCAGCGGCGGAGCGTTTTCCTCCGAAGATCTCGATCTCGCGGCCGCGTTCGGCCCGGTGAAGGGCGCATCGGGCACCGTCCGCTTCACCGACCTCCTCTCGTTGACCACCGCGCCGGACCAGCGCATCGCCGTCGCGTCGGTCAATCCGGGCATCGAAGTGACGAACGGTCAGATCGCATTCTCCCTGCGCGACGGCCAGTTCCTCGGCGTCAGCGGCGGCGAATGGCCGTTCATGGGCGGCACGCTGTATCTGCGCCCCACACAGCTAAACCTTTCCGCAGCCGAAACCCGGCGCTACGTTCTGGAGGTGCAGGGACTGGACGCCGCGACATTCGTGGAAACGCTCGATGTGCCGAACATCTCGGCCAGCGGCACATTCGACGGGGCGCTGCCGCTGGTGTTCGATGCGCAGGGCAATGGCCGCGTCGATGGCGGCACGCTGCGCTCGCGCCCGCCCGGCGGCAACCTCTCCTATGTCGGCGAGCTGAGCTATGAGGACATGGGCACGATGGCGAATTACGCCTTCTCCATGCTGCGCAGCCTCGATTTCACAACGATGGACGTGGTGATCGACGGCCCGCTGACCGGCGATATCCTGTCGCAGATAACTCTGGACGGGGTGAAGCAGGGCGAGGGCGCGTCGCGCAACATCATCACGCGCCAGTTCGAAGACCTGCCCATCCAGTTCAACATCAATATCAACGCGCCGTTCTACAAACTGATCGGCACGCTCCAGTCCATTTACGATCCCGCGACCGTGCGCGACCCGCGCGAGCTGGGCCTGCTGACCGACGATGGCGTCAGGCTGCGCGAAGCCACGACGCAGGAGGAAATCGACGGCACAGCGGATGACCGATCCGGACCCGCCGCCGGCCAAAACGCCAGACCACACGCCGCAAACGCCACAGGATCCCATTCAGCGCCGAGAAAGCGAGCAAATGCCATGATGTTATCGAAAGTCGCGGAAATTGAATTCGGTCAGGCGGCGAGGCACATAGCCGCGATCGGCGTGTCTCTGGGAATGCTGGCGGGGTGCATCAATGTCACGGCACCCAGCGAACCCATCGTTATCGAGCTGAACATCAATATCCGCCAGGAAGTGATTTACCGCCTCGCAGCCGATGCAGGCGACACAATAGAAGACAATGCCGACATCTTTTGACGGTGTATGGCATGAAGCAGGAGGCTTCGGATGAAGAATGTAACGATTGCAAAGCCGGTATTCATGGCAGCTGCCGCCGCATTGGCGCTGGGCAGTTTTGCAACCGCCGCGCAGGCGCAGCGCGATCCGGCCTATGCCTCGGCGCGCGCGTCCGGCCAGATCGGCGAGAAGATGGACGGCTATCTCGATATCGTCGGTGCCGAAACCGCCACGCTGCGGCGGCTGGTCAACGATATCAATATCAAGCGGCGCGCGGTCTATGCCGAGCGCGCGCAGGCGACGCGGTCCACGCTGGAGGAATATGCCTTTACCGCCGGATGCCAGGCGATTGCGCGCACGCAAGCGGGCGAACGCTATCAGGCACCCGACGGTTCGTGGAAAACCCGCACCGCCGCCGCGCCCGACCGGGATGCACGCTGCCCCTGACGGCGGGTGTCCACAATGTGCGGCAAAGCCGTCCGCTGCGGTTGACTTGGCACGTCGCCACCGCCTAAGGAGCACGCGCCCTCGGCGGGTGCTTTTCGCCCGTGCCGATTTCCCTGACAGGAGGCTGGCGTGAGCGACGAGACACCCGCACGGGAACCCATCGCCGAGGATGCGCGCATCGATGCGCTCGAAGCACGGCTCGCTGCCGCGCGTGAGCGGGAAGATACGCGCAACCGGCCGCAGGTATCCGGCACCGATGCGAACACTCGCAAAGGGAACCGGGTGCTGACGGACCTGATCGGCGGGATTCTCGGCGGATTGATAATCGGTTTTGCGGTGGACCGCATTTTCGATATCGCTCCGGTGGGCCTGCTGGTCGGCTTGTTCTTCGGAATAATCGTCGCCTTCAGAAACATTTTCCGGATGGCAAGCGCGCCGTCTGCGGACCCGTCGGCCAAGGACTTGCCCGATGAGGATTGATCCGCAGGTGCCGCGCCGCAAGAGCGTAGGGACGTAACTGACGTGGCAGCCGAAGCGGCAGGCGAACCGGCCAAGGTCGATCCGATGTACCAGTTTACCATTCAGCCTTTTACTGAATGGGAAATGGCCGGTGTCGACATATCCTTCACCAACAGTTCGCTGTGGATGATGATCACGACAGTGTTGTTGTTCGTGTTCATGATTGGCGGGATGAAGCGCGAGCTGGTGCCCGGCCGCTGGCAGATGGCGGTCGAAAGCGTGACCGGTTTCATCGACGACATGCTGGAAACCAATATCGGCAAGGGCGGGCGCAAATATGTGCCTTATATCTTCTCGCTGTTCATGTTCATCCTGTTTGCCAACCTGCTGGGCCTGATGCCCGTCGGCGTTCTGGGCATCCACCCGTTCACCTTCACCAGCCATTTCAGTGTCACCGGCGTTCTCGCCGTGCTCAGTTTTTCCATCGTGCTGATCGTGGGTTTCGCGAAGCACGGGCTGAAGTTCTTCACCCTGTTCATTCCCGACGGCACGCCGCTGCCGATGGTGCCGCCGATCTTCCTGATCGAGCTGGTATCGTTTCTGGTGCGTCCGTTCAGCTTGGCGCTGCGCCTGTTCGTGGCGATGATGGCGGGGCACATCCTGTTGAAGGTGTTGTCCACATTTGTCATCGACGGCACCAATGCAGGGCCGCTATGGGGCGTGGTAATCGGCTTGCCGAGCCTGCTGCTGATGATCGGCATCAGCGCGCTGGAAATCCTCGTGGCCGGCATACAGGCCTATGTTTTTGCCCTTTTGACGTCGCTGTATATCGCCGACGCCGAAAATCTTCACTAACCTCAAGACACGACTTACAGGAGAATATATCATGGAAGCAGAAGCTGCAAAGCTGCTCGGTGCAGGCCTCGCCGCAATCGGTGCGGGTCTCGCCTCGATCGGCGTGGGCAACGTGTTTGCAAAGTATCTCGAAGGCGCGCTGCGCAATCCGGGTGCCGCAGACAGCCAGCAGGGCCGCCTGTTCATCGGTTTCGCCGGTGCCGAGCTGCTGGGCCTGCTCGCCTTCGTCATCGCCATCCTGCTGATCTTCCAATAAGAAAAACGGGTGCGGGGCGCGGCCCGATACGGGCACGCCCCGCGCTGTTTTTCGATCAGTTCCTTTCGCGGTAACCGAAGGCTCCCATGCCCCAGATCGACCAGCTCGCCGCCACATACCAAAGCCAGATTTTCTGGCTGCTGGTGTTTTTCGGCATAACCTTCTTCGCCGTCGGGCGTGGCATGGTGCCGCGCGTGATGGAAACGGTGGCCCAGCGCGACACGCAGATTGCGGCGGATCTTGCCGCTGCCGGTGACGCACGGGCGCAGGCCGATGCCGAGGAAGAGGCATGGCGTGTGCGCGAAAACGAAAACCGCGCGGCGGCGCAGGCGCTGGTCGGCGATGCCAAGGCGCAGGCCGCGGCCAAGTCCGAAAAGACCGTTGCGGCGGCGCAGAAGCGGCTCGATACCAAGCTGGCCAAGGCCGAAGCCGAGATCGAGGAAGCCCGCAAGGCCGCCCTGGTCGAAGTCGAGGGCGTGGCTGTCGAAGCGACGCAGGATATCGTGGCACGGCTGGCGGGCCTCAAGATTACCAAGCCCACCGCCAAATCGGCGGTGAAGCAGGCGATGACGGGTGGCGCCCGTGGCTAATTCCCTGCCCGAAGCGTTTGCCACCGACACCGCAGATGCGGCGGTTTCTATGGCCGATGACACCGTGAAGCATATCGAGCCGGAGTTGTTCGGCATGGCACCGTATCAGGTGGTTGCTGTGGCAATGCTGCTGCTGATCCTGATCATGGTGTGGAAGAAGGTTCCGGCGCTCGTCACCGGCGGACTGGACGGCAAGATCGCCGCCATCCGTGAACAGCTGGACGAAGCCAAGGCCCTGCGCGCCGAGGCCGAGGCCCTGCGCGCTGAATACGCCGCCAAGATCGCCGGTGCCGAACAGGACGCCGCCGCGATGATGGACAATGCCCGGCGTGAGGCGGACACGCTGCTCGCCAAGGCGGAAGCCGACAGCGCGGCGATGGTCGAACGGCGCAAGGCGATGGCCGAAAGCAAGATCGCCGGTGCCGAACGCGAAGCCATCGCCGAAGTACGCGCCCGCGCCGCAGAAGCCGCCGCGCAGGCATCGCGCACCGTCATCGCCGACAAATACGATGCCGCAGCGGATCGCTCGGTTGCGGACGAGGTTATCGCCGCGATCTGAACCGCTATTTGGCCTGGTTCGGCTCGAAGACGACCTTTCCCATAACTTCGCCTGCCGCCATCGCGCCGTAACCGTCGCGCCATTGCGATAGCGGAAGCACTTGGTCGATAACCGGCGCGATGCGGCCCTGTGCCGCCAAACTGGCTATCTCCCGACCAATAGCCGCCCCGCGTTCGGGAAAGCGCCGCGCATATTCTCCGGCGCGCACCCCGACCACGCTGAACCCTTTTATCAGCGGAATATTGGCAGGCACGCTTGCGATGCGGCCAGCCACGAAGCCGATGACCTGAAGCTGGCCGCCGAAAGCGACGCAGCGGGTGCTTTCATCGAACACATCGCCGCCGACCGGATCGAACACGATATCGCACAGCGCGCCATCGGTGATGTCTGCTACGGTGTCGCGAAAACGGCCCTCGTTCGCGATAACATGTCTCCGCGCGAGCCACGGTCTGCAATCGCTCGATTTTTCCGGCCCGATGCGTTGTCGCGATCACGCGCGCGCCGAGTGCCGTTGCCAGGTCGCAGGCAGCCATGCCGACACCGCCGCTCGCGCCGTGGACCAGCACCCATTTCCCCGCGCGCAGCCTGCCGGTCTCGACCTGCGCGGTGTAGGCGGTGCGATATGCTACGCCCAGCGCGGCGGCGGCGGGGTAATCGAGAGCGGACGGAACAGCCTCCAGCGAACGCTCCGGCACGGCACAAATCTGCGCGAAGCAGCCGGTCTTCACGCCGCCCATCACGCGGTCGCCAACGGCAAATGCGCTGTCCGGCCCCGCCTCGATTACCTCGCCCGCCATTTCCATTCCGGCGGTGAAGGGGAGCGCCGGTTTGAACTGGTACGCGCCGCGCGTCATCAGCAGGTCGGGATGGTTCAGGGCGGCGGCGCGGACTCGCACCAGTACGTCGCCAGCGGCGCGTTCCGGCACCGGAACATCGCCCAAGGCCACGCCGGAGAGGTCGCCGGACAGCGCCTCGACCCGCAATGCCTGCATCGTGGCTGGACCGGCCTCGGTCAGAAGTTATCCTTGGCCGCGCGCAGGGCTGCAAAGGTTTCGGCCGGACTGTCACCGCCCCACTTCGCCGCCAGCACCGGATTGTCGGCGCGCAGGAACGGGTTGGTCGCCAGCTCGCGGTCGAGGCGGGTCGGCACGGTCGGTTCGTCCTTCGCCCGCAGCGCGTCGATTTGCGCGGCGTAGCGTTGCAGCGCCGCGTTGTCGGGGTCGGCATGCAGCGCGAAGGCGGCGTTGGCCTGCGTATATTCATGCGCGCAATACAGCGTGGTTTCCGGCGGCAGCGCCTTGATGCGTTGCAGGCTGGCCCAGAACTGGTCCGCCGTCCCCTCGAACATCCGCCCGCAGCCCAGCGCGAACACGCTGTCGCCCACGAAACAGATACCCGCGTCGGCCAGGTGGAAGGCGATGTGCCCGTGCGTATGCCCGCCCACGTCGATCACCTGTGCGACATGCTCGCCAAGCTGGACGGTATCGCCAGCACCAAGCACACGATCCGGCGCGTCGATGCGCTCCACTTCCGACGGGCCAACGACATGGCAGCCGGTCGCCTCGCGCAAGGCCTTGTTCCCGCCTGCATGGTCGGGATGCCAGTGCGTGTTCCAGATATGCGTAATGCGCCACCCCTTCGCCTCCGCCTGCCGCAGATATTCCGCAGCGTCCGGTGTATCGATGCACGCGGTCTCGCCGCTGTCGCTATCGTGCAGCAGGAAGCCGTAATTGTCGTTTAGGCAGGGGAACTGGTGAACGTGAAGCATGAGCGCATCCTAGGCGTGAGGTGCGCAGTAGGAAAGGCCCGCCGCTCCCTGTGGGGAGGGCGGACCTATCTTTAGCGAATCCATGCCTTTAACCGATCCCCTGCGAAGGCAGGGGTCTTCTGTGTCTACGAACGACCAGGCGGCGGGAGATCCCGGATCAAGTCCGGGATGA
Organism: uncultured Alphaproteobacteria bacterium; assembly: GCA_963799315.1. Taxonomy (GTDB): domain Bacteria; phylum Pseudomonadota; class Alphaproteobacteria; order Sphingomonadales; family Sphingomonadaceae; genus Parerythrobacter_A. Next base: position 547,576 of record CAWCWP010000001.1, read on the forward strand.
CGTTGCGCTTGGCGTCCGGCGCGCCAGCGGCGCAAGCGTGACCACGCGCCCGCAGCGGGTCCGCAGCGAAGCGGAGGACGTCGAGCGAGGAGGTTCGCCCGGATGGGCGAACCCCCACAAAACGTCAGTCTTCCTTCTTCTTCAGCGCTTCGCCCAGGATGTCGCCGAGCGATGCGCCCGAATCGGACGAACCGAACTGCTGCACGGCTTCCTTCTCTTCGGCGATCTGGCGGGCCTTGATGCTGAAGTTGGGCTTCTTGGACCGGTCGAAACCGGTGACCATCGCATCCACCTTCGCGCCGGCCTGGAACCGGTCGGGGCGCTGCTCGTCGCGGTCGCGGCCGAGGTCGGAACGCTTGACGAAGCCGGTTGCGCCGTCGTCGCCGACCTGCACTTCCAGACCGCCGTCGCGCACTTCCAGCACGGTGACGGTGACGACATCGCCGCGCTTGACCGAACCTTCGGCGGAACCCTCGGCGGAAGGCGCACCCTTTTCAAGCTGCTTCATGCCCAGGCTGATGCGTTCCTTGTCGGTATCGACGTCCAGAACGATGGCCTGCACTTCTTCGCCCTTGCGGTGCAGGGCCAGTGCGTCTTCGCCTGAAATGCCCCAGGCAATGTCGGACATGTGGACCATGCCATCGACATCGCCGTCGAGGCCGACGAACAGGCCGAATTCGGTGGCGTTCTTGACTTCGCCCGACACGGTCGCACCAACCGGGAACTTCTCCGCGAAGTCTTCCCAAGGGTTGCCCATCGCCTGCTTCAGGCCGAGCGAGATGCGGCGCTTTTCGCTGTCCACTTCCAGCACGACCACTTCGACTTCCTGCGACGTGCTGACGATCTTGCCGGGATGGACGTTCTTCTTGGTCCAGCTCATTTCGGAGACATGGACCAGACCTTCGATGCCCGGTTCCAGTTCCACGAACGCGCCGTATTCGGTGATGTTGGTGACGGTGCCGGTCATCTTGGCATCGACCGGGTACTTCGCGCCGACGCCATCCCACGGATCGCTTTCCAGCTGCTTCATGCCCAGCGAGATGCGCTGCGTTTCGGCATTGATGCGGATGATCTGCACGGTCACGGTCGCACCGATTTCGATCACTTCGCTGGGGTGGTTGACCCGCTTGTAGCTCATGTCGGTAACGTGCAGCAGGCCGTCGATACCGCCGAGATCGACGAAGGCGCCGTAGTCGGTGATGTTCTTGACCACGCCGTCGGTGACCTGGCCCTCGGCCAGCTGGTCGATCAGCTCGCTGCGTTGTTCGGCGCGCGTCTCTTCCAGGATGGAGCGGCGCGAGACGACGATGTTGCCACGGCGGCGATCCATCTTGAGGATCTGGAACGGCTGCGGAATGTCCATCAGCGGGGTGATGTCGCGCACGGGGCGGATATCGACCTGGCTGCCGGGCAGGAAGGCGACGGCGCCATCGAGATCGACGGTGAAGCCACCCTTCACGCGGCCGAAGATGCGGCCTTCGACGCGCTTCTCTTCGCCGAATTCGCTTTCCAGCTTGTCCCACGCGGCTTCGCGGCGGGCGCGGTCGCGGCTGAGCATGGCTTCGCCGTCGGCGTTTTCGACGCGGTCGACATAGACTTCGACTTCGCTGCCGACTTCGAGGCCGTGTTCCTGGCCGTCGCCGCGTTCGAATTCCTTGAGGTCGACGCGGCCTTCGGATTTGAGGCCCACGTCGATGATGGCCTTGCCGCCTTCGATGCTGGTGACGGTGCCCTTGACGACGCGGCCTTCGAAGCCGCCGTCTTCCGCGCCGCCGAGCTGCTCGTTGAGCATTGCTTCGAAGTCGTCGCGCGAGGGCATTTGTTGTTCAGATGCTGTAGTAGCCATAGAGGTGTCGTGTGCTTTCGTTTTGCTACCGGCCGCCGGTTTTTCCGGGGTCTTTCCTCCGCCAGCACTGCGGGATTGCAGGCGAGCGGGCCAAGAGGGCCGAATGACCCGCCGCGACCGGATGCCGTGGCGGGTGTTTGCGGGGCCAATCCAAAGACTGGCCCGCAGACGGAGGCGCGCCTAGCCGCCTTCGGGTGCCAGCGCAAGGATTCCGGGCAGGCTCGCCGCTTTTGCCGGGAGACATGGACCGGGTGTTACACTGTCCAGGGGGCAAAGTTCAGGTTGCCTGAAACGGCGGCTGGCTGCGGTTTTCCTGTCATTGCCCAGCCTATGCGCCGTGCATCTCGTGTAGGAAAGGCGCTTGCCGTTTTCAGCGTGCCGTTTTCAGCGCACCGCGCGTTCGACAATCGCGACCGCTGCGGCAATGGCGGCGTCGCGGTCCATGTCGGAGGTGTCGAGCTGCACCGCGTCACCGGCAGCGGCGAGAGGGGCATCCTTGCGCCCGCTGTCCCGCGCATCGCGGCGGCGCAGATCGGCGGCGATTGCATCCAGCGTGGTGTCTTCGCCGCGATCCTGCATCTCGGCGAACCGGCGCGCGGCGCGGCTGGCGACGCTGGCGGTGATGAACAGCTTCACGTCGGCTTCGGGTGCGATGACGGTGCCGATATCGCGCCCGTCCAGCACCGCGCCGCCCGGTTGCAGGGCAAAGGCCCGCTGGCGCTCGAACAGCGCCTGCCGCACGGCGGGGTGGATCGACACGCGGCTGGCGAGACCGCCGGTGCCTTCTGCGCGCAGCGCATCGTCGGAAAGCAGTGCGTCGGGGAAGTCGACTGCGGCAAGCGCATTCGCCGGATCGTCGACATCGCCCCCTGCCAGATGCACCTGCCACCCGACCGCGCGATACAGCAGGCCGGTATCGAGCATGCGGCAGGCCGAACCGCGCCGCCAATGCGCGCGAAATCGTGCCCTTGCCCGAAGCGGTGGGTCCATCGACGGCGATAATCATGTCCCTAGACCTTCACTGCATCGCGCCGCGACCGCAGCGCCTTGGCCAGCCCGAACAGCGCAATCGCCATCCACACGATTTCCAGCACCAGCGTCGGCAGGTTGTAATTCACCGTCAGCGACACCGCCAGCAGCGCCGCGCCGATGAAATTGACCACGTTGAACGCCACCATGTTCATCGCCTTGGCCACATTGCTGTAGGCATAGGCGGCGACGATGCAGAAACTGCCCGCGAACCCGATCAGGTCGGCGGCGAAGGGGGAGAGGTAGTCTGTCATGCGGTGTGCGTATCCAGCAATGTCATGAAGGTCGGGAAACTGGTGGCGATGGGCTGCGTGTCATCGATCGTCACACCGTCGCGGCTGACCAGTCCCGCCACCGCCATGCTCATGGCGATGCGGTGGTCGAGATGGGTGGCGACGGGGCCGCCGCCCGGCAAGGGTTCGCCGCCGGTGCCGTCGATGATCAGGCCGTCCGGCGTTTCCTCCACCCGCGCGCCGATGGCGGCCAGGGCAGCGGCCATCGCGGCCAGACGGTCGCTCTCCTTCACGCGCAATTCGTGCAGCCCGCGTGTGACGGTGCGCCCCTCGGCCAGCGCGGCAGCGACGAACAGCACGGGGAATTCGTCGATCATGCTGGGGGCGATGGCGGGGTCGACATCGACGCCGGACAGCCGCGAATGCCGCACGCGCAGGTCGGCAACCGGCTCTCCGCCGACCTCGCGCGGGTCCAGCGTCTCGATATCGCCGCCCATATCGCGCAGCACGCCGACCAGGCCGGCGCGAGTCGGGTTCATGCCGACATTCTCGATGACGAGGTCGCTGCCTTCCACCAGCAGCGCGGCGACGATGAAGAAGGCGGCGGAGGAGGGGTCGCCCGGCACTTCGATAGTCTGCGGCTGCAAATCGGCCTCGCCGCGCACGGTGATGATGCGTTCGCCGTCCGCTTCCTCCACCGACAGTTCGGCGCCGAACCCGCGCAGCATCCGTTCGCTGTGGTCGCGCGTCGGCACCGGTTCGATCACGGTGGTAATGCCCGGCGTATTGAGCGCGGCGAGCAGGATGGCGCTTTTCACCTGCGCGCTGGCGACGGGCAGGCGATAGGTGACGGGAACGGCGGGCAGGCAGCCTTCCATCATCAGCGGCAAGGGTGTTTCCGGGCGAAGGCGTGAACGATGCGCCCATTTGCGACAGCGGCTCGATCACGCGGCCCATCGGACGCCCGGACAGGCTGGCATCGCCGGTAAAGGCCGCCGTGATGCCGTGGCTGGCGATAAGGCCCATCAGCAGGCGGGTGGAGGTGCCGCTATTGCCCATATCCAGCGCCTGCGCGGGTTGCAGCAAGCCGCCGACGCCGACGCCGTGGATCGACCAGGTGCCGCTTTCCTCGCGTTCGATGGTCGCGCCCATCCGGCGCAGCGCGGCGGCGGTCGCCAGCACGTCTTCGCCTTCCAGCAGGCCCGACACGCGCGTCTCGCCAATCGCCAGCGCGCCAAGCATCAGCGCGCGGTGGCTGATCGACTTGTCGCCCGGCACGCGCAGCCGCCCGGTCAGCGGCCCCTTCGGCGCGAAACGGGCAGGGGTGGGGCCGGTGGACATGCGCGCCGCTTTGACAGCGCGCATACCCTATGGCAAGGCGCGCCACCTTCATACGCGCGGCGCTTGATTCACGGGGTGGCACGCCCCACGTCTCGCACTCGCAACATCCGCAATTTCCCGCCCGCCGCAGTTCAGCGCGCGAGGCCGAGCAAACCAATAGGAACTGTCATGGTCAAGCCAGCATGGGGCACCAAGCGCACCTGCCCAAAATGTGGCACCCGCTTCTACGATCTCACGAAGGAAGATCCGGTCACCTGCATCGAATGCGGGGAAGAGTGGACGCCCGAACCCGTGCTGAAAACCAAGCAGCCGATCCCGTTCGAGGACGACAAGAAGAAGAAAGACGGCGAGGCGGACGGCGATCTGGCCGATGACGAGCTGGACGATGTGGACGAGGAAGAGAACCGTCCCGACTCCGATGTCGATCTGGGCGACGACAGCGACCTGGGTGTTGCGCCGACCAAGGACGACGATAAGGAAGACGATAGCTAAAGCCGTCTTAGTGCTTGCCCATCTTAAAGACTTGCATTATGGAGGCGCGCCCGTAATGCGCGCCTCCATATCGGGGCCTTAGCTCAGCTGGGAGAGCGCAACACTGGCAGTGTTGAGGTCAGCGGTTCGATCCCGCTAGGCTCCACCATTTACCCGTCTCTCGGTCCTGACCGGGCTGCAAATCGCGCTTTACTGCGCTTCGGTGCTCACGGGCCTCGATCGTCCTGGCTTGTCGAAGGATCCGCTCCGATGCTCGCAAAACACGATTTTCGCTTCCGGCCAGAACCGAAATCCGGGCAAATGGATATTACATTCTCGTCATTGCGAGGAGCGAAGCGACGCGGCAATCCAGTCCGGAGCTTTGCAATTTGCGATGACTTCCACACGGCGGATGGGTAATCGATCGCACGCTGGCCGACGGGGTTCCGTTCGCCGGCGTTTTTCGCGTTAATTCAAGGAGACGGCCTGCCATGTTCGATACCCTCTCCGACCGGCTCGGCAATGTGTTCGACGGTCTGCGCGGGCGCGGTGCGTTGTCGGAGGCCGATGTCCGTGCCGCCATGCGCGAAGTGCGGATCGCCCTGCTGGAAGCCGATGTCGCGTTGCCGGTGGTGCGTCGCTTCATCGACGCGGTTACCGACAAGGCGATTGGCGCCGATGTCCTGAAATCGGTCACGCCGGGGCAGCAGGTCGTCAAGATCGTCAGCGACGAGCTGGTCGAAATGCTCGGCGGCGAGCAGACCGAAGACCTCAATCTCGACGCCAAGCCGCCGGTCGTCATCATGATGGTCGGCCTGCAGGGTTCGGGCAAGACCACCACGACCGCGAAGATCGCCAAGCTGCTGCGCGAGAAGCACGGCAAGAAGGCGCTGATGGCGTCGCTCGACGTCAATCGCCCCGCCGCGCAGGAACAGCTTGCGGTGCTGGGCACGCAGGTCGATGTTGCGACCTTGCCGATCGTCGACGGCCAGCAGCCGGTCGACATTGCCCGCCGCGCCCTGGAAGCGGCGCGTTTGCAGGCGAGCGACGTGCTGCTGCTCGACACCGCAGGCCGCCTGCATGTCGACGAAGCGCTGATGGCCGAGATGAAGGCCGTCGCCAGCGTGTCGGTGCCGACCGAAGTGCTGCTGGTGGTGGACAGCCTGACCGGTCAGGACGCGGTCAACGTCGCGCAGAGCTTCACTGCCGACGTGCCGCTGACCGGCGTGGTGCTGACCCGGATGGACGGCGATGCGCGCGGCGGTGCGGCGCTGTCCATGCGGCACGTCACCGGCAAGCCGATCAAGTTTGCCGGTACGGGCGAGAAGCTGGACGCCATCGAGGTGTTCCACCCCAAGCGCGTGGCCGACCGCATTCTGGGCATGGGCGACGTGGTCTCGCTGGTGGAAAAAGCCGCCGCGACCATCGACGAAGCCGATGCCGAGGCGCTGGCGAAGCGCATGGCGAAGGGCCAGTTCGACCTCAACGACCTGCGCACCCAGTTGAAGCAAATGAACCAGATGGGCGGTCTCGGCATGCTGGCAGGAATGCTGCCGGGCATGAAGAAAGCCAAGGCCGCGCTGGCGAACAGCGGCATGGACGACAAGGTGCTGGTCCACATGGACGCCATTATCGGTTCCATGACGGCCAAGGAACGCAGCCATCCCAAACTGCTGAATGCCAAGCGCAAACGCCGCGTGGCGACGGGCAGTGGCACCAGCGTCCAGGACGTCAACAAGCTGCTGAAGATGCATCAGGACATGGGCCGGGCGATGAAGCAGATAAAGAAGATGGGCGGCCTGAAAGGGCTGGGCGCTTTGTTCGGCGGGGGCGGGATGGATGCCGCCATGCCCGGCCTTGGCAATGCGCTAGGTGGTGGCGGGCAGGGTGGCCTGCCACCGAACCTGCCCGGACTTCCCGGCAGAAAATAGTTTCAGATCAAAGAAATACACTCGAAAGGTAATACATCATGGCAATTGCACTCAGGCTTTCCCGGGGCGGCGCGAAGAAGCGGCCCTATTATCGCATCGTCGCCGCCGACAGCCGTCGCCCGCGCGACGGCAAGTATCTGGAGCAGATCGGCACCTACAACCCGCTGCTCGCCAAGGACGACGAGAAGCGCGTCCAGCTGAACGAAGACCGCATCCGGTACTGGCTGGGCGTCGGCGCGCAGCCGAGCGACCGCGTGCTGCGCTTCCTCGACGCCGCCGGTATCCGCGAGCGCACTGCGCGCAACAACCCGAACAAGGCGAAGCCCGGCGAAAAGGCCACCGAGCGCGCCGAAGAGCGTGAAGCCAAGGGCGTAGCCGCCGCCGAAGCCGCCAAGGAAGCGGAAGAAGCCGCCAAGGTCGCAGAAGCCGAAGCCAAGGAAGCCGCCAAGAAGGAAGCCGAAGAAGCGAAAGCTGCCAAGGCCGCCGAAAAGGATGCGCCCAAGGCCGACGACGAGTCGAGCAACGAAAATACGGCAACCGGTTCGGTGAAGACCGAAGAAACCGCTGAAGCCGTGGCTGATGCCGTTTCGGATGTCGTGTCCGAAGATGCGACCCCGCAGGATGCAGCCGCTATCGCTGAGGAAATGAACGAAGGCGGCCCGGTCCCCGGCCCGACCGGCGATCAGGAAGAGATGGAAAAGCAGGCCGAAACACCTGCTGCCGAAAAGGCCGACGACAAGAAGGACTGATCCTTCGTGTCCACGCAAAAGCCCCTCACCCTTGCCGCCGTCACCGGCGCGCACGGGGTGGCGGGCGAAGTGCGGCTGAAACTGTTCGGCGAGGGGCTGACCGCCCTGAAAGCGCACACGCGCTTCAACGATGGTGCACTCACGCTGAAAAAGGTGCGCGACGATCACAAGGGCGGCGCGGTGGCGCGGTTCGCCGAAGTCGCGGACCGGAACGCGGCAGAAGCGCTGCGCGGCACCACGCTGACCGTGCCGCGCGAGGCCCTGCCGCCGCTGGCCGAGGACGAATTCTACCACGCCGACTTGCTCGGCTTGCCTGCCGTAAGCGAAGACGGCGCGACAATCGGCACGGTCGCCGATGTGCTGAATTACGGCGCGAGCGACCTCGTTGAAATCGAGAAGCCTGACGGCAAGCGCTACCTCGTTCCGCTGACCGCCAATGCCGTGCCGGACTGGAACGCGGAACGGCTGGTGGTGGCGGGGGCCTTTGTCGAATAGGCTGCGGTCGGTTAGGGGGCGCGCATGACCATGCTCCCCGTCGCCATCGTCCAGGCCGCCCCAATACCGCTCGCAATAGGCGACGGCATCGGCAAAGCCGTCTCGCTCGCGCGCAAGGCTATCGACGATGGCGCGCAACTTGTCGCTTTCGGGGAGACATTCCTCGGCGGCTATCCGCTATGGCTGGACGAGGCACCCGGCGCCGCATTGTGGGACCATCCCGGCGCAAAAGCGCTGCATGCGATCATGCTGGAACAGGCGGTGGTTGCGAACGACGAGCGCCTGCTGCCCTTGCAGGAACTGTGCGACGCGACCGGCGCGTGCATCTCCATCGGCGCGCATGAGCGCGTCCGGCGCAGTCTCTACAACAACCAGCTGCTGTTCCGCCCCGGCCTGCCGCCGCTGGACCATCGCAAGCTGGTGCCGACGCATGGCGAGCGTCTGATCTGGATGCGCGGCGACGGCTCCACGCTGGGCGTGCATCAGGCGGAGTGGGGCACGGTGGGCAATCTCATCTGCTGGGAGCACTGGATGCCGCTCGCCCGTGCGGCGATGCATAATCTGGGCGAGGCGGTGCATGTCGCCGCGTGGCCCACGGTGCGCGAGGAATATGCGCTCGCCAGCCGTCATTACGCGATGGAGGGGCGGTGTTTTGTGCTGGCGGCGGGGCTGGTGCAGCACCAAGGATGATTTGTTTGACGGGTTGGAGCGAGTTGGCGGGTCTGCGGAGGCAAAGGCGCTGTTCGAAGCGATTGCGGGCGCTGTGCTGAACAAGGGTGGCAGCGTCATTGTTGCACCGGACGCGCGCGTTGTGGCGCAAGCGGGAGAGGGCGAGGAAACGCTGCACGCCGAGCTGGATTTGAGCGAGATCGGCGGTGGTCTGGCTTCGCTCGATACGGACGGGCATTACGCGCGGCCCGATGTGTTCGAGTTGCGCGTGGATACGAAGGCGAAGGACGGAGTGCGTTGGGGCGATTGACCTACCAAACCGCCACGTATACACATCTCGTATATACAGGAGATCGAAATGGGTGACGAACCCCTCGCCAAGGCATTCAAATCGGGCAATTCCAAAGCGATCCGCATTCCCGCGACTGTCGACCTTGAGGTCGGGTCGCGGTGGAAGGCGCGTTATAATGAGGCAGGTGAGCTGGTTTTGACGCCGGTGGCCGAGAAGTCGGACCGGCTGGACATGAGCTTTGTCGGGAAAGGCTGTGGCCTTCGTCCTTTCACACGTGAAGAGCGCATCATCCATCCACGCCCTTCCGACGTAGGACCATTCCAGCCGGATGAGTAGGCTGCGCTACTTACTGGATACAAATATCGTTATCCTGGCGGTTGAAAGGCTGGAAACAAATGTACTTGCACGATTAGCGCAGGAAGACCCGGAAACGCTGGCTATTTCTACCGTAAGCTATGCTGAAATCCTGCGCGGTCTCGGGTCCGGCTTTCCGGAGGGATATGATATGTTTCTTTCCCAGATAGCTATCCTGCCGTTCGATGAACTCTGCGCGAAAGCCTATGCCAGCCTACCGTTCGAACGCCATGCCTTCGACCGGCTGATCGGCGCACATGCCAAGTCCGTGGATGCCACGATGGTTACGGCGAATGTGGCGGATTTCGACGATATTCCCGGTCTGAAAATCGAAGACTGGACCCGATGACCTTCGCCGCCACCATCCTCACCCTATATCCGGAGATGTTTCCCGGACCATTGCAGCATTCGCTGGCGGGCAAGGCGCTGGGTCGGGGGGATTGGTCCTGCGAAACCGTGAACCCGCGCGACTTCGCCACCGACAGGCACCGCAAGGTTGACGATACGCCTGCCGGGGGTGGGGCGGGCATGGTGCTCAAGGCGGATGTGCTTGCGGCTGCGTTGGGTTCCCTTCAATCCGTTCGTCCTGAGCTTGTCGAAGGATCGTCTTTTCCTTCTCAAGACCGCATCGAGGTGAAGAACGGTCCTTCGACAGGCTCAGGACGAACGGGGGGCGAAGCAGTGCCTGTCCTCGCCATGACGCCACGCGGCACGCCGATTACGCAGGCGCGCATTCGCCAGCTTGCCGCCGGGCCGGGGGTTGTTATCCTGTGCGGGCGGTTCGAGGGGTTCGACGAACGGCTGTTCGAAGCGAGGCCGCAAATCGAGCAGGTCGGCGTGGGTGACATCGTTCTGTCGGGCGGGGAACCTGCGGCGCTGATGGTGCTCGATGCTTGCATTCGCCTGCTGCCCGGCGTAATGGGCGCGGCTTCCAGCGGAGCCGAGGAGTCGTTCGAGAACGGCCTCCTCGAATATCCGCAATATACCCGACCCGCGACGTGGGAAGGGCGCACGATCCCCGAAGTGCTGCGATCGGGGGATCATGCGAAGATCGCGGCATGGCGTGCGCGCCGTTCCGAAGATCATACTCGGTTACGCAGGCCGGACTTGTGGGAGCGTTACACCAACGCTCGGGTCCGACCTGCCTCTGGCGCGCGGCATGAAGACGAAAGTCCTGACGAATGAACCTGATACAGACGCTCGAGGCGGAAGCCATCGAGAACCTTGGCAAAGACATTCCCGAATTTCGCGCCGGTGACACCGTGCGCGTCGGCGTGAAAGTGATCGAAGGCACGCGCGAACGTGTGCAGAACTTCGAAGGCGTATGCATCGCGCGGTCGAACCGCGGCATGGGCAGCAATTTCACCGTCCGCAAGCTGAGCTTCGGCGAAGGCGTGGAGCGTGTGTTCCCGCTGTACTCGCCCACTGTCGACAGCATCACCGTGGTGCGTCGCGGCATCGTGCGCCGCGCGAAGCTGTATTACCTGCGCGGCCGCACCGGCAAGCGCGCGCGCATCGCGGAACGCCGCGTCAACGCGCCCAAGAGCTGACGCTTTTCAGCCTCGCAAATATCGAAGGGCGGTCCTGCGTGGCCGCCCTTTTTGTATCGGCGTTTTGCATTTCGCGCCAATCCCCGTCATTGCTGGTGCAGCCCTCGGCGTCTCGCAAAGACGGGATGCGGGCTGGTTACCACTTTGTTTTTCGGGGTTCGTTTTTTGCCATGCGCCACCTTCTCGCCGCCACCGCACTGCTCGTTTCGGTTTCGACGCCGGCCCTTGCGGACGACCACACCATGACCACGGCGCCGGACCTGACGTTCGAGCGCGTCTTCGCCAGCCCGTCGCTCAGCGGTGCGTCGCCGCGCGAGGCGAAACTGTCGCCCGATGGCCGCTATCTCACCCTGCTGCGCAACCGCGACGACGACCGCGAGCGATACGACCTGTGGGGCTATGACCGCGAGAGCGGCGAATGGACCATGCTGGTCGACAGCGAGAAGCTGGGCAGCGGGCGCGAGCTGTCCGAAGACGAAAAGATGCAGCGCGAACGGGCGCGCGTCGGCAATCTGAAGGGCATCATATCCTATCAGTGGACGGCGGACGGCAGCGGCGTGCTGGTCCCGCTGGATGGCGACCTGTATCTGGCAAAGCTGGACGGCACTGTGCAGCGCCTGACCGACACCGAGGAAAGCGAACTCAATCCCAAACTGAGCGAGACCGGCCGTTATGCCAGCTTCGTGCGCGAGCGGCGGCTGTTCGTAGGCGAGGTGGGTGCCGATGCGGTGCCCGTCACGCCCAAGGAAGGCGAACTGATCCGCTGGGGCGAGGCGGAATTCGTGGCGCAAGAGGAAATGGGACGCCTGACCGGCTATTGGTGGGCCAAGGACGACAGCCGCATCGCCGTACAACGCACCGACGAAAGCCCCGTCGGCGTGGTCACCCGCGCGGCAATCGGCGCGACGGGCACCAAGGTGTTCGACCAGCGCTATCCCGTTGCGGGCAGCGACAATGCCATCGTGCAATTGTTCGTGATGGATGCCGATGGCGGCAACCGCGTCGAAGTCGATCTGGGCGAGGAAACCGACATCTACCTCGCGCGAGTGGACTGGGCACCCGACGGCACGCTGTATGTGCAGCGTCAGAACCGCGAGCAGACCGTGCTGGACATGCTGAAAGTCGATCCGGCAACCGGCGCGAGCGAGGTACTGTTTACGGAAGAAGCCGCGACATCCGACTACTGGATCAATCTGAGCGACAGCTATCGCTTCCTGAAAGACGGTTCGCTGATCTGGTGGTCGGAACGCGACGGGTTTAGCCACCTGTATCGCTTCGCCGATGGCGAATGGACTCAGCTGACCAGCGGTTCCTCACCCGTCACGGACCTGGTCGGTGTCGATCAGGAGCGCGGGCTTATCTATTATCGCTGCGTGAAGGATGTGCTGGAGCAGCATGTCTATGTCACCGGCTACACTGGCGAAGGTCCGGCCTCGGAGGTTGTGGTGCAACTCACCACGAATGGCTTCACCCATTCGGCCAGCATGGACAAGGACGGCAAGACACTGCTGATCTCGCGGTCCAGCCACAACCAGCCGCCGCAAAGCTACCTTGCGGACGCGACCGGAAAGCGGCTTGCCTGGGTCGAGGAAAACGCGCTCGATGCGGACCATCCCTACACCCCGCACCTTACCAGCCATCGCCCTGCCAGCTTCGGCACGATCAAGGCGGCGGACGGCACCACCGACCTGTACTGGAAAATGGTCACGCCGCAGATGGAGCCGGGCAAGACGTACCCGGTGTTCTATCACCACTATAGCGGCCCCGGCCCGCAAATCGTGACGCGCGGCTGGGACGGCGCGTTGCAGCAGGCGGTGGTCGATGCGGGCTATATCTGGTTCGAGCTGGACAATCGCGGCAGCGCCAATCGCGGCGTCACCTTCGAACAGCCGCTGTATCACGCGATGGGCGGGGTCGAGGTGGATGACCAGCGCGTCGGCGCGGAGTATCTCAAGACGTTGGACTTCGTCGATGCGGACAAGATCGCGCTCTATGGCTGGTCCTATGGCGGCTACATGACGCTGAAGCAGATGCAGGCCGACCCCGGCCTGTTTGCCGCCGGCATCTCCGGCGCACCGGTCACACGCTGGGAACTATACGATACGCATTACACCGAACGGTTCATGGGCGATCCGCGCGTTGTGCCCGAAGCATATGAGAAAGCCAGCGCCATCCCCGATGCAGCCAAGATCAGCGACCCGCTGCTGCTGATCCACGGCATGGCGGACGACAATGTGGTGTTCGAAAACTCGTCCGAACTCATCAGCGTGTTGCAGGAGGGCAATGTGCCGTTCGAGATGATGCTCTATCCCGGTTATACCCACCGCGTATCGGGCGAGAATATCAGCCCGCATATGTGGAACACGATCTTCCGCTTCCTGCGCGCGCACGGTGTCACGCCGCCCGAATAATCAGTTCAGCCATTCAAGCGTGGTGTCGATAACGGCCTTCGGTGCCTCGACCTGCGGATAGTGGCCTGCGCCCGGCAGTAGGTGGTGCCGCGCACCGGGCAGGCGGGCGCGCCATGCCTCGTAGGAATGCTTGCCGGAAACCGGGTCCAGCGCACCGTTGATATAGCCGATGCGTTCGGGCGCGGTTTTCAGCGCACTGACCCAGCGCGCCTCATTCGCTTTGCGGTCCGCGATATAATGCAGCAGCTTGTGAAACAGGCGGTGGCCGCCCTTGCGCGTTATCAGCCACCAGTAATCGTCCAGCTCCTGCGCCGTCGGCTGCGTGCGCGGGCCGAACACTTCGCTGAAGCTCTTGCCGAATTTTTCGCGCGTCAGGCCCCGGCTGACCAGCGGGCCGAGCGCAGAGGTGCCGAGCCGCTGGATCGGGCGCAGGCGGTGCTGGTCGGGGAACAGGCCGCCATTCAGGAAAACGACCTGACCAAGGCCGCTGGCACCGGACCCCTCCAGCTGGCGCGCGAGCATTTCCTGCGCGACCGACACGCCGTAATCATGGGCCAGGATATCGAATTCGGAGATACCCAGGCGCGTCAGCAGCGCCTCCTGCATGTCGGCCTGTCGGTGGATGGTATAGCCTGTGCCGTCGAACCCGCCTTTGGGTTTGTCGGACAGGCCGAAGCCGAGCATGTCGGCGGCGACCAGCCCGTGGCGCTGGCCCAGACCGTCCCACACCGCCGCCCAGTCATGCGATGCGGTGGGAAAACCGTGCAGCAGCAGCAGCGGCCGCCGCGCGGCATTGCCGCCCAGCCAGCAGGCGATGGTATGCTCGCCATGACTGAACTTGCGCGCCGCACCGCGCCAGTCGGCCAGACTTACGCCTTTCATATTATCCGCCGCCATGCCCCAGCTTTCCCCCGCTCAAAGATAAATCCGTTCCGTGCCCTGCATTCGATGCTAGAGCGCAATGCAACTGCAAATACAAACGGAGTACTGTTTTGGGATATCGGGTAGCCATCGTCGGCGCGACGGGAAATGTCGGGCGCGAGATCATGCAGATCCTGGCCGAACGCGAATTCCCGTGCGACGAGATCGCCGCCGTCGCCAGCTCGCGCTCGCATGGCAGCGAGGTGGAATTCGGCGATACCGGCAAAATGCTGAAATGCCGCAATATTGAGCATTTCGACTTTGCCGGATGGGACATCGCCCTGTTCGCTGCGGGTAGCGGCCCGGCCAAGGAATATGCGCCAAAGGCTGCTGCAGCGGGCTGCGTGGTGATCGACAACAGCTCGCTTTATCGCATGGACCCCGACGTGCCGCTCATCGTGCCGGAGGTAAATCCCGACGCCATCGACGGCTATGCCGCGCGCAACATCATCGCCAATCCCAACTGTTCCACGGCGCAGCTGGTCGTGGCGCTGAAGCCGTTGCACGATGCGGCCACGATCAAGCGGGTGGTCGTGAGCACCTACCAGTCGGTCAGCGGAGCGGGAAAGGCGGGCATGGACGAGCTGTTCCAGCAGAGCCGTGCCATCTTCGTGGCCGATCCCGTGGTGCCGGAAACCTTTACCAAGCAGATCGCCTTCAACGTCATCCCGCATATCGACAGCTTCCTGGACGATGGATCGACGAAGGAGGAATGGAAGATGATGGTCGAGACCAAGAAGATTCTTGACCCTAAGATCAAGCTGACCGCGACATGTGTGCGGGTGCCGGTGTTCGTCGGCCATTCCGAGGCGGTGCATATCGAGTTCGAGAACGAGCTAAGTGCAGAGGCCGCACAGGACATCCTGCGCGAGGCACCCGGCTGCATGCTGCTCGATAAGCGCGAGGATGGCGGATACATCACACCGGTGGAGGCGGCGGGCGACAGCGCCACCTATATCAGCCGCGTGCGCGAAGATCCGACGGTGGAGAACGGACTGGTGCTGTGGTGCGTCAGCGACAATCTGCGCAAGGGCGCGGCGCTTAATGCCGTGCAAATCGCGGAACTGCTGGGCCGACGGCATTTGCAGAAGGGGTGATGTTTTGATCTGTTGCGATTGTGATAGCATAATGCTATCATTTTGACATGGCACAAGCGCTCGTCAGAAATCTTGATGATGAAATACTCGATCTCTACCGGTCGGCAGCAAGAACCAACGGGCGCTCCTTGGAGGCGGAGCTGCGTGATGCGCTGGAACGCGCGAAACCCTCGGTCCGTAGTGATGCAAGCGAGCTGAAGGCTCTGTCGAAGCGGCTGCGGGCGACTACATCGCACGGGCCGCCGCAGGATGACAGCACGCAGACTATCAGGCGGTATCGAGAAACTCAGGGCGGTCGATGGGTCGATGACGGACGTGCCGATGCCCCTGGTTCTTGACGCCAGCGTACTGGTGAAGTTGGTGGTGGAAGAAGCGGGTTCGGAGGACGCGCTGGCTTTGCTGGACCGGATAGACAGACGCGTCATACCCGATTGGGCCTTGATCGAAGCGGCCGGGGCCTTGTGGAACAAGGTCAAATATTTACGACTTGCAGAACGTCATGCCGAGGAATGTTTGGACAATCTTGCACGCTTCGTGGACGAGATTATTCCAACACGAGAGCTTGTGAGCGAGTGTTTGGGGATGGCTCTCCGGATAAGGCATCCGGTCTATGACGCCCTGTATCTCACGCTTGCCGTGAAACTCGATGGAACTGTGATAACTGCCGACAAGGCGCTTGTCCGGGCCGCCGAACAGGCCGGTCTCGGCGATCGCTTGGAATTGCTTGGGTAGTCATGAGCGCATCCGGTGTTGCAATAAAAGGCTCCCGACAGGCAAAACTGCATGAGTAAGACCATATTGCAAACCATCCCCTCCTTCGACGGAATTGAACTTGCGGTGCATCGCATGGGCGAGGGGCGGCCTCTCCTGCTGCTGCACGGCCTGTTCTCCAACGCCGAGATGAATTGGGTACGGTTCGGCCATGCGCGCAAGCTGGCGGATGCGGGGTTTGTGGTCATCATGCCCGACGCTCGCGCGCATGGCGACAGCGTGAAACCGCATGACCCTGCGGCCTATCCCGACGACGTGCTTGGCGTGCGATGTGGCGGCGCTGGTCGAGGCGCTGGAGTTGACCGATTACGACCTTGCCGGTTTCTCGCTCGGCGCGCGGACGGCGGCGCGATGCGTTATCAACGGGCTTGCGCCGCGGCGGCTGGCGCTGGTCGGAATGGGGCTGAAAGGGCTTGCCGGATGGGACCGGCGCGCGGCATTCTTTCATCGACGCCATCGACCGGTTCGACAGCGTAAAGCGCGGCGATCCGGCGTTTATGGCTGTCAGCTTCATGAAGACCATGAAAGTGGATCGCGATGCCGCCCGCCTCCTGCTGCAATCGGTGGCCGACGCCACGCCGGAACAGCTGGCCGCGCTGACCATGCCCACGCTGGTGCTGTGCGGGGCGAAGGATACGGATAACGGCTCCGCCCCGACGCTTGCCGAGACGCTGCCCGATGCCGGTTATGTCGAGATACCCGGCACGCATATGAGCTCGGTCGCGGAAGGCGCGATGGGCGACGAACTGGTGCGTTTCTTCGCCGCTTGATTAACGCAGGCGTCAGGTGCAATCCGCCATCGACATCCGACATCCCGATCAAGGACCTACGCCCATGAAATTCGCTCCCGTTGCGCTTGCCGCGCTCGCCATTTCGCTCGCCGCGCCCTCTTACGCGCAGACTGCGGATGGGACGCTGACAACCCAGGCCCCCGCAATGACGCCACAGGGCGCGGCGGACTGGCTGGCGATGGTGGAGGCCGACCTGGCCGAATATACCGTCGAGGCAGGGCGCATCCTGTGGGTCAACCAGACCTATATCACGCCCGACACGGATGCGATGGCGGCGGCCATCGGGGCGGAAGGCACCGAGAAGTCGGTCGCCTATGCGCTGGAGGCGGCGAAGTGGGCGCAAGTGCCTGGCCTCGATCCGGTGGTGGCGCGCAAGCTGGATATCCTGCGCAACGGCATCGTCCTGCCCGCGCCGACCACGCCCGGCGCGGCGACCGAGCTGAACGACATCGCGACCTCGCTCAACAGCCAGTACAGCAAGGGCAAGGGCACGCTGAACGGTGCCGAACTGAACGGATCCGATATCGAGGCCGAGATGGGTAATGCAGACCGCACGCCCGCCGAACTGGCCGAAATGTGGGAAAGCTGGCACAGCAATGTCGGCACGCCGATGAAGGCTGATTACACCCGCATGGTCGCCATTGCCAACGAAGGCGCGCGCGAGCTGGGCTTTGCCGATGTGGGGGCGATGTGGCGTTCGGGCTACGACATGCCGGCGGAGGATTTCTCCGCCGATCTGGAGCGCATGTGGCAGGAGGTGAAGCCGCTTTACGACAGCCTGCACACCTATGTCCGCTGGAACCTCAACGCCAAATATGGAGACGCCATCCAGTCGAAGACCGGCCCGATCCGCGCCGACCTGCTCGGCAATATGTGGGCGCAGGAATGGGGCAATGTCTATCCGCTGGTCGCACCCGAAGGCGCGGGCGATATCGGCTATGACATCACCGACCTGATTGCGGAGAAGGGGTTGGACGAGGTCGGTATGGTCCGCGTTGGCGAACAGTTTTTCAGCTCGCTCGGTTTCGATCCGCTGCCCGCGACATTCTACGAACGCAGCCAGTTCGTGAAGCCTGCCGACCGCGAAGTAGCCTGCCATGCCAGCGCATGGGATATCGACAACAAGGACGATATCCGCATCAAGATGTGCATCAAGCCCAATGCGGACGACTTCGTGACCATCCATCACGAGCTGGGCCACAATTATTATCAGCGCGCTTACAAGGAACAGGACTTCATCCACCTCAATGGGGCGAATGACGGGTTCCACGAGGCCATCGGCGACATGATCGCGCTGAGCATTACGCCGGAATATCTGGTGCAGATCGACATGCTGGATCGGGCGCAGGTGCCGGGGCCGGACAAGGATATCGGCCTGCTGCTGCGTCAGGCGATGGACAAGGTGGCGTTCCTGCCGTTCGGGCTGCTGGTCGACAAATGGCGCTGGGGCGTGTTCGACGGCTCCATCACACCTGCCGATTACAACACCGCATGGCATGGCCTGAAGGAAGAATACCAGGGCATCGTACCGCCGGTCGAGCGGCCCGCCGATGCCTTCGATGCAGGCGCAAAGTACCACATTCCGGGCAATACGCCTTACACCCGCTATTTCCTCGCGCGCATCCTGCAATTCCAGTTCTACAAGGCAGCCTGCGACGAGGCTGGCTGGGAAGGCCCGCTGCACCGCTGTTCGTTCTACGGCAACGAGGATGTCGGTGCGAAGCTGAATGCGATGCTGGAACTGGGCGCGAGCAAGCCGTGGCCCGACGCACTGGAAGCCTTCACCGGCAGCCGCAAGATGAGCGGCGCGGCGCTGGTCGAGTACTTCGCGCCGTTAAAGGCGTGGCTGGACGAACAGAACGCGGGCAAGCCCACCGGGTGGTGATATTGCGGCGCTTTGCAGTTGGCGACAGCGGGGACGGGCTTGCCATCCTGCCCGGTTCGCGGGCAAGGCCGCGTTAGACCGCCTGCTTTCCAGGCAGGCTGGCAATCAGGCTAGTAATTTCAGGAGCTTATACGATGCGTATCGTGATGACGGGGGCCACCTCCGGGTTCGGCCTCGATGCTGCCGCGCGTTTGGTGGAGGCCGGTGTCGATACGCTGGTGATCGGCGCGCGCACGCCGCACGATCTGCCCGAAGATGTGCAGGCCGCAAATGTGGAGGCGCACTGGCTCGATCTGGAGGACTTCGCGTCCGTCCGCACTTTTGCCGACGTGATCGGCGACGAGCAGATCGACGTGCTGGTCCTGAATGCCGGCATCGCACTCTACAAGCCGGAGCGGGCGGACAACGGCATGGAGAAAACGTTCTGCGTCAACCAGCTCGCGCCGTTCCTGCTGCTGGACCTGCTGCGCGACCGGCTGGCGGCCGATGCCCGCGTGATCTTCACCGGCAGCATCGCCCATGATCCGGCAACCTCGATGCTGGTCGTTGCGCCCGACCATGCGGATGCCGTTGCGCTGGCCTATCCCGAACGCGATATGGCTTTGCCGAACAGCGCAATGAAGCAGGCGATGCGCGCTTATGCGTCGTCCAAACTGGCCAATATCATGACGGCGCGGGAACTGGCGAAGCGCGCGCCGGAGTTGACGGTGCTGGCCTTCGATCCCGGCGTGGTCATGACCACGCCGGATCGCCCGCGACTATCCTGCGCCGATGCGCGCGGTGAACACGCTGCTTTCCCCGCTGATCGGCCTGTCGAAGCACAGCAGCAGCCTCGAAAACACCGGTCGCCTGCTCGCCTTGCTCATCGTGGACAAGGCACATGACGGAGAACGGGGCGCCTACTGGTCGGTGCGCGGCAAACGCACCGTGCTGGTCGAACCGTCTGCGCTGGCGCGAGACGGCGAAGCGTCGGCGCAGTTGTGGGACGATTGCCTGGAACTGGTGGGCCGCAAATAGCTGGCGCACCGCTGCGGATGCTGCCAAAAGGCCGCGTGTCGGAAGCCAAGCCCAAGCGTAAAGCGACGAAGCAGCCCGTCGGCTGGCGCGAAATGGTGTCCCTGCCGGACCTGACCGACCACCGCATTCCCGCCAAGATCGATACCGGTGCGCGCACCTCCAGCCTGCACGCGGTCGCCATCGAACGCTTCGAAGCGGACGGCCTGCAAATGGTCCGCTTCCTGCTCGATCTGGGCCATAACCAGGTGCAGCCGGTAACGCTGCGAAGTGCCGCGCGCGGACCACCGCACCATCACCAGCAGCAATGGCGAAACGCAGGACCGGTTCATCATCAAGACCGACCTGCAACTCGGCGCAATCCGGTTCCGCGCGGAATTCAGCCTTGCCGACCGGTCCGACATGCAGTTTCCGATCCTGATCGGACGCACCGCCCTGCGCAGCCGTTTCCTGGTCGATTGCGGCCGCAGTTACCTCCAGTCCAGCGCCGAAGAGCGCGAAAGGATACTGAAATGAAAATCGCGATGCTTGCCCGTAACCCGAACCTGTATTCGCACAAACGGCTGGTCGAGGCCGCCGAACAGCGCGGCCATACGCTCGATATTCTCAACACCACCCGCTGCACGGTGAATATCGCCAGCCATCGCCCGACCGTCATGTACAAGGGCGAAACGCTGACCGGTTACGATGCGGTCATCCCCCGCATCGGTGCGTCCATCACCGCTTATGGCCTTGCGGTGCTGCGCCAGTTCGAGATGGGCGGCATGTGGTCGCTGAACGAAAGCGTCGCCATCGGCCGCAGCCGCGACAAGTTGCGCTCCACCCAGATCATGGCGAAGTACGGTCTCGGCTTGCCGCTGACCGCCTATGCCAACGATCCCAAGCAGGCCGAAGCCATCATCAAGGCGGTCAACGGCCCGCCGGTGGTCATCAAGCTGCTCGAAGGCACGCAGGGCATCGGCGTGGTGCTGGCCGAAACGCTGAAGGGCGGCGCGTCTATCATCGAGGCGTTTCGCGGCGCGAACATCGCCATCATGGTGCAGGAATTCATCAAGGAAGCGGGCGGGTCGGACATCCGCTGTCTGGTCGTGGGCGGCAAGGTCGTCGCCGCGATGAAGCGGCAGGGTGCCGAGGGCGAGTTCCGCAGCAACCTGCACCGAGGCGGCAGCGCGCAGCTTATCAAGATCACGCCCGAAGAACGCAGCACGGCGGTGCGCGCGGCCAAGGCGATGGGGCTGAATGTCTGCGGCGTGGACTTGCTGCGGTCCAATCACGGGCCGGTCATCATGGAAGTGAACAGCTCGCCCGGCCTCGAAGGCATCGAAAACGCCACGGGCAAGGATATTGCAGGCCAGATCATCGAATTCATCGAAGGCAACGCGAAGCCGGGCAAGACGAAGACCCGAGGGGCCGGATGAGCGAAGGACGCACGACCGAACAACTTGAGCAGCGCATCCGCGATGTCGAGGCGCAGCTCGATGCGCTGAAGGGCGAGCGGACCGAACGCATTGCCACCCAGAACGACGAGCGCGCGCTGTTCGAAACGATGATCGAAACCGTGCCGGTTGGCGTGGCGGTCACCGATATCAATGGGCGCATCCTGCAAGGCAATCGCGCGCTGTCCGATATGGTGCGCCACCCCATCCTGCATTCGCGCGATGCCGAGAATTATGGCGAGTGGGTCTCCTACCACCCTGACGGAACGCGGGTGCAATCGCTCGAATATCCGCTGGCGCGCGTGCTGCGCGAGGATATCGACTATGCCGAACTGACCGTGCATTACCAGCGCGGCGACGACACGCGGTTCTGGATGCGGATCATCGGCAACTCGGTCCGCGACGCCGAGGGCACCTTGATCGGCGGAGCGGTGGCGTGCGTCGACGTGGACGAGGAACACCATCTGCGCGATGCGCAGAACGTGTTGATCGCGGAGCTGAACCACCGCGTGAAGAACGCCTTCAGCGTCACAAACGCCATCGTCGGGCGCTCGCTGCGCCAAGCGGGCGTAGGCGGCGAACTGCGCGCCAATATCGACTCCCGCCTCAATGCCTATGCACAGGCGCATGCCACGCTGGTCGGCTCCGATTACCGCACTGCGCCGCTGGAGGACGTGGCGCGCCTGGTGCTGGACAAGATCGCCGCCGACCGCATCGATATAGAGGGCGAGGCCGCGTCGCTGACCACGCGGTCCGCGCTGCCGTTCTCGATGGCGTTTTACGAGCTGGCGACCAATGCGCTCAAATATGGCAGCCTGTCCGCTCCCGATGGCCGCGTGTCGCTGCGCTGGCGCAAGGCGCGCATGGACGGCACGACAGTGCTGCATATCTCGTGGGTCGAAAGTGGCGGGCCGCCTGTTTCGGAACCTACCGACGAGGGGTTCGGAACCTTCGTCATCGGTCGCGCGCTTATGGCGGAGACACAGGGACAGGTCCGGCGCGAGTTCGCGCCGGAAGGATTCGAGTGGCATTTCACCATGCCCTTGCCGGAGGAAGAACAGGCAATGCTGAACGACGACATTTCGCGCATACTGGTGGTCGAGGACGAAGTGTTCGTCGCGTTCGAGATGAACGACATCCTGACCGATCTGGGCTTCGAGGTGGTCGGCCCGGCACTGAAGCTGGAAGATGCCGAGGAACTGGCACGTTCCGCCGATGTCCACGCCGCGTTCCTCGACGTGAACCTGGGCGACGGCAAGACCAGCGAGCCTGTCGCCAACGTCCTGCGCGAACGCGGCGTGCCGTTCGTTTTCATCAGTGCCTACACCAAGGACCAGATTACCTTCTGCACCAGCGACGACCGCGTGCTGGAGAAGCCGGTGACAAGCGGCAAGATCGTCGAAACGCTGCGGGCGGTGATACCCGATCTGGAAACCAAGGATTTGCCGAAGGGTTAGCGGAACGGCGGCTCGTTGAACGCCCGCAATTTGCGGCTGTGCAGGCGCGTTCCTTCTTCGCGCAGGCGGCGGCAGGCGGTTACGCCTATTTGCAGGTGGGCGGCGATGGCTTCTTCGTAGAAGGTGTTGGCCTGGCCGGGCAGCTTGATTTCGCCGTGCAGGGGCTTGTCGCTGACGCAGAGCAGGGTGCCGTAGGGGACGCGGAAGCGGTAGCCCTGGGCGGCGATGGTGGCGCTTTCCATGTCGATGCCGACCGCGCGGCTGAGCGACAGGCGGCGCGCGGACTGGGTGTAGCGCAGCTCCCAATTGCGGTCGTCCGTCGTCACCACGGTGCCGGTCCGCATCCGCTTTTTCAGGTCGCTGCCCTGTTCGCCGCTCACTTCCTCCGCCGCACCGGCCAGCGCCTGCTGCACTTCGGCGATGGCGGGGAGAGGGATTTCGGGTGGCAGGACGGGGTCCAGCACGTGATCGTCGCGCAGATAGGCGTGGGCCAGCACGTAGTCGCCGATCTTCTGGCTGGGGCGCAGGCCGCCGCAATGGCCGATCATCAGCCACGCCTCGGGGCGCAGCACCGCGAGGTGGTCGCAGATCGTCTTGGCGTTGCTGGGGCCGACGCCGATATTGACCAGCGTGATGCCGTTCCGCCCTTCGCCGACGAGGTGATAGGCGGGCATCTGGTGGCGGCGCCATGCGGTATCGCTCAGTTCCAGCCGCGCATCGGCGCGCGCCTCGGTCAGGTGCAGGCCGCCCGCACCTGCCAGCGCGCTGTAGCCGTCCTGCGCCAGTTGCTCGCCCGCCCAGTCAACGAATTCATCGACATAGCGGTGATAGTTCGTAAACAGGATGAACTTCTGGAAGTCCTCGGGCCGGGTGCCGGTGTAATGCGCCAGCCGCGCGAGGCTGAAATCGGTGCGCAGCCCGTCGAACAGCGACAGCGGGATCGTGTCCATCGTCTCGTCGATCTCGATCCCGTCGGCCAGCTCGTCGCCGATATCGGCCAGCTCGGTTGCCGGGAAATGCCGCGCCAGTTCGTTGGGGCTGATCCCCGCCAGCCCCGCGCCCACACCGCCGTCCAGCACATAGGGAAACGGGATTTCCTGCCGCGAGGGGCGGGCGGACAGGGTGACGTCGTAATCTTCGGTGATGATGGCCAGCTGTTCGCGCAGGTAGTCGCCGAACAGGGCGGGGCGGGTGACGGTGGTGGCGTAATGCCCCTCCGCATTCAGGCGGCCATAGGCGTGGTTGCGATCGAGCGGGCTGCGCGCTGCCGGCGCGTCACCCCCGGCAAATGTCACCAGCAGTTCCGGATAGGCGTAGCTGCCGTCGGTGCGGCGCGACTTCGACGGCAGCGTGCCGTCGCGCCCGAAAGCGATCACGTCGTTGCGCAGGCGCTCCACCGATGCGGTGTAGAGCGTTTCCAGTTCGCCGAGGATGGTGTCGATATCTGTCATGTTGAAGGCTAGACCGCTCGTGTCATAATTCAAAGCTTGGAGGCCGGAGACGAAACAGGCGCGCCCTTGCAAGAAGGACGCGCCTGTATCGGTTGGCGTAAGGGTTTGTGGCCCCTGCGTCAGTCTTCGGTCGGCTCCGGCTCGGCGCCATCCGCGTCGGCTTCGGTGTCGGCCACGGTGTCGTCCGCTGCCGGTTCCGCACCGTCTTCCAGCATGTCCGCCGGGATTTCGCCCGGTTCCAGACCGCCTGGCGTGGTGTTGGCCGCCGCCTGTTCCTCGATCTCGGCCTGTTCGTCGGCGAAGATCTGGGCCAGCACGTCGACGCCCTGGCTCTGCAGCTCGGCTTCGTCGTCGGACCGTGCGACGTTGGCTTTCACCGTCACCTCGACTTCGGGGTGCAGGGCGATGGTCACATCGTGCATGCCGATCGTCTTGATCGGGCTGCCCATGATGACCTGCTTCTTGTCGATCTCGTGCTTCTTGTCGGCAAGGCCCTGCCACGATATCGCGGACATTGACCGAACCGTATAGCTGGCCGGCATTGGACGCCGCGCGGATCAGCACGATTTCTGCGCCGTCGACCTTGCCGCCCGCCGTCTCCGCTTCGGTGCGGCGTTCGGCGTTTTCGGCTTCCAGTCGCTCGCGGTTGGCTTCGAACACCTTCTTGTTGGCGGCATTGGCGCGCAGCGCCTTCTTCTGCGGCAACAGGAAGTTGCGCGCAAAGCCGTCCTTCACGGTGACCACATCGCCGATGGAGCCGAGGCTGCCGACGCGCTGGAGGAGAATGATATCCATATTGAGTCTCCTCTTACTTCACGATGTAGGGAAGCAGGCCGATATGGCGCGCACGCTTGATCGCCTTGGCGAGTTCGCGCTGCTTCTTGGCGGATACCGCGGTGATGCGGCTGGGCACGATCTTGCCGCGTTCCGAAATGAAACCCTGAAGCAGCCGCACATCCTTGTAATCGATGGCGGGGGCATTCTTGGCCTGGAACGGGCAGCTCTTGCGACGGCGGAAAAACGGACGGGCCATCAGTTGTGGTCCTCCCGATCGCGACGCTTCTTGGTGTCGCGGTCGTTCTTGCGCATCATCACGCTGGGGCCTTCCTCGTGTTCGTCCACGCGGATGGTCATGTAGCGGATGACGTCTTCGTTGATGCGGGTCTGGCGCTCCAGCTCGTTCGACCACGGCACCGGGGCCGTCGATGTTGAGCATTACGAAATGCGCCTTGCGGTTGCGGTCGATCTTGTAGGCGAGGCTTTTCAGCCCCCACGATTCCACGCGGGTGACCTTGCCCTTGTTCGCTTCGATGATTTCGGTTGCCTGCGTCGCCAATGTGTCGACCTGAGCCTGGCTCAGATCCTGGCGCGCAAGGAACACATGCTCGTATAGAGCCATGCTTCATGCCTTTCAGTACTGCCGATCGCTGGCATGTCCGTCCGGATGACGGGGCCCCTCCGGCTTTCTTGGATTCCCCGACGATGTCGGGAAGCGAAGGCACATAGCCGTATCGGGCCAGAATGCAAGCTCTGTGGCTGGCGACGTTATAGCGGCTGGCATGGCGTCCGTGGACCGCTCGTTCGCCGTCAGACATCCGTGACTTTCCTGCGCAAGCCCTTGAACGGCACCGCATAAACGGCAGTCCGCGACAGGGCGGTGTGGCTTTCGCACTTTTGCCGGTCCATGCCCTCCTTGCCTCATCCGTATCGCCCCGCTGGCAAAGGGTATGACAGTGGCGCTTCGTGTAGGACAGGCGCAAACAGCGGTTGCGCGCGCCGTCCGCGATGGGCAGGGCGGTGGCTTGCGAAGGAGTAAGCGTTATGCCCGGTGGACTGGTTGCCCTGTTGGACGATGTGGCGGTGATCGCCCGCGTCGCCGCCGCATCGGTGGACGATATCGGCGTCGCCGCCAGCCGCGCGGGCGCGAAGGCGGCGGGCGTGGTGATCGACGATGCGGCGGTCACGCCCAGCTACGTCACCGGCCTGTCGCCAGCGCGCGAGCTGCCGATCATCTGGCAGATCACCAAGGGCAGTCTGAAAAACAAGCTGCTGATCCTGCTGCCCGGCGCGCTGTTGCTGAGCGAGTTCCTGCCTGCCGCGATCATCTTCGTGCTGATGGCGGGTGGCCTGTATTTGAGCTACGAAGGTGCGGAAAAGGTCATCGAGAAGCTGGGCGGGGAGAAGCACGGCAAGACGCTGGAAGACGCCATCGAAGACCCCGAAGCGTTCGAGAAACAGCGCATCGCGGGCGCGGTGCGGACCGACCTGATCCTGTCGGCGGAGATCATGGCGATCACGCTGAACGAAGTGGCGGCGGACGATTTCTGGGTGCGCGCGGGCGTGCTGGCGGTGGTCGGCATCGCGATTACGATTGTGGTGTATGGCGCGGTGGCGCTGATCGTGAAGATGGACGATGTCGGCCTGGCCCTGTCGCAGCGCGCGAACAGCGTGTCGCAGGCGGTCGGGCGCGGGCTGGTCGCGGCGATGCCCAAGCTGCTGGTCGCGCTGAGCGTGATCGGCACGGTCGCGATGCTATGGGTCGGCGGCGGCATCCTGATCCACGCGCTGCACGAACTGGGCGTGGATAGCCTGTACGATTTCGGCCACGGGCTGGAGAACGGCGTCAAGGAAATGACCGGCGGCGCAGGCGGCCTGCTGGGCTGGATGACCTATGCGGGCGTGTCGGCGCTGGTCGGGATTATGGTAGGCGGGGTGCTGGTGTTCGTGTTGCACAAGGTGTTGAAAC
The DNA here is from genome assembly GCA_963799315.1 of uncultured Alphaproteobacteria bacterium. GTDB lineage: Bacteria > Pseudomonadota > Alphaproteobacteria > Sphingomonadales > Sphingomonadaceae > Parerythrobacter_A. The sequence continues at coordinate 574,516 of CAWCWP010000001.1, forward strand.
TGGGGCACCCTAGCGGGGTGGCGTGAAGAATAGGCTCATTAATCATGAATAGAGAGATTGATCATCTTCAGGATGCGTAGATTCTCATTGACTCAGGATTTATTTATTCGGCATTATTGCGTCGAAATCGGCGACCGCAGCGCATGGGTCCGCGGTAATTCTTGCGCGTTTGAGCCAGTGGCCTTGGTCTTGCGATTGACTTCAGAAACAGCACCTTCGACCGATTTTATAATCGTCACGATAATTTTCTGCTATAAGCTACTACATTAGCGAGCTCGCTCTGCCTGTTGATTGGGCATCGAAAGCAAAACGTTCAGAAAGAGCTTCTCGACGTTATCGGCAGACATTTTCCGGCCATCTTTTGTAGTTCTCGCTTCTTCAAAGCGGGCATTCGTGACGCCCACCCACCAACGAAAATACACCCAACCGTCGCTATCTGCGGCTTTTTCAGCTGGCGACAGGCTTACATGAAGCTCTTTGAAAGCTCGCTGGATTTCAGCGTAGCTCGAACGGACCGCGATTTTGAGGGGAAGACAAGCTCATCGCAACACGCGCTTGGACTGGCCAAAGCGCATTAGAGAACAAGTTGCCAAGTTCAGTAACCGTAGAGCCGCATGGTGCTGACCTCGAATTAAATACCCTTAGTCGACTTTATCTTAAGAAAACGAGCAAATCGATAGATCCCAAAATCACATGCTGCAGTATGTTGCATAACTTCGGAATCTGCAACGTCTTTACCGATACTCTTGAATGCTAGCAAATCTCGTCTAAAGCAACTCAGAGCCGTTGCTTGCCCAAGCTTATCCGTACAGAACCGAGAGTTATTGCTTCAGCCGCTTTAGCGCGAAACGCTGCGTAAACCTGACCATGATACACCATGCTATGCCGGTCCACAGGTGTCAATGATCAGATCTCAGTTCCATTTCCGGCTGTTTCACTTATGACAGACGAAATGGTTTCAGCGGTGTAAGGCTCTGTAGAAGGTGCCGAATGTCCTTAAATCTTCGGTAAATTTGATCTAGTTTGGCTGAGGATCTGAGCGAGCTAGGTTGCCGATGACTGTCATCGTAGCTATAGTCGCAACTAGCGTAACGTCTATAACGCTCCATATTGCTTGACCCAGCCCGCAGTGCGCCAATAGTGCCTCCATGCCGCGCCTGATCCTCTTCAACAAACCCTATGGCGTGCTGTCGCAATTCACGGATCGCGGCAGTCCGACGCAGCGGCAGACGCTGTCCGAATTTATCGACTTGCCGGGCTTTTACCCGGCGGGGCGGCTGGATCGGGACAGCGAGGGGTTGCTGTTGCTGACCGACGACGGCAGGTTGCAGGCGCGGATTGCCGATCCGCGTTACAAATTGCCCAAAACCTATCTGGTGCAGGTGGAGGGCGAGCCGGACGCGGCGGCTTTGCGGTGGTTGTGCGAAGGGGTGCGGCTGAAGGATGGCATGACCCGGCCCGCGCAGGCCGAGCGTATTACGGACCCGGCGCTGCCGCCGCGCGATCCGCCGATCAGGGTGCGCAAGTCGATCCCCGATAGCTGGATCAGCCTGACCTTGCGCGAAGGGTAAGAACCGGCAGGTCCGGCGGATGACGGCGGCGGTCGGGCACCCGACGCTGCGCCTGATGCGCTGGTCCATCGGGGACTGGACCGTGGCGGACATACGCGTGGGGCAGTGGGTCGAGAGGTCGGTGCCGTAGTCCGCCTACTCTTCGAAGGCGATGCAGCCGCGATTGATGAGGTCGTGGATCAATGACTGGACGGGCTGGCTCGTGGCGTCACCGTGGTTCACCGCGATACGCGGGCTGGCGCAGAGCGCTTCGGCGAAACGTGCCGTCGCGCCGGAACATGCGGTCGCTTCGCCGTCCACGCTCAGCAGCACCCCGTCGTCCGCTTGCCGGACAAAGGCGAAACGGCTGGCGGGGTTGCGGATCAATGCGGTGCCATCTTGCAGCGACATTGCGACGGCTTCTGGGCCGACGGGAGGATCGGGCCGCCAGTCGATGGTGTCGTTCTTCGGCGCGGTGGCGTATTGTCCGAACCAGCGCGCAAACGCCTCCCGGTCGGCCAGCTTTGCGACGACCATATCGTGCAGGCGGGACAGGGCCTCGTCCGAAATCTCGCCGGGGTTGGTCTGGATGGCCAGCCCGGCATCGCCATAGCGGTCGGCGTCGTCATCGGGCATCGTATCGAGCACGGCTTCGGTCCAGCTTTCGACCAGTTCCATGCGGGACGGCGCGCGGAAGCCGACGGAATAGGTCATGCAGTCGTGCCCGATGGCGGTGCCTTTGTGCGCGATGCCCGGCGGCACATAGAGGATATCGCCGGGTTCCAGAATGAAGTCCTGTGCGCCTCGAACTCCGCCAGCAGGCGCAAGTCATCATGCGGCAACAACGCCGTTGTCTCGTCGCACAGGCCGCCCAGTTCCCACCGCCTGCGCCCCAGTCCCTGCACGAGGAAGACATCGTACTGGTCGTAATGCGCGCCGACGCCGCCCGTGTCGGTGGCGTAGCTGACCATCACATCGTCGATCCGCCAGTTGGGAAGGAAGCGGAACGCCTCGAGCAGGTCGGATACGGCGGGAACATGGTGGTCGACGGCCTGCACCAGCAGGGTCCACGGGGAGGTGCCCAGCGCATCGAACCGGTCTTGCGGCAGGGGTCCGTGTTCCAGCGCGAGTGCGCCGCCGCTGGCCGCATCGCCCGTGACCAGCCGCGATTCCACATGCGGTTCGCAGGCCAGCCCCGCCAGTTCGTCCGGCTCGACGGGGTTGCGCCAAGCGTCCCACGGGTTGCGGATCAGCAGCGGCTTCTTCTGCCAATGGTCGCGCAGGAACTGCTTGCGGATCGAAGTCGGAAGGTGCATCGCGGCGGCGCTGTCGGGTCAGACCCGCTCCAGCAAGCCTTTCGCAAAGCCCGTCAGCGTATCGTCGCGCGCGCCCATCACCACGATGCGGTCGCCCGGTTTCGCCAGCCCTGCGATCAGCGTGCCGCAATCCTCGCGGTCCGCGACATATTCCGCCAGTCCGCCCGCTTCCACGATCAGCTCGACGATGCGTTCGCTGCCCTGCGTGCGGTCGGTGGTGCCGCCGTAATAGACCGGGTCGCAGAAGACGGTGATGTCTTCCGGCCCCAGTTCGCGGGCGAAGGTTTGCGGCGAGTTCGTCGCCCATCTGGCGCAAGGGTCCGTAGCCGTGTGGCTGGAAGAACGCGATGACCCGGCCCGGATGCGCCTTGAGCGTGCGCAAGGTGGCGGCGCATTTCTCTGGATTGTGGCCGAAGTCGTCGATCACTGTCACGCCGTTCGCGCTGGCGCCAAGGATGTCGAACCGGCGCGCCAGCCCGGCAAATCCCGCCAGCGCGTCCACTGCCACGCCCACCGGCACCCCCGCCGCCGTCGCGCCTGCAATAGCCGCGAGCGCATTCGACAGATTGTGCCGCCCCGGCATGGCGAGCTTGAGCGCGTGCTCGCTCCCGTCGTGCCGGTCCACCACCAGCGCCGCCTGCTGCGTCGGTCCGTCGGCAATCGAGCCGGGTACCACGCCGATCTGCGCCTTCTCCTGTTCGACGCCGAAGGTGATCGCTTCCTTCGCGTGGCGCAGCAATGTCAGCGCCTCGGCATCGTCGGCGTTGATTACGGCGATGCGGCTGCGTTCCAGATAGTCGCCGAACAGCGCGCGCAATTCGTCCATGCCCATATGGTCGAGGCTGACATTGAGTAGCACGCCGACGGCGGGGCGATAGAGCGCGATGGAGCCGTCGCTTTCGTCCACTTCGGAAACGAAGATGCTCTCGCCCCCGACCAGCGCGCTGGCGAAGGGGCGATCCTCGCTGACGAAGTTTTTCATGACCGCGCCATTCATCACGGTCGGCTCGCGTCCGGCGGCGTGCATGATCCACCCCAGCATTCCAGTAACGGTCGACTTGCCGCTGGTGCCCGCCACCGCCAGCCCCGCGCCGCTGGTGTTGAACAGGATGGACAGCAATTCCGCGCGGCTCATCCGCAGGCAGCCGAGTTCGGCCGCGCGCTGCACTTCGGGCACGGTGTCTTCCACGGCGGCGGAGGCGACCAGGATCTGGTCCGCCGACACGATGCCGCTGCCGTCCTGTGGATGCAGTGCGAAGCCCTGTGCTTCCAGTGCGGCGAATTTGGCAGGCGTGCGCCCCTGGTCGAAACTGCGGTCCGACCCCGCCACGGTGCAGCCGCGCCCCTTCAAAATCTGCGCCAGCGGCAGCATCCCCGATCCGCCGATGCCGCAGAAGAAGAACGGGCGGGCGAAAAGCTGTGCGGGCGTTGGCATGTCGGACGTCATGGCTTTGGTCATGGATGCGCGCGGTATGCGGTTGTGTCGGATGCGGCAAGCGGGCAGGCTGCGGCCCATGACGACAATCGCCATCTGCGCGCCGGGCAAGGCGATCACGCGCGAAGCGGCGCGCAAGGTGGAGGATATCGTTACCGCGCGGGACGATGTGACGCTCCGCTTCCATCCGCAATGCTTCGCGCAGGACGGGCATTTCGCCGGGGACGACGCGACGCGGCTGGCGGCCTTCCTCGAATGCGCGAACGACCCGGCGACCGACGCGGTGTGGTTCGCAGCAGGGGGCTACGGCTCGAACCGCATCGCGGCGCAGGCAGTGGCCGGACTGGAAGCGGTCGGCGAACGCAAAACGTATCTCGGCTATTCCGATACCGGCTATCTGCTGGCGGAATTATATCGCGCGCAGACGGGTGCGCCGGTTCACGGGCCGATGGTGGCCGATATCGGGCGCGAGGGTGGCGCGGCGGCAATCGGGCGCGCGCTGGACTGGTTTACCGGCGCAGCGGCGAATGGCGAGGCTGATACGCCGGTGGTCGCATTCAACCTGACGACGCTGGCAATGCTGTGCGGCACCCGACTAATGCCCGATTTGTCCGGACATATTGTGATGGTCGAGGAAGTGGGCGAATATCTCTACGCCGTCGACCGCCTGTTTTTCCACATCGCGCAGCACCTTGGTGGCATCGCGGGCCTGAAGCTGGGCCGTATATCGCAGGTGCCGGAAAACGACCGGCCTTTCGGCGCAAGTGCCGAAGAGATCGCGCAATACTGGTGCTACAAGGCGGGCATCGCCTATCTCGGCCGCGCCGATATCGGTCACGATGCGGACAATTCCGTTGTGCCGTTCGGCCTTGCCCGCATCGCTTGGTGCGCATAGGCCACAGGCCGAATGAACAGGCCCGAAACGGGTGTCGCAGGAGCAGAAAATGACAGCATTCGTCTTTCCGGGGCAGGGCAGCCAGCGGGTCGGCATGGGCCGCGACCTGGCCGATGCCAGCACCGCCGCGCGCGAGGTTTTTCAGGAAGTGGACGAGGCGCTGTCGCAGAACCTCAGCACGCTGATGCGCGACGGGCCGGAAAGCGAGCTGATGCTGACCCGCAATGCACAGCCCGCGATCATGGCGAATGCGATGGCGGTGCTGCGGGTGGCTCAGGCCGAGTTCGATCTCGTGCTGGCCGACACCGCGCAATGTGTCGCAGGCCACAGCCTAGGCGAATACACTGCCTTGTGCGCCGTCGATGCGTTCTCGCTGGCTGACACGGCGCGGCTGCTTCGGTTGCGCGGCGATGCGATGCAGTCCGCCGTACCGGTGGGCGAGGGTGCGATGTGCGCGCTGCTGGGTGCCGATGTCGGGAAGGCGCAGGCGCTGGCGGATGCGGCGGCGCAAGGGCAGGTTTGCACCGTGGCGAACGACAACGATCCGGGGCAGGTCGTGCTGTCGGGTCATGCCGGTGCGATCGAGCGCGCGGTGGGCATGGTGAAGGACCACGGCATCAAGCGCGGCGTGCCGCTGCCGGTATCCGCCCCGTTCCACTGTCCGCTGATGCAGCCCGCCGCCGATGCGATGGCGGAGGCGCTGGCCGAGACGCCGCCTGCCACGCTGGCCCTGCCACTTTACGCCAATGTCACCGCCGATGAGGTGCGCGACCCCGACACCGTGCGCGCCTTGCTGGTCGAGCAGGTGACAGGCCGTGTCCGCTGGCGCGAAAGCGTGCTGGCGATGCACGAGGCGGGCGTGACGCGGTTCGTCGAACTGGGCGGCAAGGTGCTCGGCCCGATGATCGGGCGCACGGTAAAAGACGCGCGTGTGACGAGCCTGATGACGATGGCCGATCTCGAAGCGTTTGCGAAAGCGAGTGTTTGGCGCCGCAGAGGCGCAGGGACGCAGAGGGTATGGATGAACGGTTGAATGAAATAACCGGCATGTGGTTGACAGTGCATTCGCATCCACCGCGAACTTGGTCCCGGCTTGCTGGAACGGTGTATGAGACCGTGCTCGAGCGTGCTTTAACGCGCAAGGATGACGCCGTTGATACGGCAAAACCCGATCGATATTGCGTTGACGGATTGCGTTTTCCCAGGTGCGTTCAGGGTGGATCGCTGGTGACGATCGTTTTGGTTCTGGAAATCAAGTCGGTGGAGAGACTGTCGAACCTTCATGCGAAGCAAGTTCTGACGTACTCGCGCCATGGACCGCAGGCCGTCGGCCTGCTTTTGAACTTTTCGCGGCGAGACGATGAAAGAGGCGTACCAGGCTCGTAATCAACTACACACGGTTCGTAACGCCACTCAGCGTCCTCCGCGCCTCTGCGGAAAACGCCTAAACAAGGAGATATTCCGAAATGTTCAGCCTCGAAGGAAAAACCGCACTCGTCACCGGTGCCAGCGGCGGGATCGGGTCGGCTATTGCGGTGGCGCTGGCGGGGCAGGGGGCGCGGCTGGCGTTATCGGGTTCCAATGGCGCGAAGCTGCGCGCGTTTCGCGAACAATTGAATGCCGAAACCGGTGGCGACCATGTGGAGATTACCTGCGACCTGTCGAACGCCGAGCAAGTGGAAGAACTGGTGCCCGCCACGCTGGATACGCTGGGGGGCCTCGACATCTCTGGTCAACAATGCCGGCATCACGCGCGACAATCTGGCGATGCGGATGAAGGACGAGGAATGGCGCGATGTGCTGTCGGTCAATCTCGACGCCGCGTTCCGCCTCATGCGCGCCTGCGCCCGTCCGATGATGAAGGCGCGTTCGGGCCGCATCGTCTCGATCACCAGCGTGGTCGGCGCGACGGGCAATCCGGGCCAGATGAACTATGCGGCGGCGAAGGCCGGGCTGGTCGGCATGTCGAAGTCGCTGGCGCAGGAACTGGCGACGCGCGGCGTCACGGTCAATTGCGTCGCGCCTGGCTTCATCCGCACCGCGATGACCGACGATCTGCCCGATGCGCAGAAAGACGCGCTCAATGCCCGCATTCCGGCGGGCCGGATGGGCGAGGGCGGCGATATCGGCGCGGCGGTGGCGTATCTTTCGTCGGACGAGGCGGCCTATGTCACCGGCCAGACGCTGCATGTGAATGGTGGCATGGCGATGATGGGCTAAAGCCGCGCGGCATCCCGAGAGGAACACCAAATGACGAAATTTATCCTGAAGCCTTCACGCGGCGCTATCGTCGCATTCGCCGGAACCATGTTGCTGGTATGGGGCGCGATCGCTCCGGCCAGTGCGCAGGATACCGCCGCAGGCGAAGGGCAGCAGGCCGAAACCCTCTACGATTGCCCGCTCAACGAAGCGACCGAAGAATACATGACGCTGCTGATCCGCGACCTGACGGGCGCGGCGGACGACGAGGTCTCCGAAAAGGTCAGCGACCTTGCCTCCGACGACGTGCTGACTTGTGTGGAACGGCACAACGTGCCCGAAGACGATGTTGAGGGGTATGCCGCCTATGCCTTTGCCGCGGTCGCAGAAGCGTTGGGGGCCGAGGTGCTGTCGGTGTCCGGGTTCGATGTGGATGTGATCGATACGATCTTCGATGTGGGCGAAGGCCGGACGAACACGGGCGTCGGCGAATTCGACGAGGCGCGTGTGCAGACGATTCTGGAAAGCGCCTATTCCGGCGAGGCCGATCCCGCCGAAATACCCGAACAGGTGTGGACGATGCTCGGCATCTATGTGGAATCGACCGCGATGGTGAACCGCTACGTTGCGCAGTAACGGGCACGGCCACCCCGCTCACCCGCAATTATCCCCAAGGAAGCGGGGCCGCACCTGCCATCGCCCTTGCCGCCATAGGCCTTCGCGCTAAGGTCGCGCGCATGATTATCCGGCGCCACGGGCGATTCCGGCGGCCTATCGGGCAAGACTTGTTAGAGGGGTTACCATGAAAGCCACGATCGAACGCGCCACCCTGCTGCGGTGCCTCAGCCATGTGCAGTCCGTGGTGGAACGGCGCAACACCATCCCCATCCTCAGCAACGTGCTGATCGAAGCCGATGCGGGGGGCACTCTGAAGGTCATGGCAACCGACCTCGATTTGCAGGTGGTGGAGAACATGGCGGCCGCGTCCGTCGAGGATGCGGGCGCGATTACCGTGCCGGCCCACCTGCTGTTCGATATCGCGCGCAAGCTGCCCGACGGCAGCCAGGTCAGCCTGGAAACGGCGGAAAACCGCATGACGGTGAAAGCCGGACGCAGCCGGTTCAAGCTGCCGACGCTGCCGCGCGACGACTTTCCGGTGATCGTGGAAGGCGACCTGCCGACCAGTTTCGAACTGCCCGCCAAGACGCTGGCCGAAATGATCGACCGCACGCGCTTCGCCATCAGTACCGAGGAAACGCGCTATTACCTCAACGGCATCTTCCTGCATGTTGCGGATGATGGCAGCGCCGGGCCGGTGCTGAAAGCTGCCGCGACCGATGGACACCGGCTGGCGCGCTTCACGCTGGCGCAGCCGGAGGGGGCCGACGGCATGCCCGACGTCATCGTGCCGCGAAAGGCCGTGGCGGAATTGCGCAAGCTGCTGGACGAGGCGATGGAGGGGCAGGTCCAGATCGACCTGTCCGCCAGCAAGGTGCGCTTCACGCTGGGCGGCGAGGGCGGCGTGGTGCTGACCAGCAAGCTGATCGACGGCACTTTCCCCGATTACAGCCGCGTCATCCCGACCGGCAACGACAAGCTGCTCAAGATCGACCCCAAGAGCTTTTTCGCCGGTGTCGACCGCGTGGCGACCATCGCCACGGAGAAAACGCGCGCGGTGAAGATGGGGCTGGAAAAGGACAAGGTGGTCCTTTCGGTCACCAGTCCGGACAACGGAACCGCAACGGAGGAAGTCGCGGCGGAATACAGCAGCGACGGGTTCGAAATCGGCTTCAATGCGAATTATCTCAAGGACATTCTGGGGCAGATCGACAGCGACACGGTGGAACTGCACCTCGCCGATGCAGGCGCGCCGACGCTGATCCGCAAAGACGACAAGAGCCCCGCGCTGTATGTCCTGATGCCGATGCGGGTTTAACGATTGTGCGGCTGGTCTTTGGCGCTGCTGCGCTGGCTTTGGCGTCGCCCGCTGCTGCGCAGGCACAGCCTTGGCGGCTCGACACTGGCGGGGATTTCTCGGCGATTCTGGATTGTCTCGAGGCCGCTAACCTGACGCTGATTTCTGCGCATCGCGGCGGGCCGACGCCGGGGCTGCCGGAAAACTCCATCGAAGCGATGGATGCCCTGCTCCATGCCACGCCGATGTCGGCGGAAATCGACGTTGCCGCCAGCCGCGACGGGGTGCTGTTCCTGCTGCATGACAACACGCTGGATAGGACCACGACCGGCACCGGCGAAGCGGCGGCGCAGGACTGGGCCACGCTGTCGCAACTGCGCCTGCGCGACGAAGCGGGCTGGACCACGCCCTATCGCATCCCGACGCTGGAGGCGGCGCTGGCATGGGCGAAAGGCCGGACGGCGCTGACGATCGATTTCAAGCGGTCCGCGCCTTACGAGGATGTCATCGCCATGATCCGTGCGCAGGACATGGCGCAGGAAGTGATGCTGGTCGCCTATTCGCTGGACGGCGCGGTCAAGCTGCACGCGCTCGCGCCCGACATGCTGATATCGCTGTCGATGGAGCGGCCGGGTGCGCTGGACGAGGCAGTGGCGGCAGGCATTGCGGCGGACCGGCTGGTCGCCTTCACCGGCACGCATACGGCACGGCCCGACCTCTATCGGGTGCTGGACGATGCCGATGTGGAAGTGATTTTCGGCACCCTGGGCAGGTCCGATTCCATCGACAACCAGCTCGACCGTTATGGCATCGACAGTCGCTATGCCGACCTCGGCGCGCTGGGCGTGGACATCATCGCCACCGACCGGCCCCGCGCAGCAGCAATTGCCCTCGCCGAGGCGGGTCGCCTGCCGAAAACGGGCCAGTGCGGTTTCACCCGCGCCGCGCCCTGACCTTTTGAAAGAACTGACTATGCGCCAAGTCCACGTCGACAAATCGTCCATCCAAAACGCGACCCTCGCGGAGGGCGACACAGCGCCGCTCGCATCGGGTAGCGTGCGGCTGGCAGTCGAGAGCTTTTCGGTCACGGCGAACAACGTGACCTATGCGGTGGTGGGCGACGGGTTCGGCTACTGGAACTTCTTCCCGCCGACCGGTGCCGATGGCGCCGACACGGGCATCGTGCCGGTGTGGGGCCATGCGCGCGTGATCGAAAGCGACCATGCGGAGTTTGCCGTGGGCGAGCGGGTTTATGGCTATCTGCCGATGGCGTCGCATCTCGATGTGGTGCCGGGCAAGGTGACGCGCGGGGGCTTCACCGACGCCGCGCCGCATCGCCAGCCGATGAGCCCGATCTACAACCAGTATTCGCGCCTCGATGCCGATCCCGAACACGATCCGACGCGTGAGGGCGAGCGGATGCTGTTCGGTCCGCTGTTCAAGACCGGTTTCCTGATCGAAAGCTTCTTCCGCGCGGAAAGCTGGTTCGATGCGGGCGCGATGGTGATGACCAGCGCCTCGTCGAAAACCGCGATGGGTCTGGCCAGCGTGGCAAAACACCGTTCGCCGGATGTCCGTCGCATCGGGCTGACCTCGGCGGGCAATGTCGCCTTCACCAAGGCGACCGGCCTGTATGACGAGGTGCTGGATTACGACGCCGTGGATTCGCTGCCGACGAAGCCGTGCGTGACGGTCGATTTTGCCGGCAATGCGGCAGTGCTGGCGGCGCTGCACAATCACCTTGGGCGATGCGCTGAAATACTCCTGCCTCGTCGGGGCCACGCATATCGAGGAGCGCGGCAGCGGTATGGGTGGCGGCGCGCGACTTGCCCGGCCCGAAACCCACGATGTTCTTCGCGCCCGACCACGCGGTTGCGGCGGTGAAGGCGCTGGGGCCGAAAGGCTTCGGCATGGAACTGGCGGAAAGCTGGCATGCCTTCCTCGCCGATCTTGGAGATAGCGTCGCCATCGAACGGCGCAGCGGGCTGGAGCAGGCGCGCGACACATTTGCCGCGATGGTGCGCGGCGAGGTCGACCCCGCGACCGGGATCATCATCGAACCGTAATCGAGCGGCCCGTCAGGCCGCCTTGGCCATCTCCGGTTCCGGCGTGTCGAGGAAGCGGCGCATCGCACTGACGCTTTGCTCACGGTGGCTGAGCAGGAACAGGTGCCCGCCGCCCTCCATGATTTCCAGCTCGCTGTTCGGGATCAGCTTGTTCAGGATCTTGCCGTTCACCACCGGCACGATCTGGTCATCGTCGCCCATCATGATCAGCGTCGGCTTTTTTAGGAACGGCAGCGCGGGCGCGCTGGTCCAGCCCGCCATCGCCAGCAACTGATAGAAATAGCCGCGCGGCGTGGGCGGGGTCAGCCGCCCGATATGCGCGCCCTTGCCTTCATTCTGGGTATCGTTCTGGCCAGCACCGGTGGTGGCAGGCTGCACGCCGCCATACAGCGTCTCGAAATGCTTCGCCATGAAGGCGGCATCCACATAGCGGCGCGGGTCGGCCATCTTGCTCAGTGCAGCCGGATTGCCGGGCACCATGACCATGCCCGCGCTGGTCGCCAGCAGCACCAGCCGCCGCGTGCGTCCGGGATGTTGCAGCGCGAAATGCTGCGCCATCGCGCCGCCCCAGCTCACGCCCATCACATCGGCCTTCCGCACGCCGAACAGGTCCAGCACCTTGGTCGCGGTCCATGCCATCGTGAAGGCGTTGTAGGGCACGGTGGGTTCGGGCGATTTGCCGACGCCGGGCATGTCGAACATGATGAACCCGCGATCGTCCAGCGCCTCAGCCAGCGGGGCGACCGCTTCGATATTCGCACCGATGCCGTTGAAGAACAGGACCGGCGGATGGTCGCTCGGTTCGTCCAGCCGCCAGCGCGCGATGCGCAGGGTGCGACCGCCCACTTTTTCAAGGCTGATTTCGGCAGTGCTCATCGGATCGGTCAAACGCTTGTCCTGTTCGGCGCCCGCTTTTAGCGAGCTTCAGACCTCTTCCACTACATAGAGGCCGGGGGCCGGGTCCAGCGGTTTATATTTCGCATTGCCGAGCGATTTGGGCGCTTTCTTCTTCGCACCGGAGCGCGCCTGCAACCACTCGATCCAGTAGGGCCACCAGCTGCCCGCGATTTCCTCCGCGCCCGCCTGCCATTCGTCGGCAGTTTTGGGAAGAGGGCCGTCCTTCTTCTGCAGGTAATACCGCGCCTTGGGATTGCCGGGCGGGTTGAGGATCGCCTGCATGTGCCCGGAATGGCTGAGCACATAGGTGACATCGCCTTTGAACCGAACAGCTGGGTGGAGCGATAGGTCGCTTTCCACGGCGTGATATGGTCGGTCACGCCGCCCAGAATGAACAGGTCGTTGTCCACCTTGGACAGGTCGATTGCGTGATCCACCATCTCGACCTCGCCCTTCTTGGTGAAGGCCAGCGTTTCGAAAATGGTCAGGAAATCGCCCATCAGCGCGGCAGAGAGGTTGGTGGCGTCCGCGTTCCAGTACAATACGTCGAAGGCGGGCGGATCCTCGCCCAGCAGGTAATTGTTGATGACGTAGTTCCAGATCAGGTCGTTGGGCCGCAGCCACGCAAATCCGCGCGCCAGATCGTCGCCCTTGATAACGCCCTGCTTGGCGGCGCGTTGCCGCGCGAGCTGCATGCCGTTTTCCGTCACCAGCGATCCGGCTTCGATGTCGGTCTGCTGCGGGTGCAGCACGCACACCATCAGGGTCAGCGCGCCCAGCTTCGCGTCGCCATCCGCCGTCATCTTGCTGGCCAGCATGGCGGCGGTTTGCCCGCCCGAACAGCCGGCGGAGACATTGACCGTCTTGGACTTGGTGATCGCGGCGACGGCATCCATCGCCTCGCGGCAGGCGCCGATATAGTCCGCCATATCCCAGTGGCCCTGTTCTTTCGACGGGTTGCGCCATGAAATCAGGAAGGTCTGGATGCCGTTGCCGGTGAGGTAGCCGACCAGCGACTTGTTCGGCGACAGGTCGTTGACATAGGCTTTGTTGATCTGCGGCGGGATGGTGAGTTCGGGCACCGCATACACGTCGTGGCGTGGTCGGCGCGTAATGGATCAGCTCCATCATCTCGGTCCGCAGGACGACCTGCCCCTTCGACGCGGCGATATTCTCGCCCAGCTTGAACGGTGTCTTGTCGACCTGGCTGACCATGCCCTTGTTATGGGCGATGTCGTTATAGGCGTTTTTCAGCCCCTTCATCAGGCTCAAGCCCCCGCTGTCGATCACGCGTTTCTGTGCGGTGGGATTGCCCAGCAGCGAGTTGGTCGGCGCAAGGCTGTCGATGATGATGTTGGAGATGAAATTGGCGCGGTCGCGCTCCAGCTCGTCCAGCTCCAGATCGTCCAGCCAGCTGCGCATGCCTTTCTGCACGGCCAGGTAATATTGCGCACCCGCCTTGAAGAACGGGTTGTACTGCCACGCCGGGTCCATGAACCGCTTGTCCTTGGCATCGGGCGCGAGGTCGGATTTGCCGGTCATGATTTTAAGCATGTCGGCACCCATCGTCTGCGCATGGCGCATGGTGCGGGCCGGATCGCTGGCGGTTTCGCGCAGCAGCAGCGCGACGGCCCCCACGAAATCCTCGCGCGCAAGACCGATCAGCGGCCCCAGCGCAGTGGTCGATTGCGCGGCCTCGTCGCCAAAATGCAGCGGCTCTCTCGGTGCCTCTCTCGGTGCTTCGGCCATTCCAGTTCCCTCGCAAATGCTTTTGTTATGAAGGCGAACATGCACGGGGCGAGATAGCTTGGCAAGCAGGGCGGGAGGCGGACGGTCGGGACGCCATTTCTAACCGCCGCATTAACTCTTTTTCAAACGCTTCGTGCGAGCGGTCGGCGCATGGAATTCGGTAAGTCGCGGAACCGATCTGACGGGGTGCGCCCGCCTGCCGCCGCGCAGGGCGGGAAAGCCGCGCCCCGTTCCCGCCCGACTTCCAAGGGTCAGCCGCACGGCCAAAAAACACTCCGCGAAATCGTCCGAGGAAGAACGACGCAAGGGGCACCGCAGGGGCAAGGCCGGGTTCGACCGCCTGCTGTCCCGTGCCCGTGCCGGCGCTCCGCAAGCCATCGTTCCGTGCGACTGGGGCTGGTTCGCGATATTCATTGCGGTCACTTCGGTACTGGGCATGGCGGTCAGCATGTCGCTTCCGCCGATATCGAGCGCGGTCGCGATTGGCGCCGGCATTGCCTTTGCGTGGTATGGCAGGGGGCTGGCGCGCACCGAACGTGCGATACGGTCCGACAATGATGGCAGCGTGCTGAAATGGATGTGCGCGTGGTGCTGGCTATCGCTGGTCGCCCCGTCTGCATGTGTCGCCATAACCTTCACCGCCTGGGCCGCGTTTGGCGATATGGAAATCCAGTGGGCGCTGGGCGCGATTATTACCAGTAACGTGCTTGCCGCCAGCCTGTTGGCCAGCCGTATCCTGCAACAATTCGTCGTGCAATTTGCCTGTTGGATGACTGTTGTCGTCTTCGAAGGTTCCATCGCCTCCTATGCTGCAATGGCCGTTGCCACCGGTTCCACCTTGCTAATCGTGCGCCACCAGCTCCTGCTCGCCCGCCGTCGCGCGGAGGAACAGGAGGCGCGCGAGCGGGTCAGCAACCGGGCCGAAGACATCCTGCGCGATTACGAGGAAACCGGGCAGGGCTGGTTCTGGGAAACCGACCGGCGCGGCACGCTGACCTATATCTCGTCGCCCGTCGCGCAAACGCTGGGCACCACGGCGGAGGCGCTGATCCAGTGCCCGTTCGTCGAACTGTTCGAACTGGGCGACGACAATCATGACGGCGAACGCACGCTGACCTTCCATATGTCGTCGCGTTCCTCGTTCCAGGAACTGGGCGTAAAAGCCAATGTGAAGGGCGAGGAACGCTGGTGGTCGGTCAGCGGACGGCCCGCCTATGACAGCTTCGGCAATTTCCTGGGCTTTCGCGGTTCCGGCACCGACCTGACCGAGAAGAAGCGCAACGAGGAATCGGTGCAGCGGCTGGCGCAATATAACTCGCTGACCAGCCTCGCCAACCGGTTCCAGATGCTGCAACTGCTGGACAAGATCCTGTCCGCGCCGATGGAATCGCAGCGCGAGTGCAATGTCATGCTGCTCGACCTGGACCGGTTCAAGCAAGTGAACGATACGCTGGGCCATCCGGCGGGCGACGCGCTGTTGCAGCAGGTGGCGCAGCGGCTGGAGCGGACTGTCGACACGCAGGGCCGCGTGGGCCGGTTGGGCGGCGACGAGTTCGAAGTCATCGTGCCGGGGCGCTGGAAACAGGACGATCTGGCGCGGCTGGCGCAGGACATCATCAATTCGCTGTCGCAGCCCTATTCGGTGGACGGGCAGCGCGTCACCATCGGCGCATCGCTGGGCATCGCAATCGCGCCGGACAACGGCACCGACAGCGAGCACGTCATCCGCAACGCCGATCTCGCGCTGTATGCGGCCAAGGATGGCGGGCGCGGGCGCTATCATTTCTATTCGCGCGACCTGCATTCGGTGGCGGAGCAGAAGGCGGTCATGGAAGACGACTTGCGCGATGCGGTGGCGAACAAGGCGTTCCAGCTGTTCTACCAGCCCATCGTCGCGGCCAAGGGCAACCGCATCATCGGGTTCGAGGCGCTGCTGCGCTGGGAACATCCCGAAAAGGGCTGGGTTTCGCCCGACAAGTTCATTCCGGTCGCGGAAGATACCGGCCTGATCGCCGCCATCGGCGAATGGGCGATCAATACCGCATGCCACGACCTCGCCCAGTTCCCGGGCGATGTGAAATGCGCCGTGAATGTCTCGCCGCTGCAATTCAGCAATCCGCAACTGCCCGGCATCGTCACCAACGCCATCATGGAAGCAGGCATCCGGCCCGAACGGCTGGAGCTGGAAATCACCGAAAGCGTTTTCCTGAACGACGATGCGGGCACCGAAGCGATGTTCGCGGCGCTGAAAAACGTGGGCGTGCGTCTTGCACTGGACGATTTCGGCACCGGCTATTCCTCGCTCGGCTATCTGAAGAAAGCACCGTTCGACAAGATCAAGATCGACCAGAGCTTCGTGCGCGGAGCGACGCAGCCGGGCAATCGCAACGGGGCGATCATCACCTCCATCACCAGCCTGGCGGAATCGCTGGGCATGGACACCACTGCCGAGGGCGTGGAAACGATGGACGAGCTGGAGCTGGTGCGCAATCTGGGGTGCAGCCAGATCCAGGGCTACATCTTCTCCAAGGCGGTGCCGTTCACCAAGGCCGCCGCGCTGCTGGGGCAGGGGCCGACCATCGAGGCGGACGGGTTCCGCTCCGCCCGCAGCACCCGGCAGACGATGCTGCGCAAGGTGATGCTGGAACATGACGGCCAGTTCTACAAGGCGACCATTCGCAATATGTCGCCCGAAGGCGCGCTGGTCGAAGGGCTGTACAAGGTGCCGCCGGGCACGCAGTTCAATCTGGCAATCAGCGCCGATATCGTCACGCGCATCACTTGCGTGTGGAGCAACGATCGCAAGATGGGCGTCACTTTCGCCCGTGCATTGGACACCGATGCCAGCGGCAACATCGTGCTGCGCAGCAAGGAACGGGACGATCCCGCCATCGTTCCGGCCATGAATAGTGAAGCGGCGTAATTAACACGCTGTCAACGAATGCCCGCTAGTCTGGCAAGATTGAAAGCCCGGATCACACGGGCTCCGGGCGTGTCGGCAGTTCACCGGTTCGAGGGACCAATACGCATTCATGGGTAAACCAGGCTTCTTTACCAGACTGGGCGGCGGCGCGGAGCGCGGCGGCAAACCGTCGGGCGCGTCCCGCGCACCGGGCTGGACGCTGGCGCGCGGCTGGCGTTGCTGGACCAGTTCGAGGAACTGAGCCTTGGCTGGTTCTGGGCAACCGATGCTTCGGGCAAGGTCACCTATCTGAGCGAAAGCGCGGCGGACATGATCGGTCTGGAACCCGGCCAGATCATGGGCACCGCGCTCAGCGAACTGTTCATTCCCGACGCCGCCGACGATCCCGACAAGGCGGAACGTCCGCTTGGTTTCCTGCTGACGACGCGCAACAGCTTTACCGAATTGCAGGTGCGTCTTGCGCTGACCGCCGATGCACCGAAGCCTGATCGGGGACAGGACAGCAAGCCGTCATCCGACAATGACGACGAAGAAGCACCGCAACGCTGGTGGTCGATCACCGGCAAGCCGTCTTTCGACAGGGAAGGCGAATTTCTCGGCTATCGCGGGTCTGCCAAGGATATCACCGCCACGCGCGAGCGCGAGCGCGATGCCTCGCGGCTGGCGCAATACGATGTGCTGACCGGCCTGGCCAATCGCCACCGCATGGAAAAACGGCTGTCGACAACGCTGACCGCCTATCGCGCGGCCAAGCGCAGTTGTGCGCTGCTGATGATGGACCTCGACCGGTTCAAGCAGGTCAACGACACGCTGGGCCACCCGGCGGGCGACGAGCTGCTCAAGCAGGTGGCGCAGCGCATCGAGCAGATCGTGGGCGAGAAGGGCGAGATCGGTCGGCTGGGCGGCGACGAGTTCCAGGTCATCCTGCCCGATATGGACGACCGTGGCGATCTGGGCGACCTGTCGCAGCGGCTGATCCAGATGATCTCGCAGCCCTATTCGATCAATGGCGACCGTGCGATCATCGGCACCTCCATCGGCATCGCCATCGCGCCCTATGACGGCGTGAGCGCGGGACGAACTGGTCAGCAGCGCCGATCTCGCGCTGTATGCGGCCAAGGGCGGCGGGCGCGGCCAGTTCCGCTTCTACACCGGCGAGCTGAAGGATGGCGCGCGGCAAAGGAAGCAGGTGGAAGAAGATCTGCGCGATGCCTTCCATCACAAGGCGCTGGAAATGCATTACCAGCCGCTGATCGACGCGAAGACCGACATGGTGCGCGGGTTCGAGGCGCTGATGCGCTGGAACCACGCGGAACGCGGCTGGATCGGTCCGGCGGTATTCATCCCGATTGCCGAGGAAACCGGCATTATCAACGACCTTGGCGACTGGGCGCTGAAACAGTCCTGTCTCGATGCGGTGGCGTGGCGGGCACAATCTGCGCGTTTCGGTCAATGTCTCCGCCGTGCAGTTTGCGAACGAGGATTTTCCCTCGGTCGTGAAGCAGGCGCTGGTCTCGTCCGGCCTCGAACCCGGCCTGCTGGAACTGGAGATCACCGAGAGCGTCTTCATGGCCGACCCGCATGCGACCAAGCGCATGTTTGCCCGGTTGAAGAAGCTGGGCGTGCGGCTGGCGCTCGATGATTTCGGCACCGGCTATTCCTCGCTCAGCTATCTGAGCCGCGCGCCGTTCGACAAGATCAAGATCGACCAGAGCTTCGTGCGCGGGGCGACGCATGCAGACAACAACAATGCCGCGATCATCACCGCCATCGTCAGCCTGGCCGCCGCGCTGAAAATGGAAACGGTGGCCGAAGGCGTGGAAGCGCGCGACGAGCTGGCGCTGGTGCGCGAACACGGGGCCACTCTCATCCAGGGTTGGGTCTTTGCCAAGGCCATGCCGCAGGACGTTATTGTCGACCGGCTGGAACGGCGCGAGCTGAAATTCGAAGTCATCGGCCCGGACAAGCACCGTGCCGAACGCAAGAGCCTGTTCCGCAAGATCGGCGTGATCCACGAAGACCACCGCTATGATGCGTTCCTGCGCAACCTGTCGCGCAGCGGCGCCATGATCGAGGGCATTCTGAATGTGCCCGAAGGCACCGAACTGGTCATCGATCTGGGCGACGGCCAGCTGGTGGTGTCGCGCGTGCGCCGGTCCGACGAAGCAACACAGGGTCTGGAATTCGAACAGGCGCTGGTCAGCGACGGGGCGGACGGGCTGTGTACCCGCCACCGCGTCTCGCCCTATGCACTGGCCGCCGCCGGGATGCCGCTCGCCGCGCTGCCATCGGGCAGTTATCCGCTGCTCGACAGTCACGAGAAACCCAGGACACGGGCGAGATTTCTCGAAGTTTCGACTCAACCGGGGCTGGCCTACCGCGAATAACCCGCATCTCCCGGATGTAACGATCTGCCGCTTTCCCGACGAAGGACACGGCAGACCCTGTTAATTCCGGAGAGTTACCATGCCCGTTCGCGACGGCGATGGCATCGGAGACGCCACCCACATCGACCTCGGCGCGCTGGATGCCTCGACCGGCGGGCAAAGCTACGCCATTCCGGCAGGCACCGACATCGCCGCATTGCGCTCCGCCGTCATCTGGTGCCGCGCATTCGGTGTGTATTTCGGCGGGGCCACGCTCGAAAGCGCCTGACAGCGCCGCCACCGCCCGCTATCGGTCGCGGTGCAATGACCGACCTTTCCAAGATCCGCAATTTCTCCATCATCGCCCATATCGACCACGGCAAATCGACGCTGGCCGACCGGCTGATCCAGCAATGCGGCGGCCTGACGCAGCGCGAGATGAGCGAGCAGGTGCTCGACAACATGGATATCGAGCGCGAGCGCGGCATCACCATCAAGGCGCAGACCGTGCGGCTCGACTACACCGCGCGCGACGGCGAGACCTATGAACTCAACCTCATGGACACGCCCGGCCATGTCGATTTCGCCTATGAAGTCAGCCGCAGCCTGGCCGCATGCGAAGGCGCGCTGCTGGTGGTGGATGCGGCGCAGGGGGTGGAGGCGCAGACGCTGGCCAACGTCTACCAGTCCATCGAACACGACCACGAAATCGTGCCCGTCATCAACAAGATCGACCTGCCCGCCGCCGAACCCGAACAGGTCCGCGCCGAGATAGAGGAAGTCATCGGCCTCGACGCCAGCGAGGCGGTGCTGACCAGTGCCAAGTCCGGCATCGGTATCGAGGATGTGCTGGAAGCCGTCGTCGCCAAGATCCCCCCGCCCACGGGCGACCGCGACGCGCCGCTCAAGGCCATGCTGGTCGATAGCTGGTACGACCCCTATCTCGGCGTGGTCATCCTCGTGCGCGTGCTGGACGGGTGGCTCAAGAAGGGTCTGCCGCGTCCGCTTCATGCAGGGCGATACGCAGCATCTGGTCGACCGCGTCGGCGCGTTCACCCCCAAGCGCATCGACCTCGACGAACTCGGCCCCGGCGAAATCGGCTTCATCACCGCGCAGATCAAAGAGGTGGAGCAGGCCCGCGTCGGCGACACCATCACCACGGTAAAGGACGGCGCGACCAAGGCGCTGCCCGGCTACAAGGAAGTGCAGCCGGTGGTGTTCTGCGGCATGTTCCCGGTGGACGCGGCAGAGTTCGAGAAACTGCGCGAAAGCATCGGCAAGCTGCGGCTGAACGATGCCAGCTTCAGCTTCGAGATGGAATCGAGCGCCGCGCTGGGCTTCGGCTTCCGCGCCGGGTTCCTCGGCCTGCTGCACCTCGAGATCATCCAGGAGCGGCTGACCCGCGAATACGATCTCGACCTGATCACCACCGCGCCCAGCGTTGTCTATCGCATGCAGCTCAACAAGAGCCGCACCGACGATGCGCGCGAGCTGATGCTGCACAACCCGGCGGACTATCCCGACCCCAGCCGGATCGACATGATCGAGGAACCGTGGATCAAGGCGACGATCTACACCCCCGACGAATATCTCGGCTCCATCCTGAAGCTATGCCAGGATCGGCGCGGCGTGCAGATGAACCTGACCTATGTCGGCGGCCGCGCGCAGGTGACCTACGAGCTGCCGCTGAACGAGGTGGTGTTCGATTTCTACGACCGCCTGAAAAGCATCAGTCGCGGCTATGCCAGCTTCGACTACGAACAGATCGGCCTGCGCGAAGGCGATCTCGTCAAGATGAGCATTCTGGTGAACAACGAGCCGGTCGACGCGCTCTCCATGATCGTCCACCGCGGCGTAGCCGAAGCCCGCGGCCGCCACATCTGCGAACGGATGAAAGACCTGATCCCCCGCCACCTGTTCAAGATCCCGGTCCAAGCTGCCATCGGCGGCAAGGTCATCGCCCGCGAAACCATCGCCGCGATGCGCAAGGACGTGACCGCGAAGTGCTATGGCGGCGATATTTCAGCCGCAAGAAGAAGCTGCTGGAGAAGCAGAAAAAGGGCAAGGCGAAGATGCGTGAGTACGGGAATGTGAGTATCCCGCAGGAGGCGTTTATCGCCGCGCTGCGGATGGGCGAGGAGTAGGGGTTGCAATCGACAAGTGGACCAACAGGAGCGGGCAAGCCAAATCGGATTTGTAAGATACTCTCTCTTGATGGAGGAGGGGCAAAAGGATTCTACTCGCTTGGTGTGCTGAGAGAAATTGAAGCTACCCTTCAGCGACCAATCTACGAGGAATTTGACCTAATTTTTGGCACGAGTACCGGTTCGATAATCGCAGCGCTTCTGGCGACCGGCTATACTGTCGATGAAGTCCATGCATTTTACTGTGAATATGTACCTATAATAATGCAGGCAAAAAGGGCGACAAAGAAATCAGAAGAGCTTCATCGCGTTGCAAAGATATTAATGGGCGACCGAGGATTTGACGAAGTTAAAACAGGCTTGGGTGTTGTAGCGACGAAGTGGCATCACGAAACGCCCATGATCTTCAAAAGCCGGGAAACACAGGTTCATGGGCGACGCGCAACTTTTTTACCGGGCTTCGGCTGTACGATTTCCGACGCCGTCGAGGCATCTTGTTCGGCTTATCCATTTTTCAATCGAAAATTCGTTATCACTAGAAACGGAGATGAGTTCGAACTGTTTGATGGTGGATATTGTGCCAACAATCCGACACTATACGCCATTGCCGATGCCACTACCGGAATGGGTTTCGACGCTGCAGATTGCCGGGTAGTTAGTGTTGGATGTGGTCGATATCCAGAGCCGAAACAGAGTTTCGTAAGCCGAAAAATCAAGAGCTTTCTTCCGATACAACTTCTGCAGAAAACGCTCGAAGTGAACACGGCTTCCATGGACCAATTGAGAAGCATTCTCTTTGGTGACGTACCAACCGTTCGTGTCAACGAGACATTCAGTCGGCCAGAGTTAGCCACCGATATGTTCGAACATGATCTGGATAAACTTAATCTGCTGAGGCAGCAAGGCGCTGAGTCATTTGCATCAAGGGAGGAAGAGATCGCCCTACTCCTGCAATAAAACCGAGGTCGTATGGCAATTTCTGAGCGTCAACTTGAGGTTTGGTCGAATCAAGGTTCGACCCAGCAGTCTGCACTGACTTATCAGTCGATCAAACGTATCCTCGAGGATCCGCGCGCACCCTTTGCTAATCGCCAGTTTTCGATCTTTCTTCAGGGTTCGTATGGAAATGATACCAATATTTATGCTGACAGCGACGTTGATCTCGTAATCTGTCTCAGATCGGTATATTACAGCGATACTAGCGGATTAGACCCATCAGAAAAGGCGCGATATGAGGCCGCTAGGTCGCCGGCGAGCTATACTTTTTTGGATTTTAAGAGGGAAGTTTGCGCATGGCTCAGTGCGAACTATGGTGAAAACGTAACTTCGGGAAATAAGGCGATCTTGGTTCCGGGAAATGGAAATCGTCGGGACGCTGACGTGCTAGCATGCGTGGAACACCATGATTATTATACTTATCCTGACCAAGGAGCGCCAAAGTATCACGAAGGCATAGCTTTCTGGACCGATAACGGCGATAAAATCGTCAATTATCCAAAGCAACATCTTGCTAATTGTACTCAAAAAAATGGTGATACGAGAACTCGCTTCAAACCGGACGTTCGCGTTCTCAAGAATATGAGAAACGCTGCGGTCGCCGAAGGAGTACTTCGTAAGGGTAAGAGTCCATCATATTTTCTTGAAGGCATGCTCTACAACGTCCCAGCACAAATATTCGAACCGTCTCGTGTGGCTACATTCGAGAGAAGCTTCGTTTGGCTGGAAAATTGCAAGACCTCTGAACTTCTTTGTGCGAACGAAAGATTTTTCCTAGTACGTGATGGATTTCCGAATTGTTGGGATGCTGTTGACTTCCGAGATACCTTGGCAGCCTTGACGACATTTTGGCGACAAAGCTCTAGATGAGTTCGGTAGAATGACATTCGGCGTTTTTATGCATAAGGATGGGTCGATTTACGACGACATTCCCGAGGTGCATTACCAGTTTCCGAAAAGCTATCTTGGCCGCGCACAGCCGATGGTTGGCGACTGGATTGTCTATCGCGAGCCGGTCAAGCTTTCGAATTCAAAAGGCTTCTTTGCTGTCGCGAAGGTCGAGCGGATTATTCCTGATCCGGATGTGTCGGATCGCTATCGCGCGATTATCGAAGAAGGCAGCTATCTTCCGTTCGAGCCGACTGTTCCACATATCGTGGATGGCGAGCAGGTGGAGCGGGGTATTCTCAATGAGGCCGGCAATATCTCTGGCCGTGCCCAGGCTGCCGTGCGTCCGCTTTCGCCATCGGACTTTGCGCGCATCGTCGCGCTCGGCTTGCCGGAGGATGACACCTTACCCCGCGTCGACGAACCCGAGGGGGAGAACCGTGTGCGAGACCAGCAGATGCCGTTCGAAATTGAACGGCCTATCACGCAGTCACTCGTCAACCGACCCTTCCGTGACCGTGCCTTCCGTCGGGCCGTCATGCATGCCTACGATGGACGCTGTGCAGTGACCGGTTGGAAGCTGGTAAATGGCGGTGGGCGGCTGGAGGCGGAGGCAGCGCATATCCGTCCGGTCGAGCATGGCGGGCCGGACTTCATCCGCAACGGTCTGGCGCTGTCGGGTACGGCGCACTGGATGTTTGACCGGGGGCTGATTGGTCTGTCCGACGATCTCGATATTCTGATTTCGCGGCAGGTGAACGATCAGGCAAGCGTGGCTGGGATCGTCAATCCGTCAGGCAAGGCGTTGGCCCCTGCGCGCGACAGCGAACGACCGCATCCCGCCTTTCTGAAATGGCATCGCGAGCACTGTTACAAGCATTGAGGCGCAGGCGTTTCTCGCCGGAAACCGTTTTCCTACATCGCCCCGAACAGCTACCTCCAGCCCGCCACGCAAACCCGCACATTCCCGCCGTTTCGCGAAGGAAAAACTTTCCGCCCTTGACAGTGTAACACCCGGTCCATGTCTCCGCTTTCGACCCCTGCACCCTCGCAAGTTCACACCCCGCCAAACCGGCCTACTAGCATCAACTACGTCAACTAAACCCGCGTCACCCCCGCACCTGACCGCTCCCGTGCACCAGGTATTTCATCGTGGTCAGCTGCTCCAGCCCGACCGGGCCGCGGGCGTGGAGTTTGCCGGTGGCTATGCCGATCTCGGCGCCCATGCCGAATTCTCCGCCGTCCGCGAATTGCGTGCTGGCGTTGTGCATCACGATGGCGCTGTCGATCTGCGTCATGAAGCGGCGGGCGGCGGCGGTGTCCTGGGTTAGGATGGCGTCGGTGTGGCCGCTGGAATGGGCGGCGACCCAGGCGATGGCTTCGTCGAGGTCGGCGACCAGTTTTACCGAGACGACGGGGCCGAGATATTCGGTGTCCCAGTCCTCCGGCGCGGCGGGCACGATGCGCGGTTCGAGGGCGACGGCCTCCGCATCGCCGCGCATTTCGCATCCGGCGCCAAGCGCGTCGGCGAGGGCGGGGAGCAGGACGGGGGCGATGGCGCGGTCGGCGACGATGCTCTCGGTCGCGCCGCACACGCCGGTGCGCCGCAGCTTGGCGTCGCGGATCACGGCGACGGCCTGCGCGATGTCGGCGGCGGCGTGGACGTAGCTGTGGCAGTTGCCGTCGAGGTGCAGCAGCGTGGGCACGGTGGCGGTGTCGCGCACCAGCTCGACCAGTCCGCGCCCGCCGCGCGGGATGACGAGGTCGACGAAGCGGTCCGCCTTGAGCAGCGCGGCGACGGCTTCGCGCGCCGGAGTGGCGACGGCCTGCACCGCGTCTTCGGGCAGGCCCGCCTCGGCCAGTCCGGCGCGCATGGCGGCGACGATCCGGGCGGTGGAACGGCGGCTCTCGGACCCGCCGCGCAGGATGACGGCGTTGCCGGATTTGAGGCACAGCGCGCCCGCATCGGCGCCGACATTGGGGCGGGATTCGTAGACCATCCCGATCACGCCGATGGGCACCGCGACCCGCTCGATCCGCAAGCCGTTGGGTCGCTCGAACGTGGCGAGGGTGCGGCCGACCGGATCGGGCAGGGCGGCAATGGCGTCCAGCGCCGCCGCCATCGCTTCGACCCGTTCGGGGGTGAGGCGCAGGCGGTCGATAAAGCTGTCCGGGCGGGTATCGCCCAGCGCCGCGACATCCTCCGCATTGGCGGTGACGATGGCGTCGCTGTCGGCGCGCAGGGCAGCGGCGGCGGCGGACAGCGCGCTGTTCTTGCGCGCGGTGTCGGCGTTGGCGAGCAGCCGGGCGGCGGCGCGGGCGCGGGTGCCGAGATCGGCAATATGGGCGACGGGTTCGATGGCAGGAGGGGACATGCGCGCAAACCTACGGCCAAACGCAGGCCTTGCGCAACTTCACTTGGCGTTCAGCGCGCCGCGACCTATAGCATCGGCCATGAACACGATCGCCAAGACCACGCTCGCCGCCTGCGCCGCAACACTTACCCTCACCGCCTGCGCCGGCGGGGGTGGCGGACCGGCCGACACCGCCTATGTCGCGCGCGATGTGGAGTCGCTGTATAGCGAGGCGAAGCGCCGGCTGGACCAGGGCAATGCGCCCGTCGCCGCCGCGCTGTTCGACGAGGTGGAGCGCCAGCATCCCTACAGCCCGTGGGCCCGCCGTGCGCAGCTGATGAGTGCCTTCGCCTATTACACGGCGCGCGATTACAACAAGGCGATCCAGAGCAGCCAGCGGTTCCTCTCGATCCATCCCGGCAACAAGGATGCGCCCTACGCCTATTACCTGATCGCGCTGAGCTATTACGAGCAGATCAGCGACGTGACGCGCGACCAGAAGATCACCGAGCAGGCGATGGTTGCCCTGCGCGAAGTGAACCGCCGTTTTCCGACCAGCGAATATGCTTCCGACGCGCGGCTGAAGCTGGACCTGGTGAACGATCACCTTGCGGGCAAGGAGATGGAAATCGGGCGCTATTACCAGCGGTCGGGTCGCTGGCTGGCGGCGCAGATCCGGTTCCAGAACGTGGTCGAGACGTTCCAGACCACCAGCCATACGCCGGAGGCGCTGTATCGCCTGACCGAAGTCGAGCCTGGCGCTCGGCATTCCGACCGAGGCGAAGAAGTACGCCGCCGTGCTGGGTAGCAATTATCCCGGCAATGAATGGTACGAAAAGGCATACGAGCTGGTGCAGGACGAGGCACCGGGGCTGGCTGCGCTGTAGGCAGTATGTTGTATCGCCGCCGGGCGTGACGCGCGCGGAGCGATGCGATAGAGGGTGGCGGCCACCATGCTGACCCATCTTTCCATCCGAAACATCGTATTGATCGAGGCGCTCGACCTGGATTTCGCAGGCGGGCTGGGCGTGCTGACGGGCGAGACCGGGGCGGGTAAATCGATCCTGCTCGATGCGCTGGGGCTGGTGCTGGGCAATCGCGCCGATAGCGGGCTGGTGCGCGCGGGTGCGGACAAGGCCAGCGTTACCGCAGCGTTCGAATTCGCCACGCCGCCTGCTGCGTCTGGCCACGATACTGGACGACGCCGATATCGAAGCGGAACCGGGCGAGCCGCTGCTGATCCGCCGCCAGCTCAAGGCGGATGGCGGGTCCAAGGCGTTCGTGAACGACCAGCCGGTCGGCGTGGCGCTGCTGCGCGAAATGGCGGGCGTGCTGGTGGAACTGCACGGACAGCATGATGATCGCGGGCTGGTCAATCCGCGCGGGCACCGGATGCTGCTGGATCGCTATGCCGGGGCGGATGGTGGCAGCGATTGCACCGGCCTGGACGAAGTGGCGCGATGCGCGCGAAGCGCTGGCCGAGGCGCAGGACGCTATTGCGCAGGCGAAGGACGACCAGGACTTGCTGCTCGCGCATCTGGCTGAACTGAATGCGCTGGCCCCCGAAGAGGGCGAGGAAGCGCAGCTGGCGACAGTGCGTGCCGACATGCAGAAGGGCGAGAAGCTGGCGGGCGATCTGGAGGAGTTGCGCATGGTCTGGGACGGGTCGAACTCGCCGCTGGCCCTGTTACGGTCGGCGGCGCGCAGGCTCGACCGGATAGGCGGGGAGCATCCGTTGCTGGCCGAGGCGCTGGCATCGCTGGACCGCGCGGTGATCGAGGCGGGCGAAGCGGAGGACAAGCTGCAGGCCGCCGCCGATGCGCTGATCCACGACCCCGCCGCGCTGGAGAATGCGGAGACGCGGCTGTTCGAATTGCGCGCGCTGGCTCGCAAGCATCGCTGCGAGGTCGATGACCTGCCCGAACGGATGCGCGAAATGCGCGCCTCGCTGGACGCCATCGAAAGCGGCGAGGTCGAGCTGGATGCGCTTGCGCGATGCAACGAAGGAGGCGGCGCTGGCCTATCGCGCGGCGGCGGAGAAGCTGCATGCGAAACGGGCGGCGGCGGCGAAGCGGCTGGACAAGGCGGTGGCGAAGGAGCTTGCGCCGCTGAAGCTGGATGCCGCGCGGTTCCGCACCGATATCGCGGTACTGCCGGAGGATCGCTGGGGCGCGCACGGGCAGGATGCGGTGGAGTTCCTGATCGCGACCAATCCGGGCGCGGACTTCGCGCCGCTCGGCAAGATCGCCAGCGGCGGCGAGCTGTCGCGCTTTATCCTGGCGCTGAAGGTGGCGCTGGCCGAGCAGGGCGGGGCGGCGACGGTGATCTTCGACGAGATCGACCGCGGTGTCGGCGGGGCGGTGGCCAGCGCCATCGGCGAACGACTGGCGCGGCTGGCGGATGGCGGGCAGTTGCTGGCCGTCACGCACAGCCCGCAAGTCGCGGCGCGCGGCACGGTGCACTACCGCATCGCCAAGGCGCAGACGGGCACGGTGACGAAGACGGGCGTGGTGCGGTTGGACGATGCTGCGCGGCAGGAAGAAATCGCGCGGATGCTGAGCGGAGCGGAGGTTACGCCAGAAGCAAGGGCGCAGGCGGATCGGTTGCTGGAGGGGGTCTAGGGTGGTTCAGGATGCGCACCACCCCCAACCCCCTCCTCTGAAGAAGAGGGGGCTTAAGTGGACGAAGCAGACGCCGCCAACGAACTCATGCGGCTGGCGCGGCAGATCGCGAAGCATGACCGGCTCTATCACACCGACGACGCGCCCGAAATTACCGACCAGGAATACGATGCACTGGTACGGCGCAATGCGGAGCTGGAGGCGGCATTTCCGGATCTGGTGCGGGCGGACTCGCCCTCGCGGAGGGTCGGCAATGACGTGGCAGCCTCGCCGCTGGGCAAGGTGATGCATGCGATGCGGATGCTCAGCCTCGACAATGCCTTCAACGATGAGGAAATCGCCGAGTTCGTGGCGCGGGTGCGGCGGTTTCTCAGCCTGGCGGAGGACGAGGCGATAGCCTTCGCCGCCGAGGACAAGATCGACGGGCTGTCATGCTCGCTGCGTTACGAGGACGGCAAGCTGGTGCGCGCCGCGACGCGCGGCGACGGGCAGGTGGGCGAGGATGTGACCCCGAACATCGCGCATGTGCCCGATGTGCCGCAGACCATCGATGGCGCGCCCGACGTGTTCGAGGTGCGTGGCGAGATTTATATGGAGCGCGCGGCTTTTGCTGCGCTGAATGCGGCGCAGGCAGGCGGCGGGCGACAAGCTGTTCGCCAATCCGCGCAATGCCGCCGCCGGGTCGCTGCGCCAGAAGGATGCGGGCGTTACGGCCAAGCGCCCGCTGCGGTTCTGGGCGCATGGCTGGGGGGAGGCGAGCGCGGTGCCGGGCGATACGCAAGCATGAGGTGCTGGCGCAGATCGCGGCGTGGGGCTTTCCGGTGTCACCGCTGCTGGCGCGGGTGGACGGGCTGGACGCGATGCTTTCGCATTACCAGCAGATTGCCGAACAACGCGACGCATTGCCCTATGAAATCGACGGCGTCGTCTACAAGGTGGACCGGCTCGACTGGCAGCGGCGGCTGGGCTTCGTGGCGAAGGCACCGCGCTGGGCCATCGCGCGCAAGTTTCCGGCGGAGCAGGCCGAAACCACGCTGGAAGCCATCGACATCCAGGTCGGGCGCACCGGCAAGCTGACGCCGGTGGGGCGGCTTGCCCCGGTGCTGGTCGGCGGCGTGACGGTCACCAATGTGACGCTGCACAACCGCGACGAAATTGCGCGGCTTGGCGTGCGCCCCGGCGACCGCGTGCTGGTCCAGCGGGCGGGCGATGTGATCCCGCAAGTGGTCGAAAACCTGACCCCCGATGCGAAGCGCGACGCTTACGATTTCCCCGACCACTGCCCGGTCTGCAAAAGCGAAGCGGTGGCGGGCGAAGGCGAGGTCGATGTGCGCTGCACCGGCGGTCTGGTTTGCCCGGCGCAGCTGACCGAGCGGCTGAAGCATTTCGTCAGCCGCAAGGCGCTGGATATCGACGGGCTGGGGGCCAAGACCATCGACCAGTTCTTTGCGCTGGGCTGGCTGAAAAGCCCCGCCGATATCTATCGTTTGAAGGACCGCCGCGACGATATTCTGGCGCTGGACGGCTGGAAGGAAACGTCGGTCGACAATCTGCTCGACAGCATCGCGGCAAAGCGCGCGCCCGATGCGGCGCGGTTGCTGTTCGGGCTGGGTATTCGCCATGTCGGCGCGGTTACGGCGCGCGATCTGCTGCGGCATTTCCGCACCTTCCCGATGCTGCGCGAGGCCGTTGCGCGGGCGGATGACGAGGAAGCGGCATCGCGAGATCACCAATATCGACGGCGTCGGCAGCGTGGTGTTGGATGCCTTGCGCGATTTCTTCCACGAACCGCACAATGTCGCGGTGTGGGACGATCTGCTCTCGCAAGTTTCGTCCGCCCGACTACATCGTCGAAACCCGCGACAGCCCCATTGCGGGCAAGATCGTCGTTTTCACCGGCAAGCTGGAACAGGTGAGCCGCGACGAAGCCAAGGCGCAGGCCGAACGGCTGGGCGCGAAAGCGGGCAGCGCGATCAGCGCGCAAGACCGACCTGCTGGTCGCCGGACCGGGTGCGGGGAGCAAGCTGGCGAAAGCGGAAAAGTTGGGGATCGAGACGATCGATGAAGCCGCCTGGATTGCGTTGGTCGCCAACGCGGACTGACGCCGGACCCTAATCGTTCGGCATCAGGTGTATTTCGCGCACGCCACTTGTTTCCGGCTGGCCCAGCGCGAATATCACTGCGTTGGCGACATCGTCGGCTTGCAGTTTGGAAGGCTTCGGCTCGTCGAAAAACGGGGTATCGACCATGCCGGGCGAAATCACGGTGCAGCGTCCGTTCCATTCGCGCATTTCCTCCGCCAGATTGCCCGCAAAGCCGTGCACGAACCATTTGGTCGCGCTGTAGATCGAGCCCTTGAAATGCTCGCGTCCTGCCTTCGACCCGGTCACCACGAAATGCCCCTTGGTCTTGCGCAGTTCGGGCAAGGTCGCGTGGGCCGTATAGAGCACGCCCATAATGTTGAGGTGGATCATGTCGTGCCATTCTTCGGGATCGCCCTTTTCCACACCAGCCGCATTCACGCCCGTACCGGCATTGGCGAACACCGCGTCGAGGGCGCCAAAATGGTCGACAGCCTTGCCGACGGCATCGTTAAGCGCAGAGCGGTCCGTGACGTCGCAGGGAAGCGCTAGCGCCGCGTCGCCGATCTCTCCGGCAAGACTGTCCAGCTTGTCTTCGGAGCGGGCGAGCAGGGCGACGTTCCATCCGGCATCGACGGCGGCATGGGCGGTTGCCGCGCCGATACCGGTGGATGCGCCGGTGACGAGAAGGGTTTTGGACATGGTCGGGGCTTTCGCTGGCTTGGCGCGGTGTTCGCGCAGGGGTCTGCAATATCAAAGCGACCGGACCGGGAGTGTTCCGATAGAGCGTGTGCTCAGTCCGCGCGCGGTACCCATTTCATCACGCCGCCGGGGAAGGGTGTCCACCAGCCTGTTTCGACGCCTGCGCCAGCCAGCCGGTCGGCAGTCCACTGGTTGCAGCTATTGCCGAGATGGTAGGTGCCGCGCGCGGTGTAGAAAACGTCGTACTCCGCATATCCTGCATATAGCTTCCGGTCGGCAGGCGCGGCGATCTGTCGCTCGATGTCGGCCACCAGCCGCGCATATTCGGCGGGGCGCAGCACCAGCTCGCGATGGTGTTCGCCCGGTGCGGGGCGGATGTAATGCGCGACATGCAGCAGGCCCTCGCTGCCGATTGCGGCGCGCAGGGCGCTGGTGAGCTTCAGGTCGCCCCATGTCGGCGTTTCGAGAAAGACTGCCCGCTCGCCCCAGCTTACCGAGATATGGGTATATGGCGCATCGGGCGCGGCGAGATCGCTGGCCGGAAACCGGTCGCGCCAGTCGTGCTGCGACGTGACCAAAGGCATGACGATCGCGGTATGGATGCCGTTGGTCTCGACCATGATCGTCACGCCGTCGTCCGGTGCTTCCCACCCGGCATTGCGCGGTATGGCGGACCCGATCCACGCGACCAGCATGAAAACACCGACCGCCAGCGAGAACCAGGCAAACGCCTTGCCCGCTATACGCGCGGCGGTCTGCATCATGGCAGCCGACGCCGCCGTAGCCACAGAATCGACCAGTCGCCCCGCACCAGCCGCGCGGCAAGCCGAAACCCGGCGGCGCGATAGGCGGCACGCACCGCTGGCTCCTGCGTTTCAAGCAGCCCCGCCAGCAGGACCGAGCCACCGGGCGTGGTAATGTCGGCGAAGTCGCGGGCAAGCTCCTGCAACGGACCGGCGAGGATATTGGCGATGACCAAATCGTAAGGTCCGCGCGTTGCGATCAGCGGATGCGCCACGCCGGGTGCGACCACCATCGTCAGCGCATTGCGACCGTCGCCCGCTGCCACCCCGTTTGCAGCGGCATTCTCCAGCACGACGGGCGCGCACACCGCGTCGATGTCGCTCGCGGTGCAGCGAAGACCGGGCCATAAATGCATCGCTGCAAAGGCCAGCACCCCGGTGCCCGTACCCACATCGATGGCGTCGCGCGCAATCACGCCACTGCGCCGCATCGCCGCCAGCATTTCAAGGCAGCCCGCCGTCGTTTCGTGGTGCCCGGTGCCAAAGGCCTGGCTGGCAGGGATCACGAAATCGCGCACGCCGGGATCGGTGCAGGGCGGGTGGTCCGGCGTGCGGACATGAAAGGGGCCGGCGCGCACCGGAGCCATACCTTGCTGGCTCAGGGTGACCCAGTCGGTATCGGGCAGGCGCTGTGAGCTGATCGCGGGCGGCATGCCGACGAACAGAGCGGCAAAGGCGGCTTTCTCCGCGCGGGTGGGGCGATGCGGGACATAGGCTTCCAGCACCCAGTCGTCGGGCGTCTCGGCGCTCGCCTCGCGCCCGGTCAGGACGATAGCCGGGTTCCAGTCGACCGCGTCCTCATGCCGCACCAGCGCGTCTTCGACGGCCTGCTTTCCGGCATGGGCGATCAAGGTCCAGGTCGCGCTCAACCCGCTTCCTTGTCGAGGCGTTCTTCCAGCTTCACGCCGATGTCCGCCGCATATTGGCGGCAGGCGTCGGCATTGCGCAGCGGGGCCGTGCCGGCGAGGCGGGCGGGCATGTCGCTGGCCGAGGGATGCGGCGTCAGCAACAGATCGCACCGCAGCGTCGCCACGCGGCCCAGGCTCTGTTCGAACCGACCCAGATAGGCCGGATCGTCGAGGAAGCTGTAGCCGCCTGCCCCGACGGGATTGAGGCTGTCGGCATAGACGATGGAGATGCAGTCCTTGCCCGTCGTCGCAGCTGTCCCATTGCCAGCTCAGGGCGCCGGGCGAATGACCGGGCGTTTCGATGGCGGTCAGCACGGCATCGCCCGAAGTAACCGTCTGCCCGTCCAGCACGATGGCGTTGACGAAAACCGGCTGCATCGGCGGATGCACCGCCGCCTGCGGGTCCTTGCGCGATACCGTGCCGGATCCCAGCACGATGGCAGCCGCTTCCGACGCGATGACCTGCGCACCCGTGGCAGCGGCTATGCGGGCGTGGCCGCCGACATGGTCGAAATGTTCGTGGCTGTGCAGCAGATAGCGCACATCCGCCGGGTCGAAACCGAGGGCGCGGATATTGGCGAGCACGACTTCGGCGCCCGGACCGGTGCCGCTGTCGATCAGGATATGCCCCGCATCGTCGGCAACGAGAATGGCGGAGATGCCGCAGGTGCCGACGTAATAGGTGTCGCCGTGGATGCGAAAAGCGGGGCCGGGCTTGTCCCATCCGTCCCAGTCCCCGCACGCCGCCGCCCAAGCCATCTGGTCAGCAGCGGGCTTCATGGCTGCCGGTGCGGCCTGCGTCGTCGCGGCGCAGGCGGATAGCGCCAGTGCAGTCGCACCAAGCGCAAACGGCAAACACTTATCGAACATAGCTTGCTCCATTGGCGTCCAGCGTGGCGCCGGTCATGCTGGCAGGCGCGTCCAGCGCGCACCACACCGCGATATCGGCGATCTCTTCGGGTGTGGCCACCCGGCCCAGCGGGATATCCGCCAGCAATTCCGGCCCGCCCCGGCTTTCCAGATAGTCGCCCGCCATTGCGGTATCGACGAAGCCGGGCGCGATGGCGAAGCTGAGAATGCCGTCGGCGGCATAGGCGCGCGCGATGGTCTTGTGCAGCGCCAGCATCCCGCCTTTCGCTGCGGCGTAATGCCAGTGCGCGGGGCTGTCGCCGCGATGCCCGGCGCGGCTGGCGATATGCACGATGCGTCCCGCAATGCCGCGCTCCTGCCAGTGCAACACGGCCAGTCGCGACAGTTCGGCGGCGGCGGTCAGATTGACTTGTAGCGTATGCGCCCACCGGGCCGACCATGCCGCATCCTCGCCATCGAGCGGGTTGGCTGCGAACACGCCCGCATTGTTGATGAGGCAGTCCACGGCACCGTCGCACCGATCCAGCGCAGCCGACCACAGGCGCGCGGCGGCGCCGTCTTGCGCGAAGTCCGCGCCGACCAATCCGCTGGCATCGCCGCGTGTCGCCTGTCCGACCACGGCAACACCCCGTTCGCCAAGTCTGGAGCGGGTTGCCGCGCCGATACCACGGCTTGCGCCGGTCAAGAGAATGCCTGCCATGCATCGCCTATCCGCAAAAATGCATGTTCTGTCGAGGCTGCGCGTCTTGCCTGTGCGAAAAGGGGCGCTAAGGGTAAGGGATATTTCCCGCAATGACCGCACAGGCCCGCTTCCGCATGAGCAACCGTCCGCTTTCGCCGCATCTTCAGATCTGGAAATGGGGCCCGCACATGCTGGTTTCCATCCTGCACCGCGCCACCGGCGACGGCATGGCGCTGGTCGGTCTGGGCATCCTGCTCTGGTGGCTGGGCGCACTGGCAAGCGGTCCTGAAGCCTACGAGACCTTCGCGTTCTTCGCCGGAACGCCGGTCGGATACGTTGTACTGGTCGGGTTGAGCTGGGCGTTCTTCAGCCACATGCTTAGCGGGTTGCGCCATTTCGTGCTCGATATCGGGGCGGGTTACGAATTGCAGACCAACCGCTTCTGGTCCGCCGCCGTGCCGGTCATCGCAACCGTCCTGACTGCCGCCTTCTGGGCCGCCATCGTCCTTCTTTAAGAGTATTTCTCATGGGTAACGGAACTTCCATCGGCAAGGTGCGCGGGCTCGGCTCCGCGCATGATGGCGCGCATCACTGGCTGGTCCAGCGGTTCACCGCCATCGGTAATCTCGTCCTCATGCTCTGGCTCGTCGCCAGCTTCGTGCTGCTGCCCGACCTGGGTTACGGCACGCTGGTCGACTACTTCACGCAGCCGGTACCGGCGGTGGCGATGGCGCTGCTGATCGTCAGCGTGTTCTGGCATGCCAAGCTGGGGCTGACCGTGCTGATCGAGGATTACGTCCATGCGCCGGGCAACAAGTTTGCCCTGCTCACCCTACTCAAGCTGGCGACCGTAGGCGGGGGCGCATTCGGCGTGTTCTGCGTTGCGCGCATCGCCTTTGCAGGAGCCGCCTGATGGCCGCCGCCAAGAACGAAAACGCCAAAAATGACGCCGTGAACCGCAAGAGCGACACCGGCTCCACGCAACCCGCTTATCCAATCATCGACCACAATTACGATGTCGTGGTGGTTGGCGCAGGCGGCAGCGGCCTGCGCGCGACGATGGGCGCAGCCGAAGCCGGCCTGAAAACCGCGAACATCTCCAAGGTTTTCCCGACGCGCAGCCATACCGTTGCGGCGCAGGGCGGTATCGCCGCCAGCCTCGGCAACAATACGCCCGATCACTGGTCCTGGCATATGTACGACACCGTGAAGGGTGCCGACTGGCTGGGCGATCAGGACGCGATCGAATATCTCGCGCGTGAAGCGCCCGCGGCCGTGTACGAGCTGGAGCATGCCGGGGTGCCGTTCAGCCGCAACGAGGACGGCACGATCTATCAGCGCCCCTTCGGCGGGCACATGCAGAACATGGGCGAAGGCCCGCCGGTGCAGCGTACCTGCGCCGCCGCCGACCGCACCGGCCATGCCATGCTGCACGCGCTGTATCAGCAGAGCCTGAAATACGACGCGGACTTCTTCATCGAGTATTTCGCGCTCGACCTGATCATGCAGGACGGCGTGTGTCGCGGCGTCATCGCCATGTGCCTGGACGATGGCACCATCCACCGCTTCAAGGCGCAGGCCGTGGTGCTGGCGACCGGCGGGTACGGTCGAAGCTATTTCACCGCGACCAGCGCGCATACCTGCACCGGCGATGGCGGCGGCATGGTGCTGCGCGCCGGACTGCCCTTGCAGGATATGGAGTTCGTGCAGTTCCACCCGACCGGCATTTATGGCGCGGGCGTGCTCATCACCGAAGGCGCGCGGGGCGAGGGTGGCTATCTGACCAATTCCGAAGGCGAGCGGTTCATGGAACGCTACGCCCCGTCGGCCAAGGATCTGGCCAGCCGCGATGTCGTTTCGCGCTCGATGGCGCTGGAAATGCGTGAAGGGCGCGGCGTCGGGGACGAGGGGGATCACATCTTCCTGCACCTCGACCATATCGCACCCGAAGTGCTGGCCGAACGGCTGCCCGGCATTACCGAATCCGGCAAGATTTTCGCTGGCGTCGACCTGACGCGCCAGCCGCTGCCGGTTACGCCGACGGTTCATTACAATATGGGCGGCATTCCGTGTAACTATCACGGCGAAGTCGTGACGCGCGGCAGCGACGGTAACCCCGATCAGGTCGTCCCCGGCCTGTTCGCTGTTGGCGAGGCGGCGTGTGTTTCCGTGCATGGTGCGAACCGCCTTGGCTCCAATTCGCTGATCGACCTCGTGGTGTTCGGTCGCGCGACCGGCCATCGCCTGAAAGAAATCGTCAAGGGCGGCACCGACACAGGCGAGTTGAGCAAGGACAGCACCGACCTGGCGCTCAGCCGGCTCGACCATTTCCGCCATGCGAATGGCAGCCTACCCACGGCGAAAATTCGCGGCGAAATGCAGAAGACTATGCAGAAACACGCCGCCGTTTTCCGCGATACCAAGCTGCTGGCCGAAGGCGTGTCAGAGCTGACGCGGATCAACAAGAGCATGGAAGACATCCACGTCACCGACCGCTCGATGATCTGGAACAGCGACCTCGTCGAAACGCTGGAGCTGGACAATCTTATGGCGCAGTCGGTCGTCACGATGGCTAGCGCCGACAACCGCAAGGAAAGCCGCGGCGCGCATAGCCACGAGGATTTCCCGGACCGCAACGACGCCGAATGGATGAAGCACACCATCGCCTGGTTCGAAGGCTGGGGTGGCAAGGGCGGCGATGTGAAGATCGATTACCGCCCGGTCCACGAATACACGCTGAGCGACGATATCGAATATATCGAACCGAAGAAGCGGGTTTACTAATAGGGTTGCGTTCGGCGGCCGGTATTGGCGAACCCGCGTGGGGGGCAACCAATCCGGACCGTTGAGCGAGTTACCGGATTGCGGGGATGGTTGTGGAAATTACTCCGTCGGCTCGGTGTCCGCTGGCTCGGTGACGATCTCTCCATCCTCGGCAAAGGCGTCGCGTTCCTCTTTGGTGGCGGGCCTCGCGGGATAATCGCAGCCGCGTTCACGGCCGAGCCCTTTCAGGAAACCACGCCGGACGGCACCAGCGTAAATCGCTGTCTGGAACTCACGCTCGCGTTTTGCCGCGCCCGAAACCTGCCGCACGATGCCGCGAAACGGGATTAGCCCGCCGACAACGCCCTTCGCCGCCTTGGCGATATCTCCACCGATTCCCCGGTCCCCGTCGGTCAGTTCGATCTCGGGGCCAAGCACGGTTGTCAGCCGCTCGATTTCTTCCGCGATGGCGTCACAGCTGATCAGTTTCTCGCTGGCATAGGGCGCCGTCGCGGCGTCCTGCAAAACATCGGGGATCGGCTCCTTGCGAAGGTTCAGGTCGCTCAACGGGGTCATGACCACATCGCCCACAGTCTTGGCCGCACCGCGAATGCCGTCCCGCTGTTCCTGCGCGCTGGCAGGTGTGGCGACAACGACGCCGAGCGCGAGAGTCAGGATGCCGGTATATATCGGTGAACGTGCCATCTTGCTGTTTCCTGTCCGGTTCTCAGCCCCGCTCCACAATGCGGTCGCAGGCCCGGTCGTCACCCTGAAAGCCGAGCTGCAATGCCTGCATCCGCTGTTCGCTGGTGCCGTGGGTGAAGCCTTCGGGGTTGATGCGCTGTCCGGCATTGCGCTGCAATGTATCGTCGCCGATGGCGCTGGCGGCGCGCAGGCCCTCTTCCATATCGCCCGGCTCGATCAAATTGCGGTTGCGACCAGCCCAGACACCGGCGTAGCAATCGGCCTGTAGTTCCATCAGCACCTGTATCTGGTTCGCCGCACGCGGGTTCTGCTGTTGCAGGCTGCGCAGCTGGGCCGAGACGCCGGTGATGGTCTGGATGTGGTGCCCGTATTCATGCGCCAGCACATAATACCGCGCAAAGTCGCCGCCCGTTCCGGCCATGCGGGCAAGCTGGTCGTAGAAACTGGTATCGATGTAGATTGTCTTGTCGGCAGGGCAGTAAAAGGGGCCGGATGCTGAGGTTGCGCTGCCACAGCCGCGCGTAGTGACCCGTCCGCCCTGGAACAGGTCGAGAACCGGGTCTTCGAACGCCACGTTCTGCTCTGCGAAAACCTGGCTCCAAGTTTCATTGAGCGAAACCAGGCCATTGCAGGCTTCCAGTGCATACTCGCTCTGGTTGCAGACCGTTTCCGCATCCGTCACCGCACCCGAACCGCCGCGCGTCGTGCCACTTTGTTGCACGCCACCCGACCCGGCGAAGTTCTGCAAGGCTTCCGGTCCGGCCACGACTGCGATAATCAGCATGATTACGATGCCGCCACACCCCAGCTTCCCACGGCCGCCGCCCATACCGCCCATCGGGAACCCGCCTCCGCCGCCACCGCGACTGGACCGGACGCGCAGCTTGTTCGGATCGAAACGCTTGAGTCGCACGGCAATTCCCCTCGGTGTTCGGCTGGCGTGTCCGCCGGTCGCCACTGGACCGTTGCGAACGCCGCATCTACTTGCAGGCAAAACGGTATCGAACCCTTTGGAGGTATTCAATGTTCCTGTCCGGCAAACGCGCTCTCGTCACCGGTTCCACATCCGGCATTGGCCTTGCCATCGCCCGCGCCCTGCGGGCGGAAGGCGCGGATGTTGTGCTCAACGGATTCGGCGACGAAGTCGAAATCGCGAAGCTATGCGAAGATCTCGAGGCCAAGCATCACGGCGCGGACCTGACAACGGGCGCAGGGTGCGAGGCGTTGATGGCGGCGGCGGGAGATGTCGACATCCTCGTCAACAATGCCGGGATGCAGCATGTTTCGCCGGTGGAGGATTTCCCGCCTGACCGCTGGGACGCCATCATCGCGCTTAACCTGACGGCGGCGTTCCACACGACGCGGCTGGCCGTGCCGCATATGAAGGCGGCGGGCTGGGGCCGGATCGTCAACACCGCCAGCGCGCATTCCAAGACTGCCAGCCCATTCAAGAGCGCGTATAACGCCAGCAAGCACGGCATCGACGGCTTCACCAAGACCATCGCGCTGGAGCTGGCGCAAACGGGCGTGACCGCCAATTGCATCAGCCCCGGCTATGTCTGGACGCCGCTGATCGAAGGGCAGATCCCCGACACCATGAAAGCGCGCGGGTTGGACCGCGACACCGTCATAAACGATGTGCTGCTGGCCAAACAGCCGACCAAGCAATTCGTGCAGCCCGAAGATGTAGGCGCGCTCGCGGTGTTCCTGTGCCGCGACGAAGCGCGCAATGTGACCGGCGCGAACTGGAGCATCGACGGTGGCTGGACGGCGGAGTGAGCTTCGAGTGTGGTTATCCCGGTCACACCCTAGCTATCAGTCACACGCGCGGTTACATGGACCGCCACCAAAGACCCGACCTCGCAGGAAAAGTGGCGCCCATGAACATCCCCCTCGGCCTGACATTCGACGACGTGCTTTTGCGGCCCGCTGAGAGCGATATTCTGCCGTCCGCCGCCAATACGACGACCTGGCTGACGCAGGAAATCGGGCTGACCATCCCCATCCTGTCCGCCGCGATGGACACCGTGACGGAGGCCGATATGGCGATCGTAATGGCCCAGCTGGGCGGCATCGGCGTGCTGCACCGCAATCTCGACATCGAAGAGCAATGCGCCGCCGCGCGCGCGGTAAAGCGGTTCGAGAGCGGCATGGTGGTCAACCCCATCACCATCGCGCCCGAAGCGACGCTCGGCGAGGCGCAGGCCTTGATGGCGCAGCACCGGATCAGCGGCATTCCCGTGACCGGCAAGGACGGCAAGCTGGTCGGCATCCTGACCAACCGCGACGTGCGCTTTGCGGAAAACCCGCAGCAGCCGGTCAGCGAATTGATGACCACGGACAACCTCGCCACCGTGCCGCTGGGTACGGGCGAGGAGGAAGCGCGGCGGATGCTGCACCAGCGGCGGATCGAAAAGCTGCTGGTGGTGGATGACGACTATCGCTGCATCGGCCTTATCACGGTCAAGGATATCGAAAAAGCGGTGAACTATCCGCACGCCACCAAGGACGCGGCGGGCCGCCTGCGCGTGGCGGCGGCGACCACCGTGGGCGAGAAGGGCTGCGGACCGGACGCGGGCGCTGATCGAGGCCGAGGTGGATGTCATTATCATCGACACCGCGCATGGCCATAACCGCGAAGTCGCGCGCGCGGTGGAAGCCGCCAAGAAACTGAGCAATTCGGTGCAGGTCATCGCCGGCAATGTCGCCACCGCCGAAGCAACACGCGCGCTGATCGACGCAGGCGCCGACGGGGTGAAGGTCGGTATCGGGCCAGGCTCCATCTGCACCACCCGCGTGGTGGCGGGCGTCGGCGTGCCGCAGCTGACGGCGATCATGGACAGCGCGGAAGAAGCCGCCAAGTCCGGCGTGCCTGTCATCGCCGATGGCGGCCTTCGCACCAGCGGCGATGCGGCCAAGGCGCTGGCGGCGGGGGCCTCAACGGTCATGGTCGGCTCCATGCTGGCGGGCACGGCGGAAAGTCCCGGCGAGACGTTCCTTTACCAGGGCCGCAGCTACAAAAGCTATCGCGGCATGGGCAGCGTGGGGGCGATGGCGCGGGGCAGCGCCGACCGCTATTTCCAGCAGGACGTATCCGCCATGAAGCTGGTACCCGAAGGCATCGAGGGGCAGGTGCCGTTCAAGGGACCGGCGGCGGATGTGGTCCACCAGCTGGTCGGCGGGATCAAGGCCGCGATGGGCTACACCGGCAGCGCCACCGTGGCCGACTTGCAAAAGCGCGCGCAATTCGTGCGAATTACCGGGGCGGGGCTGAGCGAGAGCCACGTCCACGATGTCGCCATCACCCGCGCCGCGCCCAATTATCCGACGCGCTAGACCATGACACCCGCTGCGCGCGTCCAGTCTGCTATCGGCATCTTGGACCTCATCATCGCCGCGAGCCATGCCAAGGGCGCGCCTGCGGATCGCATCGTTGGCGAGTGGGCGAAGAATAACCGCTATGCCGGGTCGAAGGACCGCCGCGCCATTCGCGAGCTGGTCTATGGTGCCATCCGCGCCTGCGGGCCGGTGCCGCAAACGGGCCGTGCGGCGATGCTGCGGCTGGCGGAAAGCGACGCGACACTGCGCCCGCTGTTCGACGGGTCGAAATACGGACCGGCGTCGATTGGCCCGAAGGAAGCTGCGGCGGCGGACGGGATTGCGCCGTTCTGGCTGGTCGAGCGACTGGCCGCTAGTGGCATCGAGGGCGACGAAGCCGCTGCCCTGCTCGACCGTGCGCCGCTGGATGTGCGGGTCAACACGCTGAAAGCCGCGCGCGATACGGTGGTGTTGCCGGAGCAGGGAGAACCGCTCCCCGCACCCAACGCCATCCGCCTGCCCACCGGCAAACAGATCGCGCAATGGCCTGCTTATCGTGACGGGCATATCGAGGTGCAGGACCACGGCAGCCAGTGGGCCTGCGAGATGGTCGGCGCGACGCCCGGCGAAACCGTCATCGACCTTTGCGCGGGCGCGGGTGGCAAGACGCTGGCGCTGGCGGCGGCGATGGAGAACACCGGCACGCTGGTCGCCAGCGACACCGATCGCGGGCGGCTGTCGCGCCTGACGCCGCGCGCGCAAAGGGCCGGAGCGACCAACATAACCAGCGTGCTGCTCGACCCCGGCAAGGAGGCCGAGGCGCTGGCGGACTATCGCCTCGCCGCCGACGCCGTGCTGGTCGATGCGCCGTGTTCGGGCACCGGCACCTGGCGACGCAATCCGGAATCGCGCTGGCGGCTGACGGCGGACGAGCTCGCGCGCTATGGCGAGGCGCAAGCGCGGTTGCTGGATATCGCCGCGACGCTGGTGAAACCGGGCGGACGGCTGGTCTATGTCACCTGCTCGCTGCTGGACGAGGAGGGGGCGGGACAGGTCGCGCGCTTCCTCGATACGAACCGCAACTGGCAGGCGGCGACGCGCGACTGGCCGGTCGGTCGCGCGCATATTGGCGCGCTTGGGGGCGAACGGCGGCTGACACCGTATCATGACGGTACGGACGGATTTTTCATCGCCTGTCTCACTTCGCCGTGATATATCGCGCGCCATGACCGACGGCGTCATGCCTTCCCCGAAACACGACACCGTGCCTCGTCCGCGATCGACCAAGGATATCATCATGCGCCTCGCCGCCCCCGCCGCCGTCCTGTCCCTCGCTCTGGTCGTGACATCGAGCATCGGCATGGCGGAAGACGTGCGCCAGGCCAGCCCGCAAGCGGCGGCGTTGATCGCATCGGGCGAAGCGGCGCTGGCGGCGGGCGAACCGCAGGCGGCGGTGGATGCGTTCGAGGCGGCGCTGGCGGTCGATCCGGGCTATACCGGCACCTGGCTGCGCCTCGCCGAGGCCGCACGGCAGGAGGGGCTGCAAGGCAAAGCGATCCGCTATTACCGCGAAGCCCTGTCGCGCGACCCAGACAACTACGCCGCCATCTCGGGCGAGGGTGCCGCGCTGCTGGAAAAGGGCGCGGTAGAGAAAGCACGCGCCAACCTCGCCAAGCTGGAAGAGATTTGCGGAGACGGCTGCGCCGAAACGCAGACCTTGGCGATGGCGCTGGCCAACGTGAAAACCCCGATGCTGGCGGCGGAGGATGTGATGCCCGATACGCAGGTGACGCAGAACTGAGGGTAAAAGGTTTGGCGCAGAGGCGCAGAGGGCGCAGAGGTTTTGTGCCCGTTACAGCTTATAACTAATCGGTGACTCTTTCCGTCATTGCGAGCGGCGAAGTCGTGCGGCAATCCAGAGCGATGGAGCGATACGCTCTGGATTGCCGCGCTTCGCTTGCAATGACGGGGCCCGGATCAGCGTCAAACCGGCGCATGGCTTTGAACGTCGAGAAAGTAGCGCAGCGCACCGTCTAGGGCCTTCGGTCGCACTGCAAGTTTAGGGAAGTTTAGGCCAACACCCGATTTTTCGCTGTGCTGGTCATGGTTGAATTGCAAGTTAACGAAACTCATTCTGCGCGTTGTTTATAAACGCAGCATAGAGTTCGCCAGAAACTTGAAATACTGCGTTTTTCCAGAACCTTGAATACGGTATATTAAGTTTTCAAAGAGCGGTTTGGAGCGTAGCACCGTGCCGCAATGTAGGAAATCTTTTTGGTCCGCTATTGGGGTGGAAAGCAGACATTCGAGAAATTCGAGGGTTGGGCTGCTTCAAATGTTTTTCATCGTAACGTTCGATTTTTGTTCACCGCCACTAGTATTGGGTAAACCGAGCACCATTTTGATATTGCTGCGATGGTTTATTTCCCAAGCGCAGTGTCTCCTTCCAGCGACATAATCGATGGCGGACCCGAGACGGGTTCTCCGAGCGCTCGTTGGTCCGATGGTCACGGCGCCATTAAGGCCTTTCGCCATGATCGCTTACTTCATTCTCGTTCACCGCTATCCCGAGCAATTCAAACGGATGTTTCGTGCAATTTACGAACCCGGAAATCAGTACCTCGTTCATGTAGATAAATCTTCGGGCGAAGAACTCGCCGCAGACATCACCAAGTTTCTGCAGCCCTATCAGAATGCAGAAAT
This sequence comes from uncultured Alphaproteobacteria bacterium, assembly GCA_963799315.1. Classification (GTDB taxonomy): domain Bacteria; phylum Pseudomonadota; class Alphaproteobacteria; order Sphingomonadales; family Sphingomonadaceae; genus Parerythrobacter_A. The sequence continues at coordinate 618,366 of CAWCWP010000001.1, forward strand.
TCTTCCTGCAAAACGGGCAGTTTGGGGCGGCTTTAGCCTCGTCGATGCCGAGCTGAGGGGTATGAAGCGCCTGCTGGAAATGGATGCAGGATGGACTCACTATATTAATCTGAGCGGTCAAGACTTTCCGCTCAAATCGCAAAGCTACATGCGGTCTTTCTTGGAAGCGAATTACGGAAAGCAATTCATCCGGGCGGTTAGTCAGCGCGAAGAGCGACCGGACACGTTAAACCGCATTGAGAAACATTATCTCGAAGGCGGCGGACGCATCTTTCGGACCGGTTTTGCGCGTGCGTTTCTGACTGATACCGTCCCTTGGATTGGGACCCAGTGGAAGATTGTCGACCGCGCATTTTGCAAGTTCGTAACCAGCGATCCACGTGTCAGCAGGTTTCGCAAATTCTACAAGACCAGTTTTATTGCGGATGAGGCCTTTTTCCAGACCGTCATGATGAACATCGGTGAGCATGGTAAGATGATGAACGATGATCTGCGAACCATCGATTGGGTTCCCGACGGCGAAATTAAACTTCGCCCGCGAACTTATAGGATTACCGATGCCCATAACTTAGTCAAAGGTCGGAACTTCTTCGCTCGTAAGTTCGACGCTACCGAAGATGACGCAATCCTCGATTTCCTTGAGGCGCATATCAAATTGACCAGCGAAAGAGAGACTTCGCGCCGATCCCCTACTGTGCGCGGCATCAAGCGTCGGCGGAAAAAGGTGCCAGCCCTGTCTGGCCCCAATACTCTACCGGTTGCAGCGTAAGCATTACACCTGCTTGGCAATTCACATACTCAATTTTCCAAAACGACCCGGCAAGGGATGGGGATGTTGAAATGCCAAAGCTGGTGTACTGAGAATTGCACGCAAGTTGGGTAAAAGGACCACGAAGGATGTCCGCTTATGGGTCGTTAGCAGCTTTTCAAACCAACGGTAAAAACGCCTCCAGCACCGCGCGATACACATGCGTCTTGAACGGCACGATCAGCTTCGGCACCTCCACCGGCTCTGCCCATTTCCATGCCGCGAATTCCGGCGGGTCGTGCGACCTCCAGATCGATGTCCGCATCTTCGCCGGTGAAGCGCATCAGGAACCAGCTTTGCTCCTGCCCGCGATACCGGCCTTTCCATAGCTTGCCGAGCAATTCGGGTGGTAGGTCGTAGCGCACCGTGCCGGGCATCTGCGCGACGATTCCGGCGTGGTTCTGCGTTACGCCGGTTTCCTCCGCCAGTTCGCGAAAGGCGGCGACTTCCAGGTCTTCGCCCGGATCGACGCCGCCCTGCGGCATTTGCCATGCGCCGGGGCGTTCTTCGGTGCCGGGGTTGTCGATGCGTTGTCCGACGAACGCCTTGCCGTCCGCGTTTACCAGCATCACGCCGACGCAGGGGCGGTAGGGCAGGGCGGCGAAATCGTCGCTCATCGCAGCTTGACCTTCACCGCGTCGAGGAACGTGTCGAGGTCCGCCTGCCCGCTGGGGATGGCCTTGCGCATCGTCACGAAGCCGTGGATCAGTGCCGGGAAACTCGAAATAGCTGACCTCGGTGCCCTGCTCGATCAGGTGCGCGGCATATTCGCGGCCCGAATTGCGCAGCGGGTCCAGCCCGGCGGTGCAGAGCACGGTCGGCGGCACGTCCTTCGCCGCGACGGCCATCGGCGTGTGCCGCGCGTCTGTCGCATCGCCCGCATATTGCTCGTCGAACCAGCGCATCGTCTTGCGCGTCAGGAAGAAGCCCTCGGCGAAGTCACGGAAGCTGGCGTGCTCGCTCACATCGCTGGCGATGGGGTAGATCGGCGCCTGCACCAGCACCGGCACGGCGGCGGGTTCGGCGGTCAGCGCGGCCGTGGTCACGATGGTCAGATTGCCGCCCGCGCTGTCTCCGGTGATGACCAGCCCCGTCACCGTCCGCTCCAGTTCGGCGGGCGATCCGGCCAGCCAGCGCGCCGCCGCCTCGCAATCGTCCGGCCCTGCGGGGAAGGGATGTTCGGGCGCAAGCCGGTAATCGACCGATACCACCGGCAGGTCGAGCCGGTGCGCGATTTCGCGTGCAGAGCGAATGATAGACCTCAAGGTCGCCGATCACGAACCCGCCGCCATGCAGGAACAGCACCACCGGCCCGCTTCCGCGCGTTTCCTTCGCATCGTAAAACCGCAGCGGGATATCGCCTGCCGGACCCGGGCAGGTCAGGTCGCGGATGACGGCCAGCTCGCGCGGCTCGGCCTCCGCCAGCGGACCAAGCGCGCGCATCTGCTGTCGCCCGGCCACCGCGCCGACATCCTCCACCCCGCCGCCGCCCATCTGTTCCAGCATGGCGAGGAAGGCGCGGGTATCGTCGCGCACGAAATGTTCGGTGTCGGCCATCGGTCAATCCCCTCGGGTTATCGTTATCACAGATAAGCGTAGCGCAGGCTGCGGGTGTTTCCAGCGCCATTTTTGTGACATAGGAGAAATTCTTGATTGCGGACGTGCGGCACCCTTCATAGGTGCGCTGTCCGACTACCGAATTTCTTGAGGAATGCTGCATGGCGACCGCCGCCGCCGATACACCGACAATCGCTCCCGCCGCGCCCGACGCCGTTACCGTGCGGTTCGCGGGCGATTCCGGCGACGGGATGCAGCTGACGGGCGGGCAGTTCACACTCAGCACCGCGCTGGCGGGCAACGACCTTGCCACCTTCCCCGATTTCCCCGCCGAGATCCGCGCGCCGCAGGGCACGCTGTTCGGCGTCAGCGCGTTCCAGATCAATTTCGGCAGCCGCAAGATCAACACCGCCGGCGACGCGCCCGACGTGCTGGTGGCGATGAACCCCGCCGCGCTGAAAGTGAACCTTGCCGCGCTGAAACCCGGCGGCCTGATCATCGCGGACACCGGCGCATTCACGAAGCGCAACCTCGACAAGGCGAAATACGAGGCCAACCCGCTGGAAGACGGCAGCCTTGGCGAAGTTCGACGTGCTGGCTTTCGACATCAGCGAGATGACGGTGCAGGCGGTGGAACCGTTCGGGCTGGGCAAGAAGGATGCGCTGCGGTCCAAGAACATGTGGACGCTGGGGCTGGCGCTATGGATGTTCGACCGCCCGCGCGATCCGATCCATGACTGGCTGCGCGGCAAGTTCAAAAACGCGCCGGATATTGCGGCTGCCAACATCGCGGCGCTGGATGCGGGCCATGCCTATGGCGAAACGGCGGAGCTGGCCGGGCCGGTCAAGCAGCTGTCCATGCCGCCGGTCGAAAGCGAACCGGGCCTGTATCGCACTATCACCGGCGCAGAGGCGGTGTCGCTGGGGCTGGTTGCGGGGGCGCAGCTGGCCGAGCTGGACATGTTCTTCGGCGGCTATCCCATCACGCCCGCCAGCGCCATCCTGCATCACCTCGCGCGGCTGAAGGAATTCGGCGTCACCACGTTTCAGGCGGAGGACGAGATCGCCGCGATCTGCGCCGCCATCGGGGCGAGCTATGCCGGGTCGCTGGGCGTTACGTCGTCGAGCGGGCCGGGCATTGCGCTCAAGACCGAGGCGATGGGCTTGGCGATCATGACCGAGCTGCCGCTGGTCATCGTCAACAGCCAGCGCGGTGGACCCAGCACCGGCCTGCCGACCAAGACCGAGCAGAGCGACCTGTATCAGGCCGTCTATGGCCGCAACGGCGATGCGCCGATGCCCGTCGTCGCCGCGCGCAGCCCCGGCGATGCGTTCGAATGCGCGATCGAGGCGTGCCGTCTGGCGGTGCAGTATATGACGCCGGTGATGCTGCTGACCGATGGCTACATCGCCAATGCCGCCGAGCCGTGGAAGGTGCCGGACCCCGCCACCTTCGAACCGTTCCCGGTGCAGTTCATGGAGGCGCAGCCAGCGGGCGAACCGCTGCTGCCCTATGCCCGCGATTTCAAGGGCGCGCGGCCGTGGATCAAGCCGGGCACGCCGGGCCTGATGCACCGCATCGGCGGGATCGAGAAGGAAGCGGGCACCGGCAATATCGACTACGCGCCCGACAACCACCAGGCGATGACCGATGCGCGCAAACGCAAGATCGCCGACATCGCGGTGCCCGATCAGGAGGTTGCCTTGGGCGAGGCCACCGGGACGCTGGCGGTAGTCGGCTGGGGCAGCACATATGGCCCGATTCAGCAGGCCGTGCGCCGCAGCATCGCCAGGGGATGCAGCGTGGCACATGTCCACGTCCGCAACATCTGGCCGCTGCCCGCCAATCTGGGCGAGCTGCTGCGCGGATACGACCATGTGCTGGTGCCGGAAATGAATACCGGCCAGTTCAAAACCGTCCTGCGCGACCAGCTCCTGATCGACGCGACCCCGCTGACCAAGACCAGCGGGCAACCGTTTGCGATTGCCGAAATGGAAGCGGCGATTGCGAAATATTTCGACGGGATTGCGGGTAATGAAGGCGGGCAGGTCGAGGTGAACGAAGGCCAGTTGCCGAGTCCGGTGCAGTGATGCGGTGTAGCCCGAAGCCGATCCCCAGCGAAGGCTGGGGTCTCTTTCAACAAGCTCCGAGCGATCCGATGGAGATCCCAGCCTTCGCTGGGACTCGGACCGTACAAAAGGCAACACGATGAACGCCCCCGCTAAATTCGAAACCACCCTCAAGGATTGGGAAACGGACCAGGAGGTGCGCTGGTGCCCCGGATGCGGGGACTACGCCATCCTTAAGGCGGTGCAGCGCACCTTGCCACAGCTGGGTGCGGACCCGTCCAACACCTGCTTCATCAGCGGCATCGGCTGCTCCAGCCGTTTCCCGTATTACATGGAAACATACGGCTTCCACACCATCCACGGCCGCGCGCCCGCGGTGGCGACGGGGGTGAAGCTGGCCAATCCGGACCTCGATATCTGGCTGGTGACGGGCGACGGCGACGGGCTGTCCATCGGCGGCAATCACATGATGCATGTGCTGCGCCGCAACGTGAACATGCAGATCATGCTGTTCAACAACGAGATTTACGGCCTCACCAAGGGACAGGCCAGCCCGACCAGCCGCGAGGGTACCAAGTCGCCCAGCACGCCCATCGGCAGTTACGACCACCCCGCCAAGCCCGCCGCCTTTGCGCTGGGCAGCGGCGCACGCTTCGTGGCGCGCGGGTTCGATGTATCGAAGAAACTGCCGGAGGTGCTGGTCGCCGCCCACGCGCACCAGGGCGCGGCATTTATCGAGATATTCCAGAACTGTATCGTCTATAATAAAGACGTTTTCGAGGATTTTGCGGCACCGAAGGGCGCCGAGGATCGCCAGCTGTGGCTGGAAGATGGCGAACCCATGCTGTTCGCCAATGGTGCGAAAGGGCTGGCGCTGGATATCGACACGCTGGCGCTGAAGGTTGTCGATGTTACCGCCAGGAAGACGGAGACCGATTGGCAGGCGGCGGGCGTGCGTGTCCATGACGTGAAGAGCCGCGCGGTGGCGAACATGCTGGTCGAGATGCCGTTCGGGGAATTCCCGATGGCGCTGGGCGTCCTGTACGACGACCCGCGCCCGACCTTCGAAACCGCCGTTATCGCGGAGCGCAAGATGGCGAGCGAGGGCAAGACCGCCGACCTGGCGAAGTTGCTCGGCAAGGGGCAGACCTGGACTGTCGACGCGGCGGAAGGGCATCCGACGGATTAGGCGGGAACAGTATCTTGCCGATCCCCAGCGCAGGCCGGGGCCTCGTTCCACAAGAGTGAGCCTGGACGTCGGCCCCGACCGCAGGAGACCCCAGCCTGCGCTGGGGATCGGTTTATCGGCAGGCGACTCTCTTGCCCGTTTCTTGTGAGATAGAACTTGGACAATCTTACCCACTCCCTCGTCGGCGCATTGATCGGGCAGACCGGCCTCAAGCGCCGCACCGGATTGGCGATGCCCGCACTCATCATCGGGGCGAACCTGCCCGATGTGGATGCGACGTGCTTCTTCTGGCTGGAGGGTGTCGAGCATCTCGCCTTCCGTCGCGGCATCACCCACGGCCCGCCCGCGCTGGTATTGCTGCCGCTGGTTCTGGCGGGGCTGCTGTGGGGGTTCGACCGCTGGCAGGCGAAGCGCGGCAAACGGCCCGAAGGACGTCTGCCGGTGCATTTCGGCTGGCTTTACGGGCTGAGCCTGCTCGGTTGCCTGACGCACCCGGCGCTTGACTGGCTCAATGTCTATGGCATCCGCCTGCTCGAACCGTTTTCCAGCCGCTGGTTCTACGGCGACACTCTGTTCATCATCGATGTTTGGCTGTGGGGGCTGATGGCCTTTGCGACATGGTGGTCGCTGCGACAGGAAAAGCGCGGCGGGAGCTGGCGCAAGACGGGACGGCAGGCGTTGGCGCTGGTGTTGGTGTATATCGGCGTGAATGCGGGCATTACGGCGGGGCATGAGCATCGGCATGGCGAGGCGGTCCAGCACGATGTCATCGAAAGTCCGGTGCCGGGTGCATTCTGGCAACGCGAGACGATCGTCCGCGATGCTGCGGGACGCTATCGCATCGATGATGTGCCCGCAGGCGATTGCGACCTGGATACGGCGCTTGGTTCGGCCGAGCGGACGGCGGATGTCGAGGCCTTCCTGTTCTGGTCTCGCGCGCCCTTCGCCGAACGCGCGCCGGACGGCTCGGTCCTGCTCCGCGATGCGCGCTTCTACGATCCGAGGGCGCGCGACCGGTTCACGGTGGTCTTGCCGGGGGCGATTTGTGAGGATTTGGGGTAGGTATGAAGCCTAGCATCCCGTTCGCCCTGAGCCGGTGGCGCCGTGCGCCGTCTTCGACTCCGAAGGGTCGTCCTTTTTTGTCACGTGGAGCAACGAAAAAGGGCAATCCTTCGACAAGCTCAGGATGAACGGAGGTAAGATATGTGTGTCCCTCCTTGTACGGTTCCGGCGCACCAAGACCGGGAATGGATGCTGAAACACGTTCAGCATGATGGGGTTGAAGACTTGAGCCGAGAGAAAGACACATGACCAAACCCCAACTCCTCTGGCTGCGTCGTGACCTTCGGATGGTCGACAACCCCGCGCTCTACTACGCCGCACAGACGGGGCCGGTGGTGCCGGTCTATGTGCTGGACGACGATGCGGCGGGGGACCATGCCTATGGCGGGGCCAGCCGGTGGTGGTTGCACCATTCGCTCGAAAGCCTCTCGACCAGCTTGGGCGCGCGCCATTCGCGGATCGTGTTGCGGCGCGGCGATGCGGTGAGCGCGCTGACCACCATCGCCAACGCCATCGGCGCGGAAACCGTCCACGCCAACCGCCATTACGAGCCGTGGTGGCAGGAGGCGGAGAACGCGCTGGCGGCGGAGCTGGACTTGCAGCTTTACGACGGCAACTACCTGCTGCCGGCGAATACGGTCAGCACCGGGTCGGGCAATCCGTACAAGATCTACACGCCGTTTTCGAAAGCCGTGCTGGAGGAATTGCCACCGCGCGACGCCTTGCCAGAACCCGACACGCTGTCCTCGCCCGACGAGTGGCCCGACAGCGATGCGCTGTCGGACTGGGACTTGCTGCCGACGAAGCCCGACTGGTCCGGCGGTATCGACGATGCCTGGACCGTTGGCGAGGCGGCGGCGCAGGACCGGCTCGACTGGTGGGTGGATCATGTCGATGCCTATGACGAGGCCCGCAACCTGCCCTCGCAGGACGGGTCCAGCCGCATGTCGCCGCACCTGCACTGGGGCGAGATTTCGCCGGTGCAGATCTGGCACCGGTTCTCAAGCAAGCGCAGCAAGGGCTGGAAAACATTCGAGAAAGAGCTGATCTGGCGCGACTATGCGCAGAACGTGATCCGCCAGTTTCCCGACTATGGCCGCGAGCCCTATCGCGACGGGTACGACAGCGACCTGTGGCGGCGCAACGGGTCGGATGCGGTGGAGCGCGATCTGGAGGCGTGGCAGCAGGGGCAGACCGGCTACCCCGTCGTCGATGCCGGCATGCGGCAGTTGTGGCAGACCGGCTGGATGCACAACCGCGTCCGCATGATCTGCGCCAGCTTCCTCGTCAAACACCTGTTGATCGACTGGACGCGCGGCGAGCAGTGGTACTGGGATTGCCTGGTCGATGCGGATTACGGATCGAACGGCGTCAACTGGCAATGGATCAGCGGATCGGGCGTGGACAGCAACATGTTCAGCCGCATCATGGCTCCGCTGACGCAAAGCCCCAAATTCGACGCGGCGGGCTATATCCGGGAATTCGTGCCCGAACTGGCGGACCTGTCCGACGAGGCGATCCACGACCCGGAGGAGGCAGGCTGCCGCCCCGACGACTACCCGGCCAAGATCATCGCCCACAAGGACGCCCGCGAACGCGCGCTGTCCGCCTATCGCGCGACAAAGGACTGACCGCGCAGTGGCGTCCAATGCGAACTTGCCCGACACCCGGCGCAACGCCATAGCGACGCCCATGACGGGGGAAGCACAACGCGGCGCAGGGCTGCTGGCGGGGGGCACGCGGTTCGAGCGTGCGCCCGGCCGGCTGGCGCGGATGCTTGCGCCCGGCTTTCACAAGCTGCTCGATCGGCTCGATGCGGGGCTGGTGCGCGGTTCGATACAGGGGCACTTGCCCGACGGCACGGTGCGCGTGCTGGGCGGACGCGGCGAAGACGGCTTCGATGCGGTCGTTCATCTGAACGACTGGCGCGCGCTGTTGCGGCTGGCGTCCAACGGGTCCGTCGGATGGTACCAGGCGTGGGAAGCGGGCGAATGGTCCAGTCCAGACCTCGTAACCGTGTTTGCGGTGTTCAACGCCAATGCGGTGACGCTGGGCGATGCGGGGCGGGCCAAGGGCGGGTTCCGGCTGGCGGCGCGGTTCGGCCACTGGCTCAACCGCAACACGCGCGCCGGTTCGGCCCGCAATATCCACGCGCATTACGATCTGGGCAATGATTTCTATGCCGCGTGGCTGGACGACACGATGACCTATTCCAGCGCCCGCTGGGGGGTGTGGGACGGCCCGAACCCGTACCAGCAGATGGGCGATACGCTTGCCTACGGGCAGGTCGGCAAGATGATGACGGTGGAGGCACGGCTGGGCGTTTCCGCCGGCGACCATGTGCTGGAAATCGGCTGCGGCTGGGGATCGGCGGCGGCGGCGCTGGCGGCTGGCGGTGTGCGGGTCGATGCGATCAGCCTGTCCGAACAGCAACTGACCTGGGCGCGCGAAACGCTGCCGCCCGAAGTGCTGGAAAACGTCACCCTTCGCCACTGCGACTATCGCGATGTGCGCGGCACCTACGATGCGGTGTACAGCATCGAGATGGTGGAGGCGCTGGGGCGCGAGAACTGGTCCGATTATCTCGACGTGGTCGCGCGCAGCCTGAAGCCCGGCGGGCGCGCGGCGATCCAGTTCATCTCGATGGCGGAGCCGGTGTTCGACGCCTACGCCGCCAGCGCGGATTTCATTCAGGCCTATGTCTTTCCCGGTGGCCTGCTGATCCGCACTGCAGAGTTTCGCGCACTGGCCGAGGCGCGGGGCCTGCGCTGGGAAGACCAGGCCGATTTCGGCGCGGACTATGCCGAAACGCTGAAGCTGTGGCGCGAGAATTTCACCGTGGCGGGCAATCAGGGACGCCTGCCCACAGGGTTCGATTCGCATTTCCGCCGGTTCTGGGACTATTACCTCGCTTATTGCGAAGGCGGGTTTCGCGGCGGCGGGATCGACGTGCACCAGGTTACACTTGTGAAGGAATAGGGCGATGCGGATGATGATGGCGACGATGACATGCGCGGCCGCCTTGCTGGCGGGGTGCGCAACGGCGCAACCGGCACCGCCCGTGACTGCGCAAGCGGTCGCTATGGAGGCTGTGCCGCCCGCTTCGCCCCGGCCTCCAGCGCCGCCACCGCCCGTTTTCGTGACGCGCACCGCGCCCCTGCAAGAGCTTACGCTGGAACAGCAACAGGTATTGTTCTGGGACGATGCAACCCGTTCGGCGCGGTTCCGCAAGATGGAGGACTATTTCCCCGGAACCGAGGTGAAGGCGCGAAGTAAACGCACCTTGCCGCGCGGCGACGCGCTGCCCGCCGCCTCGACCGCCCTGCTCGACGCGTATCTGGCGGAACACGATGCGGCAGGCATCATGGTGCTGGAAGACGGGCGCGTCCGGTACGAGAAATACGGGCTGGGCATGACGGCGCAGGACCGCTGGACCAGCTTTTCGGTGGCGAAGAGCTTCACTTCCACGCTGCTGGGCGCGGCGGTGAAGGATGGCAGCATCGCCAGCCTCGACGATCCGGTGTCGAAATATGTGCCCGGTCTGGTCGGCAGCGCGTATGACGACGTCTCGGTCGAACAGCTTGCCACCATGACATCTGGCGTCGCGTGGAACGAGGATTACTCCGACCCCGACAGCGATGTGGCGCGCATGTTCGCCGTGCAGCCGGTCGATGGCGAGCCGATGGCGGTCACTTATATGAAGACGCTGGACCGCGATGCGCCCGCGGGAGAAAAGTGGGTCTACAAGACCGGCGAAACAAACCTGATCGGCACCGTGGTCGAGGGTGCGGTCGGCATGACTCTGGCCGAATATTCGCAGGACAAGATCGTGGAGCCGGCCGGTTTTACGGGCAGCATGTTCTGGATCAGCGACCCGACAGATGCCAGCATCGGCGGGTGCTGCCTGTCATTGCGCCTGTCGGACTACGCCCGCTTCGGCCAGTTCGTTCTGGAAGGCGGGGGCGATGTGGTGCCGGACGGCTGGTTCGCGCGAAGCGACCTCGGCCACAGGCGGATCTCGGCAACGGGTTCGGCTATGGCTACCAGTGGTGGACCTATCCCGGCGGCGTGTATGGCGCGCAGGGCATTTTCGGGCAGGCGGTGACTATCGTGCCGCAGCGCAATCTGGTGGTCGCCGTTATCGGCAACTGGCCGCGCGCCACCAGCAGCGACGCCCGCCGCGATTTCCAGACGGCAGTGGCAGCGGTAGCGGCTGGCCAGTAACCGTCAGAACGTGCCGCGATAGGTCGAGGGCGCGCTGTATTGTTGCAGGATGTTGTCGTGGACGATCGGGCTGAGCAGTTCGCAGAACGCGCAGCCGACTTGCGAATCCTCCCACCACACGACCTCCGCCTGTAGCGATTCCAGGCCGGGCAGGGTAATCCAGCATACCTGACCCGTGTGCATCCGCGATATTGCAGATGCGCTGAAACCCGAGATGGACAGGTCGTTCACCACGGTCTGGAACGCCCGTCCGCCCGATGCGCGCAGTTGCGACGGGATGATAAGCCGGGTGCGCGGCGCGCAGCGATCTTCCTGCGCGGCGACGCTGTACTGGTCCGATTGTGCCGTGGGTGCGTGCATGGTGCGAATGTCCTGACCGAAGGGAAACCACCGGTTCCGTCGCGACATCTCCCGCGCCAGACCGTTCATGCACTCTCGCCAATGCTGGTTGCGCCCACGTTGCGGACATTGGTTAAGCGCACGTTTAGCGCATTACAGTTTCAGTGCTTCGGGGGTCAGTCGGATGGAACGCGCAGCCGGTGCCGCGTCTCGAACCCCTCGGCGATCAGGCCGACGATGGCGTCAGCCACCACGCCGGGTTCCTTGACCGTGGCGGGGTCTTCGCCGGGATAGGCCTTGGCCCGCATCGCGGTGCGCGTTGCGCCCGGATCGACGATGGCGACGCGCACATCGCCGATCTTCTCGACCTCGGCGGCGTAGCTGTCGAGCAGCGATTCGAAGGCGGCCTTGGTGGTGCCGTAGGCGGCCCAGAACGCGCGCGGCTGCGTGCCGACCGAGCTGGTCAGCCCGATAACCCGCGCCCGCCCGCTGCGCTTCAGCAACGGATCGAACGCGGCCAGCAACGCCTGCGTCGCCAGCAGGTTGGTGGTGAGCGCGGTGCTGAATTGCTTGGGGTCGATCTGCGTCACCGGCGTCAGCGTGGGCAGATAGGCGGCGGACAGCACGAGGATGTCCAGCGTGTCCCAGCGCGACCCGATAGCCGTTGCAAGGCGCGATATGCCATCGGCTTCGGTCAGGTCCACCGGCGCGATGGTGGCATTCCCGCCCGCATCGTGGATGCGGTCTTCCACCGCCTCCAGCGCGCGCACATCGCGGCCCGTCAGGATGACATGCACCCCCGCTTCCGCAAGCGCCAGCGCGGTTGCTGCACCGATGCCCTTGCTGGCGCCCGTAACCAGCGCCACGCGCCCGTCGAGATCGTGCTGTGCCATCAGGCCACCTTGTCGAAGGAAAGCTGCGCATCGCCATCGGTGCGGCGCGTCAGGTCGGTGAGGGAGGTGGGGTAATCGCCGGTGAAGCAGGCATCGCAGAATTGCGGGCAGCCTGCGTTGCGCTGTTCGTGCCCGACCGCACGATACAGGCCGTCGATGGACACGAAGGCGAGGCTGTCCGCCTTGATGAATTCGCGCATCGGTTCGACATCCATCTGCGCCGCCAGCAGCTTCGATCGTTCGGGCGTATCGACCCCGTAATAGCAGCTATGTGCGGTGGGCGGGCTGGCGACGCGGAAATGCACCTCCGCCGCGCCCGCATCGCGCATCATCTCCACGATTTTCAGGCTGGTGGTGCCGCGCACGATGCTGTCGTCGATCAGCACGATGCGCTTGCCTTTCACCAGCCCGCGATTGGCATTGTGCTTGCGCCGGACGCCGGAATGGCGCGCGCTGTCCGATGGCTGGATGAAGGTGCGCCCGACATAATGGCTGCGGATGATGCCCAGTTCGAACGGCACGCCCGATTGCTGGGCATAGCCGATGGCGGCGGGCACCCCGCTGTCGGGCACCGGCACCACCAGGTCGACATCGCACGGGCTTTCGATGGCAAGCTGTTCGCCGATTGCCTTGCGCGAGGAATAGACGCTGCGTCCGGTGAAGATCGAGTCGGGTCGGCTGAAATAGACGTGTTCGAAGATGCAGGGCCGCGCGGAATGATCGCCGAACGGGCGCAGCGACTTGACGGTGCCGTCGGGCGCGACCTGGACCAGCTCGCCCGGTTCCACCTCGCGCACGAATTCCGCGCCGACCGTGTCGAACGCCACGCTCTCGCTGGCGAACAGGACGGCATCGTTCAGGCGGCCCATCACCAGCGGACGCACGCCCAGCGGATCGCGGCAGGCGATCATCCCGCCCGGTGTCATGATGACCAGCGAATAGGCCCCCTCGACCAGCCGCAGCGCATCCACGATCCGGTCGATCATGGTGGGATAGCGGCTGGTGGCGACGAGGTGGATGATGACTTCGGTGTCGGAGGTGGACTGGAAGATCGCGCCGCGCCCGACCAGCTCGTCACGCAAGGTGCGCGCGTTGGAGATATTGCCGTTATGCGCCACCGCGAACCCGCCGCTGGCCAGATCGGCATAAAGCGGCTGCACATTGCGCAGGCCCGCGCCGCCGGTGGTGGAATAGCGCACATGGCCGCACGCCGCCGTGCCGGGCAGTTCGGCCAGCTGGTCCTGCGTGGAAAAGCTGTCCGCGACATGGCCCAACCCGCGCCGCGTAAAGAAGGTGGTGCCGTCGAAGCTGGTGATGCCCGCCGCCTCCTGTCCGCGATGTTGCAGGGCGTGAAGGCCCAGCGCGGTCAGGGCGGAGGCGTCCTGCGCGTTGATCGCGCCGAACACGCCGCATTCCTCGTGCAGGGCGTCGCCATCTATATCGTCGAAAGGAAGGGGCATGACCGGACCGTTCAATGCGCGTTGGACCAACAGCGGATGCGCCCCATCTGGCCGTGTTGCAGTGCGATGACAACCCGCAGCACCACACCTGCCACCTGCTATTTCATTGCAGCGACAGCTTCGCCCGCTTAGACGCCGCGCCACACCTGTTAATCATGCGCGGGAAATCGCACACCTTGTTCCTCACCAATTTCGAATGGACCATCGCGCGGCGATACCTGCTGCCGGGGCGCAGCGAGGCGTTTATCGCGCTGGTCGCGGGCATCAGCGTGGTCGTCGTGATGCTGTCGGTCGCCATGCTGGTGACGGTTATGAGCGTGATGAACGGCTTTCGCGGCGAGCTGCTGGACCGGATCGTCGGCCTGAACGGCCATGCCATCGTGCAGGCCTATGGCGGGCGGCTGGATAACTGGCAGGAGGTGCTGACCGATATTCGCGAAACCGAAGGTGTTACCGAGGCCAGCCCGCTGATCGAACAGCCGCTGCTGGTGACGTTCAACGGCCGGGTCGACAATATCGTGATGCGCGGCAACACGGCGGAGGATATTCGCGGCCTGTCGGACCAACTGCTGATCGGCAATTTGTCGGAACTGCAACCGGGTGCCAGCAAGGTCGCCATCGGGGCGCGGCTGGCGGAGAATATCGGGGCACGGATCGGCGATACCATCACCATCATCAATCCGGCGGGACGCACGACGCCGTTCGGCACCGTGCCGCGACAGGTGGGGTACGAAGTCAGCGCGCTGTTCGAAACCGGTATCTACGAATTCGACCAGGCGTTCGTCATTATGCCCATTCCCGATGCGCAGACGCTGCTGCTGACGGGCGACCGCATCGGCATGATCGAGGTGCAGACCGAGGATGCGGACCGGGTGGAGGAAATCATGGCCCCGGTGACGCAGGTGCTGCAAGGGCGGGCGGAAGTCGCCACCTGGAAACAGATCAATTCGTCCATTTTCGAAGCGCTGGAGGTCGAGCGGGTGGCGATGTTCTTCGCGCTGTCGATCATCGTGGTGGTGGCGGCATTCAATATCCTGTCCTCGCTGGTGATGCTGGTGCGCGCCAAGACACGCGATATCGCCATCATGCGGACGATGGGCGCGACGCGCAAAAGCCTGCTGAAAATCTTTGTCATCACCGGCTTCACGGTCGGGGCGCTGGGGGCCAGCCTCGGCCTCGTGCTAGGGTTCATAATCCTGTATTTCCGGCAGCCCATCGTCACCGGCATCCAGTATGCGACCGGCGCGCAGTTGTGGGATCCCTCGGTGCGGATTTTGACCGAATTGCCCAGCCGGGTCGATCCGTGGGAAGTGTTCGGCATCGTCGCGCTGGCGCTGGTGCTGAGCCTGCTGGCGACGTTCTATCCGGCTTACAAGGCGTCCAAGACCGATCCGGTGCAGGTGTTGCGCTATGACTGAACCGGTTGCCAAGCTAACCGACGTCACCCGCAGTTTCGAGCAGGGCGGGGTGCGGATCGACGTGCTGCGCGGCGCGAACCTGACCATTATGCCGGGCGAGATCGTGGCGCTGCTCGGCCCGTCGGGTTCGGGCAAATCGACGCTGTTGCAGGCGCTGGGACTGCTCGAAGGCGGCTTCGGCGGGACCATCAAGATCGGCGGACAGGACGCGTCGCGCCTTGCCTCCGATGGTCGCACGGCTCTGCGGCGCGACCATCTCGGCTTCGTCTACCAGTTCCATCACCTGCTGGTGGATTTTACCGCGCGCGAGAACGTGAACCTGCCGCAGCTTATCGCGGGCGTATCCACCGCCGATGCCGATGCGCGGTCTGACACATTGCTGGGCGCGCTCGGCCTGTCGGAGCGGTTGAGCCACCGGCCGAGCCAGCTATCGGGCGGGGAGCAGCAGCGTGTCGCCGTGGCGCGCGGTCTCGCCAATCGTCCGCAACTGGTGCTGGCGGACGAACCGACCGGCAATCTGGACGAACACACCTCGGACAAGGTGCTGGCGCAATTTCTGGAGCTGGTGCGCGGCGAAGGCAGCGCGGCACTGGTCGCCACGCATAACGAGAGGCTGGCCGCGCGCATGGACCGCGTCGTCCGCCTGCACGAAGGGGTGCTGGAATGACCGGACTCGCCGATTTCACCGTGGCCGGTGCCGATGGAAAACCCGTCGATCTGGCGCAATATGCCGGGCGAGTGCTGCTGGTCGTCAACACCGCCAGCAAATGCGGCTTCACTCCGCAATATGAAGGGCTGGAGGCGCTGCACCGGAAATACGAAGCGCAGGGCCTCACGGTGCTGGGCTTCCCGTGCAACCAGTTCGGCGCGCAGGAACCGGGCGATGCGGCGGAAATCGCGCAGCTTCTGCGCGGTCAATTACGACGTCACCTTTCCGCTGATGGCGAAGATCGCGGTCAACGGCAAAGACGCCAGCCCGCTGTACGACTGGCTGAAGACCGACGCGCCCGGCGTGCTTGGGTTGAAGGCGATCAAGTGGAACTTCACCAAGTTCCTGATCGACCGCAATGGCAAGGTGGTGAACCGCTACGGCCCGTCGGACACACCCGCCGGCATCGCCAAAGATATCGAAGCCCTGCTGTAACCGAACCCGCTTCCGCCAGCGAAAGCCACGCCATGCTCGATACAATCAACCAGTGGTTCCTCTCGCTCGGCGCGGAATATGGCGTGAACCCGTATATCTTCGGTGCGATCTATATCGGCGCAATCCCGTTCTTCATCCTGTCCATCGCCTGGCTGGTGCGCAGCGCGAAGGCGGGCAAGTCCACCGTGCTGCCGATGATGTCGGCGGGGTTCTTCTTCGTCTCCGCCTATATCTACCTCGCCATTGCGGGGCGGAATATCCCGACATGGGTATGGGTCTTCCTCGCCGCGCTGGTCGCCTATGGCGCATGGTCCACGGTGCGCGATACACGGCGCAAGATTGCTGCGGCGAAGGCCGGGGGCGAGTAAGGCGACAGGGCATAGCTTGGGGGATAGGCGCGCGCTTCCACCTTGGCAGCGGCGACGCGGCGGTCGCATATTCCAGCGCCATGCATCACACCCGCTTCGTGCCGCTGCGCATCCTGTCGTCCTACTCCATGCTGGAGGCGGCGATCGATCCCAAGCAAATCGCCAAGCTGGCAAGCGACCGGGGCTTTCCCGCCATCGCCCTGTGCGACCGCAACGGGCTGTATGGTGCGGTCGCCTTCGCGCAGGCGTGTCTGGCGCAAGGGGTGCAGCCGATTATCGGCACGCTGCTGGGCATTGCGCGCGATGCGGAGGGCAAGCAGGTCGATCACCTGCCGCTGTTTGCGCAGGACGAGGCGGGGTACGACAATCTGTGCCACCTCGTCAGCCGCGCGCATCTGGACCGTCCGCTGGAACGCGCGCCGCATGTCGCGCTGGCTGATCTGGAAGGCCGTACCGACGGGCTGATTGCGCTGACCGGCGCGGGCGATGGGGCGCTGACCGACCTGCTGGCGGACGGGCAGCGCGACCATGCCGAAACGCTGCTGGATCGCTTGCAGGCGCTGTTTCCGGACCGCCTGTATGTCGAGCTGGCGCGGCGCGGCGAAGCGAACGAGGAGGCCGCCGAGACGGCTCTGATCGACCTCGCCTATGCGCGCGACCTGCCGCTGGTCGCCACCAACCCCGCCTTCTACGCCGAACCGCACATGCACGCCGCACATGACGCCATGCTGTGCATCGCCGCCTCCACCCATGTCGACACCGAAGAGCGGGTGCATTCCAACCGCGAGGCCTGGGTCAAGTCCGGCCCGATGATGGACGACATCTTCGCCGATCTGCCCGAGGCGACGGCGAACACGCTGGTCATCGCCCAACGCTGCGCCTTCGCGCCGCCGTCGCGCGCGCCGATCCTGCCCAGCCTCGCAGGCGATCTGGAAGGCGAAGCGCGGGCGCTGGCGGACGATGCGCGGGCCGGGCTGATTGCCCGCATCCAAGGCTATTACCCCGATGCCGTTCGGGCTGAGCTTGTCGAAGCCTTGTCCTGCGTATCGATCGCCGAGCTGGAGCAGAAAGAGCAGTCCCCTTCGGCTGGCTGCTTGCAGCAGCCGCTCAGCACAGGCTTCGACACGCTCAGGACGAACGGGGTTTGGGACGAAGTTCTCGAATACAAGAAGCGTCTCGAATTCGAAATCGGCGTGATCATCGACATGGGCTTTCCCGGCTATTTCCTGATCGTTGCCGATTTCATCAAATGGGCGAAGGAACAGGGCATTCCGGTGGGGCCGGGGCGCGGTTCCGGCGCCGGGTCGGTGGTCGCCTGGGCGCTGACCATTACCGATCTCGATCCGCTGCGGCTCGGCCTGCTGTTCGAACGGTTCCTGAACCCCGAACGCGTGTCCATGCCCGATTTCGACATCGACTTCTGCGAAACGCGGCGCGGCGAGGTCATCCGCTATGTCCAGCAGAAATACGGCGAGGACCACGTCGCGCAGATCATCACCTTCGGCAAGCTGAAGGCGCGCGCGGTGCTGCGCGATTGCGGGCGCATCCTGCAAATGCCCTATGGCCAGGTCGACCGGCTGTGCAAGATGGTGCCCAACCACCCGACCGACCCGTGGACCCTGCCGCGCGCGCTGAACGGCGCGGCCGAATTCAAGCGCGAATACCAGAACGACAACGACGTGAAGCGGCTGGTCGACCTGGCGATGAAGCTGGAGGGCTTCCCGCGCAATTCCTCCACCCATGCCGCCGGTGTGGTGATCGGCGACCGTCCGCTGGCGCAACTGGTGCCGCTCTATCGCGATCCGCGTTCGGATATGCCGGTGACGCAGTTCGACATGAAGCATGTCGAAATCGAGCGGGCTGGTGAAGTTCGACTTTCTCGGCCTGAAGACGCTGTCGGTGCTGCAAAAGGCGGTGCGACCTGCTGGACGAACGCGGCATCACGGTCGATCTGAACGGCGCTGGCGTGGGACGACGACGCGGTTTACGAGCTGCTGAAAGCGGGCAACACCGTCGGCGTGTTCCAGCTGGAATCCGAAGGGATGCGCCGCACGCTGACGGCGGTGAAGCCGACCAAGTTCGAGGATATCATCGCGCTCGTTTCGCTCTATCGGCCCGGCCCGATGGACAACATCCCGCTGTTCGGCAAGCGCAAGAACGGCGAAGCGGAGATCGAATATCCGCATCCCAAGCTGGAAGGCATCCTCGCCGAAACCTACGGCATTTTCGTCTATCAGGAACAGGTGATGCAGGCGGCGCAGATCCTGGCCGGCTATTCGCTGGGCGATGCCGACTTGCTGCGCCGCGCGATGGGCAAGAAGGTGCAGGCCGAAATGGACGCGCAGCGCCAGCGTTTCGTCGACGGCTGCCTGGAACATTCCGACATTCCGGCACGCCGAAGCGAACGAGCTGTTCGACTTGATCGACAAGTTCGCCGGCTACGGCTTCAACAAATCGCACGCCGCCGCCTACGCGCTGCTGTCCTACCAGACCGCGTGGCTGAAGGCGCATTATCCGGAGGAATTCTACGCCGCGTCGATGTGCTTCGACATGCACCAGTCGGAAAAGCTGGCGGTGTTCGTCGACGATGCGCGACGGCTGCGGTGTCACCATCTGCGCCGCCCGACATCAACGCCAGTCCGAAGCGGAATTCACCGTCGAGCAGACCGATGATGGCTACGCGGTGCGCTATGCGCTGGCGGGCATTCGCAATGTGGGGGAGAAGGCGATGGATGCGATGGTGGCAGAACGCGACGCGCAATGGCCCGTTCGACAATGTGCAGGACCTGTTCGAGCGGATGCCGCACGGGTCGATGAATCGCGCCAGCTGGAAGGGCTGATCTGTGCCGGGGCGCTCGACGGGCTGGAGCCCGACCGCGCGACCTGCTGCACAATGCCGACCTGTTGCTGGCCGTGGCGGATGCTGCCAGCCGCGAGCGCGAAAGCGGGCAGGGCGGGCTGTTCTCCGGCGAGGGAGAGACAAAGCAGCCGACCTTCGCCTGAAGGACGCACCCGCCTGGTCGCGCGCCGAACCGATGGCGAAGGAACGGGAGAATTTCGGCTTCTATTTCGCCGCGCATCCGGTCCAGCAATTCGGCGCCGTCGCATCGGCCAACGGCGCGCGCACATACCAGAACCTGATGGAACCGCAGGCGTCAGCGGCGGCGGGCGGCAATCGGCGGTCATGGCCGCGATGGTCGAGAAGGTGAACAAGGGCCGCACCAAGCGCGGCGCGGATTTCGTGCGCGCCGATTTCTCCGACAGTCCGGCCAGTTCAGCGCCGCCTGTTTCGAGGAAGCGCTGGTCGAGAAGTTCGAGGCATGGGCCAAGGACGGCACCTGCATCCTGCTCAAGGTGGAACTGGATTCGCCCAGCCCGGACGAACCGCCGCGCGTCACCGTGCGCGGTGCGCGCCCGCTGGACGAGGTAAAGGGCAGCGCGCGCATGGTGCTGACCCTGTCGCTGTCCGACGCCGATGCCTTGCCCGCTCTGCGCGATGCGCTGGTCGCAGGCGAGGCGGATCACGGCGAAGTCGTCGTCGCGCTGCCGACCGGAGCGGACGCCGCCACCCGGTTGCGGCTTGGCACAGGCTTCGCGCTCGACGGCGACCTGGCCGAGCGGTTGCAGGCCATAGAGGGGCTGCACGACATCTCCCTGAAACCGCGCAAAGCGAAGGCGCGGCTGCGGCTGGTTGCCTAAAGCCGAACGCGCCCGCCATGCTGCTTGCCAAACAACGCAAAAACGGGAGCGGATGACGATGAGCGGCAAGAGCGAAGGCGCGATGCAGGATTGGACCATGCGGGTGACGCATGTGATCGACCATGCGGCACGCGAATCGGGCGACCGCGAGATCGTGACTCACTGGGCCGACGGCAGCGAAACCCGCACCGACTGGGCAGGCATCCGCACGCGACGCGCTGAAGATGGCGCAGGCGTTGCAGGCGCTGGGCATAAAGCCGGGCGAGCGCGTCGCCAGCCTCGCCATGAACCATGCGCGCCACCTCGTCAGCTGGTATGGCGTGGCGGGTATGGGCGGCGTGCTGCACACGGTGAACCCGCGCCTGTTCGACGACCAGCTCGACTACATCGTCAACCATGCCGAGGACCGCGTGCTGTTCTACGACGCCGCGTTCCAGCCCATCGTCGACCGGATGAAGGACCGCTGGACCACGATTGAACACTACATCTGCTACGACCCGCCCGAGACAGCTCTGCCACCGCGTTCGAGGACTGGATCGGTGCGCAGGATGGCGATTTTGCCTGGATCGGCGGCGACGAGCGCGATCCGTGCATGCTGTGTTATACCAGCGGCACCACCGGCAATCCCAAGGGCGTGCTGTACGAACACCGCAGCACGGTGTTCCACGCGATGGCCGGACTGCAACCGGCCAGCCTGAACTTCCAGGCCAGCAGCGTGATGCTGCCGGTGGTGCCGATGTTCCACGCCGCAAGCTGGGGCTTGCCTTATGCCGGCGCGATGGCGGGGGTGAAATTCGTGTTTAGCGCCGTCAACGAACCCGCCGTGCTGTGACGAGCTGATGAAGCGCGAAGGCGTGACCGACAGTGCAGGCGTGCCGACCGTCTGGCTGGCGCATTTCCAGTATTGCGATGCGCAGGGGATCGAACTGCCCAAGCTGAAAGCCGCCACCATCGGCGGGTCCGCCGCGCCGCGTTTCATGATCGAACGGCTGATGAAGAACGGCACCCGCGTCCAGCACGCCTGGGGCATGACGGAGACCAGCCCGATCGGCACGGTCGGGCGGACCGTCGCGCGATTGGGACGAACTGGATTTCGACCAGAAGGTCGGAAAAATGCGCGATGCAGGGGCGGCCCATTTTCGGGGTCGAACTGCGCACCGTGGACCTCGACGACATGACCACCGAACTGCCGCGCGACGGCAAGAATCGGGCGCGTTGCAGATACGCGGGCCGTGGGTCATCAAACGCTATTTCAAGGCGGAGGAAGACGCGGTGAACGCGCAAGGCTGGTTCGACACCGGCGATGTCGGCATCATCCATCCCGACGGCACGCTGCAACTGACCGACCGCACCAAGGACGTGATCAAGTCGGGCGGCGAGTGGATCAGCTCGGTCGAACTGGAAAACGCCGCCTGCGGTCACCCCGCCGTCGCCGAAGCCGCCGCCATCGGCATGGCGCATCCCAAATGGGACGAGCGCCCGGTGCTGTTCGTGGTGCTGAAAGAGGGCGTTGAGGGCGATGCCGAAAGTATCATCGCGTTCCTGTCGAGCAAGGTGGCGAAATGGTGGCTGCCCGATGCGGTCGAGTTCGTCGACGACATCCCGCACACCGCGACGGGCAAGATCAGCAAGAAGGATTTGCGGGCCAGGTTCGCGGATTACAAACTGGCGGGGTAGTTTTTTCCCACCCGCTTGTTGGGGAGGAGTGGCAGAGCGAGAGCACTGTGCGCGCTGCAATACACTACGTCACCTCGGACCTGATCCGGGGTCCAGCTACTTTCGGCACGGCATGAGAAGGCAGCTGGATCCCGGATCAGGTCCGGGATGACGTTAGTTGATGAGGGTGTCCTACACAGACCTGCGAAGCGTATGGCTAGCGGTAGTCTCGTCGAAAAAGGCCACATCGCAAATCTCCCTATCGTGCCCCCTGTCCGTCCGTTCCAGCCTTCATCCCGTAAGTAACTGAGTAAAAACACTATTTCGCGCCAAAGCCAAAGGTGACACCGTGTAACCTTTGTCACCTTAGTCCGGAGAGAAACACATGTCCGACATCCTCATCGACCCGACCGCCAGCGGTTTCGCCGCGTTCAAGGCGCTGCCTCGCGACGAGCCGATCCACATGCTGAACCTGCTGCTGTTCCGCGACGCGGCGGAATATCCGGCAGGCCACGAACATGCGGGTAAGGGCTGGAGCGGGCGACGTGCCTACGAGGAATACGGCAAGACCAGCGGCCCGATCTTCCGTCGCGTCGGCGGCAGCATCGTATGGCGCGGTGCATTTCAGGCGATGGTGACCGGGGCCGGAAACACGCGAATGGCACGACGGTTTCGTTGCCAGCTACCCTAACAGCGGCGCGTTTTTCGAGATGATCAAGGATGCGGAGTACCAGCTAGGCGGTCGCGAACCGGACTGCGGCATTGGCGAACAGCCGCTTGATGCGGTTTAAACCGGGCGAGGGCGGGGAGGGGTTTTGATTTTTCATCCGTTCGCCCTGAGCTTGTCGATCATAACGAGCCGTTCGCCCTGAGCTTGTCGAAGGGTCGTCCTTGCTTTGAAGCGCCGTGCTGAAGGTAAAGAACAATCCTTCGACAAGCTCAGGACGAACGGGGGCGGGGTACATGCGCAGTAAAAAATGGGGTTAAGCCACAGGCTCAGGACGAACGAGGTAAATCAGGTCAAACGGGAACCGGAACCAAAAACCTGCCGCCCAACCCTTACCTAAAGCAACCGCATCTGCCCCTCCGGCGGCGGGGCGCGGAAGTTGCTGGTGTCGAGTGCGATGCGTTCCCTCCCGATACCCGCCTTGCGGCAGGCGTTGCGGAAGCGGTTGCGGAACAGGTCGGCCCAGACGCCTTGCGGGTTCATGCGGGTAAAGAAGCCGGGGTCGTTGTCCCTGCCGTCCCGGATGTCGCGCACGATGTTGATGACCTTCGCCGCGCGCTCTGGGTAATGCACCACCAGCCACTCGCGGAACAGGGGTGCGACTTCGTGGGGCAAGCGCAGCGGGATCCAGCTCGCCGATTGCACGCCCGCCTTGCCGCCCGCTGCGATCAGGGCTTCCATATACTCGTCCGTGATGGCGGGGATGACGGGCGCGATGGAGATGTGGGAGGGGATGCCGGCGGCCGCCAGTTTTTCCAGCGCCGCCAATCGCTTGCGTGGAGAAGCTGCGCGCGGTTCGAGCTTGCCGGACAGTTTCGCATCGAGCGAGGTGACGCTAATGGCAACCGCGACAAGCCGTTGCCGGGCCATATCTTCCAGCAGGTCGATATCGTCCAGAACGCGGTCGGACTTGGTGGTGATGGTGACGGGATGACGCGCATCGAGGCATACTTCGAGCACCTGGCGCGTGATGCGGTAATCGCGCTCTATCGGCTGGTAGGGGTCGGTGTTGGTGCCCATCGCAATCCAGCGCGGGCGGTAGGACGGTTTGGCCAGCGTGGCGCGCAGCAGTTTCGCCGCATCGGGTTTGGCGAACAGCTTCGTTTCGAAGTCCAGCCCCGGCGACAGGTCGTGATAGGCATGGGTCGGGCGGGCAAAGCAATAGACGCAGCCATGCTCGCATCCGCGATAGGCGTTGATGGAGCGGTCGAAGCCGATATCGGGCGAGGTGTTGAAGGAAAGAATGGATTTGGGCGCTTCCTCGGTGACGGTGGTGCGCAGTTTTACCGGTGGCCCGTCCAGCGCCTCCATAGCGTCGCGCCAGTCGCCATCCGCTTCGCGCGTCGCCAGCCCGAAGCGGTCGGGAACGGCAGCGGACTGCGCGCCGCGTCCGCGAATTTCAGTTAGTGGAGCATTGGTGGCCATGCCGCAGCATAGTGTTTCACGTGGAACAAATACAGAACAATATGCTTGTAAGCAGGCAACGCCGGAGTTCAGGTCTCTCGCAGGCGCGGCATCAGGTCCACGAAGTTGCAGGGGCGGTTGCGGCTGTCGAGCTGTTCGGCGAGGATGCCGTCCCACCCGTCCTTCACCGCGCCGTTCGATCCGGGCAGCGCGAAGATGTATGTGTCGCCCGACAGCACGGCGCAGGCGCGGCTCTGGATGGTGCTGGTGCCGATGGTATTGAAGCTGAGCCAGCGGAACAGTTCGCCGAAGCCGGGGATGTCCTTGGTGGCGACGCGGGCCAGGGCTTCGGGTGTAACATCGCGCCCGGTCAGGCCGGTACCGCCGGTGCATAGCACGGCGTCGATAGCGGGATCGGCGACCCATGTTTCCAACTGCGTCACCAGCAGGTCGGCATCGTCACGGGAAATCATACGGGCAGCAAGGCGATGGCCCGCCGCCTCAAGCCGCGACGACGAGAATATCGCCGGAGGTGTCGGTATCGGGGGTGCGGGTGTCCGAAACGGTCAGCACCGCGAGGTTCAGCGGGGTGAAAACGCGATCCGGATCGACTGCCATCAGTCGCGGCGAGTCATGCGTTCCGGGCCCAAGCTCCGGAAATCCGGGCCATTGTCCTTCCGCCAAAGCGCGGCGGCTGGGCGAGAGGGGCGCATTGGCCTGCCGCTCGTACATCCAGTAATTGCGCATCACGATGGCGACATAGCCGCGCGTTTCCCAATAGGGGATGCTCTCCATATACAGCAGCGCATCGTCCTGGTCGCGCACTTCGCTGTTCCAGCGGGTCACGGGGCGCAGGCCGGCGTTGTAGGCCGCCATGATCTTCGGCAGCCGCCCGCCTGTCGCGCCGCTATTGCGCAGCATGTTGAGATGTTCCTGCCCGAAGGCGAGATTGATTTCCGGGCGCGACAGGTCGCGCGCATTGCCTGCCACGCCCAGCTTGCCGGCATGGTCCTTTGCCGCGGCGGGCATGATCTGCATCAGGCCGCGCGCGCCCGCCGGGCTGACGACGCGGGCGCGGAAGTTCGATTCCTGAAGGGTATGGGCATAGGCCAGCGCCGGATCGACTTTCCAGCCGTTCACCGGCGTCCAGCGCGGGGCGGGGTAGCGCAGGGCGGGTTCGGACTGCGCGCCGCGCGGTGCATTATGCGCCATCCACAGCTGCGTGGAGGGCAAGCCAAGCTCGCGCGCCAGCCGCGACAGCTCGTCATATTGCGAGGCGTCGCCGATTTCGGCCTGGTGGCGCAGCACATCGTCGGCAAGCGCGCTTTCACCGATTTGCGCCAAGGCGACGGCGGTGCGGACGTTGGAAACGCCCTGCAATTTGCGCCAGTCATCGGCGCTGAAATCGGCCTGTGCATGCGTGCCGGGAAGCTGTTTGCCCAGCTGCTCCAGCGCCAGCATACCGTACAGCGTTTCGTCGAGGTCGGACGCGCCGCGCAACTGCTCGACCGCCTTTTCCGGCGCGCGGCAGCGGATGTAGGCGCGGCTGGCCCAATACCGCGCCGCCGCCTGCAATTCGACATTGTAGGCACCTTGCGCGGCGCGTTCGAAATAGGCGGCGCTGGTGTCGCAATCGCGCAGCCGCCATGCGGCGAGGCCCGCGACCCAGTCGCCTTCCGCAACCCACGCGCCCGACCCCTGCGCCACGGTCATCGCCATGCCGAGCGCGGCGCGATCGTCGTTCTCGATGTAATAGCTCCACGCCACGCGCTGGCGCCATTCCGCACGGGATTCGCTGCTCAGGTTGGCGTCGATCCCGTCCAGCATAAGCCGCGCGCCATCGGGGTCGTCGTCCTTGATGTGTTGCAGGATGGAACGGCGGATCGAGTCCGGCATCGAGCCATCGCGCACCGTGCGCGGGCGGATGCGCTTGCTGGCGTAGCCCTGGCTGACGAAGGATTGCTTGGCCGGCACCGCATAGCGTGCCTCCATCCCGCGCCGTTCGCCAAGCGCGGTAATCTGCTCGGCTTGCGGCAGGTCGGTCCCGGCGGACAGCCATTGCTGGATCTGGCCTGCCTCGATGCGGGGGCTGTTGGCGTGCAGGTAATATTCCGCCAGCGCCACTTGGTAAAGCGGGCTGCCATCGTCCTGCGCCAGCATGGAGGTGACGGTGTTCCAGTCCTGCCGGTCGATCGCGGCGAAGACGGAGCGATAGCGCGTGACTTGCGACGCATCGAGCGCGGTCGGCGCATTGGAGGACACCGACCGTTCGCGGAAATAATCGGCGGCGGTCGATTGCTGCGCATGGGCGGCGGTGCCGGTCAGGGCGACACCGGCCAGCATGGCGGCGAGAATTACCGGTCGGGTGGCGATGCGGGGCATATCAGTCGTCCGTCCATGTGAGCCATCGTTGCCAGAACCGGCGACGGCGCTGCGGTGCGCGCAGCAGCTCGTTCAGCGTCGGCGCGGCCAGCAGCGGTGTTTCGCTATCGTTTGCGCGTAAATTGCAAGCCATTGGTTGCGGCCTGCGCCGTATCGTGTCCCAACAGCGGCAGGAGGTTGCGCCCGAACGCAATGATACGCTGCGGTCGGGCAAGGCCGAGATGATGGGCCAGCAAGGCATCGAGACCGCGTGCACGCAATTCCTGCCAGTCGGGCATGGTGATCGTGGCGGGCAGGGCGGAGGCGAAATAGCAGTCCGCCTCGGCCAGGCCTGCCGCATCGAGGAAACTTCGCAGCAGGTTGCCTTGCGGTCCGGACAGCAGCGTTGCCGCATCGTCGGCATCGGGTTCGGGGACGAGGAACAGATTGGCCGCCGCTGCCTCGCCACGGGGCGGCACCCGCGCGCCGAACCCGCCGGGCGCAAGGTCGGGCGAGGCGATCCACCAGTCGCGAAAGGCGGCAAGGTCTGGGGCCAGTCCGCCGGGTCGCCTGCAATCGGGGCCAGTGGTGCTTGCGGTGCCGGGTCCGGTTTCGACGTCCGAACCTTTACTGCCGGCTTGTCCGCTTGGTCTGCGCTTTTTGCTTCGGGCTCCGCCAGCCACGTCGTAACGTCATCGGCATAATCATGCGACACACCGGCATCGCACCACCATGCCAAAGCGGCGGCCATGTCATCGGCGGAGGCAGGCGCTTGGGGTGGTGCGTGGGGTGGTGGGGCAACAACGGTCATCGGCACAGCGACCTTGACCTGCCAGACACTGGTATTCAAGACCTGCCGACCCTAATTCGAAAAAACAGACACTCGCAACGAAAGATGCCCGTTTCCATGTCGTCAGAAGATACAGCCACCGTGATAGAACGTGAATCCATGCCATGCGACGTGGTTATCGTCGGCGGCGGCGTGGCAGGCATGGCCGCCGCGATCCGGCTGAAACAGATCAACGAAGAGCTGGAAGTGGTCGTGCTGGAAAAAGGCTCCGAGATCGGCGCGCATATTCTGTCGGGCGCGGTGGTCGATCCGATTGCGCTGGACGAGCTGCTGCCCGACTGGCGCGAAACCGATTGCCCGATGGCGGAAACGCCGGTGACGGATAACCAGCACTGGATGCTGTCCAAGGGCAAGAAATACGACATGCCCGCACATGGCGCTGCCGCCGTTCATGGGGAACGATGGCTGCTACACCGGCTCGCTCGCCAACCAGACCCGCTGGCTGGGCGAACAGGCCGAGGCGCTGGGCGTCATGGTCTTCCCCGGCTTCCCCGCCGCCGAAGTGATGTTCGACGAAGCTGGCGCGGTGCGCGGTGTCGTCACGCAGGATATGGGCGTTGCCGCCGATGGGATGCCACAAGGGCGATTTCCAGCCGGGCATGGAGATCGAGGCCAAATATACGCTGTTTGCCGAGGGTGCGCGCGGCAATCTGACCAAGCAGATGAAGGCACGGTTCGATCTGGAGGCGGACTGCCAGCCGCAGGTCTATGGCCTCGGCGTAAAGGAATTGTGGGACATCGATCCCGAAGAAGCACGAGCCGGGCCGGGTGATCCATACGCAGGGCTGGCCGCTGTCCGAAAGCGACAGCTGGGGCGGCGGGTTCCTGTATCATCAGGCGAACGGGCAAGTGGCGCTTGGGCTTCGTGACCGCGCTCGATTACAAGAACCCCTATGTTTCGCCGTTCGAGGAATTCCAGCGGTGGAAAAAGCACCCCGCCATCCGCGACTATCTCGAAGGCGGCAAGCGCGTGGCCTACGGCGCGCGCGCCATCAACGAAGGCGGCTGGCAGAGCGTGCCGAAGCTGGCGTTTCCCGGCGGCGCGCTGATCGGTTGCGCGGCGGGCTTCGTCAATGTGCCGCGCATCAAGGGCAGCCATACCGCGATGAAGAGCGGGATGCTGGCGGCCGAAAGCGTGGCGGCGGCGATCGCTGGCGGCGCGTGAGCGGACCGAGCTGGCCGATTACGATACGAACCTGCGCGAAAGCTGGATCGCGACCGAGCTGAAGAAAGTGCAGAACGCGCAGCCGATGGTCGCCAAGTTCGGCGGCGATGTCGGCACTGTCTTGGCCGGTATCGACATGTGGATGCGGCAGCTGAAGATCGGCCTGCCTTTCGCCATGAAGCACCATGCGCGATTATTCGGCACACGCAGCGCGCCGACCTGTACCAGCCGATCGATTATCCCAAGCCCGATGGGGTCATCAGCTTCGACCGGCTGACCTCGGTATCGTTCAGTTACACCAACCATGCCGAGGACCAGCCCAATCACCTGAAGGTGGCCGACATGGAGTTGCAACGGGCCAGCGAGCTGGGCGTCTATGGCGGACCGTCGACGCCGCTATTGCCCGGCAGGCGTGTACGAATGGGTGATCGAAGGAGAGGAAGAGCCGAAATTCGTCATCAATTCGCAGAACTGCGTCCACTGCAAGACCTGCGACATCAAGGATCCGAACCAGAACATCAACTGGACCACGCCCGAAGGTGGCGGCGGGCCGAATTATCCGAATATGTGATCGGGCCTCGCGAGCAGCGGACTTGATCCGCGATGGTCACGGCACTTCGATGGCGTCCAGCTGCCGAAGTCATAGCTGGACCCCGGATCAAGTCCGGGGTGACGTATAGTCCTTTGCCTCAGGATGAGTTTCAGATGCGCGAAACGGCCTACGCCAAGATCAACCTCGCGCTGCATGTCCGCGGGCGGCGGGACGATGGCTATCACGATATCGAGACGCTGTTCGCCTTCGTCGATGCAGGCGATGTGCTGACCGCCCATCGTCGGCGAGAACGATACGCTGCACGTCGTTGGCCAGTTTGCCGCAGCAGCTGGGCGATCCGTTCGACAATCTGGCCGCGCTGGCGCTGAGCGCATTGCCACGCTCGACCGGTCTGGCGATCTCGCTGGAGAAGAACCTGCCGGTCGCGGCGGGTCTGGGCGGCGGGTCCGCCGATGCCGGCGCGGTTTTCCGCATCGTGCGCGAGATGTACGGCCTGCCCGACGACTGGCGGGAAACGCGCGGCAAGGCTGGGCGCGGATGTGCCCGCCTGTGTCGACAGCGTGGCCGGCATCGGGCGCGGCACCGGCACCGATCTCGAACCCGTCGAGAGCGATCTGGCCGGGACCGAAGTGCTGCTGGTCAATCCCGCGCAAGGCGCTGTCGACCGGGCCGGTTTTCGCCGCGTGGGACGGAGAGGATCGGGGTGCGCTTGCCGACCGGAACCTGCGACGACATCGCAAGAGAGGGGCGCAACGATCTGGAAAGCGCCCGCTATTTCGCTTTGCCCGCCTATCGCCGATGTGCTCGCCGCGTTGCGCGAAACCGATGCCTTCGCTGACGCGCATGTCCGGTTCGGGCGCGACCTGCTTCGCGCTGTATCGAGTCCGCCGAAAGCGCCGATGCCGCAGTCGCGGAAATCGCCGAAACGCAGCCCGACTGGTGGCAGATGACGGGCAGTTTGCGATGAGCGATGACCCCTATCGCCAGGTCGGCGAGCCGCGGCGCGGCGGCATCGTCTGCCTTGCCGACCATGCCTCCAGCCATGTGCCGGACGATATCGAACTGGGCATCGCCGCAGCGCTTGCTCGACAACGCATATCGCGCGTCGATATCGGGGTGGAAGGCGTCGCCGACCGGCTGGCGCGCCGGCACGGTATCGCAGCGCATATCGCCACGGTCAGCCGCCTCGTCTGCGACCTGCACCGGCGCGAGGACGAGGCCGCTGTGGTGCCCGATCGCCAGCGACGGGCACACCGATCGCGGGCAATATCGGCGCGGACATCGAACGACGGCTGGCGCGCTATCACCGGCCTTACCATGACGGCGCTGGCACGATGGCTGGACGACGCCGAGCCGGCACTGATCGTTGCGCTGCACAGCTTCACGCCGACACTGGAAAGCGACCCCGAAGCGGAACGTCCGTGGGAGGTGGCGCTGCTCTACAATCAGGATGACCGCGCCGCGCGCCACGCCATCCGGTTGTTCGCCGATGCGGGCCTGACCGTAGGCGACAACGAGCCCTATTCCGGCAAGCAGCTCAACGCCACGATGGACCGTCATGCCGAGGCGCATGGGCGCCCCTATCTGACGCATCGAAATCCGGCAGGATCTGATCGCGACCAAGGCCGAGCAGGCGCGCTGGGCGGCAGCTGGTGGCCGACGTGGCCAAGGCGCACCGCGCTGGCGCTGAAGGGCAGCTAGGACGCGGTCAACGGCTTTGTGCTTAGGCTGTCGGCGCGTGCGTTAGGTCGCCGCCAGACGCTGTACCCGATCGAGAGCCGCACCATGCCCGCCTATCGTTCCCGCACCATCCACCCACGGCCGCAACATGGCGGGCGCACGCGGATTGTGGCGCGCCACCGGCATGAAGGACGGCGATTTCGGCAAGCCGATCATCGCCGTGGTCAACAGTTTCACCCAGTTCGTGCCGGGCCATGTCCACCTGAAGGATCTGGGCCAGCTGGTCGCGCGCGAGATCGAGGCGGCGGGCGGCGTTGCCAAGGAATTCAACACCATCGCGGTGGATGACGGCATCGCGATGGGCCATGACGGGATGCTCTATTCGCTGCCCAGCCGCGACCTGATCGCCGACAGCGTGGAATACATGGTCAACGCCCATTGCGCCGATGCGATGGTGTGCATCTCCAATTGCGACAAGATCACGCCCGGCATGCTGATGGCGGCGATGCGGCTCAACATCCCCGTCGTGTTCGTCAGCGGCGGGCCGATGGAGGCGGGCAAGGTGGTGCTGGACGGCAAGGAGGTCGCGCTCGACCTGGTCGATGCGATGGTGGCCGCCGCCGACGAAAGCTATACCGACGAACAGGTGCTCGACATCGAGCGATCGCCTGCCCGACCTGCGGATCGTGCTGCGGGCATGTTCACCGCCAATTCGATGAACTGCCTGACCGAGGCGCTGGGCCTGTCGCTGCCCGGCAATGGCTCTACGCTGGCCACGCATTCGGACCGCAAGGCGCTGTTCCAGCGGGCGGGACGGCTGATCGTGGAGCTGTGCCAATCGCTATTACGAGGAGGACGACGCCAGCGTCCTGCCGCGCACCATCGCCAGTTTCGACGCGTTCGAGAACGCGATGAGCCTCGACATCGCGATGGGCGGTTCGACCAACACCGTGCTGCACCTGCTGGCCGCCGCGAAGGAGGCCGGGATCGACTTCACCATGGCCGATATCGACCGGCTGAGCCGCCGCGTGCCGTGCCTCTGCAAGGTCGCACCGGCCAAGGACGACGTGCATATGGAGGACGTCCACCGCGCGGGCGGCATCATGGCGATCCTGGGCGAGCTCGACCGGGCGGGCTTGCTGAACACCGCGCTGCCGACCGTCCATAGCCCGACGCATGGCCGATGCGCTGGCGGATTGGGACATCAGCCGCCGATCCGACCAACGGCAGGTGCGCGAATTCTATTCCTCGCCGCGCCGGGCGGGGTGCCGACACAGACCGCCTTCAGCCAGTCGCGCCGCTGGGACTGCGCTCGACACCGACCGCGAGGGCGGCGTCATCCGCAGCGCCGAGCACGCCTTCAGCCAGGATGGCGGGCTGGCGGTGCTTTACGGCAATATCGCGCGCGACGGCTGCATCGTGAAAACCGCCGGGGTGGACGAAAGCATCCTGACATTCACCGGTCCGGCCCGCGTGTTCGAGAGCCAGGACGATGCCGTCACCGCCATCCTGACCGGGCAAGTCGTGGCAGGCGATGTTGTCGTGATTCGCTACGAAGGGCCGCGCGGCGGACCGGGCATGCAGGAAATGCTGTATCCGACCAGCTACCTGAAATCGAAGGGGCTGGGCGCGGCCTGTGCGCTGCTTACCGACGGGCGATTTTCCGGCGGCACGTCGGGCCTGTCGCATCGGCCACGCCACTCCCGAAGCGGCGGAGGGCGGCACCATCGCGCTGGTCGAGGAAGGCGACACGATCGTCATCGACATTCCTGCGCGGAGCATCGCGGTCTCGGTGCCCGACGAGACGCTGGCGGCGCGACGGGCGGCGATGGAGGCGCGGGGCGATGCGGCGTGGCAACCCGCCAAACCGCGGCCCCGCAAGGTTTCCGCAAGCCTTGCAGGCCTATGCCGCCATGACCACCAGCGCCGCGCGCGGCGCGGTGCGCGATGTGACACAGTTAAGGCGAACCCGATGACTTTTGCGAAAACGACGATACTGGCGGCTGGCCTCGGACTTGCCCTGTCCGGCTGTGGCGAGGCAGAGCGGGAGCGCACGCAACCACCCGCCGCCGACGGTTCCAGCGCGATAGAATGCGCGCTGGGCGACGGCAGCGAGTTTGCCGAAGTCTGCTTTCTGGAAGAAGTCGCATCGGACGAAGAGGGCGAGTTTGCCGGCCTGGCGGCACTCATGCTGCGCGCGCCCGACGGTGGCTATCGCCGGTTCTATGTCGATCCCGATGGCGCAGGCCTGATCGCTGCCGACGGTGCCGATGTGTCGGTCAACACGCTCAGCGCGGATGGCGCAATGCTGGAAGTAAGCGTGGCAGACGACCGCTATCGCCTGCCGACCCGAACCGCGAAGTCCGTTCCCGAAGACGCGGGCTGACAATGGCGACGCCGATTGTCCGCATCGCCGCCAAGGGCGATGGGGTGACGCAAGACGGGCGGCACTTTCCCGGTACGGTGACCGGCGATGTGGTCGAAACGGATGGCACCGTCGTCCCCGGTCCACACCGTGCCGTCCCGCCCTGCCGCCATTTCGGCCGGTGCGGCGGATGCCAGTTGCAGCATGCGGACGAAGCGGCGTGGCGCGCCTTCGTCACCGCGCGCGTCGTCGATGCGGCGGCGGGGCAGTCGCTGGTGGCGGATAGCGTGCTGGAAACGCACTGCTCGCCACCCGCTTCGCGCCGACGGGCGACGTATCACGCGAGCCTTGGCAAGCGCGCGAAGATCGGGTTCCGCGAGCGGGGTGGACACACGATCATCGACCAGCGCGAATGCCCGATACTGCTGCCCGCCCTGCAGGCATTGGTCGCGCCGTTGCGTAAGTTGCTGGCGACGTTTCCGGGTAGCGGCACGGTCGATATCGACCTTGCCATGGTGGACCAGGGTATTGCCTGCGGCTTGCGAAAGCTGACGCTGGAAGTCCTCGATGAAACGCAAAGGGTCATCGACTTTGCGCAGGACCATAGGCTGGCGCGGCTGACAATCGATCAAGGGTACGGGGCGGAGGTGCAGTGGGAGCCGGAGCCGGTGACGATCACGTTGGGCGGGGTGCCGGTGCCTTTCCCGGAAGGTGCTTTCCTGCAACCGACCGCCGACGGCGAGGCGGCGATGCTGCGCGATGCCCGCGCATGGCTGGCGGACAGTGCGACCGTTGCGGACCTGTTTGCGGGGCTGGGCACGTTTGCGTTTGCCCTGTCGGATCACGCCAAGGTGCTGGCTGTGGAAGCCTCGCGCGACCTGTCGCTGGCGTGTCGGACGGCAGCGCGCAGCCGGGGGCGGCAGGTGCAAACGGCGCATCGCGACCTGTTCCGCGATTCACTCACCGCAGCGGAGCTGGCGAAACTGGATGCTATCGTGCTCGACCCGCCGCGCGCCGGGGCGAAGACGCAGTGCCGTGAACTGGCGCAAAGCAGGGTCGAGCGGATTGTCTATGTCAGCTGCAACCCGTCGAGCTGGGCACGCGATGCGCGGACGCTGGTCGATGGCGGCTACCGGCTGGCGGCCCTGCGCCCGATCGGCCAATTCCGCTGGTCCACCCATGTCGAGCTGACCAGCCTGTTCGTGCGATAGCGCCCGTCAGGCGCGCAATGCTGCCAATATCTGCGCGTCCAACCAGTCTTGCGCAGCGGGTTCGACGAAGCCGTGCGAGGCACCCGGACAATGCCGGATACGCGCGTCGTCGGCAGGCCAGCTCCGCGCGAAAGCCTGCGCGGTGCGGTCGTTTCCGGCCAGCAGGATGCGGACGTCTCCAGCGTTGTCGTCCATGCCTTCGCGCATCCGGTCTACGAGGCTGCTGGCAGGTTTGCCCGGCTTGATTGCCTGCATCAGACCGCGCGAAAGTTTAGGGAAGTTTACCCCACCGCGCAGCAGGCGCGCGATCTCGCGGGGGTTCGAAAGTTTCTCACGATATCGGGCTCTTGCTTCGACAGGAGAGGGGTTTTCGGATGCTTCGGTCTCGTCGAAAGTCCACGGATTGGCGAGGATCAGGGCATCGCTTCCCACGCCGCCCGACAGCATCAGGGCGCTCGCCGCATCGCAGTTACCGAAGGTAACTATACGCTCTGTTTGCGGCGATATTGCCTGGAATGCGGCGAGGCGCAGCGGCGATGTCGAGCGCGCTCTTGCTGTAGCCCCGGTTTTCACCATCGCTGTCGCCCATGCCGCGCCGGTCGTATCGGAACACCGGAAAACCGGCGGCGGCAATGCGCGCGGCGAAGCGGGACTGGCCCTGGAATGCGCCCGACCGGATTTCATTGCCGCCGGTCACGATCAGCAAGCCGGTACTGCCCGGCGCGGTGTCGATGGTGCCGATGCAGGTGGTGCTGCGGCATTCGAAGGCGAGGTGGAGGCGGCTCACGCGGCAGGGTCTCCGGCATCGGCAATGCCCGTTGCGATGATGGCGGCAAGCGCATCGGCCTGCGCCGCATCTTCGCCCGGCTCGGCCCGTCGCCACGGCGGCGCGCCGGTCAGCATCGCCTGCTCCACTGTCATCTGTCGCGGCGCGGACGGCAGCACGGCGGTATTGAGTGCGGTGAACAGGTCCGCGCCGAGCGTCCAGCCGCCCAGCACGATGCCGTCGGCCGTGCCTTGCGCTTCGAGTTCCGCCATCGTCCGTTCTCGGCCCGCCTCGCGATCCGACAGCGACTGCGCGCGCATCATGGTGCGCAGCACGCTCGCGCCGGTCGCGGGGGCGTAGCGCCAGCCCGGCAAGTCCGTGGGCGCATAGTTCGCGGCGAGGCGCACGGAGAGGCAATGGCTGGCGTTGAAATGCTGGCGCGCCGCTTCGGCCGCCTGCCGCAGCGATGCGAGTGTCACCTTGTCGGCAGGAACCAGGCTTTCGTTCAAGCCGGGCAGGTCGGGCATGATCGCGTCGATACCCGCACCGTCCAGCCGCTCCATCACCAGCGCCAGTTGCCGCCGCAGCTTGTTGTGTTCATCGAAAGGCGGGGGCAGCACCAGCACGCGCGACGTGCGGCCACGGTCGAAGGCAAACGCCATCTCGTCGCATGTCGAACCGTCCGGTGCGAGCGCGGGCCAGACCGTCGCTGCGCGCATGGTCAGCTGGCCGCGACTTTCGCTTCGGCAAAGGCCAGCAGGCCGCCATAGGTTTCCAGCATTTCGCCATCGACATCCTCGTCGTCGATCACGATGTCGAGCCGGTCCTCCAGTTCCGTCAGCAGCCCCGCGACGGCCATCGAGTCCAGTTCGGGCAAATGGCCGAACAGTCCGGTATCGCGCATCGAACCCCGCCACCTGATCGGCAGGCAGGGCGAGGACATCGGCAAGGACGGACCGCAGCGCGGCGTCGATTGCGGCACGGCTCGGCCCGATCGCCTCTTCGGCGTCCTCGGTCGGGATGGCGGATGGCGAAGTAGCCATAAGGTCGAACACTGCCCCTTGCTTCTGATATAGCGGGTTCGGATGCACCGAAACAGGCGCTGGCCCTAGCGTTCGCGCCTGTTGCGCGCAAGCCGCTGGCGGGCCTTGCGCGCGGCATGTGCCAGAATGGCCGGCCAGATGCGCGGCGTGGCAGGATCGAAGCATTCGAGGCGGTAACGCAGCGCGCACCTCCTCCATCCAGTCGCGCTTGTACGGATCGTTGCCGGTGCCGAAATCGATGAGCGCGACGCGGTCGGTGTCGATCACATGCTCGAACAGGGCGGCGGTCAGCGTGGTCCCTGCCGAAAGCGCCTTGTCCGCTTCCAGATGCGCGAGCTTGTGGATGTAGGCGGTGCCGTCCTCGACCGTCCAGAACTGCGCCGCAACAGCGCGCCCCTCCGCATAGGCCAAGCCGAGCCGCATCCGCCCCGACGCCGCTTCCTGCGCCGCAAAGGTCCGCAGCAGGGCAGCGTCGCCCTCCGCCGGTTTCCAGCTATTGGCATAGATCTTCTCGTAGTCGCGCCAGCTTTCGTCGTCGAAATCGGTCAGGATACGGACCGACACTTTCTTCGCCTTGCGCTTCAGCGTGGTCCGCATCTGTCCGGGCCGTTCCGCCCAGTATTCCGCAAAACTGCGGCCCTGCACATGCAGGATATGATTATGATCGGCTGGCTGCAAATCCGTCCACCAGCCCGCCTGCCGGAATGCCATGCGCAGCGTTTGCGCTTCGGTTTCGGGCAGGGCGGTCAGCACGGTGTGTGCATGTTCTTTGCGCAGGTCCGCTGCGATGCCGGTCCACAACCGTTCGGCACCATCGGGTTGCCAGGTAAAGCTGTACCAGTTCGCCAGCGCCTCCAGCCGCCCGTCGCGCTTCGCCAGCGCCATCGTGGCGGTGTCGCTGCCGTCGACAGCCTGCACGAACAGCGGCGCAGCCTCGCGCTCCGCCAGCAACGCGAACCAGTCGGCGCGGGCAAACGGGCCAGAAGGCGCAGCAGTTGCTTGCAAACCGTTAACCGTGGAATGATAGCTGACGCTTGTCACAGAGCCTTCGCGTTATCGAACAAGGTAAATACAATCCCGAATACGCCGCCTTCCAGCAAGCCGATCGACCATCTGACCGAGTGCGGACAGGCGGGCGATGCTGCACTGGTGCTGCGCAGTGAAACGCTTAGCTACGAGGAATTAAGAAGCCGTGTTGGGCGGTTGGCCGCGTGGCTGCGCGACACGGTTGGAACGCCGGGCGCGCGGGTGGCGACCTGGGCGGCGAAGGGGGAGCTTGCCTGCCTGATGCCGCTTGGCTGCCGCGCGCGCCGGACTGGTGCATGTGCCGATCAACCCGCTGCTGAAACGCGCGCAGGTGGCGCATATCCTGTCCGATGCCGGCGTGCGGTTGTTGCTGGGAACACCGGCGCGGCTGGCAACGCTGGCACCCGGCGATGTGCCGGACGAGTGCGCGACGCTGGGCGAAGCGGATGCGTTGAAGGCGGCTGCGCAGACCGCGAAACCTCTGCCGCCGTCCGATGCCGATCCGGATGCGCTGTGCGCGCTGCTCTATACCAGCGGATCGACCGGACGGCCCAAGGGGGTGATGCTGAGCCATGCGAATCTGTGGCTGGGGGCGGAAAGCGTCGCCGGGTATCTTGGCCTTGGCGGCCGACGATGCGACGCTGGCCGTGCTGCCACTGTCGTTCGATTACGGGCAAAGCCAGCTGTTCAGCACATGGTATTCGGGGGGCCGTGTCGTGCCGCTCGATTACCTGTTTGCGAAGGATGTGGCGAAGGCGTGCGCCAAACACTCCATCACCACGCTTGCCGCTGTGCCGCCGCTGTGGGTGCAGCTTGTCGAAACGGAATGGCCCGCCGATGCGGTGGCGAGCATGCGCCGGCTGACCAATAGCGGCGGTGCGTTGACGGAGCCGCTGGTGCGTTCGCTTCGCACGCAATTTCCGGATGCGGACCTGTATCGCGATGTACGGCCTGACCGAAGCGTTCCGTTCGACCTATCTCGATCCTGCGCTGATCGACAGCCATCCGACCTCGATGGGCACCGCGATACCCCATGCCGAAGTGCTGGTGATCGATAATGACGGCGCAGTCGCGGGTGCGGACGAAGAGGGCGAGCTGGTGCATTGCGGGCCGCTGGTGGCGCAAGGGTATTGGCAGGACGATGTGCGGACCGCCGAACGGTTCAGGCCAGCGCCCGCCGCCTCCCGCTATGGCGGCACGGCGGTGTGGTCGGGCGACCGGGTCCGGCGCGATGCGGACGGTCTGCTGCACTTTGTCGGCAGGCGCGACGCGATGATAAAGAGTGCGGGCAACCGGATCAGCCCGGCGGAAATCGAAGCGGCGGCAGTCGATACGGGGCTGGTGGTCGAGGCCGTCGCATTGGGATTGGCGGATGTCCGGCTGGGACAGGTCATCCATCTTGTCGTGCGCGGGCAAGGACGGTCTGGCGGAGGAAGCCTTGCGCAAGGCACTGGCGCAGGCTCTGCCCAATTTCATGCAGCCGCACACGATCCACTGGCGCGACGTGATGCCCCTCAATGCGAACGGCAAGATCGACCGCACAGCGTCTCGCGCTGGAGATCGGCGCATGAAGCCGCTCGGCCCCATTCCCGACGGCTTTGCCACGAAAGACGGCGAGCTGGCCATTGGCGGCAGGACGGCAAGCGACCTTGCGGACGCCGCCGGCGAGACGCCCCTGTTCGTCTATGACAGCGCAATCCTCGATGCCACGATGGCGCGATTGCGCGCGGCGATGCCGGAGCGGCTGCATGTCAATTACGCGATCAAGGCCAATCCGTTCGCGCCTGTGCTGCGTCATATGGAGGGGTTGGTCGATGGCTTCGATATCGCGTCGGGCGGCGAGCTGGAGCTGGCGCGGGAGGCGGGAATCGCGGCGGAGCGGGTCAGCTTTGCCGGACCGGGCAAGCGCGACACCGAGCTGGAAGCGGCCATCCGCTTCGGCGCGACGCTGAATTGCGAAAGCGAAGGCGAGGCGGACCGGACGCTGGCCATCGCCGACCGCATCGGCATTGCCCCCAGGATGGCGCTGCGGGTCAATCCCGATTTCGAGCTGCGCGGGTCGGGCATGAAGATGGGCGGCGGTGCCAAGCCGTTCGGCATCGACAGCGCGCAGGTGCCGGCGCTGGCGAAGCGATTGCTGGCTGCCGGGATCGAGTGGCAGGGGCTTGCACATCTTTACCGGCAGCCAGGCGCTGGACGCCGATGCGCTGATCGAGGCGCAGGCCAATGTGCTGGCGCTGGCGGCATCGCTGACGGACGACATCGGCGAAGCCTTGCCCAAGCTCAATATGGGCGGCGGGTTCGGCATTCCCTATTTCGCCAAGGATACGCCGGTCGATATCGAGGCCATCGGCGCGGCACTGGAACACCGCTTCGCCGAATTGCCCGACGCGATGCGGGACACGCATCTGTGCCTTGAACTGGGGCGCTATCTGGTCGGACAGTCCGGCGTGTATCTGACCCGCATTCTCGACCGCAAGACCAGCCACGGTGTCACCTATCTCGTCACCGATGGTGGCCTGCATCACCAGCTGGCCGCGTCGGGCAATTTCGGCACGGTGGTGCGGCGCAACTATCCCGTCGCTATCGCCAACAGGTTCGGGGCCGAAGCGACCGAGGAAGTCAATGTGGTCGGCTGCCTGTGCACACCGCTGGACCGGCTGGCCGATGCCGCCATGCTGCCGCGTGCCGAGGTGGGCGATCTGGTCGCGGTGTTCTGCGCCGGGGCTTACGGCGCGACATCCTCCCCCATGATGTTCCTGGGACAGGGTCCGGCACGCGAAATGCTGGTTTAACCTGTCCGGACAAATCCGTCCCGCAGCGGGACGCGCGCATCCTAAACAGCCGTAAACGCAAAAAGGCTAACCGGATGTTCACCCTTTTCGCCGAGTAACCTTGCCTGTCCGCGGGTTGTGGAAGGCGCAGATCGTTTCTGTGCCGCCCCCGATTGCCCCGCTCAAATGGCAAGGATGCAGCAGCGATGCCGAAGCAAAAGTTCACGTCCCTGATGGCCGGTACCGCTATGGCGGCGCTGTCGCTTGGCGGATGCGCCGGCGGCGGTGGCCCGCAACTGCCGCCCGCCAATTTCGTGCAGGCGCAGCAGGGTCCGGGCGAGGAATATATCATCGGCCCGCTGGACGAACTGACCATCCATGTCTGGCGCAATCCGGAACTGGGCGCGGAGAAAATCCAGGTGCGGCCCGACGGGCGCATCACCACACCGCTGGTCACCGATCTGCCCGCTGTCGGCAAGACGCCGACCATGCTGGCGCAGGACATCCGCCTGCAACTCTCGCAATATATCGAAGAACCGCTGGTGTCGGTCATCGTCACCCAGTTCGAAGGCGCGATCAACCAGCGCATCCGCGTGATCGGCGCGACGGAGCAGCCTGCATCGCTGCCCTACCGCGCCAATATGAGCCTGCTCGACGCGATGATCGCGGTCGGCGGCCTGAGCGAATTTGCCAGCGGCAACCGCGCCAAGCTGGTCCGGTTCGACCGCGCATCGGGGCAGCAGAAGGAATACTCGCTGCGCCTCAACGACCTGCTGCGCAAGGGCGACAGCCAGGCCAATGTCATGCTGGCGCCGGGTGATGTGATCATCATCCCGGAAAGCATGTTCTGATCGGTCGGCGGCGGCATGAACGAAGTCTTCGAAGATCTGCGCGTTGCCGTCTATTCGGTCTGGCACCGCCGCTGGCTCGCGCTGGCCGTGGCGTGGGGCGTCTGCGTGCTCGGCTGGCTGGTCGTTGCGCTGATACCCAACTCCTATGAGTCCAACGCGCGCATTTACGTGCAGATCGACGACATTCTCACCGAACAGATCAAGATTGCCAGTGCAGGCGAAAGCGAAGTCGCCAGGATCCGGCAGACGCTGACCAGCTCGGTCAATCTGGAAAAAGTCATCCGCTCCACCCGTCTGGGCGAGGGCGTGAGTACGCAGCGCGATCTGGAAGCGGCCATCGAAGACCTGACCGAACTCGGTTACGGTGACGAGTGAAGAGGACAATCTGTTCGAACTGACCGCCGAGATCGGGCATGGCGACCTGTCCGAAAGCGAAAACGCCAAGCTGGCGCAGGATGTCGTCCAGAAACTGATCGACATCTTCCGCGAAGAAAACATTGCGGGCAACCGCGGCGAAGTGGCCGAGACCATCGTGTTCCTCGACCAGCAGCTGGAAGAACGCCGCACCGAACTCGAAGCGGCGGAACAACGCCGCTTGGCGTTCGAATCCGAAAACCCGGAACTGATCGGCGGGGCCGATGGCGTTTCCACCCGCCTCCAGGCGTTGCGCAGTGAAGTGCGCGATGTGGAGGCGGATCTTGCCGCTGCACAAAGCGCGCTGGCCGCTATCGACGGCCAAATTGCCGGCACGCCCCGCACCATTCCGGGCACCGTGACGCCAATGGCGGTGGCGCGAAGGCGGCACTGGCGCAGGCCCAGTCGCAGCTGGCCACCTTGCAGGCGCGCGGCCTGACCGATAACCATCCCGACGTCATTTCCACCCGTCGGCAGATCAACCTGCTGCGTCCGCAGGCGGCGAATGAGAATCCGTCCGTTTCGGGTGCCACGCCGAACCCGGCCTACAGCGCGCTGATGTCGATCAAGTCCGAACGGCAGGCCAACGCCCAGGCGCTGATGGCGCGCAAGGCTGCGCTAAATGCGGACCTGTCTTCGATGGTTGCAAGTCAGGCGAACGAACCGGCCGTCGCCGCCGAAGCGAACCGGATCAGCCGCGATTATAACGTGCTGAAGGACAAATATGACGAGCTGCTGCAGGACCGCGAGGAAATGCGGCTGCGTGGCCAGGTCGAGAACGAGCGCAGTTCGTTCAAGTTCGAGGTTATCGATCCGCCGACTTCGCCCCGCACGCCGTCCGCGCCCAACCGCCTGCTGCTGCTGATCGGTGTGCTGTGTCGCCGGGATTGCCGCCGGCGTCGGCACGGCGTTCGCGGTCAGCCAGTTCAAGTCGACCTTCTCGACCACGTCCGGCCTCGAACGCGCGATGGACCTGCCGGTGCTGGGTGCGATTTCGCAGACACTGACCGACGTGACCCGCGCGGTCCAGCGCAAGAAGATGCGCCGGTTCTACGCCGCCAGCGGCGCGCTGGGCGGGCTGTGCCTCGCCTTGCTGGCGCTGGAATTCATGCAACGCGGCATGGTGGCCTGAGGGGAAAAGACGATGACCGAACATTCCAAGATACCCCTGCCCAAAGGCGATAGCGACGGCAGTGACGACGGCGAAGCGCGACCGGTTGACGAAAGTTCGCTGCTGGAACGTGCCAGCGGTGCGTTCGGCTTCGATCCGTTCAAGCCTGCCCCGTTCAGCGGCAAGCTGCCCGACGCGCAGATGAAGCGTGCCACCGTGCGCCGCAAGGAAGCGGAAGCGCGCGAGGCGGCCAAGCCTGCCCCGGCACCTGTGGTCGAACCACCGGTGGCACCCGCCACGCCGCCAGTCGCTTCTCCGATGCCGGTTCCGGTTGCATACCAGCCGCCGGTCGAAGAAAACCTGCCGGTCCCGGCCAGCCGCACCGACATCGTCGTGCCCGAACCGGTCAGCAGCGTGGAACTGTCCGGCGCATCGTTCCCTATCGACCGCGAACATCTGCGCGCGCAGGGCATGATCGTGCCCGATGCCGCCGCCGGTGCGCTGCGCGAGGAATTCCGCATCGTGAAGCGGCGCATCATCGCGACGGCGCAGGAACGCGGCACCGCCCTGTCGCGCCGGGTGCTGGTGTCCTCCGCACATCCGGGCGAGGGCAAGACCTTCTGCGCCACCAATCTGGCCATTGCGATGGCCAGCGAGCGCGATGTCGAAGTGCTGCTGGTCGATGGCGATATTGCCAAGCCTTCGATCCTGACCACGCTGGGCCTGCCACGCGGCCCCGGCTTCATGGATTGCCTGGCCGACCCGGAAGTGCAGCCCGAAGACCTTGTGATCGGCACCGATATCTCCGGCCTGTGGGTGCTGCCCGCCGGCAACCAGACGAATGCCGACAGCGAATATGTCGCCAGCGCGCGCACGGCGGACGTGCTCGATCGCCTGACCATCGGCGCGCCGCAGCGCATCGTGATTTTCGATTCTCCACCTGCGCTCGCGGCATCGCCTGCGGCGGAACTGGCCAAGCATGTCGGGCAGACGGTGCTGGTCGCCCGCGCCGATACGACCGGACAGAATGCGTTGGAAGATGCCTATCAGCTACTGTCCGGCTGTGCCGACATCAAGCTGTTGCTCAACGCGACCCAGTTCAGCCCGAGCGGGCGGAGCTTCGGGTCCTATTACGGTTACGAGGAGTAACCCCCATGACCAAAACCCATTTATCTCACCGGCTGTGCCATGATGGCTGCTGGCCCTTGCTACACCGGCCCATGCGCAAAGCGCGCGTGATCGTGGCGAGGAAGAAACCTCGCGCCGTGACCGGGTGTCGATCGACCCCTATATCGAGGTCAACCAGATCGGCGTGGTGACCCTGTCGCCGGGCGACGATGCCGTGACCTATACGCAGGTCGCCGCAGGCGTCGATGCGTCGATCAACGGGCGCAACAACGGCGGGTCGGTCTCGCTGCGG
Organism: uncultured Alphaproteobacteria bacterium; assembly: GCA_963799315.1. Classification (GTDB taxonomy): domain Bacteria; phylum Pseudomonadota; class Alphaproteobacteria; order Sphingomonadales; family Sphingomonadaceae; genus Parerythrobacter_A. The sequence goes on from CAWCWP010000001.1 coordinate 661,974, forward strand.
TATGAATACAATATCGGCTATGACGACGAGACTGTCGACAGCGACACCCTCAGCGGCGTCGCGCGCGGCTATGCGTCCATCGTGCCCAATGCGCTGACCGTGGAAGCGGGCGCCCTTGCCACGCGCACCCGCGTCGATGGCAATGGCGGTACCACGCTGAACCCGCTGAACAACGAAGACAGCGAAAGCCGCATCTATTCCGTTTATGCCGGACCGACGCTGGCCACCCGCGTCAGGCGATGTGTCGGTCGGCGCGCAATACCACATCGGCTATACCCGCGTGGAATAGCCCGATGCGCTGGTCACCGCCGCCGGTGTCGCGCCGGTCGACGTGTTCGACGACAGCGTCAGCCAGCGTGCATCGCTGAGCCTTGCCACGCAGCCGGGCGAACCGTTGCCGGTCGGCCTCGGCGCAGCGGCAGGCTATTCGCAGGAAGATATTTCCAATCTCGATCAGCGTGTCCGCGATGCCTATGTGCGCGGCGATGTGACCGTGCCGGCTGGGACAGGGCCTCGCGGTCGTGGGCGGGGTCGGATACGAGAATGTCGAGGTTTCGAGCCGCGATGCCCTGCGCGATGGCAATGGCGATGCCGTGCGTGACGAGGATGGCCGTATCGTGACCAACGAAGGCGAGCCGCGCCGCATCGCCTTCGAAGCGGACGGCCTGATCTGGGATGTGGGCGTCGTCTATCGCCCCAATCGCCGCATCGCGCTGGAGGCGCGCTATGGCCGCCGCTACGACAGCGATACCTATTACGGCAGCTTCTCCTGGCAGCCCGAACACGCGCACCGCGGTCAATATCTCGGTCTATGATGCGATCAACGGCTTCGGCGGACAGCTGAACACTGCGCTCAGCAACCTGCCGACCGAATTCACCGCAGGCGCGCAATTCGCTGACCGGGGATCTCGGCGGCTGTGTGTCGGGTGCGGAGGGTAGCCAGTGCCTCGACGGCGCGCTCGGTTCCGTCCGTTCCTCCACCTTCCGCTCACGCGGTGTATCGGCCAGCTATCGCGCCAGGTCGCGGGCCTGACCGCCGGGATCGGCGCAGGGTATGACCGTCGCAAGTTCCTGGCGGCGGAAGGCACCGTGCTGGCCGCAGCGAACGGGGTGACCGATGAAAGCTATTACGGCTCCGTCTTCGTGCAGGGCGATATCGGCCGCAATGCCAGCTTCACCGCCAACGCCTACGCCAACCAGCTCGATAGCGGGCTGGAAGACGGTGCCGATCTGACCACACTGGGCGCATCGGCGGCATATAACCGCACGCTGACCGACCGGCTTTCGGTCCGCGCTGCCGTGGCGCTCGACCATATCGACAGCGATCTCGACATCGAAGACCTGACGGCGGCCTCCGGCCTCGTCGGCCTGCGCTTCGGCTTCTGATCGGAAAAAAGGCTTCCCATGTTCGACCAATTCTATGGCCTGAGTGCCCGTCCGTTCCAGCTGACGCCGGACCCTGCTTTCTATTTCGAGAGCGCGACGCACCGCAAGGCGCTGTCCTATCTCGGCTATGGCATGGCGCAGGCCGAAGGCTTCATCGTCATCACCGGCGAGGTCGGCTCGGGTAAATCCACGCTGGTCGCGCATTTGATGAAGAAGATCGACACCGACCAGATGACGGTCGGGCAAGTCGTGACCAGCAATCTCGACGGGGACGAGCTGGTCCATGTCGCGGCGCAGAGTTTCGGGCTGGATGTCGAAGGACATGACAAGGCATCGGCACTGGGCGCGATCGAGAACTTCCTGCACGAGGAAGCGCGCGACGGACGCCGGTGCATGCTGGTGGTCGATGAATCGCAGAACCTTTCGGTGGAAGCGCTGGAAGAACTGCGGATGCTGTCCAACTTCCAGCTCGGCTCGCATCCGCTGCTGCAACTGCTGTTGCTGGGCCAGCCGGAATTCAAGCAGGTGCTGGCCAGCCACGACCAGCTGGAGCAGTTGCGCCAGCGCGTGATTGCTGCGCACCACCTCGAAGCGATGATGCCGAACGAGCTGGAGCCGTATGTGCGCCACCGGCTGGAATGCGTCGGCTGGAACGGCAATCCGCAATTCGACGGCAATGTGTTCGAAGGCGTTTACGAGGCAACCGGCGGCATCCCGCGCAAGGTCAACCAGTTGCTGACGCGGCTGCTGCTGCTGGGCGCTGTCGAACAGCGGACCCGCATCGATACCGCGATGCTGACGACGGTTCTGAACGAGATGCTGAACGACACCACACCGGTCGATGTACCGACTGCATCGATGGCCTTGCCGATGGACGGGCCGGTCAAGCATGTGATGCAGGCCGCTTCCGCAGCGCCTGTTGCCGAAACGGCCTCGCAAGCGGCACCGGACAGCGCCATGTTCGAAGCGATGCTGGCGGAACGCGATCTGCATATCGCCACCTTGCAGGACACGGTTGCCGGTCTGTCCGAAACGGTGGAGCGGCTTGGCGCGGACGATAACGACAGCGGCATCGAAGAGCGCATTTCGGCAATCGAAGCGGATGCCGGTTCCGTGCGTGAAGCTCTCGAAAGCAGGGTGAGCGAGCAGGAGCGCCTGATGCGCCATGTGCTGACCATGCTGATCGAATGGATGGAAAACGGCTCCGCCTCGCGTGCTGCTGCCTGAGGCTGGCGGCCCGTGAAGCACACCCCCATCACACCGCCCGAACGCGGCTCCAACGCTGGCAAACCAGCGTCCCCATCGTCAACGGCCTGTCCGTCGACGTCGAGGACTGGTTCCAGGTCGGCGCGTTCGAAGGATGTCATCGACCGCGCCGATTGGGACAGCCTGTCGCTCCGTGTGGAGGACAATGTCCTGCGCATCCTCGACATGTTCGCCGAAGCGGAGGTGTCCGCCACGTTTTTCACGCTGGGCTGGGTGGCGCGGCGCAATCCCTCGCTGATGCGGCGGATCGTGGAAGCGGGGCATGAACTCGCCAGCCACGGATACGACCATGCGCGCGTTTTCACGTTCGACCGCAAGGATTTCGCCGCCGACCTGATGACCGCGCGCAAGGTGCTGGAAGATACCTCCGGCGCCAAAGTCACCGGCTATCGCGCGCCCAGCTTCTCCATCGATCAGCGCACGCCGTGGGCCTATATGGAACTGGCCGAGCAGGGTTATGCCTACTCCTCCAGCGTCGCGCCGGTCACGCATGACCATTATGGCTGGCGCGAGGCACCGCGCTTCGCGTTCAAGCCGCTGCCGTGGTCGCCGCTGGTGGAAATTCCGGTGACCACCGCAATCCTTGGCGGACGGCGCGTGGCGGCGGGCGGAGGCGGGTTTTTCCGCGTGCTGCCTTATGCGTTCTCGCGCTGGGCGATCCGGCAGGTGAACCGGCGCGAGGGACGCCCGGCGGTGTTCTATTTCCACCCGTGGGAAATCGACCCGCGCCAGCCGCGCGTTGCCAATGCGCCGCTGCGTTCGCGGGTGCGGCATTACACCAATCTCGACAAGATGGCCCCCAAACTGCGCGATCTGGTCGGCGAGTTTTCGTGGGGACGGATGGACGTGCTGGCCCACCGCGAAGCGGCGCGGGCCGAAGACTTGGCGCTGGTGGCGGAAGACGCGGACGAAGCGGCATGAATGCGCCGTTCCTTCGCGCGCGCGAGACCGTCGGTCTGACCGATCTTCGCGATCCGGGGGAACGCGCGCGCATCGACGGGTTCGTTGCGCAACAGAATGGCTCGGTGTTCCACCGCCCGGACTGGATCGTCGCCGTGGAATGCGGCACCGGCCAGCGTGCGCTGGGCCTGGTTGCCGAGCAGGACGGCCAGGTAACAGGATGGCTGCCGCTGACGCTCGTACATTCGCCGCTGTTCGGACGGGCGCTGGTATCGAGCGGGTTCGGTGTCGGCGGCGGACCGCTGGCGCGCGATGCCACGACCCTGAGCGCGTTGCTGACGAGCGCGCAGGAGCTTGCGCTGCGTTCGGGTTGCGCGGACATCGAATTGCGTAGCGATGTGCAGGCACCGGACTGGCGGCGTGTCACCGAAAGCCATGCGAACTTCGCGCGCGATCTGGCACCTGACGACGATGCCGAACTGCTGGCTGTCCCGCGCAAACATCGCGCCGAAATCCGCAAGGGCCTGAAGAACGATCTGCACATTACGACAGGGCAAGACGAGGCCGACCGCGCCGCGCATTACGGCATCTATGCCGCCAGCGTGCATGCGCTCGGCACCCCTGTCTTTCCGCGTGCGCTGTTCGACGCGATGCTGGATATGTTCGGCAAGGATGCGGACATCCTGACCGTCCGTCACGATGGCGAAGCGGTGGCATCTGTCCTGTCATTCTACCACGGCGGTGCAGTCATACCGTTCTGGGGCGGCGGCACCTTTGCGGCACGCGGGCTTCGCGCCAACGAGCGAATGTATTTCGAGCTGATGCGCCATGCCCGCGAACGCGGCTGCACCCGGTTCGATTTCGGGCGGTCCAAGACCGGCAGCGGCCCCTATCGCTACAAGAAGAACTGGGGCTTCACGCCCGAACCGCTGGCCTATGCCCGCTGGACCGCACCCGGTCACGAAGCGCGCGATATCGACCCGACCAGCGATGCCTATGCCGCCAAGATCGCCCTGTGGAAGAAGCTGCCGCTGCGCGTCGCCAACGCCATCGGCCCGCATATCGCCAAGGGGCTGGCGTGATGGGCGATATCCTGTTCCTGGCGCACCGCATCCCGTTTCCGCCCGACCGCGGCGACAAGATCCGGTCGCACCATTTGCTGCACAAGCTGGCGGGCATGGCACCGGTCCATGTCGGCTGCTTCGGGGAAACCGACGCCGATATGGCCGCCGAGGCCGAGCTGTCCGGCGTCGCCGCCAGCCACCTGCTGACGCGGCGGACCAAGCCGCTTTACCGCGCCGGTATTGAAGCACTCGCCACCCGCCGCCCCGTCAGCCTGACCGCGTTCCACCAGTATGCGATGCACCACTGGGTCGCGCGCACCTTGGCGCAGAACAGCATCGACACCGTGTTCGTGTTCTCCGGCCAGATGGGCCAGTATATCCCGCAGGACTATACTGGCCGCGTCGTCATCGACCTGTGCGATGTCGATTCCGCCAAGTTCGATGCTTATGCCGCAAGGCGGGCGCTGGCCGCGCGCGTTGATCGACCGGCGCGAAGGGCAGTTGCTGGCGCGCGAGGAACAGCGCCTGTGCGACCGTGCCGACGCCACGCTGCTGGTCAGCGAAAACGAAGCGTCGCTGTTCCGCAGCCGCGTGCCTGCCAGCCTGTCGGCAAAGGTTCACGCCATCCGCAACGGCATCGATGCAGCCCTGTTCGATCCGGACACGGTCGCGGCGAAAACCCCTTCACCGATGGCCCGAACATCGTCTTCACCGGACAGATGGATTACGCGCCGAACATCGCCGCCGTGAGCCGCGCGGCGCACGACCTCATGCCCGCAATATGCGCGCAGCATCCCGCCGCCACCCTGCATATCGTGGGCCGCGCCCCGACCGCAGCGGTGCAGGCCCTGGATACCATACCCGGCGTGCGCGTGTGGGGCGAGGTGCCGGACGTGAAGCCGTTTTTGGCCCATGCCGATATCGTCACCGCGCCGCTGACCATCGCACGCGGCATCCAGAACAAGGTGCTGGAAGCGATGGCGATGGCCCGGCCTGTGGTCCTGTCTACCGAAGCGGCTACCGGCATCGACGCGACCGACGGTGCCCATTTCGCCATCGGAAGCGACGACCGCGCCCTTATCGACGCCGCGCTAGCGCTGCTTGCCGACCCGACACATCGTGACGCGATGGGCGCAGCGGCGCGGCAATATGTCGTCACGCAACAGGGCTGGGACGCCATGCTCGCCCCGCTCGACACTCTCGTAACAGGCACCGACGCGGAGGTCCGTGATGCAGCCTGAGCAGCCAATCGCCACGCCTCCGACGGCTGTGGCACAAGAGAAGCCTTCCTTCGCTTTACCGGCAGTTTGGCAAAAGTCGCTGATCCGTCTTGCGGGTGTGTGGCTGGCAGTCTTTGCTGTCACCTTCGGCGACTGGGCGACGATGGCGGACCAGTGGTGGAACATCTCCACCTACAACCACGTCCTGTTCGTGCCGCTGATTGTCGGGTGGCTTATATACGTCCGGCATGAAGGGCTGCTGTCCATCGTGCCGGAAACCTGGTGGCCCGCGCTGTTGCTGGTTGCGGGTGCGATGGGCATGTGGCTGGTCGGCTCGATTGCCGGGGTCAATACGGTCAGCCAGCTGGGCGCGGTGCTGGCGATGATCGCCAGCGTCATCGCGGTGCTGGGCCGCCGTGTTGCACTCGCCTGCGCGTTTCCGCTGGGCTACCTTCTCTTCCTCGTCCCGTTCGGCGACGAGATGGTGCCGGCCTTGCAAATGATTACCGCCAAGCTGGTGATCTGGATGACCGAGGCGAGCGGCATTCCCGCGATTATCGACGGCGTTTTCATCGATACGCCGGGCGGCCTGTTCGAGGTGGCCGAGGCCTGTTCGGGCGTGAAGTTCCTCGTCGCCATGCTCGCGCTGGGCGTGCTGGTGGCCTATGCCTGCTTCCGCAGCTGGAAACGGCGCATCGCTTTCCTCGTGGCGTCGATGGCGCTGCCCATCGTCGCCAATGGCGTGCGTGCCTGGGGCACCATTTACATCGCGCAATTCGCCGGTCTGGAATTTGCCGAAGGGTTCGACCACGTTTTCTACGGCTGGGTATTCTTCGCATTAGTCGTGGTTGCGCTGCTCGCCGCATTCTGGCGTTATTTCGACCGCGACCCGGACGATCTGGGTATCGACTTTCCGCACTGGGTCGGCACTTACCGCACCGCGCCTGCCGTCCAGAAAGTTGCCTCGCACGCCGTTGCACTCTTGGCGATAGTCGCAGTGTTCGCGGTGTGGCGCTTCGCCGCAGGATCGGTCGAAGCGGAATTGCCCGATCGCAGCGGCCTGCCCGAGGTCGCAGGCTGGCAGTCGGTGATACAGATGCCGGAACCGGCGTGGGAGCCGCGCATGACCGGCGCGGACCGCAAGCTGGTGGGCCGGTACGAGGATGCGCGCGGACGCAGCGTTGACGTGGTGCTGGGCATATATGCCGCGCAGGAGGACGGGCGCGAAGCAGGGGCGTTCGGCGAAGGCGCGCTGGTGCCCGATACCGCGTGGCGCTGGCTTGCACCGTGGCCGTCGGACCCGACCGCGACGGGCGACATCCTGTTCGCCAACGGGCAAGTGAAACGCCATGCCCGCACCAGCTATCGCAACGGCAACATCCTGACCGGCAGCGCCGCGCGCCTGAAACTGGATACGCTGTTCGACCGGCTGCTGCTGGATGGCCAGCCAACGATGACGCTGATCCTGTCCACCGCCGGACAGGACGATGCCGCCGCCGCCACGACGCTGGCCGACTTCGAGCGGGCGACGGGCAATCGCGGCGTGTGGATGGACCACGCCGCCGGGCTGCGTTAGGGCGCGCCACCATGTGCGGCATTGCCGGTATCTTTCACCACGGCACGCCCAAGCCGGTGGACCCCCGCCGCGTCGAGCGGATGTGCGACGCGATGGTGCATCGCGGGCCGGACGGGGCAGGGGTATGGACCGATCACGGCATCGGGCTGGGCCATCGTCGCTTGTCGATCATCGACGTGGCAGGCTCTCCGCAGCCTATGCATTCCACCGACGGCCGCGCGGTGATCGTCTTCAATGGCGAGATCTACAATTACCGCGAGCTGCGGCGCGAGCTGACGGGGCTGGGCGCACGGTTTGCGACCGATGGCGATACCGAGGTCATCCTCGCCGCCTATCGCCAGTGGGGCATGGACTGCCTTGCGCGGCTGAACGGCATGTTCGCCTTCGCGCTGTACGATCTGGACCAGCGCACGCTGTATCTGGCGCGCGACCGGCTTGGTGTGAAGCCGCTGTTTACCGCGCAGTTAAGCGATGGCAGCCTGGCCTTTGCGTCCGAGCTGAAAGGCTTGCTGGCGCATCCGGGCCTGCGTCGCACGATCGATCCGCTGGCAATCGAGGACTACCTGACCTGGGGCTATGTGCCCGACCATCGCAGTATTCTGCGCGGCGTGACGAAGCTGGCGGCGGGGCATTTCCAGCGTTTCCGGCAGGGGCACGGGGCCGATGCGCCGCAGCGGTGGTGGGATGTCGATTTCAGCAAGCGGGCGAAGGGTGGCACGGCAGATCTGTCTGCCGAATTGCTCGACCATGTCCGCACCGGCGTAACCTCGCGCATGGTGGCGGATGTGCCGCTCGGCGCATTCCTGTCGGGCGGGGTGGACAGCTCCAGCGTCGTCGCGCTGATGGCGGAGGCCAGCACGACGCCGGTGCGGACCTGCTCCATCGGGTTCGATGTGGCCGAGTATGACGAAACCTCGCACGCCGAAAAAGTCGCGGCGCTGTTCGACACCGACCATCGCGCGCGCCGCGTCGATCCCGATGATTTCGACCATATCGACGCGCTGGCGGCGATGTTCGACGAGCCGTTCGCCGATGCCTCCGCCCTGCCGACATGGCGGGTGTGCCAGCTCGCGCGCGGCAGTGTGACAGTGGCACTGTCGGGCGATGGCGCGGACGAAGCGTTTGCAGGCTATCGACGGCAGGTGTTCCACGCGCATGAGGAACGCGCGCGGTCGCTGCTGCCCACTGATTTTCGGCAGAATGTGTTCGGCACGCTGGGGCGGTGGTGGCCCAAGGCGGACTGGGCGCCGCGTCCGTTCCGCGCGAAATCCACGCTGCTCGGCCTCGCGGGCGATGGCGACGCGGCCTATGCGGCGGCGCTGTCCGTCACGACGCCGGAGCAACGCAATGCGCTGTATACCGGAGGGTTCGCGCGCGGCCTGGACGGGTATCGCGGCGAGCAACCGCTGCTTGAAACCATGCGCAGCGCCCCGGCGCGCAATGGGCTTGACCGCGCGCAATATGCCGACCTCACTTTCTGGATGCCGGGCGATATCCTGACCAAGGTCGACCGCACCAGCATGGCGGTCAGCCTGGAAGCGCGCGAGCCGCTGCTCGACCACCGCCTGATCGAATTCGCTGCGACGTTGCCACGCCGCCAGCGGGTGCGGGGGAAGCAGGGCAAATGGCTGCTGAAAAAGACGATGGAACGCTATTTGCCCGACGATATTCTGTATCGGCCCAAGCAGGGTTTCGTCACGCCGATCAGCGACTGGTTTCGCGGGCCGCTGGCCGACCGGGCGCGGTCCCTGGCAACGGATTCGCTGGCGGTCGAGGCGGGCTGGCTGGACCCCGCAAACATCGGGCGCATCGCGGAGGAACACATTGCGGGACGGCGGGATAACGGGCGGATGCTGTGGCAACTCGTCATGCTCGATGCCGCAATGCGCAAGCTGGAGCCGACCGGCTGATTACCCGTCGGTGCCGTGGCCCAGCGCCATGTATTCCGCGCTCTGCATTTCCATCAGGCGGCTGACGGTGCGGTCGAATTCGAAGCTGCCGTCGCCGCTGGTATAGAGCGCGTCCGGCTCGTCGCGGCAGTGGCGAACAGCTTGACCCGGTGTTCGTACAAAGCGTCGATCAGGGTGACGAAGCGCGCCGCCTCGTTGCGCGCATCCGCGTCCCATCTTCGGAATGCCGACGATGATGACCGTGTGATAGGCTCTTGCAATCGCGAGATAATCCTTCGCCCCGCGCGGCTCGACGCATAGCCGTTTGAAGCTGAAGACGGCGACTCCCTTGAGCGACTTGGGGACATGAATGGTCCGCTTGGCGCTTACTTCCAGCTCGGCGGAGGGCACGTGGTCGGCATCGCCGGGGTCGAAATCGGTCATCCGGAAGAATGCCTCGGTCACCTTGGCGGTCGCCGCTTCGCCTAGCGGGGTATGCCAGCTGTCCAGCCCCGCCATCCGCTCCATCCGGTAATCGGTCGGCCCGTTCAGCGGCACCACCGCCATCCGGTCTGTCACCAGCTCGATGAAGGGCAGGAAATGTTCGCGGTTCAGCCCGTCCTTGTAAAGATCGCGTGGCGGGCGGTTGGAGGTGGTGATGACGGTGACGTTTTCGTCCTCCATCAGCGCCGCGAACAGGCGCGACATGATCATCGCATCGGCGCTGTTGTTCACCACCATCTCGTCGAAACACAGGCAGCGCACATCGGCGGCGATGCGGGCCGCGACGGGGGGTATGGGGTCGCCTTTTTCGGCGCGGCGTTCCTCGCGCAGCATGGCGTGGACGTCCTGCATGAAGGCATGGAAATGCGCGCGGCGCTTGCGTTTTATCGCCAGGCTGTCGTGGAACAGGTCCATCAGCATGGATTTGCCGCGCCCCACGCCGCCCCACATGTACATGCCGCGCACCGCGTCGGGCTTGCCCGCCAGCATCCGCCACAGCACGCTGCCCCGGCTTGGCACCGCTTCCAGTTCGGCTTGAACCCGCGCCAGTTCATCCACCGCCGCCGCACTGTTCGGCATCGGCGCGCAATTCGCCATTGGCGACCAGCGCATCGTAGCGGCGGCGAATGCCGGTCACGCCCTGTTCGCAACCTTGCGGATGACGCCGGAGAACGCCGCGACGCGATCCGCCTCCTGCACCACATCGCCGCGCAGGAACATCATGCGGCCCGTTTCGCGCAGCACCTCCACCACCGCATCCAGCGGGCGCGTGACATCGCCCGCGCCGATGAACTGGGTCGACAGCTCCAGCGTCACCGCCATCGCTCCGTCGCCGCGCCCCAGCAGGTGCTGTGCGGAGAACAGCGATATGTCGATCAGCGACAGCGTCACCGCGCCGTGGATCATGTTCTGCAGGTTGGTGTGGCGGTGTTCGGGCAGCATCCGCAACCGGCAGCGCGGGGCATCGTCGCCGCCCTCGCGCCGAACCATCAGCTGGCCCATGACCTGCGCGTTGAAGCGCGTGTCGTCGGCCAGGTCCCAGCTATCCCAGCCGGGATAATCGGCCAGCGGCACGCTGGTGAAGAAGGCGGGAACGGCCATTACGCTATGCCGGAACGGCCGGCGAAGCGAACAATCAGATTTCGCGCTCGGCCATCATCTTCTTGGTTTCGGCAATCGCCTTGGCGGGCGACAGGCCCTTGGGGCAGACATTGGCGCAATTCATGATGGTGTGGCAGCGATAGAGGCGGAAGGGGTCTTCCAGCTCGTTCAGCCGCTCGCCGGTCATTTCGTCGCGGCTGTCGGCCAGCCAGCGATAGGCCTGCAACAGGATGGCGGGGCCGAGGAACTTGTCGGAATTCCACCAATAGCTGGGGCAGGCGGCGGAGCAGCAGGCGCACAGGATGCACTCGTACAGCCCGTCCAGCTCCTCGCGCTGTGCGGGCGTCTGCAACCGCTCCTTGCCGCTGGGCGTCGGCGTAACCGATTGCAGCCACGGGCGGATGGAGGCGTATTGCGCGTAGAAATGGGTGAAGTCGGGCACCAGATCCTTGATCACTTCCATGTGCGGCAGCGGCGTGATCCGCACTTCGCCCTTCAGGTCTTCGATGGCGGTGGTGCAGGCCAGCGCGTTCTTGCCATTGATGTTCATCGAACACGACCCGCAGATACCCTCGCGGCAGGACCGGCGGAATGTCAGCGACGGATCGACCTCCGCCTTGATCTTGATGATCGCGTCCAGCACCATCGGGCCGCACTGTTCCAGATCGACCTCGAACGTGTCGTAGCGGGGGTTTTCGCCGCTATCGGGATCGTAGCGATAGATCTTGAACGCCTTTTTCGTGCCCGCGTCATCGACCGTGAACCGGCGGCTTTCACCGGTGATTTTCGAATTCTTCGGAAGAGTGAAGGTCGCCATGATCGTCTATTTCCCGTTTACCGCTGAAGTCACACTAGCAAAGCCGCCTGACCAGACAAGCGCCTAACGCTTGCGAAGTTCCGCACACACGATGACGGGCAGGCACCTGTCCGCCGCGGAAATGCGAGACATGGACCGCATGTTACACAGTCCAGGGGCCAAACTTTTCGCCGCGCACAATCTCACTGGTCGCAATCGGGGTTCTGGCGGAACCGTTGCGCTTGCCGAACCGTCTAGCCGGCATGAGCGATGTAGGACAGGACGGACAGGCGTGGCCCCGCCGCGCGGCGATATTCGGCGCGAGCGGCGGGATCGGCGCGGCGCTGGTGCGCGCATTGGCGGAACAGGGCGTGCCGGTGCTGGCCGGGATCGCGCACCGGTGATGTGCCTGCGGGGGCTGGAGTGACGCCCTTCCGTTTCGACCTGACCGACGAGGCGAGCATCGCCGACGCCATTGCCGGGTTCGGGGACACGTTGCCGAACCTTGTGATCGTGGCATCCGGCACGCTGACACTGGCCGATGGAACTGGGCCGGAGCGCAGCCACAAAGCGTTGGATATCAACGCGATGGAGCAGGTCTTTCGCATCAATACTTACGGTCCCGCGCTGGTTGCCAAGCACGTATTCGCAGCGGCACCGCGCAAGGGCCGCACGGTGTTTGCCGCGCTGTCCGCGCGGGTCGGGTCCATCGGCGATAACCGGGTGGGCGGATGGTATTCCTATCGCGCCAGCAAGGCAGCGCTGAACATGTTGCTGAAGACCTTTTCCATCGAAGTCGCGCGCACGCACAAGCAGGCGGTTGTCGCAGGGCTGCACCCCGGCACGGTGGATACCGCGCTGAGCGAGCCGTTCCAGTCGAACCTGCCCGATGGCCAGCTTACACAACCCGCTGATGCAGCGTCTGCGCTGTCTATCGGTGCTAATGCATCTTGCTCCCGCCGATAGCGGCGGCGTGTTTGCCTATGATGGCGAGCGCGTGCCCGACTGAATGGGTCAGCCCTTGGCCGGGCGCGTCGGGAGCAATTCCTCGCACACCGCATAGGTTCGCTCGTTATCGACATCGATGGCCAGCGCGCCGTCCTCGAACGCCACCGCCTTGATCGTCAGCCCCAGCTTGCGCCCCAGCCGGTCCATCGCCGCATCCAGCTTCAGCCAGCCCAGCCGCAGCAGGACCAGATTGACCAGCCCGAACGCGCGGACCATGCGGCCCGGATTTTTCATGAACTGCCCGCCTTCGCGAAACACTTCGGCGGCCTTCAGCGCATCGCGGCTGCGCAGGGCGTAGAGGTTGCAGTTGGCAATGCCGCCATCGGAGAGCGGGTAGAAATTGCGCTGTCCTTCCGGATGGGCGGCCTTGACCCGGTCCTCGCGCGCGACACCGATCACGGCATCCGCATTGCGCACCGCCTCACGCACGAGGCGCACGGCATCCTGCGTCAGCAGCACATTGTCGGCGGTAGTGATCAGGACCGGACCGCTTGCCCCGGTGGTGGCCTTTTCGACGCTGGTGACGATATTGTCGTCGCTGGAGACGAGGCTGATCGGGACATCATGCCCGGCATAATCGGCGATGACGGAGCCGAGCGCATCATGCGCGTCAGGTTCTATCGAGATGTGGATGGCGGCAAGGTCCGGCACGCGCACCAGCGTATCGAGGACATGGCGAACGAGAGCGCGCCTGTCGGCACCCGTGCCAATGGGCGCGAGGCATTTGTGCGAGACACCGGCCCGCTCCGCCAGCGGATTGACCACGCCGGTGCGTTGCGCGGCCAGGACGACGGCGATGGTTCCGGTGATGGTTCCAGTAATTGGGCCTGTGTACGGGGCGTCCGTCATGCCAGCAATCCCTGCCTGTCGAGGCTTTCCGCCAGCACGGTCTCGATCAGCTGGCTATGCGTCCAGCCGAGCTAGCCGCGCCGCCGTTGCAATGGTTTTGGTCGATGACAGATTGCAGTTCAGATTGACCTCGATGAAATTGACCGCGCCCGTTTCCGGATCGACCCGGAATTCGAACCGGCCATAGTCGAAGGGGTGATATTCGCCCCACAATCTGCGTGTCATATCCTCTATCCGCGCTGAAATGTCCGCGTCGTCGTCATAGGCGCGCAGGACATAGCCCAGCTTCGTATTGTCGAGCGCGCGTTTTTCCGAATAGGTCCGCAGGTGCGTGGGATCATCCTGTTCGAACACCATTAGCGGCAGGCAGCGCGGGGTACCGCCGACGGTGATGAGCGAAACCTCCACATCGTTGCCGGGCAGGAAGGGTTCGACGATGGCGTCGTGCCCTTCGGCATGAAGCTGCGCCACCGCTTCGCCTGCGCCCGCGCGGTCGGCGGCATCGCGCACGCCCCAGCTGGCGGAAGAGGCGTTGGGCTTGATGACATAGCGATCCGCATCGGGGCAGCGTGCAAGATCGACGGCGACATTGCGGCGGAACACTGCCCACGGCGCGGTCGGCAGGCCGGCTTGGGCCGCCGTCAGCTTGGTCAGGTGCTTGTCGTCCGACAGGCCGCGAATGATCGGGCTGGCACCGAGATAGGGCAGGCCGTGGCGCGTGCAGAGCAAGGGCGCGAGCATTTCGGAATTGAAGAAACCGGCGCGGTTGAGCAGCGGGAAGACGAAGTCGACATCGGGTTTGTCGAACAGGTCTTCGAACGTGTCCGACAGCGTGATGTTCAGCCCCAGCGCCGACAGCACTTCGCGCGTTTCGACATGGTACAGCGCGTGGTTGCCATCGTCCGCATGCAGGCCGCCCTGCCACTTGGCGTGCTTGGCGAGCAGCATGACACGCAGGCGCGCTTTCGCGGCGTCCGGTATGGTCAGGGGCGCGAAGGCGGCTTGAGAGGGGACGGGCGCGATTGCTGATTTTCCTTCGGAAGGAACGTGCGGGGTGGCGTCAGACGCCAGCGTGCCGGGCGGTATCGAGAATGGCGCCGACGAAGCCGTGCGGATCGTCTTCCTGAATGAAATGGCCGCCTTTCAGCGTGCGGTGCAGGTCGTGGCCCTTGGCTCCGGGCACGCGCTCCATGAAGGCGCGCTCGCCGCCCTTGGTGATGGCGTCCTCGTCGCTGAAGCAGCAGGTGAAGGGTTTGTCGAAGGTGGCGAGCACCTCCCACGCCGCCTTCTGGTCCGGCACGGCGACGTTTTCGCCCAGCGGGACAAGGGCGGGGAAGACGCGCGCCGCCGCCTTGCTGTCCTCGATATCGAAGGGCGCGTCGTATGCGGCAACGACGGCATCGGGCAGGGCAGTCGTGGTACCGCCCTGGATAAGCTGGCCGATGGGGAAGACCGGGCTTTTCTGGCTGAACTCGCGCCATTTGGCAAAGGCTTCGGGCGGTTCCTGACCGGCGGGCAGGCCGCCATTGCCCAGCACGACAGCCGCGAACCGCTCCGGCATCGCCGCGACCAGCCGCAGGCCGATCAGCGAGCCCCAGTCCTGGCACACCAGCACCACGCCGGTGAGGTCCAGCGCTTCGAACCATTCGCGCATCCACGCGACATGGCCGGCATAGCTGAACGCATCGCGGTCGGTCGGCTTGTCAGACTTGCCGAAGCCGATCAGGTCGGGCGCGAGGACGCGATAGCCTGCGTCCACGACCGGCCCGATCATATGGCGATAAAGATAGCTCCAGGTCGGCTCGCCATGCATCATCAGCACCGGCGTCGCGTCGCGCGGCCCTTCGTCGACATAATGCAGGCGCAGCCCGTCGCCCACCGTGCGGTAATTCGCCGAGTACGGGTAGTCCGCAAGGTCGGCGAAACGGTCGTCCGGTGTGCGATGGGTGCTCATGCGATCCGCCTTATTCGCCGAAGGTGCGCTGCCACCAGCCCTTGCGGGCCGTGCCCGGCTTGGCAGCGGGTTTGGCATCCTTGGCCGCCACTGCTTCGGCGGTTTCGGGCGAGCCGTCGGGACCGGCAATGACGGCTGCGTCGTCCGCAACCTGTTCCGCGAGCGCGGCGGAGGCCGATTTTTGCGCGACCGTCTTGGACTTGGCCGGTTCGGCCTTCTTGCGCGGTGCGCGGGGCCGCTTGGGCTTTTCGGCAGCGGTAGTTTCGCCCGCGTCGTCTACGGTTTCTTCCTTCCTGGCAGCAGGCTTGCGCCGCGTCCGCTTGGGCTTTTCCGCCGGTGCATCCTCGTCCGTCGATGCGGTCTCGGCTTTCGGAGCAGCCTTCTTGCGCGGTGCGCGTTTGCGGGGCTTGGGCTTGGCATCCTGCTCCGCCGTGGCTTCCGCCGTTTCGGGCGCATCGTCGGGTCCGGCGACCACGGCCATATCGGCAACGACCTGTTCGGACACCTCGTCCAGCTTGGCCGCGTCCGATGCCGTTACCTCTTCGGCACCTTCGTTCTGGCCGTTGCCGTTCTGCGCATCGCCATCCTTGCGCCCGCGTCCGCCGCGACGCCCACGACCACCACGGCGGCGGCGCTTTTTCTTTGGCGCATCGTCATCGTCGTCGCTGTCTGCATTGCCGCGCTGGTTGTTGGTGTCGCCGCTATCGTCGTCAGCAGTCTTGCGCCCGCGACCACCGCGCCGACGCCGCTTGTTGCGGGGCCGGTCGTCGCCACCGTCATTGGCATCGGCGTCGTCATTTGCATCGGCGTCGTCGTCTTCGCTGTCGTCGATATCCTGAACGTCGTCGTCATCGTCCTCGTCTTCATCGACGATGGGTTCGAACTTCGGCGCTTCGGTGGGACGCGGGCCGCTGCTGGACACATCCATCTTCGCGCCTTCGTCCTCGCCTTCGGGCACGATTTCGACAGTCACGCCGTAGCGGTCCTCGATTTCAAGCAGGTCGCTGCGCTTGCTGTTGAGCAGGTACACCGCCGCTTCGGTGCTGGCGCTCAGTGCGATGACCGAACCCTTGCCCTTGGCCGCCTCGTCCTCGATCAGGCGCAGTGCGGACAGCCCTGCGCTCGAGGCAGTGCGGACCAGACCGGTGCCGTCGCAATGCGGGCATTCGCGCGTGGTCGCTTCCAGCACGCCGGTGCGCAGGCGCTGGCGGCTCATTTCCATCAGGCCGAAGCTGGAGATGCGACCGACCTGGATGCGCGCGCGGTCGTTCTTCAGCGCATCCTTCATGGCACGCTCGACTTTGCGGACATTGCCGGTGCGATCCATGTCGATGAAGTCGATCACGACCAGTCCGGCCATGTCGCGCAGGCGCAGCTGCCGGGCGATTTCGCGCGCGGCTTCCAGATTGGTGGCGGTTGCCGTCGCCTCGATGCCGTGTTCCTTGGTGGAGCGGCCCGAGTTGATGTCGATGGAGACCAGCGCCTCGGTCGGGTTGATGACCAGATAGCCGCCCGATTTCAGCTGCACGACCGGATCGTACATCGCGCGCAACTGGTCCTCCGCGCCGTAGCGCTGGAACATCGGCACCGGATCGGAATAGGCTTTCACCCGCCGCGCATGGCTGGGCATCAGCATCTTCATGAAGGCCTTGGCCTGCTTGTAGCCGGTCTCGCCCTCGACGATCACTTCCTCGATCTCGCGATTGTAGATGTCGCGGATCGCGCGTTTGATCAGGTCGCTGTCGGAATGGACGAGGTTGGGCGCGGCACTGGCCAGCGTCTTCTCGCGGATTTCGTCCCACAGCCGGGCGAGGTAATCGAAGTCGCGCTTGATCTCGGTCTTGGTGCGGCTCAATCCGGCGGTGCGGACGATCAGGCCCATGCTGCGCGGCAGGCTGAGATCGCTCATCACCTGCTTCAGGCGCTTGCGGTCCTGCGCGCTGGAAATCTTGCGGCTGATACCGCCGCCGCTGTTGGAATTGGGCATCAGCACGGTGTAGCGGCCCGCGAGGCTGAGATAGGTGGTCAGCGCCGCGCCCTTATTGCCGCGTTCTTCCTTCACGACCTGCACCAGCAGTACCTGACGCCGCTGGATTACGTCCTGTATCTTGTAACGGCGGCGCAGCGCCTGGCGACGGGCGCGAACCTCGTCCACTTCCTTGGCGCGGCCACGGGCACCCTTCTTGTTCTGCCCTGACGGCGACGGCCACGACCGCGCCGGTTGCGGCCCCCATTGCCGTCATCGTTATCATCGTCGCTTTCGTCATCGTCTTCGTCTTCATCATCCGAAGAGTCGTCATCGTCGTCATCCGACTGCCCTTCTTCGAAGGTGGAGACTTTATCCTTTTCCGACGTGTCGATTTCCTCAAGGCCGTCTTCGGCCATGTCCTCGGCCAGCGCTTCGGCGGTTTCATCGTCCTCGGCGTCGTATTCGTCGCCCGGAACATTGCCCTGTTCCTCGTCCTCGGCACGCAGGCGCGCTTCTTCCTCGGCGGCCTCGGCCTCTTCGGCGAGCAGTGCGTCGCGGTCTTCCTTGGGGATCTGGTAATAGTCGGGATGGATTTCGCTGAAGGCGAGGAAGCCGTGGCGGTTGCCGCCGAAATCCACGAACGCCGCCTGCAGGGACGGTTCGACCCGCGTTACCTTGGCGAGATAGATATTGCCTTTGATCTGCTTGTGTTCGGCAGATTCAAAGTCGAATTCCTCAATCCGGTTTCCCTTGAGGACAGCCACCCGCGTTTCTTCGGTGTGGCGCGCGTCGATTAGCATGCGCGTTGCCATAATGTAGTCTCCGGACACGGCCGGGCGGGCCAGAACCGTAAACGGTCCCCGCTGCGGCGTGTCGATATGTGGTGAAGCCGCCGACCATCAGGGGTTCGGCGGCTGGATGGGACCGGCAAAGACGCGCGACCACGCCCCGCCGAAATGATGTGTCTGCCGCGATGAAAGATCGCCAAACCGGCGCGGCCCACACCAGCCATGCACCAGCCCAGCCTTGCGGCTGCGCGATGACGGTGGGGGTGGGGCGTTTCATGAAGGCATCAACCTGTTGACCGGGTGCCGATCGTTCGTGCCGGCAGCCCTTCGGGTTCGCTGCTGGAGACGGCGGCGCCAGTATATGCGCGTTCGTATCCAGTTGAACTTGGTGAATGTGTGGCTAGCAGTCACCCGTTCATCCCGCAACCATATTGCGCAAGCGCAGTGCAACACCCTAACGCACGGCTGGATATGTCGCACCGTCTGCAACTCTGGCTGATATTCCTCGCCCCGCTTGTGGCGATTGCTGCTGTGTTCGCATTCGGCCTGACGATACCCGTGCCGCTTCTGGGCCGCGACTACGTGGTGAAGCTGGCACTGCCGCAAACGGGTGCGCCGGTCGACCTGCCCGACGTGCTCGGCCCGCCCGACGCCTCGCGCCCGCTGGTGGTCATCGATGCCGGGCATGGCGGCAAGGATCCCGGCGCGAGCGGGTCCGACGTGCAGGAAAAGGACATCGTGCTGGGGCTGGCGCTGGCCCTGCGCGACGAGCTGGTGGCCGAAGGCGGCATCCGCGTGGCGCTGACCCGGTCGGACGATACGTTTCTGGTGCTGGAGGAACGCCCCGAAATCGCGCGGCGGCTGGATGCGGACCTGTTCATTTCCATCCATGCCGACAGCGCGGGCGATGTGAGCGAGGTGTCGGGAGCAAGCATCTACACCCTGTCCGCCGATGCATCGAGCCAGGCCGCCGCGCGTTTTGCGGAGCGCGAGAACAATGCCGATGCGGTCAACGGGCTGGAACTGGACGGGCAAAGCGCGGAAGTCAGCCAAATTCTGGTCGAACTGTCGCAGCGCCGCGTGCAGCGCACCTCTGCCGAGTTTGCGCAACTGATCGTGCGCGAAGGGCGCGGCACCATGCGCTTCCATCCGCAGACCCGCCGTTCCGCCGCGCTGGCCGTGTTGCGCGCGCCGGACGTGCCCGCCGTGCTGTTCGAGGCGGGTTTCCTGACCAACCCGGACGATGCAGGAAGGCTCGGTTCGCAAGAGGGCAGGGCGGACTTTGCCGATACGATGGCGCGCGCGATCCGTATTTTCCTGGCGCGCCAGTCCACGCAATAAGCGCGCGCATCGTTCGCCAACAAACGCTCTGGCGCGGCGACAAGCCTGCGTGCTAGGGCCATCCCCTGTATGGCGGACACCACCCTAAAATCGTTCAGTTACCGCATCCGGCGCGATGCCACCGGCGCCGGCGCATGGATTGCGCGGCAATGGCAGACGCGGCGCTGGGTGCGCTGGATATTGCGGCTGGCGCTGCTGGCTCTGCTGGCACTCGTCGCGATGTATATCGTGCTGACCCGCAACCTGCCCGATGTCGCAACGCTGGCGGATTACGAGCCCCCGCTGCCGACGGTGGTGCGCGGCTACGATGGCGAGATCGTGCATTCCTACGCCCGCGACCGGCGGGTGCAGCTGCAATATGGCGATTTCTCGCAAACGCTGATCGATGCGTTTCTGGCGGCGGAGGACAAGACCTTTTTCAGCCACGGCGGCATCGACGCGGGCGGGCTGGTCGGCGCGGTGCTGGATTATGCCAGCAAGGTCGGCAGTGGCGAGCGTGCGGTGGGCGGCTCCACCATCACGCAGCAGGTCGCCAAGAACATCTTCCTGTCCAAGGAATATTCGATCACCCGCAAGGCGCGCGAAATGGTGCTGGCGCGGCGGATCGAGGGGGTGCTGGACAAGGAAGAAATCCTCGAACTTTACCTGAACGAGATACCGCTGGGCCGCCGCAGCTTCGGCGTGCAGGCGGCGGCGCGGACTTATTTCGGCAAGGATGCGGGCGAGCTGGCGCTGCACGAGGCGGCCTATCTGGCGATCCTGCCCAAGGCACCCGAAACCTATAGCCGGTCCAAGAATTTCGACACCGCGCTGACCCGTCGCAATTTCGTGCTGGACCAGATGGCGGCGAACGAGTTTGTGACGGCCGCTCAGGCCAATAGTGCCAAGCAGCAGCCGCTCGGCATCATTACCCAGCGCGCGGAGCGTTCTGCCGATGCGGGCTATTTCCTCGAAGAAGTGCGCCGCCAGCTGCTCGACAAATATGGCGAGACGGCGGACGACAGCGGCAACAGTGTCTATGCCGGCGGGCTGTGGGTCCGCACGTCGCTCGATACCGACATGCAGGAGGCTGCACGCGAATCCCTGCGCACGGGACTTATCCGCTATCACGGCTCGCGCGGCTGGTCCGGCCCGATTGCGACCATCGATTTCGATGACGGACCGTGGGCGCAACAGCTCGCCAGCTCGCCCATCGGCATCCGTTACAAGGACTGGCGCGTCGGCGTCGTTACCGAACGCGAGGCGGGTCGTGCCGCAATCGGGTTCTCGGACGGCGAAACATCCGCGCTGACCAACCTGCCCAACGCGCTGAAAGCTGGCGACGTGATTGCCGTGCGCAAGAGTGGCAATGGCTACGCAGTCGGTACTATCCCCGCCGTGTCGGGCGGCTTCGTGGCGCAGGATCCGCAGACGGGACGCATCCTGGCGATGCAGGGCGGGTTCGACGACCGGCTGTCCGATTTCAACCGCGCCACGCAGGCGAACCGGCAACCCGGCTCCACCATCAAGCCGTTCGTCTATGCCACCGGATTGGACAACGGCATGACGCCGTCGACGCTGATCGATAATGGCCGCTATTGCTATTACCAGGGCGCGCGGCTGGGCGAGAAGTGCATTCGCGGCGGGCGGGGCGGCGAGTTTCCGCTGCGTTACGGGCTGGAGCAATCGCAGAACATCATGACCGTGCAGATCGGCATGCAGGCGGGCATGACCAATGTGGTCAACACCATCAAGAAACTGGGCATCAGCGACGATCCCGATCCTTACGCCGCCACCACGCTGGGGTCGGAGGAAACCACCGTGGTCAAGATCGTCAGCGCCTATTCCGCGCTGGCCAATCACGGACGGCTGAACACGCCCAGCGTCATCGATTATGTGCAGAACCGGCTGGGCAAGGTCATTTGGCGCGCGGACGAGCGGGATTGCGATGGCTGCAATATGGCGCAGTGGGACGGCAAGCCGATGCCGCGCTTCGGTCTTGCCGGAGAACAGGCGATGGATGCGCGCACCGCGTTCCAGACCGTCCACATGCTGGAAGGCGTGGTCCAGCGCGGCACCGCCACCACGCTGCGCAGTCTCGACATGCCGATTTTCGGCAAGACCGGCACCACCACCGGCCCTAAGGATGTGTGGTTCGTGGGCGGCACGTCCGACCTCGTGGCGGGGGTGTATCTCGGCTACGACACGCCGCGCAATATGGGCGGCTATGCACAGGGCGGCACGGTCGCTGCGCCCGTTATCAAGCAATTCTTCACCGCGACGCGGGACCGCCTGCGGCCCGAACCGTTCGTCGCGCCTGCCGGGGTGCGGATGGTGCGCGTGAACCGCCAGTCGGGCAAGCGCGTGTTCGACGGCTGGCCGGGCGACGATCCGAAGGCGGCGGTCATCTGGGAAGCGTTCAAGCCCGACACCGAGCCACCGCGCGCCACCCGCCGCGACGAGATCGCGGCCAAGCGTCGGCAAGTCTTGGCCTTGATCCGCAAGGGACAGCGCAGTTCGGCAAGCACGACCCGGCGCACTACCGTCACGACGCAGCCCGAAGAGGACTTTGTCGAGGACCAGGGCGGGCTGTACTAGCCACCTGCCGTAGCACGCACTTTATCTGAAGGAATTATCTATGCGTGCCGAGGGGCAGGCCCATATCGACCGCATCGAAGCCGCGCTGCAACTGGTGCGCCAGTCGCTCGACTGGGATGCGGCGCTGCGTCGGCTGGACGAGCTGAATGCGCGGGTGCAGGATCCCTCGCTGTGGGACAATCCCAAGGAAGCGCAGGCGTTAAGCCGCGAACAGAAGCAGCTCGAAACCTCCGTCGCCACCGTGCGCGAGATTTCCGCCGAGATGCGCGATGCCGTCGAATTCGTCGAGATGGGTGAGGCCGAGGGCGACAACGACGTGGTGGCGGACGGCCTCGCCAGCCTCGCCAAACTCGCCGAACGCGCCGATGCCGACAAGGTGCAGGCATTGTTGTCGGGCGAGGCGGACGGGAACGACACCTACCTCGAAATCCACGCCGGGGCCGGCGGCACCGAGAGCCAGGACTGGGCCGAGATGCTGCTGCGGATGTACAACCGCTGGGCCGAACAGCGCGGCTACAAGGTGGAAACGGTGGAATACCAGGCCGGCGACCAGGCCGGGATCAAGTCCGCCACGCTGCATATCAAGGGCGAGAACGCCTATGGCTATGCCAAGACCGAAAGCGGCGTGCACCGGCTGGTCCGCATCAGCCCCTATGACAGCAGCGCGCGGCGGCACACCTCGTTCAGCTCGGTCTGGGTCTATCCGGTCATCGACGACGACTTCGAGGTCGAGATCAACGAGAGCGACCTGAAGATCGACACCTATCGCGCCAGCGGGGCGGGCGGGCAGCACGTCAACACCACCGACAGCGCGGTGCGCATCACCCACCAGCCCAGCGGCATCGTCGTCGCCAGCCAGAACGACCGCAGCCAGCACAAGAACCGCGCCACCGCGATGAACATGCTGAAGGCGCGGCTGTTCGAGCGCGAAATGGCGGCGCGCGAGGCGGTGGCGGGCAGCGAATACGAGGAAAAGAGCGAGATCGGCTGGGGCCACCAGATCCGCAGCTACGTCCTGCAGCCCTATCAGATGGTGAAGGATTTGCGCACCGGCGTGACCTCGTCCGCGCCCGACGATGTGCTGGACGGCGCGCTCGATCCCTACATCTCCGCCGCTCTGGCGCAGCGCGTCACCGGCGAAGCGGTCGAGGTGGAGGATGTGGAGTAAGCGCGTGGTGCGTTCCGTAGCGTTTGCCCCGCCTGCCCTTCGCCTTTAAGACCGAACCGATGGTGCGCGTTCCACTCCTGATATTGCTGGCGGCAGGCTTGGCGTCCTGCGCGCCGACGGCGCCAAGCGACCGGCCCGAAACCGCGCTCGCCTTTCCCTCGCCCGACCGCCCCGTATCCGACCTTGGCGGCAATTCGTTCTCCACCGAAACCGCCCGCGACAATCGCGGCGAGGCGGAGGCGGTCATGGGATTTGCCGACGTCACCGAAGCGATGAGCGTGGCCGATATCGGCGCGGGCGACGGCTATTACACGGTACGTCTGGCGAAGCGCGTGGGTGCGGGCGGTCGCGTGCTGGCGCAGGATATCGACGGCAAGGCCCTGCAACGGCTGGCACAGCGGGTGGAGCGCCAGCGGTTCGACAATGTCAGCATCAAGCCGGGCGCAGCCGACGATCCGCGCCTGCCCGAAGACAGTTTCGACCGCATTTTCCTGGTTCATATGTATCACGAGGTCACCGAACCCTACGCCTTCCTGTGGCGGATGTGGCCCGCATTGCGCGAAGGCGGCAGCATCGTGGTGGTCGATGTCGATCGCCCGACCGACCGCCACGGGATCGATCCGATGCTTTTGACGTGCGAATTCAAGCAGGTGGGCTACGAACTTCAGACCTATTATGACACGCCGGAGCTGGCGGGCTATTACGCGCAATTCGTGCGCGCCGAAAAACGGCCCGAACCGGCTGATATCGAACCATGCCGTGGCATAACGAATACGAGCACGCCGCGCTGATTACCGGCGCAGGGGCAAAACGGGACACGCGATAATGAGCTTCAAGGGACTTGAACCGATCCGCTATGGCGGGCGCGAAGTGCTGCCGCTGATCGAGGGTGGCAAAGGCGTTTCGGCGACCAACCACGCCAGCAGCGGCGCCTGGGCGGCGGCGGGCGGTATCGGCACGATCAGCGCGGTCAATGCCGACAGCTACGACGCCGAAGGCAAGATCGTGCCGCAGGTCTATGACGCGCTGACCCGCAAGGAACGGCACGAGCAACTGGTCCGCTACGCCATCGACGGCGCGACCGAGCAGGTGAAACGCGCGCACGATGTCTCCGGCGGGAAGGGCGCGCTCAACATCAACGTCCTGTGGGAAATGGGCGGCGCGCAGGATGTGCTGGAAGGCGTGCTGGAAAACACGCGCGGCCTTGTCACCGGCGTCACCTGCGGGGCGGGGATGCCCTACAAGCTGGCCGAGATCGCGGCGCGATACGATGTGCAATACCTGCCCATCATCAGCAGCGCACGCGCGTTCCGGGCGCTATGGAAGCGCAGCTATCACAAGGTCGCGCATCTGATGGCGGCGGTGGTGTATGAAGACCCGTGGCTGGCGGGCGGGCATAACGGCCTGAGCAATGCCGAAGACCCGAAAAAGCCCGAAGACCCCTATCCCCGCGTCGCCGCACTGCGCGATACGATGCGCAAGGAAGGCGTATCGGAAGACGTGCCGATCATCATGGCGGGCGGAGTGTGGTTCCTGCGCGACTGGGAAGACTGGATCGGCAATCCGGAACTGGGGCAGATCGCGTTCCAGTACGGCACGCGACCGCTCCTGACCAAGGAAAGCCCCATTCCCGAAGAATGGAAGGACATGCTGCGCACCGTGCAGCCGGGCGACGTGCTGCTGCACAAGTTCTCGCCAACCGGTTTTTACAGCTCGGCGGTCAAGAACCCGTTTCTGTTCGACCTCATCCACCGCAGCGAACGGCAGGTCGCCTTTGCGAAGGAAGAGGGCGGCGAACACACTCGCCAGCTCGATATCGGCGTGAAGGGCAAGAAAATGTGGGTCGCGCCGGAGGATTACCAGCGCGCAAAGGGCTGGTTCGGCGAAGGACACACAGAGGCGCTGAAGACGCCCGACGATACGGTGGTGTTCGTCACGCCGGACAAGCGCGACACGATCCGCAAGGACCAGAAGGACTGCATGGGCTGCCTGTCGCATTGCGCCTTTTCATCGTGGAAGGATCACGACACCTACACCACCGGACGGCTCGCCGACCCGCGCAGCTTCTGCATCCAGAAAACCCTGCAGGACATCGCCCACGGCGGCCCGGTGGACGAAAATCTCGCCTTCGCCGGCCACTCGGCATACCGGTTCGCGCAGGATCCGTTCTATTCCAACAACTTCACGCCGACGGTGAAGCAGCTGGTGGAGCGGATCGCGTCGGGGGATTGATGTACGCAGGTTTTGACGCTATATCCTGTAAAAACCAGCGTCGTAAGAGGGTGTCATGCTTGCTGCCGAATTTTTCAAGGATGGTTTGTTCGCACCCCAGCTGATCGCCAGGGCGCTCCGCACAAGCAGTGCGGATATAGCGCGCAGCGTCGGACTGGGACGCGATGCCCTGCAACGCCGCAACCGGGTGCGATCCGACAAGACGCAGCGCCGTCTTCGCGAGATGGTCGAATTGCTGAACAAGGTTGAACCGCGTTTCGGTTCTCCTCTTCTGGCATATGCGTGGTATCGTTCCGAACCCCTGCCGGGGTTTTCGGGCCAGACAGCCATGCAACTGACGACGGATGGGCGTGCAAGCGATGTGCTTGACTATATCGACGCGGTGGATGCCGGCGTTCACAGTTGATGTGCAGTCATCCGATTTTCCGGTAAACTTTATCGTGCGTTGAACCCGGTATGGGCGGATAGTCCGTTATCCGGCGCGGGCGCGGCCAGATATGGCGGACGGTTCAATCCGCCGGGCACGGCAGCGCTGTATTGTTCGCTCGATCCCGTGACCGCCCTTCGCGAAGCAAATCAGGTAGGCGACCTGCAACCCACGACGCTCATCGCCTATGACGCCGATATTTGCGATGTGTTCGACAGCCGCGATGAAGAACTGCTCGCATCCTTCGATATGACGCCTGAAGCCCTCGGCGCGCCGACATGGCGCGACGCCATGCTGCGGGGCGAAGTCGTGCCGACGCAAGTGTTTGCAGAAGCCGCCATTGCTCGAGGCTACGCCGCGTTGCTCGTGCGCAGTTATGCGCGCAATGCCAGCGCAACTGATCTGAACATGGTGCTCTGGACGTGGAACGCCGACGGGCTGCACAAGCTGACCGTTATCGACGATGAAAACCGCCTAACTCGTAAAGCTACAGCTCATCCCTCCAGCACCTGATCCGGCGGCCTGTGCCCGTCGGCCCAGAAGCGGATGTTGGCGATGACTTTCATGCCCGATTCCTCGCGGCCTTCCACGGTTGCGCTGCCGATGTGGGGCAGGGTCATTACGTTGGGGTGGGCGAGCAGGCGCGGGTCGACATCGGGTTCGTCCGGATACACGTCCAGCCCGGCACCGCCCAGCCGCCCGCTTTCCAGCGCGGCGATGAGCGCGTCCTGATCGGCAAGGTCGCCGCGTGCGGTGTTGATGAAGCTGGCGCCCTCGCGCATCAGGCCGAAACGGCGTTCGTCCATGACGCCGATGGTGGCCTCGGTTGCGGGGCAGTGCAGCGTAAGAATATCCGCCTGCGCCACCAGTGCATCGACATCCCCGACATAGCGCGCGCCGAACATGGTTTCGATGGCGGCGGGCAGGGGCTTGCGATTGTGATAGGCGATTTCCAGGCCGAATGCCTTGGCCCGATACGCCACCGCCTGTCCGATGCGGCCCATACCGACGATCCCAAGCGTTTTGCCACCAAGCTTGCGGCCCAGCAGTGCGGTCGGCGTCCAGCCGGTCCACTCGCCATCGCGCACCAGCGCAACGCCTTCGCGCACGCGGCGCGGCACGCCGATGATGAGCGCCATCGCCATGTCGGCAGTATCATCGGTGAAGACGCCGGGCGTGTTGGTGACGATGATGCCGCGCGCCCTGGCGGCGGCGATGTCGATATGGTCGGTGCCCGCGCCGAAGCTGGCGATCAGGCGCAGGCGGTCGGGTGCTGCCTCGATCAGCTCGGCGTCGATCCGGTCGGTGACGGTAGGCACCAGCACGTCGCATTCCGCCATCGCGGCGCGCAGTTCCTCGCGCGTCAGCGGCGTGTCGTCGGCATTGCAGTGCGTGTCGAACAGCTCGGCAAGGCGTGCCTCCACCGCAGGCATCAACTGCCGTGTCACCCGCACGCGCGGGGTGCCGTCGAACCTGTTTGCGGGTCTGGCGTCGCTTGTGTTCTGGCTCATGGAACGGGTTCTGCGCGCACCCCGCGAACGGGTCAAGCGGGTTGCGAGAGGGCGGCGCTTGGTTCTATCCAGCCCGCACCATGAAGGACCGATTCACCCTGTTTCCCCGCAGTATCGCCGCGCTTTGCGCCGCCGTTCTCGCGCTCGTCGCTTTGCCGGGCACGGCGCAGGACCGCACCGTGCCCTATTGGGCCAGCATCAAGGCGGACGAGATGTATATGCGCGTCGGACCGAGCCAGAATTACAAGATCAGCTGGGTGTACAAGCGCAAGGGCCTGCCGCTGAAAGTGGTGCGCGTGATCGAGGGCTGGCGACTGGTGCAGGACCACGAGGGGACGCAAGGCTGGGTCAGCGTCGGCCTGATAACGGCGAAGCGCGGCGCGATGGTGACGGGCACAGGTCTGGCCGCAATGCGCGATGCGCCTGCGGACAATGGCGGCCTGAAATGGAACGCGGAACCGGGCGTCGTCGGTACGCTTGGCGATTGCGAAGCGGGCTGGTGCAGTCTGGATGTCGGCGGCAAGGTCGGCTGGGTGCGCGCCGAGCGGCTGTGGGGCGCGGGCGAACCCTAAACGCCCCGCAGCGCTTGTGGGTTAGAGCAGGTCCAGCGCCACCGCCGTCGCTTCCCCGCCGCCGATGCACAGGCTCGCGACGCCGCGCGTCTTGCCGCGCTGTTTCAGGGCATTCAGCAGGGTCACGATGATACGCGCGCCGCTCGCGCCGATGGGATGGCCCAGCGCGGTGCCGCCGCCATTCACGTTCAGCCGGTCATGGTCGATGCCGATATCGCGCATGGCGAACATGGCGACGCAGGCGAAGGCTTCGTTCACTTCCCACAAGTCGACATCGTCCACGCTCCACCCGGCGCGCTTCAGCACCGTCTCGATGGCACCGATGGGAGCGGTGGTGAACTTGGCCGGTTCGTCGGCATGGGCGGCCATCGCGACGATCTTCGCCAGCGGGGTCTGGCCGTTTTCTTTCGCGCTGCTGGCACGGGTGAGGACCAGTGCCGCCGCACCGTCAGAAATGGAGCTGGAGGTCGCGGCGGTGATGGTGCCGTCCTTGGCGAAAGCGGGGCGCAAGGTCGGGATCTTGTCCGGACGACCGCGACCGGGCTGCTCGTCGGTGTCGACAACCGTTTCGCCCTTGCGGTGCTTGACCGTTACCGGCGTAATCTCGTCCGCAAATGCGCCGCTGTCGATGGCGGCGTTGGCACGGCGCAGCGACTTTATCGAATAGGCATCCATATCGTCGCGGCTGAGCCGGTATTCGTCCGCCGTGTCCTGCGCAAAGGTGCCCATCGCACGGCCTTCGTCATAGGCATCTTCCAGCCCGTCCAGGAACATATGGTCATAGGCCGTATCATGGCCGAGCCGCGCGCCGGAGCGGTGCTTTTTCAGCAGGTAAGGTGCATTGGTCATGCTCTCCATCCCGCCCGCGACCACGGTATCGACCGTGCCCGCCGCCAGCGCTTCCGCGCCCATGATGACCGTCTGCATCCCGCTGCCGCAGACCTTGTTGACAGTGGTGGCCTGCACCGATTTCGGCAGCCCCGCCTTGATCGCCGCTTGCCGCGCGGGGGCCTGACCCAGGCCGGCGGGCAGGACACAACCCATATAGATGCGGTCCACGGCATCCCCCTCGACGCCCGCGCGCTCCACCGAAGCACGCACCGCCGTCGCGCCGAGATCGGTGGCGGACACATCGGCCAGCACGCCCTGCATCCCGCCCATCGGGGTGCGTGCATAGCCGAGGATGACAACGGGATCGGTTGCGGAAAACTGGGTCATGGAAAGCGACTTTCGAAATGCGTTTCAATTCTTGCCACGGAATGTAGTGCTGCACTGCGGCATTGGCAAACCGACTTGTCTTCGCACCGGCGATAGTCGATGTTCGGGCAAATACAGACACCGGAGCGCCATCACCATGACCGACCATACCGCCGACCTGCAACGCATCCTCGACACGCAACGCAAGGCATTCCTCGCCGCGCGGCCCGAAAAGCTCGACATAAGACGCGACCGCATCAAGCGCGCCATCGCCATCCTCGTCGATCACGGCGAGGCGCTGTGCGATGCGATGAGCGAGGATTTCGGCAATCGCAGCCGCGCGCAGAGCATGATGACCGACATCGTCGGCTCGATCACTTTCGGCAAATACTGCCTGAAGAACATGAGTGCATGGTCGAAGGCGGACAAGCGCAAGCTGCAGTTCCCGCTGTCGCTGCTGGGTGCCAAGGGCGAGGTGCGATACGAGCCGAAGGGCGTCATCGGCATCCTGTCGCCGTGGAACTTCCCCGTGAACCTGACCTTCGCGCCGCTGTTCCAGGTGCTGGCGGCCGGTAATCGCGCCATGATCAAGCCGAGCGAATTCACCGAGAAGACGTCCGAGCTGATGAAGGCGCTGATCGCCGATGCGTTCGACGAAAACGAAGTCGCCGTAGTCACCGGCAGCCCCGAAGTCGCGCAGGCGTTTTCCTCGCTGCCGTTCGACCACCTTGTCTTCACCGGCTCTACCGCGACGGGCCGCAAGGTCATGGAAGCAGCGGCGAAGAACCTGGTGCCGGTCACGCTGGAACTGGGCGGCAAGTCGCCTGTCATCCTCGGCCGCGATGCGGATTACGAACAGGCGGGCGAGCGGATCGCCATCGGCAAGATGATGAATGCCGGACAAATCTGCCTCGCACCCGATTACATGATCGTGCCCGAAGAACGCGAGGAAGGTGCCGTCGCCGCCGTGGAGCTGGGCGTGCGGACCATGTATCCGACGCTGCTCGACAATGACGACTATGCCAGCGTCGTGACCGACAAGCATTTCGACCGCCTGCAAGACATGGTCGCCGACGCGAAGGCCAAGGGTGCGGACGTGGTCGAGATCAATCCGGGCGACGAGGACTTTTCCAACACCAATGCGCGCAAGATGCCGCTGACCATCCTGCGCAACGTCACCGACGACATGCAGGCGATGGAAGAGGAAATCTTCGGGCCGGTCCTGCCGGTGATGACCTACAAGAATATCGGCGAGGCGATCGATTATGTGAACGCGCACGATCACCCGCTGGGCCTGTATTATTTCGGCAATGACGATGCCGAGCGCGACGAGGTGCTGAGCCGCACCAGTTCGGGCGGAGTCACGGTCAACGACGTGGTGTTCCATGTGTCGATGGAAGACATGCCGTTCGGCGGCACCGGCAATTCGGGCATCGGTTCCTATCACGGGGTCGAGGGCTTCCGCGAGTTCAGCCATGCGCGCAGCGTCTACAAGCAGTCCAAGCGCGACATCGCCGGCATTGCGGGAATGAAGCCGCCTTATGGCAAGACGACCGAACGCTCCATCGGGATGCAGCTGAAGAAGTAGCGCCGCTCCGTTAATCTGGCGTCCAGCGTGTAGGAAACGCATGGAAAATCGCCGAATTTGCAAGTCCGTGCCCTTGCACCGCTGTATGGCGGGGCGTAGGGCGTGGATGTTGTATTTAACCGCTGGAAAGCCGTGTGGTCGATCTAAGCCAATACCTGCCAATCCTGATGTTCATCGGCGTCGCAGCCCTGCTGTCGGCGGCGTTCGTGTTCCTGCCGATGGGCGTGTCCCGCCTGACCGGCGCGCATTCGCCCGATGCCGAAAAGCTGAGCGAGTATGAATGCGGCTTCCCTGCGTTCGAGGAGCCGCGCACGCAATTCGATGTGAAGTTCTACCTCGTCGCGATCCTGTTCATCATCTTCGATCTGGAGGTGGCGTTCCTGTTCCCCTGGGCGGTCAGCCTCGACATCACCGGCTGGATCGGATGGAGCGCAATGATGGTGTTCCTGTTTATCCTGACGGTCGGCTTTATCTACGAATGGAAAATGGGCGCGCTGGAATGGGCATGAACGACAGCTCCACCGGGTCGCTGACGGCAGCGCACAATGCGGCGCTCGACGGGCGTCGCACCAACGATTCCATCCTTGCGCCCACTGCGAAGGGTGGCGAAGTGCGCCAGCCGGAAGCGGACTATTTCAACGCGCTACAAACCGAAGTGAACGACAAGGGTTTCCTGGTCGCCAGCACCGAAGACCTGTTCCAGTGGGCGCGCACCGGCAGCCTATGGTGGATGACCTTTGGTCTCGCCTGCTGCGCGGTGGAAATGATCCACGTCAATATGCCGCGCTACGACATGGAGCGGTTCGGCGTTGCCCCGCGCGCCAGCCCACGCCAGTCGGACGTGATGATCGTGGCCGGAACGCTGTGCAACAAGATGGCCCCGGCGCTGCGCAAGGTCTACGACCAGATGTCCGCGCCGAAATATGTCATCAGCATGGGCAGCTGCGCCAATGGCGGCGGCTATTACCATTACAGCTATTCGGTCGTGCGCGGATGCGACCGCATCGTGCCGGTCGATATCTATATTCCCGGTTGTCCGCCCACGGCAGAAGCCTTGCTGTATGGCGTGATGCAGTTGCAGCGCAAGATCCGCCGCAGCGGGACGATTGAACGATGAGTGTGGTTCACGCCGCACCCAAATATGCGAGCAATGCCGGGGTGGCCGAGACGGTCGGTGCGGCACTGGGCGCGATGGTGCTCGACACTGCCGAGGCGCATGACGAACTGACGCTGACCATTGCGCGCGCGCAGATTGCCGATGCGTTGCAGACCCTGCGTGACGATTTCGCCTATCAACAGCTGATGGAAATCGCGGGCGTCGATTTTCCGGACCGCGCCGAGCGGTTCGAAGTCGTCTACATGCTGCTCAGCCTGACGAAAAACCATCGCATCACGCTGAAATGCAGCACCGACGAGGCGACGCCGGTTCCCACCGCTACCGGTCTGTGGCCCAATGCCGGGTGGCTCGAACGCGAGGTATTCGACATGTATGGCGTCGTGTTCGACGGCAATACGGACCTGCGCCGCATCCTGACCGATTACGGGTTCGAGGGACATCCCTTCCGCAAGGACTTCCCGCTGACCGGCTATACCGAATTGCGCTATTCCGAAGACGAGAAGCGCGTGGTGTACGAGCCGGTGAAGCTGGCGCAGGACTTGCGGCAGTTCGATTTCATGAGCCCGTGGGAAGGTGCCGATTACGTGCTGCCGGGCGATGAGAAGGCTGACACGCCGCCGGTGGACGATCCCAAGGTGACGGAGAAGCCCGCCGACACTGGCGCCGGTGCGAAGGCGGATGCCAAGGCCGCCGAGAAGGTTAGCGCCGATGCACCGGCAGAGAAGGACGCCGATACTGCCGCGCCTGCGCCTGACGCGACCGAGGACCGCGAGGGCCGGACCGCCGGGAAAGGCGATGTGCGCGACACCGCAAAAGCGACCAAGCCGGAGGACAAGGCATGAGCGTTCAACTGGAACATTCGCCGACCACCGGTGACGAGGTCATCTCCAACTACACGCTCAACTTCGGGCCGCAGCATCCCGCTGCGCATGGCGTTTTGCGGATGGTGATGGAGCTTGACGGAGAGATCATCGAGCGGGTCGATCCGCATGTCGGCCTGCTGCATCGCGGCACCGAAAAACTGATCGAGCAGAAGACCTATTTACAGGCGCTGCCCTATTTCGACCGGCTCGATTACTGCTCGCCACTGTGTCAGGAACACAGCTACGTTCTCGCCATCGAGAAGCTGTTGAATGTCGAAGTGCCCGAACGTGCGCAGTATCTTCGCGTGCTGTTCGCGGAACTGACCCGCATCTGCAATCACATGCTCAATATCGGCGCGCATGTGATGGATGTGGGCGCGATGACGCCGAACCTGTGGGTGTTCGAACTGCGCGAAGACTGCATGAACTTCTTCGAACGGGCCAGCGGCGCGCGGATGCATGGTGCCTGGTTCCGGCCCGGCGGCGTGCATCAGGACGTGCCGCTGAAGCTGCTGACCGATATCGGCGACTGGCTGGACAACCGCCTGCCCGAACTGTTCGGCGACGCGATGAGTCTGGTGCTCGACAACCGCATCTTCAAACAGCGCAATGTCGATATCGCGGTGGTGAGCCGTGACGATGCGATTGCATGGGGCTTTTCCGGCCCGATGATCCGCGCGGCGGGCATTCCGTGGGACTTGCGCAAGTCGCAGCCCTACGATGTCTATGACCGCATGGATTTCGAGATACCGGTCGGCACCAATTCGGATTGCTATGACCGCTTCGTAGTGCGCGTGAAGGAAGTTTACGAAAGCGCAAAGATCATCAAGCAGTGCATCGCCGAAATGCCCGAAGGTCCGGTCGCCAGCACCGACGGCAAGGTCAGCCCGCCCAAGCGCGGCCCGATGAAGCAGTCGATGGAGGCGCTGATCCATCACTTCAAGCTCTACACCGAAGGTTTCCATGTGCCTGCGGGCGAAGTCTATGTCGCCACCGAAAGCCCCAAAGGCGAATTCGGCGTCTATCTGGTCAGCGACGGCAGCAACAAACCCTATCGCTGCAAAATCCGCCCCACCGCGTTTTCGCATCTGCAAGCGATGGATTTCATGTGCAAAGGCCACATGCTGCCCGACGCGACCGCCATCCTCGGCGCAATCGACGTGGTGTTCGGGGAGTGTGACCGGTAATGCTACGCGAACTGTTCATCTTTATCGCCGCGTTTGCGGCCTTCGCGTCCGGCATCGCGATTTATCTGCTGGCCGCGCATGGCATGTCTTCGATGAAAGAGATCGTGTCGACGGCTGTTGCGGCCCTGATCGGACTGTATATCGGTCGCTACATCCAGAACAGGCTCGACAATGGCTGATCGCGCGCTTGCCCCCGACACACCCGAATTGCGCGAGCGGTGGAACGGCTTTGCCTTTTCGGACGACAGCAAATCGCAGGCGGAAACCGCTATTGCGCGCTATCCCGAAGGGCGCAGCAAGTCGGCGGTGATGCCGCTGCTGTTCATTGCGCAGCGCCAGGTTGGCGAGGAAACGAATACGCAAGGCTGGTTGCCGCTGCCGGTCATGGAATATGTCGCGCGCTATCTCGATCTGCCGGTGATCCGCGTGGTCGAGGTTGCGACGTTCTATTTCATGTACAACCTCCAGCCGGTCGGCAAATTCCATGTGCAGGTGTGCGGCACCACGCCCTGCATGCTGCGCGGCAGTGACGCCATCATGGCGGCATGCAAGGCGCGCGGCATGGCGAAGGGGGCGGTGTCGGAAGACGGGTTGTGGACGCTGACCGAGGTGGAATGCATGGGCAGTTGCGCGACCGCGCCGATGGTTCAGATCAACGACGACAATTACGAAGACCTGACGCCGGAACGGCTCGACACCGTGCTCGATGCGCTGGCCGCCGGCGAACAGCCGCCCGCCGGTACGCAGGAGCCGGGGCGCAATACGTCCGAACCCAAAACGGGGCCGACCGTGTTGCGCGATATGGTCGATGCCAATCACGATTACCGGAGCGAATGGTAATGGACAGCTCGCTGATAACCGTCATCATCGCGCTCATCCTGGTGGTGATCGCGTGGAAGGTGCTCAAAGGGCTGGTAAAGACTGGCGCCCTGATCGCCATCCTCGTGGTCGCGGCCATCGTTGTGTTCGGAGGCGGCTCCTGATGCTCGCTGATAAAGATCGGATCTTCACCAACGTCTACGGCTTCCAGTCGTGGAAGCTGGACGCGGCGCAAAAGCGCGGCGACTGGGATGATACCAAGGCGCTGATCGGTCGCGGGCAGGATGCCATCATCGACGAGATCAAGGCTTCGGGTTTGCGCGGGCGGGGCGGGGCTGGGCTTCCCCACCGGCCTGAAATGGTCTTTCATGCCAAAAGAGAGCAAAGATGGCCGTCCGTCCTTTCTGGTCATCAATGCCGATGAATCCGAACCGGGCAGCTGCAAGGACCGCGAGATCATCCGGCACGATCCGCACAAGCTGATCGAAGGGGCGCTGGTCGCCGGGTTCGCGATGCGCGCGCGGGCGGCTTACATCTACATACGCGGCGAATATATCCGCGAGGCCGAAACGCTCCAGGCGGCTATCGACGAGGCGTATGCCTCCAAGCTGATCGGCAAGAACGCCAGCGGTTCGGGCTATGATTTCGACGTGTTCCTGCATCGCGGCGCGGGCGCTTATATCTGCGGTGAAGAGACCGCGATGATCGAAAGCCTCGAAGGCAAAAAGGGCCAGCCGCGACTCAAACCGCCATTTCCGGCAGGCGCGGGTCTCTATGGCTGCCCGACGACAGTGAACAATGTCGAGAGCATTGCGGTCGTCCCCACGATCCTGCGGCGCGGGGCGAGCTGGTTCAGCGGCTTCGGGCGCGAAGGCAATGCCGGCACAAAACTGTTCCAGATCAGCGGCCATGTCGAGAACCCGTGCGTCGTCGAAGAGGAAATGGGTATTCCGTTCCGCGAGCTTATCAAGAAGCATTGCGGTGGAATTACGGGCGGTTGGGACAATCTCCTCGCAGTGATTCCAGGTGGTTCGTCGGTGCCGCTGGTGCCCGCCGAACAGATCATGGACGCGCCGATGGATTTCGACGGGTTGAAGGAGCTGGGCAGCGGCCTCGGCACGGCGGCGGTGATCGTGATGGACAAGTCCACCGACATCGTGCGCGCGATCAGTCGCCTCAGCTACTTCTACAAGCACGAAAGCTGCGGCCAGTGCACGCCTTGCCGCGAAGGTACGGGCTGGATGTGGCGCATGATGCAGCGGCTCGAAACGGGCGATGCGGCGATCGAGGAAATCGACATGCTGCAACAAGTTACTAAGCAGGTGGAAGGCCACACGATCTGCGCGCTGGGCGATGCGGCTGCATGGCCGATCCAGGGTCTCATCAGACATTTCCGGCCCGAACTGGAACGCCGCATCGAAGAGCATAACGCAGAATTTCTGGAGGCGGCGGAATGATCGCGCGCCGACTGGTTGTTGCCACGGCAATGGCGCTGGCGAGCCTGTCCGCGCCCGCCATCGCGCAATTGGCGCCCGGCATTTCCGGCTCCTCCTCCGCGCCGCAGACCGCGAGCGAAAAGGAGTACTGGTACCTCGTCCGTTCTATGGGCGATTGCCTCGCGACCAACAAAACCGAAGAGGCTGAAGCGTTTCTCGCCAGTGCAATCGGCTCGCGCGCCGAGGGGACAGCTTTCAAAAAGCTGTTTGGGCGTTCGCGCAATATCTGCCTCGGCAATTTTGTGAATGCCTCGTTCCAGCGCGCGCATGTGCGCGGATCGGTCGCCGAAGGACTGTACCGGCGCGAAGAAAGCAACCTGCCCGATACCTGGCGCCCGACGATCGAGAAACCGACGGCAATAGGTTCGATACACGACTTCGCGAAATGCCATGTTGCGGATAACTTCGCAGAAACGCGCGCGTTTCTGCGGGAAACGAAGCTGACGACTGATGAGGAAACGCAATATATCGAGCGTATGGCGCCTACATTCGCCGCATGCCTGCCTGATCGCAAAGTCACGCTGAAGGCGATAAATGTTCGCATGGCCTTGGCCGAAGCGATGTACCATGCGGTGAAGAACCGGCAAGGGCGGGAATTGGCGCTATGAAGTCGTTTGCCGCATTCTTGGGCCTGCTTATGATTGCTGCACCTGCGGTCGGGCAGCAGGATCGCGCGTTCCCGGATGAACAGCTGGCGACCGGTACCCGATTCCTGGTGCAGGCCGAAACGCCGGGCCGGTCGGAAGCGCGCGACATGCAGAAGCGCGTGGCGCGCTGCTCCGTCTACCGGAACAAGAAACTGGCGCGCGCCATGCTGGCGAACAGCAATACGGTCTCCGTCGATTTCGACGCATTCGACGCCGATCCGCAAACGCTGCTGGAAAAGCTGGATGCCGCCTCCTGTATCTCGCGGGCCATGAAGGGCATGACGTACAAGATGCAGATGCGCCTGACCTATCCGACGCTGCGCGCGCTGATGGTCGAGGAAGTGTATCTTATGGATAATGACGGGCCGGTACAGCTCGCTGCGGATGCAGGCCCGTCGGTCAATGCCCGCCCCGGCGGCTTGGCCACGAATGCGCGGGCCACAGCGATGGCGACACTTTCCGACTGTATCGTTTACAACGACGTGGTCGGGTCGGATGCATTGCTCAGAACCACCATCGCATCGGAAGCGGAGCAGGCCTCCATACTGGCTCTGGAACCCGCGCTGACTGCGTGCGGCATGGCCGGCTCCGGCGAAGTCGTGCTCGATCCGTCGATGTTGCGACAGGTTGTCGCCGATGGATTGTGGGTCCGCTCGCACTATGAACCCGTCGCGCGTGCTAAGGATGACAGCGATGCCTAAGGTTACCGTAGACGGCACCGAACTCGACGTTCCCGATGGCGCAACCGTGCTGCAGGCGTGCGAGCTGGCGGGCAAGGAAATCCCGCGTTTCTGTTATCACGAACGACTGAGCATCGCGGGCAATTGCCGCATGTGCCTGGTCGAGGTGAAGCCCGGTCCGCCCAAGCCGCAGGCGTCGTGTGCGCTTCCCGCGACCGACGGGCAGGAAATCCGCACCGACAGCCAGATGGTCAAGACCGCGCGCGAGGGGGTGATGGAATTCCTGCTGATCAACCATCCGCTCGACTGCCCGATCTGCGACCAGGGCGGCGAGTGCGATTTGCAGGACCAGGCCATGATGTATGGCCGTGGCGGCAGCCGCTATGACATGAACAAGCGCGCGGTGACCGAAAAATACATGGGTCCGCTGATCAAGACGATCATGACGCGCTGTATTCATTGCACCCGCTGCGTGCGCTTCTCCGAAGAAATTGCGGGGGTCGATGAAATCGGCGCGCTGTATCGTGGCGAGGACATGCAGATCACGACCTATCTGGAACAGGCCGCCAGTCACGAACTGAGCGCCAATGTGATCGACCTGTGCCCGGTCGGCGCGCTGACCAGCCGTCCTTACGCTTTCGAAGCGCGCCCGTGGGAGCTGCGTCAAACCATGAGCATCGACGTCTCCGATGCCGTAGGTGCGAACATCACGCTGTATTCCAAGGGCCGCGAAGTCATGCGCGCCTTGCCGCGCGTGAACGACGACGTGAACGAGGAATGGCTGAGCGACAAGGGCCGTTACCAAGTCGACGGCCTTGTGCGGCGGCGGCTCGACAAGGTGTGGATCCGCAGGAAAGGCAAGCTGCAACAGGCCGATTGGGACGAGGCATTCAAGGCCATCGCGAAGGCGAAACCGGGCGCGAGCATCGCTGCCGTGGCGGGCGACCTTGTCGATTGCGAGACGATGTTCGCGGCGAAGTCTTTGCTCAAGGCCTGCGGGTCGGAGCTGGTCGAAGGGCGGCAGACCGGCATGTCCTACGATGTCGGCAATCTGGCGGCGGTCAATTTCAACGGTGGCTTTTGCCGGTATCGAAACGGCCGATGCCATCCTGATCGTGGGCAGCCAGGTTCGGCACGAAGCGGCGCTGGTCAATGTGCGCCTGCGCAAGGCGGCATCGCGCGGGGCCAAGGTGTTCGTGGTCGGGCCGGAATGGGAAACGACCTATCCGGCGACTTTCCTCGGCACCGATCTTTCCGTTTTGTCGGATCTGCCGGATGCAGTTGGCGATGCTTTCAATGTGGCCGAACGACCCGCGATCATCCTTGGCGGCGCGGCCTTGGCGCAGGGTGCGCTTGCGCCAGCTTTGTCCGTCGCTAAGGCTTTCGATGTTATCCGCGCTGGCTGGAACGGCTTCAACGTGCTGCACATGGCGGCAGCGCGAATGGGCGGTCTGATGCTTGGGTTTGCGCAGGGCGAGGGTATTGCCGCGCTTGCCGATGCAAAGCCGAAAGTCCTGCTTTCGCTAGGCGCGGACGAGATGGATTACGCCCCATTCGCGGACAGCCTCAAGGTCTATATCGGGCATCACGGCGATGCAGGCGCGCATGCCGCCGACATCATCCTGCCTGCCGCCAGTTTTGCAGAAAAGGATGGTACTTACGTCAATACCGAAGGTCGGGTGCAGTTCGCTGAAAAGGCGGTGTTCGCACCGGGTGAAGCGCGTGAGGACTGGACCATCCTGCGTGCGCTGGCCGATGCGTTGAAGGTCGATGTCGGCTTCGACAGCTTCGCCGAATTGCAGGCAGGCATGATTGCCGAAGTGCCCGCGCTTGGCGAGGAAGGCTTGGCTGATTTAGGAGCGATGCCGAAGAGTGGCGGCGCCACCAAGGCGAAGGGCAATGTTGAGGCGTATCCAATCACGGATTTCTATCTGACCAACCCCATCGCGCGCGCCAGTGCGGTAATGCAGCAATGCAGTGCGGAACTGCTTCACGGCGAAGACATGCTGGAGGCAGCGGAGTAATGCTGGACAGCCAAAACTCGTACGCCCTGAGCTTGTCGAGGGGCTGCCCCTACTTTCAGCGTAGCTCCAAGAATGCAGGGCTGGGCTTTGACAAGCTCAGCCCGAACGGGAATGGGGGGCTCGCATCGTGACCGACTTCTACCAATCGCTCGGCATGAACTACGAATGGGCATGGGGCTTTGCCACTATCAGCGGTATCCTGCTGATCGCACTTCCGCTCATGCTGGCGGTGGCGATGATCATTTACATGGATCGCAAGGTCTGGGCCGCCATCAACCTGCGGCGCGGGCCAAATGTGGTCGGGCCGTTCGGCCTGTTGCAGAGTTTCGCCGACGGGCTGAAGGTATTCCTGCAGGAAACCATCATTCCCAGCGCGGCGAACAAGGGTATTTTCCTGCTCGCGCCCATCGTCACTTTCACCGTCGCACTGGCGGCGTGGGCGGTTGTGCCGTTCGATGCGGGTGTGGTGCTGGCCGATATCAATGTCGGCCTGCTCTACATTCTCGCAATCAGCAGCCTGTCTGTTTACGGCATCGTGATGAGCGGGTGGGCGTCGAATTCCAAATACCCGTTCTTCTCCGCCATGCGCGCCGCAGCGCAGATGATTTCCTACGAAGTTTCCATCGGCTTTATTTTGGTTTGTGTGGTGCTATGGGCCGGCTCGTTCAACCTGAGCGAAATCGTCGAGGCGCAGCGCGGCCACGGGTTCGGCATCGTCAACGGCTATGTTTTCAACATCCTGCTGTTCCCGATGTGGGTCATGTTCTTCATCTCCAGCCTTGCCGAAACGCAGCGCGTGCCGTTCGACCTGACCGAGGCCGAAAGCGAACTGGTCGCCGGGTACCAGACCGAATATTCCAGCATGAGCTTCGCGCTGTTCTGGCTGGGCGAATATGCCAATATCCTGCTGATGTGCACGTTGAACGCATTGCTGTTCTTCGGCGGATGGCTGCCGCCGCTTAATATCGACCTGATCCCGTGGTTCGATATTCCGGGTATAATCTGGCTGTTCGGCAAGATCCTGTTCTTCTTCTTCATGTTCAGCTGGGTGATGGCGACCGTGCCGCGTTACCGATACGACCAGCTGATGCGTCTCGGCTGGAAGATCTTCCTGCCGCTCAGTCTGTTTTTCGTTGTTCTCATTTCCGGATATCTGATGGCGACCGGCCATTACGGAGCCGCCACATGACCGTCGCCCAACTCGTAAAATCCTTCACACTGTGGGAGTTCGTGAAAGCGCACGCTCTCACCTTGAAGTATTTCTTCAAGCCCAAAGTCACGATCAACTATCCTTACGAGAAAAACCCGATCAGCCCGCGTTTCCGGGGCGAGCATGCGTTGCGCCGTTATCCAAATGGCGAAGAGCGCTGCATCGCGTGCAAGCTGTGCGAGGCGGTGTGTCCGGCCCAAGCGATTACCATCGAAAGCGAACCGCGCGATGACGGCAGCCGCCGGACGACGCGCTACGATATCGACATGACGAAGTGCATCTATTGCGGTTTCTGTCAGGAGGCGTGCCCGGTCGATGCCGTGGTCGAAGGGCCGAATTTCGAATATGCGACCGAGACGCGCGAGGAACTGCTGTACGACAAGGCGAAACTGCTGGCCAATGGGGACAAATGGGAGCGCGCCATCGCCGCAAACCTTGAAGCCGACGCACCCTATCGCTAGGCGGCAGGGCGTAACGACAGAGCGGGCTTCGACGAGATGCCGACACGCTGCATGAACGATGATTTCGGGCCGGTCGTGGTCCAACAGGGGATACTTCCATTCCGCACGTTTGCGGAACCGGCACTACCATGATCCAAACCTTCGCCTTTTACCTGTTTGCAACGCTCGTCATCGCCAGCGCGGTGATGGTTATCGTTGCCAAGAACCCGGTGCATTCGGTGCTGTGGCTGATCCTGGCGTTCTTCAACGCGGCCGGGCTGATGGTGCTGGTCGGGGCGGAGTTTATCGCGATGCTGCTGGTCGTGGTGTATGTCGGGGCGGTTGCGGTGCTGTTCCTGTTCGTGGTGATGATGCTGGACATCGATTTTACCGAACTGCGTGCTGGATTCATGCGCAATTTCCCGCTCGGTATCGCCATCGCACTGATCCTGCTGGCGGAGCTGGTGCTGGGCATCGGCGCCTATCAGGCGGGTGCGCTCGATTTGGGTACGGCCAGCGGAGAGAACGCGCCCCGCCTCGACCGCAGCAATATCGAGAGCCTGGGCGCGCTGCTTTACGGCAAGTATATCTTCCTGTTCGAGGCGGCGGGGCTGATCCTGCTGGTGGCGATGATCGGCGCGATCGTGCTGACCCACCGCCCCACCAAATCACTGCGCGGCCATCAGGATATCGCGAAGCAGAACGCGCGCGATCCCGAAGCGGCGACCGTTATGAAGCGGCCCGAAATCGGCGCGGGGATCGAATTGTGATCGGCATCGAACATTACATCATCGTCAGCGCGATCCTGTTCGTGCTGGGCGTGCTGGGCATATTTCTTAATCGCAAGAACATCATCGTCATCCTGATGGCGATCGAGCTGATCCTGCTGGCCGTAAATATCAATCTCGTCGCCTTCAGCGCGTTCCTTGGCGATCTGACAGGGCAGGTGTTTGCTATGTTCGTGCTGACCGTCGCGGCGGGCGAGGCTGCTATCGGGCTTGCGATTTTGGTCATCTATTTCCGTGGTCGCGGCACCATTGCCGTCGACGATGCCGACCGGTTGAACGGCTGATGGGTGCGATGGTCCTGACGGTTGTGTTCCTGCCGCTGCTCGCCGCGATTGTCGGCGGGCTGGGCAACCGGATGCTTGGCAATACGGTTGTGAAATCCCTGACGACCGGCGCGCTGTTCGTGGCCGCCGTATTGAGCTGGATCGTATTCACCGGTTTCTGGACAGGTTCGGCGCAGGCTGGCGTGGTGCCGGTGCTGCAATGGATTTCGTCGGGCGATCTGACGTTCGACTGGGCCTTGCGTGTGGACACGCTGACCGCCGTGATGCTGGTCGTCATCACCACCGTTTCCGCTCTCGTCCACCTCTATAGCTGGGGGTATATGGACGAAGACCCCGACCAGCCGCGCTTTTTCGCCTATCTCAGCCTGTTCACCTTCGCGATGCTGATGCTGGTGACGGCGGACAATCTGGTCCAGATGTTCTTTGGTTGGGAGGGGGTGGGCCTCGCCAGCTATCTGCTGATCGGTTTCTGGTTCAAGAAACCGTCCGCCAATGCCGCCGCGATAAAGGCGTTTGTCGTGAACCGCGTCGGTGACCTTGGCTTCATGCTGGGCATCTTCGGCACGTTCCTGGTGTTCGGCACGGTGTCGATTCCGGAAATTCTGGCTGCCGCGCCCGCGATGAGTGGCAGCGGCATCGATTTTGCCGGTACGCGCTTCTACACGATGGATATCCTGTGCGTGCTGCTGTTTATCGGTGCGATGGGCAAGTCGGCGCAGCTCGGCCTGCATACCTGGCTGCCCGACGCGATGGAGGGGCCGACACCGGTATCCGCTCTGATTCATGCGGCCACGATGGTCACGGCGGGCGTCTTCATGGTGTGTCGCCTGTCGCCCATGTTCGAGACGGCTCCGACGGCGCTGGCCATCGTGACGTTCATCGGCGCGGCAACTTGTTTGTTCGCAGCTACCATCGGCACCACGCAATGGGATATCAAGCGGGTCATCGCCTATTCGACCTGCTCTCAGCTGGGCTACATGTTCTTCGCCGCCGGGGTGGGCGCATATGGCGTCGCCATGTTCCACCTGTTCACGCACGCATTCTTCAAGGCGCTGCTGTTTTTGGGCGCAGGCTCGGTCATCCATGCCATGCACCATGAACAGGACATGCGGTTCTATGGCGGGTTGCGGAAGAAGATACCGTTCACTTTCTGGGCCATGCTGGCGGGCACGCTGGCGATCACGGGCGTCGGCGTTTTGTATGTGTTCGGGTTCGCCGGGTTCTATTCCAAGGATGCTATTCTGGAAGCCGCGTTCGCGCGCGGCACGGAAATGGGGCAGTTCGCCTTCTGGGCAGGCGCATTCGCTGCCTTCCTGACCAGCTTTTACAGCTGGCGTCTGATGTTCCTGACATTCTGGGGCAAGCCGCGCTGGATCGAGAGCGAGCATATCCAGCACGCGGTCCACAAGACGCCTGCGGAAGCCGGCGACGACACGACTGGCGGATACCACCCGCATGAAAGCCCGCTGACGATGCTGGTCCCGCTGGGTGTGCTGACTACCGGTGCTGTGTTCGCCGGGTTCGTCTTCACCGAAGCCTTCGTCGACAGTGCGGCGTTCTGGAACGGGTCGATTTTCTATAACGAGAACCTGATCCATG
This sequence comes from uncultured Alphaproteobacteria bacterium, assembly GCA_963799315.1. Lineage (GTDB taxonomy): Bacteria > Pseudomonadota > Alphaproteobacteria > Sphingomonadales > Sphingomonadaceae > Parerythrobacter_A. The sequence goes on from CAWCWP010000001.1 coordinate 706,011, forward strand.
CGCTGCACGGGGTGCCGTACTGGGTGAAGCTGACCGCGACCTTCGCAATGATCGCAGGGTTCGTGACCGCCTGGTTCGCCTATATCCGCAACACGTCGATACCCGGCAAGTTCGTCGCGCAGTTCCGCTACCTGCACGATTTCGTCTACAACAAATGGTACTTCGACGAGCTGTATCAGGTCATGTTTGTGAAGCCCGCCTTCATCCTTGGCCGCCTGTTCTGGCGCCGGGTCGATAGCGGTATCATCGACCGCTTCGGGCCGGATGGTGCGGCGTGGGTCGTCGGCAAGGGTGCGGTCGCGGCGAAGAAGCTGCAATCGGGCTACCTCACCAGCTACGCGCTCGTGATGCTGCTCGGCCTGATTGCTGCGATTACCTGGATTTTGATGTGATGGGCGGGTTCCCGATCCTGTCGGTGATGCTGCTCGTCCCGCTGGCAGGGGCGCTGGCGTGTCTGGCGCTGCAAGCCGATCGCGCGCGTGTCGTCGCGCTTGGCGCGACACTGGCGACGCTGGCGCTGGGTATCGTGCTGTGGGCGAGTTACGAAATCGGCGGGCCGCAATGGCAATTCACCGAACGTTACGGCCTGTTCGCCGGGTTCGATTTCGCGCTGGGTATCGACGGCATCGCGCTGATGCTCATCGTGTTGTCGGTATTCCTGATGCCGATCTGCATCCTCGCCAGCTGGAGTGCGATTACGCATCGCGTCGGCGAGTATATGGCGGCGTTTCTGTTGATGGAAACGCTGATGATCGGCGTGTTTGCGGCGCAGGACCTGTTCCTGTTCTACATTTTCTTCGAGGCGGGCCTGATTCCGATGTATCTCATCATCGGCATCTGGGGCGGGGACAACCGCATCTACGCCAGCTACAAGTTCTTCCTCTATACGCTGCTCGGTTCGGTGCTGATGCTGATCGCGATGCTGTGGATGACCAATGCCGCACAGACGAGCGACATTCCCACGCTGATGCAATACGACTTCGCACCTGAGGCGCAGACGTGGCTGTGGCTGGCCTTCTTCGCCAGCTTCGCCGTGAAAATGCCGATGTGGCCGGTGCATACCTGGCTGCCCGACGCGCATGTCCAGGCGCCGACTGCGGGGTCGGTCATCCTGGCTGGTGTGTTGCTGAAGATGGGCGGATACGGCTTCATCCGGTTCAGCCTGCCGATGTTTCCCGATGCCAGCGCGCAATTCGTATGGCTGATTTTCGGCCTGTCGATGGCAGCGGTCATCATCGCCAGCCTGATTGCACTTGTGCAGCACGATATGAAGAAACTGATCGCCTATTCCTCGGTCGCGCATATGGCGATTGTTACGGCGGGCCTGTTCGCCTTCAACCAGCAGGGGCTGGAAGGCGCGATGATCATGATGCTCAGCCACGGTCTGGTATCGGGTGCGCTGTTCCTGTGCGTCGGCGTGATTTACGACCGCCTGCATACGCGCGAGATCGACCGCTATGGCGGGCTGGCGATCAATATGCCCTATTATGCGGTGTTCTTCCTGCTGTTCACGATGGCCAGCATCGGCCTGCCGGGGACCAGCGGCTTCGTCGCCGAGTTCCTCAGCCTTGTGGGCATTTACGAAGTGTCGAGCGCAACGGCGCTGATCCTGACCACGGGCATCATTCTGGGCGCAGGCTATATGCTCTAGCTCTATCGTCGCGTCGTGTTCGGCGTGCAGCGCAATGCGGATGCTGCCGCGATGCCCGATCTTGGCGTGCGCGAATGGATCATGCTTGGCCCGATTGCGGCAGCAGTTCTGTGGATGGGTATTTATCCCGAGAGTTTCCTTGCACCAATGCGCAACGACATTGCGGCGCTGGACGCGCGGTTGCTTCGTGCCAAGCCTGCCGGTGATGCAGACCTTTATGCGGGCACGCCGCGCGGCGAAGCTGCCAATGCGATGCCGGAAGTGGCGCATGGCGGCAGCGACCATGACGGGGAGGGGGCACACTGATGGGCTACGCCGCATCGCTTTATTTTACACTGCCCGAGATTATCCTCGCGGTCGCTGCCTTGGCGCTAGTTGATCGTCTCGGCATTCGGCGGAGTGCGCAGCGCACGCCTGGTCAGCATACTGTCCGTTGCGGCGCTGTTCGGTTCGGCGGCGGTGGCGGGCTATTTTCTCATCGCCCCGGACATGGCGACCGGCGCGGATGCCTTTGCGGGCGTGTACCGGATGGATGCCTTTGCCAGTTTCACCAAGCTGCTGATCTACGTCGCCGCGATCGCGCTGTCTGGTGGTGACGCCGCGTTTCTTCGAACGGACGGACGAATACCGGCCCGAATATCCGGTGCTGGTCCTGCTCGGCGCGGTCGGCATGGGCATGATGGTGTCCGCCATCGACCTGATGACGCTGTATATCGGGCTGGAGCTGTCGAGCCTCGCTTCCTACGTGCTGGCAAGCTTCGCGCGAAAGGACACGCGCTCCGCCGAGGCGGGCCTCAAATATTTTATCCTCGGCGCGCTTGCATCGGGTATCCTGCTGTACGGCATGAGCCTGGTTTACGGTTTTACCGGCGCAACCGATTACAGCTCGATCCGTGCCGCGATGGCGGGCGAGCTTTCCACCGGCCTGCTATTCGGCGTCGTTTTCGTTCTCGCCGGGCTGGCGTTCAAGATCGCGGCGGTGCCGTTCCATATGTGGACGCCCGACGTTTACGAAGGCGCGCCCACACCGGTCAGCCTGTTCTTTGCAACCGCGCCCAAGGTTGCCGCGATTGCCATGCTGATGCGCATGGCACTGGACCCGTTCGGGCCGCAGGTCGATGCGTGGCGGCAGATCGTGATCTTCTCTGCGCTTGCATCCATCGTGGTCGGCGCGCTGGGCGCCATCGGGCAGACCAGCCTGAAACGCCTGTTGGCCTACAGCTCGATCAACAATATCGGCTTCATCCTGATCGGGCTTGCCACGGCAACGCAGGTCGGGGCCGGGGCGATGCTGGTATACCTGTTCTTCTACCTCGCCATGACGCTCGGCAGTTTCCTAGTGGTGATGATGCTGCGCGACCGGAACGGGACGCAGCTGGAGGCCCTTTCCGATATCAGCGGCTTGTCGCAAACGCATCGCGGGCTTGCGCTATGCCTCATGCTGATGATGTTCAGCCTCGCCGGCATCCCTCCAATGACGGGGTTTTGGGGCAAGTTTGTCGTGTTTCAGGCGGCTGTCGAGGCGGACCTCGTCCTGCTCGCCGCAATCGGCATTGCCGCCAGTGTGATTGGGGCTTTCTATTACCTCAAGGTCATCAAGATGATGTATTTCGATGACCCTGCCACGGGAACGGTGGTGACTGCGGCAAGGGCTGACTGGGTCGTCCTGATCGTCGCCACCCTGCTTGTGTCGCCGCTGGGCTGGCTGCTGACGATCTGGCTGGGCGACTGGACCGACCGCGCCGCTGCCGCGCTGTTCTTCACCATTTGATCGAAGTCGTCGCCGAGACGGGCTCGACCAATGCCGACTTGTTGGCGCGCTTGCGAGCTGGCGAGGCGGTGCAAGAGGGCGCATGGCTGGTCGCGAACCGCCAGAAGCAAGGGCGCGGGCGGGGCGGCCGCAGCTGGATTGGCGAGGAGGGCAATCTATTCGCATCCACTGTCGTCAATTTGCGCGCAGACGATCCACCTGCGCAGACGCTGAGCTTCGTGGCCAGCCTTGCCCTGCATGCGGTGATCGAAAATCTCCGGACGCAACCATTCGCATTACAATTGAAATGGCCGAACGATCTGCTGGTGGCCGGTGCAAAACTGTCCGGTATCCTGTTGGAGCGGGCAGGCGAGGCGGTCGTCGTCGGCATCGGTGTCAATATCCTGACCTGCACCTGCGCTGGATGATCGCAAGACCACCAGCCTGCGCGCCCACGGCATTCAGGTTGATCGTGATGCGCTTGCGCACAGCCTTGCAGCGGCATTTGCTCGCGAACTGGAGCACTGGCGCACATCATCGCCATCCGCGACACTGGACCGCTGGCAAGCACATGCCCATCCGGTCGGCACCACGCTTTCGGTGCATGACAGCGACGGCACCCCGCGTATCGGCACCTATCAAGGCCTCTCCGGTGAAGGCGCGCTGTTACTGCGATTGGCAGACGGCACCGTTGCTGCCATCACGGCCGGCGACGTCTCGCTCGGTTAGGAAAGGTGCGGAACATGCTGCTTGTCATTGATGTCGGAAATACGAATGTCGTGTTCGCGCTGTTCGATGGTGACGATGTGCGTGCGCGCTGGCGCATTGCGACCGATGCCCGGCGTACCGGTGACGAGTATGCGGTCTGGCTGCTGCACCTTCTCGCGGTGGAGGAGATCGAGCGCAGCGCCATCAAACGCATTATCTTCGCTTCCGTCGTGCCGCGTGCGGACCATAATTTGACCGTACTGGCGCAGAAATATTTTGGTATCACCCCGATGATTGCCGGGCAGGGCGCAGCGGCGTGGCCCTTCGCCGCCGATGTCGAACAGCCCAGCTCGCTGGGGGCGGATCGTGCGGTAAACATCGTCGCGGCGCATGCTCTGCATGGCGGCGACCTGATCGTCGTCGATTTCGGGACTGCGACAAAGTTCGAAGTGGTCGATTTCAATGGTGCCTACAAAGGCGGCATCATCGCGCCGGGCATCAACCTGTCGCTGGATGCGCTGGTCGGCAAGACGGCCAAGCTGCCGCGCATTGCTATCCGCGCGCCAGATACCGACAGTGTAGTCGGACGCAATACGGAGGACCAGATGCTGATCGGCGTATTCTGGGGCTATGTCGCCATGCTGGAAGGACTGGTCGCCCGCATGAAGGCGGAGATCGGCCGCCCCGCAAAAGTCATTGCCACGGGCGGCCTTGCGGTGCTGTTCGATGGCCATACCGATGTATTCGACACCGTAGATACCGACTTGACCATTCGCGGTCTCGCCTTGCTGGCAGAAAGAGCAACCCCTTGAAAAAGAATTTCAAACCCGAAGACGAACTGCTGTTCCTTGCGCTGGGCGGGTCGGCCGAAATCGGCATGAACGTCAACCTGTACGGGTGCCAGGGCAAATGGCTGATGGTCGATCTGGGCATGACCTTTTCCGGCAATGAATATCCCGGCGTCGATCTGGTGTTCGCCGATCTCGAATTCATCGAGGACCGCCGCGACGACCTGCTCGGCATCGTCCTGACCCACGGGCACGAGGACCATATCGGCGCAGTTCCCTATTTCGCAGCCGACCTTGGCGTGCCGTTATATGCCACGCCGTTCACCGCGGAACTGGTCCGGCGCAAGCTGGAGGAAGCGGGTCTGGCGCGACAGGTCGAGCTGATCGTCATTCCGGACCAGGACGCCTTTTCGCTGGGTCCGTTCGACATCAGCTACCTGCCGCTGGCGCATTCGATTGCCGAAGGGCACGCCCTGCTGATCGATACGCCGCACGGGCGCGTCTTTCATAGCGGCGACTGGAAGCTGGACGACGATCCGATTATCGGCGAGCCGACCACAGAAGAAGAGCTGACCGCGATCGGCGACGAAGGCGTGCTGGCGCTGGTGTGCGATTCCACCAACGTCTTCAACCCGAATCCCAGCGGGTCCGAAGGCGCCGTTTACAAGGGGCTGATGGAAGAGGTCGGCAAGCACGCGGGCAAGCGTGTGCTGATTACAACCTTTGCCTCCAACACCGCACGTTTGCACACCTTGGGCGAAGTCGCGCGCGAGCACGGGCGCACCGTCTGCATCGCCGGACGCTCGCTCGACCGGATGCTGGAGGTGGGGCAGGCCAATGGTTACCTCACGGACTTTCCCGACACGGTCAGTTTCGACGTGGCGAAGAAGATGCCGCGCGGCGAGCTGTTGATCATTGCAACCGGCGGGCAGGGCGAACCGCGCGCGGCGCTGTCGCGCATCGCGGAAAAGAACCATCCGCTCGAATTGTCGCGCGGCGACGTGATCCTGTTTTCCAGCCGCCAGATACCGGGCAACGAGGTTTCCATCGGCAAGGTGCAGAACAGCCTCGCCGAACAGGGCATCGACATGGTGACGGACCGACAGGCCGAAATCCACGTGTCGGGCCACCCCGGCCGCCCCGAACTCGAAGCGATGTATAGCTGGCTACGGCCCGAAATACTGGTGCCGGTTCATGGCGAAATGCGCCACATGCGCGAACAGGCGCGGGTCGGCAAGGAAGCCGGCATTCCGAAGACCATCCTTCAGAAAAATGGCGATATCGTGCGCCTTGCCCCCGACAAGCCGCGCATTCTGGCGCAGGTTCATGCCGGACGTCTGGTGCTGGACGGCGATCTTATCAGCCCGGCGGATGGCGAGGCGATTGCCGAGCGGCGCAGGCTGGCCTTCAACGGGGTGATCTTCGTCGCGCTTACGTCCGATATGAAAGCGCATATCGAGCCGCTTGGTCTGCCGCTCGATGAAGACGAGGCCGACTTTATCGCCGAAGCACAGCGCGATATCGCGACGGCTATCAAGCGACTGAAAGGCAAGGCGAAGAACGATGCATCTGCCGTTTCCGAAGCGGCGCGGCTCGCAACCCGGCGTGCGGCGCAGCGGTGGAGCGGCAAGAAGCCGCAAGTCCGCGTGATGATGCTGTGAACTGGACTTCGGTACTCGCAATCTACGCGCTGGTCTGGGTGATGAGCGCATTTTTCCTGCTGCCCTTCGGAGTGCGAACGCATGAAGAAGCAGGCGTGCCGCTGACACCCGGGCAGGCCGACAGTGCGCCGGCGAATTTCAGGCCGGGTCGCTTGGCAATCCGCGCCACGCTGCTGGCGATCGTTCTGACGGCGGCCTATGTGGCAAACTACATCTATGGGTGGATCGGGTTCGAAGACCTGAACATTCTGGGCCGACTGTTCGGCGTCGCCTGACGGCTCGAAGCGCGGCAGATTATTCGCGCAACCGCTCGATGGCTTGGGCCAGCACCACATACAGCTTGCCCATGTCGGAACTGAGCAGCGTCACGCCCAGCGCGTTGCCGTCGCGGGTGGACAGCATCGAGCGAAGCATGGCTTCGAAATCGTGGATGTACCGGCTGACATTCTCGCGGAAATCGGCATCGGTATCGTAGATTTCGGCAATCTCGCGCGCTTCGGTGTTGTCCAGCAGACGCACTGCCCGCCGCGTGAATATACCGCGATCCCCGCGCAGATAGGCCGCCCATGCGGTATCGGTCACATCTTCCGACAGCGCTTTGGCAATATCGATGGAGCTTGAATTCAGGGCTTCGGTTATCAGCGCGACCCGCCGCGCGAAATCGTTGCCGACCTGCTCTTCGGACAATTCGCGCGCCCGCGCGATGCGGGTTTCCAGATTACCGGTCAGCTCGTTGACCTTGGCCAGCTGGTCGCGCAGCTGCTGGACCGTATCCAGCCCCGCACCACCGACCCGCGCGGTCGCGCCGTCCAGTTCGGCAATGGAACCGGCAATTCCTTTTTCAAACGCGGCATTGATCGCTTCGCCGGTTCGCTGCTCGAACCCGTCCTCCAGCGAAACAAGGCGTTCTTCGAGTGCGTCCGCCACGCGCGATCGAAGCTTTGTCCGCCGCATCATCGAGCGCGGCGAGCGTCTCTTCGACGGCAGCGCGGCTCTTGTCGCTGAGCGTGGTATTGTCGTCTATCAATTCCGCCAGTTTTGCGCGCAGTGCGTCCAGTTCATCCGACCGGTCGCTCGCATGCTGGCCAAGCCGTTTCTGCAATTTCTCGATATCGCCATATGTTTCGCGGCCATTGTCGCGCGCTGTTATGATGTAGTTCGAAACGCTTTCGCTCTGGTCCGACAGGACCGCCATCTCCTCCCGAATGTCGCGGCTCGTGCCAAGCACCCGCTGCAAGCCTTCTTCGGCGTCCTTCAGGACCGACGGCAGTTCGTCGCGCGAATGCTGCGCGCTTGCCTGGATCAATTCGAGCAGACGTACGCTGGCGTCGGTCAGGGCGGACAGCTGGACTTCGGCGGCATCGAAGCCTGCTTGGCTTTCGCCCACGGTATCGCGCAGCGATTGCTCGCGTTCGGCAAGACGGGCCTGTGCTGCTCCGGCGGTATCGGCGAGCCTTTGCAAGCCAGCCTCGAACACTTCCACTCTCGCGGCGAAATCGGATGCGAGCGCGTCCGCTACGCTTCGCAAGTCGGCTTCGGCCTCGCGCCGCTGGGCCAATTCGCTGTCGAAGTGGTCCAGCCTGCGCTTCAACTGCTCCACAGCCGCCGCCTCGTCTTCCGCGAATGTCGCGCGCCGTGCTGCCAGCTTTTCCAGCACGAGAGCGCTACGCTGTTCGATACCTTCATCGATAGTCGCCGCTTCGGCACGCAACTCGTCTAGCTTGCTGTTGGCCGCCGAAAGCGCCTGTTCGTCGATTGCCTGAATGCGCCCGACGGCCTCGCGCAAATCTGCTTCGAGCTGTTTGACTTGCGCGTCCCACCCGGCAAGTGCTTCGCTCTGCGCAGTGCCAAGGATGACCCCTACCGACTCCGCATCGGTGCGGAGTGCTGCGATGCGCTCTTCCAGCTTTGCCGACGCGGCATCCGAAGCATCGTCCATCTTCGTGCGCGTCGTATCGAAGGCGGTGTCGAGCTCCTCCACCTGGTCGCGCAAGGCCGCGAAGACCGTCTCGCTCCGCTCATCGATGCGCGTGTCGAAGGCATCGGCGTGTTCCTGCAACGCGGCGAGTTGCATGCGCGAAGCGTCGTCGGTGGCATCGATATGGGTGCTGAAATTCACCAGCGCGGCATCGATGCGGGCGCGCAGCACTTCGACTTGCCGTTCGCTTGCCTGCCCGAATTCGTTGAGCCGTCCGAAGCCCGCCACCAGTTCGCCGACCTGCGCCTGAGCCGTGCGCCCGGCGGTGCCGATCTGGTTGGACACATCGCGCGCGGACGTTGCCAGCACCGGCAGGTTTTCGCGCAGGGCTTCCATATTCTCGCGCGCCGTCACGCTGGCGGTGGCGACGGCGTCCACATGCCCGGTGTTTTCGACGATGAGGTGTCGCAGGCTGTCGGCGCTTTCGGTCAAGCGCTGTTCCGCGACACGGCCGAGCGATTCAAGGTCGCGGGCCTGTGCGGTCAGGAATTCGCGCGCCAAACTCAATTCCCTATTGGCGGCGGACAGGCGGTCTTCCAGATCGGCGGATGCGATGGTCACATCGTTTACCGCGGCCCCGAACCTGGCTGTTTCATGGCGGGGACTGCGCGCCAGCACGGCCCATGCAACCAGTATCACGGCGATCGGTATGGCCCAGTCTGCAATCAGTCCGGAAGCGGCAATCGGGGTTGTACCGCCAAGGAGCGCGCCCTGATGCGCCCATGCGAAAAATCCCGTCCATCCTGCCGCCGCGATCACGGCCAACCCGGTGACCAGCCAGCCGCGCCAGTTCCGGACCGGTCGGGCCAGTGCTTCTTCTTCCCATTCGAACGAGTCTTCGCTTTCCACGAACTCGTCCGAAAACTCTGCCTCGACAGGGAGTTGTTCGATATCGACTGGCTCTTCCGCATTTTGCGAGGCCACGGCACGAATGGTTCTGTCTGCGGTCATAGCTGGTGTAAATAACACAGATCGGGGCTGGTTAAACCCGTCTTAACGCTATGCGTATAAGGCGGGGAAATGGCCTACGAAACCACCAGTCTTGATGCCACGATCGCCGCTGCCGCCGGTGCGGACCCCGCACTGTTGCGTGAATTGCGCAGTGCGTTTGCGGAAAGCGTGGAGCGTCAGCTCGACCTGTTGCAGCGATCGCGCTGCGATGCGAACTGGGTTGTTGCGGCCAATCGGCTGAGAGGCATCGCCGCCAGTTTTCATGCCGAGGAACTGATGATACTCGCGCAGGAAGCGGTCGATGCGGCGCCGGGTGAACCTTCCGTAAAGCGGCGCATCGGGTTATATTGCGAACAGTTTCGCAATGCCGGGGCCTGACCCTGCGCGGTGCGCGCTGCGACACAGGGCTAACGCCAAATTAACCGTGTCCCCTTACCCACCGGGGCGAAGAGGACCGGATGAGCGCCCAATCTGACCACACATCTGACAATGCAGTGGATACCATCCTGCGCGATGCGTTGGCGTCGGGCGACGCGCTGCTGTCGTCTGTTGCGCCGATCCTGTCGCATTTGGTGGCAACGCCGGACAACACGCTCTTCAACGATCAGGTCGTCGCTTCCATCAGGGCGCGTGCCGTGCATGTCGCAAGCCAGCTTCTGACGACACAGGGCGAAGCGCAACCGGGCGACGATGTTGCCGGATTTGTAGCTGCGGCAAAGGACGGGTTGGCTGCCGACTTGCTGCGTGCGCCCGCGTTTCTACTTCACTGTCACGCTTTGACGATCGAGGCACAGATTGCGCTGGCGTTGGAAAAGCGGAGCGGGCTCGATCCTGTCCTGCCGCCTTTCGTTCAGGAAGCAGTGGCGGCGGACGATGTCGAATTGGCGAGTGCTGCGATGGCGGCGCTGACTGCGCAGGCGCGGTTCATGCAGTATCATCGCCGCATGTCCCTGCCTCTCGTGGAATTACCGGAGGCTGTGCTGGACGCTATCATCAGCGTTTGGCAGGATTTTGCCGGTGCTGACGCCAGAGAATGCGCTGGCGCAGGGCGAGATGAAACTGCGTATGAAGCGTGACGAGGTCACGCCACGCACCGTGTTGATGGATCGCATGCTGGAGCGGCACGAACGGCCCGAAGCTGCGCTGTCGCTATCGCATGCGGGGGTCCATATGTTTGCCAGCGTTTTGGCCGCCACCGCTTCGCAACCGCGCGACAGAACCGTTCTCGCCATGACCGAGCAGCAGGGCGCGCGTCTTGCGGTGTCGCTGCGCGCAGCAGGAGTGCCGGAAAAGGGCATCGCCCAGCAGTTCGCGTTCCTGCGTCCCGACCGTTCCGCTCCGGAGGGGATCGGCACCCTTCGCCGTGAAACTGCCAGCGGCCTGTTGCGTGCTTCACCATTGCAGGCGGGTGACACATAATGCCGGGGCTGACAGGAACTTTCATCGCGCGCGCCAAGCTGGATGCCGCAGGGCAGCTGATTGAGGCGCAGGATCCGCTGGCTGCGCTGCAACACCAGTGCGGGGGCAGCATCCCCGGTGCTGTCGCAATACCGGAACTGCGCGATATCGTGGCCGAAAGCCTCGCGCTGGATGGCCCCAAGTCGCAGGGTTTCTCGGCTTTCGACGGCGAGAACCTGATCGAAGCTACAGCGCAAATAGCGTCGGTCGCGGATGGCAAGGCGATCCTGCTCGGCATTTCGAGCTGGCAAAGCACCCCCTACGACATGGACGCCGATCCGGAACAGGCCCAGCGCCAGATCGATGTTGATTGCAGCCTTGCCGAACTGACCGCACGCCTCGATCCGGCGCAGGCGATCCTTGCGGCAGCCGGCGATGCCGCCGATATTGCCGAAACCGTCGCTGCTATGAACGATGCACCGGGTACACCCTGGACGGACTTTGTCGCCTTTCCGCAAAATAGCCACCGCCAGCCTCTTCACTGGCGGCTGCTCGATGGCGCAATTTGTAAAGTCAAAGGGTCCGAACGCGATTGGTGTGCACGGCTTCTACCGGTGGCGGGCGGGGATAGCGGGTTCGAACTGTATCTGGTGCCGCAGCAGGTGCTAGCTGCGCCGGACATTGCACCTGATGCCCCTACCGCCAGCATAACCCAGTCCATTGGGCGCGAGCTAGCGCCGGTCCTGCGCCAGCCCATCGCGCGGATCATCGCCAATGCGGAGACCATCCGCACCCGCATGGCCGGGCCGATCAGCGACGAATACAGCGCCTATGCTGCCGACATTGCCGCCGCAGGGCAGCACTTGCTGTCGCTTATCGAAGACCTGACCGACCTCGAAGTCGTCGAAGCGGAAGATTTCACGACGGCCCCGGACCAGATCGATCTGGGCGATGTCGCGCGTCGGGCGGCAGGCATATTGTCGGTGCGCGCGCAGGAAAAGAACATCGTGCTGGTCCAGCCCGATCCCGATGCGAGCGTGCCTGCCACTGCCGAATTCCGGCGTGTTTTGCAGATATTGCTGAACCTTGTCGGCAACGCCATCCGGTATGCACCGGACCAGTCGCGCGTGGTCATAGGCATCGCGCGCACCGAGACCGGCGCGCAGATTGCGGTGTCGGACGAGGGGCCGGGACTGGATGAGAAACAACAAGCGCTGGTGTTCGAAAAGTTCGAGCGCCTCGGGCGCGGCGGCGACGGCGGTTCGGGCCTCGGCCTTTACATCTCGCGCCAGATTGCACGCGCGCTTGGCGGAGAATTGCGCGTGGAGAGCGAGCCGGGCAAGGGCGCGCGCTTCATTCTCGACCTGCCGCCGGAGCAGTAGGCGGCGGGCCGCTTCACGGAAGCGACCCGCCTATAGTACTCAGCGCTTGTCGACCGGGATATAGTCGCGCTGTGTCGGCCCGGTGTAAAGCTGGCGCGGGCGACCGATGACCTGGCCTGGATCCGAAATCATCTCGTTCCATTGCGCCACCCAGCCAACCGTGCGGGCGAGTGCGAACAGCGCGGTGAACATCGTGGTCGGGAAGCCGATGGCGGACAGGATCACGCCGGAATAGAAATCGACGTTCGGGAACAGCTTCTTCTCTTTGAAATAGTCGTCGTTCAGCGCCATTTCTTCCAGCTGCAACGCCGTTTCGAAGACAGGGTCGTTGACCTTCAGCGCGTCGAACACTTCGCGCACGGTCTTTTGCATCACTGTCGCGCGCGGGTCGTAGTTTTTGTAAACGCGGTGCCCGAAGCCCATCAGGCGGAACGGATCGTTCTTGTCCTTGGCCCGCTCGATATAATGGCCGATGCGGTCCGGCGTGCCGATTTCGCGCAGCATGTTCAGCGCCGCTTCGTTCGCGCCGCCATGTGCCGGACCCCACAGGCAGGCGATGCCGGCTGCGGTGCAGGCAAACGGGTTCGCGCCGGAGGAACCGGCGAGCCGAACCGTCGAGGTCGAAGCGTTCTGTTCGTGGTCGGCATGGAGGATGAAAATCTTGTCCATCGCCCGCTCGACTGCGGGAACGACTTCATATTCCTCGGCCGGAACGCCGAACGTCATGCGCAGGAAGTTGCCGGTATAGCTCAGCGAGTTGTCGGGATAGAGGAACGGCTGCCCGATCGAATATTTGTACGCCATCGCCGCAATGGTCGGCATCTTGGCAATCAGCCGGTGGCTGGAAATCTTGCGGTGTTCCGGGTCCGAAATGTCGGTGCTGTCGTGGTAGAACGCCGACAGCGCGCCGACCACGCCGCACATGATTGCCATCGGGTGCGCATCGCGCCGGAAACCCTGGAAGAACTGGCGCAGCTGGTCGTGCACCATCGTGTGCCGCGTGATCGTGTAGTTGAAATCGTCCAGCTCGGCCTGCGCAGGCAATTCGCCGTTCAGCAGCAGATAGGCGACTTCCATGAAGCTGGAATGTTCGGCAAGCTGGCCGATGGGATAGCCGCGATGCAGCAGGACGCCTTCATCGCCGTCGATATAGGTCAGCGCGCTTTCGCAACTGGCGGTGGACTTGTAGCCCGGATCGAAGGTGAATTGCCCCGTCTTGCCGTACAGCTTGCGAATATCGACCACGTCTGGGCCGATGCTGCCTTCCAGTACGGGAAAATCGTGACCCTGGCCGCCGGTGTCCAGCGTTGCCTGTTTGTCCGCCATTTCATGTTCTCCTAACAAACGGTGCGCGCAAGCGGGTGGCAGGCGCGCGATCAGCCGATCTGGGCGTCGATCCGGGCCAGCGATTCCTCGCGGCCCAGCAGCACCAGTACGTCGAAAATGCCCGGCGACGTGGTCGTCCCCGTCAGCGCCGCCCGCATGGGTTGCGCCAGCTTGCCGAGGCCCAGTTCGAGTTCCTCGGCCAGCGCCTTTGTAGTGGCTTCGAGGCGGTCCGTTGTCCAGTCATTTTCGGCGTGCAGACGTGCCGATATCTTGCCCAAAATGTCGCGCCCGGCTTCGTCGAGCAGTCGTTCCGCCTTTTCGGTAAGGGGCAGGGGACGCTTGGCGAACAGGAATGCCGCGCCTTCGGCCAGCTCGTGCGTGTCCTTCGCGCGCACTTTCAGCACCGGCATTGCCTGCTCCAGCAGGGCGACATCGATGTCGCCCTCGATTTCCGCAGCCACAAGCTCTGCAAGCCGCGCATCTTCCGCTTCGCGGATATGGTGTCCGTTGAGGTGCATCAGCTTCTTGGCATCGAAGCGCGATGCGCCCTTGCCGACGTCCGACAGGTCGAACAGTTCGACGGCTTCGGCCATCGTGAACTCTTCCTTGTCACCGTGGCCCCAGCCCAGCCGCAACAGGTAGTTGAACAGCGCTTCGGGCAGGACGCCCAGCTCGTCGCGATACGCTTCCACGCCGACCGCGCCGTGGCGTTTGGACAGTTTCGCTCCGTCGGCACCGTGGATCAGCGGGACGTGTGCGTAGTGCGGGTCGGGCCATCCGCCCTCGATCGCATCCATCGCGCGCAGTACGGGCAGCTGGCGGAATGCATTGTTGAGGTGATCGTCGCCACGGATGATGTGGGTGCAGCCCATGTCGTGATCGTCGACCACCACGGCCAGCATGTAGGTCGGGCTGCCATCCGCGCGCAGCAGGACGTAATCGTCGATCTCCGCATTGGCGACGCGCACTTCGCCCTGCACCAGATCGTGCAGCACCGTTTCGCCGTCGGCCGGTGTCTTGAGCCGGACGACGTAAGGCGCATCGGGCGCGGCTTCGGACGCGTCGCGTTCGCGCCACCGGCCGTCATACCGCATCGGCTGTTTCGCGGCACGCTGGTCGGCGCGCATCTGCTCCAGCTCTTCGGGCGTAGCGAAGCATTTATAGGCGTGACCATTGGCGAGCAGCGTCTCGGCAATCTCGCGATGCCGGTCGGCGCGCTGCGACTGGAACACCGGTTCGGCATCGTAATCCAGTCCGAGCCAGTCCAGCCCTTCGATGATCTTGTCGATGGCGTCCTGCGTCGAACGCTTGGCATCGGTGTCCTCGATGCGCAGCAGTGCCTTGCCGCCGTGATGCCGCGCGAACAGCCAGTTGAACAGGGCGGTGCGCGCTCCGCCAAGGTGCAGATATCCTGTGGGCGAGGGCGCGAAGCGGGTGACGACCTTGCTGTCCGCATGCACGCCAGTTGCTTCACTATTGCTTGCCATGAGGGGCGCTTCCTTTTCTAATCCGGCGATGGTCAACCGCACCGCAATCCTCGTGCCGACCGGCGACGATGCCGATGCGCTGGCGGCGAATGGCGGAGCCGGGCGTTCCCTGCGCCCTTGGCTTAGCGCACCGGGCATGTCCAGCATCGGCGATACGGTCGAGCGTTTCCTCTCCGACAGCGGGTTCGACCGGGGGCCGTGGCTGACAGTGTTTTTCGCGGCCGGTATCGCGGCGTGGTTTGCAACCGGCTCGGCGCCCGTTTGGCTGGCGATGGTGGCGGGCGCTGCGATGATCGCGGCATTTGCGGCTGGCGATGGCGTTCCAACGATGGCCGGGTCGAGGTGCGGCAAGCGGCGCTTGCAGCGGGTGTCCTGTTTGCCGCCGGTATCGCCATAGTCTGGATGCGGTCCGAGATGATCGGGGCAGAAGCGTATGACCGGCCACAGGTATCGCAGTTTCAGGCGCGGGTGCTGGAACGCGAGGAACAGCCGTCGCGCGACCGGGTCCGGCTGACGCTGGCGGTGCGCGATGCCGACACGGGGCGTGCTGCCAAGGTGCGCGTCAATGTGCCCGACGGAGCGCGATGTTGCGGGCGCGCGCGAAGGTGCGGTCGTCCAGCTGCGCGCACGTCTGATGCCGCCTGCGCCGCCGATGCTGCCGGGTGGATACGACTTCGCGCGGCGGGCCTGGTTCGACGGGCTGGCGGCGACCGGCACGCTGCTGGGCGAGATCGAAGTGGTCACGCCTGCGCAATCGGACACTGGCATTGCGCCCATTCAACGTCGCCTGGCGGCGCATGTGCGCAGCAATCTTGGTGGCGCACCCGGCACTATCGCCGCCGCCTTCGCCAGCGGGGATCGCGGCGCGATTGGCGAGGCGGACGAGGAGGCGATGCGCGATGCGGGTCTGACGCATCTGCTGTCGATCAGCGGCCTGCATGTCAGCGCGGTCATCGCTGCCGGGTATCTGGTCGCGCTGAAACTGCTCGCGCTGTGGCCGTGGCTTACTTTGCGAGTGCGGTTGCCTTTGGCGGCGGCGGCTGTGGGGGCGCTGGCGGGTGTAGGCTATACGCTGCTGACCGGGGCGGAGGTGCCGACGGTGCGCAGTTGCATCGGCGCGTTGCTGGTGCTCACCGCTCTGGCGATGGGGCGCGATGCGCTGTCGTTGCGGATGGTTGCGGTGGCGGCGTTTATCGTGCTGCTGCTCTGGCCGGAATCGCTGGTCGGGCCGAGTTTCCAGATGAGCTTTTCGGCCGTGCTGGCCATCGTCGCGCTTCATAATGCTGCGCCGATCAAGGCGTTTCTCGCCCCGCGCGAGGAAGCATGGCTGGTGACGACAGGGCGCCGCGCGGCGATGCTATTGCTGACCGGGCTGGTGATCGAGATTGCGCTGATGCCCATCGTGCTGTTCCACTTCCATCGGGCAGGCGTGTACGGCGCGTTTGCCAATGTGATTGCCATTCCGCTGGTCACGTTCGCGTCGATGCCGCTGATTGCGATTGCCCTGTTTCTCGACCTTGTCGGGCTGGGCGCACCGGCCTGGTGGCTGGCGGGCAAGTCGCTCGAACTGTTGCTCGCCATCGCGCACTGGACGGCGGCGCAGCCCGGTGCGGTCAAGCTGATGCCGGAGATGGGCGGGGCGCTGTTCCTCGTCTATGTCGCGGGCGGGTTGTGGCTGGCGCTGTGGCGGGGGAAGGTCCGGCTGCTGGGACTGGTCCCGGCAGGGATTGCGACTGTGCTATTCCTGATAAAGCCGGTGCCCGACGTACTGGTGTCGGATGACGGGCGGCATGTCGGTATGGTCGGCGAGGGGGACCGGTTGCTGGTGTTGCGAGAAAGCCGGAGCGACTATGCCAAGGACAACCTGCTCGAAATGGCCGGGCTGGCGGGCGAACCGGTCCCGATTGCCGACTGGCCCGGTGCACAATGTAGCGCGGAATTCTGTGTCCTGACGCTGGAGCGGGGCGGGCGGGACTGGTCGTTGTTGATGTCGCGCAATCGCGAACTGGTGGAGGAGCGCGCCTTGGCGGCGGCCTGTGAGCGCGCCGATATCGTCATTTCCGACCGGTATTTGCCCTATAGCTGCCGCCCGCGCTGGGTGAAGGCGGACCGCCGGATGCTTGCCTATAGCGGCGGCCTCGCCATCGATCTGTCCAGCGAAACAGTCACCAGCGTTGCCGACGGGCAAGGCGAGCATGGCTGGTGGCGCGGCGATCCTAAGCCCGAAGCCCGCTAGCATATCGACACCGTGTCGCGAAACGCCTTAGTGATAGCGGCGCAACAGCCCCGCCAGCTTGCCCTGCACCTGCACCCGCGCAGAGGCATAGACCTGTGGTTCGTGACTGGAATTGGCGGGATCCAGGCGAACCTTGCCGCCTTCCTTGTGCAGATATTTCAGCGTCGCTTCTTCGTTATCGACCAGCGCGACCACGATCTCGCCATCGCGCGCCGTTTCGGTGCGGCGGACCAGCGCGAAATCGCCATCGTGGATGCCGGCATCGATCATGGAATCGCCCGACACTTCAAGCGCGTAATGCTCGCCCGGACCGAGCAACGCCGCCGGAACGGGCAGGCTCGACTGGCCTTCCAGCGCCTCGATCGGCGCACCCGCCGCAATGCGTCCGTGCAGAGGGACGTCGATCACGTCGTTTGCCGGTTCGGAAACCTTTGCGGTGCCAGTCACGACACCGGACGTGTCATTAGCGACGGCAGGCACCGATACCTTCTCGCGCGCAGGGGCAAGCACGTCTTCCGGTTGCTTAAGCACTTCCAGCGCGCGCGCGCGGTTGGGCAGGCGGCGGATGAAGCCACGTTCTTCCAAGGCGGATATCAGGCGATGCACACCCGATTTGCTTTTCAGGTCCAGCGCATCCTTCATCTCTTCGAAGGACGGGGAAATGCCGGTATCTTCCAGACGGGTATGAATGAAACGGATCAGTTCGTGCTGTTTCTTGGTCAGCATGGCGATGTGCTCTCCTGTGCGTTCGGGCCTGCGCGTTCGGACCTAAGCATTTGGGCGAACGAATGTGGAACAACTAGGCAACATCGCTTGCGCCGTCAAGCGTATCCGCCATTCCGTAGCGGATAGACCGGAACAGGCGTTCCCCTTTTCACCTCACCGGCATGGCATGGTCTGTCGATCAGGACGTCGGCAGATGCGAGCGCGTGCAACGCGCTGCTGGCCTGGTCGGGCACCGGTTGCACAGCGCCGTCCCGCCATACCGCGCGCAGGAACTCGCGGCGCGGTCCGCTGGGCGGCAGGTCGGCTGCGACGGGTGCGGGAAATGTCCGCAGTAAGGGCGCGCTATCGCCGCCCAGCGCACGAATTGCGGGCTGCATGAAGTGGAACCCGGTGACGAAGCTGGATACGGGATTGCCGGGCAGGCCAAGCACTATCTGTTCTCCCAGCGTGGCGACCATCAGCGGCTTGCCCGGTTTCATCGCAATCCGCCAGAATGCCAGCTTCGCGCCGAGCGCCTCCAGGGCGGGCCGCACCAGGTCGTGATCGCCCACCGATGCACCGCCCGATACGACGATCAACCGCCCGCGCGCATGTTCGATCGCGCCAACCAGCCGGTCGAGGTCATCGGGAATGGGGCCGTGGCGTTGCGGAATACCGCCTGCCTCGCGCGCCATGATCGCCAGCATTGCGCCATTGGTGGCGGGCAGTTCGTGCGGACCGCACTCGGTCGGATCGGCGCGCAGCTCGTCGCCGCATTCGACGATATCGACGGCGGGTGAGGGATAGGCGCAGACGCTGCCATGCCCCGCCATCCGCGCGAGGGCGATTTGCGCCGCGCCCAGCCGCACGCCGGGTTCGAGCATCAGGGAGTCACGCGCGAAGTCTGCGCCTGCGGGGCGGATGTACTGCCCGGAGCGTGGCGCGTCGCCCATGTTTGTGAGGCAGTCGCCTTCGCGATGGACCACTTCCTGCATAATAACGCAGTCGGCCTTGTCCGGCACGACCGCGCCAGTCGCGATCCGCACGGCTTTGCCGGTGTGCATCACTCCGCCGAACGGCGCGCCGCAGCGGCTTTCGCCAATAATCTTCCAAGGCCCGGACCCCGCCACGGCATAGCCATCCATCGACCGAGAGGTCGGCGGCGGGTTGCGTTCTTGCAGCATGCAACGGCTCCGCCAGACACAGCCCGACCGCGTCTTCGACAGCCACCGTGCGAGGGGCATCCGGGGTCACGAGCGCCAGCAACTGCGCCTGCGCGTCTTCCATTGCCAGCAGGCTGCTCATGCGCACGGCCCGCCAGTCCCCCGACTTGCCGCCGCGCTTTTCCAGCAGGCGGACCCCGCCGATCACCATCGTGCCGGTCCAACGCCTTCGCCATGTCGTAGATCGTCAGCAGCGCGACCGTCGCCGCTGTCATCGCTTCCATCTCCACGCCCGGTGCTGGCCGGTCAGGCGTGGCGGTGGCAGTCACCCGCACGGCGTCCTCCTCCACCATGCAATCCACCGTCACTGCATCCAGCGCCAGCGGGTGGCACAACGGTATCAGCTCGCCCGTCCGCTTGGCCGCCATGATGCCCGCGATGCGCGCCGTGGCCAGCACATCGCCCTTCGGCACGCGACCGTCACGGATCGCGTCGAGCGCGGTATCGACCATCCGGATCGCGCCTTCCGCCACGGCCACCCGGTGCGTTTCCGGCTTGCCGCCGACATCGACCATCCGGGCGTTATCGTCGCCGTCGAGATGGGTGAGGCCGGTCACGCCAAACGCCCGGAAAACGGAGACATGGACCGGGTGTTACACTGTCCAGGGGCAAAATAACGCAGCGCGGCATTTGCGTATTCAAGACACGGGAAAGCTGGCGGGGCGAAGGGGGCAATATAAGTCATCTCCGCACTATGCCCCGACCGTGCGCTGTAGGACACCGCTAACCTTGCAGCAGCGTGCGCGTGGCAGCCGCGACATCGTCCTGCCGCATCAGGCTTTCGCCCACCAGGAAGCTGCGCACGCCGCTTTGCGCAAGGCGCAGGCAATCGGCATGGCTGGCGATGCCGCTTTCGCCGACCAGCAAGCGCGCCGTCCGGCGCGCGCGGGGCCAGTCGCTCGGTGGTGGCGAGGTCGGTTTCGAAGGTCCGCAAATCGCGGTTGTTCACGCCGATCAGTCGCGATTGCAGCGCGGCGGCGCGCTCCAGCTCGGCCTCGTCATGCACTTCGACCAGCACGTCCATGCCGCGTTCGATCGCGGCGGCTTCGATCTCCGCCATCTGCCCGTCGTCCAGCGCCGCGACGATGATCAGGATCGCATCCGCGCCGATGGCGCGCGGCTTTCCGCCACCTGCCACGGATCGACCATGAAATCCTTGCGCAGCACCGGCAGGTCGCAACTGGCGCGCGCTTCGAGCAGATAGTCCTCATGCCCCTGAAAATAGGGCGCATCGGTCAGCACCGAGAGGCAGGCCGCACCGCCCTTGGCATATGCGAGCGCATGGGCGTGGGGGCGGAAATCTTCGCGGATCAAGCCCTTTGGAAGGAGAAGCTTTCTTGATTTCTGCGATAAGCGCAAAGCCGTCTGCCGCCTTGCGTTCCAAGCGCCGCCCGAAACCCGCGCGGGGCGCTCTGTTCGCGCGGCGCGCGCATCCAGATCGGCCAGCGTCGCCGCTGTCTTGCGCGCCGCGACTTCCTCGCGCTTCGTGGCGCAAATTTCCTCCAGCTTGTTCATACGGGCCAGCTCGATCCAGCTGTCCAGCAGCGCACGGGCCGCCCCGCTATCGAGGGCTTCCGCTGCCCGCGCGACGCCTGCCGGCAGGTCATCGTCCTTGCCCGCCACCATCAAGCGCCGCGGCGGCGTTGAACAGGACCGCATCGCGATAGGCGCTGTGTTCGCCCGCCAGCAATGCCTTCAGCGCGGCGGCATTATGCGCCGCATCGCCGCCGCGTATCGCGTGGAACCGGCGCGTTCGGCAGACCGGCGGCCGTCGCATCGACGCGCTGCATGGCGAAAGCATCGCCGCGACACATTCGCCACCTCGTTGCCGCCGGCCAGGCTCAGTTCGTCCAGCCCTTCGTCGCCCGATACGATCAGCGTGCGGTCCGTGCCGAGCCGCGTCATCGCGCGGGCATAGATCGGCACATAGGCCGGGCGCGCGATACCGATCAGCTGGCGACGCACACCCGCGGGATTGGACAGCGGCCCCATCAGGTTGAAGATCGTGCGACGGCCGATGCGCTGGCGGATCGGCTGGATGCGGCCCATCGCGGGGTGGTGGTTCTTCGCAAACAGGAAGCAGATGCCGATCTCGGCCAGCGTGCGTTCCGCCGTGCGTCCGGCGGCGTCCATGTCGAGGCCCAGCGCCTCCAGCGTATCCGCCGCGCCGGACTTGCTGCTGGCGGCGCGGTTGCCATGCTTGGCCACCGGCACGCCCGCCGCCGCGACCACCAGGCTGACGGCGGTGGAGACGTTCAGCGTGTGGTGCCCGTCGCCGCCGGTGCCGCAGACAGTCGATGGCATCGTCGGGCGCGGCGACGGGCATCAGCCGTGCACGCAGCGCCCGCGCCGCCCCGGCGATTTCGCCGCAGGTCTCGCTGCGGTCGGACATGCCGACCGAGGATAGCGTTCGATTGCATCGTCGCCGACTTCGCCATCGAGGATTTGGCCGAAAACAGTCTCGGCTTCGGCTTCGTTCAGCAGTTGCGTCGGCGGTCGGGAAGCGTCGGTCATGCGGTGCTCTTTCACGGGCCGATCCTTCCGGAAAGGCCGCACATTCGCAGGAAATTGGCCAGCAGCGCGTGGCCGTGTTCGGTGGCGATGCTTTCGGGATGGAATTGCACGCCGTGAATGGGCAGCGTCTGCGTGGCGAAAGCCCATGATCGCCGTGCCGTCCAGTCCGGGCGTCGTGCTGGTCGCGTTGACGGCCAGCGCATCGGGCACATCCTCGACCACCAGCGAATGATAGCGCGTGGCGATGAAGGGCGAGGGCAGGCCGGCGAACACGCCGCTGCCGTCATGCGTGACGGCGCTGGTCTTGCCGTGCATCAGCCCGCCGCGCACGACCTTGCCGCCGAAATGCTGGCCGATCGCCTGATGGCCAAGGCATACGCCCAGCAGCGGCAGTTCGCGCATCGGCGCAGGCGGCCACGCAGATCGAGGCTGATCCCGGCATCGTCGGCGTGCAGGGGCCGGGCGAGATCAGGATGCCCGCCGCGCCGCTATCCACGGCTTCGCCGGCGGTCAACGCGTCGTTGCGTTCGACCCGCACATCTGCGCCCAGTTCCATCAGGTAATGGACCAGATTGAAGGTGAAGCTGTCGTAATTGTCGATGACGAGGATCACTGGCGCGCCTTCTGCGCTCTTCCACCACGAGCAAGCGGACCCAGCGCGGCGCCGCTATCGAGCCGGCCGGCCACCGGATCCCACAGCGCGGAGACATTGCCGTCGAGAAACAGCGCATTGGGCGTCTTCAGCCTGATCGCGGAAATAGCGCGCGCCAGCTTGCCGAAGCTGACCGCGCTCGTTCGAGATCACGAAATGCGCGCGCCCTTCGCCATCGACGCCCACGCCGTTGCGGACCGCCTTGCTCGGCCCATCCTGCGCGAATTCGGGATGCAGCTTGCCGTCGATGACCAGCATCGGGCCGCTTTGCGTGCCGAAGGCGGGACGGTCGCCGACATTGCGGTAGAAATCGTCCGCCGTCGCGCACTTGCCACCGGTCGCCGGTGCCGAAGAATACGCCGTTGGGTTTCAGGTGGAAATTGCCCGGACCATCGGCGCGGTTCAGCTCTTCCAGCCGCTCGCCGCCTTCGACGTAATAGCCGATCGGGCTCGCCTTCGCCGTCGAACATTCCGCCATTGACGGCAAAGGCCACCGGCGGCGCATCGGCGGCGCGGCTTGCGGCGAGCGTGGCAAGGCTGCGATAGGGGGCGCCGCCATCGGGGCCGAGGTCGGTCGCGATGCGATGGCGCGCCGGGATCGGCAATGCAATGGGTGAAGCGCGCGTCTTCGAATGTGACGGTGCGGCAGGCGGACGTGCGCGATGCGGCGGTGCGGTTGCGCTGGCTCGACGGTTCCGGCAGGCTCGCCTTCGCCATTCGGGCCCGCGCCGTCCATGTCGGTGCGCAGGATCGGCTTGCCTTCGGGTTCGGGCGCGCAGGCGTAGAGCGGCGTGGCCAGCGCAAGCGCCGCGACGATCCAGCCAGTCCTCATTGTCCGAACCCCGCTTCGCTCGCCATGCGCACCGCTTCCCTCGCGGCGGCGAGCAAGGCACCGGCCTTGGCTTCGCATTCGCGCTGTTCATAGGCGGGATCGCTGTCGGCGACAATTCCCGCGCCCGCCTGCACATGCATGATGCCGTCCTTCACCACGGCGGTGCGCAGCACGATGCAGCTGTCGACCGAGCCATCGGGCGCGAAATAGCCGACGCCGCCGGCATAGGCCCCGCGCGTTTCCGGTTCCAGTTCGGCGATGATCTCGCATGCGCGCAGCTTTGGCGCGCCGCTGACGGTGCCGGCGGGAAAGCCTGCGAACAGCGCATCGAGCGCATCGTGTTCTGGCGCAAGTGTGCCCACGACATTGCTGACGATGTGCATGACATGGCTGTAGCGTTCGACGCGTATAGCTGTCGGTCACGTCGACACTGTGCCGCGCGGCCACGCGCCCGACATCGTTGCGGCCCAGATCGAGCAGCATCAGGTGCTCGGCACACTCTTTCGGATCGGCCAGCAGCTCGCGTTCGGCTGCGCGGTCGGCCTCGCGGCGTCGCGCCGCGCGGGCGGGTTCCGGCGATGGGGCGGATGGTCACTTCGCCATCGCGGACGCGAACCAGGATTTCGGGGCTGGACCCGACCACGGCGAAACCGGGCAGGTCGAGGAAATAGAGGAAGGGCGAGGGGTTCACGCGCCGCAGTGCGCGATAGAGCGCGAAGCGGCGGCAGCGGGAACGGGCAGGTGAAGCGCTGCGCCAGCACGACCTGGAAGATGTCGCCCGCCACGATGTATTCCTTCGCCTGCGCCACCATTGCGCGGTAATCGCCGTTCGCGCAATCTGCGGCGTCAGGACCGGCTCCGGCAAGTCGGCTGCGGTGTGCGCGGCAGGGCGCGCGGATGGCCCGGCCAGCGTGCGCAAGGCGTCGTCGATCCGCTCGGCCGCCGTCGCCAGCGGCCTGCTCCGGGTCACCAGTCGCCTGGCCATAGCGGCGCGATGACGATACAGCTCGTCCGACAGCGTTGTCGAACACCAGCAGCAGCGTCGGGCGCACGAACAGCATGTCGGGCAGGTCGAGCTCGCTCGCCGGTGCGCGCGCGATGTCTTCGACCAGCCCGATCGTCTCGTAACCGAAATAGCCGACGAGGCAGGCGAGGGCGGGGGGCAGGCCGTCGGGCACGTCGATACGGCAATCCGCGACAAGCGGCGCAAGGGCCTCGATCGGGCGGCCGGTCGATGGCGCGAAAGCGTCGCGGTCGTCTGCCCAGTCGGTCGATTGATCGCAACCTGCGCCGCATCGCTGCGAAACACGAGGTCCGGGTGCGAGGCCGAGCAGGCTGTAGCGCCCGCGGTTCTCGCCGCCTTCGACCGATTCCAGCAGGAAATCGCCGCGCCCGCTTTCCATCAGGCGTTGCGCTGCGCCGACCGGCGTCAGCGGTATCGGCAACAACCCGTCGCCAGACCAGCGCAGGTGCGCCGCTCGCCAGCTGTTCGCGCGCCGCATCGGCGTTGTTCAGGTCCGGCATTGCAAGGTCCGCAGGGCTAGCGTTCGCCGACAAGCTGCCTGCGCACCGCGTCGATTGCCGCGTCGTTGGTTTCGATGCCGACCTCGTTGCGGATCGCCATGCGCAGCTGCGCGCCGTATTCCTGACCCAGCGCGCCATTCAGTTCCTGCATCGTCTGCGCAATCAGCGGGTCGTTATCGGCCAGCGTGCCCGTTTCGATATCGGCCAGTTCGACGATGAACCAGCCGGTGCCCTGCGGTGCTTCCAGCTTTTTCGCCGTACCGCGCGCCATCGAGAACATCAGCGCCAGCGGCGGCGGCACCCGCTGCCCGGACTGGGCAAGCTGTTCGCGCGACAGGGCTATGCTGTCGGCAGGCGGTAGCGTGACCTTCTCGGCAGCGAAAGCGGCGGCCAGCGTCTGCCCCTTGCCGATCCGCGCCAGGATACGGTCGCTTGCCGCGCGCGCACCCTTCGACCCTTCGGACAGTTTCCATGCGGCCAGCGCCCGATCGCGTATTTCGGACAGGGGCGGTGCGGCGGCTTCGGTAATCGCGCCCACTTCGAATATCAGGAACGTCCCGCCTTCGCCCGTTTCGGCCAGTTGCGGGTCGCCTTCTTCCATTGCGAAAGCCTCCCGCAGTGCAGGGCGAAGCAACTCGTCGACCTGCTCGCCCTGCGTGCCATAAACCAGCCCGGTCGCGGTCAGCGGCTTCGTCACTTTGGGCGTCGCGCCGACTTCCTGCGCAATCTCCCGCAACGATGCGCCATCGCGCAACTGCTGCTCCAGATCGCCGACGAATTCGGCACCGGCGGTCCGCTGTTTCTCGGTACGGAGGTTTTCGGTAATCTCGCCGCGCACCTGCGCCAATGTGCGCCCGGCAACACGGTCCACCGCATCGACCTGCGCAACATGGAAGCCAAGCCCGCTGCGCGCCGGTGCGGCGACCTTGCCGCGCGGTGCCTCGAATACGGCCTTGGCCACGGCGGCGGAAGTTTGCGCCGCCAGCTCGGCCTGCGGTCATCGGAGCCAGCGTTGCAGTCGATAGCGAAGCCTCGCGCGCCGAGCGTTCGATGGAGCCGCCATTATTGATAGCGCTGCGAATGGCATCCGCCGCCGCCTTGGTCGGCACGATGAACTGCGTCACCGTGCGCCGTTCCGAGGCGGCATATTGTGCGCGGTTGTCGTTGTAGAATGCGGTGATCTCGGCATCGGTCGGCTCGACGCGCGCGCCTAGATTGTCCAAACCGAAGGTGGCGTAGCGCAATGTGCGGCGTTCGGGCCTGATGAAATCGCCCCGGTTTGCAGTGTAAAACGCGCGCAAGGTCTTGTCGTCCGCATCCCTTTCAGGCGCGAAGGCGGTGCTCGGCAGCAGACCGATGGCGCCCTTGCGCGTTTCTTTCAACAATACGGCGTAGCGTTTGGCAAAGCGTTCCGGCATTTGTGCGCCGAATTCCGCCGGGATCAGCAGTTGCTGTGCCAGCAAGCCACGGCTCAAATCCCTCCGCACCTCTGCATCCGACACGTTGCGTGCGGCAAGTGCATCGCGATAGGCGGCCTGGTCGAAATTGCCGTCCGCACCCTTGAAACCGGGGATGAGCAGGATCTGGCTGTTCACCAGATTATCGCCCGCGCGCAGCCCGTTGCGATTGGCAAAGACCGTCAGTGCGGCACGTTCGGTCAGCTGTTCCACCAGCCGGTCCAGCCCGCCTTCCGCGATGAACGCCGGCATGGAAATGGTGGGATCCTGCTGCCGCAGGTTCAGCAGGGCGTTGTTTGCCGAATCCACCACTTCGGAACTGGCAATCTTTTCATCGCCGACGACC
Source organism: uncultured Alphaproteobacteria bacterium (assembly GCA_963799315.1). Taxonomy (GTDB): domain Bacteria; phylum Pseudomonadota; class Alphaproteobacteria; order Sphingomonadales; family Sphingomonadaceae; genus Parerythrobacter_A. Next base: position 732,580 of record CAWCWP010000001.1, read on the forward strand.
GCGATGCGTTCACCACCCGCAATACCGCCGAAGGTCGGCGCGTTGCCCACATCGGCGACGGCGAAGGCGAACCCGATAAGCACGACAAAGGCGAGCGTGATCGGAATGCCGAGCTTCGATTTGAAGAAATTGCGAAACATTTGCATGGCAAGAAGGGCTTCCGTCGCGGGGATGCGGCACGATGGCCGCAACAAGAGCGCGCGCAATACCGCCCCTGCGGCTCCGCGGCAACAGGTCGGCCGGTGTTTTGACGGATCGGCAAACTGCGTCTAGCGCACCACCAGCAACCTCCCATATAACTTCTCCATCATTTCTTCGCTCCTGTGCGACCCTACGCGCACGGGCCATCATAATACGCAGGAACAATATCTATGGCCGAACGGCCTTACATCGTCGGAAACTGGAAAATGAACGGGACGCGGGCGATGCTCAGCCAGGCGCGCTCCATCGACCGCGCCGCCAAGAACCTGATGAAGGTGGAGGTGGCCGTCGCGCCGCCCTTCACCCTGCTGCACCCCGTCCACCGCGAGGCGGGGCAGATTGCCGTGGGCGCGCAGGATTGCCATCCGGGCGAAGACGGGCCGCATACCGGCGATATCTCCGCCGCGATGGTGGCCGATGCCGGGGCGAAGTTCGTCATTCTGGGCCATAGCGAACGGCGACAGGACCATGCCGAAAGCGATGCCCTGATCCGCAGCAAGGGCGAAGCGGCGCTGTCCGCCGGAATGCGCGTGCTGATCTGTGTGGGCGAGGCCGAAGACACGCGGCGCAAGGGCAAGGCGGAAGATTTCGTTACCGCGCAACTGCGCGCATCGCTGCCCGAAACGCTGGACGATCCGGCGCAAAGCCTGACCGTTGCGTATGAACCGATCTGGGCCATCGGCACCGGACGCACGGCAACGGCCGAAGAAATCGGGCCGATGCACGCTGCCATCCGTGCGACGTTGCAGGATATCTTCGGCGAAGAGGCCGGCGCGCAGGTTCGCATTCTCTACGGCGGTTCGGTCAATGCGGACAATGCGGGCGAGCTGCTGTCCATCGACGAAGTGGGCGGCGCGCTGGTCGGCGGGGCGAGCCTTTCGGCGGAAAGCTTCCTCGGCATCGTTATCGCAGCCGCCGACGTGGCGGTACCAGCCGACTGATTGCGGTCGCCCTGTCGCTTGTGACGGCGGGGATAAGCGCCTAATGCAAGCGTATAACGCCTTTCACGCCTATTGATCCCCTTCGTTACCGAGACGCCAGCAATGTCCCTTTTCCTGTTTCTCACCGTCGTCCAGACGATTGTTGCCGCCGCTTTGGTCGGGGTGATCCTGATGCAGCGTTCGGAAGGCGGCGGCCTCGGCATCGGCGGCAGCCCCGGCGGCATGATGAGCGCGCGCGGCGCGGCGGATTTTCTTACGACGGCGACCAAGTGGCTGGCGGTGACCTTCGTGCTGCTGTCGATTGCACTGGCGGCGGTGGCGGTGGAAACCGGCACGACGGACGAGGTGGTGTCGACAATCGACCGGACTGTGACGCCCGAAGAAGACCCGCTGGGCGCCATTCTCGACGGGGACGGCACGGCTTCCGGAGCTGGCACGGCACCTGCGGCTCCCGCTGCGCCTGCCGATGGCGACCCGCTTTCGGGCGGCGAATAGCATCATCGTTTAAAACGGGGGACGAGCGCGCGGGCGGCCACGAAACCGGTTGTGCCGAATCCCCTTCGGTGCGTAAGGCTCGCCTCCCATGACGCGGTATATTTTCATCACCGGCGGCGTGGTTTCCTCGCTCGGCAAAGGTCTCATGGCGGCATCGCTCGCGGCGCTGTTGCAGGCGCGCGGCTACACGGTGCGCATTCGCAAGTTCGACCCCTATCTGAATGTCGATCCGGGCACGATGAGCCCGTATCAGCATGGCGAAGTCTACGTCACCGACGACGGGGCGGAGACCGATCTCGACCTTGGCCATTACGAACGCTTCACCGGCGTTTCCGCGCGGCAAAGCGACAATGTCACCAGCGGGCGCATCTATCGCGACATCATCGCACGCGAACGGCGCGGCGATTATCTGGGCGCGACGGTGCAGGTCATTCCGCATGTGACCGATGCCATCAAGGCATTCGCGGTGGCCGATACCGAAGGGCTGGATTTCGTGCTGTGCGAAATCGGCGGGACGGTGGGCGATATCGAATCGCTGCCCTTCATGGAAGCGATCCGCCAGCTGCGAAACGAGCTGGAGCCGCTGCAAACGCTGAGCGTGCATGTTACGCTGGTGCCTTACATCGCCGCGGCGGGCGAGCTGAAGACCAAGCCGACGCAGCATTCGGTGCGCGAACTGGCATCGCTGGGCATCAAGCCCGACGTGCTGCTGTGCCGCAGCGAACATCCGCTGCCCGACACCGAACGCGCCAAGATCGCGCAGTTCTGCAATGTGCGCGCCAGATGCGGTGATCCCGGCGCTCGATGCGCCGTCGATCTATTCGGTGCCGCTGCAATATCACCGCGAAGGGCTGGATAGCGAAGTGCTGCGCGGCTTCGGCATCACCGATGCGCCCGAACCCGACCTGGCGCGCTGGGACGATGTCACGGATCGCTATTTCAATCCCGAAGGCGAAGTGACCATCGGCGTGGTCGGCAAATATGTCGGGCTGCAGGATGCCTATAAATCGCTGAACGAGGCGCTGGTCCATGGCGGGCTGGCGAACCGCGTAAAGGTCAATATCCGCTGGATCGATGCCGAGGTTTTTACCCACGCCGAAGACGGATTGATGGCGGAGCTGGAGCCGCTGCACGGTGTGCTGGTCCCGGGCGGGTTTGGCGAGCGCGGTTCCGAAGGCAAGATCGCCAGCGTCCGGTTTGCGCGCGAGCGCGAAGTGCCGTTCTTCGGCATCTGCCTGGGCATGCAGATGGCCTGCGTCGAAGGCGGCGCGACTGGCCGGGCACAATGCCGCATCCTCCACCGAATTCGGCAGCACCGCCGATCCGGTGGTCGGAATCATCACCGAATGGATGAGCAAGGAAGGCCTGCAAACGCGCAACGCCGAGGACGATCTTGGCGGCACGATGCGTCTGGGTGCCTATCCCGCCGCCCTGGCCGAAGGCAGCCGCGTGCGCGAACTCTATGACGACGCACCGGAAATCGCGGAACGCCATCGCCATCGTTACGAGGTCAATGTCGCCTATCGCGAGGCGCTGGAGAAGACGGGTCTGGTGTTTTCAGGCATGTCGCCCGACGGGCTGCTGCCCGAAATTGTCGAGCGACCCGACCACCCGTGGTTCGTCGGCGTTCAGTTCCATCCCGAGCTGAAATCCAAGCCCTTCGCTCCGCATCCACTGTTCGCCGGATTCGTCGCGGCGGCGGTCAGCAAGTCGCGCCTGATGTAAAAAAGGCCCGGTCGCTGGACCGGGCCTTTCCAATTATTCGTCAGGCGGCGTTGGAGTCTTCCGCAGGCTTGTCGCCTTCGATGACCTTCAGGCCACCCTGGCCATTCACCGCGATCTTCTTCGGCTTCATCGCGTCGGGCACTTCGCGCACCAGGTCGATGACCAGCAGGCCGTCTTCCAGCGCGGCGTTTTCCACGCGGACATAATCGGCCAGTTCGAACCGCCGCTCGAAGCCGCGATTGGCGATGCCGACATGCAGCATTTCCGCTTCGCTGCCGTCTTCGTCGCGGCGCTTGCCCTGCACGGTCAGCAGGTTCTGCTGCGCGGTCAGGTCGAGATCGTCGGGCTTGAAGCCCGCAACGGCCAGCGTGATGCGATATTCATCGTCGCCGCGCCGCTCGATATTGAAGGGGGGGTAATTGTCGCCGGAACTGGCGCGGGCCTGGTTTTCCAGCACGTCGAACAGGCGGTCGAAGCCGACGGTGGAACGGCGATAGGGCGTAAAATCGAAACGGGACATAAAACAAATCCTCTTTTGAGCAATTCATGGTAGTGACGGACCCGATGGTTCGGCATCCGCAATGGCTGTCGGCAAACCCGCAAAGGGCGTCCGCCGACACATTCCAGATAGGCGCAGCCTTCCCGGTTTCAAGCGCGACCCGCACGAGAGGAATACCGCCGATGAATACGCCACAGATCGACATCTACACCAAGTTCGGATGCGGCTATTGCATCCGCGCAAAACGCCTGCTGGATGGCAAGGGCGCGGCCTATACCGAGCATGACATCACGATGGGCGGGCCGGACCGCGAACGGATGCTGGAACGCGCACCCGGCGCGCGCACCGTGCCGCAGATATTCATCGGCGAGACCCATGTCGGCGGGTCGGACGACCTCGCTGCGCTGGAGCGCGCGGGCAAACTTGACGCCATGCTGGCTGGCTGAATGACGCGCATCGCGGTCCTGCAAACGACCACCGGCATCGACCCGGTTGCGAATGCCGCCGGGCTGGAACGCGCGGTGGAGCGGGCTGCGGAAGGCGGGGCGGCGATGCTGTTTACGCCTGAAATGTCCAACCTGCTCGATCGGTCGCGCAACCGGGCGGCGCAGGCGATTGCGCGCGAAGCCGATGATCCCGTGCTGGCGCGGGTGTGCGCTGCTGCCGTGCGGCATGGCGTCTGGGTGGCGCTGGGTTCGATTGCGGTGAAGCGGGACGATGGCGACTGGGCCAACCGCAGCATCGTGGTCGATAGCGACGGTTCGGTCATTGCCCGATACGACAAGATGCACATGTTCGATGTTGCGCTGGAAAGTGGCGAGACGTGGCAGGAATCCTCGGCCTATCGCGCGGGCGACAGCGTGGTCACGGCGCATACGCCCGCCGGAAAGCTCGGCCTCTCGATCTGTTACGATATTCGCTTTCCCGCATTATATGAGGCACTTGGCCGCGAAAGCTGCGACGTCATCGCAATACCTGCCGCTTTCACCAAGCCGACCGGTGCAGCGCATTGGCACATCCTGCAACGCGCCCGCGCCATAGAGGCCAGCGCCTATGTCATCGCCGCCGCGCAGGTCGGCCGGCACGAGGACGGGCGCGAGACATACGGGCACAGCCTGGTGGTCGATCCGTGGGGACAGGTCGTGCTCGATATGGGAGGGGATGCACCCGGTCTGGGCTTTGCCGACATCGACCCGGCACGCATCGCCTCGGTGCGCGCGCAACTGCCCAGCCTTGCCAACCGCCGCCGCATCCCGGATTGAAGACGCCATGATCGTTTTCGACCTGCGATGCGAAGCGGGCCACCGCTTCGAAGGATGGTTCGCATCCAGCACGGCATTTGTCGAACAGCGCGACGGCGGGCTGATCGGATGCCCGGTCTGCGGTTCGACGCTGGTGGACAAGGCCCCGATGGCGCCCGCCGTACCTGCGAAAGGCCGCGAGGTCATGGCGCCGCAACAGGTGGATGCCGCGCCGAAAACCGAGGTGATGGCAGACGATCTTCCGCCCAAGCTGCGCAAGGCCATCACCGCGCTGGCAAAAGCGCAGGCCAAGGCGCTGTCCAGCAGCACCTGGGTCGGCGAGAGCTTCGCCAAGAAATCGCGCGAGATGCATTACGGCGACGCCGAACTGGAAGCGATCCACGGCAAGGCCACCATCGAGGAAGCCAAAGGCCTGATCGACGAAGGCATAGAAATCGCACCGCTGCCGTTCCCGGTCGCGGATCCGGACGAACTCAACTGATTGCGCCACCCTCCCGCATCCGTAAAGAACGCCGCGGGCGCCCGTAGCTCAGTTGGATAGAGCACCAGATTCCTAATCTGGGGGCCACAGGTTCAAATCCTGTCGGGCGCACCACTCGGTTCGCGGCGTGCCGCCAGCACGCTGAGGCCGACCACCACGCCCGACATTGCCAGCGCCAATACCGCGTTGCCGCCCCATCCCGCCGCCTCGTACACCGCCGTGCCCGCCCAGCTTGCCACGCCGCCGCCGATGAACATGATGACGATAAAGGCGGTCATCAGGCGGGTGCGGATATCGGGGTCGAGGCCCAAGAACGTCATGCGTCCGGCGACATCAATGGCGGGGCCAACGGCGTTCATCACGATGATCGGTATCAGCAGCAGCAACAGGCTGTTCCCGAACGGCCAGAGCAGTGTCACCGCCGCCATCTGGACCAGCGCGATCCGCACCCTGGCGCGGGGCGCGCCGATGCGGTCGGCCCAGCGACCGAGGCGGGGCGTGGCATAGATGCTGACGGCGGAGAATGCGGCGAGGTAGCCGACGGTATCGACGCCATAGCCCATCTCCGGGCCGGTGAGATGAAGCGCGAGGCCCAGCCAGACCGACAGGAAGATGCCGAAATTGAAAGCCTGGATCACGCCGGACAGCACAACCTGCGGATATTGTCGCAGCAGCGCGACGATGGATGCGATGAGCGCGAAATAGTTGCCACGTTCGCGCGGCTTGGCGGAGGCGCTGCGCGGTTCCATCGTGAAGGGGCAGGGTGGCCGTCACCACGATCATCGCACCCACTGCCACGCCGTAAACGGTGCGCCAGCCGAACAGTTCGGTAATGACGCCCGCGCCGGTGCGGGCGAACAGGATGCCGAAGATAATCCCGGCGGTCAGGATGCCGGTCACGTGCCCGATCCGCTCCGGCGCGACACGGCGCGAGGCGTAGGCGGGCAGAATATAGGGCGCGATGGTGAAGAACCCCAGCACGGTCGATGCGACGAGAAACAGCGCGAAGTCGGGCGCGAACAACATCGCCGCCAGCGCGACCGTCTGTGCCGTGGCAAACACGAAGCAAAGGGTTCGGTTCGCAAACCGGTCGCCCAGCGGCAGCAATAACAGGATGCCAAGCGCCAGCGCCAGCTGGTTCAGCGCGGGCACCAGCCCGATAGTCGCCGGGCCGACGCCGAAATCGCGCGCCACCTCTGAGATGATCGGATGGATATAATAGGCGTTGGCGACCGTGATCCCGGTGACGATGGCCAGCGTATATTCCTGCCGCCGGGTAAGGTTATCGGCCATGTGACGGCGTTCCGCAACGCCGGTGCTTCGTCATTCCGACGCGACCGTTTCCCCCGGCTCGCTGCCCATCGGCACGCGTTCCTTGAAGGTGTGCGTGACGTAGGGGAACGGTATTTCGATCCCGGCATCGTCGAGCGCGCGCTTGATCGTGCGAACCACGAGGTCGGTGCTTTGCCAGCCCTCCTTCGGCTTCGCGCCGGCCCACCAGCGCACGAGAAAATCGACCGAGCTGGAATTGAATTCCTGCGCGTAGATTTCCACGCCCTTGTCCTGATCGATACCGTCCAGTTTCTCCAGCGCGGTGCGGATGACGTCGGCGGCATGGTCGAGGTCGGTGTCGTAGGAGACGCCTGCCACCACCTGATGCCTGCGTTTTGGCTCGTCGGTCAGGATCTTGACCGGGTTCTTGAACAGGACCGAGTTGGGCACGACGGTCAGCTCGTTCGACAGCGAGCGGACGTGTGTTTCGCGCAGGGTGATATGCTCCACCTTGCCGATGATGCCCTCGCATTCGATCACATCGCCGATACGCATTTTCTCGCGGATCATGATGAGGATACCAGCGAGGAAGTTCTCGAAGATATCCTGGAAGGCAAAGCCGATGGCGACCGCGCCGATACCGAGGCCGGCAAACAGGCTGGCAGGCGTCAGGCCCGGCATCATGACGATGGCGGCGATCATCAGCCCGACCAGCCAGATCGCCAGCTTGACCACCGTATCGATCAGCTGTTTCAGGCTGGGCCGCATTTCAGTGTGGCCGGTGATGCGGTCGGCAATACGCACGGCGAACTTGGCGACGATCCACGTCACGATCAGGATGACCAGACCGATGGCGAGGCTGGGCAGGGTGCGCACGAACTGGTCCGCCATGTCGGCAACCTGGTTCTGCACGGTGGCGATAGGGCTGGCGGTGGGGTCGGCGACCCGGCCCGCTTCGGTCATCTCAACGGTATCTTCGGCTTGCATTGTTTATCCTGCGTCGGGGATCGGTCTGTTCGACGAACGCCTAGGCAGAATGTTCCTCGCGCGCAATCGCATGGAGCCAATCGGCATGGCGCGGCGCCTTCTTGGTTTCGCTCCATTCCTCCAGCATCGGCATCGCGACCTTTTTCAGTTCGGCATATTGCTCGTCCGTTCCGATATCGGCGGCCAGTTCCACGCGGTGGCCATTGGGATCGAAGAAATAGATCGACTTGAAGATGCCATGATGGGTCGGGCCGAGCACGTCGATGCCCTGCGCCTCGACATGGGCCTTGGCCGCCAGCAGCGCGTCCTCGTCCGCCACGCGGAAAGCGAGGTGCTGGACCCAGGCAGGCGTGTTCTCGTCACGTCCCATGTCCGCCTGTTTCGGCAGTTCGAAAAACGCCAGCACGTTGTTGTTTCCCGCATCCAGGAAGACATGCATGTAGGGATCGTAGTCGCCGGTGGAGGGAACGTGGTCTTCGCTGAAGGCAGCTGGTATATTCCATGCCCAGCACGCGGTCGTACCACTCGACCGTTTCGTGGGCATCCTTGCAGCGATAGGCAACATGATGGACGCCGCCCAGGGAAGGTTGTCGGGATGGCGGGGTTGTTCAGTCATAACGCACCTGTCTGGCTGGATAATCGTCACCATCAGTCCACCGGGACCGGCGCGACTTCTTCAATTTCCTCGACCTTTCTTCCACGCTGAGCACGCCGCGCGCCACCTGGTCGCGTTCGATGCTTTCGAACAGCGCCTTGAAATTGCCTTCGCCGAAGCCGTCGTCGCCCTTGCGCTGGATGAATTCGAAGAACACCGGGCCGACCTGCGCTTCTGCAAAGATCTGCAGCAGCAGGCGGGGCTGGCCGTCCTCGATCGTGCCGTCCAGCAGGATGCCGCGCGTCTGCAATTCGTCCGCCGGTTCGCCGTGGCCGGGCAGGCGCTCGTCCAGCATCTGGTAATAGGTTTCCGGCGGCGCGGTCATGAACGGCACGCCGAAATCCTTGAGCCGGTCCCAGGCGGCGACGAGGTCGTCGCAGATCAGCGCGATGTGCTGGATGCCCTCGCCGTTGAAGGCGCGCAGAAACTCCTCGATCTGGCCCTTGCCGCCTTCGCCCTCTTCATTGAGCGGGATCTTGATCTTGCCGTCGGGCGCAGTCAGCGCCTTGGAGGTCAGGCCGGTATATTCGCCCTTGATGTCGAAGAAGCGTATTTCGCGGAAATTGAACAGTTTTTCATAGTAATCGGCCCAATAGGCCATGCGACCGGTATAGACGTTGTGCGTCAGATGGTCGATCCGCAGGAAACCTGCGCCTTCGGGGTGTTTTTCGACACCGGGCAGAAATTCGAAATCGATATCGTAGATGCTGAGTGCGTCGTCGCGCTCGCCGCGTCTTCGGTCGTGTTGTAGCGGTCCACCAGATACAGGATCGCGCCGCCGATGCCGCGAATGGCGGGGATGCGCAGTTCCATCGGGCCGGTCTGCACCTCGACCGGCTCCGCGCCGCGTTCCAGCAATTCGTCATAGGCCTTCGCGGCATCCTGCACGCGGAACGCCATGCCGCAGGCGCTCGGTCCGTGTTCGCGCGCGAAATACCATGCGGCGCTGCGCGGTTCGTAATTGGCGAGCAGGTTGATACCGCCCTGCCGCCAGAGCTGCACATCCTTGCTGCGATGGCTGGCGACATGGGTGAAGCCCATCGCTGCGAACACCGGTTCGAGCTGACCCTTTTCCGGCGCGCAGAATTCGACGAACTCGAAGCCGTTCAGGCCAATGGGATTGTCGAACAGATCGGTCATGCGCGGCTCCATGGGGATAGGGGTGTGCGAAACTGGTTTCGTTTGTAACTACAATCCGGCTTCCGTGCAACCCGGGTCAACGCTAGTGGCGCTTCGGTTCGTCGCGCACGCGAATCTTTTCATCGTTCCGCAACATTTACCGCTTGCCTGCTGGAATTATTTGTGATTCTAGTGTGGTCATGGCTTCGCCCGCACAGACACGGTCCCAATACCGCATCGCTTCGCAGCGCGAGCGAGCGACCGACTGGGCTGCGCTGGCACTGCTGTTGCTGTTCGCGGGGCTGGCGATTGCCGGGCCGGGCGGATTGCTGGCATGGGGCGAGAAGGCGGAGCTGCTCGACCGCGCACCAGATGCGCATTGCCGCGCTGACGGTGGAGCGTGACGATCTGCAGAACCAGGTCGACTTGCTCGATCCGCGCGGGGCCGATCCGGATTTCGTGGTGGAACTGCTGCGGCGCAACCAGAACATGGTGCATCCCGACGAGATGATCCTGACGCTGCCTTCCGAAGCGCCCGACACCGCGCAACCGCGCTAAAGCCCTTTGCGATTTCGTATGCACGCGCCGCGCACCCGTTGCGCGCGGCCTGCATCTGCGCCACAGTCCCTCCATTGGATAACGCCGCACCTCTGAACGTGTCGGCATTTTACGAGGATGCGCCCTTGGCCAAACAGCCTGCCAGCAAAGCGAAAAAAGCAGCAAACCCCAAACCCGCCGCAACGCCCGACGATTTCGCGCTGCACAGCCTTCAGGACGCGCACGAGGCGGCGAAGAAGTTCGATGCCGATCCGGCGCAGATGCTGGATTTCTACAAGCAGATGCTGCTGATCCGCCGGTTCGAGGAAAAGGCCGGCCAGCTCTACGGCCTCGGCCTGATCGGCGGCTTCTGCCACCTGTATATCGGGCAGGAAGCGGTGGCGGTCGGCCTGCAATCCGCGCTGAGCGAGGGACTGGACAGCGTCATCACCGGTTATCGCGACCACGGGCACATGCTGGCCTATGGCATCGATCCCAAGGTCATCATGGCGGAGCTGACCGGACGGCAGGCGGGCATTTCGAAGGGCAAGGGCGGCTCGATGCATATGTTCAGCACCGAGCACAAATTCTACGGCGGCCACGGCATCGTCGGCGCGCAGGTTTCGCTGGGCGGCGGGCTGGCGCTGGCGCATCAATATAATGACGATGGCGGGTTGTGCCTCGCCTATTTCGGCGACGGCGCGGCGAACCAGGGGCAGGTTTACGAGACATTCAACATGGCGGCGCTGTGGAACCTGCCCATCGTGTTCGTGATCGAAAACAACGGTTACGCGATGGGCACCGCCGTCACGCGCAGTTCGGCCGAAACCGAATTCCACCGGCGCGGCACCGCCTTCCGCATTCCCGGCATGGACGTGAACGGCATGGACGTGCTGGAAGTGCGCAGCGCGGCGGAAATCGCGTTCAAGCATGTGCGCGAGGGCAACGGCCCGGTGCTGATCGAATGCAACACCTATCGCTATCGCGGGCACTCCATGTCCGACCCGGCAAAGTATCGCACCCGCGAGGAAGTGCAGGAGCAGCGCGACCACAACGATCCGATCGAGGGGATGAAGAAGCTGCTGATGGAAGGCGGCAAGGGCGAGGACGAGCTGAAAGCGATCGACAAGGATATCCGCAAGATCGTGGCGGAGGCGGCGGACTTTGCCGAAAGCTCCCCCGAACCCGACCCGTCCGAATTGTATACCGATGTTCTGGTGGAGACGTACTGAGCCATGCCCATCGAACTGAAGATGCCCGCGCTGTCTCCCACAATGGAAGAGGGCACGCTTGCCAAGTGGCTGAAGAAGGAAGGCGACGCCATCGAGCCGGGCGATATCATCGCCGAGATCGAGACCGACAAGGCGACGATGGAATTCGAATCCATCGACGAAGGCACGCTGGGCAAGATCATGGTCGCCGAAGGGACGGAGAACGTCGCCGTCGGCACCGTCATCGCCATGCTGGCGGGCGAGGGGGAGGAAAGCGATGCCGCGCCTTCACCAGCACCGGCCGCACCGGAAGCCGAGACGGAGATGCCAGCAGGCGAAGGCAAGAAAGTCGGGCAGGATGACGAAGATGGTTCGGTAACGCCCGCGCCGCCCAAGCGCGAGCCGAAGCCGATCCCGCCATTCCGCACGGCACCAATATGGCCACCGTCCCTGTCCGCGAAGCACTGCGCGATGCGATGGCCGAGGAAATGCGGCGCGACGAGCGCGTGTTCGTGATGGGCGAGGAAGTGGCGGAGTACCAGGGCGCCTACAAGGTGACGCAGGGGCTGCTGGAGGAATTCGGACCGAAGCGGGTGATCGACACGCCGATTACCGAATACGGGTTCGCCGGGATCGGCACCGGCGCGGCGATGGGCGGTTTGCGCCCCATCGTCGAATTCATGACCTTCAACTTCGCGATGCAGGCGATCGACCACATCATCAATTCGGCCGCCAAGACGAACTACATGTCGGGCGGCCAGATGCGCTGTCCGGTGGTGTTCCGCGGCCCCAATGGTGCCGCCAGCCGCGTCGGCGCGCAGCACAGCCAGAACTACGGTCCGTGGTATGCCAGCGTGCCGGGCCTGATCGTCATCGCGCCCTATGATGCGTCCGATGCGAAGGGTCTGCTGAAAGCTGCCATCCGCTGCGAAGACCCGGTCGTGTTCCTCGAAAACGAGCTGGTGTACGGCAAGAGCTTCGAACTGCCGGAGCTGGACGATCATGTGCTGCCCATCGGCAAGGCGCGGATCATGCGCGAGGGCAGCGATGTCACCATCGTCAGCTATTCCATCGGCGTCGGCTTCGCGCTGGAAGCGGCAGAGACTCTGGCGGGCGAGGGCATCGAGGCCGAAGTGATCGACCTGCGCACACTGCGCCCGCTCGACCGGCAGGCCGTGCTCGACAGCCTCGCCAAGACCAACCGCGTCGTCATAGCGGAAGAAGGCTGGCCGACCTGCTCGATCGCATCGGAAATCATCGCGCTGTGCATGGAGGACGGCTTCGACGATCTCGATGCGCCGGTGCTGCGCGTATGCAACGAGGACGTGCCGCTGCCCTATGCCGCCAATCTGGAAAAGCTGGCGCTGATCGATGCCTCGCGCATCGTGGAGACGGTGAAAAAGGTCTGCTACGTCTGACTTGAGGGTGGGAAGGCCTCTAGTCCTCCCACTCCCATTCCCAGCCGCCCTTGACACCCTTGCTGGGGTCACCCGAGCGGAACCGGCCATAGCGGTCGCAGGTTGCAGGTTGCGTCGAGCTGCCGGCACCGTTGGAATAGATACCCGACAGGTCGCGGTCGTCCCGCACGGTAAAGGATGACGACACCACGATCTCGCGGTCGCCGACAAAGGCATCGGTCATAAGCGGCTGGTATTCGTAGGATATTTCCACGAAGATCACCGCGTCGCCGTCCATCGCCAGCACTTCTTCGCCAGGTGGCCCCATGCCGGCGAAGTTGATATCGCCCTTGCCGGTGCCTTCGCCACCGTACTGGCTGTCGTATTTGCGTTTGCCCATGCAACGTTGCCAGTGGATGTATTGCTGGTTGCCGGAGGAATCGTCCGGGTCCACTTCCTGGCTGCTGATGATGACGCGGCCATGTTCGTACAGGTCGATACCACCGCCCGCTTGCAGGTCGGAGCCGAGCAGCAGATCGACGATATCGCTTTCGTAGATCTTTTCCTCTTCCAGTCCCGAAGCGGCCCCGATGCGCGAGGCATCGTCCGCGATATGGATGGCGGCCTGGCCGATCTTCATATGCGTGATCGCCAGCATCGCCGTTTCCAGCCCGTAAACGCCCAGTGTGAGCAGCACGGGCGTGATGAATGCCATTTCGGTCAGCGCCGTGCCGCTGTCGTCGCGCCATAGCGAATTGAGATTTTGCCGAAAGGTGCAATCAGTCATCATCATCATCGTCGTCGTCGTCGTCGTCGTCGTCCTTGTCCTTGTGCTTGTCCTTTTTAGGCTTCTTACATTTTTTACTCTTGCCCTTCTTTTTGCAGTCCTTGTCTTTTTTGTCGTCAAGTGTGTCTGCAAGACATTCCAGGCTCGGAATGCCGGGTTTGTCGCATGGATCGTCGGATACTGGAGGGGGCGTCCCCGGTGGCGGTGGGAAGCCGCCGCCAGCGCCCGCGGTTTTTGCCTCGTCGGCTGCGTCGCAGGGTTTGATTTCCTGAGCGCCGTTGTGCTGGCGATAGGGCTGGTTTCGCAGGACTGTCGTGCTCACAACTGTATTCGTAGGGGACCATCCAGCTAGAGTAGGCATAGGGAACACGCGATCAAACTCAGCAACCGCTGTAAACACCACCGCTTCATTTGGGTTGCCGATGCCCGAATTCCCTTTGCGATCCAGATCGTCGCTGCCGTTTGCGTCCGCATAGGGCTCCCCGACATTGCATCTGCCGTCGCCATTTATATCGGAAAAATCTTCGAGCTGACCAATATCGCTGTAGCTTTCGTGCGCGCGCCAAATTGCTGCAACTGTCGCTTGCGGGGCTACATCAAGAACGCGATTCTCGACAAACAGCTCGATCTTGCTTGTCTCGCGCAGTTTCCAGTGAAGAGTTGCGCCCGGCCTCTTCTACGCGCCGTCCAGTATCGCTTGCACGTACATGCCGTGCGACAGCTCGAACAGGCCGACCATCAGGATTATCAGTGGTCGGTACAGCCAAGGCGAACTCGACGATGGCCGCGCCTTCTTCATCGCGCAGCAGATGGCGCAGCGTTTGGGGCCGGTCGTGTCATCGTGAAATCCTCAGGTCGCCCAGCGAGTCCGCGATTTTGCCGAAGATGTTGTCCAGTTGGCCCGCGTCGCCCGCCTCGAAATATCGTCCGTTCCCCGCGCAATCGATCATCGACTGGTTTATGGATGTACCGAACGCGACAACCCAGACATTGATGTTGCGTTTGCGTGCTTCGAGACAGGCGATCTCGAACCGCGTTTCCACCGTATCGACCAGGCTCATCGTACCACCCGGAGCCCATCGCCGCTGGTCCAGCGCCTCGATACCGTAGGCACCATAGGCGATGTCATAGGGTTCGGTCTGGCCGTCGGTCAGGAATATGATATGCCGCGATGTCGGATTGTCGGGTGTCGCGTCGGCATTATGCGCTGCCAGAATTCCCGTCGGTGAGAGAAGGCGCGCGGCCCACAGCATTCCGAGATCGTGATAGGTGGAGCCTTCGGTGTTCAACGTGGCGAGATAGCTGTCCAGTTGGCCCGGCGTCATTTCTTCGGACTTCTTCGCGCGGGCCGGGCAATCCGAAAACCACCAGTTACCGGTATCGGCGAAATTCTTGCCGGTGACGACCTCGGGCACGGAAATGTCGCCATTGCCGTTCCCATCCAGCGAGCGGACATAAATCGCCTTGGCGTAATGTGGACGCCATTTGGTATTGTCGTCACCATCCGGCACCCGGTCGATATCGAGATCGATAGCCTTGTCGAAATCGACATTGGCGGGATCGGTAATGGGGTAGGTGGAGCGTTCCTCGATGCAGCCATTGCTCTCGTCGCGCCAGTTGCGCACGTCGCGGGCAATAGGGGCGTAGCGATAAGCAGTTGACGTGCGGTATTCCGGTTTGGTGACAGTTTCGAACGTATTGGTAAAATCGGTGTAGGTCCGCGACTGTACATAGCAGGTCTCACCGACCCGCTGGACACGGTAAATCGTTCCGTTTTCGATCTGGCGCTTGCGTACTACTGTGCGGGTTCCGGGTGGATCCGTGACCTCGGTCTTCGTTGTCTCGATATGTTCGTAGTCACGCGATAGCTTATCGCCAGGCTTCCCCCCCTGGCATTCCCAGCGGGCACTCGTTCCACCCGATGCCGCATCGCCCTGACCACCCGAGCCAGGGTTTCCGGGAATGTACGTCGCGGGAAAACTCGACAGACTATCCCATTCTGTCACCGATCCTGACTGATATTGCCAGTTTTTGTCGAACGTCGTGTACCCGACACTGGTACTTTTGCTGTCCAGCTCGCGTGACTGGTAGGTCCAGTCGTCGACCACCCAGCCGTCTTCGAGCAGGTGCCCGACATTGACGTTGGAAGCATAGGGCACGAACCCGTAACGGAGCCGGACGCCGGGTGCCTTGGACCCTTCAAGCCGTTTATGGAAATTGCGGATGACCGCTTTGACGGATTCGATCCGGCTCTGGCTGTCGCCCGCATTGGTGTGGCGCATGGAGCCGGTGACATCGATTGCCATCATCATGTCGAGATTGGGGAAGCTGAGCCGCGCTTCGCATTCGACAGCGATGGGCACGTCGTTGATGCCGAACACATTCATCAGTGCCGTTGGCACATCCACTTCCGCCTCGCCGGTAATGGCGTAATCGTCTTCCAGCGTCATTACGAAGGATCGCTCGTCCGTGCCGTATGCCCCGCTTTGAAAGTTGATGTTGAAGAAGCGGTTGCCCACGTCGGCGACATCGGCCGGCACCTTGCCATCCAGTACGACGGACGAGCCGAGACGTTTGCGCGCGGCGAGGACACCGGCGTCGCACGCCTGTTGCAGGCGGCTGTTGGCGAGATAGGCGCGGCTCATGTCCACGCCGCCGCCGACCATACCGAGCAGCGGCAGCAACGCGGCACCGGCGAGCATCAGCGTATTACCCGCCTCGTCACGCGCAAGATGGCCCATGAAGGTCATTGGTTTTATTGGTTAGACTGCGCCATAGTTCGGCCGGACTAGCTTCAATCCATAATAGTAAGACGAATGATGTTGGTTAATTTCTTGTGAGTTGATCTGCACAGAATCCCGTTAGGACATTCTTTACGTTGTCCACCTAGACCTCTGGCTTAATCGTCAATCATGCCCGTTTGGGAACCGCCAGATTATGTTCAAATCGCTCAAAGCATCATGCGTCAATAATCTTCGCGCACTATTGCATGACTGCGGTGGCAACGTGATGCCGATCATGGCGGCTGCGCTGATCCCAACCATGACAATGGTCGGCGGCGGAGTGGATTTTGGCCGAGCCTATATGGCTAAGTCGAAGCTTCAGGGTGCGGTCGATGCCGGTGCGCTTGCGGCGGTTCGTGCCAAACAGATTACGTCGAATTCGGATACGGCAGCGAAACAGACAGCTCGTTCGTATATGGATGCGAACTTTCCCGTTGGTTATATGGCCTCGACAATCGAAGATCCCGACATAACCGTTACTGATGTAGATGACGTTATTACCGCGACGCTCACCGCGAATGGTGATGTAGAAACCACATTGCTGAAACTGATAGGAATAAATTCCCTTCCGATAGCAGTTACTGCAACTGCCGAAGCGTCTGACGTTCTGCCCGCAGCTGTGGAAGCGCTTTTGGTTCTGGATAATACTGGTTCCATGCAAGGTAACCGTATGAAGCAGCTAAAATCTGCTTCTAAGAACTTCATGGACATTATCTACGGTAATAAAAATACGCGAGACAATTTTGCTGTCGGCATTTTGCCTTACAATACTATGGTGAATGTTGGACATCTCGTTCGCATGCACGACAGTTCCATGGTTCTGTCGCGACCGGGTTTTACCGATGTTAGCGCATCCGATCCGCTTGGCTGGAAAGGCTGTTTGTTCGCAGACGAGACCATTCAGGATATTAGCTCCGATAGCTTGACAATGGACTCTGGCGCCTTTGACTTGGGCGACAATATGCCGGGTGAGGGCGGGATGTCTGAGTTCGATCCGTTCATTTATCCACCCATAAAGGTTCAGTCTTTTCAGGACGTCGATAACCGGTACACGGTAAATACGTTCGACGAGTTCAGGAAACAATTCGCTATTCCGACAGTACGGTCGGCGATGGTACGCCTTCATGGAAACGGTATCTGTTCCGATACGAGCTACAGTTATTATCGTTCGTGCGACCTGCCGAATAGCGTTATTCATCCGTACCTGCTGCCGGATTACGGCGACTACAAAGCCGCTCGATTCTACAGTCACAAATCGGGCAACAGCAAAAATGCCAGCCCTAACAACCAGTGGGGGCCATCTCCGAATTATCAATGTCCGGCTCAGGCGTTGCCCGTTTCGTATTCAACTACGAAGACGCAGCTCAAGGATTATATTGATCGCGAAAATGAGGCTTTGAGTCCGGGAACGGGGACGTTTCACAACCCGGCCATGACGTGGGCTTATCGTCTGATTTCACGCGACGACATTTTTCCACGCAGTCGTCCGACCAATATTCCGACCCGCCGTGTCGTTGTCTTCATGACTGACGGCAATTTCGACAGCCGCGATGATGGCCGAAATTCATCAAGCGGGAAAGTACAAGATACCGCTTACACCGCATACAAGACGTATGAGGACCGGATCGTGATCTCCAACACCGATAGAGACGACACGATCGAACATATGTCCCGTCGGTTTTCCAAAACGTGTGAGTCTATGAAGTCCAAGGGTATCGAAATATACACCATCGCATTCTCTCTTTCGAACAATAGTGAGGGCAAGAAAACACGAGAGATGTTTCGAGCCTGCGCGACCGATCGCAACACACACTTCTTCGATACATCCAGCGGCAGCGAGCTGAATAATGCTTTCGTCACGATTGCATCTGAACTTGTCGATCTGCGGTTGTCCAACTGATGGCAGCCAGAACATCGTTGCGGGAGTGCGAGCAGGGTAGCGCAGCGATTGAGTTCGCAGTGGTTGCGCCGGTCATGCTCGTTCTCTTGGGTGGAATGCTAGAGCTGGGTTATGTTGCTTTCGCGCGTTCTACGCTGGAAAGTGCCATTCTCGAAGCTGCCCGAGCATCCCGCGTGACCGATTGTCCGGATGAAAACGGTACGCATATCGAAGCGGCGCTCGCCGAAAGCATGACTGTGGTCAAAAGCGCAGACGGCCAGCCGCCCAAATTGACAGTCAGTGCATACGGAAAAGAGTTCGGCAATGTCGGCTCTCCCGAACCATTCAGCGACACCGATGCCAACGGACAGCATGACGCGGGTGAGCCGTATAACGATACAAACGGTAATGGGCAGTGGGACGCCGATATGGGGACGACAGGAGCTTATGGCAGCTTCGGCGACGTTGTCAGGTTCGATGCAACGTATCAGGTTCCTTCATTATTTTCCTACGTGTCCAATACCATAAACGACGGCAAAGATGCTTACACCGTCAGCGCGACAACCGTGGTGCGGAACGAACCATATCAGGATGTCTCATGTCCCTGAACCTTTGGACCAACAAGCCAAACCGTAAGTGCCTCGCGAAGCTGTCGCTTCGCAAGATAGTGAAGGATACGGCCGGTCTGGCGTTGATCGAGTTCGCTTTGATCCTTCCGATATTCATTACCTTCGGCGTTGTAGGGCTGGAGTTTACGAACCTGGTATTGACGAAGCAGAAGACGGAGCGGCTGGCATCCACCATGGCCGATCAGGTTGCCGGTAACCAGGTGCAGCCTAACGAGCGGCAGATCAAAGATCTTTTCTCCGCGGTAGAGCTGGTTGCTGCTCCGTATTCGATTGCCCCAAAGGGCAATGTTGCGGTTACGGCTGTTGTCGGGATTGTCGACACGGATGATGACGAGGTACAGAATAAAATTGCGTGGCAGCGTTGCCTGACCAGCAACGCCAACAAAAGCGCAATCGGTGAACAATGGTCGGGATCGAACGATATCGCGCAAGGTCCGCAGGTGACCCTTCCGAACAATATCGAACTTGCGCAAAATCAGATGGTAATCGTGGCGGAGGTTTTTTATCCTTACGAGCCAATTGTTGCCGATGCGATTATCGCAAAATACGTCCAGCCGGGCGAGATATTCCGTGAAACCACCGTGTTTCGCACTCGCGGCGCTCCGATCATGAATGTCACGCCGGTAACGGGCGTTGCCGAACATACCTGCTAAGCATCCTGGCCTGATCGCCGGAAACTGCAATTGTCCCCGTAGTTGATACCGGTTACCGCGAACCGTCTGCTTGACTAAACCGCGCAGACCCAACACCTTCGTCATAGTGACTGCTCCAAGCCTAGACGAACTCCCGCTCCCCCAACGGCTTGCGCTGGGCCACGCACCTCGTGAGGCGCGCTTGTCGGCGGCAGCAGCTTTTGCATTCGATGCGCGTCTTGCCCGGTTCGTGGCGCAGGCGACCGAACCGATGGTGGCGCAGCTGCGTCTGGCGTGGTGGCGTGACCAGCTAGGTTTGCCACTGGCGGAGCGGGCAAAGGGCGATGTTGTACTGGACAACCTTTCCAAACACCTTGGATATCAGTCCGGAATGCTGGGCAAGGTTGTCGACGGGTGGGAGCACCTGGTCGTTGCCGAGGCGCAGGCGCCTTCGGTAGTCGATATCTTCGCGGCAAACCGTGCTTACCTGTTTTCGGCGTTGGAAAGTGACCGGCTGGAAAAGCCGCAGAATGACGAGTTGCTGCGTGCTGGCCGGTTATGGGCACTGGCTGACTTGGCTTCAGTGCAAGCCACACCCGAAAATCGGGCGATTATAGTGCAAATTGCGCAAGCTGACCTGTCGCGACCGGTTCGCTTGCCGAAATCCGTGCGGCATCTTCATATCCTCGGCGAACTGGCGCGCAGCAGTTTGCAGCGTGGCGGTGCGCCGTTGGTGTCACGTCGTCGCGATGCGCTGTTGATCAGCCGCCTTGGCATGTTCGGGCGTTGAGCTATGCTGCGCAGCCGACGGGAGGCGCGCAATGAACAGAATGGTGCTTGGGGCGTTTGCTGCGCTCGTGATGGTCGCGGTCGGGCTGTTCTGGTGGCAGGGCCGTGCGCAGGTAGAAGAAGGCGCGCCGCCGCCGCTTGTGGTCGAAACATCTGACAAGGCGGCGGAAGCCGAAATACCCGTGTCCGATGCCGCCGACCAGCGCGGCCCGGAACCGCCCGCCGCCACCGAACTTACGCGCGAACAGAAGCGGTTTTTCCGCTATGATCGCAATCGCGACCTTCGGGTAACCCGCAACGAGATGCTGTCGACCCGTGCCAACGCCTTTCGCAAGCTGGATGTCGATGGCAACAACCTGCTGACATTCGAGGAATGGGCGGTGACGACGGTAAACCGGTTCGAGGGCGCCGACAGCGACGGCAACCGCGAACTGACGCAGGCGGAATTTGCCAGCACCGCACCGAAAAAACGCGCGCCGTCGCGGCCGCGCTGTCGCTGCTAGGCAGGGACCGCGACCCGCTCGACGGCCTTGGACCATGCGCTGAAGTCGGTCTTGCCGCGTTCGGTATAAGCTTCCTTGCGCTGTTTCTTCTTCACGTCGTGCAGCGGGTCGAACAGGCCGAAATTGACGTTCATCGGCTGATAGGTCTCGGCTTCGGCATCGCCGGTGATATGCGCCAGCAAGGCGCCGGTGGCGGTGCTCCGCGGGGGCGATTGCCATGCTTCGCCGCGCAAGTCCTGCGCCGCCATCACGCCTGCCATCAGGCCGATAGCCGCGCTTTCGACATAGCCCTCGCAGCCGGTAATCTGCCCCGCGAAACGGATGTGCTCGTGACCTCTCAGCCTTAGCTGCCGGTCCAGCAAGGCGGGCGAATTGAGAAATGTATTGCGATGCAGCCCGCCAAGCCGCGCAAATTCCGCATCCTGCAATCCGGGGATGGTGCGGAACAGGTCGGCCTGCGCGCCATATTTCAGCTTCGTCTGGAAGCCGACCATGTTCCACAATGTGCCCAGCGCGTTATCCTGCCGCAACTGCACCACGGCATAGGGCCAGCGGCCTTGCGGAAATTCTTCGCATGCGGTGCGCGGATCGTCCAGCCCGACCGGTTTCATCGGGCCATAGCGAAGCGTATCGACACCGCGCGCGGCCATGACCTCGATGGGCATGCACCCTTCGAAATAGGGCGTGTCCTGCTCCCATTCCTTGAACTGGGTCGTGTCGCTGGCGACCAGCGCGCTGTGGAAGGCGAGATATTCTTCCTGGTTCATCGGGCAGTTGATGTAATCGCCGTCGGCATTGGATGCGGCGGTGCGCTTGTTCCAGCGCGACTGGACCCAGCAGATGTCCATGTCGATGCTGTCGCGGTGGACGATGGGGGCGATGGCATCGAAGAAGGCCAGCCGGTCTCGTCCGGTCACTTCGATGATGCTGTTCGCCAGCGCCTCCGCCGTCAGCGGTCCGGTAGCGACGATGGTCGGACCGCTGGCAGGCAGCGTCTCGATCCGTTCGCGCACCACCGTGATATTCGGATGATCGCTCAGCCGCCTTGTCACACCTTCGGAAAACGCATCGCGATCGACCGCCATCGCAGAGCCTGCGGGTACGCGCGCATCTTCGCCCGCTGCCATGATGAGCGAGTCCATCGTGCGCATTTCGTGATGCAGCAGGCCCACCGCATTGCGCGTGTCATCATCGGAACGGAAGCTGTTGGAGCAGACCAGCTCGGCCAGTCCGTCGGTCTGGTGCGCGGGCGTCGTCGCGCCGCTGCCGCGCATTTCGGACAGGCGCACGCGGAAGCCCGCGCTGGCCGAGCTGCCACGCCGCCTCGCTGCCCGCCAGCCCGCCACCGATGATGTGAATGTCATGTGTCATGCGCCGCTATATGGCGGCGGGGCGGGGCGGGCGCAATCGTCAGGCGTGTTCATCGGGGCGTCGACGGGCGCGCCGTGTTCGCTTATGGCTGCGCGGCAATGGCCCGAACCGCCCTCATCGATCGCCGCCCGTGGCTGCTGCTTGCGATAATTGCGGCGGTCGCGTTCTATCTTCCTGCAAGGCTCGGCGATTGGCGGGGTCTGGCTGACCTTGCTGAAAGGCGCGGCGGTCGGGGCGCTTTCCATATACGCCTTCCTGCGACACGCCTCGGCGGATGCGCGATTGCTGGCGGTGGCGCTGGCGGTCGCGGCGGTCGGGGACATGGCGATCCGGTTCAGCCTCGAAGCGGGCGGTGTCGCATTCGCCATCGCACACGGTTTCGCCATCGCGCTTTATGCCCGCAACTTTCGTGCGCCGTTGAATGGTAAGTCGCTGGCGGTTTGCGCTGCCATCGCACTGGCTATCGGCGTGGCAAGCTGGGCACTATCGTTCGATCTGCTGATCGGCGTGTACGGCGTTGTTCTGGGAACAATGGCGAGCGCAGCATACCTCAGCCGCTTCCCGCGATGGCGCGTGGCAACCGGGGCGGCGCTGTTCGTCGCGTCGGACCTGCTGATTTTTGCCGAAGCGGGCAATGTCCTCTCCGGCGCGTTGCCGGACCTGCTGATCTGGCCGCTCTATTTCATCGGCCAGTTCCTGATCGCGACGGGCGTGATCCAGACATTGCGCAAGGATACCGGCGCGGCGCGCTAACGCCGCGCCAGATTACGCCATATCGCCTTCGGGAAGGGTGTCGTCGCGGTCCTCGGTGGTTTCGGGCGCTGTTTCCTCGGCATCGGCGCCGACGATGTCCTCGATCACCGCTTCTTCCGCCTCGCTCTCCGGCTCTTCCTCCTCGTCGATCCGCGCGACGCCGACGATGTGCTCGTTCTTCGTCACGTCGAACAGGCGGACGCCGGACGATGCACGGCCTATTACCGGCAGCCCCTCGTGATTGTCGAAGCCTCCCTCGACCAGATGGCGGAAGCGGATCGCCAACCGGATCAGTTTGGCCTGGTCGGTGACGAGCATGATCTGCTCGCCATGCACCACGGGGAAGCTGGCCACGACAGGACCGTTGCGTTCGGGGTCGCTGTCGGGCGTGCCGATATTGATCAGCCCTTTGCCGCCGCGCCCGATGGTGCGATATTCATAGGCGGATGAGAGCTTGCCATAGCCGTTGGCGGTGACGGTCAGGATGAACTCTTCCTCTTCCGCCATCTCCTGCTGCGGCCCGGACAGATCGTCGCGGCTGTTGCCCTGTTTCCACGGCGCGATCCGCAGGTAATCGTCGCGCGCTTCGGCGTCATGGGCGGAATCGTTCAGCACGGCGAGCGACACCACCTTCGCCCCATCCAGCGTCATGCCGCGCACGCCGATACCGGTGCGGCTCTTGGTTTCGCGCGCGTCGGCGGCGTTGAAGCGGATCGCCTTGTCGCGGTCGCTGGCGAGGAACACGTCCTGCGCTTCGGACAGCAGTTTGACGCCGATCAGCCGGTCGTCGCCACCCTCGGCAAAGCCCATCGCGAACTTGCCGTTGGTGGGTACGTTGGTGAACGCCGCCATCGAATTGCGGCGGACCATGCCGTTGGCCGTGGCAAACATGATGTTGAGCGCGGCCCATTCATTCTCGTCTTCGGGCAGGGGCAGCACATTTGTGACCAGCTCGTCATCTGCCAGCGGCAGCAGGTTGACCATCGGACGGCCCTTGGTCTGCGGCGCGCCTTCGGGCAGTTTCCAGACCTTGAGGCGATAGACGCGGCCCGTATTGGTGAAGAACAGCACCGGCGTGTGCGTGCTGGTGACGAACATTTCGACGATGGCATCCTCGTCCTTCGTCGCCATGCTGGCGCGGCCCTTGCCGCCACGTGCCTGCGCGCGGAACGTGCCGAGCGGGGTGCGCTTGATGTAGCCGCCATGCGTGACCGTCACGACCATTTCACCACGTTCGATCAGGTCTTCGTCGTCCAGCCCGTCCCATGCAGGCGCGATTTCGGAGAGGCGCGGCGTGGCGTATTCCTCGCGCACGGCGACCAGCTCCTCGCGCATCACGCGATACAGCTTCACCCGGTCGGCGAGGATCGAGAGGTATTCCTCGATAGCAGTCGCCAGCTCCTGCAATTCGTCGCCGATTTCGTCGCGGCCAAGCGCGGTCAGGCGGTTGAGGCGCAGTTCGAGGATGGCCTTCACCTGCCGTTCGGACAGGCGATAGGTGCCGCCCTCCTGCTCGTCGTCCGGTTCGATCGCTTCGACCAGCGCGATATATTGCGCGATGTCGCCGATGGGCCATTCGCGCGCCAGCAACCGGTCGCGCGCGGTGGCCGGGTTGGGCGCACCGCGAATGATCGCCACCACCTCGTCCAGATTGGTGACGGCAACGACCAGCCCCAGCAAGATATGCGCCCGTTCGCGCGCCTTGTTCAGCTCGAACTTGGTGCGGCGTGTGATGACCTGCTCGCGGAAGGCAATGAACGCCTCGATAATATCGCGCAGCATCAGCGTTTCGGGCCGGCCACCGCGTATGGCGAGCATATTGGCGGGGAAGCTGGCCTGCGCGGGCGTGTGCCGCCAGATCTGGTTCAGCACGACATCGGGCGTGGCATCGCGCTTCAGATCGACGACCACGCGCATGCCTTCGCGGCTGCTTTCGTCGCGGATGTCGGAAATGCCCTCGACCCGGCGTTCCTTTGCTGCCTCGGCAATCTTTTCGACCAGGCTGTTCTTGCCGACCTGATAGGGGATGGAGGTGAACACGATACTCTCGCGCCCCTCGGTCTTCGCGCCGCGCGTCGCCTCGACCTCGTGGCGGCAGCGTTGCAGGATCGAGCCGCGACCGGTGGTGTAGGCCGCCTTCGCGCCAGCCTGCCCAAGGATCAGCGGCGCGGTGGGGAAGTCGGGACCGGGAATGATCTCGAACAGCTGTTCGGACGTGATGGCGGGATCTTCGATAAAGGCAAGACAGCCGTCGATCACTTCGCCAAGGTTATGCGGCGGCACATTGGTCGCCATGCCGACCGCGATGCCGCCCGCGCCATTGACCAGCAGGTTGGGGAAGCGCGCGGGCAGGACCACCGGCTCGCTCTCGGTGCCGTCATAATTGTCCTGATAATCGACGGTGTCCTTGCCGATATCCTCCAGCAGCGCGTTGGCGACTTTCTCCAGCCGCGCTTCGGTATAGCGGCTGGCGGCGGGCGGATCGGGGTCCATCGAGCCGAAATTGCCCTGACCGTCGATCAGCGGGACGCGCAGCGACCAGTCCTGCGTCATCCGGGCCAGCGTATCGTAGATCGCGCTGTCGCCATGCGGGTGATATTTACCCATCGTATCGCCGACGATGCGGGCGGACTTGCGATAGGGCCGCCCGGCGACGTAGCCGTTTTCCTGACAGGTCCACAGGATGCGGCGATGCACCGGCTTCAGCCCGTCGCGCACATCGGGCAGCGCGCGGCTGACGATGACGCTCATCGCGTAGTCGAGATAGCTCGACTTCATCTCGTCCACGATGTCGATCCGCGCGTGCGTTTCCGGCGGGACGGCGGGGGCGGTCGGGGCGTTTGTATCGTCGCTCAAGGTGGGTTCGCTTGGAAGCGTCCGCAATGCGGACAGGAGATGGGTTCAACACTAGGGGAAGGGCGGGCAAAGCGCCAGCAAACCGCCCGTGACAGGCCCGTTATGACCCCCGTTTTCCACATATGTCTGGCGTGGTGCGGTGCGTTGAAGCCGAGGGGCGTTCAAAACGCATTCAGACCACATCCCCTATCGATAATGCCGAACAGGAACACACTGGCACGATCAGGCGTTTCCCCAAACGAGGCCGGTCGAAGAAGGCCGACGATTTTACTGGAGAGTTATTCGATGAACACCCCCCGCTCTACGCCCCTTGCAAAGACCCGCTCCGCCGCATCCCGTATGGCACTGGCCGTCGCCTTGGTCACCGGCACCGCAATCGGTGTGACGGCATTTGCCGAGCCTGCCCAGGCGCAACGTGCCAAGCGCGACAAGGAGAAGAGCAACAAGGCATCGAAGTCGAAATACAGCGAAGCATTCGTGGCGGCCTACAACCCGCTGGACGGGCTTATCAAAGCCCAGCCGGTCGATGCCGCCGCATTGCGCGCCGCCATCGAAGCGGCGGACGCTGCCGCACAAAATCCGGACGAGAAATATGCCATCGGCGGCATGCTGAACAATGCCGGCATCACGCTCGACGACCAGGCGCTACAACGGCGCGGCATCGTCGCCATGCTGGACAGCGGCCTGGTGCCCGCCGAAAACGTCCCGCAATATACCTACAGTGCCGGACAGCTCGCTTATTTCGCCAATGATTACGAGGCGGCGCGCGACCAGTTCACCAAGGCAGCGGCGGCGGGTTACAACAAGACCGATCTGGTGCCGATTATCGCCGACACCTATTTCCAGAAGGAAGATTACGCGTCCGGCCTGCGTTACCTCAAGGGTAAGCTGAACGAAGCGAGTGCTGCCGGGCAAAAGCCGCCGCAGGACTGGATCCGTCGCGGGCTTGCCGCATCGTACAATAACGATCTTTCATCCGAAGCCGTACAGTTTGCTGCAATGTACGCGCAATATTACCCAACGGTGGAAAACTGGCGTGAAGCCATCAATATCCACCGCAACATCCTGCTGCTTGAGAACCCCGAACTGCTCGACCTGATGCGGCTGGGCGACATGGCAGGTGCGCTTAACAGCGAGCGCGACTATTTCGAGTATGTCGATGCAGCCGATGTCCTGCGCCTGCCCGGTGAAGTGAAGCGTATTCTCGACAAGGGTATCGCAAGCGGCGTCATCAATGGCTCCGGACCGCGTATTTCCGAAACGCTGAAGTCCGCAAATTCGCGTATCGCAGCCGACAAGGCTGACCTTGCCGATCTGGAAGGTGAGGCGCGCAGTTCGGCCAGCGCCTCACTCGCTCGCAGCACGGCGGATGCCTATCTCGGTTACGAAATGGGTGACAAGGCGGAAGCGCTGTACGAAGTCGCACTGACGAAAGGCGACGGCAATGCATCGCTGATTTACACGCGCCTAGGCATCGCGCAGTTGATGCAGGGCAAGGTGGAAGCGGCCAAGGCGTCGTTCGCCAAGGCGGAAGGCAACCGCGCCGCAATCGCCAAGCTGTGGACAGTATTCGCCGACCAGCAGCAGCGGCCCGCGCTGGAACAGGCGGCTGCGCCGACGACTGCCAGCTAAGGCAGGTTCGAAAGAAGATGTGGGGGTGTGCGGGCAACCGCGCACCCCTTTTTCATGCGCTGAGTGTCAACGCAGCCGCTTGATCCAGATGTCACCGCCGTCGCGGCGTTCCTGCAAGAAGTTCGGCAGCGATCCGACCATGTCGGTCAGGCGCGTAAACCCGAAATTGCGCACGTCGAAACTGGATCGGTTGCCGGCCCGCTTGCCGACTTCGTCCAGCTTGGCGAAGCCTTGCGCATCGCGCTTGCTTGCGTTGTAGGCATCGACCAGCAGCCGCACCAGCTCGTCGTCCAGCCCGTCCTTCTCCGGTTTTTCCGGACGCTCGCTGCGTACCAGCGCATTCACGTCGATGAACCGGGTGCAGGCCTCGCGAAACGCCTCGGGCGTCTTGGCGCTGCCGAAGCCATAGACCGGGTGCCCGTCCTGCCGCAGCCGCATGGCCAGCGGCATGAAATCGCTGTCCGAACTCATGATGCCGAACCCGTTGACGCGGCCGTGATAGAGCAGGTCCATCGCGTCGATCGTCATCTTCATGTCGGTGGCGTTCTTGCCCTTGGTCAGGTCGAATTGCTGCTGCGGCTCGATGCCATAGCGATGCATCTTGTCGATCCAGCCCTTCAGGCTGGTCTTGCGCCAGTTGCCGTAGGCGCGGCGGATATTGACCTGCCCCAGCTCCGCCAGAACGGTCAGCACCGGGTCGATGCCGTGGTGACTGGCATTGTCTGCGTCGATCAGCAGGGCGATATTGTCGGAGCGTTGGGCCATGATGTTCCGATGCGACAGTCTGCGCGACCGTGCAAGCGCGTTAGGCGACCGGCCTGAAATCTCCGTCCGCTTCGTCGCGCAGGTAAAGCACGCCTTCGGAAATGGCGAAGAACGCGCCATGCAGTTCCAGCGCGCCGTCCGCGATCTTCTGCGCGACATAGGGGAAGGTCAGCAGGTTCTTCAGGCTGACGCCCACCGCCGCCATTTCCATCGCGCGTTCGGCATCGCGACCGTCCGCACCATGTTCCGCGAACACCGCCTCGCGCGCATCGTTCAGCAGGCTGATCCATGTCGCGATGAACCCGCCTTCGCCGGGAGCGGTATCCTTCAACTCCTGCGTCAGGGCGACTTTGCACCCGCCGCACATGCCATGTCCCATCACCACGATATGGCGAACCTTCAGCATCTGCACCGCGAATTCCAGCGCGGCGGAGACACCATGCAGGCCGCCCGGTTCCTCGTAAGGCGGGACGAGCGCGGCGACGTTGCGGACCACGAAGATATCGCCGGGGTGCACGTCGAAAATCTGTGCCGGATCGACGCGGCTGTCCGAACAGCCGATGACCATGACGCCGGGATGCTGCCCGTCCGAAACCAGCGAGTCATAGCGTGCGCGCTGGGCGCGGTAGCCTTCGTCGCGGAAGCGCTGGTATCCGCGCAGAAGTTCGGCAAACTTGGGCATCAGAAGCGTTCGCCCCGGATGACCTCGACATCCCACATCGTCAGCAGCAGGCTGTGGCTGGTCAGGATCGGCGACAGGTCGCGCGCCAGCGCCTCTGCCTTGTCCTGCGGCGCGATGGTTAGCACGAACACCTTGTCGCTGCCCGTGACTCTCTCCTCCCGCCAGCGCCCCTCGCGCCCCTTGCCCGAAGTGACTGGAGTCACGGTCCAGCCGGTAATGCCTGCGCGGTCTATCGCGTCTGTCACGGTGCGGGCGAGTGCGGCATCGGACAGGATTTCGATGCGTTTCCTGATAACGGTTTCCATCATCCCGCTCCTCCCGAAAGGCCCGTCAGCGCATCAGCCAGCAAGGCGATCAGCCCGATATTTATCATGATGTTGAAAGGGAAGGTGATGCTGAGCGACATCGTCAGGTAAATGCCGGGGTCGGCTTCGGGCATGGCGAGCCGCATCGCTGCGGGCACCGCGATATAGCTGGCGCTGGCGCACAGCACACCGAACGCGGCGACCGAGCCGACATCCAGCCCGATGCCCCAGGCGGCGACCGTGCCGACCAGTCCGTTGAACAGTGGCAGGCCGATGGCGATAACCACCAGCCGCCAGGTCAGCGATCGCGTGTCCATCATCCGGCGCGCCGCAATCAGGCCCATATCGAGCAGGAACAGGCACAGCACGCCCTTGAACCCGGCCTCGAAAAACGGCGCGACATCCATGAAACCGGTGGGGCCAGCGACCATGCCGATCACGAATGCCCCCAATAGCAGCACAACCGAGGCGTTGAAGAACACCTCGTGCAGCAAGGCGCCCTTGCTGCGGCCGGTATCGCCGCCGAACCCGCGCGCCAGCATTAATCCGGTCAGGATCGCGGGCGTTTCCATAGCCGCCATCACCGCCACCATGAAACCGCCGGGCGGCGTGCCGCGCGCTTCGAGAATTTCGACGGCGGTAACGAAAGTGACGACGCTGACCGAACCGTAATGGGCGGCGACTGCACCGGCGTTGATCCTGTCGAGCCGTCCGAACCCGGCAAGGACGGGATTGGCGACGAGCGGGAGCAGGAAGCTGACCGCGATGCCAAGCGCGAGTGCAGCGGCGATGGTCAGGTCGAATCCGCTTTTCGAAACCGCCACACCGCCCTTCAGCCC
This sequence comes from uncultured Alphaproteobacteria bacterium, assembly GCA_963799315.1. Taxonomy (GTDB): domain Bacteria; phylum Pseudomonadota; class Alphaproteobacteria; order Sphingomonadales; family Sphingomonadaceae; genus Parerythrobacter_A. Next base: position 762,567 of record CAWCWP010000001.1, read on the forward strand.
GATGGCCGCCATCAGGTAAAGCGACAGCCCCTTCGCCAGCGCTTCGGGCACGGCAAGGTCGGACCGTACAAACGCGGCCAGCAAGCCCAGCACGAAAAACAGGATCACCGGCGAGGTCAGCGTCTGTAGCAGGGTTGCATCCATGCCGGCGGACTAAACCGGTTCGACCAGTGCGACAAGTGCAACCCCGCTGCACGTCCCCAGCATTGCGCGGGCCGCTTCGCGCCCTTAGATACGCGGCATGAACGACCTGTCATCAGCACCCAAGCCGCCTGCCGAACGCCCCGCACGGGCGCGCAAGCCCGACTGGATCAGGGTGAAGGCGCCGGTCAGCAAGGGCTATCATGAAACGCGCAAGCTGATGCGCGACCTCAGCCTGAACACCGTGTGCGAAGAGGCGGCGTGCCCGAATATCGGCGAGTGCTGGGACAAGAAGCACGCGACGGTGATGATCCTGGGCGATGTCTGCACTCGCGCCTGTGCGTTTTGCAACGTTAAGACCGGTATGCCGCGCATCGTCGATCCGATGGAGGCGGAGAACGTCGCCATCGCGGCGGGGCAGATGGGGCTAAACCATATCGTCATCACCTCGGTCGACCGCGACGATTTGCCCGATGGCGGGGCAGGGCAGTTCGTCAAGGTCATCAAGGCGCTGCGCCGCGAGACGCCCGACACCACCATCGAAATCCTGACCCCCGATTTTCGCGGCAAGATGCGTGCCGCAGTGGAGGCGATCTGCGAGGCGGGGCCGGATGTGTACAACCACAACCTCGAAACCGTGCCGCGCCTTTATCCCACCATTCGCCCCGGCGCGCGCTATTACGCATCGCTGCGCCTGCTGGAGGAAGTGAAGGCGCACGACCCGATGATTTTCACCAAGTCCGGCATCATGCTGGGGCTGGGGGAGCAGCGTCTGGAAGTGCATCAGGTGATGGACGACATGCGCTGCGCCGACATCGATTTCATGACGATGGGCCAGTATCTCCAGCCTACGCCGAAACACGCCAAGGTGGAGGATTTCGTGACGCCCAAGGCGTTCGACGCCTTCGGTTCCATCGCGCGGGCCAAGGGCTTCCTGCAAGTCGCGTCCACGCCGCTGACCCGCTCCAGCTATCATGCCGGTGACGATTTCGCCGTGATGAAAGCCGCCCGCGCCGAACGCATGGCGCGCACCCCAGCGACAGCCTGATGCCGACGATCCGAGAACACCGGATACTGCCCTACACACCGGAGCAGATTTTCGATCTGGTCGCGGACGTGGCGAAGTATCCGCGTTTCCTGCCGTGGGTGGTCGCAACGCGCGTCCGGTCGGACAGCGACATCGAGATGGTTGCCGACATGGTGGTCGGTTTCAAATCCCTGCGCGAACGGTTCACGTCGCGCGTCGTAAAGCAGCGCCCCGAGAGTATCACCGTGCATTATATCGACGGGCCGATGCGCAATCTGGACAATAACTGGACGATCACGCCTGCGCCGGATGGCGGCTGCGAAGTGGATTTCTGCGTGGACTTCACGTTCAAGAGCGGTGTTTTCGAACGTATTGCGGGCCAGTTCGTGGACCGCGCGTTTCCGCAAGCTGATGGGCGCCTTCGAAGCGCGCGCGGCGGATCTTTACGGCAGCAGCAATTCCAGGGCGACCACGCTGGCCTGACGCCTGATCCCCGCGCGGCCCAGATCGCCGAAGTTTTGCAAGTCGCCTTCCTGCCCACCATCCTCGCCCCGGATCGCGCGCGCGAAAACGACCGTTCCGACCGGCTTCAGCGCAGTGCCGCCACCGGGTCCGGCAACGCCGCTGACCGCCACCGCGACATCGGCATCGGAGCGGGCAAGCGCACCCTGCGCCATCGCCCAGGCGCAGGCGATGGACACCGCGCCGAATGTCTCGATGATATCGCTGGCCACGCCAAGCAATTCCATCTTGGCCGCGTTGGAATAGGTCACGAACCCGCGATCCATGACGGCGGACGATCCCGCCACTTCGGTCAACGCCGCCGCCACCAGACCGCCGGTGCAGCTTTCCGCCAGCGTTACCCTGCGCCCTGCTGCGGCGTTTTCCTCGATGACCCGCGTCGCGAGCGACACGATGTCATCGGGCAGAACGAAGTCGCTCACGCGCCGTCGTCGGAACAGATGCTCGGATTTTTCACCTTCGACATTTCGGCCAGAAACGCAGCGATACCGCCCAGGTTTTCAGGCGGCAGCGGGGCGAGCAGTTCAAGCCCGCGCTCGATCTTGCCGCAATCCTGCATATCGAAATCCTTCATCACCATGCCGGGCAGCAATACGCCGAGAAGGTTGCCGGCGTTCTCTGCATCGAGCGTGGCCAGACTCTCGGCGATGGCATCGGCACCGCCATCCTTGCCGGCAAATGTACTGATCAAGCGCAAGGCACCCGGCCATGCCGCCGTGGCCTGCTGTTCGAATGCAGCGACCATCGTATCGGACCCCGACATCAGGAAACCGTCCGAAGACAGCGTTCCGCCGCATTTCGTGCGCAGCGTTTTCACGGCAATCGGAACGGCGAAAACCACCGCATCCGCAACATCGGATTGCGCGACACATTCCTGCGCGGAAAGGGTGGTGGGCAGGGCGGCGGTGCTCAGGGCAGCGGCAGCTGCGGCCAGCTTGGTCGATAGCGTGCGTGTCATGGTCGATCCTTCTTCATCAACAGAGCCGTCGCTTGCGCCGCGATACCTTCGCGCCTGCCGGTCGGCCCCAGTCCTTCGGTCGTCGTGGCCTTTCACGCTAACGCGGTCTGCCGGAATATCCAAGATGCTTGCAATGCTGGCGCGCATGGCATCGCGGTGCGGCCCGATCTTCGGCGCTTCGCAGATTATCGTCACATCGACATTGCCGGTTTCGTAGCCCGCTTCGTCTGCCAGCGCACGGGCATGGCGCAGGAACCGGTCGGACGAGGCACCGGCCCAGCGTGCGTCCGACGGCGAGAAGTGCTGGCCGATATCGCCCGCGCCGATCGCGCCCAGCACGGCATCGGTAATCGCGTGCAGCGCCACGTCGGCATCGCTGTGTCCGGCAAGACCATGGGTGTGTTCGATCTGGATACCGGCGAGCCACAGCGCCTCCCCTTCGGCAAGGCGGTGGACATCGTATCCCGACCCGATCCGCATCATCGGCATGGTGCTGCGCTCCTCGATTTCGAAATCGGCGGCGTAGGTCAGCTTCTTCAAGGCTTCCTCCCCTTCCACCAATACCACCGCATGACCCGCTGCGCGCGCGACTTGCGCATCGTCGCCAGCCGTTGCGGGGCCAGACCAGCTACGGTGCGCGCTCAGAATGGTGCCGAAGTGGAATGCCTGCGGCGTTTGCACCCGGCGTATCGTGTCGCGGTCGACCGGGTCACCCATGACAGCGTCGTTTGCGACGATCAGGCTGTCGGCAACGGGAAGAACCGGAATCGCGCCTGCGCTGTCTTCCAGCGCAGCAAGCAGGCGCGAGATGACCCTTGCAGGTATATCGGGCCGTGCCGCATCGTGGATCAGCACGCGCTCGGGCATGTGCGAGGCCAGCGCGTCCAGCCCGGCGCGCACCGATGCCTGTCGCGTGTCGCCGCCTCTGAGCAGCGTGACTGGAGCGCCGTCGGGTATGCTGTCCAGAGCCAGCGGATCGGCGGGGTCGGGGACCACGACCGCAATATGCGCCGCCCCTGCGTCGGCCAGCGCGGCGATACTATGCGTCAAGACGGGCTTGCCGCGCCACTTTGCAAACTGCTTCGGTACATGCTGCGCCGCGCGCGTGCCGGAGCCACCCGCGACGATGACGGCGTGGAAGGAGGGGGAGGGCGGGGCGCTGTTCATGCAGGGCGCGCGCTACCGCCTTGCGCGGCAGGTGGCAAACCGGTATTCGTTGCCTAAAGATTAGGCAACCGTACCAGACATGACACTTCCCCCACCACCAGAGCTTGCACCGATAGAGATCGGTCCCGTCGTCGTGCCGCAGCCCGTCGTGCTTGCGCCGATGACGGGGGTGACGGACATGCCGTTCCGTACGCTGGTGCGGCGCTACGGGTCCGGCCTCAACGTGACCGAGATGGTGGCAAGCCAGGCGATGATCCGCGAGACGCGGCAATCGCTGCAAAAGGTGGCGTGGGACGCCATCGAAGAGCCGGTGTCCATGCAGCTGGTTGGCTGCGACCCCGACAGCATGGCGGAAGCGGCGAAGCTCAATGAGGATCGCGGCGCGGCCATCATCGATATCAATTTCGGCTGTCCGGTGCGCAAGGTGACGAATGGTATGGCCGGATCGGCGCTGATGCGCGAGGTGCCGCTGGCGGCCAAGCTGATGGAAGCCACGGTAAAGGCGGTCTCCGTCCCGGTCACGGTCAAGATGCGGATGGGGTGGGACCATGCCAGCCTGAACGCCCCGGAACTTGCGCATATCGCCGAGGATCTGGGCGTGAAGATGATTACGGTCCACGGGCGCACGCGCAACCAGATGTACAAGGGCAGCGCGGACTGGCGGTTCATCCGCACCGTATGCGACGCGGTGGACATTCCGGTGATTGCGAATGGCGATATTTGCACCATTGCGGATGCCGCCGATGCGCTGGAACAATCGGGCGCCAACGGCGTGATGATCGGGCGCGGTGCGTATGGCAAGCCGTGGCTGCTGGGGCAGGTGATGCACTGGCTGCGCACCGGCGAACAGCTCGCCTCGCCGTCTTTTGGCGAACAATACGATGTGCTGGTCGAACATTATAACGGCATGCTCGACCTGTATGGGGCGGATGTCGGCGTGAAGGTCGCGCGCAAGCATATCGGGTGGTACACCAAGGGGATGCACGGCTCGGCGGAGTTCCGCAATCGCGCCAATTTCATCGACGATGCGCGCCAGGTGCTGGGCGAGATCGAGCGGTTCTACGCACCCTTCGTGCACAGGCAGGCCGCATGACGACCGCCTGCGCACCGCCCGATCCGCCGCCGCCCCTCGAACTTCCCGATGCCAAAACCCAGATCGCTTCGCTGCTGTTTGCGCTGCTGATGGTCGATCCGGGTTTCGTGGTGCGCGAAGTCAATCCGGCGGCGGAGAACCTGTTGGGCGCGGGCGCACGGCGATTGTGCGGGCAGTCGCTCGACCAGTGCCTGCACATCGACGATGCTGCATTGTTCGACCGCTTGCGTGCCGACAATGCGCCTTTGATTGCGCGCGGTGTTGCAATGCAGGTGGCGGGCGAGACGCGGCGCGTCAACCTGACGTCCAGCCCGCTGGCAGGCGACGAGGGCTGGCGGGTGGTCACCATATCGGAAGCGGCGCAGAACGACATGGCCTACGCGTCCAAAACCGATGCTTCGCTGAAAGCGCCCGCCGTTCTGGCGCACGAGATCAAGAACCCGCTGGCGGCGATACGCGGCGCGGCGCAGCTGGTCGCGCGCAAGCTGGACAGCGCGGACCGGCAGCTGACCGATGTGATGTCCGCCGAAGTCGACCGGATCGCCAGGCTGGTCGACCGGATGCAGGCGCTGGGCAGTGCGACGCGCCCGGAAAACGGCCCGGTCAATCTGCACGGCACCATCCGCAAGGCGATGGCGGTGGTGCGGGTCGGCACCGCTGGGCCGGTCGTGTTCGAGGAATCCTTCGATCCCTCGCTGCCCGATGTCGCGGCAATGCCGATCAACTGGAGCAAGTGGTCATCAACCTGCTGTCCAATGCGGTGGATGCCTGCGGCAACGGCGACGACCCGCTGGTGTCCGTCCGCACGCGCTTCGTCAGCGGGCTTGCGGCGACGATCCCGCGCGCCGGTTCGCTGGTCCGCCTGCCGATAGAGATTGCTATCGCAGACAATGGCGCCGGGGTGGATGCCGCGCTGGAGCCGCATATTTTCGAACCGTTCGTCACCTCGAAGCGCAGCGGGCAGGGACTGGGCTTGCCGCTGGTCAAGAAGCTGGTTGCCGATATGGGCGGCCGTGTCCGCCATCGCCGCGACGCGCGCGACGGCCGCACCGTGTTTACGGTCCACCTGGCCGTCGCCGGTGCGAACGAGGGGAGCATGCAAAATGGCTGAGCGCATCCTGCTGGTCGAGGACGACCAGGCCATCGCCACCGTCGTGCGCTCTGCGCTGGAGGCGGAGGGCTACGCCGTCACTTACGCCGACAGCGTCGCAGCGCGCGATGCCTGCCTTGCACAAGGCACTTTTGCGGCGATGCTGACCGATGTGCTGCTGGGTGACGATGACGGTATCGACGCGCTTGGCGACGTGCCCAAGGGCATGCCGGTCATCGTTTTGTCGGCGCAAAACACGCTCGACACCGCCGTGCGCGCGACGCAGGCGGGGGCGTTCGAATACTTCCCCAAACCGTTCGACCTGGATGAATTGCTGAGCGCGGTGCGTCAGGCGGCGGGGCGCAACGCGGAACAGCGTGACGAGGGCGGTGCCAAGCGGGACGATGCGGGCGAAGACGGCCTGCCACTGGTCGGGCGCAGCCAGGCGATGCAGGCGGTCTATCGCATGATTACCCGCGTGCTGCGCAACGATCTGACGGTGCTGGTGCTGGGCGAAAGCGGCACGGGCAAGGAGCTGGTGGCCGAGGCCATCCACCAGCTGGGCTCGCGCAAGACCGGCCCGTTCGTTGCGGTCAACGCAGCCGCAATTCCGGCGGACCTTATCGAAAGCGAGCTGTTCGGGCACGAGCGCGGCGCGTTCACCGGCGCCATCTCGCAAGCGATCGGCAAGTTCGAGCAGGCCAATGGCGGCACGCTGTTCCTCGACGAGATCGGCGACATGCCTATCGAGGCGCAGACGCGATTGCTGCGCGCGCTGCAATCCGGGCGGATCCGGCGCGTCGGCGGGCGGCGTGAAATCGCCATCGATGTGCGCATCATCGCCGCGACCAATCGCGACCTCGCGCCGATGATCGCCAACGGCACTTTCCGCGAAGATCTGTTCTATCGCCTCAACGTGGTGCCGATCACCTGCCGCCCTTGCGCGAACGGCGCGAGGATATCGCGCCGCTCGCCCTGCATTTTCTCGACCTCGCCGCGCAGGAAGGGTTGCCGCGCCGTGCGCTGTCGGATGGCGCTGTGGAGAAACTGGCTGCCCTGCCGTGGCCCGGCAATGTCCGCGAATTGCACAACGCCGTGTTCCGGCTCGCGGTGATGTCGCGCGATGATTTGGTCGATGGCGTCGCGGTCGATTCAATCCTCGATACGCCTGCGATGGCGGGTGTCGGCGGGACGCCGGACGCCATCGGCGCGGCCTTCGCCAGCTGGATCGCCGACGCGCACCCCGCTCGCGGCACCGTATATCGCGCCTTCGTCGACACCGAGAGCGCCCGCTGTTGGAATGGGCGCTGGCGCAAACGGAGGGCAACCAGTTGAAGGCTGCCGCACTGCTCGGCATCAATCGCAATACGCTGCGCAAGAAGCTGCGGGAACTGGAAATCAAGCCGCGCTAGCCGCCACTGCGCACCAATTTCGGTCGCACAGTGCCAACGGTTCGACGCCACGGGACTTGCATATATGCAACACCGTTGTTGTAACGCGGCAACGATGACGTCCGCTGCACCATCCCTGGCCCGATCCACCCCGCGCTGGCGTCGTCGCTTTGCCGCCGCCTCGCGCCGTGCAAATATCATCGGCCTGCTCGAAGTGCTGGCCGTGCTTGCCTTTATTGCGATGGTAACGCGACCTGGTTTACATTTACGAACGCGCCGCCGGGCGGACAATTGCTGCCCTCGGCGCAGGTCGCCACGCTGTTGATCGGCACCCTGATTCCATCGCTCGGACTGATCGTGCTGGCAGGCCGCAGAATGGCAATCCGGCGCGCGGCGGGCAGCACGGCGCGACTGCATGTGCGGCTCGTGTTCTTCTTCTCGATGGTGGCCGCCTTGCCGACATTGCTGGTGGCGGGTTTCGCTGCATTCCTGTTCCAGTCCGGCGTGGACTTCTGGTTCTCCGCCAATTCGCGCGGCCTGATGCAGGCGGCGAACGAGATGGCGCGCGAATATTACGTCGAAAACCAGGTGGAAGTGACGAACGAAACCGTCACGATGGCGGGTGATCTGCGCTTCTATTTCGAAAGCGGGCAGCGCACCGAACTGACCGACCCGGCTTTCGTGGAATTCGTCAGTTTCCAGATGGACGGGCGCGACATCAACGAGGCGGCGATCCTGCAACGGGTGGACGACGGCTCGCTGCGCACCGTGGCGACTTACGACATTACCGAGGCAAGCAAGCCAGGCGTTTTCGGAACGGCAAGCGTGCGCCGTTTGCAGGACGGCGAACGCGCGGTGATGGAGGCAACGGACTCGCGCATCGAAGCCGTGGCGACAGTCGACGGGACACCGGCCTGTTCCTCTACACTGTCCGCAATCTGGAAGAACGCGGGTTCAAATCCTGGCAACGCGCGCAGGCGATCAGCGAAGGTTTTACTGTCTTGCAAACCCGTGCCCGCGCCTTGCAGTTGCGGTTCAACCTCGCGCTGTACCTTGCCTCGCTCGCCTTGGTCGGGATGGCGGTGTGGTTTGCGCTGCGCTTTGCGGACCGGCAGGTCGAACCGCTGACCGATCTGGTCGGCGCGGCGCGGCAGGTCGGGGCGGGCAATTTCGCCCTGCGCGTCGAAGGGCGCACCGGTGCGGACGAAATCGGCCTGCTCAATCGCGCCTTCAACCGTATGACCGCCCAGATCGAGAAGCAGACCGACGCGCTGGTCGGCGCCAATTCACAGCTTTCCCAACGTCGCGCATTCATGGAGGCGGTGCTGGAATCGATCTCCGCTGGTATCATCTCGCTCGATGCGGATGGCAAGGTGTTGCTGATGAACAGCGCGGCGCAGGCGCTGCTGGACACCGGGTCGGAAGACACCCCCGAACCTACAGATATCGATACGCTCGCGCCGCAATTCGCCGCACTGATCGATGCCGGACTGGACAGCGGCATCGTGTCGCACAACCGCGCCGGCGAACTGCTGACGCTGGCGGTGAAGATCACCGCGACAGGCAGCGGCAAGGTGATCACGTTCGAGGACATTACGCGCCAGCTGCTCGACCAGCGACAGGCCGCATGGTCGGACGTGGCGCGGCGCATCGCGCATGAGATCAAGAACCCGCTCACCCCGATCCAGCTGGCGACGGAGCGGCTGAAACGCCGCTATCGCAAGCAGATCGATGTCGATGGCGAATTGTTCGACGATCTGACCAACACGATCGTCCGGCAGGTCGGCGACTTGCGCAAGATGGTCGACGAATTCTCCTCCTTCGCGCGCCTGCCCAAACCGGTATTCCGCATCGAAAACGCGCATGATCTGGTGCGGCAGGCGCTGTTCCTGCAGGAAGTCGCGCACCGCGAAGTCAATTTCGACCTGTCCGTCGCGGGGGAGGGGCCGGACCAGATCAGCTGCGACCGTCACCAGGTCGGCCAGGCGATGACCAATGTCCTGAAAAACGCCGTCGAAGCGGTGGAAGCCAAGCAGGCATCGGCGGAACCGGATTATCGCGCCCGCATTGCCGTGCGCCTCGAAAAACACGCCGACGAAGTGTGCGTGCATGTGGAAGACAACGGGGTCGGCCTGCCGCAGGATGGCGCGCGGATTATCGAACCTTACGTCACCACGCGCGAGAAGGGCACCGGGCTGGGTCTCGCGATCGTCAACAAGATCGTGGAGGAACATGGCGGCGACATGACCTTTGCGACCACACCCGACGGCGGCACACGCGTCACGCTCGCTTTCGCCCGCGCGCCCGTACCATCCGACCCCGACACCCCATGACTATCCCGCAATCAGGCCAGCAATCAGGAGCAGCGCAATGGCGCTCGATATTCTCGTCGTCGATGACGAACGCGACATTCGCGAGCTGGTCTCGGGCGTATTGTCCGATGAAGGCTATGACTGCCGCACGGCAGGCGACAGCGACAGCGCATTGAAAGCCATCGACGAACGGCGGCCCAGCCTGGTGCTGCTCGACGTGTGGCTGCACGGCAGCCCGATGGACGGGCTGGAAGTGCTGGACGCGATCAAGCAGCGCGAACCGTCGCTGCCGGTCATCATCTTTTCCGGGCACGGCAATATCGACACGGCCGTGTCCGCCGTCAGCCGCGGCGCGATGGACTTTATCGAAAAACCGTTCGAGGCGGAACGGTTGCTGCTGCTGGTCGCGCGCGCCACCGAAACCGAGCGGTTGCGGCGCGAGAACACGCGCCTGCGGCAGGGCTTTTCGCAAGGCGAGGAATTCAACGGCAATTCCGCGGCCATCAATCAGGTGCGCGCCACGCTGAAACGGGTTGCGAGAACGGGCAGCCGGGTGCTGATCAGCGGTCCGGCGGGCGCGGGCAAGGAAGTGGCCGCCCGGCTGCTGCACACCTGGAGCCCGCGCGCCGATAGCGCGTTCGTGATCGTCAATTCGGCGCGGATCACGCCGGAGCGGTTCGAGCAGGAACTGTTCGGCGAAGAAGCGAACGGCAAGCTGGTGCGGCAAGGGCTGCTGGAAGTGGCCGATGGCGGCACGCTGTATCTCGACGAGGTGGCGGACATGCCGCTCTCCACGCAGGCGCGTATCCTGCGCGTGCTGACGGAACAGAGCTTTCGTGCGGGTCGGCGGCAGTCGCCAGATCGGTGTGGATGTGCGCGTGGTATCTTCGACCTCGCGCGATCTGCAGCAGGAAATGGAAGACAAGCGGTTTCGCGAAGACCTGTTCTATCGCCTGAATGTGGTGCCCGTCGCGATGCCGTCGCTGGCGGAACGGCGCGACGACATTCCGGCACTGGCCGAGCATTTCTTCACCCGCTACGCGGCGGAGCAGGGCGTGCCTGCCCCTGAAATCGATGCGCAGGCGATGGCGGCGCTGCAGGCCTATGACTGGCCCGGCAATGTGCGCCAGCTGCGCAATGTGGTGGAGCGGACCGTCATCCTGACGCCGCGCGAAGAGATGGCCACCATCGATCCCGACGTGCTGCCAAGCGAAGTGACCGGCGGCAGGCTGGGCGGGGGCGGGGGACTGTCCGCGATGATGGGCGTGCCGTTGCGCGAGGCACGCGAGAGCTTCGAACGCGAGTATCTGAGTATCCAGATCCGCCGGTTTTCGGGCAATATTTCCAAGACCGCCAGCTTCATCGGGATGGAACGATCGGCGCTCCACCGCAAGCTGAAGCTGCTGGGCATGGGTGACCGCCGCGTGAACGAAACGGAGTAGGCGTCCTTACTGCTCCGTCAGGCGCGCCGATGGTTGAAAATGATACCTTTTGTCATCATATTGATGCCTCGAACCGGTGCGATGCCCTAGCCATCCGCCAGAATGCACCTGCGCAAGCCGGTCGCCAAAAAGACAAAAGAAAAGGCGAAAACGATGTCCGAAGGACGCACCCTGTCAGCCCGCCCGGCCCCTGAACCGGAAGCTCCGGCCAAAGTAAAGAAAAGTTCAAAATCGGGCAGTTTGCAGGATGCGTTCCTGAATGTGCTTCGCAAGGAAAAGTCGCCCGTCACCATGTTTCTGGTGAAGGGCGTGAAGCTGCAGGGCATCATCACTTGGTTCGACAATTTCTCGATCCTGCTGCGCCGCGACGGGCAATCGCAGCTGGTTTACAAGCATGCCATCAGCACCATCATGCCGTCGCAAACGATGGACGCTTCTGATATGCCTCGCCAGGACGGCAACCGGAAACAGCGCCTGTTGCAGGACGTATTTCTCGCCGCGTGCGTGATGCCGATGTGCAGGTCACGATGTTCCTCGTGAACGGCGTGATGCTGCAAGGCGCGATCGCGGCATACGATCTGTTCTGCATGCTGCTGGAACGCGATGGCTACGTGCAACTGGCTTACAAGCACGCCGTATCGACCATCCAGCCTGCCGCGCCGGTCGATCTTACGGGTGAAGCGACAGCTGAGCTTTACCACCGAACTCAGGCGAAGTTACGCGCGGCGCGCGGGCGGTGGTGCTGTGCCCCGATATTCGCGGCGCGGCGTACGAACTCGACGCGGCGGAACGGCTTGCCGAGGCGTGCGGCCTGGCGCTCGCTATCGGGATCGTGATTGCCGAAGCAACCGTGTTGCCGGTGCGTAACGTCCGGCCCAACACGCTGTTCGGGTCGGGGCAGGTGGAGAACATCGCCACGCAGTGCGAGCAGGAAGAGGCGGAGCTGGTCATCGTCGATGGCGCACTCAGCCCGATCCAGCAGCGCAATCTGGAAGACGAGCTCAAGCGCAAGGTGATCGACCGGACCGGGCTTGATCCTGGAGATTTTCGGCGAGCGTGCCGCAACTGCCGAAGGTCGGTTGCAGGTCGAGCTGGCGCATCTCGATTACCAGCAGAGCCGCCTGGTCCGCAGCTGGACCCACCTCGAACGCCAGCGCGGCGGCTTCGGCTTCCTTGGCGGGCCGGGTGAAACGCAGATCGAGGCCGACCGTCGTATGATCCGCCAGCGAATGGGGCGACTGCGCCGCGAACTGGATCAGGTCCGCAAGACCCGGACACTACACCGTGAGCGACGCGGCAAGGCACCGTGGCCGGTGATTGCGCTGGTCGGCTATACCAATGCGGGCAAGTCCACGCTGTTCAACCGCCTGACCGGCGCGGATGTGATGGCCGAGGATCTGCTGTTCGCCACGCTCGACCCGACCATGCGCGCAATCCGCCTGCCGGGTGTCGAAAAGGCCATCCTGTCCGACACGGTCGGCTTCATCTCGGACCTGCCGACACAGCTGGTCGCCGCTTTCCGCGCGACACTGGAAGAAGTAACCGGGGCCGATGTCATTGTGCATGTCCGCGATATCGCGAACCCGGCGGCGGGGGCCCAGAAGCAGCAGGTGCTGGCGATCCTCTCCGATTTGGGTGTGATCGACAGCGAAGACGGTACGAGCGAAATTCCGATTGTCGAGGCGTGGAACAAATGGGATTTGGTGGAGGGTGAACGCGCGGTTGAACTGGAACCGCTGCTGGCTGCCGACCCCGATCGCATTGCCACATCGGCGCTGACCGGAACCGGCGTCGACGATTTGCTGACGCGGGTGGATGCACTGCTGACGTCGGACGCCCAGATTTATGATTTCACCGTGCCCAGCGGCGATGGACAACGGATTTCGTGGCTGCACGCCCATGGAGAAGTGCTGTCGGAAGCCGACACGGTGGAAGAGGCGGGGCCGGAGCTGGCAATGCGCGTCAGGCTGAGCCGGAAGGAATACGGGCGCTACCTTACCCTTTAGCGGGTGTCTCGCTGGCCTTGACGCGCTGCCATAATGCTTCCTGCTCTTCCAGCGAGAGCGTCGCAAACTTGCCATCCGCTAGAGTTTCCATTTTGCGATAACGGCGTTCGAATTTGGCGTTTCCACGGCGCAGAGCTGTTTCCGGTGCAATTCCATAAGCGCGCACGACATTGACTGCCGCGAACAGCAGGTCGCCTGCCTCTTCTTCGCGTTGATCAACCGACGCTTCGGCCAGTTCCCGCATCTCCTCGCGGAGCTTGGCCGTCGGTCCCTGTGGTATCGCCCCAGTCGAAACCCGTCGCGCTTGGCGCGCTTTTGCAGCTTTTCGGCGCGCAGCAATGCGGGGAGGGCGGTTGCGACACCATCCATCGCGCTGGTCTCGCCTTTGGCGGCGCGCTCCCGTTCCTTCAGCGTTTCCCACCGCGCTTCCTGCATTCCCCCCGGTAAAGTTTCCGATCCGAAGATATGCGGATGGCGCGCTTCGAGCTTGTCCGAAACGGCTGTCACGACATCGTCGAAGCGAAATGCGCCAGCTTCCTCGGCAATGCGCGCCTGGAACACGACCTGGAACAACAAATCGCCAAGTTCGTCGCGCAGAGCTTCGCTGTCGCCTTGTCCGACCGCATCGGCGACCTCGTAGGCTTCCTCGATTGTGTGCGGCACGATTGTTTCGGCTGTTTGCGCCACATCCCATTCGCATCCTTTCTGCGGATCGCGAAGGGTCGCCATGATGTCGAGAAGCCGGTTCATGATGCCATCAATGCAATGCGATAATAGATATTATGTAAAGTCGACAAGTACGATGTCATTGCGCGCGCTACCCATTCGCCAGATTGAACAGTAACGTCACGCCCGCGAACAACGCTCCCCAGATGAAAGCGTAACTGAGGCCCCGCTGCCAATTAAGCCGGTACGACGCGAGCGCCGCGCCAGCCAACGCCAGAACGCCGACACCCCAGATGATCGTGAACCATATCGAGCCGTTCATGCTGCCAGTTCCAGTCCATCATAGCCGACATGAACGCCATCCGGCATTTCGGCGCACAACGTGCGATAATCGAGGCTCTTGTCCATATGGCTCAACACGGTAGCCTTTGCTCCGGACGTTTTTGCCAGCTCCAGTGCCATACCGAGATTGGCGTGCGTCGGATGCGGCTCGCGTCGCAGGCAGTCGGTTACAAGGATATCGACACCATCGACCAGTTTACTCATGTCGCGGGTTATTTCACTGAAATCAGTTAGATACGCGATGGACTTGCCATCGGCTTCGAAGCGGAAAGCCGTACTCTGTGTCGGTCCGTGCGGCATCTGGCACCATGCCACACCGAACCCGGCGCACATGCGCATGCGATCCAGCGTATCGAGCGATACGATGGTGGGATAGCCATGCTGGCCAGCAAACACGTAGTCGAACCGCTGCCGCAGACGCCGCACTGTTTCCGGCGATCCATATCCCGGGATCGGGTTTTTCCGACCGAACCGGAGGGCCCGCAACTCGTCGATACCGTGGCAATGGTCCGCATGGTCGTGGGTCCAGAAAACGCCGTCGATGCGGTCAAGGCCGTTGGCAAGGAATTGCTGGCGCATATCGGTGGAGGTGTCGACCAGCAGGCGCGATCCTGAATCGCTTTCAACGACCACCGAAACACGCGTGCGCCGGTTGCGTCGGCTCCTCGGGATCGCAATCGCCCCAGTCGCCGCCAATACGCGGCACGCCGGTCGATGTGCCCGAACCGAGCATTATCAGTTTCATGCTGCTGCCTTGCCGAACAGGCGAAAGAAATTCGCCGTCGTGTAGCCTGCCAGCTCGTCCAGCGTTCTCGCCACGCAAATCGGCGAGAAACGTCGCGGTGTCGCGCACAAAGCCGGTTCGCAAGCCTTCCCGCGATGCGGCACTGGCGCAAGGAACGGACTGTCGGTTTCCACCAGCAGCCGATCCTTGGGAATGGATGCGGCAAATTCCTGCAAAGGCTTGGCGTTTTTGAAAGTCACGATGCCCGATAGGGAGATGGTCAGGCCCAGATCCAGCACCTTTCGACCGAACGCCTCCGATGCCGTGAAGCAATGGATCAGCGCCGGGAAATGCGCCCTTCCCCAGCTCGTCCGCCAGGATGTCTACCGTATCGTCTTCGGCGTCGCGGGTGTGGATGATTATGGGCAGGCCGGTTTCGCGCGCCACGCCGATATGCATCCGGAACAGTGCCTGCTGCACGGAGCGGTCCGATTTGTCGTAGTAATAATCCAGCCCGGTTTCGCCGATTGCGATGACGCGCGGGTCGGCGCTGGCGGCCAGCAAAGCCCCGCGCCCGAGATCGGCATGCGCGTCTGCCTCGTGCGGATGGATACCTACGCTGGCCCAGACGTCGGGCTCGCGATGTGCGGTGGCGACGACCTGATCCCATTCGCGACTGCTTGGTCGAGATGTTGAGGAAGCCTGTCACGCCGGCATCGCGCGCGCGGGCGAGAACACCGGCCTGGTCCTCGACGACGCCCTCATATTCGAGGTGGCAATGGCTATCGATCAGCACGTCGCACCCTCCGCTTCGGCGGCAGGTTCATCGAGGCGCGGAAACGCGCCTACGGGCTTTTCGAGCGCAACGCCTGTATCCGCACGTCTTGCAAACCATCCATCGTCCGACAAGTCGGCATAGCTGCGCGCATTGGCTGGAATGCCCATCTGGTCGAGCAGCATGTTTCCGGCATCGGGAACGACCGGCAGCACGGCGATTGCCAAGATCGCGCACCATTTTGAACAAGACCATCAGGACGGCATTCATCCGCTCCGGATCGGTTTTGCGAAGCGCCCACGGCGCGGTGTCATCGACATACTGATTGCAGGCGAACACGGCCCGCATCCACGCCTCCAGACCATCGCTGAAGGCCAGGTTTTCAAAGGCCGCGCGCAATCGCACCGCATTCCTCGCGGACTTTGGCGGCCAGCGCGTCATCCATCGGCTGCATGTCGATGTCGGCGGACAGTGCACCGTCCAAATTCTTGTAAATCATGGACAGCGTGCGCTGCGCGAGATTGCCGAAGCTGTTGGCCAGTTCCGCATTGCACCGGGTCACGATTGCCGCCTCGGAATAGGAACCGTCATGCCCGAATGCGACTTCGCGCATCAGGAAATAGCGCAGCTGATCGACGCCGAATTGCTGCGCCAGCGCCACCGGATCGGTCACGTTGCCAAGCGATTTGCTTTCCTTGCGCCCGCGATTGAGCAGGAAACCGTGACCGAAAACCTGCTTGGGCATCGGCAGGTCGGCGCTCATCAGGAATGCGGGCCAGTAGACCGCATGGAACCGGACGATGTCCTTGCCGATCAGGTGCAGGTCGGCGGGCCAGAACGCGGCCATGTCGTCGGTTTCGTCAGGATAGCCCAGCCCGGTCAGATAATTGGTCAGCGCATCGACCCAGACATACATGACATGGCCGTCATCGCCCGGCACCGCGACGCCCCAGTCGAAACTGGTCCGGCTGATCGACAGGTCGCGCAGGCCGCCCCGCACGAAGGACAGCATCTCGTTGCGGCGGCTTTCGGGCTCGAGAAATCCGGGCGTTTCCAGCAATGCAACCAGTTTGTCCTGATAGCGTGACAGTCGGAAGAACCAGCTTTCCTCCACCGTCCATTCGACCGGCGTGCCTTGCGGCGACAGCTTCTCCCCGCCCTCGCCTTCGACCAGCTCGGTTTCGTCGTAATAGGCTTCGTCGCGGACCGAGTACCAGCCTTCGTAGCGGTCGAGATACAGGTCGCCCTTTTCCTCCATCGCGCGCCACAAGGCCTGGCTGGCGCGGTGGTGATCGGCATCGACGGTGCGGATGAAGCGATCGTAGGTAATATTAAGACGCGTCGCACATGGTGCGGAACAGGCCGGACATCTCGTCGGCCAACGCACGAGCCGTCATGCCCCGCTCTTCCGCCTTGCGCGCCATTTTCAGGCCGTGTTCGTCGGTGCCGGTCTGAAACCGGACGCGATGGCCACACTGGCGGCGGAAGCGCGCAACGACATCGGCGGCAATCGCCTCGTATGCGTGGCCGATATGCGGCGGGCCGTTCGGGTAACTGATGGCCGTGGTGACGTAATAGGGATCAGGCATGGGCGTTTGCGCTAGCTGTGCCGACCTGTGCGAGCAAGGCGGCCAGTTCATTCAGCAATAGGCCGGGGTCGAAATTCATCGTCGGGGCCTGTGCCTGCAAACGCACGATCTTGTCATGCGCCTCGATGGCGGATGACTGCCCTTCCCTGCCTGTCGAGCGGATGGCGTGGCTCAGCAATGCGCGCGAAAGAGAGAACGCCTGCTGGATCGCTTCCGGTTTTGGCCGGGCGCCCAGCACACCGGTCATGGTCATTTCACTCGAACCACGCGCGACAAGCTGCTGTAAAATTGCAAATAAACGAATGTGATCGCTTGCAAGAAAATCATGCGCAGCGCCGGGTGATCCCCGTGCGGCGATGATGGCGGCGTCGATATGTCCTCGCGTCGGCCTTAGGGTGTGAAGCGCGCAAGTCGGCTCGAAGGGCATCGTCGGAGAGCGGCGCGAAATGCAATCCGCGACAGCGCGAGCGGATGGTCGGCAGCAATCCGCCCGGGCGGTGCGAAACAAGCAGAAAGAAGGTGCCGACCGGCGGTTCCTCCAGGCTTTTCAACAAAGCGTTGGCGGCAGCTGTTTCCATGTTGTCGACCGGGTCGATGATGACCGCGCGGCGTGCGCCGAGTGTGGGGCGGGTCACCAGACGGCGCTGCAACGCGCGCACCTGATCGACCCTAATGCTGCGCGCACGGTCGAACGGTTTGCCGTCGGCAGCCTTCCGCGCATTCGCGTCGTCCTTCGGACCCATCGTGACGCGGTGGATGTCGGCGTGTTCGGTTACCCCTTCGTTCGCGTCCACCAGCGCGCGGGCGGCCTTCATGGCGAACCGGGATTTGCCCATGCCTGCGCGGCCGCTCAGCAACCAGGCGTGATGCATCCGGTTGCCCGCCATTGCGCGCGTCCATTGTTCGTGTGGCTGGAGTGGTGACGATGTCACGCCGCGCCCACCGTCAGCCGTGCGACGGCAGCGACAATCCGCGCCTGCACGGCGTCGATCGTGCCCTCCCCATCCACGCACGCGAAGCGCGACGGGTCTTCCTTTGCGAAACGCGCAAACGCAGCCACGACAGCCTTATGATAGGCTGTACGTCCCGCCCACCGATCGCGTCGTTGTCAGCACCGTCACGCGCGCTGACCCGCGCGTGTGCAACCGCTTGAGGCACGTCGATCAGGATTGTCAGGTCGGGCAGCATTCCGCCGCTCCCAAGTTCATGCAGCGTGTTGATTGCGGCATCGCCTAGTGCATTACCAACGCCCTGATAGGCACGACTTGAGTTGATAAATCGATCACACACCACCCATGTGCCATCGGCAAGCGCCGGTTCGATGAGCGTTGCCACATGATCGCTGCGGGCAGCGGCGAACAGCAACGCTTCCGCGCGCGGGTTCCACCCTCCGTCCGGCGGCGACAGCAGCAAGGTCCTGATAGCTTCCGCACCGGTCGTGCCGCCGGGTTCGCGCGTTGTCACAACGTCGCGCCCTGCTTCGCGCAGCGTCGCAGCCAAAAGGCGGGCCTGCGTGGACTTGCCGGTGCCCTCCCCTCCTTCGAGCGTGATGAAACGCCCGCGCGTCATGGCAGCCAGCTCCGGAAACCATTGGCAATTCGCTGCATCGGGTTCGCCAGCGGTGCGTCGCGTGTCGCGGCGAGCGGATAGGTGACCGGTTCCATGCCTTCGATTTCGATCACTAGCCGGGCGACGATCTGGCCTTCCGCAACAGGCGCGCGCAGGGGCCCGGCATAGCGGATACTGCTTCCTTTTATTCCTGCCGCTCCCTTGGGGATCGCCACCGCGACCGGCTCGGTTGTGCGCAGCGAAATCCGACCGACCGGACTATCCTGTACATGCGCCGTTCCTACGACGGTGCCAGTCTCATAGAGGACGCGTCGTTCGAAAGCGTCGAAACCCCAGCCAATCAACTCGCGCGCCAGTTCGCCCCGCTCATCGTAATCGTTTAGCCCGGCCAGCACCATGACCAGCCGTGTCCCGTCGCGTTCCGCGCTGCCGACGAAGGTGAGGCCCGCCTGCCGCGTATAGCCTGTTTTGATACCGTCGGCGCCTGCAACGCGCCGCGTTATCGGATCGTGGTTGTTTTGGGCGATACCGTTGAATGCGAAACCCGGTTGTCCGAAATAGCGCGCATATCGTTGCGGATGGCGTGCGATCATTGCCGTCGCCAGCCGTGTCAGGTCCGCTGCGGTAGTGAAGCTGCGGCCCTCGTCCGGCCAACCGTTGGGCGTGGCGAAATGGCTGTTGCGCATATCGAGCGCCTGGGCGTTGGCATTCATCAATCGCGTCCATCCCGCCACCGAACCACTGTGCCCCTCCGCCAAGGCCACGCTGGCATCGTTTGCGGAGACGGCGGTTATGCCCGACAGCAAGGTGTCGACAGACACGGCCTGCCCTTCACGAATGAACATTGTGGAGCCGCGCCGATACCAGGCGCTCTGCGTGTCCGGACGCATCGTTATCGTTTGCGCAGCGGCAAGCCGTCCAGCCGCCATTTCCTCGAACGCGGTGTAGGCTGTCATCACCTTGGCGACCGAGGCGGGAATGAAGCGGTGGTTGGCGTTCTTCTCCACCAGCACCTGGCCGGTCCGCGCGTCGCTAAGCAACACGACCGGCGCGTCCGCGATAACCGGCGTGGTGCGCGCAGTCAGGCTCGCCGACGGCGATAATGCGACCAGCAGTCCGGCAAAGAAAAGGCAAATTCGGGTGATCGTCCGGCTCCAGCGTGCCGGGCGGATCGGCACTTATCCCGTGGTGAATACGCGCGCCGAGCCATACCCCGCATTGCGCGCCTTGGCGAGTGCTGCTTCGGCCTGTCCCCGATCTGCAAACGGGCCAAGGCGGACGCGATAGAAACGCCCTGCCGGTTCGATGAACCCGCCGACGGCCTTGGCAGCGCGCTCCGCATTCGCTTCGTTCGAGAAGGCAGCGGCCTGCACGACAAACGCACCTGAGGGAACGCTGGAGAGGGCTGCGCGCTGTGACGGGGCCGCAGCAATGGCCGAAGCAGGTTGCACGGCGCCTGCCACTACGCCGTTCAAGGGCGAGAGCGGATAGCGTGTGTCGGCAGTGCGCGTAACGCCGAATGCCGTGTCGAAAGAGCGTGTCGCAGCCGTGCCCATCGCAACGGTGGTGGGGGTAGTAGGAGCGGAAGCCTGCCGCGCCGTATTTACCGGCATGGCGATATCTGCGGACCCGTCGAGCGGAAGCTTGCGCCGCAATACGTTCACAAGCGAAAGCGGCATATCGGCACGTGCCGAGGCGGGCGCGCCATTGCGAAGCTGCGCGCGTTCGCTCTCGGGCGGCAGCACGCGCCGTGCGCGAATAGGTGTCCCCTCGTCCGCACGCAGTTGCATGGCCGCACCGCGCGAGAGGCCAGCAATGTAAGGCCCCTGCATCGGGCCGCGGCGCTCCACACGGGCAAGAATGGTCCGACCGCTATCGAGTGCGGTCAGTTCGACGTAGCTGGGTATCGGCAACGTCCGGTGCGCAATCGACACGGTCCCGCTGTCGGACATATCGAGCGTGGCATAGCCGATCTCGTCGTAATTTATCGCGTCGTTCGGGGTATACAGCGTGCCATCGACCAGGAATGGCGCACCCAGTGTTACAGGATAATCGGCCTGTGCGCCCAAAGCGGCGCTCGCGATATCCGCTTCCGCAGTGGCGGCTTCGAAGTCGGCAAGGTCGCCTCCACCGCCGGAACATGCGGCGACAAACAGGCACGGACCCGCGGCTGCCAGCAGGCGGCGGCTACGGCGAAACGGTAATTCAGGGTGCAATCTCATCTGCAAGCAATCCCACACTCATGGCGTAGTAGTTCGAGCAGTTATATTCGAGGATAACCCTATAATTTGCCGTTAAGAGCCAGGCGGGTGCCTCCGGACCGTCGGGTTGGAACAGCGACACCATCGCATCGTCGGATAGCGGGCGCTGTGGCTGCACACCCAGGGCGCGCCACTCGCGCACCCTCTTCCACTGGCTGTGCCGTTCATGCACGCGCGAGCAGACGGGCGAGACGATTTCGTTGTCCACACCGGCGAAGTCGAAGCCGCGCGGAACGCTGGCGCGCACGCCCCACGGTTGGCCCTTGCGCCATCCGGAATCCTGGAAATAGCGCGCTATGGACGCCAGCGTATCGGCGCGGTTGGTGAAGATGTTGGCACGGCCGTCGCCATCGCCATCGGTTGCCAAGCGCAAATAGACGCTTGGCAGGAATTGCGGATTGCCGAACGCGCCGGCCCAGCTGCCGACCAGTTCGCTGCGGTCGTACCCGCGGTCCGCGACTTTCAGAAGCGACAGAAACTCGCCTTCGAACAAGTCGCGCCGCCGCCCTTCCCATGCCAGCGTGGCGAGCGAACGGGACAGGTCGAAATTGCCGCGATAGCCGCCATAGTTCGTTTCGTGCCCCCAGATGGCGAGCAGGTATTTGGCAGGCACACCATATTCCGCCTCTATCGCCGCGTGATAGCCGCGCGTCGCCGAGTACATATCCTGTCCACGCGCGATCCGCGTCGGGTTCACATGGGTGCGAAGGTAGGGCGCCAGCGCGGGATAGCCGCGCCGGGTCGGCGTGCCGGGCTGCCCGCGATCCAAGTCGATTACCCTCTGGTTCGGCGTAAGGCCGCTGGTCATGCGCGCGATAGTCGGCTCGCTGACCCCCTGGGCGCGGGCCTTGGCGCGAAGCAGTTCGACATAGCCATCGAAGGACGTGTCTGCGCGGCGATGGGCGACGACAGGGCAAAGGCGGACAGGGTCAGGGCCAGCGCCCGCAGATTGACGTTTTCATTTCGCGCACATGCCACAAGGTTGGCCCGGAAAGAACAAGGAACGGCACCATGACGCGCCAGTCGTCGCGCACCTGACACGGGTGGCGGTAAGGCACGGGCCTCAGTGTGGGCGGCGGTAGGCAGGTGACAACCGCGCAAACAGGCGATAGCAGCGGGGCCAGCGCGGACAGGTGGCAGAGCGGTTGAATGCACCGGTCTTGAAAACCGGCAAGGGTGCAAGCCCTTCGTGGGTTCGAATCCCACCCTGTCCGCCAGTCAACCCCTAACAGTTGCGGTTTTCTGCGGCTTACGGCGTTGTCTGGTCTGTGTGCTAACCGATCCGCTTACCAACAAATGGCGCGTTCCGGCGCGTTTTGACGTTTTGTGACGGGTTAAGCGTTCGTCAGGCCCGGCAGATTTAATGCCGACCCGTTTCTAGATCGGGTTCATAGTCCGGCCCGGAAGGGGTGTGGGGGGGTGTCTGACGGTCGATCGGGTGCGGCGGACGGTGCCTCCCCGCAAACCGTAGGCGCGCTGCGCCGTAGCGGCGCGCAACTTACCGCATCGCTTACCTATCTTGCCACCCGCTCAACCGACACACCGGCAGCACCTAACCAGTGCCCTACGGATCGTGCCGCCGCATCCGCATCGTCGCGATACCGAAACAGGCCGTCCATGTACGCGTGCAGATCATCGCACCCGCCGTCCCGAATGATAAGCTGCGCCGGTATCAGCGGACCGATAGTCACTGCATACGTTGCGCCCACACAATCCGTGCCAGCAACAGGCGCGCGGTTCGCAGCATCGTATCGCAGATAGTCGCACGGTCGATGGAATGCCGGACCGGATCGCCCTGCCCACGGTCGACCATCCGCCGTTCAATCCTTTGATAAATGACGACATCGACATACACTTCGCCCTTCTCGGTTCGGTCAGTATCACGTTCGCAGGTTCGGCAGTCCACAGCGCGCTTACAGTCATGTTAGTTTCCCCTATAAATCGTCAGCATTAGCGCCCGGACATTTTATCAGGACGGTTCGTTTAGGCGATTAGTCTGCGATCATCGCAGCCCACGTCGCAGCAAGGTCGTGCGTATCCATCGTGTCGGGCAGGTGTGGCGGATCGGCCAACGCAAGAGCGTCCGCCAGTGCGCGCGATGGTGCGGTTGTTGTAAACGTGCCGTCCAACATACCTTCGCATGCCGCACCGGCCCCGCCATCGCGCTGCACTTCATCATGCAACCGGTCGCAGTCAGCACGCCACACGTCGTATCGCATACGCATCGCAGGTTTTAGACGATGCACACGCGCTACATACGGATCGATACGTTCCGCAGCTTCGACAATCGCGGCAAGGCGGTTTGTAAGCGACACACGGCTCATTTGCGCATTGCCGAAACAAGTTGTTCCAACTCTGAAACTTGCGCTTTAATATCTGCCATGTCGGCAGCATCGACTGCGCTTTTCCAACCCTGCGATATGCGCGCAAACTCGTCTGGCGATATTTCACCGCTTGTCACAGCCGCGATCAATTCATTCGGATCGGCGGTGCCGTCTAGGTCGACCGTGCGTCCGCCACGCGGCAACGTGTATTCCAGCACAAGCCGGATCGCCGCAAAGTTCCGTTCGTAAATCAGCGTCGCCAACTGCGCCAACGCGATATCGCAAAGCGATTAAATCGCAGCAAGCGCACCGGACGGCTTCTTATTTCGACTCCCTGCCGGTCTGCCGCCCTGCCCAGGCAAGAATTGCCCGGCTCTATTGCGTTCAGGCGACCATCCGGCAGGCGGTTTTTGCTGCGCGTCACTCATTGGACTGTAACCGCTACGCCATAGCGCCGCAGCCAATCGGCAAGTGCAGCGGTCGACGTGTAATAGTCGCGCCCCTCGCGATGGAACGGCGGAAAAGCGTAATGCTTCCGCCATTGCGATACGACCTGTTTAGACGCCCGCAAAGCATCGCGCACATGCCATCCGGCCATAAGTTCGGTTGCGGGTAAGGTGACGGCGCGCGGCAACACTTGCGGACCGGAACGCCGCACGGTCACGCTGCAAGCCTTGTGAACGCGTCCGCACGGGTTTCACCCGTCAGCAAGGCCGTTGCCGTGACGACGCCTGCCAGTAGCGCAGGAACGCGACCTATCAATTCGCGATCGTCATCAATTCGATTTAGCTTTTCCGCTGCGGCAGCGCGCGCCGTTGCCATGTCCGGCTTCCCGCCGATCGGATCATCCATCGATGGTGCCACACGAACCGCCGCGTCCGTCACAATGCGTGACGCCAACTGCCCTTCCGCCATACCGCGCCGCAGCCGCTCAAACACATCGGACGGCAGCGCGGACATCGCTAGTCCGCCTTCGATCACTGCCGCCGCTAGGGCCGGATCGGCAGTCGCAGCGTCGACCTTTGCTGGCATCGAAAGCCCGCGCCACCATGCGCGTTGTTCTGAACGGGTCGACGGTTCGCTACCCTCGATAAAGCGCGGTGCGTACAGGTCGGCAGACTCTTGCTCGATATCAATTTGTGCGCGACGCCCGCCTTCGACGGCAAGGCGGAAAGCGGGTGCTACGATACGGTCGATCATTCCCCCGGCTTCTTTGTCGAACCCGGCGGCACTGCGATCGGGTGCGATAGTCAAAAGGGCTTTACCGGTTTCGACAAATGCATCGCTCAACCGTGTAACGTCCGCGCCGATCGCATTGTGCCCGACGAAAGCGGTGTCGATTGCAAGCGCATAGTCTTTACGATCACGGGACAAGTGATGGATGATCGCACGTTCGGATGTATTGGCAAGGTACTCAAACATAGGTGTCTCCTTAAGAAGTCACCTTTTCCCAACTAAGACAGTAAAGGTCAAATCAATTCGCGCTTGCAATCGTGTTATTCTTTTAATCGCAATTTACTGCATGAAAATAATCGCAATAACGTTATTGTTACATGACGGCGCTTTGATCGCTTTGATCGCTCCGGTTTTAGCAACTTCTCCGCTGGCACACATTGGACGGTATATCTAACGGCGGCGCTATATCTTATATATTACTCTCTCTCTTAACTTAGAAAGTATCAAAGCGATCAAAGCGTCCATGCCGCAAACCCGCAGACAACGGGCGTTTGTGCGCGCTTTGATAGGTCCGCACCTTAAAGCGTAACCAAAGCGTCTAAGCGTCGTACCCTTGCGCACGTTCGTAACCCGCCAAATTAGCGGATGCATCGGCGTTATAGATATACCCGCGTTTGTTCGGGTTTTGCGGATCGTCGGCAAACCAACCCCGGCCCGCCTGCCCCAACCGATGAAAGCCCAACGCGCCGATTGCATTGCTGATCGGCACCGGCCCTGCCCCTTTGCCGTGTTCACGTAGGACGCGCGCCACTGCGGCAGTGTTAATCCATCCTTCGCGAAAGCCGGACGCGCCAGCATCGACCGCATCAGCGATCATCTGCTCTAGCCAGCCCCGGCCAACTTCCACAGCTTCCACGCGGCTCGTGGTCGACGGTGCGCGCATCGGTATCGCACCACGTTCGATCGGGTACCGCAGCAGATAATCCGCCACGATCATCAAGCCGCGTTTATGCGATCGGTTGCCTAGGAACTCATCGTAAAGGCGCGTGAAATACGCGCCGTCCATTCCAGCGCGCACGAGGTCCGCGTTTGATTGGATCGCACTGTAGAATATCGCAAACCGCCGATCGTTCGCGCCGATCGGTATTGCGTCCTTATGGTTGGAAAAGAATAACCAATTTGCCGGGTTGTCCGCTTTACGTTGGTCGACGCCCTTGCCCTGAATCTCTAGCGTTTCCTCTGATATCATCGGCTTGAGTATTTCGATCAAATCGCGCCGATCGTCAGTCTTTATTTCGTCCGCGATCAATAGCAGTTTGCGTTCCATCCATCCGTTGAACTTTGACCCGCTCGATCCAAGTTCCTTTGCGTTCGGTGCGTAGGTGTAATGATTGCCGATTGCGTGCGTCATTACGTATTTCAATACGTTTTTACCGACGCCTTCCGTCGATTGGATCATCGGTGCCCACGGTATCTTGAATCCGGGAAAGCGGACGTTGTGCGCTAGGTATTGCAGCAACACTTGCCGATCGCCTTCATCGGGTATCACGCGGGCCAAATGGTCTAGGAACGGTCCTACATCGCCCGCCATTCGATCGATGCGCGCCGGGACGTACACGTTGACCGCATCATGGCCAAGTTCGTCGGTTGCAATGCTACCGGTCGGCAGGTCGGTGCGGAACGCATACCCGTCGACCTTTGGCACGTTCCACAACGTCGACCGTGTTGCGGCTTTCCAAGGTTCGTCAGTTACCTTCCCGTCGCCAGTTATGATGAACCGTTTGCCGCCATAGGACGCATTGAATTGCCCAGGTCCGTACTCGATGCCCTTCCCGTCGACGATAATCCCGCGCGGCCCGATCAATGTACATCCCTTGAAATACGCGCGCTGTTCGTCCGCAGTCAGCATTTCGCCAAATACCGGCGCGGTTGCGCCTTCGCCAAATGCCGCCGCTGCCGCCGCTTCGGGCGCGTGCCGTCTAAGATAATCCCAACCTAGCGCGGTGCCCGCTTCTAGCGATCGCCACAGCTTCGCGTTGTCGGCTTCATCATTTGCGCCATAGCGCGCGCACCATCGATCCCACGGCTCGCGTCCGCCACCCGCACCACGATAACCGGCAGTTAAGTTGCGCCATGTTTCCCGGTCCAATCCGTCCGGATCGATTTCATCTAATGCCGCTTCAACGTGTGCGCGCGCCACAGTTGGCAGACTGCCCAACGGTTGTCGATCGCCCGATGATTGCAGCGGGCCGATCGGTTCAATCCCGTCGACGGTATCGATGTACGCACCGCCAACCTTAAAACATTGGACCGGCTCGCTCCCGTCGACCGCGCCCACATAGAACGCCTGCGAAGCGGTGAATGACTCCGGCGCGAGTATGCCGCCCAGCGCCCCATTCAAGCGTGCGACGTGGCCGTGCCGTTCGGCAGGTCCATTTGGACGCGACAAAGCGCACAGGACGCGCCAACGGGGCGTGTCAGGACGGTGCGACGGCGTAGTGTATATCAAGCCGCAGATACCGGCGTCTGCCAATCGTGCGACGGCAATAGCGGGTTGGACCTGCCCTGCGTCATAGTCGCTTTCGATCCCATATACCTGTTCCAGCGTCGCATCGCTACGTCGATCCCCTGCGAACGTCGCCAGTTTGATAAGCGGTAGTTCCGCCTTAGACGGTGCGCGTAACGCGGATGACTGACACCAGTCGACCAACTGCGGCCATGTTAGATTGCACCGCGTACCCTGCGCTACATTCGCCCGCTCAAAATACGTGATGGTAAGTGTCGCTTGCGCCGCCTCTGCGGCTTCGCTATTTACAGTCATGTTAGTAACTTTCCCGGCCCGTCACGCTTCACCGGCGTTGGCGGGCCTATCTTTTGCGGTGCGGCGGAAACAACATCCGCCCACAACCCGCAATTATCCTACGTTTCGCGCCTATGCTCACCACAAACGCTCGCCATTCGCGACGGTTTGTGACTGATTAGGACGCTAAGGCGGCTTCGCGCTGGCGCGTCAGATACGCTTCGATATCACGGCGCAGATAGCCAACGCGGCGGGCCGATAGTTTGATCTTGCGGGGAAAGTTCGGATCGTCCGCAGCGCGGCGGCGCATGGTCGGTTCGGATAGCCCGATTTCCTTGCACGCTTGATCGATCGATAGGACGGTGATGTCAGACATGGCATAGCCTCATGTTCAAGATTGGAATGGGTGTGCCCGATCATCGCGATCTGCGGCGGGTTGCCCGTTCATCTCGAACTGCGGCCCGGTGCGCGGCTATCACAGCCTGCCGCCCCGGCTTGCGTTTCAGGTAGTGTTTTCCTGTGACGCGTCGTATAGGTGAGTCAGCAGTCACCTGCCGTCAACAGTAAATTATTACTTTGAAAAAACCGGACTACAAGGACCTCTCGAACCCGGAAATTGATAACCTAATTGAGTTATCATGTCGGTAATGTCGCAGATAATCGTAATTGTTTCGCTTCGCGTTTGCTGCAAAAAAGGTATATTGATTGGCGAAGTAATTTCACCTTCTTTCTTATGGAAAAATCTAGGTAGTACCGAAGCGTTACTGTCTGGCCTTCCCCATGAAGCGTGACACAAGATATTCCTGATATCTTTCGCATCACGCAATCTTGATATCAGTTCTATTTTAAACGTTTCGTCAATACGGTTATCTAAGTTTAGTTCGTCATAAAGTTTGGGAACCAACGAGCCTAGTACGTCTGAAAGCTGCGTTTCTAACCTCTCTGACCACTTGTCCACTTCCGCAGATACATCTGCACCGGCTTTGATAGGGCGCGTGCCGGACAGCGCAAATAATGCGCGTTTTATATGATCTTCTAAAAAACCAAATGTAGCGATTGGCTGTCCTAATTCGGCCCAGAACGTGTCAGGCAAAAGGTGGGTAGGCCAATCATTCGGCAATGCGCCACGATTCACTGAATATGGTTTTTATTCACTCATCACACACCTTACGCGATAAACCGGCCCCAACTTCCGGCATACCTTACACTGTTTAAGACTAGATAGTCCGCCCACTGCGCCATTAGGTCGCGTCGACGATCAAACGCATCGCCGCGCCGATACGCACGTTCTACTTTATTATCGATCGTGTGCGCCAATGCCTGTTCGGCAATCGCATCGGGGTGCAACGTCGTTTCGGTTATCCAATCGCGGAACGCGGACCTGAAACCATGCACGGTGTATTGATCATCACACATTCCGCGCAGCATTTGCAGCATCGCCATGTTGGATAGCGGACGGTTGCGACGCGCGCCGGGGAACACAAACGGGTTGTCCTGCATAACCATCGTTGTACGCAGCAACGCAACCGCTTTATCGGATAGCGGGATGCGATGCTCTTTTCCGGCTTTCATACGTTCGGCAGGAATGGTCCACGCCGCAGCATCTAGATCAAACTCGCACCATCTTGCGTTCAGCGTCTCACTTGTCCGCGTCGCACATAGTATCGTCAGCATTAGCGCGCGCGCTGAATAGTCCGGCTTGCGGTCCAATCGTGCGACAAATGCCGGTACGTCTTTCCAGTCCATCGCGCGGTAGTGCGACCGGTTTTGTTTTCCGTTCAGTCCCGCATATTTCAGCGTGGCACGATCCGCAGGATTGTGATGATTGGACCATAGCGCCTGCCTCGCTGGATTGCTGTTGTCCGCTAGCGCCGCCGCTTTTGTCGCATTTATCACGGTTTCGATCCGGCTCCGCAAACGGGACGCAGTTTCGCGCGCGCCGCCCCATAGGGTGCCTTCATACGATCCGCGCGAATACGGTTGCTGTAGGACGCCCTTAACGTCCTCCAATGTGATTTCCTGCGTCAGCTTGTCGCCGATAATCGGGTAGGCGTAGGACGCCAGCGTGTTCTCCCATTGCGTCACATGCTTGTCGTTTTTCCAGCCGTGCCGGTTTTCATCCACAAATGCGATCGCAGCATCGCGGAACGGCTCGCCTACCCCGTTGCCACCTTTGGACGGTGCGCGGTCGTTAAGCCGCTCTGCTAACGGATCGCGGCCCGCTTTGATCGATTTACGATGCTCCGCTGCGTCCGCTTCAAGTGCTGCCAACTCCGCAGCGTCGACCGGTTCATAATCCGCCAGCTTCATCAAACGGCGTCGACCGTCCTGCGTCGAATACCGCAAAGCCCAGGACGGCGTGCCGCTTGCTGCGACCACAAGGTTCAGTCCGTTACGCGCCGCCCACATGCCGGGGCGCTCGGCGTTGACGATCGATCGAATGGTGCGGACGTTCAAAGGCATGGCAGGCTCCGGGTTTGTGGTTAGTGACGTCTTTTCCACTGACCAATCCGGCTAGCCAAACACTTTCAACTATGTCGTTTCGTGACGCCCTATGGCGGCATGATTGGACGGAAAGTGTTTGGTTTACAGGGCGTTAAGTTCGACCCGTGACTGACTGTGACGGTTAGTGTTGCGTCGTGACTAAGGACACCCTGTCCGCCAGCGTATCCCCGGCCTGCAAACTACGGATAGTTCCTCAATCCGATCTTAACCATATCCGATTATCACTTCGGGCCGTACTAATCATGCGAAGCAACGGCTTGATAGCGATAATCCTGACGTTTGCTGCGGTGCAAAAAGATCGTTTCCGGTAAGACATTTCTTAAGGGTTGTCCCGTATCAACACGGAATGACACGAAACCCTTGCACCCCGCTCGCCCTTGTTCCCGCCATTGCTGTGGCACTTCTTGCGGCCCCCGCAGCCTATGCGGCGCCCACCCCTGCCGGTACCACGATCGAGAACACGGCTTCGGCATCGTTCACGACGCCTTCGGGCGGCAACCAGACGGTTCAGTCGAACCAGGTAGACATTCTGGTGGACGAGCTGCTCGACAATGCAGTGTCCTGGCAGGATGGCAGCGCGGTTTCGATCAACAACACGGCCACGCTGGTCTTCCGGGTAACGAACACGGGTAACGGCCCAGAAGCCTTCACGCTGAACGCGGACCCCAATGTCGCGGGCAACGACTTCAACGTCACCGTCGATAACCTAGCGATCGACGTCAATCAGGACGGCGTATATAATGCGGCGGACGATACGCTGCTGTCGAACGGGGCAAATTCGCCCGGTCGTTGCCGCCGGTGATTTTGTCCAGGTGCTGGTCCTCGTAACTGCACCCGCAGATGCGCAGGATACCGACACCAGCGTCGTAAATCTCGAAGCGACCGCTGTTACCGGGTCTGGTCGCGCCGGCACCACATTTGCCGGTCAGGGCGCCAATGGCAGCGATGCCGTGGTCGGTGTGACGACCGCGCGGCAGGACGATGATGGTACGCTGATTGCCAGCGTCGCAGCGGTTGCGCTGGTCAAGTCGTCGACGGTTCTCGATCCGTTCGGCGGCACCAAGTCGGTGCCCGGTGCCACAATCACCTACACATTGACGGCGGACGTTACCGGCGGCGGTACTGTCAACGGCCTCATCATCTCCGACGCTATTCCGACCGGCACCACGTACACGCCTGGTTCCATTACCTTTAACAGTGCCGCGCAAACCGACGCAGCCGACGCCGATGCAAGTTCCGGCAGTCAAGCTGCGGGTGTTTCGGTGGATATCGGGAGCGTCGCTTCCCCGAGCACCAGCACTGTCACCTTTGCCGTCACGATCGACAAGTAAGGATTATACCGATGCGCAAGCACACCACATTCACACGTTTCGCTGCCGTCGCGGCACTGTTCGTTTCGACCGCCCTGCCCGCCGCTGTTGCGGCACAGGATGCCGTTGAACTCGAAGGCGACGTCAAGGTCGTCCGCATGGTCGGCGAAGAAGGCGCACAGCGCGAAGAAATGCAGGAGCCCACCAGCGTGGTGCCTGGCGATCGCCTGATGTTCGCGACCAACTATCGCAATGGTTCCGCCGATGTGATGGAAGACTTCGTCATCACCAACCCTCTTCCGGGCGCGGTGATGCTGGCCGAGAACGGCGAGTTCGCGGTTTCGCTCGATGGCGAGACTTACGGCATGCTGTCCGATCTGACGGTCGACAACGGCGACGGCACCAGCCGTCCTGCCGAATTGGCGGATGTTACGCATATTCAATGGACCCTTGCGCGGCTCGAACCCGGCGCCAGCGGCTCCGTTACCTATTTCGCCGTCGTTCGCTGACGGGAAAGCCGCCCTGCCCGAGCGTATCGCGGCGACCCAGGACCACGCATGAAACCTTTCCACATTCCGAAAGGGGAATGACGAATGACACGCACGATAAAACTGCTCAGCGCAGTAAGCGCAATGGCGATTACCGCCGTTGCAACACCGGCGCTTGCCGCCGGGACGGATGCCGGAACCGATGTGACCAACACGGTTACCGTAAACTATAACGTCGGCACGGTTGCACAGACACCGGCCACGTCGAACACGGATACCTTCAAGGTCGACCGCAAGATCACCTTCACGGTTGCCGAATCCGGTGGTGCGGCCACGACCGTTTCGCCCGGCCAGAATGGAGCCGTCACGACCTTCACGGTCTTCAACGACACCAACGATACGCTCGACTTCAACCTGACCGCCATCCAGAACAATGGTGGTGCCAGCGTTTTCTCGGCAGGCGTGGACGACACGTTCGACGTCGGCGCACCGACCATCTGGGTCGATACGAACGGAATGGCGTCCTAGCAAACCAGCGGCGCCGGTGCTGATACGCAGGCAAACACTATCGACGATCTTGCCGAAGGGGCTACGCGCACGGTATTCATCGTTGCGGGCACCGTTCCGACTTCCCAGCAGAACGGTACGGTTGCCACGATCAACCTCGTCGCCACAGCACGCGACAGTGCCGGTAACGCTCTGACTGTGAATAACGGCATCGATGACAAGACCCGGTCGACAACGTGTTCAACGATGTAGCCGGTTCGGCTGCGGGCGACGGTGCGCGTGACGGCGTCCATTCCGCTGCGGATGACTATCGGGTCGCCGCTGCGGCCATCACGGCAAAGAAAAACAGCTATATCATCAGCGATCCGGTGAACGGTACTTCCAATCCGAAGGCCATTCCAGGAGCCGTTGTCGAATACTGTATCGCCGTCCAGAACGCGAGCGGTAGCGCAACGGCCACGGGCGTAACGATCACCGACCCCGTTCCCGGCGAGCTGGACACCACGTCCAACATCACCCGGAACGGCAGCATCGATACAGGCACCTTCGCTGCTGGCAACTTCACCTGCACCGGCGGTACCGCGGGTACTACGGCAAACGGTTCGACGACCGTCAGCGAGACGCTCGACGATCTGAATGGCGGCGACGTCAAGACCGTCACGTTCCGTGCAGTCGTAAAATAAATCGGTACCGGGCCGGACGCTTCGGTGTCCGGCCCACCTTCGCCAATGCGCCAACTCGATATCATATTCCGGACATTCGCCGCGCTTTTGATTGCGCTGTTCGTGACCACCGCCCCGGCGCAGGGCCAGACCATCACCAACACCGCCCGGGCCAACTGGTCTGAGGGCGGCGTTACCCGTTCGGCTATCTCGAATACCGTTGATATCACCGTCGCGACCTTTCCGGCCACGCTGACGACATATCGCCCCAATCCGCGCGGCGGCAGCACGCTGCCCGTGCGCCAGACTTTCTGCCAGAGCACCGTGCAGCGTGCCAGCGCCGCCGCAAATGGTGCAGCTGCATCCTCTTCCACGACGTCCATTACCGCAGAGCAAACAAACAGTCTGACAATCGGCGAAGATCTGGTGATCGAATTCGCGTCGCAGGCCGCAAACAGCGATCCGGACGCTATCGACAGCGTTTCGGTCGTGCTGACGACGCCGCGTGGCGACCGTGAGACCATCGTTATCTACGAAACGGACAACGACACCGGGTATTTTCATCGGCACCATTGCAACACGTGCAACTCCGCCCGCACTCGCGCAGAACGATTGCCAGCTCAGCCTTGTGTCGGGTGATCCGATCACCGTCGAGGTTGGCTCGGTAAATGGCGGTCCGCCGCTGCTGACGACACTGGTGACGGTGCTGGCCGATCCGTTCGGGTTGGTTTTCGACAGCGAAACCGGCACGCCGGTGTCGGGCGCGACCGTGCGGTTCCTCGATAATGCAACCGGCCAGCCTGCCACCGTGTTTGCCGACGATGGCGTAACGCCTTGGCCTTCCACGGTAATTTCCGGCGAGCCCATCACCGATGCTGCCGGCAATGTGAATATCATGCGCGCAGGCGAATACCGGTTCCCGCTCGCACCGCTGGGCACGTACCGCATCGAAGTGACACCGCCAGCGCCCTACACCGCGCCATCCGAAGTGCCCCCGCCCCGGCTTGCCGACCTGACTCGACCGTCGGGTGCGCCATTCACGATTTTCGACGCGTCCTACGGGGCGCCTTTCGCGTTGTCGTCGACTGAGGCGATCCGGATCGACATTCCGGTGGACCGGCCCAATGTCTCGGTCGCGCTGACGAAGACCGCGTCGCGCGTGCGCGCCGAACCCGGCGATGCGGTGTTCTATACGATCGTGGTGAAAAACGCCGATGCGGAACGGTCCAAGCGCGATGTCACCGTGATCGATACGCCCTCGCCCTGGCTGCGGTTGCGGACCGATACGATCACGCTCGACGGCCAACCGTTGACGAGCGGATTTACTGTTGCAGAAGACGGCAGCTCCATTCGGTTCGAAATCGATACTATTGCAGCAGGCGCAACATTGTCCTTGCAATACGCGATGGTCATTCGCGCCAACACGCCGCCCGGCCAAATCGTCAATCGCGTCGAGGCAACGGACCCGCGCGACGGCAATGCCGTGGCTGAATCGATTGTTACAGTAGTGCGCGACACCATTGCGTCGCGGATGACAATTATCGGCCGAGTAACCGCCGGAACGTGCGATCTGCGGGAAAACCGCATCGGTATACCCGGCGTCCGGATCATGCTGGAGGACGGTAGTTTCGTCCTGACGGACCGCGACGGCCGCTATCACTTCGAAGGCGTTGTGCCCGGCACACATGTCGTCCAGGCGCAGCAACAGACGCTGCCCGTCGAAGGTGAATTCATCGATTGCGACCGTTCCACCCGCACCGCAGGCAGTGCGATTTCGCGCTTCGTTATCGGTCGTGGCGGTAGCCTTAAGGTTGCCGACTTCACCGCGAATGTTCCGGGATGGGCCCCCGCCCCTGCCCCCACCCCTGCGCCAGTCGATGCTGTGGATGCAGAAGACGCTGTCGCACCTGCCGCAGACGTCCGCGCACCTGCTGAAAGCGCAGCCACCACACGCCCCGGCAATGCTGCGGATGCTGCACCTGTCGGCGACAAGGAAGCTGCCGGTGTCAATATTGACTGGCTGGCCAAGGGTCCGGGTGAAACCGCGTTCCTCTTCCCGCTGGAAAACCACAATCCGCGCGTCCCGTCGCAGCGCGTTGCCATCCGCCATGCCCCCGGCCAGACGGTCGAACTGGCGCTGAACGGCGAAGCTGTGAACGCCGTGGCGTTTGATGGCGCGAAGAAGGCCGACGCCGGAACGCACGCCGTCAGCACATGGCGCGGCCTGCCTTTGCAAGATGGCGACAACCGCATCACTGCCACCGTGCGCAATGCAGATGGCAGCGTGGCAAAGGAAATGTCGCGCGTCGTCGCTTACGTCTCCACGCCGTGGCGCGCGGAACTGATTGCAGGCAAATCCAACATGGTGGCCGATGGCCGCAACCGTCCGGTCATCGCCGTGCGCTTCACCGACCGCAAGGGCCGCCCCGTTCGCTCCGGCGTGTCGGGCAGCTTCGGCCTGAACGAGCCGTACACCAGCGCCGCGCTGATCGAACAGCTCCAGCGCCAGCAGCTCGCCGGCCAGGGCACGGCATCTGCCGACTGGACCATCAAGGGCGATGACGGCATCGCCTATATCGAACTCGCGCCGACCATGATCTCCGGCCCGCTGACGCTCGACTTCACGTTCGCCGGTCGCGAAATCTCGCGTTCGCAGCAGTTGGAAAGCTGGATCGTACCGGGCGACCTCGACTGGACGCTGGTCGGCCTGGCCGAAGGTTCCATCGGTGCGCTGAGCGTTGCCGACAACATGGAGCGCACCGGCCGTTTCGACAGCGACCTCGGCGAAAATGCCCGTGTTGCCTTCTACGCCAAGGGCCGTGTCCTTGGACGGTTCCTGATGACCGTGGCTTATGACAGCGCGAAACAGCGCGACGACCAGATCCTGTCGGGCGCTATCGACCCCAATGCATATTACACCGTCTTCGCCGACGGCAGCGATCGCCGCTTCGACGCCGCCAGCCGCGAGAACCTGTATGTCCGCATCGAAACCGGTGCGTTCTATGCGCTCTACGGCGATTTCGTGAGCGGCTTCGATCAGACGGTGCTGGCGCGCTACAACCGCTCCGCCACCGGCGTGAAGGCCGAAGGCCGCGTGGGTGCATTCCACGCACAGGCCTTCGCCGCCGACGTCGCCAGCCGCTTCCGTCGTGACGAGATCCAGGGCAACGGCCTGTCCGGTCCCTATGCTCTCAGCGACCGCAACATTATCGCCAACAGCGAGAAGGTCGCCATCGAAGTGCGTGACCGGTTCCGTTCGGAACTGATTGTGGACCGCCGCGAACTGTCGCGTTTCATCGATTACGATGTCGACCTGCTGACCGGCACGCTGCGCTTCAAGGAGCCTGTGCTGAGCCGCGATTTCGACCTGAACCCGCAATTCATCGTGGTGGATTACGAAGTCGAGGACGGCTTCGGCGATGCATCGTGGAATGGCGGCGTGCGTGCCGACTACACCTTTGCCAAGGACACCGTCCGCGTTGGTGCCAGCTTGCTGACGGACAAGGACGATACGCGCCGCACCGACATCGCCGCCGTGGACGTGCGTGCGAAACTGGGTGCTGCGACCGAAATCCGTGCCGAGCTGGGCGTCAGCCGGGCAGAAGGCAGCACCGCCAAGGGCTGGCTCGTCGAAGCCGAGCATCGCACGGGTCCGGTCGATCTGCTCGCCTATGTCCGCTCGCTCGATGCCGATTACGGCACCGGCCAGCAGAACGGCGCAGAGCTGGGCCGTCGCAAGGTCGGCCTGGATGCGCGCTATGCCGTGAACGAGAACATCTCCGTCACCGGCAGCGCCTGGTATGACGAAAGCCTGGTCGACGACAGCCGCCGACAGGCCGTGCAGCTTGGCGCGGACTTCCGTTCGGGTGCCACGCAGGCACGTCTTGGCGTCACCTATTTCGATGATCGCCTCGCGGACCTGACCGGCGCAAGCTCGCTGTTGGGCGAGGCATCGGTTACGCAGGCGCTGTTCGACGGCAAGCTGGAACTGAGCGCAGCCACCAGCATCGCGCTGGACAAGGCGGAATTGATCGACGCACCGGCACGCCATCGTCTACGCGCCCGCTATGCCTTGACCGACTGGCTGCGCCTTGTCGGCAGCTACGAGATTGCGGAAGGCGAAGAGCTGAGCGCACGCACCTTCAACGGCGGCGTCGAAGTATCGCCTTGGGGCGGCGCACGCGCCACCGCCACGCTGGGCCAGCAGGACATCGACGAATTCGGACCGCGTAGCTACGCCGCTTTCGGCCTCAACCAGACGCTGCGCGTGTCGAAAAGCCTGACGCTGGATGCGACGGTCGACGGCAACCGCACGCTGTCCGGCGCCGATCCTGCCAAGGTCATCAATATCGACCAGCCCGTCGCATCGGGCGGCCAGTTCGGTGCCGACGGCGCATTGTTCGAAGATTTCACTGCCGTGACGCTTGGCGCAAGCTGGCGCAAGGACGCGTGGGCCGCCACAGTACGCGGCGAATATCGCGATGGCGAAGATGCCGAGCGTATGGGCGTTGTCGCTGGCCTCATCCGCCAGCTTGGCGATGGCTTCGTGGTCGGTTCGGGCGCGACATGGACGCGCGCCACGGGTGCCACCGGCTCGCTGAGCGAGATTTTCGACGGTGCCGTTTCGGTGGCTTACCGTCCCGACGAGTCCACCTTTGCCGCCCTTGGCAAGCTGGAGTTCCGCAGCGACGCCGTGCGCAATGCGATTGCCGGTGAGCCGGGTGCGACGGGCCGTACGGCGCTGAACGTGACGGGCGATGCCAAATCCGAGCGCGTCGTCGCCAGCCTTTCGACCAACTGGTCGCCACGCGGGTCACTGTCCGAAGATGACGAGACCGGCAAGGAAGGCGACCTGCTGCGCCGCACCGAAGTCGGCGTGTTCGTGGGCGGTCGTTACAACCTCGATAGCATCGGTGATTTCGACCTTGCATCGACAACGGTGATGGGCGGCCTCGACCTGCGCGTCGGCATCGGCAGCAATATCGAAGTCGGCGGCACGGCCACCGTTCGCGCCAATCTGGATGACGGCACGACGAGTTACGCATTCGGTCCGCAGATCGGTTTCACGCCTGCCAAGAACACGCTGCTGACGGTGGGCTACAACATCGCCGGTTTCCGCGATCCCGATTTTACCGAAACGCGCAATACGGACGAGGGGCTTTATGCTTCGATCCGCATGAAGTTCGATGCAGACACCTTCTCCTTCCTCGGCTTGGGCCGGCGGTAATGAGCGGCGTGGCATATGATGCGCGCATTATAGCGCGATGGCTTGCGGTCGCATTGGCGGCCACTTTCGCTTCGCTTATGCCCGGCACTGCATCGGCCCAGCAGGTCCAGACTTATTCGCAGGTGTCGAACCAGACCATAAACGGAAACACGACATGCGCCGCGCCGGTGGTTCGCAACATTAATGTCACCAACCAGTTCAATGTGGCGAATGTCCGCGTCGGCGTGCTGGCAACACATACCTGGCGCGGCGACTTGCAGATCACGGTGCAGTCGCCCCAGGGAACGCGTGTCCAGCTGACCAATGGCGACACCCAGAACATGAACGGGGACAACTTCAATGTCCTGATGGACGACAGCTTCGCCGCCGTGGTCGGATCGGACAGTCCCACCGGCAACCACGCGACGACAGCGCCGCCGTACCAGAACAGTTTCCGTTCGCAGAGCCCGCTTTCGGTACTAAACGGTCAGGCATCGAACGGCACCTGGCGTCTGGAAGTATGCGACCTTTTTCCGGGTGCCGATAACGGTATACTGCGCCGCTTCGATCTGTATCTGACCGAACCGCCCGCGCAATTTGCCGATCTTT
This sequence comes from uncultured Alphaproteobacteria bacterium, assembly GCA_963799315.1. Taxonomy (GTDB): domain Bacteria; phylum Pseudomonadota; class Alphaproteobacteria; order Sphingomonadales; family Sphingomonadaceae; genus Parerythrobacter_A. The sequence goes on from CAWCWP010000001.1 coordinate 801,229, forward strand.
CGCTGACCAAAAGCCGTATCGGCGCTGCTCCGCCCAATGGCGGTTCGATAACGTGGCGGCTGACGGTGGCTAGCGATAGTCAGTCCACCAATTCGACCAATGGCGTGACGGTTACGGATACCCTGCCGCCTGGCTTCACGTTCATTTCGGCCAGCGGGTTCGGCTCTTTCAATCCCGCCACCGGCGTCTGGACGGTCGGCACGATGGCACCTTCGCAAAGCCGCAGCATCGAGATTACCGGCAGCATCACGGCAACCGCAGGTGCATCGGTGACCAACACCGCCGAAATCACGACGAGCAGCTTTGCCGATCGCGATTCCACGGTGGGCAACGGGCAGGTCGGCGAAGACGATTACGCCACCAATACATTCACCGTAGCCGGAACGCGCAGCGCCGGGACGCCGCCTGTGCTGTCCTGTCCGGCAGGATCGGTCCTGTTCGACTGGGATCCGCGAACATGGACGGCGGGATCGACGAACAATTCCTATCAGCTGACCGGGTTTGGCACCGTCGGCTTTGCCCTGACCAACCCCGGTACCTGGCTGAACAGCGCGGCGCTGGGCGGGCAATCACCAAACTTGCAAACGGATATGAATGGCGGTTTCACGGGAGAGAAGGCGCTGATCCAGCTGGTCGATATGCCGGACCGCGCATCGCGCGTGACCACCGCCATATCTTTCCCTGCAGCGATCAACGGGGCCCAATTCAGGATATTCGACGTCGATTTCAACGCCGGTCAATTCTCCGACACGGTGACCGTTCGCGGCACGTATAATGGCGCAACAGTGCTGCCCGTACTGACCAATGGCACCACGAACTACGTGATCGGCAACAATGCCTATGGCGATGCGAGCGCGGCCACCGCTTCTGCCGACGGGAATGTCACGGTGACATTCTCGGATCCGATCGACGGGATCGTAATCCTGTACGGCAATCACAGCACGTCACCCGCCAATCCGGGGCAGCAGGCGATTGCTTTGGGTGACATCACATTCTGCAATCCGACCACGACGCTGACGGCGGCGAAAAGCAGCACCGTGCTGACCGATCCGGTCAATCTGGCGAACAATCCAAAGCGTATTCCCGGTGCAACGATCCGCTATTGTATCCTGATTACCAATACCGGCTCGGCAACCGCATCGACGATTATCGCAAACGATGCGGTGCCGTCCGATCTTGCCTACATCCCCGGCTCGATCACCAGTGGAACCACCTGCGCGACGGCGACCACTGCGGAGGACGACAATGCGACCGGTGCCGATGAAAGCGATCCGTTCGGAGGATCGGTATCCGGCACGACGGTAACGGGGATTGCGGGCAACCTGCCCGCAGGCCAAACCTTCGCATTTGCGTTCAACGCAACAGTGAACTAGCGCGCGCGCTTCAGGATCGTGTCCATCTGCTCGCGCAGGACCGGGTCCCATTCCGACTGCAATTCCTTCACCTTCGCCATCAGCGGCTCGTTCTCCCAGTAGGGAATGTCGTTGTCATACAGGTCCGCGACCTGCCGCATGGAGCTGCGGTCCATGTCCTCGAACGCATCGGTCATCGCCTGCGCCTGCTGCCGGTCGATGCCCATCGCCTCGTAAGCCGAACGCCCCAGCCGCAGGGAGCTATCATAGGTTTCGCGCACGATATCGCGGCAGCCATAGGACCACAGTTCATACACGTGGTTGCGGTCTATTGCGCGCGCCGTAACGTGCAGGTTCGGGTAGTTGGCAACAGCGTATTTCACGAGGCGGTCGATCTGCTCGCGCTCGTCCAGCGCCACCACCAGTAGCTTCGCCTTGGCGATACCCGCGGCGGCGAGCAGATCGGGCCGGGTGGCATCGCCGAAATAGGTGCGAAAACCGAACTTGCGGACGATATCGAGATGGCGTGAATTGTAGTCGATGACGGTGGTGGACACATCCGCTGCCTGCAACATCCGATCCACGATGCCGCCGACCCTGCCGCGCCCTGCAATGATAACGCTGTTCTCTTCCTCGATGCTATCCGCCTCGCGCGCATCCCCGCTGGAGAACCGTGGCGCGATGACGCGGTCGTAAAGGATGAACAGGATCGGCGTAATCAGCATGGTCAGCGCAACGATGAGCAGCAGCAAATCCGCCGTTTCCGCATCGAATACGAATGCCGCCACCGCGACGGCGATCAGCACGAATGCGAACTCGCCCGCCTGCGCCAGCGACAGTGCGAACAGCCAGCGCGCCTGTTTGCCGATGCCTGCCAGCTTGCCGATAATCAGCAACAGCACGACCTTGGTGACGATCACCACCAATGCCCAGAACACCACCTCGCCAAACCGCTCGGACGCCAGCGCGAAGTCGATGCCCGCGCCCACGGTGATGAAGAACAGGCCCAGCAGCAGCCCCTTAAACGGCTCGATGTCCGATTCCAGCTCGTGTCGGTACTCGCTGTTGGCCAGCACCACACCCGCGATGAAAGTGCCCAGCGCAGGCGATAGACCCACCAGCGTCATCATCAGGGCAATGCCGATAACGAACACCAGTGCCGTCGCGGTGAACAGTTCGCGCAATCCGGCTCCGGCGATGAAGCGGAAGAGCGGACGCGTCAGGTAATTGCCCGCCAGCGCCACCGCCGCGACAGCAGCTATAGTTACTATGGCCGCCAACCAGCCCGGCATGCCCTCGGTCATGGTCCAGCCGCCATGTCCCCCGCCATGCCCTCCGTCACCATGCGATTCCGCACCAATCGCCATCAGTTCGGGCACCGCCAGCAACGGAAGGATCGCCAGGATCGGAATGACGGCAACATCCTGGAACAGCAGGACGGAGAAGCTCGCCTCGCCGCCCTCGCTCTTCATCAGCCCCTTTTCGTTCAGGGTCTGCACGATGATTGCGGTGGACGACAGCGCCAGTACCAGTCCGATGCCCAGCGCCGTGCGCCATACCTCGCCGTTCAGCAGCGCATAGGCGGCCAGCACCAGCGTCGTCGCCACCACCTGTCCGCCGCCCAGCCCCAGCAGTTTACCGCGCATTTCCCACAGCCGCTTCGGCTCCAGCTCCAGCCCGACAAGGAACAGCATCATCACGACGCCGAACTCGGCAAACACCTGCAACTGTTCGACATCGACACGAAGCGCGCCAAGCAGAGGGCTTATCGCCATGCCAGCAAGCAAATAGCCCAGCACCGACCCCAGCCCGAACCGGGTGGCGAGCGGCACGGCGACGACACCGGCGGCGAGGATGACGAATGCGATTACGAGGAAATCGGTCATGCTTCCGCCCTTCCCCTCTTCGCGCCCCGCGTCAACGCGGCTGGCCTACATATGGATAGTGCGCCCATAGGCCGACAGCACGCTCTCGTGCATCATCTCGCTCAGCGTGGGGTGCGGGAACACCGTCTGCATCAGTTCGGCCTCTGTCGTTTCCAGCTGTTTGCCGACGGTGTAGCCCTGGATCAGCTCGGTGACTTCCGCGCCCACCATATGCGCGCCCAGCAGTTCGCCGGTGGCGGCATCGAACACGGTTTTGATGAACCCTTCCGCTTCACCCAGCGCGATGGCCTTGCCATTGCCGATGAAGGGGAAGTTGCCGACGCGCACCTCGTGGCCCGCTTCCTTCGCCTTGGCTTCGGTCAGGCCGACGCTGGCGACTTGCGGGTGGCAATAGGTGCAGCCGGGAATGTTCAGGCGGTCCAGCGGGTGCGGGTGGACGTCGGTATTGCCCAGTTCCTGCGCGATGGCTTCGGCACAGGCGACGCCTTCATGGCTGGCCTTGTGCGCCAGCCACGGGCCGGGGGTGCAGTCGCCGATGGCCCACAACCCCTTGGTGCGGGTGCGGCCATAGGGGTCGATCTGGATGAAGCCACGGTCCATCTCGGCATGGTCTTCCAAGCCGATATTCTCGGTATTCGGCACGATACCGATGGCCGTGATGACATGGCTGAACTCGGACGTGGTGGTCTTGCCCTTGGCATCTTTGAGCGTTGCGGTGACGCCCGCCTTGCCGACCTTCAAATCCTCGACGCCCGCGCCCGTCATGATCGCAATACCCTGCTTGGTCAGCGACTTTTCGAGGAAGGCGGACACCTCGGCATCCTCCACCGGTACGATGCGGTCGAGCATTTCGACGACCGTAACCTCGGCACCCATGTCGTTGTAGAAGCTGGCGAATTCGATCCCGATGGCCCCGCTGCCGATGACGAGCAGCTTGGTCGGCATTTCGGGCGGGGTCATGGCCGTGCGATAGGTCCACACGCGCTCCCCGTCTGCGGGCGCAAACGGCAGGTCGCGCGCCCGCGCACCGGTGGCGACGACGATATGCTTCGCGGACAGTTCCTTCGTTTCCTTGTCGCCGGTCACGGCCAGTGTGGTCGGGCCGGTCAGCTTGCCCTCGCCCATGTGTACCGCAATTTTGTTCTTCTTCATCAGGTGCGCGACGCCCTGGTTGAGCTGTTTCGCCACGCCCCGGCTGCGCTTCACCACGGCTGCAAGATCGGCTTCGATGCCGGTCGCTTTCAGGCCGTAATCGCCTGCGTTCTGCATGAAGTGGAAAATCTCGGCGGACCGCAACAGCGCCTTGGTCGGAATGCAGCCCCAGTTGAGGCAGATGCCGCCCAGCGTCTCGCGCTCGACAATCGCCGTTTTCAATCCCAGCTGCGCGCACCGTATCGCCGCGACATAGCCGCCGGGTCCGGAGCCAAGGATGATTACGTCGTATTTATCAGCCATTTGCTATCCGTTGTTGAGAGCTTGTGTTCAGGAGACATGGACCGGGTGTTACACTGTCCAGGGGGCAAAATATGGAAGGCGCGGTTTCGGCGGTTTTTCTAATGTAGCGAACCGTTTAAATGCCATGTCGGGCACCATGTAGGAAAGTGTTTCCGACTTGACCGCCGGTCACACCACCAACCCCATCGGGTTCTCCAGCAGCTGCTTCAGCGCATCCATCAGTTTCGCGCCGTCAACGCCGTCGATGGCGCGATGGTCGAAGCTGCCGGTGGCGGTCATCACCGTTGCGACATCCAGCGCGCCGTCGACCACCGCAGGGCGTTTCTCGCCCGCGCCGACGGCAAGGATCATGGCTTGCGGAGGATTGATGACCGCGTCGAATTGCTTGGTGCCGAACATGCCCAGATTGCTGAGGCTGGCGGTGCCGCCCTGATATTCGTGCGGCTGCAATTTGCCGTCGCGCGCCTTTTCCGCCAGCTCTTTCATCTCGCCGCTGATCTGCGCCAGCCCCTTGCGCCCGGCATCCACGATAATCGGCGTGATGAGGCCGCTGGGCGCGGCCACCGCGACGGAGATGTCCTGCCGTGTATACTGGTGCAGCGTGTCGCCCTGGAAACTGACATTGCACTGTGGCACACGGTCGAGCGCGCGAGCCAGTGCCTTGATGATGAGGTCGTTGACCGACAGCTTGATGCCGTCCGCCTCCAGCGAGGCGTTCAGTTGCCCGCGCAGTTTCAGCAGTGCATCGAGACGGATATCGACCGTGAGATAGATATGCGGGATCGTCTGCTTCGCCTCGGTCAGGCGGCGCGCGATAACCTTGCGGACATTGTTCAGCTTCTGCGCCTCGAAGGGCGCGCCGAATTCGCTTTCGGCAGGCGTTTTAGCGGGTGTCTTCGGTGTGTCGAGAACCTGTTCGGGTGCCGGTGCCTCTTTGGAAGCACCGCCGCCTTGCGCCTGTTCCACGTCCGCTTTGACGATGCGACCGTTCGGACCGCTACCGGTGACATCGGAAAGATCGAGGCCTTTTTGCTCCGCGATCCTGCGCGCCAGCGGCGATGCTATCACCCGCTCCCCTTCGGCAACAGCCGCCTTCGGTGAAGGTGCGCGACTGGCCTTTTCGGGCGAGGCGGCGTCACTTTGCGGCGCGGCTTCGGCTTCGATGTCCTGCACGCGCTCTTCTTCGACTTCCGCTTCATGCGACGCACCGCCATCCACATCCGCACGCGCCGCCTCGTCCACGCTCTCGCCATCCTCGGCCAGCACGGCGATGACGGTGCCGACCTTCACGCCCTCCGTCCCTTCCGGCACGGCAATCGAGGCGATAGTGCCTTCGTCGACCGCCTCGAACTCCATCGTCGCCTTGTCGGTCTCGATCTCGGCCATGATATCGCCCGATGCGACGGTATCGCCTTCCTTCACCAGCCATTTGGCAAGCGTGCCTTCTTCCATCGTCGGCGACAGTGCGGGCATCTTGATCGAAATGGGCATGGGGCGGGCTTGGTCCTGTGTTCGTGCCGTGTCGTTCTGACCGCTTTGGACCAGCGCGGCAAGGTTGTTGCGCCGAATACGTTTTCAACGGATAACCCCGCACACAGGCGACGGGCAAACCTGCTGCCAAAGGGGAGCGACATGCGGATATATCTGGTGGTCATCGACGAAAGCGAGGAGGCGCAAAAGGCGCTGCGCTTCGCATCGCGCCGCGTCAGCGACAGGGGCGATGCGGTGCACATTCTCGCCGTGGTGGAAAAACAGAGCTTTACCGCATTCGGCGCGGTGCAGGCCACGATCGAGAAAGAAGCGCACGACCGCGCCGAAGCCATCGCGAGCAGCGCAGCGGGCAATTTGTTTTCGGAAAGCGGCCGGATGCCGAAGATTACCGTCCGCACAGGCGAGGCACACGAAGTTGTCCGGACATATCTTGCCGAGCATCCCGAAGTCGTGGCGCTAGTGCTGGGCGCGGCGGCAGAGGGGTCGCCCGGCCCCCTCATCGCGCATTTCGCCAGTCATACCGCCAGCCTGCCCTGCCCCCTTTATATCGTGCCCGGACGGTTCACCACGGAGGAAATCGACAGGCTGGCCAGCTGAGTTCTAGCTAAGGGTGCCGCGCACCGGATAGTCGTTCTTGCCGATGTAATCGATACCTTGCAGCAACTGGTCCAGCGATGGCCGCGTGAACGGCGCGTTCTGGATGTTTGCGAAATACAGCGTGTTGTCGGGCCGGATCAGGAACAGGCCGGGTTCCGAGAACACATCCGGCTCCTCGCTGCCTTCGCGTTTTTGCGAAATATACAGACCCCACTCGCGCGCGGTGTCTTCCGGCAAATCGTAGACCAGCGGCAGATCGTGCGTTTCCCACTCCTTGTCGACGGTCATCGCACGGTCTTCGCTGTCCATCGAGATAGCGAAGGGCGAAATACCACGGTCGGTAAAATCGCTCAGTCGCTCGCCCAGCTCCTCCAGATAATTCCGGCAGATCGGACAGTGTTTGCCACGATAGAACACTAGCATCGTGAAGGCGTCGGGGCTTTGGCTGTAGAGGTCGAACCGCGCCTGTATCGTCAGCGGCAATTCGAGGTCGGGCACTTTCTGGCCGGGCTTGAGCATGGGTTTCTCCTTTTCATGCCTTCAACGCCCTGAAAACGCCGCATGTTCCGTCAGCGCTTGCGTTTCGCTCTGCCTTGGTGGCGGATATTGCCCGGCCGGCCCCGCTTTCCTGCGGCCTTTCCGTCCGAGGACTTGCCGCGATAACCCTTTTTCGGGCCGCGACCCGCTGGACGCCCGCCGCGCGGTTCGATGGCATTGCCATCCGCATCCAGCGGCACGAATTTCAGCGCGCCGGTCAGCGCATTCGCCTCGCCCAGCTTCAGTTCCAACCTGTCGCCGGTTGTATAGCTGCGACCGCTGCGTTCGCCGATCAGGGCCTGTGCCTTCTCGTCATAGCGGAAGAAATCGTCGCCCAGCGTGCTGACCGGCACCAGCCCGTCGCCGCCGAGCTTTTCGATGGTGGCGAAGAAGCCGAAATTCTGCACGCCGGTGATACGCGTATCGAATGTTTCGCCCACGCGCCCCGCCAGCCATGCCGCGACGTAGCGGTCCACGGTGTCCCGTTCCGCTTCCATCGCGCGGCGTTCGGTCTTGCTGATGGCGTCGGTGATCTTGCCCAGATCGTCGCGGTCGCGATCCGACAGGCCGGATTTTGGCGGGATGTCGCCCTTCGGCTTGGGTTGCTCCAGATTGAAGGCATCGGAGAAGGCGCGATGCACCAGCAGGTCGGCATAGCGGCGGATGGGCGAAGTGAAATGGGCGTAGGAGCCGAGCGCCAGCCCGAAATGCCCCGCATTGCGCGGGCCGTAATAGGCTTGCGTCTGGGTGCGCAGCACGGCCTCCATCGTCTGCGCCTTGTCCGCCTCTTCCGTCACGTCCTTCAGCATCCGGTTGAACAGGCCGGGCGTGATGACCTGCCCCAACGCCAGTTTGCGGCCCAGCGTCTCCATATATTCCTTCAGCGCGACCAGCTTCTCGCGGCTCGGCGGCTCGTGGACGCGATAGACGACGGGCGCGGTCTTGCTTTCCAGCGCCTTGGCAGCGGCGACATTGGCCGCGATCATGAAATCTTCCACCACGCGGTGCGCATCCAGCCGTTCGCGCACGGCGATCTCGGCAATCTTGCCAGCCTCGTCCAGCATGACGCGGCGTTCGGGCAAGTCCAGTTCCAGCGGATCGCGCCCCGCCCTCGCCTTCGCCAGCACACCCCAGCAGGCCCACAGGTTGCGCAACGGCTCGCCCGCCTTACCTGCATCGATCTGCGCCTGCGCATCCTCGTAAGCAATGTTGGCCGCCAGCCGCACGATGGCCCGCGTGAAACGCTGCGAGGTGATCCTGCCTGCCTTGTCGATCCGCAAGTGACAGACCATCGCCGCGCGATCCTGATCCTGTTTTAGCGAGCAGACATCGGCGCTCAGCACTTCGGGCAACATCGGCACTACGCGGTCGGGAAAATAGACCGAATTGCCCCGCTTGCGCGCTTCGCGATCCACTGCACCGCCGGGGCGCACATAGAACGCGACATCGGCAATCGCCACGATGGCGCGGAAACCGCCCTGCCCGTCCGGTTCGGCCCAGATGGCATCGTCATGGTCGCGCGCGTCGGCAGGGTCGATGGCTACGATCGGCACATCGCGCAGGTCTTCGCGGGTCTCGTCTGACAGTGGCAGCTTCGCCACGCGCTGTGCCTCGTCCAGCGTTTCCTCAGGGAACACGTCGGGGATGCCGTGCTTCGATATGGCAATCAGCGAGAAGGCGCGCGGGGCCAGCGGATCGCCCAGCACTTCCACGACCTTCACTCCGGCCCGCGCGCCGCGACCAGTCGGTTCGGCGCGCACCAGCTCGCCGGCTGACGCTTCGCCAAGATCGCTGATCGGCGACGAGGTCCGGACCCGCTTGTCCACCGGCGACAGCCACGCCTTGCCGCCTGCATCCACCTCGACAACGCCCATCAACCCTTCGGTTTTCGCGGGCAGTTTCTTCATCACATGGGCGATCCAGCCCCCGCCCGCTTCCTCGGTCCGGGCCAGAATCCTGTCGCCCACCTTTAGTGCGGCATGGCGGGTGCGGCCCTTGTTGTTTTCGATAACGCGCAGACGCGGCGGCGGTGTTGCGTCGTCGGGTTGCCAGCTATCGGGAATGGCGTGGGGTTCGCCATCCTCGATTTCCAGCACACGCAGCACGGTGACTTTCGGCACGCCGCCCATGCGGGTGTAGGCCGTCTTCTTGCCGTCGATCAGTCCTTCCTCCGCCATATCGCGTAGCCGCTTTTTCAGCGCGATTTTCTCTTGTCCTTTCAGCCCGAACCCCTTGGCGATCTCGCGCTTGCCGACCACGCCGTCGGCGCCCTGGATGAATTCGATGATCTGGGCAGGCGACGGCAGGCCGCTCGTGCGTTTGGCTGGACGTTTGGACGGGGAAGGTTTTGGCATTTCGTACAGGTAGGGCTGCGCGGGCGGCGCGGCAACTGCGGCATCGGGAACCGAGCGCGCCATGCTTCGCTGTGATGACGATGGAACACGCACTAGTGCAGCGCGGCGGCGCTTCGGACATTTCAATGGCGTGGGCGCGGATCACGCTCTGTTACCTGTGGCGCTTCGGCAGGTTACCGAACCTTGCCGTACCCACGCGCTTCACGGAACTGGTGCAGTTGCGCAAGCTGTATGACCGCGATGCCGGCATGACCGCATGTCTGGACAAGCACGAGTTCAAGCGGAGCGTGGCCGACTGCCTTGGCGACGCGTGGGTCACGCCGACGCTGGCTTGTTGGCCGACCCTGCCCCCATTCAGGCCAGGCTTCGGCGGTGCGGCCATGTTCAAGGCACGCAGCGGCTGCAACCAGTATGCGCCGCTGTCCGCAGATGCCTCGCCGGAATGCTGGCAGTCCCTGAAACGTCGCGCAAACCGCTGGACCGCTGCACCCTATGGCGGATGGCTGGACGAATGGGCGTATCGCGATGCGCCGCGCGGCGTGCTTGCCGAACCGATGCTGGGTGACGGCGAGACACCTTTGACCGATTACAAGATCTATGTGTTTGGCGGAGAAGCCACGCATATCCAGGTGCATACGGGGCGCGGCAGCAACCATCGCTGGGTGCTTTACGACCGGTCCGGCAAGCGGATGGCGCGACGTACAGGACCGGGACCGGGCTTGCCACGCAGCCTGCCCGACATGCTGCGCGCTGCCGAGCGTCTCGCCGCACCGTTTCACTTTGCGCGCGTGGATTTTTACGAGATCGGGGGCCGCCCGCGCTTCGGCGAATTCTGCTTCTATCCCGGTTCCGGGCTCGACCGGTTCGAGGAGGACTGGATCGACGCCGAGCTTGGCCGGCTTTGGCTGGCTGCGCTGGATGCGTCTAATCGTCGGATGCCGGTTCCGCTATCGGCATGAACGCGCCTGCCGGCACTGCGCTGGCCACCGGCGACATCTCTCCGTTCGCACCGGTGGCGCTGACGCCGAAGAACCAGTCGTCGCCGCGCACCCCTTCCAACTTGGCACTGGTCGCCACCACATTCTCGATCAGCGGTTCGGCGCGCCATGCGCTTTCATCGGTCCGGCGTTGCCAGATGGTGTAGCCGATCGCGCCCGCCACCGGCTCCCATTTCAGCGTGGTAAATGTCTGCACGGCAGCTTCTGCCGAGGGTGCAGGCGGCATCGGCGTGCGGGCCAGACGGTCCAGCGCGCGCACGTTCAATCGGGTCACGCGCGTCAGATAGGCGAAGTCCATCTCGTCCACCGTGTCGCCATAGGTGATACCGTCTTCGACGCGCAGATCCTGATGCTGGTGTTCGTAATCCTCCACCGCGACCGAAATGCGGACGGCGGGATAACCTGCCTCCAAAAACGGGATCTGGTCACCGCCCCGGCCCATCCGGTCAGTGCGCCAGATTTGCCGCACGTCGATACCGCCTTCGGTCTCGTCGGCCAGCCCGTCGATCCAGCGCGACAGGTTGCGGCCCGGACTGTCGTTCTCGCCACCTTCGCGCCGTTGCGCGGCGCGCACCGCGTCGGTCAGGTCGGCTCGCGCGCCTTCGGAGAAAACGCGGACGTGTTCGGCATCGCAGAACCCGTCCGAACCGCAACTGCCGCCGACCATATCGTTGCTGAGCACGGCCTTGACCTGCCAGCCCTGTTCCTTCGCGTAATCGACCAGCAGGCGTGCGCCGTAGAGGCCCTGCTCCTCGCCCGCGACTAGCGCGTAAACGATGGTGGACGGGTAGGTGTTTTTCGACAGCATCCGCGCCGCTTCGATAGACAGCGCGACACCCGAAGCGTCGTCGTTCGCACCGGGCGCATCGCTGGTGAAATCGGAGACATCGCTGACCCGGCTGTCGATATGGCCCTGCACGATGATGACTTCGTTCGGACGCTCGCTGCCGCGCTGGATGGCGACGGCATTGCGTAGCCGGGTGGGCGTCGGGATACGCCGCCCTTCGACGATGCTTTCGGGCAGCACCACTTCGAGGCATCCGCCGCATTCCGCGGAAATCGCACGGAAAGTGTCCGCGCCCCAGTCGACGGCGGCGCCGATGCCGCGCTCCGGATCGGTTTGCGATGACAGGGTGTGCCGCGTGCCGAAGGCAACCAGTCGCTCGACATCCGCGCGCAGGCGGTCTTCGGAGACTTCGGCGGCAGGGTCGGACGTTGCAGTGGCTGGCTGGGCGAAGACGAGAAGCGGAAGCAGGAGAAATTTGCGCATGGCCGGACTGTTACGCCCGACATGGCATTTTGCAAGGGACGGTCGGCGTGAGACTATTCCGGCTGCTCGCCAAAGCGGTTGGGGCCGTCATGCGATTTGAAAAATCCGACGATGATTATTCCCAGATACGCAAGATAGCCCGGCAGACCGTAAAGCTGGCTTTCGCGCTGCGCCTGTTGCGATAGCGCAGGCTGCGATGTGTCCATCGCCTCCGCCAACAGCCGCAGCGTATCATCCATGAAGATGATTTGGACGCAAAGGCTTGCAACCAGCAGAAGAATGATCGGGATCGCCAGCCAACCCGGCTTCGTAAAATCATGCAATCGTCGCACAAGCGCCGCAGCAATCAGCACCGTCAGCAATACAGTCATTGCGACGCTGAGCTGGAGCGTGGTGCCCATCCCGTCCGTCACGGCCTGTGTCATCGCAACCGTCGTCACATCGGGATCGGCCGCCGCGCCCGACTTAACGAGCGCGAAGATGGTCGAGGCCATGTCGACTAGCATCGGGATGGCGGCAAGCAGGCCAACGGCGAACTGCAAGAGCAGCAGGAACAGGACATAGAGCCAGAAGGTCCGCCGCCCGTCGCTACCTGAAAAGCGCGTCAGGTTGGACAGGTTGTAACGCACTGCGGTGAGCATTGCCGGATCAGTATGCCCGCGCCAGGTAAATGCGCTCCACCGCCGGTTCGCCAGTGAAGAAACACGCACCTTCGACAGGCGAGGCATCCATCGGGACATTGCGGATCGTCAGCTTCATCGCTTTCAATTCCTCGACCACCGCGTCCAGCGCCGCGCCGGTCGGCTTGGCCCACTGCACCTCGACCCAGCCGGGATATTGCACATCGTCGGCGTAGATTTCCGCAAGTGCTTCGCGCGTCGTCACGCCCTTCGTGATGTTCGCCTCGCGCCGCGCCTCGGCTTCGTTGAACAACGCCGTCTGCATTTCGGCCAGCATTGCGGGCACCGTTTCGGCAGCCTCGTCTCGCGTGGGCGATGCGAAGGCGGGCTTGCCGTTGTCCGCATTCCACAGCGCGTCGCGGCGCAGCAGGCTTACAACGCCGCCATCCATGTCGCGGCCACCGACCTCGATAATGACCGGTGCGCCCTTGCGGACCCAGTCCCACCGTTTGGCCGCCGCCTTGCCGGGCTTGGTATCGAGCAGCACGCGCACCGGCTCGCCCAGCGTCGATTGCACCGCCAGCTTCGCGCGCAAGTCCTCGCAATAGGCGACCAGTGCTTCGTCTTCCGGCTTGTCGCGCAGCATCGGCAGGATGACGACTTGCCACGGCGCGATAGCCGGCGGCACGCGCAGCCCGTCATCGTCGCCATGTGTCATGATGACGCCGCCGACCATGCGCGTGGACACGCCCCAGCTGGTGGTGTGGCACAGCGCCTGCTGGCCTTCGCGGTCCTGATAGCGGATGCCGCTTGCCTCTGCGAAATTGGTGCCGAGATAATGACTGGTGCCGGCCTGCAAAGCCTTGCCGTCCTGCATCATCGCTTCGATCGACCATGTTTCGACCGCACCAGGAAACCGCTCGTTCTCCGGCTTCTCGCCTGTCACCACCGGCATCGCCAGATCGTCTTCGGCACAGGCGCGATAGACTTCCAGCATGGTCATCGTATGCGCCCGCGCTTCGTCGGCGTCGGCATGGGCGGTATGGCCTTCCTGCCACAGAAATTCGCTGGTGCGCAGGAACATGCGGGTCCGCATTTCCCAGCGCACGACATTGGCCCACTGGTTCAGCTTCAGCGGCAGGTCGCGCCAGCTCTGCACCCAGCGCGCCATCGCATCGCCGACGATGGTTTCCGACGTGGGCCGCACCACCAGCGGTTCTTCCAGTTTCGCGTCGGGATCGGGGATCAGCCCGCCGTTTTCGTCCGCGATCAGGCGATGGTGCGTGACCACCGCCATTTCCTTGGCGAACCCCTCGACATGCTCCGCCTCGCGCTCGAAATTGGCGAGCGGGATGAAGATGGGGAAATAGCAGTTGTCGTGCCCGGTGTCCTTGATGCGCCGGTCGAGCAGGTGCTGGATACGCTCCCAGATGCCGAAGCCCCACGGCTTGATGACCATGCACCCGCGCACACCGGATTCTTCGGCCAGGTCGGCGGCGGTGATGACTTCCTGATACCATGCGGCGAAATCGTCGGCGCGGCGAGTGGTCAGGGCATGGCGGATTTCGGGCAAGGGGCAGGCTCCGGTATATGATCGTGAGTGGCAGGCTATTTGCCCAGTTCGTCCAGCTTCTTCTGCATCTGCGCCATCTGCCTGTGCAGTTCGGCGATGTCTTCGCTGTTCGCTTCGGATGCTGTCGGGGCGGTATCGGTGCCGGACTTGCTGCCGGGCTTGCCCGGGCAGGATCGCATCGCCCATCGCCTTCATCATGGCCAGGTTCGTTTCGGCCATCTTGGCCAGCGGATTGCCCATCGCCGCATTCACGATGCCGCCGGTAAACGCCTCGCGGATTTTCGTTTGGTTCTTGCGGAAATTGGCCATGCTCGCTTCGAGGTAGCTTGGCATCATCGCCTGCATGGAATTGCCGTACATCGCGATCAGGTCGCGCAGGAAACTGACCGACAGCATTTCGGAACCCGACGCTTCCTCGTCCATGATGATCTGCGTCAGGATGGAGCGCGTGATGTCGTCCCCGCTCTTGGCATCGACAACCTTGAAGTCGATCCCCTCGCGCGTCATTTTGCCCAGATCGTCCAGCGTGATGTAGCTGGACGTGCCGGTGTTGTAGAGACGCCGGTTGGCGTATTTCTTGATGATAGTGGGCTGGCCGTCGGCCAGCGGCTTCTTCGCCATGTCACTCTCCCGCGATGCTGTGTGGATTTTGCATTAGCAGGTGCAGCAAGTGCGGCGCAACATATTGCGCACAATTCCGCCCGTTATCGCGCGTGACGCGCATACCGCTGTCCCAGCGTGGTCAGCAATTCATATTGCGACAGGCCGGTTCGCGTGGCTTCCTGCGGAAGGTCGAATGGCACCGAAAGCCAGTCCCCGTCCCGGCAAGGCGGCGCATCGGTGACATCGACCACGATCATGTCCATCGACACGGTGCCCAGGACCGGACAGTCCACGCCTTGCCATTGCAAAGCGCCGCCCTTGCCCCGCGCCCGCAGGAACCCGTCGGCGTAGCCGAGCGAAACGATCGCGGTTTGCATGGTGCGGTCGGCGATGAAGCGACCGTTATAACCGACCGCATCGCCTGCGCCGATGGTGCGGGTCTGGATGATGGCGGCCTCTACATGGGCGACTTGCGCAAGGTGATCGGCCAGCGCGGCGACGGGCACGCCGCCATAGAGCGCGAGGCCGGGACGAGTCAGGTCGAACGCATAGTCCGGACCGAGCGCGACGCCCGCGCTGTTTGCGAGGCTGAGAATGCGATGCGGCACTGCTGCGGCTGCGTCGCGGAACAGGACGCATTGGCGCGCATTTGCCGCACTGTCTTCGTCGGCGCTGGACAGATGCGACATCAATGTATCCACATTCAGCGCGGCCAGCGCTTCATCGGCGAGATCGCCCATGCCGAGGCCGAGCCGGTTGATGCCCGTGTCGACCATCACATGACACGCGCCGCCGCCTGCCTCACGCCATACGCGCGCCTGGTGGATGCTGTTGACGACCGGCACCACGCCGGTGGCGATGGCGTAGTCCGCCTCCGCGCGCGTATTCGCACCGTGCAGCACAGCGATGCTGCTGGCGGGTACATGCGCCAGCGCCGCCGGCACCTCGGACCAGTGCGCGACGAAGAACGCAGCCGCTCCTGAATCGCGCAGTACCGGCAGGCAGATATCGGTACCCAGCCCGTAACAATCCGCCTTGATCGCCGCGCCTGCCTTTGCGGTGCCCGACAGACGATCCATCGCGCGCCAGTTCGCCGCCAGCGCGCCCGTATCGACAGTCAGGCGCAGCGCGCGTGGCGGTTCAGTCGGCGAAATCACGCGGCGGTCCATCGGGCAATCCCCACCAGGCAACGACCAGCCCGAATGCGACCACCACCCAGGTGTACCACAGGCCCGCATAGATATCGCCGGTGCGCGCCACGATGATGCCTGCGATCAGCGGCAGGAACCCGCCTAGATACCCCGCGCCGATATGATACGGGATCGACATCGAACTGTAGCGGATGCGCGGCGGAAACATTTCCGACAGCAGCGCCGCCACCGACCCGTAGGTCAGCGCCGACAGAGCAGCCAGCACCAGCAGCAGGCCGAGGATGCCGATCAGGTTGAGCAGCGGCGGGCGTCTGGCGCGAGAAATCGAAGCCGTAGCGTTCCAGCGCCGCTTCGATGCCTGCCGAACGGGCTGCGCCATCCTCCAGCCAGTCGTCACCGATAGCCACCGGCTCGCCCCCCACGGCCAGCGAAAGCTGCGCCGCCGGTTCGATCTCGTAAGCCACGCCCTTGGCGGTCAGAGTTTCCAGCAACTTGCCGCAATCGGTCTGTTCGGAATCGAACAGTTCGGCGAACGGATCGGTGACGCATTGCTGGCCCGAAACGGTCACGGCGTTTTGCGTATTGGCCTGCGCCAGCTGCGGATTGGCGAGGCTGCCCATTGCCCAGAAGGCCGGGAACAGCAGCACCAGCGCCAACAGCGCGCCGACGATAATCGGCTTCTTGCGCCCCACCCTGTCCGACCATCGGCCGACGACAAGGTAGAAGCCCATCGAGATCAGTCCGGCGGTGAAGAGGACCAGCTCGACGGTCAGTTCGTCCATCCGCATCGGACCGCGCAGGAAGCAGAGACCGGAAAAGAACGCAGTGTACCAGATCGTCGTCAGCACACCGGTGACGCCGAACAGCGCCACGAAGATGCGCTTCTTGTTGCCGGGATAGGTGAAGCTTTCGATGAACGGATTGTTCGCCGTTTCGCCCGCTGCCTTCATCGCGTCGAACACCGGGCTTTCCGACAGTTTCAGCCGCATCCACAGCGATATGCCGAGCAGGGCGATGGACAGCAGGAACGGCACGCGCCAGCCCCACGCGACGAAATCATCGGCCGGGATCAGGAACCGGCACAGCAGCACGACCGCGATGCTCAGCACGAATCCGCCCGCCACGCTGGCCTGGATGAAGCTGGTGTAAAAGCCGCGCTTTTCCGGCAGGCGCATGTTCGGCAACATAGATCGCCGCGCCGCCATATTCGCCGCCCAGCGCAAGGCCTTGCAGGATGCGGAACAGGATCACGATGATCGGGGCGGCGATACCGATAGTCGCGGCGCTGGGGATCATGCCGACGCCCGCCGTCGCCACGCCCATCAGGGTCACCGTGACGAGAAAGGTGTATTTGCGCCCCAGCTTGTCGCCAAGATAGCCGAACAGGATGGCGCCCAGCGGCCGGAACCCGAACCCGACGGCGAAACCGGCCCAGACCAGCAGCAGTTGCAGCGTTTCGTTTCCGCTTGGGAAAAACGCCGCGCCGATCAGGCTGGCAAGCGTTCCGTAGATGAAAAAATCATACCATTCGAACACCGTGCCTGCCGAACTGGCGGCGATGACCAGGCGGATTTCCTTGTCGGTCGGTTCGTGCTGAACCGTCCCGCCCGCTGTTGCGAATGCTGCCTGTTCCAAAACCCTGTGTCCTCCCCCGTCACGCTGTTGCGAAGGCGGTTACCGCACTCCTTCGTGATTGCAAAGCGCCGCGCGCCGCCCTCCACGGCAGGCGTATCGCGCCATGCCGCGCGGGGTAGGCGCGCGCCGTGTCGAGCAATTCGATATCCCGCCATTCCGGTGCGGGGCCGGTGCCTGCGAGCCAGTTCGAAAGCTGCGCATCGGCCTTGGCAATATCGGCGCCAGTGCGTCCGCAGATGTCGCCCAGAAAAACTGCCGCCGCCGCCTGTCCGATGGCGCATGCCGTTACCCGCGCGCCTGGCATGGCAATCGCCCCGCCCTTTGCCACGTCGAATCCAAGCTCCAGCGCACTGCCACATGTGTCCGACCGCGCGGATCCCTTGAATGCTGCAACCTCGCCCATCGGATAATCGGCAAGCGTCACCGCCAGCGCCAGTATCTCCGGCGTGTAGAGCGTTGCCACCTGCGGGCGCGCCATTGCTAGCGCGGTTCGTCCGGATCGTCGGGTTCGCCCCGCAGCGCGGCGCGGCGCTCGTCGATCATCTGCACCATCGCATTGGAAGAGCTGTCGATGACGGGATAGGTCCGCGCCGTGGTAATCCACGCAGGTCGGCCCGCAACGCCCCACACCGTGTCATATCCCAGCACCAGCAGCGAAAACGCGATGATCACGATTACCGCACCCTTGATCGCGCCAAAGCCGAAGCCGAGCACCCGGTCGATCGGCCCCAGCAGCGAATTGCGCGATGCCTCCCCCACATTGCCGGCAATCAGCTTCATCGCGGCATAGGGCACCAGCAGCAGCAACACGAAGCACAGGATCGCCGTGGGCGTGCTGTACCCGGTGTACGGGCGAAACGGCGGTATAGAGCGGCGTATGCAGGTAATGGATCGCGAAAATGGCGAGGAACCAAGACGCGAGCGACAGCACTTCCTGCACCAGCCCGCGCATGAACCCACCGATGGCGGCCACGCCGACGATGCATCAGAACGATGATATCGAAACCCGACATTGCCTCAGCCTAACGCACCCGAACCCAATCAGCGAACCCATCACCCTGTCCACCAAGTTGCCCAGCTGCTTCACACCACGATACTTAAGATCGGGTTTATGCGCGTTATCGCCGGACACAATCTCCCCTGCATCGTCCGGCCCCACGCCGATGCCGAACCCCAGCTTCGCCGCTTCGCGCATCCGCAGCCCGGCATGCGCCACCGCGCGCACTTCGCCCGCCAGCGACACTTCGCCGAACCACACGCTTTGCACCGGCAGCGGCTTGTCGGCGAGCGCGGAGACCAGCGCGGCGGCGACGGCCAGATCGGCGGCGGGATCCGACAGGCGATAGCCGCCCGCGACGTTGAGATAGACTTCGGCGCTGCTGAAATTCAGGCCGCAGCGCGATTCCAGCACGGCCAGCAGCATCGCCAGCCGGCCGTTGTCCCAGCCCACCACCGCGCGGCGCGGCGTCGCGCCCGATTGCAGCCGCACGATCAGCGCCTGCACCTCGATCAGCACCGGCCGCGTGCCTTCCAGCGCAGGGAACACCGCACTGCCCGCCAGCGGCTCGTCGCGGCCCGACAGGAACAGCATGGACGGGTTGCGCACTTCCTCCAGCCCTTTGCCCGCCATCGCGAACACGCCGATTTCGTCCACCGCGCCGAAGCGGTTCTTCAGGGCGCGCAGGATGCGATACTGGTGGCTGCGCTCGCCTTCGAAGCTCATCACCACATCGACCATGTGCTCCAGCACGCGCGGCCCGGCGATGCTGCCATCCTTGGTCACATGGCCCGACCAGCACCAGCGCGACGCCGTTTTCCTTGGCGTAGCGGATCAGTTCGAACGCGCAGCCGCGCACCTGACTGACCGTGCCCGGCGCGCCTTCGATCGTGTCGGAATACATGGTCTGGATGGAATCGATGACCATGAAGGCGGGCGGTTCCATCGTGCCCAGCGTGGTCAGGATATCGCGCACCGATGTTGCCGCGGCCAGCTTGATCGGCGCATCGGCCAAGCCCAGCCGCGAGGCGCGCAGCCGCACCTGTCCCGCCGCTTCCTCGCCGCTGATATAGACCGTTTCGCCGCCGTCCTTGGCAATCTTTGCCGCCGCCTGCAGCAGCAGGGTGGATTTGCCGATACCCGGATCGCCGCCCATCAGGATCGCGGACCCCGGCACCAGCCCGCCACCCAGCGCACGGTCGAATTCTTCCAGCCCGGTCGCGCGCCGCTGCAACGGCTTGCCCGGCAGGTCCAGCGGCTCGAACGCGACGGACCGCCCGCCGCCGACAGGTCGTGCTTTTGCGAAAACACCGTGGCGGGCGCGTCTTCGATCAGCGTGTTCCATTCGGCGCAATCGGGGCATTGCCCCTGCCAGCGATGCGACACGGACCCGCAGGCGTGACAGACGTAGCGTTTTTTCGGCTTGGCCATGATCGCTGCTATAGTCGGAACAGAGCCGGAACGCAATTGCGTCCGTGCGCTTGGAAGCGGGCATCACGCCGCCATGCGCCAGAAGGAACTCCGCATCGCCCTGGTCTGTTATGGCGGCGTCAGCCTCGCGGTCTACATGCACGGCGTCACCAAGGAAGTCTGGAAGCTGGCCCGCGCGAGCCGCGACTTTCACGCGCGATGCGCCGCCGGCGAGACGGCGTCGAAGCGGTCTATCGCGATCTGCTGGCGCATATCGAGGAACGAGCACGATCTGCGCTTGCGGGTGCTGCCCGACATCCTGACGCGGTGCGAGCGCAGGCGGGATCAATGCGGTCTTTCTGGCGCAGGCGATCCATTCCGGCCATTCGCTCGAACCGCTGACCGATATGTGGCTCGACAATGCCGATGTCGACAAGCTGGTCGATCCCGCCGCGCGGCCCGATGTGGCGGTTATGCCAAGGTCTGGGCGCAGCCCTTCGCATGGTGGCTGTTCAACCGGCCCGGAAACCGCTGTTTGCCGAAACGGTTGCGCCCGAAACGCGCGCCGAGGTGCGGCGCAAGGTTGGCGCGCCTGATCCGCGGGCGCTGGTTCCAGCCGCCCTTTTCCGGAGCGGGCTTTTCAGCGCCTGCTGCATCGACGCGTTCACGGCCATGGCAGCAACGCCGGCCGAAGAGCCGTTGCTGCCGCCGGGCCATCCGATCGACCTGTTCGTGACCGCGACCGATTTTCACGGCCATATCGAGACGCTGCGCCTCAACAGCCCGCCCGTCGTGCAGGAAACCGAACACCGCCTGCCGATCGGTTTCGAGGCCGCAGACGCCGGCGGAGGGCGGCACGATGCTGGCCGATCCGTTGGAGCTGACCATGGCAGCGCGCGCCACGGCGAGCTTTCCCGGCGCATTCCCGCCGCTCACGCATCGCAGAGATCGACGGGCTGGCCAACGACGCAAAGGACGCGATGGCACGGGCGCGAGGCGTTTCTGCGCCGACAGTCATGCCCGTGCATATCCGGCGCAGGCGCGCTGGACAACGTGTCGCTGATCGACGGATCGGTGCTGGTCAACAAGCCGTTCGACAGGCGCCATCGAGGCGCTTGCAGGGCCGCCCGGCCCAGCGCGAGGTGGATCGCCGCTTCGTCTATATCGATCCCCGCCCCGACCGCTTCGGCGGCGCCCGAAGAGGCCGCGAGCGCGCACGGTCGGCTTCTTCGGCGCGATCTTCGGTTCGCTCTCGACCATCCCGCGCGAACAGCCGATCCGCGACAATCTGGAAGTGCTGGAACGGCAATCGCGCGAGGCGGAGCGGCTGCGCGCGATGGTGCACGGCGCTGCGGCCCGAGGTGGAAGCGGCGGTGGAGAGGCTGTTCGGGCGCACCCTGCTGCTCGACCGGCCCACGCCGCGACGCCTCGCCAACTGGCGCAGCAAGGCGCAGCAGGCCGCCGCGCAGGCGGCGGGCTTCGCCTATCAGTTCCTATGCGCAGGCCAAGTTCACCGGCGATTCTCGACGAGCTGGCGGCGCTCGTGCGCGAGGCGGCAGCCGAGGCCGAAGCGCCCGACGCCCGCGCCGATCGCGGCGGCGTTTCGCGCGAGCTTGACGCGCGACGGGCTTGACCAGCCTCGGCGCGCCGAAAGGCGGGGCCAGCGACGCAGGCCATCGCGTTTTTCCGCGCGCACGATCTCGGCTTTCGCTTGCGCCGCTTGCGCCTGCTGGCGCGCCGTCTGTCGCGCGATTGGGATGCGGACCCGACGCATGGACGACAGCGCTGTCGACGATGCGCGCGACGTCGATCTACGAAATCCTGGCGCTGTATTTCGAACAGCGACAGCAGCCGAGATCTCGGTGCCGAATCGGATCGCCGCGCTGGCGCCATGCTGACCGGCAGCGTGCTGGACACGTCTGGCGACGCTGCGAGCAATCTGATCGAGATCGACGACGCAGGCCGAAGCGATGCTGGCCGACGCGCTGCAGGCGATGCCGCAGAACCTGCGACGGCGTATGCTGCTGACCTATCTCGGCTTTCCCTATTACGATATCGCCACCCTGCCCCTGATGCGCCACGAAGGGCTGACCGAGTTCGATCCGGTCAAGGTCGACCGGATCAGCCCCGATGATGCGCGCAGCATCCGCGAAGGCGGCGCACGGGCCACGTTGCGCGGCACCGAGTTCTACAATTTCGGCGCGTTCTTCAGCCGCGCCTATCGCGAGAACGATTATCTGTGGGGCCGCCTGCACGGCGCAGAACGGATGATCGACCTGGTATGCTCGACCCTGCCGGACGGGCTGCCCGACACCGAATGCCGCGCCTTCAAGAGACGCGCTTTCCTCGCGATTCTCGACACCGAGGAAGGCGCGGTTGAAAGCCGGATCGCGCCTGATCGAGACCATCCGCGCTGAAGTGAACGCACGGCTGTAGGCCACAGCGTGCCTAGCCGCTGAACGCATCTTTCAGCTTGTCGAAGAAGCCACGGCTTTCCGGGCATTCCTCGCCCGTTTCGGTTTCGCGGAACTGGCACAGCGATATCGCGCTGTGCCTTGCTGAGCTTGGTCGGCGTTTCCACCGCGATTTCCACCACCATGTCGCCACGCCCGCGCCCTTGCAGCACCGGCATCCCGGCGCCGCGCACGCGCAGCTGCTTGCCGGACTGGATGCCGGCGGGAATATCGACGGTGTTCGTTTCGCCAGACAGGTCCGGAATATCCACGCTGCCGCCCAGCGCGGCGGTGGTGAAGGTGATCGGCACCCGCGTCGCCAGCGTCGTGCCTTCGCGCTCGAACACGTTGCTGGGCGTGACATGGACGAAGATATACAGATCGCCCGCCGGCGCGCCGCTCGGCCCGGCCTCGCCCTTGCCGGACAGGCGGATGCGCGTGCCGGTATCGACGCCGGGCGGAATGTCCACTTCCAGCGTTTCGGCCTTGTCGACCCGGCCTTCGCCGCGACAGCCGTCGCACGGGTCTTCGATAACTTCGCCGCGCCCGTGGCAGGTCGGGCATGGCCGCTCGACCACGAACAAGCCCTGCTTGGCGCGCACCTTGCCAAAGCCGTTGCACATCGAACAGCCGCGCGTACCGGTGCCCGGCGTCGCGCCGCTGCCGTTGCAGTCGTCGCACGCGCGCGAGACCTCGATCTCGATCTCGGACGATCTTGCCGTGGAACGCTTCTTCCAGGCTGATTTGCATGTCGTAACCGCAGATCCGCCCCGCGCCGCGCGCGCTGTTGCCCGCCCATGCCGCCGCCACCGCCGAATGCGCTGCCGAAGATCGTCTCGAAGATGTCGCCGATATCGCCGAAATCCTGCGGCCCGCCGCCACCGCCGCCGCCCATGCCTTGCTGGAACGCGTCGTGACCGAACCGGTCGTAGGCCGCGCGCTTCTGCGGGTCTTTCAGGCAATCGTAGGCAACGCTGATCGCCTTGAACCGCGTTTCCGCCTCGGCATCGCCGGGATTGCGGTCGGGATGATACTTCATCGCCAGCTTGCGATAGGCGGATTTCAGCTGCGCACCATCGGCCCCGCGTTCCACCTCGAGCAATTCGTAAAAATCGATGTCGGTAGCAGCCATTACCGGCCCCCAGTTTCAATAAGCGCAAACAAAAAGAGGGCCGCCGCACCCGTAGGAGCAGCGGCCCTGTTCATCAGGTATGTGCGTTAGCTCTTGGAGCTGTCGTCGCTGGTTTCGGAGTCATTTTCGGCGTCGACTTCGGAGAACTCGGCGTCGACGACATCGTCTTCTGCCGGCAGCCGCATCGCCATCATTGCCTTCGGAACCGGCATTGGCCTGTTCCTTTTCATAGACCTGCTGGCCCATTTTCATGGCAACTTCGGTCAACGCGGCGGTCTTGGCGTTGATCTCTTCCGTATCGTCGCCTTCCAGCGCCGTCTTGGTTTCGGCCAGCGCCGCTTCGACCGCGGACTTGGTCTCGGCGTCGATGGCGTCGCCATGTTCGTCGAGCTGTTTCTGCGTGGCGTGGACCAGGCTGTCAGCCTGATTGCGCGCTTCGGCCTGTTCGCGGCGCTTCTTGTCTTCGTCCGCGAACTTCTCCGCGTCCTGCACCATCTGGTCGATATCCGCATCGGACAGACCGCCCGATGCCTGGATCTTGATCGACTGCTCCTTGCCGGTGCCCTTGTCCTTGGCGCTGACATTCACGATGCCGTTTGCATCGATGTCGAACGTCACTTCGATCTGCGGCACGCCGCGCGGCGCGCTGGGAATGCCGAGCAGGTCGAAATTGCCGAGCAGCTTGTTGTCCGCCGCCATCTCGCGTTCGCCCTGATGCACCTTGATGGTGACCGCCTGCTGGTTGTCCTCGAAAGTGGAGAACGTCTGGCTTTTCTTGGTCGGGATCGTGGTGTTGCGATCGATCATGCGGGTGAACACGCCGCCCGCCGTTTCGATACCCAGCGACAGCGGCGTCACGTCGAGCAGCAGCACGTCCTTGACGTCGCCCTGCAACACGCCTGCCTGGATGGCCGCGCCCATCGCAACCACCTCGTCGGGGTTCACGCCGGTATGCGGTTCCTTGCCGAAGAACTTTTGCACGGCTTCGCGCACCTTGGGCATCCGCGTCATGCCGCCGACCAGCACGACTTCGTCGATCTCGCTGGAGGAGACACCGGCATCGGCCAGCGCCTTCTTCATCGGTTCCTTGGTGCGTTCGATCAGCTTGGCGACCATCTTTTCCAGATCGGTACGGGTGATCGTTTCCACCAGGTGCAGCGGCGTGGTTGCGCCGCCTTCCATGCGGGCGGTGATGAAGGGCAGGTTCACTTCGGTGGTCTGCGCGCTGGACAGCTCGATCTTGGCCTTTTCGGCAGCTTCCTTGAGCCGCTGCAATGCCAGCTTGTCCGTGCGAAGGTCCATGTTCTCCTTCGATTTGAACTGGTCCGCGAGGTATTCGACCACGGCGGTATCGAAGTCTTCGCCGCCAAGGAACGTGTCGCCATTGGTGGACTTCACCTCGAACACGCCATCGCCGATTTCCAGGATGGATACGTCGAACGTGCCGCCGCCAAGGTCATAGACCGCGATGGTCTTGCCGTCGTCCTTGTCCAGCCCATAGGCCAGCGCGGCCGCCGTCGGCTCGTTGATGATGCGCAGCACTTCGAGACCGGCGATCTGGCCGGCATCCTTGGTCGCCTGACGCTGGGCGTCGTTGAAATAGGCGGGCACGGTAATGACGGCCTGCGTCACGGTTTCGCCAAGATAGCTTTCGGCGGTTTCCTTCATCTTTTGCAGGATGAAGGCGCTGACCTGGCTGGGCGAATACTCTTCGCCACCGGCCTTGACCCACGCATCGCCATTCTTGCCCTTGACGATGTCGTAGGGGACGAGCGCGGTGTCTTTCTTGGTGATCGGATCGTCGAAGCGGCGGCCGATAAGGCGCTTCACCGCGAAGATCGTGTTGTCGCCGTTCGTCACCGCCTGCCGCTTGGCAGGCTGGCCGATCAGGCGTTCGCCGTCCTTGGTAAAGGCGACGATGGAAGGCGTCGTGCGCGCGCCTTCGGAATTTTCGATAACCTTGGGCTTGCCGCCATCCATCACGGCAACGCAGCTGTTGGTGGTGCCGAGGTCGATACCGATTACTTTAGCCATTATTTCCCCATTTCGTCTTGCATTGGTTGGACGCCGTCCCATGCGCTCCCCGCAATGCAGCAGAACGGGTCGGACAGCTCGTTAGTGACGGCGATATAGGTGCGGTTTCGGTTGGCACAAGGGACACCGCACGCTACATCCACCGCCAGTATCGAGCAGGAGAATTGCACCGTGACCAGAACCGCCTTCGCAGCCGCAGCATTGGGTATCGCATCATTGTCTCTGGCCGCATGCGACAGCGGCACGGAGGCCGAGGTCGCCGCACCCGAAGGCGTGCCTGGTCTGGAAATCACGAATGGCCGCATGGTCCTGCCCGCCGTGGCGGACCGGCCCGCCGCCGTGTATTTCGACCTTGCCTACAACGCCGACCGCGGCCTTTCGCTGACGAAGGCCGACGTCGCGGGCGCGGCGCGGGCGGAACTGCATGAATATTCCAACTGGCAGGGCGAGATGGTCATGGGCGAAAGCGGCCCGCTTCCGCTGACCAACGGCACCACCATCACGTTCGAGCCGGGCGGGCGGCATGTGATGGCGTTCGACGTTTCGCCCGAGCTGACGGCGGGCGGCACCACCGAAGTCACGCTGTTCGTGTCGGGCGGCGACAAGACCAGTTTTCCGGTTACGATCCAGCCAGCGGACGAAGAACGCTGAGCGCAGCCAATTCGGCGGGTTTCTGCCCGGTCGGTGGCGAACGTGCGCTGACTGCGGGTGAGGTGGCGCTGGCGCAGACGGTATTCGGCACCGCCATCGATTACGCGCCGGTGCGGATCAAGCGGCGCAAGTGGTTCCCGTTTCAGCCGCGCGGCGTCACGATGGCTCCGCGCGGCCACATCCATTTTCACCCCGGCAGCCCCAGCTATTGCGAGGACTTCGCCGCCGTGACGGTGTTGCGGCAGGGGCTGTTCATTCACGAAATGGTGCATGTCTGGCAGGTCCAGACGCGCGGGGACTGGTATCTGGTCACCAACCGGATGCCGTGGGCGCGCTATGATTACAGCCTCAAACCGGGCTGGCCGCTTACGCGATACGGTATCGAGCAGCAGGCGGAGATCGTTAAGCATGCCTTCCTGCTGCGAAACGGCGTAAAGATTGCGGGCGCCGCCTCGGTCAAAGCCTATGACCTGCTGGTGCGGTTTCCCGGCGCAACCGGGACCGCACCAGCATAGCCGGACCTATCGGCGGAAGTAGCGCGAGAAGCGGCTGTCGTTCCGGCAATCGTCATCGACGTAACGACCGTTGCGGTTGTAGAACCCGTCGCAGCGGTTGTTCTTGTCTTTGAAATAGCCTGCCGCGCCGCCAATCGCGGCACCTGCCAGCGTATAGGTCTCGAAATCCTCGCCGGTAATGGCAGCAGCTGCCGCACCGGCGGCGGCACCAAGACCTGCGCCTTCCAGCGCAAAGTTGTCCGCGCAGCCCGCAGTTGCAAGCGAGCTTGCCGCTGCCAGCGAAACGAGTGTCAGTCTGGTCGAATAAGCCATAATCGCACTTTCCTTTTACCGCCCCCGGTAATGGACGGTGTGCGAGTGCGCCGCTGTATTCTGGCTGACCTGCACTGACAGCACAGGTTTAGAAAAGCGGCTAATCCGGCTTTTTCGCCACGCCGACCATTGCCGGACGCAGCAGGCGGTCCTTGATCATGTAGCCGCTCTGCATTTCTTGAACGATGGTGCCGGGTTCCTCGTCCGCCGTGGGAACTTCCAGCATGGCCTGATGCTGGTTGGGGTCGAGCGGCAGGCCCATCGCGGCGATGCGCGTGATGCCGTGCTGGCCGAACACCTTTTCCAGTTCGCGCATGGTGGCTTCGATGCCGTTGACCAGCCCCTTGAACTTGTCGTCCTCGCGCAGTTCCTGCGGAATGGAATCGATACCGCGCGACAGGTTGTCGGCGACCGACAGCACATCGCGCGCAAAGCCGGTTGCGGCGTAGGTGCGCGCATCGGCAATGTCCTTTTCTGCACGACGGCGCACATTCTGCGACTCCGCCTTTGCGTACAGGACTTCCTGCTTCGCGCCTTCCAGGTCGCCGCGCAGCAATTCCAGCGTCTTTTCCAGCCTGTCCGCTTCGTCCAACTCGGCTCCCTCGGCGTTGGCAAGGAATTCGGCGGGTACGCCTTCCAGTTCTTTCGCGACGGCGGGATCGTTCTTCGGATCGGCGTCGGGCGTGGCGGTTTCTTCAGTCATTGCGGTTCCGTAACAGTCTTTGAAATTAGATTTGGCCGATGAGTTTGCCCAGCGATCGGGCCGTGAAATTTATCATGGGGACCACCCGTGCGTAATTCAACCGCGTCGGGCCGATGACCCCCAGTACGCCGACCACGCGATCCTCGCTGTCGCAATAGGGCGCGGCGATGACGGAGGAGCCGGACAGCGCGAACAGCGGGTTCTCGCTGCCGATGAAAATGCGGGTCGCGCCTGCATCGCGCGCACTTTCCAGCAGGGTGGCGATGGACTGCTTGTTTTCCAGATCGTCGATCAGGGTGCGCACGCGCTCAAGGTCGCTCAATGCCGCTTCGTCGAGCAGGTTGGCCTGCCCGCGCACAATCAGAACCGGACGGCGCGCGGCATCCTCGCTCCAGTCCACCAGCCCGCGTGCGACCAGGTCGGCGCTCGCGGCGTCCAGTTGCGTGCGGCCCTCTGCCAGCTCGGTCGACATGGCCGCCGCCGCGTCTCGCAATGTCCGCCCGGCCAGTCGCGCGGTGATGTAGTTGGATGCTTGTTCGAGTGTAGCGGGCGAGGCAGTGGCAGGCACCTCGATAATGCGGTTCTCGACCCCGCCATCCTCGCCGACCAGCACGGCAAGCACCCTGCCCTGCCCCAGATCGACCAGGCTGACTTGGCGCAGGGCTGGATCGCGTTGCGGCACCATCACCATCCCCGCCGCGCCGGACATCTCCGAAAGCACGCCGCTGACCCGTTCCAGCGCTTCTTCCACCGAACCGGTCTGCGCCCCGGTCTGTCCAATGCGCGTTTCGATCTGTTCGCGTTCGGTCCGGGTCGGCTGCCCTACCTGCATCATGCCATCGACGAACAGCCGCAGCCCGCTGTCGGTCGGCATCCGCCCGGCGCTGATATGCGGTGCGCTTAGCAGGCCCGCGCCCTCCAGTTGCGCCAGCACGCTTCGGATGGAGGCAGGCGACAGGTCCAGCGCGCGGTCGCCCGCCAGCGTCTTCGAGCCGACCGGCTGCCCCGTTTCCAGATAGCCTTCCACCACCAGCTGGAAAATCGCGCGGGCGCGGTCGGTCAGTTCGATGAGGGGGGATATGGCCACGGCTGCGCTCCTAATCCCGTTCGGCCCAACGCTCAAACCCGTTCGACACATGCTTGTCGAAGGCACGGTTTTTCCTGTAGCGCTTCCGCCACATCAATCGAAATGGAAACCCATTGCAATGACCACACGTCCCTCCGGCCGCGCCGCCGATGAAATGCGCGCCGTCACCATCGAAACCGGCTACACCAAACATGCCGAGGGTTCCTGCCTGATCAGCTTCGGCGATACCAAGGTACTGTGCACCGCCAGCATCGAAGAACGCATCCCGCCGTGGCTGCGCGGCAAGGGCGAAGGCTGGGTCACCGGCGAATACTCCATGCTCCCCCGCGCCACGCATACGCGTGGCAGCCGGGAGGCAGCACGCGGCAAGCAGAGCGGGCGAACGCAGGAAATCCAGCGGCTTATCGGGCGTTCCTTGCGCGCGGTGGTGGATATGAAGAAGCTGGGCGAGCGGCAGATCACGCTGGATTGCGACGTGATACAGGCCGATGGCGGCACCCGTACCGCGTCCATTTCCGGCGCATGGGTAGCGCTGCAGCTTGCCGTGAACGGCTTGCTGAAATCGGGCGAGCTGAAGGGAAACCCTGTTGCCGAACAGGTCGCCGCCATCAGCTGCGGGATCTACAAAGGCACACCGGTGCTTGACCTCGATTACGA
Organism: uncultured Alphaproteobacteria bacterium; assembly: GCA_963799315.1. Classification (GTDB taxonomy): domain Bacteria; phylum Pseudomonadota; class Alphaproteobacteria; order Sphingomonadales; family Sphingomonadaceae; genus Parerythrobacter_A. The sequence continues at coordinate 830,702 of CAWCWP010000001.1, forward strand.
CGAGGATAGCAGCGCGGATGCCGATGCCAATTTCGTGCTGATCGGCGGCAACCAGATTGCCGAGGTGCAAGCTACCGCAGAGGGCGCGACGTTCGACGAGGAAGCCCTGCTGCGCCTGTTGCGCCTCGCCCGCATCGGCTGCGACGGCATCTTCGCGGCACAGCGCGACGCGGTGGCGTGACGGGCGGACCACGCCTCGGCTCCGGCAAGCTGGTAATCGCCACGCATAATGCGGGCAAGCTGGCCGAGATTTCGACGTTGCTGGAACCGCATGGTGTTAGCTGTCTGTCCGCCGGGTCGCTGGGCCTGCCGGAGCCTGAGGAAACGGGCACGACGTTTGTCGAAAATGCGCTGCTAAAAGCGCGCGCGGCGGCAGACGCTTCGGGCATTGTGTCGCTGGCCGACGATAGTGGCTTGTCGGTTGCGGCGCTGGACGGGCGACCGGGGGTTTACACCGCCGACTGGGCGGAGCGGCAGTGGTTCGAAGGGTCCGCCGGGCGCGACTGGTACATGGCGATGGGCAAGGTCGAGGGCCTGCTGGCCGAGCAGGGGCCGGATGTGGACCGCAGCGCGGCGTTTCATTGCGTGCTGGCGATTGCCTGGCCGGACGGCGCGCAGGCCGTGTATGAAGGACGGGCGGAAGGGTCGCTGACCTGGCCCCCGCGCGGCGAACTGGGGTTCGGCTATGACCCCGTGTTCGTCCCGCAGGGCAGCGAGCAGACATTCGCCGAAATCGAACCGGCGGCGAAACACGCGATCAGCCACCGCGCCGATGCGTTCGCCAAGCTGGTCGCGGCGCAGTTCCCCGCAGGATAGCGATGGCACGCGCGCTTTACATCCATTGGCCGTTCTGCACGAAGAAATGCCCGTATTGCGACTTCAACAGCCATTTGCGCGCCACGGTCGATACGGCATTGTGGCAGCGCGACCTGATTGCGGACATGCGCCATGAGCAACGTGCAAGCGAAGCGGAACCGCTCGCGTCGATCTTCTTCGGGGGAGGCACGCCGTCGCTGATGCCGCCTTCGCTTGTGGCGGCACTGCTGCGCGAAGCCGAAGCGTTGTGGGGTTTTTCTCCCGATATCGAGATAACGCTGGAGGCCAACCCGTCCTCGGTCGAGGCGCGGCGGTTTGCCGATATTGCCGCCGCTGGTGTGAACCGCGTGTCGCTGGGGCTTCAGGCACTGGACGATGCGGCGCTGCAAAAGCTGGGCAGGCTGCACACTGTGGCGGAAAGCCTTGCTGCGCTCGTCACGGCGCAGCAGGTGTTCGACCGGGTCAGCATCGACCTGATCTATGCGCGGCCCGACCAGACCGAGGCGATGTGGCAAGCGGAACTCGCCCGCGCCCTCGCCTTCGGCACACACCATCTGTCGCTTTACCAGCTGACCATCGAGCCCGGCACGCGGTTCGCGACCGATGTGCGGCGCGGCGCGCTGGTGCCGATGGAAGCCGATCCCGCCGCCGACCTGTTTGCCTTGACCCGCAAGATGACCGCCGCCGCCGGACGACCCGCTTACGAGACCAGCAATCACGCGCGCAAAGGCGAGGAAAGCCGCCACAACCTGACCTACTGGCGCTACGGCGATTATCTCGGCATCGGCCCCGGCGCGCATGGCAGGCGCGGCGGTTCTGCCACACAGCGCCATCGCAAACCGGAGAACTGGAGCGCGGCAGTGGCGCGCGACGGGCACGGTATCGTCGAGGAAACCCGGCTCAATTCGTCGGAGGCGGCCTCGGAAGCGTTGCTGATGGGCCTGCGGCTGCGTGAAGGCGTGGACCTGCCTGCGCTGGCGAACCGCTTCGGGCTTGCGACGCCCGCGCTGATCGATGCGGACCGTTTTGCGTTCTATCGCGACCTCGGGTTCGTGTGGCGCGATGGCGGGCGCATCGGCGTGACCGAAGCGGGCGCAGGCGTGCTCGATGCCCTGCTGGGCGAGCTGGTGCATGGCGATTTGGTCGCGGCATGAGCGACGCGGCGCTGCTGGACGCCTGGCGCGACCATTTGGCGCTGGGGCGCAGACGCTCCCCCAATACAGTGCGCGCCTATTGCGCCACGGCGCGGCGCTTCCTCGCCTTTTGCGCCGCCGATGACTGGCCTGCCATCGCCGCAACGCAGCCGACCGATCTGCGTCGCTATCTAGCAGCACGACGCGAAGAGGGGCTCGGCAACAGCTCTGTCGCGCGCGAATTATCGGCGGTAAAGGCGTTCATCGCTTATGCGGCGGACCGCGCCGATGCACCTGCAACGCCCGCGCTCAGGATGCGCGGCCCGCGCACCAAGCCCGGCCTGCCGCGGCCCGTCACGCCGGATGATATCGCCAATCTTATGGACGTGGTCGCCGACAATGGCAGCGCGCCTTGGATCGCCGCGCGCGACCGGGCAGTGCTGCTGCTGCTCTATGGCGCGGGGCTGCGGATTGCGGAGGCGCTGGCGATACCGGCGTCGGCATGCCCTATGAGCGATACGCTGACTGTTATCGGCAAGGGCGCGAAAGAGCGGGTGGTGCCGATACTGCCGATCGTGGCGGAGGCGATTGCGGCCTACCGGGCGGCGTGTCCGTTTGCGCTGAAGCCGCAGAAGCCACTGTTTCGCGGGGCGAAGGGCGGGCCGCTGAATGCCGGGATCGTGCGCAAGACAATCGCGCAAGCGCGCATCGCACTGGACCTGCCCGATACCGCGACCCCGCACGCGCTGCGACACAGCTTCGCGACGCATCTGCTGGGCGCGGGCGCGGACCTTCGCAGTCTTCAGTCGCTACTCGGCCATGCCAGTCTCGGCAGTACGCAGATCTATACACAGGTCGATGCCGCGACCATGCTGGACAGCTATCGGAACAGCCACCCCCGCGAGCGCAAGGAGAATTAGAGCCGCGCTTCGATCGCATCCCAGATCATGCCCGCCGTATCGGTGCCATTGAACTGGTCGATGGCGACGATGCCCGTGGGCGAGGTGACATTGATCTCGGTCAGCCATTTGCCGCCGATCACGTCGATTCCCACGAACAGCAGCCCGCGCCGTTTCAGCTCAGGCCCCATTGCCGCGCAGATTTCCGCCTCGCGCGCCGTTAGCGTTGCCGCCTCGGCATAACCGCCCTGCGCCAGATTGGAACGGAACTCGCCCTTCCCCGGCTTGCGGTTGATCGCGCCCGCCACTTCGCCATCCACCAGCACGATGCGCTTGTCGCCTTCGGTAACTTCTGGGAGGAACGGCTGCACCATATGCGGTTCGGGCCAGGTCTGGTTGAACAGCTCCATCAGCGCGGACAGGTTGGTGCCTGCGGCATCCACCTTGAAAATCGCCTTGCCGCCATTGCCGTGCAGCGGTTTCACGACGCTTGTCCCGTGCTCGGCCAGAAAGGCTCGCACATCGGACAGTTGCCGCGCGATGAGCGTGGGCGGCATGAATTGCGCGTAATCCAGCACGAACATCTTTTCCGGCGCGTTGATAACCTCGCGCGGGTCATTTGTGACCAGCGTGCGGCCCTTGAGCCTGTCCAGCATCAGCGCGGCGCTGATATAGCCGAGGTCGAACGGCGGATCCTGCCGCATGAGGATGACGTCGACATCCTCGGCCAAATCGATCTGCCGCGTCTCGCCAGCGGTATAGTGATCGCCTTCGACCCGCTGGACCGTAACGGGCGTGGCATACGCGGTCAGGCTGTCCTTGCCGCTATCGAAAGCCAGCGTCCGCACGTCGTAATGCCACACGGTCATCCCGCGTGTTTGCGCCGCCAGCATCAGTGCGAAACTGGAATCGCCTGCGATATTGATGCTGTCCATCGGGTCCATCTGGAAGGCGACATTCAGGGTCATGCGAAAGGCTTTCGGGCTGTCGGCGTGCGCCGTTATGGCTGCCAGGCATTGACGATGTGGCGTGGCGGCGCGCCGGGGGCAAGCAGCAACACGTCGATCCGCATGTCTTCTCCGCCGTTCGCATATTCATGGCCTACACACTCCACCGCAGCGGCGACGCGGGCAAGGCGGTGTTCGTCGATGGCATCGGCAAGGTCGGCGGGTTTGCGCCGCCATTTGACTTCGACGAAGACCACGAGGCCGGGTTGGCGGGCGATCAGGTCGATCTCGCCCTTCGGCGTGCGGACCCGCTCGGCAACGACGGTGAAGCCCGCTTCCTCCAGCCAACGCGCGGCCCGCCGTTCCGCATCGCGTCCGCTGCGTTCGGCAATCTCGCGCTTCACGGCGTTTGTCATTGCGGGCGCAATTCGAGCGCGCGGGCATAGAGCGTCCGGCGATCCAGACCCGTCGCCTTGGCAACTTGCGCGGCGGCCTGCGATGGTTTGAGCGCCTTCAGGGCATCGCGCAGCAAGGCGTCCGCATCCGCTTCATCGGGCGGCGCATCGACCGGCGGCGCGACCAGCAGCACGATTTCCCCCTTGGGCGGATACGCCTCGTAATGCGCCCCAAGCTCCGCCACGGTGCCGCGTCGGCATTCCTCATGCAGCTTGGTCAGCTCGCGCGCGACGGCCAAATCGCGGCCCGGCAAAACGGCATCCACCGACGCCAGCGCGCGCAGCAGGCGCGGGCCGGTTTCGTAGAACACCAGTGTCGCGCGCACCGCGCCCAGCTCTTCCAGCACCGCCCGCCGCGCCTGTTCCTTCACCGGCAGGAACCCTCCGAACAGGAACCGGTCGTTCGGCATTCCGGACAGCGTCAGCGCCACGGTAACGGCACTCGCCCCCGGCAGGCTGGTGATAACGATGCCCGCCTCCTGCGCCGCGCGAACCAGGCGAAAACCGGGGTCGGACACCAGCGGCGTGCCCGCATCGCTGACCAGCGCCACCGCCTCGCCGCCCATACGCGCAATCAACCCGTCGCGCGCCGCGCTGTCGGTATGGTCGTCATAGCGGACCATCGGGCGCGACAGGCCGAGATGTTTCAGCAGCTTGCCCGTCACCCGCGTATCCTCGCATGCGATGACATCGCACGCGCGCAGCACCTCCACCGCGCGCATCGTTATGTCGCCCAGATTGCCAATCGGCGTGGCCACGATATAGAGGCCGTCAGGAAGCGTTCGGTCATCGGACATGGATGACACACCGCATGGACCATTATGCGCGGCGCAGGCAAGGGATTGAGACAGGTATGAAACGCAATTCGGCCATCGGGCGCGTCGTCGCCTTTGCCACCGCGACGGTATTGCTGGCCGGGTGCCAGATCATTCCCAATGCCAGCAGGCCGACCGCCAGCGCACCGCAGCCGCAGCAGACGACGGCAGGGGTGCCGCAGCAACCCTCCACCGAACCCAGCGCGACAGCCCTGCCCGCCGGTGACAGTGCGCGGCACCGGGTCGCGCTGCTGCTGCCCATGTCCGGAGAGAACGGCAAGGTCGGCAATTCCATCGCCAACGCCACGATGATGGCGATCCTGGATACCAATGCGACCGACCTGCGCATAACCACATACGACACTGCCGGCGGTGCGCGGGCGGCGGCACGGCGGGCTGTGGAAGACGGCAACAAGCTGATCCTCGGCCCGCTGGTCGGCTCAAACGTTACGCAGGTGCTGGCCGAAGCGCGGCCCGCAAATGTGCCGATCATCACCTATTCCAACGATGCCAGCGTGGCGGCGGCGGATGTGCTGGTGATGGGTCAGGTGCCTGCGCAGTCCATCGTCCGCACGGTCGGCTATGCCCGCGAACGTGGCGCGCGCAATTTCGCGTCCATCGTGCCGTTCGGCGAATATGGCACGCAGGTTGCCGATGCCTTTGCCACGGCGGTGCGCGATGCGGGCGGGCGGATGGTCGCCAATGAAACCTACGAACGCGGCAATACCTCGATTGTCGGCGCGTCGCGGCGGATTGCGCAGAATGGCGGATACGATACCGTGCTGGTTGCCGATGGTTCGCGCCTTGCCGCACTGGCCGCCAACGAACTGCGCCCGCGCGGGCAAGGCACGACGCAACTGCTCGGCACCGAATTGCTGAGCGGCGAAGCGGGCGTCACGCGCACGCCGTCGATGCGCGGCATGGTGTTTTCCGCTATCTCCGACCAGCGGTTCAAACGCTTTTCGGAAAGCTACAGCGAACGGTTCGGCGAACAGCCCTATCGCATCGCCACGCTGGGCTATGACAGTGTGCTGCTGACCCTGCGCGTGGCGCGCGACTGGAAAATGGGGCGCGACTTTCCGACCGGGCAACTGCGCGACAGCGGCGGCTTCCTCGGGCTGGACGGGCCGTTCCGGTTCGGGCGCAGCGGCGTGATCGAACGCGCGATGGAAGTGCGCGAAATTCGTGACGGGCAAGTCGTCATCGTCGCCCCCGCGCCGACCAGCTTCTAGGAAAGGGCGCAGCGCGATGGCGGACGACCTGTTCGAAGGCGACCCGGCCTCAAGCGGCGATTACGATGCCTCGTCCATCGAGGTGCTGGAAGGGCTGGAACCCGTCCGCCGCCGCCCCGGCATGTATATCGGCGGCACGGACGACCGCGCGCTGCACCACCTCGCTGCCGAGGTTATCGACAACGCGATGGATGAAGCCGTCGCCGGACATGCCACGCGCATCGAAGTGTCGCTGGAAGAAGGCAACCGCCTGTCCGTGACCGATAACGGGCGCGGCATTCCGGTTGACGAGCATCCCAAGTTTCCGGGCAAGTCCACGCTCGAAGTGATCATGGGCACACTGCATTCGGGCGGCAAGTTTTCGGGCAAGGCCTATGCGACGTCGGGCGGCCTGCACGGCGTCGGTGTCAGCGTGGTCAACGCATTGAGCAGCGATACCGTGGTCGAGGTCGCGCGCGACCGCCAGCTTTACCGGCAAAGCTTCGCGCGTGGCGAAACGCTGGGCAAGATCGAAGACCTCGGCCCCACGCCGAACCGGCGCGGCACCACCGTTACCTTTACGCCCGACACCGAGATATTCGGCGACCGCCAGTTCCGCCCGCGCCGCCTGTTCCGGCTCGCCCGGTCCAAGGCGTATCTGTTCGCGGGCGTCGAAATCCGGTGGAAATGCGCCGAGGCGCTGGCCAGCGAAGACGTGCCTGCCGAGGCCGTGTTCAAGTTTCCCGGCGGGCTTGCAGACCACCTCGCCGAACAAATCGGCACGCGCGAATGCGTCACCGCCAAGCCGTTTTCGGGCGCGCAGGACTTCCCCGATGACGAGGGCGGCGTCTCGCAGGGGCGCGTCGAGTGGGCCTGCGCCTGGCCGCTCTATTCCGAAGGCACGACCAGCTGGTATTGCAACACCGTGCCGACGCCCGATGGCGGCACGCACGAACAGGGCTTGCGCGCCGCACTGACCAAGGGACTGCGCGCATTCGGCGAGCTGACCGGCACCAAGAAGGCCAAAGACCTGACGGCGGACGACATCATGACCGGCGGCGAGGTGATGCTGAGCGTCTTCATCCGCGAGCCGTCGTTCCAAAGCCAGACCAAGGACCGGCTCACCAGCCCTGAAGCCGCGCGTCTGGTTGAAAACGCGGTGCGCGACCATTTCGACCATTTCCTGACCGACAACATGGATCGCGGCAAGGCGCTGCTGGGCCAGATCATGGAGCGGATGGACGAGCGCCTGCGCCGCAAGCAGGAACGCGAGATCAAGCGAAAGACCGCGACCAATGCAAAGAAGCTGCGCCTGCCCGGCAAGCTGACCGATTGCAGCGGCGGGGGGACGGCGGAAACCGAGCTGTTCATCGTGGAAGGCGACAGCGCGGGCGGCAGCGCGAAGCAGGCGCGCGACCGTAAGACGCAGGCCATCCTGCCAATACGCGGCAAGATCCTGAATGTCGCCAGCGCCACGGCGGACAAGATCGCCGCCAATGCCGAAATCGCCGATCTCGGCCTCGCGCTGGGATGCGGCACGGGCCAGCATTGCGACCCCGAACAGCTGCGTTACGACCGCGTCATCATCATGACCGATGCCGATGTGGACGGCGCGCATATCGCCACGCTGCTGATGACCTATTTCTTCCAGGAAATGGCGGAGATCGTGAAGCAGGGGCACCTGTTCCTGGCCCAGCCGCCGCTCTATCGCCTGAGCGCGGGCAAGGAGAGTCGCTACGCCCGCGACGACGCGCACCGCGCCGAGCTGGAAGCGACGGTATTCAAAGGCAGAAATGTCGACGTCGGGCGCTTCAAGGGCCTTGGCGAAATGAACCCGTCGCAACTGCGCGAAACCACGATGGACCCCGCCAGCCGCAGCCTGATACGCATCACCCTGCCTCCCGAATTCGAGGATCGCGCGGCGGTGAAGGAACTGGTCGCGCAACTGATGGGCCGCAATCCCGAACACCGCTTCAATTTCATCCAGAACCGCGCGGGCGACATGGATCGGGAGATGATCGATGCGTAATGTATTTATCGCGTTCCTGTTGGCGTTCTCTGTAGCACCGCTGGCCGCACAGGAGTCGGAGCCGATGACGCCGGAAGCCACGACTCCTTCCCCCCTTGAGGATCGCAGCAACGATGTCGAACGCTGGCTGCGCGGCGAAGTGGAAAGCACCGACTTGTTCACGGACGCTTTTCTGGAAGCCCTTCCGCCCGCGCAGCTTGCCGCCTTCAACGCAGGGCTGGTGACGCAATATGGTCCGGTCGTCGGGGTCGAAAACCTTAAGGCTTTCACGCCCGAAGTCGCCGCTTTCGATATCCGGTTCGAGCGTGCCATCGGCAAGGCGGAGATGCGGATCGACCCGGCGCAGAACTATCGCATCAGCGAGCTGCTCATCCGCAGCGTGGTGCCCGTCAATGACGATCTGGCGACGATAGAACGCGACCTCGACGCCTTGCCCGGACAGGTCGAGGTCTGGTTCGGGCCGTTGGCGCAAGGTGCAGAACCTGTGCTGAGCGTGGGCGACGGGCGGCAGATGGCAATCGGTTCGACCTTCAAGCTCTACGTTCTGTCGGCGCTGGCCGATGCCGTGCAGCGCGGCGAGCGGTCGTGGGACGACGTCGTGCCGCTCGATGTCAGCAGCTTTCCCAGTGGGCAAATGCAACGCTGGCCGCGCGGCGTACCGGTGACGCTGCACACGCTGGCGACGATGATGGTCTCGGTCAGCGACAACACCGCGACCGACCAGCTGATAAAGGTGCTTGGGCGCGAGGCTGTGGAGGGGCACCTCCTGCGCATCGGGCACGATATGCCGGAACGAACGCTGCCTTTCCTGACCACGCTGGAACTGTTCCACCTGAAAGGCGACGAGGCGCTGGGCGCGGAGTATGCCGCCGCCTCCACCAAGGCGCGCGTCCGCATACTCGCCGATCTGGAAAGCACCCTGCGCGGCCGCGCGCGCAATGCGACGGCGCCCAGCTTCACACAGCCCAACCGGATCGACACGCTGGAATGGTTTGCCGGGCGCGACGACCTGCTGCGCCTGATGCGCCACCTGACCACCGGGACGGACGAAACCGCGCGCACGATCATGGCGGTGAACCCCTCGCTGGCAGGCGCGAACGATCGCTGGCGCTATGCCGGATACAAGGGCGGGTCCGAACCGGGCGTGCTCAATCTCAGTTGGCTGCTGCGCGACGAGGCGGGCGAATGGAACGCGCTGCTTATGTCGTGGAACGATCCCGACACCGCCCTGCCCGACGGCGCACTGGAAGCCATCGCCACCCGCATTCTCGCGCAATAGGCACGCGCTTTAATCATTACAGATGACAGGACCGACATGACAGACCGCTTCACCGGCACCGAAGACTACATCGCAACCGACGATCTCAAGGTCGCCGTCGATGCTGCCGTAACACTGCGCCGCCCGCTGCTGGTGAAGGGCGAACCCGGCACCGGCAAAACGGTGCTGGCGCATGAAGTCGCCAAGGCCATCGGCGCGCCGCTGATCGAGTGGAACGTCAAATCCACCACCAAGGCGCAGCAGGGCCTGTACGAATACGACGCAGTTGCCCGCCTGCGCGACGGCCAGCTGGGCGATGAGCGGGTCCACGACATCAAGAACTACATCAAGCGCGGCAAGCTGTGGGATGCGTTTACCGCGCCCGAATTGCCGGTGCTGCTGATCGACGAGATCGACAAGGCCGACATCGAGTTTCCCAACGACCTGTTGCAGGAACTCGACCGCATGAGCTTCGACGTTTACGAAACACAGGAGCGGGTGACGGCGACCGAGCGGCCCATTGTGGTCATCACGTCCAACAACGAAAAGGAGCTGCCCGACGCTTTCCTGCGCCGCTGTTTCTTCCACTACATCAAGTTTCCCGACCGCGAGACGATGCGCGAAATCATCGCGGTGCATTTCCCCGATATCCAGAAGACGCTGGTGACCAAGGCGATGGACGTCTTCTACGAACTGCGCGACGTGCCCGGCCTGAAGAAGAAGCCCAGCACCAGCGAGCTGCTCGACTGGCTTAAGCTGCTGCTGAACGAGGACATGCCACTGGAAGTGCTGCAGGACAGCAACCCCAACACCGCCATCCCCCCGCTGCACGGCGCGCTGCTGAAGAACGAGCAGGACGTGATGCTGTTCGAACGGCTGGCGTTCATGTCGCGGCGGCAACAGACGTGATGCGTGCGTTGTTGGCAGCGGGCGCGATCTGCCTCGCAGCGGTGCCCGCCAGCGCGTTGGCGCAGTCACGCGCGCCCGTTCCGGTCGAACTGGAAGCGACATGGCAGCATAAACACACCAGCCTGTCGGTCCCGCCCGAAATCTCGGGCTTCAAGCGCACCGAAATCATCGATGCGTCGGAGAACGAATACGACGTCGCCATCAAGTTCGAAAATCCGCAAACGGGCAGCTTCGCCACGCTCTACATCTACCGCACGGGTGTAATGTCGGTGCCCCTATGGGCCGAACGCACCGCAAACCTGATACTCGGCAATGACAGGCTCGGCACGGTCGATATGGATAACGTAATCCATCGTTCGTTCACGCCGGCAAACGGTTCGGGCGATAACAGCGGTGCCTTGGTCGTTGCACCGCTCGATGGCGAAGGGTTGACGGCAACTGCATTGGCGCTTTTCGCGCATGACGACTGGCTGGTAAAAATTCGCATCAGTTCAGGCACGGATGATCGGGACGCGCTTGCCGCAAAAACGGAGGTGTTCGCGTCCATGCTATCGCTAGGCACATCCGACACAGGCTATCCGCCCTATGTCCGCATCGGCGATTGCGACAAGCCGATTGCGTTCGGCAGGAAAGCGAAAGCAATACAGCCGGACATGATGGGGTCCATCATGCTGGGTACCATCCTGTCGGCGCGCGACGAGGCGGTCGAGGACAAGCAACCGGATTTTCCGACCTACTGCCGCGATGCGTGGTCCACGTCGAATTATTCCCTGTATCGTGCGAATCGGGACATGACGGGCTACGTCGTGCCGCTGAACGATGCCGGTGTTGCACTATCTGTCGGACGCATATCGGCTAATTGGCTGCTGAAGCCCGCGCGTCAGTATTTAGTGACGATTTCGAACGGCATTATCGAAGAAACCCTGCCCACGTTCACGAAACTGCCAGCGCCGGAGCAGGCCATAGCCGCATCACGCAACATGGCCGTAATTCACTCGCGCGATACCCGCCCGGATGGTGGGGGCGGCACTACGATCATGGTTTTGCCGGAAGAGTAGAAAAGCGGTCTAAAACGAATACGCCACCTCGAAATCGCCCCAGCGGCGGCCGTTTATGACGAGCGGGATATAGACGTTGCGGACCACCACGCTGGTTTCTCCGTCGCCCTCCTGTCGGTACACCGCCATCAGGTAAGGCGCATCGCTTTGCTTGGCCTGCTTGTCCGTCGCGCTGAGCAGGATGCGGCCGTTGCGGCAATAGGTCGTGTCGTGCGGCACATCGCCGGTGGGTGCGCGCGAGCGGTCGGTGGTGTGCGTCGGCAGGAAGCCGTTCATATCGGCGATGGAGCACATGCGGACCGCGCCGCCCTCGGCCACCATCCGGTCCAGCACGGGACGCCAGTTTATATCGGCCCATGATGTCAGGCGCGAGCGGTAGCGCACCGGATTGGAGCCTTCGATTTCGACATAGTCCCGGTCGAACAGCGCGTCCGGCGTCAGCGTACCGTCGGCCAGCGCAGCTTCGGTCAGCACCTTGACCTCGGCGGCATAGACGCTGGCCTTATCCACCATCAGGCTGTCGCGCGGGGACAGGCCCGCCTTGACGATACTGTCGAGCATTCCGCTGGCGGTCAGTTCCAGTTCGGCCAGCCCGTCATGCGCCTCGTCCAGTCGCGCGGCATTAACGCCTGCGGCTTTAGTGAAGCCCTGCATTTCGCTCTGCACCAGGTTCACATGCCCGCTGATCGTGCCGGTGGAGCGGGCGATCTGGTCGTTCTGGCGGTCCACTTCCTCCACCAGGTCGGCGACTCCGCCCAGCGTGTATTCGATCTGCGTGACCGAATGCTTGGCCCCGCGCGATGCCTCCGCACCGCTTTCGATCTTGGCGATCACGGTGCTGGCCTCGCCATCCAGCGTATCGATGGTCTGGCCGATCTGTTCGGTGGCGCGGCGGGTTTCCCCGGCCAGCGCCTTCACCTCGTTCGCCACGACGGCAAAGGTCCGCCCCGCATCGCCTGCGCGCATCGCTTCGATGGTGGCATTAAGCGCGAGAATATTGGTCGTCTCCGCGATCTGGTCGATATCCAGCGCCGATTTGCGCACCTGGTCCATCGCGGCGGCAAAGCCGGTGATGTGGTGCGTCAGCGTATCGACAAGGTCCAGCAGGCTGCCGATTTCTTTCAGCGATTGCTGGATCTGGTCGGTGCCCTGCCCCACGCGCTCGATGGCCCGTTCGGATAACAGCCGCGCTTCGTCGCTTGCCTCCACCACCTTGTTCTGGTCCGCTTCCATCTTGCCGATGGTTTCGGCCAGCGCCCCGAACCGCTGGCCCAGCGATTTGTTGCTTTCGCGGAATGCCTCGATAATCGCCGTCGTGTTCGCGCAGCCGACCGCCAGATCGCCGCAGCGTTCCGAAATCGCGTCAACGTCGTGGCCTCCGGTGCCATGTTCCCCGACTGGTTCCATCCGTTCGTGCCGCATTATCACCCCGTCTGTGTCATATCGGTCATGCGGACAGCGGTAGGCCGTGCATGGTTAGCAATCGGTAAACGGTGGGGTCCTGTGTTTGGGGCCCTGTGTTTGGGAGCCTCGTGTTTGGACGCTTTCCATCTGGCGCATTCCGGTTCGGCGCGGTAGGCAAGGCCCATGTTCTTCAACTTCATGGACGAGCTGCGCGAGGCCGGGATCGGTGCCTCGTTCAAGGAACACCTCACTTTGCTGGAGGCGCTGGACCGCGACGTGATCGAGCAGACGCCCGAAGCGTTTTACTATCTCAGCCGCGCGACCTTCGTGAAAGACGAGGGGATGCTGGACCGGTTCGACCAGGTGTTTGCCAAAGTCTTCAAGGGGTTGATGTCCGATTACGGCCAGAACCCGGTCGACATTCCCGAAGACTGGCTGAAAGCTGTCGCCGAGAAGTTCCTTTCCGAAGAGGAAATGGCCAAGATCGAGAGCCTGGGCGACTGGGACGAGATCATGGACACGCTGAAAAAGCGGCTGGAAGAGCAGGAAGGCAAGCACCAGGGCGGCAACAAGTGGATCGGCACCGGCGGCACCAGCCCGTTCGGCCATTCCGGCTACAACCCCGAAGGCGTGCGGATCGGCGGCCAGAGCAAGCACAAGCGCGCCATTAAGGTGTGGGAGAAGCGCGAGTTCGCGAACCTCGACAACACGAAAGAGCTGGGCACACGCAACATCAAGATGGCGCTGCGCCGCCTGCGCCGGTTCGCGCGGGAGGGCGCGCAGGACGAGCTGGATATCGGCGCGACCATCGACGGCACGGCCAAGCAGGGCTGGCTCGATATTCACATGCGCGCGGAACGCCGCAACGCGGTGAAGCTGCTGCTGTTTCTCGATGTGGGCGGGTCGATGGACCCGTTCGTGAAGATGGTGGAGGAGCTGTTCAGCGCCGCGACGGCGGAGTTCAAGAACCTGGATTTCTTCTACTTCCACAACTGCCTGTATGAAGGCGTATGGAAGGACAATCGCCGCCGCTGGCAGGAGCGGACCAAGACATGGGATATCCTTCACAAATACGGCCACGATTACAAAGTGCTGTTCGTCGGCGATGCGGCCATGAGTCCCTATGAAATCACCCACCCCGGCGGCAGCGTGGAGCATATGAACGAGGAAGCGGGGGCGGTCTGGTTGAAACGCGTTGCCAACACCTACCCCGCAACTGTGTGGCTAAACCCCGTGCCCGAAAAGCAGTGGGGCTATTCGCAAAGCACCACCATGATGAAGCAGCTGGTCGAGGACCGCATGTATCCGCTTACCCTCGACGGGCTGGACGACGCGATGCGTGAATTGAGCCGGAAGGTCGGTTAGGCTTAGGTGCCGTAACGGAAAACGGGAGAAGGCGATGCGCAAGTCGGGATGGTTGGTGATTTTTGTGGCGCTGGGCGGGATGCCTGCGGCTGCCGAAGATGCGACAATGGAAAACACCGCAACCGTGATTTCGCCGGTTCAGACTGCTGCCGTTCCCCCCATGATGCCGTCTTATCAATGGCCGACCGTCCAGTGGCGCAACCTGGACGAAGCGATGGACGATCTTTTTCCGCCCGATCAAGTCTCGGCATCGGCCGAGTGCCGTGACAGGCTGCACAAAGCGGGCGTAGCGAACGAAACACCGCCTTCCTCCACGCTGGAGATCGAAGAGCCCGAGGCGCTGATGCTTTGGGCTGTCGACAAACGCATCGACGGGTGCAGCGTGATGGTGGTGAAGGACAACCCGGACGACGTTCGCCCCATCCCCGACATCGCACCGCGTTCTGGTCTGACGCAGATTCCTGTAACCGTCCAGGACTGACGAGCGCAGGGCATCGTCGTGTGGCCCCGCCTAGAAATGATCTCGAACGCTCTCGCATCCCGCACGCCCATCCCGTCACACCAGTCACCTCCCCCGTCATCCCGGACTTGATCCGGGATCCAGCTTCGGGCTTGGCGCTGTTCAATCGAAATGCACAGCTACATTGCAACATGGATCCTGAAACAAGTTCAGGATGACGAGTATGGATACCGCACCACCCGCAATTTCGCACACCCGCTTCGCCACATTCCGCGCGCGGCTGGAAGCGTTCGACCCCGGCACCGGCTGGCGACTGTGGCTGTATGAATTCCTGCTGTTCGGCATCAAGCAGGCGTGGGCCTGCCTGTTCGGCGGGGCGCTGCTGTTCCTGCTGCTGGCGACGCATCTGTTCTATCCGGACGATGCCGCGCTGCACCGATACGATTTCCTGACCATCGCCGCCATTGCCATCCAGTGCGCGCTGATCGCGTTCCGGCTGGAGACAAGGGGCGAGGCGAAGGTCATCCTGATTTTCCACATCGTCGGCACGGTGATGGAGCTGTTCAAGACCGCCGCCGGTTCATGGACCTATCCGGAGGCCAGCGTGCTGCATATCGGCGCGGTGCCGCTGTTTTCGGGCTTCATGTACGCCGCCGTCGGCAGCTATATCGCGCGGGTCTGGCGCATCTTCGATTTCTGCTACACCGGATATCCGCCCGCCTGGACGACATGGGTGCTGGCGGCGGCGATCTACGTCAATTTCTTCGCGCATCACTGGACGGTCGATATCCGGTGGGGGCTGTTCGCTTTGACGGCACTGCTGTTTGCGCGGACGAAGGTCCACTTCCACAACTGGCGCACCCATCGCTGGATGCCGCTGCTGCTCGGCTTCGGCCTGGTCGCCCTGTTCATCTGGTTCGCCGAAAACATCGCCACTTTCGCCAATGCCTGGAACTATCCAGGACAGGAGGACGGGTGGGAAGTGGTCGGGCTAGAGAAACTGGGCGCGTGGTACCTGCTGATGATCATCAGCTTCGTGCTGGTGAGTCTGGTGCAGCGGGTTCGGGTGCCTGACGTAAATACTCTGCCGTCCTGACCGTCGCGTCACCCCGGACCTGCCTGCCCTCGCGTAGGCGGGGGATCCGGGGTCCGGCTTCTTCAAACGCGGTGCTCAAGCAAGCTGGACCCCGGCTCGGGGGCCGGGGTGACGAAGAGAGGGAGGGAGGTGCATCAATACAACAACACCCCCCGCACCATCGCTACCCAGCTTCCCTCATCGCTTGCGGCCAATGTTGTCGAGATCGTGCGGCGTCGCGCCTGCGTCATCGACCCATTCGCGCAAGGCGGGGCCGCCGTTGATGACGTCTATTGCCAGCACATCGTCGGTATATTCGTATTTGAAGTCCTTTCCGCGCCACAGGTCGTAGTCGGGATACAGCGCGCGGATGGCTTTGAAGGCGAGGGCCTGCAAGCGCCAGGGACGGAAGGCGTCGGCGGTGTAGAACGGGGTTTCTGCGTGGATCATCAGCCCGTTACACAGAACGCCTGCGTGTTTGTGGAAGGTCGGTTCGAACCAGCATTCGCGCAACGCGCATCCTGCCAGCCATTCGGGTTGCAGCGCCTGCATTTCGGCCAGCACTGCCTTTGCATCCACGTCGGGCGCACCGAACAGGACTTCCAGAGGTCGCGTGGTGCCGCGCCCTTCGCTCAGCGTTGCGCCTTCCAGCATCACGGTGCCGGCATAGGCGCGCGCCATGTTGACGTTGGCGGCATTGGGGCTGGGGTTGATCCAGATGCGGTCGGTCGGCCAGCCGGAGCCGGGGCCGTCGGGCTGCCAGCCCTCCATCGCCACCACGCGATAGTCCACGTCGAGGCCGAAATGGTCGATGAACCAGTGCCCCATTTCACCCATCGTCAGCCCGTGCCGCATCGGCATCGGTGCCGCGCCGACGAAGCTCTCGTGACCCGGAACCAGCAGCGTGCCTTCGACCGGACGGCCCGCCGGATTGGGCCGGTCCAGCACCCACACCGCCTTGTCCGCCTTCGCCGCTTCCTCCAGCAGATACAGCAGCGTGGTGACGAAGGTGTAGATGCGACAACCGAGGTCCTGCAGGTCGAACAGGAACACATCGGCGCTAGACATCATCTGGCCCGTCGGGCGGCGCACTTCGCCATAGAGGCTGAAGATCGGGATGCCGTAGTGCGGATCGGTCTCGTCCGCCGTCTCCACCATATTGTCCTGCTTGTCGCCCTTCAGCCCGTGTTGCGGACCGAAGGCGCTGGTGACGTTCACCCCCGCCGCGATCAGCGCATCGAGGCTGTGCGTCAGGTCCGCCGTCACGCTGGCTGGATGGGCGACCAGCGCGACACGCTTGCCCTTGAGTTCATCGAGCAAAGCGGGATCGGCGAGCAACCGGTCGATACCGAACAGGACGGTCATGGGCGGTCTCCGATGGCGAGCGCGCGGCAGGCGGGGCTATGGAATTCCGGTTTGCCGGGCGCGAAAGCCAGCGCCCAGAATTGCAGCGTACCCGCCGCGTCTTCGACAATCGCGTTCAGCGCCACCTTCGCGGGAACAGGCAGCGTCGCGGCGATGTCGCACGTCAGCTCCAGCGTGCGGTCGGTGTGGCTGCACGCGACAGAAATCGCCTCCACCGGCGCATCGCGGCTGTTCACGCGCACATCGTCGAAATCATACGCGGCCCAGCGGCTCGACGGGGAGAGGTTGAACTCGCGATAGGCATCCGCGTCTTCGCCCTGCCAGAATATCTCGAAGCAGGTGGTTTTCCACAAGTCGTCCATCCGTTCGAGCGCGGCATGGGCAGGCACGGCAATGGCCGATATGTCGCCTTCGAGGCGGAACGTGGCGCGGCAGCCCTGTGGTGTCGCGGCGCATTCGGCGCGCACGGTGTGGATCGGGCCGGGTTTGCATTCGGGATGAAGGATAAGGTGGTGCATGGCGCGATTGCTAGGGCCGCCACAGGGCGCGCACAAGGGTCTGTCCTACTCGCCGCAATCCGCGCTAAAGGCCGCACCATGATACAATCCCGTTCCCCCCTCCCCTCCCGCCTTTTCGCTCCCGATACGGGCGCGGCGTCTTTTGCCCCTGGACAGTGTAACATGCGGTCCATGTGTTCCGTATCAGCGACGAACGGAGTGCTTCCACGATGACTGGCGCGACGACTGGCGTGATGACCGGTGCGAAGCCAGAATGGCAATCCGACCTGCTGCGCACGCTCGATGCGCGCGGCTACATCCATCAGGCGACCGACGCGGCGGGGCTGGATGCGCTGGCGGCGAAGCAGGTGGTGCCCGGCTATATCGGCTTCGATGCTACCGCGCCCAGCTTGCATATCGGCAGCCTGGTGCAGATCATGATGCTGCGGCGGCTGCAACAGGCGGGGCACAAACCCATCGTGGTGATGGGCGGCGGCACCACCAAGATCGGCGATCCCAGCGGCAAGGACGAAAGCCGCAAGATGCTGGACGCGGCAGGCATCGCGGCCAACATCGCGGGCATTCGCACCGTGTTCGAGCGGTTGCTCGCGTTCGGGGACGGCCCGACCGACGCGGTGCTGGTGGATAACGACGAATGGCTGGACGCGCTGGGCTATATCGACCTGCTGCGCGATGTCGGCCCGCATTTCACCGTCAACCGGATGCTGACCTTCGACAGTGTGCGCCTGCGGCTCGATCGCGAGCAGCCGCTGACCTTCCTCGAATTCAATTACATGATCCTGCAGGCGTATGACTTCCTGGAACTGTCGCGGCGGCACGGTTGCCGCTTGCAGATGGGCGGCAGCGACCAGTGGGGCAATATCGTCAACGGCATGGAACTGGCGCGCCGCAAGGACGGCGCGGAGCTGTTCGGGCTTACCACACCGCTGCTGACGACGGCGGACGGGGCGAAGATGGGCAAGACGGCGGCGGGTGCGGTCTGGCTGAACGAGGAAGCCCTGCCCGCCTACGATTTCTGGCAATACTGGCGCAATGTCGATGATCGCGATGTGGGCCGGTTCCTGCGCCTTTTCACCGACTTGCCGCTCGACGAGATTGCCGGACTGGAAGCGCTGGAGGGATCGCGGATCAACGAAGCCAAGGCGCGGCTGGCCGACGAGGTGACGGCGCTGGTGCGTGGCGAGGATGCGGCCAGGGCGGCGCGGGCGACGGCGGAGGCGACCTTTGCGGGCGGCGGCGCGGGCGAAGCCTTGCCGACGCTGGCGGTCGGTCCCGACGGCATGCGGATCGGGGCGGCACTGACTGCGCTTGGCTTCACCGCATCGAACAAGGAAGCGAAGCGCAAGCTGGCCGAAGGTGCGGTGCGGCTCGACGACGCGGTTATCAGCGACCCGTCCTACATGATTACGGTGGAAGACGGGGCGAGCGGCAAGCTGTCGCTGGGGCGCAAGCGTCATGCGATCCTGACCCGCTAACGGCGCGGAAACCGCTGAAAAAGCGCCATTCTGTCCCATTCCGGAACAGTTTCGTTTACCTGATATCAGGCTTTGCGGCCCATTAAGGATGCCATCGGAACAACGAAGCGGGATCAGCAATCGTGACAGTACGGGCGCAATTATCGGTGACGGAACAGCGGCGCGGGGCACGGCATCCCGTCGATTATCCGGTCA
The DNA here is from genome assembly GCA_963799315.1 of uncultured Alphaproteobacteria bacterium. Classification (GTDB taxonomy): domain Bacteria; phylum Pseudomonadota; class Alphaproteobacteria; order Sphingomonadales; family Sphingomonadaceae; genus Parerythrobacter_A. The sequence continues at coordinate 850,089 of CAWCWP010000001.1, forward strand.
TTGCCGAACACAGCGCCCAAGGCGACCTCAAGCTGCACGTCTCCAACATCTCCGCCCACGGGTTCATGATCGACGATGCCACCGATATCCTGTCGCGCGGTGACCGCATCATCATTCGCCTGCCGGTCGTCGGGCGCATCGAAGCCTACATGATGTGGGCATCCGACAACCGCGGCCGGCTTCCAGTTCGAACGGATCATCCGCATCGACGATTTCGACCTGATGATCGACACGCTGCAACCCAATCCCAAGTTGCGCGCCCACCGCTAACGCTTTCCTACTCCGCTGCCGCCTGCCATTGTGCAGTGCGTGACTACCCAGCCCCCAACCCACCCGTTCAGGGTCCATAATTTCCGTGTGTACTGGTTCAGCCGTCTCAGCATGACGCTGGGGCAGTATGCGATGATGCTCATCATCGGATGGCAAACCTACCAGATCGCGCGCCAGACGATGGATGTCGAAGCGTCCGCCGGACAGCTTGCGATTATCGGGCTGCTGCAATTCGTGCCGCTGTTCGTGCTGACTCCGTTTGCAGGCCTTGTCGCCGACCGGTTCGACCGGCGCAGCGTGGCGCGCGCGACCATCGCCTTGCAGATAGCGTGTGCGGGCGTGCTGGGATGGGCGACCTACCGAGGGCGTATTATCGCTCGCCATCCTGTTCTCGGTCGCGGTGGTGCTGGGCGTGGTGCGCGCCTTCAACGGTCCGGCCCTGTCCGCGCTGGCGCCCAATCTGGTGCCCAAGGCGATCCTGCCCAACGCCATCGCGCTGTCCAGCATCGCGTGGCAGACCGGCATGATCGTGGGGCCGGCAGTGGGCGGATACACCTACGCCATCATGCCCGCCCTTCCCTACGCCGTAGCGGCCGCGCTGTTTGTGGTGTCCATCGTGATGCTCAGCCTGATCGGCCCGGTGCCGCAACCTGCGATGCGACGCGGCGACAAGCCGCTGGCGATGATCGTGGACGGCATGCGCTATGTCGGGCGCAACAGGATGGTGCTGGGCGCGATTACGCTGGACTTGCTGGCGGTGTTCCTTGCTGGAGCGACGGCGCTTTTCCCGGTATATGCCCGCGACGTGCTGCAAGTCGGCGCGCCGGGTCTGGCGCAGCTTGCGATGGCCCCGGCAATCGGCGCGGCGCTGACGGCTCTTTGGTTCTCGGTGTTCCCGCTGAAAACGCAGGTCGGGCCGAAGATGCTGTGGTCCGTCGCGGTGTTCGGCGTGGCGACCATCGTGTTCGGGCTGTCGACATCGATGCCGTTAAGCTTGGCTGCGCTGTTCGTGGTTGGCGCAGGCGATATGTTCAGCGTCTATATCCGCCAGTCGCTGATCCAGCTGCATACGCCCGACGACAAACGCGGGCGGGTATCGTCCGTTTCGCATGCTGACCATCAGCGCCTCCAACGAAGGCGGCGATGCGTTTTCCGGCACGCTCGCCAGCTGGATCGGGCCGGTGCCTGCCGTGGTGGCGGGCGGTATCGGCGCCATCGCGACGGTTGGCCTGTGGTCGCGCCTGTTCCCCGTCCTGCGCACCACGCGGACCTTTGACCCGCCGCCTGCGTTGCAGGAAGACAAGACGAAACCAACGGAGAATCCCGCATGAAGGCCGACAGCATCCTCGCCACCATTGGCAACACCCCGCATATCCGGATGGCAAAACTGTTTCCCGATCACGAGGTCTGGATCAAGTCGGAGCGGACCAATCCCGGCGGCTCGATCAAGGATCGCATCGCGCTGGCGATGATCGAGGATGCGGAAGACTCAGGCGCACTGAAGCCGGGCGGCACGATCATCGAACCGACCAGCGGCAACACCGGCGTCGGGCTGGCAATGGTTGCGGCGGTGAAAGGGCTACAAGCTGGTCTTGGTCATGCCCGAAAGCATGAGCGTGGAGCGCCGACGCCTGATGCTGGCCTATGGCGCGAGCTTCGTGCTGACCGACAAGAGCAAGGGCATTCCCGGTGCCATCGCGCAGGCCGAGGAACTGGTCGGCGAAACCGAAGGCGCATGGATGCCGGGGCAATTCGACAACCCGTCCAATTACAAGGTCCATGCTAAGATTACGGCGCAGGAAATCATCGCCGATTTCGCCGATACGCCCATCGACGCGATGATTACCGGCGTCGGCACCGGCGGCCATATTACCGGCTGCGCGATGGAGATGAAGGCGAAATGGCCGGAGATGAAAGCGTGGGCGGTGGAGCCTGTCGGCAGTCCGGTCATCAATGGCGGCCAGCCCGGTCCGCACCCCATCCAGGGTATCGGCGCAGGGTTCATTCCCGGCAATCTGCATACCAAGACCATCGACGGTGCGATCAAGGTCGATCCCGACGATGCCAAGGAAATGGCCCGCCGTGCCGCGCGCGAGGAAGGGATGCTGGTCGGCATTTCCAGTGGCGCTACGCTGGCCGCGATTGCACAGAAGCTGCCCGAACTGGTCAGCGGGTCGCGGGTGCTGGGCTTCAACTACGATACCGGCGAACGCTATCTCAGCGTGCCGGATTTCCTGCCCGAAGAATAAGCGCCTGAATATTGAAGGCCGGGGCGGCGTGGTGCCGCCCCGGCCCTCTCTTTACGCAGCGGTGGCGAAGGCCTCTTCGCCAAGTGCCATGACATTGTCCGCACCCGCTTCCAGCTTGCGGCGCAGCGCGCCGCAATCGGGCAGGAACCGGTCCATATAATACCGCGCCGTGGCCAGTTTGGTCTCGTAGAACGCGGGATCTTCGGGCGAATTGGCAAGCGCCGCCTTGGCAACCTTTGCCATCCGCAGCCACATCAGGCCCAGCGTCACGATGCCCATCATGGTCATGTAATGATGCGCGCCCGCACCGAGGTGGTTCGGGTTCTGCATCGCATTGTTCATGAACCACATGGTCGATGCCTGCTGGTGACCCAGCGCCTTCTCCAGCGCTTCGGCCATGCCTTTCAAATCGTCGTCCTGCTTGGCGGCGGCGATCTCTTCGCCGACGGTCTTGAAGAACGCCTGGATGCCTGCGCCGCCATTCTGTGCCAGCTTGCGACCGCACAGGTCCATCGCCTGGATACCGTTGGTGCCTTCGTAGATCATGGCAATGCGGGCATCGCGCACGAACTGGCTCATGCCCCATTCCTCGACATAGCCGTGGCCGCCGAACACCTGCTGCATATCGGTGGCAATAGCGTAGCCCTTGTCGGTGCCGTAGCCCTTGATGACCGGCGTCAGCAGCCCAACGATGAGATCGGCTTCGCTGCGCTCTTCTTCGGTCTGCGCCTTGTGGCTCAGATCGACCAGCAGGGCACCCCACATGCACAGCGCGCGCATGCCTTCGTTGAACGCCTTGCCGTCCATCAGCATCCGGCGCACGTCGGGATGGACGAAGATCGGATCGGCCTGCGCTTCGGGCTCTTCCGGCCCGGTCAGCGCGCGGCCCTGACGACGGTCGAGCGCGTAGGCAACGGCGTTCTGATAGGAAAGCTTCGGCCTGAGCCAGCCCCTGAATGCCGACACCGAGACGCGCGGCATTCATCATGATGAACATCGCGGCGAGACCCTTGTTCTCCTCGCCGACCATCCAGCCCGTTGCGCCATCGTAGTTCAGCACGCAGGTCGCATTGCCGTGGATGCCCATCTTGTGTTCGATGGACCCGCACGACACGCCATTGCGCGCGCCCAGCGAACCGTCGTCGTTCACCAGCACCTTGGGCACCACGAACAGCGAAATGCCCTTCGTGCTGTCCGGCGCGCCCGGCGTCTTCGCCAGCACGAGGTGGATGATGTTGTCGGTCAGGTCGTGCTCGCCCGCCGAGATGAAGATCTTGGTGCCGGTGATGGCGTAGCTGCCATCGGCCTGCGGTTCGGCCTTGGTGCGGATCATGCCCAGATCGGTGCCGCAATGCGGCTCGGTCAGGTTCATCGTGCCGAGCCATTCGCCCGCGATCATCTTGGGCAGGTACTTTTCCTGCTGCTCTGGCGAGCCCTTGGCGATCAGCGCGGAAATCGCGCCTGTCGTCAGGCCGGGATACATCGAGAACGCCATGTTGGACGTGGACATGAACTCCTCCACCGCAAAGCCAAGCACATGCGGCATGCCCTGCCCGCCGAACTCTTCGGGTGCCGAGATGGTGCCCCATCCGCTTTCGCGATACTGTGCAAACGCTTCCTTGAAGCCCTTGGGCGTCGTCACAGTGCCATCTTCGTGGCGCGTGCAGCCTTCGACATCGCCGACCTGATTGAGCGGCGCGAGCACTTCGGAGCAGAACTTGCCGGCCTCGTTGATGACGGTGTCGATCATGTCGGGCGTGGCGCTCTCGAAGCCGGGCAGATTGCCGTAGCTTTGCAGGTCGAGCATTTCATTGACGACGAAGCGCGTGTCGCGGGTCGGGGCGGTGTAAACGGGCATGAGAATGTCCTTCTTCGTAAAACTTGAACGGCCGGTTGCCCGGCATTGTGTATCAGGAAAGGTCTATGTCTTTGATTTGCGTCACAAAGTCTTCGAGATCGGCGATGGAAGCATCGATATCGGCGCGCTGAAGTTTGAGTTTGGCGATGTGCGCATCGCATTTCTCGATCGTCACGCGGCGCTGTTCGACGCGGCCGTCGTCAAGGTCGTACAGGTCGATCATTTCGCGGATTTCGGTCAGGCTGAAGCCGACATTCTTGGCGCGCATAATCCAGGCAAGCCGCGCACGATCGCGCTTGGAATAGATGCGTGTGAGACCGGACCGCTTCGGCGCGATCAGGCCCTCGTCCTCATAGAAGCGCAGGGCGCGGGCCGTGCAATCGAATTCGCGCGTCAGGTCCGAAATGGTGAACTGTTCGCGCGACAGCTCGTCGGGCCGTTCGAGATGCGCGCCTTCGTGCGAGCGCCGTTCTTGCAGGGGTGCGGTTGCCATGCGCCGGTTATGCATGCCCTTTACGTAAACGTCAAGTGGCGATCGGCTCCAGCTTTCCGTCGGCCAAACGACGATAGAAACAGGTCGGCGCGCCGGTGTGACAGGCCGGACCCGTCGGTTTGACGCGCAACAGCAATCGTGTCCTGATCGCAGTCCACTCTGATTTCTTCGACGGCCAAGGTGTTTCCCGACGTCTCCCCTTTCATCCATTGCGCTTTGCGCGACCGCGAATAGAAGCAGGCGAAGCCGGTTTCGACAGTGCGTTGCAGCGCCTCCCGATCCATATACGCCACCATCAGCACGGCATCGGTGTCGGCATCCTGCACCACCGCACATAGCAGGCCGTGGGCATCGAACTTCGGCAGGAAGGCGGTACCGGCCTCGCGTTCTTTCGCTGTTGGCATGGCCTTGTTCTTCCCTTTCACCGGTTACAGCACGCGGGCAAAGCAGGCGATCCGCACCTGCGCCGCACCCGCAGCTTTCAGCGCATCGACGCACGCGGTGCTTGTCGCGCCGCTGGTCAGCACATCGTCCACCAGCAGCACCCGTGCGCCGGCCAAGGCGTTAGCACGGCGCGGGTTGCTGGCGATAGCGCCTTGCAGCGCAGACTTGCGTGCCTTGCCGCCCATTCCGCCAAGGCTCTTCGTACGTTTCGTCCGCTTCAGTCCATCGATGACGACCGGTTGTTCAAGCAAGCTGCCGAGCGACTTGGCCAACAGCGCCGACTGGTTGAAGCCGCGATGCCATTGCCGCGTCCAGTGCAACGGGACCGGCACCAGCAGCCACTCCTCTTCCATCACAGGCAAGCGCGCCGCCATCAGCCGCGCCAGTAGCGGGGCCATCGCGATCTTGCGCCCGTGTTTGTAGCGCAAGACGAGCGTCCGTGCGGCATCGGTATAGACCGTGCCTGCGTAGATACCGTCATGTCGCGGCGGCCGCACGGTACATCGGGTGCAGCGGTGCTCCTCACCTTCGCGCAGCGGAACCTGACAGGCATCGCATGCCGGACCGCCCGGTATCTCAAGCGTTAGCCAGCATGGCGCGCACAGGCCGTTCTGTTCCGCGATACCGTCGCCGCATAGCGGGCAGCGCGGCGGGAACAGCAGGTCCACGAAAGGCGCGAACCCTTCGCGAAGGACGGTGGCGAGCGGCACGGCGCCACAATGCGTGTGTTGTCACACGGTCGCAAGTCCCGTTACACAGCTTCCAATGCAGTCCAGTGCCCCGCCCACCATCTTCGCCGAGCGCCGCCGCGCTGCTGTGTCTGCCCGTGCCGCCAATCGCGCCAATCCCGCCCACTACCTGCTGGACGAGATCGCGGACGACTGTGTGGAGCGTATCGGCTTCATGCAGCTCCAGCCAACGCGCGTGCTGGTGCTGTGCGATATCGCAGGCGTTTTGTCCAATGCTCTGCGGACCGCCCTGCCCGACGTCCGTTGCATCGCGCCCGGTCCGGTGCGCGAAGACAGGCCGCTTGATTTCGACCCGTTCGACCTCGTCGTGGCCGGTCCCGCGTTTGCCACGGTGAACGACTTGCCGGGCGCGCTTATCAATCTCCACACGTCGCTAAACCCCGGCGGCGTGTTTCTCGCCAGCTTTGCCGGCGCGGGCAGCCTCGAACGACTTGCGCCGCATCCTGCTCGATGCCGAACCCGACCGGCCCACCGCGCGGATGCATCCGCTGATCGACCGTTCCGCTTCGGCGGCCCTGTTGCAGCGCGCGGGCTTCACGCGGCAGGTGGTGGACAGCCACAGCGTGACCGTCCGCTACGGTGCGCTTGCCACGCTCGTTTCCGACTTGCGCGATCAGGGCCTGCAATCGGTGCTGGCCGATGCGCCGCCGCCGCTCACCCGCACCGCATGGCGCGCGGCGCAGTCCAGATTCACGGCACTGACCGACGACGACGGCAAGCTGACCGAGCGGTTCGATCTGCTGACGCTGACCGGCTGGCGCTAGGCTTTTGTCGCCCGCCCGTCCTTTGCCCTTAGGGCCGCCTGCGCCGCCGCCAAGCCGCGCAATCGGCACGCGATAGGGCGACGCGCTGACGTAATCGAGACCGACCTGCTCGCAGAACGCGATGCTGGCCGGATCGCCGCCATGTTCGCCGCATATGCCCAGCTTCAGGTCCGGCGTGGTCGCCCGCCCGCGCTCTGCCGCCAGTTCGACCAACTGCCCCACGCCATCGACATCGAGGCTGACGAAGGGGTCGCGCGCAAAGATGCCCTGTTCGACATAGGGCGCGAGGAACCGCGCGGAATCGTCGCGCGATACGCCAAGCGTGGTCTGCGTCAGGTCGTTGGTGCCGAAGCTGAAGAACCGCGCATCCGCCGCGATTTCGCCCGCCATCAGCGCCGCGCGCGGCAGTTCGATCATCGTGCCGACCAGATATTCCACGGTGGTGCCGGTTTCCGCAAACACCTCCGCCGCCACGCGGTCGACCAGCGCGCGCAGGATGGACAGTTCCTTGCCCGTCGCCACCAGCGGCACCATGATTTCGGGCACCGGTGCTTCGCCTGAATCCGCTGCCACCCCACAGGCCGCCTCGAAGATGGCCCGCGCCTGCATCTCGTAGATTTCGGGGAAGGTAATGCCGAGGCGACAGCCGCGATGGCCGAGCATCGGGTTGAATTCGTGCAATTCCGCCGCGCGCCGTTGCAGCTTCGCCAGCTCGACGCCCGACGACTGCGCCAGCTCGGCGAACTCGGCATCGCTATGCGGCAGGAACTCGTGCAGCGGCGGATCGAGCAGGCGGATCGTGCAGGGCAGCCCGACCATGACTTCGAAGATCGCGCGGAAATCGGATCGCTGTTCGGGCAGCAGCTTGGCCAGCGCCGTACGTCGCCCGGCCTCGTCTTCGGCCAGGATCATCTCGCGCACCGCGCTGATGCGGGCGGCGTCGAAGAACATATGCTCGGTGCGGCACAGGCCGATGCCTTCCGCCCCGAACTGGCGCGCCATGCGGCAGTCGGCGGGCGTTTCCGCATTGGTCCGCACCCGCATCCGGCGATGCCCGTCGGCCCATTCCATGATGGTGGCGAAATCGCCCGCAAGCTCCGGTTCCAGCGTGGCGACTTCGCCCGCGATGACCTGCCCCTTGCTGCCGTCCAGCGTCAGGATGTCGCCTTCGGTCAGCGCGCGGTCACCGATGGTGACGGTGCGCGCCTCGCGGTCGATGTTGAGCGCCGACGCACCCGAAACGCAGGGCCGCCCCATGCCGCGCGCGACCACCGCGGCGTGGCTCGTCATCCCGCCGCGCGCGGTCAGCACGCCTTGTGCGGCGTGCATGCCGTGAATGTCTTCGGGGCTGGTTTCGACGCGCACGAGGATGACCTTCTCGCCCTCGTTGGCCCAGCGTTCGGCGGTGTCCGCATCCAGCGCGATCTTGCCACAGGCCGCGCCGGGCGAGGCTGGCAGGCCGGTGGTCAGGATGTCGCGCGGCGCATCCGGGTCGAGCGTGGGGTGCAGCAGCTGGTCCAGCGCCATCGGATCGACGCGCAGGATGCCTTCCTCCTGCGTTATCAGCCCCTCGCCCACCATGTCCGCCGCCATTTTCAGCGCCGCCTTGGCGGTCCGCTTGCCGGAGCGGGTTTGCAGCATCCACAGCGTGCCGCGTTCCACGGTGAACTCGATATCCTGCATGTCGCGGTAGTGCGTTTCGAGGAGGTCGAACACACGCGCCAGCTCGCCATAGGCGTCGGGCAGCGCCTCTTCCATGCTGAGCGGTTTGGCGCCCGCTTTCTCGCGCGCGGCGCGGGTCAGGTATTGCGGAGTGCGGATGCCGGCGACCACGTCTTCGCCCTGCGCATTGATCAGGTATTCGCCGTAATACGCGCGTTCGCCGGTGGCGGGATCGCGGGTGAAGGCGACACCGGTGGCGCTGGTGTCGCCCATATTGCCGAACACCATCGCCTGCACGGTGACGGCGGTGCCCCAGTCGGCGGGGATGTCGTTCAGGCGGCGATAGACCTTGGCCCGGTCGCTGTCCCAGCTGTCGAAGACGGCGGCGATCGCGCCCCATAGCTGCGCGGTGACATCCTGCGGGAAACGGCACGTCATGCTCGCGTGCGACGATGGCCTTGTATTCGCCCGACCAGCGCCTCCCAGTCTTCGGACATCATCTCGGTATCGCTATAGAAGCCCTTGTCTTCCTTGGCGATTTCCAGCGCTTCCTCGAACAGGCCGTGGTCCACGCCCAGCACCACGTCGGAATACATCTGGATGAACCGGCGATAGCTGTCCCACGCGAAGCGCGCATCGCCCGACGTCTGCGCCAAACCCGCCACCGTTTCGTCGTTCAGGCCCAGGTTCAGCACGGTGTCCATCATGCCGGGCATGGAGACCCGCGCGCCGGAGCGGACCGACAGCAGCAGCGGATCGGCAGTGCTGCCGAACTGCTTGCCATAGGTCGCCTCGACATGGGCCAGCGCCTTGGCCACCGCATCGCGCAGGCCGTCGCTGAAGTCCGCGCCCTCTCGCAGATAGGCGACGCATTCTTCGGTCGTGATGGTGAAGCCGGGCGGCACGGGCAGGCCGATATCCGCCATCTCGGCCAGGTTCGCGCCCTTGCCGCCGGTGACGATCTTGTCCTTCTGGCGCGGGTCGGAATGGTCGGCGCTGCCACCGAAGGGGAAGACTGTTTGCGTCATCGTGTTAAACCATCATCCTGCGTGAGATGGACCGGATCGGCCCTGTTTTGTGCAGGCCCGAAATGCGGCCCGCCCCCTCGGTAAACTGGCGCTGTGGTAGCGTTGCCGTGTGACCTTTGCAAAAAGGTGAAGTCCACAGGCCGACATGGGGGTGTTATCCCTCGATCCTGCCGAAATCGGCAACGCGGTGGACGGCACTGCGGAACCGCGCGAGCAGGGCAAGGCGTGCGGCGCGCTTGGCTTCGTCCTCGTCATTGACCGTCACCTCCTCGAAAAATGCATCGATCGGCGCGCGCAAGCGATGCCAGCGCCGTCATCGCGGCGGCGAAGTCTTCGCTGGCGATAGCGGCTTCGGCCTGCGGGGTGGCAGCGTCGAGCGCATCGATCAGCGCCTTTTCGGCCGCTTCGGGTGTGTAGGAAAGGGTTTGTTGGCCGGAGGAGCTATCACGATCCCCAGCGAAGGCCGGCGCCTCCGTCGAACGGTCATCCGGCTTCCGATGATGGCGCTTTGCCGCCGGAGATCCCGGCCTTCGCCGGGACGCCTTCCTTCTTCAAGATATTCGCCGCGCGCTTGTATCCGGCCAGCAGGTTGGCCCCGTCCTCCGTCTCCACAAACGCCTGCAACGCATGAACCCGCGCTAGCAACCGCACCAGATCGTCCTCGCCCCCAAGCGCAAACACCGCGTCGATCAGGTCGTGGCGGACACCTGCCTCGCGCTGCTGGACCTTGAGGCGGTCGGCGAGGAAGTCGAGGACACTAGCAGCCGTAAAGGAAACAGATGCTTCCGTGATAATATTAAATGCTGCTTCAGGTACGATGGGGGGATATCTTCATCCGACAAGACATTTGGGAATTGTTGCTCGAATGCGTCCCAAATCGCTTGAGGGCCTCTCTCATAGTCCTTAGCGAGCCTGAAAGTCTGGAGCGCCTCAACAAATACATAGCCTTCTTTTAACATTGCTACCGAGGTCTGAAGTTGCGGTGTCGAGAATGATTGTCTAAAGCCGCTCGAGCAATCCTGCTTTGATAAGCAAGCTAATGATGCCGATCGCTGCTCGCCGTAGCGCAAACGGATCCTTCGAACCCGGTCGGCTTTTCATCAATGGCAAAGAACCCTACCAGCGTATCCAGCTTATCCGCCAAGCTAACCGCCACCGTCACCGGCGCGGTCGGCACCTCGTCGCCCTGCCCGACCGGCTTGTAATGGTCGCGGATGGCGTCGGAGACGGCGTCGGGCCAGACCCTCGGCGCGGGCGTAGTAGCCGCCCATCAGCCCCTGCAATTCGGGAAACTCCCCGACCATCTCGGTGACAAGGTCCGCCTTGCACAACCGCGCCGCGAGTTCGGCCTGATCGGCCAACTCCCCCCTCGTCACCCCCGCGAAGGCGGGGGTCCCGCTTCTTTCAAGTTGCGCCAGAAGAAGAAGCGTGGCCCCCGCCTTCGCGGGGCGTCGGATGCAGGCGCAACAATCCCCTCCTCCACCAGCCACCGCGCCAGCTTCGCCACGCGCTCGACCTTGTCCGCGACCGTGCCCAGCTTCTCGTGAAAGGTAATCCGCGCCAGACCCTCTGCATGTTCCGCAAGCGTCTTCTTGCGGTCCACATCCCAGAAGAACCGCGCATCGGCCAGCCTTGCGGCCAGCACCTTGCGGTTGCCCTCGACAATCGCCGCTGCCGCCGTCCGCCGCCTCGATATTGGCGGTGCAGACGAAGGCGTTGCGAGTCGATCCCCAGCGTAGGCTGGGTCTGTCCGTCGGGCGCCAAGCCGCCACTTGCGGGAGGATTCGCACACGAAATATTTCTGGTTCACCCGCGCGGTCAGCTGGATGACTTCGGGCGGCACGTCGAGAAACGCTTCATCGAACCGGCCCAGCAGCGGCACCGGCCATTCGGTCAGCCCGGCGTTCTCGACCACCAGCCCCTCGTCCTCGACCAGCGCCAGCCCCGCATCGCGCGCCGCCTTGGTCGCGCCGTCGCGGATGATCGTGGCGCGTTCTTCGTGGTCGACGATCACATGCCCCGCGCGCAGTTTCATCGCGTAATCGTCCGCGCCGCCGATGGTGATATCGCCGCTGAATGGTGGAACCGATGGCCCAAGCGTCACCGCGCCGCTGGTCACGCCATGCGCTTCGCATTCGACGATGCTGTCGCCGAACAGCGCGACGATGCCCGATAGCGGGCGCACCCAGCGCAGGCTCTCGGTGCTCATCGACGCCCCGCCCCAGCGCATCGACTTGGGCCATTGGAAATCGCGGATGATCGCGGGGATGGCCGTGGCCAGCACATCCACCACCGCGCGGCCCGGCGTGTCGATCACGGCGAACAGCGTCGGGCGGCCCTTAACGTCGCGCACTTCCAGCTGGTCGCGCGTCAGGCCGTTCTTGCGGCAGAACCCCTCGACGGCCTTATCCGGCGCGGCCTCTGGCGGGCCTTTGATCTCCTCGCTGACGGCCTCGGTCGCATCGGGCAGGTCGCGCGCGATCAGGGCGAGGCGGCGCGGGGTGGAGTGGACGGTTAGTTCGCCGTGCCGGACCCCGGCAGCCTCCATCTCGCGCCGGAACAGCTTTTCCAGTTCGCCGCGCGCACCCGCCTGCATCCGCGCGGGGATTTCTTCGGACCGCAGTTCGAGGAGGAAATCAGTCATCGCTCATCCTCCCCATGAAAATGGGGAGGGGGACCAGCAAAGCTGGTGGAGAGGTTTTCTCTACCGCAAGGGTGCCCCTCCACCATTTCGTGGCCCCCCTCCCCGAGAAATCGGGGAGGATTTGGCGAACCCCGCTCACGCCGTCCACTCCGGGAAACTTGTCCGCCCAGCCTGCCTGTTCCTTCTCGACATGCGCCACGCAGCTGCCGCGTGCCAGGTCGCGGACGCGGGCCATGTAGCTGGCGCGTTCCTGCACGCTGATCACGCCGCGCGCCTGCAACAGGTTGAAGACATGGCTCGCCTCCACCGCCTGCTCGTAGGCGGCGACGGGCACGCCGGCGTCCAGCGCGTTGCGGCACTCCGCCTCGGCCTTGGCGAACAGGTCGAACAGGCCGTCGGTATCGGCCACTTCGAAGTTCCATTTCGACATTTGTTTCTCGTTTTCCAAGAACACGTCGCCGTAGGTAACGCCGCGTCCGTTGAAGTCGAGATCGTACACGCTGTCGACGCCCTGGATATACATGGCGAGCCGTTCCAGCCCGTAGGTCAGCTCGCCCGCCACCGGCTTGCAGTCGTAGCCGCCCATCTGCTGGAAATAGGTGAACTGCGTCACTTCCATCCCGTCGCACCAGACTTCCCAACCCAGCCCCCAGGCACCCAGCGTCGGGCTTTCCCAGTCGTCTTCCACGAAGCGGATGTCGTGCTTGAGCGGGTCGATGCCGATGGCGCGCAGGCTGTCGAGATACATGTCCTGTATCGCGGGCGGGCTGGGTTTCAGGATGACCTGGTACTGGTAGTAATGCTGGAGCCGATTGGGGTTCTCGCCATAGCGCCCGTCGGTCGGGCGACGGCAGGGCTGGACGAAGGCGGCGTTCCACGGCTCCGGCCCCAGCGCGCGCAGCGTGGTCGCAGTGTGAAAAGTGCCCGCCCCCATTCGCATGTCGTAGGGTTGCAGGATCAAACACCCGCGCGCCGCCCAGAAATCGTGCAGCGTCAGGATCATGTCCTGGAAGGAACTGGCGGGGTCGCGGGCAGGCGTCTGCGTCATGGCGGCGGGCAATGGCGCAACGCAGCAAACCGGTCAATGGCAGCGGACGCGCCGTTCGCAAATGACAGGCTTGCACGACATTGGGTCAGGTGTTCTTGACATAAACAGCGAATCACGACATTATGTCAGCACTACCTGACACAAGGATGTTCCGAAGCGCGATGAAAAACCGCTTGAAAGTGCTGCGTGCCGAACGCGACTGGAGCCAGGCGGAACTGGCCGGACGGCTCGACGTGTCGCGTCAGGCCGTGAACGCAATCGAGACAGGCAAGCACGACCCGTCGCTGACCCTCGCCTTTAACACTGGCGCGTCTGTTCGCCATGCCGATCGAGGAGATTTTCGATGACGAAGCCTGACGACGCGGCCATGACCGGCGAAGAGCGCCTGCGCCGGCGAAAAGCAGCTTGGTGGCGCTATGTCGGCCTGGCGCTGATCGGCGCCATGATGGCCGGTCTCGCCAGTGGCTTCCTGACCGAGTTGTCGATCGACGGCGTCCATACCGGTACTGGGTGCCGATCACCGGTTTGGGGCGTCAATGTCCTGTCGGCATGGGCTGGTTCACCCGCGACTATTTCCGCCGGGTGGACGAGCTGGATCTCTGCACGACAATCTTTGGGCGCATCTTTACGGGCCTATATGGCGCGGTTGCGGCATGGGCGACCTGGTATGTCGATGGCCGATCTCGAACTGGCCACTTACCCGTCCGGCGGCGCAACGATGACCATCCTGATCGGCGCCGTGCTGATTGTCTACGGCTTGCGAAAACTGGGCTGGCGCTAACCGCTGTCCCGACGAAATTCACCAACCTGTCATCTTCTCTCGTAAAGGAACAATGTTATGACATCTATCTTCAGAACGGTCGCCACCGGCACCGCAGCCTTTTCTCTCGCCTTCGCCGGGTCCGCCTGTGCGCAACAGCAATTGCCCACACCGGTCGGCAATACGATGGTCGCTGCCGAAGAGGTCGAGATGGACCAAAGCGGTCCGGCGATATGGAAACTGTCGGACGAGGACACCACGATCTACCTGTTCGGCACGGTCCATGCCCTGCCCGAAGGTATAGACTGGTACACCGGCCCCGTCCGCACCGCATTCGAGGCGTCCGATACGCTGGTCACCGAAATCCCGATGGGGGCCGAGGACGAGGCGGCGATGCAACAGCTTGCAATGACGCGCGGCATGTTGCCCGCCGGAACCACCCTGCGCGCGTTGCTGGATGAAGACCAGCGCGCAACCTATGACGGCGCGCTGACCGGCATGGGCGTTCCTGTCGCCGCCTTCGACCAGTTCGAACCGTGGATGGCGGGCCTGACCATGACGCTGCTGCCGCTGATGCAGGCGGGCTACGATCCGGAACAGGGCGTGGACAAGCTGCTGATCGGCAAGGCGGGCGATACCAAGACGTTCGACGCGCTGGAAACGGCGGAATTCCAGATCGGCATCTTCGACGGTATGTCGCGGGAGCAGCAGATCGAATTCCTCGTCAGCATGGCCAGCCAGACCGGTGAAGCAGTCGGCATGGTGGACCGGATGGTCGCGGAATGGATGGATGGCGATCCCGACGGGCTTGCCGAAGTGATGAACGAGGGGCTGGACGAAGACCCCGGCCTTGCCGAGGCGCTGCTGTACAATCGCAATGCCAACTGGGCGGTGTGGATCGACGAGCGGATGGATACCCCCGGCACCGTGTTCATCGCGGTCGGCGCAGGCCATCTGGCCGGCGAGCGCAGCGTGCAGGACTTGCTGGCGCAGCGCGGACTGACGGTCAGCCGCGTAGAATGATGCCGTGTGTTCGCACCGGTCTGGCGGTGGCAGCGCTGCTGCTGGCCGGTTGCGAACGCCATGAACCCGGCGATGCGCCGCCGCCTCCGCTACCGGCCCTGTATGAGTGGACGGGCGCGGACGGCACGCATGAAGGCTGGCTGTTCGGCACGATCCATGCCCTGCCCGACGGTGTGGAATGGCGCACCGATACGCTGGATGCCGCGATTGCAGGGTCGGACCTGCTGGTGGTGGAAGTCGCGGCGCTGGATGACAGTGCCGCGTTGGCGGAACAATTCTCCAAATATGCGGCGAAGTTTCCTGGTCGCCAGCTGGCCGCGCGAGTTCCCAAAGCACAGCACGCCCGCCTGAACGCCGCGCTGTCCGATGCCGCGATGCGGGCCGAGCAATTCCATCATACGGACACCTGGGCCGTGGCGCTGACGCTGGCGCGCACCAATGCGGTCGGCTCTAGCGCAAATGGCGTGGACCGCGCGCTCATCGCTCAATTTCCGGCACAGCAAACGCGCGAGCTGGAGGGCGCGGCACGCCAGCTCGCCATTTTCGATGCCTTGGCGGAGGCCGACCAGCTGGAATTGCTGACCGCCGTTCTGGACGAACGCGATGCCGGGACACGGAGCGCAAGACAGCGGCTCGACGACTGGCGGCGGGGCAGGCTCGATGCGCTGGCAAAAGCGGGAGAGGCGACCTTCCTCGGCGATCCGGAACTGCGCAAGGCGCTGTTGTCGGGCCGCAATCGCGACTGGGCGGACCGGCTTTCCGCCATGCAGGATGCCGCACCACCGATGATGGTGGCGGTGGGCGCGGCGCACCTGCCCGGCCCCGACGGGTTGATCGCGTTGCTGGAAGCGCGCGGGCAGACGCTTACCCGTATTCAGTAGCACGTCACTATGCTTGCCCCCGGCTGCAATAGCGCCTAACAGCGCGCCCTTCCCGGCCGCAGACATCCCTGGAGGCGTGGCGGGAATTTGAAAACAAACAAGCATCATTCGAAAGGTATGCGATTATGAGCGACGCTCTGACCCTACCGGCCGAGACACGCGAACGGGCAGGCAAGGGAGCCTCCCGTGCGCTGCGTCGTGAAGGCCGTGTCCCCGCCGTGATCTATGGCGGCAAGGCCGAACCGGTCACCATCCATGTGGAAGAAAAGGCGCTGGTGAAGGCGCTGATGACCGGCCACTTCATGAACTCCATCGTCCGCCTGAAAGTCGGCGACGGCAAGCTGCTGCGCACGATCCCCAAGGACGTCGCGCTGCACCCCGTCAACGACCGCCCGGTCCATGTCGATTTCTATCGCCTCGCCAAGGGTGCGAAGATCGACGTCAATGTGCCCGTCGTGTTCATCAACGAAGAGGAATCGCCCGGTCTCAAGAAGGGCGGTGTTCTCAACGTGGTGCGTCACGAGCTGGAACTGGTCTGCGACAACGACAAGATTCCCGGCGAAATCGAGATCGACGTCACCGGCAAGGAAGTCGGCAATTCGATCCACATCAGCGAAATCACGCTGCCCGAAGGGTCGGAAAGCGCGATCACCGATCGCGATTTCACGATTGCCACGCTGGTCGCACCTTCCGCCCTGAAGAAGGAAGAGGAAGAAGGCGACGAGGACGCGGAAGCAGTGGATCCCGGTGCAGTGGCTTCGACCGAGCAAGGTCCGGATGCCGATGCTGCCCAAGAGCAGGAAGAAAAGAGCTAAGCTGCAAGGCTTATGCCGAAACAAAAAGGGCCGCGCTTCGATCGAAGCGCGGCCCTTTTCTTATGCGGGCGCGGCGTTGGCATCGTGCCGCCGCTTGGCTAAAGCGCCGCCATGCAAATCTGGGCAGGACTGGGCAATCCGGGGCCGCAATATGCGCTCCACCGGCACAATGTCGGCTTCATGGCGTGCGACGTCATTGCCGACGTGCATGGCTTCGCGCCCGTGCAGCGCAAGTTTTCCGGCTGGGTGCAGGAGGGGCGCATCGGCGTCGAGAAGATCGTGCTGCTGAAGCCCGCCACCTTCATGAACGAAAGCGGCCGCGCCGTGGGCGAGGCGATGCGGTTCTACAAGCTGGAGATGGACGCGCTGACCGTGTTCCATGACGAGCTGGACCTCGAACCGATGCGTGTGAAGGTGAAGCAGGGTGGCGGCCATGCGGGGCATAACGGCCTGCGCTCGATCGCCAGTCACCTCGGCCCCGATTTCCGCCGCATTCGCCTCGGTATCGGCCATCCCGGTCACAGGGAACGGGTCCACGGCTATGTCCTCGGCAATTATGCCAAGGCGGAGCAGAATCTGCTGGCCGACATGCTTGGGGCTGTCGCGGCGGAAGCGGAGCTGCTGGCGCAGGGCGACAATGCGCGCTTCATGAACGACGTCGCGTTGCGCATGCGGGACTAGCGGGGGACGACAAGCGTGAGTCGGTTCGTGTATTCGTCATTCGCAAAAGGAGAACCCCATGCCCGATATCAACCGCCGCACCCTGCTGGGTGGCGCAGCCGCCGTCACCGCTCTCGCCGCCACCGCCTCGCAGGCGCAGCCCGATATGGTCGCCGCCAAGCCCGACCTGACCGGCAAGTCCATCCTCATCACCGGCTGTTCCAGCGGGTTCGGTCGCCTTAGCGCGGAACACTTTGCCCGCTCCGGTGCCAAGGTGTTCGCCACCATGCGCAACCTGCCGCGCCCGGAAGCGGACGAGCTTCGCGCGCTTGCCGAAGCGGAAAGCCTCGACCTGCATGTAATCGAGATCGACGTGACCGACGATGCGCAGGTCGCCGCCGGTGTCGCCGAGGCGGAACGGATTGCGGGCGGCGCGCTGGACGTGCTGGTCAACAATGCGGGCATTTCCACCGCCGGACCCATCGAGATACAGGACATGGCGGCAACGCAGCTTCTGTTCGACACCAATGTCTATGGCCCGCACCGGATGGCGCGCGCCGCCCTGCCCGCGATGCGCGCGGCGAAGTCGGGACAGGTCTTCAACGTCTCCTCGCAACTGGGCCGCGTCATGCTGCCCGCGTTCGGCCAGTACTCGCCCACCAAGTTCGCGCTGGAGGCGATGAGCGAGCAGCTGGCATACGAGCTGGTGCCACACGGCATCGACGTGACCGTCATCCAGCCTGGCGGGTATCCGACACAAATCTGGGAGAACGCCAACCGGCTGACGCTCGGCCTGCTGGACCGCGCCGACGAAAAGCACCTCGACGGGTATACCGACATCATCGACGGGCTGCGAAGCCGTACCAATAATGGTGGCTCCACCGATCCGATGGATATCCCGCGCGCGATCGCCGAAATCATCGCCATGCCGCCGGGCACCCGCCCGCTGCGCCGCCCGGTCCATCCCGGGCCCAAGCCGCAGGTCGCCATCAACGAAACCAGCGCAAAAACGCAGGTCGCATGGCTGGGCGAAAGCCCCTATGGCCCGTGGATCAAGGCGGTGCATAACGTCTGATGCGGCTGCGCCGGACCGCCTTTGCGATATCGATATTTTAGAAAGCTAAGTCATCATGGGTTTCAAATGCGGGATCGTGGGCCTGCCCAATGTCGGCAAGTCCACCCTTTTCAATGCGCTGACCGAAACGCAGAAGGCGGAGGCGGCGAATTATCCGTTCTGCACGATCGAGCCGAATGTCGGCTCCGTCGCGGTGCCGGACGCGCGGCTCGACCGCATCGCCGCCATCGCGCAATCGGCCAAGATCATCCCGACGCAGTTGAGCTTCGTCGATATTGCCGGCCTGGTGAAAGGTGCCAGTTCCGGCGAGGGTCTGGGCAACCAGTTCCTCGGCAATATCCGCGAAGTCGATGCGGTGGTGCATGTGCTGCGCTGTTTCGAGGATGACGATATCCAGCATGTCAGCAACCGCGTCGACCCGCTGGCCGATGCGGAGGTGGTCGAGACCGAACTGATGCTGGCCGATATCGAAAGCGTGGAAAAGCGCGTCGACAACGCCAAGCGCCGCGCCACTGGCGGCGACAAGGAGGCGGTCGCACTGGCGAGTGTGTTGGGGCAAGCGCTCACGCTGCTGAAAGACGGCAAGCCCGCCCGCCTGACCGAACCGAAGGACGACGAGGAAGCGCGGCTGCTGGAACAGGCGCAGCTGCTGACGGCGAAACCCGTGCTCTATGTCTGCAATGTCGCGGAAGAAGACGCGGCGGACGGCAATGCGCTGAGTGCGCAGGTCTTCGCCAAGGCGGAAGCCGAGGGCGCGCAGGCGGTCGTCGTGTCCGCCGCCATCGAAGCCGACCTGATTGGCATCGAACCCGCCGACCGTGCCGAGTTCCTGTCCGATCTCGGCCTCACGGAAAGCGGCCTCGCCCGCGTCATCCGCGCCGGGTACGCGCTGCTTGGCCTCAAGACATTCTTCACCGCAGGCCCCAAGGAATCGCGCGCCTGGACCTATTCCGACGGCGCCCGCGCCCCGCAGGCGGCTGGCGAAATCCATACCGATTTCGAACGCGGCTTCATCCGCGCCGAAACCATCGCTTTCGATGATTACATTTCACTCGACGGCGAAGCAGGCGCACGCGATGCCGGGAAGCTGCGACAGGAAGGCAAGGATTACGTTGTGCAGGACGGCGATGTTCTGCTGTTCAAGTTCAACGTCTGAGTGCAAGCAGTTCAGCCTGGTTCAACAAGGAAAAGCGCAGATGGTCGATAAATCCGAAAAGTTCGAATGGGCCGTCCGCATCGGCTATTTCAGTCGCGCCATTCTCTATACGGTGCTGGGCCTGATCGCGCTGACCAGTATGGGCAGCATCGGCGAAGGCACGGAGGGCATTTTCCAGTCCGTGAAGAACCTGCCCGCCGGCACGCTGATATTGTGGATCATGGTGCTTGGCCTGCTCGCCTACGCGCTGTTCCGGTTTGCCTCGCCGCTATTCGACATCGAGAACGAAGGCAGCGACGCGACTGGCTGGGGCCATCGCATCGGCCATGCCGGCAGCGCAATCGGGCACCTCGCCCTCGCCTATAGCGCGTTCCAGTTCGCCACCAGCGGCGGCGGTTCAGGTGGCGGTGCACAAAAGGCAGCGGCGGGCGTGCTGTCGGTCGATCTGGGCGGCATAGTGCTCGGCATCCTTGGCCTGACCTTCTTCCTCGCCGCATTCGCGCAGGCGAAGAAGGCGTATACCGGCGATTTCATGAACCGCATCTCCGCCTCGGCTCCCGACGCGACGCGCTGGCTCGGCGGCGTTGGTTTTGCCGCACGGGCCGTGGTCTTCACAGTTATCGGCTGGTCGCTGGTGCAGGCGGGCTTCCTTTCGCAGGGCAGCGACGAAGTGAAGACTCTGGGCGATGCCCTCGCCTCACTCAGCGACAATGGCACGATCTTTACGCTGGTCGCGCTCGGCCTGCTGATCTTCGGCCTCTTCAGCCTCGTCCTCGCCCGCTATCGCATCATCCCCGATATGGGCGACAAGGCAAGCGTGCCCAAGTTCCGGGCCTGAATACAATGGCGCGCCCGCTATGACCCGCCAAACCGCACAGCTTCACCGTATGGCGATGGAAAAGCATGTCTGCCCATACGGAATAAAATCGAAATGGCTGCTGGAACGCAACGGCTTTGCGGTTGACGACCACCTGCTCGAAACCCGCGCCGCGACCGATGCCTTCAAGGCAAAGCACGATGTCGCCACGACGCCGCAGACCTTCATCGATGGCAAGCGCATCGGCGGATACGATGCGCTGAAGGCACATTTCGGCGCGGCACCGAAAGATGCGGACGCGACCAGCTACTGGCCGGTTATCGCCGTGTTCGCCCTTGCCGCAGGTCTGGCTTTTTCACTCAGCCTGCACCTGTTCGGCGCGCTGGTTACCATTCGCGGGGCCGAATGGTTCGTGGCCTTTTCGATGGCAATGCTCGCCATGCTGAAATTGCAGGATGTCGAACAGTTCAGCACCATGTTCATCAGCTATGACCTGCTGGCCCGCAGGTTCGTGCCCTATGCTTATGCCTATCCTTTTCTGGAAGCGACGGCCGCAATCCTGATGGCCGGTCGTCTCTTGCCGTGGCTTTCCATCCCCATCGCGCTCATCATCGGAAGCATCGGTGCGGTGTCGGTGATTTACGCCGTCTATATCCAGCAGCGCGATATCAAATGCGCCTGCGTCGGCGGCAGTGCGAATGTGCCGCTTGGTTTCGTATCCCTGACGGAGAACCTCGCAATGGTCGGCATGGGGTTGTGGATGCTGGGCGGGTACGTGATCTAGGATGGGTTCCGGCGATATGCTCCATTACGAAGATCTTGTCGTGGGCGATACGCACAGCTTCGGGAATTACGAAGTGACGCGAGAAGAGGTCATCGATTTCGCCTCGCGCTATGATCCGCAGCCATTCCACCTCGATGATGCTGCGGCGGAGCAGACCCATTTCGGCAGGCTCTCCGCGAGTGGCTGGCACACCGGTGCGATGACGATGCGGATGCTGGTAGATACGATGAAGACGCGCGCGCAAGCCAGCCTTGGTTCGCCCGGTATCGATACGCTGCGCTGGTTGCACCCCGTTTATCCCGGCGACACGCTGCGGGTGGAAACCGAACTGCTCGAAAAGCGCCGCAGCAAGAGCCGCCCCGAAATGGGCTTGCTGAAAACGCGCAGCCTAACGTTCAACCAGGACGACGTCTGCGTGCTGGACATGGTGACCAACGCGATGATCCGGACGCGCGAGGCGGAGTAGTGGCAGTCGCGCTTCAGTGTCGCACGAACAGGTTTCCGACCGCTGGCGTTCCATGTTAGACTTTAGCTTGGTCTATCCACGAAAGGATGCCGGAGCTTTGACATTTCTAGCCCCTAGCGTCCGCCTATGAAAGAAAAGATCAGCTAGCGTCCAGTCCGCTCACGGCAAATTGCCACGCACTTCCTAACGTCCGATTATGGGTGAAAGCCGACCCTATCGCTTTCGACGCAGAGACCTGCGGAACGCTCGCCAGTAAGATGCAACGCCGATCCCGGTGATGACTACCGCCCAAATCACGCTGAGCCACCACCACAAGTGCCATAGATCGCCGCGAGACCAGCCAAGTTGGTCCGAGACGATGACCGGCACGAAGGGAGCGAGGGCGAGTAAAAAGAACTTCGCATCGAGGCGCTCTGATTTCGCGAAACCAGCGATCCTATGCCGTACCGTTTTTCGCTTAGTCATCTGCCCCAGCGCGGTCTCTTGCTGGACTGACCAACGGTTGAGCAGCTTTCTTAAAGCCTGGACTGGTTTAGCCATAAACCTCTATAGCCAATTTCGGCGAATGTCCGCAAATGGGTCGTTAGCCAATAGTCCGCTATAATCCATAAATCGCGCACAAATGACGCTCACAACCGCCCTCAATGCCGCCCGAACAGCTTTTCGACGTCCGCCATCCCCAGCTTCACCCAGGTCGGGCGGCCATGATTGCATTGACCGGAGCGCGGGGTGCGTTCCATGTCGCGTAGCAGGGCGTTCATCTCGGCGACGGACAATACGCGCCCTGCCCGAACCGATCCGTGGCAGGCCATCGTCGCCAGCACCAGATCGAGCTTTTCGCCCAGCAGCAACGCCTCGCCATGTTTGGCGATGTCGTCGGCAATGTCGCGCAGCAACGCGTCCGGGTCGCCGTTCTTCAGCGCATGCGGCATCGCGCGCACCAGCATCGCGTCGGGGCCGAAGCGTTCCAGCAGCAGCCCCAGCTCGCCCAGCGTGTCCGCTGCGCTTTCCAGCCGGTCGCAATCTGCCTCGTCCAGTTCGACCACTTCGGGGATCAGCAAGGGCTGGCTGCGCTTGACCGCTTCCCCCGCTCCGCCTGCGCGCAGCCGTTCCAGCGTCAGCCGTTCATGCGCGGCATGCTGGTCCACCAGCACCAGCCCGTCGACAGCCTCGGCCACGACATAGGTGTTGGCGACCTGTCCGCGCGCGATGCCGAGCGGGAAGTCCGCCACCGGCTGCTGTTCCGCTTCCTCCGCGCGCCCCATCGGCGCGTCGGACCGGACGGGATCGGCCCCGCGCCAGACCGCGCCACCGTCGGCGAGGCGGGTGGCTCCTGCCGGCTGGGGCGTCGGGTCGAACATGGAGCGCAGCGCGGCAGGCGTCTCCGGCTCCGCTTCCCAGCGGCGCATCGCGGCGGCATCGGGCGATTGCGCGCTGCGCCGGTCGCCGGTGGCCAGTGCCTCGCGCAGACCCGACACGATGAACCCGCGCACCGCGCGCGCATCGCGGAACCGCACCTCGGTCTTGGCCGGATGGACGTTCACGTCGACCTCCTCCGGCACGATGTCGAGGAACAGCGCCAGCACCGCATGCCGGTCGCGCGCCAGCATGTCGGCATAGGCCCCGCGCACCGCGCCCGTCAGCAGGCGGTCCTTCACCGGACGCCCGTTGACGAACAGGTACTGGTGGTCCGCCACGCCGCGATTATAGGTCGGCAGCCCGGCAATTCCGCGCAGCCGCATCGGGCCGCGCTCCAACGCAATTTCCACGCTGTTGTCGGCCAGCTCGCGCGCGACGATGGCGGCAACCCGCTCCGCCAGCCCCTGCCCCGCCTGCAGGTTCAGGACCGTGCGCCCGTCCTTTTCCAGCGTGAACGCGATATCGGGCCGCGCCATCGCCAGCCGCCGCACAACATCCAGCGCCGCGCCGTATTCGCTGCGCGCGGTGCGCAGGAACTTGCGCCGTGCGGGCAGTTTTTCGAACACCTGTTCCACCCGGATGCGTGTGCCAGGCGGCAGTGCGGCGGGGCCGTCTTCCAGCAACGCGCCGTGATCCACCACCTTGCGCCAGCCATCGGCGGCGTCGTGGGTGCGGCTTTCCAGCGTCATGCGCGAGACGCTGGCGATGGACGGCAGCGCCTCTCCGCGAAAGCCCAGCGTGGCAACCTGCTCGATCGCTTCGTCGGGCAGTTTCGATGTGGCATGCCGTTCCAGCGCGAGCGCCATTTCGTCCGGCGACATTCCGCAGCCGTCGTCGGTAATGTCGATCCGCGTCAGCCCGCCATCGGTCAGGCGCACGACGATGCGCGAGGCACCGGCATCGATGGCGTTTTCCACCAGCTCTTTCAGCGCGGCGGCGGGCCGTTCGACCACTTCGCCCGCAGCGATGCGGTTCACGAGCGTTTCGGGGAGGCGGCGGATGGTCGGCATGATCGGTAACGGCCTAGCGCGTGCGCGCCACGCCGGCGAGGTGGACCGTGCATTTTGTCCGCAGATTGCGGGCATAATACTTTTGGCGTTTTCGCACCGAATTGCGTAAGGCGATGCCAATCCTATCCCAGAGGCGCAGCAATCGTGCGAAGTTCGCGCGATAACGTCCGGCAAACACTACGGAAATTCCCCCCAGAATGAGCTTTTTTTCCAACCTTTTCAAATTCAAGTCCAAGAACCTCGCGATCGACCTCGGGACGGCCAATACGCTGGTCTACGTTCCGGGCGAAGGCATCATCCTGAACGAACCGTCGGTCGTCGCGATGGAAACGATCGAGGGCATGAAGCGGGTCAAGGCCGTGGGCGACGAGGCGAAGATGATGATGGGCAAGACGCCCGATAACATCGAGGCCATCCGTCCTCTGCGGGACGGTGTGATTGCCGATATCGAGATTGCCGAAAAAATGATCGAGTATTTCATCAAGAAGGTGAACGGTCGCAACACGCTGTTTAGTTTCCCCGAAATCACGATTTGCGTACCCAGCGGGTCGACCAGCGTGGAACGCCGCGCCATCCGCGATGCGGCCAGCAATGCCGGCGCGAAGGCGGTCTATCTCATCCTCGAACCGATGGCCGCAGCAATCGGCGCGGACATGCCGGTGACGGAGCCGGTCGGTTCGATGGTGGTCGATATCGGCGGCGGCACTACCGAGGTCGCCGTGCTGTCGCTGCGCGGGCTGGCCTACACCACCTCCGTGCGCACCGGCGGCGACAAGATGGACGAAGCCATCGTTTCCTATGTCCGCCGCCACCACAACCTGCTGATCGGCGAATCCACGGCGGAACGGATCAAGAAGGATTACGGTATCGCCACCATTCCGGAAGACGGCGTCGGCGAAACCATTACGCTGAAAGGCCGCGACCTGGTCAATGGCGTGCCCAAGGAAATCACGATCAACCAGGCGCATATCGCCGAAGCGCTGGCGGAACCCATCGGGGCCATCGTGGAAGGGGTGCGGATCGCGCTGGAAAACACCGCGCCCGAACTGGCCGCCGATATCGTCGACCAGGGCATCGTGCTGACGGGCGGCGGCGCTCTGATCGCGGGTCTGGATGTCCATCTGCGCGAAGAAACCGGCTTGCCGGTCACGATTGCGGAAGATCCGCTGTCCTGCGTGGCGGTCGGCACGGGCCGCGCGATGGAAGATCCGATCTATCGCGGCGTCCTGATGACTGCCTGAACGCGAAAGGGGGCTCGACATGGCGCCGTTTTCCTCCCGGCGCTCCAGCTATTCGCGCCGGGTGCAGTATTCGATATTTACCGGCTACGTGCTGGCCGCAATCGGCGCGCTTGTCGGCGTGGTTCTGCTGGTCGCGTCGCTGATCCAGCCCAGCACCTTCAGCGGGGTGCGATCCACCGCCGCCGACGTGGTGTCCCCCGTGGGCGAAGCAGGCGCGAGTGCGCGCGATGGCGGGCGCAATTTCATCAACAGCGTCGATGGCTACCTGCGCGCAGGGGCGAAAAACGCGAAGCTGCGCGAGGAAGTCGATCTGGCGCGCATTCGCCTTGCCGAAGCGGAAGCGGTCAAGGCGGAGAACGCGCGGCTCAAGGGCCTGCTCGGGATATCGACGGGCGATGTCGCGCCGGTCGCCGTTACCCGCCTGATCGCCTCCACATCCGCCAGCAGCCGGCGCTTCGGCTATGTAGGGGCGGGAACCGCCGACGGGCTGGTGCCGGGAATGCCCGTCCGCAATGCGCGCGGGGTCATCGGGCGCGTGCTCGAAGTCGGGCGCACCACATCGCGCATCCTGTTGATCACCGACAGCCAGAGCGTTTTGCCGGTCCGCCTCGCCGATGCGAAGCGCGATGCGGTTGCCCTGGCCGAAGGGCGCGGTGACGGCCGCATCCAGGTCCGCCTCGTCAATCTGGGCATCAATCCGCTGAAAGTCGGCGATGTCATGGTGACCAGCGGCGCGGGCGGATATTACGCCCCCGGCATTGCGGTCGCCATCATCAGCGAACTGACCGACGATGGCGGTCTTGCGCGCCCGATTACCGATCCATCATCCGCAGGTATCGTCACCATCGAACCGGTTGCCCAACTACCCGCCGTCGAAGCCGCCGCGCAACCTGCGGACGAACCTTTGGTCGAAGCCGAGACGACAGACGACGCCACCAGCGACTCTGGCGAGTAGCGCGATGGCAATGGAGCAGGTCGATCCGAAATCGCGCAGCGATGCCTATGGCAGCCGCATCGACCGCACGCATTCGCCCGTCCTCGTCTTCATCCTGCCCATCGCCAGCATCATGCTCGGCTCGCTGTTGCCGGGGCTGTTCATCGCCAGCGCCGTGCCCTTAATCCCGCCGCTGGGCTTCATGATCCTGATGGCGTGGCGCGTGGTGCGCCCCGGTATCTTCCCCGTCTGGGTCGGTTTTCCACTCGGCCTGTTCGACGATATGTTCAGCGGTCAGCCATTCGGGTGCGCTATCGTGCTATGGTCTCTGGCGATGATAGCGATGGATGTGATCGAAACCCGTTTTCCGTGGCGCAATTTCGTGCAGGACTGGCTGACGGTCGGGCTGTTCGTAACCGCCTATATCGTCAGCCGCCGGGTTGCTGTCGGGCGGGGAGCCGGGCCTTCCCGGCCTGCTGGCGCTTGCCCCGCAGGTCACGCTGTCCATCGTGCTGTTCCCCATTATTGCGCGTGTGGTCGCACGGATCGACCGGTTGCGGTTGATGCGGTTCAGGAAGATCGGGTGATGGCTAGGTTGCGACGGCGCAAACCGGCAGGCGCGCGCCAGCTTATCAGCCCGTCGATATTGCAGAACCGGTTCGACCGGCGCAGCTTCGTGATTTCCGCCGCCGGTGCTACGCTGGGCACGCTGCTGGCGGTCCGGATGGGCTACATCGCGATTGCGGAAAACGAGAAATACGAAACCGAGGCGGAGAGCAACCGGGTCAACCTGTCGCTGATCCCGCCCCGGCGGGGCTGGCTGCTGGACCGCAATGGCGCGCCGCTCGCGTCGAACCGCGCCGATTTTCGTGTCGATATCATTCCCGAACGCATGCCCGATGCGGAGCGGACAATCGACCAGCTGGGCGAATTGCTGGATCTGAATGCCGCCCGCATCGCGGATTTGAAGGACAATGCGAAAACGCGGCGCGGTTTCGCGCCTATCGAAGTGGCGACGGGCCTGACCTTCGACCAGTTCGCCACGCTCAGCGTGCGCCTGCCGGAGATGCCCGGTGTCGTGCCGCAGCGCGGTTTTTCGCGCTATTACCCCACCGGCCCCAGCGTCGGGCACCTGATCGGCTATGTCGGCCCCGCCTCGGCGGAGGAATACGAGGAAGACCGCAACCCGATCCTTATCACGCCGGGCTACAAGATCGGCAAGGACGGGCTGGAAAAGCAGTTCGAACAGACCTTGCGCGGCGTGCCGGGCGCGCGGCGCGTGGAAGTGACCGCATCGGGCCGCATCGTGCGCGACCTCGATACGCGGCAGGATGTTCAGGGCAAGGCGGTCAACCTGACCATCGACGGGCCGTTACAGGACTATGCCGCACGCCGTATCGGGCTGGAATCCGGGTCCGTCGTGGTGATGGATTGCGACACCGGCGACCTCCTGTGCATGGCATCCATGCCCAGCTTCGACCCCAACAGCTTTTCCGACGGCATCGGACGTGTCGAATACGGCATGCTGCGCGACGACGAGCGCGTACCCTTGCGCAACAAGGTGTTGAAAGGCCTCTATCCACCCGGCTCCACGGTCAAGCCGATGGTCGGCATGGCGTTGCTGAAAGAGAACATCGACCCGGAAGAAACGGTGTTCTGCGGCGGCGGATTGCGCGTGGGCAATCGTGTGTTTCGCTGCTGGAACCGGCGCGGGCATGGCGCGACGAACATGGCCAAGGCCATCTATCAAAGCTGCGATGTGTATTTCTACGCGATGGCGCAGCGTACCGGAATCGACCCCATCTCGATCATGGCCCGCCGTTGCGGTATGGGGCAGGAATTTCCGCTGCCCGTCACCAGCCAGTTTTACGGCACCGTTCCCGATCCCGAATGGAAGATGCGCAAATATGACCGCCCGTGGCAGGCGTTC
The DNA here is from genome assembly GCA_963799315.1 of uncultured Alphaproteobacteria bacterium. GTDB lineage: Bacteria > Pseudomonadota > Alphaproteobacteria > Sphingomonadales > Sphingomonadaceae > Parerythrobacter_A. The sequence continues at coordinate 878,269 of CAWCWP010000001.1, forward strand.
GACACGGTCAACGCTACCATCGGTCAGGGATACATGCTGTCCAACCCGTTGCAGCTGGCTGTAATGTCTGCCCGCATCGCGACGGGCGAACAGGTCATGCCGCGCCTGGTGCGCAAGCCGGTTATCCCGCCTTTCGAACCGTTCGGATTTCCCGAAGAACAGAAGAATTTCATCCGCCAGGCGATGAGCGATGTGGTCAATGGCCCCGGCACGGCCAGACGCGGGCGCTTGCCGTTCGAGGACATCAAGATCGCCGGCAAGACCGGCACGGCGCAGGTGGTGTCGCTCAATATATCCGACGGTCGCACCGGCCCCTGGAAATATCGCGACCACGGCCTGTTCATTTTCTACGCGCCGTTCGACAAACCGAAATATGCGGGTGCGGTGGTGATCGAGCATGGCGGCGGGTCGGGCGCGGCCTATCCCATCGCCCGCGATGTCACGACCTATCTGTTCGACCCGCAAAAGGGTCTCGATGCGCTCAATGCACTGGAAAAAGGCTGGGGCGGCACGGCGAAGGAACGGCTTGCGCGCAAATATGCCGCCTATGCTGCAGAAGCGGGCGAGGATGCGCCTGCCGTGCCGGAACGCGAGGAAGAGATCTTCGCCCGCGTCGATGCCGAAGCGCGTATCGAAGCCATGCGCGCCGAGGTCGCAGCGCGCGACGCGGCGATCAACCGGTCCACCAATGTCGACTCCTCGGCAATCGATAGCGCTCGACCCGGTCCCGGACCTAACACCGGTGGCGAACCGGAATGATGCTCGCCATCCCCGCCCCCATCGCCCGCCAGCCGTGGGGGATGCTGATACCGCTGATCCTGCTGGTGCTGTTCGGCGGCGCGGTGCTGTTTTCGGCGGCAGGCGGCAGTGTGCAACCCTTCGCCAGCTCGCATATCATCCGCTTTGCGGTGTTCCTCGTGATGGCCGCCGTGCTGGTCTTTTTCGACAAGCGCATCGTGCAGGTTATGGCCTATCCGGTGTACGGCATCGTGCTTGTCATGCTGGTCGGCGTGGAGGCATTGGGCGCGATGGGCGGCGGTAGCCAGCGCTGGCTGGAAGTCGGCCCCATCCGCATCCAGCCCAGCGAGTTGATGAAGCCGGCGGTCGTGCTGGTGCTGGCCAATTTCTACCATTCGCTGCCATCCGGACTGATCGGTTCGTGGCGCGCGGTCCTCCCCGCGCTGGGCTTGATCGGATTGCCGATGGCGCTGGTCTTGCTGCAACCCGACCTCGGCACCTCGCTCGCCATCGCATTCGGCGGCGTGGTCATCATGTTTCTTGCCGGATTGCCGCTGCGCTGGTTCGTGGCGGGCGGCGTCGCGGCAGGCATTGCCGTGCCGCTCGCCTATTTCTTCGCGCTTGAAGGAATACCAGCAACGGCGGGTCACGACCTTCCTCGACCCTGAAAGCGACCCGCTTCGGATCGGGCTATCACATAACGCAGTCCAAGATCGCCATCGGGTCGGGCGGGCTATCGGGCAAGGGCTTCAACGAAGGCTCGCAAAGCCACCTCAACTACCTGCCCGAACCCCACACCGACTTCGTGTTCGCGACGATGGCGGAGGAATGGGGGCTTGCTCGGCGGAATGTTCGTGCTGGCGATGTTCGGGCTGGTGCTGCGCTGGGGTCTGAAGGTGGCGCGCGAGTCGCATGACCGTTTTTCGCGCCTGCTGGCCACGGGCATGGTGGCGACGATCTTCTTCTATGTCGCGATCAACCTGATGATGGTGATGGGCCTTGCGCCGGTGGTGGGCATCCCGCTGCCCTTCATGAGCCACGGCGGGTCGTCCATGATGACCAACATGATCTGCATCGGCACGCTGATGATGGTGAACCGGTGGAACCGGGACAGACGGCCCGGTGGCCTGCGCTAGAGCCACATCTCAGCTGGTAATCAGCCCCAGCTTCAGCGCCTTGACCACTGCACCGACACGATCCGCCGCGTTCAGCTTGGCATAGACCCGCTGCGTATAGGTTCTCACCGTCTCTGGCGAGATTTCGAGGATAGTGCCGATATCGGTCGCCGATTTGCCCGCCGCCATCCAGTGCAGCACTTCGGTTTCGCGGTTCGAGAGAACGGGCTTGTCTTTCTCCCGGTCGAGCAGAACGCAGGCCCGCTGGTGCGCGATCTGGCTCAACAGCCTTATCCGCAGAATGGCCTTTTTATCGTCACGCGTTGCCGGTCGGCCGAAGTCGAAGCTGGCATAGCCGTTGCGGCTGTGCGGACCGTATAACGGAACACCGAAGCCATGTTCGATGCCATGTTCGGCCATCAGCTTCGCATAGGCGGCCGCGTCGGGCTGGCCCTCCATATCTGCGAGCGCGTCCTTCCAGAACAGCATCGTGCCATGCTCGAACGTGGCAATCGGAATAGGATCGTATTTGCGAAAGTCCGGATCATCGTACAGCGCCAGCCATACTTCGGGGAAGCCATCGGCGTAGATCGTGGTGCGCGGTGATGTCGGCCCGTCGAACACCGGCGTGAAATGATAACTGCAACGCACGAAACCAAGGTGCCGCGCACGCTTGCGCACGATGTCCAGCGCGACGGCGACATCGTCCTCCTCTTCGATCATCTGCTGTATGGCCAGCAACGTCTCCAGGTCGCACCTCCTGTCCCCCGGCTCAGGGACTTGAGACGGAATGGCACGAGCCGTAGCACAATAGGCAACTTCTCACCAAACCCGCGCTCTTTGCCTGCCACAGTTTCAGGCATTCGGCGCGTGAAGGAAGCCTTTGCCATGACCTCGCTCCTGAACCGTGCCGCCGCGCGCGTGCGCTCGACATTTTCCGGCTCCGTCCGCGTTGCCGACCAAGACCCCGCCTTTGCGGCGCAGATCGAACTGATGGATATCGTGCGCGATCTGCATGACAATGGCGCGGCCACGACGGTTCGCGATCTGTGCGCGAAGTCCAGCCTTGCGCAGCCCGCGGCCCTGCGGGCGCTGGGCTCGCTCGAAGCGGCGGGCCGCATCGAAATCCGCTCGCAGATTCACGATCCGCTGGCCTCGGTAGTGGTATTGAAAGACCGGCGGCAGGTGCGCGGGCAATTATAGGACGGCTTTATTCGGCCCTTTCAATTACCCGACGCCACGCTATACGCCACGCCTTCCCGTCGGATTGGTGCGATTCGATGCTGGCGAAAGACGGGACGATGGACGCATAGCTCAGTTGGTAGAGCAGCTGACTCTTAATCAGCGGGTCCTTGGTTCGAACCCAAGTGCGTCCACCACTTTCCATTCTCGTGCACTGACCCTAGACGCCTCGCAACCGGTCGCGATTCGCGCCGATGTCCAAGGGGTTCCGATGGCGCATTTCCTGATAGTCGAGGCACGGTTTTACGATGCCTTCAACGACCAGCTTGTCGCAGGCGCGACTGCCGCACTTGAAGGCGGCGGGCCACACCTGCGAGACGCTGACCGTGCCGGGCGCGCTGGAGATTCCGGGTGCCATCGCGCTGGCGGTGGAGAGCGGGCAGTTCGATGGCTTCGTGGCGATAGGCGTCGTCATTCGCGGCGAAACCTACCATTTCGAAATCGTCGCCGGGGAAAGCGCGCGGGCGCTGATGGCGCTGACGATGGACGGTATCGCCATCGGCAACGGCATCGTCACGGTCGAAAACGAGGCGCAGGCAGAGGTCCGCGCCGACCCCGCGCAAAAGGACAAGGGCGGCGAAGCGGCCAAGGCGGCGATTGCGCTTTACGACCTGCAAGCCCGCTTCGCGCCCAGCTGACATACGGCCTGACGCACCACGACCTCAGCCGAAGCAGGCGGCCCCGGCATAACGCGCGCTCTCGCCCAGCTCTTCCTCGATCCGGATAAGCTGGTTGTATTTCGCCAGACGGTCCGACCGCGCCAGCGAGCCGGTCTTGATCTGCCCGCAATTCGTCGCGACCGCCAGGTCGGCGATCGTCGCATCTTCGGTTTCGCCGGAACGGTGGCTCATCACGGAGGTGTAGCCCGCGCGGTGCGCCATATCGACCGCCTCCAGCGTTTCGGTCAGCGTGCCGATCTGGTTGACCTTGACCAGCAGCGAATTGGCCAGCCCCTTGTCGATCCCCATGCGCAGCCGCTCGGGGTTGGTGACGAACAGATCGTCCCCGACCAGCTGGACCGGTCGCCGACCAGCTCCGTCAGCGCCTTCCAGCCTGCGAAATCGTCCTCGTCCATGCCGTCTTCGATCGAGCGGATGGGATAATCGTCGCACAGCTTGGCCAGATAGGCCGCCATTTCGTCCGGCGACAGCGACGCGCCCTCCCCCGCCAGCGTATAGGTGCCATCGCGCGAAATACTCGGTCGCCGCGCAATCCAGCGCCAGCACCACGTCGGTCCCCGGCGTGAAGCCGGCCTGCTCGATCGAGCCCATGATGAAATCGAGCGCATCGCGCGTGCTGGCAAGGTCCGGCGCGAAGCCGCCTTCGTCGCCGACCGCAGTGGACAGGCCCTTCTGCGCCAGTCCCTTCTTGAGTGTGTGGAAAATCTCCGCGCCCCAGCGCACCGCCTCCGCCAGGCTCGGCGCGCCCACAGGCATCACCATGAATTCCTGGATGTCGATGGGATTGTCGGCATGTTCGCCGCCATTGATGATGTTCATCATCGGCACCGGCAGCAGGTGCGCGGAGATACCGCCGATATAGGAATAGAGCGGCAGGCCGCGCGCATTGGCCGCCGCCTTCGCCACCGCCATGCTGACGCCCAGGATTGCGTTGGCGCCAAGCCGGCTCTTGTTGTCGCTGCCGTCCAGCGCGATCATCGCGGCATCAATATCGCGCTGGTCCTCCGCATCGGCACCCAGCAGCGCATCCGCAATACCGCCATTGACGGCATCGACAGCCTTTAGAACGCCTTTGCCAAGATAACGCTGCGCATCGCCATCGCGCAGTTCCACCGCTTCGTACGCGCCGGTGGACGCACCCGAAGGCACGGCGGCGCGCCCGAAGCTGCCATCGTCCAGCAGGACATCGACCTCGACCGTTGGGTTGCCCCTGCTGTCCAGGATTTCGCGTCCGTGAATATCGATAATCTGCGTCATCCGCCTGCTCCGTCGATGTGCCCGACCATGCGGGCGATATGTATGTGACAGCGCGTCTATGTCCCGGAACCAACCCGCACAAGTTTCGTTGCATCATCAAACCGTCCCTCCCGCGCGGGAGGTGGACGCACTTCGATATAAACAGACAGGGATTTTCAATATTATGGCACAGCCGAGCACCACCAAACCGAAGCGCGCGAAGAAGACGACCAAGATTGCCGAAGCGCCAAACGCTGTCGAAAAGACGCCGGTGGTAAACGCGGCGACCACTTCGATGGGCGAGCCTTCGGGAACGGCGGAAGCGAAGACGCGCTTCAACGCCGCGCTCGACGAAGCCAAGGCCGGTGCCGCAGCGCTTAAGGACGAAGCGACTACGCGCGCCTCGGCCTACAAGACGCAGGCGAAGTTCAAATCCGAAGGCTGGTCGGAAGATGCCAAGACCAAGGCAGGCGAACTGGCCGTCGATGGCAAGGGCAAGGCTAGCGATGCGCTGGCTGCATTGAGCCAGACCGTCGCCGACAACGCCGCGGAAATCGACAGCCGCTTCGGTGCGAAATATGGCGATTATGCCCGCAGCGCAGCACGTAGCCTGCAAGAGTTGGCGACGAAACTCGACGAGAAGAGCGTCGACGAACTGAGCAATGATGCGCGCGAAATGGTGCGTAAAAGCCCCGGCGCGGCCGTCGGTGTTGCAGCGGTTGCAGGCTTCTTCATCGCGCGCCTGTTCGGCGGGCGGAAGGGCTAGGGTCCGGCTCGCGGAGGTCCGCCATGCTGGACGCGCATAACGACGAAATGTATCCGCAGAACGACGATGCCGACACATCGGCAGGCGATGCTCCGGGACTGGAGCGTTCGCTTGCCGATGATATCGGAGCGTTCTTTTCCGATGCGAAAACCTATGCCGAGGCCGAGTTCGCTTTCCAGAACACGCGAGCGAAGTTTGCGTTTTCGCATGGATTGCGGGGGTTGGTTTTTGCCGTTGTCGCTCTCGTCCTGCTCAATCTCCTGCTTATCGCCTTGGCGGTCGGCAGCATCGTTGCGCTGGCCCCGACGGTCGGTGGCTGGGCGGCGACAGGCATCGTCTGTGCGGTTATCCTGATCGGATTGCTCGTCACGGGCTTCATGGCGCGTTCGCGGATACGCAGGGTTCAGACGGTCTTTTCAGGTGACAAGGTATGAGCGCGCCCTCGCTGAAAAAACTGCGTGCCGACCGTGAATTGCGGGACAGTGCCTTGGCCTTGGTGAAAGCCGATCTGGCTTTCCTGCGTAGCGACATGAGCGCCAGCAGCCTGTCTTCTCGCCTTGTCGCGCGCGCCGGTGACGGGGCAAAAGAGATATACACCGAGGCTGGCAGGCTCGCGAACGACAATCGCGGCATTCTGGCGACGCTGATTGCGGCAATCGGAATCTGGTTTGCTCGCACTCCACTAACTGCATTTTTGTCGGATACGAGACGATGATGAATTCGAAGATGCCGAATTCGAAGATAGCGACGATGAAATTTACGACGCCTGAGAAGGCGTTTCTTACAAATTGAATGAAGGAATACCCAAATGGTCGATGATGCAAAACGAGACGAACTGCGCGCCAAGATCGAAGCAGGCGAGCAGCGCAACGCCGAACGCACTTTTGCGGACCAGGCGCGCGACGTTGCCGATACGGCGGGCACATTCGTAAAAGAACACCCGCTCGCAACCATAGCGGGCGTGGCCGTTATCGGACTTGCAATCGGTGCGATGACCAAGCCCGGTCGCCGCGCGGGTCGCGTTGCCGGTGAACGCGCCGGTGCCTTTGCCAGCTATGCCGGTGAACTCGGCACGGCCTATGCCACCGGCCTGTTCGACGCCTCGCGCCGTGCTGTCGAAGCAGGCGGAGATACCCTGGAAGACATCGGCGACAGCGTGAGCAAGACCTCGCGCGGTGCCCGTCGGCAGGCGACGCAATCGCTCGGCGATACCGGCGATAGCCTGCGCTTCCTCGGTCGCAGGGCAGCGCGCAAGGCCGGACGCACGGTGCGTGACGCCCGCCACAAGGTCGGTGTCTGAAACGCCTGCCTCGTACAAACCAGCAGCATCACACCAACAGCATCGAGCCGATATGCCTGACACCACACCCGACCAGACCCTGTTCCTCGTCATGGGCGGCAAGGTCCGCGACCCGCGCTCTTTCGAGTTTCAGGATCCGGAAAGCATCCACGTCGTCGGCGTTTTCAGCGATTACGACAACGCAGTCGAAGGCGTGGCGCGGCAATGCGCAGCGCACGGTGGATGATGCGGAAATGAAATATGTCATCGTGCCGGTGCACAAACTGCTGACACCGGACGAGTAAGTCTTAAAAAGGTCGCGTTCAGACGAACGCGACCTTTTTTATCAGGTAGAATTTGTCGCCGGATGGCACGGTCACTTCGACCTCGTCCTCGACCTTCTTGCCGATCAGCGCCTTGGCCAGCGGCGAGTTGTAGGAAATGCGCCCACTATTTGCGTCGGCCTCGGTTTCGCCGACGATCTGGTATGTTACCGGCGTATCGTCATCGTCCAGCAGCGTCACCGTCGCTCCGAAGACCACGCGGTCGCCGGACAGCGTCGTCGGATCGATGATCTGCGCGCGGCTGACCTTGCCCTCGATATCCGAAATCTGCGCTTCGACCTGGCCCTGCCGTTCCTTTGCAGCGTGATATTCCGCGTTCTCGGACAAATCGCCATGCGCGCGCGCTTCCTCGATCGCATCGACGATTTTCGGGCGTTCGGCCCGCAAGACCTTCAGGTCGGCAGTCAGGCGTTCATAGCCCTCGGCCAGCATCGGCACCTTATCCATGACGTTCTATCTTCCTTGCAAAGGAGGCTGCGCAGCTCACGAAAACCGGACCGTTGCCGCCGCTGGTCAAGGGGGCATCGGGCTGTCCGGATTGTCGGGAAAGATCAGCGTTGTTTCAGCTATAATAGTCCTGCATCGCCCGCACTTCAAGCTGGCCTGCATCGACTGTCGCAATCGCTTCCGCTGCGGCGAGCGAGGCAGCCGCCGTGGTGTAGTACGGAATTTTCTTTTCCAGCGCGGTGGCGCGGATGGATTTGCTGAATCGAGCATCGATTGCCAGCCCTCGGTGGTGTTGAAGACCAGCGCGATATCGCCGTCGATCATCCGGTCCACGATATGCGGCTGCCCCTCCGCCACCTTGTTGACCCGCTCCACCGCCAGCCCCTGTTCCGACAGATACGCTTGCGTGCCGGTGGTGGCGATAACGTTGAACCCGGCGTCGAGCAGGTTGCGCACGGCGGGCACGATCACCGGCTTGTCACCCTCCTTCACCGAAACGAAGGCGGTTCCGCCGGTCGGCAAGGTGATCCCCGCCCCCAGCTGCGATTTCCAGAAGGCGGCGGCGAAAGCTGGTGTCGATGCCCATCACTTCGCCGGTGGACCGCATTTCCGGCGTCAGCACCGGATCGGCACCGGGGAAGCGCGCGAAGGGGAACACCGCTTCCTTCACCGCCATGTAATCGAGGTCGCGCTTGATCGGCGGGAAAGCGGATAGCGGTTCGCCCGCCATCACGCGCGCGGCGATCTTGGCGATGGGCTGGCCGATCGCCTTGGCGACGAAGGGCACCGTCCGGCTCGCGCGCGGATTGACTTCGATCAGGTACACCTCGCCATTCTTCACGGCGAACTGCACGTTCATCAGGCCGACCACGTCAAGCGCGCGCGCCAGGGCCTCCCCCTGCCGCTCCATCTCGTCCACGATTTCGGCGGGCAGCGAATAGGGCGGGATGGTGCAGGCGCTGTCGCCGGAATGGACGCCCGCTTCCTCGATATGCTGCATCACGCCCGCGATCCGCACTTCCTCGCCATCGCACAGCACGTCGACATCGCATTCGATGGCATCGCGCAGATACTGGTCGACCAGCACCGGACTGTCGCCCGATACGCTGACGGCGTTGCGGATATAGTCGTCCAGCTGCGCTTCGCTGTCGACGATCTCCATCGCACGCCCGCCCAGCACGTAAGACGGGCGCAGCAGCACGGGATAGCCGATGCGCGCCGCGACCGCGGCCGCCTCGTCGCGGCGTGGTGGCGATGCCGTTGTCGGGCTGTTTCAGCTTCAGCTTGTTGACCAGCCGGGCGAAGCGTTCGCGGTCTTCGGCCAGGTCGATGGCATCGGGGCTGGTGCCGAGGATCGGAATGCCCGCATCTTCCAGCGCCTGCGCCAGTTTCAGCGGTGTCTGCCCGCCGAACTGCACGATGACGCCGACCAGCTCGCCGGCCTGCTGTTCGACGCGCAGGATTTCCAGCACGTCTTCGCCGGTCAGCGGTTCGAAATAAAGCCGGTCGGAAGTGTCGTAATCGGTGCTGACGGTTTCGGGGTTGCAGTTGACCATGATGGTCTCGAACCCGGCTTCTTCCAGCGCGAAGCAGGCATGGACGCAGCAATAGTCGAACTCGATGCCCTGCCCGATGCGGTTCGGCCCGCCGCCGAGGATCACGATCTTGCGCCGGTCGGATGGCATCGGCCTCGCATTCCGGCCGCGCCGAAGCTCGGCGCTTCGTAGGTCGAGTACATATAGGGCGTGATCGGCCTCGAACTCGGCGGCGCAGCTGTCGATGCGCTTGAAGACCGGCTCCACGCCCAGCTTGCGGCGCAGGTCGCGCACCTCGGCCTCGCTGGTCGCGCCCGCCATCGCGCGCAGGGCATCGTGCAGCAGACCGGACCGCTTGGCCTGCGTTTCGCCCATGCCGCCCGCGCACACCGACCGCGCGCACGGCCAGCGTGGCGAGGCGCTTGTCGGAAAAGCCCATCGCTTTCAGGCGGCGCAGGCCGACGGCATCGTTGCGGCAGGCCGTCGGTCGATATCTGCTTCTCCGCCGCCACGATCTCCTCGATCTGGCGCAGGAACCACGCATCGTATCCGGTGACAGGCGCGATGTCTGCGACGGTCAACCCCTCGCGGAATGCCTGCGCCACTTGCAGCAGGCGGTCCGGCGTTCGCTTGGACAGCGCCGCGATAATGACATCGCGATGCACACCTTCCAGCTCCACCACGCGGTTGAACCCGTCGAGGTCCGTTTCCAGCCCGCGCAGCGCCTTCTGCATGCTTTCCTGGAAATTGCGCCCGATGGCCATCACTTCGCCGACGGACTTCATCGCGGTGGCCAGCTCCGCCTTCGCGCCCTTGAACTTCTCGAAGGCGAAACGCGGGATCTTGGTGACGACGTAATCTATCGTCGGTTCGAAACTGGCGGGCGTCGCACCAGTGATTTCGTTGGTGATCTCGTCCAGCGTGTAGCCCACCGCCAGCTTGGCCGCGACGCGGGCGATGGGGAAGCCGGTGGCCTTCGATGCCAGCGCGCTGGAACGGCGAGACGCGCGGGTTCATCTCGATTACGATCAGCCGTCCGTCCTTCGGATTGACTGCGAACTGTACGTTGGAACCCCCTGTTTCCACACCGATTTCGCGCAGCACAGCGATGCTGGCGTTGCGCATGATCTGGTATTCCTTGTCGGTCAGCGTCAGCGCGGGGGCGACGGTGATGCAGTCGCCGGTATGGATGCCCATCGCATCGACATTTTCGATGGCGCAGATGATGATGCAGTTGTCCTTGCGGTCGCGCACCACCTCCATCTCGAACTCTTTCCAGCCGAGCAGCGATTCCTCGATCAGCACCTCGTCGGTCGGGCTGGCGTCCAGCCCTTCGCGTACGATGCGCTCGAATTCCGCCTTGTTATAGGCGATGCCGCCGCCGGTGCCGCCGAGCGTGAAGCTGGGGCGGATGATGGCGGGCAGCTTGGTGCGTTCCAGCACCGCCATCGCCTCGGCCACATCGATGCGCGATGCCGCTGCGCGCGCTTTCCAGGCCGATGGAGTCCATCGCCTCGCGGAACCGCTGGCGGTCCTCCGCCTTGTCGATGGCGTCCGCCTTCGCGCCGATCATCTCGACGCCGTATTTCTCCAGCACGCCATTGGCATCCAGCGCCAGCGCACAGTTCAGCGCCGTCTGCCCGCCCATCGTCGGCAGCACCGCGTCGGGGCGTTCCTTGGCGATGATCTTCTCGACGATTTCGGGCGTGATCGGCTCGATATAGGTCGCGTCGGCGAATTCCGGATCGGTCATGATCGTGGCCGGATTGGAATTGACGAGGACGACGCGATAGCCCTCCTCCTTCAACGCCTTGATCGCCTGCGTGCCGGAATAATCGAACTCGCACGCCTGCCCGATGATGATGGGACCAGCGCCGATGACGAGGATGGAGGAGATGTCGGTGCGTTTGGGCATCATTAAACCTGGCAAGCCTAGAACATGAAGAATGCGTCATTAGCGCAGAAGCAGCGGCTCCGATTGCAAGATCTCATAACGGTCTTGTAATTCAGCAAGACCGGTCAGCATCGTGACTTAAAAACGAGCTGAAATTCTCGGCTCGTGATAACCTCGTCCAGCTCTGATCTGCCCTGCCAAACGCTCTTTAAGTCCAGATTATCAGGAATACCAGTATCCTGCTCAACTGTTCAGCAATTCTCCAATAGGTTCGTCAATTTCTTTAAACTGATTATGCGAAAGCGAGACAAGTCGATCAGCGGCTGGAATTCCAACTCCTGATTAGTTTCACCCTGATCAGGAGTGCTTTCAATTTCCTGATCTAGGTCGCCCCAAAATTGAGGGCTTTCAAATGCCATGTCAATAAGCGGTCCCCTCGTCTAAGGATACAAGAGGCCATGGTCGGTTCAGCATCTTTTAGTTTATTTATACGGTTTGAAACGCCTCAACCTGTAGATGGAGTAATATAACTCCAGCATATTTGTCATCAGTTACATCAATGAATCCGTAGCGTTCTAATAAGCTCGCTACGAACTGAAGACGCGCGTCATCCAAATGTGCTGGATAACTATTTTCAACGATATCTTTAAGATCGTCGGATAGTTTTTAGGGCTGAATTGTCCGCTTGACGCATTAAACTTACTGCAGAAGCGAGAAGGTAATCGCTAGGATTAGCCATTATTCAAAAAACTCCATAAACTGTTCGAACAGGTAGAAGCTGTCCTGCGGCCCCGGGACTTGCCTCCGGGTGATACTGGACGCCGAAGGCCCTCTTGCCCTTAAACGCGATGCCGCAGTTGGAGCCGTCGAACAGCGACACGTGGGTTTGCTCCACGCCGTCCGGCAGAGTCGCGCCGTCGACCGCGAAGCCGTGGTTCATGCTGGTAATTTCGACCAGTCCGCTGCTGTCCCCCAATTCTCGCCACCCGCTGCACCGGATGGTTCGCGCCGCGGTGGCCCTGATGCATCTTGACCGTCTTCGCGCCTGCCGCCAGCGCGAGGAGCTGGTGGCCGAGGCAGATGCCGAAGATCGGCACGTCCCGTTCCAGCAGCGCGGCGATGACCGGCACGGCATAGGCACCCGTCGCGGCGGGGTCGCCGGGGCCGTTGGACAGGAACACCCCGTCCGGCTCCAGCGCAAGTATCGCGTCCAGCGTGGTCTTCGCCGGCACCACCGTCACCCGCGCGCCCGCCTGCACGAGGTTGCGGAAGATGTTGTCCTTGCTGCCGTAATCTATCGCGACGACTTGGGGTCTGGCGGAACCGGTTGGCTCGCCAACTCCCGCATCCGTTCGGGCTGAGCTTGTCGAAGCCCCGTCCTTTTTTCCTGCTGTGTCGGATGAAGAGAAGTGCGGCCCTTCGACAGGCTCAGGGTGAACGGGGGGGGAGTGGGGTTGCTCTTATCCCTCCCCCACGCGCTGCGCCCGTAACCGCCGCCCAAACGCCACACACCGCCTTCCCAGCTCTCCTGCTTCTGGCGGCTGACCCGTTGCGCGAGATCCATGCCCTCCAGCCCGGCCCAGTCGCGGGCTTTGGCCACCAGCGCGTCCACGTCGAACACCCCGTCCGCCGCGTGGGCGATCACTGCATTGGGTGCGCCGGACAGGCGGATGCGGCGGGTCAGTGCGCGGGTGTCCACGCCGGACAGGCCGATCTTGCCTTGCGCCGCCAGCCATTCGGCAAAGCCTTGCGTGCTGCGGAAGCTGCTGGCGGGGGTTACCGCCTCGCGCACAATGCAGCCGACGGCGCTTTCCACCGCGCTTTCCACATCCTCCGCATTCGCGCCGACATTGCCGATATGGGGGAAGGTGAAGGTGACGATCTGCGCGGCGTAGCTGGGGTCGGTCAGCACTTCCTGATAGCCGGTCATCGCGGTGTTGAAGCACACTTCGCCCACCGCGCTGCCTGTCGCGCCGAAGCCGTGGCCCCAGACCACCGTGCCGTCCGCCAGAACGAGGCAACCGGTCGCGCCTTCGGGTTGCGCAGCAGGAGAGGCGGCAGAAGCCATGATGCGGCGCTCCGGTCGATTGAAATTGCAGCAATGTCGTTAAGGAATTGCGGCTAAGCCCGCCCTGTCGTGTCGTCAAGCTGTCGCGCATGTCGTTTGTGCGCTAAGCGGCGCGGCAGACACGAACTATCCACAGGACACGCCCGCCATGCTGCGCGACGATATCAAGGCCGCCACCGTTACCGCGATGAAAGCGAAGGAGAAGCAGCGCACTGCGACGCTCCGCCTGATCGGTGCCAAGATCAAGGACCGCGATATCGAACTGCGCGGCGGGAAAGCCGAGAAGAGCGACGACGACCTGGTGATCGGCGTGCTGAAGAAGATGGCCAAGCAGCGCAACGAATTGATCACGATGTATGTCGATGGCGGACGCGAGGAACTGGCCGAGCAGGAACGCGCCGAGCTGTCGGTGATCGAGGAATTCCTGCCACAGATGATGGACGAGGCGCAGATGCGCGCCGCTATCGCGGAGGCCGTCGAGAAGACCGGTGCGGCGAGCATCAAGGATATGGGCAAGGTTATGGGCGCGCTGACCACGCAGCACGGTGCCAAGATCGACATGAGCAAGGCCGGACCACTGGTGAAGGAAAAACTCGCATGATGAAATACGCTTTGATCGCAACGTTCCTGATTGCCCTGTCGGCCTGCGCCGAAGAAGCCGTCGATCCGGATGCCGCAGAGCTGACCGTTTCCACCACCGACGGCGAAAAAGAGGCGATGGCGCGCGCGCTGGATGCGGGCGACTTTGCCGACATGCAACTGGGCGCGAAGATCGTCGGGCCGCAGGGTCCGGAAGTGAAGGCCACGCTCGGCACGGCGGAAGGCAATTTCGCCGACATCACCAGCTACGTCGCCTGCCCCGCCGGGATGGACGTATGCGACCCCAAGACCGCGCCCGAAGGCACGATCTACACCTATGTCCACACCGTCTATCCGGGCGAGGATAACGACCCGAACACCGGCGCAGGCGCAGGAAACGACAGCAGCGACGTTGAAATCGCCGAGGCGTTCAAGATGCTGAAACCTGCGCATGGCTTCACCGGAAAGGCCGGGTTCTCAAAGGCTGCGGTCATCGCCGCAACCTCGGAGGCAACCGATGTCGTCATCACATGCAGCGGCGGCGGACTGGTGTGGACTGTCAACGCCATCGGCGAGAACGATACGTGGGAACAGGCCGAACCCGTCACCTTCTACTGGCAATCCACCTTGCCCCCCGCAGGCCCGGACGATGCCTATGGCCTGCTGGTAAACTATACCGAAGCGCGCGGCAGCGGGCCCTATCCGGCGGCGAAGGACGGCGCTTCCAACGCCTGCGAATAAGGGGTAGTCAGGGCCAATGGCCCTGTCCCCCGCCTTCCTCGATGAACTGCGCGCGCGCACGACGCTGTCCAGCGTCATCATGCGGACGGACAAGCTGCAACGCGCAGGCCGCGAATGGAAGGCGTGCTGCCCGTTCCACGACGAGAAGACGCCCAGCTTCACGGTAAACGACGCCAAGGGGTTCTATCATTGCTTCGGCTGCGGGGCGCATGGAGATGTGATCCGCTGGATGACCGACCAGCGCGGGATGCAGTTTCTCGACGCGGTGAAAGAACTGGCAGCGGAAGCGGGGATGGAGATGCCCGCGCCCGACCCGCAGGCGGCCAAGCGTGCGGAGCAGCGGGCTACGCTTATCGACGTGACCGAGGCGGCGCAGCAATGGTATGTCGATCAGCTTGCCGGAGCATCGGGTAAAGCCGCGCGAGAATACCTCGCCTCGCGCGGATTCTTCGACGAGGTGTGCCGCGAGTTCGGCTTCGGCTATGCGCCCGAAACGCGGCAGGCGCTGAAGACCGGGCTAGGCACCTTCGACGAGGCGATGCTGGTCGAGGCCGGGATGCGGATCGCGGCGGACGGGCGCGACAATTACGACCGGTTCCGCGAACGGCTGATGCTGCCCATCCAGGACCAGCGCGGGCGGGTAATCGCGTTCGGCGGGCGCATCCTGACCGCGCAGGACGGGGTCGCAAAATATCTCAATTCGCCCGACACGCCGCTGTTCGACAAGGGGCGCACGCTTTACAACCTGCACCGCGCCGCGCCCGCCTCCCGCAAGACGGACCGGATGGTCGTGGTCGAAGGCTATATGGATGTGGTCGCGCTCGCCAATGCAGGGATTGGGGATGCGGTCGCGCCGCTCGGCACCGCGCTAACCGAAGCGCAGATCGAGCTGCTGTGGCGACATGTCGACGCGCCGATCCTGTGCTTCGATGGTGATGCCGCCGGGCAGCGCGCCGCGATGCGCGCGGTGGAGCGGGCGATGCCGCTGTTGCGCCCCGGCAAGACGCTGCGCATCGTGCAGCTGCCCGCTGGGCTGGACCCCGACGATCTGCTGAAGCGCGACGGCGTTGATGCCCTCACCAGCCTGTTCGAGCGCGCGCTGCCGCTGGTCGATTTCCTTTGGGAGGCCGCCGTGGCCGAGCTGGACGGCGAGACGCCCGAAGCCAAGGCGTCGATCCAGGAGCGGCTGTTCGAGCAGGTGCAGACCATCCTCGATCCCGACATCCGCGCGCTGTATCGCAAGGCCGTCTCCAACCGGTTCTATGAATTCAAGAATGCGGCATTCCGGCGCACGTTCGAGAAAGCCTACAATGCGGCACCCGATACAGGCCCTGTGTCCGGCAACCTCGTCTATTGGGCCGACAATCCCGATGCCTACATGGCGCATCGCCAGCGGCGGCTGGGTGCGGCGATTGCGGCGGGTATCATGCTGTATCCCGAAACGATGGCCGAATATGCGGAGACGCTGTCCTCCATCGACCCGTCGACGATCGACGACCGGCTGGATTTCTACATCAACGAAATGACCGACATGGATGTCGAGCTGTCGCGCACCGCAATCATGAATTCGCTGCGTGAAAACGGGCTGGTCGTGCCCGTGCCCAAGGAATGGGACGAGCTGGCCTTTCCGTTCACCTATCATAGCGACACGCCCGACGAGGCACGGCGTGCGCTGGCGCTGGCGATCGAGCTGTATTGCAGCTGGCCGCAGATTTCGGGTGGTATCGACCGGGCCGTGCGCGCGTTCGACGGACCGGATGCGACCGATGCCTATGCCGAGCAGGGACGGCTGCGCGCGCGCCGGGACGAAATGCAGGTCGCCTGCCTCGCCATGCTGCGCGAGGCGCAGGACCGCTCGCTGGAGGCCGAGCGCACTGCCGAAGAAGAGTTCGCTTGAACCGTTCACCCCACGCCCCATATCCAGCATGAAGCATCGCCTCGCCCGCGGATGAAACCCGTTTCTCCTTCCATCATGCGAAGGTATCGATCCGCAGCGTGCAGGGTCCGATTGCAAATAGCGCCACCCCGCTCGCGCAGCGCACAGTATCCATGCGCGCGTCGCGTTTCGCAAACCGGACGGCATCCTTTTGCCGTTCGGGATCGAAAAGCATGGGTGATGTGTTGAGGAGAAGGCTGGATTTCAGCCAGCGACTCGGGCAAACGGGCGGCAATCTGGCCGCGCCTGCGGCAATGCAGCGTCACACGATATAACAGGTGCGCGCCGGACACCACCGGCTCGCGCGACACAAAAACGGACTGAACCGACCTTATGGCCACCAAGACCAAGCCCGCGGACAAGGAAGACGCGCCGCTGATCGACCTCAACGAGGCGTCGATCAAGAAGCTGATGACCAAGGCGAAGAAGAAGGGCTACGTCACTTATGACGAGCTGAACGCCGCGCTGCCCGGCGATATGGGGTCGGACCAGATCGAGGATATCCAGACCGCGCTGTCCGAAATGGGCATCAATATCGTCGATAACGAGGAAGAGGCCGAGGCCGAGGCGCAGAAGGACAACGAAGTCGAGGAAATCAGCGTGTCCGGCACCAAGGACGCGAAGAAGGCGCCGGTGCAGGCCACACGCAAGCTGGCGGCGGGCGAGCGCACCGACGATCCGGTCCGCATGTATCTTCGCGAAATGGGCGCGGTCGAACTGCTCAGCCGCGAGGGCGAGATTGCCATCGCCAAACGGATCGAAGCCGGGCGCGACATGATGATTATCGGGCTGTGCGAGAGCCCCATCACGTTCCACGCCATCATTCACTGGTCCGAAGCGCTGAATGCCGAAGACATGCAGCTGCGTGAAATCCTCGACCTCGATGCCATGCTGTCCAAGGAACCTCCCGTCGACAAGATGGAGGAGGAGAATGAGGACGACGACGGCGAGATTTCGGAAGAAACCGCCGGTCCCACTATCCGCGAAGACGAGGAAGAGGAAGACAACGAGGACGTCGATGCCGAGGACGGCGACGACAACGCCGCCGCGCGCAAGCGTCGCGAGGACGAGGAGGAAGAGGACACCACCATGTCCCTTGCCCAGATGGAAGCGGCGCTGAAGCCCGACGCCATCGAGACGTTCGCGCGCATCACCGGCCTATTCAAGAAGTTCGAGAAATTGCAGGCCACCCGCGTCGATACGCTTGCCGCCGGCGACGATTTCGGTCCGGCCAAGGAAAAGAAATACGAGAAGCTGCGCGAAGAGCTGACGGCGGAAGTCGAAAGCGTGCAGTTCCACGCGACCAAAATCGAATTCCTGGTCGACAACCTGTATGCCTTCAACCGTCGCCTGACCGCGCTGGGCGGCCAGATGCTGCGCCTTGCGGAACGCCACAAGGTCAAGCGGATCGACTTCCTCAACGCCTATATCGGCAACGAGCTGGACGATGGCTGGCTGGGTGACCGGGCGAAGAAGGACAAGAAGTGGGCGGCGTTCGCCAAGAACGAGGCCGACGCCATCGACCGCATCCGCACCGAAATTGCCGACATCGCGGCCAATACCGGCATGAGCCTGCCCGAATTCCGCCGCATCGTGAACATGGTGCAGAAGGGCGAGCGCGAGGCGCGTATCGCCAAGAAGGAAATGGTCGAGGCGAACCTGCGCCTGGTGATTTCTATCGCCAAGAAATACACTAATCGCGGCCTGCAATTCCTGGACCTGATCCAGGAAGGAAATATCGGCCTGATGAAGGCGGTGGACAAGTTCGAATACCGTCGCGGCTACAAGTTCAGCACCTACGCCACATGGTGGATCCGGCAGGCGATCACCCGTTCCATCGCCGACCAGGCGCGCACCATCCGCATTCCGGTTCACATGATCGAGACGATCAACAAGCTGGTGCGGACAAGTCGCCAGTTCCTGCACGAGCAGGGCCGTGAACCCACGCCGGAGGAAATGGCCGAGCGCCTGTCCATGCCGCTGGAAAAGGTTCGCAAGGTGATGAAGATCGCCAAGGAACCGATCAGCCTTGAAACGCCCATCGGCGACGAGGAAGATTCGCACCTGGGCGACTTCATCGAGGACAAGAACGCGATTATCCCGGTGGACGCCGCCATTCAGGCGAACCTTAAGGAAACGGTGACGCGTGTTCTGGCCAGCCTGACCCCGCGCGAAGAACGCGTGCTGCGCATGCGCTTCGGCATCGGCATGAACACCGATCATACGCTGGAAGAAGTCGGCCAGCAGTTCAGCGTGACCCGCGAACGTATCCGCCAGATCGAAGCCAAGGCACTTCGCAAGTTGAAGCATCCGAGCCGAAGCCGTAAGATGCGGTCCTTCCTGGATCAGTAGGGAAATGCTTGTGGGCTACGAAGTGCTCACTACAGTTGTCTCGTTACTGGGGACGATAGCGATAGCTATTGCTACCGTCGCGCTGTGGCACGTGACTCGCGTCCTTGCGAAACACACCGAGAGGATGGCTGACGCCTCTGCGCAACCTCAAATTATTGCGACGATCATTCCAAACATATGGTCAACAATCCATCTCGACATCAATGTCGAAAATACCGGTAACGCGTCCGCTTTCGATATTGAAATTGTTTTTGATCCACCCCTTGCGAATGGCGAGGCGCGCAACGCCAAAGACATTCCGTTTCAAAAGATAAGTGTTTTAAAGCCTGACCAATTTCTTCAGAGTTATCTCAGCGGCGTTTCTGACTACCTTGATCGAAGTTACGAAGTTTTTATAAGCTGGAAGCTTCATCCCCTTAGTAGGGAAAGGGAAACTCTGAGATATAAGCTTAATATGAGCGACTACAAAGACGTGAGTTATTTAGGTTCGAGAGATCCTGCCGTCCAAACGGCAGAACAAATAAAGAAATTGAGAGAAGACTGGCGAGATATTGCTAATGGCAGCAAAAAAACCGGTGTCGATGTTTATTCAAAGAATGATCGAAACGCTGAGAATAAAGAGATAGAAAGGCGCTTTAAAAGCGATAAAGGTTCTAAATTGAAGGGTTATTTTTCGCAGATAATCAACTTGGTAAAATCCAGCGGTGCGTAAAAGCTAGAGATTTTCTGTGACATCTCTGCGCAGATTTTCAGCGTGCTAGTATTCTATAACCGTGCAATTAAACGTCTTCCACTACCAATATATAGATCACCCCTTCAAACTGGTATAATCCGGCACCGTATCGGCCACCGGATCGAACCGCACGAACAGCGCGATAACGATGGCTGCCGCGAGGCAGATCACTGCCGTTCGATAGGCGGTTGCCGGACGCACAGCACCGAATAGCAGGCCGCATAGCGGTATCGCCAGGGCCGCCAGCAGCGCGAGCGCGGAGGGGAGCGACTGGCCTACGCCCTGCATGAGCTGGTGGCCGAATTGCAGCAGGAACCCGCCGGCTAGTGCCGCGCCTGCCACCGTTACGCCCCCCGCGACTGCGCCGTGCGTGCGGGACGCCGCCAGACCGGTCAGCCTGATCAGCAGCAGCGGCCACACCGCGATGAAGGCAGTGGTCGGTGCCAGCACCTGCAAGGCAAACGCGATGCCGATGCCGACGATGCTGCCCGACCGCCCTGCCCACCACGGCGCGGTGGCCGCCAGCGCCGCGATGCAGATGAGCAGCGCCTGCGCCTCAAGCATGTCGGTCGCCGCGAGCCGATCGTAATAGCTGTTCGCCGCGCCCGCGCCGGACAGCAGGTTGAGCGCATACAGTGCCGCGCCACCGCCCAGCACGACACCCGCGCTGGCTTTCAGCGAGGGCATGATGCCGCCCGCCGCCGCGTCGCGCCGCCATGCCAGCCAGTGTAGCAGCGCCGTAATGCCCAGCAATATCCAGCCAACAACCGTGCCGTAATGGATTATCGTCACACCGAAGAGGTCGAAGAACGTCCGGTTCGCCATGTCGCGCGCCGGCAACGGTCTCTCGCCCGCCAACGCCCGCGTCAGGCCCAGCGTCTGGTCGCCCATGTCCTGCAACGCGCCCTCGTCCAGGGCATCGGGCGTGGCGGCGGGCGAATGATATTGCTCCGGCCGACCGATGAAGGACAGGTTGTACGCCACCGCATCGCCTTCCAGTGCCGGCGTCAGGTCGGTGTCGTTGGGCAGCACTTCGTAGACGAAGGCCGCCAGCGAAGACCCGCCCGGTCGCCCGACCGCATCGGCATAGCGCATCACCGCCGCGCCATTGTTGCGCGAGGTCTGGAACAGCATGGTGCGCCCGCCACCGCCGCGCGCCTCCAGATTGATGATCGCGCCCACTCTTTTGCGCAGCGGGTTCTCCGCAAAAAACTGCGTCGCGCCGTTCAGCCCTAGCTCTTCTGCATCGGTCATCAGCGCGATGATGTCGCGGTCCGCACCGCCATCCGCCACCACCGCGCGCAGCGTTTCGAGGATCGCCGCCACGCCTGCGGTATCGTCCGGCGCGCCTGCGGAACCCCACACCGTATCGTGATGCGCCATCAGCAGAACGGCAGGCTTTGTGCGGTCGCGGCCCGGCAGGATGCCAATGACATTGGTGAAGGTCAGCGCAACGGGCCGCGCGCCGCTCCACGCCTCGAACTTGTCCAGCGCACGGTCGGGCAATTCGCCCTGCGTCGTGCGAACCTCCATGCCCAGCGCCGTAAACCGCGCGGCGATATGGGCGCGCACCTCGGCGTTCTCCGCCGAGCCGGTGACATGCGGCGCGCGGGCGATGATGCGCACATCGTCCATCGCGCGCGCTGCGGAAAACACGTCGGCAGCTGCATCGCGCCCCACCGGCACCGAGGATGTCGTGCCCAGAATGGCGAGCAGCAACGCGCCGACTATCGCCAAAGGCGCAACCCACTTGGCCATGCCTGTCCGCGCGTTTCGATCCTGCGCACCCATCACCCGCATCCCCTTTGGCAAATCCCCATTATGGTGCTACAGAATGGCGCAGCGAGAGGAAGCGAAAAATGGAAAGTCTTGAAAACGCCATCGCATTCATCGGCGGCCCCGGCGTGCTGTGGATCCTGGGCGGTGCCTATTTCGGCATGCTGACGGGGGAGCGGCTGTGGTATCTCTTCAAGCGGCGCGATTACAATAGCGCCGATGCCTGGTGCAGCGTCGGGCTTAACTTGCTCGGCAGCGTGCTCAACCTGATCTTTGCGATACTGGTGCCGCTGGCATTGTATGTGCTGGTATTCGAGAATGCGCGGCTGGTTTCCGACATGCCGTTGCTCGCCGCGATCCCGATGGCGTTCCTGCTTCACGAATTCGCCTATTATGCGGAGCACCGGATCAGCCACCGTGTCGGCCTGTTCTGGGCGTTCCACGCGATCCACCACTCCAGCAATGAATTCAACCATTCCACTGCCGCGCGCGGTTTCGTGCTGGATGGACAGCTGAAGAACCTGTTCCTGCTGATCCCGGCTTTCATCGGTGTCGATCCGGTGGTTCTGATTGCGGTCAGTGTGTTCACGAACGCTTATGGCATCTGGAACCACGCCAGCTACGTTCCGCGCCTGGGTTGGCTCGACCGGGTGCTGATGACGCCCAAGATGCACAAGGTGCATCATGCCAACCAACCGCAATATATCGACACCAATTACAGCCAGGTCACATTGCTGTTCGACCGGTTGTTCGGCAGCACGCGCCATATCGACGAGGAACCTGTCGTCGGGCTGGTCAAGCCGGTGCATGACAACAATCCGCTGACCGCGCAGTTCGCGGGGCTGTCGCAGCTAAAAGACCGCATGGACGAGGCGGACCGGTGGCAGGACAAGCTGGCCTATCTGTGGCGTCCGCCCGGAATGGTCGCATGATGGCGTGTGCCGGTCGGATTGCCCGAAATATGGCGGGGCGCAGACGGCGACGGCCTGACGCGGATTAACGCTGTCCTACACCCGCGCCCATCCGGCATGGTCCGGCGCATGATACAGACTACCGCTCCCCACCTACCCGCAGTCTCTCCGCGCGCGAACCGAAAGCCACACTGCGCGTCCTCCATTGACCCTATTTACGGATGCATGGCGGGGAAGGTCACAGATTTCTGGCGGCAAACAAGCGGTCCACGGCGCCCCTGCAATACGGTCCTGCAAGGCGGTGAAAAATCGTCCTTCCCCGTGGCGCGCGGCGTCCGGACCCGCTAGGGGTTGCACCATGAAAATCGCCATCGCCTCCGACCATGCCGCCGTGGCCATGAAATCCGAACTGCGCGACTGGTTGCGCGCCGGGGGACATGACGTGACGGACCTCGGCCCCGAAGGCACCGGCAGCGTCGATTATCCCGATTACGGCTATGCCCTCGCCCGCACGATTGCGGCAGGGGATGCGGAATGCGGCGTTGCCCTGTGCGGCAGCGGGATCGGCATTTCCATCGCCGCCAACCGCCACCCCGCCATACGCTGCGCCCGCGTGACGGACCCGCTTTCCGCCGCGCTCGCCCGCGAACATAACGATGCCAATTGCCTCGCACTGGGCGCACGGCTTGTCGGCATCGATATGGCCAAGGCCTGCGTCACCGCCTTCCTCGATACACCCTTCGCCGATGCCGACGTGCCGGACGGCCGCCACCGCCGCCGCGTCGATGCCCTCTCAGACCTTCCGCAGGACATAGCCCCATGAACATTGCCCAATCGATCAAGCCTTCCGACGCCGATGCCCGCACCCGCTTCTGGCATGACGATCTCGCCACGGCCGACCCCGAAATCGCGGACGCCATCGGCAACGAACTGGCGCGCCAGCAGGACAAGATCGAGCTGATCGCGTCTGAGAACATCGCCAGCACCGCCGTGCTGGAAGCGACCGGCAGCGTGTTCAGCAACAAATATGCCGAGGGGTATCCGGGCAAACGCTATTATGG
Source organism: uncultured Alphaproteobacteria bacterium (assembly GCA_963799315.1). Taxonomy (GTDB): domain Bacteria; phylum Pseudomonadota; class Alphaproteobacteria; order Sphingomonadales; family Sphingomonadaceae; genus Parerythrobacter_A. The sequence continues at coordinate 901,702 of CAWCWP010000001.1, forward strand.
CGGCTGCGAATATGCCGATGTGGTGGAACGCCTCGCCATCGCGCGGGCGAGCGAACTGTTCGGCTGCGACTTCGCCAATGTGCAGCCCAATTCGGGCAGCCAGATGAACCAGGCGGTGTTCCTGGCGCTGCTGCAACCGGGCGACACGTTCATGGGGCTGGACCTGAATTCGGGCGGACACCTGACGCACGGCTCGCCGGTCAATATGAGCGGCAAGTGGTTCAATCCTGTCAGCTACGGCGTGACCGAGGGCGACGAGCGGATCGACATGGATGCGGTCGCCGCGACCGCGCGCGAGCACAAGCCCAAGCTCATCATCTGCGGCGGCACCGCCTATTCGCGCGACTGGGATTTCGCCGCTTTCCGCGCGATTGCGGACGAGGTCGGCGCGACCTTGCTGTGCGACATGAGCCACATCTCGGGCCTGGTTGCCGGCAAGGCGCATGCCTCCCCCTTCCCGCATTGCCACATCGTCACCTCCACCACGCACAAGTCGCTGCGCGGCCCGCGTTCGGGCATCATCCTGTGGAACGACCCCGAACTGTCGAAGCCGTTGAACATGGCGGTATTCCCCGGTTTGCAGGGCGGCCCGCTGATGCATGTCATCGCCGCCAAGGCCGTCGCTTTCCGCGAGGCTCTGCGCCCCGAATTTGCGGACTATGCCGCGCGGATCGTTGCCAATGCACGCGCGCTAGCCGCCAGTCTCGAACAGCATGGCCTGCGCATCGTATCGGGCGGCACGGACAACCATTCGATGCTGGTCGACCTGACTGCCAAGGGCGTGACCGGCAAGGATGCGGAGAAGGGTCTGGATCGCGCCTGGCTCACCTGCAACAAGAACGGCATCCCGTTCGACACGCGCAGTCCCGTTCGTGACCAGCGGCATCCGGCTGGGCACGCCAGCGGGTACCACGCGCGGTTTCGGCACGGACGAGTTCGCCACTATCGGCAAGCTGATTGCGCAAGTGATCGACGGCCTGTCGGACAAGGGTGCCGATGGCGCGGCGGATGTGGAACAAGCGGTGCGGGACGAGGTTGCCACGCTATGCACGGCATTTCCCGTCTACCCCGGAAGGTAACACCATGACGAAATTCGATGACAAAACCGGCGCGCCCCTGCCGCCGATGACCGCAACCGAAGAGAAGGTCGAGCCGACCAAGGCGGCTTATGATCAACGACGGTTCGGGCAACGAAGACCTGCTCGGCGATGCAAAGCGCCATGCGTCCGACATGGCGCGCGACGGGATGCAGCATCCCGACACCAAGCCGGTGCTGAAAGGTGCGGCCATCGGGGCGGTTGCCGGTATTGTGCTGCCGTTTGTCGGGCCGTTCATCGGTGCCGCTGCCGGGGCCGGCTACGTCTTCTACAACCGCATTAAACCGTAACCCGTAACGCCGCCGGAGAACGCCGATGCGATGTCCGTTCTGCGGCGACGATGACAGCCAGGTCAAGGACAGCCGACCGACCGAAGACGGTGCCGCGACGCGCCGCAGGCGGCAATGCTCCGCCTGCGGGGCACGCTTTACCACGTTCGAGCGGATACAGCTGCGCGAGATAACCGTGCTGAAAAGCGGTGGCGACGAGGCCAAGCGCCGCGAACCGTTCGACCGTGCGAAGATCGAGCAATCGGTGGCGCTGGCCTGTCGCAAGCGGGACATCGCGCCCGACCGCATCGAGCGGCTGGTGTCCGGCATCCAGCGGCAGGTCGAGACGGCGGGCGAGCTGGAAATCGCCTCCTCGCGGATCGGCGAGCTGGTGATGGACGGCCTGCGCCAGATCGACACCGTCGCCTATATCCGCTTCGCCTCCGTCTATCGCGACTTCAGCGAAGCAGGCGATTTCGAAGCCTTCGCCAGCGCGGTCAGCGATGCAGCACGAGGCCGGGGGGAGCAGTGAGGGCCTCGGCATTCGCCGTGACCGGTATTCGGGGTCAGGCAAGACCAGGCAGAGTCCCGAGACGGTTAAAGGTCATCTGTTCGGTGAGGTGAACGCGGCGATTATCACAGCACGCCCGACCGGCGCCGATCATCATCCTCGTCCGCCCCCAGCTCGGCGAGAACATCGGCAAGGCCGCGCGGGCCATGCTCAATTTCGGGCTTGCCGAGATGCGGCTGGTCGCGCCGCGCGATGGCTGGCCCAATCCCGATGCGGGGCCGTCGGCGGCGGGCGCGGATATCGTGCTGGACAACGCGGCGGTGTACGATACCACGGCGGAAGCGGTGGCGGATTGCGCGCATGTCTATGCCACCACGGTGCGCAAGCGCGGCGTGTCGAAGCCGGTTGTCGGCCCGCAGGAGGCGATGGCCGAGGTTGCACGGAATGCAGGACGCAGTGCCATCCTGTTCGGCGCGGAGCGGTCCGGGCTGGAAACGGACGATGTCGCGCTGGCGCACAGCATCCTGACGGTGCCGGTCAATCCGGACTTCAGCTCGCTCAACCTGGCGCAGGCGGTGATCCTGTGCGCCTATGAATGGTCGCGGCTCGATCCGGCAACGGTCTCGCAGCCGAGTTACGAAGAGACCCTGCCGCCCGCACCGCAGGCCGAGCTGGAAGGGCTGATCGGGCATATCGGGAAGATGCTGGAACCGAAGGGCTACTTCTTCCCGCAGGGCCGCGCCGAAGCCACCCGGCTGACGCTGCGCAATGTGCTGACCAAACCGAAATGGAACCACCTGGAGATACGCACCCTGCGCGGGGTGCTGACCCACCTGTCGCGCGAGGATCGCAAGCGCGATGGGTAGCCTGCTACTGCCCGCGCAACCGGTCCCACTCTTCCATTTCATAGGCGATGGACGCTTCGACCAGCCCGTCCCACAGCGCGGCGATGGCGTCTTCGGGTAGTCCGGCTTCCTTCGCCTGTTCCACGGCGGCGGTGATGACGGCGGCCTTGCGCGCTTCATCGCGCACCGTGCCGCGATCGGTCTTGATACGCGCCGCCGCCCGCATATAGCCGAAGCGGATTTTCAACAGGTCCACCAGCGCGGTATCCACCGCATCCACCCCGCGCCGGACATCCGGCATGGTCTGGCATTCATCCGGCGTGCTGATATCGTCGTTGCGTGTTGGCATGAGCGCGCATGTGGCGGGCGGCCTACCGGTTGTCGAGGGCAATTTGCAAGCGCGAATGCCTTGACCTTCGCGGGCATCACGCTATTGCGCGCAGCTTCGCAAGATTGGCTCCGCACCCCGGTGAAGCGGCGGCCGCGCCGGACATAGATGGTCCGGCGGTGCGAAACCGGGTGAAATGCGCGGCCACTCCCGGACACGCGCGAGCAAACAGGAATATGGATTATGTCCAAGCGTAAAAGTGCCAAGTACAAACTCGACCGCCGGATGGGCGAAAACATCTGGGGTCGCCCCAACTCTCCCGTCAACAAGCGGTCTTACGGCCCCGGCCAGCACGGCCAGCGTCGCAAGAGCAAGGTCAGCGATTACGGTATCCAGCTGCGCGCCAAGCAGAAGCTCAAGGGCTATTACGGTGACGTGACGGAAAAGCAGTTCAAGCGCACCTACACCGAAGCCACGCGCATCAAGGGCGACACCGGCCAGAACCTGATCGGCCTGTTGGAACGCCGTCTCGACATGGTCGTGTATCGCGCCAAGTTCGCGCCCACCATCTTCGCCGCGCGCCAGCTGGTCAGCCACGGCCACATCCGCGTCAACGGCGTGAAGTGCAATGTCGCAAGCCGCCGCATCGACGTGGGCGACGAAATCAGCCTGGGCGACAAGGCCAAGGAAATGGCGCTGGTCATCGAAGCGCAAAGCCTGCCCGAACGCGAAATTCCCGACTACGTCGCCACCGACGGTAACGAGAAGGTGAACTTCACGCGCGTTCCCAAGCTGGACGAGGTGCCCTACCCCGTCACGATGGAACCCAACCTCGTCGTGGAATTCTATTCGCGCTAAGGCCTATATCCAACGGTTTTATAAAAAGGGGCGGTTCCGGGAAGGAGCCGCCCTTTTTCGCATGCGCAGCCGAAAAAGTGCGGACCAGCGCGATCGGCGTATTATCCGGGCGTCCGGGGTTCGACGGTCAGATACCTTCGGCTGCATTCGGAAGTTTAGGGAAGTTTAGGCCTGAACGCTATTTTCTGTTCGTTCACCCGCGCGAATGGCGCAAGTGGATGAATTACATCGTGAACGCGCGTCCGGGTTAGGGCCTGCAGAAAGCGCCCGAATCCCGAAAGCCCCGCTTGCATGATAGGCGTGACGCTTTCGGCATATTCGGTTTTGAAAGAGCGACGCAAGTTATGGCAGCAAAGGGATTTGTAGGAAAATCCTTTGTCCGGTTCTGGGTGGAAAGCGGACTGTCGGCTGCGGGGTAGAACCAGACAGACGCAGCCTAACTCGTTCCTTGCTTTGGAGGCGGCTCAACGAAGCGCAATCCGCCTGTTTTGATCCAGATTTTCGTTCCGCCTGCGCCAGCGACCGCGTTCAATCGTCCACCTACTGGAATACGCAGCCAACTTTGGACTTCCATTGGTTCATCAGATTCCGTGCAGTTTCCGTCAAGGATCAGCAGCTCAGCTCCGCCGGGCATTTCCTGCTTCACTTTCGCGCCTGCCGACCAGTTTTCCACTTGTACAGTTTCACGCTCATCGCAGAACAAGGGCGAAGCCGAAATGCCCGACCGATTTGGTATTTGCATAAACGCCAGAGTGTTCATGTCAGTTATCACCGCCGTGCGATCGGTAAGATCGAACTGCCACAATTTAACAAATATGGTGCAGCCGGCTTCGGAGCCAGGACGATGCCGTGTGGTTGGCGGGTTGCGAATATATGTGCCCGCCGGGTAATCACCATGTTCGTCCTGAAACACACCGTCGAGCACGATGAACTCTTCGCCCCCGTCATGCGTATGCGGTGCGAAATGGCAGCCCGGCGCATAACGGACGATGGAGGTGGCGCGTGCCACTTCCCCGCCGATCCGGTCGAGCATCCGGCGGTCAACTCCAGCGATAGGAGAGGGCGTCCAAGGCAAGTTGTTGCTGTCGACCAGAACGCGCTGTGAAAAATCAGTGTTTACATCCAAAGCTTGTCACCTTTCGTCGAATAGCTTGGCCCACGGTCGACTACCGGGTGTGATCAGGTGAATGCGACGACCGCAACCTTATTGCCAGCCGGATCGCGCAAATAGCCCATAATGGTATCAGGCAGTGCCCCGTCGCTTGGCGCGCCGTTTACATCGCTGCCACCATTGGCGATCCCAGCGTGATACCATGCATCAGCAACGGCTTTTGAACTGGCTTTGAACATTACGGTGCCGCCATTGGCGGGACATGCATCAGCCCCGTCTTGCGGTTTGGTGACAAAGAATAGACCAGTCTCGGCCTCGCCATACATATGAGCAGCGGGATCGTCGCGAAATTGGCCGTGGGCCGGAATGCCAAGCGTAGCGAAAGTTGCATCATAGAACTTAGTAGATGCGCCAAGATCATTGGCACCGAGCATGACGTGAAAGTACATAGTTTGTTTCCTTGTTCTGGCCCGACGGAAAGGCCTACCTAGTGATAGGTAGAGTCGAAAGCAAGGCAAACTTGACGCATGTTTTGCGCCTATTACATGGTAGGTGTGGATACGAAAAATGCTTTGCTAGACTGCGCTGAAGAAGCGCTACGCTCACATGGCTATGACGGTTTCAGTTACGCTGATCTCGCTAGCGAGGTTGGCATTCGCAAAGCGAGTATACATCATCATTTCCCAAAAAAGGCAGATCTCGCATTGGCCTTGATCAACCGGTACGCGGCCAATTTCTTCCAAGCGCTTGATGACATTGTGGTCGAAAGCAGAACTGGGAGTGAGCAACTCAAGGCCTATGTAGCACTGTACCGTAATGCACTTGATGATGGTAACAAGCTGTGTTTGTGCGTTGCTTTTTGCGTCGGACGCGATGGCCTTAGTGCGCCGGTTCTCGAACAACTCGATGCTTTTCACGTGACCGTGGTGCGCTGGCTCTCAGGTGCCTTTGCGGCAGGAAAAAGTGATGGGACTATCGCGCAAGCAGCCGAAGCTGACGCAGAAGCGTATGCTTGTCTTGCTCAAATGGAGGGCGCCCAATTAATGGCTCGCGCTGCCAAGGACATGGCTCGGTTCAATTCGGCGGTTTCGGGGCTACTATGCAGGCTAGCTTAGCAGGCCGCTGTTCGATACCCATTCTCAGGGTCGACCGTCCGCAATGAGGGCGTTAGCAGCCACCGCTACGGCGGCTTGCCGCTACGGCCATAATCATTTCGGAATGTCGCCGCGAATGCCGCAAACGTCCCCGCCCGTATCGCCGCGCGCATTGCTGCCATAAGCTGCTGGTAGAACGCGATATTGTGTTCGGTCATCAGCATTGAACCGAGGATTTCGCCGGACTTTACCAGGTGGTGCAGATAGGCGCGGCTGTAGGTGGCGCAGGTGGGGCAGGTGCAGCGGTCGTCCAGCGGGCCGGTATCCTCCGCGAAGCGCGCATTGCGCAGGTTGATCGCGCCGTTCCAGGTGAACGCCTGCCCGTTGCGGCCGGAACGACTGGGCAGCACGCAGTCGAACATATCGACCCCGCGCTCGACCGCGCCGACCAGATCGTCCGGCTTGCCGACCCCCATCAGGTAGCGCGGGCGGTCTTCGCGGCAGTTGCTGCGGGCGCGAAGTCCAGCGTGGCGAACATCGCCTCCTGCCCCTCGCCCACGGCAAGGCCGCCGATGGCGTATCCGTCGAAACCGATATCGACCAGCTTTTGCGCGCTGACCTTGCGCAAGTCCTCGTGCAGCGCACCCTGCTGGATGCCGAACAGCGCGGACCGTTGGGCATGGTCCGTTCCGCTGTCGAACCCGTCGCGGCTGCGCTGCGCCCATCGCATCGACAGCTCCATCGATTTGGCGATCTCGTCATGCGGCTGGTCCGCGCGCGGGCATTCGTCGAACGCCATCACGATGTCGGAGCCGAGTAGGCGCTGGATTTCCATGCTGCGTTCGGGCGTCAGCATGTGCTTCGACCCGTCGAGATGGCTGCGAAACTCCACGCCCGCTTCGGTCAGCTTGCGCAGGGCGGACAGGCTCATCACCTGATACCCGCCGCTGTCGGTCAGGATCGGGCGGTCCCAGTTCATGAACCGGTGCAGCCCGCCAAGCCGCGCCACCCGCTCCGCACCGGGGCGCAGCATCAGGTGGTAGGTGTTGCCGAGGATGATGTCGGCCCCCGTCGCGCGCACTGTTTCGGGCTTCATCGCCTTCACCGTCGCCGCCGTGCCCACGGGCATGAAAGCGGGCGTGGCGATGGTGCCGCGCTGCATGGCAATCGCGCCGGTCCGCGCCAGCCCGTCGCGCGCGTCTATCGTGAAGGCGAAGCGGTCCGTCATGCCAGGGCTCAGGCGCGCAACCGCCATCCGGTGCGGAAGATGATGGCGATGATCGCGACACACACCGCGAGGAAGGCCAGCGTGATGCCCAGCGACACGCGGAAATCCACGTCGGCAGTGCCGTAGAACGTCCAGCGCAGGCCGCTGACCAGATAGACGATGGGGTTGGCCATCGCGATGCGGTCCCACGGTTCGGGCAGCATATCGATCGAATAGAACGTGCCGCCGAGGAATGTCAGCGGCGTCAGGAACAGCAGCGGGATGATGCCCAGCTTCTCGAAATTGTCGGCCCAGATGCCGAGGATGAAGCCGAACAGGCTGAAACTCGCCGCCACCAGCATGATGAAGACGACCGCCAGTATCGGATGGGCGATGGAATAATCGACAAACAGCCGCGCGGTCAGCAGGATGATGGCGGCAAGGATCAGGCTCTTCGCCGCCGCCGCGCCGACGAAGCCGACCAGCGTTTCCGCCACACCGACGGGTGCGGACAACAGCTCGTATATCGTGCCGGTGAAACGCGGCATGTAGATGCCGAAGCTGGCATTGCTGGTGGTCTCGCCCAGCAGCGTCAGCATCAGCAGGCCGGGAATGATGAAGGCGCCGTATTCCACGCCGCCAAGGTCCGGCATCCGGCTGCCGATGGCTGCGCCGAACACGATGAAATACAACGATGTCGTCAGCACCGGGGCGAGGATGGACTGGAATGCGGTGCGGAACGCACGCATGATTTCGCGCGTGAAGATCGAATAGGCGCCGCGCAGGTTGAAGCCGGTCATGCCGTGTCCCCTTCCGCGCCCAGCAGCGAGACGAAGATGTCCTCCAGCGAGCTTTCGCGGATGTCGATGCCGGTATAGTCGATGCCAGCGCGAGTCAGTGCCTTGGTCAGCGCGGCGACTTCGCTCTTGCCCTTGCCGGTCCCGTCGCCGCCGCGATAGCACAGCGTCCTGCCGACTTCCGTCAGCTCGACCGGAAATGCCGCAAGCGCCTCCGGTATCGTTGCCAGCGGTTCGGCCAGGTCGATATGCGCCTCGGTGCGGCCGAGGCGTGCCATCATCGCCGCCTTTTCGTCCACCATCAGCAGCTTGCCCGACCGGATGATGCCGACGCGGTCAGCCATCTCCTCGGCTTCCTCGATATAATGCGTCGTCAGGATGACCGGTCACGCCGCGCTCGCGCATCGCACCGATCAGCGCCCACATATCGCGGCGCAGCTCCACGTCTACACCTGCGGTCGGCTCGTCCAGGAACAGCAAGTCGGGTTCGTGCGCCAGCGCCTTGGCGATCAGGACGCGGCGCTTCATCCCGCCGGACAGTGCCATGATTTTGTCGCTGCGCTTGTCCCACAGGCTGAGCGAGCGCAGGATGTCCTCGATCCGCGCCGGGTCGGGCGGCAGGCCGAACAGGCCGCGCGAATAGGTGACCGCCCGCTCGACCGGATCGAACATGTCGGTGCTCAGTTCCTGCGGCACCAGCCCGATCCGCGCCCGCCCGCGCCGCCAGTCGCGCGACAGGTCGTGCCCGAAGGCATGGATCGTGCCCGCCGTCGGCCGCACCAGCCCGCACACCGCGCCGATCAGCGTGGTCTTGCCCGCACCGTTGGGGCCGAGCAGCGCGAAAATCTCGCCCTTGCGAATGGTCAGGTCGACATCGTCCAGCGCCTTGAAGCCGCCATCGTAAACCTTGGTCAGGCCGCTGATTTCGAGGATAGGCTGCGAGGCGTGCTGCATTGGCCGTCGGGTATCCTCTGCGTGCATTGAACACGTCGTGCTTACCCAATCCGCGCGTTACCGCAACGCCAAACGACTATTCCCCTTCGGGATATGTCCGTTCGATTTCCGCTTTCAACGCAGTAATCGTGTTCTCGCCGCCAAGGTTATCGGTCGTGCGTCTAAGACTGTCGATCCGGCGTTGCGCACGGCTGTCGCCACGATCCTTCGCTACCAGGAAAAGCGCAAGCGCACGGTCGCGGTCCTGTGCGACGTGCTGGCCGATCATATGCTGGAGGCCCATTCCGAACAGACCCCCACGCCAGCCCAGTTCCGCAGCCCTGCGATAATTCTCGAACGATTGTTCGAAGCTCTTGGTCACGCCCTGGCCATTTGCGTACATCACGCCGATCGCGCTGTACGACCGTGCGAAGCCTGCATCCGCGCCCTTTCGATACCAGGCCAGCGCAGCAGGATAGTCCTGGATCTTGTAGCGGCGGCTGTCGAGCACGACGCCCATCATATGCGCGCATTCCACCCGTCCGAGATTTGCACAGCGTTCGTAATACACCATCGCCTTGCGCGGGTCCGGCTGATACCCGCTCACCTTCGGAAAGAGGTAGAAATCGCCCGCCATGCCGACGGACCTGGCGTTGTCCGACAGGCCCAGTTGAATGGCGCTGCGTTCGAGGCTGTCATATTGCGCCTTGTTGCGCTCTCGTTGCGCCGCTTCGAACGAAGCACTCGCGTCACGCAGTGTCTTTTCGGTAGGCTGCTGTGCCGCTGCCGGGCATGCGAGCATCGCGTATGCCGGGACAACGCACAGTGCAGGCAGGAAGATCGAGGCGAAACGCATTGGGGAAACCTCCGGTTACAAGGCCGGCAGGGAAAGCCGGACGGTAAGCGTGAATTATGCGTTGTCAATTTTGGCAGTAGCTTAAATGGCTAACAATCATTCGCGTCAGGGATCAGGAGCGAAGAGTCGCCGTAGCAGTAGAAGCGGTAATCCGTCCGCAATCGCATGGGCATAAGCCGCCTGCATCCGGTCGCGCCCCATCAGCGCGCTGACCAGCATGAACAGCGTGGACTTGGGCAGGTGGAAATTGGTCATCAGGCCGTCGATGGCCCTGAACCGATAGCCGGGCGTGATGAAGATCGCGGTATCGCCGGTGAAAGGCTGGATGACGTTGTTTTCGTCCGCCGCGCTTTCCAGCAGGCGCAGGCTGGTGGTGCCGACCGCGATGACCCGCCGCCCCGCCGCGCGCGCCGCGTTCAGCCTGTCGGCGGTTTCCGGCGATATCGTGCCCCATTCGGCATGCATCGCGTGGTCGCGAGTGTCGTCGGCCTTGACCGGCAGGAAGGTGCCCGCGCCGACATGCAGGGTCAGCGTTTCGCGCAGAATGCCGCGCGCATCTAGCCGTTCGATCAGGTCCGGAGTGAAGTGCAGCGAGGCGGTGGGCGCAGCCACCGCGCCGTCGGTTTGCGCGAACAGGGTCTGGTAATCCTGCCCGGTCGCGCGCATCGGTCGGGCGGCGGCTGGCGATATAGGGCGGCAGCGGCATCTCGCCCGCGCGCTCCAGCAGCACCTCGACCGGTTCCGCGCCGCAAAAGGCCAGCGTGACGCTGCCATCGGCGTGGCGGTCCTCAACGAGTGCTTCCACATTGTGGCCGAAGTCGATGCGGTCGCCGGTCTTCAGCCGCTTGGCGTTGCGGATGAATGCCTGCCAGCGGCGCAGGTCGATACGCTTGTGCAGCGTCGCGCCGATGGACGCGCTGTTGCCGTCGCGCGTGCGGGTGCCTTCCAGTCGCGCCGGAATGACGCGGGTGTCGTTGAACACCAGCACATCGCCCGGCTCCAGCAGGTCGGGCAAGTCGGCAACGCCGCAGTCTTTCGTGCTATCGGCGCCGTCCAGCACCAGCATCCGTGCGGCATCGCGCGGCACGACGGGGCGCAGCGCGATGCGTTCGGGCGGCAGCTCGAAATCGAACAGATCTACGCGCATGAAAAAGGCCGCCGGCCCTATTCGGCGATGGGCGCGGCCAGCTCGTCTATCGACACCCCGTCGAACTTGGGCGCGCGCTGCTCGGCGGTGGGTTCGGGGCGGTTGTCCGCCGCGATGGAGGCCTGCACGATGCGCGTCGGATCGGTCGGCGGTTCGCCGCGCGTGATGGCATCGACCCCTTCCATGCCCGAGATCACCCGGCCGAAATTGGTGTAGGTCCGGTCCAGCGAGAAGCGCGGCATGAACACGATGAAAAACTGGCTGTTCGCGCTGTCCTCTGCCGTTGCCCGTGCCATCGACACGGTGCCGCGCAGATGCGGCATCGGGTTGAATTCCGCCTCCAGGTCGGGAAGCGGCGAGCCGCCCTGCCCGGTCCCGGTCGGATCGCCGGTCTGCGCCATGAAACCGTCGATTACCCGGTGGAAGATGACGCCGTCATAGAACCCCTGCCGCGCCAGCGTCTTGATCCGCTCGACATGGCTCGGCGCCCAGCTCGGCATCAGGCGAATGCCGACCCGCCGCCCGTTCGACAGGTCGAGCAGCAGGATGTTTTCGAGATCTTCCGCCGCGTTGTAGTTCAGTGGCTGGTATTTCGGCACCACAGGCGTTGCCGGCACGGCGTCCTGCGCCATCGCAGGCACAGCGAAGGCAGCGCCGATTAGCGACAGCGAATAAGGCAGCAGGCGAAGAATTTGCATGTGAAGATTTGTCCGTACAACTTACGTCTATCGAATGTAGTTTCTAGCGGCGCGCGACTGTCGCGACAATGAATGAAGCGCCTGCCAGCGACAGGCGCTCAGTAGTCCCCGCGCTGGCCCAGCGTGTCCACGCGCGCCACGATGTCGTCCCGCACCGCCGCGCTGACAAATGGCGCGACATCGCCGCCGAACAGCGCGATTTCCTTGACCAGTTTCGAGGCAATGGGTTGCAGCGACACGTCCGCCATCAGGAACACCGTCTCGATATCGTCGTCGAGCTGCTGGTTCATGCCCGCCATCTGGTACTCATATTCGAAGTCGGCGACAGCGCGCAGCCCGCGAATGATGACCCGCGCCCTCTGTTTGCGGGCGAATTTCATCAGCAGCGCGTTGAATCCGACCACCTCGACATTGCCGACTGCCATCGCCGCAATCTCGCGCCGCACCATCGCCAGCCGTTCTTCGGTGGTGAACATCGGGTCTTTGGACGGGTTGGTGGTGACTCCCAGAATCAACCGGTCCACCAGCTTGCTCCCGCGCCGGATGATGTCGGCATGGCCCAGCGTGATCGGGTCGAAGGTGCCGGGATAGATGCCGATGCGTTCTGCGGTTGCCATGCTACCGATCCCTCTCGACGATGAACCGGGCCAGCGCGCGCAGCAGGTCCGCTTCTTCGCCATATTGCGCAAGGTGGCCGATGGCCTGCGCCACCAGCGCATCGGCCTGTTCGCGCGCGCCGTCTTCGCCCATCAGCGTCACGAAGGTTTGCTTGCCCTGCGCCTCGTCCTTGCGCAGCGCCTTGCCCGCCTTGGCTTCGTCGCCCGTCACGTCGAGCAGGTCGTCGGCGATCTGGAAGGCGAGGCCGATATCGCGCGCATAGGCCCGCAGGTGCGAGCGTCCGTCTTCGGGCAGCTTGCCCAGCACCGCGCCCATTTCCACCGATGCCGCCAGCAGCGCGCCGGTTTTCAGCTGTTGCAGGCGGGTGATGGTGGGCAAGTCGTAATCCGCCCCGTCCGAGGCCATGTCCATCATCTGCCCGCCCGCCATGCCGTCCATGCCGCTGGCGACGGCCAGCGTCGCGCACAGCTCTGCGCGGGTGAACGGGTCGGCGATGACAGCGGCGTCGGACACGATCTCGAATGCCAGCGCGTGCAGGGAATCGCCCGCCAGCACGGCGGTCGCCTCGTCATAGGCTGTGTGAACGGTGGGCTTGCCGTGGCGCAGCGCATCGTCGTCCATGCACGGCAGATCGTCGTGGATCAGCGAATAGACATGGATCGCCTCCACCGCGCAGGCCACTTGCAATGCCACCGCACGCTCCACGCCGAGCAGGTCCGCCGTGGCGCAGACCAGCAACGGGCGCACACGCTTGCCGCCATCCATCGCGGCATAGCGCATCGCTTCCACCAAGACGCAGCCGCGAGTCCTGCGGCAGCGGCAGGCGCGCATCGAACACCGCGTCGATATCGCGCTGCACCTGCGCCAGCGCGGCACCGAGAATATCGTCGGGCACCACTTCCATGCCGCGATCAGCCATCGCTGTCGAAGGGGCGGGTTTCGGGCGGCGAGCCGTCGCTTTTCTGCACGATGGTCTCGATCCGTGCCTGCGCGCTGTCGAGCCGCGTCTGGCAGTGTTTGCGCAATTCTTCGCCACGGGCATAGAGGTCGATCGAGGCTTCCAGCGGCACATCGCCGCTTTCCAGCCTGCCGACCACATCCTCCAGCGCGGCCAGCGCCGCTTCGAAGCTCATCGCGGCAATATCGTCTGCCGGTGCAGGCGTTGTATCGGGTATAGGTTCGCTACTCATGGCGCAAAGCATTGACCCCGCCGCTACCCTTGGTCAAGCAGCGGACGCGCCAGAAACAAGCGTTATTGGCGGATAACAGGTCGAAACAGGAAGCGGGGGCAACGCGATGTTCATAGGACACTGGGCACCGGCCCTTGCGGCGGCCGCCTGCACCAGAGACGCGCCCAGGCTGGCGACGCTCTTCATCGGGGCGCAGCTGGTCGACTGGGCGTTCTTCGCGATGGGCCTTGCCGGGGTCGAGAACCTGCGGATCGATCCTGCGGCCAGCGTGCTGACCCCGGTCGATCTGTATGACATGCCGTTCACGCATTCCCTGTTGGGCAACGCGGTGTTCGCGCTCGTTTTCGGCATCATCCTGGTGGTGCGCCGCCATTATACCGGCGCGGCATTACTGGGCGCTGCGGTGGTTCTGTCGCACTGGTTCCTCGACTGGCTGGTGCACGTGCCGGACCTGACGATTGCGGGCGGCGCGGAAAAGCACGGGCTGGGCCTGTGGAATTATCCGGCCATCGCGATACCGTTGGAACTGGCGCTGATACTGGGTGCGTTCCTCTATTACCTGCGGCAGACGCGCGGGCCGATCGGTCCGGCGTTGGTGCTGCTGGTCGTCATGCTGGTGCTGCAAACCGTGGCCTGGACCGGCATCGCACCCGCTGAAAGTCCGACGGCATTCTACCTGACCGGCCTCGTTGCATTTGGCGTCGTGACCCTGCTGGCGAAGTGGGTGGGCGATACGCGGTGGCATCGCGCGCAGGTGGGGCTGGCGGTGCCGAGCGCCTATCGCTAACGCGGCGGGCATGACAGAAGCACCGAAAATCGACGCCCCGAAAATCGACGCAGAAACCGTTGCCCAGCATGGGCTGAACGAGGAAGAATACAGCCGCGTGCTGGCCGCGATGGGACGCGAGCCGAACCTGCTGGAACTCGGCATATTCTCCGTCATGTGGAGCGAGCACTGCTCCTACAAATCCTCCCGCGTCCATCTGAAGAAACTGCCGACCGAAGCGCCGTGGGTCATTTGCGGACCGGGCGAGAATGCGGGCGTGATCGATATTGGAGCCGGACCTGATGGAAAACCTCAGGCCGCCATCTTCAAGATGGAGAGCCACAACCATCCCAGCTACATCGAACCCTACCAAGGCGCGGCGACCGGCGTGGGCGGCATCCTGCGCGATGTCTTCACGATGGGCGCGCGACCCGTCGCAAACGCCAATGCGCTAAGGTTTGGACGTCCCGACCATCCCAAGATGAAGCATCTGGTACAGGGCGTGGTCGCGGGCATCGGCGGCTATGGCAATTGCGTCGGCGTGCCGACGGTCGCGGGCGAGACCAATTTCCACCCTGCCTATGATGGCAACATTCTGGTCAACGCGATGACCGTGGGCGTCGCCGATGCGGACAAGATTTTCTACAGCGCGGCGACCGGCACGGGCAATCCCATCGTCTATGTCGGCAGCAAGACCGGACGCGACGGCATCCACGGCGCGACGATGGCCAGCACCGATTTCGGCGACGATACCGAAGCCAAGCGCCCCACGGTGCAAGTGGGCGATCCGTTCACCGAAAAGCTGCTGATCGAAGCCTGCCTGGAGCTGATGGCGACCGACGCCATCGTGGCAATCCAGGATATGGGCGCGGCGGGCCTGACCAGCTCCAGCGTGGAAATGGCGACCAATGGCAAGGCGGGCATCCGGCTCGACATGAACGCTGTGCCTTGCCGCGAAGAGGGTATGACCCCTTACGAGATGATGCTTAGCGAAAGCCAGGAACGCATGCTGATGGTGCTGAAGCCCGGACGCGAGGCGGAAGCGGCGGCGATTTTCGAGAAATGGGAGCTGGACTTTGCGGTTATCGGCGAAGTGACCGACACCCGACATATGGTGCTGGAATTCGACGGCGCGGTCGTGTGCGACATCCCGCTCGGCCCGCTTGCCGCCGATGCGCCGCTTTATGAGCGGCCCTTCCTGTCTCAGGACGATTACAAAACGTGGGCCAAGGTCGCGCCGCACGAAAACACTGCGGAAAGCGCGGATCTCGGCGCGGACCTGCTGGCGCTGCTGGCCTGCCCCGCCCTTGCCTCGCGCCGCTGGATCGCGCAGCAATACGACAGCCAGGTCGGCGCGGACACGCTGCAAACCGGCGGCGATGCGGGGATCGTGCGGGTTCACGGCACGCGCAAGGCGCTGGCAGTTACCACCGATTGCACGCCACGCTATGTCTATGCCGACCCGCACGAGGGCGGGAAGCAAGCGGTGGCCGAAGCCTATCGCAACCTCAGCACGGTGGGCGCGCGCCCGCTGGCCATCACCAACTGCCTGAACTTCGCCAATCCCGAACGCCCCGAAATCATGGCACAGCTGGTGCATGCGCTCGGCGGTATGGGTGAAGCCTGTCGCGCGCTGGATTTCCCGGTCGTGAGCGGCAATGTGTCGCTCTACAACGAAAGCAAGGCGACGGGCGGCGGCAGTGCCATCCTGCCCACGCCCGCCATCGGCGGGGTGGGGCTGATCGACGACTACGCGAACATCAGCGCGCCCGCTTTTACCGGAGAAGGCGCGGCCATCGTCATCATCGGCTACGCGCCCGGTCACCTCGGCCAATCGCTGTGGCAGCAGGTCGTGCAAGGCACGGAGTATGGCGCGCCGCCGCCCGTCGATCTGGCGGTGGAGCGGCGGCTGGGCGAGCTGGTGCGCGCGCTGATCGGCGAAGGCGCTATCGGCGCGGCGCACGACATATCGGATGGCGGCGCGCTGGTGGCGCTGGCGGAAATGGCGATGGCAGGCGGTATCGGCGCGGCACTGACCCTGCCCGACAGCAAATCGCTGACCGCCGCGATGTACGGTGAGGATCAGGGGCGCATCGTCGTGACGACGCATGACCCCGAAGGCGTGATCGCGCGCGCCAATGCGGTCGAGCTTTACGCCAGCGTCGTCGGCCAGACCGGCGGCGATGCGCTGACCTTTGGCGATAGTCGCGTGACACTAATGGAGATGCGGAAGGCACATGACAGCTTCTTCGACGAATGGATGGGCGGCTGATTTCCACCTCCGTTCGCCCTGAGCCGGTGGAAAGGTTCTTTGCTACGTCCGTTCGCCCTGAGCTTGTGGATAGGTTCCTTGCCACTTCCGTTCGCCCCGAGCTTGTCGAAGGGTCGTACTTCTTTTTGGCACCACCACCGGACAAAAAGTGTAGTGCTTCGGAGTCGAAGACGGCGCAAAGCGCCACCGGCTCAGCACGAACGGGTTGGGGTTTGTTGGAGCCAATTCAAACCGGCGCGCCTATACCTCACCGGCGTAATCAATGACCCTACTCCAGCCCCTACTCCACTATAGCGGCCACTTCGTCCTCCCCTTCGCGCTTGGCTGGCTCCTTTGGCGCGAACGTTGGAAGGTGGCGGGGTTGGTGATAATGGCAACCATCGCAATCGACCTCGATCATCTGGCCGCGACGCCGATCTTCGATCCGGACCGGTGCAGCATCGGGTTTCATCCACTGCACACCGTTTACGCCGCCATCGGTTACGGTTTACTGCTGCTGATCCCGCGCTGGTGGGCGCGCGCGATGGGGCTGGGCTGCCTGCTGCACTTGGTCGTCGACTGGAGCGACTGCCAGTTTATGACGACGGTGTAGGGGTTTACGCGGCCTGCTTGTTGCCCAACAACGGACCCGAAGCGCCGCAGCAGGTCGTTTCGATCTGTCGCAGGCAATTCCGGTAGGTCGTTGGCGTGGCAATGTTCAGCCGGTCGCGCACCACATCGATATCCTCGTGCAGCATGGCAAGCAGGTCAGCCTGAACGATCTTGGCGGCGGCGCGCCCGTTGCGGCGTCCTTCGCGCAAGGCGGCGAACACCGGCACGTTACCGCCAATTTCCTTGCGAAGCTGGCGTGTGCCCATATAGGCGATGAACAGCATGCCGTTGGAATAAATCTGCTGATAGCTGAAGCCCAACAGGCATAGCTCACCCAGCGCATCGCGACCATATCCCGACAGAATATGAAACAAGTCATGCGTGTCGCGGGTGCGCGCGGCATACCATTCGTGCAGGTCTTCAGGGCGTTCGGACAGCGGCTTGAACCGGTGCGATTCGGCGACCAGTCCGGCCGCGCTCAGCCCTTCGCGGCGCATGAAGCGGATATAATGCTGCGCCAGCGAATTGGGCGCGCAATCGGCCCAGCGATCATGATCGTCCAGCGCGGCGGCCAGGTCTTCGTTCTGCTCGATCAGCGCCTGCCCCGCTTCGCTGCGGATGAAGCGTTCCGCCTCGCGGGTGTAGGCACCGCCTTTCAATGCCTCGGTGATATGGAACACCTGCGAGGTGTCTTCCTTATCGGCCACCAGCTTGCCGAAATGATTCAGCGCCTTGATCGGCCTGAAACCGGTCAGTTCGCGGTCGGGATGGATCATGGGAAGGTGGGAGAGAGACATGGATAAGCCTTGGTCGAAGGGTCGTTTGCTGGCCTGATAATGGCCACTACTTACAAAGATGTCAACAAGACCGGAAATCCTTGTCAGACCGTGCCGCCATCGCCACCGCTGGCACCATGCCGGACCATGAAACCGATCCCCTACGCCCTGCCCGCGCTCACGGACGCAGACCGCCTCGCCCGTGCGGACGCTTATCGAGCCACTATGGCGACGCGCCGGTCCTGTCGCTATTTCAGCGATGCGCCCGTAGACCGCGCGGTCATCGCCAGCGCCATCGCCGCCGCCGGGTCCGCGCCCAACGGCGCAAACCACCAGCCCTGGCATTTCGTGGCGATCTCCGACCCGGTGCGCAAACGCGCCATCCGCGAAGCTGCCGAGGCCGAAGAGCGGCGGTTTTACGGCGCGGATGGCAACGATGCGAAGGCCGGCGCGGACTGGCTCGACGCGCTGGCCCCGATCGGCACCGATGCCAGCAAGCCGTTCCTGGAAACCGCACCGTGGCTGATTGCCGTATTCGCGCAGCGCAAGGGCGGCATTGCCGAGGACGGCGAGACGCAGAATTACTACGTCAATGAAAGCGTCGGCATCGCCTGCGGGATGTTGCTATCCGCGTTGCACATGGCAGGCGTGGCGACGCTGACGCACACCCCCTCGCCCATGACGTTCCTGCGCGAGCAATGCGGGCGGCCCGACCATGAAAAGCCGGTCATGCTGGTCGTGGCCGGTCTGCCCGCGTCCGATGCGACCGTTCCGGTGCATGCCACGCGCAAGAAACCGCTCGAACAGATTTCAAGCTGGTTATGAAGCTCTCGCCTGTAACCCATTCGGATTGCGGAATTTCCAGCAGGCGGAGCAGCGCGGTCAGATCGCCACGCTCGACCCAGCCATCCGCCGCCGCGCGCGCCACCGGTTTGGCGCGATAGGCGATGCCGTAGGTCGCACCTTGCAGCATCGGGATATCGTTCGCCCCGTCCCCCGCCGCCATCGACACCGCGCCGTCCGGCAAGGCGCTCCGCTTCTTCGCGCAGTACGCGCAGTTTGGTGTCGCTATCGACCAGCGATCCGTCCAGCGCGCCGGTCAGTTTCCCGCCGTCTATCGCCAGCCTGTTGCCGACCACCCGGTCGAACCCCAGCTGCGCGCCGATCGCGTCGGCAAAATGGTGGAAACCGCCCGTGACCAGCACCGTGCGGCACCCCCTTGCCCGCAGCGTATGCACCAGCACCCGCGCGCCCGGCGTCGGGGTGATGCGCTCGGCAAGACAGCGCGTGATGGCATCCTCTTCCAGTCCGGCGAGCAATGCGACCCGCTCCGCCAGCGCCTCGGCAAACGGCAGTTCGCCGCGCATGGCGCGTTCGGTGATGTCGGCGATCTGGGGCTTCAGTCCGGCGAAGTCCGCCAGCTCGTCGATGCATTCCTGCCCGATCATGGTCGAGTCCATGTCGGAAACGAACAGGTTCGGGGCGGCAAAGGGCCGGTCGCTCACCAGCAGGTCGCACAGGCCGAAATGCGTGTCGAGTATGGCGCGCAACTCGGCCGCATCCCCGTCCGGCAACGCGAATTGCAGCACCGTGCCGTCATGCTCCAGCATCCGCTGTTCCGCCACGCGCATGCCCGCCGCTTCGAGGGCGGTGACAGCAGTGCGCGCCTGCGTTTCAACGTCCGCCATGTCTGTTATAAGCCGCGCGATGAGCATGGGTGATCCTGATAATTCGGCAGAGTGGAACGAGCGGATTGCCGATCTTTGGTCTGGCAAGCCGCCGGTCGTCGCTCATCGCAGGACCGACCGCCAGCGGCAAGAGCAGCCGCGCCGTCGCGCTGGCGAAATCCTTGATGAATGCAGGGCAGGACGCGGCCATCGTCAATGCCGACAGCGCGCAGGTCTATGCCGATCTGCACATCCTGAGCGCGCGCCCCGACGCGGACGAGATGGGCGGCGTCTCGCATCGCCTGTTCGGCACATGGGACGGTGCGGTGCCGTGCTCGGCGGCGGATTGGGCGCGCGCGGCGAAAGCGGTGATTGCCGAACTGCACCAGCGGCGCACAGTCCCGATACTGGTGGGCGGCACCGGGCTGTATCTGCGCGTGCTGCTGGACGGTATCGCACCGGTACCTGCCATCGACCCCGAAATTCGCGCAGCGGTTCGTGCCATGCCGCTGGCCGATGCGCGCCACGCACTGGAGCGAGCCGATCCGGACGCTGCGCGGCGCATCGCGCCCGCCGATACGACGCGGACGCAGCGCGCGCTGGAAGTGGCCCAATCGACGGGCGGACCCTTGCCGAGTGGCAGCAGCACAAGACCGGCGGCATCGCAGACGAGATCGCGCTTTCGGCGGCGGTCCTCCTGCCGGATCGCGAATGGCTGCAAGCGCGGTGCGACATGCGGTTCGAGGCGATGCTGGAGGCTGGTGCGGAGGCCGAAGTGGCAGCGTTGCTGGCGCGCGATCTCGACCCCGACCTGCCGGTGATGCGCGCCATTGGTGTGCCGCAAATCGCCGGCTATCTTGCGGGCGAGATCGACCGCGCGGAAATGATCGCGGCAGGCCAGTTGGCGACACGACAATATGCCAAACGCCAATATACATGGTTCAGGAACCAATCACCAAAGTCTTGGCCGCGCGATAACGCAATTAAGATTCGTCAGACAGGTCATTAATTGATATTATCTTTCGCAGAGACAGGTTGACAGCGAGAGCATTTTCGCCTAGTGCAGCGCTCGCAGCGAACGACCATGACCAAACAGACCCCCATCACCCCGGCGCGCAACGGCGCAGCGATCCTCGTCGACACTCTCGTCGAACAGGGCGTCGAGTTCGTCTTCGGCTATCCCGGCGGCGCGGTGCTGCCGATTTACGACGCGCTGTTCGAGGATGACCGGTCTGCGCCATATCCTCGTCCGGCACGAGGCGGGCGCGGCGCATGCGGCGGAAGGCTATGCGCGCTCCACCGGCAAGCCCGGCGTGGTGCTGGTCACGTCCGGCCCCGGCGCGACCAACGCGGTCACCGGCATCGCCGATGCGTATCTCGATTCCATCCCGCTGGTCGTCATCACCGGGCAGGTGCCGACCGGCCTGATCGGCACCGATGCGTTTCAGGAAGCGGACACGGTCGGCATCACGCGCCATTGCACGAAGCACAATTATCTCGTGAAGGACGCGGCGCAGCTCGAACGCCACGCTGTCCGAAGCCTTCCGCATCGCCACCACCGGTCGCCCCGGCCCGGTGCTGGTCGATATCCCCAAGGATGTGCAGATCGCGGCCGTGGCGGACGCGGCGGAGGACGCACCGCCGCCCGCCTCGCACCGCTACCGCCCCACCCTGCGCGGCGAGGATCGCCGACATCGCGCGCGCTGTCGAAATGCTGGCCAAGGCCGAACGTCCGGTGTTCTACACCGGCGGCGGCGTCATCAATTCCGGTCCCGAAGCCAGCACCCTGCTGCGGCGGTTGCAGGGCCTGACCGGCGCGCCCGTCACCACCACGCTGATGGGCCTGGGTGCCTTCCCCTCCGACCGATCCGCACTGGCTCGGCATGCTGGGGATGCACGGCACCTACGAAGCCAATATGGCGATGAACCAGGCGGATTTGATCGTGGCCGTCGGCGCGCGGTTCGACGACCGCGTGACCGGCAGGCTGGACGCATTCGCCCCGCATTCGGCCAAGATCCATATCGATATCGACCGCGCCAGCATCAACAAGATCGTGCCCGTCGATCTCGGCATCGTCGGCGATTGCGCCACCGTGCTGCAACAGATCGTGGAGGCATGGGGCGACACCGCACCGCGCGACACCGCCGAATGGAAGGCGCGCATCAAGGGCTGGCGTGCGCGCGAAAGCCTCGCTTATCCGGCGCAAGGGCGCAAAGGCTCCGGCGAACTCATGCCGCAGCACGCGGTCGAGCGGCTGCACGCGCTGACGCATGCGCGCGAGCCCGATCATCACCACCGAAGTCGGCCAGCACCAGATGTGGGCGGCGCAGTATTACGGGTTCGAGAAGCCGAACAAATGGCTGACCAGCGGCGGTCTCGGCACGATGGGCTATGGCCTGCCCGCCGCCATCGGCGCGCAGCTGGGCAATCCCGATGCGCTGGTGATCGACATTGCGGGCGAGGCCAGTATCCAGATGAACATTCAGGAACTCGGCACCGCCAGCCAGTATCGCCTGCCGGTCAAGGTGTTCATCCTCAACAACGAATATATGGGCATGGTCCGCCAGTGGCAGGAACTGACCTATGAAAGCCGCTATTCCAACAGCTATTCCGACAGCCTGCCCGATTTCGTGGCGCTGGCCGAGGCCTATGGCTGGAAGGGCATCCGCATCGAGGACGAGAGCGAGCTCGATGCCGGGATCGAAGCGATGCTGGCGCATGACGGGCCGGTGATGGTCGATTGCCAGGTGGCGAAGGATGCCAACTGCTACCCGATGATCCCTCGCGGCGCGGCGCATACCGACATGCTGCTGTACGGCGACGAGGTGTACGGCATCATGGACGACGAAGCGAAGGCGCTGGTGTGATGAGCGCGCCTATGCACATCACGCAGCAGCATCCGAACGCCACGTTCTGGCCGTCACCGTCGACAACGAAGCCGGCATTCTCGCCAAGATCACCGGCCTGTTCACCGCGCGCGGCTATAATATCGACAGCCTGACCGTGGCCGATATCAGCGAAGACCACGCGATCAGCCGCATCACGATCGTCACCAACGGCCCGCCCGCCGTGATCGACCAGATCCAGGCGCAGCTGGAACGGCTGGTGCCGGTGCATACGGTCGTGCGACCTGACCGAAGAAGGCCCGCATGTCGAACGCGAGCTGGCGCTGGTCAAGGTCGCCGGGCACGGGCGAGAAGCGGGTCGAGGCGCTGCGCCTTGCCGACATCTTCCGCGCGCGGCCGGTCGATACCACCACCGCCAGCTTCATCTTCGAAATTACCGGCCCGCCGGACAAGATCGACAGCTTCATCGCTCTGATGCGCGAACTCGGGCTGGTCGAAGTCGGCCGCACCGGTATCGTCGGCATGATGCGCGGGGCCGGAGAGCGCCTAGCAACAATTTCACACCAATCGTCATCCCGGCGCAGGCCGGGATCCAGACAGCAACGCGCGAACGGCTGGATTCCGGCCTTCGCCGGAATGACGGCCTAATTTCAAGTACGAGGACCAACATGAAAGTCTATTACGACGCCGACGCCGATCTGGACCTGATCCGGGACAAGAAAGTCGCGATTGTCGGCTATGGCAGCCAGGGCCATGCCCATGCGCAGAACCTGCGCGACAGCGGCGTGAACGATATCGCCGTCGCGCTGCGCGAAGGTTCGGCCACGCGCAAGAAGGCGGAAGACGCCGGCTTCAAGGTCATGTCCAACGCCGAGGCGGCGAAATGGGCCGACCTCGTCATGGTCCTCGCGCCGGACGAGCATCAGGCCGCGATCTGGGAGGACGATATGGCGGGCCATATGAAAGCCCGGCAGCGCGCTCGCCTTCGCGCATGGTCTCAACATCCATTTCGGCCTGATCGAACCGCCCGCCGATATCGACGTCATCATGATCGCGCCCAAGGGCCCCGGCCATACCGTGCGCAGCGAATATCAGCGCGGCGGCGGCGTGCCGTGCCTGATCGCGGTGGATCAGGAGAGCGAGGAGTCAGGCGGCAACGGCTACGCCAAATCGCTCGCCCTGTCCTATGCCAGCGCGATGGGCGGCGGGCGTTCGGGCATCATCGAAACCAATTTCAAGGAAGAATGCGAAACCGATCTGTTCGGCGAGCAGGCCGTGCTGTGCGGCGGCATCACCCATCTGATCCAGGCCGGGTTCGAAACGCTGGTCGAGGCCGGCTACCCGCCCGAAATGGCCTATTTCGAATGCCTGCACGAAACCAAGCTGATCGTCGATCTGCTGTATGAAGGCGGCATCGCCAATATGCGCTATTCCATCAGCAACACGGCGGAATATGGCGATATCAAAACCGGCCCGCGCATCATCACCGACGAAACCAAGGCCGAGATGAAGCGCGTGCTGGCCGATATCCAGTCGGGCCGTTTCGTGAAGGATTTCGTGCTCGACAATCGCGCCGGTCAGCCGGAGCTGAAGGCGAGCCGCAAGGCCGCCGAAGCGCATCCGATCGAGAAGACCGGCGCGGAACTGCGCGCGATGATGCCGTGGATCGGCAAGAACAAGCTGGTGGACAAGGCGAAGAACTAGGGCCAGTTTCTACGGCAACCATTCCACCAGGAGCCGACATCATGCTGAAACAGACCCTCGCCGCCATCGCTCGCCACCACCGCCGCCTTCGGCACGGTCGCCACCCTGTCCGCACAGGATGCGCCCGCCGTGCCGGGTGTGCCGATCCCGCGCGCGTGACAGGCGGGCAGCTACGCGCTGGATGCCGCGCATACGCAGGTGCAGTGGCAGGTCAGCCATTTCGGCTTCAACGACTATTTCGGCCTGTTCGGCGATATCGAGGGCACGATGCAGCTCGACCCGGCGAACCTCGACGCCACTGTGCTGGACGTGACCATCCCGATCACTTCGGTCGCGGTGTCGAGCGACGGCTTGCGCGACCATCTACTGCGCGACGGCAAGGAAGGCGCGAAGCCCGATTTCTTCGGCTCCGCACCCTGCCCAGGCCCGCTTCGTATCGAACGATGTCAAACGGATGAGCGACACCACAGCGGCGATATTCGGTGTTCTCACCATGAACGGGCAACGCAGGCCGGTTCAGCTGATACCGACATTCACGGGCGCGG
The DNA here is from genome assembly GCA_963799315.1 of uncultured Alphaproteobacteria bacterium. Lineage (GTDB taxonomy): Bacteria > Pseudomonadota > Alphaproteobacteria > Sphingomonadales > Sphingomonadaceae > Parerythrobacter_A. The sequence continues at coordinate 926,429 of CAWCWP010000001.1, forward strand.
GCGCCAATCCGCGCAGCAAGGTCGAGACGGTCGGGTTCGAAGCGACGGCAAGGATCAAGCGGTCGGAATGGGGCATCGACTATGCAGTGCCGATGGTCGGGGACGACGTTGAGCTGACGATCAGCGCCGCGTTCGAAAAGCAGTAGGATTGCCGTCCGGACTTAACCTATGATAGGTCACTGCTGATAATAAGGGTCGCGTTCCACCACCAATCCGGAGAACAGCGATGAGCGACGCAATACTGGAAGTCACCGATGTCACCTGCAGCATCGGCAAGAGCAACCCGCGCACCCTGTCCGTTACGGCGAAGGGCAATGTCCGCACCGGCGGATGGTCCGCGCCGGAACTCAGCCCCTATGTCTATATCACGCCGCCCGAAGACGGCATTCTCGACATGGATTTCAACGCGACCAAGCCCGATTGCCCAAGCACGGATGCCATCACGCAAATCAGCGCAAACTACAGCAATTCCTGCGACGATTGGGTGAAGGGTGTCCGCATCCACGCCGAAACCAACAAGAAAGAAGCGAAGGACCGGAGCTAATCGAGGAGAACGGCGTGCGATCCGCGTACGCCGTTCTCGCCATGCGGCGCAAGAGGCGCTAGGTTTCGTGGCATCATGCCGATGCTGACCGATCCTTCCGCAAAATACCGCGCTTTCCCGCAAGTCGACTTGCCCGACCGGCAATGGCCGACGCGCACCATCACCGCCCCGCCCCGCTGGCTCAGCACCGATCTGCGCGATGGCAATCAGTCCATCATCGACCCGATGGATGCGGTGAAGAAAAACCGCTTCTTCGACATGCTGGCGGGTATCGGCGTGAAGGAAATCGAGGTCGGCTTCCCCAGCGCCGGGGCGACCGAGTTCGACTTCATCCAGGGGCTGGTGCGCAGCGGGCCGCGTGCCGGACGATGTGACGGTGCAGGTGCTGACGCAAAGCCGCGAAGACCTGATCCGCACCAGCTTCGCCAGCCTGGAAGGCGCGCGCACCGCTATCGTCCATCTTTACAACGCGGTTAGTCCGGCATGGCGCGATATCGTGTTCCGCATGTCCAAGGCCGAAGTGCGCGATATCGCGGTGGCGGGCGCAAAGATCATGCGCGACGAGGCGGCGGCGCGGCCCGACACCGACTGGCATTTCCAGTATTCGCCCGAAACCTTCTCCACCGCCGAACTCGATTTCAGCATCGAGGTCTGCGCGGCGGTGATGGAGGTGCTGGCCCCCACGCCGGACCGCCCGATCATCCTGAACCTGCCCGCCACGGTGGAGGCGGCGACGCCCAATATCTACGCCGACCAGATCGAATATTTCTGCCGCAATCTGCCCAATCGCGACGCCGCCGTCATCAGCCTGCACACGCATAACGATCGCGGCACCGGCGTCGCCGCGGCGGAGCTGGGCCTGATGGCAGGGGCGGACCGGGTGGAAGGCTGCCTGTTCGGCAATGGCGAGCGGACGGGCAATTGCTGCCTCGTGACAATGGGTCTGAACATGTACACGCAAGGCATTGATCCAAAACTCGATTTCTCGCGATATCGACGACGTTATCGAGACGGTCGAATACTGCAACGACCTGCCCGTGCATCAGCGCCACCCCTATGGCGGCGAACTGGTCTACACCGCCTTTTCCGGCAGCCATCAGGACGCGATCAAGAAGGGCTTCGAAGCGCAAGCGCGTGCAGAACGACGCGCTGTGGCGGGTGCCCTATCTCCCCGTCGATCCGGCCGATCTGGGCCGCGATTACGAGGCGGTCATCCGCGTCAATTCGCAAAGCGGCAAAGGCGGGTTCGCCTGGGTGCTGGAACAGGATCAGGGCCTCAAGCTGCCCAAGCCGCTGCAGGCGCATTTCAGCCGTCATGTGCAGGGCATGGCCGACGAACTTGGCCGCGAGCTGGAAGCGGCAGATATCTGGCAGGCCTTCCGAGCGCCTATCACATCGGCGGCACCGACAAACGCTTTCGCCTGGTCGATTACGAGGAAAGCCGCGCCACCGACGGCACGCGCATCTTTGCCGGCACCATCGCCGTCGCGGGCGAGGAACAGCGCGTCAGCGGGCGCGGCAATGGCCTGATCTCCTCGGTGCTCGGCACGCTGGAGGACAGCTTCGAGATCCGGTTACAGGTGCAGGATTATACCGAACACGCGCTGGGCAGCGGGCGCGATGCCACGCGCCGCCGCCTATCTGGAATGCCGCACGCCCGATGGCGATGCGATCTGGGGCGTCGGGATAGACGAGGATGTCGCCACCGCCAGCGTGCGCGCCGTGCTCAGCGCGGCCAATGCCGTGGCCAATGCCGTGACAGGCTGAGCTCAAGAATCGGGCGCAGACTAACGCCGCTTCTTCTTGGACTTGCGCGCCTTGCGAGCGGCGTAACGGGCGTCGCGTTCCGCCTTCTTCTCTTCTTCGGTTTTCTTGGGCTTCTTGGCCGCCTGCGCCGCTTCCTTTTCGGCGATTTCGGCGGCGATTTTCGCTTCCTTCTCTGCCTTGGCGTCCGCTTTCTTCTTCTCGAACGCGGCCTTCTTCTCGGCCCGCGCCACAGCCTCCGCCGCTTCGCGTTCCGCACGCTTCGCCTTGGCAGCGGCGATTTCTTCCTCGGTCGGCGGCTTCTTCGCCTTCAGCTTGGCCAGTGCAGCGGCCTTGGCCTTTTCGGCAGCCTTGGTACGTTCGTCGAAATTGGGCGGAGTGAAAGATGGCATGGGGCGGTGGCGTGTCCTGTGGTGATTATGGCAATTTTCTGTTCCCGACGACCGCGGTGGCCGAAACGGGGCAGAAATTATGACATATCAGAAGCGGATGCAGTTTGGAATAACAGGGTTCGCGGCAAATTCCTGACGCAGGGACCGGATAACCAAGCCGGCACTCCGGGCGTCTGCCAATCATGCAGCGCGCATAGCAAAGTGGCACCATCACATACAACTATTCGCAAGTATCCAGTACGGCTGTCTCGCTTGTAGATTTCATGATGGAATCGAAATAGCGAGATGATTTTTTCGCAGACGCACAATTACTCATGCTGCATTGCAAAAGAATGCGCGCGGTGCATGCTGTGTTCGGCCTAAATCACTTGTCGTTAAGTCTGTTTGGGCCGCATTCTATTCGTCCGCCATTGAGTCGGATAAAAAAGGGGTTGGATTATGACTGTACCAGCAGAGCAAGCCGATGTGCTTACGGCAGGGCAATATTTTTTCGTCTACAACGCATTTTCATTCACGTTCGCCTGTATGGCGGCGACGACATTGTTTCTCTGGCTCGCCCGAAGCCAGGTCGCACCGGTCTATCGATCGGCATTGACGATTTCGGGCCTGGTTACGGCCATCGCAGCGTACCATTATTACCGGATCTTCGAAAGCTGGGACGGTGCGTACGAGGTGGTGAACGGTACTGTCACCGTTACCGGCCTCGCGTTCAACGATGCCTATCGATATGTAGACTGGCTGCTGACCGTGCCGCTGCTCCTGATCGAACTCGTGCTGGTCATGAAGCTGTCGCGCAGTGAAACGGTATCGAAAAGCTGGCGTCTCGGCATTGCCGCGGCCTTGATGATCATTCTGGGTTATCCCGGTGAAGTCGCCAACACGATCGATGCGCGTATCCTGTGGGGTACACTGAGCACGATCCCGTTCCTGTACATCGTCTATGAGCTGTTCAAAGGCTTGGGCGACGCCATCGAGAAGCAGCCTGCGGACGTGCGCAAGCTGGTCAAGGATGCGCGACTGGTCACGTTTGCGTCGTGGGGCTTCTACCCGCTGGTTTACATGATTCCCTTCCTGGGCATCTCCGGGTCGGCGGTGGAAACCGGGTTGCAGGTCGGCTATACGATTGCAGATATTGTCGCGAAGTGCGGCGTGGGCATCCTGATTTACGTGATTGCGGTGCGTAAATCGGCTTACGAACCGGATTTCCACGTTCCGGGCAAACTGGCCGGAACGACCGATCGGTCCCCTGCTGAATAGGAGCGGAATCGCTTGATGGTTGCGCCTTGACCAGCATCAAGAACAATACCGGCGCAGGAACCGCGTCTGCTCTCATGAGCAGGCGCGGTTTTTCGCGTCCTGCGAAATCTCGAAAGGCATCGCGTTTCGAATTGGCGCTGCTTGCGCTTCACGCTTGCGCCGTTGCGGTTCTGGCTCTCGTGCACAGCAGCGTCTTTCCGCTCGATAGCGAAGTGGCGACCTTGGTGCTGGTCGGCGTTATGGCGTTGTGCGGAATGCCGCATGGCGCGCTCGATGTGTTGCTGGCGAAACGTTTGGGGTTTGGCCGGTCACCAGCTGCGCTGATACGGTTTCTGGCGTTTTATATCGCTGCTGTCGGCGCAATGCTGTTGTTGTGGTTTGCCGCACCGGCCGCAGCGCTCGGGCTGTTTCTGCTGCTGTCGGCCTATCACTTCGCAGAGGACTGGGAAGGCGCCCTCGGCCCGATCGGAGGCGGTGCGATGGGCATTGTCGTGTTGAGCGCGCCGGCGTTTTTCCACCAGAATGCCGTCGCCTCGATTTTCAGTTGGCTGGCGGGGGATGGCGGGGTCGGCGTGGCGGCGCTGCTTGCGGCATCGATGCCACTGCTTCTGGTGCCGGGATATTTTGCCGTTGTTCGCCTGATGTCGGGCGAGCGGCTACCGGCTGCCAAGATGGTGCTGCTGGTACTAAGCGCCGCCTTACTGCCTCCGCTCGCCTATTTCGCCGCCATGTTCTGCATCGTTCATGCACCATGGCACATGCGCGAGGTCCAGCAGCGTTTCCAGCTCGGGCCGCTGGTCGAACTCGTTCGCGCTGGCTGGGTTTGGACGCTGCTGGCCTGTCTTGTCGTCCTCGCCGTGGGCGCCATCCTTCTTGCCACCCTGCCCTCGCTTACTGCCGCCGGAACAGCCGCGCTGTTCATGGCACTGAGCGCCCTCACAGTACCGCACACCTGGCTGGTGACGCGCTTGAACGGCCGGAACTAGGAAGGCCGTGGCGGTCCGGTATTGCCTGTGCATTCACACAAGGCTTTGCGGTCAAGGCGATCAACGGTAGAAAAATTCATGACCGAAGCGATCCTCGAACCCGATCTGCCGATCCTCGATGCGCATCATCACCTGTGGGACTTGCGGCCCATGCTGCCCGCCTTTCCCGAACCCCGGCATCCGTTCGTGGAGACCATCGCGGGTGCGGCGCAGTACGGGTTCGAACAGCTCTCCGCCGATATGGCGACGGGTCACAACATCGTCGGCACCGTCTTTATGGAGTGCGGCGCGTTCTACCGTGCGACGGGCGACGCGGCGATGAAGCCGGTTGGCGAGGTCGAATATGTCAACGGGGTCGCGGCGCAGGGCGCGAGCGGGTTGTATGGCGCGGCCCGGCCTTGTGCGGCGATTGTCGGTCATGCGGACCTGACGCTGGGCGATGCTGTTGCGCCAGTGCTGGATGCGCTGGTGGCGGCGGGCAACGGACGGTTCTGCGGCATCCGCCATCAGGGCGCATGGGATGCCGACCCCGCCGTGCTCGGCCCGCCTTTCCACGCACCGGAAGGGCTGTATCGTGACGATGCCTTCCGCAGCGGTTTTGCGCATCTGGGCGAGCGCGGGCTGACTTTCGATGCCTGGGTGCTGGAACCGCAGCTGGGCGATGTGCTGGACCTTGCCCGCGCCTTTCCGGACCAGCGCATCATGCTCGACCATTGTGGTACACCGCTGGGTGTAGGCCCCTATGCGGGCACGCTGGACGAAACCTTTACCCGCTGGCGTGATGCCATTCGGGCGCTGGCGAAGTGCGAGAACGTGTCGGTCAAGCTGGGCGGGCTGGCAATGCCGTTCTGCGCAATGCCGGACAGACGGCCCGGCGGCGGGTATGGGGTCGGAGGCGCTGGCGGCGATGTGGCGGCCCTATATCGAAACCTGTATCGAGGCGTTCGGCGCCGACCGCGCGGCGTTCGAATCGAATTATCCGGTCGATCGCTGGGGCGCCAGCTATCCAGTTTTGTGGAATTCTTTCAAACATATAACCGCCAAATACTCCGATGCGGAGAAGCGCGCGCTATATGCCGGGAACGCGATTGCATTTTACGGAATAGGCGACGCGATAAAACTGCGTTAGGCCTAAACTTTCCTAAACTTCCCCAAAACTTCCAAAGCCGAATTTCCTCCGGAGACACACGATGCCCCTACCCGCCCCTTTCGACAAGCTGCGCCTGCCCGTCATCGGCGCGCCGCTGTTCATCGTGTCCGGCCCCGAACTGGTCATCGCGCAGTGCAAGGCCGGGGTGATCGGATCGTTTCCGGCGCTGAATGCGCGCCCGTCCGGCGTGCTGGACGAATGGCTGCACCGGATTACCGAGGAACTGGCCGCGCATAATCGCGACAATCCGGACCGGCCCGCCGCGCCCTACGCCGTCAACCAGATCGTGCATCGCAGCAACGACCGGCTGGAAGAAGACATGGACGTATGCGCGCAAGTGGCAGGTGCCGCTGACGATCACCTCGCTCGGCGCGCGCGAGGACATTTTCGCCGGTGTGAAAGGCTGGGGCGGCATCAGCATGCACGATGTCATCAACAACCGCTTCGCCCACAAGGCCATCGAAAAAGGCGCGACCGGCCTGATACCGGTGGCGGCGGGCGCTGGTGGCCATGCCGGCACGCAGTCGCCCTTCGCGCTGATGCAGGAAATCCGCAGCTGGTTCGACGGGCTGGTCGCCCTGTCCGGTTCCATCGCGCATGGCCGCAGCGTGCTCGGCGCGCAGGCGATGGGGGCGGATTTCGCCTATATCGGCAGCCCGTGGATCGCGACCGAGGAAGCCAATGCGGACCAGGCCTACAAGGACGAGATCGTCGGCAGTGACGCGAAGGATATCGTCTACAGCAACCTGTTCACGGGCGTGCACGGCAATTATCTGCGCGGCTCCATCGAGAAGGCGGGGCTGGACCCCGACGACTTGCCGCAAAGCGACCCCAGCAAGATGAATTTCGGCTCCGGCGGCAATTCCAAGGCGAAGGCGTGGAAGGACATTTGGGGGTCGGGCCAGGGCGTCGGCATGGTCGAAGCGGTGGAACCCGTCGCGGCGCGCGTGGACCGGATGGAAGCGGAATATCGCGCGGCGCAGGGGGCGCTGGTCCAGAGAACGGCTTAAGGAGCCAGGTTCAGGCGCGGACGACTTAAGCCTGCTGGGCCTGGACGGTTTTGCCATCGTCGGAGGGGGCTAGTCGCAGCGTGGTGCCGTCGGGGGCCATCATGTCCTCGCTATGCTCCACGGTGCCGCGCTGGATCAGGTGGCGGGTGACGGTCTCGGCCAGTCGGGACGCAAAGTCGCGGTCCTCGCCAAGGGTGTCGAGGACCAGCTCCTGACCGGTGAAATGCGCTCAGCCCGGTAGTGCGGATACGCCCGTCATCGGCAGGGGTCAGCGCCACCAGAAAGCGCAGCGGCAGCACACCGCGTGTCTGCCATTGCGCGATGGCGGTAAGAAACGGGGCGCGATCGCGGAGCTGGCCCGATGGCGACCACAAGGCCGCAATGCAGTCCGGCCAGCCCGCCATGAGTGCAGCCGCGCACCCCGTCCACTGCGCCGCCACCGACAATGTGTGCGCATCGCTGTCCGGCGCGGGGCGGATAGCGACGCTGCTAGTGTTATAGGGACCGGAGATGCGGAAGATCGCGGTGTCGAACATCACGTCCGCGGCAAAGCTGTCATCGTCAGCCGCTATCTTGCGGTGCAACGTCAGATCGGTCGCTGCACCGACCACATCCGCAACGGATGCTGCATCAGGACAAGTGCCTTGCGGGAAGCGTAGCCACAGCGTCGCGCGGTCGGGCGGCACGTCGGGCAACTCGTCAGGACGAGCCGGTTCCCCTGCGCGCGGCTGCGGCGGTGTCGTGCGATCGGTAGCGATGGGGCGTCCCTGAATGTCCTCGCACACAAAGTGCCGCGCAAGTCGCGCCGCGTCGAGTGCCAGCGCAATAAAGTACTCCATTTCGGAGCAGTCTTCCAGGATACGAATGCTAGAAAACGCCCATCCGCAGACCCTCTGCCAGCGCCGCGCCCAGTTCCTCGCATCGTGCAAGCTCGGCGGGCGGGCACGACTTCGCGGCCATGATACGCTCCGGCGTCTGGGCTTCGGTGTTGACGATCAACGGGTCCGCCACCCGCTTCAGCCGCCATCCGGTGACGATGCGGTCGATGTCGCGCTGTGCTCCCGTGCCGTCGGACCCCGCTGCAATCGCGGTCGCATAGGCCCGCCCCTCGATCCGCCCCAGCGCCGGGTAATAGGTGCGGTCGAACATCTCCTTCATCAGGCCGCACATGCGTGCCGAGATTTTCCGGGCAGACGAACAGATAGGCCCCCGCCGCCAGCAGATCCTCGGCGGCGACATCCTGCACCCAGACACATCGCGCGACATCGCCTGCCCCGGCAGCGGCAGCGCGCGCCATAGCTTCCGCCGTACCGGTGCGGCTGTGCCATGCAATCAGCAGGTAAGGTGTCTCCGCCATCGCGCTGGTCGTCCCAACGCGGCGGCGGATTGTCAATCACCACGCACTTGGCAGTGCCGCCCGCCCGCGCCTACGGTAGCGCGCATGGCCACCAGAACCGTCACCCCCGTCTTCGGCGTCGAACGCTCGCTCAGCGGCAAGGCGTGGCACTGGCGCGGCGGCAATATGGAACAGGCGGACGGGGCCGCACCCGGCGCGATGGACGATATCGTCACGCAGTTGCTGCTGTCGCGCGGCGTGGATCGCAGCGACCTCGACCGCCACGCCCGCCCCACCCTGCGCGCCTTCCTGCCCGATCCTGCAATATTTCAGGATATGGACATCGCCGCCCAGCGCATCGCACAGGCGGTTCTGTCCGGCGAGCCGATGACCATCTACGGCGATTACGATGTGGATGGCGCCACCAGCGCGGCGCTGCTGATCCGGCTGGTGCGGATGCTGGGCGGCGATGCGGCGTACTATATTCCCGACCGCCTGCTGGAAGGATACGGACCGAGCGGCAGAGGCATTGGTCGAACTGGGCGAAAGCGGCTCCACGCTGATGGTGACGGTCGATTGCGGCGCGATGGCGTTTGAGGCGCTGGAGATGGCGCATCAGGCCGGCGTCGATGTGATGGTGGTCGACCATCACAAATGCGCGCACGAGCTTCCCAAGACCATTGCGCTGGTCAATCCGAACCGGCTGGATGAAAGCGCGGAGGCCGCCGGGTTCGGCCATCTCGCGGCGGTCGGCGTGGCGTTCCTGCTGGCCATCGAGATCGTGCGCGTGTTGCGCGGGCAAGGCTATTTTGCCGAGCGGGCGGAGCCGGACCTGATGTCGCTGCTAGACCTGGTGGCGCTCGGTACGGTGGCCGATGTGGCGCAGCTGCACGGTCTCAACCGCGCCTTCGTCGCGCAGGGGCTGAAAATCATGGCGCGACGCGAGAATATCGGCATGGCGGCACTGATCGACGCGAGCCGCCTGAAACGCGCCCCGGTATGCAGCGATCTCGGCTTCGCACTCGGTCCGCGCATCAATGCCGGCGGACGGGTTGGCGAGGCGACGCTGGGCGTGCGGCTGCTGACCACCGAGTGACGCTGCCGAGGCCGCGCGATATCGCCGCGCAGCTATCGCAGCTGAACGAGGAACGGCGCGGGGTCGAGGCGGGTGTGCAGGAAGCGGCCGAGGAACAGCTCGCCGCCCAGCACAACCGCTCGGTCATCGTGGTGTCGGGCGAAGGCTGGCATCCCGGCGTCATCGGGATCGTCGCAGGCCGGATTAAGGAAAAAACCGGCAAGCCCACCGTGGTCATCGCGCGCGATGCGAACAGCGGCGAAGGCAAGGGTTCGGCCCGCTCCATCTCCGGCGTCGATCTGGGCGCGGCGATCATCGCCGTGCGCGAAGAAGGCTTGCTGGTCGCGGGCGGCGGCCATGCGATGGCGGCGGGGCTGACCGTGGCGGGCGACAATATCGATGCGGTTGCGGACTGGCTCGATGCGCGGCTCGCGGCGCGATGTGGCCAAGGCGCAGGGCGCGCAAAGCGTGAAGCTCGACCTCGCGCGTCGCGCCGCGCGGATTGACGCCGGAACTGGTTGAGACGCTGGAAACCGCCGGCCCCTATGGCGTCGGCTGGCCCGGCCCGAAGCTGGCTGTCGGCCCGGTGCATCTCATCAAGGCGGATATCGTCGGTACCGATCACCTGCGCATGATCGTGGGCGGGCAGGACGGCGGTTCCATCAAGGCCATCGCCTTCCGCGCGGCGGAGAGCCGACTGGGGGCAGGCGGTGCTGCATGGCGGCAAGGGGCGGCGGATTGTGGCTCGCCGGACGCGCCAAGATCGATGACTGGGGTACGCGCCCTGCTGCCGAACTGCATCTCGAGGATGCCGCCTGGGCCGACTGAGCCTGACGCAAACAATGCAAGGATGGTCTTGACCGCAATGCGGCGTCGCAACCCTAATTGCGCCGCCACGCCATCGGTTCGATGCACCGGCATGGCCCCTTCGTCTAGCGGTTAGGACGCGGCCCTTTCACGGCTGAAACACGGGTTCGATTCCCGTAGGGGTCACCACCGCAACCTGGCCCGCCATTGGTGCTGGTTCGGGCGGCATTTTGGCGTTAGATCGCACCCATGCCGTTCGCGGTATCTTCCCCTGGGCGGGTCTCTGCCTCGCGATAGCGACGTGCGCATTTCTCATCTTACTGACCGGTGAACTGGCCTTGTCGCTCGTCGTGCTGCTGCTATGGTCCTGCACACTCGCCCTCGCCTATTGGAAGCCCGCCCGAAGACAAGCGGGTGGTCAAGGACAACCGGTACGATATTCGCGGGCTGACCCGCCTGATCGAAGATTCGGTCACACCCACCCTGCTGACCGAGCGCGGGCGTATCGTAATGGCCAACGGCGCGGCGCGGCAGGTGCTGGGCAACCATGTGGTGCAGCAGGATGCGCGGGTCGCCTTTCGCCAGCCCGAGGCGGTCGCGCTGATCGATGCGGGGCACAATGGCCGCACGCAGGTCCGCGGCCTGGTGCGCCGCAGCGATGCCTGGCTGTTCCACCTGCAACAGCTCGACGCGCGTACCGCCTCATCGAATTGCTCAACCAGACGAGCGAGGCGGATATCAGCCGCGCGCATACCGATTTCGTCGCCAATGCCAGCCACGAATTGCGCACGCCGCTCGCCTCCATCATCGGCTATGTCGAGACGCTGCTGGAAGACGGCGCGGCAAAGCATCCCAAGGTGCGCGAGAAATTCCTCAGCACGATCCTGAAGGAAGCGAAGCCGGATGCAGGCGCTGGTCAGCGATCTCATGTCGCTGTCGCGGGTGGAGGCGGAGAAGAACGACCGCCCGGAAGAACGCGGTACAGCTTGCCACCGCTCGTGGAACGTGCCTCGCGCGATGCGGCCGGGCTGGAGCGGGCGGAGCGGCTCAAGCTGGAACTTGCGGACGTGCCCGCAATCAGGGCGATCCGCGCCAGCTCGAACAGCTGGTCCGCAATCTGGTCGACAACGCCCTGAAATACGGCGCGACGGAATCGCCGGTGACGGTCCGGCTGGATCTGGGCAGAAATGGCGAACCCGACTGATGATTGCCGATCGCGGCGATGGCATTGCGGCGGAGCATATCCCCCACCTCACCCGCCGGTTTTATCGCACCGAGCCGGGCCGCAGCCGCGCATCGGGCGGTACCGGGCTGGGCCTCGCCATCGTGAAGCATATCGTGGAACGCCACGCGGGCCGGCTGGATATGGCCAGCAAGGAAGGCGTCGGCACCACCTTCACCGTGCGGTTCCCGATAGAGGCTGTCGAGAACACCGAAGCCAGCGCGTAACGCGCGTGTCACAAATCATCCACAAGCGGGGCTGTCAACGACATCGGCCATAGGATTCGCGGGCCGGCGTGTATGGGCAAGCTATGACGCCGGATACGTGAATCGACAGTGCGGCCGGCAACGGCCGAGTGTGGGGTGTGTGGTGACTACGAAAGCGGCGAACATCGCTTTCTGCACGATGGGATGCCGAATGGCCGCGCAAGCGGCGTCCCGCTTCCGGAGGAGGCCGGTAGCGCTAATGTCCGCCGGATTGCTTTTCCTTCTGGCGATCGGGCTCGGCCTGGCCGGATGGCTCGCCGGACGCGCGCGGGCGTGGGCCTTTCGCCGCGATGTGGGTGCGGCAAAGCTGCGTTCGCTGCCGGTCTATCACGCCTGGTATGTGGCGCTGTGGATCGCGGTGCCGGTCGTGCTGTTCGCGTTCGTCTGGGCCATTGTCGCGCCCAATCTGCGTGATGCAGTCGGTGCTGGCCTCGCCCGCCGCTGCCGACCTGCCCGCCTTCGGGTTCCAGCGCGACAACCTGTTGCGTGAAGCGCAAGCCGTCGCCACAGGTTCCGCGCTGGACGTGTTCAACGACGAGGCGCGCGCGCTGGTCGAGCCGTTTCGCGAAGCCAGTCTGCGCTACAACCTGATTGGCCTTGGCTCGTCGCCCTGGTGATCGCGTTTGCCGGCGGCGTGTTCGCGTTCCTGCGGCTGCAACCCCGACTTCACTGCCCGCACCCGGGTCGAACGGACGGTGATGACCGTGCTGCTGCTCGCATCGCTGGTCGCGATCCTGACCACGCTGGGCATCGTCGCCAGCCTGGTGTTCGAGACGATCCGCTTCTTCAACATGGTCAATCCGCTGGATTTCCTGTTCGGCACGCAATGGAACCCCGACCCGATGAGCAGCATGGATGTCGCCGACGGCAAGCGTTACGGCGCCATCCCGCTGTTCTGGGGCACGATCTTTATCGGCGCGATCATCGCCATGATCGTCGCCATTCCGCTCGGCCTGATGAGCGCGATCTACCTGACCCAATATGCCAACCCGCGCGTGCGCACGGTATATCAAGCCAGCGCTGGAGATTCTCGCCGGGGTGCCGACGGTGGTGTATGGCTATTTCGCGGCGCTGACGGTCGCGCCCTTCATCCGCGACATGGCGCAGGCGCATCGGCATTTCGCGGCGCATCGAGCGAAAGCGCGCTTGCCGCCGGACTGGTGATGGGCGTGATGATCATTCCCTTCGTCTCCTCGATGGCGGACGATTCCATCGCGGCGGTACCCGCCGCCATGCGCGACGGCAGCCTGGCGATGGGCGCAACCACGCTCCGAAACGATCAAGCGCGTGCTGATCCCCGCCGCCCTGCCCGGCATCGTCGCGGGCGTCATGCTGGCCGATCAGCCGCGCCATCGGCGAAACCATGATCGTGGTGATGGCCGCCTCCACCGCCGCCAATCTCAGCGCCAATCCGCTGGATTCGATGACGACCGTGACGGTGCAGATCGTCGCGATGCTGACCGGCGAAGCCAGCACCGAACATCATACGACGCTGAGCGCGTTTGCGCTTGGGCTTCGTGCTGTTCCTCGTCACGCTTGTGCTCAATTTCATCGCCCTGCGCGTCGTCAAGAGGTTCCGCGAAGCCTATGACTGACACGTGCCGCATCAACTCCCATGCCGGCGAATCGCCCGACCAGACCGATCGCCGACGCGTACCGCCGCGTTCGAGCAGCGGCTGCACAAGCGTTATGCGGCGGAGCGGCGGTTCAAATATCTCGGCCTCGGCGGCCATCGCGTTTTCGGTGCTGGTGCTGCTGATCCTGCTGGCGAACATGACCTTCAACGGCTTTGGCGGTTTCCAGCGGACCGAAATGGCCGTGACGGTCGATTTCACGCAAACCGGCCTTTCCGCCGATCCGCAGGCGATGGCGCAACCGGGTGCGGCAGCAGGGCCTGGAAATGCAGGGCTTGCCCGAAATCGTCGCTGCCGCTGCGCAGACATGCGCTGGGCGAAGACGGCGCCGAACAGCTTGAACGGCAATGCCTGGCGCGAGGTGGCCACCGCGATTATCGCCGACCCCGAAATCGCGCAGCAGCAAACGACCTTCTGGTTGCCGACATCCCCCGAAATGGCCGCCGCGCTTTCGCGGTACGGGGTCGCCGGATCTGCAGCCGCTGGCGCAGTCGCTCGAACAGCGCGGGCTGATTGCCGACAATTTCGACGGCGGCTTCCTGACCCGTTCGGACGCGACCGACCCGCAGGCGGCGGGCATCTGGGGCGCGCTCAAGGGCTCGATGCTGACCATGCTGGTCACGCTGGTGCTGGCCTTCCCGATCGGCGTGATGGCGGCGCTCTATCTTGAAGAATATGCGCCCAAGAACCGCTGGACCGACATTATCGAGCTGTCGATCAACAATCTCGCGGCCGTGCCCTCGATCATCTTCGGGCTGCTCGGCCTTGCGGTGTTCCTGTGGCTGTTTCCCAACCTGCGCTCGGCGCCGCTGATCGGCGGCATGACGCTGGCGCTGATGACCATGCCGGTCATCGTGATTTCCGGCCGCAATGCGATCAAGGCCGTGCCGCCCTCGATCCGCGACGGCGCGCTGGCGATGGGCGCATCGCCGGTGCAGGTCGTGTTCCACCATGTCCTGCCGCTGGCCCTGCCCGGCATTCTGACCGGCACCATCATCGGCATGTCGCGCGCGCTGGGCGAAACCGCGCCGCTGCTGCTGATCGGGATGCGCGCCTTCGTCGCCACGCCGCCCGACAGCCTGACCTCGCCCGCCACCGTCCTGCCGATGCAGATATTCCTGTGGTCCGACGAAATCGACCGCGGCTTCGTGGAACGCACATCTGCCGCGATCATCGTGCTACTGCTGTTCCTGCTCGCGATGAACGCCCTCGCCATTTATCTGCGCAACAAGTTCGAGAAGACCTGGTGACCGTAATCCATTCCAACCTGGACAACACCGCCGCCAAGATGGGCGCGAAGAATGTCTCCGTCTACTACGGGCACGAAAAAGGCGATCGACGACGTTTCGATCGATATCCCGACCGATTACGTAACCGCTTTCATCGGACCATCGGGTTGCGGAAAGTCCACCTTCCTGCGCTCGCTGAACCGCATGAACGACACGATCCCGACAGCGCGGGTCGAAGGCGAGATCACGCTGGACGGCGAGGACATCTACAAGTCGCGCATGGATGTGGTGCAGTTGCGCGCGCGGGTGGGCATGGTGTTCCAGAAGCCCAACCCGTTCCCCAAGTCGATCTACGACAATATCGCCTACGGCCCGAAGATCCACGGGCTGGCCGAAGGCAAGGCCAGCCTCGATACCGTGGTCGAAAAGTCGCTGCGGCGTGCCGGATTGTGGGAAGAGGTCAAGGACCGGCTGGACGATAGCGGCACTGCGCTTTCGGGCGGACAGCAACAGCGCCTGTGCATCGCCCGCGCCATCGCGGTCGATCCGGAAGTCATCCTGATGGACGAACCCTGTTCCGCGCTGGACCCCATCGCCACGGCCCGGATCGAGGAGCTTATCGACGAACTGAGCGGCCGCTATGCCATCGTCATCGTTACGCATTCGATGCAGCAAGCCGCGCGCGTATCACAGCGCACGGCCTTTTTCCATCTGGGCAAGATGGTGGAATACGGCAAAACGTCCGACATCTTCACCAATCCGCTGGAACAACGCACGCAGGATTATATCACGGGACGATACGGCTGATGTCCGACCATACAGTTCGCGCCTTCGATGAAGACATCACCCGCCTGCGCGGCCTGATCGCGGAGATGGGCGGCCTGTCGGAGCTTTCGATCAAGGAAGCGCTCGAAGCCATGATTACCGGCGACGAAGTGCTGGGGGCGGGCGTGGTCGAGCGCGACAAGAAGATCGATGCACTGGAAAGCGAAGTGGACCGGCTGGCGGTGCGCATTATCGCCCTGCGCGCGCCGATGGCCGACGATTTGCGCGAGGTCATCGCGGCACTGAAGATTGCCGGCGTGGTCGAGCGGATCGGCGATTATTCCAAGAATATCGCCCGGCGCGTCGGCCAGATCGAGGATCGCGCCACGTTCGAACCGCTGACGCTGTTGCCCGCAATGGGCGATATCGCGCAGGAAATGGTGCACGATGTGCTGACCGCCTATGCCTCGCGCGACCCGGTGCTGGCACGCGAAGTCATCGCCACCGATGCCAAGGTCGATGCGTTCTACAACAGCATATTCCGCAATGTCGTCAGCTATATGGTGGAAAATCCCGCCATCATTTCCAGTGCAGCCCAGTTGCTGTTCGTCGCCCGCAACCTGGAACGTATCGGCGACCATGCGACCAATGTTGCGGAGATGGTCCACTTTGCTGCGACGGGCACCTATCCGCCTGACGAGGACCGGGGCTAGACCGGCATGACCGAACGCGGCCGCATCCGAAACGCCCTGAAGGAGTAGAACGATGCCTGCTGCAAAGCTCCTGCTGGTCGAGGACGACCCGGCCCTTGCCGAACTGCTCGAATTCCGGTTCGACAACGAAGGTTACGCCGTCCGCGTGACCGGTGATGGCGACGAGGCCTTGGTGATGGCATCGGAAGATGTGCCCGACCTCATCATTCTCGACTGGATGATCGAGGGGACCAGCGGCATCGAAGTCTGTCGCCGCCTGCGCCGCGACAAGAACACCGCACATGTACCGATCATCATGCTGACCGCGCGCGAAGCGGAGGACGACCGCATCCGCGGCCTGGAGACCGGCGCGGACGATTATCTCACCAAGCCGTTCAGCCCGCGCGAACTGCTGGCGCGCGTCGCCGCCGTGATGCGGCGCATTCGCCCCGCGCTGGCAGGCGAGGCGATCGCATGCGGCGATATCACGCTCGATCCGGTGGCGCACAGGGTGACGCGGCGCGGGCGCTCGCTGCAGCTCGGCCCGACAGAGTACCGGCTGTTGAAATTTTTCATGGAAAGCCCGGGCCGCGTGTTCAGCCGCAACCAGTTGCTCGACGGGGTGTGGGGCACGGGCAGCGATATCGAACTGCGGACCGTCGATGTGCATATCCGGCGGCTGCGCAAGGCCATCGTCATCGACGGGGCGAAGGATCCGATCCGCACGGTACGATCCGCCGGATATTCGCTCGAAGTGTGATCCGCTAGCGGCATACGCTGCGGTACCGGTCCGACTGGTCGAAATGGAAGTGGTCGCGATGCGCGGCGTTGTAGTCGGGTGACAGGACGGTTGCGAAGACAGGACATGCACCATCACGCACCGCGCGCAGAAACGCGGCCTCGTCCGCATCGCCGTCCCAGTCCCGCAGGACGCTGACAGTGCGCCCGTCGGATAGCACGAACCCGCCGATGTCGATGGCATTGCCGGTGGCGTGCTCGCTCCAGCGGCCCTCTTCCCGCCCGTACATGCGGCGGCAGCTATAGGCACCCATATGGGTCACGCGCGCGACATCATCGCCCAAATGTTGCTGCGCGGCGGGCTGCACCGTGTCGCGCATCCAGATATGTAGCGCGATTCCGGTAGCGCAGGTCGCAGGCGGCACGCGGGGCGATAGCGGTAGCGCGTCGACGATAGTCCGGTCCGGGCGCGCGCACGCCCCCTCCCCCTGTGGTTCCAGTGCCGTGAACGCCACGCCGCTTCGGTCCAGCACGGCGCGGCATTCTTCCGGGTCCGCCTTCAATGCCAGCATCTTGGCTTGCGTCGCCCACCCCGGAGGGTCGGACAAGTCCAGCGGCGCGCGCGGATCGTGTTCCGGGTGTTCCGCCAGCCATGACAGCGCGGCGAGCGGTATCGCAACCAAGACAAATAGCCACAACACCAAGCGATCATTGGCGAAATCCAGCTTGCCATGCGGACGCGACAGGTTCTTCATGGCAATCGCTTCACGCCAGTTCCGCCAGCCTTTCCTTCACGGCAGCCAGATCGGCATCGAACAGCCGCTCCTGCTCGGCGCGCGCCGCTCCATCGAGGCGCAGGAGGTAGGATGGATGCGCGGTAATCCAAAGCTCGCTCCCATCGTCTAGCGTAATCGGCGTGCCGCGCGCCTTGGTAATGCTGACCGTCTTTCCCAGCATGCTGCGGCCCGCGCTGGCACCCATCGCCAGAACCAGTTTGGGCTGCACGAGACCACGCTCCGCCTCCAGCCACCAGCGGCATGTGTCGATCTCCTTGGCGGCAGGCGACTGGTGGATACGGCGCTTGCCACGTTGCACATATTTGAAATGCTTCACCGCATTTGTGACATAGGTTGCGGCGCGGTCGATCCCGGCGGTTTCGAGGTGCTTGTCCAGCAACTGCCCCGCCGGACCGATGAAGGGCCGCGCGCCCTGATCCTCCTGATCGCCCGGTTGCTCGCCGACGATCATCAGGGCCGCATCGCGCGGCCCCTCGCCCATGACGGCATGGTTTTCCAGTTCGCCGATAGGGCATTTGCGGCATTGTGCGATGGCGGTGCCGACTGCGTCCAGCGTGTCGGGGCGTTCCTCGAATTCCAGCGTGCCTGCTTCCACCATCTTCGCTTCCCTTCGCTGCGCGCCTGCCACCAATTCCGGAATGAGTGCGGCTTCCGGCATATTTTTCCAGTATTTTTTGGGCATCTCGCTCATCATTGCGCCCACCTTCAAACGCGCGGGATTGAAGATGGATGCATAATATTTGCGCCACAGGTCTTCGGTCGGGTCGCCTTCGGGTGCGTCGGCGCGTTCCGCCGGTGGCCCCTCGCGCATGGTCTCACCGTCCCAGTGCAGGCAGCCGCGCGGGGTCAGGATCGACCACGACATATTGGCGAAGCGGCGCATGAAAAATCCGGCATTGGCGCGCACGATATGATGTTCCGGCTCGAACCAGGCGACGTAACGGTCGGGCACCTCGCCTTCCGCCTCGATCAGGCGAAAGCGGACGAAGGCGTGCATCTTGTGACTGTCGCGCCGGACCGACTTGTCCCATTCCTCGATGCGTCGCACGGCAGGATCGGTCTTGTCCTCCATCAGGCGCGGCGCGGACTGCAACCGCCACAGGACCGAGTACAGCACCGCGAACCGTTCGGGGTCGGAATGCAATACGGCATTGCGCGCCACCGCAACGAACCGTTTGTTGGCGCGCACCGCCTTGGCTGCATCCTTCTCCGGTAACGTGGTCGTGCCGGTGGCGAAAAGCGAGCCCGACCCGCCCGGTTCGACCCATGCGGTGCGTTCCGGCGGGATGTTCGCCTGCACCAAAGCCCGCGCCCGGTCTCGCCACTCGTCGAAATCGTCATGCGTGGCCAGTTCGACGGTAAATTGCGGGCGAGCGTTGGCCATCGGGCGTCGGGTCAGGCGGCGAACAGTTCGAGCTGTTCTGTCTTGGGCGCAAGCAGGCGGCGCAGGTCGGCGCGGTCTGTCAGTGTCGTCGGCCGCCAGTCCGCCGCACAGATGAACGGGCGGACCTTGGCGATGGATTGGGTCAGGCGACCGATCTCGTCCAGCCGCAGCGAGCGATGCCGCCGTGCCGCAATGATCCGGTTCACCACCGTCACGCCCAGCCCCGGCACCCGTAGCAGCATCTCGCGCGGCGCACGGTTCACATCGACGGGGAAGCGGTCCCGGAATTTCAGCGCCCAAGCCAGTTTCGGATCGATATCGAGCGGCAGGTTCCCGTCCGCATCGGTCGCCTGCATCACTTCGGACGACTGATAGCCGTAGAACCGCATCAGCCAATCCGACTGGTAAAGCCGGTGTTCGCGGATCAGCGGCGGGCGTTTCAGCGGCAGCACCGCACTGGCATCGGGAATGGGCGAGAAGGCGGAGTAATACACGCGGCGCAGGCCGAACCCGTCATAAAGGCGGCTGGCCTTGCCCACGATATCGGCGTCGGTCGCGGCATCCGCTCCGACAATCATCTGCGTCGACTGACCGGCGGGCGCAAAGCGCGGGGCATGCTTGAACCGTTTGCGGGCATCGGTCGATTCCACGATGTCCGATTTTACCTTGCCCATCGCACCCTCGATCTGGCGCGCATTCTTGTCCGGCGCGAGGCGGGTCAGCCCGGCGTCGGTCGGCAATTCAACGTTGATGGACACGCGATCGGCATACATTCCCGCGCGATGCACAAGTTCGGCATCCGCCTCGGGGATGGTCTTGAGATGGATATAGCCGCGAAAGTCGTGCTCCTCGCGCAGGATGCGCGCGGTTTCGACCAGCTGTTCCATCGTATGGTTGGAGCTTTTCACTATGCCCGACGACAGGAACAGCCCCTCGATATAATTGCGGCGGTAAAATGCCAGCGTCAGGTCGGCCACTTCCTGCGGCGTAAAGCGTGCACGGCGGACATTGCTGCTCTTGCGATTGATGCAATAGTGGCAGTCGAAAATGCAGTGATTGGTCAGCAGTATCTTGAGCAGCGATATGCATCGTCCGTCGGGTGCATAGGCATGGCAAATCCCCATCCCTTCGGTCGAACCGATACCCTTTTCCGACCCCAGCGAGGTTTTCTTCGACGTGCCGGACGACGCGCAAGACGCATCGTATTTCGCCGCATCGGCGAGTATTTCCAGCTTCTCCATCGTCGAAAGAACGGCCATACGTTCGATATATGTTCCTTGCGCCGCAATGGGAAGGGCGAAAGAGTTGCTTTGATATTTATCAATGCCGACAAAGGTTTGGTGGCGCAGGATGTAATAACATTATGCGCGGGCGATATTCGGGGGAACCCCGCCATTGTTTCATGCGTAACTAGTTCAGGCGCTACGGTTCCACATACCGATTTTTACATGTCACGTTCGTTTTGGGAGACTATCACATGAAGACCTTCGCACTTACTGCCGCACTCTGCGTTTCCGCACTGGCCCTTGGCGCTTGCGCCGAAGTCGATTCCGCACCTGCCGCCGATGGCGAAATGGTTGCCGCAAACGATCCGATTACAGCCGCCGAAGTCGAAGCCGCGCAGACCGCTTGGGGCGAAGGTATCGTCGCGATCGGCCAGGCCTATACCGATGAAGGCGACTATCGCGCCGCCGCGACCGACCACATCGCCAAATTCTACAATTACGCCGACGGCGAAACGCTGTTGTTCAAGCCCACGCTGGCCGCGACCGACCAGTTCCGTGAAAGCACGGACGAAGCACTGAGCTATTTCGTCGGCACCGAAGGCACCGAGGACGGTGGCTTCGCCATTGCGCCCTACACCGCCGTGCGCTGGGAAAACAACGGCACAATCATCAGCGATGCGGGCGATATGGCCGTGGCGATGGGCAACTACTTCTTCACCGGCACCGATGGCACCGACACGAAGGTGGAGTATTCCTTCGCCTATGAAAAGGATGACAATGGCGAATTGAAGATCGTATTGCATCACAGCTCGCTGCCGTTCGATCCAAGCTGATCGCACGACATCGGAACTTCCTAAAGGCCCGCGTCATTGATCCAATGACGCGGGCCTTTTGCCGTGCAAATAAATTAGGGATATCTGACACATGACCGACACCGAACACGACCTGAAAAACCAGTTTTGGGTGGCGATGGCCGATGCGCCCTACGTCTTCCTGCAACTGGACGGCCAGTCTGCCACTGCCGTGCCGATGCGCGCACAGCTGGACAAGAATGCGGACAGCGCCATCTGGTTCTTTACGCAGAAACACAGCGATTTCGCCCGGTTAGGCGCGGCAACAGCGACCTTCACCGGCAAAGATCATGGCATGTATGCCCGCTTCCACGGCACGCTGGTCAACGAACCGAGCCAAGAGCGGTTCGACCATTTCTGGAACAACTTCGTCGAAAGCCTGGTACGACGGCGGCAAGGACGATCCCGATATCCTGTTCCTGCGCATGGACCTTGGCGAAGCCGAGCTGTGGGATGGCGACATGAACCTGAAAACCGTCGCCAAGATGGCGTTTGGCATGACCGTGCATGACGATGTGCAGGACAAGCACACCGACACTACGCTTTAACAGCTAACCGGGCGGCGGGCCGTTATCCCAGAATGCTGGGGAACAGGCCCGTCACCAGGATCAGCGCCACTGCAATCGGGCACAGCCATGCGATCAGGAACCGCCAGACCGTAAAGCCCAGCGGGCTGAGGCCGGTGACGGTGCGGACCATGTTGCGGTCCGCCCGCCAACCCACGAAAATCGCGGTCAGCAACGCGCCCACCGGCAGCATGATCTTTCCGGTAAAGCCGTCCACCGTGTCCAGTATGTCGGTATCGGCGAACAGCGGCCAGAAGCCTAGCGGGCGCACATCGGACCACACATTGTATCCCAGCAGGCAGGCGATCCCGACAAGGAATGCCGCGCCGCCGAATACCAGTGCCGAAGTGCTGCGCTTCATGCCCAGCTCGCCAATGCCGAAGGCGGTCGGCACTTCCAGCAGCGAGATCGAGCTGGTGACCGCCGCCACCATGATGAGGACGAAAAACGCGAACCCGATCAATGCGCCTGCGGGCATGGACTGGAACGCGAACGGCAGGGACTGGAATACCAGCGTCGGCCCCGCCGCCGGGTCCAGGCCGACCGCGAACACGATGGGAAAGATCATCATCCCGGCCAGAAGCGCCACGCCGGTATCGGCGAACGCAATCGCGGCGGAAGTCGAGCCAAGGCCGGCGCCCTCGCGGATGTAGGAGCCGTAGGTTATCAACCCGGCCACGCCGAGTGACAGCGAAAACAGCGCCTGCCCTAGTGCGGAGTTGAGTACTTCGGGCGTCAGCTTGGACCAGTCCGGCGTGAACAGGAATGCCGTTGCCTGCGCCATGTCGCCTTCGATCGCGCCGTAGATCGTGATCGCCACCAGCAGTACGAAGAAGGCCGGCATCAGCCATGTCGCCGCTTTCTCGATACCGCCGCTGATTCCGCGCGCAACGATCCACAACGTCAGCCCCATGAAAGCGAAATGCATCGCCAGCAGCAGTGCCGGGTTGGCGAACAGGTCGCCCATGCGGCCCTGAACCACCTCGCGGCTTTCGCCCGCCAGCGCGCCACGGAACGGGTCGCCGGAGACAATCGCCTGCGCAAGATCCGCGCCCATCACGCCGACGTAATACAGCACCCAGCCCGCAACGACGGAATAGAACGACAGGATCAGGAATGCGGCCAGCACGCCGATCAGGCCGACCCAGCTCCATGCAGGCGACACGCCCGAACCGGCGGCGACGTTCTTGATGGATCCGACTGCATCGGTTTGTCCGCGACGGCCGATGAAAATCTCCGACAGGACCAGCGGCAGACCGAGCAGGAATACGCAGGCGATATAAACAATGACGAAGGCCCCGCCTCCGCTCTCGCCCGCCAGCGTCGGAAATCGCCAGATATTGCCCAGCCCCACCGCCGCGCCGACAGCCGCGAGGATGAAGGCGGATCGCGAGGACCAGCCTTCCTTTGCAGATATTCCAGCAGCAGATGCCATGATCGTCCCGTCCCCGTCGTTTGCTGTACGCCACGCCTCATGCAGCGAACGGACAGCTTCGTCGAGGGAGGATTTGCGGGCGCGCCCCGGCACCGCTACGCCCGATACCATGTCCACCACCTTCCAGATCGACACCGCGACCAGTCGCGCCACCCCCACACCCGCGCCGATGAAGCGACTGACCGTGCCCAAGATCCGCGCGCGAAAGGTCGACGGCGCAACGACGGAACCGCTGGTCATGCTGACCGCCTACACCGCGCGACAGGCGCAGCTGCTTGATGCGCAATGCGACATGCTGCTGGTCGGTGATTCGCTGGGACAGGTGATCTACGGCCTGCCCTCCACTGTTCCCGTTACGCTCGACATGATGGCCAATCACGCCGCCGCCGTGGTGCGCGGTAGCCATCATGCGCTGGTGGTCGTCGATATGCCCTTCGGCAGCTACGAGGCGTCGCCCGAACAAGCCTTCGAAAGCGCGGCATTCCTGATGAAACAAAGCGGCGCGGCGGCGGTGAAGCTGGAAGGCGGCGCGGCGATGGCGGAGACGGTCGCTTTCCTGAATGCGCGCGGCATTCCGGTGATGGGCCATGTCGGGCTGACCCCGCAGGCGGTCAATGTGCTAGGGGGATATGCTGCCCGCGGGCGCAGCGATGCCGAGGCGGACAAGATCGTCACCGACGCGAGGGCACTGGACGATGCTGGGGCCTTTGCCATCGTAATCGAAGGTGTGGTCGAGCCCATCGCCATCGCCGCGACGCAGGCTGTCTCGGTGCCAACCATCGGCATCGGGGCGTCGGCACAGTGTGATGGGCAGGTGCTGGTTACGGAAGACATGCTCGGCATGTTCGAGCGGGTGCCGCGCTTCGTGAAGCGGTACGAGGATATCGCGCAAACCATCCAGCAGGCTGTCGAACGCTACGCCGGCGAAGTGCGCGACCGTAGTTTTCCAACCGACGACCAGACCTATCAACCCAAGGACTGACTCTCCTGACGCCCGCGCAACATAGTCGATAGGGGTGCGGCGATCATCATTTGCAGCACATAATATAGCAACAGCGGCACGAGGATAAAGCCGGCCTGCGCGGGCGGGAACAGCAGGGCGGCCAGCGGCGCACCGACGGCGGCACTTTTTTGCGTCGCGGCAAACAGGAATGCGCTGCGGTCGGCCGCCGGATAACGCAGCATCCGCGCCACGCCCCATGCGCCTCCGTTCGAGAAGGCGAGGAAGACCGCCACCATCGCGAGCATCATCGCCCAGGCCGAAGCGGGAACCGCGCTGCCGATGCCCTGGATCACCGCACCGCTGATCGCGACATAGACCGCGATGCCGATGACGAACCGGTCCAGCCACACCGCGTTTTTCGCGTGATGCACGATCCATGCGCGAAACCAGTCCTGCGTCATCTGGCCCAGAAAGAACGGCAGGATCAGCAGTGTCGCGATGCGCACCGCCGTCTCCGATCCGACCGAAGCGGTGCCTGCTCCGCCCAGAACCGCGAAAATCGGGACCGTCACCAGCACGCCGAGCAGGTTGATCAGCGCCGCGCCGATCACCGACAGCGCAACATTCCCGCCCGCCAGCGTTGTGTAGGACGTAGCCGATTGAACGGTCGACGGCAGCGCGCCGAGATAGACGAACCCAAGCGCCAGCAGCGGCGGCAGGAAGGGTGCGGCCACGATGGACAGCAGATAGCCAGCCCCCGCCATAACTGGAAACACAAACACGGCGAGCGGCACGATGAAGCGCCAGTTCGCCAGACCAGCGCGGATATCGCGTCGTGCAATCCGCAGGCCGTTCACGAAGAACAGGACGAAGATCGCCGCATTGGACAGCATCTGCGCCGCCTCGCGCCAGACACCGGCGGCAGGCAGCACGATGGCACCCAGTAGCGACAGCGCGAGGACGCGCATCATCGGATCGCGCAGGAAGATGGCGGGGCTCATGCTGGAACTCATTACGGGCGCGATGGCGGGTCGCCGCGAAGCTGTCGAGTGGGCGCGCCTAGCGAGTAAGCGCCTTGGCTTTCAAGGCAGCGATTTCGGCAGCATCGGAATCGGGGTCGATCTCCGCGTACAGTTCCGCCAGCAGACGCGCCGCATCGCCATTCATCGGCAGCATGTCGTGGGTAGTTTCCGCAAACAGAACGGCGGCTTCCAGATCGCCAGTCTGCCGCGCAATTTCGGCGCGCAGCAGCAGCAGCGATGCATCGCGCGCCGCACCTGTCGCAAGCACGGTGTCGGCATACCTTGCGGCCATGTCCCAGTCACCCCGCATGGCGGCATATTGGGCGAGCATGGTCAGCGCCTCGATGTTGAACGGTTGTCCGCTGATGAACCATTGTAGCGTTTGCGCGCTTTCGTCCGGCTGGCCAGACGATGCCAGCAGCGCGGCTGTCTTGTAGGCGATGGGCCAGCTATTGCGGATTTCGGCGGCGGCACGGAAGCTGGCCAGCGCGTCTTTGCTCGCACCAGCGGCGAGCCGCGTATCGGCAAGCAGAACGCGCGCATCGCCGCTGCCCGAGAACCGCTTTTCGAACCGCTGCGCCGTCGCAACCGCGCGCTTGGCTTGCTTCTGCGTTATCGCCGCGCGCACGAAGCGCAGCGCATCGGTGCCGCTGTCGAGATCCTTTGTGGCTGCAATCGCCAGCGGAGTGTTGTCGCCGATGGTTGCAAAGGGCGGGCGACCCAGTTGCGCGCTGCGATCCACGAGGGCTGCGGCGGCTTTGCGGTCGCCCAGCGCCTCGTAGGAGCGCGCCACCAGCGTTTGCAGATAGGGTGAAGCGGAGGCCCGTTTCGCCCGGTCGCCGAAGACCGACACCAGCTCGCGATCATTGCGCCCCAGCGACAATGCACGCGCCAGCAACAGCGAAACGCGGCGGTTGTCGGGCTGCTGCGCGTCCAGCTTGGCCAGTTCCGCTGCGGCGCTGGCATAGTTGCCTTGCTCGATACCGATAATGCCCGACAGCAGCAGCGCGGCAGGCACGTTGCGGTCCACGAAACCGCTGCGTTGCAGCAGACGGTTGGCCAACGCATAATTCCCCGCCCGCGCCGCAAGCACGGATTGCAGGTAAAATGCTTTACGGTTGCCGGGATCGACCCTTACCAGATGGCGGACAGCAACCAGCATATCGCGCGCACGGCCTGTTTCTCCCAGCGATGCCGCGTAATCGCCCAGCAGTTCGGGATCGTCGGGGTTCGCGTCCAGCGCGCGTTCGAACCAGCCAAGCGCCGCGGCGGCACCTTCGGTGTCGCGGATCAGACGTCCGCGCAGGGCCAGCGCCTCGGCATCGTCCGGGCCAAGCTCCAGCGCGCGCGCGGCGGCGTCGAAGGCCTGCACCTGCTCCCCTCCGCGATAGCGCAGCCGCGCGATATCGACCCACAGCCCCGCGTCCTCGCCGCCCGCACCAATGGCACGGTCGAATGCCTGACCGGCGGCGGGCAGGTTGCCGTCCTCCATTTCGAGGCGGCCGAGCATGTGGAAACCGTGCGAGGCAGTATCTTCCGAAAATTTTCCTTCGCCCAGCCAATATCGCGCTTCGGCAAAGTTCGCCTGCAACAGCTCGCTTTGCCCCAGATAGGGCGCGAGCATGTCGCGGTCGGCACCCTCTTCCAGCAGACCGCGCAACTGCGCCTCCGCCGCCACGCCGTCGCCGCGCTGCAAGGTTGCGATCGCAACGTCGATCGGATTTGCCTCCGTCGCCGCATCGGAACACCCTGCCAGCACCAGCAGCAGGGCGAGCACGGGTGCTAATGCTAGGCGTTCACGCCTGAAGGTCATACTGCTTCAGCAGGTCGTAAAGCGTGGGCCGGCTGATCCCCAGCAGCTTGGACGATTTGGAGATATTGCCTTCGCTGCGAGCGAGTGCATGGCGGATCATCTTGCGATCCACCTGCTCGCGCGCGGTTTTGAGGTTGAGGACATCGTCCGCTTCATCATCCGTTTCGCCAAGGTCCAGGTCATCGGCAACAACCAGCTTGGCGTCGCACATGATGACGGCGCGTTTGACCCGGTTTTCCAGCTCGCGGACATTGCCCGGCCACGGCCATCCGTCGATGGTCGCCAGCGCGTCGGGCGCGAAGCCCTTTACCTGCGGGTTCATTTCGGTGGCGAAGCGGTTGAGGAAATGCTTGGCCAGCAGCGTCGCATCGCCGGGGCGTTCGGCAAGGCCGGGAATGCGGACAACGATTTCGGCGAGGCGATAGAACAGGTCTTCGCGAAACGCGCCCTCCCCGATCATCGTTTCCAGGTTCTGGTGCGTGGCACAGACGATGCGCGTGTCCACTGAGATGGTCTTTCGCCCGCCAATGCGTTCGATGGTCCGTTCCTGCAAAAAGCGCAGCAGCTTGACCTGCAAGGGCAGCGGGATGTCGCCGACTTCGTCGAGGAACAGCGTGCCGTCATGCGCCTGCTCGATCTTGCCTTCGGTGGTCTTGACCGCGCCGGTAAATGCGCCCTTTTCGTGCCCGAACAGCTCGCTTTCCAGCAGGTTTTCCGGGATCGCGGCGCAGTTGATCGCGACGAATGCGCCGTTCCGCCGGTTGCTGGCATCGTGCAGCCCGCGCGCCAGCAATTCCTTGCCCGTCCCGCTCGCGCCCAGCAGCATCAGCGAGGCGTTGGTGTCCGCCACCCGCTCGATGGTGCGCGCGACTTTCACCATTTCTGGCGCGGCGGTGATGAGCGTGCCCAGCACCGTCTTGTCGTCCTGCGCGCGGGTGGCGAGCCGGCGGTTTTCCTCTTCGATCAGGTGCAGGTTCAGCGCGCGCCGGACAATAAGCCCCAGCGCGTCGATATCGACCGGCTTCTGGTAGAAGTCATACGCCCCGCGCTCGATCGCCTGCAACGCGCTTTCGCGCGCGCCATGGCCGCTGGCGACGATGACCTTGGTGTCGGGTTTCAGCCGCATGATTTCGTCCAGCACGGCAAAGCCTTCGGTGGTGCCGTCGGGGTCCGGCGGCAGGCCGAGGTCGAGCGTCACGATGGCCGGTTCGTCCGAACGCAATGCGGCCAGCGCAGCGGCACGGTCGCCGACGATGGTGACGTCGAAATCCTCATAGGCCCACTTCAACTGTGCCTGCAGGCCGGGGTCATCCTCCACCACCAGCAATTTGTGTCGAACATCCGCCATCAGGCCGCCCTTTCCAGCGCCGCATCGGCACCTGCATTTGCCAATGGCAGGGTCAGCGTGAAGCGCGTACCCAGCCCTTCGCGCGATTCCACATCGAGCCGCCCGCCCATTGCCGCGATCAGCTCGCGCGCTTCCAAGGCACCGATGCCGAACCCGCCCTGCTTGCTCGATACGAAGGGCTTGAACAGCCCGTTGCGCACGAACTCCGCCGTCATGCCGCAGCCGGAATCGATCAGCTCGATCCGCGCCTTCTCGCCATTCTCGCTCAGGTCGAGCAGCACGGGCATGTCTGCCGCGCTTGCATCGACCGCGTTCTGCACCAGATGGACCAGCGCCTGTTCCAGCGTTTCGGCATCGGCGCAGACCGTCACCGGCGCAGCGTCCAGCAGCGTTACCGGATGCGCGCCGGTAAATTGCGCCACCACCCGTTGCGCCAGCGCCGTCAGGTCCACCGGTGCGCGCGCAGCCGTCGGGTTCGCGCCATAGCGGTTCAGCCGCGCCAGCAGCGCATTCAGCTTGTCCGCACTGTTGCGCAGCGTGACCAGCATATCGGCGCGAAACTCCGGCTTGTCGGCATGGCGTTCCGCATTGCGCGACAGCAGCGCGAGCTGGCTCGCCAGGTTCTTGATATCGTGCATGACGAACGCGATGCGGCGGTTGAATTCATCGAACCGCGCCGCTTCCATCAGCGCCACCTGCCCCGATTGTTCTGCCAGATAGCTGGCAAGCTGTTGGCCGACCACGCGCAGCAGGTCGAAATCTTCCCAGTCCAGACGCCGCGCCTCGTCGGGCCGGGCCAGCACGATGAAGCCGGTCAGCCGGTCGAAATGCAGCAGCGGCACGATGGCCCACGCCTTGCGCTCGGCCAGCAGCCAGTCGGGGATGATCGCACCCGCTTCTTCCGACCCGTCCGCGCTGCGTAATTCGTCGATATCGGCAATAAAGGTCTGCCCGTCGAAAATGGTCGCAAGGTCTTCGGGAATGGAAGCGGCGGGCACATCGATTTCCGCCCATTTCCAGCGCGCCGCGATCTGCATCTGCGCGGTATCGTCGCGCAGAAACAGCAGGCCGCCGGGGCTGTCGGTGATGTCCGCCATCGCCTTGATCGCACGCTCCTGCAACGATTGGCTTCCCCCGTCGTCGCGCCCGATGGTCTGTGTGAAGCGCAGCCATTCCGCCCGGTAATCGTAGCGATGCTTGAACATGTGCTTGATCGCGGTGACGCGCACCCACGCGCGCAGTTTCTGTGAGGGCAGCCACAGCAGCGCCACGACCGTCGCCGCGAATACGAAGCCGACCTGTATCAGCCGCCCGAAATCGCCGCCGACCAGCGACAATGACTGCGCAATCGCCGCCATCAGCAGGATGTAGGTCGAGATGACCAGCAGCGAGAGCGTCTGGAACGCAACCGAACGTGACGGTCGCAGACGCAGATGCGCCACGCCCTTCACCGCCCCGATCGCCAGCGGCACCGCGACGATGGCGATGACGATGCCGCGCGTCGCCGCCAGTTCTACGGGGACCGTGCCGCCAAGATAGGAGACGAGGTAGTAATTGAGGTCGAACGCCCACAGCGTGCCGAATGCCGCCGCGGTCCAGCGCAGCACATCACGCATGGACTGCGCCGCGCCGACATAGAGATTGTGCAACAGCACCAGCGCGCCGACCGCCACCAGCACGCGGAACATCGCATTGACCTGGAAAAAGGCGGCAGACAGTGCGGGCACGTCGAGTATGCGCGCGCCGATCACCACCAGCACGATCTGCAACGCCTCCACGAAGACCAGCGCCCAGATCATCGGCCTGATCTGCGGCAGGCTTTCGTGCCGCCCGTCATTGGCGAACAGGCGATACAGCACCGCGATCCACGCGACATTGCGCGCAACCTCCACCAGCGCCGTGCCCGCCACCAGCGGACCATAGGCCGCATGGCACAGCGCCCACAGCGCCGTGAGCACCAGCGCCACGATCAGCGTGTTGCGATCCGTCCGCGCCCTGTCGCCGCGCTGCGCGATCCAGCCTGCCGCCACGAACGCGGCAGCCGCACCCGTCAGGTGCATGGCAAAAGCGAGGAACTGCCAGACCAGCGCGCTTTGCCCCGTCATCGCGCGCCCTCCGGCCACAACACCACGCGCAATGTTTGCAGCAGGATCAGCAGGTCGAGGAAAGGCGTGTAGTTCTTCGCGTAATAAAGGTCGTATTCCAGCTTGTGCCGCGAATCCTCGATGCTGGCGCCATAGGGATAATTGATCTGCGCCCAGCCCGTGATGCCGGGCTTCACCATGTGCCGTTCCGCATAATAGGGCAGCTGGTCTTCCAGCTCGTCCACGAATTTGGGCACTTCCGGGCGCGGGCCGACGAAGCTCATCTCGCCTTTCAGCACGCTCCACGTCTGCGGCAATTCGTCGATACGCACCTTGCGGATGAACTTGCCGAGCCGGGTGATGCGCGGGTCATCCTTGCACGCCCATTTCGCGCCGTCTTTCTCGGCATCGGTGCGCATGGAGCGCAGCTTGATAACCTCGAACCCCTGACCGAACAGGCCGATGCGCTTTTGCCGGAAGAACGCCGGACCGGAACTGTCCAGCTTCACCAGCACTGCAAACAGCGCGATAAGCGGCGCGGTCAGCAACAACAGCAGGCCGCTCGCACCGATGTCGAATACGCGCTTTGCCGCACTAGAAATCATGCGTCCCGAACTGAAGCCATCGGAAAATATCAGCCAGCTGGGGTTGAGCGAATCCAGATCGACGCGCCCCGTCTCGCGTTCCATGAAGCTGCTGAAATCATTGACGTGGACGCCGGTGGTCTTGATGCGCAGCAAGTCCTTCAGCGGCAGCGCGTTGCGCCGTTCCTCCAGCGCCAGCACCACTTCGCTGGCGGCCAGATTGTCCACGAACCGGTCGAGGTTGTGGATTGCATCGCGGGCAATGGCTTCCTTCACCACGCGGTTCGCATCGCTCATCGCGATATAGGACACGATGGCAAAGCCGGAACCGGCCCGCTCGCTCAGTTCCTTCAGGCGCGCGGCACGCATCCCCGCACCCAGCACTACTACGCGACGGCGGAATGCAGCGCCGCCATTGAACGCGCCGATGACCGAACGCGCGAAGATCAACGCCACGATAGCCAGTGCCATCGCGTAAACTAGCGTCGAGCGCCAGAACGCGACACCCGGCAGGATGTAATCGATAACGGACAAAGCGATAATGCCGAGGCTGACCGCGACAAGCAGCCGCGCGCAGGCAAACCGCAGCGAGCGCAGGGCTTCGCTGCCATATACACCCACCGCGATCATGGCGGTCCAGACCGTGACGGCAAACCCGGCAACGGGCACGATACGGTCGATCAGCAATCCGGGTGCCATGCCGATCTGGCTAGCGCGCAACTGCCACGCAATCTCGCCTGCCAGCAGCAGCAGGACGACATCCACCAGTGCCAGTAGAATCACGGCGTGCGGGATGTAGTGTTTGAAAAGGCGGATCATGGTGGTGTGCGAAATCCTGGCGGAAGCAATGGCGCCGCCGTTACCTATCGCTAAACCATGAAATGTCGGTAAACTTTACATCAGGTCGCCGGGGCCGCTTTTCGGCAGCCCCGGCACCGGTCTATTCTCCGCCGATTTCGTCAGCTGCGTTTTCCACGGCGTTACCGACCTGCTGGGCCGCTTCGCCTACTTCGCCCGCTGCATCGGCAACGGCCACATCCTTCGCTGCTTCCGCGCCGCCCATCTGGTTGAAGATGAACAGGCCGCCGATAATGGCGACTGCCAGCAATAGCAGGAGCACCCATTTGCCACCGCCACCCGTGGATCGGCCCGCATCGTCGCGGATCGTGGTGTGCGTGTGGGTGGTGCCATCCGCCTCGCGAGTCACCGTGGTGCGTTCTTCGGTCATTCTCTGCTCTCCCTTTGCGTTGCCTTCGCAGTGCCCGATTATTGCAGGCGTACTTACGGTTTGAAGGCAAATGGCAATAAACTCCTGCCGTCGCGCGAAGGTTCCAGCGCGATGCCGGATGGCGGCACCGATCGCTGGCCACACTCCAGCAAGTCACACCGCGCGCAACCCGCGCCGATTGTTTGTGGCAATTGTTCTTCGGCAAAATCCTGCGCGCCGGGGGCGAGGTCCGCCAGCAACTTGGCCTCCACGCCGATTATAACAACGAACGCGGTGCCGTCCTCCCGCCCGGCAACTTCCACCGCGCGCGAAAAGGTGCGCCATTGGCTTTCCCCGCCGCCGCGCGTGGAAAACGTGACGGTTTGCGACAGGATGCCGGCCCGGTCGAACGCCTTGTGCGCGGACCACAGCGGACAGCTTGCCTCGCCCTCCATCAGCAATGCGCCGCTCGCACCGGAATAACGTTTGGAGAATTGCCCCGCGCGGTCGATGCGCGCCATGAAGAACGGCAGGCCGCGATGGCCGACGCGCTGCAGGGTGGTCAGGCGATGGGCGAGCTGTTCATAGCTGACGCCGAAGCGGTGTTGCAGCACCGCCAGATCGTATCCGGTGGCCTCGCAGGCGCGTAGCAAGCGACCATAAGGCATCACCAGTGCGGCGGCGAAATAAGCGGTCAGGTGTCGCTCGAACAGGGTGCGCGCGGCGTCGGACGACCAGTCGCGCCCGCCTGCAATGCCCGCAATGGTGTCACGCGCTTCCAGGCTGGCGATCTGCATGGCGACCTGGAACGTGCGGGCCGGTGCGCCCAGCATTTCGGACAGCTGCACTTGCCGGGCATGGAGGTCGAGGCGGCGGACGGTATCGGCGATTACCGTGCGCGGCAGGATGCGCAGGGTCAGCCGGTGCCGCTCGCGCAGGCGCTCCGCCAGCCCTGCGCCGATATCTGCATTGGACAGGCGAATTTCGTCGGCGAGCAATTCGGCCTGCTCGTCGAGTTCGGGAAAATAATTGCGCCATCGTTCAATTTCCTGCCGCGTTTCGGCGAGCGGGGATACGACGGCCGAGACCGGTGCATCGGCAGCGTCGTAGAGCCGGGCGAAGGCGGCGGCGGCTTGCGGGGCGTTTTCGAGGAAGGCCTGCACTTCGGCGCGGTCGATTGCGATATCGGCGAAGCGTTCGTCGGCGAAGCGGCGTCTGAGGCCGTCCAGCCCGCCGATCGCTTTGTCTTCGCGCAAGCTGCGCGGATCGAAATCGAACTCCTCGACAAGGCGCATCATCACCCGCGCCGAAACCGGGCGCTGGTTGCGTTCGATCAGGTTGAGATAGCTGGGCGAAATCGCCAGCCTTCCCGCCATAGCGGCCTGCGTCAGCCCATCGCGCGCGCGCAACCTGCGCAGCGCCGGACCGGCAAAAAGAGCGCCATCCTGCTTTGTCATAATCTTTGCAACATTACACGCCGAACTGGCAGGGCAGAGCGCGTTAGACAAGATGTTTTGTCAATTGTCGTGCAAAACCGGCCCTGCGCCGTATTCTAAGGTCAGCAAACCAATCACCTCCCGAAAGACGCCTCCATGACCTACCGCACCCATCTCGACGAAACCACGAGCACCATCGAAGCAGGCGGCGCGCCGTGGGTCGCCATATCGCCCGCTTCCGCCGCGCGCATGAAATTGCAGAACCGCTTCCCCACCGGCCTCGACATTGCCCGCCACACCGCCGCCATCATGCGCGCCGACATGGATGCCTACGATGCCGACCCGGCGCAATACACCCAGTCGCTTGGCTGCTGGCACGGCTTCATCGCTCAACAGAAGATGATCGCGATCAAGAAGCATTTCGGCAGCACGCAGCGCCGTTATCTCTACCTGTCGGGCTGGATGGTCGCCGCGATGCGGAGCGAGTTCGGCCCCCTGCCCGACCAGTCGATGCACGAGAAAACCTCGGTTCCCGCGCTGATCGAGGAAATCTACACCTTCCTGCGCCAAGCCGACGCCCGCGAGCTGGGCGGAATGTTCCGCGAACTCGACGCCGCTACGGACGCCGGTGACGAAATCGAAGCCAAGCGGCTGGAAAATGCCATCGACGCGCACCAGACGCATGTGGTCCCGATCATCGCCGATATCGATGCCGGGTTCGGTAATGCCGAAGCGACATACCTGCTCGCCAAGAAAATGATCGAAGCCGGTGCCTGCGCGCTCCAGATTGAAAACCAGGTTTCGGATGAAAAGCAGTGTGGCCACCAGGACGGCAAGGTCACTGTGCCGCATGAGGATTTTCACCAGAAGATCCGCGCCATCCGCTATGCTTTCCTCGAACTCGGCGTTCCCGACGGCATCATCGTCGCGCGCACCGATTCCCTTGGTGCGGGCCTGACCAAGCAAATTGCGATTACGCAGGAGCCGGGCGATCTCGGCGACCGCTACAACAGCTTCATCGATTGCGAAGAGGTCGATACCGGCAATGTGCGCGATGGCGACGTGTTCCTTAGCCGCGATGGCAAGCTGATGCGTCCCAAGCGCCTGCCTTCCAATCTCTACCAGTTCCGTTCGGGTACCGGCGAGGATCGCTGCGTGATGGACGGCATCGCCAACCTTCAGGCGGGCGCCGACCTGCTGTGGATCGAAACCGAGAAGCCGCATATCGGGCAAATCGGCGGCATGGTCGACCGCATCCGCGAAGTCGTGCCGAATGCAAAGCTGGTTTACAACAACTCGCCCAGCTTCAACTGGACTCTCAACTTCCGCCAGCAGGTGTTTGATATCTGGGAAGAAGAAGGGCGCGATATGTCGGCGTTCGACCGTGCCAAGCTGATGGCGACGCAGTATGACGAAACGGATCTCGCCATCGAAGCCGACGAGCGTATTCGCACTTTCCAGCGTGACGCGGCGGCGCAGGCCGGCATCTTCCACCACCTGATTACCCTGCCCACCTACCACACGGCGGCACTAGGCACGGACAATCTCGCCAAACGCTATTTCGGCGACGACGGCATGCTGGGCTACGTCAAGAACGTCCAGCGCGAGGAAATCCGTCAGGGCATCGCGTGCGTGAAGCACCAGAACATGGCCGGGTCCGACATCGGCGACGACCACAAGGACTACTTCGCCGGCGACGCCGCGTTGAAAGCCGGTGGTGCCGACAATACGATGAACCAGTTCGAGGCGGCGTAACGCCTCGCTCGCCAATAATTTTGCAGAGAAGGATTGCCGATCATGGATGACGCACCCAAAACCGAACCCGGTCGCGCTCGCGCGCTGCTTTCCACCGCAGACTTCAAACTGTTACGCGCAGCTCTTTCCAGCCATGCTAAAGTGCTGGAAGACCGCGAGGAGCTGGCGAAAGTGAACGCGCTGCACCACCGGCTCGGCACATATATCTAAACAATTACGGTTTCTCCTGGGGAGGAGAATACGGCCGTCGGCACGCGAAAGCGGGTCGGCGGCCGTAAATTTGCGCAAAGTCTGCCGCTGCAATTAGGCCGGTATTAACCATACCCGCACCCGCCTGTTTAAGTCGGGCGCACTATGCAGCCCGTCATGGCGAGGCGAAGCAGCAAACCTGTTATCACGATGCAGATGTATCGGCACTTCGCGCTGGCGACGGTGGGATTGACGACGCTGCTCGCCGTCATGGCTGATGGCGAAAAACGCGAAGCCGTTGCCGCGACAGCAGGCGACGCCGCCGAAACGGTGCGCGAGGCCGAGTTCAGCACGACACTGACCAGCAAAAGCAGCAAGTTTACGACCGCACCCGCACCCCGGCGTGGTGGCGGTGGTGGCGGGTATATCGATACGTCCTATGCCGGACCGGAACGGACGACGGCGGGCCGCGCTGGTCGCCCGGAATGGGTCGAGCAGCTGGCCATCATGGGTATCTCGCTGGCCGAATTCCAGGCAATGTCCAAGGAACGGCAGGAAGAGATTTTGGCGATGCTGAAACGCAAACCCTCGCCGGAGGCGGAGGCCGATGCGATCCGGGCCGCGTCGCAGGCTTCGCTCGCCAGATCGGGCGGCGGGCAAAGCCAGGATTTCTAGCCGCCTATCCCGGTATCCACCGGCATCAGATCCATCGCCGCGCTGCTGAGCGCCTCCGCCCCCGTCGCCACAACCGCTTCCGCATCAGGTGCCCAGAACGGGCTGTGCAGCGATACCAGCTCGGCTTCGCCCCGCTGCGCGGCGGCGTATTTCTCCGCAGGCACGCCGCCTATCCAGAAAATCAGCGACTGTATCCCGTCGGGATCGGCCCGCAGGAACTGGCCGAAGTCCTCGCCACCCATGACCGATGGCGTTTCAAAGACGCGGTCCGCACCGAACCGTTCGGTCAGCCGCCCCATAACCGCAGCGGTTAGCTCGGGCGTGTTGTACGTCGCGGGCGTGTAGGGTTCGATGACATTCACGATCGGCATCAAATCATCGGGCATTCCGGCGGCAATCGCCTCCCCGCGCGCAATACGCGCGATCCCGTCCAGCAGTAGCTTGCGCGACTCGTCGCTGTAGGATCGCACGGTGAGCTGGAGCTTCGCCTCGTCCGAGATGATGTTGTGTTTCGCCCCGGCGTGAAAGCTGCCCACAGTGACGACCACCGGGTCGAGCGGGCTGCTTTCCCGGCTCGCGAGTGTTTGCAGTTTCATCACGATGGCGCTTGCCAGGACGATGGGATCCTTGGCGGTCTGCGGATAAGCGCCGTGCCCGCCCACGCCGCGCACCGTCAGGTCGACGCTGTCGACATTGGCAAGCGCAAAGCCGCTGGAATAGCCGATGGCCCCGGCAGGCGCGCCCGCTGCATCGTGGAACGCCAGCACATAGTCGGGCTTGGGAAAGCGGGTGAACAGGCCGTCATCCAGCATGGCCACCGCGCCCAGCCCGACTTCCTCCGCAGGTTGCCCGATCAGTACAAGCGTGCCGGACCAGTCGTCGCGGTTGTCGGCCAGAACCCGTGCCGCGCCGACAAGGCCCGCCATATGCGTATCATGCCCGCAGGCATGCATGACGCCCGTTTCCACACCCGATGCAGGCACCGCTGTCCGCTTCGAAGCATAGGGCAGCCCGGTCTGCTCGATCACCGGCAGGCCATCCATGTCCGCGCGCAGCATGACCACCGGCCCGTCGCCATTTTCCAGCACGGCGACGATGCCGGTCTGCCCCACCCCTTCGGTCACGGTATAGCCCGCCTCGCGCAGTTCCCCAGCCAGTTTCGCAGCGGTTTCGGTTTCCTGAAAGCTCAGTTCCGGATTGGCGTGCAGGTCGCGGTACAGCGCCATCAGGTTCGGCATGTCTGCCTGCACTGCCTCGCGGATATCATTGGCCGTGGCGGAAGGTGCGAGGGCCAGGGCGGCGACACCGCAGAGGGCAGTAACGAAGGTGCGCATATTTCTGTTTCCTTGCTTCGTCGCGGGTCGGTCGCGGATCACTCAAAGGCCATAGGTCATCACGAGCAACAGCGACAGGGTCGTCACCATCAGCAGCACCAGCGGGACGCCGGTGCGGATGTAGTCGCGGAACTCGTAGCTACCCTCGGCCATGATGAGCATGTTCGTCTGGTAAGCGATGGGTGTGGCGTAGCACAAATTGCAACCGAACAGCACGGCGAGGATCAGCGGCTCGGGCGGCAGGCCCAGCGTGCTGGCGATGCTGAAGGCAATCGGCGTGCCGACCGTGGCGGCGGTGGCGTTGGAGGCGAAGTTGGTCAGGATCGTCACGAACAGCATGATCGTGGCCAGCACCATCGCGGGCGACAGATAGACCAGGCCCAGCGACATGGTATCGCCCAGCCAGCCCGCCGCGCCGCTATCGTCGATAATCCGCCCGATGGCGATACTGGCAGCGACCAGCACGATGACCTTGGCCGACAGCGCGCGCCCTACCCGGTCGAACTTCACGCATCCGGTGACGAACATCAGGATCGCCCCTGCCAGCGCCGAGACGGCAATCGGCAGCAGGCCGATGGACGCAAGGCCCACGCTGCCCAGCATGATCGCCGCGGCCAGCACCGCCTTGGACCGGCGCGGCACTTCGCGCGCGCCGTCCAGCGTCAGCAGACTGTCATCGCGCCCGAAGGCCTGAAGGTCTTCGGGCAGGCCGGTTACCAGCAGCACGTCGCCTTCGGCAAAGCGCATGTCGCCGCCCACGCTGAAGGTCTTATGTTCCGGCAGCAGGCGTTGCGGACGATGTGTGCCCAGAACCGCCACGCCATAGAGATCGGCAATGCCGGACGTGGGCAGCGAACGGTTGAGCAGGCGCGAGTCCGCCGTGATCGTCATCTCGACCACCACCACATCCTCGCGCGAGGCCTGGGCGCGCCGCTTGATCCGTTCCAGCACCCATGTCGGTGCTGCATCCGTGCGCAACGTCCGCATCGCTTCTTCCAGCCCGTCATGCGTGCCGGAAATATGCACACGCTGCTGCGCGGTCAGCGGACCGCTCGGCTTGTCGTGAAAAACGATATCGTCGGGCAGGCGCTCGGCAATGTCGGCGATGTCCTGTCCGATCAGCTCGCTATCGTCGCTGATCCGCAGGCGGGTGTGGAACCGGCGGCGCACGCTGGTATCCTCGACGCGATTGTCGCCCAGCAGGCGCGGCATCACGAGCCAGAGATAGGGCAGTGCCACGAGTCCAGCGACCAGCACGATTGGGGCAAAGTCGAACACGCCAATCGGCGTCATGCCGAGATCGGTGGCGATGGATACAACCAGAATGTTGGTCGATGTGCCGATGGTGGTCGCCATCCCGCCGATCAGCACGGCGGCGTTCAGCGGGATCAGCGTCTTGGAAGCAGGCATCGCCCCGCGCTGCGCCAGTGCCACGAATATCGGCAACAACAGCACCAGAACCGGCGTGTCGTTGACACCCATCGACAGGAAAAACGCCAGCACCAGCGACACCAGCAGCCCGACTTGCAGGTTCCACTTGAAGACGCTTTCGAGGAACCGCGCGGCAGGTTCCAGCGCGCCGGTAACCACCAGCCCGCGCCCCATGATCATCAGCGCACAGATCGTAATCAGGGCGTAGTGGCCGAAACCCGAAAATGCGAGTTGCAGGCCATCGGTCGGGCCGGTGTCGGGCAGCGGGAAGAAATACAGGCCCACCGCAATCACTGCGATGGTCAGCAGCGAGACGATTTCCACGCCGACCCGCCCGCGCGCAAATCCAACGAACATCAGGACCGTGACGATCATGGCCGCGAGGGCGTGGGGGGAAGGCATCGGTATCATTTCCACCCCTGCCGTTCTGCTACTGCCCGCGTCTTTTCAAGCCAAAAATGCGCGTCTTGGCTTGCGCCATCGCGCCGGTTTGCACACATTGCGGGGAAGGATGGGGGCCGAGTGCGTTTATGAAAGCGCATGGTCGCCGGTTTCAGGAGCATATTGTTTTGAAAACCGCCATCGCCTGTCTCGCCGCTGCTGCCTGCACATTGGTGTGGGGATGCGGGGAAGCGGGCGATATCGACCGCGCATCGCAAGTGAACCGTTCCGAACCGCGCATACAGACTCGTGTGACTCCGG
Source organism: uncultured Alphaproteobacteria bacterium (assembly GCA_963799315.1). Classification (GTDB taxonomy): domain Bacteria; phylum Pseudomonadota; class Alphaproteobacteria; order Sphingomonadales; family Sphingomonadaceae; genus Parerythrobacter_A. The sequence continues at coordinate 966,078 of CAWCWP010000001.1, forward strand.
CTGCCGCGTCCAGCGAAGACCGGCGCGCTGCTCTGTTCGGCACGTGGGCGCCGCAGGACATCGGCTGCGCTAGCGGCGCGTTCGTTACGCTGGCGTCCAACGGGCGGTTTACGACATTCGACAGCAAGGGAGAATGGACTTTGCTGGACGACAATATCCGGTTCACCACGATGGAAGAAGGTGCCCCGCCCGACCCGATGGCGACCTTGTCGCCGCCGACGGTATCGCTGGTGCGCGTCTCCATGCTGACGCGCGACAAGCTGCGCTGGCAACCGCCGCGCGCTCCGGCACAAACAATGCTACGCTGTCCTGCGGTTTAACAGGTTCGCGGCGGGATAGAGGGTAAAGCGCATGGCGAACGATACCCTCCCCTCCTGGCGTTTCGCGGTCGATCGCGGCGGCACCTTTACCGACGTGGTCGCCACCACCCCGTCGGGCAAACTCGTTACCGATAAACTGCTGTCCGAAAAACCGGGGCAATACGACGATGCCGCGACCGAAGCGGTGCGGCGCTTGATGCAGGCGCACGGCGACGGGCCGATTGCCGAACTGCGCATCGGCACCACGGTCGCCACCAATGCCCTGCTGGAGCGCAAGGGCGAGCGGGTTGCACTGGTCACGACGCGCGGCTTCGCGGATGCGCTGGCCATCGGCACACAGGCGCGGCCCGAGATCTTTGCGCGGCACATCATCCTGCCCGAACAGCTGCCTGCGCAGGTTGTCGAGATCGACGAACGCATAAGCGCCGGTGGCGAAGTCCTAACGCCGCTGGATGACGGCGCGGCGCGCACCGCTTTCGCCGAATTTGCGCGATTGCGGTTTCGACGCCGTCGCCATCGTGCTGGTGCATGGCTGGAAATACCACGATCACGAAACAAAGCTGGCGGAAATTGCCCGTGCCACGGGCTTCGCGCAAGTCAGCGTCAGCCACGAAATCGCGCCGCTTATCAAGCTGGTCCCGCGTGGCGATACGACGGTGGTGGATGCCTATCTTTCACCGGTGCTTCAGCGGTATATCGACGGGCTGCGGCGTGACCTTCCGCCGGTGGACCGCCTGCGGTTCATGCAATCAAATGGCGGGCTGGCAGATGCCGATGCCTTTCACGGGAAGGACGCCATCCTGTCCGGCCCGGCGGGCGGTGTCGTCGGCATGGTCGTGGCGGGCGAACCGCTGGGCCATCGCAAGCTGATCGGGTTCGACATGGGCGGGACCAGCACCGATGTCTCGCATTATGCAGGTGCGCTGGAACTGACGGCGGAAAACGTTGTCGCGGGCGTCCGCATCGCCGCGCCGATGATGCAGATCCACACCGTGGCGGCGGGCGGCGGGTCGATTTGCAGTTTCGACGGCGCGCGCTTCCGCGTCGGTCCGCACAGCGCGGGCGCCGACCCTGGCCCCGCGTGCTATCGCAAGGGCGGGCCGCTGACCGTCACCGACTGCAACCTGTTTCTGGGTCGCCTGGACCCGGCTTTCTTCCCCAATGTGTTCGGCCCTGCTGGCGATGAACCGCTCGACCCCGCCGCCTCGCACAAGCGGTTGAGCGAAATCGCCGATGCGCTCCCCTCGCCCAAGCCGCTGGCGGATATTGCGCGCGGCTTTCTCGCCATTGCCAATGACGGCATGGCCAATGCCATCCGCAAGATTTCCGTGGCGCGCGGGCACGATGTTACCGGATATGCCCTCGCCTGCTTTGGCGGTGCGGGCGGACAACATGCGTGCAGCGTGGCCGACGAGCTGGGCATCGAAACCGTTCTGGTCCATCCGCTCGCGGGCATTCTGTCGGCGTATGGCATCGGCCTGGCACCGGTAAAGGCGATCCGCGAAACCAGCCTTGTTCGCCCTCTGCACGACGGGTTCGAGGACGCGCTCTCGGCGCTTGAAACCGAAGCACGTGCGGCATTGACGGAGCAAGGTATTGCAGCCCGCCATATCGAAGTGACACCGCGCGCACGCCTGCGTTTCGACGGCAGCGACTCGGTGCTGACCGTCGCTTGTGACAATACCGAGGCGATGGCAGCATCGTTCCGCACCCTGCACCGCCAGCGATACGGCTATTCCGACAGCGAGGCTGCGATCCTTGTCGAGGCATTGAGCGTCGAGGCCATCGGCAGGACCGGCGGACTGGCGAGCGCACCGATACATATCGATCATGCAGGCAACATCGCATCCGGCGACTGGCCGACCTTTCAGCGCGGTGCGTTGCGGAGCGGGCAGGAAATCGCCGGTCCCGCGCTGGTCATCGATCCCGGCTCGACCACCGTCATCGACGAAGGCTGGCAAGGGCGTCTTGCCGATGAGGACAGTCTGGTGCTGACCCGCACCGTGCCGGTCGATCGGCAGGCCGCAGCAGGCACCGCCGTCGATCCGGTGCGGCTGGAGATATTCAACAACCTGTTCATGGCCATTGCCGAGGAAATGGGCGTGGTGCTGCAAAACACCGCCACCTCGGTCAATATCAAGGAACGGCTCGATTTTTCCTGCGCGCTGTTCGACCGGTCGGGTGCGCTGATTGCCAATGCGCCGCACATTCCCGTGCATCTGGGCAGCATGGGCGATTCCGTCGCTCGCGTTATCGAGGCGCGCGGTCTTGCTCAGGATGGCGCATCGCATGACGGACGCGGCATCAGGCGCGGCGATGCCTATGTCGTGAACGACCCGTTCCGTGGCGGCACCCATTTGCCCGATATCACCGTGATCGTGCCCGTCTTCTACCACGATGACAGCGCCGCCCCCGATGCTTTTGTCGCCGCACGCGGGCACCATGCCGATATCGGCGGCATTGCACCCGGCTCGATGCCGCCCGATAGCCGCACGACACGCGAGGAAGGCGTGTTGATCGACAACCTGCTCATGGTGGATGAAGGCACCTTCCGCGAAGATGCCGTGCGCGCCGCGCTGGCCGATGCCGAGTATCCCGCGCGCCGACCCGACCGCAACCTGTCCGACCTGCGCGCGCAGCTTGCCGCGTGCAGCAGGGGCAGCGAATTGCTGGTTCAGGCAGCCGCGGAACGCGGACCCGATACGGTCGCGGCCTATATGGACCACGTGCTGGCCAATGCCGAGGAGAGCGTGCGCGGTTTGCTGGCGGAGCTGGACGACGGATCGTTCAGCTATCCGATGGACAATGGCGCGCAGGTCACCGTCGCCATCCGCGTGGATCGCGATGCGCGCTCGGCGGTGTTCGACTTCACCGGCACCAGCGCGCAGCAGCACAACAATTTCAACGCGCCCCGCTCCATCACCCGCGCCGCTGCGCTCTATGTCCTGCGAACGCTGGTCGATGATGCCATTCCGATGAACGATGGCTGCCTCCGCCCGGTCACGCTGGTCGTGCCCGAAGGTTCCATGCTCAACCCCGCACCCGGCGCGGCCGTCGTCGCGGGCAATGTCGAAACCAGCCAGGTCGTCACCGATTGCCTGTTCGCCGCCACCGGCCGCCTTGCGCCGTCGCAGGGCACGATGAACAATTTCACCTTCGGCAACGAGGCCTACCAGTATTACGAAACCATCGCGGGCGGATCGGGTGCGGGGCCGGACCATGACGGCACCAGCGCCGTGCAGACCCACATGACCAATTCGCGCCTGACCGATCCCGAAATCCTCGAAACCCGCTTTCCGGTGCGGCTGGACAGCTTTGCCATCCGGCGCGGTTCGGGCGGACGCGGCGCGCACAGCGGCGGCGACGGGGTGGAGCGCCGCATCACCTTTCTGGAGGCCATGCGCGCCAACATACTGGCGAACCGGCGCAGCGTCGCACCGCGCGGGCTGGCTGGCGGCGGGGATGCCTTGCCGGGTCGCAACTGGGTCGAGCGCACGGACGGCACGCGCGAAGAGTTGTCGGCAACCGCCAGCGCGCAGATGCAGCCGGGCGATACCTTTGTGATACAGACACCCGGTGGCGGCGGATTTGGGGACGGCGGCGGACTCGATGCTGCGAAAAGGAAAAACGGCGCATGAATTACTGGCCTCTTATCGGCATCGCGCTGGTCGTCGTGGGCTTTGCGTTGCGGTTCAATCCACTGCTGGTTGTCGTCGGCGCTGCCGTCGCCACTGGCCTGCTGGCCGGACTGGATGCGGTTCCGGTGATCGAGGCGCTGGGCAAGGCGTTCAACGACAACCGCTATATCAGCGTGACCTGGATCATCCTGCCGGTGATCGGATTGCTTGAGCGATACGGCCTGCAGCAACGCGCCAGTGCGCTGATCGAGACGGTGCGCGGCGCGACGATGGGCAAGCTGCTGGTGCTGTATCTGCTGTTCCGCCAGATTACCGCCGCGCTGGGCATGAAGGATATCGGCGGCCACCCCCAGGCGGTGCGCCCGCTGGTCGCGCCGATGGCAGAGGCGGCGGCGGTGAAGTCGCATGGCGACATGCCCGAAGAGGACCGGCAAAAAGTGCGCGCCATGTCGGCAGCCACCGACAATGTCGGACTGTTCTTCGGCGAGGACATCTTTTTCGCCATCGCGTCCATCCTGCTGATCCAGGGCGTGTTCGAGTCCGCCGGCTATCCGCTTACGCCATTGCAGCTTTCGGTCTGGGCCATCCCGACGGCGATCTGCGCGTTCTTCATTCATGGCGGGCGGATCATGGCGCTGGACCGCAACCTAGGACGTAGCGGCGGGAGGGTCGCGCCGTGATTACCTACGAATGGCTCTACATCCTGGCAGGAGCATTCTTCGCGATATGGGCGACACTGAGCGCGCTGGACGGCAGCAATCCGAAGCGTTGGGGCAATGCCGCATTCTGGGGCCTGCTCGCAGCCAGCTTCCTGTTCGGCAGCCATCTTTCGGACCTGGCGAACGGAGTGCTGGTGCTGGCACTGGTCGGCATCGCCGGTGTCGGCGGATTGGGCCGCAGCAATCCTGCCACGACAGGTGTGGAGGAGCGCGCCGAACTGTCCGCGCGTTTGGGGAACAGGCTATTCCTGCCTGCGCTGATCGTGCCGTTCGTCGCGGTAGCGGGGACGCTTGCGTATAATTACACGCCGTTGAACGAAACGGAGCTGTTCGCGCCGCGCCGCGAGACGCTGATCCTGTTCGGCATCGGTGTCGTTATCGCGCTGGTGGTGGCAATGGCATGGCTGCGACCGCCGCTTCTTGCCCCTGCGCAGGAAGGCCGCCGCCTCCTCGATTCAATCGGCTGGGCCGCGATCCTGCCCCAGATGCTTGCGGCATTGGGCGCAGTGTTTGCATTGGCCGGGGTTGGCGACATCATCGGCACGCTGGCGGGGTCGGTCATTCCCGAAGGCAGCGTGTTGCTCACCGTGATCGTGTTCTGTCTGGGCATGGCGGTATTCACGATGATCATGGGCAATGCCTTTGCCGCCTTCCCCGTAATGGCCGCCGCCATCGGCATACCGCTGCTGGTGGAGGGGTATGGCGGCAATCCGGCCGTTATCGGCGCGGTCGGGATGCTCGCCGGGTTCTGCGGCACGCTGCTGACGCCGATGGCTGCCAATTTCAACATCGTGCCCGCCGCATTGCTGGAACTGGACGACCAGAACGGCGTCATCCGGCAACAGGTGTGGACCGCCATTCCGCTGTGGGTGTGCAACGTGGCGATCATCTACATCGGAGCCTTCCTGCTATGGACCTGACCCGCGAACAGGCATCGCGGTTCGCGCAGGCGGCGCTGGGCCATGTGGCGCGCGAATACCCGCACAAGCTGGACCATGTGATGGCATCGGCCGGCGATGCACGTTCGCCCCGCGCGCTGCATCCCTGTTTCTTCGGCAGCTATGACTGGCATTCCTGCGTGCATGGCTGGTGGACGCTGCTGACGCTGCGGCGGCTGTTTCCCGATCTGCCCGAAGCGGACGCTATTGCGAGGCTCGCCGACGCAACCTTCACTGCGGATAACTGCGCGGCGGAGCTGGCCTATGCCCGGCAACCCACAGCGCGCGGGTTCGAGCGGCCCTATGGCTGGGGCTGGCTGCTATATCTGCATCACGAGGCCGTGCGACATGGCGACAGGACATGGGCAAGGCAACTCGAACCGCTGGCCGCGCATTTTGCCGGGCAGTTCGACGCGTATCTCAAAGTGCTGACCTATCCCGTCTATGTCGGCACGCATTACAACACGGCGTTCGCCTTGCTGCTTTCGCGGCATTGGGCGACGGACCGGTCCCCTGCCCTTGTATCGGCCATAGATGACTGGGCGCGCACAGCGTTTGCGGACCGGCGAAACTATCATGGATGGGAACCGGGTGGCGACGAGTTCCTGTCGCCGGTCCTGACGGCGGCGCAGCTGATGCGCCATGTCCTGACACCCGATGCCTTCGCCCGCTGGTTTACCGCGCTGGTCATCGACAATGGCTGGATCGACCGGCTCGAACCCGCAACCGTCTCCGACCGGACCGACGGCAAGATCGCCCATCTCGACGGCCTCAACCTCAGCCGCGCATGGGCGCTGCGCGATATTGCCGGAGCCATGCCGGAAGCGCAGGCAGCGCATCTGCGCGGCGTGGCCGATACGCATTTGCAAACTGCTCTGCCCCACGTCACCGGCGACTATATGGGCGAACACTGGCTCGCCAGCTTCGCACTATTGGCTTTGACGGTCGAGGATGGTCCGAAGCTGTCATAATACCACGATAGATCTTCATGGCGAGACTGGAGATAAAGACATGGACCGCCGCAATTTTCTCAATGCCACTGCCTCGGCATTCGCCGCACTGGTTGCCAGCGGATGCGTTGCGCGTGGTAAGCCGGGCATTTCCGCCGCATCTTCCTTCGACAGGTACGGCCCCCTCGTTCCTGACCCCGCCGGACTGCTCGATCTGCCGTCCGGCTTCTCCTACCGCCTGCTCTCCAGCTTCGGCGATGCGATGGACGATGGCGGCACCGTGCCGGACAAGGCCGACGGAATGGGCTGCCTGCCGCTCGGCAATGGCGAAATCGCTCTGGTCCGCAATCACGAGCTTGTGCCGACGGACGATGGCGGCGGGGTGCTGGCATCGGGGTTCGACACGCGCGAGGGGGCGGTTTTACCCGGCGGCACCACCAACCTCGTGCTCGATGCCGAAACGCTGGCGGTGAAGCGCCAGTTTCGCACGCTGGCCGGCACCATCCGCAACTGTTCGGGCGGCATAACGCCGTGGGGCAGCTGGCTGACGTGCGAGGAAGCACCCACCGGTCCGGGCCAGCGCTATGGCGACGGCCTGTCGCGCAATCACGGCTGGGTTTTCGAAGTCCCCGCCAGTGCCACCGGATTGGTCGACCCCGTCCCGCTGAGGGCGATGGGCCGGTTCAATCACGAAGCCGCCTGCGTCGATCCGGTAACCGGTATTGTCTACCTGACCGAAGACCGCGACGACGGTGTTCTGTATCGCTTCCTGCCCAAGGTGCCGGGACAGCCTGCACGAAGGCGGCGCATTGCAGGCGATGCAGATCGTTGGTCTGCCGGACACGCGCAACTGGCAAGCCGCCGCCATGCCGCTGCGCCAGGCCTATCGCGTCGTATGGGTGGATTGCGACGATGTGGAAGCGCCCGAAGACGATCTGCGGCAGCGCGCCGTAGCACAGGGCGCCTCGCTAATCGCGCGCGGCGAAGGCATCCATATGGGCCACGACGACCTGTTCGTGTGTTCCACCAATGGCGGCGCGCGCAAGCTGGGCCAGATATTCCGCTTCGTGCCCGGACGCGGGTCGGCACCCGACACGGTCGAGCTGTTCTTCGAAAGCAGCAGCAAGGAACAGTTCGATTACGGCGACAACCTGACCGTCGCACCCAATGGCCACCTGATCGTGTGCGAGGATCAATATACCGATGTCGTCGACAACCATTTGCGCGGCATCACGCCGGACGGTCGCGCTTATGCGTTCGGCAGGCTGCGGGCGCAAACCGAGCTGGCGGGAGGCTGTTTCTCGCCCGACGGCAAATGGTTTTTCGTGAATGCCTATTCACCGACGCGGACGGTTGCGATTACCGGGCCGTGGGTCGCCTGAAAAGACAATACTATAGAGGTGGTGCCCCTGGCCGGACTCGAACCGGCACTTCTTTCGAAATTCGATTTTGAGTCGAACGCGTCTACCAATTCCACCACAGGGGCATGTCCATAGGCGAAGACCGCGCTGTTAGCGGCCTCGCAACCGCGCTTCAAGCATTACGCCTTCAACGCGCCCGCCAGCAGCTTGTGCATACGCGAATGCAGCGCATCGTTGGCGGCCAGCACTTGCGCGGAATGGATCGGCATCGAGCGTCCGCGATAGTCGCTGACGAAACCGCCGGCCTCGCGCACCAGAAGGCACCCTGCCGCAGTGTCCCAATCGTTCAGCCCGCTTTCCCAGAACCCGTCATACCGGCCCGCGGCGAGCCAGGCGAGATCGAGCGATGCGGCTCCGAAGCGCCGGATACCCGCAACCTGCGGACCGATGGCACCGAAAATCTTGTTCCATTCGGCAAAGTCGCCGTGACCTGCGAACGGCACGCCGGTGGCAATCAGCGCCTCCGACAGGCGGTTGCGGGCCGACACGCGCAGGCGCTGGTCCTGAACCCATGCGCCGCGCGTTTTTTCCGCCCAGAACGTCTCGTCGGTGATCGGCTGATAGACGACCGCAGCCGTCACTTCGCCCCAGCCCCCGCCGGGCTTGGGTTCCTGCGCCGCGATGCTGATCGCGAAATGCGGGATGCCGTGGAGGAAGTTGCTGGTGCCATCGAGCGGGTCGACGATCCAGCGCGGCTTGTCCGGATCGCCTTCGATGGTGCCCGCCTCTTCCAGCACGAAGCCCCAGCCCGGCCGTGCCGCGCCCAGCTCGTCATACAGCGTGCGTTCGGCAACCTGGTCGGCCTTGGACACGAAGTCGGCAGGCCCTTTGCGGCTGACCTGCAAATGCTCGACCTCGCCGAAATCGCGGCGCAGCCGGTTGCCCGCCTTGCGCGCGGCGCGTTCCATCACGCGGACGAGACCTGAATACATCGACATGGCGTCTGTTACCCGGCTTTCCCGACATAGGTTTGTTCGTACACATCCACGATGATGCGCGTGCCGCTTTCGATATGCGGCGGCACCATCACGCGCACGCCATTTTCCAGCTTGGCGGGCTTGTAGCTGGAAGACGCCGTCTGGCCCTTTACGACCGCGTCCGCTTCCACGATCGTGGCTTCGATCTGGTCGGGCAGTGCCACGGAAATGGGCTTTTCCTCCCACAGTTCCAGCGTGACGGTCATGCCGTCTTCCAAAAACGCGCGCGCATCGCCCAGAAGGTCGGCGGGCAGGTTGATCTGTTCGAAGGTGGACTGGTCCATGAAGACCAGCATGTCGCCATCCTCGTACAGGAACTGGTATTCCTGCAATTCCAGCCGCACCTTCTCGACCGTGTCGGCGCTGCGATAGCGGACATTGGTCTTGCGCCCGTCCTGCAGGTTTTTCATTTCGACCTGCATATACGCCCCGCCCTTGCCCGGTTGCGTATGCTGGATCTTGGCCACCTTCCAGATACCACCTTCGTATTCGATGATGTTGCCGGGGCGAATATCGACGCCGCTCATTTTCATGGCCTGGACCTTTTCATGCACACGGGAACGGCGGGTCGCGCACGGGGTCGCCATCGCCAAGGCTGTGCCGTCTAGCTGGTCCTTCACATGCCCGCAAGGCAGGTGGCGCTAAGACCGGAGAACCGCTAATGGAGCTTCTATGCTACGCCGTCTCGCCCTGCTGTCTTCCGCTTCTTTAGCCGTCGTTCTTTCTGCCGCTCCCGCCGCACAGGCGACGGATGGCCGACTGGGCACATTGCCGCACGGCATCTATGTCTGCTCGTTGCCCGGCGATGCCAGCGGCGCGGCCTGGCGCGAATTGCCCGACATGGGTTTCACCATCGGCAACGCCTCGACCTATCGAACGGACGAAGGGCTTGGCACCTACCTGCTGACAGGCGAGCGGGTGACATTCACGCGCGGATCGATGAAGGGCATGGTGTTCGATCGCATTTCCGACACCACGCTGATGTATCGGGAAAAGGACGGCAGCAAGGGCCGCGTGCGGTGTGTCCGGAAGAACGCCGCAGACCGCTCCTGATTACTCGGCGGTTCCCGCCAGCAACGGATAGGGATTGATCGCGTTGGCGGGCTCCCACCATTTCGGCATCCTTGGTCGTGCGCAGGATGGCAAAATGCAGGTGCGGCGCTTCGGGCGCCGCATTGCCGGTGCTGCCTACGCGTGCCCAACCGTTGCCCGCGCCGGACGCGCTGGCCTTCTTTCAGACCTTCCGCATAATCGGCGAGGTGGGCGTAGTAGTGGATGGTAAGCCCGTCCTGCGAGCGTACATAAATCGTCTTGCCGCCCGCATCGGACACAAACATTCGCTCGACAACGCCCGGTGCAGCCGCGACGACCGACGTGCCCTTGGGCGCCATGATGTCGATGGCTTCGTGCAAGCGTGTTCCCGCGCCGCGCTTGTCGGTAAAGGTATCGGTCAGGTCGGCGGCGCGCACGTTGAGGACCGGTATGCGAAGATTTTTGCCCTCGCCCGCCGCCGGTGTCGTGGCATTGTCTCGGTTCAGTGTCGTGGCCGTTGTATCGTCGGCCTTCAGCGCGCGGTCCAGTTCGGATGCCGCCGCCTGTGCCTCGACATTGGAGCGTTGCGTCGTATCGGGACTAGGTGCTGCCTGTGCAGGACGGGTCGAATCGATCTGGCCGTCTGCTCCGGCGTTTTCCATGATGCTGCCGCCCGCAACGATCCATACCGCCGAGGTCAGGGTGGCGGTGACGATGATTGTCAGGAGGCGGTCGACAAGAAGGCATCAGGCCTCGAATAGCACATCTGTAGAATTTGACACCATTTCCGACAGGCGCGCCGCGTCCCAGTTGGTCAGGCGCACGCAACCGTGGCTCTGTGCCCTGCCGATTGTTTCGGGCGCCGGGGTGCCGTGGATGCCGTAATGTTCCTTAGACAAGTCGATCCAGACCACGCCGACCGGTCCGTTCGGTCCGGGCGGTAATTGCTGGTCTTCCGTGTCGTCGGGCACATCCCAAAACAGGTCGGGATCGTAGGAAAACGGCGGGTTGTGGCCAATTCCGTTGATTTTCCAGTCGCCAAGCGGAAGCGGATCGTTCTCGCTCCCCGTCGTAACCGTGAACAGCGCAACCAGATTTTCATCGGCATCGAATGCCTTTAGCGTCCCCGCTTTCTCGCTCACAACGATACGCGCGACTTCGGGCTGCTCGGTGCCAACGCCCAGTGCCTGCAGTGTTTGCTGCCACTTGGCATCCGTAACCGCGTCGGGCGCAATACGGTCTGCGCCGACATTCGGCACGCGAATGAGCTGGCCTGCGGCAAAGAACGATTGTGCGGAAGTCTCGTCGTCCTGCGTCGTGCTGGCTTTGGTCTGTGCCGGCGTCGGCGAGGCGGATGGCTTCGCTGCTCCTGCGGGCCGACCGTCGGGGTTCAGCGTCTTGAGGACTGCAACTGTAGTATGGAATCGCTCCGCCAGCTTCTCGTCGAGCGTCTCGTAGCCCAGCGCATCCAGTTCGGCCTGCTCCGGCGCACGGTCGGGCAGCTTCGCAAACTCGATCTCGCCCCACTCTTCCGGTATGCGGACCACACGCGTGGCAGGGATGTCGTCCCAGTTCTCCAGCGCCTGCTTCGTGTCCGCATCGGCATTGCCGGTCACTTCAATGCCGTTTCTTTCCTGAAACCCGCGCAGCGCGTTCTTCGTGGACAGGCCCATCTTGCCGTCGATAACGCCGGGTCCGAAACCCTGGCGGTCCAGCACCACCTGCATCTGCATTTCGGGACGCTTTTCGGGGTCGGCAATGTCGGTTTCGGCGCGCACCATCTGCTGTTCGTCGTCGGAACGCATGGTGTCGGCGAGATTGTCCGTCGTCGCATTCGCTTCGCTATCGGCCTGAACCGCATTGTCGGCGGCGTCGTCCGTGACGCTGACGCTGCATCGCGCTGAGCGAGAGGGCGGTAGCTAGCAGCAGAAGGGCGCGCATTGGTTTCTCGCAAATAAATTTGATGATAACCTGTAACGCGCGAAACCCGTGATCTATCCCCGTTCGGGCGCGAGCAATGCGGCGAATGCCTTTACCGCCGCCGCTTCATCCCCGTTCCAGACCGCGCCGCTGACCGCCAGAAAGTCGGCTCCGGCCGCGATGATCGGCGCGGCATTCGCAGGCGTGATGCCGCCAATCGCGACGCTGGGTATCTCGAAAATCCCGCTCCACCATTCCAGCAGCGACAGGTCGGCGCGATGGCCCGCATTCTTCGTGGTGCTGTCGTGGAATGCGCCGAACGCCACATAGTCGGCCCCCGCCTCGCCCGCTTCCATCGCAAGGTGGCGGGAGGCGTGGCACGTCACACCGATCTGCGCCTCGCGTCCCAACTCGTCGCGCGCTTCTCGCGGGTCGCCGTCGCCCTGGCCAAGATGCACACCATCTGCACCCAGCCGCTTCGCCAGCGACACATCGTCATTGACGATGAACGCCGTGTCATGCGCCGCGCAGATTTCCTGCAACGGCGCGGCAAGCTTGGCGGCGGCGTGCTGGTCCAGACCCTTTACGCGGAACTGGAACGCGGCGACCGGCCCGGCGGCCAGCGCGCGGCGCAGCCTTTCGGGAAACGCACCGCCCACGTCCAGCGGCGAGATCAGGTACAGGGCGCAGTCGGGCTTGGCCATGCGGCTGGTGCGCTATCCGGCCATGCTGGCGGCGCGGATTTCGTCGATGGCTTCGGCCAGCGCCGCGTCGAATTCGGCATCGTCCATCGACACGCGCAATTCCTGCAACAGCGCGCGGCTGAAACTGGCGATCATGCCGCTGTTCTTCGCCAGTTCGCGCACCGCCTCGTCGCGCGTATATCCACCGGACAGAGCCACCACGCGCAGCACCTTGGGATGGGCGACCAGCGGGGCGTATGTGTTGGCTTTGGCGGGAATGGTCAGCTTCAGGATAACCTGCTTGCCATCGGGCACGCGGTCGAGCTGTTCGAGCATGTTGGACAGCACCAGCGCATCCGCTGCGCTGCGCGTTTCGCTTTTCAGGCTGACTTCGGGTTCCAGGATCGGCACCAGGCCGTGGCCCAGGATTTCCAGCCCGAAGTCCATCTGCTGCGCGACGACCGCCGCAACGCCCGCTTCGTTCGCTTCGTGAATGACCGAGCGCATCTTGGTGCCGAACACGCCCAGCGATTTCGCCAGCGCGCACATCTCGCCCAGTTGCGGCATCGGCTTCATCGTCTGCCCGCCATCGGCGATGTCGTGCATCCCCTTGTCCACCTTCAGGAACGGGACGACACCCTTCTGCTTCAGCCGCTCCGGAATGCTGGTACCGGACGGCGTACAGCCTTCCATCGTGCGTTCGAACAGGATCGCGCCGAGCACCTTGTCGCCGGTGAACGCATCGCTTTCGACGACGCGACAGCGCATGGCATGGATTTGCGCGAACATATCCTCTTCGCCATCCCAGTCGTTTTCGCCGACGCCGTATCCCGCCAGTGCCTTGGGGGTCGATCCGCCGGACTGGTCCAGCGCCGCGATGAAGCCGTCGCCCGTGCCGACCTTGGCCGTCATTTCCTCAAAGTTCATGTAACCGAAACCCCTCGTGAACCGTATAATGTCCGGACCGCCGTCTAGCTTCGCCAGTAAGCAGCCGCAACCGCCCAAGGACACTACCCATGCTCGACGACACCCAGACCGGCCTTTGCACATCGAACACCACCGATTTCACCGACTTGCACGCGCTGTTCGTGAACTGCACGCTGAAACCGGCGGGCGAAGCATCGCATACCGACACGCTGATCGACATGGCTGCGGAAATCATGAGCAAGAGCGGCGTTTCGGTTGATCGTATCCGCGCGACCGAACACAATATCGCTGTCGGCGTATATCCGGACATGACCGAGCACGGCGCGGCGTCGGACGCATGGCCCGCGCTGTGGCCGCGCGTGCAACAGGCAGATATCCTCGTGCTCGCCACCCCCATCTGGCTCGGCGAGAAAAGCTCGGTCTGCCAAAAAGTTATCGAGCGGCTTTACGGCCATTCCAGCCAGCAGAACGACAAGGGCCAGTACGTCTTCTACGGCAAGGTCGGTGGCGCGCTGGTGACGGGGAACGAGGACGGTATCAAGCATTGCGGCATGGGAATGCTCTACGCGCTCCAGCATGTCGGCTACACCATCCCGCCACAGGCCGACGCGGGGTGGATCGGCGAAGCGGGTCCGGGCCTTTCCTATGGCGACGAACGCGACGATGGCAGCCGCGCCGGGTTCGACAATGACTTCACGCGCCGCAACACGACATTCATGGCGTGGAACCTAATGCATATGGCGCGCATGCTGAAGGATGCTGGCGGCCTGCCCGCGCATGGCAATTCCGCCAAACTTTGGAACGAAGGATGCCGGTTCGACGCGCCGAACCCCCAATATCGCAAGAACTGATATCGCAAGGATTAGTCGCGAGGGCTGGCAGGCAATACCGCCGACAGGTTGATCGCAATTGAAATGCGCGTGCCGGTGCCCGCGAACGGTCGCACGGCATGTTGCAGCCAGCTCGGGAAAAGCACGATCATTCCGGTGCGCGGGCGGATCGACAGCTCGTTGCGAAGCGCGCTTCCGTCCGGTGCCGGCAAACACCAGATCGGGCGCAGCCATCGCGACCGTTGGCATGCGCGGGTCCAGCAGTTGCAACTCCCCGCCCAGCCCCGCATCGTCATCGCCTGCGTATCCGTCGTCAACATAGGCAACCGCCGACCAGAAACTGCCCGGGTGGCAATGGTACTGGTTTGCGGCGCCAGCCTCGCTGACATTGGCCCACATTTCGGGCACCCATTCGTAGCGCGATTTCGCAGGCGATTTCACATCGACGGTTTGCGCATCGGCCATCGTCATCGCCTTGTAGGCCAAGGCGCGCGCCGCCTCCCCGCCCCAGTCGATCATCTGCGTGTTGGAATGCCAGCCCCCGATATTGGAGATGCTGACCCCTGCCGCATCGCGTGCCTGCTCTGCTTCGATAGCGGATCGTAACAGCCGAAGCCCCTCGACGCTTTGCAGCGTATCGACCACGAATGGCGTGGCGAACAGGGCGCGGGTCTCGGCCATGCCTAGCGGTCGCTGCGTATCTTGCGAATGATGCCGTTGAACCGCAGCACGGGTTCATCGTCGGCGGTGACCAGCCCTTCCACGAAGATCGTCTTGCCCCCTGCCCGCACCACACGGCCGCGCGCTTCGATCAGCTGGCCGGCCTTCGACGGCGCAAGGAAATCGCTGCCCATGTTGAGCGTCACGCCGTGGTCGCCATCCATCGCGTCCTGTGCGATCGAGAACAGGGCGAAGTCGGCGAACGACATCAGGCACCCGCCATGCGTAAAGCCGCCGGTGTTCATATGGCGCGGTTCGGCGCGAAAGGCACAGACGGTTTCGCCATCCGCGTCGCGGTTCATGTAGAACGGGCCCGCGCGGTTTTCGAACGGATCGCTGTCCCAATAGGACCAGCCTGCAAACTCGCCCTCGGACACGTGTCTTCGCGCCGGGAAACAATGGCGCGGTCATGGCCTGAGCGCGTCCACGCCCGGCAGAGCCTTTCCTTCCATCCATTCTAGGAAAGCGCCGCCAGCCGTTGAAATATAACTGAAATCGCCTGCCGCTTCGGCGGCATTCAGCGCCGCGACCGTATCGCCCCCGCCCGCAACAGACGTCAGCGAACCATCCTGGGTCAAGGCCGCCGCCGTCTTGGCCAGAGCTACCGTCGCTTCGTCGAATGGCGGCGTCTCGAACGCGCCTAGCGGCCCGTTCCAAACCAGGGTCCGGCAGTTTTTCAGCACGTCCGCCAGCGCCTCGACAGCGGTTGGACCGATATCGAGGATCATCTCGTCTTCGCGCACTTCGTGGACATTGCAGGTCCGCAAACTGGGCGGGTTGGCCGCGAACTCGGTTGCCACCACCACATCGTAGGGCAGATGCACGGTGCATCCGGCGTGATCTGCGGTGTCGAGGATCGCGTTGGCCGTATCGGTCAGGTCATGTTCGCACAGGCTCTTCCCGACCGACACGCCGCGTGCGGCGAGGAAGGTGTTCGCCATGCCGCCGCCGATGATGAGGTGCTGCACCCGCCCGACCAGGTTTTCCAGCACGGCCAGCTTGGACGAAACCTTTGCCCCGCCCACCACGGCGGCAACCGGGTGCTTCCGGATTGCCGAGCGCGCTATCGAGCGCCGCCAGCTCCGCCGCCATCGCGCGTCCGGCATAGGACGGCAGCAAGTGCGCCAGCCCTTCGGTGCTGGCATGGGCGCGGTGTGCGGCGGAAAAGGCATCGTTGACGTAAAAATCGCCTGCCGCCGCGATGCCCTTGGCGAAGTCCGCATCGTTTGCCGCTTCGCCTTTCCAGAACCGCGTGTTTTCCAGCAGGCCGATATCGCCATTGCGCAGGATGCCGACGGACTGTTCGACCACCGGCCCCTGCACTTCGGGAATGAACATGACTTCGCGGCCCAGCACGTCCTCCACCGCGTCCAGCGTCATGCTGACCGACATGGTGGAATTGCGCTCGCCACCCGGACGCCCGAAATGCGCAAGCAACAGGACTTTCGCGCCCTTCTCCGCCAGTTCGAGGATGGTCGGGCGCGATGCATCGATGCGGGTGGTGTCGGTCACCGAACCGCCCGACATGGGCAGGTTCAGATCGACGCGCACCAAGGCGACCTTGCCGGAAAGGTCGGCGGGCAGGTCGTCGAGGGTCTTGAACGTGTTGGCCAAAGTTCCGTTCATCCTAGGCTAGTCGCGTCGGTTACAGGAAGCTGCGCATCACACCGGCGGTGTCGATCATGCGGTTGGAGAAGCCCCATTCGTTGTCGTACCAGCTTACCACGCGCGCGAGCTTGCCATCCATCACCGACGTTTCCAGACTGTCGATAGTGGAGCTGGCGGGGTAGTGGTTGAAATCGCTGCTGACGAGCGGCTGGTCGGTATAGTCCAGCACGCCCTTCATCGGGCCGTCGGACGCCGCCTTCAGCGCCTCGTTGATTTCCTCCGCGCTGGTGTCGCGGCCTGGCGTGAATACCAGGTCGACGAGGCTGACATTGGGCGTCGGCACCCGCAGCGAGCTGCCGTCCAGCTTGCCGTCCAGTTCGGGCAGCACCAGCCCCACCGCGCGGGCTGCGCCGGTGGTAGTCGGGATGATGTTCTGCGCTCCGCCGCGTGCGCGCCGCATATCGGAATGCATCTGATCCAGCATGCGCTGGTCGTTGGTGTAGCTGTGGACCGTGGTCATGAAACCGCGTTCGATGCCCATCGCATCGTTCAGCACCTTGGCCACCGGCGCGAGGCAGTTGGTGGTGCAGCTGGCGTTGGATACGATCACATCCTCGCCGGTCAGCGATCCGTGGTTCACGCCGTAGACGATGGTGGCGGAGACATTCTTGGCCGGGGCGGAGATCAGCACCCGCTTCGCGCCTGCTTTCAGATGCGGTTCGGCGGCCTCGTGCGACTGGAAGAAGCCGGTGCATTCCAGCACGATGTCCACGCCCATATCGCCATGCGGCAACGCGCCGGGGTCGCGTTCCGACGTGACCGCAATTGTCTTGCCGTTGACGGTGATGCTGTCCGATGTGGCGCTGACCTTGCCGGGGAAACGGCCATGCGTGCTGTCATACTGGAACAGCAGCGCGTTGGCTTCGGCATCTGCGAGGTCGTTGATCGCCACCAGCTCCAGATCGTGATCGTCGCGCTCCAGAATGGCGCGCGCCACAAGGCGTCCGATGCGGCCGAAACCGTTGATTGCAACCTTCGTGGCCATGCGTCTTGCTCCAGTATTTAGTGTGTCAGGATATCGAGGATGCGGGGCACGATAGCCTCCGCCGTGAAGCCGAATTTTTCGAACAGGTCGGACGCCGGGGCCGATGCGCCGAAGCGGTCCAGCCCGATGGTCAGCCCGTCGCGCCCGGTATAGCGTTCCCACCCGCGCGTAGTGCCTGCCTCCATCGAGACGACGGGGTATGCCGGCGGGCAGGATATCGGCGCGATAGGCGTCGTCAGCCAAGTCGAACAGCTCTGCGCACGGCATGGACACGACGTCCGCACCGTGGCCCTGTGCTTCCAGCTTGTCCGCCACTGCCATCGCCAGTGCGACTTCGGAGCCGGTCGCCAGCAGGATGACCGTGCGCCCGCCCTTTGCCGCGCGAAGGCGATACGCGCCCTTGGCACAACGGTTGGTCGCGGCGGTCCAGTCCGCATCGCCGCCGCCGCGCAGTTGCGGCAGCGACTGGCGGGTCAGCGCCATGACCGATGGGGTTTCCGGCGAAGCGAGCGCCAGCGCCCAGCATTCCGCCGTCTCGATCGCATCGCACGGGCGATAGACGTTGAGGTTGGGGATCAGGCGCAGGCTCATCACCTGTTCGACCGGCTGGTGCGTCGGCCCGTCTTCGCCCAGCCCGATGCTGTCATGCGTCATCACATAGACCACGCCCGCCTGCTGCAATGCCGAAAGGCGGATCGCATTGCGGCAATAATCGCTGAATATCAGGAACGTGCCGCCATAGGGTGTCACACCCCCGTGCAGCATCATCCCGTTCATCGCCGCAGCCATCCCGAACTCGCGGATGCCGTAATACAGGTACCGTCCCGCATAATCGTCCGCGGTGAACGGCGTGGTGCTGGGCGTCTTGGTGTTGTTGGATCCGGTCAGGTCGGCCGAACCGCCGATCAGCTGCGGCAATTTTTCGGTGAGCGGCACCAGCGCCATCTCGGACGACTTGCGGGTGGCGACATTTTTCGGTTCGCTGGCCAGACTGCGGATATGCGATTCTATTGCGGGACCGATATTGTCGCCCAACGGCTCAAGGCAGTCCCCGAAGGCGCTCTTGTGGTCGCTATCGTCCCGGCGCTTTTTCCACGCCGCATTTGTCTCTGCACCGCGCTTCCCGGCTTCACGCCAAGCGGTGGCTATGTCGTCCGGAATGATGAAGGGTTCATGGTCCCAGCCCATCGCTTTGCGCGCACCGGCAATCTCTTCATCGCCCAGTGGCGACGCCGTGCGCTGCCGAGGTGCCCGCCTTGGTCGGCGCGGTCTTGCCGATCACCGTCTTGCACGCGATCAGCGAGGGGCGCGGATCGTCCTGCGCGGCCCGCATTGCCCGCGCGATATCGGCGAAATCGTGCCCGTCGCAGCGTTCGACATGCCACCCTGCCGCGACGTGGCGCGCGGCGACATCCTCGCTGGTGGAAAGGTCCGCGCTGCCGTCGATGGTGATGGAATTGTCGTCCCACAGGACGTTCAACCGGCCCAGTTTCAAATGCCCGGCCAGCCCGATGGCCTCGTGGTTCAGGCCCTCCATCAGGCAGCCGTCACCGGCAACGACCCAAGTGCGATGATCGACCAGCGCATCGCCGAAGCGCGCGTTCAGATGCCGCTCCGCGACGGCCGTGCCCACCGCCATGCCGACGCCCTGCCCCAGCGGTCCTGTGGTGCATTCGACGCCGTCCAGCAGGAAGTTTTCCGGATGCCCGGCACACGGACTGCCCAGCTGTCGAAAATTGCGGATGTCGTCCATCGTCGGTGCGGCGTATCCGGCCAAGATTCAGCAGGCTGTAGATCAGCATCGAACCATGTCCGGCGCTCAGCACGAAGCGGTCACGGTCGGGCCAGTGCGGGTCGGCGGCGTCGTACTTCAGAAACTGTGTGAACAGCACCGTCGCCACGTCGGCCATGCCCATCGGCATGCCGGGATGCCCGGAATTGGCCGCCTGAACCGCGTCCATCGACAGCGCCCGGATCGCATTCGCCATCGACTGTTGCCGCGCGGTTTCGGTGGGCATCTGTCTTGGCTCCTGTGGATCGGTAACGGCAATGGCAACAGTTCTTCGAGTCGAGCACGAAGGCTGCGTCGAGGGCTTTGCGCAGCCAGTCGGGCGAGGTCAACCCGACCGGCCTCGCTCCCTCCTGAGGCAGGTTATCAACAGCGCCGCGCAACCCTTTGCTTCGCTTGGCGCACACGCCTATAAACACGTGCATGAGCGGGAACCGCATCGAAGACGCTGCGCAACGGATCGAGGCGGCCTTGGCGCGCATCGCCACCCATGCCGACCGTCTGGCGCAACAGTCGGCCGCGCATGAAACCTTGCGGCGCGAAGTGAAGCAGCAGATCGCCGCGCTCGATGCCGTCATCGCGGAGCTGGATCCGTGAGTAAGGTCACGATCTCGATTGCCGACCGTAGCTACACCGTCGCATGTGGCGAGGGCGAAGAAGCGCATGTTGCCGCGCTCGGCGTCGTGCTGGACGCAAAGCTGGCGCAGCTGGGCATAACGTCGGGCCAGGATGCGCAGAAGCTGCTGTTTGCGGGCCTTGCAGTCGCCGACGAGTTGCATGACAGCAAGGCGAAGCTGGCCAGCGCCCATTCCGATGCCGCGGCCGCACGCGAAAGCCTTTCAGGGTTGGAGGACAGCGTCTCTCAGGCCGAGCGTGATGTGACCGAACTTGGCCGACAACTGGAAGCATCGCGGAGCCGTTTGCAGGAAGCCAGTGCGCAGGCCGCCGCCGATCTTGCTTCGGCGCGGGAAGAGACCGCGCAGGCCAATCTGGCGCTATCCGCGCGTGACGACACGATCAGGCAGCTGCGTCGCGAACTCGCGGAAGCGGAAGAGAGGGCGCAGGCTGCAAAGGATGCACCGGACGGCGACGCGCCGGTTCCGGGCGATCTCGCGCCCGCGCTCGAACAATTCGCCGACTTGCTGGAAGGCTTGGCCGTGAAGCTTGAGAAAACCGCCCCGAGCGCCTAGCTTGTGTCTGGCGGGACTGCCCGGCACGTGCCGACAGAACATCCCTGAGGCTATAAGCATTCCTAGGGAGCTGTCCCTGCTCTGGAACATGGGCCCCTTCGCCTTCGGGTGAAACCTGGGGACCGGAGTATACGGCACCCACCTGACGTTGAGGCGTCAGAGGATTTCCCGGAGAACGACCTATGGTGGTTCCGCCACTTCTATTTCCCTATAGTTTTCCGAGTGTTGTAGTTAATGCTTGAGAGCAAATCCGAACTTCGGACGAAAATGCGCGCGGTGCGTGACACGGCGGTCGCCGCCCAACCTGCGGGGCTGCGCGCGCTGTTATTCCGCCACCCGCCGAAAGCCATTCTGGACCGCATCGCCGACGATGCGGTCATCTCGGTTTACAGCGCCACAGGCAATGAAGCGCCAAGCGACGCCTATGCGGCGTTCTTCGCCGAAGCCGGACACCGCGTGGCGCGACCGTTTTTCGCCGACAAGAGCAGCTCGATGGAATTTGCCATTTCGCTAGACCCGATTGGCAATTCCGATCTGGAACCGGGCCCGTGGGGCGCCTTGCAGCCGGCCCCTTCAAGCGAGCGGGTCGTGCCCGACATTCACTTCGTTCCACTGCTCGCTTTCACCGCAGATGGCGGCAGGCTGGGCCAGGGTGGCGGCCATTACGACCGGTGGTTTGCGGACAACACGCGGTCGAAGGCTTTTGCGCTGGCATGGGATGAGCAACTGGTCGAAACGCTGCCGCTGGAGCCGCACGATATCGCGATGGACGCTGTCATCACGCCAACGCGCATTTACGGACCTTTTTCATGAGAACCGAACCGACCTGGCGTATCCCTGTCGGCATCCTCGGCCTCATTATCGGCCTTATTGCCTATGGCCTGGTGATTGCGCGCTATGTGCCCGAGCTTGATCGGCGGGTGGCACGTCGCGTTTCAAACGGTGGTGTACGGGTTTCTCGGCGTTGTCTGGCTGTTGCCGCTGCGCCGATTTCTGCAATGGATGGAAACGGGGCGCTGGCGCCGCTGAAAGCCATTTCACAAGTTTGGGGAAATGGCGCGAGTGACGGGACTCGAACCCGCGACCTCCGGCGTGACAGGCCGGCGCTCTAACCAACTGAGCTACACCCGCATATCGCGCTGAAGACACTGCCTCGCGCCGGGATTGGGGGCGATTAGGGCAGCACCGGTAGGGTGTCAACGCCCAAACAAAACACTGCGAGCGAACTGTCGCAAGCGCACCGGCGATTGCAAAGCGTTAACCGTATTTTCGCCATTGCGCGCCATGTTTCGATCGACGCAGCAGCATGGGGCCGTTGCTGTCGAAACGGGGCGGTTACCATGACAACACGAAACCTTTTCGCGGGCGCAATCCTGCTGGCCGCCATCGCCGTGCCAACTCATGCTTCCAGCCAGATTGCAGTCTCGAAAGCCGTCTTTATCGAACGCACCGCCAGTGCCGATGGCTGGCGCACCCTCGCCCCTGCTGATACGCTGAAACGTGGCGATCGCGTGGTGCTGATGATCGAATGGAGCGGCGCACAGGCGCGCAAGAACCATGTCGTGACCAGCGCCATCCCGGCTACCCTCGCCTTCCAGCGCAGCAGCGCGAACGGCTTGCAGGTTTCGGCAGACGGGGGCCGCAATTGGGGTATGCTCGACACCTTGCGTCACGATGGCCGCCGCGCCAGCCCGGAAGACATCACGCATGTCAGGCTGAAACTGAGCGGCACGCGCGGCGGACGGATAACCTACAGCGCCATCGTGCGATGACGCGCCGCCGCTAGTCCCTGAACAGCATCACCGGACGTTCGATAAGCCGCTTCATCGCCTGCACGAAACTGGCCGCATCCCACCCGTCGACGACGCGGTGATCGCAGCTGATCGAGATATTCATCAGCTTGCGTTTCTCGATGCGTTCGCCACCCGTGCCGTCGGGCACATACATCGGCCGTTCGATGATCCGGTTCGGGCCGATAATCGCGACTTCGGGGCGATTGATAACCGGCGTAGTCGCCACGCCGCCAAGCGGGCCTAGCGAGGTCACGGTCAGTGTCGCGCCCGACAGTTCTTCGGACTTGGCCGTGCCGTCACGGGCAGCATCGGCAAGGCGGGCGATCTCGGTCGCCAGCTGCCACGGATTGCGCGCGTGCGCGTCGCGGATAACCGGCACCATCAGGCCCGCATCGGTCTGCGCCGCCATGCCCAGATGCACCGCGCCGTGGCGCGTCACCACGCCCGCCTCGTCATCGTACCGTGCATTCAGCATCGGAAAATCGGGCAGCGTCTTGCAGATCGCGGTGATGAGCAGCGGCAGCAGCGTGAGCTTCGGCCGCTCGCCACGGTCGGCGTTCAGGTCGGCGCGCATCGCCTCCAGCGCGGTCACATCGCATTCCTCGACATAGGAGAAATGCGGGATGTTGCGCTTGGATGCCGCCATGTTCTCGGCAATGCGGCGGCGCATGCCGATGACCTTGACCGGCTCGTCGTCGCGCGATGCCGCGGCACCGGTGAAGGAACTGTTGTAGGACAGGAACTGGTCCAGGTCCGCATGGCGTACACGGCCATCGGCAGCAGGCTTTACCTGAGCGAGATCGATGGCCAGATCGCGGGCACGGGCGCGCACCGCCGGGGTGGCGAGCACCTTTGCCGCAGGTGCAGTGTTCTTTTCCTGCGTGTCGGAGGCTTTCGGCGGCTCGGCGACGGGCGCAGGTTGCTGAGCCTTCGGTTCCGGCTCCGGTTCGACAGGCTGTATCCTCGCTTCCCTCCAAATCGCTTTCGTCTTCGGCGACATCGGCATCGTCCGATACTTCGCCCTCGACTTCGATCTCGACCAGCATCGATCCGATCGCGACCACATCGCCGGTTTCGCCCGCGACTTTGGTCACGGTGCCGGCGACGGGGCTTTCCATTTCGACCGTCGCCTTGTCGGTCATCATCCCGGCAAGCCGGTCGTCTTCCTCGACACGATCACCGACCGCGACGAACCATTCGACGATTTCCGCTTCGGCGATGCCTTCGCCGATGTCGGGCAGGTTGAAGGTGAATGTGGTCATGGCCGGATCAATCCTGGAGAATCGTGTCGAGCGCTTCGCCGATGCGCACCGGGCCGGGGAAATAGGCCCATTCGAGGCTGTGGGGATAGGGCGTATCGAAGCCGGTCACGCGCAAAACCGGCGCTTCGAGATGATAGAAACAGCGTTCCGTCACCAGCGCGGACAGCTCCGCCCCGAAGCCGGAAGTGCGCGTCGCCTCGTGCACGATCAGGCAGCGGCCCGTGCGCTTGACCGACTGCCTCGATGGCTTCGATATCCAGCGGCAGAAGCGTGCGCAGGTCGAGAATATCCGCCTCGATCCCTTTCGCTTCGCATACCGCCTTCACCACATGGACCATCGTGCCATAGGCGAGGATGGTCAGCGCTTCGCCGGAGGTAACGATACGCGCCTTGCCGAGCGGGATCGAATAATGCCCTTCTGGGACGATGCTGGCATCGAAGCGCTTCCAGGGCTCGGCGGGCTTGTCGTAATACCCGCTGAAGGGGCCGTTATAGATGCGTTTGGGTTCGAAAAAGATCACCGGGTCATTGTCTTCGATCGCTGCAATCAGCAGGCCCTTGGCATCGTAGGGCGTGGCCGGAATGACCGTTTTCAAGCCTGCGACATGGGTGAAGATCGATTCCGGGCTCTGGCTGTGCGTCTGCCCGCCGAAGATGCCGCCACCGAAGGGCGAGCGCACCGTCATCGGCGCGATGAATTCCGCCGCCGAGCGATAGCGCAGCCGCGCCGCTTCGGAAATCAGCTGGTCGAGGCCGGGATAGATATAATCGGCAAACTGGATTTCCGGAACGGGGCGCAAGCCGTAAGCGCCCATACCAACGGCGGCGCCGATGATGCCGCATTCCGAAATCGGCGTGTCGAACACGCGCGTCTTGCCGAACTTTTCCTGCAAGCCCGCCGTGGCGCGGAAGACGCCGCCGAAATAGCCGACATCCTCGCCCATAATCACGACGTCGGGATCGCTTTCGAGCTTGACGCTCAAGCGCGTCGTTGATCGCCTCGATCATGTTGAGGCGACGTTCGCCGCCGTCGTTCTTTTCGGGCGCGCTCATCGCTTGGGCAATCCTTCGGGAAACTTGCTTTTCCGTTCACGAACAGCCTGTTGCGCCTGTTCCTTGAGATGCCACGGCAAGTCTTCGAACACGTCCTCGAACATGGTTCGGAAGGGATGGTGCAGTCCGTGGCCGAGGATGCCGTTCTTCTCGGCCTCCTTGGTCGCCGCCTTGACCCGCTCCGCGCAGTCGCGGTCCATCGCCTCCTGCCGGTCCTCGTCCCATTCGCCCAGCGCGATGAGGTGGCGTTTCAGGCGCATGACGGGATCGCCCAGCGGCCATTCCTCGCGCTCCTGCGCGCTGCGATAGCCCGCCGGATCGTCGGACGTGGAATGGCCTTCCGCGCGATAGGTGAAGTATTCGATCAAGGTCGGCCCGGCATTGGCGCGAGCGCGGTTCGCGGCCCATTGCTGCGAAGCATAGACCGCCAGCGCGTCGTTCCCGTCGACCCGCAGGCCCGCCATGCCGTAGCCCAGTGCGCGGGCGGCGAACGTGGTGCGTTCGGCACCCGCAAACCCGCTGAAGCTACTGATCGCCCACTGGTTGTTGATGACGTTGATGATGACGGGCGCGTTGTAGACGGTTGCGAAGGTGCAGGCGCTGTGGAAGTCGCCCTCCGCCGTACTGCCCTCGCCCACCCAGGTCGCGGCGATGCGGCTGTCGCCCTTGATCGCGCTGGCCATCGCCCAGCCCACCGCTTGCGGCGTCTGCGTGGCGAGATTTCCGCTGATCGAGAAGAAGCTGTGTTCGCGGCTGGAATACATGATGGGCAGCTGGCGGCCCTTCAGCTTGTCGCCCCGGTTGGAATAGATCTGGTTGATCATCTCCACCAGATCGTAGCCACGCGAAATCAGGATGCCCTGCTGGCGATAGGACGGGAACACCATGTCGTCCGCCGCCAGCGCCATTGCGGCGGCAACCGAGGTCGCCTCCTCGCCCGTGCATTTCATGTAAAAGCTGGTCTTGCCCTGCCGCTGCCCGCGAAACATGCGCTCGTCGAACGCGCGCACCAGCGCCATATTGCCGAGCATGGTGCGCAGCGTTTCGGCGTCGAGGCGCGGATCCCACGGGCCATGCGCCGCATCGTCATCGCCCAGCACGCGGACAAGGTCGTAGCACAGGTCGGACGTTTCCTTCGCATCCACACCCTCATCGGGCCGCGCCTGCTCGCCTGCTGCGGGAACGTGGATATGCGAGAAATCGGCAGTATCGCCCGGACGGTATTTCGGCTCCGGAACATGCAGCGAAAGCGGCGGGCGATTGTCCCCGGCAGCCCGTCCGTTTGACGATGAGTCCGACATGCGCTCTCCTGCAGGGCCAAATTGCCATTGCGGATGTAAAGTTTCCGCGATGTGTTTTTTTATTTCAACGACCCGTTCGAGGGTCAAGCCGCGTGCCGGTCAGACCGCAACCGGTGCCGCGATGGGTCGATGCGGTGTATATCCCTCAACCGTGAAATCGTCGAATTCGTAGTCGAATATCGACGGCGGCGTGCGCGCTATCGAAAGGGTGGGATTGCCCTGCGGTGTGCGTGAAAGCTGCTCCTCCACCAGATCGGCGTGATTGAGGTAAAGGTGGGTGTCGCCGCCCATCCATACCAGTTCTCCGGCCTCAAGCCCTGTCTGCTGCGCCATCATGCGCGTCAGAAGCGCGGCGGACCACAGATTGAAAGGCAGGCCCAGCGCCACATCGCAGCTGCGCTGGTAAAGCGCGCAATTCAGCCGACCATCGGCGACGTTGAACTGATACGTCTTGTGACACGGCGGCAGGGCCATCTCGTCCAGCTGCGCCACGTTCCAGCCTTCAATGATGTGACGACGGCTGGCCGGACTGTTCTTTATCGAATCAACAGCTTGCGAGACTTGGTTGATACCGTTTCCAGCTTTGAACGTGCCCTCGCCCGTTGCCACATATGTCGGCCAGTCGACCCATTGCTTGCCATAGACCGGCCCCAGCTCGCCCCATTTTGCGGCGAATGTGGGGTCGTCGGCAATGCGCGCGACAAAGGCGTCGAGCGCAAGATCCTCGCCGGTTTCCTTGATGTAATGCGCATGCGGCCACTCGTTCCAGATCTTTACGCCCTGCAATACCAGCGGGCGGATATTCGTGCTGCCGGTCAGGAACCACAGCAGTTCGCGTGTGGCGGTTTTCCAGTACACGCGCTTGGTCGTGATCAGCGGCATCGCGCCGTCTGCCAGGTCGAACCGCAGCATGGTGCCGAACAGCGAACGCGTGCCGATACCGGTGCGGTCCGCCTGCTCTACCCCCTCGGTCCCAGACGCGCGCCATCAGATCGAGATATTGCTGTTCGAAATGGGGGGTCTTTTCGCCGGTCATTGCACCGCCCTACCCCCGTCACACCCGGCTTGCCACCCCACGGATGGCGACCTATACGCGCCCACCTACCGCGTCGTCAGGCTTCTGTGTCGGCGCAGCGTGTCGGGAAGTAGCTCAGCCTGGTAGAGCACCGTCTTCGGGAGGCGGGGGCCGGAGGTTCGAATCCTCTCTTCCCGACCACTATGCTTTTCTGCGTCAGCTGCCTTGCGTCAGCGCCAGTCCGGCCAGCACCAGCGTCAGTCCGCCCAGCCCCAGCGAAAGATGCCAGCGCAAGCGCATCCAGCGCGGCTGTCGCATGTGCCGATATCGCGATCCACCAGCGGCGAAACTCCGAGAGCAGACCCAGCCACAGAACAGTGACGGTCCGGGCCAGCGCGCGCCGAACAGCCACGGGCATGAAAAGCGCCAGCGCGACAAGGCTCGGCAGGACAGCCGCGCCATAGATCCAGCGCGGCGCCTCCGGCATGGACAGCGCCTGCCCCCACCAGACACCGCCCAGAAAGCTGAAGATCAGCGCCGCATAGGCAAAGCCTGCCGCCAGCGCGACCCAGCCCCATTGCCCGCCATTCAGCACGAGAACGACTGCCAGCACTTGCGGCAACAGCCCGGCATATCCGAGCAGCAGTGCGTGCGCGGAACGCCGCCCGTGCGGGGGGTTGGTTGGTCATGCTCTTGCCTGTGTCTCATTGTCGCAGCCCGTGCCAGCCGTGCCAGCCCGATAGCAAGCCCGTCGCCGCCCATCGTGCAAGCCCGCGATCGCGGTTCCCAGCGGCAGGCTGTCACGCCTTGCCGGTTTCGGTCGTCTGGCCGGCGGCGTCGCCGGGTCCGTCCTTGGCGAAGGCGCAAAACGTGTCGCAGCGGGCGAGAAGCCAAGCCTCAACGATCTTGCTGCTGACCCCGGCCAATGCCAAGCGACTGGCCGACAGGCTGGCGCATTTGCGCGGTGCGGCGATGAAGCTGGGCCAGATGATCAGCATGGATGCCGGCGACGTGCTGCCGCCCGAACTGTCCGACATCCTCGCTTCGCTGCGCGACCGTGCCAATTTCATGCCGCCAAAGCAGCTCGATACGGTGCTGGTGAAAGAATGGGGCAAGGACTGGCGCAAGAACTTTCGCCGGTTCGAGCCGCGTCCCATCGCCGCCGCCAGCATCGGGCAGGTGCATCGCGCGCTGACCCGCGACGGCCGGACGCTGGCGATCAAGGTGCAATATCCCGGCGTCGCGCAAAGCATCGACAGCGACGTGGACAATGTCGCCACCCTGCTGCGCGTCTCCGGCATGATGCCGAAGGAACTGGACATCGCGCCCCTGCTGGCTGCGGCCAAGGAACAGTTGCACGAGGAAGCCGACTATCGCCGCGAGGGCGAACAGATGATGCTGTATCGCGCGCGGCTGGCCGACGATCCGGGCTTTGTCGTGCCGGAGCTGTATGCGCCGCTGACCACCGACCGGGTGCTTGCCATGACCTTCGTCGATGGCATTCCCATCGAAAGCCTTTCCGACGAACCGCAGGAATTGCGCGATGCGGTTTTCGCGCGAATGATGCGGCTGGTCGGGCGCGAGCTGTTCGAATTTGGCGTCATGCAGACCGACCCGAATTTCGCCAATTTCCGGTATCAGCGCGCCACCGACAACGAAGACGACGGCAAGGTCGTGCTGCTGGATTTCGGCGCGACCCGCGCCATCGCGCCAGACATTTCGATGGCTTACCGAAAGCTGATCGAGGCAGGTCTGGCGAAGGATCGCGGGCGGGTACGCGCCGAGGCCGTGGCGGCAGGTTTCGTCAATCCCGTCGCCATCGAAAAACACCGCGAGAGCATCGACCGGATGATCGACGTGATCGTTACCGAGATGACCAAGGACGAGCCTTTCGATTTCGGCGACCGGGCCTTCGTGCCATTGCTGCGCGATGAAGGCATGGTAATCGCGCAGGACCGCGAGAGCTGGCATATTCCGCCCGCCGAAACGCTGTTCGTGCAGCGCAAGATCAGCGGGACCGCGTTGCTCGGTGCGCGATTGAAAGCGCAGGTGAATGTCCGGCGAATCGTGGAGGATGTGCTGGGCCCTGCCTAGCCCCGCGCAGCGATTGCCTAGCCGCCACGCAGCAGCTGAACGCCCCAGTCGCGCTCGAACAGGTAAAGCAGGATGCGCGCCGCCTCGCCGCGCGTACCGGTCAGGCCGCCATCGCGTTCCACCAGCAGGCGGGCATCGGCATCGGCGATATGCGCCATCCGCGTTATCTGCTCCAGCGTGGCGATGCGGAACGGCGTATCGCCCGACTGCCGCGTGCCCAGCAGTTCGCCCCCGCCGCGCAGTTTCAGGTCCTCCTCCGCCAGCCGGAACCCGTCCTGCGTTTCGCGCATCAGCGCCAGCCTTTCGCGCCCGGTCTCCGACATCGCTTCGCCGCGCAGCAGCAGGCACACCGATTTCTCGCTGCCCCGCCCGACCCGGCCGCGCAGCTGGTGCAGCTGTGCCAGCCCGAACCGTTCCGCCTGTTCGATCACCATCAGCGTGGCGGCAGGCACGTCTACGCCGACTTCTATCACGGTTGTCGCCACCAGCAGCTTCGCCTTGCCGTCGGCAAACTGCGCCATCGCGGCGTCCTTGATCTCGGGGCGTAACTGGCCGTGGACCAGCACGATGTCGTCCGGATCGAACACCTCGCGCAAGGCGGCGTAGCGGGCCTCGGCGGCGGCGATATCCGCCGTTTCGCTGTCATGGACCATCGGGCAGACCCAATAGGCCTGCTGCCCGCCTGCGATGTGGCGCGCGACGCCCGCCACCACGTCCTGCATCCGTTCGCCCGACACCACCCGCGTATCGATCGCCTGTCGGCCCGGTGGCAGTTCGTCCAGCTTGCTGACATCCATCTCGCCATGCTGCGCCAGCGTCAGCGTGCGCGGGATCGGCGTGGCGGTCATCGCCAGCGTATGCGGCGTCGCACGCCCCTTGGCGGACAATTGCAGCCGCTGGGCCACGCCGAAGCGGTGCTGTTCGTCGATCACCACCAGTGCGAGATCGCGATAGCCGACGGTGTCCTGGAATATCGCATGGGTGCCGACGACAATATCGATACTGCCGTCGAGCAGGCCCATCAGGATGCTCTCGCGCGCGCTGCCCCTTGTCGCGCCCGGTCAGCAGCGCGACCTCCGCGCCGGTGGGCCGCGCCATGCTGCGCAAGGTCTCGAAATGCTGGCGCGCGAGGATTTCGGTCGGCGCAAGCAGGGCGCTCTGCTTGCCCGCCTCCATCGCCACCAGCATGGCGTTCAGCGCCACCACCGTCTTGCCCGATCCGACATCGCCCTGAAGCAGGCGCAGCATCGGCGCCTCCTGCTGCAAATCCGCCGCGATTTCCGCGATAGAGCGCTCCTGTGCGCCGGTCAGTTCGAAAGGCAGCTCCAGCTTGGCGCGCAGCGACCCGTCGCCCTTCAGCGGTTGCCCCCGGCGTCGGCGATTGTCCGCCCGCACCAGCATCAGCGCCAGCGCGTTGGCGAGCAGTTCGTCGTAAGCAATCCGGTCGCGCGCCGCAGCATCCGGTCCGCGATGGGCGCGCGGCATGGCCTCGTTCCATGCGGGCCAGTCCATCTGCGCAAGCTGGCGTGGGTTCGATCCATTCGGGCAGAGCGGGCAGCTTCGCCAGCGATTGCGCGACCAGGCTGGCGAGTTTGGGCTGCGTCAGCCCGGTGGCGAGCGCGTAAACCGGCTCGCACAACCGTGCCAGTGTATCGTCGTTATCCTCGACAGACATGATCGGGGTGCACGATTTGCAGCATGTCGCCATAGCGGTCGAGCCGCCCTGCGACCCACCGCCGCTCGCCCACCGGCAGCAGCTTTTTGCCGCTATAGGCCGCGCGCCCGAAATAGGTGACGGCGCAGATATTGCCCACTGCGTCCTGCGCCAAAATCTTGTAGGGTCCGCGCCCGCTGCGCGGTGCGCGGTGCTCGGTTGCGGTCAGCGCGACGACGACTTGCTCGCCCTCCGCTCCCTCGTCCAGATTGCCGATGGCGCGACGGTTCACGAAGCGTTCGGGCAGGTGATACGCCACGTCGCGCACTCTCGCCAGCCGCAGCCGTGCCAGCGGCTTGCCCAGCTTCGGCCCCACGCCGTCCAGCGTGTCGATCTCGGCAAACAGGGGGTTGAGGATATCGGGGCGCATTGTGAGGCGTTTATGCAAAGCGGCGTCCGTCATGTCGAGCGCGGTTGTGACGGTTGCCCGCCGCGCGCAGGCAATCTAGGCGGTTTGCATGACATCATCTTCCGACAACAGCCAAGACTTAGGCGCGAGAAAGCGCCGCGCCGCATTCCGCAGCTGGCATCGCGGCACGCGGGAGGCGGACTATATGATCGGCGGCTATTTCGACCGGTATGGCGCAGACTGGGACGACACCGCGCTCGCGTGGTTCGAGGCGCTGCTGGATCATGACGATGTCGATATCATGGCCTGGGCGTTGAAGACGCAGCCGGTGCCCGACCGCTTTGCCGGTGCGCAGATGGAAACGATGCAGCGGCTCGATTACGTCGATATTCCGGGCTGACACGCCGACCGCTGCACAAATGTGTGCGGAACCCCCTTGCCCCTCGTTCGCTAGACCCCACGATGCCCGACCTGAACCGTATTCTCGACGCTGCCGAACCCCTGACACTCGCCTCCGTCGCGCGCGGGGCGCAGCCGCTGGTGCTTGCCGATATTGCCCGCGCGGCGAAGGGGCGCGCCGTCTTTATCGCGCCGGACGACGCCGCGATGCGCGCGGTGTCCGAAGCGGCGACGTTCTTCGCGCCCGAACTGGAAGTGATCGAATTTCCGGCGTGGGACTGCCTGCCCTACGATCGCGCCAGCCCAGCCCTGTCGGTCAGCGCGCGGCGGCTGTCGGCGCTATATCGCTTGCAGGCAAAGGCCAGCGGCCCGCAGTTGTTCGTCACGACGGTCAACGCCGTGCTCCAGCGCGTGCTCACTCCGTTCCGCATTCGCGAGAGCGTGCGCGCGTTTCGAGCCCGGCCTTGAAATCGGGCGCGAGAGCCTGTCCGCGCTGTTGCAGCGGCAAGGCTACAGCCGCAGCGACACCGTGGTGGACAAGGGCGAATATGCGGTGCGCGGCTCCATCGTCGATATCTTCCCGTCTGGCCTCGACCACGGCCTGCGGCTCGATTTCTTCGGCGACGAGCTGGAATCGCTGCGCAGCTTCGATCCGCAAACGCAGATCAGCACCGGCACCGTGGACGAGCACCTGCTGTTGCCCGCGAGCGAAGCGCTGCTGGACGAGGACAGCATCACCCGTTTCCGCACCCGCTACCGCGAAGCATTCGGTGCGGCGGCCACGCAGGATCCGCTTTACGAGGCTGTCAGCGAAGGCCGCCGCCTTGCCGGGATGGAGCATTGGCTGCCGCTTGTTCGAGGAGCGGATGGTCACGCTGTTCGACTATCTCGAACCGGCCGACCTGCTGCTGATTGATGCAGGCGGTTTGCAGGTGGCCGCCGACCGTGTGTCCGATATCGACGATTTCTCCGAGCAACGCGGGAATGCCGCCGGACAGGCCAAGGGCAGCTATCGCCCGCTGGAACGCGATGCGCTGTATCTGGCGCAGGCCGAGTTCGACAGCGCGCTGGCCGATGCGCCCGCCCACCGGATGAAACCGTTCGCCGAACCGCCCGGCAAAACCGTGCTCGATTTCGGTTTCACGTCCGCCCGCGATTTCGCACCGGAACGCGCGCGGGGCGACAATGTGTATGAAGCCGCCGCCAGTCACTTCGCCGATGTCGCGAAAAGCGGGCGCAAGGCGATTTTCGCCGCATATTCCGAAGGCAGCCGCACGCGCATCGCATCCATCCTCGGCGAAGCGGGCAGCCCAGCTTGCCGTGGCGCGAAAGCTGGCAGGAGGCGCTTGGGCTGGCGGCAAAGGGCAAGCCCGCCACGCTGGTGCTGCCGGTGGAAAGCGGGTTCGCCAACGCGGAACTGGAACTGCTGACCGAGCAGGACGTGCTGGGCGACCGGCTGGTCCGGCGGCGCAAGAAGAAGAAAAACGCCGACGCCTTCCTTGCCGAGCTGCAGGCGCTGGCGCGGGGCGATCTGGTCGTCCATGTCGAACACGGCATCGGCAAATATCTCGGCCTCGATCCGGTCACCGTCGGCAAGAGCGCGCATGATTGCGTGATGCTGGAATACCGGGGCGGCGACAAGCTGTTCATCCCGGTCGAGAATATCGACGTGCTGAGCCGCTATGGCAGCAGCGAAGACGCCGTCATGCTCGACCGGCTGGGCGGCGAGGCATGGCAACGCCGCCGTGCCAAGCTGAAAGAGCGCATCCTCGCCATCGCTGGCGAGCTGATGCAGGTCGCCGCCGAACGCGCGCTGCGCAAGGCACCGGTCTTTGCGGCGGAAAAGGCAGGCTACAACCAGTTCGTCGACCGCTTCCCGTGGGAGGAAACCGACGATCAGGACCGCGCGATTTCCGACGTGCTGCGCGATCTGGAAAGCGGCAGGCCGATGGACCGGCTGGTCTGCGGCGATGTCGGTTTCGGCAAGACCGAGGTGGCCCTGCGCGCGGCATTCGTCGCCGCGATGCACGGCCAGCAGGTCGCGATGATCGCGCCGACGACCCTGCTCGCCCGCCAGCATTTCCAGAACTTTTCCGAACGCTTCGCCGGTTTCCCGCTCAAGGTCGGTCGGCTCAGCCGCCTCGTTCCCGCCAAGGAAATCACGGCGACGCGCGAAGGTATGTCCAGCGGCGATATCGATGTGGTGATCGGCACCCACGCCATCCTGTCGAAGCATACGAAGTTCAAGGATCTGGGGCTGGTCATCGTGGACGAGGAACAGCGGTTCGGTGTCACCCACAAGGAAAAGCTGAAGCAGCTGCGCGCCAATGTCCACATGCTGACGCTGACGGCGACGCCCATCCCGCGCACGCTGCAGATGGCGATGACCGGCCTGCGCGAACTCAGCACGATCCAGACGCCGCCGGTGGACCGGCTGGCCGTGCGAACCTACGTGTCCGAATGGGACGATATGGTGATGCGCGAGGCGCTGATGCGCGAACATCATCGCGGCGGGCAAAGCTTCATCGTAGTGCCGCGCATTTCCGATATGGAAGCGATTTCGGACTGGCTGCACGAACACGTGCCCGAAGTGAAGGTGGTGTCCGCACACGGGCAGATGGGCGCGAACGAGATCGAAGAACGCATGAGCGCGTTTTACGAGAACAAATACGACGTGCTGCTGTCCACCACGATCATCGAATCCGGGCTGGACCTGCCCAGCGCCAACACCATCATCATCCACCGCGCGGACATTTTCGGCCTCGCACAGCTCTACCAGCTGCGAGGTCGCGTCGGGCGCGCCAAGCTGCGTGCCTATGCCTATCTGACGTATGAAAAGAACACGCAGCTCAGCGAAGTGGCGGAGAAGCGCCTGAAAGTGCTGGGCGACCTCGATACGCTTGGGGCCGGGTTCCAGCTCGCCAGCCACGATCTCGATATCCGCGGCGCGGGTAACCTGCTGGGCGACGAGCAATCGGGCCATATCCGCGAGGTCGGGTTCGAGCTGTACCAGTCCATGCTGGAGGACGCGATACTGGCGGCGAAGGCCGGTGCGGCAGGCCTGGAAGCCAAGCCGGAAAGCGTCAGTCCGCAGATCACCGTCGATGCGCCGATCATGATCCCCGAAGATTACGTGCCCGACCTCGCGGTGCGCATGGCGCTGTATCGCAGGCTGAACGATGCGGTGGACAAGGCCGAAATCGAGGCGATGGCGGCGGAGATGATCGACCGGTTCGGCCCCCTGCCCGATGCCACGGCCAACCTCGTGCGCCTGATCGAGATCAAGCATCAGGCCATCGCCGCCAACATCGCCAAGATCGACGTGGGCGCGCGCGGCACGCTGGTGGCGTTCCACAACGACGATTTCCCCGATGCGGTGGGGCTGCTCGCCTATGTCGACAGGCTCGGCGGCACGGCCAAGCTGCGACCCGACATGAAGCTGGTTATCAACCGGGTGTGGAACGACCCCAAGTCGCGCCTCAACGGCCTGTTCCAGCTCACCAAGGGGTTGAGCGGCGTCGTCCGCCGTGCTGCAAAGAAGGCGGCCTAGCCGACCATCCGCGCAAATTGCGCGGCATCGACGGGCTTTGCGCCAAGGAAACCCTGCCAGCCGCTGCACCCTTCGCGCGCCACCACCGCCCGCTGCGCTTCGGTCTCCACACCCTCGGCCATCACGTCGAGGCCCAGCGCGTCGGCCATCGCAAGGATAGCGCGAAACACCGCCAGATCCTGCGCGTCATCGGCAATCCCCTCCACCATCGAGCGGTCCAGTTTCAGCAAGTCCAGCGGCAGGGTCTTCAGGTAATTGAAATTGCAGAACCCCGTGCCGAAATCGTCGAGCGCAATGGCGATACCCTCGTCCGCCAGCACGCGCAGGCGCACGGCGGTGCGGTGCAGCGCGCTGAGTTCCGACTGCTCGGTGATTTCCAGCGTCAGCCGGTCCGCCGCAAATTCGCACTCGTCGAGATCGCGCAGGATGGCCGTCGCAAAGCCGTCATCAACCAGATCGTGCGCGGTGATATTGACCGACAGGCGCAGCGTATCGGGCCATGTGCCGCATGCCGCATGGCAGCGCGGCGGGTATGCTGCGCAAGGGCCCCGGCCAGCCCGACCCGGCGCGCCATCGCGAACAGAGCCTCGCCCCCGACCTCGCCGAACCGCGCATGTTCCCACCGTACCAGCGACTCCGCCCCGGTAATCGCATCGTCGGCGCAGGCATATTGCGGCTGGAACCGCAGGGTGAAGGCATCGGTCTCCATCGCCGCCAGCAGCGCAGCGGCAAGGTCGGGCATCCCGGCATCGCGGCGGTCATGGAGCATACGGCGGTTCGCCTCTGGCGGCCTTGTCAGAACAGTAGCGTGCATCGGCGCGGCTTAGCGGCGATTGCGCCTGCGCCCATGCGGCAAAGCCGAAGCGTTGCCAAATGGCACAGGGCGCAATACCGCATATGCGATAGCGCATACGGGATGCGCCCGACGCGAGGGGACATTGCATGGCTTCGGGACATGGCTTCAGCAAGCTGGCGCTCGCCATTTCCGACACTGCAAAGGCACAGGAAACCGCGCGCGCCATCGAGGCGGCGCATGACTGGGTGCCGTTCGAGGAGGCGGACGCGGTGGTCGCGCTGGGCGGTGACGGGTTCATGCTGGCGACGCTGCACTCCATGTTGAACGACGGGCCGGTGCTGCCCTGTTACGGCATAAATCGCGGCACGGTCGGCTTCCTGATGAACCGCTATCGCCAGGGTGCGAAGCTGCTGGACAAGGTCAACCGGTCACGCGCGATAGAGATCGCGCCCTTGCGGATGGAGGCGGTGACGCAGGACGGCGCGCGCCATGTCGAGAATGCCATCAACGAGGTCTCCCTGCTGCGCGAGACTCGCCAGACCGCCAAGATGGAAGTCTCCGTGGATGGCAAGGTCCGCATCGACGAGCTGGTGGGCGACGGCGTGCTGGTGGCGACGCCCGCCGGGTCCACCGCCTATAATTTCTCCGCCAACGGGCCGATCCTGCCGCTGGATTCGCAATTGCTGGCACTCACTCCGATCAGCGCGTTCCGTCCGCGTCGCTGGCGCGGGGCGATCCTGCCCGACCGCACCTGCGTCAAGTTCAAGGTGTTCGAGCCGGACAAGCGGCCCGTCGCCGCCGTGGCCGACCAGAAGGAAATCCGCGACATCGCCGAGGTCAATATAGAGATCGCCCGCGACAGCGCGCTGACCCTGCTGTTCGACCCCGGCCATTCGCTCGACGAGCGCATCGTGGCGGAACAGTTCATCACCTGAGCGCGCCGGAGACGTATGGAATGGGCGAAAATCCCCGCAAAACCGTCTTGCCAAGCCGATGCGCGCCCCATATACGCGCCCCTTCGCCCTCCTCCATACCGCTTGGAGGGCTGCTCCCCGATAGCTCAGCGGTAGAGTAGGTGACTGTTAATCACTTGGTCGTTGGTTCGAATCCAACTCGGGGAGCCACTAACCTCCTGAAATCGCAGACCTTTTAAGCCCGCGCCATCGCGCCGTGGCAGTGCTTGTACTTGCTGCCCGAACCGCACGGGCATGGCGCATTGCGGCTGACGTTCTGGTCTTTGTAGGGATTGTCCACGAAATGCCCGCCCGGCCCGGCGGCGGCGCGCGGGCTGCCTGCCAGCGAACCGAACATCGCCGCCTCGCCCGCCGACCCGTCGCCGTCGTCGCTGTTGTCCAGGCCCGTCAGCGGGTCGATATGGCCGGTCAGGAAGTCGGGCAGGTCCGGCAGGCTGCCCTGCACCGGTTCGGGTGCCATGCGCAGTTCGCTCTTCACCAGCACGCTGGTCACATCCTCGCGCAGTGTGTCGAGCATCTTCTCGAACAGGCTGAACGCTTCCTGCTTGTATTCGTTGATCGGCTGTTTCTGCGCATAGGCGCGCAGGAACACCACCTGGCGCAGCGCATCCAGCGTCGCCAGATGCTCCTTCCAGTGATGGTCGAGCCGTTCCAGCAGGATCGACTTTTCCACGCGGCTCCAGATGCCGTCGTCGGCGGCGGCAATCTTCTTGTCCATGATCGCATCCGCTTCGGTGCGGACCCGTTCCTCGATGATTTCGGGTTCGACCTGGTCTTCCTCCAGCCAGGCGTCGATCGGCGGGCGGATGTGGAACAGTTCGTCCAGACTTGGTCTTCAGCCCCTCGATATCCCACTGTTCGGGATAGGAGCCGGGCGGGCAGGCTTCGGTGACGAGCGAACGGATCGCGTCGTGGCGCATATCGACCACCACATCGCCGACCGTTTCGCTGTCCATGATTTCGGCGCGCTGTTCGTAGATCACCTTGCGCTGGTCGTTCATCACATCGTCATATTCGACGACCTGCTTGCGCACCTCGTAATTGCGCGCCTCGACCTTTTTCTGCGCGGTTTCGATGGCCTTGCTGAGCCATTTGGAACCGATCGCCTCGCCATCCTCCAGATTGCTGTTCATCATCTTGGAGAACAGCGTGTCGGGACCGAAGATGCGCAGCAGATCGTCTTCCAGGCACAGGTAGAAGCGGCTGAGACCCGGGATCGCCCTGCCGCCCGGAACGGCCGCGCAGCTGGTTGTCGATGCGGCGGCTTTCGTGGCGTTCGGTGCCCAGCACGAACAGGCCGCCCGCTTCCTTCACGCGCTCGCGCTCGGCCTTCACCTCGGCGGTCAGGTCTTCGATGGCGGCGTCGCGTTTCGCGCCTTCGGGCATGTCGGCCAGTTCGGCCTCGATGCGGAACTCGATATTGCCGCCCAGCTGAATGTCGGTGCCGCGACCGGCCATGTTGGTGGCGATGGTCACCGCGCCCAGCCGCCCGGCCTGCGCCACGATATGCGCCTCGCGTTCGTGCATGCGGGCATTCAGCACCTCGTGCTTCACGCCTTCCTTGTCGAGGAACTGGCTGAGCAGTTCGGACTTCTCGATGCTGACCGTGCCGACCAGAACCGGCTGGCCGATCTCGTTCTTCTCGCGGATGCTGGTGGCGATGGCGGCGAACTTGTCGAGCGTGTTCTTGTAGAACTCGTCTTCCTCGTCGATCCGCTTGATTTCCACGTTGGTCGGGATGGTGACGACGTTCATCTTGTAGATTTCCCAGAACTCGCCCGCTTCGGTGGCGGCGGTGCCGGTCATGCCGCAAAGCTTGGGGTACATGCGGAAATAGTTCTGGAAGGTGATCGACGCCATCGTCTGGTTTTCCGGCTCGATCTTGACGCCTTCCTTCGCCTCGACCGCCTGGTGCAGGCCGTTGGACCAGCGGCGCCCGTCCATCATGCGGCCGGTGAATTCGTCGATGATGACGACTTTCTCGTCCTTCACGATGTAGTCGGTGTCGCGCTTGAACATGACGTTGGCCTTCAGCGCCTGGTCGAGGTGATGGACCACCTGCGTGTTCTCGACGTCGTAGAGGTTCTCGGTTTCCAGCAGGCCGGCTTCCAGCAGCATCGCCTCGACCGCCTCGTTGCCGTCTTCGGTCCAGCTGATGTTCTTCGACTTCTCGTCTTTCTCGTACCAGTCTTCGGGAATCTTCTTCACGATCTCGTCGAGCGCGACATACAGCTCGGACTTGTCGTCGGTCGGGCCGGAGATGATCAGCGGGGTGCGCGCCTCGTCGATCAGGATGCAGTCGACTTCATCGACCACGGCGAAGTTGAAGGGGCGCTGCACCATCTGGCCGCGCTCGTGCTTCATGTTGTCGCGCAGATAGTCGAACCCGAATTCGTTGTTGGTGCCGTAGGTGATGTCGCTGGCATAGGCCTCGCGCCGCTGCGCTTCGGGCAGGTTGGGTACGATGACGCCGATGGTCAGGCCGAGGAAGGTGTGCAGCTGCCCCATCCATTCCGCATCGCGGCTGGCGAGGTAGTCGTTGACCGTCACGACGTGGACGCCCTTGCCCTCGATCGCGTTGAGATAGGTGGCGAGCGTCGCCACCAGCGTCTTGCCCTCGCCCGTCCGCATCTCGGCGATCTCGCCGCGATGCAGCACGATGCCGCCGATCATCTGCACATCGAAATGCCGCATCCCCAGCACGCGCACCGATGCCTCGCGCACGGTGGCGAAGGCCTCG
Organism: uncultured Alphaproteobacteria bacterium; assembly: GCA_963799315.1. GTDB lineage: Bacteria > Pseudomonadota > Alphaproteobacteria > Sphingomonadales > Sphingomonadaceae > Parerythrobacter_A. Next base: position 1,005,825 of record CAWCWP010000001.1, read on the forward strand.
GGCAGGATGTCGTCGATCTTTTCGCCATCGGCCAGGCGAGCGCGGAATTTGTCGGTCTGCGCGGTCAGGTCGGCGTCGGACAGCGCCTGCATATCGGGTTCGAGCGCATTGATCTGCTCAACGATCTTGCCGAGCGTCTTGACGTAACGGTCGTTGCTGGACCCGAACAGGGTCTTGGTGAGGGCTTTGATCATGGGAAGGCTTTCGCGGGAGACATGGAACACTTTGACAGTGTTTTGTGCAGGGGGTTCGCGCACGCGGCGCAATGGCTGAGGGCGCGCAGTGCGCTATTCGCGGGCGCGATCCACACGAACAATAAATCCTGCGATTGCAACAGGTTGCACCGCGACACTTGGCAATGGCTGTGAAGTTGCCACCAGCGCCGCATCGACCGGCAAACCGGCACCGATACCGCGCGAGGGTGTGACCTTCGCGTCGAGGCCGTCGGTGCTGGCAGTTGCCGATGCCGAGGCCCGTTCGGGCATGGCATGCACCGGCGCCGCGAACAGCGCAAATCCCGTAATCAGGGCAAGGCAGGCGAGCAGGCGACGAAGCATCGCGCGCTACATAGGTGCGCGGTCCCTACAAGTCCACTAACCGCCCCAAGACAGGAAACGCTGCGCTAGGCGCGGTTTAGCCAATCATCTATGCCACCCTGCATGGACCTCGCCCGCTCGCCGCTCGCCCTGCCGTTTCCCGACATGCCCGCGATTGGCGGCGTGACCGTGCGCACGGCCTGCGCGCGGTATCGCGACTGGGATCGCGCCGACCTGACCTATATCGAACTGGCCCCCGGCACCGCCGTGGCGGGCGTGTTCACGCAGAGCGCCTGCCCCTCCACCGAAGTCGAGATGGGGCGCGAGCAGGTCAGGGCGGGCACCGCGCGGGCGCTGGTGGTGAATGCGGGCAATGCCAACGCCTTTACCGGTCATCGCGGGCGCGCGGCGGTGGAGCAGATCATGGCGCAGGTCGCGGCACATGGCGGCTGCGACGAGGCGCAGGTGTTCGTATCCTCCACCGGCGTCATCGGCGTGCCGCTTGCCGCTGGACAAGGCGCGCGACGGGATTGCCGCCGTGCTCGACAGCGCGCCCGTAGGCTGGGAAGCGGCGGCGGACGCCATCGCCACCACCGATACCTTCGCCAAGGGCGCGACGGCCAGCGCGATGGTCGGCGGGCAGCGTGTCGAAATCGCGGCCATCATCAAGGGCAGCGGCATGATCGCGCCCGACATGGCGACGATGCTGGGCTATATCTTCACCGACGCCGCCGTGGCGCCTGCCTTCCTGCAAAGCCTGCTGGCTGAGGCGAATGGCGACACGTTCTCCTGCATCACCGTGGATGGCGACACCTCGACCAGCGACACGGTGCTGGCTTTTGCGACCGGCAAGGCGGGGAACGCGCCCCTCGCCTCCTTCGACGATCCGGGCGCGGACGCCTTTGCCGCCGCCTTCCGCGATGTCTGCCGCCAGCTTGCGCAGCTGGTGGTGCGCGATGGCGAAGGCGCGGCCAAGTTCATCGAGATCGCGGTGACGGGCGCGGTGTCGCGGGACAGCGCGCGCCGGATCGGGCTGTCCATCGCCAATTCGCCGCTGGTGAAGACCGCCATCGCGGGCGAGGATGCGAATTGGGGCCGCGTGGTGATGGCGGTCGGCAAGGCAGGCGAACCGGCGGACCGCGACCGGCTTTCCATCGGTTTCGGCGGCGTGCGGGTGGCGCATGAGGGGCTGGCGGTGGAGGACTACGACGAAGCACCGGTGGCCGCGCATCTGAAGGGCGACCGCGTGGATATCGCCGTCGATCTGGGGCTTGGCGACGGGGCAGCGACGGTGTGGACCTGCGACCTGACGCACCAGTATATCGCCATCAATGCGGATTACCGGTCTTAAGATGGCGGTCGTGATCGACAGCGCGTTGCGCGATGCGGTGGCAGGGGTGTTGGCCGATGTGGCGCGCGATATCGTGCTGCCACATTTCCGCACGTTGACCGAAGCGCAAATCGTCGAGAAGGCGGCGGACGATGTCGTAACCGTTGCCGATACGCTGGCCGAGGACGCGATTACCGCGCGTCTCTCCGCCCTGTTGCCCGGCGTGCCGGTGGTGGGCGAGGAAGCGGCGCATGCGGACCCGGCGGTGCTAAATGCGCTGGGTGGGCAATGCTGGATCGTCGATCCGATAGACGGCACCAACAATTATGCGCGCGGCGAAGGGCCGTTCGGCATCATGGTCGCGCTGGCCGAGGGCGGGCTGGCGCAAGCAGGATGGATTTACGACCCGCTGCGCGAGCGGCTGTGCTTTGCGCAACGCGGCGGCGGCGCGTTCCTTGATGGCGAACGCACCACGGCGCGCGCCACGGCAGCAGAACTGCCGGTTGCCGCCATCTCGACGCTGTTCATGGACGACGCCGAGCGCGCTTTCGTGAAGCGGCAGATCGCGCCGCATTACACGCTGGTCGATATTCCGCGCTGCGCCGCCGAGCAATATCCACGGCTGGCGCTGGGCGAGAACGACGTGTCGATCTTCAACCGCACCCATGCCTGGGACCACGCGGCGGGCGCGCTGTGGCTGAACGAAGCGGGTGGCAAGGTCGCACGACCCGACGGGTCCGCCTATCGCGTGGACGAACCCGATCGGACCGGCCTTATCGGCGCAGCGTCACCGGCGTTGTGGAGCCAGCTCGCTGCACTGCTTGAGAAACGCTCTTAAAGTTCGCCTTCAAGCCATTGCTTAAGCTGGTTCTTCGGAGCCGCGCCGAGCTTCTGCGCAACCACTTCGCCGTTCTTGTACAGCACCATGAACGGGATGTTCCGCACGCCGATTTCGCTCGGAATGCCGGGATTATCTACGATGTCCATCTTGGCGATCTTCACCTTGCCGTCCAGCTCCTCGCTGATCTCTTCCAGCGCGGGCGCGATCATCTTGCATGGCCCGCACCACTCGGCCCAGAAATCCACCAGCACGGGGGTATCGGACTCGATTACGTCGGCTTTGAAACTGTCGTCTGTCACGGTGAAGGTGGCCATGTCGGTTCTCCTTATGGGGTGTCGTTTGCGGATATGGTGTCCGGCGCACGCAATGCCAGCGCCGCATCCGCACGCCGTTCGGGCGGCAGGGCAAACAGTTCGGGCGTTTGCGTATAAAGCACGGCGGCGCGCACCGTGCGGCCGCGGATAGATCGCCTCCAGCGCAGCGACATAGGCGGCCATCTGCGCGATGGTCCCGGCAGGAATGGCCTCGACGGATGCAGGCGGATGGCGCGCGGTCTTGAAATCGACGGCCAGCACGGTGTCGGGCGACACGACCAGCCGGTCGATCGTGCCGGTGACGACCCGCCCCGCCACCGTCGCCGCAATCGGTATTTCCGCCAGCCCGTCCGGTGCGAAAACGTCTGCAAATTCGGGCGTATCGAGCACGCGCAGGGTCGCCGCGACGATCTCCGCACGCGCGGCATCGGCCAGGTCCGGCTCGTGCCGGTCGAGCCACGCCACCGCCCTGCCCTCCCGCTCCTTCGAAGCAAGATGCGGCAGGCGTTCCAGCAGCGCATGGATCAGCACACCGCGCCGCGCCGCCACCCGGTCGCCCTGTGCTGCGCTGGGCGCATCGCCCGTCTCGTCGGAACCGGCCCGCGACGGTGCGAGCGGACGCGGCGGGCGCGGTTCGGGGCCGACGGGCGTGGTGGCCCATTCGGGCAAAGGCGTGTCCGGTTCGTCGGTTGCGCCTGCCTCCGCAACCGCTACCGGCGCAGGCGCTATCCCCCGTCGCAGCGAGCCGTCGGGTCCGTTTCTTCCGGCATCAGCGGCGCAAGGCGCGCATACCAGCTATCGGGCGCAGGTTCCTCATCGCGCTTGCCCAGCGCACCGCCGACATACAGCGCCTCCTCCGCGCGGGTCATCGCGACATAGAGCAGCCGCCAGTGTTCCTCGCGGTCGCGCGCCTTGGCCAGCTCTGCCGCATCGTCGAGCGCCGCAACCGTCTCGCCTTTCGAAACCGGCGGCAGCGGCACCGTGCGCTCGCCATCGGTCAGGGTCAGCGCGCCGGGTCGCGCGCGGTCGGGATTGGCGGTGGCATCGGCAAGGATGACGATGGGTGCCTGCAAGCCCTTGGCGCCATGCACGGTCAGCACCCGCACCTCGTTCGCCTGCTCGCCCGCCTCGCGTTTCAGCTCGCCGTCGCCGCCATCGAACCAGTGCAGGAAACCGGGCAGGCTGGCGGTGTGCGCCGCCTCGTATTGCGCGGCGACATTCAGCAATTCGTCGATGGCATCGTTCGCCTCGCTGCCCAGCCGCGCGGTCAGCGCCTTTCGCCCGGACCACGGCCCCACCAGCATCCAGTGCAGCAATGCCTGCACCGGCTCGTAATCCGCTCGCGCCAGCAGGTCCTTCAACTTGGCAACCGTTTCGCACGACCAGCGCATCGCCGCTGTCGCGCAAATGCCGCCACAGGGGCACGCCGTGCGGGCGATAGCCATGTTCCAGCAGCGCCTCCTGGCTCCAGCCGATCAGCGGCGAGACCAGCAGGTTGGCGAGCATCAGGTCGTCGCGCGGCTGCGCAGCGAAGCGCAGGGCGGCGAGCATATCCTTCACCACCAGCGGCGCGCCCAGCCGCAGGCGGTCCACCCCCGCCACCGGAATACCGGCAGCGAACAGGCGCGAGACGACCAGCCCCGCCAGTTCCTTGCGCGACCGGACCAGCACCATGATATCGCCCGGCCCCGCAATTCTGGGCCCCTCGGCTTTGGTGCGGCCCTTGTAGAGCGGATAGCCATCCCTCAGCCACGCCTTGATCTGCCCGGCGATCCTGTCGGCCATCCGCCGTTCCGGCGCGGGCAGCCAGCCATCCTCCGCACCCTCCTCGACATCTTCGTCGTCGGGCTGCGCCAGGATCGGTTCCCACAGCACCACTTCGCCGGGGCGTTCGGTGTCGCCGGCGTGCTTGGCGGGCGCATCGGGCAGGCCGAAGCATTCCGGACCGATGGCGGCGATCGCATCGTCGACGACATCGAGTATGGGTTGCGATGTTCGATAGGAGAACGCGAGGTCGAGATCGGCCAGGTCGCGCACCGGCGGCGCATTAGCCCGCGCGGGCGGATTGGCGGCGGCGCGGGCAATCTTGGCTGCGAAATAGTTCTTTGCGTCGGCGAAGTTTTCGGGGCTGGTGCCCTGAAACCCGAAGATCGCCTGTTTGTAATCGCCCACCACGAAGAGCGTGCGCAACCGCCCTTCCCGCTGCCCCGCCCCATCGTAATAATCGTCCACCAGCGCCTTGATGATGGACCATTGCTCGGCATTGGTGTCCTGCGCTTCGTCGAGCAGGATATGGTCGATATCGCGGTCCAGCTTGAACTGTATCCAGCGAGTGTCGGTGGCGCGCAGCAGGTTGGCGGCCAGCCTGATCTGGTCGTCGTAATCCATCAGCGCCTCGCGCCGCTTCACTTCGTCCCACCGCAGGGCAAAGCGCCGCCCGACGCGCAGCGCAGGCACCAGCCATTCCACCAGCGCCAGCGCCCGCTGCGCCTCCAGCGCGATGCGCAGCGAATCCGCCACGCGCTCCGCATCCGCACCGTAACCCGGCACCTTCTTCTCGATATTCGTCACATATGCCGGAACCAGATCGAGGCTGCCGAAGCTGCCCTTGGTAAACAGCGACCCGGCGAACAGGTCGAGCGCGTCCGCCCGCTCCTGCGCCGACAGCGCCAGCCATTGCCGCAGCGGCGGGATCGCCTTCTCCGCCGTCTTGGTGCCCCATGTTTCCAGCCCGCGAATACAGGCCTGCACCGCCGCCATATCGAATGCATCGTCGTCGCACGCCGCAACTACCGTTTCCGCCGACAGGTCGGTCGGCAAGCTCCAGCACGCGCAGCAGCCGTTCGCGCAGATCGTCGGGCCAACCGCCCGCGCCCAGCCACAAGTCGCCCGCCTGCGCGCATCGCATCAGCCAGCCCTGCGCACCGTCCGGCCCGAACCGCATGCTCAGCGCCGCCAGCGCATCCAGCATGTCGGTATCGCCGCCTGCCTGCCATTCCTCCAGCAATTCGCTCAGCGTCGCCTGCGCCAGCGGGTCGCGGTCACGGTCCTCCAGCGCCTGCGTCCCCGGCGTCAGGCCCGCTTCTTCGGGAAACGCCGACAGCAGCCACTGCGAAAAGGCGTGGATCGTGTTGATCCGCAATCCGCCCGACGGGGTATCGAGCACGCGGGCAAACAGGCTGCGCGCACGGGTCCGCACGTCTTCGCGGTTGGATGCCCCGATGGCCAGCAAGTCCGCACCCAGCTGCGTTTCCGGCATCCGCACCCATTGCGCCAGCACGGCATTCACCCGGTTCGCCATTTCCGCCGCGCCTGCCTTGGTAAAGGTCAGGCACAGGATCTGTTCGGGCGCGACATCCTCGCGCAGCAACAGCCGCAGCACGCGGGCGGACAGCACCTGCGTCTTGCCGGTGCCCGCCGCAGCGGACAGCCACACGCTGTCGATCGGATCGACGGCCTTGTCCTGCCCCTTCGACAGCGCGAAGATGCGCCCGGAACCGCCGCCACTCATCGGTCACCGTCCTGCGTTTCGCGGCCCTGCCATTCTTCCAGACGCATCAACTGGTCGTAGGAGTTATAGACCAGCGCATCGGGATTGAGCCGCGCGGTGAACGGCGCATCACCCAATATCCAGGTCGTCGATGGCTTCCGTCAGCTTTTCCTTCGCTTCGGGAATGAAATCCTCAGGTGCCAGCGCCTTGGCCTTGCCGCCGGGCGTCACCACGGGGGAGCGCACGAAGCCGAAATCGTCCTTCCCGCCGCCCGGCGTCTTGGCGAGCGACCAGTATTCGAAATGCGCTGGCTCGCCCTTTACGCCGTCGAACCCGCCGCCCTGCGCAATCAGGCCCAGCGTGCCGAGTTGCAGCGAGAACCCGCCCGCCACCTGCGCATCTGTCGGCGGCGTGCCGGTCTTGTAATCGACGATGGCGAGCGTGCCGTCGGCCAGCACGTCGATCCGGTCGGCGGTGCCCTTGATGGTGATGCCCTCGATCTCCAGCGTGCCCTCTTCCTCGAACAGGGTCGGCACGCGGGTCGGGTCGGCAGCGATCTGGCGCGCCACCCATTCCAGCCCCGCGATCAGGCGCGGCTGGCGCAGCACGCGCATGACGGGGTGGGCATCCATTTCCGCCAGCTTGCGCTCCGCGACTGCCGCAATCGGTTCGCGCCCGCTGCCATTGTGCCACGTTTCCAGTATCTCGTGCGCAAGCGTGCCGATCCATGCGGCGGTCGGCTCCGCATCGAGCGAGTCCAGCTCGCGCAGACCCAGGATATGTGAGGCGTAGAACTGGTAAGGGTCGGACCGCAGCCGGTCGAGCGCGGTGGCGCTGAGATTGCGGCGGCGCTGCTCCCTGCTGGGCATCGGTTCGGGCCGAGGATAAAGCGGCGCGGATGGCGCAGCGTCGAGCCGGTCCATCAGCGCCGGCGTCGCGGTGTCGGTCTGCTTCCCGGCCTGCTCCCGCCCCATCAGCGCCCGCACCCGCAGCAGGAAGCGCGATGGCAGCGTCGGCCCGCTCGCATCGCGTTTCGCGCGGCTCAGCACCACTTCGGGCGCACCCATCGCGCCCGCCAGATCGTGCGCCGCCAGCCCGATACGGAAATCCGCCCCCGGCACGCCCAGCGCGCGCAGGATCGGCGGGGCCAGCAAGGGATCGACCGAGGGCGTCGGCGGCCAGCTCCCCTCGTTCAGCCCCGCGCAGATCACCAGGTCCGCCCGCGTCATGCGCGACTCCAGCAGGCCGTAAATCGCCACGCGCGGATGACCGCCATAGGGCGGACGCACCGCCACCGCCTCCATCAGATCGCGCAGGATATCGTGCAGGTCGGCAACGGCGACGATGGTGCCGGTCGCGGCTGCCTGTTCGCGCAAATCCTCGATAAAATTCGCCAGCGCCCGCCCATCTTCGCGGCTCCATATTGCGTCACCGCATAGCAGGGTCGCGGTATCGGTCAGATTGTCCAGTGCAGTTGAGAGCGGTTCCGAAGACTGCAAGGCAAACAGCGGTTCCAGCGTGTTTTTTACGCCTTCCCACCAATCCGCAACACCGGCCTCCGACGCAATTGCGTCGAGCGGATCAAGGCCCGGTTTTGGACGCGGCGCGCGCAGTTCCAGATCCATCGCCCGCGTCGCCGCCAGCCATGCGCCCCGGTCGCCTTCTGCTTGTACCAGCGGATGCTGCAACAGCGCCAGCAGCGATACCGGCGCGGCGCGTTCCTCGATCACCTGCGCCAGCAACAGGAACAGGCGGCCTGCGGGCGATTGCGACAGAGGCATGCCGGCAGAATCGTCCGCGTCGATATTCCAGCGCCGCAAATGATGCACCACGCGGCGGGCCAGCCCCCGGTCCGACGTAACCAGCGCCACGCGCTTCGCCGGTTTGGCCACCGCCTCGCGGACCAGCAGCGCAATCGCCTGCGCTTCGCGCTCAGGGTTCTCCGTTTCCAGCAGGCGCAGCGCCGACAGCCGCCGTTTCTCGCCGTCCAGCGTGGCCCAACCCCGGCTCGCCAGCGGCGGCTGGAACAGCGCGGAAATCGCGTGGCTACGGTCCGACCGCGCCGCACCGATACCCTTGCGATGCCATTGCTGCACCTCGTCGCGCGCAATGCCCATGCGGTTAAGCAGCAACTTCAGATGATATTGCGGATGCGTGACGGCGTCGTCTTTTGCAAAAGGCTGGTCCGGATCGCCACCTGCGCTGCCCAGCTCGTCCCACTCCGACGTATCCATCGTCAGATCGAGATCGGGCAGCACCACCGCCCCTTGCGGCAGCTGCGCCACGGTCTTCAGCAGCGCGGCAAGCGCCGGGGCCGCGCTGGTTACGCCCGCCGCGACGATGGGAAACGCAGGCGGGGTTTCGCGCCAGACGCGCGCGGCATGGCGGAACAGCGCATTGCGCCGCGTTGCCGCATCGACTTGTCCGCGCGCGCGCAATTCGGCCAGCCAGTGCTGCTGCACATGGGCGAACCGGCGGACCGCGTCCTGCCAATGCCGCGCCTGGTCGGTGAAGATGTCGATAATCCTGTCGCCAAGCAGCTCGTCCGGCGCGATTTCCTCGGCCAGCAGGCGGTCCATCGTGGTCGCCATATCGGCGGCCTGCCGGAACAGGGCAGCCCCGGTCGCCGCCTCGCCATGCATGTCGGCGGACAGGATCTTCGCCAGCGTCAGCATCCGCCATGTCGGATCGACGGCGGCGGGGATGGCGTCCGCCCCCGCAGTATCGAACAGCGGCCCCAGCGCTTCGTCCAGATCGAGGTCGCCCACCACCGCCATGCGCGGCATCAGCAGCCCTGCTGCGGCACCATCGTCCGCGCCGTAAAGCCGCACGAATGCTTCGGTCATGGTGCGCCGCGCACGGGCGCTGGGCACCAGCAGTGTCAGCCGCGCCAGCCCGACATCGGGATCGGCATACCGGTCGGCCAGCCCGGCCACCAGCGCATCGGCAAAGCCGCGATGCGCCGCGATGGAATAGACGCTGGGTGCGGTTTTCGGGGCTGCGTCAGCCATGTTGCAGGGCGCGCTCAGTCGGTGCGATGGCCTGCGGATTGCCGACTTCGAACCAGCGCCCGGTGAACGCCGCACCATACAGCCGCCCCTCGGCCAGCGCGCGATCCCACAGGATGTTGGTCGAAAACTTGCCGTCGGGCGCGTCGCGCAGCAACCGGTGCGACACCAACTGGATGCCGGTAAAGATGAAGGGCGCGATGCGGCCCGCCGCGCGCCGCGCCAGCCGCCCGTCCGCGCCCATGTGAAAATCGCCATCGCCCCGGAAATTGGCGGCGCGCGCATGCGGCACCAGCAACAACAGCGCATCCATTCGCGCCGCGTCCCACTGCGCCGAAAGGTCGTGCAGCGCGTCGATGGACCCGTTCAGCCAGATATTGTCCGAGTTCAGGCAGAAGAACGGGTCCGGCAACTGCCCTTGCGCCTTCACCATGCCCCCGCCCGTTTCCAGCAGTGCGGCGCGTTCGTCCGAAATCGTCACCTTCGGTTTCGCCCGCTCCGCCAGATGCGCTTCCAGCGCGTCTCCGAGATAATGGACATTGACCACGGCGCGCGACAGCCCCGCCTCGGCCAATCGGTCCAGCGTGTGATCGATCAGCGCCTTGCCCGCCACACGGACCAGCGGCTTGGGCTGGTGCGCGGTCAGCGGGCGCATCCGCTTGCCCATGCCCGCCGCCATCACCATCGCGGTGTCGCTGGCCAGCTTGCTCATGCCGAGATCCGTCCACGCGCAGCGCGCAGATCGGCGGAAACATTGGCATCGAACCATCGTGCGACGGGTGCCAGCGCGGGATGTTTCAAATCCTGCTCCAGCCAGTCCCAGACGCGCGGGATCATGTCGAGATAGCGGACCTTGCCGTCCCGCTGCGCAAGCCGGGTGAAGATACCCACGATCTTGGTGTTCCGCTGCGCACCCAGCACGGCGTAATCCGCCATGAATGCCTCGCCTTCGGCATCGGAAAGCCCCGCCTTTTCAGCGTAATGGGCTAGCATGGCTTGCTCCAGAGCGGGCGATACATCGCGCCGTGCATCCTGCAACAGCGACACCAGATCATACGCCCGATGGCCCGCCAGCGCGTCCTGAAAGTCGAGCAGCCCCTGCGGCCCCGTCCCGTCGGATTGCGGGCCGAGCAGCATGATATTCTCGGCATGATAGTCGCGCAGCACCGTCACCGCCGCGCCTTGCGACAGGACCGGCGCAAGTGCCTGCGTCCAGGCGCGCTGGAACGTGGAAGCATCGGCATCCAGACCGGCGCGCGGCATGAACCATTCGGTAAACAGGCCGGTTTCGCGCGCGTATGTCGGCGCGTCGTAGGGTGCGAACGGTCCGGCAGGCAGGCGGTGCAGATCGACCAGCGCATCGACGGCACCGGCATAGACCGCCCCTTCCGCCGCCGGGTTCGCATCCAGCCAGTCGCGCATCCGTGCCGTGCCGAAATCCTCGGTCAGCAGCCAGCCTGCCCCTGCATCTTCCGCCAGAATACGCGGCGCGCGCAGCCCGTTGTCCGACAGCCAGCGTGCTGCATCGAGAAAAGGCTTCGGGTCTTCCTCAGGCGGCGGCGCGTGCATCAGCATCGCGGTTCCCGACGGCTCGTTCGCCACATTGCGCAACCGGAAATAGCGCCGCGCCGAGGCATCGCCGGGAATGGGTTCGACCACGGCGTCGCCCAGACCATTGGCGCGAAGAAAGTGATCCAGGCCGTCGGGCAAGATGTCGCTGTCGGTCATCGCCAGCGGGTCTGCCATTGCCCGCCCGCTTCGACAATCGCCAAGCGCGATTGTTCACCGCCCTTGCCGTCTTTTTCCAGCGTTATCGCAAGGCACGCGGGATCATGTGCGAAGCCACCCGCATTTTCCGGCCATTCGGCGATCAGAACCGCGTCGCTCCGGTATTCGTCCAGCCCCAGCTCCTCTGCCTCCGCCGAACTTTCCAGCCGGTAGAAATCGGCATGGACCGCCGCCACCCGCATATCGGGCGCAGCGTAGCTTTCCAGGATGGTGAAGGTCGGCGACGGCACCTCGCCCGCGTGGCCCAATGCCCGCAGGATGGCGCGCGCGAGGGTCGTCTTGCCAGCACCGATGGGTCCGGTGAGCGCAACCACGTCGCCAATGCGAAGCTGCGCCGCAATGCGCGCACCCAGCGCGGCGGTTGCAGGCAAGTCCGGCAGGCGAACCGTGTCCAGGCGAGTCACGGCAGCAAGACCGTCGCGGTGGTTCCGGCGCCGGGTTCGGACACGATGTCCAGCGTGCCGCCATGCGCCTCCACCAGTTCGCGCGCGAGCGGTATGCCGAGCCCGCTGCGTCCGCCCGTATCGCCCCCTTCCAGCGCCAGCTTCAGCGTGGCGGCATCCATCCCGCGCCCGTTATCGGAAATGACGATGCGCGCCCCGGCATCACTGCGCGACAGATCGACCAGGATCTTGCCCTTGTTTGCGGTAGCGGCAATCGCATTGTCCAACAGGTGGGCAATCGCGCGGCGCAGCTGGCGCGGGTCGGCGTCGATACGCCCGCTCGTGCGGCTTCCGCGCAAGTCCAGCGTGATACCGCCATCGCGGATTGCCTGCTCGCGAGCGCGCACGATATCGGTGACGAAGGGCAGAAGATCGACCGGCTCGCGCGACAATGGCAGCAGTCCCGCCTCGCTTTGCGACAGGTCCAGCACATTCTCCACCTGCTCGGTCAGGCGGCCCACGGCAGTCAGGATCGCGGCAAGATATTCCTGCCCCTGCGGTTCCAGCTCCCCCGCCGCGCCCGATTGCAACAGCTCCGCGAAGCCGCCGATCGTGGTCAGCGGGGTGCGCAATTCGTAGCTCATATTGGCGAGGAAGCGCGTCTTGACCGCATCCGCTTCCTCAAGCGCGGTATTGCGTTCGCGCAGCGCGGTTTCGGCCTGTTCGGTCGCCGTCACGTCCAGCACGGTCAGCAGGCCGTTGCCATCGGGCAGCGGCACGCCGGCAAACTCCAGCGTGCGGTCGTCCGCCATCGCGATGCGCCCGGCCTGCTCCTTGCGGTCCAGCGTGGCGGCGCGAATGACCTTGCCGATTTCCTCGATCCGGCGCGGGCTGCGCAGGTTGGGCTTGATCAATTCGAGCAATTCCTCGGCTGAAGGATGCGCGTCCAGCAGGTCGTCGGGAACGCCCCAGGTATCGGCAAAGCTGCGATTCCACAGTTGCAGATGCCCGTCGGGGGCGAAGACGGCCAGCGCCTCGAACAGGCTGTCGAACGTGGCGGTGCGGGTGCGCAGCAGCGTGTCGCGCGTGGCGGACAGGGCAAGGTGCTCGGTCTGGTCCTCCGCGATGAAGACCAGCCCACCATCGGGCATCGGCTGCGCCACGATGCGAAGGTGCGTGCCGTCGGACAACGGCCACTGTTCCTCCTGCGCCGCACCGCTGGTGAACCAATCCGCATGGTCGCCGCGCCATGCGGGAAAATCGCGCACTTCGGGCACGCGGCCATCTTCGCGGGCGCGGGTCAGGAATTCCTCGAACCCCAACCCCTGCGCGATGACGCCCGAATTCAGTTTGAACAGGCGGCGATAGGGCAGGTTCGCAAACACCAGCTGTCGCTTGGCGTCGAACTGGCCGACACCGATGCTGAGGTGATCCAGCACCGACCGCTGCGCCTCGCGGAAAGCGCGGAACACGCGGCGCTGCTCCTCGACTTCCTCGATATCGACGGCATAGCCTGCGATCCCGTCCTTGCCGATGGGCAAGTCGCTGACCCGCTGCGCGCGGCGCTCGCCATCAATGGTGGCGGCGACGATGCGTTCTATCGGCTCGCCGCGTTCCGCCGCCTGTCCCGATATCTGCGCCGCAGTCAGGCCGTCGACTGCCTCGATCAGCTCGACCTGGTCGCGCACGATGGTCTCGGCATCCTCGGCCCCGACCGCTTCGACATAGGCGGCGTTGACCAGCCGGATCGAAAGGTCGGTATCGCGGAACCACATCGGCACCGGCGCCGCCTCGATCAGCCCGACCAGCGCTGCAAAATCGGCGCGGGTCTCGGCGGCTTCGGTGCGCAGCGAGACAAGCGTGCCCTGGCTTTCGGTGAAATCGAACACCCACACCAGCGCCGCGCCGCCGGGCGAGACTTGCGGATCGGCCAGCGCGCCCTGCAAAGCGATGCTGCGCTGCGACCCCTCCAGCGTCAGCGATATGCGGAACGGCGCGCCCGTTTTCTGCGCGCGCACGACCGCTTCGGTCAACTCGGCAAGCTGGCTGGCGGTAAGGCCGGTGTCGCCCTCGCCCGCCAGTTCGGCGAGGAAGCGGGGCAGCGCGTCGAAACCCAGCCAGCCTGCCAGCCTGTCCGACCCTTCCAGCCGCCCGTCGGCGCGCACCAGCAGCGGGACCGCAGGGGCCTCGTCGATCATACGCGCCAGCCGCCGTGCCGCCTTGCGGCTGCCGTCCGCGCGACGCGCCCGGCTACTGGCGGCGATCATCATCCACGCTGCCCCGCCCGTCCACAGCGCGAGCAGCAGTCCGACGACGGCCAGAGCGGGGGGCGAAAGTTCCATCGGCGCCTCCGCTATGCCGCAACGGCGCGCGATGCAACGGGTGCGCGGCCCTCATGCACGAAAGGCCATACGCAAAAGGCCGCGCCACCCGGTTCGGGTGACGCGGCCTTTGCGTTTGTCAGAAGTGCGATCAGTAGCGGTAGTGGTCGGGCTTGAACGGCCCTTCCTGCGGCACGCCGATGTAATCGGACTGCTTCTGGCTCAGCTGCGTCAGCATCACGCCCAGCTTGTCGAGATGCAGCGCGGCAACCTTTTCATCCAGATGCTTGGGCAGCACATAGACATCGTTCTTGTAGTTGTCGGTGTGCTTGAACAGCTCGATCTGGGCCAGCGTCTGGTTGGTGAAGCTGGCGCTCATCACGAAGCTGGGGTGCCCGGTGCCGCAGCCCAGGTTCACCAGGCGGCCCTTCGCCAGGATCAGGATGGACTTTGCCATCGGGGAAGGTGACGAGGTCGGTGCCTTCCTTGATTTCTTTCCAGTCGTAGTTGTCGAGCGCGGAAATCTGGATCTCGCTGTCGAAGTGGCCGATATTGCACACGATCGCCATGTTCTTCATCGCCTTCATATGTTCGGCGGTGATGACGTCTTCATTGCCGGTCGCGGTGCAGAAGATGTCGGCGCGCTTCACGCCTTCTTCCATCGTGACCACCTCGAACCCATCCATTGCCGCCTGAAGTGCGCAGATCGGATCGATTTCGGTGACCATGACGCGGGCACCGCCATCGCGCAGCGACTGGGCCGAGCCCTTGCCGACATCGCCATAGCCCGCGACGCAGGCAACCTTGCCGGCCAGCATCACGTCGGTTGCGCGGCGGATGGCATCGACTAGCGATTCCTTACAACCGTACAGGTTATCGAACTTCGACTTGGTAACCGAATCGTTCACGTTGATCGCAGGGAACGGCAGCTTGCCGGCCTTGGCGATCTGGTACAGGCGCATGACGCCGGTAGTGGTTTCCTCGGACACGCCCTTGATGTTGGCAACGGTATTGGTGAGGTAGCCGGGCTTCGCCTTGATGTAGGCTTTCAATGCCTTCTGCATCTCGATTTCCTCGGCGTTCTGCGGGTCCGGCATCGTCTCGCCCGCTTCCATCCGTGCGCCCCACAGCGCGAACATGGTGGCATCGCCGCCATCGTCCAGGATCATGTTGGTGGTCCGGTCGGCATCGTCCGCCGTCGTCCAGTCGAAGATGCGGCCGACATAGTCCCAGTAATCGGCCAGCGTTTCGCCCTTGATGGCGAAGACCGGGATGCCCTGATCGGCGATGGCGGCAGCGGCGTGGTCCTGCGTGGAGAAGATGTTGCAGGTGGCCCAGCGCACTTCGGCACCGAGCGCGGTCAGCGTTTCGATCAGCACGGCGGTCTGGATGGTCATGTGCAGCGACCCGGTGATGCGCGCGCCCTTCAGCGGCTTGGCATCGCCATATTCGTCACGCAGCGCCATCAGGCCGGGCATTTCGGTTTCGGCGATGGCGATTTCGTCACGGCCGAACTGCGCCAGCGAAATGTCCTTGATGATGTAGTCTTGCTTGTCGGCCACGGGGTATCTCCTGAAAGTGGTGCGGCAGCCTGTGGCGGCCACCCGATTTGTGTTGCCGCGTCCTTAGCTTTTACGCCGTTCAGGGGCAAATATAAAGTTATCTTTATATCCTTGATTGTTGCCCGCGTGCGCAATCATCCTATATCGAATGCCAACTCCAATCCGCACACAAGGATATTACAAAATGACCATTTCCGTTGGCGACACCCTGCCCGATGTGAAGCTCGCCAAAGCCGGTGCCGAAGGGCCCGAGCAAGTCCAGTCGAAGGATTTCTTTGCGGGCAAGACCGTGGCGCTGTTCTCCGTGCCCGGTGCCTTCACGCCGACCTGCTCGGCCAAGCACCTGCCCGGTTTCGTGGACAAGGCGGGCGACCTGAAAGCCAAGGGCGTGGACGAAATCGTCGGCACCGCCGTCAACGATGCGTTCGTGATGGGCGCATGGAATGCCGCCGCCGGGTCGGACGACATCACCATGCTGGCAGACGGCAATGCCGAATTCGTCGAGGCGCTGGGCCTGACGATGGACGGCAGCGGTTTCGGCATGGGCAAGCGCGGCCAGCGGTTCTCGATGGTGGTCGAGGACAATGTCGTGAAGCAACTGAACGTCGAAGCGCCAGGCGACTTCTCCGTCAGCAGCGCAGACCACATGCTCGGCCAGATGTAAGCCGGCACGTCCGACGATATAAAAAGGGGCGGCCATTGTGCCGCCCCTTTTTTTGTGCGTGCCTAAAAGCGCACTTCGCCGGTGACGAACACACGGCGCGGGTCGCCGTAGAAACCGGTCAGCGTGCCTTCCAGACCAAGCGTCGGCGCAAATGGCTGTCCGTTGGTGCCGCCCGCCACGAAGTTGTAGCCCGACACGATGTAGCGTTTGTCGAACAGGTTCTTGCCGTGGACGCCAATCGTGAACCGGTCCGCATTGTCGGTGAAGACGATGCTGGCATTGGCGAGCACGAACCCGTCCTGGTCGAGGAAGGGATTGGGCGTCTCGAACTGGCTCGCATCGGAGCGCAGGGACAACCCGCCGATCAGATCGACCATTCCGGGGCCGACCGGCAAGCCTAGATCGAACCCGGCACTTAGCGTCACATCGGGTGTGTTCTGGAACACCCGCTCATCGGCGACATCGTTACCGAAATTGTCGATGAAGGTGTTGTATTCGGCATCCAGCACGCCGAGCGCGAAGTTCACGTTCAGGCGACTGCCGGCTCCGGCAAAGTCGCGCCCGACCAGCGCGTTCGCTTCCAGTTCGATACCGTTCACATCGGCATCGCCCGCATTGGACGTGACGCCGATGAACTGGTCGTTCACGCCATCGCCCGTCGTGTCCACACCGATGGAGCCGGGGATCTGCACGTCGGTGTAATCGCCCTTGAAGATCGCGAAGGCGAGATTGAGGCGGTTGTCGAGCAATGACGCCTTGTAGCCCAGCTCGTAACTGTCGACCGTTTCCGGCGCGAACCGCAGGAACTGGAACTGGTCCTCGGCATCGACGACACCGTCACCGTCGAGGTCCGGCGCCTGGCTGGTCTGGCCGCGCGGATCGAACCCGCCGCCCTTGAAGCCGCGCGAATAGCTGAAATACAGGTTGTGGTCCGGTGTCGGCTTGAAACTGATCGAGGCGCGCGGCGTGAACTTCTTGAACGTCTCGCTGCCGTCGAAATCCGAAGTCACCGCGATGGCAGTGGCGGTCGATGGCGGGAACAGGTCGGAGAAGCCGCCGATGAAGGTCGTGCGCAGGACACGGCTGCTGCGTTTGTCATTGGTGTAGCGGCCACCGACGCTCAGGCTGAGGCGTTCGGTCAGGTCATAGGTGAAATCGCCGAACACCGACCACGTTTTGGTGTTCACATCGCCCAGCGTCTGCGCATTCAGCCCCGGAAGGCCGATCAGCGTGCCGGTGTTGAACAGCGCCACGTCGAAGGCGGTAAAGGCATTGGCATCGAGGTAATAGCCACCCAGCACGCCGCTCAACCGGTCGCCTTCATATAGCAGCTGCAATTCCTGGCTGAACTGGTCGTTATTGTAAATTGCGGGCACATCGAGGTCGGCAGCAGGCAGGCTGTCAAAATCGATGGGCGAGGTCGAGCTGTCTTCGCGATAGCCGGTAATGGATTTCAGGGTCAGCGTGTCGCTCAATTCGACCGCGATATTCAGCGCGCCGCCATAGGCTTCCACCTCCTGCTCGACCACATTAAGGCCGGCGCGCGTATCGAACACATCGTCCAGCACCGGTGCGCCGGTCAGCAAGCTCGTGATGAGGCGGGTGCCCTGGCGCGGATCGCTATCATCTTTGACGTAATCGCCGGACAGCCGCGCGAAGACGGGGCCGCTTTCAAACTCAAGCGTGGCGCGCGCCGCGTATACATCCTTGTTGTAGTTCTCCACGTCGGGCTGCACCAGATTGTCTCCGAACCCGCCCCGGCTCAACCGCGCGCCGCTGGCGCCGAACCGCAGGCTGTCGGATACCGGCAACGATGCCGAAACCACCAGATCCGCTTGGTTGTAGGAGCCGTAGCTCGCCCGCACCTTCGCGGTCGGCGCGTCGGGTAAACGTGCGGTGACGTATTTGATCGCGCCGCCGATCGTGTTGCGGCCATACAGCGTACCCTGCGGCCCGCGCAGCACCTCGATCCGCTCCACGTCGTAAATGTCCAGCACGGCGGCCTGCGGTCGATTGATATAGACATCGTCCACATACAGCCCGACGCCCGCCTCGAACCCCGCAACCGGATCCTGCTGCCCCACCCCGCGAATAAAGGCGGTCAGCGTCGTGTTGGTGCCACGGCTGACTTCCAGCGTGACGTTCGGCACATCCTCGCCGATTTCGGTTATTTCCAACGTGCCGGTGCGTGCCAATTGCTCGCCGGAAAATGCCGTCACGGCGACAGGAACGTCCAGCAGGCGTTCCTCTCGGCGACGCGCCGTGACCACGATGGGCGCACCGAATGCCCCGGCGGGCGTAGCGTCTTCGGTCACGACTTCAGCGGTGGCATTGTCGCCCGCATCCTGTGCAAACGCCGTCCCCGAAAACGCGGCGAAAGCGCAGCCGCAGAACATGGCGCGGCGAATCATGGTGAGGTTTGTCATCTTTTATCTCCCGTTGTGAACAACGTGGTATTGAAAGGTGAACCACCTTTCAAGTTCAGCGTTGCCGTGCATTAGTTATGTTTGTAGGCGGCAGCAATGAAAACCGCCGCAAATCCGAAAGCCGAGACTGCTGCTCCGACGACGGAGCGCGGGCGCAAAACGCGGCGCAAGCTGCTCGACGCGGCTACCCGCGAGTTCGGGGAAAAGGGATTCCATGCCGCATCGGTCAGCAGCATCACCCGCAGCGCCGACGTCGCGCTGGGGACGTTTTACACCTATTTCTCCAGCAAGGAGGCGATCTTCAAGGCGCTGGTCCGCGATTTCAGTGACGGCGTGCGCGTCGCAGCCGCCGAAGGCATGTCGGAGGATTTGGGCGCACTTGATACAGAACAGGCAGCGACTGCCGGATTTCTCGATTTCGCCCGCACGCACAAGGAAATCTACCGCATCATCGACGAGGCCGAGTTCGTCGACCCCGGCAGCTATCGCGCGCACTATGAGAGCACGGCGAAACGCATCCTGACGCGGTTGGAGGCGGGTGCAGCAAGCGGCGATCTGCGCGACGATTTGGGCGAAGCGCATGCCTGGGCCGTGATGGGCATGAACGTTTTTCTCGGCCTGCGCTATGCCGTCTGGGCGCAGGATGGCGACGACAGCGCCGCCGTCGCCGGGACCGCCCGCGATATTCTGGCGCGGGGGCTGAGCGCCCCGCCCGCTCAGTAGCCCATCAGGCTGAGCACTTCCTTGCGGCTGCGCTGGTCTTCGAGGAACGTCCCCATCATCCGGCTCGTCACCATCGAAACGCCCGGCGTGCGCACACCGCGCGCCGCCATGCAGGCATGGGTCGCGTCGATGACCACCGCCACGCCGCGCGGGTGCAGGTTGTTCCAGATGCACTCCGCCACCTCGGCCGTCAGGCGCTCTTGGATTTGCAACCGCCGCGCAAACCCGTGCAGCACGCGCGCCAGCTTCGAGATGCCCACAACCTTGTCTTGCGGCAGGTAAGCAATGGCGGCCTTGCCGTGGATGGGGGCCATATGGTGTTCGCAATGGCTCTGGAACGGAATGTCTTTCAGCAGCACGATCTCGTCATAACCGCCCACTTCCTCGAACACGCGCGACAGGTGGATGGCGGGGTCCTCGCCGTAACCCTGGCAATATTCCAGCCACGCGCGCGCCACCCGCTTGGGCGTATCGATCAGCCCTTCGCGCGCCGGATCGTCGCCCGACCATTCGATCAGCGTGCGGATTGCGTCCTGGACGGTATCGGGCACTTCCGGCTTGCCATCGGCTGCCAGGGTGCGGGTCGGTGCAGCGTCGGTCATTTCTGGCGTCTTTCGAATTTGCGTTTGGCGCGGTTTAGCAGCGTATCGCGCGGAAACAGGCCGCCCTCGGAATAGGGTTCGAACACTTCGCCCGATGTTTCAGGATCTAGCACGCCCGACTCGGCGAGCACTTCCTGCACGGCATTGGTGTGTTTCAAGTCGAACCGGCGCAGCGTGCGGCCCGGCTTTTCCTGCGTATCCCATTTTTCGGACAGCTTCACGATCATCCGGTGCATCGACCCGTGGCGCGCGAGCAGGTCGGGCACGTCACACACATCCAGCCCGCAATGTTCGGCCAGCAGCGAATAGCGCAATGCCGCAATCTGTTGCCCCGCGCCAGCATTGGCGGGGCGATCGGCATCGATGAACATGTCGCATTCGCTGTCCAGCCCCATCGAGCGATTGTTGAAATTGGCGGACCCGATGCGCAGCACGCGGTCATCCACGATCATGATCTTGGCGTGGACGTAAATCGGCGTTTCGCCGGTATAGGGCACGT
Organism: uncultured Alphaproteobacteria bacterium; assembly: GCA_963799315.1. Lineage (GTDB taxonomy): Bacteria > Pseudomonadota > Alphaproteobacteria > Sphingomonadales > Sphingomonadaceae > Parerythrobacter_A. The sequence goes on from CAWCWP010000001.1 coordinate 1,026,313, forward strand.
AGAGATGGAAGCGGCCCTTGGTATCCGCCTCGCCCAGCGCCTCCACCAGTTGCGTACGGGCATTGTCCATTGCCTGCGCTTCCAGCCAGCCATCCGCACTTTCCGGATGCACGATGACGATCTCCGGCGGGTCGTCTTCGGAAAGCCTCTTGCAAATTGCATTGGCGATGCGGCGCGAGGCGAAATACTGCGTTTCGGCGTAGATGAACCGCTTGGCCTGCGCGATCTGCTGCTCGAACAGGTCGGCAATTTCTGTGACTTCCGCAGTATCGTCGAACGCGCCCGCGCGTGCGCGCGATGCCGATTTCGACATTCTCGAACTCGACCTTCAGGTCTTCGGGCCACAGGTCTTCCTCCGGCTCCGGCGTCCGGTCCAGCGGTTCGCCGCCTGCGCGTTCCCAGCGGTTATGGCCAAGATCGCACAGCGCCGTCGCCGCGTCGCCCGTCACCATCATCGTCGCGTCGTGCCAGGGCATGTATTTCATGCCGCGCGGGCGGCGACGGCGCGTATCGTCTTCCCTGTGTTCGCGCGTGTCCCAGCGGTGGGTGGTCATGTCGATGCCGCCGCACACCGCCAGCGTATCGTCCAGCACCACGATTTTCTGGTGGTGGCTGCCCCCGACCGGATGCGCGGTGTCGAATTTGAAATGGATGCGGCGATGCGGCGCCCAGCGCAGCAGGTCGACCGACATCGAACCGCGCGTGACGAATTTGGCAACGCCATAGCTCCATTTCAGGATACGGATTTCCAGCGTGGGCCGGTGGCGCGTGAGCCACAGGATGAAGCTGCCCAGGCGAGAGGGATATGTGCGTTTGCGCCCCTTCTGCCACCAGCGGCGCCCTGCCTCCAGATGGATGCGGGTGTCGAAATCCCACCCGATCATCAGCACCCGGTGCCGCGCTTTCAGCATCGCCTGCTGCATATGGCGGAAATAATCTTCGGCATCGATGATAACGGTTGCGCGATCCGCCATCTCGTAACGCCACACGCCGGGTTCGACCGATACGTCGGCATCCGGGCCAGTGCCGTCGTCCTTCGCATCTGGGTCGTGGGCGCTCATTCGCGGGCCTGCTGTTTTACGCGGCGGGGGCATCCCGGGCCGGTACCGTTCTCGCTATCACATTATCGCGGCCAGTCGAGCCACAGTATCGAACCGGAAACAGCAAGGGCCGCCTCCGGTATCGGAGACGGCCCTTGATGGTTGGCGCGCCCGGAAGGATTCGAACCTCCGACCGCTCGGTTCGTAGCCGAGTACTCTATCCAGCTGAGCTACGGGCGCGCAATCAGGGGCGGCATCTAGGCGGCGGTTCCGCACTTGGCAAGCCCTGCGCGCTCGCAGTGTGCGCATTCATTCCGGCAGCGCGGCGAGCAGCACGCGGTCGAGCGGTGGCATTGACAGCTTGGCCAGCGCCTCGCGCGCAAACCAGCGGGCCACCCCGCCCTCCTGCGAAACCGGGGAACCGCACCAGCGCGTCAAAGTGTAAAGCAGTATTACAGGTCCGCCCGGTGCCGTCCTTTCCGCGATGTTTGGCGTGGCGGTGGCGAAGGTGAGCGGGACGAGATCGCTCGGTTCCAGCGTAATCGCCAGCTCCTCGTGCAGCTCCCGCACGAGGGCGTCATGCGGCATTTCGCCCGTCTCCACCTTGCCGCCGGGAAACTCCCACAGCCCGCCATCCGGCTTGCCGGCGGGCCGCTGCTGCATCAGCCACCGCCCGTCCGCCGCGCGCAAAGCGGCGGCGACCACCCACAGACATGTCGGGTTATTTTCCAACCAAGCGGCTCCTCTCAACCAAATTCTTAAACTTTGCCCACCAAAACCCACAACTGTCAGTTCGGAGGCGATGGGAGTATTCCGATGAAGGTTCCGCGTTTCCTCAAGCGGCCAGAATTAAAGCGGCTTGCCAGAGACGAGCACGGAGCAACCGCCGTCGAATACGGGCTGATTGCATCGCTCATCGTGGTCGGCTGGATCGCCGCCCTCACACAGATGGCCGATAGCAACACCAATACGTGGAGTTCGATTTCAAGCAAAGTGGATAGCGCAATGAGCGCAAGTCAATAATCCGCCGCGCTTAGCATTTTATCAACACTCGACCTCCATACCGAAATTCACTCTTTCCAACAGACGACCATCGGGAAGAGCGGGTAAGACGACCAACCAGGAGACTAACGATGAAATTTTTCAATGAACTGCTGAACGACGAACAGGGCGCCACCGCCATCGAATACGGCCTGATCGCTGCACTGATCGCCGTCGCGGCAATTACCGCCATGCAGGGTCTTGGTGGACAGCTGAACACGACGTTCACGGGTACGGCCACCAAGATGGCTTCGACGAACGACCAGCTCCAATAAGAGCTTCGTTCACCAAACAAAGAAAGGCGGCGGGAGCGATCCCGCCGCCTTTTCTTTTGCGTCCGGAAGACGCGACGCCGGTTAGCTGGCGCGCACCACCAGCTTCACCTTCTGTCCGGCCTGCAATTGGTCGTTCGTGCCCAGCGCGTTCAAAACGCGGAACCGTTCCACCTTGCCACGATCATACGCCATGCGACTGGCAAGCGACTGGATCGTGTCGCCCCGCCCAACCGTGACCACGTCGATCCGCCGCGGGATGATGGCGGACGCCTCGCTTGGCGAGATACGACGGACAGAATTGAACATCGGCGTGAAGGCGCGCGATTGTCCGGCCTGGCTGATGGTCGTGAAGTGATATGCGCTGGTGTTGGAAAATTCATACGCGAACACCGTCACATCGACCTGGCTCTGGCCGTTGTTTACGCGCGCCGTGCCGTAAAGTGTGGGAATACCGTTCACTGTCGTGCGTTGCAGCGATGCAGGCGCGATATTCTGCTGACCGCCAACCTTGTCGAACACCTGCCGCACGTAATTTTCCAGATTGCCGTTATAGGCGCCGGTGCTGAATTGGCCCTTGCCGCTCTGCCCGTTGATGGAAACAGCGGTCGTTCCGTTTACCATGTAATAGCCATTGGGCACGGTGAAGGCGAGGCGCAGGTCGGGGTGGAGGAACTGCTGCCCCTCGATAACGCCCTGCTTGGGATCATCGCCGTATAGCAGCCCGTCGATGCGCGTCAGGAACGTGTCGCGGTTCAGCGTGCCGGTGGTCCCGCGCGCTTTCGCGGCTGCAGTCTGTACCCGGCTAGCCGGATCGGGGTGAGTCGACGCCCATTCGGGGATGGTGGCGTTGTCGCGCCCCTGCAACTGCGCATCGAGCGCATTTTGTGCGGCAAGGCTTTGCAGCACGGTTGCCATTGCGGTCGGATCGTAGCCCGCGCGCGTCAGATACTGGATGCCCAGCTCGTCCGCTTCGATTTCCTGGCTGCGGGAGAACCGCAATGTCAAAAGTTGCGTGTACTGCGAACCTTGCTGGAGCAAACCGCCAACATCGCCGCCCACGACCGAGCCAAGCACCTGTCCCAGCACACCGAGTAGCTGGTTGCGCTGCGATGCCTGCTGGCGGCGCTGCGAATGGCGTGCGGCCACATGGCCGACCTCGTGACCCAGCACACCGGCAAGCTCCGCCTCGTTGTTCATCAGCGAAACAAGCTGGCGCGTCGTATAGACATAGCCACCAGGCACAGCGAAGGCGTTGTTCACCGGGCTGTTGAGCAGCGAAACCGTGAAGCTCGAACGCGCGTCGCCAAGGCCCGATTGCACTGCGATATTCTTGCCGACCTGCTCGACATAGGCGGCTTGCGGCCCCGTAAACGTGCCGCCGAATTCCTGAAGCAGTTGCGGGTGGAATTCCGCGCCCTGCTGCGCTTCCTGCGAAGTGATGGGCGCGCTCGCGCTGGGGATGTTCCCCGCTGCGCAACCCGACAGCGCGATGGCTGCGCCTGCAACACCCGACAACACAAATGCTTTTGCAATCCGCATATTTACTCTCCGACCCCGTTGATATCTATACTGAACATAGCGCGGTGCGGGCCTGCTGGTTCCTGAACAGGTGCAGATAGCCTATCGGTTGCCGATCGCCAGAAAGCGGTCTTCCCGCCGTGTGCGCAATGTTTCGGGGGACTGCCCTGACAGTGCGTCGAGTTCTGTCGCCAGCGTCTTGCCCAGTGTCTTCGCGGCCGCTTCGGGGTCGCGATGCGCCCCGCCCGCCGGCTCGCGCAGGATGCGGTCGATGACGCCCAGCTTCTTCAGATGCTGCGCCGTCACCTTCATCGCTTCCGCCGCATCGGGCGCCTTGTCCGCCGTTCGCCACAGGATCGAGGCGCAGCCTTCGGGCGAGATCACGGAATATACTGCATGCTCGAACATCAGCACCCGTTCCGCACTCGCCAACGCCACCGCACCGCCGGAACCGCCTTCGCCGACAATGGTCGCCACCATCGGCACCGGCAGCGCCAAGCAGGCTTCGGTTGCGCGGGCAATGGCCTCGGCCTGTCCGCGTTCCTCCGCCTCGACACCGGGAAATGCGCCGGAAGTATCGACCAGCGTCACCACCGGCACACCGCAGCGTCCGGCCAGTTCCATCAGGCGCACCGCCTTGCGGTAGCCCTCCGGCTTGCCCATCCCGAAATTGTGGCGCAGGCGCGATTGCGTATCGTTGCCCTTTTCATGCCCCAGCAGCATCACGCGCCGTCCGCCCAATCGCGCGAAACCGCCAAGTATCGCCTCGTCCTCGCCATAGGTCCGGTCCCCGCCCAGCGGCAGGAAATCGGTAAAGGCATGACGCACGAAATCGTGGAAATGCGGGCGTGAGGGATGCCGGGCCACCTGCGTTTTCTGCCACGGGCTGAGATTGGCATAGGTGGTTTGCAGCAGGTCGGCGCTCTTGGCCTGAAGCCGCGCGATTTCGTCCGCGATATCGACGCCGTCTGCCGACGCGCCGGCGCGCATTTCTTCGATACGGGCTTCGAGCTGGGCGACCGGCTTCTCGAATTCGAGATAGGATGTCATGCGCGCTGCGCTAGGCCGATGGGCGACGCTTCGCAAGCATCCGCAACACGCTTACCCGCTGTCTTTGGCCAGCGGGTGGCACGCATTGACCAGTGCAACCAGCCGCGTGCTGTCGACATGGGTGTATATCTGCGTCGTCGCGATATCGGCATGGCCCAGCATGGTCTGCAACACGCGCAGGTCCGCCCCGCCCTCCAAAAGATGGGTGGCAAAGGCGTGGCGCAGCACATGCGGGCTGACCTTTTCGGGCGGCAAACCCGCGCGCCCCGCCAGCGCTTTCAGCAACTGATACAGCCGCACCCGCGTAAGGTGGCCCCCACCGGGTGAGGGGAACAGGAACCGGCCCTTGTCAGGCCGCAGCTGCCAGCCATGCACCAACCGCCTGAACCGCACGGCGGCTGACCGGCGCCATGCGCTGCTTCCCGCCCTTCCCCTCGATTATCAGATAAGGCGCATCGCGCGGCACCGCCGACAGCGGCAGCGATACCAGCTCCGTCGCGCGCAGGCCCGATCCGTACAGCAGTTCGAGCAGTGCCAGCATCCGTATCGCCAACGCGTTGCCCGTACCGACCTCTTCTTCCGCCTGCGCGAACAGGCGCTCTATCTTGGTATGCGAGAGAAGTTTTGGCAACGGGCGGCGCGGCGTAGGGCGCGGGATCGCTTCGGCAGGATTGTCGTCGCGCGCGCCTTCGTCCTGCAAGAACGCGTAGAACTGGCGCAAAGCCGATGTCTTGCGCGCTACGGTGGCGGGTGCGAGCGTCGCCCATGCGCGCGGCAGAGCTGTCAGATCCTGCTCGTTCGCCGATTGCAGCGCACCGATTGCCGCTTCCGCGCCTTCCAGATCGCGGCGATAGGCGGCAAGGGTATTGGCCGCCGCGCCGCGCTGCGCCGCCATCATCGCCAGGAAATCGTCTATCGTCATGTCGGCGCACCTGCCGCAGCCAAAGCGTCAGCCCCTGGCAACGGCTTCCGCCGCAATCATCCGCGCTTCGGCGGAGAGGCCGACGCGGTTCAGCGCGTTGACGATGTGATAAAGGTGGCGCGGCGTCATGTCGGACCAGTTATCGCCCTGCATTCCGACAGCCGCAAGGTAAGATACCAGCACCGCACTGTTGGAATCCGCCGCCGCATCGATCAGCTCCGCCCAGCGGCTTTTAGCCGTCAACGTCATGCGCAGATCGCCCGCCAAGTCGGCTCGCAGGTCAGCGTCGATCCGGTCCAGACCCGCCAGTCCGGCGATCAGGAATTGCGTCTTACGTTTGCCTGTGCTGTCGTCGTTTTCCTCGAAAGCCCGGATCGGCCCTTCGGTCACCGGATTGCTGCGCTGTTGTTGCACCATCACGAGCTGGCCCCAGGCTAGGCTGCCCTGCGGAACAACCTGCGCCCAGCGCAGCGCATTGCGGTCGAACCCGGCGGACAGCATCGCCGTGACCAGCGCAGCGGCATCATCGGCCAGAGCGTCCTCGGGTGCGATACGCGCCGAAGCATATGCTGTCAGGACGTAACGGGCGTAGCCATCATCCTGCGATGCGCCCCACCCGTCGCTCCACAATTCGCGTAACGCCCCCATGCGCGCGTCTGTGGTGTCACCGACATAGGCACGGCGCAACTGTGCGGCGGCTCCGCGTGCCGGTGCGTCAGGGCCACGCGTCAGGTGGATCTGGCTGAACAAATCGACCATCGCCTGAGAGGACAAAATGCCTTCGCGCGCCGCCAGATCGGCACCGCGTGTGCGTTGTGTCAGGCCCAGCATCGGGGCGGTCGCCGCCATGCGGCGATATTGCGCGGGCGCATCGGCAAAGAGGCGGTCGGGCACCTCCTCACCGACCGCAATCGCCAGCGCATAACGCCACGGGGTCAGTTCATCGACATCGTCCCATTCGATGTTGATGGCGCGCCTTGCAGACCCCGCCGCACCTGCAAAACGCTGCGCCAGCAAGATGTCGATGGCAGCCACATCGTCGCCGCGCGCAATCTGCCGCAAGTTGGCATTGGAACGGCTCGCCTGCCCGGCATAGCCGTAGCAAATGCCCTGCAACATCCGCCACGTATCGTCTTCGCGCGCAGAGCCTTGCAACTGCACCGCCGGGCACATGCCGACAATGTCGCCGGTGCCCAGATAGGCATCGAGCGCCGCATTGGTCAGGTTGTCGTTCCAGTTGTCGGTATCGACATCCTGCGCCAGCGCGCGCGCCACCGAATACTCGCCGATGCGGTTCAGCACACCGAGCCGGAGCGACGCGAACTCCACCGGCTCCATGCCTTCGGGCGCATCCAGACGGCTCGCCAACGCGCGCCGCGCAAGGATGTGGCCCCAGCGCGAGACCAGCGGCCCCTTCGTGCCCGCCAGTGCCGCGCGAACGATAGCGGCGGGCTGGCGCGAAACCGACTTACCGTCGAAGCCGCCTTCGCCCGCCGCCAGCACACCGATTTCGGACAGCGAACGTTTGGCCGTAGGCGGAATATCGTATCGCGGCTTCAGGCCGAGCAGCTGGTCCAGTTCGTCGGGATCCATCCGCTCCAGCTCGCGCAGGGTGTCGTTGAGCGGACCGGATGCACGCGACGGCGCGCTTGGCGCCGCCCGGCTTGGCGCGGAGCGGGACGGGATGGCTTGCACCACTTCCCCGCCGCCGAATGTGGGTTGATCCGGAGCGGGCGCAGGCGTGGAATTGCCGGGCGTCGCGGCCGGACGTGGACGCGATGTTGGCGCTGTGGCAGGGCGCGGGGCCGGACGCGCTGTGGGACGGGGCGACGGGCGCGGTGTAGCGGTCGGCGTCGGTGTGGGCGCAGGATCGTCGAACCCTGGCGGCAACAGCGAGGTCGGGTTCTCGTTAGCCAGGACAAGGCCCGAAGCCCCCAGCGCGATTGCCGCCGAACCGCATAGTATCAGCCGCAGTCTCATCGCGGCGCATCCGCGACCGGCACGCTCATCGCGCGCAGCGGTTCCTCGCCCCCGTCGATCCACGCCGCCAGCAGCACCAGGCTGACCAATGCGATAACAAGCGCCGCTATCCTGATGGGCGTAGCGCTACGCGGACGGGCGCGTCGGGTCGTTTGCGAAGAACCAAGCATAGTTGCACCGCGCCTAGCCCATCTATAGGCGCAACGGCAATGCGGGATGATGCGCCATGACACCGGTAGAAACCGACGCCGTGCAAAGCGCGCAATCGGGCTGGTCACGCCAGGGGCAGCCCGACGCCGCCGAATTGGCGAAACGGGTGGCGAATTTGACGCAGCGGCCGCTCGTGCTGGTCGGCCTGATGGGGTCCGGCAAAACCACCGTCGGACGCAAACTCGCTGCGTTGTTGGACCGCAGTTTCACCGATGCGGACGAAGCCATCGAGGCGGCGGCGCAACGCAGCGTGACCGAGATTTTCGACGAATTTGGCGAGGCCTATTTCCGCGATGGCGAACGCCGCGTTATCGCGCGCCTGATGGACGACCGCCCCGGCGTTATTGCGACAGGCGGCGGGGCATTCGTGGACGACAGGACTCGCGCGCTCATTCTGGAAAAGGGCATCGCCGTCTGGATCGATTGCGATATCGACACGCTGGTCGAACGCACCACCCGCCGCGACACCCGCCCCTTGCTGCGCGGCGGCGATGCCAAGACGATCCTGACGAAGATGCGGACCGATCGCAGCCCGGCCTATAGCCAGGCGCAGGTTCGCGTGACGGGCGAAGCCAGCTCGCACCGCGATATGGCGGCGTCCATTCTAAACGCGGTGGACCGGTGGCTCTAATTCCGGTCGAACTTGCCGGACGCGCCTATGAAGTGCGGGTCGGCGCGGGGCAGTTGGACAATGCCGCCGCGCAGATGGGCGAACTGGTTGCGTCCTATCGCGACACCACGCGCGCCATTCCCGTTATCGCCGATATAAATGCTCGCCGTTATCATGGTGCACAGTTCGAAGCGTCCTTCGCCAACGCCGGATATGCGCTGGCATGGTACGAACTGCCCGCCGGAGAAGCGGCGAAAAGCTGGCAGGAATTACACCGGGTCACCGACTGGCTGCTGGCGCAAGGCGTCGGGCGCGGCGATCATATCGTGGCATTCGGCGGCGGCGTTACGGGCGATCTGGCAGGCTTTGCGGCGAGCATCCTGAAACGCGGCTGCGGCTTTATCCAGGTGCCCACGACCCTGCTGGCGCAAGTGGACAGCTCGGTCGGCGGCAAGACCGCGATCAATACGTCGGCGGGCAAGAACTTGGTCGGCGCATTCCACCAGCCCTCGCTGGTGCTGGCCGATCTCGATGTGCTGGCCACACTGCCACCGCGCGAATTGCAGGCGGGTTATGCCGAGGTCGTCAAATACGGCGTGCTGGGCGACGCTGCGTTTTTCGCGTGGTGCGAGACGGATGGCGCCAACGTCGTTGCGGGCGATGGCGCGGCGCTCGAATATGCGGTGTCGTGCAGTGTCGCGGCAAAGGCGCGGATCGTTGCCGAGGACGAACGCGAAACAACCGGCGCGCGGGCGCTGCTAAATCTGGGCCACACGTTCGGGCACGCGCTTGAGGCGGAAACCGGCTATTCCGACGCGCTGCTGCATGGCGAGGCGGTGGCGATGGGCATGGTACTGGCCGCCCGCTATTCGCAGCGGCTGGGGCTGATGGACCAAACCGATGCTGCGCGCGTGGCGACAGTGCTTGGCAAGGCTGGCCTGCGGACCGAGATCGCTGCGCTGGGCCTCGATTGCGACGGCGCTGCACTGGTCGATCATATGCGACATGACAAGAAGATGGACGGAGCCACCCTGCCCTTCATCCTGCTGCGCGGTATCGGTGCGGCCTTCCTGTCGCGCGATGTCGCTCTGGGCGACGTGGCGGCGTTTCTGGATGCGGAATTGGCGCGCTAGCCAGCGCCGCTTATTCCAGCTCCAGAATCACTGCATCCACCGCCAGACTGTCGCCCTCCTCGGCTGCGACCGACGCGATGGTGCCTTCCTTCTCGGCGCGCAGGATGTTCTCCATCTTCATCGCCTCCACCGTTGCCAGCGGCTGCCCCGGCTGAACCACGTCGCCCGGCGCGACATGCAGCTTCACCAGCAGGCCCGGCATCGGACAGATGAGGAATTTGGAAAGGTCCGGCGGCACCTTTTCGATCATGTGTTCGGTCAGTGGCGCAATATGCGCAGGCAAGACGGTCAGGCGATGGGCCGCTCCATGCGTCGTCAGCACCATGCCGGTATGGGTGCGCGCAACCTGCACGCCGTAGGTGTGCGAAGGCGTGGCGTTTTCGCCATCATCATCGCGGGGCGGATCGTAAATATCGACCGAAATGAAAGCATCGCCAGGCGTATAGCGCGTGGCCAGATCGACCGCTTCGCCATCGACCGTGATGCCGTCCTCTTCCAAAACGACAGCCATCGCGGTGTCCGCGCGATCCGATGTTACTACCCATTCGCCTGGTGGCGGCAGGTGTCCGCGCTTTTGCAGTGACAGCTGCCCGCTGACCCGCCGCGCCCGGTCCGCATCCACCGCTGCCAAAGTCGCCGCGATGGCGGTAAGGTGGCGATGGGTCCCATCGGAAACTGCTGCGCCGGTGAAGCCTTCGGGATATTCCTCGGCAATGAAGCCGGTCGTCAGCTCGCCGCTGCGGAAGCGGGGGTGCTGCATGATGGCGCTGAGGAAATCGACATTGTGGCCCAGCCCTTCGATGCGGAAAGCGTCGAGCGCGGCGACCTGCAAGTCCGCCGCCCGGTCGCGCGTCTCGCCCCACGTTACCAGCTTGGCGATCATCGGGTCGTAGAACATGCTGACTTCGCCGCCCGCGAAGACGCCATCGTCGATCCGCACACCATCCACACCACGCCGCCCGTTGACCGATCCGTCATCGGTCCATGCCGGAGCGGGCGTCTCGTAATGCACCAGCCTGCCGGTAGAGGGCAGAAAGCCGCGATAGGGGTCTTCGGCATAGACCCGGTTTTCAATGGCCCAGCCGTCGATGCCGATATCGTCCTGCGCCATCGCCAGCTTTTCGCCCGCTGCAACGCGGATCATCTGTTCGACCAGATCGATGCCGGTGATGGCTTCGGTAACGGGATGCTCCACCTGGAGCCGGGTGTTCATTTCGAGGAAGTAGAAACTCTCGCCGGTCGGGTCCGCGCCGCTGACGATCAGTTCGACCGTCCCGGCGGAATGGTAATCCACCGCCTTCGACAACGCGACTGCCTGCGCACCCATCGCGGCGCGCATTTCGGGCGTGACGAAGGGCGACGGTGCTTCTTCGACGACCTTCTGGTGCCGCCGCTGGATGCTGCATTCGCGCTCGTTCAGGTGCAGCACGGTGCCGTGCTTGTCGCCCAGCACCTGTATCTCGATATGGCGCGGGTCGAGGATGAATTTCTCGATGAACACGCGGTCATCGCCGAAGCTGGCCTTGCCCTCGCGCCGTGTCGCCTCGAACCCTTCGTTCACATCGGTGTCGTTCCAGGCGAGCCGCATGCCCTTGCCGCCGCCGCCTGCGCTGGCCTTCATCATCACCGGATAGCCGATATCGTTCGCCCATTTCAGCGCATCCGCTGTGCTTTCGATGGCTTCGGCACTGCCCGGCACGGTGTTGACGCCAGCCGCCTTGGCCAGCTTCTTGCTCTCGATCTTGTCGCCCATTGCCGCGATGGCGCTGGCGGGCGGGCCGATGAAGGCGATGCCTTCCGCGTCGAGAGCCTCCACGAAGCTCGCTCGCTCGGACAGGAAGCCATAGCCCGGATGCACCGCATCGGCGCCGGTTTCCTTGCAGGCCGCAATGATCTTTTCCGGCAGCAGATAGCTCTCCGCAGCCGCCGCCGGCCCGATATGCACCGCCTCATCCGCCATCCGCACGAACGGCGCGTTGCGGTCCGCATCGGAATACACCGCCACCGTCGCAATGCCCATGCGCCGCGCCGTCGTGATAATGCGACACGCAATTTCGCCGCGATTGGCGATGAGGATTTTGGAGAACATGTTAGCCTTCCCGGAGATAATCGCGGAGCTGTTGCGTGCGTTGACGGGTCAGCCCTTCCTTGCACGAGGAATAGATCAGCGGCCTGATCGAGCCACCGCGATACCGATCGGCTTCCACCTTGCAATGCGCATCGCGGAAAAGCAGCCAGGCCCGCTGCGCCTCAAGCAGGATTGCAAAATACGAAGGCTCGTCCGGGCTACCGAATTCAGCATCACGGTCTTTGGCGACATGGGCAGCCATACCCCATGCCGCATTCAGTTCCCGGTCGGCGGCTCGAAATCGCTCGGCGGCACAGACATTCATTTCAAACTGGATGCCCTTGTCGGCCTCCGCCTGGTTGCACTCCGCGCCGTTATACGGAAGCGACTGTGCCAGCATGATGAGCGACAGGGCGAGGCTCATTCCGCAGGCTCCATCGCCCGTTCCGCGCGCATCGGTTCCTCGCCCGCCAGCGGCGTCAGTCCAAGCTTTGCGAAGAGCGCGCCGTCGCTGTCGTCGCCCGCATTGGGTGCGGTCAGCAGCTTGTCGCCGGTGAAGATGCTGTTCGCACCCGCCATGAAGCACAGCGCCTGCGTCGCCTCGCTCATGCTTTCACGGCCCGCAGACAGGCGCACCATACTAAGCGGCATCGTAATGCGCGCCACCGCGACGGTACGGACGAATTCGATATCGTCGATCTTGGCCAACGGCGTGTCGGCCAGCATGTCGCCCAGCACCGTGCCCTTCACCGGCACCAGCGCGTTGACCGGCACGCTTTCGGGATGCTGCGGCAGGGTGGCGAGCGTATGTACGAAGCCGACCCGGTCCTCGCGCGTTTCGCCCATCCCGACGATCCCGCCGGAACAGACATTGATGCCCGCGTCGCGCACATGGTCCAGCGTCTCGATCCGTTCATCGAAGCCGCGCGTGCTGATGACGCGCTCGTAATATTCCGGGCTGCTGTCGATGTTGTGGTTGTAATAATCCAGCCCCGCCTCGGCCAGCATGTCGGCCTGTTTCGGCGTCAGCATGCCCAGCGTCATGCAGGTTTCCATGCCCATGCTGGCGACACCCTTCACGATCTCGACGATCGCGGGCATGTCGCGGTCCTTGGGATTGCGCCACGCCGCACCCATGCAGAACCGCTGGCTGCCATTGTCCTTCGCCTGCGCGGCGGATTGCAGCACTTGCCGCACATCCATCAGCTTGGTGGCCTTCACGCCGCTGTCGGCATGGACCGACTGGCTGCAATAGCCGCAGTCTTCGGGACAGCCGCCGGTCTTGATGGAGAGCAGCGTGCAAAGCTGCACCTGGTCCGGCGCGTGGTTCTCGCGGTGGACGGTGGCGGCCTGGAAGAGCAGTTCGGTAAAGGGGAGATCGAAGAGGGTCGCGATTTCATCGCGGGTCCAGTCGGTGCGGAGCATAGTATCGCCCTTCATGCGGCTTTTGGGGCGGGCGAACCGCGCAGGAGGCCTTCGGTAGACAGGTCTTCGTCAATTTGGGGCCAATGGATGCCATAGCCGCCTCCGGCACGCACCCAGTCCAGCCGTTGCGTCGGCGTTGCCGCAGCCAGTCGCGGGTACCACGCCAAGGGGGCGGCGATTGTGCGGCCGTCCATCAGATCGACGATCAGGCTGTCGTCGTCGAACCGAACTGCCATGACCCGCTCATCGGTAATCCTAGCTGAAATATTCATTCCACGCCTTCACGAATGTATCCTTGTTCTCGGTGACGAGCACCACCACGGTACCGATTTCCGGGCGTTTGAAACCCTGACTGCGCGCCAGTGCTACGGGTTCCAGCCAGACTTTCATAGTTGCCTCGTCACGGTCGATATGAACATGCGCCGGTTCGTTCGGCTCATGGCTGTAGTGATAAAAGCGATACGGACCGATCCTGGCAAGGGTCGGCACGCCTACGCCGCCGCCTCGTCCATCTCATCACCCGCAGGCGGCATATTGTGCCCCAGCAGGCGCAGCATGTCCGCGCCGCATTCGACCACATTGCTGCCCGGTCCGTAAATGCCCTGCACCCCGGCCTCGCGCAGGAAGTCGTAATCCTTGGGCGGGATCACGCCGCCTGCCACCACCTTGATATCGCCGCGCCCCTCGGCCTTCAGCAGGTCGATCAGTTCGGGGATCAGCGTCTTGTGCCCCGCCGCCAGACTGCTCGCGCCGATGGCATCGACATCCGCCTCCAACGCCATCGCGACCGTTTCGGCGGGCGTCTGGAACAGCGGGCCACTGACAACTTCGAAGCCCATGTCGGTAAAGGCGCTGGCGATGACGTTCGCGCCGCGATCGTGGCCGTCCTGCCCCATCTTGGCGACCAGCAGGCGCGGCTTGCGACCCGAGCCGCTGCGCCACTGCCGCGACGCCGTCCGTCACCTGCGCCCAACGGCGGTCGAATTCGTAGGCCGTTGCGTAAACGCCGCTGACCGGTTTGGGCGTAGCATCGTGGCGACCAAAAACCTCCTCCAGCGCCGCCGAAATCTCGCCCAGCGTCGCATCATGCCGGGCTGCTTCGACGGCGAGGGCGAGGAGATTTACCTCCATCCTCGTTCGTGCTGAGCTTGCGCGATCCCCAGCGGAGGCTGGGGTCTCCTGCGACACGGCGCTTTTCTGAAGGAGGTCCCCGCCTTCGCGAGGACTCGTGCTTGCAGCCGCACCCTCCTTCAATGCCACCAACGCCGCCTCGCACGCCGCCTCGTCGCGCCCTGCCCGTACCCGCTCCAGCCGCGCCACCTGGCTGTTGCGGACCGCATGGTTGTCGATATCCAGCAGGTCGATATGCGCTTCCTCGTCCAGCACATATTTGTTGACGCCGACCACCACCGTTTCGCCCTTGTCGACGCTGGCCTGCTTGGCGGCGGCGGCGCGTTCGATGGCGGCCTTGGGCGCGCCGGTGGCGACGTAAGCGGTCATGCCGCCCTCGGCTTCGACCTCGTCCAGCACCTTGCGCGCTTCCTCCACCAAAGCGGCGGTCAGGCTCTCCACGTAATAGCTGCCACCCAGCGGGTCGGCGACATTGGTGATGCCAGTCTCTTCCTGTAAGACAAGCTGCGTGTTGCGGGCGATGCGGGCGCTGAAATCGGTCGGCAGCGCGATGGCTTCATCCAGCGCGTTGGTGTGCAGCGACTGTGTGCCGCCAAGCACCGCCGCCATCGCCTCGACCGTCGTGCGGATCACGTTGTTGTAGGGATCCTGCTCCTGCAAACTCACGCCGCTGGTCTGGCAATGGGTGCGCAGCATCTTCGATTTCGGGTTCTTCGCACCCAGCCCTTCCATGACGTCGTGCCACAATGCCCGCGCCGCGCGCATCTTGGCGACTTCCATGAAGAAGTTCATGCCGATGCCCCAGAAGAAGCTGAGGCGCGGCGCAAAGGCGTCGATATCCAGCCCCGCCGCCATCGCACGCTGCGCGTATTCCTTGCCGTCCGCGATGGTGAAGGCCAGTTCCTGCACCGCCGTCGCCCCGGCCTCGTGCATGTGATAGCCGCTGATCGAAATACTGTTGAATTTCGGCATGTTGGCGGAGGTGTATGCGATGATGTCTGAAACGATCCGCATACTGGGTTCGGGCGGATAGATGTACGTGTTGCGGACCATGAACTCCTTGAGGATGTCGTTCTGGATGGTCCCGGCCAGCTTGTCCGCCGATACGCCCTGCCGCTCTGCCGCCACGATGTAGAAGGCCAGCACCGGCAGCACCGCGCCGTTCATCGTCATGCTGACGCTCATGGTGTCGAGCGGGATCTGGTCGAACAGGATTTCCATGTCCGCCACGGTGTCGATGGCGACTCCCGCCTTGCCGACATCGCCGACAACGCGCGGATGGTCGCTGTCATAGCCGCGATGGGTCGCCAGATCGAAGGCAACGCTCAACCCCTTCTGCCCCGCTTTCAGGTTGCGCAGGTAGAAGGCGTTGGATTCCTCGGCGGTGGAGAAGCCTGCATATTGGCGAATGGTCCACGGGCGGCCGGTATACATGCTGGCATAGGGGCCGCGCGTATAGGGTGCGAAGCCGGGGAGGCCGGGGTCGAGGTCGGTGGCATCTTCCTTTGTATACAACGGCTTGACGGCAATACCTTCCGGCGTGTGCCAAGTCAGGTCGCGGTCCTTCGTCTCCTTCGCGGCGCGGGCCTGCCATTCGGCATAGGTCAGTTTTTCCTGCATCAGACACCCGTACCCGTTCATGCCGAGCTTGTCGAAGCACGGCATTTCTCATGTGGTGCTGTGCTAGAAGAAAAAGCAGTCCGTTCGACAAGCTCAGGACGAACGGTAATCGATTCCTATGCGCCCTTAAAGTCCGCTTGCCGCTTTTGCAGGAATGCCATCGCGCCCTCGACCGCGTCCTGCGTATCGCCCGCGCGCCATTGGCCATTCGCTTCCTGCGCCAAGCGCGGCGGAGTAATCCATCTGCAACGCGCCCTGAATGTTGGCACGCATCTGCCCCAGCGCCAGCGTCGGTCCTTTTGCCAGCCGCATCGCCAGCGCCTGCGCCTCGGACATCAGCGCATCGGCAGCCGCCACCTTGTAGATCAGGCCCCAGTCCAGCGCCTTGTCCGCCAGGATCTTCTCGCCCAGCAGCATCATCTCGGTCGCGCGGGCCTTGCCGACCAGGCGCGGCAGCATCCAGCTCGCCCCGCCATCGGGCACCAGCCCTATATTCACGAACGCCTGTAGGAAATAGGCATTGTCCGCCGCGATCACGAAGTCCGCTGCCAGTGCGATGGAGCAGCCGATGCCAGCCGCCGGGCCGTTGACCGCCGCGACGACCGGCACCGGGCATTGCGCCATCGCCACCATCAGCGGGTTGTAGGCGGTGCCGAGCGAATCATAGGCACGCCGCCCGCCGCTCTTGTCGCTCGCCGCGTTGAAGGCGAGGTCCGCACCGGAGCAGAACGCGCGCCCGGCGCCGGTGACCAGTACGCTGCGCGCCTCGCCCGGATCGGCGAATACGTCGCGCAGTTCCAGCCCCATGTCGGGCGGGCAGGCGTTGAGCCGGTCGGGCCGGTTCAGCGTGATGGTGGTGACGTCGTCGGCGGTTTCGACGAGGATGTGTTCGTAGGACAAGGCGCTCTCCGGTATGCTTCGTCACCCCGAGCATGATCCGGGGTCCAGCTTTGCTTTGGTACACATCTTGGCGGCGAAGAGCGGCGGCGGCAAGTCCGCTACGGCGCGCTGCGTCGGATCGGAAGTTTAGGGAAGTTTAGGCCAGAACGCGGTTATTTCAGTGCCCGTCGGCGTCGACTTTCGTCGGCGTTTCCATGATTTCAGTCAGCTGGCCCATCATGTCCTTTGGATGCAAGAAGAAAATCGGCGTTCCATGCGCGCCAATACGAGTCGACCCAAGTATCCGCTTGCCCAGCCCTTCGAAATGCGCGCGCGCAGCGGCAATATCCGCCACTTCGTAGCAGATATGATGCTGACCGCCCGCCAGGTTCTTGGCGAGAAAGCCGTTGATGGGCGAAGTTTCGTCGAGCGGCTCGATCAATTCTATTTGCGTGCCCTTGCCCATTACACCCGCCGCATCGGGCGTATCGACGAAGCAGACCTTCACCCCCTGCTCCGGCAGGTCGAACGGCTCGGTGATCTGCAGTCGCGCCCATCGTATCGCGGTAATAGGCGATGGAGTCCGCGATGGAGGGCGTGGCAACGCCGATGTGATTGAGACGGCCGAGTTTCATCTCAGTCTGCTCAATACAGTGGAAACGAATCATAAGACCTAGCCGCTAGTCGAGCAACAAACATCCACATGTCATCGCTGTCCAGTAGTGCAATTACCGAACTGCTTGTACTCATCTCAAATAGCGAAGGGGCCATGTTCGGCCAACCCTTGACGAAGCATCGTGGTAAAACACCCCGATATTCCAATGACCACGCCGGTGATGCCGGAGTCGCTCTGCCGAAGCTGTTCGCCCATCGCCCATTCCCAATGCAGACATCGCTTGCGAAGCCGGTCCAGCATAACGGCGCCGCAAAGTAATCTAGGCATAGCTCAAACTGCCATAAATGCTTAACTCCTCATGAACGGTAATATTATCATGCTTCTTCCACGGGTTCTCCAGCACCTTCCCGCGTAGCTTCCGCAGCCCCAGCGCGATCCTGCCGCCGAGTCGAGTGCGGGTAGATCACTTCGTCGATGTAGCCGCGCTGTGCGGCCACGAAGGGGTTGGCAAACCTGTCTTCGTATTCCTTTGTCTTTTGCGCGATCTTTTCGGGATCGTCGCGGTCGCTGCGGAAGATAATTTCCACTGCGCCCTTCGCGCCCATCACTGCGATTTCAGCGGTTGGCCAGGCATAGTTGAGATCACCTCTCAAGTGTTTCGACGCCATGACGTCATAGGCACCGCCATAGGCCTTGCGGGTAATGACGGTGATTTTCGGCACGGTTGCCTCGGCATAGGCGAACAGCAGTTTCGCGCCGTGCTTGATGATGCCGTTATGCTCCTGCGCGGTGCCGGGCAGGAAGCCGGGCACGTCCACGAAGGTCAGGATCGGGATGTGGAACGCGTCGCAGAACCGCACGAAACGCGCGGCTTTTTTCGAGGAATTGATGTCGAGCACGCCCGCCAGCACCAGCGGCTGGTTCGCGACGATGCCGACGGTGCGGCCCTCCACCCGGCCAAAGCCGCAGATAATGTTCGCGGCATGGGCGGGCTGGACCTCGAAGAAATCGCCCTCGTCCACCGTTTTGCGGATGACCTCGTGCATATCGTAGGGCTGGTTGGCGTTGTCGGGGATCAGCGTGTCGAGGCTCGGCTCCTCGCGGTCCCACGGGTCCGCCGTTTCGCGCTCTGGCGCAGCATTGGCGTCGGGGCGGTTTGACAGCGGCAGGAAGTCGAAAAACGCGCGCGTCGCCAGCAGCGTTTCGATATCGTTCTCGAACGCCACATCCGCCACGCTGGTCTTGGTGGTGTGCGTCACCGCCCCGCCCAGTTCCTCCTGCGTCACCACCTCGTTCGTCACCGTCTTGACCACGTCGGGGCCGGTCACGAACATGTAGCTGCTGTCCTTCACCATGAAGATGAAATCGGTCATCGCGGGGGAATAGACCGCCCCGCCCGCGCATGGCCCCATGATGAGGCTGATCTGAGGCACCACGCCGCTCGCCAGCACGTTGCGCTGGAACACGTCGGCATAGCCGCCCAGCGACGCCACGCCTTCCTGGATACGCGCGCCGCCGCTGTCGTTCAGGCCGATGACGGGCGCGCCGTATTTCAGCGCGCTGTCCATCACCTTGCAGATTTTCTCCGCATGGCGTTTGGACAGGCTGCCGCCGAATACGGTGAAATCCTGGCTGAACACGAAGACCAGCCGCCCGTTGATGGTGCCGCTGCCGGTGACGACGCCGTCGCCGGGGATCTTCTGGTCCGCCATGCCGAAATCGACGCAGTCATGCTCCACGAAACGGTCGAGTTCCTCGAAGCTGCCTTCGTCCAGCAGCACGTCCAGCCGCTCGCGCGCGGTCAGCTTGCCCTTGGCGTGCTGCGCGGCGATACGTTTCTCGCCCCCGCCCAGTTCGGCGGCGGCGCGGCGGCGTTCCAATTCGGCGATATTGGCGGACATATGATCTCCCAAGTTTGCCCACTTGGTAAGCGCCCCGCCGTTGCGGTCAAGCCGCGCAGCACCCGTGCAGAAGTTACGGCTTCACGATGCCATGCGCGGCGAGGCTGCGGGCAGTGTCCTCCACCGACTGCGCGCCTGAGATATAGTCGAAGCCGAACGTCTTTGCGGCATGCGCGCCGGAGACATCGCGCACCTTGCCGAGTTGGCCGCTGATCTGGCGCATTTCCGGCATGAACAGCGCGAGCAGGTGGACGAGGAAATCGGGCATCTGGCGCTTGGGTGTTTTCTTCGCGAGTTCCGGCGCGCGATCGCGCAGCGCGTCGGCCATTTCGCTGATCCACATGAACCGGGCCGAGGCGGCAAAGCGTTCATTGCGCACCTGCTCCGCCGGTGCCTCCAGCGCCAGCACATGCAGCTTCGCAACGTCGCGCACATCCACCACGCCGACGCCCATGTTCGGCGCGAGCGGGATGGAGCCGTCCATCACCTTTTTCAGCATGGCTACGGAGGTCGACAGGTCGTCATTGGCGACGGGACCGAACACGCCGACCGGATTGACCGAACAGAACACCATGTCGGGCGCGTTGTGCAGCCACCCAGTCGCGCGCGGCCCGTTCGGCGATGGTCTTGGACTTGATATAGGCGGGCAGATCGGCGTCGAGGTCGGTCCAGTCGCTTTCGTCGAACTGCGTGGCGTCGCCGTGGCCATAGGCGATTGCGGCGGACGAGCTGGTCTGGACGAACCGTTCGATCCCGGCGGCACGGGCGAAGCGTAATGCGCGCAGGGTGCCTTCGCGCGCCGGCCGCACCAGTTCATCGTCGTTTTTCGGCACGCCGAGCGGGAACGGGGAGGCGATATGCGCCACTGCATCGCATCCCGCATTGGCCTGCGCCCATCCGGCATCGTCCAGCAGGTCGGCGGTGAACACCGTGAGCCGGTCGCCGGCATCGGGCCAGCGGGCACGCAGGCGCGGTTCGCTCTTGGCGGCGTCGCGGACGGTCGTGTGGATGTGCCAGCCGCGCGCCAGCAGCTGGTCGATGACCTCGCCGCCGATATAGCCCAGTGCCGCCTGTGACCAGTGCCGTCTTCGCCATGCGCCTGTCCTCGTCCGCCGCTATTTCAGCAGCACCAGTTCTTCCGCCATCGTCGGGTGGATTGCGACCGTCGCGTCGAAATCGGCCTTGGTCAGCCCGGCCTTCACCGCAACGGCCGCCGCCTGCATGATTTCGGGCGCTTCGGGGCCGATCATGTGGACGCCCACGATGCGGTCGCTGCCTTCTTCGACAATCATCTTGTACAGCGAGCGTTCGTTGCGCCCCGCCACCACGTTCTTCATCGCGCGGAAATCGGACTGGAACACCTTGATCCCGCCCAATTTGGTGCGC
This sequence comes from uncultured Alphaproteobacteria bacterium, assembly GCA_963799315.1. Lineage (GTDB taxonomy): Bacteria > Pseudomonadota > Alphaproteobacteria > Sphingomonadales > Sphingomonadaceae > Parerythrobacter_A. Next base: position 1,047,118 of record CAWCWP010000001.1, read on the forward strand.
GCTTCGCTTTCGGTCATGCCGACCGCCGCGATGGGCGGGTGGCTGAACACCGCGCTGGGGATGCAGTTGTGGTCCACCGCCACCGGGTCGCCGGGGCCGAACACGGTGTCCGCGAACGCCTGCCCTTCGCTGATCGCCACCGGAGTCAGTTGCACCCGGTCGGTCACGTCGCCGACGGCGTAGATATGCTCGACATTGCTGCGGCTGAACCGGTCGACCTTCACTTCGCCCTTCTCGCCCAGCTCGACGCCGGCGGCCTCCAGACCCAGCCCTTCGGTATTGGGTACGCGGCCGGTGGCGAACAGGACGCAATCGACCACCAGGTCGTCATGCCCGGTCATCGACACGCTGAGGCAGCCGTCGTCGGTCTTTTCGATACCGCGAAACTCGGCGTGGAAGCGGAAATCGATGCCCTTCATCATGCTGATTTGCAGCAGCCGGTCGCGCACGCCCTGATCGTAACTGCGCAACAGCGTGTCGGTGCGGTTGATGATCGTCACCTTGCTGCCGAATTCGTTGAAGATGCCGGCGAATTCGTTGGCGATATAGCCGCCGCCCGCGATCAGCACGCGCTCCGGGATCCTGTCGAGGTGGAACGCCTCGTTGCTGGTAATGCCGAGCTCCCACCCGTCGCATTTGGGGATATGCGGGCGCGCGCCGGTGGCGATCAGGATGGTCTTCGCCGTCACGACCTTGCCGCTGGCCAGCGTGATTTCGTGCGGGCCGGTCAGCTCGGCACGCTCGTTGAACAGCGTGACATCGTTGTTTTCAAGCGTCTCGGTATACAGCCCGTTCAGCCGGTCAATATCGTCCTGCACATGGTCGCGCAGCTTGCACCAGTCGAAGCTCTTGCCTTCCACGGTCCAGCCGAATTGCGCCGCATCGTCGATATCCTCGGCAAAATGCGCGCCATAGACGAGCATCTTCTTGGGCACGCAGCCGCGGATGACGCAGGTGCCGCCGACGCGGTATTCCTCGGCAATGGCCACTTTTGCGCCGTGGGCCGAGGCGATGCGGCTGGCGCGGGTGCCGCCGGAGCCTGCGCCGATGGTGAACAGGTCGTAATCGTATTCGGTTGCCATGAAGCGGCCCTTCGCCTGCGGGTGTCGTGTTGCACGCGATATGGTCGGTGGCAGTGGCGTTGCCAACCGCATACGCAAAGAGGCGCGCGAGGGGTGTTCCTCGCGCGCCTCTGTAGTCTTCATGGTATTGGATTGCGGATTAACCTTCGCGGTTACGCCCGCCGCCGGAGCGACGCCTGCCTTGACCGCCACCCTGACCGCCGCCTTGGCCACCCCCACCTTGGCCGCCCCCGCCACCGCCTTGACTACCGCCACGGTTCGGGCGTGCCGGCGCGGTTGGAATGCTTGCGGTTCGGCCCGCCTGCCCCCTTGGGCTTGGGATTGACCCGCTGGCCGCGTCCGCCCTGCTGCTTGGGGGCAGGCTTGGTCGGGCCGACGCCATCCACCACCGCGCGGAAATTATCGGGCAGCGGCAGCCGCTCGAATTCCGCGTCGGTGTTGCGGGTGATGTCCTTGAGGTAGGACCGCTCGTCCTCGGCGCAGAACGCGATCGCCACGCCGTCCGCTCCGGCGCGCGCGGTGCGGCCGATGCGGTGGACATATTGTTCGGGCACGTTGGGCAGCTCGAAATTGATGACATGGCTGACGCCCGGAATGTCGATCCCGCGCGCGGCCACGTCGGTCGCCACCAGGATTTTCACCTTGGCGGACTTGAACTCGGCCAGCGCGCGCACACGCTGCGGCTGGCTCTTGTTGCCGTGGATCGCATTGGCCGGAATGCCGGCCTGCGACAGCTTTTTCACCACGCGGTCCGCGCCGTGCTTGGTGCGGGTAAAGACCAGCACGCGCTCGATCTTGGCGGGCACGTCGTAGCGGCCCTGCAAGATCAGTTCGAGCAGCGACTGCTTTTCGTTCTGCTGCACCATCAGCAGGTACTGCTCGACCCGCTCCGCCGTACTGGCGGCGGGGGTGACGGAGACCTTGATCGGATTGCGGCAATATTTGCCGACCAGGTCCTGGATGGCCTTGGGCATGGTCGCGCTGAAGAACAGCGTCTGGCGCTCCGCGGGGACCAGATCGTTGATCTTGCGCAAGGCGTGGATGAAGCCGAGATCGAGCATCTGGTCGGCCTCGTCCAGAACCAGGATTTCGACACCGTCCGAGGTTGAAGGCACGCTGGTCGATCAGGTCGAGCAGGCGGCCCGGCGTGGCGACGAGGATGTCGCAGCCGCGATGCAGCTTGTTGCGGTCCTTGCCAACCGAGGTGCCGCCGACGATGGACTGCACTTTGAGGCCTGCCAGCGCCCCGTAATCCTTGGCGGATTCGGCGATCTGGCCGGCCAGCTCGCGCGTCGGTGCCAGCACCAGCATGCGGCAGGACTTGAACGGCGTCTGGTTGTCCGCGGTGCGCAAATTGTCGATGCTGGGCAGCATGAAGGCGGCGGTCTTGCCGGTGCCCGTCTGCGCAATGCCAAGGAGGTCGCGCCCCTCCAGCACAGGCGGGATTGCCTGCGCCTGGATCGGTGTCGGTTCGGTGTAGCCCTTCAGGTCGAGCGCCTGCAGGACGGGTTGCGACAGGCCGAGTTCATCGAACGTTGTCGCGGTTTTCGTATTGGAAGTCATATGTTTGCGTCTCGCAAAATATGCGGCGCGCAGCCCGATTGGGGCGCGCGGCGCGGGGGAAATAACCACCCGCGTGAATAGGGAGATTTGTAGGATTGACCGAAACGCTGCCGTGGCGATTTGATACGCCGGTTCACGCTGCGAGGCGTTTCGATGCCAGCCATGTGGATGCTGCGGCGCACAAAGTCAAGACGCGCGGGCATGATAGGAATTCGGCAAGGTTTGCCGCGTAAGGGTTATCCCGCACCGAAAAGCCACAGGACATCACGCGCGTGATCGAAGTCGAGATACAGAACGAAAACCGGCAGACACAGGACCGCCTGCGCTTCGCCGCCGTTCCCCGCATCGGCGAAGGCATCCGGCTGCGCGAACCGGACGGGTTCTGGGCATCCTACGACGTGCTCGACGTATGGTATCAAAAGGCGGATTTCGGCGATGTCTGGGTGCCTTACCTCCACATTCGCATGACGCCTGCCGACGCGATCGGTGGCGCGGCAAACGATGTGGCCGACCCGACCGCCATGCGTAAGGGGGAGGTTTCGCCATTCGCAACCTGATCAAACGCACCACGCCTGTTGATCCGCCGCAGCCATCGGGTGCGCGGACGCGGGGAACCGTGAACGAGCGGCCCAACGCGCCCGCATCTGCCCCGTCCACCGCGCCTGCCGCGCGGCGTGCGATGGTGGTGGATGACAGCCGCATGGTCCGCCGCATCGCGCGCGAGATCCTGACCGGGCTTGGCTACAGCGTAGTCGAGGCCGAGCATGGCGCCGAGGCGCTGGACCGCGTGCGCGCGCACGGCCTGCCCGACCTGATCCTGCTCGACTGGAACATGCCGGTGATGAGCGGGCTGCAAACGCTGAAAGAACTGCGCAAGGCCGTGCCGGAATTGCCCAAGGTGATGTTCTGCACAACCAATTCCGAGCCGTCGATATCCATGCCGGAATCGAAGCGGGCGCGACCGACTGGATCGTCAAGCCGTTCGATGCCGACGCGATGCAGGCCAAGCTGGAAAAGATCGGCGCGCTCTAGCCGTCAGCACCGGGCTGTTAAGCCTGCGCTCAAACCCGCCGCCGCCAACAGCGCCTTCGTGCCCGCATCGAAATCCGCCGCGCCGCTCTCGATATCCTTCGCCATCTTCTTGCCCAGCTCCACCCCGAACTGGTCGAACGGGTTGATCCCCATCAGCACCGCATTGGCGAAGGTGCGGTGTTCGTGAAACGCGATCAGCGCGCCCAAGCGCGGCGGCATCCAGATCGTCGCCAGTATCGTCGCGCTCGGCCTGTCACCGGGAAACGCGCGCGCCGGGTCGCGGCCATCGGCGGACATATTGCCGCCCGCCATCAGCGCCGCACCTTGCGCAAAGCAATTCGTCAGCAGGATGCGGTGATGCGCCGGGATCCAGCATGTCGCCGGGTGCGATGCTGGCGATGAAATCCACCGGCACCAGATGCGTGCCCTGATGCAGCAGCTGGAACACCGCATGTTGCGCATCGGTGCCCACCCCGCCCCATGTGATCGGCGCGGTCGGGCCGCGACACGGCTTCGCCCGCAGCGCGTCACCCGCTTGCCATTGCTCTCCATTTCCAGCTGCTGGAGATAGTCGGGCAGCAGTGACAGCCGCTCGTCATAGGCGAACACCGCGCGCGTCTGGCACCCGCGCAGCCGCGTGTAATACTGGTCCGCAAAGGCCGCGCGCAGGGCCAGATTGTCGCGCCCGTCTTCGCTGTCGAAATGCTCGTCCATCGCCCGCGCGCCGGCCAGCATGTCGCGGAAATCGTCCATCCCCATCGCCATCGCGACCGGAAAGCCGATGCTGGACCATAGCGAATAGCGCCCGCCGACCGTTTCCGGAAACGGCAGGATGCGCGTTTCGTCGACGCCCCATTCCACCGCCTTTTCCGGCGACGCGGTCAGCGCCACCACGCGCCCGCCCGGATCGTCCACGCCATTGTCGCCCAGCCATTTCAGCGCGCTCTCGGCGTTGGTCATGGTCTCGATGGTGGTGAAGGTCTTGGAAGCAACCGCGACCATCGTGGTCGCCGGATCGCAGGCCGCAAAGGCCGCTTCCAGCGCCAGCCCGTCGATGTTCGACACCACATGCACGTCCACCTTCGCGCCGTCGCGGGTAAGCGCATCGACCGCCATCGCCGGACCCAGCGCGCTGCCGCCGATGCCGATATGGATGAGGTGCTTCACCGGCCCCAGCACGCCATCGTGCAGCGCGCCGACCAGCAGCGCCATCCGCTCCAGCAGCGCGCTACCCTCCTCCACCGCCGCCGCGTTGCCGGACCCGCGCATGGCGGTGTGCGTCGCGGCGCGTCCCTCGGTCGGGTTGACCACCTCGCCCGCGAACAAGGCCGCGCGCTTTCCGGCAAAATCCGTCGCGCTCGGCCAGTGCCTCGAACCGGTCCAGCAGCGCATCGTCCAGATGCGTTTTCGACCAGTCGAACCGGATGACGCCGCCGCTATCCGCGATATCGCCGACATCGGGCAGCGCCAGCGTTCCGGTCAGCTTCGCCACGCGGTCGGGGTCGCCATCGAACAGCGCCGCCAGCGTCCGCACCGGGAGTTCCGCCAGTTCGGCCCAGGTCGCTGCGGCATCGGTCATGCAAAAATCCTTTTCCCGTTTCCACCGTCATGGCGGTAGGGAGCCGCGCAATGCTTGCAAAGTCCCCGACCCCCGCCGCAATCGAATTCCGTCCGCTCGCGCGTGCCTGCAAGGGGTCCGCACGATGAGCGATACCAAACCCGCCAAGAAGGAAGACAGCTTCGTCGTCTTCCTGCTGAAACTGGCGCTGATTGTGCTGGTCTTCCGCAGTTTCATCTTCTCGCCTTTCAACATCCCGTCCGAAAGCATGCTGCCGCGCCTGATGAACGGCGATTACCTGCTCGCGGCGAAATGGCCTTATGGCTTTTCGCGCAATTCGCTGCCCTTCGGCGTTTCGCTCGATCCGGACCGCGTCTTCGCCAGCGCGCCCGAACGCGGCGATGTGGTGATCTTCAAACATCCGATGGACGGGATGGATTACATCAAGCGCGTCATCGCCCTGCCCGGCGATACCGTCTCGATGTCGCAGCGGCGAGCTGATCCTGAACGGTGAAGCCGTGCCCAAGGAACGCATCGACGATTTCATCGTGCCGCTGTCGCCCAACACCCAGTGCCACGTCATGGCCGAACGCATCGTCACGCCCGACGGACCGGCGTGCCGCTATGCCCAGTTCCGCGAGACCTTGCCCGGCGGGCGCAGCTACGACGTGCTGGATTTCGGGCTTGCCCTCGCCGACGATTACGCGCAAGTCACGGTGCCCGATGGCGCGATGTTCGTGATGGGCGACAACCGCGACAATTCGCAGGACAGCCGCTTCCCCGCCGCAGTCCAGCGGCGGGGTCGGCCTCGTCGATCAGGATCTGCTGGTCGGCCGCGCGACCGTGCTGATGTGGTCCACCGATGGCAGCGCGGAATGGCTGTTGCCGTGGACCTGGTTCACCGCCCTGCGCGGCGACCGGATCGGCACCGGACTTTGAGCGGCGCTGGACTCGGCGAAACGTCGGACTGGCTGGCAATCGCATGGCTTTGCGGTTGACGACCGTGCCTTGTGGCAGGAGGCGCTGACGCATGGCAGCACTGGCGCAGCCGCGCGATTACCAGCGGCTGGAATTTCTTGGCGACCGCGTGCTGGGCCTCGCCGTGGCCGAGGCATCTGCACACTGCCGAGCGCGGAGCCGAGGGACAGCTTGCCCTGCGACTGAACGCGCTCGTCAGCAAGACCGCCTGCGCCCAAGCGGCACGCGCCATCGACGTCAGCCGCCATGTCCTGCTGGGCAAGCAGGCGCGCGACGATGGCGCGGCGGACAGCGACAATGTGCTGGGCGATGTGATGGAAGCGCTGCTGGGCGCATGCTTCCTCGAACAGGGCTACGAAGCCGCGCGCGACCGTGTGCTGGCGCTGTGGGCGGATGCGCTGGACGGCGTCCGGCACCGAGCGCAAACACCCCAAAAGCGCGCTGCAGGAATGGGCGGCGGGCAACCGGCACCGCACGCCGGAATACGACCGTGATCGACCGCGCCGGCCCCGACCACCGCGCCCGCTTCACCGTCGAGGTCGCGGTCCATCGCGTCGGCAAGGCGCAGGCCACCGCCAGCAGCAAGCGCGACGCCGAAACCGCCGCCGCCAAGGCCTTTATGGCGCAATTCGGCTGACGCCCCCTTCAGGATGATCCCCTCGACATGACCGACACCCCCGACCAGACCCGCTGCGGCGTCGTCGCCGTCCTCGGCGCGCCCAATGCGGGCAAATCGACACTGGTGAACCAGCTTGTCGGCCAGAAAGTCGCCATCACCACCGCCAAGGCGCAGACGACGCGCGCCCGGATGCTGGGCATTGCGCTGCACGATACTGTCGACGCAAGAACGCAGATGATCCTGGTCGATACGCCCGGCATCTTCGCGCCGCGCCGCAAGCTGGACCGCGCGATGGTCAGCGCCGCGTGGGACGGGGCGGAGGCGGCGGATGCGGTGGTGCTGCTGGTCGATCCGATCAAGCAGCGGCGGCACGAATTGCTGCCGCTGGTCGAGGCGCTGGCCAAGCGGCCCGAACGCAAGGTGCTGGTGCTGAACAAGGTGGACAAGGCGGTAAAGGAACCGTTGCTGGCACTGGCGCAGGAGCTGGGCGAAGCGGTCGATTTCGCCGAGATATTCTTCGTCTCCGCGCTGACCGGCGACGGCGTGCCCGAAATGAAGGACGCACTGGCGGCGATGATGCCGGCGGGGCCGTGGCATTATCCCGAAGACCAGGTCAGCGATGCCAGCGAACGCCTGCTCGCCACCGAAATCACCCGCGAACAGCTTTACGCGCAGCTGCACGAAGAACTACCCTATGCCAGCGCGGTGCGTCCCGAAAGCTACGAGAAGCGCAAGGACGGCAGCGTGGAAATCCGCCAGCAGATCGTGATCGCGCGCGACAGCCAGAAACCCATCGTGCTGGGCAAAGGCGGCAGCCGCATCAAGGCCATCGGCGAGGCAGCGCGCGCGGAACTGGCGGAATTGCTGGGTGTGAAGGTGCACCTGTTCCTGCACGTTAAGGTCGACGAAGGCTGGAGCGAGGACAAGGAGCTGTACGAGGAAATCGGGCTGGAGTGGTGAGGCCTATCGCTTCTTCGCGATATTGATCGCGTTCTTCTTCGCGAAATCCTTGGTCAATTCCTCGCTGCGGTTCAGGGCCTTGGCGATCTGGCGCAGGCCTTGGCCTTTGGCGGCGAGGGTGCGGAGCTGACCGGCTTCCTCCGCCTTCCAAGGCTGCTTGTGACGTTCGAAGCGGTCCTTTGCCATTCTCACGACTTTCGTTGTTCGTCATCGCGAGCGTAGCGCGGCGATCCAGAGCAGCACTCGGTTACTCCGGATTGCTTCGCTTCGCTCGCAATGACGATGGTTATTTGGCCTTCGCCGCAGTCTTCTTGGCGTCTTCTTTTTCGGCGGAGCTTTTTTCTTCGCGGCGGGCTTTTTCGCCGCCGCCTTCTTCTTCGGCGCGGCTTTCTTGCGTTTCTTCTTGGCCGGGCCCTTGGCGGCGCGGGCGTCGATCAGCTCGATGGCCTGCGCTTCCGTCACGTCTTCGGGCTTCATGTCCTTCGGGATCGTCGCATTGGTCGTGCCGTCGGTGACATAGGGGCCGTAGCGCCCTGGCAGCACGCGCATTTCGCCGCCGCTGGTGGGATGCTCCTTGAAGGTCTTGATCGGCTCCGCCTTCGCCCGCGCGCCGCCCTTCCGATTCGCCGCTTCGGCCAGCAGCGTCACCGCCGCATTCATGCCGGTTTCGAACACATCGCGCGGTGGTGGTCAGCTTGGCATATTTGCCATCATGTCTGCAGGTAAGGCCCGTAACGCCCTATCGCGGCTTCGATTTCCTTGCCGGTTTCCGGGTGCGTGCCGACGATGCGCGGCAGGTCGAGCAGCTTGATCGCCCATTCCAGATCGAAGTCGTCGAGATCCTTGGGGATGCTGGCGCGCTTCGCTTCCTTGCCCTCGCCCATCTGGACATAGGGGCCGAAGCGACCGGATTTGCGCTCGATTTCGAGGCCGGTTTCGGGGTGCTTGCCCATCACCGCATCCTCGACCGCGTCGTCGCCTTCGCCGCCCGGCTGCGCGAAGCGGCGGGTGAACTTGCATTCGGGGTAATTCGCGCAGGCGACGAACGCGCCGAACTTGCCGCCGCGCAGGGAGAGTTTGCCGCCCTCGCGCCCTTCCTTGTCGCACAGCGGGCAGAAGCGTGCGTCCTTGCCGTCGGCGCGTTCGGGGAAGAGATAGTCCGACAGGTAGCCGTCCAAAACTTCGGTGACTTCGGACGGCATCTTGTCCATCACCTCGTCCGCCTTGGGCTTGAAATCCCGCCAGAACTTGGCGAGCAGAACCTTGTATTCCTCGCGCCCGTCGGAGACGACGTCGAGCTCGTCCTCCATCCCGGCGGTGAAGTCGTAGGCGACATAAGTGGCGAAGAAGCGTTCCAGAAACGCTGTCAGCAATCGGCCCGATTCCTCTGCAAAGAAACGGTTTTTCTCCATCCGCACATAGTCGCGATCACGCACGGTCTGGATGGTGGAGGCGTAGGTGGAGGGCCGCCCGATGCCCAGTTCTTCCATCCGTTTCACCAGCGATGCTTCGGAAAATCGCGGCGGCGGCTGGGTGAAGTGCTGGTTCGCCTCGACGGCCTTTTTGGCGGGGCTGTCGCCCTTTGCGATGACCGGCAGCATACCGTCCTCGTCGTCCGCCTTGTCGTCGAACCCTTCCTGATACACCGCCAGAAAGCCGGGGAATTTCACCACCTGTCCGCTGGCGCGCAGCTCGTGCTGGCCGGTCGCATCGTGCAGCGTGACGGTGGTGCGCTCCAGCTGCGCCGCCGCCATCTGGCTCGCCATCGCGCGCTTGTAGATCAGCGCATACAGCTTCGCCTCGTCGCCCGAACCGGCGCGATCCTTCATGAAACTGGTCGGGCGGATCGCCTCGTGCGCTTCCTGCGCGTTCTTGGCCTTGGTCGCGTAATGGCGCGGCTTTTCGGGGCGGTATTTGCGTATCGTAGCGCGCTTTCGATCGCGCTGCGGCAGGCGGCGATGGCGCTGCCGTCCATCTGCACGCCGTCGGTCCGCATATAGGTGATGTCGCCCGCCTCGTAGAGCGACTGCGCGCAGCGCATGGTGTGGCTGGCGGAATAGCCCAGCTTGCGCGCGGCCTCCTGTTGCAGCGTGCTGGTGGTGAACGGCGGCGACGGGTTGCGCTTGAACGGCTTGGTTTCGACCGAGGCGACGGTGAACCGCCCGCCCTCGACCGCCGCCTTCGCCGCCATCGCCGCGCCTTCTTCGCCCAGCGTCAGCTTATCCAGCTTGTCGCCCGCATAGCGCACCAGCCGCGCATCGAATGCGGTCCCGTCCTGCTCCAGCTTGGCGACGATGGACCAGTATTCGTCCGCGCGGAACGCCTCGATCTCGCGCTCGCGATCCACGATCAGCCGCAGCGCGACCGACTGCACCCGCCCCGCCGATTTCGCACCGGGCAGCTTGCGCCACAGCACCGGGCTGAGCGTGAAGCCGAACAGCCGGTCCAGCGCGCGGCGGCCCAGATAGGCGTCGACCAGATCCATATCGAGGCCGCGCGGCTTGCCCATCGCCTCGGTCACGGCGGTCTTGGTGATGGCGTTGAAGGTGACGCGGTCGACCTTGGTCGGCAGCGCCTTGCGCTTCTTCAGCAGCTCCCGGACATGCCAGCTGATCGCCTCGCCCTCGCGGTCGGGGTCGGTCGCCAGCACCAGCCGGTCCGCCTTCTTGGACGCGTCGACGATGGCCTTGACCTGCTCCTTGTTGCGCTTGTCCTGATAGACCTGCCACGTCATCGCGAAATCATTGTCCGGCTGGACCGCATCGTCCTTCTTCGGAAAATCGCGGACATGGCCGTAGCTCGCCAGAACCTTGAAGTCCTTGCCGAGATATTTTTCGATGGTTTTCGCCTTGGCCGGCGATTCTACGATTACGAGTTGCATTATGTGAAGATCGATCCCTACGCGTATGTATGCGTGCGAGGGTGGCGTCGGTTGGCGGCGGGCGTCAAGCGGGATTGTGCTGGATTTGGTTGGTTTGGAAGAAAGCTGGACCCCGGAACCCCCGCCTTCGCGGGGGCAGGCAGGTCCGGGGTGACGTTAGATGTTTTGCTTCCCCACACTTCGTCACCCCGGATTTAATCCGGGGTCCAGCTGCTCTGTTATCATACAAGCTCGTCATACAAATCGCGCCACTCCGGGTTGGCCTTCTTAATCAAGTCGAACTTCCAAACGCGTCGCCAGCGTTTGATGCGTTTTTCGTGAGCGATTGCTTCTTCGACTCGGTTCGGTGAACTCTGCCCAGACGAGGCGCGTCAGGTTGTATTTTGCGCAGAACTTGGAGCCTTTGCCTTCGCGATGTTGCGTTACTCTTGTCGTAAGGTCGGATGTCATGCCGACATAGAGCGGGCCTCGGTATCGGTTGGCCATGATATATACCCAGCCGCCGTATCGTTCGCGCTGTATGTTTGGGTTCCGATATTAGCTGGGCCCCGGAACCCGCGCCTACGCAGGGCAAGCAGGTCCGGGTGACGTTGGATGCTTCGTCTCGCTACCTTTCGTCATCCCGGACTTGATCCGGGATCCAGCTCATTTTGCGGCAACCTCTGCAAAAGCTGGACCCCGGATCAAGTCCGGGGTGACGTTTGAGTGAGCGATTCACTTCAAGCTCACCCGCCCCGCCGCGTGGCGCTGCAACCGTCCGGCGATCTCCAGTTCCAGCAGCGCCAGTTGCACCGCTGCCGCGCTTTCGCCGGACTGGCGGATCAGTTCGTCCACCGCGACCGGCGCGTTGCTGAGCAGCGCCGCGACATCCGCCGGCTCGGCATCGGCCAGTTCCTCGTCGTAGCCGGTGAAACCCGCGACCGGTTCGCGGAACGTGCTGCGCGGGTTGCCGGTGAAGCCTTGCAGCAATTCGACCACGTCCTCCACCGCCTGCACCAGCACCGCGCCGTCGCGGATGAGCTGGTTGCACCCTTGCGATCGCGCGTCGAGCGGGCTGCCGGGGATGGCCATGACCTCGCGCCCTGCCTCGCCAGCCAGCCGCGCGGTGATGAGGCTGCCGGACTTGGGCGCGGCTTCCACCACCAGCGTGCCCGCCGCCAGCCCGGCGATGATGCGGTTGCGGCTGGGGAAGTGGCTGCCGCGCGGTTCGGTGCCGGGCGGCTGTTCGGCCAGCAGCAGGCCCTGCGTGGCTACCTGTTCCTGCAAATCGGCATGCTGCGGCGGGTAGGCGATGTCGATGCCGCTGGCGATTACGCCTATCGTCGAGGGCAAGCGCGCCCTCGTGCGCCGCGCCGTCGATGCCGCGCGCCAGGCCGCTGACCACTGCGAACCCCTCCGCCGCCAGCCCGTTGGCAAATTCGCGCGCCAGCTTCACCGCCGCCGCGCTGGCATTGCGCGCGCCGACCATCGCGACGCAGGGCTTCTTCGCCAGCGCGATGTCGCCGCGCCAGATCAGGATCGGCGGTGCGTTGGGGGCTTCGGCCAGCAACGCGGGATAGTCCGGCGAATCGTGAAACAGGTAGCGCGCACCGGCATCGCGGGTGGCGGCAATCTCGCGCTCAATCCGGTCGACCGCCACGGGTTTGTAGCTACGCTTGCCCCCTCGCTGGCCCAGATCGGGCAATGCTTCCAGCGCGGCTACCGCATCGCCGAAACGCGCCAGCAGCTGCGCGTAAGTGACAGGGCCGATATGCGGCGAGCGTAGCAGGCGGATGCGGGCGAATGCTTCCGCCTGAGACAAGGCGCTTGAGACAAGGGCGCCTGGGACAGCGCGTCGCTCACGTCTTGCTGCCCACCTTCGGTTCCTGGCCGGCGCAGCAGGCGGCGCACATTGGCGCGGTGCAGCCAGATTATCAGCACGGCGATGATCGACCAGCACCGGCACGAACGCGCCGAAGCCCAGCACCGCCGCAGCGATGGCGGCGGCAACCACGGCGCACATTCCGGCCAGCGAACTGATGCGGACCAGCGCCAGCACCGCCAGCCAGACCAGCGCGTAGGCCAGCCCCACCTGCCAGGCGAGGCCGAAGCAGACGCCCGCATTGGTCGCCACGCCCTTCCCGCCCCGGAACCCCAGCCAGACCGGGAAACAATGCCCCAGCACCGCACCGAGCGCCGCCAGCGATACGGGTCCGGCGGGCGAAGGCCCCACGACGCCGAACAGCCGCCACGCAAGCCAGACCGCGACAAATCCCTTCGCCAGATCGAGCAGCAGCGTCGCCGCCGCCAGCCCCTTGTTCCCGGTGCGCAGCACATTGGTCGCGCCGATATTGCCCGACCCCTGCGCCCGAACATCGCCCAGCCCCGCCAGCCGGGTCAGCAGCAGGCCGAACGGGATCGAGCCGAGAGTGTAGCCGAGGAGGAGTGCGAGAAACTGATCCATGAATTTTCCCTATCCGTTCGCCCTGAGCTTGTCGAAGGGTTGCACTTCCTCTTATGCGCGGCGCTAGAAGAAAAGACAGCCCTTCGACAACCGCCTACGCGGTTGCAGGCAAACCGCCTACGCGGTCGCAGGCAAGCTCAGGGCGAACGGATTTGGGGGCGCGGTGACGAAGATCGAAAGTACTTCCCCCATCCTGCTGTTCGACTCCGGTGTCGGCGGGCTGACGGTGCTGGCCGCCTTGCGCGCGACATTGCCCGATGCGCCCGTCATCTACGCCGCCGACATGGCCGGCCTGCCCTATGGCGAGAAATCGGAAGCGGAGATCGCGGCGCGCGTCGCGGGGCTGCTGGGGCGGATGAGCGAACGCTATCGCCCGCGCGTTGCCTGCATTGCCTGCAACACCGCCTCCACCATCGCGCTGGGCATGGTGCGCGACGTGCTGGAGATACCCGTGGTCGGCACCGTGCCCGCCATCAAGCCGGCAGCGGCGCAGACTGCAACCGGCGTGATCGGCCTGCTCGGCACGCAGGCAACGGTGCGGCAGGGTTATGTCGATCGCCTCTCCAGCACAATTCGCCGCAGACAAGGTGCTGCTGCGGCAAGCTGCGGGCGCGCTGGTGGACGAGGCGGAAGCCAAGCTGCGCGGGACCCCGCCGGACAGAGCGACCATCGAAGCCGCCGTCGCAGCACTGGTCGGTCAGCCGCGCGGCGCGGATATCGATACCGTGGTGCTGGCCTGCACCCACTTCCCGCTGCTCCGCAAGGAATTGCAGGCGGCGTTCCGCGATGCCCTGGGTCGCGAAGTTGCACTGGTCGACGGGGCGCAAGGCATTGCGCGCCGGATCGCCGACCTGACGCAGGATCAGCCGATGCAGCGCAGCGAAGCCGACCTTGCAATTACCACCGGACCGCTTGCGGATTTTCGCACGCTCGCCCCTGCCCTCTCGCGGTACGGCTTCGAACGGCTGGAACGGTTCTGACTACCTGCGAATCACTCGCAAAGATCATGGTGGCAAAAACAGGCATCCCTGCCTAAATCGCGCGGCAGAAAGACCCGGCACGAAGAAGACGAGCGGGAACGCGATGAATTACGATCAGGTGTTCGACAAGGCGATCGACCGGCTCCATGCCGAGGGGCGGTATCGCGTGTTCATCGATATCCTGCGCAACAAGGGCGCGTTCCCCAATGCGCGCTGTTTTCACGGGCATAACGGCCCCAAGCCGATCACCGTATGGTGCAGCAACGATTACCTCGCAATGGGCCAGCACCCCAAGGTGATCGCCGCGATGGAAGAGGCACTGCACGATGTCGGCGCCGGGTCCGGCGGCACGCGCAATATCGGCGGCAATACGCATTACCATGTCGAGCTGGAGCACGAGCTGGCCGACCTGCACGGCAAGGACGGTGCGCTGCTGTTCACCAGCGGCTATGTCTCCAACGACGCGACGCTGTCCACGATGGCCAAGCTGTTGCCCGGCTGCGTGATTTTCTCCGATGCGCTGAACCATGCCAGCATGATCGCCGGCATCCGCAATGCCGGGTGCGAGAAGCGGGTGTTCCGCCATAACGACATGGCGCATCTGGAAGAGCTGCTCGCCGCCGAAGACCCTGAAACGCCCAAGCTGATCGCGTTCGAATCGATCTATTCGATGGATGGCGATGTGGCTCCGGTCCACGCCATTTGCGACCTTGCCGAACAGTACAACGCGCTGACCTATATCGACGAGGTTCACGCGGTCGGCATGTATGGTCCGCGTGGTGGCGGCATTTCGGAACGCGACGAGGCGGCGCACCGGATCGACCTGATCGAAGGCACGCTGGGCAAGGCGTTTGGCGTGATGGGTGGCTATGTCGCGGCGGACCAGCGCGTGATCGACTGCATTCGCAGCTATGCGCCCGGTTTCATCTTCACCACCTCGCTCAGCCCGCCCCTGGTCGCGGGCGTGCTGGCGGCTGTGAAGCACCTGAAGGGCAGTAGCGAGGAGCGCGAGGCGCAGCAGGCCAACGCGGCTTTGCTAAAGCGCAAGCTGGTCGAGGCAGGGCTGCCCGTGCTGGAAAACGAAACGCATATCGTGCCGCTGATGGTGGGCGATCCGGTGCGCGCGAAGAAGATCAGCGACATCCTGCTGGCCGAATATGGCGCTTATGTGCAGCCGATCAATTTCCCGACGGTGCCGCGCGGTACGGAGCGGCTGCGTTTCACCCCCGGCCCCGCCCATACCCCGGCGATGATGGACGAGCTGGCGCAGGCGCTGGTGGAAATCTGGGACCGGCTGGAGATGGAGCTGCGCAAGGCCGCCTGACCCGCTGGCGGATATAGCAAACGGCGCTTTAATGCGCGGCCTTTGCAAATTGCTAACCAGCGCGCGCCTACGCAAGCGCGCATGGCGCTCCCCCGATTTCTCGGCAGGCGGTCCCGCGATGCGGAACCCGACCCTGCCCCGCATGATGCGGGATCGCGCGCCACCGTCGCCCCGCCCGGCTTCGCCGCCATGCGCCGCGCCGATATCCTCGATGAATACGAGCGCGCCGGGGTCGGCTGGATCTGGGCCACCGATGCGCAGGGCGTGCTGTGCTACCTTTCCGAAGCCGCCGCCGCCTCGCTGGAAATGGACCGCTCGCTGCTGATCGGCCAGTCCGCCGAAAGCGTTTTCGAAATCAGCCGGGAAAGCAGCAACAGCCACGCCGTGCGCCCGATCCAGTTCCAGCTGTCCGGGCGCAAGAAAATCCGCGACCAGATCGTGCGTCTGACCCCCGCCGCACCCGAAGATGCCGAGGGGCAGGTTTGGTGGGCCATCACCGGCTTCCCGGTGTACGATTCCAACGGTGCGTTCGACGGCTATCGGGGCAGCGCCGCCGACGTCACCCGCGAGCATGAAAAGCAACTGGCCGAATCGCGGCTGGCCGAATTCGACGCGCTGACCGGGCTGGCCAATCGCCGGTCGGTCGACAGGCTGCTCGACAGCACGCTGGCCGCCCATGCCAGCGACGGGCGATCGTGCGCGCTGATGATGCTGGACCTCGACAAGTTCAAGCGGGTGAACGACACGCTGGGCCATCAGGCGGGCGACGACCTGCTGCGCGAAGTGGCGGACCGGCTGACCAATATCGTCGGCAAGCGCGGCATGGTCGCGCGGCTGGGCGGCGACGAGTTCCAGATCGTGCTGCGCGACATGGACGATCGCGGCGCGCTGGGCGATCTGGCGAACAAGATCATCCAGATCCTGTCGCAACCCTACCCGCTGCAGGACGGCAAGCGCGCCATCGTCGGCACCAGCATCGGCATCGCCATCGCCCCGTTCGAAGGCGACACGCGCGAGGATCTGTCCAACAGCGCCGACCTTGCGCTGTATGCCGCCAAGAATGGCGGGCGCGGGCAATTCCGGTTCTATTCCAAGGACTTGAAGAACGATGAGGAAGTCCGGCAGGCGATGCTGGACGACTTGCGCGAGGCGTTGCAGGGGGACCAGCTGGCGCTGCATTACCAGCCCATCGTGAACAGTGCCGATGGCGCGATGGTCGGGATGGAGGCGCTGATGCGGTGGGAACATCCCGAACGCGGCTTCGTGCCGCCGGACCAGTTCATTCCGGTTGCCGAGGATTGCGACCTCATCAACCAGCTTGGCGAATGGGCGCTGCGCACCGCCTGCGAAACGGCGAAGGACTGGCCCGAGCAGGTGCGCGTCGGCGTCAATGTCAGCGCGGTGCAATTCGCCAATCCCGGTTTCCCCGGCATAGTCGCCAAGGTGCTCGCCCATAGCGGCATCGCGCCCGACCGGCTGGAGCTGGAGCTGACCGAAAGCATCTTCGTGGGCGACAGCGAGGAAACCGAAGCCTCCTTCGCCGCGCTGAAAGCGCTGGGCGTGCGGCTGGCGCTCGACGATTTCGGCACCGGCTATTCCTCGCTCAGCTATCTGCGCGCCGCCCCGTTCGACAAGATCAAGGTCGACAAGAGCTTCGTCGACAGCTGCACCCGCACCGATCGGGGCAGCGCCAAGATCATCGCCGCCATCGTGGGCCTGTCCAATGCGCTGGGCATGGAAACCGTTGTCGAAGGCGTCGAAGCGTTCGACCAGCTGGAGGTCGTGCGCGAACGCGGCGCCACGCTCGTTCAGGGCTTCATCTATGCCCGCCCGATGCCCGCACGCGACATCGCCACCGGGTTCGCCGATGGCAGCTTCGCCATCACTCCCGCCGGCCCCGACATCTACCGCCCCGACCGGCGCAGCGTCTTGCGGCGCGTAGGCGTGATCCACGAGGATTATTACTACAACGCGGTCATGCGCGACCTGTCGCGCAACGGCGCGGGCATCGTGGGTATCATCGGGCCGGAGCCGGGCACGCAGCTGGTCCTCGACCTTGGCGAAGGACAGCTCGCCGTCGGCACGGTAACGCGCACCATCGATGCGGAACTGGGCGTGGAATTCGAAACGCATCTGGTCGAGGATGGCGCGGGCGGACTGTGCACGCGGCACCGCGTCTCGCGCTACACCGTCGCCCAAAGCGGCCTGCCCGAAAAACCCGGCACTGCCGGACCGGAAGAGGGCAAGCGCCACCTCTCGCAGCCCCGCTTCCAGGAAACCGACGCCGGGCTGAGCGGCTAGGCCCGGACTGCAAGCACAGGAGGCTCGACAGCCTGCCCGCATTTGCTACGCCACCTCTTCACGGATCGAGGAGAGCAGGTGTGGAATACGACGCAGTGGTCACGGGCCGCCGCAGCATTCGCGGGTTTCGGGACAAGCCGGTGCCGCAGGAACTGATCGCCGAAATCCTCGAACTGGCGATGCGCGCGCCCAGCAGTTTCAACAACCAGTGCTGGAACTTCTCCGTCGTCACCGGCGCACCGCTGGATGCCATCCGGCAGGGTAACACCGACGGCATTCTGTGCCGGCAAGCCCGACAGCCGCGAATTCCGCAGCTTCACCGAAGTGCCCGAACCCCATCGTGGCCGCCAGATCGGCGTCGCCAAGCAGCTGTTCGGCGCAATGGGTATCGAACGCGACGACAAGGACGGGCGGCAGGACTGGGCGCTGCGCGGTTTCCGCCAGTTCGATGCGCCCGTCAGCATCGTCGTCACGTATGATCGCGTCATCCTGGGCAGCGACATCGCCCCGTTCGATTGCGGCGCGGTCACCAACGCGCTGGTCAACGCCGCGTGGTCGCGCGGGCTTGGCTGCGTCATCAATTCGCAGGGCATCATGCAAAGCCCCGTGGTGCGCGAACATGCGCAGATACCCGACGACCAGGTCATCATGATCTGCGTGGCGATGGGCTGGCCCGACGAAGACTTCGCCGCCAACGCCGTGGTTAGCGAGCGCAAGAGCGTGGACGAGGCGGTACGGTTCGTGGGGTTCGCAGACTGAACGATGCGGTCCTAGCGTCGTGCAGCGCCTCTTGCGCCGCTTCATGCCGCGCGGGCCGATGGCACTGTTGACACCTGACACACGGTTCCTGGGGCGGGTTTTGCGCGGCTCGACGGGATAGGAAGGCCGGGTATGCGCACTTGGTGGTCGGGGGGCGGGTCGCGGGCGGGTCGGCGATGGGCAGGTCGACGGTGGGCAAAACGGTCACGTTCGGCCCCGTTGGCATCGGGCGATACTTGCGTCGGGATATCTGCACCAGACAGCACGCGCTCCAGCAGCGCATCGCCCGCTGCGGCCCACGCGGTCCATTCGGCGCGCGCTTCGCACTCCGCTTCGATGGCAAGCGCGTCTTCCGAAGCGTCAGGCCCATGCTCCATGTCTTCGGTCAACAGCACGGCACCTATCTCGTTCCGCATGTCGCGATAGCCTGCCAGCGCCTCTTCGCGCGCATGGGCGACATGGGCCTCGCAGTCCGGGTGCGCGGGGCTTTCGGTTTCCGTGTTTGCGTCCGCACCAACCTCGTATTCCTCCAGCGCGGGATGACCGGCCAGCGCCGCCAGCATGGTGTCGAACCGCGCCGCATTCGCCTGCATGGTCGGATCGCCCGCGATCTTCGCATCCAGCCGCGCGAGATGCGCCAGCAGCAGGCGGTTGTCGTGCCGCTGCCACGACGCGACTTTCTCGCCGCGCAGGAATACGGGAATTTCCACACCGTCCAGCGCGCGTGTCGCCACTTCCGCTTCCACCCGGACGCGCGCATGGACCAGCGCGGCGTCCCACAGCGCGGAAAAGCGCGGGTCGCGGCGGCGGGCGCGATAGGCTGTCTCCCGACTGATCCCCACCTTCGCCGCAGACGCGCGCACATCGCCACATAACGCCAGCCTGTCGAGGAAGCGCACCATCAACGGCGCGGTAAAGACGCGCCTTGCGGCGTGCGGGTCCGCCGCGTCATCGGGGTTCGCACCGTCGCCACGGTCACGCGGGACGCGCGCCGGCAACAGTTGCGCCGCCGCGATGGCAGCAGCGGATGGCAGGGTATCGAAAATATGCGCAGACATGGTCCGTCTCTCCAGAAAAGGGAACGAACCGGCTTATCTATGACAGGTCGGGGTCTGTAGGACAGGGCTTTGTTTGGGCGGCAAATGGGTGGGAAGCGGACATTGTTGCGACCGACTTCCAATGGCAGCTACTTTTCGGAGCGGACATTAGCCATCTCAAAATAACTTGGACATACGATCTCTATCGTAATCGAGAAGCCAAGGTTTAAATCTGTCGTAAATTGATTTTAGATGGTCGGGGTTTTTTGCAATTAGGTCCATGCCTCTATCGTCATAAATATGCAGCATCAGAGCGGCTTTTGGATCAATCAACCAAGTCTTGACACCAGCAGACGGGTAGATTGGCATTTCTATGGCCACCGAGTGCCAGATTAGACAATCTCGATTGGACTTGCTGCTGCTCAAATCATAGCTGCGCATTTTCCAAAGCGTCTGGTTCTCGTCTGGGTCAGGATAAACGTCGGCTTTCCATTTCGAAAGTTGCGTTGCGCTGAAACCTGTTTTCTTAATCCCTGCGAATCCTGAGTTCGCTTTTGGCGTCCCGAAATGAGAGGCAATATCTCGTGGATACCATGCTACAACACCAATTAAATCATCCTCGAAAAAATGATCCGCGATAGCGACAGCCCGATTAAATGCTTGCAGAAAGCGAGGAATTGGTTGTTCGCTATTGTCGAACTCTTCCCCGCCCAGCTCGAACCTAATATGGTCACCCTCATTTGGTTGTCTTGAGAACCAAAGTTCTTGCCATACTTGCTCTATTGGATCGTCTGTCATGCTTCCGATTAACATCGGCAGCTATATTTGCAATGTCAGCTTTTGCGCCCGAAGCAGACATTAGGCCGGACCAACGGGAATGACTGCTAAAGGGTCGTAAGCAGCCGATGAGAACTACCGCAAATTGACCACATTGTCGGACTGCCGCCACCACGCGGCTGCCGTCATACAGGCTCATCATCGGCTCATCGTCGCACTTCGACCTGCTCCGCATCGCCGAAGCCGTTGAAGCCCGGTCTTCATCGCGGTGCCATAGGCGCCGATCATGCCGACTTCGATGTAGTCGCCCGCGCGGATATCGCCGGGTAGCGGGAACGGGCCGGGCATAAAATCGGCATCGTCGCAGGTCGGGCCGTAGAACGCGAAATCACGCGGGGCGTCGCGCAGGGTGTCGTCCAGCGCGCGCACGGGGAAGCGCCAGCCGACATGCGCGGCATCGTACAGCGCGCCATAGGCACCGTCGTTGATATACAGCTCGTCGCCGCGTCGCCGCTCCACCTTGACCAGCAGCGAGGAATATTCTGCCGCCAGCGCCCGGCCCGGTTCGCACCACAGTTCCGCATTATAGGCGATCGGCAGTGCCTCGAAATGCTGCGCGACGATGGCGAAATAGTCCTCCAGCGGGGGCGGCTCCATTTCGGGGTAGATGCTGGGAAACCCGCCGCCGATATCGATCATGTCGATCACCACTGCCGCTTCTGCAATCGCGGCGCGCACGCGGTCCAGCGCAGTGACATAGGCGAAGGGCGACATCGCCTGGCTGCCGACATGGAAACATACGCCCAGCCAGTCGCAATGCTGTCGCGTCGCCTGCAATAGCGGTGCCGCCTCGGCCTGCTCCACCCCGAATTTCGCCGCCAGCGACAGTTCGGAATACTCGGACGACACGCGCATCCGCACCAGCAGGCGCAAGTCGGTGGCGGGCGCGCCGCTTTCATCGCGGCAGGCATCGACAATCTTGGCCAGCTCGTCATGCGTGTCGAGGCTGAAGGTGCGCACGCCGTGCTGGAAATACGCCTCGCGGATGGCGCGCGGCGTCTTGACCGGATGCATGAAGCACAGCGTCGCATCGGGCAGCGTGGCACGCGTCAGCCGCACCTCGGCAATCGACGCGACATCGTAATGCGCGATGCCGTTGTCCCACAGGATACGCAGCAGTTCGGGCGACGGGTTCGCCTTCACCGCATAAAGCGACTTCCCGGCAAACCGTTCCACGAAGAACCGGGCCGCGCGGGCGGCAGCGTGGGGGCGGTTCAGCACGACCGGTTCGTCGGGCGCAAGCGTCTGCGCGACCGTGAGCGCATCGGGGTAGCTGGACATGACGATTACCCCTTCGAAATGCGAGGTGGAACAGGCGCCTTAACGACGGAGCGCCGCTATAGGTCCGGCGGCGTGAACTGCAAGTGAAACGATGTCGTGCACGGGGCCTTCAGAAACCGACTTTGGGCACCTGGTCCACCGTACCCAGCTCGCTGTCGTCCAGCCGGTGAAAGTCCGCTTCCGCAAAGCCCAGCGGCGATGCCACCAGCACGGCAGGGAAGGTCTCGCGTCCGGTGTTGTAGCGGGCAACGGCAGCATTGAGCGCACGACGGGCAGCCGCCAGCTTGTCCTCCACCTCGGCCAGTTCGCGCTGCAATTCCTGGAAGTTGGCGCTGGCCTTCAGGTCGGGATAGGCCTCGCCCAGTGCCAGCACGCGATCCAGCGCCACGCGCAACTGCGCCTCGTCCGCCGACGTTACTGCGCCTTTCGCCGCAGCATTGCGCGCCGCGACGACCGCCGCCAGTGTCTCGCTTTCATGCCCGGCATAGCCCTTCACCGTCTCCACGAGGTTGGGAATGAGGTCGTGCCGCTGGCGCAGCTGCGCGTCGATATCGGCAACGCCCTGGTTCACGCTTTGCCGCAAACCGACCAGCCGGTTGTAGATACCGATGGCGATCACCACCAAAACCAGCAGCACGCCCGCAATAATCCAGCCTGTCATAATTCGCTCCTCCCGTTGCACCCTGACGGCGGTTGGTTACTAAAGCAATGAAGGGGGAGGAAGCGGTTTGCTCGAAAATCTCGATACCGAACGGCTGATGGCCGGTCCGCTGGGCGGCTGGCTGGCGGAACAGGCGACCGTGCGCGAGGAAGCGGCGCGCCTCTCCAACGGGCGGTTCATGAAGGCGGGCGTCGTGCTGGTGCCGCTGCTGCTCTATGCGTGGTTCTCGCAAGGGGCGGGATTTTTCTCGGTCATCGTGACGATGGCGACGGCGGGTGCGGCGGTCTGGTGCTACGCCCCGCGCGCCACCGCGATACAGGCCGTGAAGATCGGCATGAACGAAGCCATTGCGGGCGCCATCGGCATCACCTTTGCGCAATCCGGCGATTGCGGCCCGGTACGCGAACGATGCGGCGACCATGCCATGCTGCCCGGCTACAACCGCAACAGTTCGGAAGATTTCTGGACCGGCACGGTGGCGGGACAGCCCTTTCATGTGTTCGAAGCCACGCTGAAAAAGCAGACGCGCGACAGCAAGGGCCGCACGCGCACCCGGACGGTGTTTCGCGGGCCGATGCTGACCATCGGTTTCGCCCGTCGTTTCCACGGCACCACGCTGGTCGCGCGCGACGGATCGCATCGCGGGTTCCTCGGTCTTGGCGGACGCAAGGATGTGCTGGAGGTGGCGGGCAAGCGGCTGGCGCGGGTGGAAATGGTGAACCCCGATTTCGAAGACACGTTCGATGTCTATTCGGACGATCAGGTGGAGGGGCGCTATCTCGTCCACCCGAACTATATCGAGCGCCTGCTGGAGGTGGAGCGCGCCTTTGACGGCGCGGACCTGCGCGCGCTGTTTACCGAAGACCAGCTGACCGTCGTGCTGGCGGCCAAGGACATGTTCGAAAGCGGCGGCATGGATGCGAGCGGTGATCGCGCGCGGCTGGACCGCACCGTCACGCAATTCCGTGCGCTGGCGCAGCTGGCCCGGTCGCTCAACGAACGACCGCGCTAATCAGCTCGGCCGCCTAGCTCAGGCGGTTGCGGAAATCCTCGTAGCCGAACGCGCGCACCTGTTCGAGCGCGTCGGTTTCGCTGTCCCACAGCCAGATCGAGGGCAGCGGAACGCCGTTGAAGGTGTTGGTCTTCACCATCGAATAATGCGCCTGGTCGAGGAAGGCGATGCGCTGTCCCGGCTGGCATGGCACCGGCAGTGAATAATCGCCGATGACATCGCCCGCGAGACAGGACGGCCCGCCAAGGCGCACAGGGTCGTCCCCTCCGGCAATCTCGCCGAGCATTGCGGGGCGATAGGGCGCCTCCAGCACGTCCGGCATGTGGCACGTGGCGGAAATATCGGTGATGGCAATGGGCACGCCGTTGGTGTGGTTGTCGAGGATGGTGCCGGTCAGGATACCGGCATCCAGCGCCACCGCCTCGCCCGGTTCGAGGTAGATTTCCGCGCCGCTGTCTTCCTTCGCATCGCGCAGCAGTTCGACCAGCTCCTCGCGCTGGTAATCGGCGCGGGTGATGTGGTGCCCGCCGCCCATATTGATCCATTTCAGCGCGCCGAACCACGGTTCGATGGCGTCGAACACCGCGTCCCATGTACGGCGCAGTGGCTCGAAATCCTGCTCGCACAGATTGTGGAAATGGATGCCGTCGACGCCCTCCATGTGTTCGGGTTCGAGCTGGTCGATGGGAAAGCCCAGACGGCTGCCGGGGCTGCTGGGATCGTAGCGCGCCACCTCGCCCGTCGCGACCTGGGGATTGAGGCGCAGGCCGACGGTGAAGTCCTGCCCCGCACTGCGCGCCGCATCCAGGATCAGCTGCGCGCGCGCGATCTGCTGCGGCGAATTGAAGATGACATGGTCGGACAGGCGGATGATCTCGTCCAGCTCGCCAGGTTTGAACGCGGGTGAATAGGTGCCGATCTCGCCATCGTAAAATTCCGACGCCAGCCGCGCCTCGTACAGTCCCGACGCACACACCCCGTCCAGATATTCCCCCATCACCGGCGCGACCGAAAACATGGAAAACGCCTTCAGCGCAGCGAACATCCTGCTGTCCGACGCATCGCGCACCTCCGCCAATATGCGCAAATTCGCCCGCAACTTCGCCGCATCGACCACGAAGGCGGGGCTGTCGACTCGGGTAAGGTCGAAATCGGCAAAAGCGCCCGGATCGCCGGCTTGGGTTTGCATATTAGGAATGGTCCTGTTTGTTTCTCGCAGAGACACGGAGGAAAGAGAGACGGCGAGAGGTTAGTCTGGATTGTAATCGTTTGCCACGCGGCGGATGCCGTCTTTCATGGTTCCGTGAGAGAAATTGAGAAGCAGCCCTACGGGCTGGTTTAGAAGCCGAAGATACGTAAGCAGTTGCCGGATATGGGTTTGCGTCAGTCGCTCCACGGCCTTGATTTCCAGCACCAGTCTGTCCTCGACAAACAAATCGACGCGAAACGCCGGATCGAAGACTTGCCTATCAATCGTCACCGGAACCGCCATCTGCCTTTTCACGCGAAGCCCGCGACTTTCCAACCGTCCTGCAAGGACGGCTTCATACACGTTCTCGAACAGGCCCGGCCCCAACTCGCGATGAAGCCGGATGCACTCATCCACCACCGCTCCGGAAATTGCGTCGATATTCAAGATGCTTACCTACCTTTCTCCCCGTCTCTCTTTCCTCCGCGTCTCTGCGAGAAACCCAAACTCTAGAACCCAACCGGCCCGTCCAGCTCCTTCACCTGCCACGGCAACCCATGATCGTTTAGCATCGCCATAAACGGGTCCGGGTCGAACTGTTCCATGTTGAATACACCCTTTCCGTCCCACTCGCCGGTCAATAGCATCGCCGCGCCGATCATGGCGGGGACGCCGGTGGTGTAGCTGACGGCCTGGTTGCCGGTTTCTGCGTAGGCGTCTTCGTGGTCGCAGATATTGTTGATGTAGAATGTGGCTTCGTCGCCGTCTTCCAGCGCCTCACCTGTCGCAATAACGCCGATGTTGGTCTTGCCTTTGGTCGTTTCGCCCAGCGTTTCGGGCTTGGGCAGCACGGCGGCGAGGAATTGCAGGGGGACGATATCCTTGCCCTGATAGCGGATCGGCTCGATCCCGGTCATGCCGACATTTTGCAGCACGGTCAGGTGCTTGATGTATTCATCGCCAAACGTCATCCAGAACCGTGCGCGTTCCAGTTCGGGCACGAACCGCGCGAGGCTTTCCAGCTCCTCGTGATACATCAGATAGGCCTGCCGCGTGCCGACTTCGTCGAAGTCGAACGGAGTTGAAACCTGCATCGCGGGCGTCTCCACCCACTTGCCGTCCTCGTAATGACGCGCAGGCGCAGTCACTTCGCGGATATTGATTTCGGGATTGAAATTGGTGGCAAACGCCTGCCCGTGGTCGCCGCCATTGCAATCCAGAATGTCGAGCTGGCGGATGGTCTTCAGCCGGTGCTTCTTCAGCCACATGGTGAAGACGCTGGTGACTCCGGGGTCGAACCCGCTGCCGAGCAACGCCGTCAGCCCCGCCTCGCGGAAACGGTCGTGGTACTCCCACTGCCATTTATATTCGAACTTCGCCTCGTCCTTGGGTTCGTAATTGGCGGTATCCATGTAATCGACGCCCGCCTCCAGACAGGCGTCCATGATGGGCAGATCCTGATACGGCAGCGCCAGATTGACGACCAGCGCAGGCTCTATGCGACGGATCAGGTTGACCAGCGCGGGCACTTCCTCGGCATCGATTTCGTAGGTCGCGATGTCGCGCCCGGTGCGGTTTTTCACGCTTTTTGCTATCGAATCGCATTTGGCGACGGTGCGGCTGGCGAGGTGAATATCGCCGAAGATGTCTGCGTTCTGCGCCATCTTGTGGACGCAGACCGAACTGACGCCGCCGGCGCCGATGACGAGAACTTTGGACATGGGGTGTGGCTCCTGTTTCGTGGCGTTTTGTAGGGTAACGCTGCGCTTCGGGAAAGGTTCGGATACAGGGGTTCGCGCAGAGGGCGCAGAGGAAATGAGGACGCAAAGGGTCCTTTTTTCTTGCGCGAAGCGCTTTCCCATTTTTCTCACACGAAGACACGAAGATGGAGTGCGGCGCTTGCACCCTCGCGCATCATCTTCGTGTCTTCGTGTGAAACCATTAAATGCCTGCGGCGCTGGCGAAGCGATAGCCGAAGGCATAGTATCTCTGCGTCCTTATTTCCTCTGCGCCCTCTGCGCGAACCCCTTCCAATTCCCGATCAAAAAAGCCATCGCGGCCATATGCGCGCTCCCACCGCAAAAGGCACCCGCAACGCTGCCCAAGCCGTCGCGGCCATCCTGCCGCCGACACCCTTACTGCCGGTCATAATCGACGGCGTCGCGTGCCATGCCAAGGCGGAAAGCCTGCAACCGGTCGGCGCGTTCAAGATACGCGGCGCGTGGTGGCGGCTGTCCAGCCTTTCGCAGGCCGGGCGGGCGCGCGGGGTCGTGGCCGTATCCAGTGGCAACCATGCGCAGGGCATCGCGTGGGCCGCACGGCGGCTGGGCATCGCCGCCACCATCGTCATGCCGCGCAACGCCCCGCAGGTGAAACTGGACGCGACGCGTGCGCTGGGCGCGGACATCGTGCTTTACGACCGGCCCGGACAGGACCGTGACGCTGTGGCCGCCGAGATCGTCGCGCGCACCGGTGCAACGCTGGTCCATGCGTTCGGCGATCCGTGGGTAATCGAGGGACAGGGCAGCGCGGGTATCGAAATCGCCGCGCAACTTGGCCGCCAGCCAAGCCGCATCGTGGCCTGCTGCGGCGGAGGCGGACTGGCGGCGGGACTGGCGCTGGCCTGTCCGGACAGCGCCATCGTGCCGGTCGAGCCGGTAGGATGGGACATGGTCGGACAGGCATTGCGCACCGGCGCCATCGTCCATGCCGAAACCCCGCCCGAAACCATCTGCGACGCGCTCCAGCCGACCGCGACCAAGCGCGTGAACCTCGCGGTTTTGCAAGGGCGAAGCGAGCCCGGCGTTACGGTAACGGACGACGAGGTGCGCGCGGCGCAGCGGTTCGCCTTTGCGCGCTTGCAACTGGTGCTCGA
Source organism: uncultured Alphaproteobacteria bacterium (assembly GCA_963799315.1). Taxonomy (GTDB): domain Bacteria; phylum Pseudomonadota; class Alphaproteobacteria; order Sphingomonadales; family Sphingomonadaceae; genus Parerythrobacter_A. The sequence goes on from CAWCWP010000001.1 coordinate 1,074,490, forward strand.
ACCCGGCGGCGCGGCGGCGCTGGCGGCTGTGCTGGCGGGCAAGGTGCCGGTGGACGAGCATACGGTCGTCATGCTGACCGGCGGCAACTGCGACCCGGCGGACTTTGCGGAGATGCTGCGCGCGCAATGACGCCAGGTTTGACAAACTGCGGGACGCAACTAGTCCCTTTTCGCACAGATAGAGGACACCTGCGATGCAAGCTCAAATTCTCGCCCCGGCTGCCGTGCTGATCGTATGGTCGCTGGTGATGGTTTTCTGGATAATGTTCACGCGTTTTCCGGCGATGAAGAAGTTTGCCACCGACGGGAATGTCGGGCTTGACGATAAAAAGGCCGGTGCGCGCGGTCAGGATCTGGAAGGACGCATTCCGGACAAGGCGAACTGGCCCGCCCATAATTTCACGCATCTGATGGAACAGCCGACCATCTTCTATCCCGCCGTCATTATCCTGGCGATGATGGGCGCTGGCGCGACGGACGTGGTTTTCGCATGGGCCTATGTCGTGCTGCGCATCGTGCATTCGATCTGGCAGGCAACAATCAATACGCTGAAAGTGCGCTTCCTGCTGTTTCTGATATCCACTCTGGCGCTCATCTGGCTCGCCATCCGCGCCGCCGTCGAAACCCTCTTCGCCAACCCCGGAGTTCTCGCATGACCACCTCGCAGATTTTACAGCCGATCGTCGCGATGGCGATCTGGACGATGATTATGTGGGTGTGGATGTACGCCACGCGCATTCCGGCGATGTCGCAGCTGAAGATGGATGCGAAAACAATGGTGGGCGCAACGGGTGCCGGCCTGCGCGAGAAGCTGCCTGAAAAGGTCAACTGGAAGGCGGATAATTACAACCACCTGCACGAACAGCCGACGGTGTTCTACGCCGTGGCGCTGGTGCTGGCATTTGCCGGTGCGGGCGATGGCATGAACGCGCTGCTGGCGTGGATCTATGTCGGCCTGCGCGTGGCGCATTCGGTGATCCAGGCGACGGCGAACAAGGTAATGGTCCGCTTCGTGTTGTTCGCGCTGAGCAGCATCGTGCTAATCGCGCTGATCGTGAACGCCGCGACGCTGGTGTTCTAGGAAATGCCGGCGACGGCGATCACTCCGCCGCCGTCGCGTATTCCCGGTTTGCAAAGTCCAGCGTGGCGAGGAAGCGTTCGGCATCCAGCGCGGCCATGCAGCCGGTGCCCGCCGCCGTCACCGCTTGGCGATAAGTGTGGTCCATAACGTCGCCGCATGCGAATACGCCGGGGATCTCGGTCTTGGGCGTGCCTGCCTCGACCAGCAGATAGCCGCCATCGTCCATCGGCAGCTTGCCCTTGAACAGTTCGGTCGCGGGCGCGTGGCCGATGGCAACGAACGCGCCGTCCACGTCCAGCGTGCTCGCCTCGCCCGTTACCGTATCGCGCAGCGCAAGGTGCGTAAGCCCCGCCCCCATCGCGTCGCCTTCGAAGCTGGCGACGGTGGTATTCCACAGCATTGTGATCTTGTCCGACTTGAAGACCCGCTCCTGCAAAATCCGCTCTGCGCGCAGTTCGTCGCGGCGGTGGATCAGCGTCACATCGTCGGAATGGTTGGTGAGATACAGTGCCTCTTCCACGGCGGTATTGCCGCCACCGATTACCGCGACTTTCTTGCCACGATAGAAGAACCCGTCGCATGTCGCGCAGGCTGAAACACCTTTGCCGCCCAGTTCCTGCTCGCCCGGAACGCCGAGCCATTTCGCCTGCGCGCCGGTGGCGATGACCAGCACGTCGCCGATATATTCGTCGCCGCTATCGCCGACCGCGCGGAAGGGAGAGCCGCCGGTCATGTCCACATCGACGATGGTGTCCCACAGCATCTTCGTGCCGACATGCTCGGCCTGCGCCTTCATCTCTTCCATCAGCCACGGCCCCTGCACCACATCGCGATAGCCGGGGTAGTTCTCGACATCGGTGGTGATGGTCAGCTGGCCGCCGGGTTGCAGGCCCTGCACCACGATCGGCTCCATCATCGCCCGCGCGCCGTAAATCGCGGCGGAATAGCCTGCGGGGCCAGAGCCGATGATGAGCATCTTGGTGCGATGGGTAGCCATAATGTGAAGTCCGTCGGTGAAAGGGTGAGTGTCAGGTGGTCATTGTTGGACAAGGTGCAAGCGGAGCGCCGCGCGCATGGCGTCATCCACGCCCAGTGCCTTGGTCAGGAAATCATCGAGCGAACCGTATCGCTCCGTAACCGAACGGCGCATCGCGTCGAGATAGCGGGCATCGACGCCCATCAGCACGCGGATCGCCGCATCGCTCATCTCGCCATATTTCGCGCGCACCGCCGCACCGCCCGCCGCAACGCGCGCGTCCATATTGCCGACCGTATTGGTCAGCAGGAAATCCGCCATCGCATCGTCCGGATGAACGCCAAGCACATGATGCAGCAGCGCCACCGCCATGCCGGTACGGTCCTTGCCTGCCAGGCAATGCACCAGGCTCGGCCCGCGCCCTTGTGCCAGGATCGCAAAATAGCGGCGCATCACCCACAGCACCGGCTCGCGCCCCGGCAGCTTGGCATACATCGCCTCCATCCGCTCATGCGCGCGTTCGGGCGTCACACCGGCGGCACCGGCCTCGACATGCGGGGCAAGCGCGGCGGTTTCTCCATCGTAGCGAGTGACGGTGGCGGCAAATCCGGGTGCGCGGCGGCAGGGATAGCTTGCGCGCTCGCTGGCCCCGCGAAAATCGATCACGTCGACGATGCCCAGCGCGTCTATCGCGGCCAGATCGTCGTCGCTGGCGTCCACATGCTGCGCCGAGCGCCACAATACGTCGCGCGCAACCGTGCCGCCATCGCGCGTGCGATAGCCGCCATAGTCGCGGAAATTGTGAACCCCGGTCAGGGGCAGCGCACGCTCTATTGCCATACCCACCGCCTGCCATTCCCGCACGGCGCGCACAACCCGCCCGTGCCGTGAACACACGCCTTCGTATTCCCCCCTACTCCCGCATTCAGCGACCCTTGCCCATTCCCGCCTATCCCGGCCGGATTGGAATTTTAAGGAAAGCACATGGCGTATATCCTGATTGCGGACGATGACGAGATCGTTGCCGAGAGCGCGGCCGACGTGCTCATCAATGTCGGCCATGCCTGCGGCTGGGTGACCGACGGGGCGCAGGCGTTGAAGCTGCTGCAATGGCGGCGGCCCGACGTGATGCTGCTGGATCAGGACATGCCCGAAATATCGGGGCAGCAGGTGCTGCGCCGTCTGCGCAATTCCGCCGCGCTGTACGACCTGCCCGTCATCATGTTCACCGCCGCCACGGGGCCAGAGGACGAGGAACAGGCGCGCTATTACGGCGCACAGGATTATGTGCGCAAACCGTTCGATCCGAAGTTTCTGGTGTGGCGCGTGAACCAGGTGCTGAAAGCGCGCGCGGAACGGCCGCAACACCGCGAATTGCGCGACGAGATGCAGCGCAGCGCCGGACACTGGCGCGAAGCCATGCCGGGTGAACGATCGGTGCTGTGAATGGTAGCGGAGGAGGGACTTGAACCCCCGACACGCGGATTATGATTCCGCTGCTCTAACCAGCTGAGCTACTCCGCCACAGATGCGCCCATCGGGCGACAGGCGGCGCGTTTACGGCGCGTGCGGTGCCGGGTCAAGCGTTGCCACTCAAACACGGGCCGCCCCGCGAAACACATGCGTTTTCACCAGTTCCCACGGGCCGCCCAGATAGCGGAACACCGACAGCCCGCGAAAGCGGAAGGCGCCGGGCTGCACGATGTCCGCCAGCTCGGCCTGCAATGCCTTGGCTTCCTTCGACGTCACCTTGTTCTGGATGGTGATGTGCAGGCGCGGTGCGTGCTGGTCCTGCGCGGTCAGCATGCCGTGGAAACGTTCCGCGATTTCGGCGCGCAGGTCGCGCATCGGCGCGCTGGCCAGCTTGATCGCGGTGCCGCCGCCAAGCGACATCAGCCCTTCGATCTCGCCCGCCACCGGCGCGGTTTCACGCACCATATCTGCCAGTACCTCGTGCAGCTCGCCCGCGCACATCGGCGGAATGGCGTGGAACAGCGTGACATGCGCTTTCAGGAAATTGCGTTCGGGCGGAAAGTGCGCATCGCGCAGGGCGGTGGCCCAGCTTGCCAGATCCTTCGGCAGCTCCGCCGTGACGATCAGCGGCGCGTTTGCGCTTTCGGGCCGGGGCGTTTCGCTCACATTTCCCCCAATTCACATTTCTCCGCGCGCCCGGCGAAGCTGGTACCACCGCTCGCGCGCTTCCTCATGTGCGGCGAGGTCGGTGTTGAACTCGTGCCCGCCCGCTCTCGGTCGCCATCATGTAGATCGCGGTGGTGTTCGCCGGGTCCAGCACGGCGGCGATGCTTTCGCGCCCCGGATTGGTGATCGGTGCCTTGGGCAGGCCCGCCATCGAATAGGTGTTGTAATCGTTGATCGCCGCGATTTCGGACTTGCGGATGCGACGGCCCAGCGGTTTGCCGCGCGTGATCGGATAGATGATCGTCGGATCGGCTTGCAGGAACATGCCCTTTTTCACGCGGTTGGAATACAGGCCCGCGACCATCCGCCGTTCCGATGCAAGGCCGGTTTCTTTCTCCACGATGGAGGCGAGGATCACCGCATCCTTGACCGAGTCGACGGCAATACCCTTCTCGCGTTTCGGCCATGCTTCAGCCAGGTAGTTCTGCATCGCTGCCTGCATCCGCGCCAGCACCGCCGCGCGGTCTTCGCCCCGTTCGAAATCATAGGTGTCGGGCAGGACGGAGCCTTCGACCGGCACCGGTATCTCGCCCGTCAGCAAGCTCTTCCGCCATCAGCCGTTCGTACACCATGATCGACGGCATCCCTTCGGGAATGGTCACGAAACGGCGGATCACGTCGCCGCTCTGGAATGCGGACAGCATCGCGGCCTGGCTCATTCCGGCGGTCAAGCCGAATTCGCCCGCCTGTATCGGACCGCCGCCGCCCAGCAGCTTCGCGCGCAGCAGAAAGGCGTCGGCAGAAGCGATCAGCCCCTTCTCCTCCAGCGAATTGGCAACCGACGTCAGGCTGGAGCCGGTGGGCACGATGAAGTTCGTGTCCTCCTCGATCTGCGCGGCGCCATACCAGCCCCACGCCGTCCATGCCGCCACCAGCAGCAGCGCCGCCACGCCCGCCGCGACCGCATATTGCAGCGTCCGCGTCATGTCAGTCGGGCGTCTTCATCACGAGCGAGGCGTTGGTGCCGCCGAAGCCGAAGCTGTTGTTCAGCACCGCCTTCACTTCGCGCTTCTTCGCGGTGTGCGGGACCAGATCGACGCCGTCGGTGCCCTCGTCCGGATTGTCGAGATTTAGCGTGGGCGGCACGATCTGGTCGCGCATCGCGAGGATGCAGAAGATCAATTCGACCGCGCCCGCCCCGCCCAGCAGATGCCCGATGGCGGATTTGGTGCTGGACATGCTCGCGCCGCCCAGATCGTCGCCGAATACGCGCTTGGCCGCAGCCAGTTCGATGGTGTCGGCCATCGTGGAGGTGCCGTGGGCATTGATGTAATCGATATCGCCCGCGTCCAGCCCCGCCCTCTTCAGCGCCATCCGCATGGACAGTTCCGCGCCGCGGCCTTCGGGATGCGGCGCGGTGACGTGATAGGCATCGCCCGACATGCCGTAGCCGACGACTTCGGCATAAATCGTCGCGCCGCGCGCCTTGGCGCGTTCATATTCCTCCAGCACGACCACGCCCGCGCCCTCGCCCAGCACGAAGCCTTCGCGGTCGCGGTCATAGGGGCGGCTCGCCTGTTCGGGGCGGTCGTTATAGCCGGTGTTGAGCGCGCGCGCCTGCGCGAAACCGGCGACGCCGAGCGGGTTGATGGTGCTTTCCGCCCCGCCCGCCAGCATCACGTCGGCATCGTCCAGCGGCAATCATGCGCGCCGCATCGCCGATCGAATGCGCGCCGCTGGAACAGGCGGTCACGACCGCATGGTTCGGCCCCATGAAGCCGTATTTGATCTGCACCTGCCCGGTGATGAGATTGATGAGGCGGCCATGCACGAAATGCGGGCTGACCCGGCCCGGCCCGCGTTCGTGCAGCTTGACCGATTCCAGCTCGATCCCCGGCAACCCGCCGATGCCCGACCCGATGGAGCAGCCGGTGCGCTCTTTCTCCGCCTGCGTCATGTCGGTCAGGCCGGCATCTTCCAGCGCCTGCCCGGCGGCGTCGATGCCATAGACGATGAAGGGATCGACCTGCCGCTGCACCTTGTGATCGACGCGCTTGTCGGGATCGAAGCCGCCCGGTGCATCCTTGCCCGGCACTTCGCAGGCGATGGTGCATTTCTGGCCCGTCGGTATCGAAGCGGGTGATCGGCCCCGCGCCGCTTTCACCCGCCAGCAGTCTTTCCCATGTGGTTTCCACATCCGCGCCCAGCGGCGTGACGAGGCCCAGTCCGGTTACGACGACACGACGCATTGAAATCTCCTGAATTGCCAATTGGTGCGTGCAATAGCTTGGTTATCGGCCTGCATACGAGAAAAGCCGCATACGTGGAAAGCCATCTGCGCAGTGAGACCCGGCCAGATCAGACTCCCAAGACGACAGGCCAAACCGAAGACGAGCTTAAAACACGACAGGCCCAACCCCGTTCGGGCTGAGCCTGTCGAACCCTTGTTCTTATCTTCTCAACCCCCGAAAAGAGGACAGCCCTTCGACAGGCTCAGGGTGAACGGGTATTTGAAGTCAAAAGTAGCGTGGGTACCTAACGCTTAGCCCTTGTGCTCTTCGATATATTTCGTGGCATCGCCGACGGTGGTGATCTTTTCCGCCGCATCGTCGGGGATTTCGACGCCGAATTCTTCTTCGAACGCCATCACCAGTTCGACGATGTCGAGGCTGTCCGCGCCCAGATCGTCGATGAAGCTGGCTTCCTGGGTGACCTTGTCGGCCTCGACGCCGAGATGCTCGACGACAATCTTCTGCACGCGGTCGGCAGTATCGCTCATAATTTCCCTCTCGAAATACGGGTATTGATGATGTTGCCCGGACTTAAGGCGCGGCGCGCGGCACTGGCAAGGGGATTAGCGTGGCCGTATCACGCACCATCACCCGGCGCGAATGTCTGCGGCTTGCTATCGCTCTTCTGCGCGCCCGGCTGCTGCACCACCTTGATATGGACATCGTTCAGCTGGCGGTCGTCCACCGTGCTCGGCGCGCCCATCATCAGATCCTGCGCCCGCTGGTTCAGCGGGAAGGCGATGACTTCGCGGATGTTCGGCTCGTCCGCCAGCAGCATCACGATCCGGTCGATGCCCGGGGCGGAGCCGCCATGCGGCGGTGCGCCCAGCTTGAACGCCTCGATCATGCCGGAGAAATCGCGGTCCACATCGGCCTTGCGAATAGCCGGCGATTTCGAACGCCTTGTACATGATGTCGGGCCGGTGGTTCCGGATCGCGCCGCTGGACAGCTCGTAGCCGTTGCAGACGATGTCGTATTGCCACGCGAGAATGTCGAGCGGGTCCTGCTTTCCAGCGCCTCCATCTCGCCCTGCGGCATGGAGAACGGGTTGTGGCTGAAATCGACCTTCTTCGTGCTCTTCGTCATATTCGAACATCGGAAAATCGACGATCCAGCAGAACTTGAAGCAGCCCTGCTCGATCAGCTCCAGCTCTTCGCCGACGCGCGTGCGCGCCGCACCGGCCAGCTTGGCGGCTTCCTTTTCCTTGCCCGCGGCGAAGAACAGGCCGTCATCCTGGCCAAGGCCCAGCTCGTCATACAGCTCGGCCATCAGGTCCGGGCCGTGGTTCTTGGCAATCGGCCCGCCGAACTCGCCGCCCTTGCGGGTGACATAGCCCAGCCCGGCAAAGCCTTCGCCGCGCGCCCAGTCGTTCATCGTCGTCGAAGAACTTGCGGCTCTTCTCGTTCGTGTTCGGGGCCGGGATCACGCGCACGACACCGCCGCCGCCGACGATCTTCTCGAACAGGCCGAAGCCGGATGTCTCGAAAGTGCGCGGTGACATCCGAAATATCGAGCGGGTTGCGCAGATCGGGTTTGTCGGTGCCGTATTTCAGCATCGCTTCGCGCATAGGGGATGCGCGGGAACTCGCCTGATGGCGTCACGCTCTTGCCGTCGGCAAATTCCTCGAACACGCCGGCCAGCACCGGTTCGATGCGCCTGGAACACGTCTTCCTGCGTTACGAAGCTCATTTCGAAATCGAGCTGGTAGAATTCCGGGCTGCGGTCGGAACGCAGGTCTTCGTCGCGGAAGCACGGCGCGATCTGGAAATAGCGGTCGAAGCCCGCCACCATCAGCAGCTGCTTGAACATCTGCGGTGCCTGCGGCAGCGCGTAGAAGCTGCCGGGATGCAGGCGGCTGGGCACGATGTAGTCGCGCGCGCCCTCGGGGCTGCTGGCGGCCAGGATCGGCGTCTGGATTTCGTTGAAATCCTGTTCGATCATGCGGCGGCGGATGCTGGCGATGACCTTGCTGCGCAGCATGATGTTGGCGTGCATCGTCTCGCGCCGCAGATCGATGAAGCGGTATTTCAGGCGGATGTCCTCGGGGTAATCCTGCTCGCCCGCCACCGGCATCGGCAGTTCCTCGGCGTGGCTCTGCACGGTGGCTTCGCGCGCGAAAACCTCGATCTCGCCGGTCGGCAGCGCGGCGTTCACCGTCGCCTCGCTGCGCGCCTTCACCGTGCCGTCGATCGTCACGACGCTTTCCAGCTTCAGCCCTTCCAGCAGCGGCAGCGCCGCGCTGTCCTCGTCCGCCACGACCTGCGTGATGCCGTAATGGTCGCGCAGATCGACGAACAGCACGCCGCCATGATCGCGCTTCTTGTGGACCCAGCCCGACAGGCGGACGGTTTCGCCCACTGTCGGCGGAAGTAAGCTGCGGCGCAGTTATGGGAACGGTAGGCGTGCATCTTTGAACTCTTTCCGGTTTGCGGGCTATCGCGCTGCGGCGCGTGCGCGCGACAAAGGGAAGCCTATGGCGCAGTTTCGCGCGCGCTAACAGGGCAAGCGTCCATCCGTGTCAAGGCGGTGGACGCGAAACATGGCGACAGACGCCGAGGGCGGCACTCCGCCCGACACGAGGAAAGAAACGCATTTCAATGAAAATCCATGATCTGATTACCGAGACCGCACCGCTGGCCGAACTGTGCGAACGGCTGGCGCAAGGCGATTTCGTCTGCGTCGATACCGAGTTCATGCGCGAGAACACCTATTATCCCGAACTGTGCCTGGTGCAGATCGGGAACGAGGAAGAAGCCGCCGCCATCGATCCGCTGGCCGACGGTATCGACCTGAAACCGCTGCTCGACCTGCTGTGCGAGAATGAGGACGTGCTGAAGATCTTCCACGCCGGCGGGCAGGATGTGGAGATTATCTTCAACCTGACCGGCAAGACGCCCTTCCCCATTTTCGACACGCAGATCGCGATGATGGCGATCAGCCAGTCGGAACAGATCGGCTATGCCAATCTGGTCGAATGCTGGCTGGGCATCACCGTGGACAAGGGTGCGCGCTTCACGGACTGGAGCCGCCGCCCGCTGACCGACCGGCAGATCGAATATGCCATCGGCGATGTGACGCATCTGGCCAAGATCTTCCCACGCATGCTGAAAAAGCTGGTGAAGACCGGCCGCGGCGGGTGGCTGAATGCGGAAATGGAGAAGCTGGCCGATGCCGGACAATTATCGCAACGATCCCGCCGTCGCGTGGAAGCGCATCCGAGCATCAGGGCCGCAAGCCCGATGCGCTGGGCCGCCTTGAAAGCGCTGGCCGCATGGCGCGAGGGCGAGGCGCAGCACAAGGACATTCCGCGCGGCCGGATCGTGCGCGACGAAACGCTGGCCGATATCGCCGGACACCCGCCGAAGAAACAGGCCGACCTCGCCAAGGTGCGCGGCCTGTCGAATGCGTGGCACGAAAACGATATCGGCAAGCGCATGATGCAGGTGCTGGCCGATGCCGAGCCGTTGCCGAAATCCGAAATGCCGGCGAAGTCCAAACGCGGCGCGCCGCTGGGCAAGGAAGGCGCGCTGGTGGCGGACCTGCTGAAGCTGCTGCTGAAAATCCGCAGCCGCGAAATCGACATCGCCAGCCGCCTGCTGACCCGCGCGGACGAGATGGAGGCGCTGGCCGCGGGCGTGCGCGACCTGCCGCTGCTGAAAGGCTGGCGCTACGACGTGTTCGGCAAGGATGCGCTGGATCTGGTCGAAGGCAAGATGGCGTTTACGGTTAAGGACGGCAAGCTGGACATGACGCGGGTTGGCGGTGGGGATGAGTAACGAAAGTCCGTCATTGCGAGCGTAGCGAAGCAAAGCAGCAATACGCCCTTCGTCGTGAGCCGGTGGCGCTCTGCAGGGTCTTCGACGGCAAAGTACTCTGCCTCTGCCCGTTCGTCCTGAGCCGGAGCGTCGCCTGACTCGAAGGACTGCTTTTCTTCCAACGTCACGCCAAGTCTCAAGTACGACCCTTCGACAAGCTCAGGGCGAACGGGGTATGGGATTGGCAGGAGTTTGCCCATGACCACCTACCTGCCCACCCTCAAACAGCTGCAATATCTCGTCGCGCTGCACGAGCACGGCCATTTCGGTCGCGCGGCGGAGGCCAGCTTCGTGTCGCAATCCACGCTCAGTGCAGGCATCCGCGAGCTGGAAACGCTGCTCGGCGCCACGCTGGTCGAGCGCAGCCGACGGGTGGTGCGCTTCACCGCGCTGGGCGAAAAGGTGGTGGCAGGCGCACGCGCGCTGCTGCGCGAGGCGACGATCTTGAGCGAACTGGTGCGCGCCAGCGGAACGCCGTTGTCGGGCGAGTTGCGGCTGGCGGTCATCCCGACCATCGCGCCGTTCCTGCTGCCGCGCCTGCTGCCCCGACTGCGCAAGACGCGGCCCGCGCTGGACCTGATACTGCGCGAGGATACCAGCGCGGCAGCGGTCGCGGCGCTGCATGCCGGGCGTGTCGATTGCGTGCTGCTGGCCCTGCCCTTTGCGACTGGCGAGGTGGAGCGCGAGAGCGTCGGCGAGGACCGCCTCGGACTGGCGATACCGGCTGCGGAAAGCGATGCGTTCCCCGATCCGGTCCGGCCCGACAGCATCGACGCGGACCGGCTGCTGCTGCTGCAGGACGGGCATTGCCTGCGCGAACATGCGCTGGCCGCGTGCAACCGCCCGGAACTGCGGGCGGCTGCCACTGATGGTCGGCACCAGCCTGCATACGCTGGTGCAGATGGTGGATAACGGCCTTGGCCTGACGATGGTGCCGGACATGGCCGTGCGTGCCGGCCTGCTCGACAATACCAGGGTCGTCCTGCGCCGCTGGAAAGCGACGACGCGCACCGCGAGATCGCACTGATCTGGCGCACCAAATCCCCGCGTGCCGACGAGTTCCGCCTGCTCGCCGAGGAAATCCGCGCGAGCTGGCGCAATAGGCGCGCCCAGCCCCCGAACAAAGGCGCTTTCACCAAATCTTGGTGAATTGCCGGCTAGGGGTATCCTCCAACCAGAAAACAAAAGGGCCCTTCCGGCACCGGAAGGGAAGCACGCCATGCGGTCCTACAACCGGTTCGAATCCGATCAGGAAATCCAGCTCACCGTGGCGGACACCGCGATGTCGGTGCGCCTTTACAATCTGAGCTGCGGTGGCTGCATGATCGAAACCGGCGCGGCAGATGTCGCCGAAGGGTCGCCTGTCGTCATCTGGCGCTTGGCAGCAAGACGAAGGTAGCGGGCCGCGTCGTATGGCGCAGCGGCAAGAATGCAGGCGTGAAGTTCGACACTCCGCTGCACCAGAAAATGGTCGAGAAATTCGGTTATCGCGCCGGTGGAAGAATTCGACCGCGAAGACCCGCGCGATCGCTTCGGCCTGCCTCTGCTGGGGTAGCTGATCGCCGGGATAGCGCGCCTTCAGTCCATGTGCTGCACGCCGACGCGCAGGTAGTCCCAGCCGGTAATCAGTGTCAGCACCGCTGCGCCCCACAGGCTGGCGAGGCCGACCAGATGAATCCACTGGTCCGCCAGCGGTCGCACGCGCATCCGCCAGCAATAGCGGCGGCGGGCCATGTACCGCGCCGCCAAGTATCAGCGCAGCCGAGCGCCACGATCTGCAAGGTGGTTTTCCACTTCGCCAGCTTCGTGACCGGCACCGACACCTGCAATCCGGCCAGAAATTCGCGCAGGCCGGACACCGCAATCTCGCGTATCAGGATGATCAGACCGGCAATCACATGCAGGTCGCCGACATACGGCCCGCGCAGATAGCCCTGCGCCGTCAGCACCAGGATCACGGCGGCAATCATGATCTTGTCCGCAATCGGATCGAGGAACATGCCGAGCTTCGACACGGTGCCGCTGGACCGCGCGAGATAGCCGTCGAAATAGTCGGTGATGCCCATCAGGCAGTACAGGACGAAGGCCAGCGCGTAGCCGAAATTGCCATTCCGGCCACCACAGCAACGCCGCCAGCAGCGGCACGGCGACGATCCGCGACAGGGTGAGGATGTTGGGAAGCGTCAGCATGTCGTCCCGCCCTAGACGCAATGCGACGCAGTGCAAAAGCCCGCTGGCGATGCCGCGCACTTGTGCGGGTGCCGCATTGCGCTAGACGCTGGCCGGTATGGGCCGGGGCTGCTGGCGAACAGGCGTATGAGTACCACGATGCACCTGCTGTCGCCAGCGCCGCTTCCTGCCGCTGTTCGTGACGCAGCTGTTCAACGCCTTCAACGACAATCTCTACAAGACCGCGATGGTCCTGTTCGTTGTCTACACCGTCTACAATTCGCAGGAAGACGAAACGATCTTCAGCGGGCTGGCATCGGGCGTGTTCATCCTGCCCTTCGTGCTGTTTTCCGCCTTTGCCGGACAGCTGGCCGATACGCACCGACAAGGCGCTGATTATCCGCCGCGTGAAGGCGTGCGAGATCGTGCTGATGCTGATCGGGGCGACGGGTCTTTATCTGGCGTGGCAGGGTATCGCGGTGGATACCGTGGCCATACCGACTCCTGCTGTTCGCGCTGTTCCTGACCGGTGTGCAGTCGACCTTTCTCGGCCCGATCAAATACGCCATCCTGCCGCAGCACCTGAAGCGGGAGGAAGTGCTGTCGGGCACGGGGCTGGTCGAGGCGGGCACCTATGTCGCCATTCTGACCGGCACCATTCTGGCGGGCTGGATCCCGGTGGAGGCGGCGCTGGTCGCCATCGTCGTCACCTCCTGCGTCGCCTATTTCGTCAGCCGCCAGGTGCCGCCCGCACCGCCGCTGGTGCCGGGCAAGATGGAGTTTCCGCTGGTCCACAAGCTGCGCGACGCGAATGCGTCGAAGGCGCTGCGCATTGCAACCTTCATTCCATTCGGCATTGCGGATCAGATCATTATGTCGTGGCGTCTGGTGCGCGATACGGTCCACAACCGCGAGGTCTATTACGCCATCCTCGCCATCAGCTTTTTCTGGACCATCGGCGCGGTGCTGTTCATCCAGTTCCCGCCGCTGGCGAAGAACCAGCTATCGGCCAGCCCGCAGGTCGCCAGCCTGTTTCTCGTCATCTTTTCGGTCGGCGTTGCCATCGGTTCGGTGGGCATCAACTCGCTGCTAAAGGGTACGGTGTCCGCGCGTTTCTCGCCCGTGTCGGTCATCATCATGGGGCTGTTCGTCGTCGGGTTCTACCTCGTCGCGCGCATGTGGGACAACACAGGTATCACCGGTCTGCTCGATGTGTCGGACTTCGTCGGCCAACCGCTGGCGATACCGCTACTCGGCATGTTGCTGGGCATTGCGGTGGCGGGCGGTTTCTTCGTGGTGCCGCTCTATGCGTTTCTGACGACCCGCGTGGCGCAGGAACGCGCCGCGCGCACGATCGCGGCCAACAATATCGTCAATTCGCTGGCGATGGTCATCGGGGCGGTGGTGTCGATGGGGCTGACCGCGCTGGGCATCGCCGTGGGTGAGCAGTTGCTGCTCAGCGCGGGGATGTGCGTCATCTCCGCATGGCTGGGCAGCAGGTTGTACCGCGCGGAAAGGCGCGCGGCTCTGGCAGCGGCCTGAGCCGTCAGAAGATGAAGATCGACACCGCCAGGAAGCAGCCCACATAGGCCAGCGCAGAACCCGCGCCAGTCGTCGCGCGACAGGTGCAGCACCGGGCGCACCGGTGGACGGGCAGCAACCGGATCGTCGCCCCGGCGCACATGCGGCGGGAGCGAGGCGAGGAAGGGATGCCGGGCGGCATCGTCGGTGACAACGAGTGATCTGCGCATGACGGCGGCGTTAAGGGGTTGGTAACCACCATGCACCGCCCGCCCGCTCGCGTGTCGCAAAACGGGACGGCGCGTTCTAACCTTCGTCGACGGGCTGCTTCGCCAGTTCGAGAATGTGGTTCCATTCCGTCTCGCGCACTTCGCACACCGACAGGCGCATCAGCTTGACCAGCTCCATCTCCGCCAGCGCGGGGTCGGCTTTCACTTCTTTCAGCGTAACCGGACGCGGCAGCAGCTCGACCGGTTTCAGTTTCACCGCCGCCCACTTGCCGGTCGGGTCGGTCGGATCGGTGATGCCCGCCACGGTAATGCGCGCGATGCCCACGATCTCGCGCCCGATGTTGGAGTGGTAGAAGAACGCCAGGTCGCCCACTTCCATCGCGGCGAGGTTGTTCTTGGCCTTGTGGTTGCGCACCCCGTCCCAGGTGCCCTCGCCCTCGTCCAGCAGCTCCTGCCAGCCATAGACATCGGGTTCGGATTTCATCAGCCAGTATCGCGCCACGCCGTGCTCCTTGGTAAAAATGCGTACGTTGCCATAGCGCGGGCGACGGGCGCAGCAACCCGGCCTTAACCAACTTTTCATAGGCGTCTGGCAGATCGTGCCATCGAATGAAGAGGGGGAACGGGCCGGATGCACCGGCCGCACCAGCGAATGACGCCGCCTGATACCTTCACACCGCCCGAAAAACGGCCCGCCAGCGACCCCAAGCGCCGGGCAGAGCGCGATATCGTCGCGCTGGGCATATCCATCACGGCGGTGCTGCTGTTCGTCGGCACCGGCGGCACCGTGCTGCCGCAAATCGCGCGCAGCTGGTTCTTCGGCGAGAATGCGCCCGACCTCGTGCTTATCAATGCGCTGCTGCTGAATATCGCGCTCGTGGTGTTCGGGATGCGGCGGTATCGCGAACTGCTTGCCGAAGTGGCGGAGCGCCGTAATGCGGAAGAAATCGCACGCGAACTGGCGGAAACCGACCCGCTGACCGGATGCCTCAACCGCCGCAGCATCATCCCCGCGACTGCCGCGCTGCTGGCCCGACGCGACAGCGGCGTTGCCGGGCTGGCACCGCAGGGTGTCGCGATGCTGATGATCGACCTCGACAATTTCAAGCAGGTCAACGACCTCAACGGCCACCAGGTCGGCGATACCGTCCTGCGCAGCACCGCCGACCGGATGCGCGCCACCCTGTCGGCCAGCGATGCGGTCGCGCGCATCGGCGGCGACGAATTTGCCGTCGCGCTGCTCTACGACACCACACGGCCCGAACGGCTCGACCTGGTCGCAGGCGCGCTGATCGATGCGATTTCCAGACAGCAGCCGGTGGATGGCCTGCCGGTCGAGACGACGATCTCGCTGGGCATCGCCACGACCGAAGCGATTGCTGCCGATCCGGAAGAAGCGCCGCAGGACGATGTCGCCCTCGCCGAAACGCTGATGCACCGTGCGGACATCGCCATGTATCACGCCAAGAAGCAGGGAAAGAACCGCCATGCGTGCTTCGAACCGGCGATGGAAACCGAATTGCGCCATCGCACCACGATGGAGGCCAGCATCCGGCACGGCCTCGCAAACGGCGAATTCGTGCCCTATTACGAACAGCAGATCGACATCGAAACCGGCGCCATCGTCGGCTTCGAGATGCTGGCGCGCTGGCAATCCGCCGAGCACGGGCTGGTCGCGCCGACGGTGTTCATTCCCGTCGCCGAGGAAATCGGCGTTATCGGCGCAATGTCGGAACAGCTTATCGCCGCCGCCATGCAGGATGCGCTGGGCTGGGCGCCGCACCTGACGCTGTCGGTCAATATCTCGCCGGTGCAGCTGCGCGATCCGTGGTTTGCGCAAAAGCTGCTTGAAGCTGCTGGTCACGCACAATTTCCCGCCGCAACGGCTGGAAGTCGAGATTACCGAAAGCTGCCTGCACCAGAATATCGGGCAGGTGCGCTCGATGATCACCAGCCTGAAAAACCAGGGCGTGCAGATCAGCCTCGACGATTTCGGCACCGGCTTTTCCAGCCTGGCGCAATTGCGCGCGCTGCCGTTCGACCGGCTGAAGATCGACCGCAGCTTCGTGGGCGAACTGAATGCGAAAGATGGCAACCAGAAGCTGATCGAGGCGATTATCTCGCTGGGCGAAGGGCTTGACCTGCCGATTACGGCCGAAGGGATCGAGGACGGCAAGATCCTGAAAGCGCTGCGCGGCAAGGGTCAGCTCAAGGGGCAGGGTTATCTCTATGGCCGCCCCGAAACCGCCGCCGATGTGACCACGCGGCTGGCGGAAGCACGGCCTGCTGAGTGAAGCGCCGGTCGCCGAAGCGGAACGTGCCGTCGGTAACAACACGCCGCCCGCAGCACTGTCGGCCTGATATGCCGGACGCACGCTCTGGACGCAGGGCCACCCGCCGCATAGATGCGGGCGCAGATGCGCGTTCCCTTCATCAAGATGCACGGCCTGGGCAATGATTTCGTCGTGCTGGATGCGCGCGACGAGGCGCTGCCCGCTTTGCCCGACGCAACCGTCGTCGCGCTGGCGGACCGGCATCGCGGGATCGGCTGCGACCAGCTGATCCGGCTGGAACCTGCCACCGACGATGGCGCGGATTTCCGGATGCGGATTTTCAACAGCGACGGCGGCGAGGTGGAAGCCTGCGGCAATGCGGCGCGCTGCGTCGCCTTGCTGCATGGACAGCCCGCGAAGGTCGAAACGGCGGGCGGCATCATCGCGCTGTCGCCCCGGTGCCGAAGGCGGGGCCAGCGTCGATATGGGCGAGCCGCAATTCGCCTGGAACACCATCCCGCTCGCCTATGCGATGGACACGCGCGCCATGCCGGTCGGGTGGGACGGTCTGGAAGCGCCCGATGCGGTCAATGTCGGCAATCCGCATGTCGTGTTCTTCGTGCCCGATGCGGCGACCATCGAGCTCGCACAGCTCGGCCCCATCATCGAGACCGACCCGCTGTTTCCCGAAGGCGTGAACGTCAACGTCGCCAGCATCACCGACGGCGGCATTGCATCTGCGCGTCTGGGAACGCGGTGCGGGGCTGACGCGCGCGTGCGGCACCGGCGCCTGCGCCACGGCGGTCGCCGCCATCCGGCGCGGGCTGGTCGACGTCGCCCGTCGACGGTCACCCTGCCCGGCGGCACGCTGACGATCGCATGGCAGGAAGGCGGCACCATCACGATGACCGGCCCTGCGCAGGAAAGCTTTCGCGGCACCTTGACTGGACGACTACGCGTGAGCGCGTGCGAGTCATCTCGCTCGGCTGTCGGCTCAATATCGCCGAAAGCGAACGCATCGGCGACCTGCTGGCGGGCGAGGACGATGTCGTCGCCATCAACAGCTGCGCCGTCACCACCGAAGCGGTGCGCCAGACCCGGCAGGCCATCCGCCGCGCCCGCCGCGACCGGCCCGATGCGCGCCTGCTGGTGACCGGCTGCGCCGCCGAAGTCGCAGCGCGACGAGCTGGCCGCCATGCCGGAAGTGGACGGCCTGATCGCCAACACCGCCAAGCTCGATCCGCGCAGCTGGAACGTGCCGGCCCGCCGCGCATGTCGCAACCGATGCGCCGCACCCGCGCCTTCGTGGCGGTGCAGAACGGCTGCGACCACGCCTGCACCTTCTGCGTCATCCCGCAGGGGCGCGGGGCCAGCCGGTCGCTGACCATCGCCGCCGTGCTGCGCGATGTCGGAGCGCCATCTGGAACAGGGCGCGGCGGAAGTCGTGCTGACCGGCGTGGATGTGACCTCGTGGGGCCACGATCTGCCCGACACACCGCCGCTGGGCGCGCTGGTGGCGTCGATCCTGCGACGCGTTTCCCTTGCTGAAACGCCTGCGCATGTCGTCGCTCGACGGGATCGAGATCGACCCGCTGCTGGACGACCTGTTTGCAGGCGAGCCGCGCCTGATGCCGCACCTGCACCTGTCGCTGCAGCATGGCGACGACCTGATCCTGAAACGCATGAAGCGCCGCCACCTGCGCCACGATGCGATGTCGCTGGTGCAGCGGCTGAAGGCGCGCCGCCCCGATATTGCCATCGGCGCGGACCTGATCGCCGGGTTTCCGACCGAAAGCGATGCGGCATCATGCGGCCAACCGCTCGATCATCGCCGAGCTCGATATCGTGCACGGCCATATCTTCCCCTACTCGCCCCGCCCCGGCACGCCCGCCGCGCGCATGCCGCAGGTGGATCGCGCCATCGTCAAGGCTCGCGCCGCCGAACTGCGCGCCGGTGTCGCACCGCGCGCGACGCATGGCTCGCTGCGCAGGTCGGCGAGGAGACGCAGGTGCTGGCCGAGGCGGACGGCACCGGCTACACGCCCGACTTCGCCCGCGTCGCGGTGCCCGACGGCACGCCGCGCGGCACCATCGCCACCGTTCGCCCTACCTGTCGTAGAAGAAGGCATGCTGCGATGAGCGAGACAAGCTGGTCGCGAACGCATGTTCGGCGGCTTTCGCAAGACCTCCGACCGGCTTGACCGAAAATCTGACCGGCGTCGTCGGCACGGCCAAGCTGGACGATGCCACGCTGGACGATGTCGAGGATGCGCTGATCCTGTCCGACCTCGGCCCCGCCGCCGCCGCGCGCATCCGCGACAGCCTGGCGGAAAAACGGTTCGGCCTGAACATTACCGAACGCGAACTGAAGGAAGCGGTGGCCGAGGAGATCGCCGAGATCCTGCGCCCCGTCGCCAAGCCGCTGGAAATCACCGCCTTCCCCCGCCCGCAGGTCATCCTCGTGATCGGCGTCAACGGCAGCGGCAAGACGACCACCATCGCCAAGCTGGCGCACTGGTTCACGGAAGACGATTACGGCGTGATGCTGGCCGCAGGCGACACGTTCCGCGCCGCCGCCATCGGCCAGCTCGCGACCTGGGCCGATCGCATCGGCGTGCCGCTGATACGCGGACCGGAAGGCGGCGATCCGGCCAGCATCGTGTTCGACGGCGGTGAAGGCAGGCGACCGAGCAGGGCATCGACACGCTGGTGGTCGACACCGCCGGACGCTTGCAGAACAAGCGCGAGCTGATGGACGAGCTGGCCAAGATCCGCAAGGTGCTGGGCCGGCTCAATCCCGAGGCACCGCACGATGTCGTGCTGGTGCTGGATGCGACCAACGGCCAGAACGCGCTGGCGCAGATCGACGTGTTCCAGCGAAGTTGCGGGCGTGACCGGCCTCATCATGACCAAGCTGGACGGCACCGCGCGCGGCGGCGTGCTGGTGGCGGCGGCGGAGCAATACGGCCTGCCGATCCATGCCATCGGCGTGGGCGAAAAGATCGACGATCTGCGCCCCTTCGATCCCGATCTGGTCGCGCGCGTCATTGCAGGAGTGGCCTGATGGCGAGACACGAAACCCAAACCGGCGTCCGGCTGGCTCAACGTCGCGGTCGATTACGGGCCGCTGCTGGTCTTCTCTGGCGTCTATCAAATACTTCTCGCCCGAAGACGAGCGAGCCGATTGCCGAGATTGCCGCCGTCATCAAGGGCACGCTGGCCTTCATGGTCGCGGCCGTCATCGCGCTGATCGTTGTCCAAGATGGCGGCTGGGCAAGGTGTCGCCGATGCTGTGGTTTTCGACCGTGCTGATCGTCGGCTTTGGCGGCGCTGACGATCTTCTTCGGCGATCCGCTCTTCGTGCAGATGAAGCCGACGCATGATCTACGGCATGTTCGGCATCGTCCTGCTCGGTGCCTGTTTCTGGAAAGGCCGCGCCCTGCTGCAAGTGCTGCTGGAAGCCGCGTTCGAGGGGCTGAGCGACGAGGGCTGGCTGCAAGCTGTCGCGCAATTGGGGCTTCTTCTTCCTCGTCGCTGGCCGTGCTGAACGAGGTGCTGCGCTGCCAGCTCTGAGCTTCGAAAGCTGGCTGTGGGCCAAGCTGTGGGTGTTCATGCCGCTGACCTTCCTGTTCACCTTCAGCCAGATACCGATGCTGCTGAAGCACGGCCTGGCGCTGGCGCAGACGATGCGGTGAAGGACGAACCGCCGACGGCGTAGGCCTAACTGCGCAAACCCGGCGCTGTCCTACAGGCACGGGTTCGTGCCATGCTGCCATCGACTCACACCGGAAGATCGCTCGATCACGCGTAGTGCGGGCGATCCGGAATGGCGCGGCTGCGTTTTCCGTCCCGCTCCCCCTGTCCGTCCGGCCAGCAGAACAGGATGCAACCCGTATGATTTAACGAATATAATCGATGCGAATCACGAAAGTGACACCGTGTCACCTTTGTCACCTTTGCACAGCGGCCTGCCCTGCGAGGGCCGCCTCAGATCCGCACCTGGCTGCCCAGCTCCACCACGCGGTTGGTCGGGCAGCCGGAAGAACTCCATCGCGGTCGCCGAATTGCGCAGCATCCAGGCGAATATCTTCTCGCGCCAGATCGGCATTCCGGGCTTGTCGCTGGGCAGCAGGGTCTGGCGGCTGAGGAAGAAGCTGGTCTGCATCATGTCGAACTCGCCGCCGCACTGCTGCATGCTTTGCAGGCCCAGCGGCACATCGGTTTCTTCCATGAAGCCGTAATGCAGCACCGCGCGGTAGAACCCGTCGCCCAGATCGTGATATTCGCAGCGTGCGTCGGGATCGACATAGGGCACATCGGCAATCTGGACGGTCAGGATCACCACCCGTTCGTGCAGCACCTTGTTGTGCTTGATATTGTGCAGCAGCGCGGAGGGCACGCCGCCCGTCGTGCTGGCCATGAAGATGGCGGTGCCCGGCACGCGCGCGGCGCTGTTCTTGGCCGATTTGGCGAAGATCTCGATCGGCAGCGCAACCTCGGTCATCCGCTCGCGCATCAGCTTGCGCCCGCGCGCCCAGGTGGTCAGCAGGGTGAACACCACCGCGCCCACCAGCAGCGGGAACCAGCCGCCATCGGGCACCTTGGTCAGGTTCGCCGCGAAATAGGCACCGTCCACGATCAGGAACAGCAGCGACGACCGGCGCGGCATACCACCAGCTTCCATTTCCACACGCCCACCAGCAGCACCGCCATCAGCAGCGTGTCGATCGTCACCGCGCCGGTCACCGCGATGCCGTAAGCCGAGGCGAGGTTGGACGAGTTCTGGAACGTCAGCACCAGGATGATGACCGCCATCATCAGCGCCCAGTTGACCGACCGGAATGTAGATCTGCCCGCCTTCGGTTTCGCTGGTGTGGCGGATCGACAGGCGCGGGATGAAGCCCAGCTGGATCGCCTGATGCGTGATCGAGAACGCGCCCGAAATCACCGCCTGGCTGGCGATGAAGGTCGCGAAGGTGGCCAGGATCACCAGCGGCAGGCGCCATTCCTCGGCGGCGAGGAAGAAGAACGGGTTCTGGATCGCCTCGGCCGCCGTGCGGCGGCAGGCTGGACAATCATCGCGCCCTGCCCGAAATAGTTGAGCAGCAGGCACGGCATGACGAAGCCGAACCAGCTCAGCTTCATCGGCCCGCGCCCGAAATGCCCCATGTCGGAATACAGCGCCTCCGACCCCGTCACCGCCAGCACCACCGAACCCAGCGCGAGGAAGGCGAACCATCCGTCGATCACGAAGAAATTGCACCGCGTACCAGGGGTTGAGCGCCCACAGGATCTCCGGGATGCTGCACGATCTGCGACGGTGCCCAGCGCCGCGATGACGATGAAATAGACGATCATCACCGGCGCAAACAACGCGCCGACCTTGGCCGTGCCGCGCTTCTGCAACAGGAACAGGAAGATCAGCAGGACCAGCGCGATGGGAATGACGAACGGGTCCGAGCCGGTCGTCGACCACGGTCAGCCCCTCCACCGCGGAAAGCACCGAAATGGCGGGCGTGATCATGCTGTCGCCGTAGAACAGCGAGGTCGCGAACACGCCCAGCAGCACCGCCACCCAGCCATAGCGCGACTTGCCGATATGGCTGCGAGATCAGCGCCACCAGCGCCAGGCTGCCGCCCTGCCCCTTGTTGTCGGCGCGCATCAGGATGGTGACATACTGGATCGCGACCACCAGCGTCATCGACCAGAAGATCAGGCTGACCACGCCCAGCACATGCATCCGGTCGATCGGCAGCGGATTGGGCGCCGACAAAGGTTTCGCGAAAGGCGTAAAGCGGGCTGGTGCCGATATCGCCGAAGACGACTGCCGATCGCACCGACCGCGAGCGCAGCCTTGGACGCGCCATGCACGACGCTGCCGCCGGTGCCGGTCGGTTCCGGGACTACGGCTGCCGGAGTCTCGCCGTTACCGGCGGATGCCTGATCGGAGGAAGCGTCGCGCATTGCTTCGCCGGCCCTTTATGGTTGCGCCCTTTGCGGTGCCCCTTGCGCAACTGTCGCCGCAAGGCTCCCGCTTCAAAGAGCGCGGCGGGTAGCAGCATGGCTACCGCACTGCAACACGCGCCGTTCAGGGACGCGGCGGCGGTGTCCGGCGTGCGATGCACGGCGTCCAGCTGCGCCAGCTGCTGACCAGTTCGGCACGATAGGGCGCATCGGCGGGTGCGGCTTCGACCAGCTCGGCCCAGATCGCGCGCGTTTCGTCCGCTCGTCCGCCCCGCAGCAGGGCGACGCCGAAGAAGTAGGCGCGGCGGGATTTTGCGGCGCGATGCGTTCCGCCTGGGCGATAGGCCAGCAGCGCGGCGGGCGTAGGGTTGCCGTCCGCATGTTCGATCAGCGCATTGCCCAGCGCGACCCATGCTTCGGCATCGTCCGGATTGTCCGCCACCGCGCCGCGCAACAGCGCGGCCGCGTCGGCATGCTGGCCCTTGCGCGCGTAACCGTCCGCCATCATGACGAACCTGCCGGGTCGGCTGCGACGGATCGAAAAACGCGCGGCGGGCCTCGATCGCGCCGAATGCCGCTTCGGGTTGGGCGACTTCGGCGCGCTTGGGCGCACCGACTGGTCCGGGCGAACCGAACCAGGCATATCCCGCCAGACCGAATACAAGCGCCGCAGCGAACAGCGTGCGACCCGCCGCGGGCAGCCGCAGGAGAAACACCGCCAGCACCAGCGCGCCGACGGCCAGCAGCAGGACGGCCAGCCAGGTCATCGCTGCGCCGCTCCGCTACGGGAAAAACGCCGCCACAGCAGGCCGCCGACGACCAGCAGGATTGCGACCGGCACAGCGAATAAGCGGCCAGGTCGTGCTGCTGGCGACCAGGCGTGAGCTGACATAATCGCCATAGCGTTCGACCAGCCAGCCGCGCACGGCGTCGGGGTTTCACCGGCGGCGATGCGGCTGCGGACCTGATGGCGCATGTCGCCAGCCATATCGGCGCATCGCTGTCGGCGATGGACTGGCTCTGGCAGGTCAGGCAGCGCAGCGTTTCCATCAGGGCCTGCGCCGCCGCTTCCTGCTGCCGGATCGGGCAACTGGACATAGGCGTAGGGGGCGGGTGAGACGCTCTGCTGGGCAGCGAGCGGCGTGCACTGTCGAGCAACAGCAGCGATCATGAGCGAACATGCGGATCATGTCGCCGGCCTTTGCCAGTTCGGCCAGCAGCACCGGCACATCGCGCTCGCGGATATCGCCGATATGCTGATATGTGATTACGCCGTTGCCATCGATCACGAAGGTTTCCGGCACTCCGGACGACCCGATCGCCACCTGTAGGGCGGACAAATTATCGGCTCCGATGCGCGTATAGGGATTGCCGTAGCGTTCGAGAAAACGCGCCACGTCTTCGGGTCGTCGCGGATGGCCACGCCGACGATTTCGGCGCCGCGCGCCTGCAAGCCGCTCCAGCTGCGGTGCTTCGGCCACGCAGGGCACGCACCAGCTGGCCCAGATGTTCAGCAGGCGCGGCGTGCCATCGGTGAAATCGGCGCGCGAAACACCGGGCAGTGTGTCGGTTGCTGCCGGGAGGGAGAAATCCGGCAGCGGCTTGCCGATCATGGCGCTGGCAACCCTGTCATCGGCGGCTGCGACAGCTGATACGCCGCCACTCCGCAGAACAGCGCGAACAGCGCCAGCGGTATCCAGACCAGCAGCCGGTTCATGCTGCTCGCCCGTTTGCTCAAAGCGCCCACGCCTTGCGTCGGCGACCTCGTCCTCGTACCGACGGGCCCGGCGGCGGCGACGCAGGTCATCGCCGACCCGCCCGATCAGCGCCAGCACGCCGCCCAGTGCGATCAGCATCCCGCCATACCAGATCAGCGTGACAAACGGTTTCCACCACAGCCGCAACTGCCAGCGTTCACGCCCTTCTGCATCCGGCCCGGCGCGCTTGCCGATCACGGCATAAAGCTGCCCGTTCCAGCGGGTCGCCAGCACGCTTTCGGTCGTTTCCTGCACCGGCGCCCAAAAGGTGCGCGACTGCGGGTTCAGCAGCACCGGTTCGCCGCCGTCGTAGCGCGCCACCAGCTGCCCTTCGATCGCGGTCCAGTTCGGCCCGGCAACCGGCTCGACCGCCGCCAGCTCGACTTGCCACGGCCCGACATCCGCACGTCCGCCCGGAGCGCACGGCGGCCAGCTTCTCTTCGCTGAACGCGCTTTCGCTCGCCATGCCGAACAGCGCCACGGCGATGCCGAAATGCGCCACAACCATGCCCCATGTCGCCAGCGGCGTGCGGCGCAGGCTGCGATTGCGCAACGGGAGGACGCTCGCGATGGCGAGGCCGACCGCCATCGCGAGGCCCAGCTCAGCCAGCAAGCCGTAAGAACCCAGCACGACCAGCCCGCCGAAAATAGCAAGCATGATGCCCGAAAATGACTGCGGCGGGCAGGCGCAGCCGCGATGGCCGATCATGCCGCCAGCGCAGCAACGGCCCGACCGCCATCACCAGCAGCATCGGCAGCACGAACACTGCCGCAACCGGATTGAAATAGGGCGGCCCGACCGACACGCGCACGCCGAACGCCTCGGTCAGCAGCGGGTAGAGCGTGCCCAGCAGCACGATGCCCAGCGTCGCGCTCAACAGCACATTGTTGACCACCAGCGCGCCTTCGCGGCTGGCGACACGGAACCGCTTGCCTTCCGCGATGCTGCCTGGCGCGCAAGGCGAACAGCAGCAATGCCCCGCCGATATAGATCGCGAGCAGGAACAGGATAAAACTGCCCCGTTCCGGATCGACGGCAAAGGCATGAACGCTGGTCAACACGCCGGAACGCACCAGAAACGTGCCCAGCATCGACATCGAAAACGCCACGACGCTGAGCATGATCGTCCACGTCCGCAACGCATCGCGCGCGGCCAGCACGCTGACCGAATGCAGCAGCGCGGTTGCCGCCAGCCACGGCATCAGCGAAGCGTTCTCCACCGGGTCCCAGAACCAGTATCCGCCCCAGCCCAGCTCGTAATACGCCCAGTAAGATCCCGCCACGATCCCCAGCGTCAGGAATACCCATGCCCCCAGCACCCAGGGCCGCATCGCGCGCGCGAACATCGGCGTCACACCGCGCGTCGACAGCGCACCGACGGCGAAACTGAAGGCAACCGACAGACCGACATAGCCGAGATAAAGCGTGGGCGGATGGAAGGCGAGGCCGATGTCCTGCAACAGCGGGTTCAGTCCCGCGCCCTCGACCGCCGGTTCCGCCAGCCGCTCGAACGGGTTCGAACTGAGCAGGATAAAGGCATAAAAGCCCAGTCCCACGAACCCTTGCGCCGCCAGCGTCGCCAGCATAGTGCGTTCGGGCAAACGCCGCTCGACAGCAGCGATCAACGCACCCGCCAGCGCCATCACGGCGATCCACAGCAGCATCGAGCCTTCGTGATTGCCCCAGGTGCCCGACAGCTTGAAGATGAACGGCTTGAGCGAATGCGAATGGGCCGCGACCAGCTTCACCGACAGGTCGGTGGCAGCGAAAAGCATGAGCAATGCCAGGAACGACAGCCCGCCAGCGCGCCCTGCATGATGGCGGCAGGGCGGACGATACCGGCCAGCACAGTCTGTTCCGCGCGCCACGCCGCCAGCGCACCTGCCACGAGTTGAAGCAGGCACAGCGTCGCGGCCAGCCACAGTGCCGCATGGCCCAGTTCGGCGATCATCGCGGCATGTTCTCCGGCGCGCTTTCGGGCGCTTTTTCGGTTTCGGCCACAGTCTGGCGGGCCTGCGCCTCGGTCATCTCTTCCAGTTCGCGCGGGACGTAGTTCTCGTCATGCTTGGCAAGCAGGGTTTCGGCCACGAACGTACCGTCGGCGGCCATCCGGCCTTCCGCAACCACGCCGGATCCTTCCACGAACAGGTCGGGCAGGATCCCGGCGAAGCGAACCGGCACCGCCGCTTCGCCGTCACCGACCACGAACGAAACGGTGATCCCGTCGGCCAAGGTGCGCAGCGTTCCGGCCTGCACCATGCCGCCCAAGCGCACCGCCTGGTCGGTCGCGGGCGGATCGGCCACCATCTGCGACGGGACGTAGAAATAGCTCGCCTGGTTGCGCAGGGCATAGGCCGCCAGCAAAGACGCCGCGACCAGCACCGCCATCGCCACCACGATCAGGACCAGCCGCTGATGCTTGGCCTGCATCATGCGCTGTCGTCGCTTGGGTTACGCCGCGCCGCATCGCGCCGTGCTTCGGCCCGTCGCATCTCGCGCAGGGACCACGCCAACAGCGCGCCAATCGCGAACAGGCCGACGCCATATGCGGCGATCACGAAATCCCACTGGGCCAGCCCCTCACGCAGCATGACCGCCCCCTGCCGCCATCGCCTTGCGCCGTATCCGTGCCTCCGCCTGCGTATCGGCCAGCAACGCGCGCATCCGCGTCAGCACGATCCCGCCGAACAGCAGCGAGAAGCCCAGCATCGCGATCAGCAGCGGATAGAGAAACGCCGCGTCCATGCTGCTCTTGCCCAGCGTGATGCTGGCTGGCTGGTGAACCGAATTCCACCATACGACCGAGCGGTTGATGATCGGGATATTGACGGCGCCGACCAGTCCGAAAATCGCCGGAATACGGCTGGAGCCACCCTCCCGCGCAACCGCCTGAGACAAGCGCGATATAGCCGACATAGAGGAACAGCAGGACCAGCATGGATGTCATCCGCCCGTCCCATTCCCACCACGACCCCCAGGTCGGGCGGCCCCAGATCGAACCGGTCGCCAGGCATATCGCGGTAAAGACTGCGCCCGGCACCGCCGCACCGCGCGCGGCCAGCGCTGCCAGCGGATGCCGCCAGACGAGGAATACCGCGCTCGACACCGCGATCGCCATCCATCCGCCCATGCCCAGCCATGCGGCGGGCACATGCAGGAACACGATGCGCACGGTGTCGCCCATCAGCCGGTCGGCGGGTGCCACGAACAGGCCCCACGCCAGCGCGGCTGCGGCGATGACAGCGCCCGACACCAGCAGCAGCGGCGTCAGCCAGCGGGCCAGTGTCAGGAACCGTCGGGGATTGGCGAAACCGTGCATGAAGGCGCGTTCAAACTATCCGTTGCTGGGACCGATGCCGCGACGTTTGAGCGCGCCGCGACGTTACCCTCACAAGCTAGGGCATGATGCTCCAAATTATAACCGCCCGATCAGTTTTTGCGCCATCGTATCGGCAACGCGGTCGGGCGAGATGCCCGCATCTTCGCTCTGCTGCCAGATATCGTCCAGCCGCTCCGGTATCAGGCCGATCCGTTTGCGGACCTCGTTGATATCGCACGGTGCGGCCTCGCACCGGCACAGATATTCCATCGCCACACTGATGATGCCGCCAGCGTTGATGACGTAATCGGGCGCGTAGAGGATACCGCGCGAGAACAGCAGGTCGCCATTGCCTTCGCGCGCAAGCTGGTTGTTGGCACCGCCCGCCACGATGGCGGTGTCCAGCCGTGCGATGCCCGCATCGTCCAGAATGGCGCCCAGCGCGTTGGGGCTGAACACATCGCATGCCACGCCCATGATCGCATCGGCGGCGACGGTTTTCGCGTCGAGCTGCTCGGCCAGTTTCGCTGCGCGTGCCGCATCGGCATCGGCCAGCGTCAGCTTCGCGCCGTCCTGCGCCAGCAATCGCGCCAGTCCGCCGCCGACGCTGCCGGTGCCCTGTATGGCGATGTGAACGCCATCCAGGCTGTCCTTGCCCAGCCGATGTCGGACCGCCGCGCGAATGCCGTGATAAATGCCCATCGCGGTAAAGGGGCCAGGGTCGCCGCCCGCGGCCATGTCGCCTTCGGTCGGCAGGCCCGACACGTAGTCCGTCCGTTTCGCCACCGCGACCATGTCCGCTTCGGAAATGCCGACGTCTTCGGCAGTGACGTAACGCCCTTGCAGCCGGTTCACGGCATCGCCGAATGCTGACAGCATTGCAGGCGTCTTGGCCTTGTCCGCTCCGGCGAGGATGACCGCCTTGCCCCCGCCCATCGGCAAACCCGCCATCGCGTTCTTGTAGCTCATGCCACGGCTCAGCCGCAGCGCATCGCGGATGGCATCCTTGGGCGCGGCATAGTGCCAGAACCGGGTGCCGCCCGCGCCGGGGCCGAGATGGGTGGAATGCAGCGCGATAATCGCGGTCAGACCGGATGCGCGGTCGCGCACCAGCTGCACCTGCTCGTGATCGTCGAAATCGGGCTCTTCCCAAAACGCCGTCATGGCTGAAATCCCGTCATGAATGTCACGCTGCATGTCCCGGTATCGAAGATCGGGACGGATGAAAGGTGGGGCGACCGACGGGACTTGAACCCGCAACCTCCGGCATCACAAGCCGGCGTTCTAACCAATTGAACTACGACCGCCACACGCCCTTCGCGAAACCCGGATGCGCACATGGCCGCAGCACCTGTCTCAAGGCACCTGACCGCACGTCCGGGCGACGGGCTGATACGCGCTATCGGCCACCGGTCAAGGCACCGCACGCTGTCGTCCGGCCTGTTACACGCCATTCGTGAATTGAAAAGGGGAAAAGGCGGTTCGCACGCCACCTGCGCAACATTGTTACGTAGCTTGCGCTGGCGCGGGTGCGCGGTATCGCTAGCCGAATGACCCGCAACGGCGAATCCAGTCTGGCCACCCTCGCCGCATTTCCCGGCGTGCAGCGCATCCCGACGGACAGGCTGGATATCGTGCAATGCCGCGATTTCCTTTCGCCCGACCTTGCGCGCGACCTGATTGCCCTGATCGAAGCCGAACGCCGTCCCTCCACCATTGCGGACGATAATGGCGATGCCGCCTTCCGTACCAGCGAGACATGCGACCTTGCGCCCGATCACCCGGTCGTCCGCGAAGTTGCAGCGCGGCTCGACTCGCTGACCGGCATCGACCCGGCGCATGGCGAACCGTTGCAGGGCCAACGCTACGCCACAGGACAGGAGTTCAAGCCGCACACGGACTATTTCGCGCCCGATGGCGCCGATTACGAGAGATTTTGCGCGGTCGCGGGACAGCGGACATGGACCGCGATGGTCTATCTGAACGATGTCGAGGCGGGCGGCGGCACGCGGTTCAAGGCGATCAAGAAAACGTTCCAGCCGGAAACGGGCAAGCTGCTATGCTGGAACAACCGCCGCGCCGATGGCAGTGTAAACCCCTCCACCCTGCACCACGGCATGAAGGTGCGGCGCGGTGTAAAGTACGTCATCACCAAATGGTATCGGGAACAGCCGTGGGGATGACCGGTGAAACCGGACTGGTCGCCATATATCGCTGGCGAGTCGCGCCTGAAAACCGGACTGCGTTCTGCGCCCGATGGGCGGATGCGACCGAAGAATTGCGCGCTAAAGGCGGACAGGGGTCGATGCTGGGCGAGGCAGCGGACGGCACGCTGTATGCCATTGCAAAATGGCCCGACCGCGCAACGCGCGAACGGGCCTTTGCCGAACAGGCTGACGCCAAGCCGTGGCCCGAAGCCGAACGGCTCGAACCGATCCTGCTCGATACGCTGGACGATCGCTGGTGACGCGATCGTGCGCAGCGCGACAATTTATTTCTTGAGCGACAGCCCGCCGAATCGCTTGTTGAAAGCGGCAACGCGGCCGCCTTCCTGCAATTGCTGCTTGCCGCCGGTCCAGGCCGGGTGGCTGGTCGGGTCGATTTCCAGCGTCAGCGTGTCGCCTTCCTTGCCCCAGGTGGAGCGGGTCTGGAATTCGGTGCCATCGGTCATCTTGACGTTGATGGTGTGGTAATCGGGGTGTCCGTCGGCCTTCATGGCGTACAATCCTTGTAGCATGTGCCCGGTACCGACCGGGCGCGCTGTCATATTGAAGCGGCGCACCTAGTCGGCGCGCCCCTGCTTGGCAAGTGCGTGAATGGCAAGTCCGGTGACCGTCCGGCGTTAGCTATCCGCAATCATCGCGGTGAACTCGGCCTGGCATGTCACCTTGCCTTCCACACTCGCCTTGCCGCTGAACTTGTAGGCGCGGCTACGCTTCTGGGTGAAGCTCACCTCAAGGTCGAGCAGGCAGCCCGGCGTCACGGGTCGGCGGAATTTGGCGTTCTCGATGCCCATGAACATCACCAGCTTGCCGCTGCCCGCCAATCCCAGCGATTCGATGCCGAGTATACCGGCCGCCTGCGCCAGCGCCTCGATCTGGAGGACGCCGGGCATGATCGGTGCGCCGGGGAAATGACCCTGAAAGAACGGTTCGTTGAAGGTGACGGCCTTTACCGCCTCGATCCGCTCGTCCTTCACCAGCGTCCGCACCCGATCCACCAGCAACAGCGGATAGCGATGCGGCAACGCTTCCAGAATTCGACGCACGTCGTAGTCGAGTGGCGCGTCGGCAGGACTGTCCGCCTGCTCGGTCATTTACCGGCCCGAAGGTGCCGGAGCCGGGGTTGCCTGCGGCTGCTGCGCCTGCTGCTGCAACACCTGCCGCTGCACCAGCGCGCCGATGATCTGCTGGATCTGCTGGAAGTTCTGCACGGCCTGCGGCGTCGGCTGGTACCCGGCAGGCGGCGTGGAAGGAACACTACGGCGTGCGTTGGTTGAAGGCGGCAAGGATGTCGCTCGTCACATTGATCCCATCGGGCGCATACTGGATCGCTTCGGGCGTCAACAGCATCTGGATGCCCTTCGCAGCTCAACACCTGGTTGCGCGCCGCCTCGTAATTCTGCGTCAGCTGTTCGATGACATATACCTGCGCCAGCCGCAGCGGCTGGAGCACCGTGTCGCTTTGCTGCTGCTTCTGCTGCATTTGCTGGATGACTGTCGGGTTGGCGGCGACTTCGGCATCGCTGACCTGCTGGTCGCCATCGGTATCGAGGCTGGCGCGCAGCGTTGCCATTTCGGTGTTGAGCGTCGTCGCCTGCTGAAGCTGTGCGGCGTATTGCGTGTTGATCGCCTGATAGGCGGCGGCGCGCGCCTGGGACTGGACCACCACCGCTTCGGGGCTGGCGGTGGCGATGCCGTTCACCTGTGCGGAGGCAGGCGCGGCCGCAAGGCCGAGCGCCATTGCGGAGGCGGAAAGGGCGAGTGTGAGAAACTTCGTCATCAGAATTGGGTACCTACGTTGAAGGAGAATGTCTTGGTGTCGTCGCCCGGCTGCTTCTTGATGATCTGGGCAAAATCAATCCTGAACGGCCCGAAGGGCGAGTTCCAGTTGACCCCGATACCGGCAGAAATGCGCGGGCTGGCAGAATCGCCGAGAAAGGTTTCGCGAATCCGCGAGTTGGGCAGGATCGCCTCTGCATTCAAGGTCGTGCCGTCGGCCGCGATGGCGTTGGTCGTCACGACCGTGGTGGCCAGCGCCGTCGGCATCGGTCACGATTTCCAGAAACTGGAGGTTACCGTCGAGATCGCGGCTCTGGATGCCGTTCGGATTGTCCAGCAGCAGCGGCGGGGTCACATCGAACAGCGCACCGACATCCAGCCACACGGAAGGCCGCAGGCCCAGTTCCGATGCACCCGTACCCAGCGGAATTTCCAGCTCGGCACGGCCCAGATAATAGGCATTGCCGCCGATCGCATCGTCCTGCGTCTGCTCGTCGGTCGGTGATGAGGAGCGGGTTGCCGTCCTCGTCATCCACGAAACGCTGCGTCAGGATGCGCGGGCCGACGCCGCGAATGTCGAACCCGCGGATTTGCGGTTCGCCCAGGAAGAAGCGGTCGGTCAGGCGCACATCGTCGATGTCGGGGCCACGATCTTCCAGCCCCTTGATATAGCCGCCCTCGCCCTTCAGCGAGAAGATGAAGCCGTCGAAGAAGTTCCAGTAATGCGCGGCGCGGGCGCGCAAGCGGCCATAACTTCACCGAGCCGCCAAGTCCGGCGAATTCACCCTGCAACGATGCCGAGAAACCACTGGTTGGGCGGAAGCTGCTGTTGGTGGCGTTATAGGCCAGCGTCGCGCCGAGGATCGAACTGGTCCGCGAGCCGATCGCTTCGCACAGGAAGCGGTTGGCGACGCATTCCGCCACGCCGTCGCCGTCCCGGTCGAAGAAGAACTGGTCGCCCAGCGTAACCTCGTCGAAATTCAGCGTGTAGCTGCCCAGCAGCGACATATATTCGGACAGCGGCACACCGAGGCGGAGCGAACCGCCGGTCGTGGTCTGCTTGTATGTCGTGTTGCGATCGTTGTTGAACTGGTTGAAGCTGTTGAAATCCTGCCGGTAGATATCCGCACCGGCCTGGATATTGCGGTCGAACACATAAGGTTCGCTGAAGCTCAACCGCACCGAGCGCGAGAAGCGCGAATAGTTGACGCTGGCCCCGATGGTCTGGCCGCGCCCGCGGAAATTGCGCTGGCGGATGGAGCCGGCCAGGATGAAGCTCTCGATGGAGGAGAAACCGGCCGAGAGCTGCAATTCGCCGGTCGGCTGTTCTTCCACATTCGCTTCCAGGATGATGCGGTCGGGCCGGCT
The DNA here is from genome assembly GCA_963799315.1 of uncultured Alphaproteobacteria bacterium. Classification (GTDB taxonomy): domain Bacteria; phylum Pseudomonadota; class Alphaproteobacteria; order Sphingomonadales; family Sphingomonadaceae; genus Parerythrobacter_A. Next base: position 1,107,399 of record CAWCWP010000001.1, read on the forward strand.
GCCCGGCTTCTGCTCGATCTCGAAGTTTTCCTGGAAGATACCCCAGCGACTTGATGCGGTTGGTGGAGCGTTTCACCGCGATGGAGTTGAACGCATCGCCTTCCGAAAGGCGGAACTCGCGGCGCATCACCTTGTCCTGCGACAGCGTGTTGCCGTTCACGTCGATCCGCTCGACATAAACGCGCGGTGCTTCTTTCAGCGCGAAGGTGATGTTCATCTCCAGCGCATCCTTGTTGCGCCGGAACTGCGGTTCGACATCGGCAAAGGCATAGCCGAAAGCACCGGCCAGTTCGGTCAGCTGTTCGACCGTGTCTTCGACCAGCTTGGCGTTATACGGGTCGCCGGTTTTCATCGGCAGGTTGGCCGACATGCGCTCGTCGCTGAAATCGCGCAGCTGGCTTTCCACATTGACTTCGCCGAAGTTGTATCGCTGCCCTTCCTCGACCACATAGGTGATGATGAAGTCGCGCTTGTCCGGCGTCAGTTCGGCCACGGCGGAGACCACGCGGAAATCGGCATAGCCTTGCGTCAGGTAGAACTGGCGCAGCTTCTGCTGGTCGAAAGCCAGACGGTCGGGGTCGTAGCTGGTGTTGGAGCTGAAGAAGCTGGTCAGGCGCGCCTGTTTGGTCACCATTTCGCCGCGCAGCTTGCCATCCGAAAACACCTCGTTGCCGATGATGTTGATCTGGCGGACCTTGGATTTCGGCCCTTCGGAAATCTCGTACACGATATCGACGCGGTTCTGGCTGAGCTGCACCGTCTTGGGTTCGACCGTGGCGGCAAAGCGGCCCTGCCGCTTGTACAGCTCGATGATGCGCTGCGTATCGGCGCGCACCTTGGACCGGGTGTATATCTGGCGCGGGGCGAGCTTGATTTCCGGAGTGATCTTGTCCTTCTTGAGCCGCTTGTTGCCTTCCAGGATGATGCGGTTGACGACCGGGTTTTCCACCACCTCGATAACGACATTGCCGCCATCGTTGCGCACGGTGGCGCTGGAGAACAGCTCGGTTGCGTACAGATCCTTGATCGCCTGGTCGGCGGCGGCCTGCGTATAGGGTTCGCCGGGCGACAGGCGGATATAGCTGACGATGGTTTGCGGTTCGAGCCGCTGGGCACCGATAACCGACAGTGAGCGGATCGTTTGCGTTTGTGCGATCAGCGGCGCGGGTGCGGGTTGCGCAGCGTCTTGCGCGGCGGTGTCCGCAACCGGTGCGCTATCCTGCGCGATGGCAGCGAACGGCACGCCCGCCAGCATCGTTCCGCCCAGCAATGCCGAGGCAAAGCGGGTGCCAAGGGGCATATGCGTGCTGCGTGAAACCCGTCCAGAAATCGACACGGTCATTCAATCCAATCCAATACGTCGCATGTGTCCGCGCCCTTCGGCGAAACGTTGAAACGAACAGCTGCGGCAAGTGCGCCGCCTGTGCCCGATGCCCCGCGCCCAATCAAGCGCAGTGCCATGCAAACCCCCGTTTAACGATCCGCACCCCAGCGGTTAATTCTTCGGCCTTCGCTAACCAGTCGAACCCCTCAACCGGAGAACACCGGCAGCGAGACGACATCGTTCACCGTCACGAACAGCATCAGCATCAACACCAGCGCGATGCCCACGCGGTAGGCATATTCGGTCGCCTGCGCGCCGACCGGTTTCCGGCGAACCGCCTCCACAGCGTAGAATGCGAGGTGTCCGCCATCGAGCGCGGGGATTGGCAACAGGTTAATGAATGCCAAGTTAATCGAGATCAATGCGACGAACCAGACGAACGCCGCCGCACCCAGGCTAAGCTGTTCGCCCGAATATTTCGCGATTTTTATCGGTCCGCCCAGTTCCTTCACCGACCGTTCGCCGGTGACGATCTGCTGGATGCCCAGCACCATCATCCGCATGATGCCGACGCTTTGATCGACGGCACGCGTCACCGCTTCGCCCGGCCCGACCGGCACCCGTTCCAGCAAGCCCGACTGCACGCCGATCTTCCCGATTTTCGACGTATTGCCGAACCGGTCGGTATCCATGATGCTGGCAATCGTGACCGGCAGGGTCAGCGTGCGCGAAGAACGCTCCACCGTGAAATCGACCGTGCGTCCGGGATAGAACATCACCTTCTCGACAACGTCCTGAAAATCGCTGGTCGCGGCGCCGTCGATGGCGACGATCCGGTCGCCTTTCAGCAGTCCGGCATCGCGCGCGGCGGACTCTTCGGCGAAGGCGGCGATGACCGTTTCCTGTCCGGGCGCAGCGGGCACGGGCTTGCCGTAAAGCAGGGCAAAGCCTGCAAATATCGCCACCGCGACGATCAGGTTGATGGCGGGGCCTGCGAAGACGATCAGCGCGCGTTGCCACAATGGCGCATGATGGAAGCTGTCGCCACGTTCGTGTTCGGGAATTTTCGCCAGTTCTTCGGCATCGGGGATGCTGGCGGGGTCCATGTCGCCCTTGAACTTGACGTAACCGCCCAGTGGCAACGCGCTGAGTTTCCAGCGGGTGCCGCGTTTGTCGGTCCAGCCAGCCAGCTCCTTGCCGAAACCGACCGAAAACGCCTCCGCCTTCACGCCGAACAGGCGACCGACGAGATAATGGCCCAGCTCGTGCACGGTTACCAGCGGACCGAGCACCAGCAGGAAGCCGAGGATCATCATCCACCAGGGGACGGAACTAAACACTCAAAGCGTCTCCAGAATTTCGTTCGCCAGCGCCCGGCCCGCCTCGTCCGCCGCGAGTACATCTTCCAGCGTAGGCGGGCGGCGGGGCGTTGTTGCTGCGTTGCAGGCATTCCTCGACCAATGCCGCGATGCGGGTGAACCCTATCTGACCGGCAAGGAAAGCGGCGACTGCCACCTCGTTCGCCGCATTCAGAGTGGCAGGCGCCGCACCACCGGCGGTTATCGCCTCGCGCGCCAGACGGGTTGCGGGGAAGCGCTGCTTCGTCGGGCGCGAAGAAGGTGAGCTCGCCTATCGCGGGCAGGTCGAGCGGTTCGCACGGCGTGTCCATCCGGTCCGGCCAGGCCAGGCAGGAGGCGATGGGCACGCGCATATCGGGCGGTCCGAGCTGCGCCAGTGTGGAGCCGTCGCGATATTCGACCATCGAATGAATGACGCTTTGCGGATGCACCACGATGCGCAACCGGTCGAGGCCGACGGGGAACAGGTGATGCGCCTCGATAAATTCCAGCCCCTTGTTCATCATCGTGGCACTGTCGACGCTGATTTTCGCGCCCATGTCCCAGTTCGGATGCGCCACCGCCTGTTCGGGGGTGACGGCGGCAAGACGTTCTGACGTCATTTCGCGCAGCGGCCCGCCGCTGGCGGTCAGCGTAATCCATCGCACATCGTCTAAGCTGTTGCCCGCAAGGCACTGGAATATAGCGTTATGTTCGCTATCGACCGGCAGCAGGGTCGCGCCATGCTTCGCCACTGCTGCCGTCATGACGTCACCTGCCGACACCAGCGCTTCCTTGTTCGCCAGCGCCACCGTGCCGCCCTGTTCGATTGCCGCCATGACCGGGGCGAGGCCTGCGCAGCCGACAATCGCCGCCACCGTGACGCCAACGGGTCGCGCCGCCGCTTCGCACAGGCCGTCGCGCCCGCTTGCCGCCACGATGCCGCTGCCGTCGAGCGCATCCTGCAATGCGCCATACCGGCTTTCGTCCGCAATCACCGCGACCTCGGCATCGAACTCGCGCGCCAGTGCCGCCAGTTCGTCCACGCTGGAATTGGCGGTCAGCGCGACGACGCGCCACGCATCGCGGTTGCGGCGGACAAGGTCTAGCGTGGAAGCGCCGACCGATCCGGTCGCACCAAGAACGGAAATAGTTCGCACGGCCCTTATCCTGCACCGGACAGGATAAGAAACCCGCCGACCAACGCCACGGGCAGAATGCCGTCCGTCCGGTCGAAAACGCCGCCATGCCCCGGTATCAGTCGGGATGCGTCCTTGATGCCTGCCTTGCGCTTCAACCACGATTCAAACAGGTCGCCCGACTGGGCCAGCACCGCAACCAGCGCACCGCCAACGACAGCCATGACGATGGCGGCGATCGGCGTGAATCCCGTGCCGGCGGTCGCACCGAGCGAATCCTCTACACCGGGCTGCATATGCGCAGGAGCGAACAGCAGGATGATGCCGATCCACAGCGCCGCGCCGACCATCCCGCCCAGCAGGCCCGCCCAGGTCTTGTTGGGGCTGATGGTGGGCACGAGTTTCGGTCCGCCGATCTTGCGTCCGAAGAAATAGGCGAAGGTATCGACCGCCACGACTACGCCGACAATCTCCACCACGGCGACCGGCGTGAGCTTGGTCAGAACCCCGGCAGCAGCCGCGATATAGGCCCCGCCCGCCACCAGCCCGGCAAGGCGATGCGTCATTTTCGGCGTCGCCAACCCCACCATCCGAACGAATTCCGCGAAGGTAGCCAACGCGACCGCGACGATGAATCCGTCCAGCCAAAGTCCGCCAAGCACAGCCATCGTGCCCGCCACCAGCAGCATGACCACCGCCGACGCCAGCCGCACCGGCAAGTCGGGATTGGCGGCCGCCGCGCGCAGTTTCTCGCGCTTCCTACCGCCCGCCATAGCGTCTCTCCCGCCCTGCAAAATCGTTCAACGCCTCTTGCAGATGGTCGATGGTGAAGTCCGGCCACAGCGTATCGACGAACCGCAATTCGGCATAGGCACTTTGCCACAGCAGGAAATTGGACAAGCCGCACCTCTCCGCTGGTGCGGATCAGCAGGTCGAGCGGCGGCAGGTCGGCGGTATCGAGCCGGGCCGCCAGCGTCGCTTCGGTCAGCTCGCCCTCAGCCGCCGCCGCAGCCGCCGCGCGCACGATTTCATGCTGCGCCCCGTAATTCAGCGCCACGGCAAGCGTCTGCGTGCCATGCCGCGTCTGCTCCAGCGCATCGTCCAGCATTGTCACGATATCGGGGGCCAGCCCGCGCCAGTCGCCGATGATGCTGCAGCCGCACGTTGTTTTCGATAAATTCGGGCAAGTCCGATTTGATGAAGCGCCGCATCAGGTCCATCAGGTCGCTGACCTCGTCTTCGGGCCGCTTCCAGTTTTCCGAACTGAACGCATACAGCGTCAGGCAATCGAGCCCCAGCCCGGCCAGCCCGCGCACCAGCGACCGCACGGCCTCGACACCCTTGCGATGGCCCATCGCGCGCGGCAGGTGCCGCTGCTTCGCCCAGCGGCCATTGCCGTCCATGATGATGGCGACGTGGCGCGCGGCGCCATCGGTTTTCGAAACCGGCGGCGTCATCACGCGCTGCCGGTCCCGCCAAACAGCAAAGGCGAGCGACGCAGGATCACTGCGTCATGATTTCCTTTTCCTTCGCCGCTGCCGCTTCGTCCGTTTGCGTCACATATTTGTCGGTCAGTTCCTGCACATCGGTTTCGGACCGCTTGCGGTCGTCTTCGGAAATGTCCTTCGCCTTTTCGTCGGCCTTCAGGTCTTCCATCCCGTCGCGCCGGACATTGCGGATGGCGATCTTGGCGTTCTCGGCATATTTGCCCGCCAGCTTCGCCAGATCCTTGCGCCGTTCCTCGGTCAGGTCGGGCATCGGCAGGCGCAGCGTCTGGCCATCGGTTGCTGGGTTGAGGCCGAGATTGGCCTTGGCAATACCCTTCTCCACCGCGCTGACATTGCTCTTGTCCCAGACCTGCACGCTCAGCATGCGCGCCTCCGGTGCGGACACGGTGGCCACCTGGTTCAGCGGCATCATCGAGCCATAGACCTCGACCACGACGGGATCGAGCAGGCTGGTATTGGCGCGCCCCGTGCGCAGTCCCGAAAGATCGCCCTTCAGGCTTTCCACCGCACCCTGCATCCGGCGCTCGATATCGCTCTTGTCGTAATTCGCCATGTCCGGCCCTTCCCTTCTTCTTTCAGCTATCTTGCGTGACGACCGTCTGCGTGCCCGTTCCGGCAAGGACGCTGGCGACATTGCCGCGCTCGCGGATCGAGAACACCACGATCGGAATGCTGTTTTCCCGGCACAGCGCAACGGCGGTCGCGTCCATGACTTTCAGGTTGTCCGCCAGCACTTGGTCGTAAGTGATTGTATCGAAGCGTTTTGCCTGCGGATTCGCTTTGGGATCGGCATCGTAAACGCCGTCGACGCTGGTGCCTTTCAGCAAGGCGTCGCACCCCATCTCCGCCGCGCGCAGCGCCGCACCGGTATCGGTGGTGAAAAACGGATTGCCGGTTCCTGCGGCGAAAATGACGATACGGCCCTTCTCCAGATGCCGTTCGGCGCGGCGGCGGATGTAGGGTTCGCATACGCTGTCCATCGGAATGGCGGACTGCACGCGCGTCTGCACGCCCAGCTTTTCCAGCGCATTCTGCATCGCCAGCGCATTCATCACCGTGGCGAGCATGCCCATATAATCGCCGGTCGTGCGGTCCAGCCCCCTCGCCGCACCGGCAATCCCGCGAAAGATATTGCCGCCGCCGATGACCAGGCAGACCTGCAAACCGGTTTCCTTCGCCGCCTGCACTTCCTGCGCCAGCCGCGCGACATATTCGGGGTCGATGCCGTATTCCTGCCCCCCCATCAGCACCTCTCCCGACAGTTTCAGCAGGATGCGTTTGTAGGCGGGGGCTGACATGGGATGCACGGTTTCCAGTGGCGAGAAGGTGTGACGCTTTGCCTAGCCCGCATCGGGTGCGTGCGCAAAGGGAAAGCGGTGTGCAGGCGGACGCACCGGTGCGCTGCCTTGACGGGATGTCGCACGGCGATACTGCACCTGTATGGGGGTTTCGATGCACAGTCATGGGTTGCACAGGGCATGAGCCGGAGGACTGACCGCAGCGCTGACAGCGAGACAGGGAGTATACCGGCCAGTAAGCGCAAACGGGTATGGCTTACCGTCCTGCTACTCGCAGCAATCGCAGTGACCGGTATCAAGGCATGGCACGACACCATGCGCGATCCGGTGGTGCGGAACGCCACAGTCGCGGTCGATCTACCCACCGGCACCGCGCCGCTGACCATCGCGCTTATATCCGATATCCACGTAGCCGGGCCGGACATGCCGCCCGAACGGCTTGAACGGATAGTGGCGCAGGTCAACGCGCTGCAACCGGACCTTGTCGCGATTGCGGGCGACCTTGTCAGCGACAAGCGCACGGCGACGCATATCTACACGCCGGAACAGGTCGTTGCACCGCTGGCGGCATTGCGCGCGCCGCTTGGCGTCGTGGCGGTGCCGGGCAATCACGATCACTGGTTCGACATGCCCGCCCTCGCCCGCGAACTGCGCAAAGCCCGCATCACTCTGCTCGCCAACGACGCCGCGCGCTTCGGTACACTGGCCGTGGGCGGGCTGGACGACGACTACACCGGCCGCGCCGACCTCGATGCAACGCTAGCCGCCATGCGCGCGGCGGGCGGCGTTCCGGTGATGCTCAGCCACAGTCCCGACCCGTTTGCCGTCATGCCCGCCGAAGTCCGCCTCACGCTGGCGGGGCACACCCATTGCGGGCAAATCGGTTATCCGTGGGGTGGCGCGCCCGCGCATATGTCCGATTATGGCGACCGCTATGCCTGCGGCCGTGTGGACGAGGACGGCAGGACGCTGATCGTCGGCGCGGGCCTCGGCACCAGCATCCTGCCCGTGCGGCTGTTCACCGCGCCGGAAATCTGGCTGGTAAAACTGGTCCCGCGCAACTGAGCGTTTTCCTACATCGACATGCCGCGTTACCTTCGGCGTGTTCTTTCTCATCCGAATCCAACACCGGGCCGCTTTCGCCGTTTTATGCAAATGGCATTCTGCATGTGTTTCGATAATAGCCGGCAAGCGTCAACTTGGTGTCAAAATACAAAACGGCCACCGAACCGCGTGGTCCGATGGCCGCTTTGAATGCGTATTGAAGGAAGTGACAGGAAGGCGTGGTGTCAGCCTTTGACTGCCGCCGCGACTTCCGCTGCGAAATCGCCTTCTTCCTTCTCGATACCTTCGCCAAGCTGGTAGCGAACGAAGTCGGTCAGCACGATGTCGGTTCCGGCATCCTTGCCCGCCTTCGCCACCACGTCGGCAATCGGCGTCTTGTTGTCGATCACGAACAGCTGGCTGAGCAGCGCGTTTTCCTTGGCGAATTTCTTCACCGCGCCTTCGACCATCTTTTCCTGCACGTTTTCCGGCTTGCCGCTTTCCGCCGCCTTCTCCGCCGCGATGGCGCGTTCGCGGGCAATCAGTTCGGGGTCGAGGCCGTCGGCATTCAGCGCCTGCGGGAAGGCAGCGGCGATGTGCATGGCCAGCTGCTTGCCCAGCGGTTCGAGCACATCGGCACCCGCCGCGCTTTCCAGCGCGACCAACACGCCGATCTTGCCCAGGTTAGGGGCGACGGCGTTGTGCATGTAGGGCACGACCATGCCGGACGACACGGCGACCGTCTTCATGCGGCGCACCTGCTGGTTCTCGCCGATGGTGGCGACATTGTCGGTCAGCTTGTCGGAAACCGTGCCGCCGTCGGGATAGTCCATCGCCTTCAGCGCTTCGACGTCGTCGGCATTCGCGCCGAGGGCGACCTGCGTCACCTTGCGGACGAAATCCTGGAACCGGTCGTTCTTGGCGACGAAATCGGTTTCGGAGTTCACTTCGACGGCAACGCCCTTGGTGCCTTCCACGGCAACGCCGACAAGGCCTTCCGCCGCGGTCCGGCTCGATTTCTTCTGCGCGGTGGCAAGACCCTTGGCGCGAAGGGCGTCGACTGCCGCTTCGATATCGCCATCGGTTTCGACCAGTGCCTTTTTCGCGTCCATCATGCCGGCGCCGGTTTTCTCGCGCAGGGCCTTGATATCGGCGGTTGTGAAATTCGCCATCGGGCGTTCCTTCTGTCTTGGTGTGTGCGTTGCAATGCAGCGCCCGTCAGCGGGCGCATGACGCAGCTAGAGATGTGCTGCGACGGCGCGATGACAAGGGCCACCGCGCCGTCGCACGCAAAGGGTCAGGCGGCCGCGGTTTCCACCGGCGGTTCGGCCATTTCGCCGACTTGTCCGCTGTCCTGCACCGCATCGCCCTTGCCGCTGGTGGCGGCTTCGGCAATCGCGTCGCAATACAGGCGCACGGCGCGGCTGGCGTCGTCATTGCCCGGTACAGGGAAAGCGATGCCGCTGGGATCGACATTGGTGTCGAGCACGGCAATCACGGGAATGCCGAGGACGTTGGCTTCCTTGATGGCCAGCTCTTCCTTGTTCGCGTCGATCACGAACATGACGTCGGGAATGCTGCCCATGTCGCGGATACCGCCGAGCGAAAGTTCCAGCTTGTCACGCTGGCGCGTCAGCTGGAGGACTTCCTTCTTGGTCAGGCCGGACGTTTCGCCGGCGAGCTGCTCGTCGAGTTCCTTCATGCGCTTGATGCGCTGCGAAATGGTCTTCCAGTTGGTCAGCATCCCGCCGAGCCAGCGGTGGTTGACGAAATGCTGGCCCGAAGCCCGCGCCGCTTCTGCAATCGGCTCCTGCGCCTGGCGCTTGGTGCCGACGAACAGAACCTTGCCGCCCGAACGCACGGTCGATGAAACGAAGTCGAGCGCGCGCGCGAACAGCGGCACGGTCTGCGACAGGTCGATGATATGGACACCGTTGCGCGCGCCGAAAATATACGGCTTCATGCGCGGGTTCCAGCGGTGGGTCTGGTGGCCGAAATGCGATCCGGCCTCGATCAGTTGCTGCATCGTGACGGTAGGTGCCGCCATAGGATAATTCCTTTCCGGTTATACCTCTGGACGGCAGGAAACCCGAAGCGGGCACCGGTATGTGCGCCATCCATGTGGATTTGTGCGCAAACCATGCGGACAGGGTGCCCGCACTCGTTACGACGGCGCAGCCATTAGCGCGGCGGCACGTCGAAAGCCAGTGCGAAATTCGACCAACACAGCCTGCGCTAGAGAATAGCGTTTGACACGATAGAACATTTAGGGAACACAGTGATTCCAGAACGAAGCGGGAACCAATTCGGGTTTCAGTCTTTTTAATGTTTCGCAATCGCCCCTTGGCGGGCGACCAACCTGAAAGGGATGTGTCGGATGTTTGAAGTTTTTCTGTTCGGAATGCTGCTAGTCGCAACCGGACTCAGCGCCGCGGTTCTGGCCGATTGTGCAGTTCGTGGAACGCGCGCCTATCGACGCAATGCAATGGCGGTTCGTGGCCCGGTCCCGATTGGTGCGGTCACGCGCCGAAACAGGGCGCCCCGTATTCGGTTTGCGAAGCAGATGCGAAGTCGCGCTGCTCAGGCTACGCCGCAGCGGACGCCCGTTGCCGCCTGACCCGTGAATACCGCAGCACCGCCAGTGGCATGAACAACAGGTAGGCGATCGAGATCGCCGCCAGTGTCCACCACGGTTCGAGCAGTAGTGCCGCAAATAGCAGGCCGACGAACGCGATAAGCTCCAGCCGGACATTGCGGCGCGGACGCATCGCCGCCCAGCCGAATGTCGCCATGTTGGAAATCATCAGGAAAGCGATGACCGCCATCCATGCAGCGGTCAGGATAGGTTCGCGGAAAATATCGCTGCCGGTCGCCATCCACAGATAGAACGGCAGAAATGCGACCCCTGCCGCAACGGGCGCAGGAATACCGGTGAGATAGCCAGCCGACTTGTGCGGCTGTTCATCGGTATCGATCTGCGCATTGAACCGCGCCAGCCGGAGTGCGCAGCACAGCGCAAAGGCGAGCGAAGCAAACCAGCCGATGCGTGGCAAGTCGTCCAGCGTCCACAAAAACAGGATGATGGCAGGCGCCATGCCGAAAGAAAGCGAGTCGGCAAGGCTGTCGAGTTCGGCACCGAAACGGGTCTGACCCTTGAGCAGCCGGGCAATGCGTCCGTCCATCCCGTCCAGCACTCCCGCCAGAACCACGGCGAAAATGGCCGCCGCCCAGTTCTCGCCAATGGCGAACCGGATACCGGTCAGGCCGGAACACAACGCGGCGGCGGTAATCGCATTCGGGATAACGGCGCGCAACGACAGGCCACTGGCCCGCCCCTTCGCGATAGGATGCTCACCCTCGTCCGCTTTCGGACCAAGCCGTGGCGCCTTTTGTGTGCCAGTCTGCGAAACGACTGGCCCGTCCGTCACTGCGCCACGCCTTCGCGCAACGCGGTTTCGCCGATATTGGCGAGCACGGTTTCACCCGCGATAACTTTCTGCCCCAGCAGGATTGCCGCATCGGTGCCCGCAGGAAGATAGACATCCACCCGGCTGCCGAAGCGGATCAGCCCGACCCGCTGCCCCGCCGCCAGCGTATCGCCGGGTTTCACGAACGGCATGATGCGGCGCGCGACGAGGCCTGCAATTTGCGTGAACCCGATTGCCTGCCCGTCGGCCCGCTCGATCAGCAGATGTTGCCGCTCGTTCTCCTCGCTCGCCTTGTCGAGATCGGCATTCATGAATTTGCCCGGCATATAAATCAGTCGTTTCACTACTCCGCCGATGGGCGCGCGATTGATATGGACATCGAACACGCTCATGAAAATGGACACGCGCGTGACAGGTTCGCTGCCAAGCCCGGCGCTCCCCTGCCCGTCATCGCCTTGCAGCTCCACCGGCGGCGGCACCTGCATGATAAGCGACACCAAGCCGTCTGCGGGGGCGACAATCGCATCGTCACGCTGCGGCACGACCCGCGCCGGATCGCGGAAGAAGGCAAACACGAACGCGGTCAGGCCCAGCATCGGCCAGCCGATAATTTCCCAATCCAGAACCAGCAGGAAAATCAGGCTGATGCCCAGCGCAATCAGCCCGAATTTGCGTCCTTCGGGATGGATCGGAGGCCAGCTCCACGCGGCATCGCCACGTCCGCGGTTGTCGAAAATTTCACCTGTCATGCCCTTCATCTAGGCGGTGCGGGGCGATGCAACAAGGCACAAGGACCGGCTTATCTCGTCCGCACGACAGCTATGCCGCAACGCGGCGGACCGTCACCATTCCGGCAGAATACCCGGCCCCGAAACTGCAAATCAGGCCCGTGTCGCCCGCCGCCAGATCGTCGCTGTGAAGGTGGAACGCGATGATCGAACCGGCGCTGGAGGTATTGCCGTATGTGTCCAGCACGGTCGGGCTTTCGTCCTCGTTGGCTTCGTGTCCCAGCACCCGCTGCGCGATCAGGCGGTTCATCCCTGCATTCGCCTGATGCAGCCACAACCGCCGGAACTTCGCTGCTTCCACGCCCAACCGCTCTGCCTCGTTCAGGATCAGTTCGGCCACCATCGGCACCACTTCCTTGAAAACCTTGCGCCCTTCCTGAACGAACAGCTTGTCCGCACCATCGGCGGTGTCGGGGCTTGCCCGGTTGAGAAAGCCGAAATTGTTGCGGATATTGTTGGAATAGACTGTCTTCAGCCGCGTGCCCTCGATCGCCCAATGCGAAGCGGGTGCCAGCGCGGCATCCTCGACCAGAACGGCGGTCGCTACGTCACCGAAGATGAAATGGCTGTCCCGGTCGCGCCAGTTCAAATGCCCGCTGGTGATTTCGGGACTTACCACCAGCACACTGCGTGCATTGCCCGCGCGGATATAGTCCGCGGCGGTCTGGATGCCGAAGGTGGCGGAAGAGCACGCGACATTCATGTCGAAGCCGAACCCGTCGATCCCCAGCGCATCCTGTATCTCGACCGCCATTGCCGGATAGGGGCGCTGCATGTTCGAAGCCGCGCACAACACTGCATCGACATCGCCCGCATCGCGGCCCGCGCGCTCCAGCGCATCGCGGCACGCGGCAACGCCAATCTCTGCCATTTCCGACAATGCCTCGTTCCCGCGCTCTTCCCAGCGTGGCGCCATCGACGCGGTGTCGAGAATTGGCGCCTTGGTCATCACATGCCGCGCACGGATGCCGCTAGCTTTCTCGATGAACGCGACCGAGCTTGGCTCCAGCGCCGTGGCTTCGCCCGCCTCGATGGCACCGGCATTGTCGCGGTTGAACTCGGCAACGTAGCGGTTGAAGCTTTCGACCAACTCTTCGTTCGTGATGCTGTCGGGCGGCGTGAACAGTCCGGTGGCGGAAATGACGGGCTGGTGAGTATATTCCATCGCCCGCATTTATCGCCGGACGGGCGCCATCGCAAGTTGCGGTTCCGGCAGGGGAATATGTAGCAAATGGTGGACAGGGCTGGATTCGAACCAGCGTACGCTTGCGCGGGCAGATTTACAGTCTGCTGCCTTTAACCACTCGGCCACCTGTCCACACCATTTGGCGAAAGCGCAGCGACCAAGCGATCGCGGCGCAGTTGCGGCCCGTTTTGGCGGGCCTTCGACCGAGAGGCGCCGCTTTGGCGAAGCGGTCCTTGTGTGTCAATGGGGCGGCTGGCAAGGCGGCGTCTTACTCCAGCCCCGAATGGAAAATGCAATGGCAAAACCGGATCGCAAAAAGGCACTGCGCGGACGTGCGGGGCGCATGAAGGGCGGTCGGGGCAGCGGCCGCGCGAGCGCGGGGCAGGTGAGGCTGTGGGGCCACCACGCCGTCGAGGCTGCGCTGAAGAATCCCGCGCGCAACCATCACAAGCTGTGGGCGACACGCGAAGCGATTGCGGGACTGGACGGCGAACTGCCGGAGGACTTCCCCGTCGAATACGCGCAGGCCGTGGACCTCGCCCGCCTGACGACGCGCGATGCCACGCATCAGGGGCTGGTGCTGGAATGCGCCGCGCTGGAAGACGTGCATCTGGACGAAGCCATTGCCGGGCGACCGGGTGGACCGCTGGTGGTGCTGGACCAAGTCACCGATCCGCATAATGTCGGCGCCATCCTGCGGTCTGCCGCTGCATTCGGTGCCGCTGCCATCGTGACGCAGGACCGCCACGCGCCGCCGGAGTCGGGCGTGCTGGGCAAGAGCGCATCGGGCGCGCTGGAGACTGTGCCGTGGGTGCGCGTGGTCAACCTGGCTCGCGCGCTGGAGGAAATGGCGACGGCAGGCTACTGGCGCATCGGCCTGACCGGAGAGGCCGACGCCGTCTTTGCCGATGTGCTCCCCGCCGGGCCAGTGGCGCTCGTGCTGGGCGCGGAAGGGGACGGGATGCGCACCAATATCGCCAATCACTGCGACGCGGTGGCGCGGCTGCCCATCTCTTCCGCTATCGAGAGCCTCAATGTTTCCAACGCAGCGGCGGTCGCGCTTTACGCCGTGGCAACGCGCACGACCGAAGGAGCTGTTTCGTGACTCTGCTTCCTGTCCGCCCCGCCGGTGCCGTATTGCTGGCCTGTGCCATGTCGCTCGCCCTGACCGGGTGTTTCCTGTTGCCGGGCAAGTTCAGTTCCACACTCGATTTGCGAGACGATGGCAGCTTCACCTTCGCGTATGACGGGCAGATGGTATTCCTGCCGCTCACCGACGAGTTCGGTGACGGCACATCGCAGGCCGACGGGGCCAGAATCGACGAAGCGCAATGCTTTACGGGCGATGGCGCGCGGCGCGAATGTACGGCGCAGGAGCTGATGGCACAGTCGGAGCGCAATGCGCAGGCGGCTGCGGGCAAGTCTCGGGCAGATCGTGAGCGGGCCGAACAGGTCGGGCGATTGCTCAGCGGTATCGACCCTGCCGACCCCGAAGCCGGCAACAAGATCGCCGTCATGCTGGAACGCCAGCGCGGCTGGGACCGGGTGGTCTATCGCGGCAATGGCCTGTTCGATGTGCGCTATCGCATCACCAGCCGGATCACGCATGACTTCTCCTTCCCGACTATCGAGGGAATGCAGGTCGCGTCTCCCTTCGTCCGCATGTTCCGTCGTGATGGAGGCGCAGTCCGCATAGATGCGCCGGGGTTCGCGATGCAGACTGCTGGCGGCGGAGCTATGCCTTCGGGCATGCTGATGATGCTCGGTCAATCGGTCGAGGGTGATGGCGATGCCGCGACCGGGCGCGCAATGGCAATGATGCAGGGCACATTTGCCATTACGACCAATGGCGAGATCAGGGCGAACAACACCGATGAAGGTGCCGCGGCATCGGGCGAGGACCGGGTGCTGAGCTGGTCCGTGGACAGCACCACGACGGACGCACCGACCGCGCTGATCCAGATCGCATCGCGCTAGCCAGCCGTCGTCTGGTCGCCAGTCAAGGCAAAGGGGCCGCGCGTCGCATGACACACGGCCCCTTTCGGTAGTCCGGAATGGTCCGGATCAGTTCACGGCGTCTTTCAGGCCCTTGCCAGCCTTGAACTTGGGCTGGTTGCTGGCCTTGATCGCCATCGGTTCGCCGGTGCGCGGGTTGCGACCGGTGGACGCCTTACGCTTGGCGACCGAAAATGTGCCGAAGCCGACCAGGCGCACGTCGTCGCCGCTGCTGAGTGATTTGGTAATCGCGTCGAATACCCCTTCGACAGCGCTTGCCGCATCGGTTTTGGAGAGGCCGCTGGATTCCGCGACGGCACCGATCAGTTCATTCTTATTCATATTGCAATAGTCCCCCTGAC
The DNA here is from genome assembly GCA_963799315.1 of uncultured Alphaproteobacteria bacterium. Taxonomy (GTDB): domain Bacteria; phylum Pseudomonadota; class Alphaproteobacteria; order Sphingomonadales; family Sphingomonadaceae; genus Parerythrobacter_A. Next base: position 1,122,808 of record CAWCWP010000001.1, read on the forward strand.
ATATCCACCCGACACGATAACGCCGCCGGGCAAGAACGGTTGGTGAAGGACGTGAATCGTCCTTCGCAAGCCGCGATTGAAAGCCTTTTCACGCCTGCTGTCAAAGGCATTCGTCGCCAAAAGCCCGCGCCCCGTCTCACTTACGGCGCGCCGGGCCTCTCATCGCAACCCGATTTCAATGTGCAATACTTCCCGCACCGGCAGGCCCTGCCCCCGGCTGCACAGCACCAGGCTGGCTGGCGAGGTCGTCCGCTTCGGTCCAGTCGATCGCTTCTAGCGGTGCAGTCAGCGCGCGTTCCAGAACCTCGTCGACATGGCTGACGGGCACGATATCCAGCCGTTCGGTGATGGTGTCGGCGATCTCCGCCAGATCCTTCACATTCTCTTCCGGGATCAGCACGGTGGTAATCCCGCCACGCAACGCCGCGAGCAGTTTTTCCTTCAGTCCGCCGATCGCCAGCACCCGTCCGCGCAAGGTGACTTCGCCCGTCATCGCAACATCGGGGCGCACGGGGATGCCCGCAAGCGTGGAGATGATGGACGTGACCATGCCGACACCCGCGCTGGGGCCATCCTTGGGCACCGCACCTTCGGGCAAGTGGATATGCACGTTCTTGCGCTGGAACAGGCTTGGCTTGATGCCGTAAGCGGGCGCGCGTGCCTTGACGAAACTGAAGGCGGCGGCGACGCTTTCGGTCATCACTTCGCCCAGCTTGCCGGTGGTCTTCACATCGCCCTTGCCCGGCGTGGTAACGCTTTCGATGGTCAGCAATTCGCCGCCCACTTCGGTCCAGGCAAGGCCGGTCACCGCACCGATCTGCGCATCTTCCTCGCCCATGCCGTGCTTGAATTTCCGCACACCGGAGAAATCCGCCAGCGTTTCGGGACGTGATTGTTATGCTTTCCACATCACCTTCCAGAATGCGGCGCAGCGATTTGCGGCACAGCTTGGCAATCTCGCGTTCCAGCGTTCGGACACCGGCTTCGCGCGTGTAATAGCGAATGAGGTCGCGCAGCGCGTCTTCCTCCAGCGTGAACTCGCCTTCGGTCAGGCCATGCGCTTCCACCTGTTTTGCAATCAGGTGCCGCTTGGCAATCTCGACCTTTTCGTCCTCGGTATAGCCTTCCAGCCGGATGATCTCCATCCGGTCGAGCAGCGGCTGCGGCAGGTTCAGGCTGTTGGCGGTAGCACACGAACATCACGTCCGACAGATCGATATCCAGTTCCAGGTAATGATCCTGGAACTTGCCGTTCTGTTCGGGGTCCAGCACTTCCAGCAGGGCAGACGCCGGATCGCCGCGGAAATCCTGCCCCAGCTTGTCGATTTCGTCGAGCAGGAACAGAGGGTTGCTCTTCTTCGCCTTGCGCAGGTTCTGCACGATCTTGCCGGGCAGGCTGCCGATATAGGTGCGGCGGTGGCCGCGTATCTCGGCCTCGTCGCGCACGCCGCCAAGGCTCTGGCGCACGAATTTGCGGCCCGTGGCGCGCGCGATGCTCTTGCCGAGCGAGGTCTTGCCGACGCCGGGCGGGCCGACGAGGCACAGGATCGGCCCCTTCAGCTTGTTGGTGCGCGCCTGCACCGCGAGATATTCAACGATGCGGTCCTTGACCTTTTCGAGCGCGAAATGGTCGGCATCCAGCACGTCCTGCGCCTTTGCCAAGTCCTTCTTCAGTTTGGATTTCTTGCCCCACGGCAGGCCCAGCAGCACGTCGAGATAGTTGCGCACCACCGTCGCTTCGGCGCTCATCGGCTGCATCCCGCGCAGCTTCTTCAGCTCGCTCTTCGCCTTGGCGCGCGCTTCCTTGGACAGCTTCTTGGTGTCGATGGCCTTTTGCAGTTCGCCCATCTCGTCGGCATCCTCGCCCTCGCCGCCAAGCTCGGACTGGATCGCCTTCATCTGTTCATTGAGGTAATATTCGCGCTGCGTCTTTTCCATCTGCCGCTTCACACGGCCCCGGATCTTCTTTTCCACCTGCAGGACGCTCAGCTCGCCTTCCATGAAGGCCATCACCATTTCCAGCCGTTTCAGCGGGTTGGGTTCGGTCAGCAGCGCCTGCTTGTCGGCGACCTTGGTGTTGATGGAGGCGGCAACCGCGTCGGCCAGCGCACCGGCATCGTCGATCTCGCCCAAGATCCTCGCCCGCATCGTCGGACAGTTTCTTGTTCAGCTTCGCATAGTCGGCGAACTGTTCGGAAACGGAGCGCATCATCGCGGTCACTTCGCTGCCCGATGCGGTGTGTTCGTCGATGGCTTCGACCTCGGCGAGCACCATCACCTCGTCGCCCTCGCCCACGGTCTTCAGCGATTCGACGCGGGCGCGGCCCTGCCCTTCGACCAGCACGCGCACGGTGCCGTCGGGCAGTTTCAGCAACTGCACAACCTGCGCCACCACGCCGACATCGTACAGATCGTCACGCCCCGGATCGTCGCAGCCCGGATCGAGCTGGCTGAGCAAGCAGAATGTCCTTGTCCGCCGCCATCGCGGCTTCGAGTGCGGCAACGGATTTGGCGCGGCCCACGAACAGCGGAACGGTCATGTCGGGGAACACGACGATGTCGCGCAGGGGGAGCAAGGGATAGGATGTCATGGGCATGATATGGGAACCCAGCGGCTACGCTGCAACGGTGCGGCGGGCCTCAGCTGTGGACGCGGCGCGCATGGGCCTGTGGGACGCAGAAAACCGAGACATGGACCGGGTGTTACACTGTCCAGGGGCAAAACAATTTCGGGCGCGCAAAGCGTTCGGGAAGCGGCTTGGTATAATTTGTGAAATGGTCATGCCCGCCGGATAGCAAAGCGCGCGAAAGTAGGAAAACTGGCGGTGGCAAATCTTGTGTTAATCGCGGCGGGGTAACGACAGACCATGTCCGGCAAATTGATCTTCGTGCTTGCGGCGGTGTTCTTCGCCAACCCTGCACATGCGTGTCGCGTGTTTCTTGCGGAAGAAACGCGGCTGGAGCGCGCCTATGTCGACGACATAGTCACCGGCGTGGCACTCGTGCGTATCGATAGCGCGCGCCAAGTCGGACCGGTGGGACCGGACAGCAACCCTTGGGTCGCTGAGGCTACGGTTGGGCACGTAGTTTCTGGCAACGTCGCTTCCAATACGACGGCGATTGAGGGCGGGAGGGGATCGTCCATGTGCGAACTTAACCCACAAATTGCCGAGAAAGGCGCTTTGTGGGTCGTTTACTATTGGGGGGCACCCGGTTCATCGCAAAAGGTGTGGTTGGCGCTTCCGTTTGCACGGGCGTGGCGCGCCGATGCGCAGCTACGCCAGCGGCTGGGCCTGCCGAAACCATACTAAAGGCTACTCCCTGAATCCTGCATCCAGCCGGTCTGCCTTGCGCAGCAATGCGGGCCAGGCGAGGCCGTTGGCGACCATGCCGATACCGGCGGGCGGTGTCTGCGCCGCGACCTTTTCCGGCGTGCCCTGCGGCGGATTGTTCAGGTTCTCGCGGCCCGCGCTCAGCATGGCAATCTGCGCCGAACACGCGCGTTCGAGGAAATACAGGCGCAGGAAGCATTCGCCCACCGTGTTGCCGATGGTCAGCGTGCCGTGGTTGCGCAGGATCATCGCGTGCTTGTCGCCGATATCCTCGACCAGCCGCTCGCGTTCTTCCAGCTCGGTCGCGATGCCTTCATAGTCGTGATAGGCGATATCGCTGCGCGCGATCATGCCGGTCTGCGTATGCTCCAGCAGTCCGAATTCCATCGCGCTGACCGCCTGCCCCGCCGGGGTGTGCACGTGCATGACGGCCGCAGCCGCCTCGCAATTCATATGCAGCGCGGAATGGATTACGAAACCGGCGGGATTGACCGGATGTGCGGTTGGCAGGACCGGCTTGCCCTCGACGTCGATCTTGACGAGGTTGGAGGCGGTGATTTCCTCGAACATCATGTCGTAGGGGTTGATAAGGAAGTGATGCTCCGGCCCCGGCACCCGCGCGCTGAGATGGGTGAAGATCAGGTCGTCCCAACCGTAATACGCCACCAGCCGATACGCCGCCGCCAGATCGACGCGGACCGCCCATTCCTCGTCGCTGACCTGCGCGCGAATGTCGGCGTCGCTGCCGCTTGCGTTGTCGTTCATCACCGTTGCCATCGTATTCGCTCCTCGTTGTATTCTGTGCGCTCAGCCCATGCCCGGCAGGTTGAACCCCGGTGGCAGCGCCATGCCGCCCTGCACCTTTTTCATTTCCTCTTCGGAAACGCGATCCGCCTTGTCGCGCGCGTCGTTGAAGGCGGCGGTGACGAGGTCTTCGGTCATCTGCTTTTCGGACGGCACCATCAGGCTGTCATCGATGGTGACGCCCAGAATGCGGCCCTTGGCGCTTGCGCGCACTTTTACGAGACCGCCGCCCGCCTGCCCCTCGACCTCGATCCCGTCGAGCTTGGCCTGCATGTCGTTCATCTGCGTCTGGATCGTTTCGGCCGCTTTCTGGGCGGCCTGGATCATTTCTTCCATGGATTGCATCGGTCGGGTTCCTTGCTGTCAGGCAAACTTGCTGGAGGGATGTGCGGCTGGTTCCGGCGCTGTATCGTCGAGCAGTTCCGCATCGGGAAAGGCCGCCAGCGTCGCCTGCACCAGCGGATGCGCCAGCCGCGCCTCGCGTGCCGCATTTTCAGCCGCAGCGGCCTGTTCGTCAAGCGTGGGCGCAGATGGCGCGGACGCATCGGCAGGCGGGAGCTGCTTCACCTGCCACGGGTCGCCAGTGAGTTTCTGCAAGGCGGCGCGCAGGTCAGCGTCGATAGTGTCGGTAAAAGTGGCATCGCGCCGGTAGTGCAGCGTGCCGGGCTCCAGTGTCTCGACACGGATCTGGTGCCGCATGACCGAGGCGACGATCAGGTGGCCTGCGTCCTCGACCTGCTGCGCCAGCGCGGCCCAGTCGAGCTTCGCAACGGGCGCGGGCGCATCGGCTGGTACATTTTCCGGGGCAGCGACGGGCGGTGCCTTGGCCAGATCGTCCAGCATCCGCGCCATCTTTGCCGGGATCGGGCATGTCGGCAGCATGCAGCACGCGCAGCAGCGCCATCTGTGCACTCGCCAGCGGATCGGGCGCGGTCCGCACCTCGTCATGCCCCTTCAGCAGCAACTGCCACAGCCGGTGCAGCTGTCCGGCGGAAAGGCGCGCGACCCAGTCGGCCAGCGCGGCGCTTTCCTCCTCCGACACCGCGTCGGGCGCTGCATCGCCGATTTGTGCAACGGTGATGCGATGCACCAGGTCCATCATCCCACGCATCAATGCCAGCGGCTCGACCCCCAGCGCATACTGGTCCGCAATCCCGGTCAGCAGCGCCTCGCCATCGCCCTCCAGTATCGCGCCGAGCAGCCGACGCTGCGCCGTCTTGTCCGCCAGCCCCAGCATATCGCGCACGCGGTCTGCGGTGATCTTGCCTCTTTCATCGGCAGCACCTTCCAGATCGGCATGGCTGATCGCCTGATCAAGAATCGACAGGCCATCGCGCACCGACCCCTCCGCCGCCGCCGCAATCATCGCCAGCGCCTGCGCGTCGGCCTCGACCTCTTCCTGCTCGCAGACCCAGCCGAAATGTTTCGCCAGCATGTCGGTGGTGATGCGCCGCAGGTCGAACCGCTGCGTGCGGCTCAGCACCGTCACCGGCAGCTTCTCGACTTCGGTGGTGGCGAACAGGAACTTCACATGCGCGGGCGGTTCTTCCAGCGTCTTCAGCAGCGCGTTGAAAGCGTTCTTCGACAGCATGTGGACTTCGTCGATGATGTAGATCTTGTAGCGCGCGCTGACCGCGGCGTAGCGGACCGCCTCGATAATCGCGCGCATGTCATCGACGCCGGTGTGACTGGCGGCGTCCATCTCGATCACGTCGATATCGCGCCCTTCGGCGATGGCGACGCAATGCTCGCATTCCCCGCACGGATCGACTGTCGGCCCGCCCTGCCCGTCCGGCCCGATGCAGTTGAGTGCCTTGGCAATGAGGCGCGCGGTCGAGGTCTTGCCGACCCCGCGCACGCCGGTCATCAGGAAAGCATGGGCCAGCCGGTCGCGCGCAATGGCATTGGCGAGCGTGCGGACCATCGGTTCCTGACCGATCAGTTCGCTGAATGTCTGAGGCCGGTATTTGCGCGCAAGGACGCGATAGGGTTGCGCGATGGTGGCCGGTTTCGCAGCGTCCGCCTCTGGCGCGCCGAACATGGCTTCCTGCCCCGCAGCCTCCAGCTCCGCAGCAGATGGCGCATCTTCTGTTGCATCGGGAAGGGGCTGATCGGGAGATTCGGTCATCGCGTCACGAGGGTAGGCTGCGCCTGCCGAAATGTCATGGGCCCAAATGTCACGGGTCCGAATGTCAAGGATAAGGCTTGGCGCGAACCACAACCGCGATACGATGTCGGAAATAGGAGCCGGGCGACCCGCCGCAATTCACCTGGGCTGCTTCCTTCCGGACCTGACCCGGTGAGCGAACGCAAACGTCCACCCGACTCCCGTTGCGCGATATGTGAGGAGGGCGCGTGAAATGCAAGCGATGCGCGCGCCGATTGGACATCGCGCGGCTTTGCGGCCAATACTGTCCGCATTAGTTACGCAACCCATTGGAATTGCACCGAATGCGCAGCCCCAAACTCGCCTCCGTCCTGTCGATAGCCTGCGCGATGGCTGTCGCCGCCCCGCAGATGGCGCACGCACAAACCGTCGAGTTCGGGGATGACAGCAGCACTTGGGCGAAGGATGGCGAGTGCGACGATCCGCGCTTCGTCGGCGAAGGCATGACCAAAACGCCGCTGTTGCCGCAGGATACCGGACGCGACGCGACCGATTGCCGCGCGGCGTTCGAACGTGGAACGATCAGGCTTGGCGACGACGGCGACGATCTGGTCGAACCGGCGGTGCGCGACACCAGCTATATCGATTTCGGCGACGATAGCGGCGAGTTCTCGCGCGATGGCGAATGCGACGACCGCCGCTTTACCGGCGTCGGCATGACACGCACACCATTGCTGGATGCGGATATCCGCGCCGATGCGAGCGATTGCCGCGAAGCCTATCGCGAAGGGCGGATCGACCTCGCGACCAGCTAAGCGCGACTAGCGGAAATTGTCGGCGTAAGCTTGCAATTTGAGCGATTTGTGCGGCGTGGCATGGACGCGCGCGGGTATGCCATGCTTCGCGGCATAGGCCTTCGCCGCATCCTTGTCCGGAAAGGTGAGCTGCACCTGCGCCTGCGTATCGCCGCTGCCGGTCCAGCCCATCAAGCGGGTCGGCCTGGCGTGCTTCGGACTGTTCGAATTCCAGCACCCATTCGTCGGTGCGCGCGCGGCCCGACTGCATGGCATGTTTCGGGCGTTGATAGATACGGGCTGACATGTAGAGTACAGTGCCGCGTCCCGCACGCCAGCGCAAGTCCTACCGCTTGCGTTCGAACGCCTTGCGGGTCTTCAGGCTGGGCGCTTCCAGCCACGGTTCGTCGGGCCAGCGATGTTTGGGATAGCGCCCCTTCATATCCTTGCGCACATCGGCCCAGCTGCCGCGCCAGAAGCCGGGCAAGTCGCGTGTCGCCTGCACCGGACGGTTCGCGGGACTGGTGAGTTTCAGCAGCAGCGGCACCCGCTCGCCCTGCGCGCCGATCAGCGGATGATGGTCCATGCCCGAACATCGCCTGCACGCGCACCGTCACGCTGGGCGCATCGTCACCGGCATACTCTATCGCGTGCGTCGTGCCTGCCGGAGTCGTGAAGCTGGCGGGGGCGGCATCGCGGAGGAGCTCCTGGTCGGACCAGGACAGTGTTGCCAGCACAGCATCGGCAACTCTGCTTTCGGAAAAAGCAAGATTTGTGCGCCCTTCCACTAGCGGGCGAAGCCACTGGTCCGCCGCCTTGCGCAGCGCGCCGGGTGATAGCGCTTCGATCCCGGCATACCGCCCGCGCGCGAGCAGGGCGGCGGGAACCAGCGTCTCCACAGCGTTGCCGCCTTTTTCCACAAGCATATCCACAACCGCCGCGCGGTCCGGTGCGGGGTCTGGACCGCTGGCCAGCACGATCGCGCCAAGTCGCCGTTCGAGGCGCGCCTCGACCCGACCTGCGCCCTCGTTCCAATTCAACACCGAGCGGCTTTCGATCAGATCGCCGAGCGCATGTTCGATATCGTCCGCCGCGAGTTCCGCCGCCGCCGTGATCCGCGCGCCCTTCGCCTGACCCTGCGCATCGACCACAATCAGCCATTCCGCGCGGTTCAGCGGGCTCGCCGGATCGAGTATATAGCCCCGTCCGCCCGCGCTGACCCAATGCTCGCCCGAAGCCGAACGGCGGTTTGCGATATTGTCCGGGTTCGCGAGGGCGAGGCAGATTGCGCTACCACCCCGTCCGTTCGGGCCGAGGGCACTGCATCGGTTTCGGGGGCGAGCAATGTCTCGGCCGCCCTCGCCCAGCGCGCCGCCAGCTTTCGGCTCGACACGGCGCGCTTACCCCGGTCGCTGTCCCAGCGCGCCAGCCGCGCGAGCAAGTCTTCACCCCGCCCGCCAAGCCCGCGTTCCTGCGCAAGCAACACCAGCTTGGCCACGTCACCCGAACACCCGGCGCGCGCACCGAACAGCACTGCCGCAGCGGAAACCGGGTCCATCGGCAACGCCGCGACCTTCCGCCCCCAATCGGTGATGCGCCTCCCGTCATGCAATGCGCCCAGCTTTTCCAGCCGTCCGCGCGCCGACGCAATCGACGCCTCGGGTGGCGCATCGAGCCACGGGAGCGATTGCGGATCGCCCGCGCCCCATCGCGCCAGCGACAGCACCAGCGGCGCAAGATCGGCCGTCTCGATTTCGGGCGGCGCGTAAGGCGGACGACCCGGATGCGCAGCTTCGGCCCACAGGCGATAGGCGACCCCCGGCCCCTGTCGCGCGGCGCGCCCTGCCCGCTGGCCCGCCGCCGCCTGGCTGGCGCGACGGGTCTCCAGCCGCGTGGTGCCTGCTGCGTGGTCGAACACGGCCTGGCGACTCAGCCCGCTATCGACAACGACCCGCACCCCGTCGAGCGTCAGCGAGGTTTCCGCAATCGCCGTGGCCAGCACGATGCGCCGTCGCCCTTTCGGATCGCGGCGTATCGCCATGCGCTGGTCTGCCGGCAGGACTTGCCCGTGCAGCGGCAGGATCGGGGTGTCCGGAAAGCGCGCCTCCAGCCGTTCGCGTGAGCGTTCGATCTCGCGCACACCGGGCAGGAACGCCAGGATATCGCCGTCGGTTTCTCGCCACGCCAGCGCCACCGCAGCGTGCCATCGCATCTTCGATCCGCGCGTCGGCGCGCGCGTCCAGCCAGCGGATGTCGAGCGGATAAGCGCGGCCTTCGCTCTCGATGACAGGCGCTTCGCCACCCAGCAGTGACGCGAACCGTGCACCGTCTATGGTGGCCGACATCACGCAGATGCGCAGATCGGGCCGCAACACCGCGCGGCTTTCCAGCGCCAGCGCGAGGCCCAGATCGCTGTCCAGATGCCGCTCATGCGCCTCGTCGAACAACACCGCCGAAACGCCGGGCAACTCCGCATCGTCGAGCAGGCGGTTCACGAAAATCGCTTCGGTCATCACCAGGATGCGTGTGTCGGGGCCGGTGCGGCTGTCCATGCGCGTGAGGTAGCCGACTGTTCGCCCGACTGGCTCGCCCAGCATCTCCGCCATGCGCTCCGCCGCCGCGCGGGCAGCGACCCGGCGCGGGCTGAGCAGGATGACCTCCCCGTCGCACCAGCTCCGGTCGAGCAAGACAGGTGCAACCGCTGTCGTCTTGCCCGCGCCCGGCGGGGCGACGAGAACGGCGGCACCGGTGGCGTCCAGCGCCGTCAACAGCTCCGGCAGGACGGCATGAATTGGGAGCGTTTCAGCCATCGAGGAAGAGTTAAGCGCGGACTGCGCTACGTCTCAATACCCGCGCGCCACCGCGAAATCGGCGGCTTCCGCCATCGCGGCGCGCGCCTTGCTGTCGGGGAAGATGCTGATTGCGTCTTTCGCCCGGTCGGCAAAATGTCGGGCGCGTTCCCGCGTGGCCGCCAGCGCATCGTATTTGGCGATCAGCGCGATGGCCCGCTCCAGCTCGTCCGCGCCGTTGCGCACGCCCGAAATCGCGGATTGCCAGAATGCGCGCTCTTCCTCCGTCCCGCGCGCATAGGCGAGGATCACCGGCAGCGTCATCTTGCCTTCGCGGAAATCGTCGCCGCGATCCTTGCCCATTGCGGCGGCATCGGAATCGTAATCGATGGCATCATCCACCAGCTGGAACGCGACGCCCAGATTGCGGCCGTAATCGTCCAGCGCCCGCTCCTCGCGCTCGCCGCATTCGGCCACGACGGCGGCGATGCGGCTGGCGGCGGCGAACAGCGCGGCGGTCTTCGCGCCGATGATCGACAGATAGCGTTCCTCGCTCGTTTCGATCTTGCGCTGCGCGGTCAGCTGGTCGACCTCGCCCTCCGCAATCACCGCGCTGGCGTTGGACAGGATTTTCAGCACTTTCAGGCTGCCGTCCTCGGTCATCAGTTCGAAGCTGCGGCTGAACAGGAAATCGCCAACCAGCACGGTGGCGGGATTGCCGAAGATGATATTGGCCGCCGCCTTGCCGCGCCGCATCTCGCTGCCGTCCACCACATCGTCGTGCAGCAGGGTGGCGGTGTGGATGAACTCGACCGCAGCGGCCAGCGTGTGGTGGCGCGCACCCTGATACCCGACCAGCTCCGCACCGGCGAGCGTCAGCATCGGGCGCAAACGCTTGCCGCCGCCTGAAATCAGGTGCCCCGCCAGCGCCGGAATCAGCGGAATCTCGCTCTGCATCCGGTCGAGGATGACCGTGTTCACGGCATTCATGCCCGGCGCGGTCAGCGCCAGCATTGCATCGAGCGAGGGCCGACGGGTCGGCAGGGGAACGATTTGTGCCGTCATGGTGCTTTGCAACATGCTAGGCGGCCTGCGTAATGGCAAGGGTAAAGCGGACGATTGCTGGCGCGGCAGTCGCCATGATAGGAGTGCAACCATGACCGACAGCGATCCCCAGCTTGCCCGTTTCCGGCGCAGCATCGACAATATCGACGCCGCGCTGGTTCACATGCTGGCCGAGCGGTTCCGCATTACGCAGGCGGTCGGTGCCTACAAGGCGACCAGCGACCTGCCGCCCGCCGATCCGGCGCGCGAGGAGAAGCAGATCGCCCGCCTGCGCGCGCTGGCGGAGGAAGCCGAGCTGGACCCCGAATTCAGCGAGAAATTCCTGCGCTTCATCATCGACGAAGTCATCCGCCATCACCAGCAGGCGCGCGGCGAATAGCGCCTATTCGGGCTGCTTTTCAGGCTGCGAACTGTCGCGGCGGACCCGCGCGGGGCGCTGGCGACGCTCGGTAGGTTGGGTGGACGGTCGGGCGCGCGGTGCAGCCTGCGGACGCTGGGGCCGCTGCGCTTCCGCCTGCGGACCCGACGGTTGCCGCGCCGCTCCGCGCGGTTCGCGCGCTCGCGGTCCGCACGTGCGATCGCGGTGTACTGCGTATTATCCACTCGCGAGCGCGCCGCCGTTCGCGGCGTTCTTCACGCCGGTCGGTGCGGCGGTCTGCACGCCTTTCCTCGCGACGTTCCGCACGCCTGTCCGACGGCGTTCTTCGCGACGCGTCCGCGCGCCTGTCCGCGCGACGTTCGGCCCGCCGTCCGTCGCGATAGATACCGTCCCGCCCGCGCGAATAGCCGGACCAGTTTTCCCGTCGCTCGCGCCGGTCGCGCCGCAATTCGCGGCGACGTTCCCAATAGGCGCGCTGGCGATTGTTCCAGCGGAAGCGGTCACCGCGCCGGTCGAAAACGTGAATGCCGACACCCGGATAATAGAAATTGTCGTACCAGCCGAACCCGTAGCCAGTGCTGTACGGCGTGGCATAGCCACCATCGTAACCGTAGCCGTATCCGTCGTCATAGCCGTAGCCATACCCGTCATCGTAAAACGAGGTGCAGGCCCCAAGCGCCAGAGCACCGGCGGCGGCGAGCGTGATTTTCAGGGTCGGCAAAGGCACGTGTCTTCTCCATCCGGCGGATAGGCACCCGCCATTGTTCAGTGTTTCCGATGATTAGCTGAACGGATTTGAACGCTCACTGAACTTCGACGGCGGCAGCAGCGCGCGGCAGGCTCAGCTTTACCAGCAGACCGCCCAGATCTTCGCTTTCCGCAAGATCGACACTGCCGCCGTAGATTTCCGCCACATCGCGCACGATGGCGAGGCCCAGTCCCGTGCCCGGCTTGCCGGTATCGAGCCGCGCGCCACGGTCGAAAATCGCGTCGCGCGCCGCCGGCGGGATGCCCATGCCATCATCCTCCACCCAGATGGTGCATTGCGCGATTGTCCGGTTCGGCATCGACCGTCACGAACACGCTGCCGCCACCATATTTCGCTGCGTTTTCGATCAGATTGCCGAGAATTTCATCGAGATCCTGTCGCTCTATCGCGACCACGGCCTTGCGGCGTCCGTCGAGGTCGAAGCGGGCGTCGGGATAGAGCCGTTCCACCGCACGGCGCACCGCTTCCGCGCTTTCGCATACGGGCGTGCGGGCCATGCCGATGGCGCGCCGTCCGACGGCCCGCGCCCGCGCGAGGTGGTGATCGACATGGCGGCGCATCGTCCGCGCCTCCCGGATAACCGTGTCCGCGAGGTCGGGCGCGTGTGCGGTGGCGGCGTTGTTCACCACCGTCAGCGGTGTTTTAAGCGCATGGGCAAGGTTGCCGGCATGGGTGCGCGCTTCCTCCGCCTGCCGCTCCGAATGGGCGAGCAGCATGTTCAGTTCTTCGACCAGCGGCTGTACTTCCAGTGGCAGCGGATCGGTAACGCGGTTCGATCCGGCGGTGCGGATACGCTGGATCGCGGCACGCACGCGGCGCAACGGGCGCAGGCCGTACCAGCTTTGCGCAGCCGACATCGCCATCAGCCCCAACGCCAGCACCGCAAAACTCCACAACAGGATGCTGCGGATGCGGCGGACCGTATCGTTCAGCTCGTCACGCCCGCTCGCCACGGCAAAGGTCCAGCGCGTGTCGCTGTCGGGCAGGATGACGTTGCGCTCGACAATGCGCAGCGGTTCGCCCGCCAACTGGTTGCTGTCGTAAAAATGTGGCTCGAAATCCTCGTGCCGCGTATTCAGCGTCAGTGGCTCGTCCCAGAGCGAGCGCGACATATAGCCTTCCCGCCCCGGCGCGGCGATCTGGAAATACAGGCCGCTATTCGGCTCCAGAAAGCGCGGTTCGCCGATGGGACGGTTGAAATAGACCTCGCCATAAGGGTCCAGTTCGGACGTCACGAGCATGGCGTTGAGAAGATATTCCAGCCGGTCGTCGAAATTGCGCTCGACCAGATTGACCAGCACCCGGTCCAGCGCGAAGCCGCCCGCCAGCAGCAGCACCAGGATCCAGCCTGCCGCAATCGCCATCATCCGGCGCGACAGGCTGCCGGTATGCGGCGGCGCGGCACCGCCTGCGATCTCCGCGCTCAGCGTGGCGGCTTCGGCATCGGCCAGCGGCGCGGTATCGCCGGATGCGGAAATGGCGCTGTTGGCGTTCATCTCCGCCAGCCCATTACGAAGCGCGCGGCTGCTCGGCGGGATCGTCCAGGCTGTAGCCCAGCCCGCGTATCGTGGTGATGACTTCCGCGCCCAGCTTCTTGCGGATGCGCGTTACGAAGACCTCGATCGTGTTGCTGTCGCGGTCGAAATCCTGGTCGTAGATATGTTCGATCAGTTCGGTACGGCTGACGACCTTGCCCTTGTGATGCATCAGGTAGCTCAGCAGCTTGTATTCCTGCGCCGTCAGCTTCACCGGCTCGCCCGCGCGGGTGACACGGCCCGACCGTGTATCAAGCCGCACTTCGCCCGCGATCAGTTCGCTGGATGTGTTGCCCGATGCACGGCGGATTAGCGCCCGCAGGCGCGCAATCAGCTCTTCGGTCTGGAATGGCTTGGCGAGATAATCGTCCGCACCCGCATCCAGCCCGGCAACCTTATCGCTCCAGCTGTCGCGCGCGGTCAGGACCAGCACGGGAAAATCACGGCCTTCCTTGCGCCACATGCCAAGAACGGTCAGCCCGTCGATTTCCGGCAGGCCCAGATCGAGGATGACGGCATCGTAATCCCCGGTGCTGCCGAGGAAATGTCCATCCTCCCCGTCGGTGGACAGATCGACGGCATAGCCGGTCTGTTCCAGACGTGGATTTGAGCTGCTGCCCAAGTGTCGGCTCGTCCTCGACAATCAGAATGCGCATGTGGGTGGTCCCCTGAACCGGTAGATAGCAATGTGTCGCGAATGTCTGGTGCGTCGGCGCGCTGTCGTCAACCGGCCCGTCGACCAGCCTGTCAACCGAACGTTCGCGCCATTAGCGGCTGCGGCGAATAACCCGCCCGGTCCGGGCATCCACATCGATGAACATTACCCGCCCGTCGCGGATGAACTTGAGACGATACGCCATAGCCGCGCTGTCATAGGCCGGACCGAGATATTCCGCGCCTGCCATGCCCCGCAGGATACGGCGCTCGATCTCGCGCAACGACAATGTGTTCCCGGCCCGCATCTCCTTGCGCGCCTCGCCCTGCTCGGTCTTGGGTTCCTGCGCCTGCTCCGCGAATGCTCCGTCGGATGGAAAAGCCAGCGACGCCGCAAGGGTGAGCGAAAGGATGACTGTCTTTTGCATGAGCCGCGTCTAGCCCCGACGCGTTGAATACCGCCTGAACTAGCGCGTCATCTCGTAGGTAACGCTTACAGTGACGCTGGTGCCGACGAGGCCGGGCTGGATTGGTGTAGACTCGTCGGACATCTGCGTTTCAACCGCTGCGCGCATCATCGGTTGCGGGCGCGAGGTTGCCACGTTCTCGCTGACTTCCAGCAGGCGCACATCGCTGTACCCGTTCCAGCCGGCATATTGCCGCCCCATCTCCAGCGCGCGAGCCATCGCCGCCTCGCGGGCCTGCGCCTTGGCAGCGGTGTCGTCGTCTATCGAGAAGCTGGGGCCGTTGATATCGGTCGCCCCTGCCGCGACCAGCGCATCCAGCGTCGGCCCCGTTTCCGCGACATTGCGTAGGATGATGCTGACCCGGTTGCTCGCGTCATATCCCTGGAACACCTGTTTTTGCGTAGTGCGGTTGTAATCGTAGCGGGCATTCAGGTTGACGCCGGTGGTCTGGATGTCGTCTTCCGCGATGCCCAGCGCCTTGATGCGGTTGATGATGACGGTCATCTCGCGCGCATTCGCCCGCATGGCTTCCACCGCGGTGGCGGCGCGCGTCGAAACGCCTGCGCCGACGGTGGTAATGTCGGGCGCGGCCTTGACCGTCTCCGTTACCGACAGCTGCACCACCGGTCCTTCGGACTGCACCTCGACACCGGCAAAAGCGGGCGTGGAAAGCAGCGAGAGGGCGGCGAGAGGGACGAGCGGTTTCAGCATGATCGGGCTTTCGTTGGTTATTTCGTATACCCGTACTCAATGCGCTGCCGCCGATGGCGGTTCCGTGAACACCGCCCGCTAATCCACCATTGCGGGGGACCGTGCGTTTCCCTACCTGCGCACAGCCTATGGCGCAGCCTCCTATCCTCAGCCTCGAAGGCATTGCCCTGCAACAGGGTGGGCGCTGGCTGTTCGGCAGCAATCCCAATGGCACCGACCCCGCCGTGCTGGATTTTCATATCGGCCCGCGCGACCGGGTGGCGCTGATCGGGCGCAACGGGGCGGGCAAGACCACGCTGTTCCGCCTGATCGCCGACCGGATCGATCCCGATGCGGGCGTGCGCAAGGTGGTCCCCGGTACACGCATCGTCGTGCTCGAACAGGACCCGGATTTCAGCGCGCACGAAACGCTGATGGATTTCGCACTGGCGGGCAAGGATGCGCCGGAGGAGTACGAGGTGGAGTCCATCGCGGGCCAGCTCGGCATCGACATGGCGACACCCGCCAAGGGCGCGAGCGGCGGCGAAAGGCGGCGCGCGGCCATCGCACGGGCACTGGCGCAGGAACCCGACCTGCTGCTGATGGACGAGCCGACCAACCACCTCGACCTGGCCGCGATCGACTGGCTGGAGGGATGGCTCGACCGCTACAATGGCGCCTTCGTCGTCATCAGCCATGACCGTACCTTCCTGAAACGCCTGACCCGCGTCACCGCGTGGCTGGACCGCGCGGTCCTGCGTCGCAAGGAGATCGGTTTCGGCGGTTACGATGCGTGGGAAGAATCCATCTATGCCGAAGAAGCGCGCGCGGCGCAGAAGCTGGACGCCAAGCTGAAGCTGGAGGCGCACTGGCTGGAACGCGGCGTGACCGCGCGGCGCAAGCGCAACCAGGGACGGCTTGAAAAGCTGGGCCAGATGCGCGCGGCGCGGGCGGCGATGATATCGCCAAAAGGCGCGGCCAAGCTGGGACTCGCGACCGACGAGGCGTTCCGCAGCAAGTCGGTGATCGTCGCGGAGAACGTCTCGAAATCCTACGACGATCGCACCATCATCCGCGACTTCACCCTGCGCATCCAGCGGGGCGACCGCATCGGCGTGGTCGGCAGCAACGGCGCGGGCAAGACGACGCTGCTGAAGCTGCTGACCGGCGAAATCGCGCCTGATAACGGCAGCGTAACGATCTCCAAAAAGCTGACCGGCGTGATGATCGACCAGCAACGCAGCCTGATGACCGGCGATGTCACCGTGCGGCAAGTGCTGGCCGAAGGCGGCGACTGGATCGACGTGCGCGGAGTGCGCAAGCATGTGCAGGGCTATCTGAAAGAGTTCCTGTTCGACCCGCGCCTCGTCGATACCAAGGTCAGCATCATGTCCGGCGGCGAGCGCAGCCGCCTGCTGCTGGCCCGCGAATTTGCGCGCAAGTCCAACCTGCTGGTGCTGGACGAGCCGACCAACGATCTCGACCTCGAAACACTCGACCTGCTTCAGGAAGTCATCGCGGACTATGACGGCACGGTGCTGATCGTCAGCCATGACCGCGATTTCCTGGACAAGACGGTGACGGTGACGCTGGGCCTCGACGGCAGCGGCGAGGTGGACATCGTCGCCGGGGGATACGCCGACTGGGAGGCCAAGCGCGCCGACAAGGATACTGCCTCCCGTAACAAAGCCCAGAAATCGGGCGGTTCGCGCACTGCGAGAAAGGCGTCGTCCAACGCTACGCCTCCATCCAAGCTAAGCTATATCGACCAGCGCGACCTGGACGAACTCCCGGCGAAAATCGCCAAGCTGGAAGCCGCCATAACCCGTGGCGGCGAGATCCTGTCCGACCCCGACCTTTACGCAGCCGACCCCCAGAAATTCGCCACGATCAGCAAGGGTATCGAAAACGCGAAGGCGCAGCGCGATGCGGCGGAGGAACGCTGGCTGGTGCTGGCAGAGCAGGCCGGGGACTGAGTGTCATATTGTCGGCACGATCCGCTTGTAGCCAAGCCAAACCAGTGGAGAGAGGACTGACATTATGGCTATCGAACAACTCGCGCAGGATTTCACCAAGGCCGTGGCCGAGGATCGCATGGAGGACGTGCGCGCGATGTGGCACGACGACATCGAGAGCCACGAACCGAACGACGGGCCGATGTCGCACGTCAAGGGACGCGCCGCCTTGCAGGAAAAGCATGACTGGTGGGAAGCCAACACCGAAGTGCATTCCAGCAGCGCGGAGGGTCCGTTCGTGTTCGGCGAACAATTCGCGGTGCGTTACGACATGGACGTGACGATGGATGGCGAACGCAGCCAGATGAAGGAAGTGGGCGTCTACACCGTGCGCGACGGCAAGGTTGCCGATGAGCGCTTTTTCTATGGCGTCGGTTAGAGGAAGGGGCTGACCAAAAGGGCGGGCCGCATGTGCAGCCCGCCCCTTTCATTCCAGTGCGGAAGTTTAGGGAAGTTTAGGCCAAACCCTCGTTCTTCATCGCCTGCTTCACGGCATCGCGCGCCATGTTGCGGTCACGATAGTCGATCAGACCCTGCGGCAGGTCGACCTCCATCTTGCGTCGCCCATAGCAGCGTCACGAACAGGTAATTGTCTGCCACGCTCGGCGCATCGCCGACCAGCCATTCGCGCCCGTCGCGCAGGGTTTCGGCCAGTGCAAACTTGTCGGCGGCCTTCTGCTTCGCCTTGGCCTTGGCATCGCCTTCCGCGCCGCCGAACAGCGGGCCGAATGCGCCGTGGATTTCGCTGCCGATGAAGCTGACCCATTCCAGCCGTTTGTAATGGTCGGCATGGTCGGCCAGCGTGGTCGTGGCATTGGCAATATAGGTCAGCACCGCCGGGTTCTCGGTCAGCAAGCCGACGTCGTCCGCCTCGATCGCGGGGACATAGCCGCGCGGACTGATGGCATAGAAATCGTCGCCGTTTTCGGTCGTGTGCGATTTCAGATCGACCTTGACCGCCTCGAAGGAATCGCCGCCTTCGACAAGGGCGATATGGCTGGCAAGGCTGCATGCGCCGGGTGAGTAATAAAGCTTCATCGGTCGGTCTCCTGACTGGTGGGTGTGTCGATGCAACGTAGCCGTGCGGTCGCCAGTTCCGGCGGTCACCGCACGCGATAGTAATCCGCCACCCGGTCCAGCGCGATTTTCAGCACCAGCTTGCCGCTGCGCGCGGGCCAGCCCAGGCCGCGTTCCGCATCGGGCAGGCTTTCGCAGCCGCAGACAACGCGCCACAACACATCCTGCAACCCGGCCCCGGCCTGTTTCAGCGCCCCGTCGAACCGGTCCTTCGCCGCGATTTGCCGTTCGGTCGGGGTGAGGCCGTGATCGCCGCCCTGCCCGCGTATCCGCACCACGTCCCAGCGCATGGTGACATTCGCGCCCAGCTGCGCGCGCTCGTAATCTGCGCGCAGCAACTCGCCCGCGTCGAACAGCCGGTCGTCGATATGGCCGCGCGCATGGAGCCAGGCGATGGGCGATTCCGCGATATTCACGGTCAGGCTGCGCCGCCGCCTGGTCTTGGCATCACCGGTGCGCTTCGTACTGTGCCGCCGGGGTCCGGCCTCGGTGAATTCGCGTTCGGTCAGGGATTGACCAGTTGGGGTTTGGCCAGTCGGGGATTGGCCAGTCGGAAGTTGGGACATTGCTGTTCCTTTCGGGTTGGACAGGAAACCCGCTTGCCAAAAGCGTTCGCCTGTAGGAAAGGAGAAAACCTATTTGGTGCAATATGCGTTGGAGACCGCTCCATGATCAATCGTATCCGCGACATTCGCCGGGCCAAGGGCTGGACGCTGGCCGACCTCGCCGCCGCCTGCGACCCGGCAACCACGCCGCAGACCATCGGGCGGCTGGAAACCGGCACCCGCAACCTGTCCATCGTCTGGATGCAGCGGATCGGCGATGCGCTGGGTGTCGAACCCGAAACGCTGGTACGGTCCGAAGGCAGTGGCCATCCCAAGGTTGTCGCGCGGCTGGTCGATAGCGGCGCGCAGGCGCTGGCGAAGGAAGCGGACGCCGTGCTGCCGAGCGAGCTGGGCGGCGATGCGATGCTGGTGGTGCTCGCGATCGAAACCAGCGCGGGCGAATACCGCGCGGGCGACCAGCTCTGGTTGCGGCAGATGTCGTCCGAAGACACTGCGCGCGCCATCAATCGCGACGTGCTGGTGCCGCGCCCCGGTGGCCGGTTCGCGTTCGGGCGGCTGATCGACCGGCAGGGCACGAAGATCGGCGTCCTTCCCCCCGGCGTGGGCGAGAAGCAGCTGGTGGTGGACAACCCGCCCTGGCTGGCCTGCGCGGAGATGCTGGTGCGATCGCTCTAGGCGTGCCCACCACTCCAAAACCCACCCCCGACAAACCCGGGCGCGTCCTGTCGCTTTCGACGCTCTATCCGAACAGCCACTCGCCGCGCTTCGGCACGTTCGTCGCCGGATCGCTTGAGGCGCTGGCCGCGCGTGGCGACTGGGATGTCACGCTGGTCAATCCCGTCGGCATCCCGCCCATCGCGTTCGGACGGTACAAGCCGCTGGCGGCGGCGGCGGTCGACGGCGTGGAGAACGGCGTTTCGGTCCACCGCCCGCGCTTCACGCTTATCCCGCGCTTCGGTGCGCGCACCAATGTCCGCACCATCGCGCGCAGCGTCATCCCGTTGGCCGAACGGCTGCATGCGGAAAACCCGTTCGACCTCGTCGATGCGCAGTTCTTCTATCCGGACGGTCCCGCAGCCGCGCTGGTCGCGGAGCAGCTTGGCCTGCCGCTCGGCATCAAGGCGCGCGGGTCGGACATTACCTATTGGGGCGAGCAGGATTTCGCCCGCGAACAGATGCTGGCGGCGGCGGCGCAGGCGACGGGTTTGCTGGCGGTATCGGACGCTCTGGCGGCGGATATGGCCGCGCTGGGCATGCCGCGTTCGAAGATTGCGCTGAACTATACCGGGCTGGACCGCGACCGCTTTCGCCCGCTCGACCATACCGGCCTGCGCGCCACGCTGGCGGCGTCGCTCGGTATCGCGCTCCCGGCGAAGGGGCCGCTGATCGCCACGGTCGGTGCACTGGTCGCGCGCAAGGGGCAGGATCTGGTCATCGCGGCGCTGGCGGATTTGCCGGGTGCGCATTTGCTAGTCGTCGGCAAGGGCGACGACGATCGCCACCTGCGCCGTCTTGCCGGCGATTTGCGCGTTGCGGATCGCGTGCATTTTCTCGGCTCGGTCGATCACGACCTGCTGCCGGTCATCCTGTCCGCTGCCGACGTGATGGCGCTGCCCTCCTCGCATGAGGGGCTGGCCAATGCGTGGGTCGAGTCGCTGGCGTGCGGCACGCCGCTGGTCATTGCCGATGCGGGTGGCGCGCGGGAGCTGGTGACGGGGGATGGCGCGGGCCTGATCGTGGTGCGCGATGTCGATGCGGTGCGGGCCGGTATCGCGGATGTGCTGGCGCGCAAGCTGCCGACGCGGGCCGTCACGGCTTTTGCAGACCGGTTCAGCTGGCAGAACAACGCCGCCGATCTCGCCGCGCATTTTACCCGTTTCGCGCGGCGAGCCTAGACCTCGCCGCGCGCGGCGCGTTCCTGCCGGTCGACAGCGCTTTCCTGCGGCACGAAGCTGTCCGATTTGACACCCAGCCAGATCAGGATCGGCGCGGCCATGTAGACCGAGCTGTATGTGCCGACGAACAGGCCCAGCGTGATCGCGGCGGTCAGGCCGAACAGGCTTTCCGGCCCGAACGCCAGCAGCGGGAACAGCGCCACGAACAGCGTCAGCGATGTCATCACCGTGCGCGCCAGCGTCTCGTTCACCGACAGGTCGAGCAATTCGGGCAGCGGCATCTTGCGGAATTTCTTCAGGTTCTCGCGGATGCGGTCATACACCACGATGGTGTCGTTCAGCGAATAGCCGATGATGGCGAGGATGGCGGCGATGATCTGCAAGCTGAATTCAAGCTGGAACAGCGCGAACATGCCCAGCGTCAGCGAGACATCGTGGAACAGCGCGAACAGTGCGCCCACGCCGAACTGCCATTCGAACCGGATCCAGATGTAGAGCGAAATCGCCACCATCGCGAGACTGAGGGCCAGCAGCGCGGTGTTCTGGAATTCGCCGGACACCTTGCCCGATACGTTGTCGTTCCCGTCCAGCCGGAAATCGGCATGGTTGCTGCGAATTTCGCCGACGATTTCATTGGCGATGCGCTGTGCGGCGGCGTTGTCGCCTTCCGCTTCGGCGGGCAGGCGGACGCGGATCGATACCTGGTTGTCCGCGCCGAATGTCTGCACCACCGGTGTGCCATAGCCGAGCGCGGCGACCTGCTCGCGCAGTTCCGCAACCGGCGCGGTTTCGCTTTCCTCGAAGGTCGCGCGCACTTCCAGCCCGCCTGCGAAATCCACACCAAGATTGAGACCGTTGACCGCCACCATCGCCCAGCTTGCGATGATGAGCGCGATACTGACGACGTAGAACGGCACCCGCAGCTTCAGGAAGCGGATATTGGTGTTGTCGGGGACGAGTTTCAGAAGGCGCATCGACTATCCCCTAGATCGACAGTTCGGTCGGGCGTTTGCGTTTCAGCCAGCCCGCGACCCACATGCGGGTCAGGAACACGGCGGTGAAAACGCTGGTGAACAGGCCGACGATCAGCACCACGGCAAAGCCGCGCACCGGGCCGGAGCCGAACATGAACAGCAGCACGCCCGCGATGAAGTTGGTGATGTTCGCGTCATAGATGGCGCGGCTCGCCTCCTTGTACCCGTTCTCCACCGCCGCCACGACCCGGCGACCGCGCTTGCGTTCTTCGGATATGCGTTCGTTGATGAGCACGTTGGCATCCACCGCCGCACCGATGGTGATGACGAACCCGGCGATACCGGGCAGCGTCAGCGTGGTGTTGGCGATGGCCATGATGCCCAGCAGCATGGCGATGTTAATGACCAGCGCATAGGTCGCATAAACGCCGAACCGGCCGTACACCGCGATCATCAGCGCGATCACGGCCGCGATGCCGATCATGATGGCAATCATGCCCTTGCGGATCGAGTCCGCGCCGAGGTCCGGCCCGACGGTGCGTTCTTCGACGATGGTGGTCTTGACCGGCAGCGCGCCCGATTGCAGCGAAATGGCCAGGTCGTTGGCGCGATTGCGTAGTGAAATTACCCGAAATCTGCGCCTGTCCGGCAAGAATGGCGGACTGGAACACGGGAGCGGAGATCACTTCGCCGTCGAGGATGATGGCGAAGCGCTTGTCCGATGATTCTCCGAACTTAAGCGTGGCGAAGCGCCGCCCACCTGCGCATCGAAGGTTGATATTGACTACCGGCTCGTTGCTTTCGAAATCATTGCCCGGTTGCGCATCGACCAGCGAGTCGCCCTGAATACCGCCCAGCCGCCGCACGACCATGCGCCGCGCCCTGCCTGGCCAGTACCTTCGGCATAGGGAATGATCTGCGTGCCAATCTTGGTGACATCGCGGCTGGCCTCGAGCGGAATGGCATTCTGGAATTCCGGATCGACCAGCTTGAATTCGAGGACGGCCTGTTTCTCCAGCTGTGCCTTCAGCTGCGCGGGATCGTCCAGACCCGGCACCTGCACCACGATGCGCGTATCGCCCTGCCGGATGATCGTCGGCTCGCGCGTGCCGAGGCTGTTGATGCGGTCGCGGATGACGTCGGTGGCCGACTCCATCGCGTTGTTGAGCGGACGTTTTCGGTGCCATCCTCGGTCTGCGTCAGGACGAAGCGCGTTTCGTCGACGACCTGAAGGTTCCATTCGCGCACCATGCCGGTCGCCGTTCATCAGCGGCAGGATTTCTTCGCGCGCCCGGTCCACGTCGGCGGCGCTTTCGACCATGAAGCTGAGCCGTCCGTCGCGGGTCGAGACATCGCCGGTGCGGATGCGCGGCTCGGCATTGCGGAAGGCGTTGTCGACCTGGTCCTCGAAATTCTCCAGCCGCTGCGCGCGCACTTCGCTTGCATCCGCTTCCAGCAGCACATGGCTGCCCCCGGCAAGGTCGAGGCCGAGATTGACGGTGGGGTCGGGCAGCGCATCGGGCCAGCGCAGGTCGAGCGCGCTGAACAGGCTGGGCAACGCGGCAATCGCCACGGCCAGCGTGAGGCCCCACAGCCACACCTTTTTCCAGGTCGGAAAGTCCAGCATCGCGCGTGCGCCTAGTCGTTTGCCGCAGTGCCGGCGGGCGGAATGATATCGCCGATGGTGCCCTTGACCGCCTTCACGCGCACGCCATTGGCGATTTCGATGTCGGCAAACTCGTCATCCACCTTGATGACCTTGCCGACCAGCCCGCCTGCGGTGACGACCTTGTCGCCCTTCTTGATGCTGGAGATTTTCTCGCGGTGCTGCTTCTGCTGGCGCATTTGCGGGCGGATCAGCAGGAACCAGAAAATCGCGAAGATGCCGATCCACGGCACGATCATCAGCCAGAACGGCTGTTCGGACGCACCCGAACCGGCGGCGGCGGTAAGCATGTCGAGCATGGGTATCGGTCAATCCTGTGACAAATCGCGGCGGGATGCATTCCGCCTGCAACTGGGCTTGCAACTGGGCTTTATAACTGGAGCGCGCGCCTAGCACCGATGCGGGGTGCCTGCAATTCACCATATCGCGGTTGTGTCGCACAACGCGCTGTGAAACTTCAGCTTGCCAGCTTCGGCTTGTCAGCCACCTAGCAGGCAACCTATAGGCGCGGCCAGCCACTGATCGGGACGTAGCGCAGTCTGGTAGCGCATCACACTGGGGGTGTGGGGGTCGTAGGTTCGAATCCTATCGTCCCGACCAGTGGCATTTCACCACATCGCAATAAACTGTTTTCCTACACGAACCTATGTGGTTAGTGAGCGTGCTTCCCTTTTTGCAGGAGCACCCGCATGGCCCTTCTCGATTCGCTTATCGGCCCCATCGCCTCGATCATCGACAAGATCATTCCCGACAAGGAGGCGCGTGCGCAGGCCAAGCTGGAATTGATCCAGTTGCAGGGCAGCCAGGAATTGCAGGCGATCGAGGCGCGTCTGGCCGCCATCGTCGCCGAGGCGCAGTCCCGCGACCCGTGGACCAGCCGCGCCCGCCCCAGCTTCCTCTATGTCATGTACACGCTGCTGCTGTTCGCCATTCCGATGGGCGTGCTGGCCGCATTCAATCCGCAGACCGCGCAGGATATCGCACGCGGCATGAATTCCTATCTCGGCGGCCTGCCCGAACCGCTCTACGCCCTCTTCGGCACCGGCTATCTCGGCTACACCGCCGCGCGACAGTGGGGCAAGGTGAAGGGGGTGGAGGGGTGAAACGACGCCACGACATCTGTCATTAAAATCGACGGCGGCCGTCAGTGATAAGCGTTGAACCTGTCCCGGCGTTCGATCGTCTTTCGTTGGGTTTCTCGTGTTAATCGAATCGATTTTCTCACCGACAGCAGTAGATTGTCCCATACAACCACGAGTTCTTAGAATAGGTAATCTTCCCTGTCGCCTGTACGCGTGACCGCGACACCACCATCCTTAGCTATTCTTACGATACTGGATAGTGTATTTGCGAAAGTAATTATTAGCGCAGTTTATCTCTTGCATTAGCGACGATCGCTCGCGTCGAAATGTTTCTTGAGACGTATTAAGCACCAACGCGCGACGCGTATTGCAAGGGTCAGTATTCGTTGTAAGCTCGATCAACGCGATCTTCGTCGAAATTTCCTTCTCAATCTGGATATTCTTTCCCGTGCACGGCTTGCCCGCACAATATCCCGATCGCAGGTATTTCAGGCGCTGCCTGTGCCAGGTCAGATCGTCGCTCAAGTTCCGTTTCGGGGCCGACCAGACAAGTGCTTTATAGGTGTCGTATGTCGACTTGCAGCCTGCCGCTAATTCGAGACGGCAGGCCTTTTTGAAATATTCGACCACCTGCAGCTTCATGGGTCGCTGCGCCGACCATTTCCAGCCCTGTGTCTCGCCAAATTCACGGTGATAATTGATGCCATATTGGTGACACGATGCCAGCATAGTTGCGACTGTCGCAGTTTTCTTTAAATTGAGCGATTGCGGCAGTCATGTCGGCCTGCTGTCCCCGACCATCTTTCACAAGCAGCGCCGCATTATGGCAACCCTTCGCCAACGACATCCCGCATGCGATCCGAAAATGCTTCAACGCTTCGCCATCGTCCTGCGTGGTGCCCAGCCCTTTGTCATAGGCGAAACCAACCGAATTGCAGCCGCTTCTATCACCCAAGTCACACGCTTTCTTATTGAGCGCGAACTTTTCGGTTCCAGCGTCCAATAAGCTCGCAAGGTTGGAGCATCCCTTTCCGTATCCCGCGCTTCACACCCAAATCGCAGCTTTTACGATAATAGGTGCGTGCCACGGCCTTATCGAATGCACCACCATGCCCTTTCGATTGCATCCATCCGTAATCGAGGCATCCCTTGGCAGACCCGGCCGCACATGCCGCCTTCATCGTGATGCGCGCGGCGGTGTATTCCTTTGCCTTCATCTGTTTCGAGCCGATGGCGAATATTTCACTCGCACTTTGCGCGCTCGCTGCGCTAGACATTGCCATGCTGACCATCAGACTTGCTGCCATCATGGCCAAGCCTTTCGCAAACGCGCGCATTCCGTCCCTCCCCTTCCGAATCTGACAAATGAGGTAAACCGATGCGCGAATGGTTGCAAGCTGGCGCAGAAGCGCACGCATGACCGCCACCATCCTCGTCCTCAACGGCCCCAATCTCAACCTGCTCGGCACGCGGGAGCCGGAGATATACGGCTCGGAGACGCTGGCCGACATCGGCGCAATGCTGGTGGAGCGGGGCGCGGCGCTGGGCCTTGCCATCGACATGCGGCAGATCGAACCACGAGGGGCAGCTGGTCGACTGGCTGCACGAGGCGCAGGCCTACGGCGCGAAGGCTGTGCTGCTGAATGCAGGCGCCTACACGCACACCTCCATCGCGCTGCTCGATGCGATCCGTGCCATCGCGGTGCCGGTGATCGAGGTGCATCTGTCCGATCCCTCCACCCGCGAACCGTTCCGCCATACCTCCTATGTCGGCATGGCGGCGGTGCAGACGGTGCAGGGGCACGGGGCGCGCAGCTACGTCATCGCGCTGGACGCGGCGGCGGCGCTTTAGCGCACAAGCCAGCGCTTTAGCCGCAGAAGAATGCGCGCAACGCTTGCCAGCATCGGTGGCAAGCGCATAGGCAGCGTCACATTCCTGCAACCGAACGAGCAAGACACATGGCGACCGACAAGAACGCGACCGGTAAAGGCGGGGCGCAACGCGCCGGAAAGGCAGCGGCCAACACAACCGGCGGCATGAATGTCGACACCGCACTGATCCGCGAACTGGCCGAGATGCTCGACGAAACGGGCCTGACCGAAATCGCGGTGGAAGACGGCGACCGCAAGGTGCGCGTGTCGCGCGGAGCGACCGCCAGCGTCGCCGCGCCCCCTGCCGCAGCCCTTGCTGCGCCTCCTGTCGCACCTTCTGTCACCACGGCAGCACCGGTCGCGACCCCCGCCGAGGAGCCGGATACGAAGGACGCGCTTACCTCGCCGATGGTCGGCACCGTCTATCTCGCGCCGGAGCCGGAAGCGCCCGACTTCGTCAAGGTCGGCGACCAGGTGAAGGAAGGCGACACCGTGCTGATCGTCGAGGCGATGAAGGTGATGAACCCGATCACCGCCGACCGCTCCGGCACGATCAAGGCGATGCTGGTGGAAAACGCGCAGCCGATCGAATTCGGCCAGCCGCTGATCGTTATCGGCTAGGCCCATGACGAAACCGGCGCCGAAGCCCATCACCCGCATCCTGATCGCCAACCGCAGCGAAATCGCGCTGCGCATCCATCGCGCCGCGCACGAAATGGGTATCGAGACGGTGGCCGTGCATTCCACCGCCGATGCCGATGCCATGCATGTGCGGCTGGCCGACCATGCCATCTGCATCGGCCCGCCGCCTGCCAGCGAAAGCTATCTCAACACCGCCGCCATCATCTCCGCCGCCGAGATCGCGCAATGCGACGCGATCCATCCGGGCTACGGCTTCCTGTCCGAAAACGAGAAATTCGCCGAAATCGTGGAAGCGCACGATATCGCGTGGATCGGGCCGAAGCCCGAACACATCCGCACGATGGGCGACAAGGTGATGGCGAAGCGCACGGCGGGCGCGCTCGGCCTGCCGCTGGTGCCGGGCAGCGACGGGGCGGTCTCCGACCCCGAAGAGGCCGCGCGCATTGCGGAAGAAATCGGCTATCCGGTCATCATCAAGGCCGCATCGGGTGGCGGCGGGCGCGGGATGAAGGTGTGCGAGGGGCCGGACACGCTTGCCTCGCTGATGCAAGCGGCGGGTAACGAAGCGAAATCCGCATTCGGCGATGCCACCGTCTATCTCGAAAAATACCTTGGCAATCCGCGCCATATCGAATTCCAGGTGTTCGGTGACGGCAAGGGCAATGCCATCCATCTGGGCGAGCGCGACTGCTCGCTGCAACGCCGCCACCAGAAGGTGCTGGAGGAAGCGCCCTCCCCCATTCTCTCCGACGCCGAACGCGCGCGCATGGGAGACATCTGCGCCACAGCGATGGCCGATATGGGCTATCGCGGAGCGGGCACCATTGAATTCCTGTGGGAAGACGGCGAATTCTACTTCATCGAGATGAACACCCGGCTCCAGGTCGAGCATCCCGTCACCGAAATGGTCACCGGCGTCGATCTGGTGCGCGAGCAGATCCAGGTCGCGATGGGCCAGCCGCTGTCGTTCACGCAGGACGAAATCGCACTGCACGGCCACGCCATCGAATGCCGCATCAATGCCGAGCACCCTTTCACCTTCGCACCCTCGCCCGGCACCGTGACGCGTTACCACGCGGCGGGCGGGATGCATGTGCGCGTCGATAGTGGCCTGTATGCCGGCTATTCCATCCCGCCCTATTACGACAGCATGATTGCCAAGCTGATTGTCTATGGCCGCACGCGCGAAAAGTGCCTGATGCGGTTGCGCCGCGCGCTGGAAGAGATGGTGGTTGAAGGCGTCGAAACGTCGATTCCGCTGCATCAGGCGTTGGTGCAGCAGCCCGATGTCCAGTCGGGAGACTATTCGATCAAGTGGCTGGAAGACTGGCTCGCCACACGCGAAAACGGTAGAAACTCACTAAAGGCAAGATAGCAGGCTGCTCCTTCATCGATCGAAGGAGCCATTTTCGCGAGCGCGAACCCTTGCCCTGTTGACTTCGGCCTTCGCCATGAGCCTTGCCGCACCCGCCGACGCGCAGACCATCGAAAGTTCCTATCGCGACGGTGCCGACACAGTCGATTACCCGATTGTCGATACAGAGCGCTTCATCCCGCTGGCGTTCGTGCGCGCCGAACGGCCGCTTCGAGGTCGTTTCGCAAGATGCACGGACCAGGACCCGCCAGCGTGTCCAAGCCGCGCGGATCGGCGCTGGCGACAGTCATATCGAGGCGCTGGTTCTGAAAACCGCGTGACCTACACCGAACGACCGTGGAAAGAGGTGGCAAACAGAGCTACGTCGTTCCCGCAAATGACATCGGAATGGCATGACAACCAATGCAGCCGACGTTGAAGGAAATGCTGGTCTACAACCTGATAAAGAAAGATTTCGATACGCGGGACTAACGCTGCACAGGAAAAAGGGCGGCGCGCCGAAAACGCACCGCCCTATTTGTATCATTCCAAATGCGTTTACGTGCGCGCACGGGCCGCGTTGTGACCGCCTGCTGCGTATAGCACGCGGCTGATATCCGCTTCGTTCAGGCCCGCCGTATCGTCCACCGCGACCAGCACGCGGCCATTGCGCAGGTGCTGATCGTAGTATTCCGCGTCGGCTTCGTCGTAATCGCTGCCTTGAAGCACTTCCTTGATCGAGCCCAGCGCGGCACCTGCGGCAGCACCTGTCGCCATTGCGGCAGGCGTTGCTGCCGCTGCGATTGCGCCGATGGCTGCAAATGGACCGACGCCCGGAATAGCCAGCGCTGCCACGCCAAGTCCGGCACCCAATGCCCCGCCGCCGAGAATGCCGCGTGCAAGACTGCCATTGTCTTCATCGGTGACGTTGCCGTGCGCGTCGACTTCCTTCACTTCGTCGCCGTGATGGGCGAGAATGGAGATGTTGTCGTCCTTCACACCCAGCGCGCGAAGATCCGCGACGGCCTTGGTTGCTTCGGTACGATGGTCGAAAAGTGCATGCGTTGTCATGGGGTTGCTCCTTTGATTGATGTTGTCAAAGGAGCGAACGGCGCGACAAGCCGTTCCGTGACGCGCTGCAAAATTATGTTACCGGAACCATTCGCACGGCAGCGTGTCCGGCATGGTGTCGCGGCCTAGATCGGAACGCCCGGTTCGTGCTTGCTGGTGCGGATGGTCAGGCTGGTCTTGACGCTTTCGACATTGGGCGCGGGCGTCAGCTTGCCGGTCAGGAATTCCTGAAAACTCTGCAAATCGCGGCTGACGACTTTCAGGATGAAGTCGATCTCGCCGTTCAGCATGTGGACCTCGCGCACTTCGGGTAGCGCGTTCATGTGATCCTCGAACTCGCGCAGCGCGTCTTCGGCTTGGCTTTTCAGGCTGACCATCGCGAACACGGTGATGCCGAAGCCCAGCTCGGCCGCGTCCAGATCGGCGTGATAGCCGTGGATGACGCCACTTTCCTCCAGCGCGCGGACCCGGCGCAGGCAGGGCGGCGCAGTCAGGCCGACTCGCTGCGCCAGCTCGACATTGGTAATGCGCCCCTCGCTCTGGAGCTCGGCGAGCAGCTTGCGGTCGATACTGTCCAGACTGGTAATGATGTCACCCCCTGCAACTGATATTCCGGCGTAGTCAGCCTACCGCATTGGCAATCTACCGCATTGGCAATTCGCCGTATCGGTCAAATCGGCCGCGCTGGAACAAAGCCTGCGTAAAATGTCGCGGCAGGCTAACTTTATTGTTTGTGCCAGTAGCTGTCCCGCTTTGCAACGGTGGATAGTCGGCGGTTCATGCGGCGGCTGCGACGGCTAGACAGATGCACCGGACCTG
The DNA here is from genome assembly GCA_963799315.1 of uncultured Alphaproteobacteria bacterium. Classification (GTDB taxonomy): domain Bacteria; phylum Pseudomonadota; class Alphaproteobacteria; order Sphingomonadales; family Sphingomonadaceae; genus Parerythrobacter_A. The sequence continues at coordinate 1,153,226 of CAWCWP010000001.1, forward strand.
CCGGTTCGACGCCCATGCGGGTGTCGTGCCCGACAGTACCGGCATCGCCGCTTCGCCCTTGCGCTCACGACAGGTTCCGCCCGCTTTTATGCCGCCGCCCATGCTCTTCGATGACCGTCTGGCCACGGTGCTGCGCCATCGCGCGGCGGGCGAGCGGGCTGCGCGCACGCAATTCCGGCAATTGCTGGATTTGCTCGGCAGCCGCGCGAACGGCACGGACCGCAGCCTGCTGGCGGCGGCGTGGTTGCGGCTGGCGGCGCTGGGCGAGATGATTCCGGCTAGCGAGCGCGCCGCGATGGTCGGGGAACCGGCGGCGCGGTTTCGCAATCCGGAACTGGCGTATCACCTGGCCGAAGACGAGCCCGAAGTGGCGGCCGCGGCCTTGCGGTCGGCGCAATTGGGCGAGGAGGACTGGCTGGCGCTGATCCCGCGCCTGCCGCTGCGCGCGCGCGGCTTCCTGCGGTTGCAGCGCAATCTTCCACCACGTGTGCGCGATGCGCTGGAACAGCTCGGCATACAGGATCAGGGATTGCCCGCACCCGATGGCGAACTGCCGGTGCAGGAGCCCGATGCGCCACCGCCACCGCCGCCCGCATCGCCCGTCAGGCAAAGCGAAATCGGTGCGCTGGTCGAGCGTATCCAGACCTATCAGCAGAAGCGCCCCGCCGGCGTTGCGCCTGCGGCCAATGATGCGGCCCATGACAGTACGCAGGCCCCCCGCCTGCCGCTGGGCGAGAAGGCTGCCAGCACCGCACCCGCCCTGCCCCTGTTCCGCTTCACCACCGACACGCTGGGTCGTATCGCATGGGCCGACCGCGCGGTTGCGCCGATGGTGTACCGGATGCGGCTACCCGGCAGCGAAGCGAACGCGGACACTGCCGAAAACGTCCGCACCCTGATCGCGCAGCGCCAGCCGCTGGGCAACATCGCCACCGCGCTGGGCGGTGCAGCCATGATTGCGGGCGACTGGATCATCGACGCCATGCCCCGCTTCGATCCTCTGACCGGCCAGTTCGGCGGCTATGCCGGCATGTTCCGCCGCCCGCCCGCTGCAACGGCGCGTACCGATCCGGCCGCCGCGCGCGAGGCGGACCGGCTGCGCCAGTTGCTGCACGAGTTGCGGACACCGGCGGGCGCGATGCAGGGCTTTGCCGAGATGATCCAGCAGCAGCAGCTCGGTCCCGCTCCGCACGAATACCGCGCGCTGGCGGCGGCGATCGCGGGCGACGGCGCGCGCGTGCTGGCGGGGTTCGAGGAACTGGACCGGCTGGCGCAGCTGGAAAGCGGCGCGATGGCGCTGGCGGGCGGGGAAAGCGACCTCGGCGCTATCGTCGCGCGCCTCGTCGAGCAAATCGCGCCCGTGCTGGAAGGCCGGAACGCGCAGCTTTCGCTCGATGCGCCCGATATGGCGGATAGCTTGCCGGTCGATCTGGCGAGCGTGGAAACCGAGGCGCTGTGCTGGCGGCTGCTGGCGACGCTGGCAGGACTGGTCGATGCGGGCGAAACGATCCGCCTGACGCTGCATGACGACAGCGATGCGGCGCGGCTGGAATGCGCCCTGCCCCGTTCGCTGGCCGCGCAGGACGATATCTACGCCGCCTCCACCCGCAGCAATGCCGGACCGCTGCGCGCGGGCATGTTCGCGGCGGGTTTTTCGCTGCGCCTAGCCCGTGCCGAAGCGCGCGCCGCCGGGGGCGACCTGACCGACACCGACAGCACGCTGACGCTGCACCTGCCGCGCTTGACCGGAACTGCGCGCGAAACTAGCCACGTAACGGCCTGAGCAACCGCACGACCGGCAGCTCGCAGGCGTGGCGGGGATTGAACGGGGCGGGGATTGAACGGGGCGGTGCAAACGATGCGGTCGATGCGCGATCCACCACCGCCGGAAGCCCGCGCCGCGTTTGCACCCGGCTTCGGGCAGCGCGCCCTGTTGACCGTCGATACCGAAGAGGAATTCGACTGGTCGCAACCCTTCGACCGCGACAATCGCAGCCTGACCCATTTGTCCGAACTCGCCCGGTTTCAGGCGTTTTGCGAAGAGTTGGGCATCGTGCCGCTCTACCTCGTCGACTGGCCCGTCGCCACGTCGCCAGTGGCGCAAGAAATCCTTGGCCCCGCGATCGCCGCAGGACGCGCGGAAGTCGGCGTGCAGTTGCATCCGTGGGTGAACCCGCCGCACGAGGAAACCGTAAACGAGACGAACAGCTTCGCCGGAAACCTGCCGCCCGCGCTGGAGCGTGACAAGTTCAACCGGCTGCGCGATGCGATAGCCGAGGGGTTCGGCGTCGCACCGCTGAGCTATCGCGCGGGCCGTTACGGGCTGGGCGACGACAGCGCGCAGATGCTGATCGATGGCGGCATCGCGATGGACACTTCGGTCCGCACGCATTTCGATTACACGGCGGCGGGCGGTCCCGATTACACCCGTCATCCGCTGCATCCCTATTGGATCGATGCCGGACAGCGCCTGCTCGAACTGCCGGTCACCACGACCTATTGGGGCATGTTGCGGCGACAGGGTGCGGGTCTAAGCCGCCTCGCCGCGCGGGTGCCGCGCCTGCCCGGCCTGCTGGCGCGCACCGGCCTGCTCGAACGTATTCCGCTGACGCCGGAGGGGGTCGGGGTGGAGGAGGCCATTCGCGGCATCGACATGGCGCTGGACGACGGGCTGCCGCTGCTGGTGTTCAGCTTCCACAGCCCCTCGCTCGCGCCCGGCAACACGCCCTATGTGCACAGCGAGGCCGATGTCGAGGCGTTGTATGACTGGTGGCGGCGCGTGTATACTTATCTCGCCATGCGCGAGGTGATGCCGACATCCATCGCCGACATTAGCGACGCAATCGTAAGGTAACACACGCACAACGCTTGCCCTGCCGCATCGGGCCAGCTAACGCGCCCCTCGCGCTGCTCCGCATGGTCGGTCCGGTATTTCGGACATGGCACTTCGGGGGCCTGTAGCTCAGTTGGTTAGAGCTGGCCGCTCATAACGGCTAGGTCGGGGGTTCGAGTCCCTCCGGGCCCACCGGATGCCAATCCGGTGAAGCCAACCGGCAGAGACGCAGCATCGGCGCATCACAGGGTCGGGAAGTGGCGCAGCCTGGTAGCGCACCTGTTTTGGGTACAGGGGGTCGGAGGTTCGAATCCTCTCTTCCCGACCAACTGTGAAACCTGCCGCGACGGCGTGGCTCAGCGGAAGGTCGTATCCGTGCCCTCTTCGACCAACGCTGCATCACCCACGCGCATCGATCCCCGCATCATCTGGGCCATCGCGATCCCGGCGATGGTCACCAATGTCGCCACCGCGCTGATCGGGCTGGGCGACATGTGGGTGGTCGCGCGGCTGAACGATGCGGCGGTCCAGGGTGCGGTCGATATCGGCGCGCGGCTGTTCGCGGTGCTGTTTACCGTGATGAACTTCCTGAAGACCGGCACCACCGGACTGGTCGCGCAATCGGGCACGCGCGCCGGACCCGACGGGGCGGTCGCGGCACAGGCGGCGGTGCTGGTGCGCGGCCTGTTCGTCGGCCTCGCCATCGCGGCGGTGCTGCTGGCAGCAAAGCCCGTGCTGCTGCCCGCCATGCTGGAGGCGCTGGGCGCGCGAGGGCGAGGTGTTGCGCGCCGCGCGGACCTATGCCGAAATCCGATACTGGACTGCGCCCGCCGTGATGGCGAACCTGGCGCTGATCGGTTTCCTCGTCGGACAGCGGCGGATGACGGCGGTGCTGGTGTTCGAGATTGTCTACAACCTCGCCAATATCGCGCTGGGCCTGTGGTTCGTGCTGGCGCTGGATTTCGGCATCGCAGGCATCGGCTGGTCCAGCTTCATCGCGGAATACGGCAAGCTCGCGCTCGTTGGCGCATTCGTGTTTCGCGGTGCGGTGGGCGCGGCGGTGTGGACGGCGTTGCGGCAGGGGACCGGGATCGGATGGACGGCGCTGCGTCCGTTTCTCTCCGTCAATCGCGATCTGTTCCTGCGCACGGTGGTGCTGATGCTGGCGCTGGCGGCCCTGACTCGCCTTTCGGCGGAGCGAGGCGCGGTGGTGCTGGCGGCGAACGGCATCCTGTACCAGATGTTCGTGCTGACCGCGCTGCTGCTGGACGGGTTCGAGAATGCGGCGCAGGTGCTGAACGGCGAACGCTTCGGCGCGCGCGACCGGGCGGGCTTCGTCGCGGTTATCCGTGCGACGTTGTGGCGCGGGTTTGCGGCGGCGTGCGTCGTCGCTTTGGGCTTCGCGCTGTTCGCCGATCCGTTGCTGGCGAATTTCGCCGCGACCGACGCGGTGGCCTCCGCTGCGCAGGCGCAGGCCGGGATGGCTGGTGGTTATCCCGTTCGCAGGCGTCGCGGGCTTCGTGTTCGACGGGGTGTTCGTCGGCTCGAGCTGGACGCGCGCGCTGCTCGGCACGATGCTGGCGGCGGTGGTCGTTTATGCCGCCGCGCTATGGCTGACCTGGCCGCTGGGCAATACCGGGCTGTGGCTCAGCTTTACCGCATTCCTCGTCGCGCGCGCGGTGGCGCAGGCGCTGCTGTTGCCGCGCTTGCTGAAAACCGGGTTCAGTCCGCGGTGATCGGCTCTGGATAGTTGGCAAGGATGCCGACCACCTGCGTGTACACCGCGACGTTCTGGCGCAGCTGCACGGGGTCGATCTTGTCCAGCGTATCGTCGGGCGTGTGGTGCAGGTCGAAATAGCGGGTGCCGTCCTGTTGCAGGTCGATAATCGCGCCACCCTGGTCGCGCACGATATTCAGGTCCGCCCCGCCGCTCGCCACGATGGTCGTGGGTGACACGCCGAACCGCGCCACCGCGCTGGCGATCTGCTTGTAAAGGTCGGGATTGGTGGTGCCGAAATTGCTCTGGAACTGCCAGATGCGATCCGCGCCGAAATCGCTTTCGATACCCACCGCGATAGGCTCGTCGATATGTGCGGCGGAATAGGCCTTGCTACCCCACAGGCCGGTTTCCTCTGCGCCCGCAAACAACACGCGAATGGTGCGCAGCGGCTGGCCATTGCTTTCGACATGCTTCGCTGCCGCCGCGACGATGCCGCAGCCTGCACCATCGTCGAACGCACCGGGCGCATTCCACCAGCTATCGAGGTGGCAGGCAATGAGGACCGGCGGCAGCGACGGGTCGCGCCCGACGATTTCGCCGACGACATTGCCGCTCATCGTTGTGCCCAGATCCTGCGGTGTCAGGGTCAGCTTCATGGTGATCGGCCGGTCGCCTGCGCGCGCGAACATGCGCTCGAGGTTCTCCGCATCGGGCAGCGGCAGCGCGCCGGCGGGCGTGCGAGTCACGCCTTCGGGGAAGCCGGTGCCTCCGGTATGCGGGTTGCGGTGATAGTCAGTGCCGACCGACTTGATGACCGTCGCCAGCGCGCCTTTCTGCGCCGCGATGCCCGCACCGACCCAGCGCGCAGGTCCGGCAAACCCGTATTGCGAACCGTCCTGCGTCACCGTCATGCTGTGCGAGATATAGGCGATCTTGCCGGTCAGACTGCCCGCCGGTGCCGCCGACAGCGCCGCCACGTTCTCGAACATCACGACTTCGGCAGTGATGCCGTCCGCGCCGGTGGAGGCGCTGTTGCCGAGCGGCTGGATTACCAGCGGTTGCGGGAACGGACTGGTGATCTCGGCGCGATGCATGTCGCCCGGCACCCATGTCTGCATTTCGAACGGCTCGTTGGCGACGTTGTCGAAACCGGCCTTCTTCAGCCACGCCATCGCCCATGTCCGCGCCCGTGCCTCGGCCTCGGTCCCCGCCTGTCGCGGGCCGACTTCGGTGGTGATGCCCTCCACGAAATCATAGGCGATCGTGTCGCTGTCGAGCGCCCTGTCCGCTGCGGCCTCCAGCGTCGCGGGCGGGGGGCGAAGCGTGGCGTGCGCGGCGATCGGCAGGGTCAGGGCGGCGAGTGCGAGGAGCGATTTGATCATGTTCGCCTAGCTATCGCGGTTTGCGGGCGCTGCCAATCCGCTTTGCCAATTCGCTTGCCGACAGGAACGCGCCTTCCACGTCGCCCCCCGCCAGCCAGTCGCCGCACGCGCCGATGCGCGCCTCTGCATCCCACAGCGGACCTTTCGCTGCGTCCTGCACCTGCGAATAGCGCCAGCGATGCGCCTGCACGGCCACCGGCGGCGGCGGCGTGCAGCCTGCCCGTTCCGCGAACGCTGCAAGCAGCCGGTCCGCCACTTCCTCCCGCGCGTCTTCGAGGTGACGCCGCGACCAGTCCGCATTCGCCTGCACTACCCAGCATTCCTGCGCCGCATCGCGCCCGGGCTTGGCGCCGTTGCGTATCGCCCAGTTCAGCGCCGCATCCGCCGCCAGCAGGTCCGCCTCGACCGCCACACGCTCTGCAAAATGCGCCATCAGCGTCCAGCACGGATCGGACACCACGCCCTGCGCCAGCGCCGCAAAATCGGGGGCGGTATCGGCCAGCAGCACGCCCGCCTGTTCTGCCGGAATTGCGACGACCACTGCATCGCATCCGGTTGTCTCGCCATTCTCGAACACGATCTGCCAGCCAGTCCCGACCCGCTCCAGCCGCTCCGCCCGCGTGCCGAACACCGCACCGCACCGCTCCGCCATTGCGCGCACCGGCGCGTTCATTGCCGGTGTGCCGACCCAGGCATCCGCGCCAGCCGCCGGCCAGCGTGCCACCACGCCCTGCCGCCTCCCATTCCGCCACCCGCACGACAAAGCCTGCATCGCGCACATCGAAGAACGGCGCGCCGTGATCGAAATTCAGCGTCGTCCCGTCAACCTCCATCCGCCGCGTCGACATGCGCCCGCCCGGCCCGCGCCCCTTGTCGAACACGCGCACCGCGTGCCCCTGTTCCAGCAACCGTTCCGCACAGGAAAGCCCGGCCATTCCGGCCCCGATGACGACGATATCCATGCGCGCGGCTATGCGGCCCCGCCCGCTCCCATGCAACCACGCGCGAACCTTGCCCGCCGCGCCGCCGCGCCCTATCTGTCCGGCCAACAGTTTCACACAGTTTCAGATACCCCGAAGGAACCATCCGATGGCCGCCCAATATGCCTATGTCATGAAGTCCATGACCAAGACCTTCCCCGGCGCGCCCAAGCCGGTGCTGTCGAATATCGACCTGCAATTCTACCAGGGCGCGAAGATCGGCATCGTCGGGCCGAACGGCGCGGGTAAATCGACGCTGATCAAGATCATGGCGGGCATCGACACCGACTTCCAGGGCGAGGCTTGGGCGGGCGAGAACATCACGGTCGGCTATCTGGAGCAGGAGCCGGAACTGGACGAAAGCAAGACCGTGCTGGAAAACGTGCGCGAAGGCGCGGGCGAAACCGCCGCGCTGGTCGAACGGTTCAATGCGGTCAGCGCCGAAATGGCCGAGCCCGATGCGGATTTCGACGCGCTCGGCACCGAAATGGCGGAATTGCAGGAGAAGATCGACGCGGTGGATGGGTGGACGCTCGACAACCAGCTCGAGATCGCGATGGAAGCGCTGCGCTGCCCGCCGTCCGACGCCGCCGTCACCAACCTGTCCGGCGGGGAGAAACGCCGCGTCGCGCTGACCCGCCTGCTGATCCAGAAACCCGGCATCCTGCTGCTGGACGAACCGACCAACCACCTCGACGCAGAGTTGGTCGAATGGCTGGAAAACCACCTTAAGGAATATGCAGGCGCGGTGCTGATGATCACCCATGACCGCTATTTCCTCGACAATGTCGTGGGCTGGATTCTCGAACTCGATCGCGGTTCCTACTACCCCTACGAGGGCAATTACTCGACCTATCTGGAGAAGAAGGCGAAGCGTCTGGCGCAGGAGGACCGCGAGGATTCCGGCCGTCAGAAGGCGCTGAACGAAGAGCTGGACTGGATCCGGCAGAACCCCAAGGGCCGCCAGACCAAATCCAAGGCGCGCCTCAAGAAGTTCGAGCAGTTGCAGGACGCGCAAAGCGACCGCAAGCCGGGCAAGGCGCAAATCGTCATCCAGGTGCCCGAACGCCTCGGCAGCCAGGTGATCGAGGCACACGGCATCACCAAGTCCTATGGCGACAAGCTATTGTTCGAGAACCTCAGCTTCACCATGCCCCCCGGCGGCATCGTCGGCATTATCGGCCCCAACGGTGCGGGCAAATCCACCCTGTTCCGCATCATCACCGGGCAGGAACAGCCCGACGAAGGCAGCATCAAGATCGGCGACACGGTGCATCTTGGCTATGTCGACCAGAGCCGCGGCGACCTGACCGCCAGCAACAATGTGTGGGAGGAAGTCAGCGACGGCCTCGATTACATGAAGGTCAACGGCCACGACATGAGCACCCGCGCCTATGTCGGCGCGTTCAACTTCAAGGGGCAGGACCAGCAGAAGAATGTCGGCAAGCTGTCAGGCGGCGAACGCAACCGCGTCCACATGGCCAAGATGCTGAAAGAAGGCGGCAACGTCCTGCTGCTCGACGAACCGACCAACGACCTCGACGTGGAAACCCTGCGCGCGCTGGAAGACGCCATCGAGAACTTCGCCGGCTGCGCCGTGGTGATCTCGCACGACCGCTTCTTCCTCGACCGGCTGGCGACGCATATCCTCGCATTCGAAGGCAACAGCCACGTCGAATGGTTCGAGGGGAATTTCGAGGCGTATGAGGAAGACAAGCGGCGCCGCCTGGGCGATGCGGCGGACCGGCCTACGCGGTTGGCGTATAAGAAGCTGACGCGGTGATTTGATACGGTGTTTGGAACGTCGGACGTCGTCGAGAAAGTTAGCCAAGCTGCATTCGGCAATCCGCTCGTTACAAACGTGCTTCGCGGACAGGTTGCGGAAGCAATCATTGCCCTCGCACTAGAACCTGATTGGTCATGGTGCGCGCAGGATTATGCTTCGTGGGATTTCGAACGCGCCGACGGCTTGCGGCTGGAGGTCAAACAGTCCGCAGCAAAGCAGACCTGGCCATCGCCGAGCCACGGAAGGATCAAGCGGAGTTTCGATATTCGTCCACGGACCGGTCGCTGGGAAGGGTTGGATTTCATCGAAGAGCCGGGTCGTGCGTCAGACATCTACATCTTTGCCTATCACCCCGTTTCGAATGAAACCGCCGACCACCGCGACCCGCAGCAATGGCGATTTTACGTCGTCGCTACGCACGCGCTCCCTGATACCCAGAGGATATCGCTGGCGAAGCTGTCGCAATTAACCGCAGCGATGCCGGTAAGCGAATTAGCTGGCCATGTGACCGCGATTGCAATTGAGGTCGGAAACGCAAAAACACTTTTGTCACCCCGGACTTGATCCGGGGTCCAGCTTCTGTTTTTGAGGTGCGCACGCTTAGGTAGCTGAATCCCGGATCACCCGCCTTAGCAAGTGCAGGCAAGTCTGGAATGACGGAGAGGCTAAAAACTCCGTTCGCCATGAGCCTGTCGGAAGCGAAGCTGGCCAAAGGCCTACGGGCGCCCTTCAATTTTCCGAGCAGCTCCACAAAAAGAGCAAGGCTTCGACAGGCTCAGCCCGAACGGGACGGGTGAGGGTTAAGTCTACGAGGGTGGTGATGGTTTGCATGATCCGGCACTCTCAGTCGTTCAAGCCAGCTCCATTCGCTCCACGTCCGGCTCCTTCCCACTCAATCGAACCTGCGCCAAATCGTAGCCTACCTGCATCGCCAAAAGGGTGTCGGCACTAATTCCGAATGCTTTTTCGAAGCGCAGAGCCATCGTCGCGCTCATTGCTGCACGTCCATTGAGCACGGCGCTCATATTCTGGCGGCTGACACCCAGATGTTTGGCCACCTCGGTCACCGAGATGCCGTAATGGTCGAGATAGGTGCGCTGCATCCACGGGCCGGGATGGACGCGGATCGAGGGGTGCATTTCAAGGCCCATCAGTGATAATCCTTCAAATCAAGCTCCGCGACCGTTCGTTCGTCCACCTTGGTGAATGTCAGTCGCCAGTTCTTGGTCACCGTCATCGCATAAGTACCTTTACGATCACCTCCAAGAGCGTGAAAACCGAAATTGGGCGGTTTGGTCAGTTCTTCGAACTTCGGCGCGTACCGAATCAAGGCCAGCATTTCGATTAGCCGCGACGGTTCGATAATGCCTTTGGTTCGACCATCGAGATACAACCGTCGCAATGCCTTGTGCCGGATGCTGTTGATTTCCACCTGCTGTCATCTATCGCATGACAGTACGGCCGTCAAGTGATACATGACACTGCGCTGCATCGTAGTATTGACTGTAACCGCAATGAGAGGAACCCCATGCCCCGCAAACAATCGCGTTTCGACGGGTCGGTGGCCGAGTGGCTGGAGGTGGAGGGAATTGTTGAGGCCGCGCCGTCCGGTCCCGGCGATATTGCCGATGTCGCCACGGTGCGCGGATTGCTGATTGCGGTGGCGCGCGAGGGGCGGGCGGCGAGCTATTCGGAGATGCTGGGCGCGCTGGGGTTTCGGTTTACCCGGCCCAAGATGCGGGCGCTGTGCAAGACGTTGGATGCCATCGACGCCGATGCCACCGCGGCGGGTGAGCCGGAGCTGGCGGTGCTGGTGGTGCGGGAGAGCGATCGGTTGCCGGGGCAAGGCTGGTGGACCGGTGCGGCGCAGCGATATGGCTATACCGGCGACTGGACAGGCGCGGAGGCGAAGGCGCTGGTGACGCGGGTGCAGCAGGTTGCTTTCGACCATTGGCAGCGCGACCGCGCGTAATCGTACTTTTCATTTTCCTACATCGAAACAGCGCGCTATCTTCGGCCAACCCAGCCAATTACTTGTGAAGCGAGCCTGCAAGTTTCGACAAGTCCACACCCCTCGCAAACATGTGCGGCATATGTATTTCGTCAACCAGCTACGGCGACACCCAGCGTTCGCCGTCAGCGTCCAGTATCGCGCGACGATGGCCGGTATGCGCCAAGCTGAACCAGTCGAAGCTGGCGACCTCGACCAGTAGCAGGGCGAAGTTTTCGCGCGCCGGGACGAGCTGCGCGTCGTCGGGTTCGCTGCCCTCGAATTGTGCGGGCAGGCCGGACGTTGGCTCGTCGGACACCGCACCCGGTCCCTCGCCGAGGTAGCAGCGGCGCGCGAAATTGCTGCTGGCCTGCCATGCGGCGTCGACCAGGTCGCCGGTTCGCACGATGCGCCCTTCGCCCCGGCAACGGATTTGCAGCTTTTCGGCCTTGTCGTAGAACAGCACACCGACGGGGGCAGCGTCGCCAATCTGTCCGGCCTTCGGGGCGCGGCTGTCGGTGTGGAAGCGCAGGGTGCGCGCTCGCGGCGTCGTAATGACGCAGCACCATGACGCGCAGATCGGCATCGGCGGTGGCGACAACCGGGGTGTGAAACGGGCTGCGGCGGTTGGTTGCGGCGGCGGCGAGGCGGGCGTCGATATCGGCGCGAATGTCGGGAAAATTGTCCAGCATGTGGCGTGCATGTGCGCCCCGCCCGCGCTCTGTCAATCGTCAGTTCATTCAGGTTTTGCTATATGAACATTAACAGAAACCGAAACGACCGGTTCAGTATCCGGTCAGTGCAGCATCCCTAACCCGGTCTTTACCAAGACGAGAAAGGCGCGGTGGGACGCGGCGCAAACAAGCGGAGACGAACATGACTTTCAAGGACTTACTTACCGCAGGCAGTGCCTCGGCGCTCGCGATGGCGATGGCGTTTGCCGCCGTCCCGGCGCAGGCCGAGGCCGCCGAAGCGCAGCAGCGCGCCGAGCGCAGCGACCGTGGCAATGGCCAGGCCCGTGCCGACCGGCGCGCCAATCGCCAGCAGGCCCGCCAGAACAGCAATCGCGGCGAGCGGCGCCAGGCGCGGCAGAACCGTCGCGCGGACCGCGCAGCAGTTGCGCCGCAGCGTGCCCAGCGCCAGCGCAACGTGCAGGCCCCCGCCCGCTTCCGGAACAATAGCGGTGATGCGCGGCAAAACCAGCGCGCCAATCGCCAGGCGAACCGACAGGTCAACACACAGGCAAACCGGCAGGACCGTCGCGTTGAGCGTCGCCAGGACCGCCGCATCGAAAACCGTCAGGACCGTCGCGTAGAGCGTCGCCAGGACCGACGTTTCGAAAACCGCCAGCGCAACCGCACCTACGTCGATCAGCGGCGCAACCGTACCTATCAGAATGTGCAGCGCCAGCGCGATTTCCGCCAGAACCAGCGCCGTGCTGATCGTCAGGCCGATCGTCGGTTCGACCGTCGCGCGGATCGCCGCTACAACCGGCAGGCACAGCGTCGCTGGAACCGGAATGCGTGGCGCAACAATGCGCGGTACAACTGGCGCAACCATCGCCGCTACAACCGCAATATCTTCAGCGTGGGACGGTATTATTCGCCCTATCGCGGATATAATTACCGCCGGTTCAATGTCGGCTTCCAGCTCGGCAGCCTGTTCTTCGGCAGTCGCTACTGGATCAACGACCCTTGGCGTTATCGCCTGCCGGCGGTCTATGGCGACTATCGCTGGATCCGCTACTATGACGACGTCGTTCTGGTGAACACATATAACGGCCGCGTGGTCGATGTGATTTACGACTTCTTCTACTGAGCCGACCTAACCCGCCGAACCCCCGCTTGCGCACCGCCAAGCGGGGGTTTAGCGTTTGTGTCACCATGCCGAAGACGAAAACCGCCCCCGACCGCGATGCGCTGAAACGCACCGGTGCCGCCGTCCGCAATCGTCTCGCCGACGATCCGCGCGCCTATCAGGTGCCGACCGACAAGCTGGAGCTTTACGGCTTCGGCGACTTCCTTACCGCCGACGAATGCGCGCGGCTGGTCGCCATGATCGATACGATTGCCAAGCCGAGCGCGCTGTTCAAGGTGGATTACGGCAGCGGGTTCCGCACGTCGTTTTCAAGCGATCTCGACCCGCACGAACCGCTGGTCAAAGGCATTTCGCGCCGCATCGACGACTTGCTCGGCCTGAAGGCGGATACGGGCGAGGCGGTGCAGGGACAGCGCTATTTGCCGGGACAGGAATTCAAGCCGCACAACGACTGGTTCTATCCCGAAGAGGAATACTGGAAAGTCGAGCGCAAGCGCGGCGGACAGCGCAGCTGGACCGCGATGGCATTTCTCAACGCGGTGGAGGAAGGCGGCGACACGCACTTCACCAATGCGGGTCTTGCCATCGCGCCGCAGCCGGGCGCGCTGCTGGCGTGGAACAACGCGGACCCGTCGGGCATCTGCAACGAGGACACCATCCATGCCGGAACGCCGGTGCTGGCGGGCAAAAAATACATCATCACGAAGTGGTACCGCACCCGCAAATGGGGCTGAACCGCTAGCCTTCGCCGCGCGCAAGCGCCTCCGCGATCAGGCGGCGCGTATTGTCGATACCGTAGAGCGCGATGAAGCTGCCCATGCGCGGCCCCTGGTCGCTGCCGAGCAGGGTCTGGTACAGCGCCCGGAACCAGTCGCGCAAACCGTCGAACCCGAACGCCTCGTCCTTGCCGATCTCGTACACCTGCGTCTGCAATTCCTCCGCCGAAGCGTCTGCCGGGGCGGAGGCGAGATACGCGTCCAGCGCCCGCAACGCCGCCGCTTCGTTCTCCGACGGCGCGCGCTTTTCCAGCGTCGGCACGATGTAGTCGCGGGTGTAGTTCACCGCCGCGCGGATCAGGTCGGCGACTTCGGGCGTGCGCGCGCTCTCGCCGTAGAACCGGTCGAGATAGTCCGCCACATTCGCCTCGGTCGCCTCGGCCCCCAGCACGCTGGCGAGGTTCAGCAGCAGCCCGAACCTGACCGGCAAGCTGTCCCCCGCCCCCGGCGCTTTCGCCCCGTCGAAGCCGCCATTGGCGCGCGACAGGTGCCACACCGGATTGCCGAGCTGCTTGTCCAGCGGCTGTTCCGCCAGCCGTTCGCGGAACTGCCAGTAATCGTCCACCGCGCGCGGGATGACGCCGGCATGCAGCTGCTTGGCGCTTTTGGGATTGGGGAAGATGTAGAAGCCCAGCGATTCCTGCGTGCCGTATTCAAGCCATTGCTCGATGGTCAGCCCGTTGCCCTTGGACTTGGAAATCTTCTCGCCATTGGCATCGAGGAACAGCTCGTAGATCAGCCCTTCCGGCTTGCGCCCGCCAAGCAGCTTGGCGATGCGGCCCGACTGCACGCCACTGTCGGTCAGATCCTTGCCGTACATCTCGTAATCGACGCCCAGCGCGCACCAGCGCATCGCCCAGTCGACTTTCCATTGCAGCTTGGCCTGCCCGCCCAGCGCAGCTCTGTTCGACAACCGTCCCGTCCGCGTCGGTGAAGCGGATGATGCCCGCCTCCGCATCGACCACCTCGACCGGAACCTGCAGCACATGGCCGCTGCTCGGGCTGATCGGCAGGATCGGCGAATAGGTCTGGCGCCGTTCCTCGCGCAGGGTCGGCAGCATGATGTCGAGAATGCCCTGGTTGTGGCGCAGCACATTGCGCAGCGCATCGTCGAACGCGCCGGACAGGTAGCGGTCGCTCGATGCGACGAATTCGTATTCGAAACCGAACCGGTCGAGGAAGTCGCGCAGCATCGCGTTGTTGCGTGCGCGAAGCTTTCATGCTCGCCCGTCGGGTCGGGCACCCGACATAGCGGTTTATGCAGGTTGTCCTTCAGGACATCCGCGTCCGCAATGTTGTCCGGCACCTTGCGCAGCCCGTCCATGTCGTCGCTGAACGCGACCAGCCGCGTTGTGCCGTCTTCGGGCTTCGCGCCGATCATCGCTTCGTAGGCGCGGCGCACCAGCGTGGTGCGCAGCACTTCCTGAAACGTGCCGATATGCGGCAGGCCGGATGGGCCGTAGCCGGTTTCGAACAGTACCGGCGCAGCGCTTCCGTCCTTGGCGGTCTTGCCGTCGGGATAGCGTTTCGCCAGACGCTGCGCCTCCACGAAAGGCCAGGCCTTGGAGACGCGCGCGGCGGCGGCGAGTTCGGTCATGCTCGAATGTTCAGCGGTCATGCCGCGTCCTTTCGCCGATAGCCTCGCCCCGTGCAACCGTATCGCATGGCCACATGGACCGGATCGCCCCTGTTTTATGCACCCCGGCCATCCGCGCCAATGCCCCGGCACGGGCGGGTTTGCCGGTACGCAAAGGGGCGCGCGGTGTGACCTTGGATTTTGCAGGCACGGGACACTTCCATTGTCGCCAGTCTCTCGATACCGGTGCGGTATCGGCGTAACGCCCGCAATATCAGGCCCCCGGCATGTAGGACATCGGCAAACATGACAGGGCCGATGTTTACTTTCCGTTCCGCGCTTCGCATACCGCGCATCCGTGCCTGCTGCCCTTCCCCTCCCCGCGCTTCATGCCAGCCATGCCGGCGTCTGGCTGCGCGCGCCCAATGCGGAAACGCAGAGCGCGTCCAAGGGCGATGCGGTCACTGCGGCAGCCGAAACGCCGGTGCTGCTGCTGAATGCGCCGCTGGTGGCATCGCGGCTGGGCTATCCCGACCTGTCGGGGCTGGACCTCCTGGAACTGTTCGCCTTCGTCCATCCGGCGCGGTTCTGCGTGCCGACGCCCAAGGGGCTGGCGGCGGCGTGCGGCTTGCCCGATCCCGGCACCGACGATGGCGTGCCGCTGCTGCTGCAACAGGCGGCGGCGGTGCTGCTGGAACGGTGCGAGGCGGAGGACTGGGCGGAGCGTGACGGCGGCGTGGTCGGCGCTGCAATCGCTGAGCCGCCTGCGCTGGCCGTGGGCGGGGGTATGCGCGCCGCATGTCAACAAGCCGGAGCGCGCCGAACGCTGGCTGTTCGCGAAGCTGCCCGAATGGGAGGAAGCAGCCCGAACGCCCGCAGCCCGCGCAGGTCGCCATCAAGCCCGCTGAAATCGACGAACAGCTCGACTATCTGACCGGCGAACATGCCGAACGGCGCGAGGGCCAGCGCAGCTATGCCCGCGACGTCGGCGGCATCTTTGCGCCGCGCACCCGCACCGATACGCCGCACATGCTGCTGGCGCAGGCGGGCACCGGCATCGGCAAGACGCTGGGCTATCTCGCGCCCGCCTCGCTCTGGTCCAGCGCGGCGCGCGGCACGGTCTGGGTCAGCACCTTTACCAAGAACCTGCAACGCCAGCTGCGCAGCGAAGCGGCGCGGGCATGGCCGGACCGGCGCAAGGACGGCACGCGACCCGTGGTGGTGCGCAAGGGGCGCGAGAACTATCTGTGCCTGCTCAATCTGGAGGATGCCTTGCAGGGCGGCTTCGGCGGGCGGCCCGCCATCCTGGCGCAACTGGTGGCGCGCTGGGCCGCCTATACGCGCGACGGCGACATGATCGGCGGCGACTTGCCCGGCTGGCTCGGCACGTTGTTCCGCCACCGCGCCATCGCCTCGCTGACCGACCAGCGCGGCGAATGCGTCTATGCCGGGTGCCCGCATTACCGCAAATGCTTCATCGAACGCGCCGCCCGCGCCAGCGCGCAGGCCGACCTCGTCATCGCCAATCATGCGCTGGTCATGATCAACGCCGCCCGCTCGCGCGATATGGGCCATCGCCCGACGCGCATCATCTTCGACGAGGGCCATCATGTCGTTCGATGCCGCCGATTCCACCTTCGCCGCCGCGCTGACCGGGCAGGAGGCGATCGAGCTGCGGCGCTGGATGCTGGGGCCGGAACGCAGGAGCAAGGGACGCCGGCGCGGGCTGGCGGCGCGGCTGGCCGATATCGCCAGCTATGACGAGGCAGGCGGGCGCGCCATCGCCGAGGCGCTGGACGCAAGCGCGGTGCTGCCGTCCGACGGCTGGCTGCAACGCCTGCACGATGGCGACCCGTTCGGCCCGGTCGAGGCGTTGCTGGCGCGGCGTGCGCGACCTGACCTATGCGCGCGACGAAAGCGGGCGCGACGGCGGCTACGGCATCGAGACCGAGATCGCGCAGCTGCCCGGCGCGCTGGTCGAACAGGCGGCAGCAGCGGCGGAAGCGCTGGAAGCGATACGCGCGCCGCTGATCCGGCTCGGCGTCCGGCTGGAAGCGGTGCTGGAGGATGCGCCCGACTGGCTCGATGCGACAGGGCCGCGCGCGGATCGAGGGAGCGCGCCATTCGCTCGGCTGGCGCATCGATCTGCTGGCCGCGTGGGATCGCGCTGCTGGCACGGCTGGGCGGGCCGGTCGATCCCGATTTCGTCGACTGGCTCGCGGTCGAGCGCTACGAGGCGCGCGAATTCGATGTCGGCATCCATCGCCGCTGGCTCGACCCGATGAAACCCTTTGCCAAGGTCGTGCTCGAACCCGCGCATGGCGTCATGCTGACCAGCGCGACGCTGACTGACCGCGCGCCGGAAGGGCGCGGACTGGGACAGCGCCATCGCCGCCAGCGGCGCGCCGCATGTGCCGCTGGCCCCCGCGACCAGCACAGCGCACAGCCCGTTCGACTATGCCGCCCGCGCCGAAGTGCTGATCGTCACCGATATCACGCGCGGCGATCTGCCCGCGCTGGCGGGGGCCTATGCCCGGTTTATCGAGGCGGCGGGCGGCGGCGTGCTGGGCCTGTTCACCGCGATCCGCCGGCTGCGCATCGTGCATGGCCGCATCGCCGACCGGCTCGCGCGCGCCGGCTTGCCGCTCTACGCCCAGCATGTCGATCCGATCGACACCGGCACGCTGGTCGATATCTTCCGCGACGATCTGAAGGCCAGCCTGCTCGGCACCGATGCGCTGCGCGACGGGGTGGACGTGCCGGGCGAATCGCTGCGCTGCGTGGTGCTGGAGGGGGTGCCGTGGCCCAAGCCCGGCATCCTGCACCGCGCCCGCCGCGCCGCCGCCAGCGCCGAGCCGGGCGGCGCGCAAGGGCTATGACGACCGCATCATCCGCGCGCGGCTGGCGCAGGCGTTCGGGCGGCTGATCCGCACGCGCGAGGACAGCGGGCATTTCGTGGTGCTGTCCGCCGCCTTCCCCAGCCGCCTGCTCTCCGCCTTTCCCGAAGGCACGCCTGTTCATGCGGTTGACGCTGGAGGAGGCTTTACAACGGGTCGCGGCGGGTGTTGGAACGGCGCCGGACACCGCTTCACAGGAAACCGCGCTGACGTGAGCAAGACACGCCTATGAAAAAGACCCTGGGCCTCCTGCGCCATGCCAAGTCCGAATGGGACGATATGGGCACGCGCGATTTCGACCGCGGGCTGAACGCGCGCGGGCGGCGCGGCGCGGCGCTGATCGGCGCGCATATCGCGCAGACCATGGCGGCGCGGTCGCAAGGCTGGGACCGGGTGCTGGCCAGCCCGGCGCAACGGGTGCGCGAGACACTGGCCGAAGCTCTTCCGAAACATACGCCGGACTGGATCGAATCGCTCTATCTCGCCGATACCGCCACCCTGTTCGACCAGTTGCAGCAATGCGACGATGCCACCGGTGCCGTGCTGCTGGCGGGCCACAATCCGGGCATGCAGGAAATGCTGTTCGCGCTGGTCCCGCCCGCTGGCGAGAATGCGGAGTTCGATGCGGCGGCGCAGAAATATCCGACCGCCACCTTCGCGCTGTTCGAACTGGATATCGACAGCTGGAGCGCGCTGGAAAAAGGGTGCGGCACGCTGGTGCAGTTCACCCGCCCGCGCGACCTCGACCCGGAGCTGGGGCCGGAAGAGTACGCGCGCTACTGGTGCGTCACGATGATCGTGAAGTTGCCGCTATACTGCCCCGGTGTCTGACCCGCGCGAAACCGCAGCCGTCCGCCGATCTGCATATTCGCCGCACCCGCTGCCGGCATCGTGACGCTGCGCGGCAACGTGCGCTGCGCCGCCGTTGTCGAAGCTTATCCGCAGCCGATCCACCGTGATCGGCGCGCCGGGGCCGGTCAGTTCGACTGTCGGAGAGGGCGTGGTAATCAGGATGCTCGGTATTCGCCGGCGCGGTCAGTGTCGAAGATGGCACGGCGTGCAAATCGTTATTCGCCACGAAAACGGTGTTGTCGTTGCCGGTGCGCGTACCGATGCGCGCTTGGATCGTCACACGCGCCCAGCCGGTGGCAGGCGCGATCATCTTGCCGAAGGCGAGGTCCGCCGTGTTGGCGATCGTAACCGGCGACGCGATCTGCGCGGAGGTCGTGCCGGTGACCGCCTGCGTATCGCCCGGTGCCGCCAGCGCCGTTCCGCCCGTGGCAAAGGCCGCGAGGAATGCGGCGCAGGTCAGGAGGCGGCGATAGCTCATCCCTGCATGAATAGCGCACCCGCGACGCGAAGTGCATAACGAGCGCGGTTAACGCGTATTAGCCATTTTACAGCAACCGCCGCTGCGCCGCGCCGCCGGACCACGGCTGGTCCGTCCGGTCGATGGCGACGGGTCCGTCATAGCCGACGCACAGCGCGATGGCCTCGGCCGGTTTGGCGTCGACCCATGCCGCGCGCGCATCGCCTTCCAGGATCACCGGCATCCGCGCATGGACCTGCGCCGCGACGCCCACCGCGTCGGTCATCACCATCGCATAGCTGCGCCCCCATTCCTCGCTGTCGCGCCACACCCCGGCGCAGGCGAACAGCGCGTCGCTGCCCCGCCTGCATCCAGCTGCGCGTCATCGCGCCTTTCGCGCCCTCGGCCTCGGCCCAGCCGGTCAGCGGGATGAGGCAGCGCGCGTCTCGAAGCTCTTGCGCCAGAAGAAGCTGTTGAGCTTGTCCGTGCGCGCATTGTTGACCGGTTTGGGCTTCAGCGGCTTGCCGGTTTTCGATTTCATTTGCAGCGGCAGGCCCCAGACCATCGCTTGCAGCGTACCCTCGGCAATCACCGCGCCGGGATGGCCGGGATAGACCTCGCTGCCCATATTCGCGCCCGCCAGCGCGTCCTTCGCGTTGAACAGCCGCGCGACTTCGGCGGCGCTTTTGGTCATGCGGTAGAGGTTGCACATCGTCCTGCTCCTTACATGGCTGCCCATTACATTCCGGCATTGCCGACCACGAAACACGCCGCCGCCATCAGCGCCCCGGCCCAGCGATTGGCGCGGAACCGGTCGAGCGGATTGGCCGCATCGGCCGGGTCCAGCGTCATGACCTGCCACGCCAGGTGCAGCGCCACCGGCACCAGCGCCAGCAGCGCCACCCAGTCCTCGCGCCACAGCCAGAACGCCCCGCCCAGCCCGCCAGCGCCAGCGCGTAGCACGCCGCCACGCCGCCCTGCACATGCCGCCCCATCCGCAGCGCGCTGGACCGGATGCCGACCAGCGCATCGTCCTCGCGGTCCTGCAGGGCATAGATCGTGTCATAGCCGACGATCCACGCCACCGTGCCCGCATACAGCGCCGCCATCACCTCGAACCGGTCGCCGCGCATGGCCAGCCACGCCACCGGCACGCCCCAGGCGAACACCAGCCCCAGCCAGAGCTGCGGCCACCACGTAATGCGCTTCATGAAGGGATAGGCGGCCACCAGCAGCAGGCTGCCCAACGCGACAAGCTGCGCCTCCCACCGCAGTTGCAGCAGCACGACCAGGCCGACCAGACACAGCGCGCCGAGCCACAGCCACGCGGTGCGCTTGCGTAACGCGACCGCTGGCGACGGGGCGGCTGGCGGTGCGGGCAACCTGCCGGTCGAGATCGGCATCGACGATATCGTTATAGACGCACCCCGCCCCGCGCATGGCGATGCTGCCGAGCAGCAGCCAGCCGACCAGCTCCCACTGCGAACCCCCGCCCCGCCAGCCACAGCGCCCAGACGCACGGCCAGAACAGCAGCCACCAGCCGATCGGCCGGTCGAACCGCGCCAGCAGCGCCAGATCGCGCGCAGGCTGCGGCAGCCGCGCGACGAGGCCGCGATGCTCGCTGTCGGGCACGATGTCGGCCGGTTCGGGGGTGGGGGGTTAGAGGATGGTGCGTTCATGTAGCAACGCCTTACACCGCACCCCCGTCATCCTGAACCCCTCCCCGTCATCCTGAACTGCACCCCCGTCATCCTGAACTTGTTTCAGGATCCATCGCGCACACGGCTCGGCACGCAAGAGTGGACCTGAAACAAGTTCAGGATGACGATCAAGACCACGAAGGATGACGCCACCGCGCGCCTCACCTATACGCCGCCCATGCCCGCCACCCCCGCCTGGCCACCACGCAGCGCCCCGCGCCTGTTCGTCCCCGACCGCATCGCGCAGGGAAGCGCAATCACGCTCGACGGGCCGCAAGCGCATTACCTGCTGCGCGTCATGCGGGTGAACGCGGGCGACACCGTCATCCTGTGCGACGACATCACCGGCGAATGGGCCGCGACCGTCGCCTCGACGGAAAAGCGCCGCCTCACGCTGACCGCCGCCGAACACCTGCGCCCGCGCGACACGCCGCCGGACCTGTGGTTGTGCCCCGCATTGCTGAAGAAAGACCGCTTCGATCTCGTGCTGGAAAAAGCCACCGAACTCGGCGTTGCGGAAATCCGGCCGCTCGTCATGCGCCGCTGCGTCGCCGACAGCCTGAACGAGGCCCGCGCGCGCCAGCTGTCACCGAAGCGGCGGAGCAATGCGCGCGCACTGCGTTGCCCGGTCTGCAAAGTCCCGCGACGCTGGCCGAAAGCCTGCGCGACTGGCCCGATGGACGTGCACTCTGTTCTACGCGGACGAAGACGGTGGCGCGAACGCCGTGCAAACTTTCGGTAACCATACCGGCCCCGCCGCCATCGTGATCGGACCCGAAGGCGGCTTCGATCCCGTCGAGCGGGAGGCGCTCGAAAACCACCCCGACGCACGCCCCATATCGCTCGGCCCGCGTATCTTGCGCGCCGAAACCGCCGTCATCGCCGTCACTCGCGCTGTGGATGGCGACGAGCGGCGATTGGGTTGACGACAGGTAAAGACCTTCCCACACGGTAACGTCGCGTTTACCGTTTGCGGCATGAGCACACGCAACGCCTCCGCGCCCGACGAACCGATAATCGAAGATCGCAGCCAGCTGATCGCACCGCTGCAAGGCGGCGAAAAGCCAATGACGTCATGGCGGATCGGCACCGAGCACGAGAAGCTCGTCTACCGACGCCATGACTTCGCCGCGCCATCTTACGACGAACCCTCAGGTATTCGCGATATCCTGTTGAATTTACAGAAATTCGGATGGCATCCGGTGGAGGAAGGCGGCAAGGTCATCGCAATGGCGGGCGACGACGGCACGGTGTCGCTGGAGCCTGCCGGACAGCTCGAACTGAGCGGTGCGCCGCTGGAAAACCTGCACGAAACCTGCGCCGAAACCGGGCGCCATCTTGCCCAGGTCAAGGCCATCGGCGAGGAACACGGCGTCGGTTTTCTCGGCCTCGGCATGTGGCCCGACAAGACCCGCGCGGAGCTGCCGATCATGCCGAAGGGACGCTATGACGTCATGCTGTCGCACATGCCGCGCGTCGGATCGCTCGGTCTGGACATGATGTTGCGGACCTGCACCATCCAGGTGAACCTCGATTATTCCAGCGAAGCGGACATGGTGAAGAAGTTCCGCACCGGCCTCGCCTTGCAGCCGCTCGCCACTGCGCTGTTCGCCAATTCGCCCTTCACCGAAGGCAAGCCGAATGGTTACCTTTCGCTATCGCAGCCATATCTGGTCCGACACCGATCCGCATCGCACCGGGATGCTGCCTTTCGTGTTCGACGACGGTTTCGGCTATGAACGCTGGGTCGATTACATGCTCGACGTGCCGATGTATTTCGTATTCCGCGACGGGAAATATATCGACGCCGCCGGACACAGCTTCCGCGACTTCCTGAAGGGCGAGCTGGCGGTGCTGCCGGGCGAGAAACCGCGCGAAGGCGACTGGTGGGATCATCTGTCCACCGCCTTCCCCGAAGTGCGGCTCAAGAGCTTCCTGGAGATGCGCGGGGCCGATGGCGGGCCATGGAGCCGCATCTGCGCGCTGCCCGCTTTCTGGGTCGGCCTGCTCTACGATCAGGGCGCGCTCGATGCGGCGTGGGACCTGGTCAAGGACTGGACGATGGAAGAGCGCGAGGCGCTGCGCAACGCCGTCCCAGCCGAGGGGCTGGATGCGACGATACCGGGCGGGCGGCGCTTGCAGGAACTGGCGCGCGAGGTGCTGTTCATCGCCCGCGCCGGATTGGTGTCACGCGCGCGCCTGAATGCCAGCGGCGACAACGAGACGGGCTTTCTCGAAACGCTCGATGAGATCGTGGCCAGCGGCAAGGTCCCGGCACAGCGGCTGCTCGACAAATATCACGGCGAATGGGCCGGTGATATTAACCGGGTTTACAAATATAGTTTCTAATTCTACGTTCCGGAAGTTCAGGCAGAAACCGGTTTGGGCCTAAACTTCCGCGCCACGCGCTCTATCCGCGACGTGATGACGCCATGCTCCGCCATCCAGTCGTAATACTCGCGGTATTTCGGATCCTCGGCCAGCAGATGCGCCTCTTCCGTCCGGGCCCGCCAGTAATAGAGCGCGCTGATACAGGCCAGAAACGCGGTGTTGCGGATGGCATCCACCGGCGATGCGCCGACCACGAAGAACGGCATCGTCGCGCACCACCAGAACAGGTTCTTGCTCAGATAGGCCGGATGCCGGGTGAACCGATACGGTCCGTTTGTGATGACGCCGCGATAGGTCAGGTTCGAAAAGCGGATGCCGAACGCCACCGTCGCCCAGGCATATACCGCCGTCAGCGCGACCAGCAGCGCGCCCCAGAACGCCAACGCAATGGTGCTGTCGGTCAGCCAGATGTCCCAGCCGCGCGTGTTCACATGGTAGTTTAAAATGCCGTTATCGCCCATGATTCCCCACGCCAGCGGCGGGTAACAGGCCAGCGCCGCGATCCAGCCTGCCAGAAACGGGTTGCCGCTGCGGATATGCGCGTCAAGCGGGCGCATGGTCAGCAGATAGCCGACCGTGCCGATCTGTACGTCGATCACGAACAGCATTTCGATACACAGCGCCGCCAGCACCACCGGGTTCGAGGCGATATCGGCGAGGTCGTGCTCGACGATGAAAGCGAAGCCGCCCGGAACGATCGACAGCATGAAGGCGGTGAAGAAGCCCTTGATGATCCACGCGCGCCAGTGCTTGGCAATGGTGTCGCGCTCCCACCCCGCCTGCCGCGTCAGCAGGGCGCCGAAATGCCACGCCGCATCGCGCGGCTGCTTCATGTAGCGGTCCAGCCACAGGACATAGGGCACTGCGGCGATGGCGATGGGAATGATGGCCGCGCCTAGTATCTTCATGGCGAACAGATACGCCCCGCCCCAGTACCAGCGGGCAATACAATAGAGTGCGGCAATCACCGCGAAAGTCGCCCACAGCCCGATGATCTTGGTGGCGGAGGTGCGCCAGTCCGCGCCCCATTTCCGCCCTTCGCCCCAAACGATCCCGGTGGACGGGTTGCGATGGACCTTGTCCACCATCACCGACCACGCCACCATCGGCAGCGCGGCGCACAGCAGCGCCACCAGCGAGGCATAGGGACCGGACATGACCTCGCGCGGGCCGGGCAGGTCCAGCGCCGTGGCGATGGCGGGATAGTTGCGGCAGAACGCAATCCACGCAAACAGCCCGGCCAGTCCGACCAAGCCGACCCACGGCGAAACATCGCTCGCCGGTGGCCGGTCGGGCCTCGCCGTGGTGAATTGCGAATGATCGTGCGCGGTCATGGCGGGCAGCCGTAGCGCGCGAGAGGTTAAAGTGCCGGTAACGACAATGGCCGCATCCCGCAGCGGGACGGGCCGCCGATCATCCTTTAACGGAAGGCGTGGATGCGCCCGTTATCGTCCAGCACATATAGCGTGTTGTTGGCGACCACAGGCGGCAGCGAGACCGCTGCGCCCAGATCGCGATAGAGGGCGGACGATCCCTCGCCCACGCTGACCTTGTGCAGCTCGCCTTCGGTGCTCGCCGCCCACAGCGAATTGCCCGCCAGCACCGGACCGGTCCAGAAAATCGGGTTCTTTTTCTTCTTCTCGTTGCGGAAGCGTTGCAGCTGGCTGATCCAGCGCACCTTGCCCGTCGTTCGCGCAATGGCGAGCAGGCGCGCATCGTCGGTCAGCGCGAAGATCCACTCGCCCGCTATCGCCGGGGTCGAAATGCCCGCGACGTTCAGCTCCCATGCGCGTTGCCCGGTGACCAGCTCGTACGCCGCCATGCGTCCGCCCTGCCCCAGCGCATACACGCGGCCATCGTCGATAATCGGATCGGCATCGATATCGTAGAGCGAGCCGACCGAAGTGGAGATGGACGTCAGCGCCAGCGCATCGGACCACAGCGTGCGACCGTTTTCATAGCGATAGGCGACCAGCTCGCCCGAACTGTATCCGGCAACGACCGTGCCCTGTCCGGCGGCGGGCGCAGCGACGCCGAACACGCCCGCCTGCGCTGTCGAGCCCGATTCGCGCCACTGCGTTTTGCCGTCGGTGACATCCAGCGCGTGGATCTGGTTGTCCTGCGTCATCACGAACACCGAATTGAACGCAATCGTCGGCGATCCGCGCAGCGGCCCGGCGGGTGTCACCGACCAGATTTCCGATCCGTTCGTCGCATCCAGCGCCACGACCTGTCCGGTGCCGCTGGTCGCATAAACGCGGCCATTGTCATAGCTTGCCCCGCCCCCGAAGGCCGCTGCGGACAGCCCCTCGGCCACCGGCAGGCGATAGGTCCAGCGCCGCGCGCCGCTCTGCGCGTCGAAGGCATTGACAACACCGTCCGTGCCGACCGCATACAGCCCGCCACCACCGATGACCGGTGCCGCCGCAAGCCGCCTGCGATTGCTGGAACCGGCAACCTGCGCGGTCCAGGCAGGCGACGGATTATCGGAAATTGCGAGATGCCCGTTGGACTTGCCCGCATTGCCGCCATTCTGTGCCCACTCGGCATTCGCGCGCGCGGGCGGCAGCACCACTGCGACGGATTGCAGCGCCTGGTCGATCTGCGCGCCGGTCTGGATGCGCGAGAGCACCGGAACGCGGTCGCCCGTCGTCGGCGTGGTCTTCGGCTCGCTATTGCCGCCGATGATGCCGCAACCCGACAGGGCCAGAGCAGCGCCAGCCGAAATGGCAGCCCGTGCGAGAAAGCCTTGGTAAAAACGCATATCCAAAATCCTCTATCGGCCCATCGCGCGCATCGGCGCGGCGGTGGCCTTATTGTGCGGCGGCAGGGGCATTGCCCTGTTCGCCCGCTGGCACGGCCAGCTCTTCCATGATTTCATCGACATCCACGATTGCATCGACGCCCAGCAGTCCCGCCATCTGGCGCGCGCGCGAACGCAGGCTTTCCGGCACGTCTTCCGCCTTGGCAATCGAGGCAAACAGCGCGCCCGCCTGCGCATCCTTGTCCTGGTCGAGATACGTCATGGCCAGCATCTCGCCCGCGCTACCGAAGAACGGGCGGTCCGGCTTGGCCAGCGGCTCCAGCGCCGCGACGATATCGGCGGGCTTCATCGTATCGAACCGCGCCGCAACATCGCGCACCGTCGCCAGTTCGCGCAGCGCCTGCGGGCGCATCGCCATTGGCCGCGACCGCCGCATAAAGCTTCGCCGCATCGGCATTGCGACCGTCCTGCTGCGCAATGCCCGCTTTCAGCATCTGCGCATTGATTGCCGCCAGTCCCTCGCCATCGGCAATCAGCGTATCGAGCTGGCCATCCGCCGTTTGCAGATTGCCCGCCTCCAACTGGTCAAGCGCGCCAACCAGCGCCTCGCTATCGGCTTCCATCGCGGCTTCGCGCTGGCTGTCCCAATACAGATAAGCGGCAAACGCCAGCAGGCCGACGACCAGCACCGCGATGACGATACGCCCGTAGGTTTTCGCAAAGTCCGTATAGCGATCCTGCCGCACGGCATCGTCGATCTCGCGCAGCAGCACTTCGTCCTCGGCGGCTTTACGCTTTGCCTTACGATCATCGGCGCGATCTTCCGCGCGCGGTTGAGCCGTCGCGGGAGGTGTTGCCGGGGGAGTGTTTGTCGGGGGTAGGGCCACGCGGGGGCGCTTCCTGTCTGCAAAAGTTGGCGGAAAAAGACTGTGCGCGCGTCTTTAACCGATGATGGCAAGGATGCAATTCTTCGCGCGCCGCGCGTGAATGCGGACTGAAGCCGTCAGGCCAGCGTGCGGCCCATCGCGGAGCCATAAAGCCGGCGATACGTGTCGAGCATCCGGCGTTCGTCATATTCCGCGACGGCGCGCTGGCGGTTTTCCTCACCCACCGCCTTGCGCAAGGCATCGTCGGCGGCGAGCTTTTCAAGCGCGGATGCGAGCGCGCTGTCGTCGCCGGCGGGAATGACGAAGGGCGTATTGGCGGGCGCGACCATGTCCGCCACATCGCCGACATCGGGCGCGACCACCGGACGACCGGCCGCCATCGCCTCCACGACCGAGATCGGAAACTGCTCGGTGTCGGACGACAGCGCGAAGATATCGAACAGTCCGACGAACCGCGCCGGATCGGGCACGAAGCCGGGAAGGTGGACGCGGTGTCCGATATCGAGGCGGTTTGCCTCGTCGCGGATGGCGGCCTCTTCCGGACCTTCGCCCACGATCACCAGCTGCCACGGTTCGGGCAGCGTCCGGAACGCGCGCACCAGCGCGGGCAGGTTCTTTACCCGCCGCAGGCCGGCAAGAGTGCCGACCCAGCGCTCCTCGCGCCGCTTGATGACACCGCGCAGCGCATCGGGCTTTGGCTTTTTGGCAAAGGCGCGCGTGTCGATCCCGTTGGCGATGCGCTTCACCCGACCCAGCGGCTGCTGCCAGGTTTCCAGCGCGATTTCTTCCAGCGTTTCGGACGGCACGACCAGCCCCGACGCCTTGCCCAGCGCGATCCGCCGGTACCAGTTGCGCGTCGTCTTCAACCCGTCGCGCTCGTCCTCGTTGAACCCGTCTTCGTGATGCACCAGCGACGGCAAGCCGAGGTGCTCGCGGAACAGCGTATGCGCCATCACCGCATCCATCGCGCCCCAGTTGTAGGTCAGCACCAGGTCGAACGGCTTCATCGCGCGGGCGATACGGTTCAGCCGTCCCGGCGTGGGGCGACCGCGCAGCGACGGAAAGTCGGTTGGGAAGCTCGCCTTCACACCGCGCGCAATATGCGCCTTTGCCGCGAGTTGCGAAGGATCGGCGGACACGATCGTATGCTGCGCCTGCTTGCCCAAGGCATTCATGATCTGGACCGAGCGCAGTTCCTTGCCGCCTGCCGCAAATGTAGAATGCAGGTGCAGGATGCGCGCCGCCTTTTCCCCTTTCGCGCTCATGCGATATCGGCCAGCAAGGCTTCGATGGCAGCGAGCGCAGCCGGCTCGGTCAGCAAGGGAGCATGGCCGATGTCGGGCACCGTAACCGCCGCCGCACCGGGCAGGCGCGCCTGCATCCTGGCGTAGGTTTCAGGCGAGAGCAGGTTCGACAATGCCCCGCGCACCAGCAGCACCGGTTTTCCATCCAGACTTTCGAATGCGGGCCACAGGTCGGGCGGCGCGGCGCCATCGTCTTGCGCGAAAGGCTCGGCAATCTTCATGTCGTAATCATACCCGATGCGCCCGCTCTGCTGCACTTCCATCCCCCGCTTGGCCATTGCCAGCCAGTCTTCCAGTTCGAATGCAGGATGCGCACCCGCATGGAGGTCTTCCAATGCACGCGCAGCATGAATCCAGGTCGGATAGCTACGCCCCTGCCCCACATACCCGCGAATATGGTCCAGTCCGGCTGCGTCGATTTCCGGGCCGATATCGTTCAGCACCGCCGCCGCGATCCGGTCCGGCTGGTGCGCCGACAGCAGCATGGTCATCAATCCGCCCAGTGACGTGCCGATAAAAACCGCGCGCGAAATGCTTTCCCGGTCGAGCAGCGCCAGCACATCGGCGACATAGGTCTGCGGGGTGTAGGTCGCGGGGTCCGCAGCATATTCGCTTTTGCCGCGCCCGCGCATGTCGGGCACGATCACGCGGCGGGTTGCCGCAAGCCGGCTTGGCCAGACCGGCAAAATCGCGCCCGTTGCGGGTCAGGCCATGCAGGCAGATGATCGGCGTATCTCTGGCCGTGCCCGCAGCCGGATAGTCGCGATAATGCAGCGCCAGCCCCTCGGCGCTGAGCCATGTTCCGTCGCTGTAATTCCGCTCGTCATCGCGCTGCGTCGTCATGCCGTTCACATCCGTTATCTGTCCGCTTTCCCATTGCAGCTTTCACCGTGGCGCGCCACACGCTTGGCATGACCGGCGCATCCTATCGTCCCGAAACACCCATCGTTTCGCTTGCCGACTGGCTAGCGGACCCGGTCGAGGCAGCGCAATTCCCGCAGACACGCTTGCGATACTGGAACGAGCATGCCGCCGCCAGCATTGGCTTGGACACTTTGTCGGACGCGGAAAAAATCGCCCATTTCGGGCGTTTCGCGGCGTTGCCGGACAATCTGCCGCAACCGCTGGCGCTGCGCTATCACGGCCACCAGTTCCGCAATTACAATCCCGATATCGGTGACGGGCGCGGCTTCCTGTTCGCCCAGATGCGCGACGATAGGGGGCGGTTGCTCGATTGCGGCACGAAGGGATCGGGCCGCACGCCGCACAGCCGGTCGGGCGACGGACGGCTGACCCTGAAAGGCGCGGTGCGCGAGATACTGGCCACCGAAATGCTGGAGGCTCTGGGCGTTTACACCTCGAAGACGCTTGCCGTGGTGGAAACGGGAGAGGCACTGCAGCGCGGCGACGAACCATCGCCTACCCGCTCCGCCGTGATGACCCGGCTAAGCCACGGCCATATCCGCTTCGGCACGTTCCAGCGGCTGCTCGCGCTGGAGCAGCCGGAGAATATGGCGCAGCTGGTGGACTATTGCCTGACGCAGTTTCCCGGCCCGCCCCCGCCGCCGATGTCGCCGATGGCGACGAACCGGCCGTGCAATTGCTGCATCAGGTGGTGGAACGCTCGGCCGATCTGGCGGCAAGCTGGATGGTCGCGGGGTTCGTCCACGGTGTGCTGAACACCGACAACATGAACATCTCCGGCGAGAGCTTCGATTACGGACCGTGGCGCTGGCTGCCGCGCTGGGATGCCGCATTCACCGCCGCCTATTTCGATCACCAGGGCCTTTATGCGTTCGGCCGCCAGCCCGAAGCGGTGCACTGGAATTGCGGGCAGCTGGCGGTTGCGCTGCGGGCGTTGGCCGACGCGCCGCCCCTGATTGCGGCGCTGGACCGGTTCGGCCCGCTTTACATGGACGCCATCGGGCGACGCTGGTGCTGGCGGCTTGGGGTGGAGCCGGGCGATGCGGAAACGAACGGGCGAATCGTAGCCGCCAGCGAAGCGCAGATGCGCGCCAGCGGCGTATCGCCCGACCTGTTCTTTCACACCCATCGCGGCGGACGGGATGCCGGTGGCGAGCTGCGCGAGGCGCTTGCCGACCCGACACCGGTCGAGAACGACGATCCCTATTGGGATGGCGAGCCGGAATCGATGCTCATCGACGAAGTCGAAGTGATCTGGAGCGCCATCGACCGCGAGGATGACTGGGAGCCGCTATATCGCAAGGTCGATGCGATCGGGCGATGGGCCGCGCGCTTGGTCCGCCTCCGGTTGCAGCCGGACACAGGTAGAACGAGCGCCTAACCCGCTGCTCCGGGTATCATTTCCAGCGGCTGCAAATCGATACCGACCAGCTTCCACCGGCCCTGCTCCCACTGGAAATACAGGTCGAAGGCCAAGCTGCTCGGGCGCATCTGGAACATACCCTGCACGCGGAAGATGTCCTCGCGCACCATCTGGGGTGCCTGCGTATAAGTCGGCGGGACCAGCAGCGCGTTGGACAGGTCGGCGCGCGAATTGCGGATGGTCGCGAAAATCTCGGTCAGGCGCGCGGCATTGTTCTGGATCTGGAAACCCTGCGCGGAAATGTCGCGCAGCACCGAATAATTGCCGGACAGGTTTGCGTGATCGACCGCAGCCATGATCGACCAGATCATCTTCGACAGTTCGAGCTGGCTGGGCGTCGGGCGGATCGAGGGTGGCGGCTGGATCTGCGGTTGTGCCACCGATTGCCCCGGCGCGAGCGGCTGTTGCTGTGCCAGTGCGGGCGTAGCGGAAACGGTCAGGGCGACTGCAACGAAAAATGCCGGAGCACGAGGCCCCGGCATCTTCGATTTTGGTTCGGTCATTCTCATGACCGCGCTTGTAATCGCTTACCAGGCGACTTGGAAGCCACCACGCGCGCCGACTTCGCCGCTGTCGAAACCGACACCGACACCCGCAGAGAATGCGGCGTTTTCACTGACCCGTGCGGACATGGCGACCGTACCGGCACCCTGGTTCTCGAAGTAACCGACGCCACCCGACAGGGCGAAGCTGGTACCGGCTGGCAGGCCGGGCGATTCCATGGCCAGCGCCATTGCGACACCTTCGTTGGACCGGTCGATCGCCGCGCGGTTGTCTGCCGAGGCAGCGAACAGCGTGTTGATCTGGCCCGTCTGGGCCGAGGTCAGCGCCTGCAGCGCAGTCACATTGGTGCCCAGCGTACCGATGGCAGCGGTGTTGCCGGCGATATTGTTGGAGTTAACCCCGATGGCTGCCGTATTGTTGGCCTGAGCAGCACTCGAGAGCGAAAGCGGTCCGGCCCAGCGTACCTGTGGCATCTGTCGTCACTGCGAACAAAGTGCCGGCTTGGCTACCCGTGCTGGTGTCGAGATTGGTGAGGACGACCTGCCGTCATTCGTTGCCGTTGCACCATTCCCGATTGCGATGGAGTTCATACCCGTAGCAGAAGCCAGGTTACCGACCGCGACGGAGGTCATGCCGCTCGCCGTAGCGCCTTCGCCGACTGCAACCGAACGCACGCCGCTGGCCGTGGACAGGTGGCCAAGTGCCGTCGCACGTTCAGCGGTCGCATTGGCGCGCCAGCCATAGGCCGTGGCACCCGCCCCGACTGCCGAAGACTGCCCGCCAACCACCGTGGTCGAAGGTCCGCTGGCGATGGTCGAGAAGCCCGTTGCACCGTCCCGGTTGCCGCCGATGGCGACGGAATCGCCTCCGGTCGCCTGCGCGGTGTTACCGATAGCGATGGCATTGCTGCCAGAGGCCACGGCATCTTCCGCCCCGGCAAAGCTCTGGTCGCCCGAAGCCGTGGTCTGGTGACCGACAGCCGTGCCCATCGCTCCGGTCGCAACGGCCTGCCAGCCAAGTGCAGTCGCACCCGGTGTGCTGGCGATCGACTCGCCGCCCAACGCTGTGGTGGAATTACCCGTTGCCAGGGCCGTGTCGCCCAACGCCAAGGCGTCGATGCCGTTAGCGATGGCTTCGTTGCCGATAGCCGTGGCAAAATCCGTCTGTGCATCGGCATTCTCGCCGATGGCGACGGAGCGAATACCCTGCGCCGTTGCCAGATGACCAAGTGCCGTTGCACGTTCGGCACCTGCTGCGGCGCGCCAGCCGAACGCTGTCGCTCCCGGGCCTGTAGCGACGCTCTCGCCGCCCACCGTCGTAGTCGAATTACCGGTGGCGACTGCCGTGTCACCTACGGCCAGAGCGTCGATGCCGTTGGCAATGGCTTCGTTACCGATGGCCGTTGCGAAATCCGTCTGTGCATCGGCGTTCTCGCCGATGGCGACGGAGCGTACACCTTGCGCGGTGGCAAGATGCCCCAGAGCGGTTGCGCGCTCGGCATTCGCTGCCGACTGCCAGCCGAAAGCCGTCGCACCCGGTCCGGTCGCGACGCTTTCCCCGCCAACCGACGTAGTCGAATTGCCCGTCGCAACGGCGGTATCGCCGATCGCGAGGGCGTCGATACCATTGGCTATCGATTCATTGCCGATGGCAGTGGCGAAATCGCTCTGCGCGTCGGCATTCTCGCCAACGGCGATTGAACGCACCCCTTGCGCCGTGGCAAGATGGCCCACAGCGGTCGACCGTTCACCGGTGGCTTCGGAACGCCAGCCGAACGCTGTCGCGGCAGTTGCAGTGGCCAATGCCTGACCGCCGACGGCCGTCGTCGATGCGCCGGTGGCTTGCGTCGCGCGTCCCGTCGCATCGTCGCGGTTTCCGCCAATAGCAATGGCGTCGCCGCCGCTCGCCAGCGCGGTATTGCCAATCGCGATTGCATTGTCGCCCGAAGCGACTGCATCTTCGCCACCGGCAAAGCTCTGGTCGCCCGATGCGGTGGTCTGGTGGCCGACCGCCGTGCCCATCGCGCCGGTTGCGACAGCTTGCCAGCCGAGCGCAGTCGATCCCGGCGTCGACGCCACGCTTTCGCCGCCCACGGCTGTCGTGGAGTTACCGGTTGCCTGTGCGTCCGTGCCGACAGCCAGCGCATCGATACCGCGCGCCAGAGCATTCTGCCCGCAGGCAAGCGCGGTGTCGTTGTCCGAAGCTGCACCCGCTGTCGTATCACCTGCCGATGCGTTGTCGCTTTCGTCGGTATCGAGCAAGCATTCCTCTGCCGCAGCAGGTGCTGGGGCAATCGCCACAGAAGCGAGTGCAAGGCTCGAAGCGGAACCGGCCAGGACAGCAAATTTCTTCAGATCAATACGCATGGTGTTACTTCTCTCTCCCAGACCCACGGACATGGGTTTTATCTGTGGCGATATCGCCTTTTCGCAGTCGCCAGCTTCCCAAGTCCTGTCTGAATTTCGGTAACTATCGACTACTTCGGGTGGACCGGTGTCTCAGATGCAACAACATAGCAAGACAGGTTAACCAATTTACACTACCATCCACACGAACCGTCTTCATGCAAATCGACGGGGCAAATCGATGGGGGAAGGAAACTGCCCTTCCCTGCAATTTGACCGCTAATGCCCAACTGTGACAGGGCACTTCAGCTGGGCGTCTTGGTCGTAAGGAATTGACCTTATGCGCGTGTGGTTTATCGGGCGCAGGCCCCTTTGCAGGCGTAGGTTTGGGAGACGGTATCCACGTGTCGGAACAGCAGATCGTATCCGTCGAACCCGCCACCGGTGCGGAGGTCTGGCGCGGCAAGGTCGATGACATCGACGCCGTGGTCGATCGCGCGCGCCGCGCGTGGCCCGCCTGGGCCGCGCAACCGCTTGCCACGCGGATCGAACTGTGCCGCCGTTTCGTGAACGAGGTTCGCAAGGAAGCCGACCTGCTCGCCACTACCATCGCGCGCGAAACCGGCAAGCCGATGTGGGAAGCGCGCACCGAAGTCGATGCGGTGATGGCCAAGGTGGACATCTCCGTCAGTGCCTATGCCGAGCGCACCGGCCAGAAGAAGCTCGACAGCGCGATGAAGGGCACCTCCGCCGTCCGGCACAAGCCGCATGGCGTGATGGTGGTGCTTGGCCCGTATAATTTCCCCGCCCACCTGCCCAACGGCCATATCGTACCCGCCCTGATCGCGGGCAATGTCGTGATCTTCAAACCCAGCGAGAAGACGCCCGCCACCGGCGAGCTGCTGATGCAGTGCTTCAACCGCGCTGGCATCTCCGCCGCCGTGGCGCAGTTCTGCGTGGGCGGGCCGGACGAGGGCAAGGCGCTGGTCGCGCATCGCGGCGTGGACGGCGTGCTGTTCACCGGCTCCGCGCAAGTCGGCATCGCCATCAACAAGCGGCTGGCCAACAATCCGGGCAAGATCGTTGCGCTGGAAATGGGCGGCAACAATCCCATCGTGGTGATCGACACGCCCAAGATTACCGACGCCGCCACGCTCATTATACAAAGCGCCTTCACCACCGCCGGACAACGCTGCACGGCGGCGCGGCGGCTGATCGTGAAGGACAGCATGTATGCCCCGCTGATCGACGAGCTGAAGACGCTGACCTCACGCCTGATCGTGGGCGAACCCTTTGCCGAGCCTGCGCCCTTCATGGGGCCGGTGATCGACAATGCGACGGCGGACCAGCTGGTCGAGAGCTTCCTCTATTTCCTGTCCAACGGCGGCAAGGCGATCCGGCACATGACGCGGCCCGACGACAACCTGCCCTTCCTGTCGCCCGGCATCATCGACACCACCGCGATGACCGACCGTCCCGATGTCGAGCTGTTCGGCCCCTTGCTGCAAGTCATCCGCGTCAAGGATTTCGAGGCCGGTATCGCCGAGGCAAACCGGACGCGGTTCGGCCTGTCCGCATCGCTGATCGGCGGAAACCCGCAGGATTACAACAAGTTCTGGGCCAATATCCGCGCGGGCATCATCAACTGGAACCGTCCGACCAGCGGCGCATCGTCGGCGGCACCGTTCGGCGGGCTGGGCTTGTCGGGCAACCACCGTCCCGCCGCCTTTTACGCCGCCGATTATTGCGCGTATCCCGTCGCCAGCACCGAAATGGAGCAGCCGCGCGCCACCATCGGCGTGGGTCTTTCCAGCGGCTGAGCGCGTCAGGGCTTGCCGTTCACCGCGCTGGCAATCGAGACTTCGGACAGGCCGCCCGCCAGCGTCCTGCCGGCAATCTCGAACCGTGCATTCGCCGTCTTGCCGGACAGCAGGTGCCACCCTTCCCCCGTGCGGTATTCCACCGCAAATTCTGCATCGCTGGCGCGGGCGGCGTGGAAGGCGATGACGTCCTCGATACCCACCGGGCTGAGATAGATCACGCTGCGCACTTCGCAGGCCGCCTCATCGGTGCCTGCCGCTTCCTTTACGCTGCCGCGCGGATACGGCTCCAGCCCGTCCGGCAAGCGCGTCACCCACAACGCGGAAAAGCGCGCCCCGGCAAGGCAGTTCTCCGCAATATCCAGCCGCTTCAAACGCCCAAGCGCGTTGAGCGCCTCGGCATCGCTTGGCACGGCTGCGTCGTCCGCAACCGGCTGCAGGTCCGGTGCCGCGCCTTTCAGCAAGTCCAGCGCCGCCTCCCGTGCCGCGAGCGCAGCCGGGGCATCTGCATTTTCGGGCGGAACCGGATGCCCGATCTCGAAAGACAGCGCCGCATTGGCGAGATTCTGCGACGACAGGTCCGGGTCGATCATCAGCGGATCGTTCAGCGCCCGCTGCACCACCGGATCCGCATCGCGCGTTTCGGGCGCAGGTGCCGCATCGCTGCATCCGCCGATCGCGACAGAAGCAAGCAGTATGGGAGCAAGGCGGGGAAAAACCGGCATGCCCGCGCGTTAGCACGCATTGGTTAAGCCTCCTTCTCGCCCATGCCCCGTTTCCGCGTCCTTGTTGTCAGGGCCACGCGAGCCTAAGCGCGAACCGATGACTTCGCCGAAAACCGCGCCCTCGGGCCTGCCCGCCGCGCTTGGTGCCTATCTGCTGTGGGGCTTCCTGCCCGTCTATCTCATCTTCGTGCGCAGCGTTCCGGCATTCGAATTCGTCGGCTGGCGCATTATCTGGACGGTGCCGCTGTGCCTGCTGATCGTGCTGGCGCGGCGGCAATGGCCCGAAGTCCGCACCGCTCTCCGCGAACCGCGCACGATGGCGATGCTGGGTCTCAGCGCATTCCTGATCGGCCTCAACTGGCTGGTCTATATCTGGGCGATCCAGCAGAACTTCGTCTATGCCGCCAGCCTCGGCTATTACATCAATCCCCTCCTCAACGTGATGCTCGGCACCGTCTTCCTCGGCGAGCGGCTGAACGCCCGCCAGTGGACCGCCGTGGCGCTGGCAGCGGCGGGCATCGCCTTCCTGCTCGGCGGCGCGCTGACGACGCTGTGGATAAGCCTGACCCTGGCCGTCAGCTTCGCCAGCTATGGCCTGGTGCGCAAGAAGGTCGCGGTGGGTGCCCTGCCCGGCCTCACCATCGAATCGGCCATCCTGTTCCTGCCCGCCACCGCCATCGCCCTGTATTACGCCGGTCTGCCGCAAGGCTCCGCCTTCGGTGTCAACCTGCGGATGAACCTGCTTATCCTGCTCGGCGGCGTGCTGACGGCGGTGCCGCTGCTGCTGTTCGCCATCGCCGCGCGCCGCATGGCCTATTCGACGCTCGGTTTCATTCAGTTCCTTGCCCCCTCCATCGTTTTCGTTCTCGGCCTGACCGTGTTCGGCGAACCGCTGAAACCGGCGCAGCTCTGGTGCTTCATCCTGATCTGGGCGGCGCTGGCGGTGTTCGTCTACGACATGTGGGCGAAGAGCCGCGCCGCGGTACTCGCGGCCGCTGCCGACCTAATCCAGCGACCAGTCCAGCGTCTGGCCGGCATGGAACGGCACCACATCGCTGCCCCCTGCCGACAGCGTTTCCGGTACCGTGACCGGTCGGCGGCGCAGTGTGATGCGCGTTTCATTCAGCGGCAGGCGATAGAAACGCGGCCCGTTCTCGCTGGCAAACGCTTCGAACCGGTCCAGCGCGCCTTCCTCGTCGAAAACCTGCGCATAGCTTTCCAGCGCGAACGGCGCGTTGAAGATACCCGCGCAGCCGCAGGCGCTTTCCTTCGCATCGCGCGTATGCGGCGCGCTGTCGGTGCCGAGGAAAAACGCCGCCGAACCGCCCGTCGCCGCCGCGCGCAGCGCCAGCCGGTGCCGCTCCCGCTTCGCCACCGGCAGGCAATAGGCATGCGGCCGCATTCCGCCCACCAGCATGGCGTTGCGGTTGATATGCAAATGCTGCGGCGTGATCGTCGCCGCGATGTTCTCGCCCGTCGCCTCGACGAAAGCGACGGCATCGGCGGTGGTGATGTGTTCGAACACCACCCGCAGTTCGGGCAATTCGGCGACCAGCGGTGCCATCACCTGCTCGATGAACACCGCCTCGCGGTCGAACACGTCGATCTCGTCCGCCGTCACCTCGCCATGCACGCATAACGGCATGCCGATGGCCGCCATCCGCTCCAGCACGCCGCGAATGTTGCGCGACATCGCTGACGCCATGCGCGGAGTTGGTGGTGGCGTTGGCGGGATAGAGCTTGGCGGCGGTGAAGATGCCGTCGGCAAAGCCCGCCGCAAGATCGTCCGCATCGGTATCGTCGGTCAGATAGCACGTCATCAGCGGCGTGAAATCGACGCCATCGGGCACCGCCGCGATGATCCTGTCACGATACGCGCTGGCCAGCGCGGCGGTGGTCACGGGCGGCGACAGGTTCGGCATCACGATGGCCCGCGCAAACTGGCGCGCGGTAAACGGCACGACGGAGCGCATCATCGCATCGTCGCGGAAATGCAGGTGCCAGTCGTCGGGACGGCGGATGGTCAATTCGTTCATGGGGCGGCTCATTCGTCAGGTTCGTTCACGAAGCACATTTGGCGGACGGTCTTTCGGAGAAAAGCCAATTTTCGCCTAAAGCATTAAATTAAAACAAGTCTTTTGAAGCGAGGCTCGTGAACATACAGAAAGGGATTCGATATGCGCGCATCTTGTCACACCCTGCGCCTGTAGGACACCACTTGCATCGCCGCCGCCGATGCCGATGTTGCTGGCATGACCCAGCCTGCACCCGCGCCGACCCTCCTGAACGACCGCGCGGTTATCCGCGTTTCGCCGAAAGACGATACCGAATCGGTAGCGGATTTTCTCCAGGGGCTGGTGACGAACGATGTGAAGGGCACGCTGCCCTGTTACGCCGCCTTGCTGAGCGCGCAGGGCAAGACGATGTTCGACTTCATCGTCTGGCCTTCGGGCACCGACACGCTGCTGCTCGATTGCGAAGCGGCGCAGGCGGAGGCGCTGGTGAAGCGGCTGTCGCTGTATCGCTTGCGACGGCCTATCGACATCGCGGTGGACCCGGCGCTTGGCGTGCATTGGCGTGGCACATGCGGGTGACGGCGCGGGCAGCGATCCGCGTCTTGCCGCGCTGGGCGAACGCTGGATCGCGCCGTGCCAGCCGGACAGGGCCGAGGCCGATGCGGACGAGGCGTGGCTTGCGCATCGCCTGTCGCTGGGCGTGCCCGAGGGCCAGGCCGAGCTGGGCGATATCCTGTGGCTGGAAACCAATGCGGTGGAGCTGAACGGGGTGTCGTTCGAGAAAGGCTGCTATATCGGGCAGGAAAATACCGCGCGCATGAACTGGCGGCAGAAGGTCAACCGGCGGCTGGTGGTGGTGCCGCTGGAACAGTCGGAGGAGAAGCGGCGCAAGGCGGCCTATCCCGCGCTCGGCCTTGCCGTCGATCACCTGCGCGTGGCCGACCTCGATCCTGCCAGCCTGCCGGAGTGGCAAAGCCGCTAGGCAGCTCCTTCGATCTCCGCGAGCGACGACGTCAGCATGGTTTCGGCCCGGCGGCGCGCGGTATCGCGCGGCAGGCCCAGCGCCTTTGCCATAGGCGCGCCCATCAGCGCATCGCCCAGCGCCAGCAGCACGAGGCTTAGCGTTTCCTCGTGTATCCGCCCGACCTCATTCGTCGCGTCGCAACAGGGGTCTTCTTCCGGCGCGATTTCGTCGACCAGCTGGTGAATGGCCTCGATAATCGGGTCGAGTGCATCCTCGTTTCCGGTCAGCAGCATCCAGCCCGCCAGCGCGCCCGCACCCTCGGCATCGAAAGCGTCGAACGCCAGATCCACGACCTCGCGCGGATGGCCCAGCCCGGCACGCTCGGCCGTCACGGCATCCTTGATCGTCTCGCACACGGTACGCGCCAGATGCGCCGCCAGTGCTTTTTGCAAGCCCGACGCCGAACCGAAGTGATGGAGCAGGTTGGCGTGCGTGCGCCCGACCCGCTGGGCCACGGCCTTCAGCGTCACCGCTTGCGGGCCGGATTCCATCAGCAGGCTGCGCGCGGCGGCCAGCGCAGCATTACGCGATTCTTCGGGGGTCAGGCGTTTGCGTTGCGACATGGGAGCCGTTGCTAAGCCAGCCGGTGGGCGGCTGCAATGATTGTTAAGTCAGGCAGCACGCTGGCTGGTGCCACTAGCTGCAAGGTGCAGGCGATATTCGACCACCGGCGCCGGTTGTGCGCGCCCCTTGCTATCGCGATTCCGGACGGCTCCGGTCGGCTGGAAACCCAGCTTGCGGAGGACGCGGCCCGATGCGGGATTGTCCACGAAATGTCCGGCGGTCAGCACCTTGTGACCCAGCATCCGCGCCACCGCGATCGCGCTGCGCCCGGCTTCGGTGGCGTAGCCCTGTGCCCAATGCTCGCGTGCGATCCAGTAGCCAAGTTCCACGTCTGACTTGACATGATCGATGCCGATCGTCCCGATCACAGCCGCGTCATCGGCGCGCGTAATCAAGAAGCGCGGGTGACGCGGGTGTTCGGGCAGTGCCACGAAATCTCTCGCATCCTGCTCGGCATAGGGCCACGGCGCGCTCGCCAGATTGCGGACAATCGCCTCTTCCGTCACACCGTCGAAAACAGCGCGCCAGTCTTCGGGCCAAAGGGGGCGCAGCAGCAACCTTTCGCTGCGATGGAACATTCGCTTTCTCCCGAAATGCCGAGATGGCCGAGGGGAGAATGCGCGCATGAAAAAGGGGAGGCGGGCCTGGCCCGTCTCCCCTCAATCGAATTCAATCGCTGCCGGCAGGCCAATCCGCGATGGATGGCCCCGTCATCGAACCGTCCGGTTTATTCGGCAGCTTCCGCCAGCAGGTCGACCGACACAAAGGTGCGGCTCAGCTTGCCCTTGTGGAAGCGGACCTTGCCGTCGTTCAGCGCGAACAGCGTATGGTCCTTGCCCATGCCGACATTCTCGCCGGGATAATATTTGGTGCCGCGCTGGCGCACGATGATGTTGCCCGCGATCACGCCTTCGCT
Organism: uncultured Alphaproteobacteria bacterium; assembly: GCA_963799315.1. GTDB lineage: Bacteria > Pseudomonadota > Alphaproteobacteria > Sphingomonadales > Sphingomonadaceae > Parerythrobacter_A. The sequence continues at coordinate 1,193,600 of CAWCWP010000001.1, forward strand.
GCCGAATTTCTTCACGCCAAGGCGACGCCCTGCGGAGTCGCGACCGTTGCGGGATGAACCGCCTGCTTTCTTATGTGCCATGCCGAGTTACCTCTTTAGTCTTTCTTCGCCGCAGGCGCCTTGGTGGCGGCCTTCTTGGCGGGTGCTTTTTTAGCCGGAGCCTTCTTCACGGCAGCGGTGTCGCCAGCGGCCTTGTCGGCCTTCGGTGCGGCAGTTCTTAGGCGCAGCCTTGGCGGGGGCGTCGGCTTTCTCGACCGGTGCCTTCTTTGCAGCGGACTTCTTCGCGCCACCGGAGCCGACATCGGTAATCCGCAGCAACGTCATCTGCTGGCGATGGCCGTTCTTGCGGCGATAATTGTGGCGACGCTTCTTCTTGAAAACGACGACCTTTTCGCTCTTCGCCTGCGCGATGATTTCGGCGGATACCGTTACCTTGCTGGCGTCTTCCATCGCGTCGCCTTCGTCCGGCGAGCAGGATATCGCCCAGCGTGATGGTGTCACCAGCGTCGCCGGCGAGCTTTTCAACCGCGATCTTGTCTCCGGCGGCAACCCGGTATTGCTTGCCGCCTGTGCGCACGATTGCGAACATGATGGTCGTCTTTCCAGTTAAATTGTGATGCCAAGCCCATACGGAACACCCATACGGATCCGGCGCGACAATGACCCGCCCCGTGAGGACGGGGTCAGTCGTGAAGGCGGGCCAATATGCCAGACTGCGCGGCAAGTCAACGCAGTGCGGGCGCATAATGTCGCCTGCACACCGCCATCGCGATGGTGGCGGAACGTGCGCGATATGATAGGAACGCCGTCATGGCCAAACTCCTTCCCGCCGTGCTGATGCTGTCGTGCCTTTCGGGCTGCGCAGCGAGCACGACCGACTATCCCTCGCTCGCCCTGCGCGATTTCGAACGAAGCGGTGCGCAATTCGATGCCGTCGCCGGACTGCCCGATCTGGTGCCCGCCGCCCTGCCCGCCGATACCGCCGCAGCGCATCGAGGCACTGGACGCCCGCATGGCGCAGGCCAGCGCGGCGTTTGCCTCCGAAGTGCCGGGCGCGCGGCGTGCCGTGCGCAGCGGCGCGGGTTCCGCCATCACCAGCGACCGGCGCAGCGCGGCACTGGTGGCGCTGGCATCGCTCGATTCGCAGCGGAGCCAGGCTGCCATCGTGCTCGCCGATCTCGACCTGATCTATGTCGACACCACGCTGGCGTTCGAACAGCGCGACCGCGTGGCGCAGGTCCGCGAAAGCGCATTGGCACGAGTACGCGAGCAGGACGCGGTGCTGGCCGAATTGCGCGGCCAGATGCGCTAGGACGTTGCGTTAGCGCTTCAATTCCAGCGCGCGAGTGCCTCGGCATCGTCTGCGCGCGGTTCTATCCAGTGCCAGCCATCGTCCCGCTGCTCCCGCTTCCAGAACCAGGCGCGGCTTTTCAGGTGGTCCATCGCGTAGTCCACCGCATCGAATGCCGCGCGCCGATGCGCCGCCGCCGCCGCGACCAGCACAATCGGTTCGCCCGGTCGCATGGTGCCGATGCGGTGGACGATCAGCAGGTCGCGCAGGGAAAAGCGCGTGGTCGTCGTCTGCGCCAATGCTCTCCATCCCCGGCAGCGTAAGCGGCGCATAATGCGACAATTCCAGCGCAATCGTGCCGTCGTCGTCGCGGACAGAGCCCGTAAAGGATGCCGTCGCACCAGAGTCCGCATTGTCCGCCACGAATTGCGCCAGCTGCGCCGCAACGTCTAACGGCTCGCTTGCCAGAACTACACCGCACATGGTCAGCCGCCGCTGACCGGCGGGAGCAGCGCAATCTCGCCCGCCGTTTCCAGCTTCAACGATGCCGGGTCGCGCAGCACTTCGCCATCCAGCGCGACATGTATTCCGGGCGCGGAGAGCGCCGTGGCGACCGGTTCGCCGACCGCTTCCAGCAGGCCGCTCCAGTCGAGCGGCGCGGGCACCGTTATCGCTTCGCAACCGGCCAGCTCTCCCAGCCGTCCCAGCAAAACGATGGTGACAACCGCCTCAGCCACCGGTCACCGACATATGCCGCGCCGGGCCGCGCTCGGCTTCGGCCCCGATGAAGAAATCGTGCCGTTCCGGTTTGGTGGCCATCGCCTGTTCGATACCGAGGGCAAGTTGCTCCTCGGGATGCTCACCGCGCAGGCCCGCTCGCAGATCGACGGCGCGTGTGCCGCCGAGGCAGGGATAAAGCTGTCCCGTCGCAGAGACGCGGATGCGATTGCAGCCCGCGCAGAAATTATCGCTCAGCGGCGTAATCATGCCCAGCCGCCCGCCTGTTTCGGCCACGCGAAAATACCGCGCCGGGCCGCTGGTGCGGTGGGCAATCGACGCTAGTGTCAGGTGCGCCAATACCGTGTCGCGAAGTTCCGCCAGCCCGATAAACCTGTCGGCCCGCGCATGATCCACCGCCCCCATCGGCATCGCTTCGATCAGCGTTACGTCGCACCCGCGCCCATGCGCCCAGGCAATCAGGTCGGGCAACTGCGCCGTATTCACATCCCGCTGCGCCACGGCATTAATCTTTACGCTCAAGCCCGCCGCCTGCGCCGCATCGATACCCGCCAGCACCTGCGCCAGCCCGTCACGCCGCGCGATCTGCGCGAATGTTGTCGCGTCTATCGTATCGAGCGAGACATTTACCCGCCGCACGCCTGCCGCGTAAAGGCCTTCGGCGTGCTGCGCCAACTGCGTGCCATTGGTGGTCAGCGTCAGCTCGTCCATAGCGCTGCCGACCATCGCCGCCCAGCGCTTCCACCAGTTGCATGACCCCGCGCCGGACGAGCGGCTCGCCTCCGGTCAGCCGGATGCGCCGGATGCCGCGCGCTACGAAGGCGGATGCCAGTCTTTCCAGCTCGGCGATGGAGAGCAGTTCCTCGCGCGGTTGGAAAACCATGCGCTCCGGCATGCAATAGGTGCACCGTAAATCGCAGCGATCGGTGACCGACAGCCGCAGGTAGTCGATCCGCCGCGCAAACGCATCGATGAGCGGCGCGTCAGTCATGATGCAGCGGAAGATATTGCCCCGTCACCCCCGACGCCACCGCAAGATAGCGCAAGCATCCGCTCCTCGCCTGCCTTATCGCCAGCAGTGGTGAAGTTCACGCGCGCCGGAGCATGGGCACGCGCAAGATCGCGCACGGTCGCACGTCGCCAGTCGGTGTGGTCTGGTCGGTGCTGGCATGAGGCAGGACAACGGCAATATCCTCGCCGACGTCCAACCGCGCGATGATCTGCGGCAGATATGTCGCGCGGAACCGTTCTGCGGCTGCAAGCGCATCGTCGCCAAGATCGTCACAGCGGACAGTTTCCATAGCCGGACCCGCGCCTATCGGCGGTGTCGCGTCAGGGTGATGCCGATCTTCTCGCCACCCTCGGCAATCGCCAGCTTGACGATAGCGACACTGACTGCCTGCACCCGCGCATCCTGTTCGAACAGCGTCGCGCAGATATGGTCGGCCACCGCCTCGATCAGCTTGAAATGCACACCGGGCGGCAGCGCCGTGCTGGCGGCGGCTTTCAGGTCCATGTAGTTCTTGCTGGCCTCCAGCGGCGTATCGGGCGTGTAACGGTCCGCGACATCCAGCGTGGCGCGGATCGTAATGCGCAGCGGCTGCGGCTTGCCCGTCTCCTCCGAGTAAATGCCCGTCAGGACGTCATGCTCGAGATCGGCAACTTCGAGAACGAGCGAATCGGAGGGATCGGTTGTCATTGCGCAGCCTGGATTAGCGGATACCGCCGCGCCGGTCATCCGTCGGTCTCGACGGCCGGGTTCCTCCACCGCGCAAAGATTGCCGTGGGCAGTAGCCGGCCGCCTTCCCCCTCTTCGCGCATGGCCAGGTCGCCGTGTTCGATGGTGCCGGGCAGACCGTCGAACAGCTCGTCCAGCAGGCCGCCCAGCGCCACGCTGGACATGCGGACGGCATAGACGGTCAGGAACAGGAACCGGCTGTCGGCATCCAGCAATGCGCGGCAATCGCGCGACGAGCGCTGGCAGGTCGTCTTCCAGCCGCCACGTCTCGTTCTTCGGTCCGCGTCCGAATTTCGGCGGGTCGAGGATAATCCCGTCATAGCGCCGCCCGCGCCGCACCTCGCGCGCGGCGAACTTGGCGGCATCGTCGACCAGCCAGCGGACCGGGCGATCCTCCATACCCGCCAGCGCCGCATTCTCGCGCGCCTGCGCTACCGATTTCTTGCTCGCATCGACATGGGTGACCGGGCCGATGCCGCTCAGCGCCAGCGAGCCGACGCCGGTATAGCCGAACAGGTTCAATGTTTGCGCATCGGGTTCGCCTGCCAACGCGCCGCCCATCCAGTCCCACACAGGCGCCATGTCGGGGAAGAAACCCAGATGGCGAAACGGGGTGCATTGTGCGGTGAAACGCACATCGCCACGCGCCATCGGCCAGCCATCCTCCGGTACCGCATTCGCGTAGTGCCAGCGCCCGCCGCCGTCCTCGTCGGATCCGGGCACGAATTCGCGCATCGGCCTGCCAATCGTCCGAACGCGGTTGCCACAGCGCCTGCGCTTCGGGGCGGACGAAGCGATGAGGGCCGTAGCGTTCCAGCTTGCGCCCCGCACCACTGTCGACAAGGCCGTAATCCGGCCACGCCGCGCCCTCCATCAGCACCGGCTGCGGCGACAACTCCGCCATCAGCGTGCGGCGTCCGGTGAAAGCGTGGCCCGTTGCGAAATATAGGCGGTCAGCGCATCGTAATCGCCCGGCAGCGTATCGAACCGTTCTTCGCGCGCGAACAGGTCGCCAACACGCGCGGGCAGCGCGGGCCGCACGCCGGTCGCCTGCTCCACCGCGTCGGGAAACTTCGCCGGATGCGCCGTGGCGAGCGTGACGATCGGCACGTCGGCAGGCAGCGTCGTCGCGCGCGCCGCATGCAGGCCGATGGCGGTGTGCGGATCGATCATCTCGCCGCACGCCTCCCGCGCCCAGCGCATTGCCTGCATCGTATGCTCGGCATCGGCGCGGACGCTGGCGAACAGCTTTGCCGCGCCGCTGTGCTGCATATCGGTCAGGCGCATGGCGCGCGAGGCTTCGAAGCCCGCCATCTGCGCCTGCATCGCCGCGCCGTCTTGTCGCGCCGAGATCGAACAGCAGACGCTCGAAATTGGAGCTGACCTGGATATCCATGCTCGGTGCCGTGGTGGGCGTGACGGTCCCGGCAGAGTAATCGCCTTCGGACAGCGCGCGGTGCAGGATGTCGTTGACATTGGTGGCCACGATCAGCCGCTCCATCGGCAGCCCCATCTGCGCTGCGACATAGCCGGCGAACACATCGCCGAAATTGCCGGTCGGCACGCTGAACGCGACCCGCCGTTCCGGTGCGCCCAGTTGCAGCGCGGCGGCGAAATAATACACCACCTGCGCCATCAGCCGCGCCCAGTTGATCGAATTGACCGCGCCGATATGGAACCGCCCGGTCATCGCGGGATCGTTGAACATGCGCTTCACGCTGGCCTGCGCATCGTCGAAGCTGCCGTCGATGGCGATATTGTGGACGTTGGGCGCGCGCACGGTGGTCATCTGGCGGCGCTGCACATCGCTGATCCGGCCTTCGGGATGCAGCATGAAGATATCGATCCGGTCGCGATCGGCAACCGCGTCGATCGCGGCGGAACCGGTATCGCCGCTGGTCGCGCCGACGATGGTCAGGTGATCGTCGCCGCGCGCCAGGAATTCCTCGAACAGCAGGCCGAGCAGTTGCAGCGCGACATCCTTGAACGCCAGCGTCGGCCCGTGAAACAGTTCGAGCAGCCAGTGCTGCTCATCGAGCTGCGCCAGCGGTGTCACGGCATCGTGCGAAAATGCGCCATAGGCCTCTTCGCACAAGGCGCGCAGCCGGTCTTCGGACAGGCAGTCGCCCACGAACGGGCGCATGACGCGCGCTGCCAGTTCGGCATAGGGCAGGCCGCGCATGGCGGCGATTTCGGCGGCGGAGAATTTGGGCCATTTCGAGCGGCAGGTACAGCCCGCCATCGCTGGCGAGCCCGGCCAGTGTCGCGCCTTCGAAATCGAGCACGGGGGCCGCGCCGCGGGTGGAGATGTATTCCATGATGGCGCGCGGGTAGCTGCCCTGCCCGCCTTGGGCAAGGCGGGCGCTACGCTCAGTCCTCTTCCGCGCGGCTCCGGATACGGGCTCGCAGGGCGATGGCGTAGATGGCGAGTGCCGTCAGCGCGAAGAAGAACCACTGCCCGGCATAGGCAAGGTGGTTGTTGGGCAAGTCGGCGGGATCGGGGCGGGCAAGCGGTTCGAGACCGGCCAGCGCGGGATCGGCGACAATGCGCCCGCCGGGTGCGAGGATGCCCGTAACCGTGCCGCCATCGAAACCGGGCAGATCGGGTTTGGCGGACCAGCCCAGCGCGACCGGTGCGCTTTGCCCGTCGGCCAGCGTGCATTGCGCCATCGCGGCCCAGCCTTTCGTGCCGCTTGCGCTGGTTCCGGCAGTGGCGCCGATCTTGGCGACAGTGGCGCATTCCGCGCGTACCGGCCGATACAGCGCGCGTTCTATGGCGGCTTCCCCTTCGGGATAGTCCATCGGCGCGAGCCCGGGCGGGACGGAGCCGTAACTGGCGAGAAGGGCGTTCTTCTCTTCCATCCGGTCGAGCTGCCAGAAACCGAGCCAGATCATGGTGACGACCGCCGCCAGCACGATCAGAGTCGATATGACGGGCACATCGCGCCAGCTCATGTGTCGGTGGTCCTGTCACGCGCAGCATGAATGCTGGCCTCGCCCGCATCGCGTGCGAATTCGGCATAGAGCAACAGCGTCTTCACAAAGCGGAGACCCGCAAAAACCGCGCCGACCACCAGCGGCACCCACAGGATGGCATGGACCCAGAAGGGCGGCGCAAGGCCAAGCTCCAGCCACATCGCCAGACCGACGACAATCGCGCCGATAATCAGGGTCAGGAAAGCCGCAGGGCCGTCACCGACATTGAAGCTATCGTAATCCAGACCGCATGACGGACATGCGTCGGCGAACAGCGCGATACCGTCGAACAATGTCGGCGCAGCGCAATTCGGACAGCGCCCGTGCCACGCCGCGTCGAGCAGCGACGGCTCAGTGGACTTCGGCACCCCAGCCGCCCCAGATGTACACTGCGATGAACAGGAACAGCCACACCACATCGACGAAGTGCCAGTACCATGCCGCGGCTTCGAACCCGAAATGCTGGCGCGGCGTGAAGTGGCCCTGATAGGTTCGTGCAAGGCACACGATCAGGAAGATCGTGCCGATCAGCACATGGAAGCCGTGGAAGCCGGTCGCCATGTAGAAGGACGAGCTGTAGGTGTCGCCGCCGAAAGCGAACGGTGCGACGGTGTACTCATACGCCTGGATGAAACTGAAAACGACGCCGAGGGCGATGGTCGCCCAAAGCCCTTTTTTCAGTCCTTCGCGGTCGCCGTGGATTAGCGAATGGTGCGCCCAGGTGACGGTTGTGCCCGAACACAGCAGGATAAGCGTGTTGAGCATCGGCAGTTTGAACGGGTCCAGCACTTCCTCGATTGCCACGGGCGGGAATTGCCCGCCGACGACTTCGGAAATCTCGCTTGGGAACAGGGCGAAATCGAAAAATGCCCAGAACCAGCCGACGAAGAACATGACTTCGGACGCGATGAACAGGATCATGCCGTAGCGCATGTGAAGCTGCACCACCGGCGTATGATCGCCAGCCTGCGCTTCCTTCACGATATTGCCGAACCAGCTGAAGAAGGTGGCAATCAAACCTGCGATGCCGAGGCCCAGCACCAGCCATGCGTTCGCCATGTCATGCATGAAGAACACCAGACCTGTCGTGAAGGTCAGCGCCGAAAGCGAACCGACCAGCGGCCAGATGTCGGGCGGCAGGATGTGATAATCGTGGTTTACGGTACCGGCCATGTTCGCGTCTCGTCCTGTCTTTCGTATCGTGCCGGGACCGTAGGCGTCCGCGCCTGTGCGGTCCAGCCCGGGTTAGCTGCCCTGCGCGGGCGTTTTGTCGGTGGCGTTGTGGAAGGTGTAGCTCAGCGTAATTTGTTCGACGTCCACCGCGTTCTCGTCGTCCAGGATAGCGGGATCGACATAGAACAGCACCGGCATCCGCATTTCCTCGCCCGGTTGCAAAGTCTGCTCGGTGAAGCAGAAGCACTGGATCTTGTTGAAATAGGCGCCGGTCTGCGCGGGCGTGACGTTGAATGTCGCGGTGCCGGTGATGGGCACGTTGCTGTTGTTACGCGCGGTGTAGAAAGCCAGGTCGCGCTGTCCGATCTGCACCGTCTGCTTGACTTGCGCAGGCTTGAAATCCCACGGCAGGTCGCGCGCGGTGCTGGCATCGAAACGCACCGACACGGTACGCCCGCCTGCGCTGGAAGCCAGCCGCGCGGCGATGTCAGCCTCGCTCTCGGTCGCGCGCTGTGTCGTGCCGCCAAAGCCCGTTACCCGGCAGAACGCTTCGTAAAGCGGCACAGCGGCATACCCCAGCCCCAGCATCGCCACCGCCCCGAGGAAGGCCAGCGCGCCGGTACGCAGGTTGCGGTCCTGAAGGGCAAGCGTCGTCATCGTCCTAGTCCATCCGCGCAATCGTGATGTAATAGATCAGTATCACAAGAAACAGCAGCGCGCCGCCGACCACGAGGTTGCGGCTTTTCTGGCGGCGGCGGATTTCGGCTTCGTCTTCGGGTGTCATGCGAGCACTCCGGCATAGGCCAGCATCCGGTCGGTAACCAGTGCAGCGAACAGAGCAAACAGATAGGCAATGCTGAAGGCGAACAGCCGTTTTTCGGGCCGCATCGTGTCGGCATCCTGCGTACTGCGCATGGCGACTGGCACGCTGAGCAGCAGGAACGCCAGCGACAGAGCCAGCGCCGCAATGCCGTAAACCATGCCGGTGCCGCCGATTGCCCACGGCGCGACGGCGACCGGCAAGAGCAACGCGGCATAAGCCAGTATCTGCCGACGCGTGGACTGTTCGCCCTTCACCACCGGCATCATCGGGATGCCTGCCTTGGCATAATCGCTTTTCACGAACAGCGCGAGCGCCCAGAAATGCGGCGGTGTCCATACGAAGATGATCGCAAACAGCAGGATCGGCATGAGGGTAATCTCGCCCGTCACCGCAACCCAGCCGATCAGTGGCGGAAACGCCCCGGCTCCGCCGCCGATGACGATATTTTGCGGCGTGCGCGGCTTGAGCCACATGGTGTAGACGACGGCGTAATAGACAATCGAAACGGCGAGAATGGCGGCAGGCAGCCAGCCAACGGCGACGCCCATCAGGACGACCGATGCACCACACAGAAACACCCCGAAATCACGTGCGTCCGTAGCCGCGAGCCGTCCGTCGGGAATGGGCCGCGCTGCCGTACGCTTCATCTTGGCGTCGAGGCCTGCCTCCCACCACATGTTCAGCGCCGCCGCACCGCCTGCGCCGCACGCGATACAAAGGATGGCGGTGAAAGCGAGCACGGGGTGCAGAGTACCCGGTGCCGCAAGCAGGCCGCATAGCCCGGTAAAGATTACCAGCGACATCACACGCGGCTTGGTCAGCGCAAAGAAATCGCGCCATTCCGCCGGGTAAGCGGTTGCCGGAACAGACGTGGTGGTTGCAACAGTCATGAATATTGTAGCGGGCGGCGCGCAGATGCGTCGATAAAGGACAGCAACCGCGCTCCCAACCGCCTATCCTGCCGTCTTTGTCGCCGGAGTGGCCGGCAGGTGGTTATGGTAATCGTGATGTTCCTCGATCACCGGCAATGTTTCGAACTGGTGGTATGGCGGCGGGCTGGACAGCGTCCATTCCAGCGTCGTGGCGCCGGGGCCCCAGTAATTCGCCTCGGCCTTCTTACCGACGGTGAAGGCATAGACCATATTCGCCAGCCAGACCGCCGTGGAGGCGAGGATGATGGCATAGCCGAACGAACTGACCTCGTTCCAGAACGCATAGGCATCCGGATAATCGGGGTAGCGGCGCGGCATGCCCTGCCAGCCGAGGAAGTGCTGCGGGAAGAACACCACGTTCACGCCGATGAAGAACAGCCAGAAATGCAGGTGCGCCAGCGCCTCGCTATGCCAGCGACCGCTCATCTTCGGGAACCAGTAATAGAAGCCCGCAAAGATGGAGAACACCGCGCCCATCGACAGAACGTAATGGAAATGCGCGACCACGAAATAGGTGTCGTGCACCACATCGTCGACGCCGCCATTGGCAAGGTAGACACCCGTCACACCGCCAACGGTGAACAGGAAGATGAAGCCGAAGGCCCAGACCATCGGGGACTTGAACTCGATAGAGCCGCCCCACATCGTGGCGATCCAGCTGAAAATCTTCACGCCGGTCGGCACCGCGATGACCATCGTGGCCGCCGTGAAGTACATCTTCGTATTCACGTCGAGACCCACGGTATACATGTGGTGCGCCCAGACGACGAACCCGACCACGCCGATGGCGACCATCGCATAGGCCATGCCGAGATAACCGAAAACAGGCTTGCGACTGAACGTGGCGACGATCTGCGAGATCATGCCGAAACCGGGCAGGATCATGATGTAGACCTCGGGGTGACCGAAGAACCAGAACAGGTGCTGGTACAGCACCGGATCGCCACCACCAGCCTGATCGAAGAAGGTCGTGCCGAAGTTGCGGTCCGTGATCAGCATGGTGATGGCAGCAGCCAGCACCGGCAGCGCCAGCAGCAGCAGGAACGCGGTCACCAGCACCGACCACACGAACAGCGGCATCTTGTGCAGCGTCATGCCCGGTGCGCGCATGTTGAAAATGGTGGTAATGAAGTTGGTCGCGCCAAGGATGGACCCTGCACCGGCAAGGTGCAGCGCGAAGATCGCGAAATCGACCGCAGGACCGACCGATCCGCTGGTCGATAGCGGTGCATAGGCCGTCCACCCGATGCCCGCGCCCATGCCACCGGCGCCGCCGGGAACGAACAGCGAGAACACGAGGCTGAGGAAGCCGGCAACGGTCAGCCAGAACGACACGTTGTTCATGCGCGGGAACGCCATGTCCGGCGCGCCGATCATCAGCGGGACGAACCAGTTGCCGAAACCGCCGATCATGGCAGGCATGACCATGAAGAACACCATGATGAGGCCGTGGGCCGTAATCAGCACGTTCCAGGCATGGAGGTTCGCTTCGAAACTGGCCGCGCCGCCCATCAGTTCGACATACCAGCCGAGCACCTGAATGCCGGGCTGCGCCAGCTCCGCGCGCATCAGGCCCGAAATGGCACCGCCGACAATCCCCGCGAACGCTGCGAAGATAAGGTACATCGTGCCGATGTCCTTGTGGTTGGTTGACATGAACCAGCGCGCGAAAAATGCGGGCTTGTGATCGGCATCGTGACCGCCGCCGCCATGCGCGGTCCGCGCCGTGGTGTCGGTGTGGGCGTCGAAGCCTTCAGCAGTAGTAGCCATGATCTGTCTCTATCGTCCTGTTCGGGTTTGGCTGTCAGCTAGTGGGCGCGAAAGTGGGGGCAATGGTCGGCGCGGCGGTCGGCTCGACACCGGGTGCGTTGGCAGCGTCTTCGAGTTCGGCATCTTCCAGAGCAGTCTGGTCGCCACCGACGGTTCCGCCGGGCTGGGTGCGGACCCATTCCTCCCACTGCGCGCGCGGCAGCGCTTCGATGGCGATGGGCATATAGGCATGCTTGATACCGCACAGTTCTGAACACTGGCCGAAATACACACCCGGCTCGTCGATAATCAGCATCTTCTCGTTGATGCGGCCCGGTATGGCGTCGAGCTTGAACCACAGCGACGGCACGGCAAAGGAGTGGATCACATCCGCGCCCGTTGTCTGGATACGCAGCGGCACGCCGGCGGGCACGACCATGCGGTTGTCGACGGCGAGCAGGCCAGGGCCATCATCGTCGGTGCGGAAACGCTTGCCCGGCTCCACCGTGCCGCGCTCCTCAAGCATGTTCGAGACAACCTCGAACCCGCCATTGTCCGGGTATTCATAGCCCCAGTACCACTGATAGCCGATCGCCTTGATCGTGATCGCTTCTTCGGGCGCGGTTTCGTATTGCTTGGCCAGCAAGCTGATCGAGGGCACCGCAATCACCAGCAGGATCAGCACCGGCACCACCGTCCAGATAACTTCGATGGTGGTGTTGTGAGTCGTCTTGGACGGCACGGGATGCGCGCGCTTGTTGAACCGGATTACCACATAGGCAAGCAGGCCGAGAACGAACGCGCTGATCGCGATCATCATCCAGATCAGGCCGACATGCAGCCGGTTGGCGGTGCGCCCGACATCGGAATATTGCGGCTGGACATTCCAGCCATCGGCGGTCGGCAGGCCCTTGAACATATTCTGGCCCATCGGCGTATAGCTGCCCGCCGTCGCCGCAGCTTCACCCTCTGCTGGCGCAGCGGCGTCATCCACCGCAGCAATCGCATCGGGTGCCGTGGTTTCGACCGTGACCGGCGCAGCAGGTTCGGCCTGCGCAAACGCTGGCGTGGCACCCGCCAACCCTAGGGCCGCCAACGCAAGCGCGGCGCGTTTCAGCACGGATGCCATCATATCGAAGTTCATCAAGACGTCGCTTCCCGGCTACAATAATCCGGCCCTGTCACGGGCACTATCGCCTTAAACGCAGGCGCTTTTCCACTTGTGCTATACGCACGCTTGCGACGCGCCTCAACCGGCCTTAGGAGAATTTTCCGCAATGCCGATTGCCCGGCAGGCAAGGCCCGTGTTCAGGCAGGCGGTTTATACGCCGCAGTCATTCCCCGCTTTTGGAGTTTTTCGATCCATGCAGGCTATCCCGCGCAGCTTCGTATTACAGGATGCGTTCCGATGAAGGATGCGGATGTTCTTGCGCTGTTTCGCGGTTGCGGTGCGTTGCTGGAAGGGCATTTTCGTCTCTCTTCCGGTCGGCATAGCGCGCATTACCTGCAATGCGCGCGAGTCCTGATGAATGCGGCGCGCGCCGGAGCGATTGCCCGTGCGATGGCGGCAAAACTGCCCCGCGCGCTGCGTGCCGAAATCGATATCGTGGTATCCCCGGCGATGGGCGGTGTCATCATCGGCCACGAAATGGGCCGCGCGCTGGAAAAAGACGCCGTGTTTCTCGAACGGCCCGACGGCACGTTCCACCTGCGGCGCGGCTTCGCCCTGCCCGAAGGTGCGCGGGTGCTGATGGTCGAGGATGTCGTCACGACCGGCCTGTCCAGCCGCGAGGCCATCGCCGCCGTTGCGCGCGAAGGTGGCGAAGTGATTGCCGAAACCGCGATGGTGGACCGGTCCGGCGGCACCGCGGACCTTGGCGTGCCGTTCTTCCCGCTCGTCGAACTCACCTTCCCGACCTATGCCGACGACGACGTGCCGGAAGAACTGGCGCGCGTTCCGGTGACCAAGCCGGGCAGCCGTAGCTGAATGACACAAACTCCCTCCGTCACGACGAACCGCCTGCGATTGGGCGTGAATATCGACCATGTCGCCACCATCCGCAACGCGCGCGGTGGCGAGCATCCCGATCCGGTGCGCGCCGCGCAGATCGTTGCCGAGGTGGGCGGCGACGGCATCACCGCCCACTTGCGCGAAGACCGTCGCCATATCCGCGATGCCGACCTGCAACGTATCCAGGAAGCGACCGACCTGCCGCTCAATCTGGAGATGGCCGCGACCGACGAGATGCTGGAAATCGCCCTGCGTCATGCACCCGCACGCCGCCTGCATCGTGCCCGAAAAGCGCGAGGAGCGAACGACCGAAGGCGGACTTGATGCGGCAGGCCAGCACAATCGGCTGCAACCCATCGTGACCCAACTGCGCGATGCCGGTATCCGCGTCAGCCTGTTCATCGAAGCCGAGGCGCGACAGCTGGAGGCGGCGATGCGGCTGGGTGCGGATATCGTCGAGTTCCATACCGGCGAATACGCGCATGCAAGCGGCGCGGCGGCGGTGACGGAACTGAACCGCATCGCCGATATGGCCGCGCTTGCGGTGAAGAACGGGATCGAGCCCCATGCCGGGCACGGGCTGACCTACGAGAATGTCCAGCCCGTCGCCGCCATTCCGCAGCTCGCCGAACTGAATATCGGGCATTACCTCGTGGGCGAAGCGGTGTTCGTCGGTCTCGACGCCGCCGTGCGCCGGATGCGCAGCCTGATGGACGATGCGCGGTGAGCGACTACGCCATGATTATCGGCCTCGGCTCCGACCTGTGCAATATCGAGCGTATCGCAAATTCGCTGGATCGGTTCGGCGCGCGGTTCGAGAACCGTGTCTTTACCTACGTGGAGCGTGCCAAGGCGCAGCGGCGGCCCTTCACCATCGCCGGAACCTACGCCAAGCGGTTTGCCGCCAAGGAAGCCTTTTCCAAGGCAGTGGGCACCGGTTTCCGGCGCGGTGTCTTCATGCGCGATATCGGCGTCGTCAACGCGGCGTCCGGCGCGCCGACGCTGGCCCTGACCGGCGGCGCGGCGGCGCGTCTGGCCGAATTGACGCCTGCCGGACACGATGTCGCCATTCACCTGACCCTAACCGACGATCATCCATGGGCGCAGGCCTTTGTGATCCTCGAAGCCAATCCGAAAGCGGCACCGCACCCGTGACCGACGATACCGACGACACGCAGCCGATGGACTGGCTGGCCGAATTGCGCGGCCTTGCGCTGATGCTGCTGGCGGTGCTCGGCTTCCACAGTTTCATCGCCAAGCCGTTCTACATTCCCAGCACATCGATGGTGCCCAACATGCTGGTCGGCGACCGGCTGGTGGTCAGCAAATATCCCTATGGCTGGAGCTGGGTCTCGGCATCGTTCCACGTGCTGCCGCGCGGCGACTGGCAGATCTGGCCGGAAAATCCGGAATATGGCGACATCGTCATCGCGGTGCCGCCCAACCGCAACGAGGATTATATCAAGCGCACCGTCGGCCTGCCCGGCGACCGTATCGAAGTGCGCAACGGCCAGATCATCCTCAACGGAACGCCGGTGCCGCAGGAAGCCGAGCCCGCACTCCGGCTGGCAGTCGACGACGACCAGCTTTGCGGCAGCGCGTCCTGCCTTGGCTATTTCGCCCCGTTCCGTACCACGCTGGACGATGGGCGCGAAGTGTACGAGGTGCCGGTCCTGCGCGAAACGCTGCCCAATGGCGCGAGCTATCTGGTCATCGATTACATCGGCAAGACGAGCGACAACTTCGCGGAGATTACCATCCCCGAAGACCACATCTTCATGATGGGCGACAACCGCGACCATTCCGCCGACAGCCGCGAAGGCACGGCCGGGGGCGGTCTTGACGGTCCGGTGCCGCTGGCCAATGTCGGCGGGCGGGCGGAGTTCATCACCTTCTCGCTCGACGGCAAGGCGAGCTGGAACCCGCTGACATGGTACGGCGCGCTGCGCGGTGATCGCGCGTGGACGACATTGCGGCCCCGGCTCGATGCGCAGGATCCGGCGGAATGACCAAAGCGAAAAACGATACGATCGGCACCAGCCCGTCGCGCATCGCCAGCCCGCGCCTCAGGTTCGAGGCGCAACGGGCGCTTGTGTGGGTGGGCGTGATCGGCGTTACCTGCCTTGGCGGTCTACTTGTCGCAGACGCTGCTGGTGGTGTTCGGTGCGATGGTGCTGGCGGCGATGCTGGATGGCGGCGCACGCCTGCTGGGCCGCATTCTGCCGATTGCGCGCGGCTGGCGGGTGCTGCTTGTCCTGATCGGCATTGCGGGATTCGCGTATTGGCTCGCCGTCTATGCCGGGGCACAAATTTCACAGGAAGCCTCCACCCTGACCGTGGTGCTGGAGGCGCAGATGCAGCGCGGCTTCGAATGGTTGCAGGCGCGCGGTTACACCGTGCCCAGCCTCGCGCTGCAAGGGACGGTGAGCACGATGCTGTCCAATGTCGGGATGGTCACGCGCGCAATCGGGACGGTGTTCGGCGGGTTCGGCACCGTGGTCCTGATCATCATTATCGGCATCTACATCGCGATGGAGCCGAAGCTGTATGAGCGCGGCATCGCCTGGATGCTGCCGCGCGAAAGCCGCGAGGCGTTTTACCACACGGCAGCCCGTATGGGCGCGACCATGCGTCGCCTGATGGCCGGGCGGCTGCTGGGCATGCTGGCGGAGGGCCTGTTCACCTGGGTCGCGCTGGCGGTGTACGGTGTGCCGATGGCGGCGTTGCTCGGTATCCTGACCGGTCTGCTGGCCTTCGTGCCCAACCTTGGCGCGCTGGTGGCGGGCGCTCTTATGCTGTTGGTCGGGTTTGCCGGTGGTACCGAAATGGGTATCTACGTTTTCTTCGTGTACCTGTTCGTGCAAGCATTCGACGGCTATGTGCTCATCCCGTTGATAGCTAAGAAGACAGTCGACCTCGCGCCGGCGCTGGTGCTGACCGGACAGCTTGTCATGGGCATCCTGTTCGGCATTCTGGGCCTGTTCCTTGCCGACCCGCTGCTGGCGATGATCAAGGTTCTGCTGGAACGACGCGCGGAACGGCATGACGATTTGAAACTCCAGCACGAGGGAGCGTGAACGATGGTGCGCAAGTTTCTCTACTTCATTGTCGGCATCGTGATCGTGGTGATCCTCGCGGCATTTGCGCTGAACATCTGGTCGAAAGAGCTGACCGAGCTGGCCTTCGTGCCCACCGCCGAATTCGAGGAACAGCAGCCGCTCGGCGACAATGCCTATTCCGACCCCGCCATGTGGCTCTCGCGCCCCGGTATCGGCGTGGACGACCCGGCGCGCTGGCAACCCGCGATGCAGGCGACGGATTCGTCGGCACCGAGGGATGCGGCATCGACCGCGCCCGCCCCGCCCTTCGCCGTCTTCTTCGTCCATCCGACCAGCTATCTGAGCCGCGACAGCTGGAACGCCCCGCTCGACGATGCGGGATCGCAGAACGTCGCCCGCGTCTATGTCCGCGGCCTCGCCAGCCCGTTCAACCGCGCGACCGAAATCTGGGCACCGCGCTATCGGCAGGCAACCATCGGCAGCTTCCTCACGCGCGAACCCGCGGCGGACCGCGCCATCGATGCCGCCTATGCCGATGTGCGAGAGGCGTTCCGTTTCTTCATGTCCAGCGTCGATGCCGACACGCCGGTAGTGCTGGTCGGCCATAGCCAGGGCTCGCTGCACCTGCTGCGCCTGTTGCGTGAAGAGCTGGCCGAGGATGCGGCGCGCAGTCGGCGTCGCCGCCGCCTATATCGTCGGCTGGCCGATCTCGGTCGCGCATGACCTGCCCGCACTCGGCCTGCCCGCCTGCGCTACGGCCAACCAGCCGGGATGCATCCTGAGCTGGTCCAGCTTTGCCGAGCCTGCCGACCCCAGCGCCCTGCTGGAGACCTATCGCGAGTTCGAAGGCTTCGACGGAACCCTGCGCGGCGACAGCCCGATCCTGTGCACCAATCCGCTGACCGGCATGACCGGCGGCGCCGCACCGCGCGAGGCCAATCGCGGCACGCTGGTGCCCGAAGCGGATTACAGCAGCGGCGAGCTGGTGCCCGGCGCGGTTCCGGCACGATGCGATCCGCGCGGCCTGCTGCTGATCGGCGATCCGCCGGAGCTGGGCAGCGCGGTCCTGCCGGGCAATAATTACCACGTGTACGACATCCCGCTGTTCTGGAAAAACGTGCAGGACGATGTCGTTGCCCGCGTATCGGCATGGGGGCAGGCGCGCTGATCACGCTGGGCGTTGCCCAATTCCGCGCGGCCCTGCCCGATGGCGGTGGCCTGCTCGGCCTGGACCTGGGCACCAAGACCATCGGTATCGCCACCTGCGATGCAGGCTGGTCCTTCGCCACGGCGGGCAAGACGCTGCCCAAACGCAAATTCGCCGCCGACCACGCGGCGCTTGCCGCGATTATTGCCGAGCGCAGGATTCGCGGCATCGTCATCGGCCTGCCGCGCAATATGGATGGCAGCGAAGGGCCGCGCGCGCAATCCAGCCGCGCCTTTGCGGGCAATTTGCAGACGGCCACTGGCCTGCCGGTCCTGTTGTGGGATGAACGCTGGTCCACCACCAGCGCCGAGCGCGACATGGTGGGGCAGGACATGAGCCGTCGCAAACGCGCCGCGCGGATCGACAGCCATGCCGCCGCGATCATCCTGCAAGGCGCGATCGACGCTCTGGCGGGCGGCGTCCTGTGACCGGCAAGCCAGCCCGGCGCATTAAATGATTGCACACGGTTCGCGCGCACAGCATGGCGCGACCATGCCGGACCCTGCCGCCTTCGACCCCGCCGCCTTCGATCCCGCCCGCGCCGCGCCCATGCTGCTGTCGCATGGCCATGTCGGCTGGCTCGGCCTGCGGTTCCACGAAGCGGGCGACGACTGGGCCGCGCTGGAACTGCCGTGGCGCGAAGACCTGCTGGGCGAAACGGGCCAGCCGGTGCTCGCATCCGGCCCGATCTTCAGCCTGATGGACATGGCATCGGGCCTCGCAATCTGGACCGCGATGAAAGAATTCCAGGCCATCGCCACGCTGGATCTGCGCGTGGATTACCAGCGCCCGGCGCGCGAGCGCAGCGCCGTTATCGGGCGCGCCGAATGTTATCGCCTCACACGCTCCGCCGCCTTCGTGCGCGGCGTTGCGCATGATGGCGACATCGCCGATCCGGTCGCGCATATCGCGGGCGTCTTCATGCCGATTGCCAAGCGTGATTCCCGTGCCTGACGCCGGACCTCCGCTGCTGTCGCCCTATGCCCAATCGCTGGGTATCGCCCTGTGCGATGACGGCGAGGGCGGGGGATGCAACCGTGTCCGTTGCTTACGGACCGGAAACGGTGGGTCGGCCCGGCGTCTTTCACGGCGGCGCTATGGCGGGGTTGCTGGAAGCGGCGGGCTATGTCGCGCTGCGCCGCGCGCTGGCAGGGACTGCAGCGGGCGCAGAACTGAAACCGATCAACATGACGGTGCAGTATCTCAGCGCCGCCACGGCGCAGTCCGGCTTTGCCACGGCGCGCGTAACGAAGCTGGGCCGTCGCACCGCCAATGTGGCCATCGAGGCCTGGCAGGACGACCGCGAGCGATTGGTGGCGACGGCGATCATGAACATCCTGATCGCCCGAACCGGCTGATCGTGACTGATCAGGGGCCGCCTTCGTCGCGCGGCTCGACGGTAATGTCTTCCCCGATCCGCACATCGACCGGAACACCTTCGATGCGCGTCGTGACGACCACCCCGTCATCGTCGAAGCTGATCGCATTGCCGTCCTCGTCCAGAACGATGGTGTCGCCGCCGGTTTCGTCACTGTCGGGGATGACGGCTGGCGCAGGTCGGGTGCGTTGCGGTGCGGCGCAGTTCGCCCAGCGCCTGTTGCATAAAATCGCGCCAGATGCGGGCCGGCGCGCCACCGCCGCTGATGCCCTTGAGCGGGCTGTTGTCGTCGTTACCGATCCAGACGCCCACGATCAGATCGCCGGCATAGCCGATGAACAGCGCGTCGCGATTGTCCTGCGTCGTGCCGGTCTTGCCGAAATTGGCAGTACGCAGCATGGCGGCGCGTCCGGTGCCGGTATTCACCGCCGCGCGCAGCAACTGCTCCATCTCACTGTGTTTGGAGTAGGACAGGCTTTCCGCACCGCCCCATATCCAGTCGAACCAGCCCGGCTCGTCGGTCGGGAAGGCATGCGGGACCACGGGAAAGCGGTTGGCTGCGATACCGGCATAGGCGCTGGTCAGTTCCAGCAGGGTTACGCCCGACGTGCCCAGCGCCAGACTGGGATCGCCTTCGCCCAATGGTGACCGGATACCCAGCCGCCGCGCCTGCGCAATGACCGCATCGTCGCCCAGCCGAGTAAACAGCCGCACCGCCGCGACATTGCTGGATTTGGCGAACGCCTCCTCCAGCGACAGGCTGTCCGAATAGCTGTCCTTGGCATTACGCGGGCGATAGCTGCCGTTTTCGAATGCGCTGTTTTCGATGCGGTCGGTCGGCTTCATGCCCGCCTCCAGCGCAGCGAGATAGACGAACAGCTTGAACGTCGATCCGGGCTGGCGGCGGGCCATCGTGGCGCGGTTATAGGCGGAGGTGCCGTAATCGCGCCCGCCGATCATCGCCACCACTTCGCCGTTTTGCCGCATGGCGACCAGCGCGACTTGCGCATCGCCGATACGCGCGCGCCCGATGGCCGCGCGCGCCGCGCCCTGCAACCGCGTATCCAGCGTGGTCGTGAGCGTGCGTTTGGCATAGCCTGCCTCCGCCAGCTCACGCGCTGCGGGTAGCGCCCAATCGGCGAAATAGGTGCCCGTCGGCAGGCTGGTGTCGCGCCGCATATCGAGCGCGGGCGCCGCGAGCGCATCCGCCTCGGCAGCGGTCAGCTTGCCATTCGCCGCCATCGCGCCTGCCACCACACGCATCCGCGCCTCGGCCCGCGCATAATGCTTTGCCGGATTCAGCCGCGAGGGGGCCTGCACCAGCCCGGCCAGCATTGCCGCCTGTTCCGTCGTAAGATTTTCCGGACGGCGATAGAAAAAATGCAGCGACGCGGCGCGCAATCCGTACACATTGTCGCCGAAATAGGCGTTGGACAGGTAGCGTTCGAGGATTTCGTCCTTGGTCAGCCATCCCTCCAGCCAGAACGCGATCAGCATCTCGCGCGCCTTGCGGGTCATGCTGCGTTCGGGCGTCAGGAAGGTGAACTTCGCCAGCTGCTGCGTGATGGTGGACCCGCCCTGCACCGTGCCGCCCGACACATTGGACCAGGCCGCCCGCCCCAGCCCGCGCGGATCGACGCCCCAGTGGTCGTAGAACCGCCGGTCCTCGATAGACAGGAAGGCGTCGATCACATGCGGCGGCAGCGTGCTCGTATCGACCGGATCGCCGACGATCGCGCCATTGCGGGCAATCGGCGTGCCGTCCGCCGCCAGCAGCGTAATCTGCGGCGCGGCAATCGGCTCCAGCGATTTGGACAGCGGCGCGGTAATCGCCAGCCAGGCGAAAAGGACGAAGAACAGCGCCAGCATCGCCGCGACCAGCCGCACCGCCCACCACCGCTTGCGACGGCCGCGCCAGTAAGAGGGCTGGAACCAGCGCTGGCGGGGGCGTTGCGCAGCCGCTGCGTCGTCGACCTGCGCAAGGCGGCGGTCCCATTCCGCATAGTCGGGGTTGGGTGTGCCGGAGCGATAGGACACGTCGTTGTCATTCGGCGTCGTCCGGTGGCGGGCCGTCGCCATATGGCTCGGCCGTCGCGTAATAGCCGCGGTGCTGCGGCGGAGGCGCATCGCGGCCAAGCAGGCGGGACAGGAAACCGGAGCGTGACACTGCCCGCTGTATTACCAGCTTACCACACTGGTTCAAGCGGTCGCGTTGCCGCCGCGATTGACAGGTTTGCGCAGCAATGACATCGGCTGTTTTCCAGACGTTACCGCTACACGTAATTCAAACAGGACAATCGGTTATGGCCGCCAAGGCATTGTGCATCGTCACCACCAGCAACGAAAACCAGGGCGCTTACGGCATCCGCTGCGACAGCGACGAAAGCGTCTATTTCCCGATCAGTGTCGCCGAAGCGATCAGCATCGAGGAATTTGCCGAAGTCGAAGCGGTGCTGGTCAAGAACGACCGGCCCGAACCCGTCTGGAAGGCCATCCGCGCGCGCTACCCGCTTGCCGATGACGGATACGACGAAGACTAGGCCTTACGCACAACGCTTTCGGGCAATTCGACACCGTAAACCCGCTGGTAGTATTCCGCCACCAGCGTGCGCTCCGCCTCGTCGCACTTGTTCAGGAAGCTGAGGCGGAATGCAAAGGCCACATCGTCGAAAATGGCAGCGTTCTGCGCCCAGGTGATAACGGTGCGCGGGCTCATCACGGTCGAGATATCGCCGTTGATGAAGCCCTGCCGCGTCAGGTCGGCCACTTTCACCATCTTGCCGATTTCGTCATCGCTCATCTTCGGGTTCTTCGCCTTGACGATGGCGGTTTCGGTGTCGGCGGGCAGGTAATTCAGCCCGACCACGATGTTCCAGCGGTCCATCTGGCCCTGGTTTATCGCCTGCGTGCCGTGATACAGCCCGCTGGTATCGCCCAGCCCGACCGTGTTGGCGGTGGCGAACAGGCGAAAATTGGCGTCGGGCCGGATCACGCGGTTCTGGTCGAGCAGCGTCAGCTTGCCCTGCTGTTCCAGCACGCGCTGGATTACGAACATCACATCGGGCCGCCCGGCGTCGTATTCGTCGAACACCAGTGCCACCGGGATGCTGCAATGCCCACGGCAGCAACCCTTCGCGGAACTCGGTCACTTGCAACCCGTCGCGCAGCACGATGGCGTCGCGGCCGACCATGTCGATGCGGCTGATATGCGCATCCAGATTGATGCGGATGCAGGGCCAGTTGAGCCGCGCGGCGACCTGTTCGATATGCGTCGATTTGCCGGTGCCGTGATAGCCTTGGATCATCACGCGCCGGTTGTGGGCAAAGCCCGCCAAAATCGCCAGCGTCGTGTCCTTGTCGAACACATAGCCATCGTCGAGGTCCGGCACACGCTCGTCCGCCTTGGAGAAGGCGGGCACGACCCAGTCGGTGTCGATGCCGAATACCTCGCGCACGCTGACTTCGATGTCAGGGGCGGCGAGGACGGTGGTGTCGGATGAAGCGGCGGCGGCTGTTGCTTGGTCGGTCATTGCGCGCGGCGTAGCGGGGCGGACCCCGGCTCGCAAGCCAGCACGCGCGCTATGCCACATATCTTGTCCTTACAATCGGATGCGGGCGCGCTACGTTCAACGGCATGGCGTTCCCCGACCCTTCCGAATTTGTCCGTGCCCGGCTTGTCGCCAGCGTCCGCGCCGTCTTCAACGACAGCGACAAGGGCGAAGAGCCGGTGCCGGTGGCGGATGGCGATGCGCTGTTCGAACGCGATTCGCCGATCCGCATGGTACATGCCGATGTCGTCTCGATGATGGTCGGAGGCGTGCGCAGCCTGCTATTGCAGATGCTGCATCCCCATGCGCTGCAAGGCGTGCTGGACCATTCCAACTTTCGCGCGGACATGCACGGGCGGCTGCGGCGGACCGCGCGGTTCATGGCGGTGACGACCTTCGGCCACCGCGACGCGGCGGATGCAGCCATCGCACAGGTGAACCGGATCCACCGGCAGGTGAAAGGCCAGCTTCCGGACGGCTCGCCCTACGCCGCGACGGACCCTGCAACCCTTGCCTGGGTCCATGTCGCGGGTGCGACAAGCTTTCTGGAAAGTTACTTAAAGTATGTACGGCCCGGAATGCCGCGTGATGAACAGGACGAATACTTTAACCAATTCGCTGTGATCGCGCGAAAGCTGAACGCCGATCCGGTTCCCGAAAATCGCCGCGATGCCGAGGCTCTCATGCGCGATATGCGGTCGCAGTTACGCTCGTCGCCGGAAGCGAAGGAGGTGGCCGATCTTGTGTTGCGCCAGAAGCCTGAAGGTGCCCCACCGGCAGCCCAGGCACTGGTCGGCATGGCGGCAACCGACCTGCTGCCACCATATGCGCGCACCATGCTGGGATTGCGCGCGCCGGGCCTTGCAGCGGCACCGACAAGGCTTGCCCTGCGATCCGCAGGACGCACCCTGCGCTGGGCGTTCAGACAATAGCTTAGATATTCGCTCTAAACATCGAATAACGCTGCAAAACGTAGTGCCAGCAGCTTTTGGCCGGTCAAGGTGACAGGGCCGGATCGCGGCAGCGCCGAGGTCTGCTTCGCCTCGCGCATCATCCGCTGTAACGCGCGAGCATCGGGCGCTTCGAATACCGCCATGACGTCATTAGGCAACCCGCGCCGCAGCGTCAGTTCGCCATCGCGCAGTTCCGCCGCAAAGCTGTTGCCGCCGATCAGGAAACCGATGCTGGCCGTGCCGAATGCGCGCGCCGCCATGACGTCAATCGTTGCCTTCATGCCGAACAGAAATGCGGTGGGGGACAGCGGCAGTCTGGCAGGGCGTTCTGCCGCCATGCCCCATCGCTCCAGCGACAGCAGCGGCTGCGCGGCGTCATGGCCCCGTGACGTCAGAACATAACCGCGTGCATGGCGCGATGCCGTCGCGTCCTCCTGCCGCTCGATCACTTCGAACTGGGCAAGCGAAACCAGCCGTTCGGTCAGCACTTTCGCACTGAGATCCGGCAGCGCATCGCGCAATTCGGAAAACCGCATCGGGCCAAACAGCAGCTCCCGCATAATCGCAGCGGCCCAGCGTTCGCCGAACACTTCCATCGCCGCCGCCAGTCCGCTGGCATCGTCATACCAGCGCGCACGCTTTCCAGTTTCTTTCGGTAACGACATGGAAACCGGCTAGCGCGAGGCGTTACCTCTGTCCAGCCGACAAAACGCCTTCGTAACTAGCACAGGGCCTTGCTTTTGCGCAGGATCTGATACGCCTCGACCACCGCGCCCAGCCGATGCTCGAACTTGCGGTCGCCGCCATTGCGGTCGGGATGGTAACGACGCACCAGCTCGGAATAACGCCGCCGCAGATGCGCGCGATCCGCATCGGGGCCAAGCCCCAGCGCCTCCAGCGCGGCCCGCTCGTCTTTGCCAAATCGCGCATCGGCGGCCATCGCCTGCTTGCGCCGTGCGCGATTGCGAATGCCGCCGACGCGCGCGGAGATAGCGTCCAGCGGATCTGCGAAATCGGCCCAGCGCGGTGCCGGATCGACGCCACCTGCCGCACGGAAAGCCGGGCTTTCGGTACGCCATCCCGCGCCCGGTGCCTGCGCGTCGAAAATCTCCTCCGCGCTCATCCCCTCGAACCAGTCGTAACCGGCATTGAATTCGCGGACGTGCTCGAGGCAGAACCAGCGCCATTCACCCGGCCCGTCGAAGGTGCTGCCCGCCCTGCCCGGCGCACGGAACTCGCCCGTTTCCGCGCAATGCGGAGCCTCGCAAATGCGCGTCGTGTCGTGGCGGCCGTGGAATCGGGATCGTTTCACAGCCATCCTGTATGGGAAGCGGATCGGGCATGGACAAGCCCTGTGCGACGGGTAAAACCCCGTTTCCGACAAGGAGTTATGAATGCCCGATGTGACCGAGGAAATGGAGCGACTGCTGACCGACGCGTTCGCGCCGACGCGCCTGCAAATCGTCAATGACAGCGCCAGCCACAGCGGCCATTCCGGCGACGACGGCAGCGGGGAATCGCATTTCACCATCGTCATCGAAGCGCCTACTTTCGCAAAACAATCCCGACTCCAGCGCCAGCGCGCGGTCATCGCGGCCTTGGGCGACATCGTCGGGCAGCGCGTCCACGCCGTTGCCATACAGGCCAGCGCGCCAACGCCATGATTTCACAGACGATCACACCCGTCACGCATGATCTCGGACAGTTCACCGTGCGCAGGGCGCTGCCTGCAAGGTCGCGCACGATGGTGGGGCCGTTCATCTTCGTCGACCAGTTCGGCCCGGCGCAGCTCGATATCGGCAGCGGTATGGATGTGCGCCCGCATCCCCATATCAACCTGGCGACGGTAACATGGCTGTTTCAAGGTGTTATCGAACATCGCGACAGCTTGGGCACGTACTCGACCATCCGCCCGGGGCAGGTGAACCTGATGACGGCGGGGCGTGGGATCGTGCATTCGGAACGCAGCCCTGAGGCTGAGCGTGCCGAGGGACCATCGCTATACGGGATGCAGACCTGGCTTGCCCTGCCCGACGGCAGCGAGGAAATCGCGCCTGCTTTCGAGGCTGTGAAGGACTTGCCGAAGATTGCGCAGAACAACGCGCAAGCCACGGTAATCATGGGCGAATTATGGGGCGAACGCGCCGCAACCACCACCCACGCGCACACGATCTATGCCGAGATCATGCTCGGTCCCGACGGCGAGATTCCACTGGATAAAAGCGCCGACGAGCGCGCCGTAATGCTGGTTGGCGGAACAGCGAAAGTGGGCGATCAATCGCTGGTGCTCTACGAACTTACGGTGCTGGCACCCGATGCGGAACCGGTGCTGAGCAGCGCCGAAGGTGCGCGCGTGATGCTGCTGGGCGGCGAGGCGTTTGCGACGAAACGGCATGTGTGGTGGAACTTCGTCAGCTCCGATCGCGAGCGCATCGAACAGGCTAAGGCGGACTGGCGCGAGGGGCGTTTCGACACGGTGCCGGGTGACAGCGAAGAGCGTATTCCGTTGCCCGAAACGCCGAAAACCGTGAGTTATCCGTGACGTCTGCCCTGCCCGCCCAAACCCGCGTCGAACTCGCAAACGGCATCGCGCTGGACGTCGTGGATACCGGCCCGCCACCGGGTGCGCCCGATGCGCCGGTGCTGATATTCCTGCACGGATTTCCCGAAAGCCACCGCACCTGGCGGCACCAGATCCCGCATTTCGCGCCCCGTTTCCGCTGCATCGCGCCGGACCAGCGTGGTTATCGCGGATCGTCGAAACCGCAGGAAGCTGCCGAATATACGCCGGACAAACTGATCGGTGATGTCTTTCTCTTGGCCGATGCGCTGGGAGTCGAACGGTTCACGATTGTCGGCCATGACTGGGGCGGCGCGATTGCGTGGGGCGTGGCGCTGGGCGGGCAGATCGGGGGCCGCGTCGAGCGGGCCGTTATCGCCAATGCGCCGCACCCCATCGTGTTCAGCAAGCTGCTCTTCACCGACCGCGACCAACGCGCGGCAAGCCAGTATATCCGCGCCTTTCGCGACCCTGCGAACGATGCGCTTGATACGCGAAGAGGGGCTGACCGGGCTGCTGCAAAAGGCGGTGCGCTGGAACAAGTCGGACGCGATGGAAGCGGAAGAACGCGCGGCCCTGTTGCGGGATTGGGAAGACCGGGATGCGGCATTTGGAATGCTCAACTATTACCGCGGCAGCCCGCTAGTAGTGCCGGAGATGGGCGAGCCCTTCGCCCTGCCCGATGGCTGGAAACCGCCGGTTTTGCCCAATCTGGCGATCCCGACGCTGGTCATATGGGCGATGGACGATCTGGCGCTGCCCGCGTCCAACCTGGACGGGTTGGACGCCTTTGTGGACAACTTGCGCATCGAAAGGGTCGAAGGCTGCGGACATTTCGTGCCGTGGGAAGCGCCCGACCGGTTCAATTCGGCGATGGAAACTTTTTTGCGCGCGGACACTTGACCAAAGTTGTCCGGACAACCTTCAGAACGCGCTAGGCGTCCGCTCCGCTCCATTCGATCCAGGCACCATGCGGATGCGCCGTAGCCAGCAGCACCGGTTCCGCCTGCCCTGGCCAATATCGAACGGTGAGTTCGTGCGCGAAGGTTTCGCGGTTCGTTTCCAGCGCGATCCAGGCCAGCGGCGTCTCGGCATCGGCGGCGGCCCCGGCGCGTTCCATTGCAGCGGTAATTCGCTGCTGGCGGTCTTCGGGAATATATTGCCAGACAATCGAGTGATACAGGACGCGGGTTACGCCACTTTCGGGCGGGCGTTCCAAGACCGCTTCGACGAAATCCGCCGCGTCGCTTTTCACGACCGACGGCGGCACGGCCCGCGCCAGTGCGATGGCGGCGTCGATGCGGCCCATGCGCTCGGTGGCTTCGGGCCAGACATATCCCTTCAAGCGCAGCGCGGCTTCGGCGTCGGTCAGATCGACGGGCGCGACATCGCATCCGTCGATACCGACGATCTCCGGCGTGGTGGCGGGTGGCGACGGGCCGCGCCAGTCGGGGGCGATCACCATCGGCGAATCTGCCGGACCAGCCGACACGCCGCCAAGCTCGAAACGGTAGCGGTCCAGCATCGTGTTTACGCCCGCGCTACTGCCGATCTCGAACAGGCGGAAGCGCGGTGGCACGCGCTGCGCCAGCCACAACAGCCCCGCCATGATGCTGGCCGAGCGCCCGGCCTCGTTGGTTTGCGGCGGCCCGTCGAGCCACGGCAGCAACCGCGCATCGTAGGTTTCGACCAGTTCGCAAACCAGCGCGTCTACTGCGGACTGATCCGTCACCTCGCCCGAATAGACCGCCGCCAGCCGCCGGTCCGCACCTGACAGCAGCAGATGATGCAAGCCGCCGTGCA
The DNA here is from genome assembly GCA_963799315.1 of uncultured Alphaproteobacteria bacterium. Classification (GTDB taxonomy): domain Bacteria; phylum Pseudomonadota; class Alphaproteobacteria; order Sphingomonadales; family Sphingomonadaceae; genus Parerythrobacter_A. Next base: position 1,221,539 of record CAWCWP010000001.1, read on the forward strand.
GGCGCAGCGGCATCGCGTCTTGCAAGGTCAGGCCCTGCCATCCCACCATCCGCCGCCCGACTGCCGTATCGCCGCGCAGCACCGCCAGCATTGCGCGCACGACGGCGGCGGTGCCCGGTGCGCCCGCCCGCTCCGCATGTTCAGCCTGCCAGGCGATGGCGGCGGGGATATCGGCAATATCCATCGCCGCGCCATAATCCCTGCCGATTCCAGTGCCGCCATCACCCATGCCGTTGCCCTTTCGCGCGCCCTTGCCTATCAGCGGCGCCGACATGTCGAACCCGCTGATTTTTGCCATTCCCAAAGGCCGCATCCTCGAAGAGGCACTGCCCGTGATGGCGGATGCCGGGGTGGTGCCCGAAGCCGCCTTTCACGACAAGGCGAACCGCAGCCTGATCTTCGGCACGACGCGCGACGATCTGAGCCTGATCCGCGTGCGCGCCTTCGACGTGGCGACCTTCGTGGCGCAGGGTGCGGCGCAGCTCGGCATTGTCGGGTCGGACGTGATCGAGGAATTCGACTATGCCGACCTCTATGCACCGGTCGATCTCGATATCGGGCATTGCCGCCTGTCGGTCGCCAAGCCGGAGCATGGCCCCGCCTCCATCGACGGGGCCAGCCATGTGCGGGTCGCCACCAAATATCCCGGCCTGACTCGCCGCCATTTCGCGGCGCAAGGCGTGCAGGCCGAATGCGTCAAGCTGAACGGCGCGATGGAAATCGCGCCCAGCCTGGGCATGTGCAACCGCATCGTCGATCTGGTTTCCACCGGGCGCACGCTGGCGCAGAACGGCCTGGTCGAAACCGCGCGCATCATGGACATTTCGGCACGGCTGATCGTCAACCGCACCGCGCTGAAAACCGATGCGCGCATGGCCGCGCTGGTCGATGCCTTTCGCGCAACGCTGCCCAAAACACGGACAGGACGCCGCCTGATGCAGCGCCTCGACAACAGCGACCCCGGTTTCGAACAGGCCTTTTCGCGCATCGTCGCCGACCGGCGCGAGAGCGATGCCGATGTTTCGTCCGACGTGCAGGCGATCCTCGCCGACGTGAAAAGCAGCGGGCGACGCGGCGCTGGCGAAATACACGCAGCGGTTCGACGGTCACGCGCTTGGCGACCCCGACACCTGGCGCTTGGGCACAGCCGACTTCGCAGCCGCGTTCGAAGGGCTGGACGCGACGTTGCACGATGCGCTGACCCTCGCGGCGCAGCGGATCGAGACCTATCATCGCGGCGCAGTTGCCGACCGATACCGACACGACCGATCCGATCGGCATGCGGCTGGGCGCGCGCTGGCGGGCGGTCGATGCGGCGGGAATATACGTGCCGGGCGGACGTGCCGCCTATCCCAGCTCGCTGCTGATGAACGCCATTCCTGCGAAAGTCGCGGGTGTGGAGCGCATCGTCGCGGTCTCGCCGACACCGCAGGGCAAGGTCAACCCGCTGGTGCTGGCGGCGGCGCATGTCGCGGGGCTGGACACGCTGTGGAAGGTCGGCGGGGCGCAGGCGGTTGCAGCACTGGCCTACGGCACGGACACCATCGACCCGGTCGATGTCGTGACCGGCCCCGGCAATGCCTGGGTCGCGGAGGCCAAGCGCCAGCTTTACGGCGTGGTCGGCATCGACATGGTCGCCGGGCCGAGCGAAATCCTGGTCATCGCGGACGGTCAGAACACCGTCGATTGGATCGCCGCCGACTTGCTGAGCCAGGCCGAGCACGATCCGTCCGCCCAATCGATCCTCATTACCGACGATGCAGGCTTTGCCGCGCAGGTCGCGGACCGCGTCGACATCGAAGCCGCCATGCTGCCCACCGCGAAGGTGGCGCAGGCGAGCTGGCACGATCACGGCGTTATCGTCGTGGTGGGCGATCTGGACGAAGCCGTCGAACTGGCGAACCGTCTTGCCGCCGAGCATGTCGAACTGGCCGTGGACGACCCGGAGCCGCTGTTCGCCAAGCTGCGCCATGCGGGCAGCGTGTTTCTGGGCCGCCAGACGCCCGAAGCCATGGGCGATTATGTCGCCGGCCCGAACCATGTGCTGCCCACCGGACGGCGCGCGCGCTTTTCCAGCGGCCTGTCGGTGCTCGATTTCATGAAGCGCACCAGCTTCCTGTCCGCCAGCGACGGCGCGCTTGCCGCTATCGGCCCTGCGGGCATCGCGCTGGCCGAAGCGGAAGGCTTGCCTGCCCATGCGCGGTCGATTTCACTGAGATTGAACACATGAGCACGAACACCAGAAAAGCCCGCTCCGCCGCGCGACTGGCCGCAGTGCAGGCACTGTACCAGCAGCAGATGGAAGGCACTGCGCTCGCCCGGCTGCTCGACGAATTCCACCAGCACCGGCTGGGGCGCGAGATCGAGGACGATCAGTATGCCGACGCCGATGTCGATTTCTTCGACGATGTCGTCAGCGGCGTGGCTGCCCGGCGCGAGGAAATCGACGGCAAGCTCGCCGCGCGGCTGGCGTCAGGCTGGACCATCGCTCGGATGGACAAGACCATGCTGCAGATCCTGCGCGCCGGAACCTACGAGCTGCTGGCGCGACCGGACGTCGCCGTCGGCACCGTGATCGGCGAATATCTCGATGTGGCCAAGGCGTTCTTCGACGATCGCGAGGCGAAGTTCGTGAACGGCATCCTCGACGCGCTGGCCAAAGAGGTGCGGCAATAGCCGGCACTCCGGCACGGCGGGCGAGGCGGCGTTCTCGCGGCCCTGCGCGCCCTGCCCCTGCACAGCGCGGCGCGCGGTCTGGCCGACGATTGCGCGGTGCTGGAACTCGGCGCGGAAACGCTGGTCATCACGCACGATGTGATGGTGGAAGGCACCCATTTCCTGCCGCTCGACGACCCGCGCACCGATGCGGCGGATGTCGCGTGGAAACTGGTGGCGACCAACCTGTCCGACCTCGCCGCAAAGGGCGCGGAGCCAGTCGGCGTCATGCTCGGCTACATGCTGTGGCGACGGATGACCGGTTCCTGGTGGGATTGTCCGAGGTGCTGACGGAGTATGACGTGCCGCTGCTGGGCGGCGATACGGTGGCGCGCCGGAGGGTGCGCGCAGCTACGGCATGACCGCAATCGGCCGCGCAACGCACACGCCCGTACCGTCGCGCGCCGGGGCCGGTCGGGCGACGGGATTTATCTGTGCGGCACGATCGGCGCGGCGATGCACGGGTTCGACCTGCTGACCGATGCCGAGGCGCCAAGCGCCGCCGATGCACCGCTGCCTATCGCCGCCCGCATGCGCTGGTCGAACAGGGCATCGCCCTCGCCCCGCACGCCACCGCGATGATGGACGTGTCCGACGGGCTGCTGCTCGACGCATCGCGGATGGCAGGGGCCAGCGGCGTGACGATCGATATCGAAAGCGGCGCGGTGCCGTTCTGCGCCGCCCTGTCCGCGTCCCGTCGCGCTACTCCGCGGGACGACGCCCTTCGCTGGGGCGATGATTACGCGCTGTTGTTCACTGCCGACCCGATCAGGCCAAAGCGGCGGAGAATGTCGCCGTGTGTCCCGTATCGGGACCGTCTTGCCCAAGGCCGGCCATGCCCTGCTCCTCGATGGCACAGCGCCATCCGGCGACCGGCGCGCTGGGTTATCAACATGGCTGAACATACCTATGCATGAAAAGGGGTTGCCGCCAGCCGCAGCGTTCCTATAGCGCGGGGCGCAACACACCGGACCCGTCATTGCGGGCCGCACAAATCATAACGACAGCGCCTCCTGCCGCATAATGGCAGGGGCGGCAGTACAGGGGATGTCTGTTGGAACTCGTAATTATCGCGATCGGTCTTGGCTTGCTTGCCATTCTCTATGGTTTCGTCACCAGCCGCCAGGTGCTTGGCGCGGCGGCGGGCAATGCAAAGATGGAGGAAATCGCCGCCGCCATTCAGGAGGGCGCGCAAGCCTATCTGAAGCGGCAATATACCGCCATCGGCATCGTCGGCGTGGTCGTGGCCGTGCTGGTCTATCTGTTCCTCGACATGCCCAAGGGCGGCGCACCGATTTCCACCGCCGGTTTCCTGATCGGCGCGATCCTTTCGGGCGTCGCCGGGTTCATCGGCATGAACATCTCGGTCCGCTCCAACGTGCGCACCGCCGCCGCCGCGATGAGTGGCCTGCAACAGGGTCTGACGCTGGCGTTCCGCGCAGGTGCGATCACCGGCATGCTGGTCGCGGGCCTCGCGCTGCTGGCCATCGCGGTGTTCTTCTACGTTCTGATCGGGCCGATGGGTCTGGCTCCCAATGACCGCATCGTGATCGACGCGCTGGTGGCGCTGGCCTTCGGCGCCTCGCTGATCTCGATCTTCGCGCGTCTGGGCGGCGGCATCTTCACCAAGGCCGCCGATGTCGGTGCCGATCTGGTCGGCAAGGTGGAAGCGGGCATTCCCGAAGACGATCCCCGCAACCCCGCCGTCATCGCCGACAATGTGGGCGACAATGTCGGCGATTGCGCCGGCATGGCCGCCGATCTGTTCGAGACCTATGTGGTGACCGTCGGCGCGACGATGGTGCTGACCGCGCTGCTGCTTGCCACCACCGGCCCGCTGCTGCTGCCGCTGATGGCGCTGCCGCTGCTGATCGGCGGGGCGTGTATCGTCACCTCCATCATCGGCACCTATTTCGTCCGTCTGGGCGGCGGCACCAATGTGATGGGCGCGATGTACAAGGGCTTCCTCGTCACCGCCATCCTGTCCGTGCCGCTCATCTGGTTCGTCATGCAATATGCGCTCGGCGATATGTCCGCGCAGATCGGCGGCGGCACCAACCTCGCCAATGTCGATGCAGGGCAAATTGCCGAGGAAGGCACTTCCGCGCTCGAACCCTTCACCGGCTGGGATCTGTTCTATTCCTCGCTGGTCGGCCTGGTCCTGACGGGCGTCATCATCTGGATCACCGAATATTATACGGGCACACAATTCCGCCCGGTGCGGTCCATCGCCAAGGCTTCGGAAACGGGCCACGGCACCAACGTCATCCAGGGTCTGGCGATCAGCCTCGAATCGACCGCCCTGCCGACGCTGGCCATCGTGGCGAGCATCATTCTGTCCTACCAGTTCGCCGGCCTGATGGGCATCGCCTACGCGGCCACTTCGATGCTGGCGCTGGCGGGCATGGTCGTGGCGCTGGATGCTTATGGTCCGGTGACGGACAATGCGGGCGGCATCGCCGAAATGGCGGGACTGGACGAGGAACGTGCGGGAGAAGACCGATGCGCTGGACGCGGTGGGCAACACCACCAAGGCTGTGACCAAGGGCTATGCGATCGGTTCCGCCGGTCTGGCCGCGCTGGTCCTGTTCGCCGCCTATACCGCCGATCTGGCCGAGTACTTCCCGACAGCCGATGTCGATTTCAGCCTCGAAAATCCCTACGTCATCGTCGGCCTGCTGCTGGGCGCATTGCTGCCCTACCTGTTCGGCGCGATGGGCATGACGGCGGTTGGCCGCGCGGCTGGCGATGTGGTCAAGGATGTGCGCGAGCAGTTCGCGGACGATCCGGGCATCATGGATTATTCCGAGAAGCCCGATTACGCGCGCACCGTCGATCTCGTGACCAAGGCCGCGATCAAGGAAATGATCGTGCCGTCGATGCTGCCGGTGCTGGCACCGATCGTCGTCTATTTCGTGATCACCGCGATTGCCGGTCAGGCCAACGGCTTTGCCGCGCTGGGCGCACTGCTGCTCGGCGTGATCGTCGGCGGCCTGTTCGTCGCGCTGTCGATGACTGCCGGTGGCGGCGCGTGGGACAACGCCAAGAAGTATATCGAAGACGGCAATCACGGCGGCAAGGGATCGGAAGCGCACAAGGCAGCGGTGACCGGCGATACCGTGGGCGATCCCTACAAGGATACCGCCGGACCTGCGGTGAACCCGATGATCAAGATCACCAACATCGTGGCGCTGCTGCTGCTCGCGGCGCTGGCGTGCCTGATGCGGATGCCGGTGATCGTTAACGCTTCTTAAGCGTCTTCCTGCCACGCATTTGCCGCGACATCCGGGTCGCGGCAAATGAGGGGTCGAACATGGGCCGCCCTGCCCGACTGCCCACTGCCAACGATAGCCCCGCCGCCGCTGGTCGGCTGCGCGTGGCTGCGTGGCAGGATGTGGCCGAGATCCGGCGCTCATGGCGCAATGGGCGCACCTCGCCCGCGAGGCGGTCGAACCTAACCCCTTTTACGCACCGTGGGCGCTCCTGCCTGCCCTGCGCGCCTATGATGCGGCGGGGCGATGCGCGCTGCTGCTGGTCGAGCATGATGGTCGCCTCACCGGGCTTATGCCGGTGAGCTCGCCGCTGGCCTATTACGGCTACCCGGTCCCGCATTCTCGCAACTGGGTGCATGACCACGCCTTCCTCGGCACGCCGCTGGTCGCACCGGACACCGCGCATGCTTTCTGGACGGGTGTGCTCGGCTGGATGGACGGGACCGCGGGCAGCAAGCTGTTCCTGCACTTGTCCCACCTCGATGCGGACGGCGCGCTCGCTCGTGCGCTCGACGATGTGTTGCAAGGCGCCGCCCGCGACAAGCGGTGGTGCACGACGAGGAACGCGCATTCCTGCGCAGCGACCAATCCTCCGCCGCCTATTTCGACGCAGCGCTTAGCGGCAAGAAGCGCAAGGAACTGCGCAGACAGGATCGGCGACTCGGCGAAGCGGGGGCGCTCGATTTCGAACGCGACACCTGCGACGAGGGACTCGACGCCTGGATAACCGATTTCCTGGCTTTGGAGCAATCCGGCTGGAAAGGTCGCGCAGGGTCCGCTCTTGCGGATGCCGCGGCAACCGCAACGCTGTTTCGGCGAAACTCTGCCGGCGCAGCGCAGGCCGGAGTGCTCGAACGCCTGGCCCTCACCCTCGATGGCAAGCCCATCGCCATGCTTGCAAACTTCCTCACCCCACCCGGCGCCTTTGCCTACAAGACCGCTTTTTACGAAGACTACGCCCGCTTTTCGCCCGGTGTCCTGCTCCAGCGCCACAATCTCGCGCTGCTCGATCGGCGGATATCGACTGGTGCGATAGCTGCGCGGCGGCGGACCATCCGATGATCGACCATATCTGGCGCGAACGGCGTCGGATGGTGCGCATGTCGATCGCCATCGGCGGCGCGACACGGCGCGCGCTGTTCAGCCGGTTGCTCGCGCACGAAACCCGGAGCGGGATGCAGCGTGACCGTTGGCAAGGCACCCGTCTTCGATGCATCGGCGCGCGCGCGTTTCGCGCACAGCTATCCCGAACAGCCGCACACACTCGAGCACGCCTTGCACGCACATCCCCTGCTGACGCTCGACGCGCTTGCCGAACTGGCCGAACGACTGCCCGCCAGCAGCATCGAATACAATCGCGGCGACCTGCCCATCGGCGTGGACGGCAAGCCGGCCACCAACGGCCTGTGGCATCGGCGACACCATCCGCTCCATCGCCGACAACGACAGCTGGGCGGTGCTCAAGAATATCGAGCAGGTGCCGCGCCTATCGCGCGCTGGTGCACGATTGCCTCGCCGAACTGCACGCGGAAGTGCGCGCCGCGACCGGCGCGATGCTGCATATGCAGGGCTTCGTCTTCATTTCCAGCCCCAATGCCGTGACGCCCTATCACTTCGACCCCGAACACAACCTGCTGCTGCAGCTGACCGGGCACAAGACGATGACCCAGTTCCCCGCCGGCGATCCCGCTTCGCACCCGACAAGGTGCACGAAACCTACCAGACCGGCGGCCCGCGCGAATTGCGCTGGGACGATGCAATGCTCGCCGGCGGAACCGCACACGCACTTGCCCCCGGCGACGCGGTGTATGTGCCGGTCATGGCCCCGCATTTCGTTCGCAACGGCCCGGCCAGCTCCATCTCGCTCTCCATCACCTGGCGCAGCGACTGGAGCTATGCCGAGGCCGATGCGCGTGGCCTCAACAAACTGTTGCGCAAGGCAGGCTTCAAACCCGCCGCACCGCGCCGCTGGCCGCATGCCAACCGGGCCAAGGCGCTGGCCTATCGTTCGTTGCGCAAGGCGCGTCTCGTGCGTTGACCTGAGCCGCGTGCCTCCGCACAGGGGCGCGATGTCCGATCCCGTGCAAACACCCTCGCCGCAACAGCTCGTCACCGAGCTGGTCTCGCTCCTCACGGTCGAGCCGACCGGCCCCGCCACCTATACCGGCCGCCCGCAGCCCGACGGCATCGGCCGCGTCTTCGGCGGGCAGGTCGTGGCGCAGGCATTGCAGGCGGCGCAGGCCAGCGCGTCGGACGGGAAAGTCGCGCATTCGCTGCACGTCTATTTCCTGCGCGGCGGGCGCGAGGGCGTGCCGATCGACTACACCGTCACCACCGACTTCGAAGGGCGCAGCTTCGCCAATCGCCGCGTTCTGGCCAGTCAGGAAGGCACCCCGATCCTGAACTGCACGCTCAGCTTCCAGCTGCCCGAAACCGGACTTGGCGCATCAGGACGCGGCATTGCCCGACGTGCCTTTGCCGGACGCACTGCCCAGCGACCGGACGCTGCGCGAACGCTGGATTGCCGAGCAGGAAACCCCGCCGAGCGACGCGCACAAGGCCTTCATGCTTCGCCCCCGCGCGATCGAAATGCGTCCCGCCGAACCACCGCACTGGATGGCGAGCCCCCAGTCGGTGAAGCCGGCATCGCCGATACAGCACAACTGGCTGCGCACCGCCGCCGCCCTGCCCGACGATCCGGCGCTACACCGCGCGGTGCTGGCCTATGCCAGCGATTACACCCTGCTGGGCACTGCAGCGATTCCGCACGGCCTTAGCTGGATGCGGGGCGAGGTGTCGGGCGCAAGCCTGGACCACGCCCTGTGGTTTCACGCCCCCGTCCGCTGCGACGACTGGCTGCTTTATTCGACCAAATCACCGTGGTCCGGCGCAGGTCGCGGCTTCAACCGCGGCCAAATCTTCACCGCCGACGGCACGCTGGTCGCCAGCGTCGCGCAAGAAGGCGTCCTGCGCCGCAAACGCTGAGAAAGTTGACGTAATACACGCGGCGAAACCGCGCACAAACCTGTCAACCAATCGCCAAAACGACGAAGGGCCCCCGCTAGGGAGCCCTTCAAAATTCGTATGCTGGCTTCAACCTAGTTGAAGATCCAGTCCCAGATGGAACCCGTCATATTTTTTCTCCAAGTTTGTTAGACTTGAAGAAACACTAGGTTAACCTTAACGAAATGTAAAGGCTTTCCTTAAGCCTTTCGCTGCACGCCGTTACTCTTTTGATTTAACAGCGATTTTTTAAATTCGTCAACCGTCAGAGGTTTGGCGATGAAATAGCCTTGCCCTATGTCGCAACCCAGTTCGCGTATTAACCCTAGTGATTCGGCATTCTCGATACCTTCGGCAACCGAAACGATCTGCGCTTCTCGCGCCATCCTGATAACGCCGCCAACGATTGCGCGCGCGCGGCTCGACCGGGTCGATGCGTCCACGAACATCCGATCTATCTTCACTTCATCAAACGGCAGTTGGAACAGCGCATCATAGTTTGCGCTGGCGATACCAAAATCATCCAGTGAAAACATCGCCCCGGTCTGTTTGATTTGTTCAATCACACCACGTGCGACCCCAAAATCCTCGATCCGTGCCGTCTCGGTTACTTCAATTGTAAGATTTTTGGGCTGGATTGCGGTGTGCGCGAGCTGTTCAATAATTAGGTCAGCGATACGGTTGTCCACAAACTGCACTGCGGATACATTTATCGAAATTTGTGGCGACAGATTTTTTGCTTGCAAATCCTCGGCCGCCTGCAAAGTCTTGAAAAAGACGCGCTTCGTGAGTTCATCCAAGCGCCCGACCCGCTCGCATTGGAGAATGAATTGCGCGGGCGATATTTCGCCATGTCTTTGATCAAACCAGCGCGCCAGCAACTCGCAGCCCACGATTTCACCGCTCAGTAAATTGATCTGAGGCTGCAATTTTATCGAAATGCGGTCTTCGGAAAGGGCGGTCTCCAACCGTGACTGGAGCGAATAGTCCCATTCTTCGCTGTCGGCGGCAAAATCCGAGATCACAAAGACCGGACGGTACGCTTCGCGCGCTTGGTCTGCTGCGGCGATCGCAGAATTCAATCGGTTCGCCACCGCCGCACCAATGTTAGTGTCGGCGCCGATTGTCAAAGACACGTCGAAGTTGCGAGTACCAACGGTTACTGCTTGTGACACAATCGCGCGGAGCCCTTCCAGATGCTCGGTCGGATCCTCGTGGGCTTCGCGCGATAGCTCGAACGCAAAATATTTACCGCCATCGTAATATATTGTCTTGGATTGTTCGCCTAGCGCGAGACGATTGGCGATCTGCCGCACGTATCGTACTTGTGCATTAGCATCCAACATCGAGAAAACAGCATCCATTCTCGCAATTTTCGCGACGACAATCAGCACCTCGCCGCTATCATTATTGAGAGATAAGTCGCGAGTTAAAGCCGTAAAGTTCAATAGTTTAGTGCGTTGATCAAGATACATATGCCGTCGCTTGAAACGTGATATGCCACGAAGCAGTACAAAAGAAGCTATCAGCGCAATCGGCGATGAATACTCCAGTCGTATTCCAAAGTATGGAGCAGCAAACAAGAATCCCACAGGCACACACAGCCATGCAGCATATGCGAAGTGTCTCCAATGGCGATTATTTTTAATAGAAGTAGCAGCGATTAGAATGATGAAAAGAAAAAACAGCGTTTTAGGCCAGACTATTCCATATCCTCTTCCTTGCTTTGCCGTTTCAGCAGCCGTAGTGTGTACAGCAGCAGCAGATGCAGAACCACCGCCGGGAATTTTTACTTGTTTGTAAGTCTCTAAAAATTACAATATCGCGACTAGACACAGAATTCAGAAATGCGGGATTACCAGTCGATAAAGTCTGCGGAAATTTCAAACCGTAATCCGGAAAGATAGGGCGGTCCTGGTTATAATTCGACAACATAGTCCACAACGCGGATGCGGTCGTCTCACCTTTCGGTGAAGGTTCGATTTCCCAAACGTACCCGAGAAAGTCCTTCTCCAGATCGTTACTCGCCACCATCATGCCGCGTTCGAAGAACGGGTCGCTGCCGCGCAATTCTGGGGCCAGCGTCTCATCCTGATAGGTGCGTGTCAGGATTACCCTGTCGCCAAGCCGGACCAGCTCAGCACGCAGCGCCGTATCGATGGCGACGGAGCGGCTGCGTTGCAGGGGGATGTCGATGAACAGCCGCGCCGCGCCGGCTTCGTCCAGAGCCGCCAGCGTGCGCGTCAGTTGCGCGTTTCCTTCGGCGATCATGCCAGGTTCGTCGCTCTGCTCCACTTCGACCAGCACGATATCGCCGCTGGGCTGCACGTCGAACATCTTGGATTGCAGCGACCAGATCGTGATGTCCAGCGGGCGCAGGACGGTGCTCATCGCCACCACCACCGCAATCGCGGCGGCGATGGCGACGTGTCGGAGCCGGTCCGATGCGAGCAGCTTTCGCAGCCCAGATGGCAACGCGGGATACCTCATCGGAAATGGACCTAATCAGATAGGGTTACCGGGCCGTTAAGTATCTCGTGCGGGCATCTGCCTAGCGGTTCTGTGCCTACCCGCTGGCGTGGTAAAAATCGTAGATCGTGCGCGCCACCGTCGCGCTGACGCCGGGGGCGCGTTGCAGGTCTTCCAGCGCGGCGGCGCGGACCTTGCCCGCCGTGCCGAAATGCAGCAGCAGCGCGCGCTTGCGCGACGGGCCGATGCCGGGAATTTCGTCCAGCGGAGAGGCAGTGATGGCACGGCTGCGCTTCGCCCGGTGCGCGCCGATGGCGAAACGATGCACCTCGTCGCGCAGCGTTTGCAGGTAGAACAGCACCGGCGAATTGATCGGCAGCGTCTTTTCGCGCCCGTCCGGGAAAGTGGAACACTTCGCGCCCCTCGCGCCCGTGATCCGGCCCCTTGGCGATGGCGATCAGCGGCACGTCCTCGATGCCCAGTTCCTCCAGCGTATCGCGCACCGAGGACATCTGCCCCTTGCCGCCGTCGATCAGCACCAGATCGGGCCAGAGCGTTCATGCGGTTCGCCTTGGGCGTTTTCGTGTCCCCGCCCGGTGGGCCGCCCTCTTCCGCCAGCGCGCGGAAACGGCGCTCCATGACCTCGCGCATCATGCCGAAATCGTCATTCGTCTGCGCGGTCTTGATGTTGAACTTGCGGTACTGCGTTCTTGACGAAGCCTTCCGGCCCCGCGACGACCATGCCGCCAACCGCCTTCGCGCCCTGGATATGGCTGTTGTCGTACACTTCGATCCGCTGCGGAACGTCGGGCAGTTCCAGGAATTCCGCCATTTCGCGCATGACCTTGGCGCGCGTGCCGGTTTCGGCCAGCCGCCGGTCGAGCGCTTCTGCGGCGTTGCGCTGCGCCTGTTCCATCAGCCTGCGCCGGTCGCCGCGCTGCGGGATGCTGATCTCGACCTTGTCGTTCCGCCAGCGCGCCGAACGCTTCGGTCAGCAGCGCCTGTTCGGGCAGTTCGCGATCGACCAGAATGGTGCGCGGCGGCGGCACTTCTTCGTAGAACTGCGCCAGCACGTCGGCCAGCACCTGCGCTTCGTCGACTGCCCTGCGTGCGGGCGGGGAAGAAGGCGCGGTGGCCCCAGTTCTGGCCGCCGCGAATGAAGAACGCCTGGATACCGATCTGCCCGCCCTTCGCGGCCAGCGCGAAGACGTCCGCATCGCCGACGCCGCTGGCATTGATGGCCTGCGACCCCTGGATGAAGGTCGCCGCGCGCAGCCGGTCGCGCAGGATGGCGGCGGTTTCGAAATCGAGATCCTCGGCCGCCTTGGCCATCTGCGTTTCCAGATCGGCCTGCACCGCGCCCGACTTGCCGCCGAGGAAGTCCTTCGCCTGCTTGCACCAGCGCGTCGTAGCCCTCCTTGTCGATCCGGCCGACGCAGGGCGCGCTGCACCGCTTGATCTGGTAGAGCAGGCAGGGCCGGTCGCGGCGGCTGAAGAAGCTGTCGGTGCAGACTGCGCAGCAGGAACAGTTTTTGCAGCGCGTTGATGGTGGTGTTGACCGATCCCGCGCTGGCGAACGGGCCGTAATAATTGCCCTTCGCCCGCCGCGCGCCGCGATGCTTCGTGATGCGCGGGAAATCGCTGTTCGGTCGCGCAGCAGGATGAAGGGAAAGCTCTTGTCGTCGCGCAGCAGCACGTTGAACGGCGGGCGGAAGCGCTTGATGAACTGCGCCTCCAGCAGCAGCGCCTCGGCTTCGGAATTGGTGGTGACGATCTCCATCGCGCGGCATCTGGCTGACCATGCGCTGCAGCCGGTTGGTGAGCTGTTTGACCTGCGTATAATTGGCGACGCGGGCCTTCAGCGCTGCGCGCCTTGCCGACATACAGCACGTCGCCGCGCGTATCGAGCATGCGGTAGACGCCGGGCACGGGCTTGCAGCGTTTCCACCATTTCGCGGATCGCCTTCACGCCCGCGTCGAGATCCGGCTTCGCGCTGGCGACGGTGTAGGTCGCGCGCTCCTCGTTGAACCGCTCCGCGCCGCGCGGGTTCGGCGGGCTGCCTGCGGGGGAGGTGGAGGAGGACGTGCGGCTCATGCTGGTGGCAGGGATAGAGCGCCCCCGCCGCTGGCGAAAGGGCGCGTCAGAAAATCTTGCGGAACTCTATTTCCACCGTGCGCCCGACCGGGTCGATCAGGCCGGGCTGGAAGGCGAGCGGCACCACGCCATCGCCGTCCACCACGCGGCGCTGCGCGTCGAACACGTTGTTCACGCGGAACGCCATGCGCATCCCCTTGAGGAAGCCGGGATCGTCGCCCGCCAGCCATTGCTGCCGCTCCAGATCGATAAAGGCGCGGACATCGAAGGTGGCGAGATCGCCGAAGCGCAGGTCGGTACTGTCGTCGATCCGTGCCGCACCAAGGTAGTTGCCGGACAGGCGCAGGCCGAGGCCCTTGTGGAAGACGCCGCCCTCGAACTCGATGCGGTGACGCGAAAGGCCGCTGTCGGACAATGCGTCGCCATCGAGCAGGTCGAGCCGGGGGATGCCGGTGGCGATCAGCACGTCGCTGGTGAGTTCGATGGTGTGGTAAAGCGATGCGAACCAGCGCCCGCGCCCGTCGCCGCGATTGAAGGGCGAGCCGCCACCTCGACGTCCGTCGCTTCGTTGTTCGGTCGGTTGGGCTGCATCCCCATCGCTGCATAGGCGGGCGCGGAACCGGGCCAGCCGTTCGGGATCGACCGAGCCGTCCTCGGCGCGCAAGCCGTTCGGCAATGGCGGGTGGCAGGGCGGCAAGATCGAGCGGGGTGTCGCTGGCCGGATCGGTGCAAAGTTGCGTGCGAAGTGCGGCGCGTTGTGCATCGTCGAGCTGGCCCAGCGGACCGCCGCCTGCCCTTGGCCCGCCTTCGCCAGAACAGAACCGTTCGCGCATGGTTGCAACGCGCTCCATGTCGATTGTGCCGTCTTCCTTGCGCAAGCGTGCCAGCATGCGTTCGGGCAGGACGGAGAAATCGAATTGCGACAGGTCTTCGGTCGCGCAGAACCGTTCGCGCAGGGCGGCGAATTGCGCGGGGTCGGGACGGCCTTCGGGGCGTTGTGCGGCGGGCGGTCCGCCGCGTCCCCGTTCTTGCCCGCCCTGTTCGCCGCGCGGTTGCGCAGTGCCGACTCGCCCGAACAGGTTGAATCCATAGCGGATGCGGCTGCTGTTGCGCTCGGCAAAGGTCACAGCGCGTCGATCTGATGGCGACCAACGCACCGCCGCCATCGCGGGCAATCGCGCCCCGGGAATGCCGCCTCGATGGCGGGTGTCGCCACGGGGAACCCGGCGGTGACATTGTCGGACTTGGTATCGAAATACTCGAACAGCAGGTTGGCGCGCTGGAACAGGTCGAGATCGTAGGAGGCGCTCAGTTTCCAGTCGCGCTGTTCCTCCGCCAGCAGGTTCGGATTGCCGCCGGTGGTGACGGTGGCCAGCACGGTGTCGCCCGTGGTGAAATCGAACACCGGCACGTTGAAGGTCTGGATTTCCGGCGCGCCCAAAGCATTCAGCCCCGGCGCCTGTTCCGCCGCTGTATAGGTCGCGGATAGCGTCAGCCGGTCGAGCGGGCTCCAGCGCAGTCCGGCAGTGTAATCGCGCAACGTGCCGAAATCGCTGAAATCGTTGACGCCCGCGCCCAGGTTAAGGCTGATGTCGCCCAAGGCATCGAGGAACCCCTCACGCCTGCTCGCAAGCGGGACGCTGACATTCACGCCCGCCGACAGGTCGCTACGGTCGAGCGCGGTCAGGCCGGTGCCGGTGCGGCTGTCCTCGCTTTCGATGCGGGTGTAGGCATAGCCTGTATCGAACGTCACCGTCACTTCGCCCGATGGCAACAGAACAGGCGTACCGTTTAGCGTGGCGAGCGTGGTGGCGGTGGTCACTTCGCTGCTGGCCCGGTCGAACCCTGCCTGCGCCACGTCGGGCAGCGTTCCGTCTATCGCCAGCGTGCCGGCATCGACCAAATCCTGCAAACCGGAACCATCGCGCCGCCGTTCGATATCCGTATCGTCCCAGACGCGGGTGCCGCTGGCGGTGGCGGTCAGCTGCCAGTCGCCCAGCGGTTTGGTCAGCGAACTGCCCAACTCCACGGTCGTGGTGCGGCCCAGCCGTTCGAGCGGGTCGGCATCCAATACGCGCAGCAGCGACTGGCCGTTGTCGGTAAGCACAACAGTGTCGAGGCCCGACAGGGCGCGCGAGAATTCGCGGTCGAGATTGGCGTTGAGCGACAGCGTGCCGCCCGCAGGCCCTTCGCCCAGCCCGATATTGTAGGTGCTTTCCACTTCCAGCGTTTCGATATCGGCGCGCAGACTGCGGAAGCGGGCCGGGTCCGGGTCGCCGGCAAGGCCGGGCACGCTACCCGGCGTCTGGATGATGTCGCGCTCGTTTTCGGTCAGCAGGTTGTTGGTATTGAACTCCCCGCCGATCTGGAAGCGGCGCGGGCCGTTTATGGTCAGCAGCGATGCTTCCAGTTCGCCGAAAGCATAGCCGCCCTGCGTCGGGCCGCCATATTCCGCTTCCAATTCGCGGCTGGCGAAATTGTCCTTCAGGATGAAATTGATGACTCGCTGCGTGGCGGGAAAGCCGAATTGCAGCGCGACTTCTTCGGGCAGCACCTCCACCTTGCGGATTGCTTCGGGCGGATAGCGGCGAAACTCGCGGAAGCCCGAAACGCGCTGGCCGTTGACAAGAAACACCGGACGCCCGCTACCGCGCCCGCTGCCCGACGAGACCTGCGGCGCGAGCTGCGCGACCAGATCGGCGATACTGTCCGCCCCGAACGCCGCAATTTCCGCTTCGTCCAGCTCCAGCACCGGCGGCAGGTCGGTTGCCACCTGGCCACGAATACGCTCGGCGGTAATGACTATCTCCTCATTCGCGGGCGCTGGTGCGCTGTCCTGCGCGAAAGCGGGCATCGCCAGCAGCACGGTGGCAACGGCTATCGGGGATGTGAAGCGGATCGACACGGGGCATGTCCTGTCAGGTTCAGCCTTACCGGCCATGAATGAAACGCAAGTCTGCCGCACTGCACAATATCCGGCAAGACGACTTCACGTAACGGAATGTCGCAGACGCGAGTCGGGGCAGCCACCGTAGCGGCTTGAATGGGACCCCTACGCTCCATGCTTCCCTTTTATCCCGCCCGCCGCTATGGGCGCGCATCATTCATCGACGAACTGCACGGAAACGCGAAAACGCTTATGGCAAAAGAAGAACTCCTCGAAATGCGCGGCAAGGTGGTGGAACTGCTGCCCAATGCGATGTTCCGGGTAGAGCTTGAAAACGGGCACGAGGTGCTCGGCCATACGGCGGGCAAGATGCGCAAGAACCGCATTCGCGTGCTGGTGGGGGACGAGGTGCTGTGCGAACTGACGCCCTACGACCTGACCAAGGCGCGCATCACCTATCGCTTCATGCCGGGACGCGGCGGACCGGGCCAAGGTCCGGGGCCGACCTGACATAGCCGGAGGTCGTCTTGGCTTCCCCTGATACGACATCGCCGACTCTGGTGCTTGCATCGGCCAGCCCGCGCCGTCTCGACCTGCTGGCACGGATCGGCGTGGTGCCCGATGCGGTGTCGCCTGCCGATATCGACGAAACGCCCTGCATCAGGCAGAACTGCCGCGCGATTATGTGCGCCGTATGGCGCGCGAGAAGGCGGCAGCGGTTTCGTCCGACGACCAACCATGTGCTCGCCGGTGACACCGTGGTCGCCGTGGGTCGCCGCATCCTGCCCAAGGCGGAGGACGAAGCGAACCGCGCGGCGCTGTCTCGCGCTGGTGTCGGGCCGCCGCCACCGCGTGCTCTCCGCCGTCGCCCTGCGCGCACCCGATGGCACGATGCGCGAGAAGCTGAGCGAAAGCGTGGTGCGTTTCAAGCGGTTCTCCGCCGAGGAACTGGACGCCTACATTGCGTCGGACGAATGGCGCGGCAAGGCGGGCGGCTATGCCATACAGGGTGCAGCCGAGGCGCTGGTGGAATGGATACAGGGTAGCCATTCGGGCATCGTCGGCCTGCCGCTGTATGAAACAAGACTGCTGCTGAAGAACGCCGGGTTCACTCTTGCCTGAAATCACGGATGGCTGGCTGGTCGAGCACGGTATCGACGAGAACCGCGCGGTGCTGCTGGAGGGTGGCGCGGTGGTTGCCGCGAGGCTCGATTGGCCGGGCAGATTGAAGGCCGGGATGGTCGCCAATGCCGTGCTGGTGTCGCGGCTGGCGGGTTCCGCGCGTGGCACGGTGCGTATCGAAGACCGCGAGGCGCTGGTCGACCGTCTACCCAAAAGCGCAAGCGAAGGTGCTGCCCTGCCCGTCCAGGTGCTGCGCGCCGCCTTGCGCGAACGGGGCCGCGCGAAACTGGCGCAGACTCGGTGGACCGATGCGAACCCGCGCCCCGCGCCCGCTCTGGAAGACACCCTCACCGATGCGCCCGTCCGTGTCGTGCCGCGCTTTCCCGAAGGCGTATGGGAAGATGTCTGGCTTGAGGCATGGTCGGGCCGTGTCGACTTTGCGCAAGGCGCGCTGACCTTTCACGATACGCCCGCCATGACGCTGATCGATATCGACGGAGACGACGATCCGGTGACGCTGGCGCACAAGGCAGTCGCTCCGCTGGCCGCTGCGTTGCGGCGGTTCGATATGGCCGGGTCCATCGGCATCGATTTTCCCACGCTCGCCGCGCGTGCCGACCGCAAGACGGTCGATGCGGCGCTGGAGGAGGCGCTAGCGGGCTGGCCACATGAACGCACTGCCATGAACGGCTTCGGCTTCGTGCAGATCGTGGCGCGGCTGGACCGCGCGCCGCTAACGCGCCGTATCGCCAATGCGCGCGTCGGCGCGGCGGCGCGGTTCCTGCTGCGCGCGGCGGAGCGGGTGGATGGCGCGGGCCAATTGCTGATCACCGCCCATCCCGCACTGAAAGCCAAGTTCACCGATACGCGGATTGCCCTGCTGGCACGGCGCACGGGCCGCACCGTAACCCTCGCTTTCGATCCGGGGCTTGCGATAGAAGGCGGCTTCGCGCAGTCTGTCTCGCCATGAGCAAGCTGCGCCCCTGCCCCATCTGCAAGAAACCGCGCGATGCGGACCATGCGCCGTTCTGTTCGCAGCGATGCCGCGACCGCGATCTGGCGCAGTGGTTCGGCGATGGCTACGCCGTGCCCGGACGCCATGCCTCGCCAGAGGAAATGGCGGGCCAGTCCACACCGCCCGACGATTGAAAACGGCTTGCCAAGCTTGCGGGGCTTCGCCATACGCGCGGCTTCCAACCGCTCGCCGGACGATCCGTTCGTTCGCTTTGCCGGGTGTCTGCCTCGATAGCTCAGTTGGTAGAGCACACGATTGAAAATCGTGGTGTCGGTGGTTCGAATCCACCTCGAGGCACCATTCCCCGCCCGCCGGTCCTGCTCAATTTTAGGGAACTGCCCATGTCCCGCCGCCGCCAGATTTACGAAGGCAAGGCCAAGATCCTGTATGAAGGCCCCGAACCGGGCACCATCATCCAGTATTTCAAGGACGACGCCACCGCCTTCAACGCGGAAAAGCGCGGCACGATCAACGGCAAGGGCGTGATCAACAACCGCATCAGCGAGTTCGTGTTCACGCGGCTGTCGCATATCGGCATCCCGACGCACTTCATCCGCCGCCTGAACATGCGCGAACAGCTGATCCGGCAAGTCGAGATCGTGCCGATCGAGGTCATCGTGCGCAATGTCGCGGCAGGCTCCATCTGCAAGCGGCTGGGGCTGGAAGAGGGCGAGCAGCTGCCGCACACCCTGATCGAATATTGCTACAAGGACGATGCGCTGGGCGATCCGCTGGTATCGGAAGAGCACATTGCCTGCTTCAACTGGGCCGGTCCCGAAGAGATGCAGGACATCGCCAGCATGGCCATCCGCATCAACGATTTCCTGTGCGGCATGTTCGCTGCCGTCGATATCCGCCTGATCGATTTCAAGCTGGAATTCGGCCGCCTGTTCGAAAACGAATACAGCCGCATCATCCTGGCCGACGAGATCAGCCCGGACGGGTGCCGGTTGTGGGACCAGAAGACGAACGAGAAGCTGGACAAGGACCGCTTCCGCCGCGACCTGGGCGGAGAGCAGGAAGCGTATCAGGAAGTCGCGCGCAGATTGGGCCTGCTGGACGGCGAGAACAGCGGTCCGGGCGAAGTGTTCGACCTCAACGCCCATCGCGGGCGGATGCGCGGCAAGCCGAAAAAGGCACCGCCTTCCAAATAACGGGTTCGCCGCGCGCGGGGTCTTGCCAGCGACGCAATGCGCACCGCACTTAGGGCGCATGAAAAAACTCAGCCTCGTCGCCCTGCTGCTCGCCACCGCCGCCCCGCTGACCGCGCAGGATACGCCCGATAGCGAACCGGTCTGGGCGTTCGAGACCAGCGACATCGCCCCCGATCCCGCCTTCGTGTTCGGGCGGCTCGACAACGGCATGCGCTATATCGTGCGCCAGAACGACCGGCCCGAAGGCACCGCGCTGGTGCGCCTGCATGTCGGATCGGGCAGCCTGTCCGAAAACGAGAACGAACGCGGGCTGGCGCATTTCCTCGAGCATATGGCGTTCAACGGGTCGAAGCGCATTCCCGAAGGCGAGATGATCAAGCTGCTGGAGCGCGAAGGGCTGGCTTTCGGCGCGGACACCAATGCCAGCACCGGGTTCGAGGCGACGACCTACAAGCTCGACCTGCCGCGCGCCGATGCCGACTTGCTGGACACCGTGCTGATGATCCTGCGCGAAACGGCGAGCGAGCTGACACTGGACCCCGAAGCCATCGACCGCGAGCGCGGCGTCATCCTGTCCGAACGGCGCGACCGCAACACCTTCGGCCTGAAGAACGTCATCGATTCCATCGCCTTCCAGACGCCCGACGCACGCTATGGCAATCGCCTGCCCATCGGCGTGGAAGAGGTGCTGCGCAACGCCGACGCCGCCACCTTCCGCGCGTTTTACGAACGCGAATATGTGCCCGCCAACACGACGCTGGTGATCGTTGGCGATTTCGCGCCGGACGTGATGCAGGCTGCCATCGAGAAGCATTTTGCAAGCTGGCAGGGCGCAGCCGACCCGGCGGAACCCGTCACCGGCCCGGTCGCGCTGGACCGTGCGGGAGAGACCGACATCTATCTCGATCCTTCGCTCAACGAGCAAGTCAGCGTCGCCCGCTTCCAGGCGTGGACCGACCGGCCCGATACGCAGGCGACGCGACGCGAAAGCCTGTTGCGGTCCATCGGCTACGCCATCGTCAATCGCCGCCTCGCCAGCCTCGCGCGGCAGGAGGATGCGCCGTTCCTGTCCGCCGGTTTCGGCAGCAGCGACGTGTTCGAGGATGCCCGCGCAACATCGCTGACCGTCAATACCGCAGACGGCGGCTGGGAGGCCGGTCTCGAAGCTGCGGCGCAAACGGTACGAACGGCGCTGGCGTTCGGGTTTTCGGACGCCGAACTGGCCGAACAGGTCGCGCGCGGCCGGACTTCGCTGGAAAACGCCGTCGCTGCTGCCGAAACGCGGACCAATGGCGCGCTGACAGGTGCGGCGCTGGCGCTGGTGCAGAACGAAACTATCCCCTCCACGCCCGAAGACAGCCTCGCGCGGTTCGAGGCGCAGGTCGGCGATATCACGACCGACATGGTGCTGGCCGCGATCACCGCCGACGCTGCGCCGCTCGACAATCCGCTGATACGTTTCGTGGGGCGGACCGCGCCCGAAGGCGATGCCGCTGCCCTGCGCACCGCATGGAACGCCATCGTCGCCAGCCCGCCTGCGGCGATGGTACAGCAGGACACCGCCGCATTCGCCTACACCGATTTCGGCACGCCGGGCACGGTCGCCAGCGACACGGTGGACGAGCGGCTGGATATCCGCACGCTGGTCTTTGCCAATGGCGTGCGGCTGAACCTCAAGCGCACCGACCTGAGCGCCGACCGGGTCAGCTACCGCATGAACCTGGATGGCGGCAACCTGCTGGCGACGCGCGACAATCCGGACGTGCTGGCGCTGTCCCGGTTCCTGTCGCGCGGCGGGCTGGGTGAACATTCGCAGGACGAGCTAACGACCATTCTGGCCGGACGCAGCGTGGCCTTCAACCTGCGCCCCGCGAGCGAAACTTTCATATCCTCCGGCACCACCACGCCGCGCGATCTGGAACTGCAACTGCAATTGCTGGCCGCCGCGCTGACCGATCCGGGATACCGCGCGGAAGGCGAGACGCTTTACCGGCGGCAAGTCGAGAACTTCTACCAGTCGCTCGCCGCCACACCGGGCAGCGCCTATGGCAACGCCATCGGCAACATCCTGTCCGACGACGATCCGCGCTTCTCGCTGACCCCCGAACCCGTCGCCGCCGCGCAGACCTACGATACGCTGCGCACCGTGCTGGACGACCGGCTGGAGAATGGCGCCATCGAACTGGCGCTGGTCGGCGATATCGACGAGGATGCGGCCATTGCGCTGGTGGCGAAGACGCTGGGCGCGCTGCCTGCGCGCGAGGCGAATTTCCAGCGCCGCGAGGCCAACCGCGACCGGACTTTCACGGCAGACCGCAGCGCCCGCACCCTGTATCACGACGGCGAAGCGGACCAGGCCCTGCTGCGCTTTGTCTGGCCGACCGACGACGACAGCGACCTGACGCGGATGCTGACGCTGGAGCTGCTGGCGCGCGTGGCTCGGATCGAGTTGCAGGAGGAACTGCGCGAGCGGTTGGGCCAGGCTTATTCGCCCGGTGCGAGCCATTCGGCATCGGGCACCTATCCCGGCTACGGCACCTTCGCGCTGGGATCGACGCTCGACCTGACCGCCCTGCCCGATGGCCGCGCCGCGACGCTGGCCACGGTCGAGCGCCTGCGCTCCATCCCGATGGATGCCGACCGCATCGAACGCGCTCGCAGGCCGCTGCTCGAAGCGTATGACAACGCGCTGAAAAGCAATGGGGGGTGGATGTCGCTGGTCGATCGCGCGCAAAGCGAGCCGGAAGATATCGACCGGTTCCAGGCAGCACGCGGCATTCTTGCCGAATTGACGCCGGAAGCCGTGCAAGCTGCCGCGCGACAATATTTGACGATGGACGGCGCGCTGGAGGTGCAGGTCGTCCCGCGCCCCGCTGAAAGCGAGTAGGCGTCGACCACGCTGCGCGGCGTGCCGATTGCGTCAGGCGACAGGCGCGGTATAGGCGGCGCAAAGTCCATGCCGCCATTGGCACGGCTTGCGATACGGGAGTTTGCGATGAAGGTGCTGGTCCATGTTTCCCTGAAACCCGGCGTGCTCGATCCGCAGGGTCGGGCCGTCCACCATGCGTTGCAGGGGCTGGGCTTCGACGGCGTCGATGATGTGCGGGTCGGGCGTGCGCTGACGCTGGATGTGGCGGACGATACCAGCGACGCCGATATCGACGCGATGTGCCGCACCCTGCTCGCCAATCTGGTGATCGAGGATTACCGTATCGAGAAGCTGGCGGCATGAGCGCCCGCTGCGCCGTCGTCACCTTTCCGGGATCGAATTGCGACCGCGACATGGCGGTTGCGCTGGAGCGTGCCAGCGGCAGCAGCACCGTTGCGCCTGTGGCATGGCGATACGGAACTGCCGGAGGGGCTGGACCTTATCGCCCTGCCCGGCGGCTTTTCCTATGGCGATTACCTGCGCAGCGGCGCGATGGCGGCGCGCAGTGCGATCATGCCGGAAATCGTCAAGGCTGCCGCGCGCGGGGTGCGCGTCCTGGGCATCTGCAATGGCTTTCAGGTACTGACCGAGACCGGGCTGTTGCCGGGTGCCATGATGCGCAATGCAGGCCAGCGGTTCATCTGCCGCACCGCGCGCCTGCGGGTCGAAAACACCGCGACCGATTTCACCAAGGGATACGAAGCCGGCGAAGAGATCGCCATTCCCGTGGCGCATCACGACGGCAATTACTTCGCCGATGCCGAGACGCTTGATATGCTGGAAGGCGAAGGCCGTGTGGCGTTCCGCTATCTCGATCCGGTGCAACGGCTCTCAGCGCGACATTGCGGGCATCGTCAATGCGGCAGGCAACGTGCTCGGCATGATGCCGCATCCCGAACGCGCGGTCGATGTGGCGCATGGCGGAACAGACGGGCTGCGCCTGTTCGAGGACGCAATCGGCGCGCTCGTCGGCGCATAACCGCCCAATCGCTTAACGGCACAATCAGGCGGAAAGGGCCGCCTGTCGCTGGAACAGCTGCGCAACATCGGATGTCGGCATCGGCCGTCCGAAATGATAGCCCTGGATCTTGGTGCAGCCCAGCTTGCGGATCATCTCCGCTTCCTCGTCGTTTTCGACGCCTTCCGCCGTGGTCCACATTTCCAGACTGTCCGCCATCGCCACCACGGCGCGGATAATGGCCAGGCTTTCCGCCTCGCCCTTGGCTGCGCCCTGTACGAAAGACCGGTCGATCTTGATGGTCGAGAATTTCAGCTTGTTGAGATAGCCGAGCGACGAATAGCCTGTCCCGAAATCGTCCAGCGCGACAGTGCAGCCGATGGCGATGCACTGTTCCAGCGCGCTGCGCGCCAGTTCCGGATCGCGCAGGAAGATACTTTCGGTCACTTCCAGTTCCAGCCGCGCGGGCGGCAGGCCGGTCTGCGTCAGCGCGCGGACAACCGTGTTGGCAAAGCCGGGTTCGACCAGCTGTTCGCCCGACACGTTCACCGCCACGCGGATCTCGCCCGGCCAGGTCATCGCCTCGGCGCATGCCTGTTCCAGCACCCAGGTACCGATGGGCACGATCAGGCGGGTGTCCTCGGCGACGGGGATGAACTTGTCCGGACCGACGAATCCGTGTTCCTTGCTGTTCCAGCGAAGCAGCGCTTCGAAGCTCATCAACTGTTCCGAATTGGCGTTCACCACCGGCTGGTAATGGACCGACAATTCGCCGTTTTCGATGGCGGTGCGCAGCGAGAATTCCAGCTTGCGCCGTTCCTCCGCATGCTGGTGCAGGCTTGGTTCGTAAGCGAAATGTTCGCCACCGCCCTCGTCCTTGGCGCGATACAGCGCGAGGTCGGCATTGCGCATCAATTCCTCGACCGTATGCCCGTCGCGCGGACCGATGGCACTGCCGACACTGGCGCCGACATAGAGGGTGTGATTGTCCAGCTCGTAAGGCTGCGAAAGGCGCGCAATAATGCGTTTCGCCATGCGGTCGACGCAGCCCTTGTCGGACGCATCGCGGATAACGATGGCGAATTCATCGCCGCCCAGCCGCCCGCAAATGGCGCTTTCGTCCATCAGGTCGCGCAGGCGCGAGGATACTTCGGCCAACAGCCGGTCGCCGACCATGTGGCCGAGCGAATCGTTGACCGCCTTGAACCGGTCCAGGTCGAGCATCATGAAGGCGCAGCGCGTGCGCCACTGGTCGGCAAATTTCAGCGCATCGCGCAGCGCTTCGTTCAGCATCAGGCGGTTGGGCAGGCCGGTCAGCGTGTCGTAGCGCGCGAGATAGGCGATTTTTTCGTTGGATTCGCGCTGTTCGGTCACGTCGGAGCCAACGCCGCGAAAGCCGCTGAACGTGCCCTCGTCATCGAATATCGGTGCGCCGGACAATTCCCACCAGCTTGGCTTGCCGTTGATGTCGACCTTGATGACAAGGTCGGCGAAATTCTCGCGCTCTTTCAGTTTTGCCGCAAGGTCGTGCAGGCTGGGCGAGAATTGCCCGCTTTCCCACGCATCGCCCGCCAGCAATTCGAGGAACGGCTTGCCGTTGATATCTTCGGGTGCCCTGCTTAGCGCCATCGAGAAGCGCGAGGATGCCGCACGGATGCGCTTCTGCGTATCGATCTGCCACAGCCAGTCGCCTTGATTGTCGTCGAACTGGCCGAGAAGCAGGTTGACGACCTCGTCCTTCTCGGTCGAACCATCCTGCGCGATCTGCGCCAGCAGGAATGTACGCGCAACGGCCATCGATCCGACCAGGATCAGGCAGGCGAACATCGCAACGGCACCGGCCAGCAACGGCTCACCCAGCCGCAGCGCGGCGGCGATCGTCGAAATACTGGCGAGGGATGTGAGGATTGCCGTGGTGACAGGAACCGCGGCAAGGAACAGCGCCGATCCGGCAATCAGGGCGCTCAGCACGACCCATACCAGCATCAGCTGGCTCGCCGTGCCGTACCAGCCGATGGCCATCGGCACGAAGGCATACATGGCGCAAACAAGGCTGCCGGAGATAATATAGCCCGACACTTCGGACGGTGTCGGGCGGCCCGGATGCTCGCACAAGGCCGTCAGCTTGTTGCGTGAAAATACAATCGCGCACATAAACAGCGCGAACCATATGCCGACAGCCACCGCGCCGACGGCAGGCAGGGCAATGACGCTCAGCAGGACGGAACCGGCAAAGTGTCCGGCCAGCCTGACCGATGCATTATCGGATGATGCGGTAAACTGGAGCGCGCGCAGGCGTGCCCAGTCATCGCTTCCCCGGTTGGAGAAACCCAGCACCGCAAGCGCGGGCATGTCGGCAGACAAGGCGGCGGACTCCGCCGCAGGTTCGGCTTCGGGTGTGGATTGCGCTTCGGTCACGCAATCCCGTTAGCGCGGAAGGGTTAGCACACCGTAAACCACATCACTGCGACGCGCAGCAGGTACCTATTCGACCGTCACCGACTTCGCCAGATTGCGCGGCTGGTCGACATCGGTGCCTTTCACGCAGGCGACATGATAGGCCAGCAACTGCACCGGCACAGCATATACCAGCGGCGCGATCAACGGGTGGACCTTGGGCATTTCGATGGTGGCGAGGCACCCCTCGCCCGCCTCGGCCAGTCCGGCAGCATCGGACACCAGCACGATCTGCCCGCCGCGCGCGCGCACCTCCTGCATGTTCGACACCGTCTTCTCGAACAGCGGGCCGGACGGGGCCAGCACGATCACCGGCACATGCTCGTCGATCAGCGCGATGGGCCCGTGCTTCATCTCGCCCGATGCGTAGCCTTCTGCGTGGATATAGCTGATTTCCTTCAGCTTCAGCGCCCCTTCCAGCGCCAGCGGATAATCCGGCCCGCGGCCCAGATACAGCACATCGCGCGCCGGAGCGATCAGCGGGGCCATCGCCGCGATATCGTCGTCATGGGCCAGCGCGGCATTCAGCGCGGCGGGCGCTTCGAGCAGGTGCTTGACCACATATTGTTCTTCCTCGCGATCCATCAGCCCCTTGCGCACCGCCATATGCGCAGCCAGCGCAGCCAGAACCGCCAGCTGGCAGGTAAATGCCTTGGTCGAGGCGACACCGATTTCCGGGCCGGCATGGGTCGGCAGCAGCAAGTCCGCCTCGCGCGCCATCGAGCTGGTCGGCACGTTGACCACCACGCCGATGGTCTGCCCTTCCGCCTTGCAATGGCGCAGCGCGGCCAGTGTGTCCGCCGTCTCCCCGCTTTGCGAAATAAACAGCGACAGCCCGCCATCCTCCAGCACCGGCTCGCGATAGCGGAACTCGCTGGCGACATCGATATCCACCGGCACGCGTGCGAATTGTTCGAACCAGTATTTCGCAACCATTCCGGCATAATAGGACGTGCCGCAGGCGACGATGGTGATGCGGTTGATACGGCTGAGGTCGAAATCGATCTGCGGCAGGGCTACCGTCTCGTCGGACTGGCGCACATAGCTGCCCAGGGTCTGCGCGACCACGGTGGGCTGCTCGAATATCTCCTTCTGCATGTAATGGCGGTATTCGCCCTTCTCCACTGCCGCCGCAGTTGCGCCGGAGCGCACCACGGGCCGGTCCACCGCCGCGCCCGCCTGGTCCACGATCTCCGCGCCGTCGCGCGTGATGACGACCATGTCGCCTTCTTCCAGATAGGTGATGCGCTGCGTCAGCGGGGCCAGCGCCAGCGCGTCGGACCCCAGATACATCTCGCCGTCGGTTTCCTCCTCGCCATAGCCGACGACCAGCGGCGACCCGCGACGCGCGCCGATCAGCATGTCGGGATGGCGGCGGAACGCTATCGCCAGCGCAAATGCGCCGCGCAGACGTGGGCAGCACGGTGGCGACCGCATCGCGCGGCGCCGCACCGCTTTCGATCTCGCGCGAGACCAGATGCGCGACCACTTCGCTGTCGGTTTCGCTTTCCAGCGTGCGCCCGCCCGCAAGCAGCTCGTCGCGCAGCGGCTTGTAGTTCTCGATAATGCCGTTGTGGACCAGCGCGACTTCGGCGGTGGCGTGCGGGTGCGCGTTCTCGCTGGTCGGTGCGCCATGCGTGGCCCAGCGGGTGTGCGCGATACCGATAGTGCCCGGTGCCGGATCGCCTTCCAGCACCTTTTCCAGATTGAGCAGTTTGCCGGGCGCACGGCGGCGCACCAGTTCATCACCGGAAATCGTGCAGATGCCCGCGCTGTCATAGCCACGATACTCCATGCGCCGCAGCCCCTCGACAAGCTGCTCCGCCACATCGTTCCTGCCGACAATTCCGATTATTCCGCACATGGCCGGTTCCGTTTCACATTGGGCGCGCGCCGTATCCCCCAGGCGTCGCAGTCGTGGGTTTCGCGCACGCTCTAGCCTATCATTGCGCCGTTGCAATCGTGGCCGCGCCAGACAGCTTGCGCGCCTTAGGACATTACTAAGGTTTCCATCTTAGTAACCATCCCCAGAAAGCAGGGCTTCGTCATGTTCAGGCATGACAGCCCCTGACCAAACCTGACCTTTATTGGGGGCGATGATGAGCGCATTTGGACGGAAAAACGGACCGGCGGGCATGCGCCCGGGTGCCAAGCCGTCATTCGGGGTCGCACGGCCCATGCAGGGTGGCGACGGCAAGTCGTCCGCCCCGCCGCCGTCCGACGGGGGTGAGCAGTTCCCGCCCCTGCCCGGCGAAGATGCCACCGCCACGCCGGACGCCGCCGCCAAGCCGCAAAAAGCGGATGCGATGACACGCCTGTCGGACCGGATGAACCAGGTCCATTCCGGCGAAAGCGAAGCAGGCGGGTTCGAACAGAGCGTCCACAAGATCAAGGAGCAGGTGCTGCCGCGCCTGCTGGAACGGGTCGATCCCGAAGCCGCCGCCACGCTGTCCAAGGAAGAGCTGGCCGAAGAATTCCGCCCGATCATCATGGAAGTGCTGGCCGAGCTGAAGATCACGCTGAACCGGCGCGAGCAATTCGCGCTGGAAAAGGTGCTGATCGACGAATTGCTGGGCTTCGGCCCGCTGGAAGAACTGCTGGGCGATCCCGACATTTCGGACATCATGGTCAACGGCCCCGACCAGACCTACATCGAAAAAGGCGGCAAGCTGGTGATCGCACCGATCCGCTTCCGCGACGAACAGCACCTGTTCCAGATTGCGCAGCGCATCGTGAACCAGGTCGGTCGTCGCGTCGACCAGACCACGCCGCTGGCCGATGCCCGATTGAAAGATGGCAGTCGCGTCAACGTCATCGTGCCGCCGCTGTCGCTGCGCGGCACCGCGATCTCCATTCGTAAATTCTCCGAAAAACCGATCACGCTCGACATGCTGATGGGCTTCGGGTCGATGAACGACAAGATGTGCACCGCGCTGAAAATCGCGGGCGCGTGCCGGATGAATATCGTGATTTCCGGCGGTACGGGTTCGGGTAAAACGACCATGCTCAACGCCCTGTCGAAGATGATCGACCCCGGCGAGCGCGTGCTGACGATCGAGGATGCGGCGGAACTTGCGCCTGCAGCAGCCGCATTGGCTGCCGCTGGAAACGCGCCCGCCGAACCTCGAAGGACAAGGCGCCATCACCATCGGCGATCTGGTCAAGAACGCCCTGCGCATGCGGCCCGACCGCATCATCCTGGGCGAGATTCGCGGCGCGGAATGTTTCGACCTTCTGGCCGCCATGAACACCGGCCACGACGGCTCCATGTGTACGCTTCACGCCAACTCCGCGCGCGAATGCCTGGGCCGTATGGAAAACATGATTTTGATGGGCGACATCAAGATCCCGAAGGAAGCCATCAGCCGCCAGATTGCGGAATCAGTCGACCTGATCGTGCAGGTCAAGCGCTCTGCGCGACGGTTCGCGCCGCACCACCGGCATCACCGAAGTCATCGGCATGGAAGGCGATGTCATCGTGACGCAGGAGCTGTTCAAGTTCGAATATCTGGACGAGACCGAAGACGGCAAGATTCTGGGTGAATTCCGCGCGGCGGGCCTGCGTCCCTACACGCTGGAAAAGGCGCGCCAGTTCGGGTTCGACCAGGCCTATCTGGAGGCATGCCTGTAAGGGCCTAGCCCGCAGCGATGCCCTTGAAGGCCAGCGTCACCAGCCCCGCCCCGCAGATCATGCTGGCGAAGGATATGGCGAACCACGGCACCCAGCCGACCCGATCGATGGACCGGCGTTTCGTACGCCGGCGCTCGGCAAGGGCCGCCGCGATTGCCAGCACAAGCAACGCCAAACCCAGCAGTCCGGCAAGCTCCGCCTCGCTGGCGAATGTCAGGGTGTCCAGGCTGTTCATAGCGCCGAAATGGTGGATCGTGTCATGCCCTGCAAGAGAGGCATCGCACCGCTTTCGCTTGTCGCGCGGCATCCCGCGCTGTAGCCTTGCACATCACCACAGGAAGATACGCATCATGGTACGCAAGTTTTTCATCGCCGCTACACTGGCCACCGTCTCCATCTCGCTGGCTGCCTGCGCAACCGTGCGCGGCGTGGGTCAGGACATCGAAAGCGTTGCAGACGACGTAGATCAGGCTACCTGACCGGCCCGCGCCTGCCGGTAAACGACGATCAGGTTGTTTGCCGGTAGCGTGTGGCGTGCTGTCAGTTGCAACCCGTTTGCGCGGGCCAGATCGTTGCACGCCGTCAGTTCGCGAACACCCCAGTCCGCATTACGCTCGCGCAGGCTGGCATCGAATGCGATATTCGATGTCGCCGTGGTCGTGTCGGGTTCGATGAACGGGCCGTAAAGCAGCAACGCGCCATCGGGTTTCAGATGCGCGCGTGCCCTATCGAACAGTCCAACAGCCGCATCCCACGGTGCGATATGGATCATGTTCGCGCAGAAGATCGCATCGAACGTGCCGACCGGCCATTTGGCGTTCCGCGCATCGAGCCGGACCGGCGGCAGGATAGCTTCGCATGCCGTTTCTTCGCGCCATGCAGCGACGGAGTCGACTGCCTCCGCGTCAGGGTCGCTCGGCTGCCAAGTCATGTGCGGGAAGCGCGCCGCCATGAAAACGGCATGCTCGCCGGTACCGCTGGCGATTTCCAGGACGCTGGCATCATGCGCCAGTTCGGTCGCCAAAATGTCTGCTATCGGGGCGCTATTGCGTTGCGTGGCTGGCGCGTATCTCTTCACCGCCGCCCTTCCCCGCCGCCGCAGAAGTAATTCGCCTCGCGGTGGATGGCCTTGTTTTCGTGGACGAAGGTGCCCGCCGCCTTTCGCAATGCGAGACCCAGCGCGGCCTCGGCAATAGTGGTTGCGACGATCGAGCGATAGGCGCTGTACGCGCCTTGCAGAAACGGATCGAGGAACGGGCTGACCAGCATTGCCAGCTTCTCGAGTGCGCGTGGGTCGTCCTGACGTTTGCCGCGCAGCAGGCCGGGGCGGATCAGGTCGAGGCGGTCGAAGCCGATTTTGCGCAAGGCATCTTCCGTTTCGCCTTTCACCTTGGCGTAGAACAGCCGTGATCCGCTATCGGCGTTGACCGTGCTGACCACGACGCAACGCTTTACGCCCGCCGCGTGGGCCGCGCGGGCAGTGTCGACTATCAGGTCGTAATCCACCGCGCGAAAAGCGTCGCGGTCGCCCTGCTGCTTGCCGATGGTCGTTCCCAGAGCGCAAACCAGCACATCCGGTGCCTGCCTTTCGAGCACATCCGGCCAGCTATCCGTCGGCGCAACGATCATGTCCATCTTCGCACCCTGTGGCAGTTCGACGGCACGACGGGCCAGCGCCAGCAGGCGAATATCGCTGCGCCCGACGGCAACCTCCATCACCGAGCGCCCGACCAGCCCCGTGGCACCGACCAGCGCGATTTGCAGCGGTTCAGACATTGCTCAATCCTTCCGGCCGCTTGCCGTAAATGCGGGTATAGGCGTCGATGGCGAACCGGTCCGTCATCCCCGCGATGTAGTCGGTAAGGTGCCTGGTGCGCGCCGGTTCCTCGCGCGGTAAATCCTCGAACCAGCGCGACTGGATCAGCGACGGGTCCTGCTCGTATGCCACGAACAGCCGCGCCACGACGCCGTGCGCCTTCTCTGCTGTCGCGCGCTGATCGGCATGCAGATAGACATTGTCGTACATGAACCGTTTCAGGATGCGTTCCTGCGCCGCCATTGCAGGAGAGAAACCGGCAAGCGCACGGCCCGCGCTGCGCACGTCCGTTTCGTTGTCGATGGCCGACAGCCGGGCGCGCGTGTGCTCGATAACGTCGTTTACCATCAGGCCGATTTGCCCGCGCACCAGTTCGCGCAGTTTCCGGTCATGCGGGGCGTCGGGATAGCGCCGGTCCACCACCTCCCATTGTTCGGCCACGAAATCGATTTGTACGAGCTGGTCGATGTCGAGGAAACCGGCGCGCAAGCCGTCGTCGATATCGTGGTTGTCGTAAGCGATATCGTCCGCCACCGCCGCGACTTGCGCTTCAAGGCTTGGCCATTCATCGAGCCGCAGGTCGAACGCGGCATCCAGCTCTTCCAGCGCCCAGTTCGACGCCGGGGCCGGGCCATTATGCTTGGCCAAACCCTCCAGCACTTCCCAGCTCAGGTTGAGGCCGGGATAGCCGATATAGGGGCTTTCCAGCCGCATCAGCGTGCGCAGCGATTGCGCGTTGTGATCGAACCCGCCGTGGCGTGCGGTTGCCGCCGACAGCGCCGCCTCGCCCGCATGGCCGAACGGTGGGTGGCCGATATCGTGCGCAAGGCACAATGCCTCGGTCAGGTCTTCGTCCAGCCCTAGCGCGCGCGCAATAACCCGCCCGATCTGCGCCACTTCCAGGCTGTGCGTCAGGCGAGTGCGGTAATGGTCGCCATCGGGCGCGATGAACACCTGCGTCTTGGAACGCAGACGGCGAAAGGCGATGGAATGGATGATGCGGTCGCGGTCGCGCTGGAAGGCGCTGCGCGGGCCTCGTGTCCCGTCGCGCATTTCGTCGAATTCCCGGCCACGGCTTCGTGCCGGATCGGCGGCGTAGGGTGCACGGTGGTTCATGTCGCGTGCGCTAAAACTTTGCAGGCGGCGGGGCCAGCTTGGAAACGACGAACCGTGCCGCGCCGCTGGCCAAGTTTACGCGTCTTCGAACATCCATTCGACAGCCGCCTGGCAATGGATGCGGGTGCTGTCGAAGATGGGCAGTACATTGGCATCGACATCCACTACCAGCTCCAGCTCTGTGCATGCCAGCACGATACCGGTCGCGCCAGCCTGCTGCCTGTTGGTGATAATGGATTTCAGCTTGCGCTCGGCATCGCGGCTCGCCTTGCCGACCATCAGCTCGGTGTCGATGATCTGTTCGATCTGGTCCACATTCGCCATGTCGGGCGCCATCAGGTCCACTCCGTGCGCCACGATGCGTTCACGGAAAAAACTCTCCGTCATCACGCTGCGCCGTCCGATCAGCGCCAGTTTGGCTTGGTTGGTCGCGGCGACGGCTTTTCCGATAGCATCCGCCGCATGGATCACGGGGATATCGACCGCGTCGGCAATCAGATCGTAATGCCGGTGCATCGCGTTGGCGCAAATGACCAGAGCGCCTGCCCCGGCCTGCTCCAGCCGCTTGGCGGAACTGGCCAGACGGTCCGCAACCTTGTCCCAGTCGGCGTCCACCCCGTCGCCATGCAGCGGCCCGAAATCCTGGCATTCGGCTAGCAGCGGTGCCGTAGTGCGGGGCGAAGTGCGCCGCTGTGTCAGGCGGTTAATCTGTTCCAGATAGCTGCGCGTCGAGACCCAGCTCATCCCGCCGATAAGTCCCAAAGTGCGCATTGTCCGGCCCCTTCTCTATGCCCCGCATCCACCCTTGCGGAACACGATCTCCTGCTATTGCGCTTAGGCAGTTCGGTATCCCGCGTCCAGTGGGCCGCGCAACCCCGCCATAGCTGCGTCATTCCTTGGTCAAGACGCTGTTTACTATCCAGTCTTTCAGGTCCGCAGCAGTCGCGTCGGGCGCTTCTTCCATCGGCAAGTGACCGATGCCACGATAGGACACCAGCTCGGCATTCGGCATCGCCCCGATGAACCATTTGGCGGAAGAAAACGGGATAAGATTGTCCTCCTCGCCCCACATCACCAGTGTCGGAATGCGTACCTCTCCGACTTCCGCCTTCCCGAACGGAACGCGCGGTTCGGCAAAACGCGCGAGTGTGGCGGCGCGGTTACCGGGCATGCGCGCAAGTTCCCAATACCGGTCGATGGCTGCGGGTGTGACGATGGCCTGGTTCGACACCGAACTGCGAAAGCTGTCCTCCGCAATCGAACGCGGGGTGATTTGCGTGAAGAGCTGGTTCACGACCGGCAGTCCGGCAAGCGTGAAGGCCAGATTGCCTTTCGACATCTCCTTGCTCGGCGCACCGGACGCATCGATCAGCACAAGCCCGGAAAGCCTGTCGGGATAGGCTTGGGCATATTCCAGCGCGATCCCGCCACCCATCGAGTTGCCTGCCAGCACGAAAGTGCGAAAGCCCAAGATGCGCAGCGACCTCCTCGACATCGGCGGCAAACGCGGCGCGCGAATAGTCGCCATCGCGCGCAGGACCCGTCAGCCCGTGACCGATCTGGTCGAACCGGATCACGCGATATTCTGTCGCCAGCCTGTCGACCCACGGTTGCCACGTGTGCAGGTCGGCGTTCGAGCCATGCAGCAGCATGATGACAAGCGCGTCGCGTGGTCCTTCGTCGCGCAGATGCACTGTCTGCCCATCGATCTCCACGAATTGCGACGGCGCCGCGCCATATTTTGCGCGCATTTCGGCAGGATCTGTGTCGGGAGTGCGGAAGACCAGCACCAGCACCGCCACGAGCAGGACGATTGCGGCCAAGGCTTTTACCAGCTTTTTCAACGCGCCGTCTCCTTGTTGCCCCTGCGCACACAGCGCACGTTCACCTTGGCTCGGCTAACCCGTCAAGCACAACGTCGCAGACAGGGATACACTACATGAACAAGCCGCTTTTCGCACTCGCCGCCGCCGCGGCAGCTTTCGCTACGCCCGCACAGGCAGCACCCGCTTCCATCGCTGGCGACTGGAAAACCGACGATGGCCGGTCCATCATTTCGTTCTATAAATGCGGTAACGCGATGTGCGGCAAGATTTCGAAATTTCTCGTGGCCGAGCCAGAAGGTGGTGCGCGCGATACGGAAAATCCGAACAAGAAGCTGCGCAATCGCAAGCTGCTCGGCCTGCG
Source organism: uncultured Alphaproteobacteria bacterium (assembly GCA_963799315.1). Taxonomy (GTDB): domain Bacteria; phylum Pseudomonadota; class Alphaproteobacteria; order Sphingomonadales; family Sphingomonadaceae; genus Parerythrobacter_A. Next base: position 1,256,365 of record CAWCWP010000001.1, read on the forward strand.
TATTTTCAATAGCCTGACGCCGGACGGCAATCGTTACGATGGCAAAGGCTACAGCCCGGAAGACGGTCGTTATTTCAACGCGGAGGTCTGGCGTTCGGGCAACACGCTGAAGGTCAAAGGCTGCGTCGCCGTGTTCTGCCGCACGGTGAATTTCACCAAAGCCTGAGCGATCGCATCGACGTTGCGTGACTAGCCCAGCCCGATCGCGCACAGCGCGGCGGAGCTGGCGGTTACGGTGACGACCTCGGCATCGCCGACACGGTCCACGCGCCGCACGAATTCATCGAGCAAGGCGGGTCGCGTCGCTTCGCCATCCCGCGCTTTCAGCCCTTCCAGCTTGCGCAATTGCGCTATGCTGAGCCGGTCGACCATCCGGCCTGCCATGCATTCCGCGTTGCGCGGCGAAAGTCCGGCATCGCGCAGGGCGGTTTCCACGCGGTCCTGCGCAATCGCATCGACGCACCCCGTCGTGCTCAAGCCAAGGACGCAAACAGCAGCGATGCGGAGAGTCAGTCTATGGATTTGACGATCTCCTCGACCATCTTCTTGGCATCGGACAACAACATCACTGTCTGGTCCATATAGAACACATCGTTGTCGACGCCGGCATAGCCGACCCCGCCCATGCTGCGCTTTATGAAGAACACCTGTTTGGCCTTGTCCACATCGAACACCGGCATGCCGTAGATCGGGCTGGCCCTGTCGGTTTTCGCAGCTGGGTTCACTACGTCGTTCGCCCCGATGATAAAAGCGATGTCGGCCTGTGCGAACTCGCTGTTGATATCCTCCAGCTCGAACACCTTGTCATAGGATACGTTTGCCTCGGCCAGCAGCACGTTCATATGCCCCGGCATCCGGCCCGCGACCGGGTGGATGGCGAACTTCACATCGACGCCCTTGTCTTCCAGCATGTCGGTCATTTCGCGCAAGGCATGCTGTGCCTGCGCCACCGCCATGCCGTAGCCGGGGATCACGATGACTTTCTCCGCCTGCGACAGCATGAAGGCGGCGTCTTCGGCGCTGCCCGTCTTGTAGGGCCGCTGCTCGGCGCCGCCCGCTGCACCGGACGCCGCAGCCGCACCGAACCCGCCCGCGATTACCGACAGGAAGCTGCGGTTCATGGCGCGACACATGATGTAGCTCAGGATTGCACCGCTCGCGCCGACCAGCGCCCCGGTGATGATCATCGCCGTATTGCCCAGCGTGAAGCCCATCGCAGCCGCCGCCCAGCCAGAATAGCTGTTCAGCATCGACACCACGACCGGCATGTCCGCCCCGCCGATGGGAATGATGAGCAGGAAGCCGACGGCAAAGGCCAGCAGCACGATCAGCGGGAACACCCAACCGGGGATTGGCGTCGTCATGGCGAACAGCGCGGTCAGCCCGACTATGGCGGCAAGGATGGCAAGGTTCACGATATGCCGCCCCGGCAGCAGGATCGGCGACCCGCTCATCCGTCCGGACAGCTTGGCAAAGGCGATGACAGAGCCTGAAAAAGTGACGGCACCGATGGCAGCGCCCAGCGCCATTTCGATGCGCGCCACGGGATCGAGCATGAAGCGTTCCGCAAGGCCGGCAGCACCATCCCCGCGCGGCACCAGCAAGTCGAACGCGGCGGGATTGGTGTAAGCGGCTGCGGCCACCAAGACAGCGGCGAGACCGACCAGCGAATGAAACGCCGCGACAAGTTCGGGCATCGCCGTCATTGCGATACGACGCGCGACGACAAAGCCGATGGTGCCGCCAATGGCGATGGCAATCGCGATCTCCAAGATGTTGGCCAGATCGTGCGTGACCAGAGTGGTCGCCACCGCGATCAGCATCCCGGCCATACCAAGCCGGTTGCCCCTACGGCTTGTCGAAGGAGAGGACAGTCCGCGCAGCGCAAGGATGAAGAACACGCCCGCGACAAGATATGCGAGCGCCGCAAAAGGATCGACGCTGCCACCGGTGGCAGCGTGGGCTGGCGTGGCACCAAATATCGTTGGCAGGGCGAAGGTTGCGCAGTAACCAATCGTCACCCCGGACTTGATCCGGGGTCCAGCTGCTTCGGGTACTGCGCTCGAAAAAAGCGGGACCCCGGCTCGGGGGCCGGGGTGACGACAAGGGAAAGGGATGCGGCCCCTCACTTTCGGTCCTTCTTGCGGTACATCGCCAGCATCCGTTCCGTCACCGCAAAACCGCCGAAGATGTTGATGCTCGCCAGCACCACCGCGAACAGCCCCAGCCATTTCGCCACATCCGACCCGGCCTCCGCCGAAGCAATCAGCGCACCCACGATGATGACGCTGGAAATCGCATTCGTCACCGCCATCAACGGCGTGTGAAGCGCGGGGGTGACCGACCACACGACGTAATAGCCCACGAAACAGGCCATCACGAAGATCGACAGGATGGCGATGAAGCTCATGCTACCGGTCCAGCTTTGCAGCCATCAGCCGCTGCAACCCGGTCACATCGGAATCGCGTCCGATCTTGAACTCTATCGGTGGATGCCCGGACAGGAATATCTTGATTTCACCATCGAGGTCGAACGTGCCCGCGCTCTCGATGGCGTAGGCGTTTATCGAGCGATAGGGGATGGTTAGGTACTGCTTTTTTGAACCGGTCAAACCCTGCACGTCGACATAAACAACGCGCCACGACGTAAAGGCAATCCAGTCGCGCACGGTCTTGAAAACCACCTCGACTTCCTCGCCATCGATCAGTGCGTGGCCGTGATCCTTCAGGAAGGCTGCCGGATCGGCCGTCGTCGCGTTCAGAAATCCCATGTCGGCTCCTATTGCTGCGTCGTTGACGCGAAATTCGGGTGCACCACGGCCCCGCCCCGCGTCAGCCGCACGGCATTCCCGATTTCCTCGTCCAGCACGACTTTTCCGCTGTCCGCATCGTGGAAGGCGGCGATGAAGTTATACAGATTGCGCGCATACAAAGCGGAGGCGTCGGTCGGCATGGTGGCGGGCGTGTTGCGATAGCCCATGACCGTGACGCCGTGCCGGTCCACCAGCGCGTCGGCCTCGCTGCCCTCGACATTGCCGCCTTGCGCGACGGCGAGATCGTAGATCACGCTGCCCGCTTTCATGGTGGCGATCTGCGCGTCCGAGATCAAGCGTGGGGCAGCCCGTCCGGGGATCAGCGCGGTGGTGATGACGATGTCCTGCTTGGCGATATGGCTGGACACCAGTTCGGCCTGCGCGGCGCGGTATTCTTCGCTGGTTTCACCGGCATAACCGCCGCTGCCCTCGCCTGCGATGCCTTCGACATTTTCCACGAAGACCGGCTTTGCGCCAAGGCTTTCGATCTGTTCGCGTGTGGCGGAACGCACATCGGTGGCGGAAACCTGCGCGCCAAGCCGTCGTGCGGTGGCAATGGCTTGCAGGCCCGCGACACCCACACCCATCACGAAGACCCGCGCCGCCTGCACCGTACCGGCGGCGGTCATCATCATCGGAAACGCGCGGCCATAGTGATTGGCGGCGGCCAGCACCGCCTTGTATCCGGCAAGATTGGACTGGCTGGACAGCACATCCATGCTTTGCGCCCGCGTGATGCGCGGCATCAGTTCCATCGCCACCGCTTCCAGACCGGCCCCGGCATGCGCCGCAACCTGATCGGCGCGGTTGTGCGGGTCGAACATGGCGACCACCATCGCACCGGCCGCTGCGCCTTTCAGCAGCTCCGCTTCGGGTGCCTGCACGCCCAGCACGACATCCGCACCGCGCACCGCGCCTGCTGCCGCGAAGATCTCGGCCCCTGCTTCGCTATACAGTGCATCGGGAAAAGCCGCCTGTCGGCCCGCGCCTTTCTCAATCGCAACGGTATAGCCCATTGCGACGAATTTGCGCACCGTTTCCGGCGTGATGGCAACGCGCGCTTCCCCGTCCGCGCGCTCTTTCAGGACTGCAATGCGCAAGCCCGCGATACCGTCAGCTGGCGATCAGGATGACGACGAACGCGGCAATCGCGGCGATCAGCGGCACCGACCATTTCAGCGTGCCCATGAAACTGCCATAGGTCCGCCGCGCGTCTTCCATGTTTTCGGCATGCTTGATGTCATCGGTCGGCATCGGAGGCGCTCCAGCTTTGATTGTTCTTGCCTCGCTCTATCGCGCACCCCGCCCCGCTTCAAGATGCAGCGACGGTCGCAGGCTTAATTCCACCTTTACCCCTCGCGTCTATGCACACTGGTTCGCGCCGCTGTTTTCGCGTTTTCGAATTCCAGCGGTCCCTGACGCACACTCACTGCCAGCGGAACTGCATGACCGAGCCAGATACCCGCCTGTTGATGCTGATCGACGATGAACCGGCGCAAAGCCGCCTCATCACCGCACTCGCTGCGCGCGAGGGCTGGCGCACGCTGGTCGTCGCCGATGGGGAAACGGCGATTGCCACGCTGGGCACCCGGCAAGGGATGCAGCTGGCGGCCATCGTGCTCGACCAGTTCGTGCCGGGCGACGAAGCCTGCACGCTGATCGAAGCGTTGAAAGAGCGCCGTCCGGGCCTGCCGATCCTGGTCCTGACCGCCAGCGCCTCTCCGCTGCTGGCCGTTCATGCCATGCGCGCCGGGGCGACCGACTATCTCATCAAGCCGGTCGCACCGGACCGGATGATGCAGGCGTTGCGCAGCGCGACCAAGCAGGAACCGCCGCGCGACGAATTGCAGCCGCTGACCGAAAAGCTCGCGCCGGTGCTCGACTTCGATTCGATGATCGGCACCGCCTCCAATTTCCGCGCCGCGCTTGCCGTCGCGGCAAAGGCGGCTCGCGGGCACGGCAATGTTCTGATCGAAGGCGAAAGCGGATCGGGCAAGGAGATGCTGCTGCGCGCGATGCATGCCGCCAGCCCGCGCGCCAAGGGGCCGTTCCGCATGATCAACGTGCGCGGCGTCCCGGCCAACACCATCGAATCCGCCTTGTTCGGCCATGAACCCAATGCCTTCCCCGGCGCCTTCGACCGCCAGACCGGCGCCTTGCAGCAATGCGACGGTGGCACGCTGGCGCTGGACGAGATCGACCGGCTGGATGACGCGCTGCAAGCCAAGCTGGCCGAAGCGCTGGCGACCGGCATCGTGCGCCCCGTCGGTGCGCAGCACGGGTTCCGCGTCGATGTCCGCGTGCTCAGTGCCAGCAACCTGCCGCTCGACGACCTTGGCAAGCAAGGCTATTTCCAGCCCGAACTGCTCGACGTTCTGACCGCCACCCGCATTACCATGCCGCCGCTGCGCGAACGCACCGGCGACATTCCTGCACTTGCCCGCGCTTTCCTGTCCCAGATCGGCGATCAGCCGGGCCTGCGCCATCTTTCCATCAGCGACAGCGCGCTGGCCCTGCTCGCCGCATTCGACTGGCCCGGCAATGTGCGCCAGTTGCAGGCCGTATTGTTCCGCGCCGTGGTCTATTGCGACAGCGAAACACTCGGCCCCGAAAGTTTCCCGCAGCTGTCCGAACTGCTCGGCGATGTGGCGGAGGAGCCGCGCAATGCCATGCAGGAAGGGGTCGGCGTCATGCTGTATGCACCCGATGGCAATCTGCGGCCGCTGGACGAGATCGAAGCCGATGTCATCCGCCTCGCCATCGGCCATTATCGCGGCCGCATGACCGAAGTTGCACGGCGGCTGGGTATCGGACGGTCCACGCTGTATCGCAAGCTGGGCGACCTCGGCATCGACAACGCCGCCTGAGTTATCGACAAGCCGCGTTCGGCGCTCTAGCCCACGCGGCCATGACAGACCCCAAACCCTTCGCCGCCAAACCCTTCGCAGACCGCATCGCCCTCGTCACCGGCGCCGCATCGGGCATCGGTGCCGCGTGCGCGCACTGGCTGGATGCGCGCGGCGTGGCCGAACTGATCCTGGTCGACACCGATGCAGACGGCCTCGATGCGCTCGACCTTGCCTGCAACGTGCGCCCCATCATCGGCAGCGTCGCGGACCCGGCCTTGTGGAAGACTCTGGAAGCCGACTGGGACGGCGTGGATCATGCTGTCGTCAATGCAGGCATCGGCGGCAGCGGGTTGATGTCGGAAATCTCCTTTCAGGCATGGCGGCGGGTGATGGACGTCAATCTGGACGGCGCGTTCCTGACGCTGGCCACCGCCCTGCGCGGTTTCGGCAAACGCGGCGGCGGCAGCGCAGTCGTCGTGGCATCCTCCACCGGTGTAAAGCCCGTCCCCGGCATCGGGCCCTTATGGCGTCGCCAAGGCCGGTGTCGCCCATATGGCGCGCATCGCAGCCGCCGAGAATGCAGGCGCGAACATTCGCGTCAATGCCGTCGCACCGGGCGGTGTGGACACCGCCATCTGGGACGGCTCGCCCGAATTTCGCGCCGCCGTGAAAGCGCAAGGCCGCGAAACGGCGCTGAAGGCGATGGCCGCCAGCACCCCGCTCGGCAAGTTCGCCACGCCTGACCTGATCGCCAACGAAATCGGCTTCCTGCTAGGCGACGACGCCGCCAACGTCACCGGCCATGTGCTGGTCGGCGACGGTGGCTTTACGCTGTAGCTATTCCCAGCCGACCGTCCGCGTCGCGCGCATTTCGCCCTTATTGCCACGCAGCGACAGCGCGAGCGTTTTCGCGTTCCAGTCGATATCGACCACGCCGAAATTCTCTTCCGAGATGAAGTCCGTGACGCGGCGCGGATCGGGTTCGCGCGCGGTGTTGTCAGGCGTGTTGCCGAACGCCAGGTTGAGCGAGGACGAGGTCAGTTCCCACAGCGTCTCGCCGCCGCGCTCTTCGGTATAAATACCGCCCGCATGGCGATCTCCGCTTAGCAGCAGCAAGCCGCTCTCTTCGCGCCCGCCGAGCATGTCGAGCAGCTTCTCGCGCTCGTTCGGAAAGTTTTCCCAGCTTTCGTAATTATGCGCTTCGGTCAGCACCTGGATGCTCGATACCAGGATGCGCAGATCGGCTGGCTTGGCCAGTTCCGCTTCCAGCCAGTCCCACTGCGCACCGCCAAGGATGGTCGCACCTTCCGCGCTTTCGGGCAGATAAACGCCCAGCGGCGGACGTTCCGGCGTGTAGTCCATCCGCTTCATGGCCGAGCGGAAATAGCGTGTGTCGAGCAGCAGCACCTGCACCCGCTTCCCGTCCACGCCGTAAGTCCGGCTTTCATAGATGCCGGGTCGCGCGCGCACTTCGGCGGGCGAGCCCCAGAACTCTTCGTAAATGTCCTCGGCCCAGCCCTTGAACGGGAACACGCCGCCGCTGTCGTTCAGGCCGTAATCATGGTCGTCCCACGTCGTCAGCATCGGCATATTTGCGCGGAACTGCGCGAATTCGGGCCGGCTTGCCTGTTCGGCATAGGCATCGCGCAAGCTTAGCAGATCGGCATCGCCCGCCCAGCCATTGTCGCCGTAGACATTGTCGCCGATCAGCATGAACATCTGCGGATCGACCGCCGCGACCTGCGCCCACATATGCTGGCTGCGCGACTGGTGATTGCAGCTGCCGAAGGCGAAGCGGGTCAGCACGGTGTCGGCAGGCAGGCTGGCATTCGGCCCGGCCTGCGGCAGCGTGACGGTCTGGCGCAGCGCCTCGTAATACGGTTCCAGCAACTGGTCCGGTGTCAGCGACACCGGCGTTTGCGCGACGGCGGGCGCGGCAATGGCGGAAAATATGGCGGAGGCGGAGAGGAGAGCGCGCATGAATATCCTTCGTTGGTGTATCGGTCGACCAATGCCGTGGCAGCATGTCAATTCGGTGACGGCGTAACCGGGTTCGGGTATTGAAATCACGTTCCGGGCAAGTGGGCAAAGTCGGTCAGCGCCGCATCGCGCAGGCCGCGCCACACATTGCGCGCCTGCACCGTTTCGCGCAACATCATGGACGCGCAGCAACTGCACCCCGGCGTTCATCGCGGCCAGCGCCAGCGTCAGGCTTCCGCCCAAGCGCTCGCTCGCACCCGCTTCATTGCTCAGCGCGCCGATCATCCGTTTGCGACTGGCCCCCACCATCAGCGGACAGCCGAGCGCGTGGAACAGCGGCAGCGCGTTCATCAGCGCCAGGTTCTGCGCCAGCGTCTTGCCGAACCCGATACCGGGATCGAGCATGATACGGTCCTGCGCCACGCCCGCCGCCACCGCCGCATCGCGCCGTTCGCGCAAGCCGTCGAACACGTCCAGCACCACATCGGCATAGCCGCCATCGGCATGCGGATCGTCGCCCCGTGCCCGGCGCATGCATCAGGATGACCGGGCACCCGGCCTGTGCCGCAAACTCGCGGCTGCGCGGATCGTATTGCAGCGCCGACACATCGTTCACGACATGCGCGCCCGCGGCGAGCGCCGCCTCCATCGTGGCGGGGCGGCGGGTATCGACGCTGATCGCGGCACCCATCGCGGCACAGTATTCGACCGCCGGGATGACGCGCTTGATCTCGTCCCCTTCCCACGTCGCTGCCGCGCCGGGCCGGGTGCTTTCGCCGCCGATATCGATCATCGCCGCGCCCGCTTCCAGCATGGCGGCGGCATGGGTGCGGCCCGCTTCGGGATCGTCGAGGAAGTCGCCGCCGTCGGAGAAGCTGTCGGGCGTTACATTCAGGATGCCGACAACCTGCGGCTGGTCGAGCCGGACGGTCCGCTGCCCCAGTTCCAGCGGCGAATGCACCTTGGCCAGATTGCACCACTGCTCCTTTGCAGCGGCTCCGGCGCCGTCCGGCAATTCATCAAAGACATGCTGCACGGTGTCGGGTGTGAACCGCCAATTTTGTGTGACTTTCCCGTCTTCGCGCAAGACTGCCATGAAGCGGTGGGCATAAACCATGCCGCCCGCCAACCGCACCGCGTCGCCCTGTTCGGCTTGCGGAGACGGCGTCGTGCCGAGTGGCAGGATGTAAACGCGAGCGGTCATCGTTCGGCTCCGACGACGCGCAAATGGAGACATGGACCGGGTGTTACACTGTCCAGGGGCAAGTTCTTTCGCTTGCGACAGGAGTGTGGGAAAACAGTCTGGCGTCGTTTAATCATGCGGGTGGCAATAGCGGCTGCGGCGGAAGTAGGACAGCGATATGCTTTGGCTGCCATCGCAAGTCGCTACTCGATCGAGCTGCGCGGAATGAGCAGCTCGATGACCGTCCCGCCTTCGCCGCTTGCCACGTCCATCTCCGCGTTCAGCCGGTTCGCCAGGTCGCGCACGATCCGCGAACCCAGATTGCCGCCTTCGGGCCATTTGCTGCCTTCCGGCAGGCCGTGCCCATCGTCGGCAACCCTAAGGCAGATACGGTCCCCGTCATCGACGCCCAGCCGCACTTCGACCGTTCCCGTGCTGTCCTCGTCGAAAGCATGCTGCAACGCATTGGTCAGCAGTTCGGATACCAGCAGCCCCACCTGCGACGCTGCATCGACCTTGGCATCGATCACGTCGGCATCGACATTGACGACCACATTGTTCTGCCCGTCCAGCATGTTCATCGCCGCACAGACCCTGGACACATAGGCCCCCAGCCCGACACTGTTCACCCCGTCGCGCCCGGCGGCGAACTCGTCATACAGCAGGCTCAGCGTCTGCACCCGGTTTGCCAGTATTTCGAAGGAATCGCGCGTTCCGTCGGTCTGTCGCGCCTCCAGCCGGATCAGCGCCAGCAGCATCGACAAATGGTTTTTCACCCGGTGCTGGAACTCGCGCATCGATTCATCCAGATGCAGTGCCCTTTCCGCGATGCTGGCATCTTGGGGCCGCTCGGTCTGGATGCCGAGGAAATGCGTGGTCTGCTGGTCGTCGTCCTTCAGCGGGGTAATCATCAGGCGATTGACGAAACGTTCCCCGTTCGCGCGATAATTGATGATGTCGAGCGTGGTTTCCTTCTCTTCCTCGATCGCTTCCCGCAGAACGCTGCCGATCGGCTTCGCCGGTGTCCTTGCCTTGCAGGAAGCGGCAGTTGCGCCCCACGGCCATATCGGATGTGTAGCCGGTAACATTCACGAACGCCCGGTTGACGTAAATGACGGGATGATCGTCCAGCCTCGGATCGCTGATGACCAGAGAGAACGGCAATTCGCGCATGGTCGATTTGGAAATGCCTTCCGGCACTTCGGGTGGTTGGTCAGGATCGTATTTTTCAGGCACCGCGCGCTCCCCTAATTTGCCGGGTCAATTCATAACCGCATGATTTGATAAGGCAAGTTGAGTACGGGAACCCCATCCGGGCGGGGTCAGGCCGCTGCCGCTCAGTCCTCTACAGCTAGCAGGTATCGCTGTCGCACCGCGTCGATGGGCTGCACTGTGTCGCCCTCCTCGTAATGCCAGAAGGTCCAGCCATTGCAGCTTGGCGCGCCCTGCAATTCCTTGCCGAGGCCGTGGATCGAGCCAGCCTGCTTTTCGCATATCAGCGAACCGTCGGCGCGCACCGTCGCTTGCCAGCGTCGCTTGGTGTCGAACAGCACTGTGCCGGGTTCGATATAGCCGTTTTCCACCAGCGCGCCGAATGCCACGCGTGGCGCGTTGCGTTTGGCCTGCATCGTTTTCAGCGCGCTTTCATCCAGCGGCAATTCCTTGGCGATGCGTTTGCGGGCGGCATCGCGATAGATGCTTTCGCGCTCGCAGCCGATCCATTGCCGCCCCAGCCGTTTCGCCACCGCGCCGGTGGTGCCGGTGCCGAAAAACGGGTCGAGGACAACATCGCCCTTCTCGGTCGTCGCCAGTAAAACGCGATACAGCAAAGCTTCGGGTTTCTGTGTCGGATGGACCTTGGTGCCGCCCTCCTTCAACCGCTCGCCGCCAGCGCAAATCGGCAACACCCAGTCGCTGCGCATTTGCAGCTCGTCGTTCAGCGTCTTCATCGCGCGATAGTTGAAATGGTATTTCGCCTTTTCCCCCTGACTGCACCACAGCAGCGTCTCGTGCGCATTGGTAAAGCGGGTGCCGCGAAAGTTCGGCATCGGGTTCGATTTGCGCCAGATGATATCGTTCAGCACCCAGTATCCCAGGTCCTGCAGGATCGCGCCGACGCGGTAGATGTTGTGATAGCTGCCGATGACCCACAGCGCGCCGTCTGGCTTCAGCACGCGCTTTGCCTCGGTCAGCCAGTCGCGGGTAAAGCGGTCATAGGCGGCGAAGCTGTCGAAGCGGTCCCAGTCGTCCGTCACCGCATCCACCATGCTGCCGTCGGGCCGGTTGAGATCGCCACCGAGTTGCAGGTTGTAGGGCGGATCGGCGAAGACCAGATCGACGCTGGCGGCGGGCATGGCGCGCATGGCGGCGATACAGTCGCCGGACAGGATCTGGCCGACGGGGAGCTTCGGTGCGGCTTCTGGCGCAGGCGCAGAACGCGCGCGCAATTTCGTATCGATATGGCCCATCTGCCGCTTCCCCTTTGCAAGTTATCCACAGGGGTGAGTCCATCGGGACTCCGCGTCAAGGGCGCAGGTTAACGCAGTCGCCAATCGGCCGGACATGATGCGACGGAACAAAGGCGGTCCGGCACGACATATGGAGTCCCGCCTCCGCTGCCACCCCTACATCATGCGGTGTTGCAGCGAAGACTCGGTCGCGCAGGTTTTCAGGCAAAGAGCACGATATTGAACGCGGCGAACCCCGCCAGCAGCACCGCACCCATCCAGCGCGAGATGCGCGGCGCGAAGAAGCACAGCAGCAGGATCAGCAGCGCCGTGCCCGCCACCAGCGGCAATTCCATATCGACCAGTTCGCGCGGCACGGGGAACGGCGCAATCGTCATCGTCACGCCGCCGATCAGCAGCAGGTTGTAGATGTTGGAGCCGACCACATTGCCGACCGCCAGCGCCGACTTGCCCTTCATTGCAGCGGCGATGCTGGCGGCCAGCTCGGGCAGCGAGGTACCGATGGCCACCACGGTCAGGCCCACCACCGTTTGCGAAATGCCGGCGAACAGCGCGATCTCTATCGCCCCGTCGACCAGCAGCTTGCCACCCAGCACCAGCGCGGCAAGCCCCATCACGAAGAACAGCAGCGTGCGCCACAGCGGCGCGACCTCGTCCTGGTTTTCCTCGTCGTCCGGGCGCGGGTTCTGCATTCGCCACACGATGTAAACGACCAGCAGCACCAGCAGCGCGACACCGATGAATGGCGAGGCCAGCTGCGCCGCCGCGATGGCGAAGACCAGCACGCTGACGATCAGCGCCACGACTGCATCGCGCCGCCCCAGCCCGGTCAGGATGATCGGCGCGACCACCGCCGTCGCGCCCAGGATCAGCAGCGAGTTGGCGATGTTGGATCCGGCGATATTGCCCCACGCTATTTCGGGCGACCCGGCGATCACTGCCTGCACGCTGGCGACCATTTCGGGCATGGATGTCGCCGCGCCGACGATGACGAGGCCGGTCACGAGGCTGGATATGCCGAGCCGCTGGGCAATGCCCACCGCGCCCGTCACCAGCCACTCGCCGCCCACGCCCAGGCCGACAAGGCCGATCAGCACGAAGATGATTGCTTCCGTCATGGTCTTTATCCTTCGCCGCGCGCCGTAGCCTATCGCGCGGTGAATGGAAGCGGGACGTTTACAGCAAGGGCATTTGCGAAAGCGGCGCGAAGCTGCGGCGGTGCAGCGGGGTCGGTCCGTGTTCGACCAGCGCGGCGCGATGTTCAGCGGTGCCATAGCCCTTGTTGCGATCCCAGCCGAAATGCGGGTGCGCCCGTGCCGCCTCCAGCATCAGCCGGTCGCGCCATTCCTTTGCAACGATGCTGGCGGCGGAAATGGCAGGCTGGCTCGCATCGCCGCCGACGATGGCGCGGGCGGGCCACGTCCATTCCGGCACGCGGGAATGCGGCGTCATGTTACCGTCGATCAGGATGTCGAACTGCTGTTCGGGGAGGCGCGCGATCAATCCGGCAACTGCGCGAGTCATGGCGGTCAGCGTAGCGACGAGGATGTTCACCCGGTCGATTTCCGCCGCATTGGCAATGCCCACCGACCAGGCGCAGGTATTGCGGATGGCAACATCCAGTGCGGCGCGCCGTTTCGCCGTCAGTCGCTTGGAATCATCGAGACCTTCGGGCGGGGTGGCACACAGGATTACCGCGCCCGCCACCACCGGCCCTGCGAGTGGACCGCGCCCCGCTTCGTCCACACCGATGACCAGTGTGCCACGCCGTTTGGCACAAAACCCGCTTTCGGGTATTCCAACTGTTATGGACATTTCACGCACCCGCCCGCTTGCTTCCCTCACCGCGCTTTCTACCGCCGCTGCCTTGCTGGCAAGCTGCGGGTCGGGTGCATACGGGGACAGTTCCGCCGACGCGGTCTCGACCCCCACCCCGCCCGGCACCGCCGATGCGCGCACCGTCGGCCCGTTTGCCGTGACCGAACACGGATCGTTCGACGAACCGTGGGCTGCCGCCTTCGCGCCCGGGACGCAGACGCTGTTCATCACGGAAAAGCCCGGCACGATGAAATTCGTCGATGTCGCGACGGACCGGACGGGCACGGTCAGCGGCTTGCCCGATGTCGATTATGGCGGTCAGGGCGGACTGGGCGACGTGGCCTTCCTCGCCTCCGAGACCAGCAACACGCTGGACCGCCGCACGATTTACCTAAGCTGGGTTGAAGCCGGATCGGGCGACACACGCGGCGCGGTCGTCGGTAAGGGCATGCTGGTCTGTGGCGAAGCGGATGCCTGCGCCATCGAAAACCTTGCGACCATCTGGAAGCAGGCACCCAAGGTGACGGGACGCGGCCATTACTCGCATCGCCTCGCCTTTTCGCCCGATGGCCAGTACCTGTTCGTTGCCAGCGGCGACCGGCAGAAGATGGAACCTGCGCAGGACACCGGCAACACGCTCGGCACCGTCGTCCGCCTCAATCTCGACGGATCGGCGGCGGCAGGCAATCCGCTTGCCGCACAGGGCGCGCCCGCCAATGAAATCTGGTCATGGGGCCACCGCAACATCCTCGGCTTGCAATTCGATTCCAATGGGGCGCTGTGGGATCTGGAGCATGGACCCAAAGGTGGCGACGAACTGAACCGTGTGGAAGTGTCGGCCAATTATGGCTGGCCCGTGGTATCCGACGGCATCCATTATGACGGCGAGAATATCCCCGACAATGCGACGCATCCGGAATTCAAGGCCCCGGCAATCGGCTGGACGCCGGTAATCGCGCCGGGTGATTTCACCTTTTACGATGGCGATATGTTTGCGGACTGGCGCGGCGATGCGATCATTACCGGGCTGCGGACCAAGGCGCTCATCCATCTCGATATGGACGGCGCGGCCCCGCGCGAAGTGGCCCGTTACGATTTCGGCGAGCGCCTGCGTGAAGTTCTGACTGGACCCGACGGCGCGCTCTATGTGCTGGAAGACGGCGATGGCGGCAAGCTGTTGCGGCTGGTGCCGAAAAGCTGATCGACCGCGCCCGGCACTTTGCCAACCATCGTCCCCTTGGAAGCCATTGCACCGGAGATGGTCGAGGCGCTGCTTGATCGCGCGTTCGGTCCGCAGCGGCATGCCCGCACCGCCTATCGCATCCGCGCAGGCATGGCATGGCTGCCCTCGCTCAGCTTCGCCGCGCTGGACGATGACGAATATCTGGTCGCGACGATACAGCTTTGGCCCGTCGGTTTGGTCGATCCCGAAGGACGTGCGCATCCTTTCCTGATGGTCGGCCCGGTCGCGGTGCTGCCCGAACGGCAGGGCGAAGGGTTCGGCAAGGCGCTGGTGTTGGCCGCGCTGACCGCCATTGCCGATGGCGCAACCGAACAGCGCCCCGCCCTTCCGCAAATCCTGATCGGCGATCCCGACTATTACGGGCGCTTTTTCGGCTTTTCCGGCGCGCCGACATCGGACTGGTATTGCCCCGGCCCGTTCGAACGCGAGCGCTTGCTGGTGCGTGCCGCGAATCCCGGCATTCTGCCGCCGACCGGCATGCTCGGCCCGTGGGTCGGGCATGGAACCACCGAAGCGCGTGACGAAGCCTTGGCGCGCTGACCGCGATCTGCCAACGCCAGCACCATGCCTTACGAACCGCCCCCCGAACTCGCCGCATTGAGCCTGTCCGAAATCGCGCAGCAGGTCGCCGATCGCAAGCTGCCCGCCATCGACGGCTGGAAACCGGAGCGCACCGGCGACAGCCACATGCGTATCGCCGCCGACGGGACATGGTTTCACGACGGCAGCCGCATTGCACGGCCCGGCATGGTGCGCGCGTTCTCCAGCCTGCTGATATGTGACGATAGCGGCACGCACTGGCTGATGACACCATTTGAAAAGCTGTCCATCGAGGTCGAGGATGCCGCGTTCATGGCGGTCGATGTGAAGCGCGAGAGCGACGCGCTGGCCTTCCGGCTGAATATCGACGAACTGGTCATCGCCGACGCCGACCACCCGCTGACCGCGACAGGCGATGCCGACACGCCCGCGCTGTATCTCGCCGTGCGCCACGGCTGTCGCGCGCGCCTGAACCGCAGCACTTATGCGCAGCTCGCCGATATCGCGCTGGCTGCGGACAGCGACGACTGGACCGTGACGAGCAGCGGCCAGACCTTCTCGCTGCGCCCGTAACGCGCGCAATGGGCAGCCTGTTCGACCGGCTCTCCGCCCTGTTCGAGGAAGGGCATCGCACGTCGATAGACGACCTGCTGAACGACGACCGCTTCGCGCTGCCGGGCCGCTCCACCGAGGCCGCCGTCTTGATTGCCGTCACCGACCGCGCGAAACCCGGCGTCATCCTGACCCAGCGCCCCAAGGGAATGCGCGACCATCCGGGGCAAGTCGCCTTCCCCGGCGGCAAGCTGGACACGGGCGAGGACGCCGTCGCCGCCGCCCTGCGCGAGGCGGAGGAGGAGCTGGCCCTACCGCACGATGTGCCGCAAATTATTGGCGCGAGCGACCGCTACCAGACCGGCAGCGGTTTCGTGGTCACGCCGGTGCTGGCCGTCATCCCGCCCGACCTGCCGCTGATCGCCAATCCGGGCGAGGTCGAGGCATGGTTCGAAGTGCCGCTCGCCACGCTGTTCGCGCCCGATATCTGGACGCAGCGCGAAGCATTCTGGCGTGGCAACATGCGGCAATACCTCGAATTCCAGCACGGCGAATACCGCATCTGGGGTGTCACCGCAGCCATCATTTCCAACCTTGCGCGCCGTGTTGTTTGGCGAGGCTGACCGGTCCGTTTAAGCGAAAGCCATGACCACACTGCCCCCCGCCGACTGGTTCGATGCGCCCGACAATCGCGCGCTGGCCGCTGCCTTGGGACCGGACAATATGCGCTGGGTCGGCGGGGCGGTACGCGACACGCTGCTGGGCCTGCCGGTGAAGGATGTGGACGCGGCAACGCTGCACCTGCCCGACACCGTAATCGAGAAATGCGCCGCTGCCGGTATCCGCACGGTGCCGACCGGGATTGCGCACGGGACGGTGACTGCCGTGCTGCCGGGCGGTCCGGTGGAAGTGACCACCCTGCGCAAGGATATCGCCACCGATGGCCGCCGCGCAACCGTCGCCTTCGCGCGGGAATGGCGCGACGACGCGGCGCGGCGCGATTTCACCATCAACGCGCTGTATGTGCATCCCGAAACGGGCGAGATGGACGACTTCTTCGGCGGTCTGGACGATCTCGCCGCGCGCCGGGTCCGCTTCATCGGCGACGCGGCGCAGCGTATCCGCGAAGACCATTTGCGTATCCTGCGCTATTTCCGCTTCCAGGCGCGGTTCGGTGCGGACGTTGATCGGGAAGCCGAAACGGCCTGCGCCGAGCTGGCCGAAACGTTAAAGGGTTTGAGCCGCGAGCGGGTGGCAATGGAATTGCTGGCGATCCTCGATCTGCCCGACCCTGCACCGGTCATAGCACGCATGGCGGAACTGGGCGTACTGCGTGTTATCCTGCCCGAGACCACAGTGCGAGAGGTTGGCGCGTTGGCGGCACTGATAGTTTCGGAACAGCGCGAGGGCATTGCGGGCGATCCGGTCCGCAGACTTGCTGCCCTGCTGCCCCCGCTGCGAACCGTCGCGGAAGCCGTTGCCGCGCGCTTGCGCCTGTCGCGCGCACAACGACAGCGCCTCGTCACTGCCGGCGAGCGAGACGCGCAGGATGCCAAAGCGCCGCGTGCGCTGGCCTACCGCGAAGGGCGCGAGGCAGCGGTGGACCGCCTGCTGCTGGCGGACGCTTCGCTCGCATCGTTGCAGGACTGGGACGCGCCACAACTTCCCCTGAAAGGCGGCGAGATCGTGCAGCGCGGGCTGGCAACCGGCGCAGGCGTTGCGCGACTGTTGCAGATGGTGGAGGCGCGCTGGATTGCAGAGGGCTTTCCGGACCGGGCGCGCGTGCTGACCCTGCTGGACGAGGCGGCGCGCGAAAGCTGAACGGCGGGGCGCTGGTCCGGTTCAGGGCGTCGCAACGCATTGCCGCTTATTCGACAGGCCAACCGCTTGTAAGAAGTCCGAAAACTCTATGAAAATGAACCGTTGGGCCGCCCCGGCGCTCGCCCTGCTTGCCACCGCCGCCATGCCCGCAACAGCACTCGCGCAGCAGAAGTGCATGTCGCGTGCCGAAAGCCGTGCCGTCGTCGCGCATCTGATGCCCGATCTTGTCACCAGCGCTGCGAAGCGATGCGGGCGGTCCGGCAATGCCCCCTATCTCGTGTCCAACGGCACCCGCCTTGCCGAACGGATGACTCCGCTCTCGCGCCGCAATGCGCCCGCCGCCATTCGCGCGCTGGAGAAACAGTCCGGCACCAAACTTCCCGACAATGAACTGATCCTGCGCCTTGGCCGCGCCGCGATTGCCGATGGCGTAACTCGCGAGATGGACGCCGATGCCTGCACGATGGTGGACCGGTTGCTGGAACAGCTCGCTCCGCTGCCGCCGGAAAATCTGGCGAATGTGTTCGCGCTGTTTCTGGAAGCGGGCGCGACCAACGTAAAGAAGTCGCCAATCACGATCTGCGAGGCGAAACGCCTTTAGCGTAAATTACGAGAACCGATTGTCGCGCGGGAAGCCTTGCGGTGGCAGCTTGCCCGCCGCGCCGCGCGCCGCCTTCCATTGCCAGATATCGGTCTCGGTCCGCGTCCGCTTGCCCTTGCCACCCATCGTCCAGCTAAGCCCCTCGGCCAGCGTGAACGGCACCGCATCGGACAGCGCACCACCCTTGTAGCGTTGCAGCACGACACCCTGCCCGCGACCCATTTCGGGCAGTTCGTCGATGTGGAAGACCACCAGCTTGCGGTTGTCGCCGACCGCCGCGATATGGTCGTGTTCCTTTTCGACCGGACGAACCACGCGCAGCGTTGCGCCGCCTTTCAGGTTCACCACCTGACGCCCCTTGCGGGTTTCGGCGACGAGGTTGTCCGACGGTGCAAGGAAGCCCTTGCCGGTGCTCGCGGCCAGCAGGATGCGCGTGCCGGGGCGGTGCAGCAGCATCGCTTCCACGCCCGCATCGGACGGAATATCCACCATCGTGCGGACCGGTTCGCCGAACCCGCGCGCGCCGGGCAGCCCGTCCGCACCCAGCGTATAGAACCGCCCGTTCGCCGCCGCGATCAGCAGCTTGTCCGTGGTATGCGCGTGGAGCGCAAAGGCAGGCGCATCGCCCTCCTTGTATTTGAAGTCGCCGCGCCCGTCGGTGGTGCCGTCCAGCTCGACATGCCCCTTCGCCGCGCGGATCCAGCCCTTTTGCGACAGGACGATCGTGACCGGCTCCTTCTCGATCATCGCATCCATGCTGAACGCGACGGTCGGTTTCGCCTCGGCAATCGTGGTGCGCCGCGCACCCAGTGCGGTGTCCTCGGCATATTCCTTGCGCAGGGCGGTCAGATCGCGTTTCAACCGCGTGCGCTGGCGGGCGGGCGAGGATAGCAGCAATTCCAGCGCGGCCTGTTCCTTCAGCAGCGCCTCCTTCTCGCCGCGCAGCTCCATCTCCTCCAGCTTGCGCAGGGAACGCAGCCGCATGTTCAGGATCGCTTCGGCCTGCCGGTCGGTCAGTTCGAATTCCGCCATCAGCAACGGTTTCGGCTCGTCCGTGGTGCGGATAATCTCGATCACGCGGTCGAGATTGAGGAAGGCGGCGATGTAGCCTTCGACCAGTTCCAGCCGCGCGGCGATCTTCTCCAGCCGGTGCCGGCTGCGGCGTTGCAGGATGTCGATCTGCGCCGCGACCCAGTTCGCCAGCACTTCCTTCAGGCCCATCACCATCGGCGTGCGGGTAGCATCCAGCACGTTGAGGTTCAGGCTGAACCGCGATTCCAGATCGGTCAGCTTGTAGAGCGATTCCTTCAGCAATTCGGGGTCGACATTGCGGCTGCGCGGGACCAGCACGATGCGGATCGCCTCGTCGCTTTCGTCGCGCACATCGTCCAGGATGGGTAGCTTACGGTCGCCGATCAGGGTGGCGATCTGCTCGATCAGCCGCCCTTTGCTGACTTGATAGGGCATTTCGGACACGACCAAGCTGCCACTGCCCGCCACCCAGCCGCTCGATGCCCGGCCTCGCGGTCGGACTTGGCCTTCGCCTCGTCGGACGAAAAGCGCGCCCGCATCCGGAACGCGCCACGTCCCGGTCTCGTAGGCCTTCGAGATGCTTTCCGCGCTGTCCACGATCAGGCCGCCGGTCGGCAGGTCCGGTCCGTGGAACAGTTCCATCAGGCGCGCATGTTCCACCTGCGGATCGTCGATCAGCGCCAGCGTGGCATCCACGATTTCGGCGACGTTGTGGCTGGGGATATTGGTCGCCATGCCCACCGCGATGCCGCTGGCGCCATTGGCCAGCAGGTTGGGGAACACGCCGGGGAACAGCGCGGGCTCCTCCTCCTCCCCGTTATAGGTCGGGATGAAATCGACCGTGCCCGCGTCCAGCCCGTCCATCAGGCGCATCGCGGTCTTGGTCAGGCGCGCTTCGGTATAGCGGTAGGCGGCGGCGTTATCGCCATCGATATTGCCGAAATTGCCCTGCCCTTCCACCAGCGGGTAACGCAGCGCGAAATCCTGCGCCAGCCGTACCATCGCATCATAGGCGGCGGTGTCGCCATGCGGGTGGTACTTGCCGATCACCTCGCCCAACCACGCGGGCGCTTTTCTTGAAGGCGTTGGTCGGATCCAGCCGCAGCTGACGCATGGTCCACAGCAGGCGGCGATGGACCGGCTTCAGCCCGTCGCGCAAATCGGGCAGGCTGCGCGCGGTGATGGTGGACAGCGCATAGACCAGATAGCGTTCGGACAGCGCCGCATCGAATGGCGCATCCACCACCAGATCGTTCGACGGGTCCGCCCCCTTGCGCTCATCCTTCGCGGCCATGACGCGCCCCTAACACCGTGCAGCCTTCGCTAGAAGAGTGGAAACCGTCGCTGTCCCCATGCGTTCGACATGGCAGACACCAACCACAAGGAATGAACGACATGACCCGTGTACTTATCATGGCCACCGACGGCTTCGAACAGTCCGAACTGCTGGACCCGCGCAAGGCGCTGCACGATGCCGATATCGAGACCACGCTCGCCAGCGTCGAAGAGGGCGAGATCAAGGGCTGGGACGATGGCGACTGGGGCGAAAGCGTGTCGGTCGACCTGACGCTGGAGGAAGTGAACGCCGCCGATTACGACGGCCTGCTGCTGCCTGGCGGACAGATGAACCCCGATGTGCTGCGCATGGAAGATGCTGCCATCGCCATCATTCGCGATTTCGACGCGGCGGACAAACCCATCGCCGCGATCTGCCATGCCCCGTGGCTGCTGGCCGAAGCGGACATCGTGGACGGCAAGACGGTGACCAGCTGGCCGTCCATTCGCACCGACCTGACCAATGCGGGCGCAGAGGTCGTGGACGAGGAAGTGGCCGAAGACGGCAACCTCATCACCAGCCGCAATCCGGACGATATTCCGGCGTTCTCCAAGGCGCTGATCGCGGCGCTGGACAGCGACGACTGACGATAGGGCGGCGCTACTTCTCCTGCCGGCGTAGCGCCGCCACATCGTCACGAAGCGCGCCAAGCTGCGCGATGATCTGCTCGCGCTCGCCATGCGCGACTTCGTCCGTCGCTTCGGCCATCGCGTTGACGATAACACCGATAAACAGGTTCAGTACGATGAAGCTGGTCAGCAGGATGAACGGCACGAAGAACGCCCAGGCGTAAGGGTATTCGACCATGACCGGGCGCACGATACCCATCGACCAGCTTTCCAGCGTCATGATCTGGAACAAGGAATACAACGACGCGCCGAGCGAGCCGAACCATTCGGGGAAGCGCTCGCCGAACAGCTTGGTGGCCATGACGGCGCTGATGTAAAACAGCAGCAGCAGCATGACGATGACCGTACCGATGCTGGGGATCGCCTTGAACAGCCCGACGATGACGCGGCGCATACTCGGCACCACCGAGATCAGGCGCAACGCTCTCAGGATGCGCAGCGCGCGCAGTACCGAGAACTGCTGCGCCGCCGGGACGAGCGCCACCGACACGATGACCAGGTCGAAGACGTTCCAGCCATTGCGGAAGAACGCGAGCCGGTAGGCGAAGAACTTGATGCTCAGCTCGATAACGAAAATCGACAGCGCGATGGTGTCGAGCACGTCCACGATGCCGCCGACCTGTCGCATGACGCTGTCCGATGTCTCCAGCCCCAGCCCGATCGCATTGACGACGATGACGGCGGTAATGAACGCCTCGAAGCGGCGCGATTCCACGAGATGCAGGGCGCGTTCGCGTAAGGTCATAAAAGCGTTCCGGATAGGAGGCGTCGGGAGCGGTTTGCTATCCGCCGCGCGCTATTGCGCAGGTGCCGGAATAGCAACCGGCTTGCGTCGCATGGCAGAATGTGGCAACAATAAGGCAACATACGGTGATGCCGCATTCGGTCTTTTTCGGAGAATATCATGTCGCCTCGCAAAACGTTTCTTCTGTCCGCTGCGCTCCTCCTGCCGCTGGCTGCGTGCAGCGATGACAGCTATTCCGAGACCGAAGCCATGTCGACGGTCGACATCGCCGAAGCACCCGCCACTGCGGCGTCATCGCCAATCGCGGTTGATGCGAATGCGCCAGACAACTCAACGCCTGCCACCCCCGTTGCCGTACCGCAAATCGCCTACAGCTACGCCTACGGGTTCCGCCTGCCCGCCGCCGCAATCACGCCATTGCAACAACAGCATGCCGATATGTGCGAGGCGCGCGGGCCGTCGGTATGCCGCATCGTCTCCATGCAGCAGGCGGAGAACGACGGCGACTACGCCTATGGCTCGCTGTCGCTGGCGGTCGCCGCGGGCGAGGCGCGCGCATTCGGCAAGCAGTTGGCCGAGGCTTCGGGTCGGGCCGATGGCGAACTGGTCAGCTCCTCCATCGACGGGGAAGACCTGTCCAAGAAGATCGTCGACACCGAAGCACGGCTGCGCGCCCGCACCTTGCTGCGCGACCGGCTGATGGAAGTGCTGCGAAGCCGCAAGGGCACCGTGGCCGAACTGGTCGAGGCGGAACGCGGCGTGGCGGCGGTGAACGAGGAAATCGACCAGGCGAAAAGCTGGCTGGCGGAAATGCGCGGCCGGGTCGCGTTCAGCACGATGGCGGTCAGCTACGCATCGGGATCGCCCAGTGCGGGCAGCTTTGCCGAGCCTATCCGCAGCGCGCTGGGGTCGGTCGGCAGCATCCTTGGCACCATCGTCGCGTTCCTGATCATGGCGGCGACGGTGCTGGTGCCGCTCGGCCTGCTGGTCTGGTTGCTGGTGTGGGGCGCACGCCGGATCGACTTCAGGCGCGGCACGGCCAGCCGGAACCTGCCTTCGACGTCGACGCCCGAAGAGCAACCGGTTAGAAACCGCGAATATCGCGCGCCTCGCCCGGCACCGCTGCGGCGAGGCCGTCCAGGTCCGGCGTCAGCACGATCTGGCACGCCAGCCGACTGGTCGGCTGCACGCCATAGGCAAGGTCGAGCATGTCCTCCTCGTCCTCGCCGGCGGGCGCGAGCTTGGCGAACCAGTCCGCCGCGACAACGACGTGGCAGGTGGAGCATGCCATCTGCCCCTCGCACGTTCCCTCCAGCGGCAGGCCCGCCGCCTGCGCCGCATCGAGCAGCGAAGCGCCGGTCTCCCGCCGTCGCGGCGACTATGCTGCCGTCGGCGTCGTAAAGGTCAGCCAACTCGAGCCACGCTCACAGGCCCTGCGCCTTTACGCCTTCCGCAATCGCATCGGCGGCGGCGTCGATATCGGCGATGGTGGTGTAACGTCCGAAGCCCAGCCGGATGGAGCTTTTGGCTTGCTTCTTCGACAGGCCGATGGCGTCCAGCACATGGCTGGTCCGCCGCGATCCGCTGCCGCACGCGCTGCCTGCCGAGAACATCACGTTCCGGCAATCGCTCATCAGCCGGTTCACATCCAGCCCCTTGCGCCGCAGGTTGAGGTTGCCCTGATACCGCGCCGTGTCGCTGCCGTTCAGCGTCCAACCGGCGAAGCGTTCGCGCGCGCGGTGCCACAATTCGCCGACATGCTCCGCATCCTCCGCCCGCCGCTCCGCCGCGACCATCGCCGCCGCGCCGAACCCTGCGCACAGCGCCGGGCTGAGCGTGCCGGACCGCACCGGCGCGCCGTCCAGCGTCTCCTGCCCGCCGCCCGTCTGCACCTCGTTCAAGCGCAGCCCTTTTCGCACCCACAACGCGCCGATGCCCTTCGGCCCGTGCAGCTTATGCGCGCTGATCGCGATCATGTCGGCGCTGGTGACTTCCATCTTGCCATAGGACTGCACCGCATCGCACAGATACAGCGCATTCATGGATTTGGCCGTGCGGTGCCAGTCCAGTGTCGGCTGGATCACCCCGATCTCGTTATTGACCTGCATCACGCAGATCAGGCGCGTGTCGTTGGGCACATCCTGCGCGATATTGCATTGCCCGTCCTTCGCAACGTTCAGCACATGGCACGGCCCCGCCGCGTGCGCGGTATCGAGCACGGCGGCGTGTTCGATCGCGGATACCGAAACGCTTCCCTGCGGCCCTTCGCTCGGCTTCGTACCACGAATGGCGAGGTTCACCGCCTCGGTCGCGCCGCTGGTGAAGATGACCGTGCCGCCCGGCGGGAACAGCGCGGCCACCCGGTCGCGCGCCAGCTCCACCGCCGCCGCCGCATCGCGCCCCATGCGATGCGGCGAATGCGGATTGCCGAACCCGCTGCCGTCCGCGCCATCCAGCCAGCGCAACATGGCATCGCGCGCTTCGGGGGCAAGCGGGGTCGTGGCCTGATAATCGAGGTAAATCATATGAATGGGCTCTCTATCCGTTCGCTCGGAGCTTGTCGAAGCCTGTCCTGAGTGGCTGCTGCAGGCAGCTGGGCGAAGGGGGTCGTTCCTGACTTCTGGTGCGCGCCGGATTTTGAAAGGCGCGTTCCCTGACCGACGGCAGTGCGAAGGTGACAAAGGTGACACCGTGTCACCTTTGGATTTTCCGCCTAAAGGCTTGGTTTTACATCCCTATTTTACAATTAACGATGCCGGACGGACAGGGGGCCGAGGGGCATTTTTTGCCGCTCAGACCTGTAATTTAAGTGCCTGCTGCAATAGCGTGTCCCAGCCGAAGTAGGAAAGATCTTTCTGTTTGTCGGATGGCGGGGTGCTCCCATTATATCGCACCTAACGTCACCCCGGACTTGCCTGCCCTCGCGAAAGCGGGGGATCCGGGGTCCATCTCCTTTGAGCACGGCGCTGGAAGATAGCTGGATCCCGGATCAAGTCCGGGATGACGGGGAGACCAAGTCCGGGCTGACGAAGAAATTACGTCCGGAGCGATGACGCTAGGCAAGACCACGCCAAGCCCCGACGAAAGCACCCAGTTCGCCCGGTGTCGTGTTCCAGCCCATACTCACCCGCACGGTCCGCGCCGCCACATCGTCCGCAACGCCGAATGCTTCCAGCACCCGGCTTTTCTTCAACGTGCCGGACGAACACGCGCTGCCCGCCGACACCGCGAACCCCATCGCGTCGAGCCGGATCAGCAGCGCCTGCGCGCTTACGTTCGGGTGAGCGATGCTGAGCAGATAGTCGCATTGCGCGCCGAAGGCCTGCACCTCCGCCACTTCCTGCAAGGCCGAACGAAATGCGGCGCGATCCTGCGCCGTCGTCGCCCAGCTTTCCAAGCCGCCCGCCTCCAGCGCGGCAGCAAAACCGAGCGCGGCGGGCAGGTTCTCGGTCCCGGCGCGATAGCCGCGCTCGTGCCCGCCGCACCGGTTCCAGCATGGCATAATCGCGCACCAGCAACGCGCCGATCCCCACCGGCCCGCCCAGCTTGTGCGCGGACACCACGGCCATATCGCAATCGGGCAGCAGCAGCTTGCCGGCCGATTGCGAGCAGTCGGCGAGCCACAGCGCACCTGCTTCCCCGATGGCCGAGGCAACGGCGCTATCCCGCAAATCCGTGCCGGTTTCCGAGTTCACCGCCTGAAGTGCGACGACGGCCTTGCCCGGTTTTGCCAATTTTTCGGCAAGCGCCGCCACCTCCAAAGGCACGACCGCTGCATCCGGTGCCGCACGAAACACCGCGTCATGCTCCACCGCGCTGACAATCCGCCGATCCACCTTCGCGACGGCCCAGTCCGATCAGCCAGCGCCTCGCTCGCGCCGCTCGTAAAGATAACCTCGCCGCTCCAGCCCAGCGCCGCCTTCACCCGGTCGCGCGCATCTTCCAGCGCGATCTTTGCCGCGCGGCCTTCGCCATGCGGGCTGCTCGGATTGGCCCAGCGTGCGAAGCCGTCCTGCATCGCCGCCAGCGCTTCGGGGCGCAGCGGCGTGGTGGCGGCATGGTCGAGATAGATGCGCGTGGTCATGGGTTGGACGAAGAGACTTCACATATGATTGCGATTGCGGGGCAAAACCCTATATAGCCTGCCTGTCCGCGCGCGCCAGCGCAGCGCGGCATTCACGCTAGACAGGTGCCCTCCATACCATGCCAACCGTCATTTTTCCCGGCCCAGAGGGTCGCCTCGAAGGCCGTTTCTCGCCTCCGCCCCGCCCGCGCGCACCGGTCGCCATGATCCTGCATCCGCATCCGCAGGGCGGCGGCACGATGAACGAACGCATCACGCAGAAACTGTACCAGACCTTCGTGGATCGCGGGTTCGCCACACTGCGCTTCAACTTTCGCGGTGTCGGGCCGCAGCCAGGGCAGCTTCGACAACGGCGTGGGCGAATTGTCCGACGCCGCCGCCGCGCTGGACTGGGTGCAGTCCATGCATCAGGAGGCGCAGGTCACATGGGTCGCCGGTGTCAGCTTCGGCGCGCTGATCGGGATGCAGCTGCTGATGCGCCGTCCCGAAATACGCGGCTTCATCTCCATCGCGCCGCCTGCAAACATGTATGATTTCAGCTTCCTCGCACCCTGCCCCGCATCGGGCATTTTCATCCAGGGTGTGGCCGATACGGTGGTGCAGCCGGTTGCGGTGCAGAAGCTGGTCGACAAGCTGCGCACGCAAAAGCACATCACCATCCACCACGAGGAAATCCCGCGCGCCAACCATTTCTTCGAAAACGAAATGGACGACCTGATGGGCTCGGTGGACAATTACCTCGATTTCCGGCTGGACCCCGCGTGTCCGATCAAGTGACGTTCGAACAAGCGATCGATTGTGACGGTGGTTCGGTGAACCGCACCTGACGCTACGGAATGCTGGGGTTTCAGTGGCATTTTGCCACGCGATAGTCTTTGCCAGACAGGCTTGGCGGTGCAACATTCTCCTTTCCCAAAGAGAGGAGAGCCAAATGGCCTATGTAGATACGCAGACACCGAAGGATCGGGCTGCCGGAATTGCAGGCGTCGTCGCGGTGCATGCCGCGATGGGCGGATTGCTGGTCGCCGGACTGACGGTGACGGGCATCATTGCCGAACCGGACCCGCCCTTCGTGGCGAACGACGTGGAGGTGAAGCTGCCGCCGCCTCCGCCAAAACCACCCGAAGCCGTGCCCGATCCGCGCACGGCGCAAGCGCCGGATCCTTTTGCGCCGACGCCTCGACTGGATTTGCGGACCGATACGGCGACAATCACCACCTCCGACCGCCCGGCACCGACGGACACGGTGGTGTACGAACCCCTGCCTTTGGGGCCGACGGTCATCCTGCCCTCGCCGTCGCCGCTGCCGTCCTTGCGGGCGATACCGAAGCCCACGCCGACCTTCGATCCCATTCCGGTCAAGGTCGCAAACGATCCGGGCAGCTGGATCAGCACGGCGGATTACCGGCCGAGTTGGGTGCGGCGTGACTGGGCGGGCCGCGTCGGCTTCGTGCTGTCGCTGGATGCGAACGGCAAGGTGCGCGATTGCCGTGTCACCACCAGCAGCGGCCATGCGCAGATGGACGCCGCAACATGTCGCCTGGTCCAGCAGCGCGCCCGCTTCACTGCCGCGCGTGACAGTAGCGGCGCGAAAGTGGCGGGCGATTACCGCAATTCGGTGGTCTGGCGACTGCCGGAATAGCAGCCCGCCGTCACGGCGTCGCCTCGGCAGAAAGACGGTCTGCCGGGGCGATGCCGTCTGCATCGGGCACCGTCCAGATCAGCACATTGCCCATCCCGATGACCGCCAGCAGCAGCATCAGCAGCGCCTGCGTCTTCCCGCCGCGCCGCCACACGAATATCGACGCGACGGCAAGGACGAAGGCGGCAAGGACGAGTAGCGAGAGAACAAAATCCATGCCTTGCCAGTAGCTTGAACCGTCGCTCGGGAAAAGAGCGGTCGCTGCACGAAACTATCCGCCGCGCGCCCCGTTGGGTATTCAACAGCAATCAACAGGAGTGGAACGACATGGGTATTTTCAGCAGCATCAAGGACGCGATCTTCGGCAAGGACGAGAAAAAGGCCGCGCCCAAGGTGACGACAAAGACGTCGGCAGCGGGCACCAAACCTGCGCCGATTTCGCAGGTCGATGTCGCCAAGCGGCTCGACGCGATGCCGGGTTCGGACAAGCTGAACTGGCGCACCTCCATCGTCGACCTGATGAAGCTGATCGGCGTCGATGCAAGCTACGCCAATCGCAAGGAACTGGCGGCGGAACTGGGCCGGACCAATTACGAAGGCAGCGCGGACGACAATATCTGGCTGCACCGCATGACCATGCAGGAATTGCAGAAAACCGGCGGCACCGTGCCCGCCGAATTCCTCGACTGACATCACTATGGCAAGGGCGGAACAGCCTTTGTTGTTTTGACACCATCGGGGCGGCGGTGCAGACCGCCTCCCTATGAAAATCAACGAAAAACCGATCACCCGTCGCCAGGCCATTTCCGGACTGGGGGCGGGTGTTTCGCTGTTGGCGCTGGGCGGGTGCCAGCCGAGCGATCGCGCCTATCGCAATATCATGGCTGACCAATCCCCCGCGGCACAGCTGGAAATGATTGCCTATAATCTGCTGCAGCATGAGCCTGAACGCGCCACCGGCCTTGGTGTCGATATCGGACAGCGCACGAACCTGAGAGCGCGCTTGGAAGATCAATCGGCTGAGCGGACAGCGTCGCTATGCCGACCGTCTTCGCATTGACCTTTCGGTCGCGCGGGCGGTCGACACAAACGCGCTCGACGCCGACACCCGCACCAGCTTCGAAGTCGTCAAAAGTGCGTATGCCAATGCGCTGGACGGGTTCGCGCTGCCCTATGGCGATGTCGCCGTCGGCAGCTGGCGCAACAGCCCGTATGTCGTGTGCCAGAATGTCGGCACCTATATCGATATGCCGCGCTTCCTCAGCGCCAATCATCCACTGAAAACCGATGCCGATGCGGAGGCCTATGTATCGCGGCTGGAGGCGATGCCGGGCGTGCTCGACGGCGAGCGGGATCGCATCCGCGCCGCGCGCGAGATGGGCATGGTGCCGCCCGACTTCGTGCTGGACAAGGCCATCGCACAGATGCGCTCGACCATCGCCGATGCAGGCGATGAAGGCGGCCTGCTGGTCACGCCATTGCGCGAATACGATGCGACCTATGGCGCGCGCGCCACGCCCATCGTCACCGGCAACGTGAAGACGGCACTGGAGGCGCAGCTCGCCGAACTCGAGGCGCAGCGCGCCATCGCGACCTCCGACCCCGGCCTCTCCACCCGCCCGCGCGGCGACGAATGGTATGCCTGGGGCCTGCGCGCCAGCACCACCACCACGCTGACGCCGGACGAGGTGCACGAGCGCGGACTGGAGGAACTGGCTGCGCTGCATGCCCGCATGGACCCGATCCTGCGCGACATCGGCTACACCAAAGGCACCGTCGGCGAACGGATGCAGGGATTGGGCAAGGATCCGCGCTACAAGTTTGCCGACGGCGATCCGGGCCGTGCCGAAATCATGGCGTTCATCCGCGAGCGGATCGACTGGATCACCGCGCAGATGCCGCGCGCCTTCAACACACTGGTCGACCCGCCGGTCGAAATCCGCCGCATTCCGCCCAACGAAGAGCTGGGCGCGCCAGCGGCCTATGGCGGCGCGGGCAGCAAGGATGGCAGCATTCCGGGTCGCATGTGGATCAACTTGCGCACCACCGACCTGCATCGCAAATACGACCTCCCCGACCTGACCTATCACGAGACCATCCCCGGCCATGTCTGGGAAGGCGAATACTCCAACCGCCTGCCGCTGATCCGCAGCATCCTCGCCTTCAATTCGTTCAGCGAAGGCTGGGCTCTGTATGGCGAGCAGCTGGCGGACGAACTGGGCGCCTATGACGACTTCACCGTCGGCCAACTGGGCTATCTGCAGGCGCTCGCCTTCCGCGCCTGTCGCATGGTGGTGGACACCGGCCTGCACCATAAAGGCTGGAGCCGCGAACGCGCGGTCGCGTTCTTCGTTGAGCGCAATGGCAGCAAGCCCGAAGAGGTCGCCAGCGAGGTCGATCGCTATTGCACCTGGGCCGGGCAAGCCTGCGGCTACAAGGTCGGCCACAGCGAAATCGTGCGACAACGTGCCCTGGCCGAGGCGGCGCTGGGGCAGGCTTACGATATGAAGGCGTTCAACGATGCGGTTATTCTTGGCGGCAACGCGCCGCTGGATGTGCTGGCGACAAATGTGGCGCGCTATGTCGCGCAAGCGAAAGGCGCCTGATGTTCACCCCCGATATCGCGTGGCTCGATGTCATCCTGCGCGGCAGCATTCTAGGCGCCATTGCATTGAGCATGGTCGTCGTACTGGTCCGCATCGTCGGCCTGCGCTCGCTGTCCAAGATGACGAATTTCGACTTCATCATGACCGTCGCACTCGGCTCGCTGGTCGCGGGCGGCGCGCAGGCTACGGAGTGGTCCGGCTATGGACAGGTCATCGCCGGTATGGTCGCGCTGTTCGTCGTACAGTTCGTTGCGGCATTGCTGCGCAAAAAGTCGGACACCGTTGAGGCCGTCATGCAGAATGAACCCATTCTGCTGATGCGCGACGGGGAGTTTTGCGAAGAGGCAATGCAATCCACCCGCGTCGCGCAATCGGACCTGATTGCCAAATTACGCGAGGCAAATGTCATGGATATGTCGGAAGTGCGCGCCGTCGTGCTAGAAACCACCGGCGATGTGTCGGTCATGCACGGCGACAGTCTGGACTACCAAACTGATCGAGAACGTGCGACAAAAATAAGGGGAGGCACTTGCCTCCCCCGTTCGAACTTATCGCGCCGCCAGTCCGCCGACAATCGAGCCGAGGATGCCACCGAGCGCACCGCCTCCGCCCTGCTGCCCGCTCGATTGGCCGCCACCTTTCGCAAGATACCCGGCAACCGCCATCGCCAGGATGGGCAGCATCTTTTTCAGCAGGCTCTCGTCGATACCGGTAACGCCCGCGACTTCGCTGGCGACCGACCGGCTGACATCCTTCGTGCCGAAAATGCTGCCGAGGATATCATTGCCTTGGCTGACTGGCGTCTGCTTCGGCGCGAGTACCGATTCAAGCAGGCCGCCTCCGCCACCGCCAAGGATCGCCCCGGCCAGTCCGCCAAGACCACTTGCCGCACCGCCGCCGCCACCGGTGGCGCTGCGGCCCATTCCGGCAACGATGGCGGGTAGCAGAGCCCCCGCGCCCGTCTGTGCCGTTTTCTCGTCGATATTCAGTTCGCGCGCCATCGAGGTGATCGCGCCGCTTTGCTGCAATAGCTGGCCCAGGTTCATGCTACTTCTTCCCGAACAGGCTGCCGGCTTTCGCGGCAATATCGTTCAGCGGATTGCCGTCGTGGTCGGCGTCGAGAATCTGCATGAACTTGCCTAGCGAACCTTCGCCCCCGATATGCTCGCGCACCTGGCTCAGGACACTGGCATCGATGCCGGTTTTTCCGGCGGCCAGCTCTACCGTGTCGCCGTCCTCCTTGTGCGCGGATGCCAGTCCGGCGATTGCCTTCTCGGCGGTTTCGGGGTCCACGCCGATCTTCTCGGCAAGGTTTTTCACCGTTGGGTGGTCGTGGGCGGCACCAAGGATGCTGTCGAACAGGCTCATGCTATCTCTCCGGAAAATTGCGGGCACGCGACGAATGCGGCGCCCTTCATTCCCGACAACGGCCCGCACGCGATCGGGTTTCAGGAAAACACGGCGTCCCGGCGCGGCGATGCAGCATCGTTGTGCGCGCGAATGCAAACCGCTAGCCTGCTCTCATGCAAAGCGACGTCGCCCGCACCACCGCAGAAACCGCACCGCATGAAGGCACGGACGGCACGCAGGCCGGACAGAAAACGGTCGCACTGGTCGATGACGACCGCAACATCCTGACGACTGTGTCCATCGCCTTGCAGGCGGAAGGTTATGCCACGCGGCTGTATTCCGATGGCGAGGCCGCGCTGAAGGCGCTGCTGGAAAATCCGCCTGACCTCGCGGTGTTCGATATCAAGATGCCGCGCATGGACGGCATGGAATTGCTGCGCCGCCTGCGCGAAAACTCGGCCCTTCCCGTCATCTTCCTGACCAGCAAGGACGAAGAGGAAGACGAGGAAGCGGGGCTGGAACAGGGCGCGGACGATTACATCGCCAAACCGTTCAGCCTGCGCCTGCTCACCGCCCGCATCCGCGCTATCCTGCGCCGCGCCGAAGCGCGTTCGCGCATTGCGAACCTCGGCTATGCTGCGGGGCAGGCGGAGCGGCAGGGCGTCATCGAACGCGGCAGGCTGTCGATGGACCCGTCGCGGCACGATGTGCTGTGGGACGGCGAGGCAGTGCCGCTGACCGTCACCGAGTTCCTGATGCTGGAAGCGCTGGCGGTGCGCCCCGGCGTCATCAAGTCGCGCAACCTGCTGATGGATGCTGCCTATCCCGACGATATCTTCGTCGACGACCGCACGGTCGATAGCCATATCAAACGAATGCGCCGCAAGTTCCGGAGCGTCGATCCGGAATTCGGCGCGATCGAGACGCTGTACGGGGCCGGTTACAGTTTCACCGATGGCTGACGTGACTGGTAGCGGACGGAAGCTGGCGCGGCGTTTGCCCAGCGGCCTGGTCGACGTCGGGCTGGAACGGTTGAGCTGGTCGCGGCGGTTGTCGCTCACCACCCGCATTCTGGCGGTGAACCTGCTGCCGCTGGCCCTGCTGGGCGGCGGCATATTCTATCTCGACGGATACCGCAGCCAGCTGCTGGGCGAACGCTACAAGCTGGCGCGGATCGAGGCGCAGATTACCGCCGAGGCGCTGGCCGGTGCCACCAAGGAACGGCAGGAGGCGTTGCTCGTCCAGATCGGCAAGGAACAGCGGATGCGGATGCGTATCTTCGACGCCGAAGGGTTGCTGTGGGCCGACAGTTTCGCGCTGGACGAACCCGCCTTCACTTTTGCCGATCCATCGGATGACGAGTGGAGCGATGATCTGGCGCAGACGCTGGACCGCATCCTCGATGCCGTCGTCGCGGCGGAACCGGTCGAAGACTATATCGAACCGGAGTCCAACGTCGCCAACAGCTGGCCGGAACTGGCGCGGGCGCGCGAAACCGGGCTGAGCCAGATACAACTGCGGGACTGGTCCGACGGGTCGCCCGTCATCACCGCCGCCGCACCGGTGGGCACCAATGGCGTCACCCTGCTGACGACGCGCAATGCACTCGACATTACCGAAGCGGTGCGCGCCGCGCGCACCACGCTGGGTATCGGCGTCTTCCTCGCGCTGGTCGGCTCGATCCTGCTTTCGCTGTATCTCGCGCGCACCATCGTCATACCGCTGCGCACCCTATCGACCGCCGCGCAGCGCGTGCGGCTGGGGCGCGACCGCGATGTGGAGGTGCCGCGCCTGCCGGACCGTCGCGACGAGATCGGCCTGCTGGCGCGCGCGGTCTCCGACATGACCGACACGCTGCGCGACCGGATCGATGCGGTCGAACACTTTGCCGCCGATGTCGCGCACGAAATCAAGAACCCGCTCGCCAGCCTGCGCAGCGCGGTGGAGTCGCTCGACCGCGTGGACGATACCGATTTGCGCGCGCAACTGCTCGGTATCGCGCAGCACGATGTGCGGCGGATCGACCGGCTGGTGACCGAGATTTCCGATGCCAGCCGCGTCGATGCGGAAATATCGCGCGCCCGGTTCGAAGCCATCGACCTCGCTGCGCTGACCCAGGCCATCCTCGACCGCCGCGCCAGCCGGGGCCGTGACGGCGATGTCGCCATCGAATTTACCCGCCCGATGGCGGCAGCGCCCGTTATGGGCGTGCCGCTTCGGCTGGAGCGCGTGATCGAAAACCTGCTCGACAATGCGACGTCTTTCTCTCCGGCGGGCGCCAGTGTGTACGCGACGATCATTGTGGCCGATGAATGCGTCGATCTTGCCATCGAAGACGATGGACCCGGCATTCCCGAAGAGGACCGCGAAAAGGTTTTCCGCCGGTTCCATTCGGACCGCCCGAAGGAAGAGGATTTCGGCAATCACAGCGGGCTGGGGCTGGCGATGGCGCGCACCATCGCAGAGGCGCATCACGGGCGTCTGCTGGCTATGGACAGCGAGGGCGAAAGGACCGGCGCACGCCTCGTCCTGCGCCTGCCCAATGCGGAATGGCAGCCGTGAGCGGGGATGCTTCCGCGATCCATCAATACACCGCTGTCGCAATCGCGGGGCGCGGTGTGCTGCTGTCCGGCCCGCCGGGATGCGGCAAGTCCAGCCTCGCCCTCGCTCTCATCGACAGGGGCGCGGTGCTGATCGGCGATGACGGCGTGATGCTGACGGTCGATGGCGATGCGGTCATCGCTGCACCCGCACCGCAGACACAGGGCCTTCTGGAAATCCGCAATGTCGGTATCGTGCCGATGGAATGCACAGCGGCACCTGTCGCGCTGGTCGTCCGGTTCGATCACGATGCGCCGCGCTATGTCGAGGCGGCGCCACCTGAAATGCTGGCCGAAATGCTGGCCGGAATCGCGGTGCCGCATCTCTCCATGCATTTGTCCGGCCACGCCGCGCCGGTTCGCATCGAGCAGGCGTTGCGCCTGCACGGATTGCATTTCGAAGGGATGGAAAGCCTGTCCGGGGGGTTCCCAAACCGCGCCGGAGCGCGCAGGGCCGGAGGATGAGTCGCGCCGTCGATCCACAACGCATCCTGCTCGTCACCGGCCTGTCGGGCGCCGGCAAGACCACGGCGCTGCGCGAACTGGAAGACCTGGGATGGGAAGCGATCGACAATTTTCCGATCCGCCTGCTCGACCGTATGGTGGGCGGCGATACTGCTCCGTCCCCCGCCCCATCTTCCGCCGATGCCCCGCCCGGCCCGCTCGCCATCGGCTTCGATTCGCGCACCCGCGGCTTCGTGCCCGCCGAGATCATCGCGCAGGTGAAGGAGCTGGACGCGCGCGGCGATATCCAGCTGACGACGCTCTTTATCGATTGCGCCAGCGGCGAGCTGGAACGCCGCTACGACGAAACGCGGCGGCGGCATCCGATGGCGCACGACCGCCCGGTGCGCACGGGCATCATGGCGGAACGCGAACTGCTCGATCCGCTGCGCCGCTGGGCCGATATGGTGATCGACACCACCGCCTATTCCAGCAACGACCTGAAGCGCGCCGTGCGGGCCGGATTTGCCGACGACGCGCCCGAAGACATGGCGATCATCATCTCCAGCTTCGGCTTCGCACGCGGCACCCCGCCGCTCGCCGACCTCGTTTTCGACATGCGCTTTCTCGACAATCCGCACTGGGTCGAAGGCTTGCGCGAACAGACCGGGCTGGACAGCGCCGTGGGCGCGCATATCCGCACCGACCCCGCATTCGACACCGTGTTCGGCCAGATCCGCGACCTGCTGCTCACCCTGCTCCCGCGCTATCGGGCGCAGGGCAAAAGTTACGTCAACATCGCCTTCGGCTGCACCGGCGGGCGGCACCGTTCGGTCTTTACCGCCGCGCAGATGGACGCGGCGCTGCGCGATGCAGGCTTTTCGCCTACCGTCATTCACCGCAATCTCGGCTCGCGCGCTGCGGACGCGCTCGAAGGTTTACAGACATGACTTCACGCGTCCCCTTCCTGCCTACGCGAGTGCTGCACCCGTGATCGGTGCGGTCATCGTGACGCATGGCAATCTCGCCAGCGAGTTCGTTGCGGCGCTGGAGCACGTGGTCGGCCCGCAGGAGGCGCTGGCAACCGTCTGCATCGGTCCGCAGGACGACATGGAAGTCCGGCGCGAGGACATCGCCACTGCCGTCGCCACCGTCGATAATGGCGACGGCGTTGTGCTGCTGACCGACCTGTTCGGCGGCACTCCGTCCAATCTCGCCATATCCCTGCTCGAACCGGGCCGGGTGGAGGTCATCGCTGGCATCAACCTGCCCATGCTGATCCGGCTGGCGGGCGCGCGCAAAAGCATGTCGGTGTCCGACGCGGTGAAGGCTGCCTGCGAGGCGGGAAAGAACTACATCACGGTGGCGTCGGCCCTGCTCGGAGATACCGACGGCACGGCAGACAGAGATGTGGCGGCAACGCGATGAGCGAACTGCGCAGGACACTCACCATCGTGAACCAGCGCGGTCTGCATGCACGGGCCAGCGCGCGCTTTGTCGAAGCGGTCAGCGAATTGCCCGGACACCGTCTCGGTGCGTGTCGCGAAGGGCGGCAACAGCGCGGCGGGCGGATCGATCCTCGGCCTGATGATGCTGGGCGCGGCGAAGGGCGATGTGGTCGAGCTGATCGTGGCCGGGGACGACGCCGCGCCGGTCGATGGACCAGCTGGCGGCGCTTATCGAGAACGGGTTCGGCGAAGAGTGAGCGTGGCCGAATCTGCCAGTAAGCCTACTGCCGAGCGGCACACCATTACCGGTTTTTCCAACCCGATGGTCAAGCGGCTGCGCAGCCTGCGCGACAAGAAGCACCGGCGGCGCGAGGGCCTGTTCCTGGCCGAGGGGCTGCGCCTGCTGACCGATGCGCGCGAATGCGGCCATGTGCCGCAAGTGCTGGTAATGGCGGCGGGGCGCGATCCCCATCCGCTGGTCGCCGCGCTGGAACGCGATGTGCACGCGGCGGGCGGGACAGTGATCGAGACCACGCCTGACATTTTGGCGAAGATTACCGGCAAGGCGAACCCACAAGTCGTCGCCGGTGCCTTTGCCGAACTCGACACCGCGCTGGACCGGATCGACCGCGATACCGCGCCGATCTGGCTGGTGGCACAGGCGCTGCGCGATCCGGGCAATCTGGGCACCATGCTGCGCACGGCGGATGCGGTCGGCGCGGGCGGGCTGATCCTGATCGACGATTGCACCGACCCGTTCGGGGTCGAGGCGGTGCGCGCCAGCATGGGCGCGATTTTCACGCAACGGCTTGCGCAGGCACGGTGGGAGGAATTCGTGCCGTGGCTGCGCTCCGGAAACGGCCAGCTGGTCGCCGCGTCCCTGCGCGATGCCGTCCCCTATCGAGGCGCGCCCTACACCGCCCCGTGTTTCGTCATGGTCGGCAACGAATCGCAGGGCCTGCCCGAAGCCTACGAGGCCGCATGCGACCTGCGCGTAACCATGCCGATGCGCGGGCGCGCCGACAGCCTCAATGCGGCGATGGCGGCGGGTGTGCTGGCCTATGAAGTGCTGGCGACTCTGGACGGTTAGTTGGTAAAATCCGCGTTTGGGTCGCTGAGTTGGAAAGAACGAAAATGACCGTAGCAGCGCGAAACGGCGTAGGAAAACGCCGAAGCTATCGCGCCTTCAAGGCCTTTTCCGCTTCCACCGCATCCGCCTCGCCGTAAGTCGGCTCTTTCTCGATCTGCGGCACGTCCTCGATCTCCTTGGAAATCTCCAGGCCCTTCTCCGCCATGCGACGACCCGAGGTCAGCACGTTGCGTTCGAAACTGCCGACGAACTTGTTGTAATTCGTGACCGCCGTTTCCAGCCCGCCGCCAACACGCTTCATATGTTCGGCCGCGACCCGCAAACGGTCATACAATTCGGCACCCATACGCCCGATTTCCGGCGCTTCGGAGGCCATCTTGTCCTGCCGCCACACCTGCGCCACGGTGCGCGCAATGGCGACCAGATTGGTCGGCGTCGCCAGCAGCACGCGCTTTTCGAAGGCGAAATCCCACAGCTCCGGATCATGCTCCAGCGCGGCGGCGACGAAATGTTCGCCCGGCACGAACATCACGACATAATCGGGCGCTTCGTCGAACTGGCTTTGATAGCTTTTCGCGCCCAGCGTCTGCACATGGTTGCGCATGGATCGGGCATGAGCATCCAGTGCCGCCTTGCGGGTGTCATCATCGTCCGCTTCGAACGCCTCTTGATAAGCGTTCAGCGAGACCTTGGCGTCGATCACCAGTTTCTTCTGGCCCGGAATATTCACGATGGCATCGGGCCGCAGCCGCCCCGCCTCGGTATCCATCGACTGTTCCAGATGGAAGTCGGTGTGCTCGGCCAGCCCGCTTTGTTCGAGCACATTCTGCAAGGCCCGCTCGCCCCATCGCCCGCGCGCCTTGGGCGCATTGGTCAGAGAATTGCCCAGCCGCTGCGCCTCGCGCCGGACTTCTTCCTGCCCCAGCCGCATCGTTTCGATCTGGGTGCGCAACGCAGTAAAAGCATCGACCCGCTGCTTTTCCAGCAACCCGACCTGATCCTCATATTGCTTCAGGCGCTGCGTCACAGGTTGCAGCAGCGACTGCAACTTCTCCGCCGACGCTTTTTCCGAATGCCCGAACCGCTCGCTCGCCCGCTCCAGAAACGCTTCCTGCGCCTTGCCCAGCACCGCATTGCCGGTGTTCTGGAACTCCTTGAGCATCTCGCCGCGCGCCTCGACCAGCAGCTTCTTCTGCTCGTCGAAATTGGCCGCATTGGCTTTCAGCGTCGCCAGTTCGGCGCGCGCCGTTTCGCCATCCTTGCGCGCTGTGTCGAGCTGAACCTCCAGCCCGTCCACCCGCGTCGCCTTCTCGCGCGCAGCCTCCAGATCGGCAAAGGCGCGCAGGTACTTCGCGTCCAGCTCACGCGCCTCCCCGTCACGCGCATCAAACCGCGCCTTCACCTCGGCAACCGGGCGCGACCCGGCGAACCAGCCGAGCAGCAGGCCCAGCGCGATACCGATAAGGCCGACGATCAATGCGGGATATATCCATCGCTGGAACATAGCCGGAACCTCATGGCGCGGCCAAGCCGCGTTGTCACGATTTCGGAACCTATCCCCCACCCCGCTCGCTTCGTCCTTGAAAACAGGAGAAAATACGATGTCGATCAAGGAAATGATCCAGGACCACCCCGCCGTCGGTGACGACTACAACGAACAGCTCGGCGAGGCGGTGAAGCATGCGATGTATGGCGCGGCGATCATGAACAGCTGCGCCGATGCGTGTCTGGCCGAAGACGACGCGAAGGACCGCGCCGAGTGCATCCGCCGGTGCCTCGATGCGAGCGATGCCTGCACCGCCTTTTACCGCGTCGGCAGCCGGCGCACCGGCGGCAATGTCGCTACCATCAAGGCGGTCGGTGCAGCGACGATCATCGCGTGCGAACAATGCCTTGAGCATTGCGAGAAGCACGACGACCCGCATTGCACCCGCTGCGCGACGATGTGCCGCGAGGTGATCGAGGATGTGAAGAAAGCGGTGCAGGGTCTGGGGCACTGATCTTGGTTCTGCCAACCCGGACCTGATGC
Organism: uncultured Alphaproteobacteria bacterium; assembly: GCA_963799315.1. GTDB lineage: Bacteria > Pseudomonadota > Alphaproteobacteria > Sphingomonadales > Sphingomonadaceae > Parerythrobacter_A. Next base: position 1,295,268 of record CAWCWP010000001.1, read on the forward strand.
GGGGTGACGATGTTTCGTCATTGCGAGCGTAGCGCGGCAATCCAACGTTGGAGATGGGTTGCCGCGCTGCGCTCGCAACTGACGAATTAATTAAGATGGTTCCGTAATGTAATGCTCAGCCCGCCCTAAAGCGGGTCGCAAGCGCGACTGCGCGCCGGAGCTTACGTACCGCCCTCTCGGAGGCCGGCCGTTAAGCCGATCAGTTGCGAAAGAAAGTCACGCCGCCCGACGCAGCTTCGTTAGCTTTTTCAACGCCATCTGTCGTTTCAAACGGCTCAGGTGGTCGATGAAAAGCACCCCTTCGAGGTGGTCCATCTCGTGTTGCAGGCAGGTTGCCAGCAACCCGTCCAATGCCTCTTCGTGTTCCTTGCCGTCGACATCGCGATACCGCACGCGGCAAGTGCTGGGCCGGTCGACGTCGGCGTAGATTTCGGGGACCGAGAGGCAGCCTTCCTGATAGGTCGCAACTTCTTCGGACGGGTCGAGGATTTCGGGGTTCACGAACACGCGCGGGTCGTTCTTGATCGGCTGGTGCGTGTGGGCATCTCCGCCGTGTTCGGTGCATTCGACCGGCTCGGCGTCCTCGTCCGGTTCCTGAAGGTCGATCACCAGCACGCGCTGCGGCACGCCGACCTGTATCGCGGCCAGCCCGATGCCGGGGGCGTCGTACATCGTATCGAACATATCGGCGACGAGCGTCTTGAGGTCGTCGTCGAACGCGGTGACGGGTTCGGACACGGTCTTTAGCCGGGGGTCCGGCACTTCGAGAATTTCACGGATAGCCATGCGGGGCGAGGTAGAGCGTGTGGCGCGGGTTTTCAACGACTGGTGCTATGTCCGTCATGGTGGAGAAGAAGTGTTTTTCGCGCGCAGAGGCGCAGAGGCACAGAGGAGGCCGAGCTTGGTGTCGGGAGTTCGCACGATTTCCCTCATACCTTGGAGCAGCGTTTGCGGCGAAGCCGCTTTCAAAACTTCTTTTCTCGCGCTCTTACGTACCGGGGGATTGGAAAGGCCTGCGGCGCAACCCCCTCTGCGCCTCTGCGCCTCTGCGAGCGAAATACTTTTTTCGAAGAAGACGCTTCATTCGCAATTACAAAAAGCGTGTTTTCGATTGGCAGGGCACCCCTCCACCATGCTGCGCATGGTCCCCCTCCCCAGTAGATGGGGAGGAATTACCCTACCGGCCGCCGTGCCCGCAATGCCTGCGCCAGCGTGCCCTCGTCGAGGTAGTCGAGCTCTCCGCCGACCGGCAGGCCGTGGGCCAGTTGCGTGATGCGGACGGCAGCGTTTTCCAGCCTTTCCGCGATGTAGTGGCTGGTGGTCTGCCCCTCCAGAGTGGCGTTCATCGCCAGCACCACCTCCTCGACACCACCCGCCTCGATCCGCGCGAACAGCGAGGCGAGGTTGAGGTCTTCGGGCCGCACGCCGTCCATCGCCGACAGCCGCCCGCCCAGCACGTGATAGGTGCCCGCAAACAGCCGCGCGCGGTCCAGCGCCCACAGGTCCGCCACATCCTCCACCACGCACAGCGATTTCGTATCGCGTTTGGGATCGGCGCAGATGCCGCACGGGTTCTGCGTATCGACATTGCCGCAGGTATCGCACTCGACCAGCCGGTCGCGCACCTCGCCCAGCGCATCGAGCAATTCGCCCAGCGCGGTTTCGCGCCGCTTCACCAGCCACAGCACCGCCCGCCGCGCCGATCGCGGGCCAAGTCCGGGCAGGCGCGCCAGCGATGCGGCCAGCGTTTCGATTTCGGTGGAAGCCATGTGTGACGTATATGGGGTCGCAATGCGCTTGTCGAAAGCCTTTGCACCCCCGTTCGTCCTGAGCTTGTCGAAGCCTGTCCTGAGCGGCTGCTACAAGCAGCTAGCCGAAGGGGACCGTGTTTTCTACTAGCGACGGTATGAAGCGAAGGACGGCCCTTCGACAAGCTCAGGGTGAACGGAGTTGTTGGCGTGCGAGTAATTTTCATGGGAACACCGGACTTCGCCGTGCCGACACTGCGCGCGCTGGAGGCTGCCGCGCACACCATCGTGGCGGTCTATACCCAGCCGCCGCGCCCGGCGGGCCGGGGCAAGAAGCCGCAGCCCTCGCCGGTGCAGCGCGCGGCGGAGGGTCTGGGCTTTCCGGTCTTCACGCCGACCTCGCTGAAATCCGCCGAAGCGCAGGCGGAGTTTGCCGCGCACGGGGCGGATATCGCGGTGGTGGCGGCCTATGGCATGATTCTGCCAACGGCGATTCTCGACATACCGGCGCATGGCTGTCTCAACGTCCATGCCTCGATCCTGCCGCGCTGGCGCGGGTGCGGCGCCGATTCATCGCGCGATCATGGCGGGCGATGCGGGCACCGGCGTTACCATCATGCAGATGGAAGCGGGCCTCGACACCGGCCCGATGCTGGCCACAGCCCGCGCGCCCATCGGCGACAAGACGACGGGCGAACTGACGGATGAACTGGCACAGTTGGGCGCGCAGCTGATGAGCGGTACGCTGCGCGATCTGGCTATCCATGTGCCGGTGAAGCAGGACGATGCGGAGGCGACCCACGCGCCCAAGATCGACAAGGCGGAGGCCCGTATCGACTGGTCGCGCCCGGCGGAGGAGCTGGTACGCCATATCCACGGCCTGTCGCCCTTCCCCGGTGCCTGGTTCGAGGTGAATGGCGCGCGTATTAAGGTGCTGCGCGCCGAGATCGCCGAGGGTTCCGGCGCGCCGGGCGAGGTGCTGGACGATGATTTGACCATCGCTTGCGGCAAGGGTGCCTTGCGTCCGGTCGAGCTGCAACGCGCGGGCAAACCCGCCATGTCGCGCGCCGATTTCCTGCGCGGCAACCCGATTGCGTCAGGCACCACGCTCGCTTGACCCGCTTCGCGCTCACGCTGGAATATGACGGCACCCCGTTCCAGGGGCTGCAACGCCAGAAGCACGGGCCGAGCGTGCAGGGCGCGGTCGAGGCGGCGCTGCTGGCGATAACGGGCGCGCCTGTCACGCTGCACAGCGCGGGCCGCACCGACAGCGGTGTGCATGCGCTGGGAATGCGCAGCCATTTCGACCTCGACACCACGCTGGAACCCTTCCGCCTGATGGAGGCGCTCAACGCGCGGATGCGGCCCGATCCGGTCGCGGTGCTGGCCTGCGAACGGGTGCCGGACGACTGGCATGCGCGCTTTTCCTGCACGGGGCGCGCCTATGAATACCGCATCGCCAATCGCCGCGCGCCGTTGACGGTGGAGCGCGATGCGCGCATGGCGCGTGCCGCAACCGCTGGATGCCGATGCGATGCACCGCGCGGCGCAGGCGCTGGTCGGGCGGCATGACTTCACCACCTTCCGCAGCGCGCATTGCCAGGCGGACAGCCCGGTGCGCACGCTCGATACGCTGACGGTGCGACGCGAGGGCGCTTCGGTCGTCATCCAGACGGCGGCGCGCAGCTTCCTGCATCATCAGGTCCGCTCGATGGTCGGGTGCCTTGCGCTGGTCGGCATGGGCCGGTGGAGCGAAGCGCGATTGGCGCAAGCCCTTGCCGCGCGCGACCGGCAGGCGCTAGGCCTGAACGCACCCGCGCACGGGCTGTATTTGTGCGTGCCGATACGCGGACCCAACCTAGCCATCGCGTCATTGCGAGCGTAGCGCGGAATGCATGAGCGTCGAGCTCTGCGGCTGTGGATTGCCGCGCTACGCTCGCAATGACAAAAGGAAGAACAATGACCATCACCGGCCAACAGATTTTCACCACGCTCGCCAAAGACGGCACGCTTACCGTCGAAGTCGCGACATCCGAGTTCCCCGATCCCACCGGCAACCAGGTGCTGGTCCGCATGGAAGCCGCGCCGATCAACCCCAGCGACCTCGCGCTGCTGTTCGGCGCCGCCGACCTCGAAAACGCCGAATACAGCGACGGCAAGATCGTCGCCACGATGCCCGAACCGTTCAATTCGGGCAGCAAGGGTCGCCACGGCCAGCGCCTGCCGGTCGGGAACGAAGGCGCGGGCACGGTGGTCGCGGCGGGCGATGGCGAGATGGCGCAGGCGCTGGTCGGCCAGCGCGTCGCCTGCGTGCCGGGCAATGCGTTCAGCGAATATGCCATAGCCGAAGCGCCGATGTGCCTGCCGCTGGGCGATGTTTCCAGCGAGGACGGGGCGAGCGCCTTCGTCAATCCGATGACCGCGCTGGGCTTCGTGGAAACCGCGAAGGCCGAGGGCCAGTCCGCCATCCTGCACAACGCCGCCGCCTCCAATCTGGGGCAGATGCTGGTCAAGATCTGCGCCGAAGACGACATCGCACTGGTCAATGTGGTGCGCAAGGACGCGCATGTGGACTTGCTGAAAGGTCTCGGCGCGAAGCATATCGTCAATTCATCCGACGATGATTTCATGAAGCAGCTGCGCGGCGCAATCGACGCGACCGACGCCTATTTCGGCTTCGATCCGATCGGCGGCGGCAGCTCCATCGATCACAGCCTGAAGGCGATGGAGCAAGTCGCCGCATCCAAGATGTCCGAATTCAGCCGCTACGGCTCGAACCAGGACAAGAAGATGTACAATTACGGCCGCCTCGACCTGTCGCCTACGATCCTGACGCCCAGCTACGGCCTGAACTGGACGGTGTCCGGCTGGCTGCTGACGCCGTTCCTCGCCAAGGCGGGCATGGAAACGGTGGTGCGGATGCGGACGCGCGTGCTGAAGGGCATCACCTCCACCTTCGCCAGCTCCTACAAGGAGAAGGTCACGCTGGCGGGGATGCTGAAAAAGGACGCTGCGCTGGATTATCGGGCGATGAAGACCGGCGAGAAGTATCTGGTTACGCCTTAGGGTTTGCCGGGGCGGGTCGAAGTGCCCGCCCCGCCCCCGTCATTGCGAGCGAAGCGAAGCAATCCAGAGCGTATCGCGCGAGACGCTCTGGATTGTCCAAGGGCGCCTACGGCTTCGTCGCTGCGACCGGGTAGCGACGCTCGGTGAGAGCGCAATTCTCAACGTCCGTCGAACGCCGTCTGGATCGTGCGCCGCGTCGCACACGCCCTTGCGCCAACAGCAGTTGCAGCAGCAGCCGCGCCTTGGCCGGGGCTGAGCGCGCGGGCGGCGACGAAGCCGTTGCGCGTCGTCCTGCGGTTCGCGGTCGACCAGCGCCTGTTCCACGCGGCTGGCGCGCACCACCGGCACGCCGCCTGCGCATAGTTTCACCAGTTCGGCGCGGACCGGTTCGGGCATATTGCCCTCGCCCGCCCCCGCGATCACGACTCCGGCGGGGCGATCGCCAAGCTGGCGGCGCACCGCATCGGCCTCCAGCGCGGCATGGACATAGACGACCGGCACTTCCGGCCAATCGGCCGGCAACGCGTATTGCGCCGTCGTGTCCTGTCGCCACGCCGCCCCGAACCAGTCGAGCGATGACGGCGTCACCAGCGCCACCGATTCGCGCGGGAAACCGCGGAAGGCATCGGAACCGCGCGTGCGGACCTTTCGCACATCACGCGCGGCGAACACGCGGTCGCCCATCACCACCAGCACGCCGCGTCCGCTTGCGCCCGCATCGCTGGCAACGCGCACCGCATTGGCGACATTGCGCAGCCCGTCATAGCCCACCGCATCGGCAGGCCGCATCGCGCCGACCACCACCACCGGCTTGCGCGCGGGCAGGGTCAGGTCGAGCAGGAATGCGGTTTCCTCCAGCGTGTCGGTGCCATGCGTGATGACAATGCCGTCGCATGCCGGATCGTCCAGCGCCCGCATCGCCGCCGCATGCAGCGTGGCCCATGTGCCGTGCCCGATATCCGCGCTGTCGATATTGGCGATCTGCTGGCCGGTCAGTACCGCATCCAGCCCCAGCCCAGACAGCCGTTCCAGATAATCGCCGATCCCGATCTGTCCGGCGCGATACTCCGCCGCCGTGGCGGACCCGGCGATGCCGGCGATGGTGCCGCCGGTGGCAAGAACGGTCAGGCGTTTGGACATGGCCACCGCTTTAGCGCGCCGCACGGTCAAGCGGGGAATTGATTTTAACGGCGTTGATTTTAACGATTGGGCCGCTATGTGCTGCGGACCGCTGGCGGGGCGATTAGCTCAGTTGGTAGAGCATCTCGTTTACACCGAGAGGGTCGGCAGTTCGAGCCTGTCATCGCCCACCAGCGGATTTCCCGTCAGTTTTACGTATCAGTTGTCCGTCTTGCGCAGGATGGACGGCCTGCGGTTGTCGCAGGGCGTGCCGCTGCCGTCGAGCGCGCGGCGAGTCATGCGGCGGGCGATGTCTTCGTCGATATCGTCCATTGCATCGCAGCGGTCGTCTGCCTCGACCACTTCGGCCAAATCTTCGATGGCGTCCTCGGATCGCTGCATTTCGCGCTTCGCCTGCGGATCGCGGACACGTTCTTCCGCCAGTTCCAGCATCCGTTTCACCAGCCGCAATTCCTCGGCCAGACGACGGCTGAGAACATCGTCGGTTTTGTCCGCGCCGCCTTTTTTCGTGAAACTGTCCTGCAACGCCTTGAGCTGCTCGCGCGCCAGATCGTCCATTTCCTCTTCGGTGATTTCGCGTCCGCCGAACATCGCTTTGCCGTGAAGATATGTCATGTGCGACGCTCTAGGCAGCCATACCTAACGCGGCGTTAAGCCTGCCGCCTAATCCAGCGCGGCTTCGATGGCCTCGCGCGCCTCGGCACTGGCCCAGTCGTAATCGCCCGCGACGCGCCAGACCTCGGTGCCATCTGCATCGTACAGCACGGTCAGCGGCAGGCCCTCCGCCGCCAGCGCATCGCCCAGCGTTCCCGCCGGATCAAGCCACGGTTCGAGCGCCTTGAAGTCGCGCGCCGCGAAGAACGGTTCCACTTTATCCGCACCCTGCCGATCCTGGCTTACCGTCACCACCCGCATCCGGCCCTCGTACTCCACCGCCAGCGTGTCGAGCAGCGGCATCTCGACAACGCAGGGCGCGCACCATGTCGCCCACAGGTTCACCAGCACCGGCTGCCCCTGCATCGCGGCGAGGTTCAGCTCGCGGCCTGCAGGATCGAGCAGCGTCGCGGCGGGCATCAGCGCACCGGCGCGCGAGGGGTCAGGCTCTCCGGTAATCGCACGCCTGCTGTGCCGCCGCTGGTTGCGCGTCGTCGGGGGTGTCCCTATCGCATCCCCCCAATGCAACAGCACCCAACAGTATTGCGATAGCGGGCGTGACGGACAGAAGCGGCGAGAAAAACGGCAAGGCAGGCTCCAACCAGATGTGGGGCGGCCGCTTCGCCGACGGGCCTAGCGCGATCATGCGCGAAATCAACGCCTCCATCCCGTTCGACAAGGCGTTGTGGCGACAGGATATCGCCGGGTCGCGCGCCCATGTCACCATGCTGGCGGCGCAGAGCATCGTTAGCGATACCGACCGCGATGCGATCCTGGGCGGGCTGGACACCATCGCCGCCGAGTACGAGGCGGATGGCGTGCCCGAAGACTGGGATCTGGAAGACATTCACATGACCATGGAAAGCCGCCTTGCCGAGCTGATCGGTCCGGTGGCGGGGCGGTTGCACACCGCACGCAGCCGCAACGATCAGGTGGCGACCGATTTCCGGCTGTGGGTGCGCGAGGCGAACCGTGATGCGATGGCGGCGCTGCGCGGATTGCAAGGCGCATTGGTCGGTCGGGCGGAGGAACACGCCGATGCCATCATGCCCGGCTTCACCCATTTGCAGACCGCGCAGCCGGTGACGCTGGGCCATCATCTGATGGCCTATTACGAAATGTTCGACCGCGATCGCCGCGCGTTTCGGCCGATGCGGACGCGGCTGCTGAACGAATGCCCGCTGGGCACCGCCGCGCTGGCGGGCACCGGCTTCCCGATCGACCGCGATGCGACGGCGCGGCGCTGGGTTTCGGCAGGCCGACGCGCAACAGCCTCGATGCCGTGTCCGACCGCGATTTCGCGCTCGATTATCTGCAGGCCGCCAGCACCTGCGCGCTGCATCTGTCGCGGCTGGCGGAGGAGATGATCTCTGTGGGCCAGCCAGCCCTTCGGCTTCGCGCGGATGCCCGATGCGCTCAGCACCGGCAGTTCGATCATGCCGCAGAAAAAGAACCCCGATGCCGCCGAACTGGTGCGCGGCCATGCGGGGCGGATCGTGGGCTGCGCCACCGCGCTGATGATGACGATGAAGGGTCTGCCGCTCGCCTATTCCAAGGATATGCAGGACGACAAGCCGCCGGTGTTCGAGGCGCGGGCCTGCTGGCGCTGTCGCTCGCCGCGATGACCGGGCATGGTCGCCGAAAGCACGTTCAGACCGCGACCGGATGCGGCAGGCGGCGGAGCTGGGCTATGCCACCGCGACCGATCTTGCCGACTGGCTGGTGCGCGAGGCGGACATCCCGTTCCGCGAGGCGCATCACATCACCGGCGCGGCGGTAAAGCTGGCGGAAGAACGCGGCGTGGCGCTCGACGCGCTGCCGCTGGAGGATTTGCAGGCCATCGATGCGCGGATCGACGAGCGGGTGTTCGCCGCGCTGTCGGTCGATGCCTCGGTCGCCTCGCGCAATTCCTATGGCGGGACCGCGCCGGAGCAGGTACGCGCGCAGATTGCGCGGGCGCGAAAGGCCGGCATAAGGAAGGACGACATGAGCACGCACCCCCTGTCTTGTCGTGATTGCCCTGCTGCGCTGGCCGCCTGCGGCCAGCGTGCGGAGCTGGAGACCGCGCCGGGCGAGGGGCTGCCGGTCGCGCCGCTGGGGTCCGAGCGATGCGGCCAAACCGCGCCCGAACTGCTCGAACTCGATCCGCAGGCCGCGCCCGAACGCAGCGTGGAATTGCGCCACCGGTCCGAAGAGCGCGAGGACGATCCGTTCGACCTGCCGCCACCCGAATGATGCGTCCCGATTGACCTAGGCCTGAATGGACCATTTCGACCTATCGCGACGGCGTCCTTCATGCCGAGGATGTGCCGCTGCCCCGCATTGCGGAGGACGTCGGCACGCCGGTCTATGTCTATTCGCGCGCCACGCTGGAACGCCATGCGCGGGTGTTTCGCGACGCGCTGTCGGCGCTGGATACGCCGCATCATTGCCTTTGCGGTCAAGGCCAACCCGAATCTCGCCGTGCTGCAGCGTGCTGCAGCGCGAGGGGTATGGCGCCGACGTGGTGTCGGGCGGCGAGCTGGACCGCGCGCTGGCCGCCGGAATGCCGCCCGCGGATATCGTCTTTTCGGGCGTCGGCAAGACGGCGGACGAGCTGCGGCACGGGCTGGCGCAGGATATCGGCCAGTTCAACATCGAGATCCGAGGAAGAAGGCCGCGAGCTGGCGGCTATCGCCGCCGCAGCGAGGCATGGCTGCGCGCTGCACCCTGCGGATCAATCCCGATGTCGATGCGGGCACGCATGACAAGATTTCCACCGGCAAGGCGGAGAACAAGTTCGGCGTGCCGATCAGCCGTGCGGGCGCGATATACGCCCGCCTGTCCAGCGCTGCCCGGCCTGAACCTGCGCGGCATTGCCATCCATATCGGCAGCCAGCTCGATACGCTGGAGCCGCTGGAAACCGCGTTCGGCAAGGTCGGCGCGCTGGTCGCTGAACTGCGCGCGGCGGGGCAGACGCGTCACCCATGTCGATCTGGGCGGCGGTCTGGGCGTGCCTTACCGCAAGGGCGAGGTGCTGCCCTCGCCTGCCGAATACGGCGCGATGGTCGCGCGCGTCACAGCGGGCTGGGACGTGGAGCTGATGTTCGAACCGGGCCGCGTCATCGCGGGCAATGCGGGCGTGCTGCTGACGCGGGTGATCCGCGTGAAGCGCGGCGTGCAACGATCCGTTCGTGATCGTCGATGCGGCGATGAACGACCTCGCGCGCCCCGCGCTTTACGGCGCGTGGCACGATTTCGACGCGGTGCAGCCAACCGGCGACAGCGATGACCGCCAATATCGTCGGGCCGATCTGCGAGACCGGCGATACCTTTGCGATGGGCCGCGACATGCGATGCGCGTGGCGGCGGGCGATCTGGCCGTGTTCCGCACCGCCGGCGCTTATGGCGCGACGATGGCCTCGAGCTACAATTCGCGCGGTTTCGTGGCCGAGGTGCTGGTCGATGGCGACCGATTCGCCGTCGTCGCCGACCGCCTGCCCGCCGCCGCGATCATGGACGCGGAGCGCGTGCCGGACTGGCTGTGATTCGCCAGTGATCGAAACATGATCCGGTCCCTGCCCCTGTTTCACCGGATTTCGGGCAAGCGAGTCGTCGTGCTGGCGGAAGGCGCGATGGGCGAGGCCAAGGCGCGGCTGGTCGAGCGCGCGGGCGGCATTCCCTGCGGCGAGCCGGAGGCGCATCATGCGTCGCTGGCCTTCATCGCGCTGGAGGATGACCGCGCGGCGGAGGCAGCAGCGCTGCGGCTGTCCGCCAAGGGCCTGCTGGTCAATGTCGCCGACCGGCCCGAACTGTGCGATTTCACCACGCCCAGCATTCTCGACCGCGACCCGGTGCTGATCGCGATCGGCACATCGGGCGCGTCGGCAGGACTGGCCAAGCAATTGCGGCTGCGGCTGGAGAAGCTGCTGCCGCAATCGCTGGGCGCGCTGGCGGCGGCGCTGGAAACGGGGCGCGAGGCGATGCGCACGCGCTGGCCCGACGGGTCCGACCGGCGGCAGCGCGCTGGATGCGGCGCTGGGCGAAGGCGGTCTGCTCGATCCGCTCGATCCGGATGCGGCGGAGCGTGTGCCGCGCTGGCTGGCGGGCGAACCCGGCGAGCGGCTGACGGGCCGTATCGAAATCGGGCTGACCAGCGACGATCCCGAAGACCTGACGCTGCGGCAGGCACGCCTGCTGGGCATGGCGGATACGCTGCTGCACGAAGCGGACATACCGGCTGCAATCCTCGACCGCGCCCGCGCCGATGCTGCGCGCTCGTGCTGCCGCATGACGGCGAGCCCGACGGCCTGACCGTCGTGCTTACGCGAAACTAGGCAGCAAGCGCCTTCTCTTCGAGCCGCGCGAAATAGGCGCCATCGCGTTCGCCGCGCCGTCGGCTCAGCGCGATGAACACGCGGCGCTTGTCGGTGTCGTCGGCCACCCGCTCCAGCAGCCCCGCCTCCTCCATCTCGCGCATCCAGCGCAGCGCCGTGGTCGGCGGAACGGCGGCGGCGATGCACAGCGAACTGACCGAAACGCGCAGGTTTTCCGCGCGCGCGGCAGTCAGGTCCAGCAGGATATCCCATGCCGGATCGGCAAACAGCTCGGCGTCGAAGAATTCGTCGCGCAGGCGGCGTTGTTCGATAACCTGCCGCACCAGTCGCGGATCGGGCAGCGGCGGGCGCTTGGTCCGCACCAGCCCGGCGGTATGGTCCACCGGCCCGCGAAACCGACGGATTGGGCGAGGCGAAACGGAACGCGCCGCCATCGGCCCCCTTCCCGCCGCCTCCGCCCGAACCCGACACCGTGCGATCCAGCCGGTCGATCTGTTCCGCGATCTGCCCGACCTGTTCGGTCAGCCGCATCAGGGTCAGCCGGTCCTGCTCCGTCATTTCGCGCACGCGACTGTCCGGGCAGGCCCGGCAGCAGCGCGCCCAGCGCGATAATCCGCTCCGCGCGCGTCGGATCGACCAGGATCGTGCGCGTTCGATTGGTCGAGGCAGCCGAAAATCGCATCCAGCGTGGCGACCGAGGTGGATACCACCAGCTTCGCGCCCGACCGCTGCGCGCGGCAGATCCAGCCGCGACAGCGCCGCCAGCCGTTCCGCGCCCGCATCTGGGCAATCGAGCAGCACGATATCGCCCAAGGCAAGTGGCCCGCCTTCGCGCGTTTCCAGCAGGGCCGCGACATCTGCCGTCTGCGCCACCCGCAGCCCCGCCGCCTGTGCATCGTCGGCAATCTGGTCGCGCAAATGCGCGCGGTCGGCGAAGACGGAAACGCCCAGTGGCGATCCCACCGCGTCGTTCGCCGCGACCGCCACGGCCTCGCTCGTCCGGTACTGATATTCCGCCTGCGCCATGCCGCCCGTCCTTCCGTTCCGACTCATCAAGTTGGAACGAAAGTAGAACATGCGGCGCGCGCGTCAATGGTTATCAGCGGCGTATCTCTATCAGCGTGCCGTCGGGAACGGCGCGCCACAGCTCTTCCATCTCCGCATTGCTGACCGCGATGCAGCCATCGGTCCAGTCGCCGGGCAAACGCGCGCCGGTATCTGCGGCAGGCAGCATGTTGGGCTGGCCGTGGATGAAGATATCGCCGCCCGGATCGCGGCCCGCCTGCTCGGCAAAGGCGCGGTCCGCCGCATTGGGATAGGAAATGCGCAGCGACAGGTGATAGGCGCTGTTCGGGTTGCGGGTGTCGATGGTGTAGCGGCCTTCGGGCGTCCGCTCGTCCCCTTCGAACTGCTTGTGGCCAAACAGTACGTCGCCGAACCCGATGCCCGTCATCGTGCGCACCAGCCGCCCGCCGGAATACAGCGCCAGCGTGCGGTCGGATTTATCGACCAGCACGAAATCGGCGGTGCCGGTAAAGGGCGTCTGCACCGCGACCGGCGCTTCGGTCGGCACAGGTTCGGGCGTGACCGGCGCGCAGGCGGCAATCAGCAAGGCGAGAGTGGCGAAGAGGAAGCGCATGATGCGTGTTCTATCAGTACCGGGTGAACAACAAGGAAGCTGGATCCCGGCTCAAGGTCGGGATGGCGGGATAGGGTACGCTACCTGCCTCGTCACCCCGGACTTGATCCGGGGTCCAGCTAACCCATCGAACGCAAGCTCTCAATCCTCGAACGGATCGCGCACCAGGATGGTGTCGTCGCGTTCGGGGCTGGTGCAGACCAGTGCCACCGGCGTCTCGATCAGTTCCTGCACGCGCTGGATGTATTTGATCGCATTGGCGGGCAGATCGGCCCAGCTGCGCGCGCCTGCCGTGGTTTCGCTCCAGCCTTCCATTTCCTCGTAGATCGGCTCGACATTCGCCTGGTCTGCGGCGTGACTGGGGAAATAGTCGCGGATTGCGCCGTTCAGCCGGTATCCGGTGCAGATCTTCACCGTCTCCAGCCCGTCCAGCACGTCCACCTTGGTCAGCGCGATGCCGGTCACGCCGCTGATGGCGCAGCTTTGCCGCACCAGCACCGCATCGAACCAGCCGCAGCGCCGTTGCCGCCCGGTGACGGTGCCGAATTCATGGCCGCGCTCGCCCAGCCGCTGTCCCACCGCGCCATCGGGATGGTCGGCGCCAAGCTCGGTCGGGAACGGCCCGCTGCCGACGCGGGTGGTGTAGGCCTTGACGATGCCCAGCACGAAGCCGGTCGCATTCGGCCCCAGCCCGCTGCCCGCCGCCGCCGTGCCGCTGACCGTGTTGGAGCTGGTGACGAAGGGATAGGTGCCGTGGTCGATATCGAGCAACACGCCCTGCGCGCCCTCGAACAGGATGCGCGCACCCGCCTTGCGCACTTTCTTCAGCCGCTTCCACACCGGCTGCGCGAACCGCAGCACGAAGGGCGCGATTTCGCGCAATTCGTCGAGCAGCGCCGCACGGTCCACGGGTGGCTGGTCGAAACCGGCGCGCAGGGCGTCGTGATGCGCGCACAGCCGGTCGAGTTGCGAGTCCAGCGCGTCCAGATGCGCCAGGTCGCACACGCGGATGGCGCGGCGGCCGACCTTGTCTTCGTATGCCGGGCCGATGCCGCGCCCGGTGGTGCCGATCTTGCCGCTGCCCGCCGCGCCTTCGCGCAGACCGTCGAGGTCGCGGTGGATGGGCAGGATGAGCGGGCAGTTGTCCGCAAGCGCGAGATTGTCGTCCGAGATGGCGACGCCCTGCCCTTCGATCCGCTCGATCTCGTCACGCAGCGCCCACGGGTCCAGCACCACGCCGTTGCCGATGATCGACAGCGTGCCCGACACGATGCCCGACGGCAGCAGGCTGAGCTTGTAAACCGTGCCGTCGATTACCAGCGTGTGCCCGGCATTGTGCCCGCCCTGGAACCGCACCACGGCATCGGCGCGGCTGGCGAGCCAGTCCACGATCTTGCCTTTGCCCTCGTCGCCCCATTGCGCGCCGATAACGGTTACGTTTGCCAAGCGAAGAGTTCCTTCAAGTGTATGCGCACGGGAGACATGGACCGGGTGTTACACAGTCCAGGGCCGAATTTACCGGAATGGCGATATCGCCAATTCCACGCGCTGTATGGCATGGCGCAGCGGCGTAGGAAACCGCCGGTTGCAGGTATCGTCAATCGTTTCCGGATCGTGTCCAGCCGTCGCCGACAGGTATCGGTCGGCCGCTGCGTACAGGTTAGCACTGGTCGGGAAAGTTTCCGCGTGACGATGCGGTTATCTGCGTGCCGGACCCGCGCGCCGTCTTTGCGACAACGAAGGGATAGGACCGGGTGCGAACGGTGGCGCAATCGGCACCGACCACACCGACGGCGACGCCAAACGCATAACCACCATATTCGCGATTCGCTTCGAAATGCGTTGCAATCGTGTTGCCTGTCGCGTTCTGCATTTCACCTATGGCATAAACGCCGACAACATTTTGCGTGAAGTCCACATCGGCCAGCACGTGTGCAAGCTGCGCCTTTCCCAGCACCGGACCAACCCATGATTGCGCGACCGCCCCGGCGCTTTCGAAGATTTCACTGCCGCCTTTGGCCGGTCCGTCGAAGCCGACGGCCAGTGTCTCGAACCCTGCGTCCGGACCGGGCCGATATACTTCGCTCCACGGGACCGCCGAGCCTTCCGGAGGGTCGCCGACAATTGCCTTTCGCGCGGCCATGATGCCGGCCAGTGTGTGATACCCGTCGGGTAGCGCACCATCTTCCGCAAGCGCGGCGATGATAGCCTTGCGTTCCAGATACGCTGCGAAATAGGCATCGTCACGCACCAGCCGTGCGACATATTCTTCCGAAGCAAGCTGATCGGTCCGGGTGCCATTCGCGACGGCGTCGTACAGCGCCTGCTTGCTGCCGCGCAGCGACCGCCCAGCCGGGACGGTAGCCGGATGGTACGGAAAGGTCCGCGTCGCGCACCCGCGCCATGACCGCGTCGAACGTCCCATGTCGCGCGCAAGGGTTTCGTCGACGAAGCGGCTGCCGAGCGCGTAGGCGGAAACGAATTGCGCATCGTCCAACATGCTGACTGCATCTTCCGGTTGATAGATTACCATATCCGTTGCGAACCGGACCTTGGTCAGCATCAACAGGAATGCGGCATCGCCGGAACGCATTTCAGCCAGACAGGCCCCGTACCCCTCCGCCAGCACGAGGCTGGTTTCACCGGCATAGGTTACGACGGCTTGCGAACACGCACGCTGCGGCTCGGCGGCAGCATCCGCCATCGGGGAAAGAGCAAGAACGAGCGACAGGAGCATATCCGCAACCCTAATAGTCGCGCCTGAAAATACCATGCGAAAGCAAGGCGCGTTCCGGAATTCCCCTATGTTGCCCGCCGTATTGAATGACGCGTGGCAAATCGCGCGTCAGTCACACTTGCGATAGCGCCCGCCCCCGATGCCCGCAGCCGTAACCCATGTGCATATCTTGGCCGAGGGTTTGCGGGTGTAGGGATTGCGCGTGCCGTCGGATCGCCAGACGGGGTTTTCGACCTGGCTGGTCGGTTGCGATGCCGCCCACCGCTGCTGCTGGGCGCGGCGTGTGGCGCGCTCGCGTTCCTTTTCCGCCTGCGCAAGTTCGACGCGCCGCTTCCACTCGGCCAGGACCATGTTGGTCGCTGTCTTGTTGCGGCCATACCAGAACTGCTTGTTCTGCAGGATCTTGAAGGCGTCATCGTCGAGGCCGCGCAAACCAGCCGCGCCGCTCGCCTGCACCAGCTCGCCCAGATAGGTGCCTACCGGTGCGGAATCCTTCCACGCCAGACCTTTCGGGTTCTGCATGATGATGGAGCGCGCTGCACCGGCATAATCCTTGGTACTGATGGCATACCACCGCGCCTCGGCGGGGTTCATCTTCATCGGATCGGTGATGAGCGCATCGCTCATGTTCTCCGCCGCAAGAAGCGCGCACCCTTCATCGACGCCGATTTGGCAACCCTTGCGCGCCACTTCGATCCGCCGTTCGAACAGCGGCAGCGATGCTTCGCCCTTCGCGGCATAGGCCACCGCCGACTGGCACCCCATGTAATGCCCCAGCGCGCATCCGCTGTAGAAATACTCGGCAGCTTCGCGGTCGCTGCCGCCGCGTCTTTGCAGCATCGTGCCTGCGGTGGTGCCGCGATGCGGCATATCCTCGCGCGTATGGTTAGGGCGCGTATCAAACTTCGCTGCCGCGTCTTGGATGAACGCGACAATCGCGCTGGCCATTTGCAAGAGCGCAGGCAGGACACAAATGCCGGTCACGTCGTTTATGCTTCGAAAACAACGGAGCAAAGCATGACCGACCAGCCTACCCTCGCCCTCAACGATGACCGCCAGATCCCGCATTTGGGCTTCGGCACATGGAAAATTCCTGCCGACGATGCGGAGGGACTGGTCTCCACAGCGTTGGATATCGGCTACTGGATGGTCGATACGGCCGCGATCTACGGCAACGAGGAAGGCGTCGGCAAAGGCATCGGCAAATGGAGCGACATCTTCCTCCAGACGAAAATCTGGAACGGCAGCCAAGGCTACGACCGGACGTTAAAAGCCGCCGACAAGTGCCTGAAAAGGCTGGGGCGCGACCATGTCGACATGCTGCTGATCCACTGGCCGTGCCCCGAAAACGGACTGTTCGTGGAGACTTGGAAAGCGTTCGTCGAGCTGCGCGAGCAAGGCAAGGCAAAGTCCATCGGCGTGTCGAACTTCCGCGAGGACGACCTGAAGCGCATTGTGGACGAGACCGGCGTGGTCCCCGCCATCAACCAGATCGAACTGCATCCCGCCTTCCAGCAGCGCGACTTGCGTGCCGTGCATGACGACATGGGTATCGTGACGCAAAGCTGGTCGCCGCTGGGGCGTGGCAATGCGATGGATCACGATGTGATTCAGGCCATTGCCGAAGAAACCGGCCAGCCCGCCGCTGCCGTCATCCTGCGCTGGCATATCCAGCACGGCCTGTCCGTCATTCCCAAGGCCAGCAGCCGCGACCATATCGCCGCGAATTTCGCCGCCCTGTCGTTCGAACTGTCGGGCGAGCAGATGGAGCGGATCGACGCGCTGGACGATGCCGACGGGCGTATCGGCCCCGACCCGGCAACCTTTACCGGCGAAGACTAAAGCGCAACCGGCTCCGCGCCTTCGAGCCGGTGCGTGCAGCCCAGCGCCACCGGGTTCTCGCCCTCGATCAGTGCATTGATCGTGCGCCAGCCGTCGGCACGAAGGCGGGCGGCGACTTTCTTGTCATGTTCCGACGGGAGGTAAGCGGTGCGTTGCGACGGCTGGTCAGCCAGAACGCGCACCAAAGGATCGAGATAGAGCGAGAAACCGGTGGCAACCTCGTCGGTCCCGCCGATGGCATAGGTGCCGCCCCGCCCCATCGCGCCGCGCACGCCGTCGGCATAGAGCGTAAAGCCGAACCAGCTCTGATATTCGAAGCCGTGCCGTTCGGTCGGGTCCAGTGTGATGCGCGCGCTATCGCCGATATGTTCCGCGACTTTGCGCAGGCCTGCAATACGGCTCGCCAATGCACCGCCCGCGTCGATGTCGGCGATGTGCGCCAGCGCCTGTTCGAACGGTCCGGCGGCGTAAAGCAAGGGCAGATACGCCTCTCCACCCGCCGTTTTCAGTGCGCCCGCATCCTTCATATCCAGCTCGCGCCGGACCGCATCGCGCTTTTCGGCGGGCAGCGGCAAGGCGTTTTCGGCAAGCGTTTCGACCAGGTCTGGCAGTGTAAAATCGATGCCGATGTTTTTCGCTCCGGCGGCGCGCAGGGCGGCGATGGCCAGCACCGCGATCTCGGCAGCGGCTTCGGCGCTGTCGTCCCCGACCAGCTCCGCGCCGATTTGCAGGCTTTGGCGCGCGGGATCGAGCCCCTCGGGCGCAATCGTGGCGACTTCGCCCGCATAACACAGTCGCAGCGGACGCGGTGCGGCGTTGAGCGATGTTGCGGCCATGCGACCGACCTGCACGGTCATATCGCTGCGCAGCGCCAGCATTTGCAGGCTGGCCGGATCGACGAAACGGAACATGCAGTGCGCGCTTACGCCCGCCATGCGCGTAGCCATCGATTGCTCGAACTCCACCAGCGGCGGGCGCACGCGGTCGTATCCGTGGCTGTTCAGCGTATCCAGCGCGGCGCGCATGGCACGGGTGGCGCGGGCGGCACCGGGCTGGAGGTAATCCTCCAGGCCCTCGGGCAGGATATTGGCTGGCAGGATGTCGTCGAACGCGCTCATGGCCGTCAGAACCGCAATGCCTTGACGACGCGGACGCCCTGCAACGCTTCGGCCTGCGCCACCACTTCGGGCGTTATCGCACAGTCCACGCTCAACAACAGCACCGCTTCACCGCCCTCATCCGCGCTATCGAGGCCACGGCGACCCAGATTGAAGTTACCGATATTGATACCGTGTTCGCCCAGCAGCGAGCCGATGCGACCGATGAAACCGGGCGCATCCTCGTTGACGATGTAGAGCATATGGCCCTTCAAATCCGCTTCGATCCCGACACCGAATATGCTGACCAGACGCGGCGCTTCGGCGCCGAACAGCGTGCCCGCCACGCTGCGCTTGCCCGCCTGCGTTTTGACCGTCACGCGCACCAGCGTGTGATAGACGCCCTCGCGTTCGGTGCGGATTTCGCGGACTTCCATCCCGCGTTCGCCCGCCAGATAGGGCGCGTTGACCATGTTCACCGTATCGGAATACTGGCTCATCAGGCCCGCCAGCACCGCGCCCGTGATCGGCTTGCCGTTCAGCGCCGCCGCCGCGCCTTCGCGTTCGATGCTGATCTGCGTAAGATTGCCGTGCGCCAGCTGGCCGACCAAGCTGCCCAGCCGCTCGGCCAGCGCCATATACGGCTTTAGCTTGGGCGCTTCCTCCGCGCTCAGGCTCGGCATGTTCAGCGCATTGGTGACGCCGCCATTGACGAGGTAATCGGACATCTGCTCCGCCACCTGCAACGCCACATTGACCTGCGCCTCGGTGGTGGACGCGCCCAGATGCGGCGTGCAGATGAAGTTGGGCGCACCGAACAGCGGGTTTTCCTTCGCCGGTTCTTCGGCAAACACGTCCAGCGCCGCGCCTGCGATATGGCCGCTTTCCAGCCCGTCCTTCAACGCCGCCTCGTCGATCAGCCCGCCGCGCGCGCAATTGACGATGCGGATACCCGGCTTTGCGTTTTCCAGCCGCTCGCGATTAAGGATATTGCGCGTCTGGTCGGTCAGCGGGGTGTGCAGCGACACGAAGTCGGCCCGACCCAGCAGGGTGGACAGGTCCACTTTCTCCACGCCCATTTCGATGGCGCGGTCCTCGGTCAGGAAGGGATCGTAGGCGACCACCTTCATCCGCAGCCCCAGCGCGCGGCTGGCAACGATGGAGCCGATATTGCCCGCACCGATCAGGCCCAGCGTCTTGCCGGTCACTTCGACGCCCATGAAATCCTTTTTCGGCCATTCGCCCGCCTGCGTGCGCGCATTGGCGGCGGGGATCTGGCGAGCCAGCGCCATGACCATCGCGATGGCGTGTTCGGCCGTCGTAATCGAATTGCCGAACGGAGTGTTCATCACCACCACGCCCTTGCTGCTGGCGTAGGGGATATCGACATTATCGACCCCGATGCCCGCACGCCCGATGACTTTCAGATTGGTCGCGGCGTCCAGCACTTCGGGCGTGACGGTGGTGGAGGAGCGGATCGCCAGCCCGTGATACTCGCCGATGCGGGCGATGAGCTGTTCGGGCGTTTCGCCGGTAATGACATCGACATCGCAGCCGCGCTCTTCGAAAATACGCGCGGCGTTGGGGTCCATTTTGTCGGCGATAAGGACTTTGGGTTTGGTCATGTGTGTTACCTAAAAATACCGTTCGCCCTGAGCTTGTCCGAAGGGTTGCACTATTCTTTCAGCGCCGTGTCAAAGTAAGGACGACCCTTCGACAAGCTCAGGGCGAACGGAAGAGGGCTTAGGGAGAACGGAAGGCGGCTTGGCACGAACGGACGATTAGCCGTTCTTTCACCTCTCATACGCCCACTCGATCCACGGCAGCAGGCGGCGCAGGTCTTCACCTTCAACCGTGCCGCCGCACCAGATGCGCAGGCTCGGCGGGGCATCGCGATAGCCATTGAAGTCGTAGCCGACATCGCGGTCCTCCAGCATCTTCACGATCCGCTTGGGCACGTCGGCCTTGGCGTCATCGTCAAGCCCGTCATACCACTCGCCCTGGAACACCATGCACACACCGGTATTGGTGCGCTGGCCTGCGTCCGGCACCATGTTACGCAGCCACGGCGTCGCCTCGATCCAGTCGGTGACGATCTTCGCATTGGCATCGGCCCGTTCGAACAGGGCGGTACGCCCGCCGATGGATTTCGCCCATTCCAGCGCCGCGATATAGTCCTCGGTAGCCAGCAGGCTGGGCGTGTTGATCGTCGCGCCTTCGAAGATCGCGCGATTGATCTTGCCGCCTTTCTTCAGACGGAACAGCTTGGGCAGCGGCCATGCCGGATCGTAGCTTTCGATGCGTTCCACCGCTTTCGGCGATAGGATCAGCATCCCGTGCTGCGCCTCGGATCCCATCACTTTCTGCCAGCTATAGGTGGTGGCATCCAGCTTGGGCCAGTCCATCTCCTGCGCGAATACCGCGCTGGTCGCATCGTTGATCGTGATGCCTTCGCGGTCCGGCGCCAGCCAGTCCGTATCGGCAATCTTCGCGCCCGATGTGGTGCCATTCCAGGTGAAGACCACATCGTCCGTTTGCGGGATGCTGGCGAGGTCGGGGATGTGGCCGTAGTCGGCGTCCAGCACGGTCAGGTCGGGCAGCTTCAGCTGCTTGACCGCATCCTGGATCCAGACATTGCCGAAACTTTCCCACGCGGCGACGGTGGCCGGGCGGCTGCCCAGCATGGTCCACATCGCGCATTCCAGCGCGCCGGTGTCGGATGCGGGCATGATGCCGACGAGATAGTCGTCCGGCACGCCCAGCAATTCGCGGCTGAGGTCGATGGCGTATTTCAGCCGTCCCTTGCCCACGGCGGAACGGTGCGAACGACCCAGCGATTTGGTTGAAAGTTTATCGAGCGACCAGCCGGGAAACTTCACGGTCGGTCCGGATGAAAACTGGGGGCGATCCGGCTTCAGTGTCGGTTCGCTAACGGTATCGGTCATGTATTCTCTCCTTACAGAGAGCTCGCGCGGCGTTGGGACCGCGTGGCCCGATGCGGGCAATAGTGCGGTGCAGCATCGTGTCAAACGAAACCGCGCCGCAAAGGCAGTTCGCCGTGGACAAGAGAGGCTCGCCAAGGCGGCGCGCGCGTTCTATGTCAGGGCGCAATGCAGACGACCGATCTTCGCATTGCGCTGTTCAGCGGCAATTACAACATGACGCTGGACGGTGCGAACAAAGCGCTGAACCGGCTGGTCGAATATCTGTTGCGGCAGGGCGCGCAGGTGCGCGTCTACTCGCCCACTGTCGACGCGCCTGCCTTTGCACCGACCGGCGATCTGGTCAGCGTGCCCAGCATCGCCTTTCCGGGCCGCGGCGAGTATCGCATCCCTTACGGACTGACCGGTGCGGTGAAGCGCGATCTTGCGGCGTTTGCGCCCAATATCGTCCACATCGCCTCGCCCGATTTCGCGGCGCAGGGCGCGGTCGGCTGGGCGCGCAAGCAAGGCATTCCGGTGCTGGCATCGGTGCATACGCGGTTCGAAACCTATCCGCGCTATTACCGGCTTGGCTTCATCGAACCGGGCGTGGAAGCGTTGTTGCGGCGGCTGTACCGCAAATGCGATGCACTGGTCACGCCATCGCAAAGTATGGTCGATACCTTGCGCGAACAGCGGATGCATGGCGATATCTCGATCTGGTCGCGCGGTGTGGACCGGACCATCTTCTCCTCCAGTCACCGCGATCCCGAATGGCGGCGCGCGCACGGCATTGCGGACGACGAGGTGGCCATCGTGTTCCTTGGCCGGCTGGTCATGGAAAAGGGGCTGGACGTTTTCGCCGAAACTATTGTGGCGCTTAGAAAGATGCAGGTGCCGCACCGGGTGCTGGTGATCGGCGACGGACCGGCGCGCAAATGGTTCGCCAACGCGCTGCCCGGCGGCGTGTTCGCAGGGTTCCAGACCGGCAGCGACCTTGGCCGCGCGCTGGCCAGCGGCGACATCTTTTTCAACCCGTCCATCACCGAAACTTTCGGCAACGTCACGCTGGAAGCGATGGCGTGCGGCCTGCCGGTGGTGGCCGCAGGCGCGACGGGCGCATCCAGCCTGGTCGAGGACGGCGTAACGGGCCGACTGGTTCCGCCCGGCGACACCGACGCCTTTGCCAAGGCCATCGCGCCCTATTGCACCGACGCCGCCCTGCGCAGCGAACATGGCAATGCAGGCGAAATGCGCAGCAAGGACTATGCGTGGGACGCCATCAACCAGACGGTAGTCGACACCTATCTGCGACTGGCCGAACCCGCAGCCGAACCCGCAGCCGTGGCATCGGCTTCAGCGTAGCACGCCGCTCGCTGTCATCAGCCTGGAATAGCGGATCAACAACACTGTCGCGGCGAAGATCAGAACCGTCATCAGCACTGCGCCAAGCGAGGTTTTTACGCCTTCCAGCGGGGCCAGAATGCGATAGACGAATGTGATGGTGGTCCCGGCAATGCTGGCGAGAAATGCGTGGAAGGCGAACCGGCTGCGCAGCAACAGCAGCAGCGAGCCAAGCACCCCGCCCCATACGCCGATGGCCCATGTCGCATGGATCGGGATCGGCCAGCCATTGAAATAGGCACGCACGCTTTGCGCATCGACGCCTAGCGATTGCGCGGTCATTTGCAGATAATCGGCATCGCCCGACTGGATCGAGACATAATCGAACCCGCCGCCCGCATGCCAGATGAGCGCGATGATGCCGACGAACCAGAGGTGGGTGGGGGTGTTGGGGCGCTTGGTCATGGCGTCAATTACAAGACTGTTTATCGCCCAGACGGCAAGCCTTTTTCCTGATGGTGGCGATGCGCGCGGTGTCGGTGCTTTTCACAACGCCCTTTAGAAACAGCGCATAAAGACCGCATCCGCGCGCGTATGAGGCATCGCATGTTTCCTTGAGTACCGCTTCCGCTCCAGCCTTGTCACCTGCTTTCAAAAAGCTTTCGACACTGGCGATCTTCGCCTCATTGGTGTCGCGCTCTTTCGCTGTATCGGCGGTCGCCTTTTCGATGACCTCACAGGCACCGGCGAATTTCCAGCGAACATGCCTTGCGAAACAAAGCGATGCCGCGCTGGACGTCCTGCGCACCGCCCTGTCCTTGCGCGACCATAGCGCCTGCCAGCGCGCAACCTTCGCCGCTGTCGATATCGCACGCGGCCAGGAACTTGCGGCGCGCCAGTGACATCGTCCTTGCCTGCGATCGCCTGGCGCCCCTCCGCGACCAATTCCAACCGGTCCAGTCCGCGCCCGACGACCTTCTGCGTGATCGCCTTGCTTTCCGCTTCGGTGATGCCACCGCGCAGGAACGTACGCGTTTCCTCGTCCATTTCAGGGCACGTCGAGCCGCCCGCATTCACCACCTTCTCCACCTTGAGCGCAAAACTGATCGCGCTGTCGGGCACCTTGGGTCCGTCCGTCCTGTTCAGGGTGTCGAACACCTTCTGGTAATCCGCCTTACACTGCGCGCTCACATCGGCGTGGGCCGGGGCGGACAGCGCGAAGATCGCACCGAACATGGTTACTAGTATAGGCAAACAATCGGATCATCATGACGGTCCTTGAGCGACAGTGGTACGCCACGGGGAATAGCCTACGACGAAGCTGCAAAACTTGGCAAAACGCGACATCCGGCTAGATATGTCGTCACATGCCAGACCTGTTCGCCGACGATCCTGCCCAGCCCGACACGCCCGATACGCCCGCCGCCGATGCGCCGCTGGCCGACCGGTTGCGTCCGCGCGCGCTGGACGAAGTTATCGGGCAGGACCATCTGACCGGTGCGGAGGGGGCAATCGGGCGCATGGTCGCGGCGGGGCGGTTGTCCAGCATGATCCTGTGGGGTCCGCCCGGCACCGGCAAGACCAGCATCGCGCGCCTGCTGGCCGATGCGGTGAACATGCGGTTCGACAGCATCAGCGCGGTTTTCACCGGCGTTGCCGACCTGAAGAAATCGTTCGCGGCGGCAGAGGCGTCGGGCCGCCGCACGCTGCTGTTCGTGGACGAGATCCACCGCTTCAACCGCGCGCAGCAGGACGGCTTCCTGCCGTTCGTCGAACGCGGCACGGTGACGCTGGTCGGCGCGACGACGGAGAACCCCAGCTTCGCCCTGAACGCCGCGCTGCTGAGCCGCGCGCAGGTGCTGATCCTGCACCGCCTCGACGCCGACGCGCTGGGCAGCCTGCTCGACCGGGCCGAAGCGTTGGTGGGGCCGTTACCTGTAACGGAGGCGGCGCGCCATGCGCTGGTGGCGAGCGCGGACGGCGATGGGCGCTTCCTGCTCAACCAGGCCGAAACGCTGTATAATGCCGACTTGCCCGAACCGCTCGACCCGGCGGCGCTGGCCGGGTTCCTGCAACGGCGTGTGGCTGTGTATGACAGGGACCGCGACGGGCACTACAATCTCATCAGCGCGCTGCACAAGGCGGTGCGCGGCTCCGACCCGCAGGCGGCGCTCTATTACCTCGCGCGGATGCTGACGGCGGGGGAGGAGCCTCTGTTCCTGGCACGGCGGCTGGTGCGGATGGCGGTGGAGGATATCGGCCTCGCCGACCCGCAGGCGCTGCCGCAATGCGTGGCGGCGACCGAGGCGTATCGCTTCCTCGGCAGCCCGGAAGGCGAGCTGGCGCTGGCGCAGGCGTGCCTCTACCTCGCCACCGCCCCCAAATCGAACGCGGTCTATGTCGCGCAGAAATCGGCATGGTGCAGCGCGAAGGAAACCGGCAGCCTGATGCCGCCCGCCAACATTCTGAACGCGCCGACCAAGCTGATGAAGGATGTCGGGTACGGCAAGGGGTATCGATACGATCACGATGCGGACGAGGGCTTCTCCGGCGATGATTACTGGCCAGAAGGCATGGAGCCGCAAACCTATTACCATCCGGTCGATCGCGGCTTCGAACGCAAGCTGCGCGAACGGCTGGCGCATTGGGACAGCTTGCGAAGAGGGCGGGAGTGATGGGCCGGTTCGCGCGGTTTCTCGCCATCGACTGGTCGGGCGCGAAGGGCGCGCGGCAGAAGGGTATCGCGCTGGCTGTCGCCGATGCGGATGGCGGCGCGCCGGTGCTGGTGGAACGGGGGCGCGGCTGGTCGCGGGACGATGTGCTGGCCGTGCTGCGCGACCTGCCACGCGATACGCTGGTGGGCATGGACCTCGGCATCGGCCTGCCATTTGCAGATTGCGACGCGTATTTCCCCGGCGTTGCCAACGCGCCGCGCAATGCGGTGGAGCTATGGGCCACCATCGACGCGCTATGCGAAGACGATCCGAACCTCGAAGCCGGTGGGTTCTGCGACCATCCCGATTTCGCGCCATTCTATCGCCGCGATGGCGGGCGCGAGGGCGCGCTATTCCGCTGCGACGGCGCGGCGCATGGTCGAGGGCGGTTCCGCGTTACCGAACACGCACAGGCCGCGATGGGGCTGAAACCCTACAGCAATTTCAACCTCGTCGGCGCGGCGCAGGTCGGAAAGTCCAGCCTGACCGGCATGCGCGTGCTGCATCGCCTACGCGGAACGGTGCCGGTCTGGCCGGTCGATCCGCTGCCCGCCACGGGTTCGGTCATCGTCGAAATCTACACCGGGCTTGCCGCTATCGAAGCGGGCCGCAGTGCGGGCCGCAGCAAGATACGCAGCGTCGATGCGCTGAATACCGCACTCGCAACATTGCACAGCCCGCCGGTAGCTGGTGCGGGCGCAATCGACGACCACAGTTCCGATGCGCTGCTGACGACGGCGTGGTTGCGCAAAGTGGCGAACGAGCCGAGGCGGTGGTCTCCACCCAGCCTCACCCAGTCCATCGCACGCACCGAAGGCTGGACTTTCGGCGCGGTTTGAACCACAGGCGCACGCACCGGGCCGGCTTAGCTCAGTTGGTAGAGCACCTGATTTGTAATCAGGGGGCCAGGGGTTCGAATCCTCTAGCCGGCACCACGGTTTTTGTTAGGTGCGCTCCGGACATCCGTCCTGCGCTTGCTGTGCCATCCCGCGCGTTCTTTTTGGGTGCGCTACGGACATCCGTCCTTCGCTTGCTGTGCCATCCCGCTCCCCGGATGGGGTGCGCCAAAAGCCCTACCCCCGCCCGCGATAGCCCTGCACGCCCTGTTCGGGCACCCACAGGCCGTCGGGCGCCGCGCCGCTTTGCCAGAAGACATCGATGGGAATGCCGCCGCGCGGGTACCAGTAGCCGCCGATGCGCAGCCATTGCGGTTTCATTTCGTCCATCAGGCGCTGGCCGATGCCAACGGTCACGTCCTCGTGGAAACCGGCATGGTTGCGGAAACTGCCGAGGAACAGCTTGAGGCTCTTGGATTCCACGATGCGTTCGCCCGGCGCGTAGTCGATCACCAGATGCGCGAAATCGGGCTGGCCGGTCACCGGACACAGCGACGTGAATTCCGGTGCGGCAAAGCGCACGAGATACAGCGCGCCCGTGCGCGGGTTCGGCACATAGTCCAGTACGGCAGCGTCGGGAGAGGCGGGCAGCGGGGTCTGCTGGCCGAGGAAACGGGGCTGGTCGGAGGCGGAAGGCTGGTCGGTCATGCCGGTGCCCATGCCGGACATTCGCGTGTGGCGAAAGACCCTTCCCCCGGACATCAGCACGCGGACGGTACGCGAAGGTGGCACGGCGGCGCATCACCGCCTATTCATGCGCGCCGTGCTTCTCCGACCTCCCGCCCAGCCACAAAGGCCATCGCGAACACCCCTGACCATGCGAACACCTGTTTCCCTTTTCCTGCTCATCGCAATGGCGGCACCGCTTTCGGCGACCCCGCCACTGACCGGGTTCGACCTCCAGCCGGAACCTACCCCCACGCCGACCCGGGACGTGACCGGCCCCATCGACCGCGAAGCGCCGCAGCCCGGTCCGGCGACACCGACGCCCGCGTCAACGCCTCGCCCGACACGCCCCGCCGCCAGCCCGGTCCCGGCTGCGCCACGCCCTGCGCTCGGTCCGACGGTTGCACCGACGGTCCGGCCAACGCCTGCATCCGCCCCGCGGCAGACACCGCGTCCGACGCCGCGCCAGACGATTGCCCCTGCGGCAACGCCGAACGTGGCGCAGACAGTCGCCCCGCGCGCTGAAGCGACGCCTGCGCCGGACATTGCGGAACCCGCCCAAGACGTCGCGCCGCTTCCCTCCACTTCGCCCACGACGACCGCTATCGACAACGAGAATGCGGCAACGGCCCCGCAGCCTTCGGCTACAACCGAACCGGCATGGCCGTGGTGGCTGGTCGGCGGGCTGGCGCTTGGCGGTTTGGCATTGGTCGCGCTGCTGCTGTTGCGGCGAAAGCGGAAAGCACCACCGCCAGCGCAACCGGAAACGCTAGCTGACACACCGGTCCAGCCGTCGCCCCCCGCGCCTTCCGCGAAGCCGACAGCCGCTCCCGCAGCAGCCAACGCCGTCACCCAGCCGCTGCGCATCGATGCCGAGGCCGTCTCGCTCGGTCGAAGCTTCGCCAATGCGACGCTGACCTATGCCGTCACCGTCAGCAATCTGGGCACACGCGCGCTCGCGAACCTGCGCATCGCGGCGGACATGACCACGGCGCATAGCGGCGCGGCGCTGGACGACCAGCTGGCGACGCTGCGCACTGCCCTGCCCAACCTTGCGACCGAACCGGCACTGGCGGTGGGCGCGCCGATGCGGGCGGATGGCGTATTCCGGTTGCCGCTCAACGAGGTCCGGCTGATCCGGCAGGGCAAGGCGCCACTGTTCGTGCCGCTGATGCGCGTGCGGGTGGAGGCGGACGGGATGGAGCCTGTGGTGCGGACCTTCGTGATCGGGCGGAAACCGGCGATGGACGTCAGCAGCAGCCTGTCCACCCCGACCGGGCGGCTGGAACCGTTCCGGCTGGACGAGACGGCGCAGACCTATCGCGACATTGCCGTGCGGCCGCTGGACTGACTGCGATGCGAGGCGCTGCCTTCCTCGACGCGACCCCGGCGGGCCGCTAAGTGGCGGGAATGAACATGCTCATCTCCGCGCAGCAACTTCACGGCATGACAGGCGCGGCCTGCGTTCTGGATGCGTCGGCGCATCTGCCGTCCGCCGGGCGCGATGCAGGCGCGGAGTTTGCCGCTGCCCATATCCCGGGCGCACGCTTTCTCGACCTGGCGAGCTGGTATGACGAGGCGTCGCCTGTACCCAAGGCCATACCGCGCGCCGACCAGATCGCGGCGCGGCTGGGCGCGCTGGGCGTCGATCCGGCGCAGCCTGTCGTGCTGTACGATGACAGCAATTTGCGCAGCGCCTGCCGCGCGTTCCTGATTCTGAAGGGTGCAGGTTACGAGAATATCGCCGTGCTCGATGGCGGGTTTGCTGCATGGCGCGCGGAAGGCCTGCCGATTGAAAGCGGCGCGGTCGAGACAGAACCCGGCACGCTGGCACCGCCCCGGACCGCAGCTGCGATCCGCTCCAAGGCCGATATGCTCGCCAATATCGGCACCGCCGCCGAACAGGTGGTGGATGCGCGCGATGCGGCGCGGTTCGGTGGCGAGCCGGACGCCGTCCACGGCCTCCTCGGCGGACATATCCCCGGCGCGCGCAACCTGTTTTTCCGCGACCTGCTGACCGAAGACGGACGCTTCCTGCCGCGCGCCGAATTGGCGGCGGCATTCGAAAAGGCTGGCATCGACCCGGCCAGGCCGCTGGTGGCAAGCTGCGGCAGCGGCATGACCGCATCCGTCGTGCTGTTCGCGCACCGCCTGCTGGGTCACGATCACGGCGCGCTTTACGATGGCAGCTGGGCGGAATGGGGCGCAGACCCCGACACGCCGAAAGAGACGGCGGCATGAGCCGCTTCGACGGCAAGGATGGCGCGAATACGCGGCGGTCAATACGCGTCTGGTCAATGCGGGGCGGCGTCACGAATGGACCGGACCGGTGGTCAACCCGCCCGTCTGGCGCGCCAGCACGCACTTATACGAAGACAGCGCCGCGCTGGCCGCAGGCGTCAAGAACAATGCCGACGGCACCTTCTTCTACGGCCGACGCGGCGCGCCGACGCAATGGGCGTTGGCCGATGCGCTGACCCAGCTTGAACCCGGCGCGGATGGCACGGTGCTTTATCCCAGCGGCGTGGCGGCGATTACGGGTGCTTTGCTGGCAGTGCTGAAACCGGGCGATGTCCTGCTGGTGTCGGACAATGCCTACGAACCGACGCGCACCAATGCGCTGGGCCTGCTGAAAACGTGGGGCGTGGAAACGCGCTTCTTCGACCCGCTCGATCTGGAGGGCTTCGCTGCGCATTTCTGCGACAGGACGCGCGCCGTCATGCTGGAGGCACCGGGCAGCCTGACGATGGAAGTATGCGATATCCCCGCGCTGACCGCCATCGCGCGCGATCGGGGCGCGGTCAGCCTGATCGACAATACCTGGGCGACATCGCTCGGCTTCCCGCGCTTGCAGCATGGCTGCGACATCGCGATCATGAGCCTGACCAAGCATGTCGGCGGGCATTCGGACCTGATGATGGGCAGCGCCAGCGCGGGCGACCGCTGGCATCGCGCACTGCGTCGCACCGGCGCAGGCGCTCGGCCATGTGGTGTCGCCCGACGATGCGGCGCTCGCATTGCGCGGCTTGCGCACGATGGGCCTGCGGCTGGAACGCGGTGCGCAGACCGGCGCTTGCCGTGGCGCAGTGGCTGCGCGGACGCGACGAGGTGGCGCATGTGCTGTGCCCGATGCTTCCAGATGCGCCCGGCCATGCGTTGTGGCAGCGCGATTTCAGCGGCGGGTGCGGCTTGTTCAGCTTCGTGTTGAAAGGCCGCGACGCAGCCGCGCGGGCGCGGTTCGTCGACGCGCTGACGCTGTTCGGCATCGGCTATAGCTGGGGCGGGTATGAAAGCCTCGCCCTGCCCTTCGATCCCGCCTCCAGCCGCAGCGCGACCGCCTGGCCGCCGCAAGGATGGGATGCGCAGGACCGCTTCGGCATCCGCCTGTCGATCGGCCTGGAAGACGCGCGACGATCTGATCGCGACCTCGAACGCGGGTTCGCCGCTATGGAGACTGCATGACCGCCACCGCGCCAGCCTGCCAACGCCCGACGCCCAGTGCCGACACGACCGACGCCGCGCCGCTCGAAGCGGGCGATGTCGTCGTGCTGCAACCGGTGGGCGAGGCGACGGTCGGCCCGGACGGCATCGCAACCACGCGCCGCCACACCCTTCCCGCGCCCGACGCCGACCGCCGACCGAGGCGGTCGGCGCGGCGGACGAGCGTGAAGGAGGGCTTGCGCGAACGCAGCCAGACCATCGGCGATCATCGTCGATACGCTCGATGCCTGGGCGCTGAAGATCGGCACATATCCGCATTTCCTTGTGGGATACGCTGGTCGTCATCGGCGTCATCGCTGCTGGTCATCGTCGTTCGCCTGGCTGCTGTCGCGCGGCATGTCCGCGCTTGCTGCGCCACGTCACCAAGCTGGACGACACGCAGCACCTGCTGGCTGAAAAGCTGACCACGATGGCAATCTGGGGGCTGGCGTTCTTCGTCGGTATCGACCTGCTCGGCATCGACCTGACCGCGCTGGCGGTGTTCTCCGGCGCGTTCGGCCTCGCCATCGGTTTCGGCTTGCAGAAGACCTTCGGTAATCTGATCGCGGGGATCATCCTGCTGATGGACAAGTCGATCAAGCCGGGCGACGTGATCGCGGTGGCGGACCAGTCGGGCGTTTCCACCTTCGGCCAGATCCGCAAGATCGGCATCCGCGCGGTGTCCATCACCACGCGCGACCAGAAGGAATATCTGATCCCGAACGAAAACCTGATGGTCAACCAGGTGGAAAACTGGAGCTATTCCAGCCGCAATGTCCGGATGCAGGTGCCGGTCGGGGTGTCGTATAACTGCGATATCAAGCTGGCGGAAAAGCTGATGTTGCAAGCGGCCAAGGAATGCCGCCGCGTTCTGAAAACCCCGCCGCCCACCTGCTGGCTGGACGAATATGGCGACAGCAGCGTCAACTTCATCATCCATTGCTGGATCACCGACCCCGAAGAAGGCATCGGCAATGTGAAGAGCGAAGTGCTGAAGAAACTGTGGGACCTGTTCGCGGAAGAGGGCGTGGAAATCCCCTTCCCGCAACGCGACATCAATGTGCGGACCAGCGCGCAGATGGACCAGCTGGTCGCGGCCATCGCGCAGCGGGTGGAGAAGGACTGACGAACGGTTACACCGTCGCGCCGATACATTAACTTGGCGCGGCAACACCCATTCTCGCTGGCCTGTATGCCGTCCCCGCGCCATCTCGTCCGTCATGACAACAGGAACAGTCCATCTTGTCGGCGCAGGGCCGGGCGATCCCGACCTGCTGACGCTGCGCGCGGCGCGCCTGATCGAATCCGCGCAGCTTATCGTGCATGACGGGTTGGTCGATGCCGCCATTCTCGCGCTCGCTTCGCCACAGGCAACGCTGGTATCGGTGGCCAAGCAGCGGTCGCGCCACACTTTGCCGCAGGACGAGATCAACGCGCTGCTGGTGCGCGAGGCGCTGGCCGGGCGCGATGTCGTGCGCCTGAAAGGCGGCGACCCCTTCGTCTTCGGGCGGGGCGGCGAGGAAATGGAAGCCTGCGCCGCAGCAGGCGTACCGGTGCAGGTCGTGCCCGGTATCAGCGCGGCAAACGGCGCGGCGGCGGCGGCGGGTATTGCGCTGACCCACCGCGAAGACGCCAGCATCGTCAGCTTCGTCGCAGGCCAATGCAAAGGGCTGGCGGACCAGAACTGGGCCGGCCTTGCCGGGAAAG
The DNA here is from genome assembly GCA_963799315.1 of uncultured Alphaproteobacteria bacterium. Lineage (GTDB taxonomy): Bacteria > Pseudomonadota > Alphaproteobacteria > Sphingomonadales > Sphingomonadaceae > Parerythrobacter_A. The sequence goes on from CAWCWP010000001.1 coordinate 1,327,236, forward strand.
GCCGCACGCTCGTCATCTATATGGGCGTGAAAACTGCGCCGCAGATTGCGGAGAAACTGATGGCGGACGGCCTTGCGCCCGAAACGCCGCTGGCCGTGATCGAAAACGCCGCGCGTCCGACGATGCGCGTGCTGCGCGGGATGCTTGCAGGTCTGCCCGATCTGGTCACTGACCGAAGCAGGTCGTCAGCCCCGCGCTGATCGTGGTCGGCGATGTGACCGCGCGTAGCGAAGCGGCGCTGGTGCAAACCGTGCTGGAGACGACACCATGAACATCCTGACCGGCAATGACCTGAAAACCGGCGCGGTCGTCTGGTGGGACGGCAAGGGCTGGGTCGCCGATGTCGGCGCCTCCGTCGATGTGGGCGAGGACGGCGAGGCAATCATGGCGCGCGAGGAAGCCGCGCGCCGCGTCAACGTGCCCTACATCGTCGCCGCCGCGCCCGATGCCGACGGCACGCCCCGCCCCGCCCATGTGAAGGACCGCATCCGCGGCCTTGGCCCGACGGTCCGCCCCGACCTTACCCTCAAGCCCGACGACCCCGCTGCGGTCCGCGAGGTGATCTGATGTATAAATACGACCATTACGACCAGGCGATGGTCGACGCGCGCGTGGCCGAATTTCGCGACCAGTGCCAGCGGCGGCTGGACGGCAAGCTGACCGAGGACCAGTTCAAGCCGCTGCGGCTGATGAACGGCCTTTACCTGCAACTGCACGCCTATATGCTGCGCGTCGCCATTCCCTATGGCACGCTGAATGGCGGGCAGATGCACGCGCTGGCCGATATCGCCGAACGATACGACCGGGGATATGGGCATTTCACCACGCGCCAGAACATCCAGTACAACTGGATCAAGCTGGAGGAAGCGGGCGACCTGCTGGCCGATCTGGCAAAGCACGAAATGCACGCTATCCAGACCAGCGGAAACTGCATCCGCAATATCAGCAGCGACCATTTTGCCGGTGCCGCGCAGGACGAGGTCGTGGACCCGCGCCCCTATGCCGAGTTGCTTCGCCAGTGGTCCAGCTTCCATCCCGAATTCAGCTATCTGCCGCGCAAGTTCAAGATCTGCGTCATTGCCAGCGAGACCGATCGCGCGGCGATGAAGCTGCACGATATCGGCATCCAGATCGTATCGAAAGATGGCGCTTTGGGCGCGGCATTCTATGTCGGTGGCGGCATGGGCCGCACGCCGATGATTGCACCGTGCATCCGCGACTTCGTACCGCTCGACCAGCTCGTGACGTATGCCGAAGCCTGCCTGCGCGTATACAACCGCTACGGTCGCCGCGACAACAAGTACAAGGCGCGCATCAAGATCCTCGTCCATGAACTTGGCGCGGAGGAATATACGCGGCAGGTCGAGGCGGAATTCGCGCATCTGCTGGATCAAGGCGTCGAACCGCCCTTCGCCGAACTGGAACGGCTGCGCACCTTCTTCGCACGTCCCGAGCTTCTGCGTCATCCCCGCGGGCGAAGACCGCTCGGGCAGCGGCCGGAAGAAAGCGGATCCGCATTCGCGGGAATGACGGGTTCGCCCTGTGGGTGGATCGCAATACCTGCATCCGCACCACCATCCCGACTATGTCTCCGCCGTCATCAGCCTCAAGCCCGTCGGCGGGATACCGGGCGATGCGAGCGCGGAACAGATGCACCTGATGGCGGACCTCGCCACCCGCTACAGCTTCGACGAATTACGCGTCATGCATACGCAGAACATCGTCCTGCCACATGTCGCCATCACGGACCTGTATGCCGTGTGGACCGAACTGGAAGCAGCCGGTCTGGGTTCGCCCAATCTCGACACGATCGAGGACATCATCGCCTGCCCCGGCCTCGACTATTGCAGCCTTGCCAATGCGCGCAGCATCCCGGTGGCGCAACGCATCTCGGAACGCTTCGCCAGTACCGGCAAGACAGCGGAACTGGGTCAGCTCAAGCTGAAGATCAGCGGCTGCATCAATGCTTGCGGCCACCACCATGCGGGCCATATCGGCATACTCGGCGTGGACCGGAAAGGCGTGGAGAATTACCAGCTCTCGCTTGGCGGCAGCGAGGCGGAAGACACCGCGCTCGCCAAGATCACCGGCCCCGGTTTCGATTATGACGGCATCGTCGACGCGGTTGAGACCGTAACCGATACCTACCTTGCGCAACGCGACGAGGGCGAACGGTTTCTCGACACCTACAATCGCATCGGCATGGCACCGTTCAAGGAGGCGCTGTATGGGTGAGCATACCCCCTCGACCCAAACGGCAGCAGGAGGGCGTGGCCCCGAAGCGGGCGCCTTGCTGCGGTTCCGCATGGACGAGCCGGTCGCGGACCCCGCACTGACCGTCGATGCCTTTACCGAGCAGGGTAACGCCGTTGCGGTACGCATCGAGCCGGGCGACGACGCGCGCGACCTGCTGCCGCATCTCGACCGGATCGGCCTTGTCGAAGTCAACTTCCCTGCATTCGGCGACGGGCGCGGCTATTCCTCCGCCCGTATTCTGCGTGAAGCCGGATATGAGGGCGAGTTGCGTGCATGCGGAGATGTGCTGGTGGACCAGATTGCCTATCTGCGCCGCTGCGGCTTCGACGCCTTTGCGCCCGACGCGCTGCTGGATGAGGACGACGTAAAGGTGGCGCTGGAACGCTGGCCGGAACACTATCAAGCGGCCGCCGACCGCCCGAAAACCATCGCCGAGCTGCGCCATGAATGAGATGCGTGCCATCGACAGGATCGACACCGGCCCCCGTTTTACGGATGACGATGCGGTCCGCCTGAATCGCATGTTTCGCGGGCAGGACACGCGGGAGATGCTGCGCAACCTGATCGAGGACGGGCTGGTCGGCGATCTTGCCACGGTTTCCAGCTTCGGCGCGGAAAGTGCTGTTCTGCTTCACCTTATTTCCGAAGTCGCGCCGAACCTGCCAGTGCTGTTTCTCGATACGGGCAAGCATTTTGCCGAAACGCTGGCCTATCGCGATTCGCTGGTTTCGCAGCTCGGGCTGACGGGTTTGCAAAACCTGACGCCCGATGCGACGGCGCTGGCGGCGAAGGACGAAAGCGGCCTGCGCTGGTCCTACGATCCCGATGGCTGCTGCGAGATACGCAAGGTCGCCCCGCTGACGCAGGCGCATGGCGGGCTACGATGCCACGCTGACGGGTCGCAAGGCGTTCCAGAACGCCAGCCGCGCCACCCTGCCGCGGTTCGAGATAGACACGGCGGACGAACAGGGGCGGTTGAAAATCAATCCGCTGATCGATTGGGATGCGGACCGTATTGCCGCCTATTTTGTCGAGCACGACCTGCCGCGCCATCCACTGGTGGAGCGCGGCTATCCGTCCATCGGCTGCTCCCCCTGCACCAACAAGGTCGCACCCGGCGAAGACCCGCGTTCGGGCCGATGGAAAGGCTGGGACAAGACCGAATGCGGCATCCACGAACCCGGCGAAGACCGCGCCGATCAACCCTATTTCTAAAGCCTACAACCAGCCAGACCGGCGATACCAAGCCGCCGTTTGCGCAAACCCTTCGGCACCGGCGATTTGCGGGCCCCATATCGCGGACGGCACGGACCGGTCGCTGCGCGCGACCCAGTTCGGGTGGCACATATAGCCGACGCGATCCGGCGTCAGCTTGGCCTTGTCGCCCCGCACCAGTCCGTCGATCCGCGCCGCCGCCAGACAGCACGCCACGCGGCAGGTTCGGTGCGAACACCCGCCGACCAACCGCCTGTGCCGATGGCATGCGCCAACTCGGTATGCGACCAGCCACCCTCGCGTCCATCGTCGGGTTCGTAAATCCGGTGCCGCGTTGCTTTAGCATCGACAATATCGAGCAACAGTGTCGCCAGATCGCGAACGTGGATGATCGACGTCGCACCGCGCGGCGGCATCGGCAACACGCCCCACCGCGACGCTTTGAACAGGTCAAGCATATCGCGGTCGCGCGGGCCATAGACGGCCGGCGGGCGGACAATGGTCCAGTCGAGCCTGCTCTCGCGCACCAGCGCTTCTGCCGCCGCCTTGGACGCGCCATAGGCCGACAGTTCCGGTTTCCGCGCGGCGAGCGAGGACACGAATACCAGCCGCCGCACGCCGCTTTTCGCGCATGCCTCCAGCACGTTGGCTGTGCCATCGACATTGGCAGCGGTGAAATGCGCGGGGTCGGGCGTGTTGGTCAGTCCGGCGATATGAATGATGGCGTCCGCCCCCTCCACAAGGCGATCGAGAGCGTCCTTGTCGGCGAGGTTCCCCTGCACCCAGTCCACCGCTCCTCGATCAGTCGGAACCGACCGCGCCAAGGCCCGCAGCGCCACGCCGCGCTCCGCCGCCATGTCGCAGACCGTCTGCCCGACAAAACCGGTCGCGCCGGTAATCGCAACCGGAGCAGTCACAGCATCACCAGCTGGTCGCGATGCACCACCGCCGCGCGCGGCGCGTAACCAAGCGCCTCCGCCTGATCGGCCTCCGCGCCGACCGGCTATCGCGCGACATTCCGCAGCATCGTATTCGCACAGCCCCTGCGCCAGCTTCGCGCCCTGCAAGGTCGCGATCGTGACGAGATCGCCACGCCGGAAGCTGCCCGATACGCCGACCAGTCCTGCCGCCAGTACGCTCGCCCCCTCGCCCAAGGCTGCCGCGCAGCCCGCGTCGATCCGCAGCGTGCCAGCAGGCGCAAGCCGACCGCCAAGCCACGCCTTGCGCGCGCCATCGGCACGTTGCGGCGTGAACACCGTGCCCGTGCCATTGACGCGCGCAGCCGCAATCGGCGCGTCGCCGCGCCCGTCGATTATCGCCAGCGCGATGCCTGCGCGTTCGGCGATGCGCGCCGCCTCCAGCTTGGATGCCATCCCGCCGCTGCCCATGCCGGACGACGAGCCTGCCCCAGCCATCGCCATCGTCGCGGCGTCGATGCCATCCACCTGCGGCACCAGCCTTGCATCGGGCTCGGCGGGGTCGCGGTCATACAGGCCCGCGACATCGGACAGCAGCAGCACCGCGTCCGCCCCAGCCGCCTGCGCGACGCGTGCGGCCAGCCGGTCATTGTCGCCGAACCGGATTTCCTCGGTGGCCACGCTGTCGTTTTCGTTGACCACCGGTATCGTGCCAAGCGCCAGCAGGCGGCGCAAGGTCGCGGCGGCGTTGAGGTAGCGCGCGCGGTCTTCCAGATCGCCCAATGTCAGCAGAATCTGCGCCACGGTCGTATCCCGCTCCGCATCCGCAATCGCTACGGACCACAGCCGCGCCAGTTCGATCTGCCCGACCGAAGCCGCCGCCTGTGCATCGGTCAGCGTCGCGCGTCCGCCAGCATCGAGGCCAAGCCGCGCCGCGCCCAGCGCGATCGCGCCGGACGACACCACGATCACCTCGCACCCGCCGGCCCGCAACTGCGCCAGTTCGCGTGCCAGCGCCCGCATCCAGCCTTCGCGCGGCGCGCCGTCCCGCACCAGCAGCGAGGAACCCACCTTCACCACGATCCGCCGCGCGGCAAGAATATCCGCCAGCTGCATCATCGCGTCAGATCGGCGACCATTCCGCCTCGTCCGCGATGTTCTCGATTTCGGAGCCTTGCGTTTCGGTGGAGGTGGCGTCGGGCAAGTGCGCCAGCACCGCATCCATCAGCGCCGGAATGCCCCGCCCGGTGGCGCCCGAAATAGCGAACACCTCGCCCGCACCTGCATCGTGCAGTTCCTGTGCGAATCCTTCGACCAGCTCGGCATCGGCGAGGTCGCATTTGTTCAGTACGATCAGCTGCGGCTTGTCGGCCAGCCCCGCCCCGTGCGCGGCCAGTTCCTCGTTCACCGTCACCATCGCCGCCGCCGGATCGTCACCCGAAATATCGACCAGGTGGATCAGCACGCGGCACCGTTCGATATGGCCCAGGAACCGGTCGCCGATACCCGCCCCTTCCGCAGCGCCCGCGATCAGGCCGGGAATGTCGGCCAGCACGAATTCGCGGCCCTTGTGGCTCACCACGCCCAGCTTCGGCACAAGCGTGGTAAAGGCGTAATGCCCGACCTTGGCGCGCGCGTTGGACACGGCATTGATAAAGGTGCTTTTGCCCGCATTGGGCAGGCCCAGCATACCGACATCGGCCAGCAGTTTCAGCCGCAGCCAGACCCATGCCTCGCTGCCCGGCTTCGCCCGGTTGGTGTTGTCGCGGGGCGCGGTTGGTGCTGGTCTTGTAGCTCGCATTGCCACGCCCGCCCATGCCGCCTTCGAGGAAGACGACGCGCTGGCCGACTTCGGTAAAATCGAGCAGCACCTCTTCTTTGTCCTCGGACAGCACCTGCGTGCCGACCGGCACCTTGATCACGAGGTCGCGCGCGCCCGCGCCGGTGCGATCCTTGCCCATACCGTGCGTGCCGCGCGGTGCCTTGAAATGTTGCGCGTAGCGGAAGTCGATCAGAGTATTGAGGCCCTGCACCGCCTCGAACACGACATCGCCGCCATCGCCGCCATTGCCGCCATCGGGGCCGCCATATTCGACATACGCCTCGCGCCGGAAACTGACGGCACCGGGGCCGCCGCCGCCGGACTTGAGATAGATCTTGGCCTGGTCGAGAAAATGCATGGCGCAGCCATTAGGCCAAAGCTGCGCCCGTGTCTTGTCTGGCGTTCAGATCGCCGGGCTACTCGCTTTCGGGAGGCAAATCGAACTGAGTGCCGTTTTGCGGCGATGCAGACGCGTCGTCTTCGGGTGGCATGAAGACTGGCCCGTCGTCAATAATACGCTCGTCGTCGCCCTCTGGCGCATTTTCCAATGCGCCTGAAACGAAGACCGGTTCCGTTGCATTCTCCGGCTGTTCCGGTTCCGGATCGCCAGCCTGGCCGGCGACGAAGACCGGCTCTCCGGTGATCTGCGGGCCAGCATTCGGCGGACTGGCAGCATCGACCGGCGCTGCCCCGGCAGATGAAGGATCGACCTCGATACGGTAGAGCTCGGATTCCGGTGTGCTGACCAGAACCGACGGCGCAGGGCCGGTGCCGGGCGCAAAATCGGTCACGATGGGTGCGGGCGCACCATATTGCGCATCCCATTGCGCGACATCGATCTGGTACTGCTCGTAAGCGGTATAGAAGTTGTCGAACACACCCTCGATACGCGGCAGGTTGGCAGCGGCGAAAGTGGGCAGATCGGCGCTTTCCACCACGGTCGAGTCCTGCGCGACCTGTGCGGCCGTATCGCAAAACTGCGTCTGTGTGGGCGGCAGGGCGTAGTAATTATATACCTGCGTCATATAGCCATCCATCGCGCTGCGCCATTCCGCGCCATAGCGATCGCGGTATTCGCGCGTCAGCTCGTTGTTGGTGCGGCGCAGCGTCGTGCGGTTCTCGCTCAGCAGCTCGCTATAGGCGGGCAGGATGCCGGGATAGCGCGTCGTCTCGCAATTCAGCGCCGCCACGTTGAGCGCACTGCGCAGGTTCCACAGCGTCTGCGCTTCGGTCAGGCCGTAATTCACCGTGCGACGAATGCCGAACTGGTCGCGTGGGGGAATATACATGCCCAATGCTGCATTGCCCGGGGGGACCGGACGCGCAGGAATCACGACCGGGGGTGGCGGCGGGGGTGGCGGCGGCGGCGGTACCGGAACGATCTTTGGCGCGCATGCCGCCGTAATCGCGGTCGCCACGGCGATAACGGTAACCTTGATCGGGGCCTTTACGGACCAGCGAACGGGGGAAACGGGGCGCGTGGTGTCGGACATGAAAAAGACTGCCCCTCCTTTATTCGGGCAATTTCATCGGCTGTAGCGATATCGGCCTTGCGCGGCGATGAAGCGAAATGCCTAACCTGCGGACAGGCCAATGAAAATGCCCGGAAAGCACTCAGGCTTTCCGGGCATCTCAAATGGCAGTCGGTTGGTCTTATTCGCTGCGTGCGACACCAAGGAAGCGCAACAGGAACAGGAACATGTTGATGAAATCGAGATACAGACTCAACGCGCCCAGAATGACGGCCTTGGCCGCATATTCGGTGCCGCGCACGAAGCGGTATTCGTTCTTCAAACGCTGCGTATCGTAGGCCGTCAGACCCGCAAAAATCAGCACACCAAGCGCGGAAATCGCCAATTCAAGACCGGGCGAACCGATCAGGAATGCGTTCAGCAGCGACGCGATGATCAGACCGACCACGCCCATAATCAGGAAGCTGCCCCAGCCCGAAATATCCTTCTTCGTGGTGTAGCCCCACAGGCTCAGGCCCGCGAAGGCACCTGCCGTCGCGAAGAATGTCAGCGCGATGGAGGATTGGGTGTAAACGAGGAAGATAGTGGAAAGCGACAGGCCCATCAGCACCGCAAAGCCCCAGAACATCAGCTGGAGTGTGGGCGTGCTGAACTTGTTGCGGCCGAAGCTCATCGCGAACACGATGGCCAGCGGCGACAGCGCGACGATGAACATCAGCCCGCTATTCGCAAAGGTGTAAACCAGGCCCGTGGCAACCGTGAGGTAGGCCACCAGGCCGGTAAGCGCGACGCCGAGCGCCATGTAGTTGTAAATCGACAGCATGTGCAGGCGCAGGCCCGCATCCATTACGGTGCCGTCGTCCACGCTGCCGCCAAGAGCCGGTGTGCGGCCAACGCCGGACGGGCCGGAATTGACGCCGCTCAGGTCGCCACGGCGCGGTTCGTTCCAATTCGCCATTGTCTTGTCTTCCTCCGAGGGTGGAGCCAGCGGCTCCGTCATGTCTGCCGATATCGGGGCGCTGCGCCTGTTTTTCAAGCAAAACCGTGCGCGCACGTTACTCTATCCTAACCCTGTTCGCGCGCCTGCGTTCCCAATTCCGCGCCGCTGTCGCGCGTGGCGCGCAGCGTCTCGGTGAGCAGGCGCTGCAACGCCCCGTCGGCATCCAGCACATCCAGCCCCCGCTGCGTCATTCCGCCCGGACTGGCGACACGCTTTGCCAGCGCGCCGGGCGAATACGATGATTGCGCGGCCAGAGCGCCCGCGCCCTGCACCATCGCCACCGCCAGCCGCTCCGCCAGATCCTGCGGCAGACCTAGAGTATCGGCCGCCGCCGCCAGCGCATCGATGAAGCGATAGACGAAGCCCGGCCCCGAACCGGCCAGCGCGGTGACAAGATCGAACTGCTTCTCGTCGTCGAGCCACTCCGCCATGCCAAGGGCATCGGCCAGCGCGGTCACGTTTTCGCGCCGGTCAGCCGCCAGTCCCTGTGCCGCAAGCACTACCGGCGAGGCGTTAATCGCCACCGCGAGGTTGGGCATCACGCGCACAACGCCCGCCGCGTCGGGGAACCGCGCGCGCAGAGTGGCAAGATCGACACCGGCAAGAACCGACAGGATAGTTGCAGAGCCGCCCGCAACCCGCGCGACATCCGCCGCCACGGTGTCGAGCTGGTGCGGTTTCACGCCCAGCAGGATCGTGCCGAACGGGCCGTCGGGCCAGTCATTGTAAACCTTCAGCCCATGCGGCGCCTCCGCGCGGGTCGGATGGTACACGGCGAAATCGGCGGAGTCGTACCCTGCCGCCAGCCACCCTCCGACCATCGCGCCGGTCATCGTGCCATAGCCGACGATCAGCATCGGGGTGGAAAGGCGCATCATAGTCGCGTCACGCCTCGCCTTGCGCATCGACCAGCGCATTCGTCAGCGCATCGGCGGCGCTCTTGTCGCCCCACAGCACGAACTGGAACGCCGGGTAGAACCGGTCGCATTCCTCGATGGCATTCTCGACCAGCGCCTGCGCCTGGTCGAGGCTGAGCAGCCCGTCATCGCCCAGCAGCACGCCGTGGCGATAGACGAGTACGCCGCCTTTGCTCCAGATGTCGAAATGCCCCAGCCAGAGCTGTTCGTTGACCAGCGCCAGCAGTTCGAATGCGGGCACATTCTTGTTCGCCGGCACGCGCACATCGGGCAGGCACAGCAATTGCAGCACATTGTCTTCGGGCCGCCAGATCGCGCGCAGCTGGTAATTGGCCCAGCTGCCCTGCACCTTGCCCGATATCTCGTCCCCCGAAACCGCCTCGAACGGCCAGCCCCGCGCCTGGAACAGCGCCGACAGCATGTCGACGGGCGGGCAATCCTCCGCCCGCGAAAAGCGATCGTCGGCCAGCGTCACGGCGCGGTTCCACAGGTGGAACATGGTGTAGAATTGGTTACCGAGAACATGGCCATCGCGTTGCGCCCAACCCCTGTTGCGGCGCAAGACCGGCATGTGCTACCGCTGGGGAGAACGGATTTCGCCTGTTTACAGTCTGTGCAAAACGCAACCCTCCAGACAATCGAACGGCAGGCGACTGTCAGTCGAGCGGTTCGATTTCCTGCCCCGTCGCGCTGGTGAAGCGGAAGCCGTCGACGCCTTTTTCCTTCAATGCGCTTAATGCCTTATCGGCGGCGGCAGATGTGGCGAACGGACCGGCCAGCAGGCGGTTGGTGTCGTTCCATTCGGCGATATGCGGGTCCAGATCGCCCAGCACATCCGGCGCAAGGCGGCGGAACCGGCGATAGTCGTAGCGCAGGGCCGCGCGGTCACGCCCCGTGGCGACTTGCGCCCAATGGCGCGCCGGATTGGCTTGGGGTGCGGGCGTTTTGTCAGGGGCGGCGCTTTCGCGCACCGGCGCGATTTGCGTGACATCGACAGCGTTTTCCTTGGCGGATGTCGTCCGGTTCCGGGTAATCGCAAACGCCCCGAATGCTTCGGCAACCGAAGGTGCGGGTTCCGGTTGCGGCGCTGGCCGAGCCGGTTGCGCAGCGGTGGCAGCAGGGGTTTGTGCAAGCGTTGCGAGGTCGAAGGATTCCGGCGGTGTTTGTGCAGACGCTACCGGCTGCGAAGGCGGCACCTCGATACGCGCAATCGCTTCGGGCGCACGGCGTAGCGTTTCAGCGGGAGCTGGCACTGGCGCGAGTTCGGCCTGGGCACGGACCGGTTCCGGAGCCGGTGTCGCGGCAGGAACAGTCGGTTCCGGCGCGGTTGCAGGCGCTGGCGCTGGCACAGGGTTTGCGCGTTGGACGCGGCGCACTTCCACCGGTCGGGCGCGGCTGCGCTGCATCGGGTCGGAGGCGCGTTGCCGTTCGGCGCGGGCGACACGCCGGCGCTCGGACCGTGTGCGCGGTTGCGTAGCGGGTGCAGATGTCGTGGTTGCAGCCTGCGCTGGCGGCGCGCTTGCCGGACCCAGCGGCGTGCCGCGCGGTTCCAGTCGCGCACCTGCATCCTGCGAGGCAGTCCGGCGCGCGCGATAGCTTGCCAGTTGCGCCGGATCCTTGCCGATCTGCGCGGTTTGCGGGAATTTGCCGAGATTGCCCGCCGCCGCTTGCTGCGCCGGGGTCAGCTGCTCCATATAGCGCAGATAGGGTTCCAGTCGTGCCGCCAGCGGCGCGGGCATCGCGCTGCGGGTGATGCCGACCGCGTCATCGGCTTGCCCCAGAATTGCCAGCCCGAAAGCCCGCGTCCGCACGCTGGCACGGTCGTTCTCCGCCAGCAGCGGTGCCAGCGCGAGTTCGAACCCGGCGCGGTCGCCCGAAATGGCCAGGCTCAGCGCCAGCCGCCGCCGCGCGTCTCCCTTGGGATCGTCGCCCAACGCACCGCGATAAAGCGCCTGCGCCCGCTGCGGATCGCCAACGAGGTCATGCGCCAGCCCGCGATCCGCCTGAACCTGCCGCATATTCGCGCCCGCCGCTGCCGCTGCATCGAACAGGCCGATGGCGCGCAACGGATCGCCCGCACGCACCGCGACCGAGGCAAGTCCGAGCATGACTTCGATGTTCTGCGGCGCACGCTCTTCCGCCCGGCCGAAGAACCCGACCGCCGCATCGGCGTCACCCACCGCCAGCGCGGCATTGCCCGCCGCGACCAGCGCATCCACGCTGTTCGGGTTACGCGACAGCCGCTCCAGCGCGCGGCCCAGTTCCTGCGATTCGGCAGACGGCAGTGCCTGTACCACCTCCTGTGCGCCTGCGGATGCAGGCGGCATCGCACAGGCAAACGCAGCCAGCGCCATGGGAAAATATCTAGTCATAGGGTGCGTGTTGCAGGCGACGGATTAAGCCGGGATGAGCCGCCTTACTGGTTGTTCTGACGACCGAGGAAACGCGGGATATTCACGGCTCCATCGCCATCGCCCTTGTCGTCACCTTTCTTCGCGTCATCCTTGCCGCTGGACTTCTCGCTTTCCTGCCCCGACCCGCGCGACAGGTTTGCCATCCGCTCGAACAGGGTGCTGCCCGAACTCTTAACTGCCGGTTCGTCGGCAGCTTTGGCGGCCGCTTCGCTTTCGCCGCCGCCGGGGATCAGCCCGCGACGTCGACCGCCACCGGTCCGGACCTGAAGCGGCTGGTCGTCATCCGCCAGCTTGTCGGCACTGGACAGCAAGTCGTCACCGCCATCCTTAGCACCAGTTTCGGGCGCAGCTTCCTCCATCACTCCCAGATCGAGCGGCGCACCGCCCCCGTCTTGCGGCGTGTCGCCCCACTCATCGTCTGACCCGCCGCTCTCGGTCGCCTTGTCCGAAGAACCGAAACCGTCGCCGTCGGCACCCGACACATGGCCTGCATCGCTCGCGGGATCGGGCAGTTGTGCGCCGGTTTCCGCCGCAGGTTCCTCCAGTTCCGGCTCGTAGGCTTCGGGCAGTTCGCGGCGCAATCCGGCCAGCGGATCGACGATGCCGTCGACATCGCCGTCATCGTCTTCGTCCTCATCGAAATCGTCGTCGCCGTCGAGCTGGAACCCGCCGAGCGACAGCGGCGCGCTGTCAGCAGGTGCGGAATCTTCCGCCGACGTGTCGGCCACGGCTGCCTCGTCGTCCGCCCCCTCATCGGTACCTTCGTCGGGCAGTTCCAGCACGGGCCGCTTCGGCGCACGGTTGGCACCCAGCGACAGCGAATGGGTGGTCCCGCTCGCATCGGTCGCGCCGTTGCCTGGTTCGATACCGGTGGCGACCACGGAAACGCGGATCTTGCCGTCGAGGTCGGGATTGAACGCCGAGCCCCAGATGATGTTGGCATCTTCGTCCACCAGCTCGCGAATGTGGTTCGCGGCCTCGTCCACTTCGAGCAGCTTCATGTCTTCGCCGCCGATGATGGAGATGATGACGCCCTTCGCGCCCTGCATCGACACGCCATCCAGCAGCGGGTTGGCGATGGCGCGTTCGGCGGCTTCCAGCGCGCGGTTCTCGCCCTCGCCCTCGCCGGTACCCATCATCGCCTTGCCCATTTCCTCCATCACCGATTTCACGTCGGCGAAATCGAGGTTGATGAGGCCGGGCATCACCATCAGGTCGGTTATCGAGCGCACGCCCTGCTGCAGCACTTCATCGGCAAGCTGGAACGCTTCCTTGAAGGTGGTGTCCGCCTTGGCGATCAGGAACAGGTTCTGGTTGGGAATGACGATCAGCGTATCGACATTGCGCTGCAATTCCTCGATGCCCGCTTCCGCCGCGCGCATCCGGCGCGTGCCTTCGAACAGGAACGGCTTGGTCACGACGCCGACGGTCAGCACACCCTTGCGCCGCGCCGCCTCCGCAATCACCGGCGCCGCGCCGGTGCCGGTGCCGCCACCCATCCCGGCGGCGATGAAGCACATGTTCACGCCGTCGAGCAGGTTCTCGATTTCCTGAACGGTCTCTTCCGCCGCCGCCTTGCCGACTTCGGGCCGCGCGCCCGCGCCAAGCCCGCCGGTGATATCGGGGCCAAGCTGGATGCGGGTGTCGGTCACGGCATTGTTCAGCGCCTGCGCATCGGTGTTGGCGACGACGAAATCGACGCCTTCGATTCCTGCTGCGATCATGTTCGCAACCGCATTGCCGCCAGCGCCGCCGACCCCGATAACTGCAATCCGCGGGCTCAGTTCGTCCGAGGCTGCGGGTCCGATATTGATGCTCATTGCGTGTCGCTCCAGAGGGCGTGGCAGGCGTGCCTGCTGTTATTTCGAGGGTCTATACCCGTATTTCGCCGCATCTGCCAGAAAGCCGAATCGGCGGGCATAGGGGGCAGGCGCTTATCCACAGGGTTCGGTTCCGGCTTGTGGACGAAATCTCGGTTAGCCGCAGCCATCAGAACCCCTCGCGCGCGACGCGGAACATGCGCGAAAGCAACGCCATACCGCCCTCGCGCACTGCACCGACAGGGCTGGCACCGATGTCTATCGTGCGAATATCGACCGGGTCGCTGGCGGCATAGAGGCACAGGCCAGCGAGCGTCGCAAAGCCCGGAACGCCATGTGCGTTCGGCAGGCCACGAAGCGCGGGCGGGCGACCGATACGCACCGGGCGACCCAGCGCGCTCTGGATGAATTCGGCAATACCCGCCAGCTCCGCACCGCCGCCCGTCAGCACCACGCGGCTGCCCTTCGCACCGGCAAGGTCGGTTTCCTTGAGCGCGCGATTGATCTCGTCGGTCAGCTTCGCAAGCTGTTCCGTGACCACCCCGATCAGTTCGGCGCGCGGGATGCGGTTGCGGTCGTCCGCACCGCGCGCCGTCGGTCCGGTGTCCACGTTTGTATCGTTCGGACCGTTTACCGGGATCATCTCGCGGTGGTCGCCGGGGCTGGCCATCGCGGAGCCGGAAACACATTTCAGCCGCTCTGCCTGGAACCGGCGGATGCCGAACGCTCCGGCCACCGCGTCGGTGATGTTGCTGCTGCCATGCGGTATTGCGCGCAAGGCGTGCATCATGCCGCCCGCGTAATGGCTTACCGTCGTCAGGTCGCCGCCGATCTCGATCAGCACCACGCCCAGTTCGCGCTCCTCCGCCGACAGACAGGCATGGCCTGCGGCTATCGGCGCGCCGACGACGCTTTCGACATGCAGATGCGCGTTCTGGACCGCTTCGATCAGATTGTGGACGGGCGCGCCATCGGCCAGCATCACATGGATATCGACCGCCAGCTCCTCGGCGTGCAGACCTGCCGGATCGGCAACGCCGTGCGCGCCGTCCAGCGTGTATTGCGCGGGCTGTGCGTGCAGCACCATCCGCTGGTCGGGCTGCAACTGGTCGCGCGCAGTGACCAGCAACAATTCGACATCTTCCTTCTCGATCCGTCGCCCGCCGATATCGATTACGGCGCGCGAAACGTGGCTGCTCAGCCCCGCCCCCGCGCAACCGACCCAGACGCTGCTGATGCTGGTCCCGGCGTTTTTCTCGGCCCGTTCCACGGCGTCGCGTATGGCGTAGGTCGCCGCAGCCGGATCGGTGACATAGCCGCCCTTGATGCCCTGGCTGGCGCGGTGGCTCGAACCCAGCACGATCAGTTCGCCCGTTTCGGCAACGCCCATGATCATCGCCGAAATGCGGAACGAACCGATGTTTATGGCGCCGAACACCTTGCTGATGCGGGGAAGCGACATCAGTTCGCTGCACCCGCGTTCGCAGCATCGCCCTGGCCCGGCACGCGCAGGTGAATACGCCCTTCGACACGCATGTCGAAATGGGCAACCTTGCCACCGATCAGCCGCCTGCGGCCGTCCAGCGTTGCGAAGGAGACAAGCGCCGCCGCCGCTTCGCGCTTGCCATGCGGCAGCGCCACGGTCTGGCCGGTCGCAAATTCCAGATCCCAGCGGCGATTGCCGACCCATTCCGCTTCCGCCACACGCGTTTTCAGCGCCGGGGCAGCGTCGAGGAGGCGCTCCAGCGAAGCGACCTGCCGCGTCACGCCGGGTCCGCCGATTACCAGCATGCCCTTCGCATCCTCGTCCCGCACCGGTTCCAGTTCCACGCCCTCGGCATCGATCAGCACCAGCCGGTCCGCCTTGCGCAAGGCGGCGTGCGGCGTGCGTTCGACGATGTCGATGACCAGCGTCTGCGGCAATTGGCGCGACACGCGCGCATCGCGGATCCAGCTCAGCGTCAGCAAGCGCGCCCTAACCGCCTCGACATCGACCAGCGGCATCGGCGTTTCATGCTCCGCCAGCACCTCGTTATACACCTTCTGGTCGTTCATTCGCTCCAGACCGCGCACGCGATAATTGCGCACCACGAAGCCCGCATCCGCCGCGCTCGCCGCGATTTGCTGACGCGCCAGTGCCGGTACGCCCAGCAGGTTGGCAATCAGCAGCGCGAAGGCTGCCAGCGCCGCGAAGATTGCGATGGTGAAGACGCGCTGCAACTGCGGCTCGGTCAGCGGCAGCATGGCAACTGCGGAATCGAGCACCGATCCGGTTCGCGCCTTGGCACGGCGGGCGGATTTCGCACGGTTCTGTGCTGCCGATGCGCGGCGGACGCCCTGCGCCTTACGCTTGATCTTCGCCATCGGCTCCCCCTGTCTTCCCGCTACGCCGCAGCGCATCGGCCACAATCAGTTCGACCAGGTCGCCATAGTCGATCCCGCAATAGGCGGCCTGTTCCGGCACCAGGCTGAGCGGTGTCATGCCCGGCTGCGTATTGGTTTCCAGCACGAACAGACCTGCCAGCCCCTTGGTGTCATCCCACCGGTAATCGGTGCGGCTGGTGCCGTGGCAATCGAGCGCGGCATGGGCGCGCAGGGCATAATCGAGGCAGGCGGCGGCGATGTCTTCGGGCAGGTCTGCCGGGCAGATATGGTCGGTCATGCCATCGGTATATTTGGCATCGAAATCGTAGAAGCCGCTCTTTGGCACCAGTTCGGTAACGCCCAGCGCGCGCGGGCCGTCGGCTTCGTCGATGACGGCGGTGGTCAGTTCGCGTCCCGGTATGAACGGTTCGGCCAGAAGGCTATCGAAATCCGCCCACGGACCGGCAGCATCGCGCGCGATAGGATTACCGTAATCGCTTTCATCGGTGACGATGGCGACGCCGACGCTGGAGCCTTCGTTGACAGGCTTGAGAACATAGGGTCGCGGCAGCGGATCGCCTTCGAACAGCGTCTCGCTGGCGACGATATGCCCGCCCGGCATCGGAATGCCCTGCGGCACCAGCGCCTGTTTCGTCAGCTGTTTGTCGATGGCGACGACCGAGGTGGCAAGTCCGGAATGAGTGTAGGGCACGCCCATCAAATCGAGCATGCCCTGCACCGTGCCGTCCTCGCCCGGCACACCGTGGAGCGCGTTGAACACCACATCGGGCGCGGTTTCGGCAATGCGCGCGGCCACGTCGCGGCCCATATCGATGCGCGTAACCCGATGGCCGCGCGCCTCCAGCGCATCGGCCACGCCGTTGCCCGACATGAGCGATACCGGGCGCTCATTCGCCCATCCGCCCATCAGGACGGCGATGTGGAGGTTCTCCAAACTCCTCATGGCCGACCCACCCGCTGGATTTCCCATTCCAGCTGGACGCCGCTGTCTTCGTAAACGCGCTGGCGCACGGCTTCGCCCAGCTCTTCGATATCGCTGCTGGTCGCTTCGCCGGTATTGATGAGGAAATTGGTGTGCTTCTCGCTCACCTGCGCCCCGCCCAGTTCCATGCCACGACACCCCGCCGCATCGACCAGTTGCCACGCCTTTGCGCTCTCGGGGTTCTTGAATGTCGAACCACCGGTCTTGGTGCGTAGCGGCTGCGACGCTTCGCGTTCCGCCGCGATACGCTCCATTTCCGCGCCTATTTCTGCCGGATTGCCCGGCTTTCCCCTGAACCGGGCCGCGACGACGATTGCACCGTCGGGCAATTCCGAATGACGATAGCGGTACTTCAAATCGGCGGCAGGCAGGGTGTAGGGTCGCCCGTCGGACTGCACGACGTCGCAATCGATCAGGCAGTCGGCCACCTCGCGCCCGTAAGCGCCGCCATTCATCCGCACAAACCCGCCAACGGTGCCGGGAATACCGCGCAGGAACTCAAGCCCGGCGACACCCGCATCGCGCGCGGTCGAGGCAACCAGAATGCCGCTCGCCCCGCCGCCGCATTCCACAACGCAATCGTCACCTACGACAACATTCGAGAACGCTTTGCCCAACCGCACCACAACGCCGGGCACACCGCCGTCGCGCACAATCAGGTTCGACCCCAGCCCCAGCGCCATCACCGGCATCTCGCCGTTCATGCGTTCGAGGAACTGTTGCAGGTCGGCGGCGTCGGACGGTTCGAACAGCCAGTCCGCCGCACCGCCCGTCTTGAACCAGACCAGCTTGGCCAGCGGCGCATCCGGCGTCAGCTTGCGCAACGCACGCTCCGCTTCCAGTACGGAGCCGGCAGCAGCAGTGCCGCTGGCACCCGCATCGGGTGCAGCGCCACGTTCGCCCATCGCCCAATCGTCCAGCCCGCGTGTGGTCATGCGCCGCGCTCCGCTTCAATCGCGGTAGCCAGCTGCGCCGCCCATTTGGTAATGTCGCCCGCACCAAGACACACGACAATATCTCCGTCCTGCAAATCTTCGGCCAACGCGGTCGCCAATGCCGACTGGTCGGCGATTGTAGTGGCGAAGCGATGCCCGCGCGATTTCAGTCCGGCAACCAGACTATCGGCATTCACGCCTTCGATGGGGTCTTCGCCCGCCTCGTATACCGGCGTCACATAGACCCTGTCCGCATCGTTGAAGCAGTTCTGGAAATCATCCATCAGATCGGCGAGCCGCGAATACCGGTGCGGCTGCATCACCGCGATGACGCGGCCCTGCGCACCCGGCACCAGGCTGGCGCTTTCGCGCGCGGCGGAGAGGACGGCGGCGATTTCCACCGGGTGATGTGCGTAGTCGTCGATAATACGCGCGCCGCCGATTTCGCCAACCTGCGTGAACCGGCGACGCACTCCGCCGAACTTGGCAAAGCCGTTGCGCACGATCTCGTCGCCGCAGCCCATTTCCACCGCGACAGCGATGGCGGCGAGCGCGTTCTGCACATTGTGGCGACCGGGCATGGGCAGGTGCACGCCCTCGATCCGCCGGTCCTCCGCGCCGCGCTGCCGCACCACGACATCGAACGCATTGCCGCCTTCGACGGGCCGCACATTGACGCCGCAGATATCCGCCTGAAGCGAGAAACCATACGTAACCACGCGCCGGTCGCGCACCTGCCCGATAACGGACTGTACCTCCGGATGGTCGATGCACAGGATCGCCGCGCCGTAGAACGGCACATTATGGATGAACTCCACGAAGGCGCGCTTCACGCCGTCGAAATCGCCGTAATGGTCGAGATGTTCGGGGTCGATATTGGTGACCACCGCCAGCGTTCCGTCCAGCCGCAGGAAACTGCCGTCGCTCTCGTCCGCTTCGACCACCATCCAGTCGCTGTCGCCCAGCCGCGCGTTCGATCCGTATTGCTCGATAATTCCGCCATTTATGACGGTGGGGTCGATATCGCCTGCGTCGAGCAACGCAGCGATCATGCTGGTGGTCGTCGTCTTGCCATGCGTGCCTGCCACCGCGACGGTGCTTTTCAGGCGCATCAGCTCCGCCAGCATCTCGGCGCGGCGCACGACCGGGATGCGGTTTTCCAGCGCGTGCGCGACTTCGGGATTGGTGCGGCGCACGGCGGTGGAAGTGACAACCACGGCGGCCCCTTCCACATTTTCTTTCTCGTGCCCGATACGCACCGCGATACCGCGTTCGCGCAGCCTTTCTACGCTCGGCCCTTCGGCAATGTCCGAGCCTTGTACGGTATAGCCAAGGTTCGCCATAACCTCGGCAATGCCGGACATGCCGATGCCGCCGATGCCGACAAAGTGGATCGTCCCGATATCCGTACCGACGCCCTTCATTCCGCGTCATTCCGCGAAGAATTGGCCCTTGCCGCGCCCTGTCCGGCGACGACACCCTGCGTCGCGCCGCGTGCATTGTTGCCGCCGACGCGGATCACATCCATCAACTCGCTGCCGCCGAAGCTTTCGACCAGGTCGGCCAGGTCTTTCACCGCATCGGGCCGTCCGCAATTCCACGCGGCGTGCGCGGCGGTGGCGAGCGTTTCGGGATGCTGCGCCATTGCCTGTATCTGCTTGGCCAGCTCGGCGGCAGTGAAGGCGGGCTGGCGGATCATGCGCGCCCCGCCCTGCTTCACCATCTCGCGCGTATTCGCCGCCTGGTGATCGTCGGTTGCGATGGGCAGCGGGATCAGGATCGCGGGACGGCCCACGGCAGTCAGTTCGGCAATGGTGGAGGCACCGGCCCGCCCGATAAACAGATGGGCATCGGCCAGCCGCGCGGACATGTTATCGAAATAGGTCGCCAGTTCGGCGGGAATATCATGGCTGCGATAGCGTTGCCGCACCGCATCGATATCTTCGGCACGGCATTGCTGCGTCACCTGCAAGCGGCTGCGAATGGCGGGGGGCAGCATGGCGAGCCCGTCGGGGACGACTTCGCTCAGCACCCGCGCACCCTGGCTGCCGCCGGTGACCAGCACCCGCAGCAGACCGTCTTCGGTAAAGGCGGGGAACGGCTCCTCGCGCAAGGACAGCACACCGTGCCGCACCGGATTGCCGACCAGCGCGACCTTGTCCGCGAACTTTGCCTTCAGCCGCGCGACCTTGGGATAGGCGGTCGCGATGGCCTGCACGCGGCCTGCCAGCAGGCGATTGACCCGGCCCAGCACCGCGTTCTGTTCATGCACGACGCTGGGAATATCGGCCGAGGTTGACGCGAGCAGCGCAGGCAGAGCCGGGTATCCGCCAAAACCGACCACCGCGACAGGCGCAAAGCTGTCGAACAGGCGCAGCGCCATCGTGCGCCCCTGCAATACCGCGCGGATCGCGCCGAACCAGCTCAGCGGGTTCTTGCCGAAGCGGCCAGCGGGCAGGACGTGGGCGGGCAGGAAATCGGGCTTGCCGGGAATGGCGGCCCCGCGCTCGTCTGTGATCAGCGCAACATGGTGCCCGCGCCGCTCCAGTTCGCTCGCCAAGGCAAATGCCGGGATCAGATGTCCGCCGGTGCCGCCCGCCGCCAGCACGAAATGGCGGCTGGCGCTTGCATTCTTGCTAGTGGTCATGGCGTGCTCCTGTCCGCGCGGTGGTCGGCCATGATAGCACGCAATCCCGGTGTCCGCTTGCCCAGATACGGATTGCGGCGTGTTATCGCCAGCAGCAGGCCGACGGCAAGGCACACCGCGATGGTGGAAGACCCGCCATAGGAGACCAGCGGCAGGGTCATGCCCTTGGATGGCAGCAGTTGCAGATTGACCAGAATGTTGATGAACGCCTGCCCGCCAAGCTGCGTCACCAGCCCCGCCCCGGCCAGCAGGACAAACAGGTTTTCCTCATCCGCCAACCGCACCAGCACCCGCAGGATAATGGCGGCATACAAGTATGACCAGTGCCGCACAGGCAATCAGGCCGAATTCTTCACCGATGACCGAAAAGATGTAGTCCGTGTGCGCTTCGGGCAGGCGGTTCTTCGCTTCGCCCAGCCACATGCCGGTGCCCGACCAGCCGCCCGACAACAGGGTTCGCGCCGCCGTATTGACTTGATCGAATTCCGAGCCACCACCGAGATACGCTTCGATGCGATGCCTCATATTGTCGTAAAAGAAATACAGTGTGGTCAGCGCCGCAATACCAAGCGCTACCGCTGCGCCGATGGCGCGGATGGGCGCGCCCGCCAGCAGGATCAGCGTCAGCCAGACGCCGGTGAACAGCACCGCCGCACCAAGGTTGGGCTGGAATACCAGCGGCAGGACCACCATCGCCATGCCCAGCGTGGCAACGCGAATGACTGGCAGGTCGGGATCGCGCAGCCGCCAGCTCAGCACCCATGCCAGCGCGATGGCGAAACCGGGCTTCAGGAACTCGGACGGCTGGATGCCCATGCCGAAACGGATCCACCGCTTCGCACCGTTCACTTCATAGCCGATGAAAGGCACCAGCAACAGCAGGACCAGCATCGCCGCCGCCAGTAGCACGCCGACGCGACGGGCATTGTCGCGGGTCAGCAGGGACGCACCCAGCATCGCGACGATCCCGGCGATTTGGAACCCGATATGCTTCCAGAAAAAATACAATTCGGGCAATTGCGTGTCGTCGGTGGAAAGACGCGCCGCGCTGGCGGGGGAGGCGGTCGCGACGGCAATGGTGCCGCCGAACATCAGCAGCAGGACCAGCCCCAGCAGCCACAGGTCGATCTCGCGCCGCCAGATGCGGAAATCGTTCTGCCAGCTGCCAGTTTGCGTATGCAGAAGCAGCATGTGCGGGCGCATTGGCACGAGCCTGCCGGGCGTAGCGGTCCAGCGGAATGCGGTCTGCTGACGGGGCGCTCATCGTGCGCCTCCGGTGGCGGCATTGCACAGGTCGATACCCGAAGCCGGAACGGTGTTGCCGGCGGCGAGCGCGACCAGTTGCGCAAAATACTGCCCGCGCTTTTCGTAATCGCGGAACTGGTCGAAGCTGGCGCAGGCCGGGGACAGCAGCACGACGTCGCCCGGTTTCGCATCGGCAATGGCGCGCGCGACCGCCTCGCACAGCATCTCTGCGCGCACCACCGGCACATGCGGTTCCAGCAACTCGGCAAAGCGCGGCCCGGCCTCGCCGATGGTGTAGGCGCTGGCGATATTGCCAAGGTGCTGCGCGCATTCGCCCAGCCCGTCTTCCTTGGCCAGGCCACCCACTATCCAGCGAATGCGGGCGTCGGGCGCAGCGGGAAAGGCCGCCAGCGCAGGCGCGCAGGATGCCGGGTTAGTTGCCTTGGAATCGTTGACGAACAGCACGCCGCCATACTCGCCCAACCGTTCCATGCGGTGCGGCAACCCGGCAAAGCTGCGCAAACCCTGCCGAATTTGCGCGTCGGACAAACCCAGGATGCGGCAAATCGCGATGGCCGCGCCCGCATTCTCCAGATTATGCGGTCCCTGAAGCGAGGGCCATGCGGATTGCTCGGCGGGTGCAATCGCGCTGTCGAAAGCCTGCTCAATCGCATGACCCGCAACGCCGGACGCCAGATGCGCGCCTTCGTCCAGATAGCTCGCGGGCAACACCGCATCGCCGCCGTCCGTCTGCATCGCAAACAGCCGCAGCTTCGATGCTGTATAGGCGGCCATCCCGTCATACCGGTCGAGGTGGTCGGGCGAGATGTTGAGCAGCACAGCGACTTCGCAATCCAACCGGCGCGTCAGGTCGATCTGGTAGCTCGACAGTTCCAGCACATAGACACCGCCTTCGGGCAGCGGTGTCTGCGCCAGAATCGCCTCGCCGATGTTGCCGCCCATCAGTGTCGGCATGTCGGCTTGCTTCAGGATATGGTGGAGCAGTGCCGTGGTGGTCGACTTGCCATTGGTGCCGGTGATGCCGACCACGCGATGCGCGGGCAAGGTGTCGCGAAGCTGCGCGAACAGTTCGATATCGCCGATAACGGGCACTTCGGCCAGCATGGCGTGCGTCGCAATCGGGTGGGTATTGAGCGGCACGCCGGGCGACACGACGATCCCGGCATAGCCTGCAAGGTCGATCTCCAGCGGATCGGCGAAGTCCAGCGCAGCCGCATCGCTGCATTGCGCCGCCAGCGTGTCGCGTGCTTCTTCCTGCCGGTCCCACGCGGTGACCTGCGCCCCGCTGGCCAGCAGGCATTGCGCCGCCGCCAGCCCGGACCGCGCAAGGCCCAGCACCGCGTAGCGTTTGCCGCGAAAGGCATCGCCTGTCATCACCGCAACTTCAACGTCGCCAGACCCAGCAGCGCCAGGATGATCGAGATGATCCAGAACCGCACGACGACCGTCGATTCCGCCCAGCCCTTCTGTTCGAAATGGTGATGGATAGGGGCCATCTTGAAAATGCGCTTGCCCGTCCGCTTGAACCAGAACACCTGGATGATGACCGACAGCGCCTCTGCCACGAACAGGCCGCCGACGATGGCCAGCACGATCTCGTGATGGCTCGCCACCGCAATCGCGCCCAGCGCCCCGCCCAAGGCAAGGCTGCCGGTGTCGCCCATGAACACGGCGGCAGGCGGCGCGTTGAACCACAGGAACGCCAGCCCCGCCCCCATTATGCCGGTGCATAGGATGGCCAACTCCCCCGCGCCCGGCACATGCGGAATGCCGAGATAGGCGGAGTAGTCCACGCGCCCGACCAGGTAGGCGATGATGGCGAATGTCCCCGCCGCAACGATGACCGGCATGGTCGCCAGCCCGTCCAGCCCGTCGGTCAGGTTCACCGCATTGCCCGCGCCCACGATAACGACGGCGGCGAACACATAATAGAACGGCCCCAGCGGGATCGATACGTCGGACAGAAAAGGGATGTAGAGATTGGTGTTGATCTGGCTGACGATCAGATAGCTGGCGACGCCCGCCACGGCGAATTCACATAGCAACCGGACCTTGCCGGAAACGCCCTTGTGGCTGGCCTTCGAAACCTTGTCGTAGTCATCGAGAAACCCGATGATGCCGAACCCCAGCGTCACGGCAAGGCAAGCCCAGACGTAGATATTGCGCGGATCCATCCACATCAACATGGCAACACTCAGCGCAATCAGCATCATCAGGCCGCCCATCGTCGGCGTGCCGCGCTTTGCCAGATGCGTCTGCGGCCCGTCCTCGCGGATCGGCTGGCCCTTGCCCTGCCGCACGCGCAGCATGTTGATGAAACGTGGCCCGATGATCAGGCCGACCACCAGCGCCGTCATCAGCGTCGCCCCTGCGCGGAACGTCTGATAGCGGACGAGGTTGAACAATCCTTCGAACCCGGCCCATTCGGCAATCAGATACAGCATTCAGCCATCCCGGCCCATAATTTGTCCTGCGTCCTGCCCCGCACCGGCCTGCGTTCCGGGCGCGGTAAAGTGGTCCACCACCGCACTAAGCCCAATGGAGTTGGAACCCTTCACCAGCACCGCATCCCCTGCGGTCAGGCCGAATTCGTCCAGCGCCGCAATCGCATCGGCGGGGCCATCGCAATGGGCGAAGCTGAGCCCACCGACAAGCGCACCGCCCGCGCCTTTCCCCAAATGCGCGGCGAGGCTGCGCATGTCTTCGCCGACCAGCACCGCGAAATCCACGCGCGCGTCGGCCAGCGGTTCGGCAAGTTGCTGGTGGAAACGGCGGCTGAAATCGCCCAGCTCCTTCATGCTGCCCAACACCGCGATGCGGCGATGCGCAGGCGTCTGGCCCAGCTGCGCCAGCGTTGCGCGCATGGAGGCGGGGTTGGCGTTGTAGCTTTCATCCATCAGCACGGCATGACCGCCCGCGACCGCGAAAC
Organism: uncultured Alphaproteobacteria bacterium; assembly: GCA_963799315.1. Taxonomy (GTDB): domain Bacteria; phylum Pseudomonadota; class Alphaproteobacteria; order Sphingomonadales; family Sphingomonadaceae; genus Parerythrobacter_A. The sequence goes on from CAWCWP010000001.1 coordinate 1,352,213, forward strand.
GGTGGCGCGCCCCGCGCCCTTTCAGCCCGCCCATTTCCGCCAGTGCCAGTCCCGCCGCACCCAGATCGCCGCCGACGGCCTGCACACAGGCCATCACCGCCAGCGAATTGTCGATCCAGTGGTCGCCGGGCGCGGCAATTTCGTAGCACACACGCATGTTGCCCGCTGCCGCGCCGAGTTCCGCCGTAACCAGCGATCCGCCTGTCGCCACCGGAATGGCATCGAGCAGGCGCACATCGGCATGGGCGCTGCGTCCGAAGGAAATGACCTTGGCACCCTTTGCTTTTGCGGCATCGCGCAACCGGGCAAACTGGTCGCTGTCCGCCGGAATGACCGCATGGCCGCCCGCCACCAGCCCGTCGAAAATCTCGGCCTTGGCGTCGGCAATCGCTTCGATGCTGCCCAGGTTCTCGATATGGGCCGGCGCGATGGTGGTGATGAGGGCGACATGCGGCTGCACATGCTGCGTCAGCCCCGCGATCTCGCCCGCATGGTTCATGCCCATCTCGAACACGCCATAGCGGCTGCGTGCAGGCATTCTCGCAAGGCTGAGCGGCACGCCGACATGGTTGTTGTAACTGCGCACCGAACGATGCGTCGCGCCGTGACTGCTGCGGTCGAGCGCGGCGAACAGGGCTTCTTTTACGCCGGTCTTTCCGACCGATCCGGTCACGGCGATGCGGCGCGCGCTGCCACGATTGCGCGATGCCGTGGCGAGCAATTCCAGCGCGGCATTCGTGTCCGCAACGAGGATATGCGGTTGCGCGATGGGCTGGTCCACCACGGCTGCGGCGGCCCCTTTGGCAAACGCGCTGTCGAGGAAGCGGTGGCCGTCCATCGCCTCGCCTTTCAGGGCAAAGAACAGGTCGCCCTCGCGTACATCGCGGCTGTCGATCTCGACGCCTGCGCACTGGAAGTCGCACGACGCGGTTCCGCCGGTTGCGGCGGCAATTTCCGCGGCGGACCATAGCGCCAGCGGCAGGGTATCGCGCGCGGATGCGGGCCATTGGCGCAAAAGGGGATGTGAGGCCATCAGGTATCAGCTCCATGCCGGGCGGCCGCTTCGCGCACCACCTCGACATCGTTGAAGGGCAAGGTCTGCATCGTGTCTCCGGAACCGGTAATCTGGCCCTGTTCATGGCCCTTGCCCGCGACCAGCACGATGTCTTCGGCACAGGCGATGCCGACGGCGTGGTCGATGGCGGCAAGGCGGTCGCCGATTTCCTCGATTGGCGACTTGGCACCCGCCATGATCGCCGCGCGGATGGCGGCGGGGTCTTCGCCGCGCGGGTTGTCGTCGGTCACGATGGCGATATCGGCATGTTCGGCGGCAATCGCGCCCATCGGCCCGCGCTTGCCGTGATCGCGATCACCGCCTGCGCCGAACACCACGATCAGCCGTCCCGCGACATGCGGGCGTAGCGCGGCAATCGCCGCCGCCAGCGCGTCCGCCGTATGCGCATAATCGACATAGACCGGCGCACCGGATGCCAGGATCGCAGCACGTTCCAGCCGTCCGCGCACCGGTTGCAACCGCGCCATCGCATCGAATGTCCGGCGCGTATCGCCGCCAGTCGCCAGCACAAGCCCGGCAGCAACCAGCGCATTGGCAGCCTGATACGCCCCGATCAGCGGCAGCGCGACGGTGTAATCGGTATCTCCGTGACGCAGTTCGAGCGTCTGGCCCAGCCGGGTGGGCGTATGGGACACCAGGCGAATACCGGTCTCGTCTCCGGCCTCCGCAGCGCCATCCCATACGCCGACCTTGAGCACGCGCAGGTTGCGTTTCCGCGCGTGCCCGATGGCCCGTGCCGCCCAGTCGTCCCCGCTCGCATCGGGGCACCAGACGACGGCCGTGCCATTCGGGTCCACAACCTCGTCGAACAGACGCATCTTGGCTGCGAAGTAGTCTTCCATGTCCGCATGATAATCGAGGTGGTCGCGGCTGAAGTTGGTGAAGCCCGCCGCCGCGACGCGCGGCCCCTCGTTGCGGTATTGCGACAGCCCGTGGCTCGACGCTTCGTAGGCCACATGCGTTACGCCCTCGCGCGCCAGCCCGCCCATATTGCCCAGAAACGTGACGATATCGGGCGATGTCAGTCCGGTCGATACGCTTTCGTCCGGCGTCGTGACACCGAGCGTACCGATGCTGGCGGCGTGGTGGCCCGACATGCGCCAGATCTGTCGCACCATCTCGACCGTGGAGGTCTTGCCGTTGGTGCCGGTTACCGCCAGCACGGTTTCGGGCACCGGAGTGAAGAACTGCGCAGCGAGCCGGGCAAAGGCGCGCCGTGGCGCGGCATCGGCGATATGTACGGCACCCGCCACCTGCGCCTCGGGGCGAGCGACGACCGCGATTGCGCCTGCGTCGATGGCGGCGGGAATGTAGTCCTCGCCGTTCGCAACCGCGCCGCGAAATGCACCGAACACCGTGCCCGGCGCGACCTTGCGATGGTCTATCGCAAAGCCGGTAACGCGCGCTTCTGCATCCGTACCGTCGGGCAGCGCGATCTCGGCCTGTGCAGCAATCCGGGCAAGGCGCATCAGTGCGTCTCCCCGATCAGCGGCGCGAGGTCGGACAGGTCGATATCGTGCTCGGCGGTGCGCGGCATGATCCCCATCAGCGGGCCGACGCGCGGCACGATCTTGCCCACGATGGGCGCCGCATTCCACGCCGCTGTGCGCTGGAACGAGCTGGCCGTGGTGCCCTTGGGTTCGTCCAGCATGACGACGATGACGAAGCGCGGATCGTCCATCGGAAATGCCGCCGCAAAGGTCGAGATCAGCGAGGTTTCGCGATAGCCGCCCTTGGTCGGCTTTTCCGCCGAACCCGTCTTGCCACCGACGCGATAACCCGCTGCATCCGCCTTGCGACCGGTGCCGTATTTCGCGATCATCCGCAGCAACTGGCGCATCCGCGACGAGGTGCTGGGCTTGAACACCCGTCGCCCCTCCGGCACATCCTCCGCCGCCAGCCGGTGCAGTGTCGCCGGACGCCAGACGCCACCATTGACCATCGCGGCATAGGCGCTGGCGAGATGCAGCGGCGTCACCGCGACGCCATGTCCGTAGCTGACGGTCATGTTGCGCACCCGCGACCAGTCCTTGCCCGGCCAGATCGGGAAACCCTTTTCATTAAGTTCGATCTGCGGGCGGTCGTTCATGCCCAGATCCACCAGCGTCTGCCGCATCCGCGTCGCGCCAAGCTCATCCGCAATGCGCGCGGTGGTGGTGTTGGACGAATGGATCAGCGTTTCCGCCACGTTGAGCGACTGGCCCATATCGTGGCTGTCGCGCAAAGTGCGGCCTTGCACCTTGATCGGGCGCGCGTCCCAGCGGAACCCGAAATCGCGCACCACGCCCGCATCGATGGCCGCCGCCACGGTGATCGGTTTGAAGGTTGAACCCAGCTCGTACACCTGGTTGGTGACGCGGTTGAACATGTGCTGCTGACCTGCCGCGTCGATCTTGTTCGGGTTGAATTCGGGCAGCGAGGCCAGCGCCATGACTTCGCCGGTATCGACATCCAGAATGATGCCGGCCGCGCCCATCGCATTGGTGGCAAGCATGCCGCGCCGCAACTCGTCCTCCAGCGCGCCCTGCACCCGTATGTCGATGCTGAGCGGAATCGGCGTGCCGCGCCGGGCGGGGTCTTTCAGCTGCGCATCCAGCACCTTTTCCATGCCGATGCGCCCGTCGCCTGCCGAATTGACGAAGCCCAGCACATGCGCCGCCATCGAACCTTGCGGATAGTTACGGTCCGGCTCCTCCGGTACTTCCAGCGCCAGCTCGCCCAGATCGTTGATGCGTTCGCGGTCCTCGTCCAGAATGCGCGGGCGCAGCGTGATGCTTGACGTGCGCTGCAACCGGCGCACGGTCAGCGCCTCGTCCATGTCGGGGAAAATGGCCTTCAATTCGCGCGCAATATCCTGCGGGCTTCGCACCAGCGGATTGGCGGGATCGCCCATCGCCTGGGGATTGAACAGCAGCGATTGCGCCATGAACGCGCGCGCCAGCGGCACGCCGTTGCGGTCGGTCAACTCGCCGCGATCGGGCAACCCGGCGGAAAGCGAGCGGGCCTGACCGCCTTCGCTGGCGAAGCCGAAATAGCCGACACGCACGATGGCGACCAGCGCCAGGAAAGCAAAGCCGATGGCAACCCACAGCACCCGCAAGCGCGCGATGTTGAGCGCATCCAGCCTCCCGGAAACAAGATCGGCGCGACCGGTACGCACCGCGCCTTCGAGTGTCAGCGCGTTCATTCGCCGCCCCCAGGCGCGTTGCCGAGTTCGGGTTCCATTCCGAGGCGGGTTGCCAGATCGACGTCCGTTGCGTCATCAGCCTGTCCGCGCGACGCGGCGTTCCCGCTGTTACTTTCGCTTCGGCCAGTCAACGGCGAAACCATCGCAAGGATGCCATCGTCTTGCGGCGTAACATCGGACCGCGCCACACGGATCGGCTCGGGCGCACCGGGCCCCTGCGGCGCACCCAGAGCGACAAGCTCGCGCTCATGGTCGAGATATTGCGCGGCGGTTGGCGGGCGATAGCCGAAATCGATACGGTTCCAGTTGGCCAGCTGCTGCTGGTTGGATCGCACCTGAAATTCCGTTTCCAGCTCGATCGTTTCCGCTTCCAGCGCGACGATCTGCTTTTCGGCGGCATTGACGGCGCCCTTGACCGCATTCACCTGCGCCCAGAGCAGAACGACTGCGAGGAAGCAGATCGCCAGCACGACCAGCCAGCCGACCTGGCGCAGGCGGGAACCGCTCGCCGTCATGCGCCTGCTCCGACCGAAGCGTCAGATAGCGCGGGCGCCGCCGTGCGCACCGCATGGCGAAGCGTGCTGGACCGTGCGCGGGGGTTGCGCGCCAGTTCCGCTGCGCCGGGGCGGATCGCCTTGGACAGGTTGCGATAGCGCGGCGCGGGACCGGTCGCCTGCGGCAGATGGCGCGACCCGGACGCGACGCTGGCAGCATCGCGCAGATACCGCTTCACGATCCGGTCTTCCAGACTGTGGAAGCTGACCACGGCCAAGCGACCGCCCTCGCCCAACAGCGTTTCTGCAGCGGCAAGGCCGGAATCCAGCTCGTCCAGTTCGGCGTTGATATGGATGCGCACCGCCTGAAAGGTGCGCGTGGCGGGATCCTTCGGCGCACCCGGCGGATGGCGCAGCGCGGTGCGCACCACGCGGGCCAGTTGTCCGGTGGTTTCCAGCGGGCGCGCCGCGACGATGGCACGCGCGATGCGGCGCGACTGGCGCTCCTCGCCGAATGTATAGAGCACGTCCGCAATGGTGTCCGCGTCCGCGCCGTTCAGGAATTCGGCGGCCGTCTCGCCTTCCTGCGCCATCCGCATGTCGAGCGGGCCGTCGGACTGGAACGCGAAGCCGCGCTGCGCTTGGTCGAGCTGCATCGAAGACACGCCGATATCCATCGTTATCGCATCGACGCGCGTGACGCCGGCGTCGGCAAGGCCTTCGCGCATTTCGGAAAAGCGGCGGTGATGCAGCACCAGTCGCGCCGGTGTGGCCTGCGCCTCGGACCAGCCCCGCCCCGCCGCAATCGCATCGGGGTCGCGGTCGAAGGCATGCACGGTTGCGCCGGCATCGAGCAGCGCGCGGGTGTAGCCGCCCGCCCCGAATGTCGCGTCGACGACCACATCGCCATCCTCCGCGGCAAGCGCGGCGATAACTTCGTCCAGCAAGTACGGGAATATGACCGGCGGGTTGCGTCATGCGCCCTTCGCCCCGGCCTGCGCCACGAAGCTCTCGCATTCCGCTTTCAGCTTGGCCATCTCGTCGCCCATCCGGTACAGTTCCGGCGGGCTCCACAGCGTGAAAAAGCGTCCGGCACCGCGAATGAACAGGCCGCCATCGACCTTGGCCGCGCTGGCGAGATGCGGCGGCAGGGTGAAGCGACCGCTATCGTCGAACGGCACCTTGTCGAAACCGAACAGCGCGAGCGAACGCGCATCGTAATCGAATTCGCGCCCGGCATTGAGCGCGACGTCGTATTCCCGATCCAGCTGTTCCTGCAATTCTTCTTCGCGATTGAGGCCGAACCCGACGATGCAGGGCCATGTGGCATGGGTATCGAGGCAGACGACGCGCTTGTTGCCGCTCGCCTCTTTCACGGTCTTGCGGAAGGCGGACGGCAGCGCGAACCGGCCCTTGTCGCCAGCGGGCGAGTAGGCTTGTCCGCTATAGCTGACCCGGACCTGCGACACCGTAAACCGTCCCCCTGAACATCCCTGGAGGAGCCGCCGCCCCTCCGCCTGATTTCAGACAAGGCTTCGCCGAGCCGGACCGCGCGATACCGCCGCCGGAACGCCCCAATTCACGGAACGCAGCATAAAACCTGCCTGATAGGTAAAGGTATTAACCCTACACCCCACAGGAGCAAAGCGAAAACTGGGGAATTCCGGGGTAAAGTCGTTAAAGCATTATGAAAGCTTGCTTTTTCAGCGGGAACATAAATCGAACAAGGTTAACGGTGGCTGTTCATTGCAGCCTCACCCGTCATTTCCCCACTCGATTTCAGCGTCGAATGCAAGACTTAGCAATGTGCGCAAAGCAGCATCGGATGCGTCGGTGTCGCCGGGTGGAATTGCCTGCAATATGGCAGCGTCGGCAAACAGGACGGCCGTGCCCGCGCCTATTGTGCACCGCGCCAGTATCGCATCGCCGGACAGGGTGCAGGTGGTCGCGTCGGCTTCGGTCGGCACGATGGAATAGCGGCCCGACTGACGTGTGGCAGCCTGTGCGCCATTGCCGAATTGGTGGACGCCTTGTGCCGAAGTATCCGCCGATAGCGACAGCCCCCACCGGGCGAGGAGCGGGCCGAGCATTACGATGTCGAGCGGGCGGCGGCGGTCACCGAATACAAATTCGCTTTCCTCGGTCAGCATCGGATCGGCGAAGACCAGTACCCTGCCGCCTTTCCGGACCCATGCGTCGATCGCCACCAGATCGGCAGGCGGCAATGCGGCAGGTTGCGCCAGCACCAGATAATCGAGCCCCGCCAGCTGCTGCGTCGGAACGCCCGCGTCGTCGGCTTTGGAGAACCCGTCGAGGAGAACGGGTGTGTATTGCGTCTCCAGCACCTTGCGCACGCGATGCGGCTCCGCACTGTCGTCCAGCAATTCGCCCAGATCGCCTGTCTCGGCCCAGTATAGCGGCAGCGATGTACTAAGCCCCAGCGGCTCCAGGGACGGTTGCGGCGTTTGCTGCGTCGCTTCGGATGTGCAGCCGCCAGCGACCAGCAAAAGCGCCAGCAGCGGCCCGCGCAAGGGGTTAGTTGGACGCATTGTCCGGTCTGGTTGCTGGCATGCCGGAAGGCTGCGATGGCGCCGGTGCCGCGCTCGCGGTTTCGGTCGGGGCGGGCGAGGCTGGAACCACACCCGCTTCCGCCAGGGGATCGTTTTGCGGCACCGGGCTGGCATCCACCTGAACCGTGGCCGCCGCCTCCGGCACGGCGCTGGCTTCGCTCTGGTCGGCGCGGCTCAGGATGGTATCGGCCAGCGCGATCATCACCACCACACCGACAAGGCCGGACAGCCCGACCTGCAAGCGGTGGACGGTGTAGGATTTGATCGGATACGGCGTATCCTGCCCGTCGGCATCGGCATCGGGTCCACCGTGTCCGCGATTGCCAGCCGGGTCGAGGCGCGACGGGCGCAGCGCGCTGATGCGGACATGATCGAGAAAGCCGTTTGCCATGACCCAAGGCTAGGCCGCTGGTCCGCCGTGTCAATAACCGGCTACGTCTGCGGTCCGGTGCCGGAGGTGCTGTCGAGCCAGTCGAACACGGGCAGATCCTTCGCGCGCAGCCAGTCCGCATTATACAGCGTCGACAGGTAGCGAAATCCGCTGTCGCACAGGATCGTGGCAACGCGCGGCTTCACACGGCCATCCGCCACCAGACTCTTGCCCAGCATCACGGCCCCGGCCACATTGATCCCGCTCGACAGGCCGAGGCACAGCCCTTCCTCACGCAATAATCGCGCGACCCATCCCAGCCCTTCCTCGTCGGAAATGCGAAATTGGGTGTCGATCGGCGCACCTTCCAGATTGGCGGTGATGCGCCCCTGCCCGATGCCCTCGGCAACCGAAGACCCTTCCGCCTCCAGTTCGCCATGCGCGTAATAGTTGTAAAGCGCCGCGCCATGCGGATCGGTCAGCGCGATGCGGACAGTCTCGTCGCGTTCTTTCAGCCCCATGCCAACGCCGGCAATGGTCCCGCCCGTGCCGGCCGCGCATGTGAAGCCGTCTATCCTGCCGTCCAACTGGTCCCAAAGCTCGACCGCCGTGCCGTCGATATGCGCCTTGCGATTGGCAGTGTTGTCGAACTGGTTGGCCCACACCGCGCCCGGTGTTTCCTCCGCCAGCCGCCGCGAGGTATGGACGAAATGGTTGGCATCGGAAAACTTGGTCGGCGGAACCAGCACCAGCTCGGCGCCAAGCGCGCGCAGCGTGTCCATCTTCTCGCGGCTTTGATTGTCGGGCATGACGATGATGGTGCGATAGCCCAGCGCGTTGGCGACCAGTGCGATGCCGATGCCGGTATTGCCTGCCGTCCCCTCGACGACCGTGCCACCGGCGGCCAGTTCGCCGCGCTGTTCGGCATCGCGGATGATGGTCAGCGCGGCGCGGTCCTTCACCGACCCGCCCGGATTGGCGAATTCGCACTTGCCGTAAATGTCGCAGCCCGCCGCCGCGCTCGGTCCGGCCAGACGGACGAGCGGGGTGTTGCCGATCAGGTCGAGCGAATGAGCTGTAATCATCGGGGCCACGCTATGATGGCATCGCGCCTGCGCATCAATCTTCCGGTGCGATGACCACCTTCAGCCCGTCGAGGTCGTCGGTGAACGGTATCTGGCAGGACAGGCGCGAGTTTTCGGTGCGGTGGTCGCTGCTTTCCAGCAGGTCGTCCTCGTCCTCGCCCAGCGCGGGCATCTTTGCAGCGAAAGCCGGATCGACGGTGATGTGACACGTCGCGCACGAACAGCATCCGCCGCACAGCGCCAGCAATTCGTCGAAACCGTTGTCGCGAATGGCTTCCATCACGGTCAGCCCGGATGCGACGTCGATTTCGCTTTCTTCGCCCTCGCGGTTGACGACAATCAGTTTTGGCATGGTGGTCTGGCTCGCAATTCTGTCTAACGCGGTTTCATCTGGTGCGGTTGGGCGGGTCGCTATGGCAGCGGCACGGGTTTTGCAAGGTGGGGCAGGCGTGGATGGGACTTGATAAACAACAGCTTCGTGCGGGGATCGACACGGTGGCCGGTTTGGAGCCGAAGGTCGCCGCGGCACTCGACAAATGCGGCTATCCCGAACCGCGCCATCCGCGAGCCGGGCTATCGGACGTTGCTGCACATCATCGTCGGCCAGCAGGTCTCCGTCGCCGCGGCGCGCTCGGTGGTCGCCAAGCTGGAAGCGGAACTGGGCGAAGAACTGGCACCCGATGCGCTTCTGTCGCGCGATTTCGACACGCTGCGCGCCTGCGGCCTGTCGCGGCAGAAACAGGGCTATGCCCGCTCGCTGTGCGAGTTGGTGGTGGATGGCGAGCTCGATATCGATCAGCCTGCCCGAAGATGACGAAGAAGCTATCGCCCAACTGACCCGGATCAAGGGCATCGGGCGCTGGTCGGCGGAGATATACTTGCTGTTTGCCGAAGGACGCCCCGATATCTGGCCCGCAGGCGACCTCGCCGTGATGGCCGGTATCGGCAAGATACTCGGCCTGCCCGAACGGCCCGACGAAAAAGCGACCCGCGCCCTGTCCGAACCCTGGCGGCCCGCATCGCGGCGCGCTGGCGATGTTTACCTGGCATTGTTACGACAATCCCGCGCTTTGACGACGCTTTGCGGCAGTTGGTCGAGCCGGCGATGTTTTGCGCGACGCGCCAGAACACGGTAAGCATACCTGCTATTCAACAAGGAGTCGTCCGATGTTTGCACCTGCCAATCGCCGCCGTCCCGCCCTTTCGCTCCTTGCCGGAGCCGCCACCCCCGCACTGGCACTCGCGCTGGCGCTCGCCCTTCCTCACTCGACAATCGCCCAGACCCAAGCGGAGACCCCTGTTCCGATGACTACGCCAACTTCCGTCCCTCGGCCTCCGTACCCCTGATCCCGCGCGATGCGCTGTTCGGCAATCCCACCCGCGCATCCGGCAATCTCAGCCCCGACGGCAAATGGCTCAGCTGGCTCGCACCCGATAACGACGTGCTGAATGTCTGGATCGCTCCCGTCGACGATCCTGACGCTGCCAAGGTTATGACCAAGGCGACCGACCGCCCCATCCGCCAGTATTTCTGGGCACCGGACTCGCGCAGCCTGCTGTATATCCAGGACAAGGGCGGCGATGAAAACTTCCTGCTTTACGGCGTCGATATCGCCACCGGCGCGGAACGCACGCTGACCGATTTCGAGGATACGCGCGTCGATATTATCGGAACATCCGAAACAAAACGCGATAAGATGCTGGTCGGGCTGAACAATCGCGATGCGCGCTTCCACGATCCCTATCTGCTCGATCTCAATACCGGCGAACTGACGATGGTGTTGCAGAACGATGCCTATGCCGGGTTCCTGGCCGACGACAATCTGGACCTGCGCATGGCGGTTCGACCCAACGCGGCGGGCGGCATGGATTTCTTCACGATCACCGACGGCGTCATTGCGGACGAAGCCGACGAAAGCACCGAACTGGCGGATTCGCTGACCACGCAGCCCGCCGGGTTCACCACCGACGGCAAGACGATGTACTGGATCGACAGCCGCGGGCGCAACACCGCCGCGCTGATCGCGCAGGATGTGGCGACGGGCGAAAAGACCGTGATCGCCGCGAACGACAAGGCCGATATCGGCGGCGCGATGACCGACCCCAAGACGGGCGAGATCGAAGCCTATTCGTTCAATTATCTCAAGACCGAATGGACCGCGATCGATCCCGACGTAAAGGCATCGCTCGACTGGCTCGATACCAAGCTGGAGGGCGAATTCGGCGTCCAGTCGCGCACCGAGGACGATACGAAATGGATCGTGTGGAACGATCCCGTCACCGCGCCATCGAAGACCTTCATCTATGATCGCGGCGCGAAGACGCTGACCGATTTCTACACCACCCGCCCCGAACTGGTCGGCGCGCCGCTGCAACCGATGCACACGCCGCGAAATCACCGCGCGCGACGGGCTGGTGCTGCCCTCCTACCTCACGCTGCCGCCCGGCAGCGATACCGATGGCGACGGCGTGCCGGATGACGCCGTGCCGATGGTGCTGCTGGTGCATGGCGGGCCGTGGGCGCGCGATGATTATGGCTATAACCGCGCGCACCAATGGCTCGCCAATCGCGGCTATGCCGTGCTCAGCGTCAACTTCCGCGGCTCGACCGGCTTCGGCAAGGACTTCATCACTGCGGGCGACAAGCAGTGGGGCCTGAAGATGCACGACGACCTGATCGACGCTGTCGACTGGGCCGTGGCGGAAGGGATTACCGCAGACGACAGCGTCGCTATCATGGGCGGCTCCTATGGCGGCTATGCCACGCTGGCGGGCCTTGCCTTCACGCCCGAGAAGTTTGCCTGCGGGGTCGATATCGTCGGGCCATCCAACCTCGAAACGCTGCTGGAAACGATCCCGCCTTACTGGGAGCCGCTGATCGCGCAGTTCCACGAACGCATGGGTGATCCGCGCACGCCGGAAGGCCTGGCAGCCCTGAAGAAAGCCAGCCCGCTCTATTCCGCCGACAAGATCACCAAGCCGCTGCTGATCGGACAGGGCGCAAACGATCCGCGCGTGAAGCAGGCGGAAAGCGACCAGATCGTCGCCGCGATGCAGGCGGCAGGGCATTCCGGTCACCTACGTGCTGTTCCCCGACGAGGGCCACGGCTTCGCCAAGCCTGCCAACAACATCGCCTTCAACGCGGTTGCCGAGAACTTCCTCGCCACCTGCCTCGGCGGACGCGCGGAACCGATTGGCGAGACGGTAACGGGGTCGACCGCGCAAATCGTCGAGGGCGAGGAGCATGTGCAGGGTCTGGAAGACGCGCTGGCGGTTAGTCCACGGCTGGATGGTGCAACCGCTCGCGCTAGGACGGGCGCAAAGGGAGAGCATCATGGCGCAACGCGATACGACACGACGCAAGTCGATTTTCATCACGGGCGGTGGTTCCGGCATCGGGCGCGCCATGGCGCAGCGGTTTGCACAGGGCGGCTGGTTCGTCGGGCTTGGCGATGTCGATGATGCGGGCATGGCGGACACGGTCGAGATGATCGGCGCGGACTATGCCTTTACGCACCGCTTCGACGTGCGCGACCGGACGGCGTGGGATGAGGCGCTGGCTGCTTTCGACACGGCGGCGGGCGGCATCGATGCGCTGGTCAACAACGCCGGTATCCCGCTGGGCGGGCCGCTGATCGACAACAGCGAGGACGAGATCACGCGTTGTCTCGACATCAATCTGAAAGGCGTGCTGTTCGGCGCGCAGGCCGCGTTTCCCCATTTGCTGAAGACCGCGCCGGGCAGCTGCCTGCTCAACACCGCCAGCGCCGCGGGGATCTACGGCTCGCCCTCGTCTTCCGTCTACAGCGCCACCAAGTTCGGGGTGCGCGGCCTGACCGAAAGCCTCGACGGCGAATGGGCGGAACATGGCATCAAGGTCGCTTCGCTCTGCCCCGCCTTCATCGACACGCCGCTATTGTCTCACACGATGAACGCGCGCGCCAACGAGGACATCCGCAGCCGCGTGGTCGATGCCGGTCTGGAAATCACGCCGGTCGCCGAAGTCGCGGAGGCCGCGTGGAACGCGGTGCATGGCGACAAGGCTGCACTGGCTGGTCGGCAAGACGGCAAAGCGTATGGCGTTCGGCGCGCGCTGGATGCCGGGCCGCGTGCGCAAGGACTTGCGGGCGCGCGGCTCGCTGTAACGGTTAAAGCAGCGCGTCGATCGCCTTTGCCATCTTGCGCATCGCGCGCCGACAGCCCGCCATCTTCGCCCGCATCGTGCGTAGTCAGGGTGATGGCGACGGTGGCATAGACATTGGACCATTCGGGATGATGGTCCTGCTCGTGCGCCAGCAATGCGACGCGGGCCATGAAGCCCCACGCCTCGCTGAAATCGCCATGCTCGAATGTACGCTGGATCGCCTTGCCGTCCGTCGCGCACCGTCCATGTCGGGATGAGCCGCCAACAGCTGCGTCGCGTTCGGCTTCGGTCAGTTCGGATACGGACATTGCGTGCGCGGGTCCTTCTGTGCTTGTGAGCTCCACAGGTTTCGCCTAACCGACCAGCCATGCAAGCGGGCAGCTCTTATCGCGCGCGACGTCGCCTGCCGCCGCGGCGACCGGTTGCTGCTGCGCGGGTTTTCCTGCGCTGATGCGAGGCGGGCGATGCGCTGCTGTGCGCGGCGCCAACGGCATCGGCAAGACCAGCCTGATCCGCATTCTGGCGGGGTTGCGCGCCCGTTCGACCGGAGACGGTCGAGCGTGGCTGGGACGGCAGTCGCGCTGGTCGATCGAGAACGCCCGCGCTGGACCCGCCCTGCCGCTGCGCGAGGCGCTGGCGTTCTGGTGCCGCGATGGACGGTGCGTCGCGCAGCGCCGCACGGAACCGTCGGATCTTCAGCGATCTGGCCGACGTGCCGGTGCGCTACCTCTCGACCGGACAGCGCAAGCGGGCCGCCTTTGCCCGGCTGATGGCGCAGCGATGCCGCCGTCTGGTTGCTGGACGAACCGCTGAACGGTCTGGATAGCGATGGCGTTGCGCTGGTCGAGAGACTGGTTGCGCGATCACCGCGCGCAGCGGGCGGCCTCGCCGTGGTCGCCTCGCACCAGCCGATGGCGCTGCCGGACGCATACGCTGGATCTGCGGAAGACTTCGTGCCGTGACGCGGCTGTTCGGCCGCTGCTGCGACGCGATCTTGGCCGGCTGATGCCCGGTCGCGGCGGCAGCTTCCTGCCCGTCCTGTTCTTCCTGGCCGTGGCGATGCTGTTCCCTTTCGCGGTCGGCCCCGACGCCGCGCTGCTCGGCCGGACGGGCGGCGGCGTGATCTGGGTCGCGGCGCTGCTGGCGGCGATCCTGCCGCTCGACCGGCTGGTCGCGCCCGATCTCGATGCGGGCGTGTTCGACCAGCTCGCCCTGCGCGGGGTCGCCGAGGAACTGACGCTGGCGGTACGGATGGTGGCGCACTGGCTGACCTTCGCCCCGTTCCTGCTGCTTGCGCGGCGTTTCCCGCCGCGGCCTTGCTCGGCCTTGACGGGCCGACGCTGCACTTCGTCTTGCTCGGTCTGCTGGCGGGCACGCCGGGGCTTGCCGCCATCGGCGTGATGATCGCCGCGCTGACCGCGGGATTGCGCGGCGGCGCGGCGCTGGCCGGGCTGTTGCTGATGCCGCTGGCGATCCCGATCCTGATCTTCGGGGCAGGCGCGCTGGCGCGGCAGGATTACGGCGCGCTTGCGCTGTGTGCGAGCGGTCAGCCTGGTGCTGGTCGCAGGCGCGCCATTTGCGGGCGCCGCTGCGATCCGCGCGGCGCGGGAAGGCTAGCGCGATCAGCGTAAGGCGGCTTGTGCAGACCCGGTCTCGCTCAGCGTGAAAATCTCGTTGCCGGTTTCGGTAATGCCGATGGAATGCTCGAACTGCGCACTCAGCGACTTGTCGCGCGTCACGGCGGTCCAGCCATCGTTCAGCAACTTCACCCACGGCTTGCCGAGATTGATCATCGGTTCGATGGTGAAGAACATGCCCGGCCGCAGCTCCGGTCCCGTCCCGGCCTTCGCCGCGTGCACCACTTCGGGCGCATCGTGGAACAGGCGGCCCGACGCCATGCCCGCAAAATTCGCGCACCACGCCATAGCGGAACTGCCCGGCATGGGCCGCAATCGCCGCACCGATATCGCCCAGCCGCGCGCCGGGCTGCGCCGCGTCGATGCCCACCATAAGGCATTCATGCGTCACATCGACCAGCCGCCGCGCCTTCAGCGGCACATCGCCGACCAGGAACATGCGGCTGGTGTCGCCGTGCCAGCCGTCCAGCAGCGGGGTCACGTCGATATTGACGATATCGCCGCTTTTCAGCGCCTTCGGGCCGGGAATGCCGTGGCACATGACGTGGTTGATCGAAATGCAGCTGGCATGGGCATAGCCGCGATAGCCCATCGTCGCGGGTACCGCCCCGCCCGCCAGCATCAGGTCGAGCACGCGGTCGTCGATCTCTTCGGTGGTCACGCCGGGCTGCACGAAACCTGTCGAGGTCGTCGAGAATGCTGGCCGCCAGCTTCCCGGCGGCGCGCATCCCGTCGAAGCCCTCGCTGCCGTGCAGCTTGATCGTGCCGTCGCGCATGACGGTCTCTTCCGCCGTAATGGTCTGATATTGTGTCATACGCTGATATGTAGCGTGCCGCGCAAACGATTGCGAGCGTAGCGGTGCGCGCGAAAAAGCAGGGTGCAACGCAGCACTGCATGGCGCTATGGCGCACGATGAGCAAACAACCGACCCGCGCGCCCGAACTTGTCCAGCCCGATCGCGGACAAACCGCCATCGCAATCCACACCGTGACCGGCGACGGGTTCGATGCATGGAAGAAATCGCTGACCACCGGACAGGCCGCATCGCTCGCCGCGCAGACTTTCGACGGCAACGCCGGGCAGACCGCCATCGTACCCGGCGGACCGAACGATCCCGATGGGTGGTACGCGGTCACGGGCGTAGCGGACACCGATACGCTGTCGCCCTGGTGCCTCGCCAAGCTGGCGGAAGTGTTGCCCGAGGGCAGCTATCGCCTGGCACAGGGCGAGCCGGGTGCTGCATTGCATGGCTGGCAGACCGCGCAGTACCGTTTCGACCGGTACAAGAAGGACGATCCCGCCAAGGGGCCGCGCATGCTGCTGACCGGCGCGGTCAAGGCCATCGACCGCGCAATGGCGGAAGCGCGCGCCGAACATCTGGTGCGCGACATGGTGAATACCCCGGCCGAGGATATGGGACCGGCTGCCATCGAGGCGCTCGCCGAAGATGTCGCGAAACGTCACGGTGCGACAATCCAGGTGACGAAGGGCGAGGCGCTGGAGCGGGACTATCCGATGATCCACGCCGTCGGACGCGCCGCCGCACGCCATCACGCGCCGCGCCTGATTCGCATCGAATGGGGCCGCGAGAGCGATCCGAAAATCGCCATCGTCGGCAAGGGCGTGTGCTTCGATTCCGGCGGGCTGGACGTGAAAAGCGCGGTCGGCATGAAGCTGATGAAGAAGGATATGGGCGGCGCGGCCCATGCGCTGGCGCTGGCCGATCTGGTTATGGGCGCACAGCTGCCGGTGCGGTTGCATATGCTGATCCCGGCGGTGGAGAACGCCATCTCTTCCAACGCCTTCCGCCCCGGCGACGTGCTGCAATCGCGACAGGGGCTGACGGTGGAAATCGGCAATACCGATGCCGAAGGGCGACTGGTCCTTGGCGATGCGCTGACCCGTGCCAGCGAGGACGACCCCGAACTCATCATCGATTTCGCCACGCTGACCGGCGCGGCGCGCGTGGCACTGGGGCCGGACTATCCCGCGCTGATGACCCGCCGGGACGAAACCGCCGCCGATCTGATCGCGGCGGGCGAACCGCATGGCGATACGCCGTGGCGGCTGCCGCTGCCCGATGAATATCGCGAATGGCTGAATTCCGACATCGCCGACATCAACAACGCGCATGGCAACCCCTATGCCGGGGCCAGCGTGGCGGGTCTTTTCCTCGATCAATTCGTGGCGGACGGCATCGACTGGGCGCATTTCGACACCTTCGCATGGCGGCCCTTTCGCCAAGCCGGGACGGCCCAAGGGCGGCGCGGCCTATGGCCTGCGCGCGGCGTTCCACATGCTGCTGGCGCGGTATCCCCGTTGAACTGCACAGGACATCATTCTTGCGGATAGGCAATGCGCATTGCTTGTCCGGCGGCGGCGGAGCGGGCAAAGGATGCTGTCGTGAGCACGCCGCCCCCCGCGCAGACGCCGCCAGACGGTTCCTATTCCGTACCCGACGGCACGATTGCGCTTGCCGGACCTGTTACGCGCCCGGCAGCGGGCACCTTGCCTCTGCGCGGTGATCTTGCCCATATCGCGCTGGCGTCGCGGTATCTGGTGCCGGTCTATGCCATGCCGACAATTTGCCACGTTGCAGACAAGCCGGTCGAGCTGCGCCTGCAACCGCAAGCCGAAGCCGATCCTGTGATCAGCCTCGCCGCCGGGTCGCGGTTCGAGTTGCTCGATACGGCCGGTAGCTGGAGTTGGGGCTGCGTCGGGCCGGACGGGCCTAGCGGGTGGGTGCCCGCCGACGCGCTGACCGTGCCTGCCTGACGGCATATGACGCTGCACATCTTCATCGACGGGGCGGAAGGCACCACCGGCCTGGAAATCCGCGAGCGGCTGGCGGACCGGCCCGAATTCTCCTTGATCGTCTTGGACGATGCCGTGCGCAAGGACGCGAATGCACGCCGCGATGCATTGAACGGCGCCGACATTGCGATCCTGTGCCTGCCCGACGCGGCGGCAGCCGAGGCGGTTGCCATGATCGATAGCGCCTCCGCTACGCGCGTTATCGATGCATCCAGCGCCCATCGCACCGCATCGGGCTGGACGTACGGTTTTCCCGAACTGGTCGGCAGCGCACGCCGTTGCCGAGGCGGCGCGGGTCAGCAATCCTGGCTGCTACCCGACCGGCTTCCTCGCTCTTGTCGCGCCGCTGGTGCGCGCTGGATTGCTGCCCGCCGACTGGCCTTACAGCGTCAATGCCGTGTCCGGATATTCGGGCGGTGGCAAGGCGCTGATCGAACGGTTCGACGGCGATCCGGCGCTTGCATTTCGCAGCTACGGCCTCGGTCTGGGACACAAGCATTTGGCGGAAATGCGCCATCATGCCGCACTGGCCCACGCGCCCGTTTTCAGCCCTGCCGTTGCACGCGCCTATCGCGGCATGATCGTGGATGTGCCGCTGGACCTCGCCGCGCTGGAATCGCGAACGGACACGCGCATCGAACCTGCCGCGATGCGCGATACCTTGCGCGCTCAGTACGATGGCTCCGCTATCGTTACTGTGGCGGATGGCGTGCCTGCCGAATTGTGCCTGTCCGCAGACAGCGCGGGCAGCGACGCGATGGAGCTGTTCGTGTGCGCCGACGATGGCGGCACACAGGTGCGACTGGTCGCGCGGCTCGACAATCTGGGTAAGGGCGCGGGCGGCGCGGCGGTCCAGTCGCTGAACCTGATGGCCGGACTACCCGAAGCCACCGGCTTGCGCTTGCCGAACCCTGCCTGAAAAACAGGCAGACGCTGCCCGATAAAGCAGCGCGCTACTGTCGAAACTGGCGGCTTTCTGCCCTTTCGGAACGAATGGGGCATGGCACGGTTCTTGTAAGGAAGTGTTAGGATATTGCGCCCTTGCGACACCTGTTCGCACGACTGGAACAATATCCACGCACATTGGCCAAAAGAGCCGTTGCTGAAACGAGGTTTGGGCGTGAAGAAGATCGAAGCGATTATCAAACCCTTCAAGCTGGACGAGGTGAAGGAGGCGCTGCACGAAATCGGCGTGTCCGGTATCACCGTATTGGAAGCGAAAGGTTTCGGCCGTCAGAAAGGCCATACCGAACTGTATCGCGGTGCCGAATATGTCGTCGATTTCCTGCCCAAGGTTAAGCTGGAAGTGATCGTTACGGACACGATGGCACCCCAAGTGGTCGAAGCCATCGCGGCATCGGCGCAAACAGGGCGCATCGGCGACGGCAAGATCTTCGTCACCGCCATCGAAAGTGCGCTGCGCATCCGCACCGGCGAAACCGACGACGAGGCTATCTGACGTCCGGCGCGCAGTTCTGCCGCGCGCGACATAACCACATCACACCCCACCCATCACGACAAAGGACCTGACATGGCATCCGCAAAAGACATTCTGAAACAGATCAAGGACGACGAAATCGAGTGGGTTGATCTGCGCTTCACCGATCCCAAGGGCAAGTGGCAGCACCTGTCGATGGTTGCGGGCGTGCTGGGCGAAGACGAGCTTGAAGACGGCCTGATGTTCGACGGTTCTTCCATCGAAGGGTGGAAGGTCATCAACGAAAGCGACATGATCCTGCGCCCCGACCTGGACCGCGCCTATATCGATCCGTTCAGTGCCACGCCGATGATGATCCTGTTCTGCGATATCGTGGAACCGAGCACGGGCGAATTGTACAGCCGCGACCCGCGCAGCACGGCCAAGCGCGCCGAAGCCTATGTGAAAAGCACCGGGCTCGGCGATACGATCTTTGTCGGAACCGAAGCCGAGTTCTTTATGTTCGACGATGTGCGGTTCGAGGACGGCTATGCCGGTTCGGGTTTCGCCATTGACGATGTCGAATTGCCGACCAATGCGGGCAAGGAATACGAGGGCGGCAACCTGGCCCACCGGCCGCGCGCCAAGGGTGGCTATTTCCCCGTCGCGCCTGTCGATAGCGCCGTCGATATCCGCAACGAAATGGTTTCGACCATGCTGGAAATGGGCCTGCCATGCGACAAGCATCACCACGAAGTCGCCGCCGCGCAGCACGAATTGGGTGTGACATTCGCAACCCTGCTCGAATCTGCGGACAACATGCAGATTTACAAATATGTCGTGCAGCAGGTCGCCCACGCCTATGGCAAGACGGCGACCTTCATGCCCAAGCCGATCAAGGACGATAATGGCTCCGGGATGCACACCCACATGTCGATCTGGAACGACGGCAAGAACACGTTCGCAGGCGACGGCTATGCCGGGCTGAGCGATACGTGCCTCTATTACATCGGCGGCGTTATCAAACACGCCAAGGCATTGAACGCGTTCACCAATCCGACCACCAACAGCTACAAGCGGCTGGTGCCGGGTTTCGAAGCGCCGGTGCTGCTCGCCTATTCCGCGCGCAACCGGTCGGCATCGTGCCGCATCCCGTATGGCGCGGGCGAGAAGGCGAAGCGGGTCGAGTTCCGTTTCCCCGATGCACTGGCCAATCCGTACCTTTCCTCTGCCGCTTTGATGATGGCCGGGATCGACGGGATCACGAACAAGATCCATCCCGGTGAGGCGATGGACAAGAACCTGTACGACCTGCCACCCGAAGAGCTGACCGACATTCCGACCGTGTGCGGCTCACTACGCGAGGCGCTGGAAGCGCTGGAAGCCGATCACGAGTTTCCTGCTGAAGGGCGATGTGTTCAGCAAGGACCAGATCGACGCCTATTGCGACCTGAAGTGGGAAGAAGTCAGTCGCTGGGAAACCACGCCAAGTGCCGTGGAATACGACATGTATTACAGCGCCTGACACGCTCGGTACAAGAGGTAACAAGAAGAAAGCGCGCGGAGAAATCCGCGCGCTTTCTTTGTTTTCCGATGATTACCAAAGGTAATCGCATCGCTCTACGTTATTGAATGCGCGGGACTAACAGACCAGCCCGCCCGGTACCGCCAAGCCCAGCCTAACCTCGTCATTTGAGGAAAGGCGTTATTCCGACAGCTGGTTTATCGGCCCGTTTCGCGGTCGCCTTGCGGATCAGCGCGTCCTGCTCTTCGCTGCCGATCCTTGACCAGCCGTTGCGGCTCAGCTGTTCGATCGGGCGATAGCGGATCTTGTACTGCATTCGCGCCGAACCCTCGACCCAATAGCCCAGATAGACATAGTCCAGCTGCGTTCGTGCCGCGCGCTGGATGTGGTCGAGGATGATGTAATTGCCCAGACCCGACCGGCTTGCATGGTCGGGATCGTAGAAGCTGTAAATCATCGACAGACCGTCGCTTTGCCGGTCGGTCAGGCACGCGCCGACCAGCCGCCCCGGCTCGCCATCTACGGACGGTTCGCGATATTCGATGACGTGGCTGGTAACGGGCGTATGTTCGACCATGTCGGCGTAATCCATCTCCTCCATCGCATTCATCCCGCCATCCGGGTGGCGATGCGTGAGATAGGCGGTCAGCAGCTCGAACTGTTCCTCGGTCGCCCACGGGCGACATTCGGTGGCGACCAGATCGCCATTGCGGCGCAGGTTCTTGCGTTGCGTCGTGCTGGGTTTGAATTCGTTTGCGACCACGCGCACCGACACGCAGGCGCGGCAATCGGCGCAGCTCGGGCGATAGGCGACTGTCTGGCTGCGGCGGAATCCGATGCGTCCCAGCGCCTCGTTCATCTCGTCCGAATGCGGCCCCTTCAGCTCGGTGAAAACCTTCCGCTCGCTGCGGCCCGGCAGATAGGGGCACGGTGCGGGCGTGGTGACGAAGAAGCGGGGGAAGCGAACGGGGGCCGACACGGGTGAGGATTGGTCCTTGGCAACAAGCGGATGGAATCATGACGGGAACCGTCTGGCTTGCCAAAGGGTATGCCCGCCTGATGCCGCGGGTTAAAGGGGTTTAACCATCAAACTGCGGCAGACACCCTCGCCCTGTGGAAACTCGTCTGGCAACCCTCAGGCGAGCTCCACTGGAGTGACCGAATAGCCTGCCCCGCGCAGCGTCTCGATCAGGGCCTCGAGCTGCGAACTATCGCGGGCTTCGCATTCGATGTCGGTAATCAGGCCCTTGGCCGGCAAGCGTGGTGAAAATGCGCTGGTGATAGATCTCGATGATATTGACGTTGTGCGCGTCGAACAGTTTCATCACCTTGTAGAGCGCACCCGGACGATCCTGCAAGGTCACCCGCAGCCGCGCCAGCCGCCCCGACCGCGCCAGATCGCGCAGCAGCACGTTGGCGAGCAACCGCGTGTCGATATTGCCGCCGCACAGGACCAGACCCGAGCCGCTTGCCCGCGAACCGTTCCGGGTTGGCCAGCACCGCCGCCAGCCCCGCCGCGCCCGCGCCTTCCACCACGGTCTTTTCGATCTGCAGCAGCAGCGATACCGCCTTCTCCAGCGCGCCTTCATTGACGAGCAGGATGTCGTCCACCCGCTCAGCGATGATCTGGCTGGTGAACGCGCCGGGTGCCTTTACCGCGATCCCTTCGGCCAGCGTATCGCCGCCGCATTTGGGGTCGAGCTTCTTGATATGGGCGTACATCGACGGGAACAGTTCGGCCTGCACCCCGACGACTTCCATGTCGGGATAGCGTGCGCGCGCGACGGTCGACATGCCCGATATCAGCCCGCCGCCGCCGATCGGCGTCACGATGCAATCGAGGTCCGGCACATCGTCGAACAGTTCCAGCGCGACGGTGCCCGCCCCCGCCGCGACATCAGGATCGTCGAACGGATGCACGAAGGTCAGGTTGCGGTCGCGCTCCAGCTCGCGTGCATGGGCATAGGCATCGTCGAACGTCTCGCCCTCCAGCACGACATTGCCGCCCACGCTCTCGGTCTGCATCACTTTCACCGTCGGCGTGGTGCGCGGCATGACGATGGTGACCGGCACGCCCAGCCGCGTGCCGTGATAGCTCAACCCTTGCGAATGGTTGCCTGCCGAGGCGGCAATGACACCGCGCGCCCGCTGTTCGTCAGTCAACAGCAGCAGCGCATTCAGCGCGCCGCGCTCCTTGTAGGCAGCGGTAAATTGCTGGTTCTCGAACTTCAGCCAGATATCCGCGCCGGTAATCTCGGACAGGGTAATCGAATGCAGCGCAGGCGGTGCGCACCACCGCGCCCTTTATCCGTTCCGCTGCGGCGGTTACATGCGAAAGGGTCAGTTGCTCTAGCGCGTTCCGGGTCATCGCCGCTGCGGTTAGGCGAAAAGGACGGCGCGTGGAAGGGTACGCGGATTGGCTCGGCGGACGCATTGCCAGCGTGCGGCACGCTTCGTATTCTCGCGCACCATGACAGACACCCGTTTCGATCGCTTTCCTGGGCCTCGGTGTGATGGGCGCGCCGATGGCGGCACATCTGGTGCGCGCGGGGCATGGCGTGACCGCCTTCAACCGCACCGAAGCAAAGGAACGCGCATGGTCCGATGCGCTGTCGAAGGAAGGGTATTCGCCCAAAACCTGCAATACCCGCGCCGGTGTCGTCGACGGCGCGCAGATTGTTTTCCTGTGCCTCGGCAATGACGAGGATGTGCGGCAGGTCGTGCTGAGCGACGGCGGCGCGCTGGCGGCGATGGAGGATGGCAGCCTGCTGGTCGATCACACCACCACCTCGGCCGGTATGGCGCGCGAGCTGCAAGCGGCGGCGGCGAAACGCGGTATCGGCTTTCTCGATGCGCCGGTTTCGGGTGGGCAGGCCGGTGCCGAAAAAGGCACATTGGCCATCATGTGCGGCGGCGAGGAGGCGGCCTTCGCACGGGCCGAGCCGGTCATGGCCGCCTATGCCGCACGCAGTGTGCTGATCGGTCCGGCTGGTGCGGGGCAAACGGCCAAGATGGCCAACCAGATGTGCATCGCCGGAACGCTGGCAGGACTGGCGGAGGCGGTGCGCCTGACGCAAGGCTCCGGCCTCGATGCAGACGCCGTGCTCGCAGCCATTGGCGGCGGCGCGGCGCAAAGCTGGCAGATGGACAATCGCTGGGCCACGATGGTCGCGGGCGAGTTCGATTTCGGCTTCGCCATCGACTGGATGCGCAAGGATCTGGGCTATGCCCTGGCCGAGGCCAAACGGCTGGGCCTTGAAACACCCGTCGCCACGATGGTCGACCGGTTTTATGCCGAGGTTCAGGCTATGGAAGGCGGACGTCAGGATACCAGCGCACTGATCCGGCGCTACCCCGCCAGCAAACATTCCGAAGGACACGATACATGATCCGCGCCAGCCTGTTTCACCGCCGCCCTGCTGTGCAGCGCCAGCCCGGCGCTCGCCGACACGCTGATCGACAATGTGCAGGGCATCGCTTTCGACGAGAAAGGCGAGATCGACCGTTTCACCGCGCTGCTGGTGGACGATGCGGGCCGGGTGAAACAATTGCTGCGCGATGGCGACCGGCAACCTGCCGACCCTGATTTCGTGTTCGACGGCAAGGGGCAGGTGATGCTGCCGGGCCTGATGGATTCGCACCTGCACATGATGGATCTGGGCTTCGCCGCGCTGACGCTGGACTTGTCGGACACGACATCGCTTGCCGAAGCGCAGGCAAAAATTACCGCCTATGCAGAGGAATATCCCGGTCGGCCGTGGATTATCGGGCGTGGATGGAACCAGGTGAAATGGGGGCTGGACCGTTTCCCGACCGCAGCCGAACTGGATGCGGCGGTGGCGGACCGCCCGGTCTGGCTGGAGCGGTCCGACAACCATGCCGGATGGGGCAACACCGCCGCGCTGAAAGCCGCTGGCATCACCGCCGCCACGAAGTCACCGGCGGGCGGGCGGATCGAGCGGATCGCGGGTAGCAACGAACCATCCGGCGTGTTCGTGGACGAGGCCTATGGCGCTGGTGCAGAAATTCGTGCCCGCGCCCACCCCCGCCGACCGCGATCTGGCGCTGGTGAAGGCGCAGGATACGCTGGTGGCGATGGGCGTGACGGCGGCGGCGGATATGGGCACAACCATCGAGGACTGGCAGGCGCTGCGCCGCGCGGGCGATGCGGGCGCGCTGCGGGTGCGGACCATCTCCTATGCCGACGGGGTCGATGCCATGCAGCTGATCGGCGGCCCCGGACCCACGCGCTGGCTGTATGGCGACCGGCTGCGCCTGAACGGCGTGAAGCTTTATCTCGATGGCGCGCTGGGGTCGCGCGGTGCCTGGCTGAAACGAGCCCTATGCCGACGATGCGGGCAATACCGGCCTGCCGCTGCAAACACCGACACAGCTGCGCAACCTGATGAGCCGCGCGGCGCTGGACGATTTCCAGCTTGCCATCCATGCCATCGGCGATGCGGCCAATGGCGAAGTGCTGACCGCAATAGGCGAGCTGGCCGAGACCTATGATCGGCGACCGGCGCTGGCGCATCGAGCACGCGCAGATCGTGGATACGGCGGACATTGCGAAATTCGGCGCGCATGGCGTGATCGCCTCGATGCAGCCGGTTCACCAGACCAGCGACCGCACGATGGCGGAACAGCGGCTGGACCCGCCCCGACTGGAAGGTGCCTATGCGTGGCGTACCATCACCGAAACGGGTGCGCCGCTTGCCTTCGGATCGGACGCGCCGGTCGAACGGCCCGACCCGTTCGCAGGGCTTGCCGCCGCGATATCGCGCACCGATGCGGACGGGCAGCCGTTCGGTGGATGGCGACCCGGCGAAACGGTCAATCGCACCGCCGCGTTGCGCGGCTATACCGCCGACGGGGCGCACGCCGCCTTTGCGGATGGCAAGTTCGGCAAATTGATGCCGGGCGAATGGGCGGACTTCATCATCGTGGACCGCGACCCGCTGATCGCATCGCCCGCCGATATCCGCAAAACGCGCGTGTTGCAGACGTGGGTGGCGGGCCAGCAGGTCTACACCGCGCCCGAATAAGCCGCTTCACGGAGTAGCGGATTCCTTACCCTCTTCATCGGCAGTGGCCTCGACTGCGCGCCGTTCCGTCACGCGCATAATCAACAGCGATCCTTCGAACAGCAGCAGCAGCGGCACCGCGAGAATGAGCTGCGAGCCGGGATCGGGCGGTGTGACGATGGCCGCCAGCGCAACGACACCCACGATGACGTAACGCCGCCCGCCCGACAACTGCTTGCGAGTCACCAGGCCCGCCCGGTTTAGCAGCAGCAGAAGAACCGGCAGCAGGAAGCTGATACCGAAGGCGAGGATGAACTGCATGACCAGCGAGAGATATTCGTCCGCCTCGGGCAATGCTTCCAGCGGGATGCCGCCGGTCACGCCTTCGAACCCGATGAACCAGCGAAATGCGGTGGGCATTACGACGTAATAGGCCAGCGACGCACCCGCGATAAACAACACCGGCGTTGCCAACAGAAACGGCAGGAATGCGCGCTTTTCCTTAGCGTAAAGGCCGGGTGCGACGAACGCCCAGAGCTGGTTGGCGATGATCGGGAAGCTGGCGCAGAACGCCGCGAACAGCGCCACCTTCAGCTGCACGAAGAACGCCTCGTAAAGCTGCGTGTAGATGAGTTTTCCGTCGCCGTCGGGAAAGGCCTGTTCGAGTGGCACGACGAGGAATCCGTAAATCTCGCTGGCGAAATACAGGCAGACCGAAAACGCAAGCGCCAGTGCGAACACGCAGCGCACCAGCCGCGCGCGCAGCTCGATCAGATGGTCGAGCAGCGGGGCCTGGCTCTCGTCGATGTCCTTTAGCGCGGTGGCCATATTCTAGGACTTGCCATGCTGCGATTTGGCCGCTGCCATTGCTTCGGCGGCATCATCGACTGGTTTCGCAGCTTCGGGCACTTCGAGTGGCAGCATTTCGGCGGTGTTGGCCAAGTCGCCACCCGCTTCACCCGCCGGCGTTTCGGCCATGATCTTGCGGTTTTGCTCGGCCCACTTCTTCTCCATGTCCTCCATCTCCGCCTCGCGCACCATGGCATCGAAACCGGCGCGGAACTGGGCGGAGGTGCGGCGCAGCTTGCCGACCCAGCGCCCTGCAAGCCGCAGCGCGGCGGGCATATCCTTCGGCCCGATGACAAGCACGGCGACCACCACGATCACCAGCAGTTCGGGGGCACCGATATTGAACATGGCGGTGCGTGCTCGCGCGCTAAACGATCAGGAGGTCTTGGTGTCTTCGACCGGGGCGCGCTCGGATGCGGAAGGCGCCACGGGGGGCGGTGCGGTATCGGCAGGCGCTTCGATCTGGCCGCTCGACCTTCGGCGGGCGAGTCGTCCTCGTTCATGCCCTTTTTGAAGCTTTTGATACCTTTGCCGAAATCGCCCATGAACTCCGAAATGCGCGCCGCGCCCGAACAGGACCAGGACGACGAGGACGAGAATGGCGATTTGCCAGGGACCGAGGGACATGGCGGCGGACCTTTCGAAAATGTGTGCCCGACCGATATAGGGGCTGGCGCGCTATAACGCCAGCAAGGCGTCGCGTTGCGCGCGCAATTCGTCGCTGGCAGGCGCGGTTTCGGCCTCGCCCGTAGTCGCCAGCGCCGCCTCCAACCGCTCCGCGCCACGCTGCGAGATGGGCGGCAGGTCGGTCCACCATGCCCTCCATGTCCGGCACCTTGGCCCAGCAGTTCAGCACGATATCGCACCCCGCCGCGATGGCGCGCGCGCTGCGTTCCGGGATGGTGCCGTCCAGCGCCTGCATGTCGATATCATCGGTCAGCAGCAGCCCGTCAAAACCGATGCGTTTGCGGATGATGTCCTCGACAACAAAGGGCGACAGCGTTGCGGGGTTATCCGCGTCCCAGACCGGATAGCGGATATGCGCGCTCATCCCGATTTTCGCATCGGACAGCGCCTTGAACGGCGCAATATCCGCGTCCAGCTCGGCTTCGCTGGCGGTGACTTCGGGCATGATGTGATGGCTATCCACCGTGGCGCGACCGTGGCCGGGCATATGCTTGATGCATCCCGTAACGCCCGCGCGCGCATGTCCATCCAGCACGGCGCGGGCCAGCGCGGCGACCTGCGTCGGGTCTTCGCCCATCGCGCGATCGCCGATGGCATCGACGGTTTCGGGCAGGCGCAGGTCGCAGGGTGCGTGGAAATTCACGGTGATGCCGACTTCGGCCAGATCGCGCGCGAGCAGTTCGGCATTGAGGCGCGCGGCCTGTATCGCGCTGGCGGGTGCCTTGCGATAGAGTGTGTCGAACGCCTCGCCCGCCGGATATTTGGGCCATTCCGGCGCGGACATGCGCTGCACGCGCCCGCCCTCCTGATCGATCGAGACCAGCAGCCGGTCGCGGCCCTTTATCGTGCGCAGGTCATCGGTCAGCGCGCGCATCTGGTCGCGCGTTTCGCAATTGCGAGCGAACAGGATGTACCCAGCGGGATCCGCCTCCGCGAAAAAGGCGCGTTCATTGGCGGTAAGCGTGGCGCCCGCGACGCCGAAGATGGCTGGTGTCATGCCGCGTTCCGTCGCAGCGCTGCCGCCTTTTTGCAAGGGCGGCAGCGCCTGCGAGGAAGCGCCGGTCGCGCTCTACTTGACCTGACAGGCCAGCCCGTCCGCCTTCAGTCCGGCGCACAGTTTCTGGCCTGCGGCGTTGTCCGCTACAACGGCCTGTAACCGATACACGGTCGAACCATCCACCTGACCTTCGGCGACGCGGTATTTCACGCCGCTCAGCACGTCGGTCTGGCCGGTCAGCTGGCTCCACCCTGCAACCGCACGTTCGCGGCTGGAGTAAGCGCCGACCTGCACGGCGGTTCCGCCCGTTGCCGCGGCGGTTCCGGTTGTCCCGCCGGACGTTTCACTGTTTGCTCCACTGGCGGCTCCGCTGCTGGCAGCGGCACGGCTACCGGCGGCGTCGATGCTGGGACGGGGCGCGTCGTCTTCGGCCAAGCGCCCTTCGCGCGTCTGCCCTTCGCTCACGGCGGCGGCGACGCTCTCGCTCCCGTCATCCGCATCGCCCGATGCGATGGCTTCGGGCGGTGTCTTGACCGGACCGTCGGGCGCTTCGATGGTGCTGCCATCGGCGACCAGTTCGGGGTCGGGGCCGCGATTGCTGAAGAACCACAGCGCGGCAATAATCAGGCCGATGACCAGCAGGCCGACCAGAAAGAAGCCGACCAGTCGCCCGGTGTCGTAGCCGGCAGGTTCCTCGTCGTCATAATCGGTGTCGAGCCAGGGCAGGTCGGCATCGTCGTCCGCCAGCTCCAGCTCGCGATCCAGTACGGCGTCTTCCGCAGGCGTCGTTTCC
Organism: uncultured Alphaproteobacteria bacterium; assembly: GCA_963799315.1. Classification (GTDB taxonomy): domain Bacteria; phylum Pseudomonadota; class Alphaproteobacteria; order Sphingomonadales; family Sphingomonadaceae; genus Parerythrobacter_A. Next base: position 1,380,883 of record CAWCWP010000001.1, read on the forward strand.
AGCGGCGCGGCGGTATCGTCGAGATTGTCCGCTTCCGGCCCCGTTGCTGGGTCGCCATCGCGTCCGGGCGTGCTTTCAATCGGCATTCGTCACATCTCCTCAACGGCTTCGACGCCTAGCACGGCCAGCCCATTGCGAATGACTTGCCCGATCCGGCTGACAAGGAACAGCCTTGCCCCGGTCAATTCCCGATCCTGTGCCAGGATGACGCGCTTTGCCGCGATCGTCGTTCCCGGCGTTCCAGTAGGCATGGAACGTGCCCGCCAGCTCGTACAGGAAAAAGGCGATGCGGTGCGGTTCGCGCGCCCTGGCGGCGGCTTCCACGATGCGCGGGAACTGCGATGCGGCGCGCACCAGCGCCAGATCATCCGCGCTCAGCCGGTCCAGCGCGTCTGGCGAGGGCACGACACCGTCTTGCGCCGCCTTGCGCAGCGTCGAATGAATGCGGGCATGGGCGTACTGGACATAGAAGACCGGATTGTCCTTCGATGCTTCCACCACCTTGGCGAAGTCGAAATCCATCTGCGCTTCGGGTTTGCGGCTCAGCATGGTGAAGCGCACCACATCCTTGCCGACTTCCTCCACCACTTCGGCCAGCGTCACGAAATTGCCCGACCGCTTGGACATTTTCACCGGTGCGCCGTCGCGCATCAGCTGGACCATCTGCACCAGCTTAACATCGAACGGAATCGCGCGTCCTGCCCCTTGAGTCAGCGCGGCGACGGCGGCCTTGATCCGCTTGACCGTGCCGGCATGGTCCGCGCCCCAGATATCGATCAGCGCGTCGGCATTCTCGGCCTTCTGGAAATGATAGGCGAGGTCGGCGCCAAAATAGGTCCAGCTGCCATCGGCCTTGCGGATCGGGCGGTCCTGATCGTCGCCGAAGCGGGTGGAGCGGAACAGCGGCAACTCGACCGCTTCCCAGTCATCGAGTGCCTTGCCCTTGGGTGGCTCCAGCTCGCCATCGTAAACAAGATCGTGTTCGCGCAGCCACGCTTCGGCGGCTTCGGGCTTGCCCGCCGCCTGCAACGCCGCCTCGGAGGCGAACACGTCGTGCGAGATGCCCAGCAGCGCCAGATCGCTCCGGATCAGGTCCATCATCCGCGCGACCGATTCGGCGCGGAACACGGGCAGCCATTCGGCTTCGGGCGCATCGCGATAGCGGTCACCCACTTCGCGTTCGAGATATTGGCCCACCGGCACCAGATACTCGCCGGGATACAGGCCTTCGGGGATCGCGCCGATATCCTCGCCCAGTGCCTCGCGATAGCGCAGGTGCGCGGACCGGGCGAGTACGTCGACCTGCCCGCCCGCATCGTTGACGTAGTATTCGCGCGTGACGGCATGGCCCGAAAATTCGAGCAATGCCGCCAGCGCATCGCCGACCACCGCACCCCGGCAATGCCCCATATGCATCGGCCCGGTCGGGTTGGCGGAGACATATTCGATATTCACGCGCGCCCCGCCGCCGAAATCCGAGCGTCCGTACCCGTCGCCCTGCTCGGCCAGCACCGCCAGCTCGCGCCGCCATACGCCATCGGCGAGGCGCATATTGATAAAGCCGGGTCCGGCGATTTCGGCAGTCGTGATGTCGGCATTGCGGTCCAGTTTCTCGACAATCGCCTGCGCCAGCGCGCGCGGATTGGTCTTGGCCGCTTTGGCCAGCACCATCGCGGCATTGGTCGCCAGGTCGCCGTGGTCGGGATCGCGCGGCGGCTCCACCGTTACCCCAGCGCGCGGCGCATCGGCCGGCAGGGTGCCTTCCATCTCCAGCGCATCGAGCACGGCATGGATGGTCGCCGCCAGCGTGGCGTGCAGGGTTACAGGCTTGGAGACTTCTTCAGAGGACATGGGCAAGGCACCTAGAGCAATGCTTCACCCCCGCCAACCAATCAGCGGGTGGCGTTGTACGCCAGCTGCGCTTCGGTGAGCTGGAAACCGATCAGCACCTCGAACGTGGCGCGTTGCAGCGCTGCGCGAACCTGCGGATCGGCCAGCGGGTCCAGCGCCGCATCGGGGTCGCCCGGCTTTCTTTTGCGTGTGATGCGTTCGCGGATGTCTGCGGGCAGCGTCGCCGCCGCGCGATCGACGAAGGCGCCTGTTTGCGCGCTGGCCTGCGCCCGGCTCTGCCCGTCGGCGAACTGCACGGTCACGGTGCCGATGCGCTTCGCCTGCACGGCGGAACCACCCTGCAAGACGGTGGCGAAATAGGGAACCGCCACGCTGCGCGCACCACGCGGGTCGTTGCGGGTGGCCAGCACGTCGAAGGTGGCTTGCGTATAGACCTTGTCGCCGCTGTCGTCGCAGGTGCTGCGAAGATTGGTCAGCGCGGCCGTCATGTCGACATTGCCCGCCGTCGTATCGTCCGCGCGCGCAAATACGGTGATGTCGCCGGTGTAATCGGGAATGCCGACCGCCGGACAGGCGCTGCGCACGGCGGTGATGCCCGCGCCGCCGCCTTCGACCACAAGCTGCCCCTCGCTGGCGCAGCCGGCTAACGCCAGCGTCAATGCCGGAATCAAGACAAGGGTGCGGCGCTGGTTCATGACGGGAAGTGTCCTGTTGGATCGGTCCATGCCTGACATGGCCGATGTTCGTTGCTGGCGGCTCTAGCGACCCGTGCCAGCCTGCGCTAGGGGTCAGCATATGAACGCTCCCTTTCACACGCCCGCCGACGCCACCACACCGTCGGCACGCCATCCCCTGCACGTGCTGATCGCTGCGCCGCGCGGGTTCTGCGCCGGGGTGGACCGCGCCATCGACATCGTGGAGGTCGCGCTCGAAAAATATGGCGCGCCGGTTTATGTGCGGCACGAGATCGTCCACAACAAATACGTCGTCGATGCCCTGCGCGCCAAGGGTGCGATCTTCGTGGAAGAACTGGACGAGGTGCCCGATGACGCGCCGGTCGTCTTCAGCGCGCATGGCGTGCCAAAATCGGTCCCGGCGGAGGCGGAGCGGCGCAAGCTGGTCTATGTCGATGCCACCTGCCCGCTGGTCAGCAAGGTTCACCGGCAGGCGGAACGCCAGATCGAGAAAGACCGGCACATCCTGTTCATCGGCCATGCCGGACATCCAGAAGTCGTCGGCACGATGGGGCAGGTTACGCCGGACCAGATGACGCTGGTGGAAACCGTGGCGGACGTTGCCAAACTGCCATTCAAGGATGGCAGCAATCTGGCGTTTCTCACGCAGACGACGCTGTCGGTGGACGATACGGCCGAACTGGTCGATGCGCTGCGCGCGCGCTATCCCGAAATCACCGGACCAAAAGCGGAGGACATCTGTTACGCCACGTCGAACCGGCAAGCGGCGGTGAAGCGCATCGCACCGGGCAGCGACCTGGTGCTGGTGATCGGTGCGCCGAACAGCTCCAACTCGCTGCGGCTGGTCGAAGTGTCGCAGAAGCTGGGCACCGACAGCTACCTGATCCAGCGCGCCGACGAAATCGACCCGGCATGGCTGGACGGCGTCGGCACACTTGGCCTGACGGCGGGTGCGTCGGCCCCGGAAGAGCTGGTGCGCGAAGTGATGGACCGTCTCAACGAACTGCGCGATGTGACCGAGGAAACCGTGCTGACCACCGAAGAGAAGATGACGTTCAAGCTGCCGCGCCAGCTGACCGACTGAAACCGACCTTTACCGGTGGCCGTCTATACGCATCTGTCCGCCGGGACGCTGGCAACGCTCGTCGCGCAATACGATATTGGCACGCTGCGCAGCGCAAAAGGCATTGCCGAGGGTGTTTCCAACAGCAACTGGCTGATCGAAACGACCCGCGACCGGTTCATCCTGACGATGTACGAACGGCGCATCGCGCTGGCCGACCTGCCCTACTTCCTCGGCCTGCTCGATCACCTCTCCGCAAAAGGGTGCGCCGTTCCGCGCACCATCCATGACCGTTCGGGCGCGGCGTACCGGACGCTGGACGACAAGGCGGTTGCGCTGATCGAATTCCTGCCGGGCGTTTCCATCGATGTGCCGACGCCTGCTCAGGCCCGCAATGTCGGCACGGTCCTGGCGCAGATGCACAATGCCTGTGCGGATTTCGCACCGACCCGCGCGAATGATTTGCGCCCGGCGGACTGGGCCGCGCTGTTCGGGGAATGCGGCTCGACCGGATTGCAGGCCATCGACCCGGCGCTGCCCGGTATCGTCGCGGACGCCATGCCCGCGATCCAACGGTCCTGGCCCGAAGACTTGCCCACGGGCACCATCCATGCCGACCTGTTTCCCGACAATGTGCTGATGCTGGGCGATACGGTCAGCGGCCTGATCGACTTCTACTTCGCCTGCACCGACATCCTTGCCTACGATCTGGCCGTCACCCATGCGGCGTGGTGTTTCTCGCCGGACGGCACGGACTATCGCGCCGATGTGGGCGCGGCCCTGCTGGCAGGCTATGCCTCGCAGCGATCGGTAAGTGCGACGGAAATCGCAGCGCTGCCGGTGCTGGCGCAGGGGGCGGCGCTGCGGTTCATGGCGACGCGCTGTGTCGATTGGCTGGAAACCGCAGATGCCGCGCTGGTGCAGCGCAAGGATCCGATGGATTTCGCGCGCCGCCTGCAATTCTATGCCGCGCATGGCGATACGGTTTTTGCGCGCGGGCATTTCTCCGCTTGAAGCAGGTGGAAATCTTCACCGACGGTGCTTGCAAGGGCAATCCCGGCCCCGGCGGCTGGGGCGTGTTGCTGCGGATGGGATCGCACGAGAAGGAGCTGTCGGGCAACGAAGCGGAAACCACCAACAACCGCATGGAAATGCTGGCGGTCATTCGCGGGCTGGAGGCGCTGAAGGAGCCGTGCGCGGTGGCGCTGTATTCGGACAGCAAATATGTGCTGGACGGCATCACCAAATGGGTCGCGGGCTGGATCAGGCGCGGCTGGAAGACGGCAGCGAAGAAGCCGGTCGCCAATGCCGATCTATGGCGCGACCTGATCGCGGCGAGCGAGCGGCATCGCGTCGAATGGCACTGGGTCAAGGGACACGCAGGCCATCCGGAAAACGAGCGCGCCGATGCACTGGCGAGCGCCGCCGCCGAAGCGGCGCGCGCTCTTTAGGCACGTCCGTTATTCGGTCGTCGTATCGACCGTCTCGGCGTCCGGGCCGTTTTCCTTGATCGAATTCGATGGCGTTCTTGGCACCCGCCTTGGAGCTGTAGCCTTCGGTCCAGAAAATCGTCTCAGCATTGTACATGAAATAGGAAACGAACTCGCCCGCCTTGTTTTTCCGGATTTCGAACCTGTGTGCCATCCGGATTTCCTTTTCGAGAGAGGGAAGCGGATCGTAACAAAGCTATGTGCGAAAGCCTAATCGAAGCGCTTGGGGTCGAATGTCGCGGCGTCGATATGCGCGACCGGAGGCGATGGCGCGCGGCCCAGCAGTAAATCAGCCATCAAAGTCGCGGCGGCCGGTGCGGTCTGGATGCCGGAACCGCCCTGCCCGGCAAACCACGCGAAGCCCGGCACGCGCGCGTCCATGCCGAACACCGGTAACCGGTCGTTTGCGAAACTGCGCAGCCCCGCCCAACTCCGCACGACAGAACGCACCCGCCAGTCGACCACGGTTTCCAGCATCGCGATTGCCTGCGCCACGGCAAGCTCCTCCGGCGCGGCATCGTGCGGATGACTCGGTGTTTCGTCATGCGGGCTGAGCCAGAGCCGCCCCGCATCGGGCTTGAAATAAAACGCGCCGTTGACGTCCAGCACAAGCGGCATGTCGGCAAGCGGTTCCGGATCGGTATCCAGCGCCACAACGGTTCGCAGCAAGGGTGCAATGCCCAGTGCCTTCGCCCCGGCCAGTTCCGCAATGCCATCGGCCCAGGCCCCGGCTGCATTGACCAGTGTCCGGCAGCGAAAGTTTTCGCCGCTTTCCGACATCAGGTGCCAGACACCATCGCGCCGTTCGATTGCCGCTATCCGCATTTTCAGCCGCACCGCCGCACCGTGGCGCCTGGCAACGCGCAGGTAGTGCTGGTGGAGCGCCGCCACGTCGATATCGGCGCAGTCCGGCTCCCAAAGACCCTCGGACCAATCCACACGCAAACCGGGCATCCGCGCGTGCAAATCCGCGCTATTCTGCGGCTCAAGCGCAACGTCGGCCTCGGCAAAGCGCCGCCGGAACGCCGCCAGTTCGTCCCTGTCGCCCCTCCGCCCGATATACAGCGCGCCGCGTTGGTTCAGGAATCCGCCATCCCGTAACGGTTGCTCCGAAGCAAGCGTGAGCGGTGCGATCTGCGGCCCGCCATAACACGCTTCCCAGAATGCGGCAGAGCGCCCGGTCGTGTGATATCCGGCGCTTTCCTCCGCCTCCAGCAACAGCACGTCGGCATCTTCCGCCAGTTCGGCGGCAAGGCTCGCCCCCGCCATTCCGGCACCGACGATGGCGAAATCGTACATCACGGCTTTATCGTTGCGAAGGCGCGGCTTTGTCGAGGAAGCGGTCGATCATGCCAAGCGCCCGGTCGCGCACCGGATCGACTTCGCGCAGGATCTCGTGCCGCGCCTCCGCGCCGAACACTTCCAGCGTCGCGGCGGGCAGGCGCTTCGCCGCGCGCGCTATCGCCTTGTGATCGACCAGCTTGTCCTTGCGCGCCGCCAGCAGCAGGACCGGCGTGTGGACGGCCTCCAGCGCACCCTTTGCAAAAATGCCCTGCATCGAAGCATAGCCGCGCTCGACCCAGTGCCAGCTGCCCGGTCCCATCACCAGTTCGGGCCGCACCTTGCGCCAGTGCAGCTCGTCCTCGTAGCGGTCGGTATCGTGCGTCAGCAGGTTGATGCGGCCCACTGGCGTTTCGCCCGGCTTCTCGCTCCATTTCCATGCCGGACGGTCCGCAGCCCCGCGTCCGACCAGCAGCTTCGCAATGCGCTGCATCCAGCGCAGAGGCAGGACCGTGCCGTAATAGCCCAGCATCGGCGCGACCAAGCACGGCAGCCTTCGGTGCAATCGCCCGCTCCACCAGCGCGCGCAGCACGAGGTGTCCGCCCATCGAATGCCCCGCAATAATGTGGGGGCCGGGTGTTTCCGCGACCCATTCCCGCCAGAATGTTGCCAGATCGGCGATCCACACCGAAAAATCCTCGATATGGCCCGTCACGTCATCGCTGCCGAAGCGACCGGACCCGGCCTGCCCGCGCCAGTCCGCAGCGGTCACGCGCCAGCCGTCGCGGTGCCAGCCGTGCAGGGTTTCGAGGTATTTTTCGTAATTGTCGCCCCGACCCGGCATGAACAGGATCGAGCCACGTGCAGTCTTGCCCGCAACATCCCAGTCTATCCGCCGGATCGCATGGCCATCCGCCGCCTGCCACACGCTTTCGCGGGCGGTGTCGGGGATGGCGCGCCGGTCGAAGGGGGGGAGATCGATAGAGGGGCGGTCGATAGGGGGGCGGTCGAAGGCAGTCTGGTTCATAAGCTCATCGCATGCGTGGCTAACGCCGCCCTCCGCGCTGTGGTTACTATTTGGTAAGCCCTCGCCTGTAGCACGGCAGCGAACAAGAGGTTTCAGGGGCTGTCATGCTGAACGATTACATCCATTACGGACTGCTGGTTGCCTTGGCAATCGGCCTGCTGGCAGCGGCCATCAACGACATTCGCGCACGCAAGATCAACAATCGCCTGACCGGTGCCATCGCGCTGGCCGCGCCGCTGTTCTGGTGGAGCAGCGGCCTGGCGCTGTGGCCCGGCGTCGCCATCCAGCTTGGCATGGGACTCGGCGTATTTTTCGCACTGGCGCTGCTGTTCCGCTTCCGCCTGCTTGGTGGCGGCGATGTGAAGCTGCTGACCGCACTGGCATTGTGGATCACGCCCAACGCATTCCTGCACCTGTTCCTGATGATGGCCCTTATCGGTGGCGTGCTCGCCGTGGTGATGGGCGGATATTACATCGCCAGCCGCCAGCGCGACAAGATGAGCATGCCCTACGGCATCGCCATCGCATGCGGCGGCTTGTGGGTGCTGGGAACGCAGTATTTTCCACCCGCTGGCGCCGCAATCGGGATCGCACCCGTGTTCGGGTGAACCGCATTTTAACCATTTCGCACGTAAGCATCGAATTCAACCAAAGGCCCGCACTTCCGCCGGGCACGTACTAAGGGGGCTTGAAAAGCCATGGACAGGAAAAAGCTGGTTCTGCTGCTGGGCGCGCTGATTATTGCAATCGGCACCGCATTGGCTGCACGAAGCATGTTCGCCGGGGCCCCTGCCCCGCAGGCCGACGCCGCACCGGCGGTTCCATTGGGGCCGAAGGTACTGGTCGCACAGCGCGGCCTGCCGGTCGGCACGATCATCACGGCCGATGCGATCAATTTCCAGCAATGGCCGGAAGAGCTGGTGCAGGATGCCTATTTCCTAGACGGGGAATCGGACGTCTCGCAGCTGCTCGGCACGGTCGTGCGCCATCCTATTACCGCCGGTGAACCCGTGACGCAGGGCAGCCTCGTCAAGCCGGGCGACCGTGGTTTCCTCGCTGCGGCGCTTGGCCCCGGCATGCGCGCCGTGACCGTTCCCGTCTCCGACAAGACCGGTGTTGCCGGCTTCGTCTTTCCGGGCGACCGCGTCGACCTGGTGCTGACGCAGACGGTCAAGGGTGACGACGACACGTTGCGTGCCGCCGAAACCATCCTTTCCAACCTGCGCGTCCTTGCGACCGACCAGGCCACCACGCAAGATACAACCGAGACAGGCGACACCGTCGTCCGCACGGCGCGTACGGTCACGCTCGAAGTAACGCCGCGCATCGCGGAGAAAGTCGCCGTAGCCCAGACCATCGGCACGCTCAGCCTGTCGCTGCGGTCCATCGCGGACAACCAGAGCGAGCTGGAACGCGCCATTGCCGCAGGCGATATCAAGGTGCCCGACAACGCAACGCCGGAACAGGAAGAAGCCATCCTGAAGGCCGCGATGTCGCGCCCCACGGACAAGGGAACCACGTTCCAGACCGGTGGCGACGTATCGCGCTTCCAGCGCAGCAGCGTCCCCGCCAAAAACACCCGCGAACGTGGCGCAAATGCAGGCCCCGGCCCGGCAGTGGTGGCGCAGCCCCGTGCCGCCGCCGCACCGCAGGCCGCCCCGGTTCCGCGCGGACCGACCGTAACCGTCACCCGAGGCAAGACCACGACCGAAGTGGCCGTGGGCCAGGGTGCCGGACGGATGGTAGCGCAAACACGCAACGCGCTGACCGGTGACGGGGACGACAACCCCGCCGAAACCAGCTCGGTCCTGATCCGATGAAAGGCGTTCCGATGAACCGCATTCGCAAGACTCTGGCCCCCGCAGCTTGGGCCCAACCGAGAGGCAAGATTATGAACCGCCGTCTTACCGCAACTGCGCTGATTGCCAGCCTGGCCGTGACGGCCACTGCCATCCCGGCACAGGTTGCCAATGCGCAAACCGTAACTCGCCCGGCACAGGATATCGTCCTGTCCATCGGACGCGGCGAACTGGTGACCGTGCCCGGCACGATGGCCGATGTGTTCGTCGCCAACGATGCGGTTGCCGACGTGCAGGTCAAGTCGCAGCGCCAGCTGTATATCTTCGGCAAGGCGGGCGGCGAAACCACCGTTTACGCCAGCAATGCACGCGGCGATATCGTCTGGTCCTCCAATATCCGCGTCGGTTCCAACATCAGCAGCGTCGACCAGATGCTCGCGCTGGCCATGCCCGAAGCAAAGATCTCGGTCGCCACGATGGGCGCCAATACCGTTTTGCTGACCGGCACCGTCGGTGCACCTGAAGATGCCGCCGAGGCCGAACGCCTTGTGGTCGCCTTCCTAGGAGACGACGCCAATGTCATCAGCCGCCTGCGCATGGCAACACCCTTGCAGGTTAATCTGCAAGTGCGCTTCGCCGAAGTCAGCCGCAGCCTGGTCCGTGCCATCGGTGCGAACCTGCTGACGGCTGATGCGACAGACGGGTTCCAGTTCGGTGTTACGACCGGCCGCGCAGCAGTTCCGCAGTTCCAGCCGGGTGGCCCGGTCGGCACCGGCGTTACCGAGGGCGGAGAAGGCACGCAGGTCGTGACCAGCCTTGCCACCGGCGCGACATTTGCCGGGTTCGGCAATTTGCTCGGTCTCGATATCGGCGCGGCTCTCGACTTGGCCGAACGCGATGGTCTGGTGACCACGCTGTCGCAGCCCAACCTGACCGCGCTGTCGGGTGAAACCGCAGACTTCCTGGCGGGTGGCGAATTTCCTATTCCGATCAGCCAGGGCCTCGGCACTACCGCCATCGAATACCGAAAATTCGGTGTCAGCCTCGCCTACACCCCCACCGTGCTTGCCAATGGCCGCATCTCGCTGCGGGTGAAGCCCGAAGTGTCGGAACTGTCGAGCCAGGGTGCGGTAACGCTGAACGGCTTCCAGGTTCCCGCCCTCACCATCCGCCGCACCGAAACGACGGTGGAGCTGGGTTCGGGCCAGAGCATCATGATTGCCGGCCTGATGAGCAACAATGCGCAGAACTCGATCGACAAGGCGCCGGGTGTCGGCGACGTGCCGATCCTGGGCAACCTGTTCCGCTCCACCGAATTCCGCAAGGGCCAGACCGAGCTGGTCATCATCGTGACGCCATATCTGGTGAAGCCGGTAACCGCCGGGCGCATCGCGCTGCCGACCGATGGTTTCATGGCTCCGAACGAGGCGGACCGCACGTTCGGTTTCCAGGATAACCTGCCGACCAGGAACACTACCCGGCCCGGCCCCACCGCACGCGACACCGAAGCGCCCGCGCCTGGCATCAGCCGCGCGCAGCCCGGCGATGCGTCACGTCCCGCAGCGCAACCGCGCCGCAAGGAACGCGCCGCCAGCGCCGCAAAAACCGGTGGCAATGCCCCCGCCGCCCCCGGCTTCAGCCTCAAGTGAGAAAGGCAAACCCTATGTCCATCACCCACACATCCGGCCGACGCGCACGCAAACTTGCGGCGGCCCTCGTCTTCGCAGGCGGTCTTTCGCTCGGCGCATGCCAGAACATCACGCCCGCCAACACTTCGCTCTACAGTGTGAAGCAGCCGGTGGTCGAACGGACCAACTATACGTTCGACCTGCCCGCCGGTGCGGGCGGCCTCGCCATCTCCGAACAGCGCCGCCTGGCGCAGTGGTTCGATACGATGAAGCTGGGCTATGGCGACCGTGTTTCCATCGACGATCCGATGAACGCCACCGGCACGCGTGAAGCCATCGCCAGCCTGACCGAGCGCCACGGCGTGCTGGTCAGCGACGGTGCGCCGGTGACGGCGGGCTATGTGGAACCGGGCAATGTCCGCGTTGTCGTGACGCGATCTTCCGCCAGTGTTCCGGGCTGCCCCGACTGGTCTGCTTGGGCCGATGCGAATTATCGCAATGAAACCGACCCCGGTTACGGCTGTGCCACCAACAGCAATCTGGCGGCGATGGTCGCCAATCCGGAAGACCTGGTGACGGGCCAGGAAGGGACTGGCGACACGATGATTTCGCGCAGCACCAAGGCCGTCAACGTCTACCGTGAAAAAGCGCTCACCGGCGAAGGCGGCCTTGCAGCCACCGGTACCGAATAAGCCAGCATCCAAGAGGGAAACCCGAAGCCATGAACGCACCCTGGAAACCCAACGGTCAGGCCAATCGCGATCCGTTTGCCGCCTATATCTGCGACGAGGCCGCACTCGACGTGCTGCGCCCCGTCGTCATCGAAATGGGCTGGCAGCCGGAAAAGTGCGCCAAGGGCGGACTGCGCAATGCCGTGCAGTCGCTATCCGTGGCGGCAAGCCCGAACATCCTGATGGTCGATCTGTCCGAAAGCGGCGATCCACTGAACGATATCAACGCACTGGCCGAGGTTTGCGAACCCGGCACGGTGGTGATTGCCATCGGCCAGGTGAACGATGTACGCCTGTATCGCGACCTTCTGGGCAGCGGCATTCACGACTATCTGCTGAAACCGCTTTCCGCCGGCCAGTTGCGGGATTCGCTTAACCAGGCGCAGGCGGTGTTTTCCGCCCCGCGCTCCAGCGATCCCGAAGCGGCCAAGCGCCATATCTCCACCGCTGTCGTCGGCACCCGTGGCGGTGTCGGTGCGTCGATGCTGGCAACCTCCATCGCGTGGCTGTTCGGCGAAGACCACAAGCTGCCGACCGCGCTCCTCGATCTGGATGTGCATTTCGGCACCGGCGCACTGGCGCTCGATCTGGAACCGGGTCGCGGGCTGACCGATGCCATCGACAACCCCAGCCGTATCGACGGCCTGTTCATCGAACGCGCCATGATCCGCGCCAACGACCATCTCGCGATCCTGTCGGCAGAAGCGCCGATCAGCTCGCCACTGATGACCGACGGTTCGGCCTTCCTGCAACTGGAGGAAGAGTTCCGTCAGGCGTTCGAGATGACGGTGATCGATTTGCCGCGCAACATGCTCATCAACTTTCCGCATCTGCTGGCAGACGTGAACGTAGTGGTGCTGGGCACGGAAATGACGCTGGCTTCGGCCCGCGACACGATCCGCATCCTCAGCTGGCTGAAAACCAACGCCGCGCACGCCACACCGATTATCGTGGCGAACAAGGTGCAGGGCAATCTGGCCGAGATGAGCAAGGCGGATTTCGAAGCCTCCATCGAACGCAAGATCGATTTCATCGTGCCTTACGACATCAAGGCAGCGGTCAATGCCGGGAAACTGGGCCAGACCTTTGCCGAGGCCAACAAGGGCAGCAAGGCGACAACCGTCATCAAACAACTGGCCGACCGGGTCATTGGTGCCTCTGACGAAGCGATCGAGTCCGACGAACCGGCCAAGAAATCGCTGCTGGGCAATTTCGACCTGAAATCGCTGCTGGCGAAGAAGGACAAGCCGGGTTCCGCCAAAAAGGCGGAGAAGGCGACCGCGCAATAGCGCCCAACGAAGCATGGCGGGCCGGGGCAGCAATGCCTCGGCGCCGCACAGATACCTGCGGCGCGCCCGCAAAAGCGCAGCCGCGAAACGAAGAGATGAGAAAGGTTAGGTCGGGCGGATGAGCATTTTACAGCTCCTGCTGGTGGGTGGTGGTCTGATGTCCTTCATGGTCATCGTCTTCCTTGCCTTTGCCGGTCCGAATTCCGCCAAGGAAAGCCAGCGCCGCATGCAGGCGGTGCGTTTCCGGCATTCCGAAAGCACGGATACCAAGGTCGAATCGCAGCTTAAAAAGGCAATAGCTTCGCGCCGCCCTAAGGTGCAGCATGCGGCCGGGTCGACCTCGCGCATCGAGGCGTTGAATATCCGCCTCGACCGCAGCGGCAAGACGTGGACGGTAACGCAGTATCTTTACACCTCGCTCGGCATTTCGCTGGGGCTGGCGGTATTGATATATCTGCGCTCCGGCGCGATCCCGCTGGCGCTCGGCGTCGGCTTGGTCATCGGCATGGGCTTGCCGCATTTCGTGCTGAACTATTTCATCAAAAAACGCACCGCCAACTTCAACGCGAAATTCCCCGACGCCATCGAATTGCTGGTGCGCGGCCTCAGGTCCGGCCTGCCCGTGACCGAAACGCTCACTGTCGTCGCGCAGGAAGTGCCCGGCCCGGTCGGCGTGGAATTCAAGGCCATCGTCGAGCGCATCCGTATCGGTAAATCGATGGAAGAGTCGCTTCAGGATGCCGCCGACAAGCTCGGCATCGCCGAATTCGGGTTCTTCTGCATCACCATCGCCATCCAGCGCGAGACGGGCGGCAACCTTGCCGAAACACTCAGCAACCTTGCCGACGTACTGCGCAAACGCAGCCAGATGAAGCTCAAAATAAGGGCGATGAGTTCGGAATCCAAAGCATCGGCCTACATCGTGGGCGCACTGCCGTTCATGGTATTCGGCATGATCTACTGGATCAACCCGAGCTATATCGAAGGCTTTTTCTACGAAGAACGCCTGATCGTCGCAGGCCTTGGCGGCCTGACCTGGATGAGCATCGGGGCCCTGATCATGGCCAAGATGGTCAGCTTCGAAATCTGACGCATGGAACCGCAAATAGGAACGCAATCATGGTGAATACAGGGGCCGGCCCCACCCTTCTGGGTGTGGACATCATCCTTGTCGGATCGATTCTGTCGGGCGTTGCGGCACTGGCTGTGGTGTTCGCAATCTACGCCGCTGTGACGGTGCGCGACCCGATGGCGAAACGCGTGAAATCATTGAGCGCACGGCGCGACGAGCTGAAGGCCGGCATCGTCAAGGGTCCGGCGCGCAAACGGCAAAGCCTGGTCCGGAAGACCGAAGGCACCGAGAAGATGAAAGACACGCTGGCGGGCATGAAAGTCCTTCAGCAAAGCCAGGTCGAAACGATCCAGCAAAAGCTGGCCTTCGCCGGCTATCGCAACAAGGAACTGGCCGTCCTGATTATCGGCCTGCGGATGGTCCTGCCGATTGTGCTGGGTCTGGCGGGGTTCGTCGCGCTGTATGTGTTGGAGGTCTTCCCGGAATGGGAGATGAAGAAGGTCATGGCGATGGCCGCTCTGGTCTTTGCCGGGTACAAGGGGCCGGAACTCTTTCTGTCCAACAAGGCGGGCAAGCGCACCACCGAAATTCGCAAGGGCCTGCCCGACGCGCTCGATCTGCTCGTCATCTGTGCCGAAGCCGGTTTGACCGTCGATGCCGCGTTCAACCGCGTGGCGAAGGAACTGGGCCGCGCCTATCCCGAACTGGGCGACGAATTCGCGCTTACCGCTATCGAATTGTCCTTCCTGTCCGAACGCAAGCAAGCGTTCGACAATCTGGCCTATCGCGTCAATCTGGAAGCGGTGGCGGGCGTGGTTACCACGATGGTGCAGACCGAACGCTACGGTACGCCGCTTGCCAGCGCATTGCGCGTATTGTCGGCGGAATTCCGCAACGAACGCATGATGCGGGCCGAAGAAAAGGCCGCACGCCTGCCTGCCATCATGACGATCCCGCTCATCCTGTTCATCCTGCCGGTGCTGTTCATCGTGATCCTCGGCCCTGCGGCCTGCTCGATCAGCGACGCCTTCTCCGGCGACGGGCTTGGCGGCTGACGCCAGCACGGTTTCCCCAGGGTACGGGCCGGACTGCTATTCGTAGTCCGGCTCGTCCCACCACGGGTAGAAGTCGGGCATGTCCCCGGTGACCGTTGCAGGATACTCGGCAGCACGTTTCTCAAGGAAGCTGGCAATGCCTTCGGCGGCATCGGGACCGCGCGACAGGGTGTAGATCGCGCGGCTGTCCACACGATGCGCGTCCATCGGATGCCCGCCCGCGCCCAGGCGCCAGAGCATTGCCCGCGTCATCGCCACCGACACGGCGCTGGTGTTGTCCGCGATTTCGCGTGCGAGGGCGTAGGCGGCGTCCATCAGCTCGCCCGGCGTATGGACCGATCGCACCAGGCCGCCGCGCTGCGCTTCGGCTGCGTCGAATACGCGGCCCGTCATGCACCATTCCATCGCTTGGCTCATGCCGACCAGACGCGGCAGGAACCAGCTTGACGCCGCTTCGGGCACGATACCGCGGCGCGCGAAAACAAAGCCGAACCGCGCGGTGTCGCTGGCGAGGCGCATGTCCATCGGCAGCTGCATGGTCGCGCCGACGCCGACAGCGACACCGTTCACCGCCGCGATCATCGGTTTCTTACTGTTGTAGAACCGCAGCGTCAGCTTGCCGCCGCCATCGCGCACCACGGGGTCGGACAGGTCCGTCACTTCTTCGGTGCTGGCGAAAGGCTGCGTGCCGTCCTGCGGTGCGAGGTCGGCGCCTGCGCAAAACGCGCGGTCGCCAGCACCGGTTACAATGACGGCGCGCACGTCGTCATCGGCATCGGTCTCGTCGATGGCGGCAATCAGCTGGTCCATCATGGTCGGCGTGAAGGCGTTCATCCGGTCGGGCCGGTCAAGCGTCAGCGTGGCGATCCGGTCGCGCTTTTCGAGCGAGATTTGAGTGCATTCGGTCACGATGGCGCGCCGCCCTGCTGCGCCAGATTGCCGATCAGGGTCAGCGTGGCGCGGAAGCGGGCCTCGTCCGCCGGATCGAATTGCGCCAGCAAGTCCGTTTCGATGGCACGAGCGCGCGGAATGATCGCGTCGTGCATCGCCAAGCCCTCCGGCGTCAGGTCGAGCAGGTGCGAACGTCCGTCGGCGGCATTCGGCACGCGCACCACAAGGTCACGCGCCTCCAGCCGCTTGCACGCACGATTTACCGCCACCTTGTCCATCTGGATGCGGGCGACCAGCATGCGCTGCGTCGCTTCGCCGCCATCGCCCAGCGTCGCCATGACGCGCCATTCGGGCACGCTCAACGCGAACTCGGTGCGATAGACCTGCGCGATGCGGCTGCTGACGGCATTGGCCGCCCGCGACAGTTGATAGGGCAGGAATTCGGCGAGGTGGAACTCGTCCACCCCGCCCTCTTTCAGATAGGATATTTTCGCCATGAACCGGTTTCTAATGTAACCGGTTTCAAAGGCAAGTGCGCGCTTATCTTGGCGCCATCCGGATACCGCCGTCGAGCCGCACGTCTTCGCCGTTGAAATAGCCGGTTTCGATCATGCACATTGCCAGCTTGGCATATTCCTCGGCATTGCCGAGCCGCTTGGGGAATGGCACCGACGCGGCCAGCGCTTCCTTCACTTGGGGCGGTGCGGCATTCATCAGCGGCGTGTTGAAGATACCCGGCAGGATCGTGTTCACGCGAATGCCCTCGCGCATCAGGTCGCGCGCGATGGGCAGCGTCATGCCGACCACCCCGCCCTTGGACGCGGAGTATGCCGCTTGCCCGATCTGCCCGTCCTCGGCGGCGACAGATGCAGTATTGACGATGGCACCCCGCGCGCCGTCATCGCCATCTGCGATCAGGCTCCAGCGTCATCATGCCCGCTGCCGACTTAGCGATACAGCGGAAGGTCCCGATCAGGTTGACCTGGATGACGAACTCGAATGCGGACAGCGGGAAATGCTTGATTTCACCCGACTGCTTGTCCCGGCTGGCGGTCTTGATCGCGTTGCCAATGCCGGCGCAATTTACCAGGATGCGCTCCTGCCCATGCGCCTCGCGCGCCTTGGCAAAGCCCGCATCGACATCGTCGTCACTGGTCACATTGACCTTGCAGAACACGCCGCCGATTTCGCTGGCGACGGCATTCCCGGTTTCCTCGTTCATGTCGAAAATGGCGACCTTCGCGCCCTTTCGCAGCCAGCGCCCGCGCGGTTGCGGCACCAAGGCCCGAAGCGCCGCCGGTCACGACGGCGGGGGTGTTTGCGGTAACGTCCATTGTATTTCTCCTAAACTAGAATCCGTTCGCCCCGAGCTTGTCGGAGGGCAGCTCTTCATTTTCGGTGCCGCGCTCGAAGAAAGAGCAATGCTTCGACAGGCTAAGCACGAACGAGCGGTTGGGTTGAAGGCTAAGCCATCTCGACGATGGTGACATTGGCGACACCGCCGCCTTCGCACATCGTTTGCAGGCCGTATTTGCCGCCGTTTGCCTTCAGCGCGTGAAGCATCGTTGCCATCAGTTTCGTGCCGCTCGCGCCCAACGGGTGGCCCAGCGCAATCGCGCCGCCATTGACGTTGAGCTTTTCGGGGTCGGCACCGGTATGTTTCAGCCACGCCAGCGGCACGGGTGCAAAGGCTTCGTTGACTTCATACAGGTCGATATCGCCAATACCGAGACCGGCTGACTGCAACGCCTTGTCCGTCGCGAAGAGCGGTTCTTCCAGCATGATGACCGGATCGCCTGCCGTCACTTTCATGGTGTGAATGCGCGCCAGCGGGGTGAGATTATGCGTCTTGAGCATTTCTTCCGACACGACCAGCACCGCACTTGATCCGTCGCAGATCTGGCTGGCGTTGGCGGCGGTTATCTTGCCGTCGGGCTGCAACAGTTTGACGCTGCCGATGCTTTCCATCGTCGCGTCGAAGCGGATGCCCTCGTCCACCGTGTGCTGTTCCTCGCCCTCCGGCGTTTCTACCGTCACCGGCACGATCTCGGCATCGAATTTGCCCGCCTTGGTCGCGGCTATGGCCTTCTGATGGCTTTCCAGCGCGAACCGGTCGAGGTCCTCTTTCGAGAAGCCGTGCTTCTTCGCCATCATCTCGGCGCCCATGAACTGGGACCACTGGATGCCGGGATATTTCTGCTCCAGCCCGGGCGACTTGTAGTTGCCCAGTCCCTCTTTCATGTGGAACATCGCGGTCGAACCCATCGGCACGCGGCTCATGCTTTCCACACCGCTGGCGATGACCACGTCCTGCGTGCCGCTCATCACCGCTTGCGCGGCGAACTGGATCGCCTGCTGACTGCTGCCGCATTGCCGGTCGATGGTGACGGCGGGCGTGCTCTCGCCCAGATGCTTCGATGCCAGCACCGCATTCCGGCCGACCTGCATCGCCTGCTCGCCGCCCTGGCTGACGCAGCCCATGACCACATCGTCCACCGCCTTGGGGTCGATGCCGCTTCGCTCCATCAGCGCGTCGAGCGATTGCGCCGCAAGATCGACCGGGTGAACCCCGGCAAGACGACCGCCGCGGCGGCCCCCGGCGGTGCGGACGGCGTCGACGATATAGGCTGCTGGCATGGTGTCTCTCCGGCGCAAACAGACCTTTCCGTTCGCGTAAGGGTTAAGGTGTTGGCATGACGGGTAGGCAGCGGGCCGGAGCGGGTCAAGCGGGCTTGAGCCGACAGCGCGCGCGCCCTATCGTTGCAGAACGATGGCGAAGGCACTGTTCGAACTCAATCCCGGCCTCGACCGTGCCGCACTGGCCGCCCGCTTCGCCGCCGACGGGCGCGTGCAGGTGCGCGACGTGCTGACGGATGAAACCGCGCGCGAAATACGCACCATCCTCTCGCAGCAGACGCCGTGGGGCTATGCGGGTCAGGCGGACGAAGACGGCGAAACCAGCCCGCCCGAACAAATCCTGGCCGCCGACACGCGCACGCCGAACGGGCAGCAGCGGATGCAGCGCATGTTCAAGGCTACCGACGATGCGGCGCGGCGCGGCGACTACGCCTATCGCTACGCACAGTATTCGCTGGTGCAGGACGTTCAGGAGGGGTGGGCACCGGGTGGTCCGCATGAATTACTTCTCGAGTATCTCAACGCGCCCGAATTTCTCGATCTCGCCCGCGCCGTCACCGGCATTGCCGACCTTGTGAAAGCGGACGGGCAAGCGACCGTTTACGGTGCGAACCATTTTCTCGGCCAGCACAATGACAGCCATGTCGCCGAGGGGTGGCGCGTTGCCTATGTGCTGAATTTCACCATCGACGACTGGCGGCCCGACTGGGGCGGGCACCTGGTTTTTTACGACGGCGATGGCGATATCGAGGCGGGCTATCGACCGCGCTTCAATTCGCTCAACATGTTCGCCGTGCCGCGCGCCCATGCGGTGCAGTATGTCCCGCCCTTCGCGCCCATCGGCCGCTACGCCATTACAGGCTGGCTGCGCGATCGTTAAGGCGATGACGGCGCGCGCAGACACCAGTGCGGCGGCCTGTCGCAATGCCGCCGGGGCCGCTTTTAGCCAAGGCCAGGTCGCGCAAGGGGTGAGCCTGCTGCGCGATGGCATCGCCCGATGGCCGGATGATGCGGCGTTCCAGAATAGCGCGGGCAACCTGTTGATGAAAGCGGGCGATCCTGCGGCGGCACTTGCGGCATTCGGGCGAGCGGTGATGCTGGTTCCCGCTTCGCTGGAATATGCGCTCAACGAAGCAATCGCGGCGAATGCTGCGGGCAAACCGCGACGGGCGCTGGAGGGGCTGGCGCGACACGAGGCGGCAGGGCGTTCTTCCGCACCCTATTGCTCAACGCGCGCGCTGGCGGCGCGCAGTATTGGCGACAAAACGCAGGCTGCGCTGTGGTATGATCGAGCGCTTGCACTCGATCCGAAACGCCCCAAAGCCCTGCATGGCCGCGCCCGTGTCGCGCTGGAGCGTGGGGAGAGCGATGCACTGGCCCGGTTCGATGCGGCGCTGGCAGTGAACAGCGGCGATGCCGACCTATGGCTCGGCCGGGCGCAGGCTCTGGACGAGGCAGGACGTCCGCACGAAGCGCGCGATTTGATGCGGCAGATCGTTGCGCAAGCACCGCACTGGCTGGAGGGATTGCGTTTCCTCGCGCAGCTTCGGCTTGCGGCCGGCGAATCCGACTATGCGGATCACTATGCCGGAGCCTGCGCGCGGGTGCCGCAGGACCCGAACCTGCCGACAGCCTATGCCGGGCTGCTCGCGGCGAACAGGGACAACGCCGCCGCAGCGGATGTCGCGGCGGAGGCTGCGCGTCGGTTCGATAACACCGACCATTTCGCCATGCTCGAAGCGGTCTATGCCGGGGCCGCCGGAGAGACCGCGCGGGCCGCCGCGCTGCTGAAGCGGCTGGACATGACCGCGCCCGACCGTGCGCTGCACCTCGCCCGCCATCATTTGCGAACGGGCGACCCGACGCAAGCGGAAACAATCCTTGCACCATTGACCGAAAGCAAGACAGATCAGGTGGAAGCGTGGGCACTGCGCGGACTGGTGTGGCGGTTGCTCGACGATCCGCGCGCGGCGTGGCTCCACGAACAGGATGGGCTGGTCCGGCAGATGCCTTTGTACGATGCCGATGAGGTGCTGCCAGCGGCCATTGCAAAGCTTCACGCCCTGCACGACCGTGCTGCCTTTCCACTAGGGCAATCGCTGCGCGGCGGCACGCAGACTCGCGGCCTGCTGTTCGACCGGACGGCGCCGGAATTTGCGGCCCTGCGCGCGGCGATCCTTGCGACAATCGAGGATTACCGCGCCGCCCTGCCCGCTGCGGACCCCACACATCCGCTGCTGCGCCATCGCGATGCACCGCTGGACCTTGCGGGATCGTGGTCGGTCCGGCTGTCGGGCGGAAGCGACCATCACGCGGCGCACATTCATCCGCAGGGGCTGTTATCCTCGGCGCTCTATTGCGAACGGCCTGACGCGACCCGCGACAGCGAAAAGCGCGAAGGCTGGCTCGAACTGGGCCGTCCCCCGCCCGATCTCGACCTGGCGCTGGAGCCGGTCACAGCGTTTCCGCCGACACCCGGCACGCTCGCGCTGTTTCCCAGCACGCTGTATCACGGCACGCGCCCCTTCGCCGATGGCGGACGATTGACGGTGGCGTTCGATGTCGTGCGCAGGCACAACGCGGCATGACCGAAGCAATATCCGACACAAAGCCCGACGCTTGGGGCGATTTCTGGAAAGACAACGCCCGCGGCGATGGCGGCGGGTGCCTGCCTGCCGCCTATCGCAGCATCAGCGACGCGCAGGCGCAGGCATGGTCCGGCTTTGCCGGCAGTCTGCCCGCAAAGGCGAGGGTGCTGGACCTGGCTACGGGCGATGGCCGTGTGATGGGCTGGATGTTGCGCGCGCGTCCGAAGGCCAAGCTGACCGGATGCGACCTTGCCCCCACCCTGCCCGAACCGCCACGCGGCACCAAGGTTCGCGCCGGGGTCGCGATGGAAAACCTGCCCTACCACGCCGACGCCTTCGATGCGGTCATCAGCCAGTTCGGCTTCGAATATGGCGATACGCAGCAAGTGGCGGCGGAACTGGCGCGCGTGCTGAAACCGGGTGGTCGTGCCGCACTGATTACCCACCGCGCCGACGGGCCGATCCTCGCGCACAACCTTGCACGCCGGACGCAGCTGCAATGGGCGCTGGAAGAGCGCGGCGTCGTGAAGATTGCGAAGAAGAGCCTGCCGCTGAAGCAGGCCGGTATCGTCAGCGTACCCGACGCGATTGTCCAGGCGGTCCGCGATGGCGCGCAGCAATTCGGGCCGGAATCGGCCGCTTGGGAAATATCGGAGGCCGTGCGCCAGACGCTGGTACTGGGCGCGCGCGACAATGCCGCCAACCTCGCCGCAATGCTCGATATGATCGCGGCCAAGGCGGCGAATGAGCTTGGCCGGATCGCGTCGCTCGAAGCGGCGTGCTGCAGAACGCAGGATGACACAGCTTTCAAGGCTGCGATCTTAATGGGTGGGTTGGTCGAAACGAACTGTGCGCCGCTGACGACCGGTAGCGACACCACCCCGTTTGCCGATCTACGATACCTGCAACACGCGGACTGATTATTCGCTCGCTCGTGGCGGGTAAGATCCCTCACTTCAGAGGGAAAAATTGGGACGCCGCGCCGGTTTTGGCCCAAGCAGTCCCGGTGTTTCTGTCACTGGTACTGTGATTTCGCCGACGCTGATCGCCGAGGCATCACATTCTGGCGTCGAGTAGCCGCTACTCCCCTGAACTGCAGACAAAGAAAAGGCGGCGAACCCTTGCAGGTTCGCCGCCTTTCTTACGCATACTGCGCAGTCGGTATTAGAACGAGAGGTTCACCGATGCGAAGAAGTCGCGACCCAGAACGTCGTAGGTGCTGGGGTAGGTGTTGGACTGCTCGGCATTGTTGAAATCGCCCAGCAGCAGCGAGTTGGTGTCGTTGATGACCTGACCGGCGGCGTTGAATTCCGGCGTGGAAGGCAACGTGTCGAACAGGTTGTTGACACCGACTGCGAACGTCAGGCGCTCCGATGCAGCGAACGAGAAGGTGAGGTCGATGAGGTCGTAGGCGCTGATGCGCTCCACGATGTAATCGACGCCATCATCATCATCCTCGACACCCGACAGGTGACGCCAGCGGATCGACGTGGTCAGCGGACCGTCGCGGAACGATGCACGCGACGTCCACTTGAACGACGGTGTCGGCTCGCCGCAGGTCAGGCCGAATTCGCCGGCACATGTCACGATCTCATCGGGATTAAGCTGATCTGGACGCGTGTCGGACGTTTCAGTCCACGTACCCAGGAACGACAGGTTCAGTTGCTGCTCGCCCGTGTCGGTCAGGAGGGAGAACGGAACGGTCAGCGAATAGCTCGCTTCGAGATCGATACCCGAGACGGCGAATTCGGCGATGTTCGCGCTACCCAGCGTCGGCGGGTTAGCCCGACCGAACGCACCCTGCTGGTCACGAGTACCTCGGAAACCGGCACACTGCGGTGAAGCAAGATCCTGCGCCACGTTGAAGCAAAGGTCCAATGCCTGCTGCAACGAGATCGTAGTGATCGCGTCTTCGATCGTGATGTCGAAGTAATCGGCCGTCAGCGTGAACCCAGGGAAGAAAGACGGCTGCAGAATTACACCGAAGGTGTAGCTGTCCGCCGTCTCTTCGCCGAGGTTCGGGTTGCCGCCGAACAACGCAGCGATCTGCCCGTCGGGCTGGAGAACGGTGTTGTTCCCGATATTCCCCGCAGGGACGCCGTTTGCAAGACACAGAGCCAGAAGCGCGCCGGTCGGAACCGGGCCACCACCAGCACCGTCACCCGCACAAGGATCGTTCGCACCGGGGAAACCGATGGCCGTTCCCTGGAACAGCTCGTTCACGTTCGGCGCACGAACGGCGCGCTGATACTGACCGCGGAACGTGATGTCCTCGATCGGCTGAACCTGAACACCGCCGGCATAGGTGAACACGCCACCCACGTTATCGAGCGAGTAATCCGAATAGCGCACAGCGCCGTTCAGTTCGACGCGGAAACCGCTTTCGGTTTCAAACGGGACGTTCAGTTCGCCGAACACTTCCTTGACGTTGTAACCGCCTTCGGTCGGGTTACCGGCGTTGAAACCGGCCACGTCGCCCGATGCCAAGAATTCGTCCGGGATGAAGCGCGAGGACACACCGCGGCGTTCCGCACCGATGGCGAAACCGACCGGCTCGGCGGAACCCAGCGCGAAATCGCCGAACGAGCCAGAAATGGCACCCGACACGACTTCGATCGTGGAGATATCGCCGTTCTGCGCCTGAATGCGGAACACGTCGACATCGTCCGGCGTCAGAGTACCGGCACCGAAGATGTTGATCTGGTTCGCGCCGGTACCATTGATTGCAGCAGTGAAGCGCGAAACGGATGCGTTACCCTGCTGGATGTTGGCGTTTCGGGTACGCGAGAACATGTAGTATGCATCATACTGCAGGTACTCGGTGATGTCACCGCGTGCACCGGCGAGAACGCGGAAGGCGTTACGCTCGTCGAGGTTGCGACGGCCACCGGCCTCTTCCAGACGACGACGGACCTGAACGTTCACGAGGCCATCATTGGCCTGATCACCGGTTTCGGTCGTGTCGAGCTGACGGAACTGCGCTTCGGTCTGGGCATTGATGAACCCGTTTGCGACCAGCGAGTTGATGTCGAGGAAAGTGTTCACGAGGATCGGCGTCGGTGCCAGCTCGGAATCGACCCGGTTGTTGGAGTAAGCAACTTCCGAATACAGTTCGAGGGCAGGCGACACTTCGTAGCTAGCGTTACCGCCGAGCAGGTAGCGTTCCTGCGGCAGCTGCAGGTAGTTGACCGGCGCGTAGTTGTAGAAATCGCCGGGCGTCCGGTAATCGCGCAGGTCACCCGGCGAGCCGAAGATCGCGAGGTTGTTGCTGATGCCAAACGACGTGCCGGTGTTGTCGCCATTACCCTGATAGGTAAGGCGCGTTTCCGGCGGAAGCGAGGAACCGAGCTGCTGGAGCGGAGTGCCGCCAAGTGCGAAGTTCGAGAACGTGCGATCGCCCTGGAAGATGTCTTCGCGATTGTAGTACTCACCGTAAACGGTGACGTTACCGCGCGTATCGGCGAAGGATGTGCCGATGGCACCGTTCACCTGGTAGCGCGCGCCGTCGCCGTCCTGGGTCAGCGAATACTGGCCGCCAAGCTCGACGCCTTCGACTTCGCGAAGGCGAAAATCGACGACACCAGCAAGCGCATCCGAACCGTACACGGCCGAAGCACCACCGGTCACAACGTTAACCGACTCCAGCATGAACTGTGGAATGGTGTTGAGGTCGGTAATCTGGTTGGTGTCGTAGGACATCCAGCGGCGACCGTTGACCAGCAGCAGGTTGCGCGTCGCGCCAAGACCGCGAAGGTTCAGCGAAGCGGTGCCGTTGCCGGGATTGTTGGAGAAGGACGTGGTGCCCGGAACAACCTGCGGCAGCGTGTTGATCACGTTCTCGACGTTGACCGTACCCGACAGTTGGAATTCTTCGGAATTGACGACGGCGACCGGCGCCGCCGTTTCGACGTTGCGACGCTGGATGCGCGAACCGGTGATGACAATGAATTCGCCGGTGTCGTTGTCAGGCAGGGCCTGCGTGCCGGGCTCGTTCGGCATGTCGGGCTGCGGTTGGTTTTGTGCATGCGCGGGCGCAGCAAAGGCAATACCGGCCATTACGGTGCCAGCGAGAAGTGCCGACTTGTTGAAACGGTTGGACATTTCGTTCCCCTTGAGGAGGGCTGCCGAAATTGGCGCACCCTGATCTGTTGAAATTGCACGGGCGCATTGCCCGGATTGGCAGCGTCTAACGGAAGCGGCGGGCATTTCGCAATCGCACAATCGGTATGTGGCTAGGGAAAGTCAGAACTGTGGCATACAGGTTACAGTACGTTTGCCGCTGGCGCGACAGGCTGGTGCATCCGTCTTGGCCCGCCGCGCCTGCTGTGGCATTCATGCGGCAATCGTTACGACACAGTCGGCCCTTCGCGGGTCGCACCAAGCCTGTATCCGACAGGTCCATACCGGAGAATTGCAATGCCTTACGACCTCCTGCGCATCGCCCCGCTCGCACTCGGTGCTGCCCTGTTTACCGCCGCCGCGCCGGCAGTCGCGCAACCCGCTGTGCCTGCCGCACCTGCGCCAGAAACGCAGGGCAATTATCTCGAAGGGCTGAAATCATGCCAGGCCATTGCCGACGATACCGAACGGCTCGCCTGTTACGATCGCTCCGTTGGCCGGGTGGTCAGCGCGACCGAGGAAGGCGAAGTCCGGCTGGTGGACAGCGAGGACGTGCGCAAGACGCGGCGGCGACTGTTCGGATTTTCGATGCCCGATATCGGATTGTTCGGGAACGATGATGACGAAAACGACAAGCCGCTGGAGCTGCTGCAATCGACCATAACCAGCGTGCGTTATAACCGCCGCGAAGTGGTGTTCACGATTGCGGAAGGCGACGCAGTATGGCGGATAGCCAGCGCGCCACCGCGGCTGGGACGCATCAAGGTCGGCGACAGCGTGGAATTCAAGCGCGCCTCACTCGGCAGCTATTTCATCCGCGTCAACGGGCGGATGGGCGTAAAAGGGCGTCGTGTGGAATAGCTAACCCTTGCGGACCCTGCTGCAACGCGGACGCGCACAATACGAAAAAGGCCCGCCTGTCGCATGACAGGCGGGCCTTTTTATTCTGTCGGCGTGTGATTTACAGCCCGTCGGGGCCGCAATCATTGGCCAGGAAGTCGAGCATCTTGGTGTAGAACTGCTCCTGATGATTATACATCAGCGTGCGCGAGAAGTGGTCGGCACCTTCCAGCAGGAGATATTGCGCATCCTTGCCGTTGCGCTCCATTTCCTTCTTGTAATCGTCATAGTTGAACCGCAGCACGCGCGCATCGACATCGCCATGCACCATCAGCAGCGGGATGTTAGCCTTTGCGACTTCCTTGATCGGATTGATCGTGGTCATACCGCGATTGCGACCCCACTCGTCGAGCGGCTTCGGCGAACCGGTGCCCTTGCGCTTGAAGTAGACCTTCTCCGCATCTGCCACAGCTGCACCCGCAATGGCACACTGGTAGATATTGTTTTCGCGGCTAGTGGCGACCAGCGCGGCATATCCACCGTAGGACCAACCGAACATCGCCATCCGGTCCGGATCGGCCAAGCCTTCCTTCACGAGGTAAAGCGCGCCGTCGTCCTTGTCGTCCTGCATGGCCAAACCATGCTGGCCGTTGGCACTATCGAAGTGATCCTGGCCCCAGCCGACCGACATGCGATACTGTGGCTGCAGCACCATGTAGCCGTTATTGGCCAGCAACTGGCCCCATTCGTCGTAGCTGATGACTTCGTTCACATGCGGGCCGCCATGCGGCAGCACCACCAGCGGGAACGGACCCTCACCCTTGGGCATGGTCACATAGCCGGGGATCATGCGACCGTCGCGGGCGGGATATTTGATGAACTTGACGTCGGACAGCTGATCCGCCGGAAGCAGCGGATTGCGGCTGCCGATCTTGGTCATTTTGCTGTCCTTGACCAGCCACCACGAGCCGGGATCGCGCGGACCGCGATTGCTGACGATCATCGTATTGCCGTCACGCGAACGGCTGCTGATGCTGACCTGATGCGCGTTGGGAATCTGCGCTTCGAGGTTTTTGTACAGCGCCTTTTCAGTCTCGTCGAACCATTCGCGCTCGTACTTCTCGCCCGAATAGATCGCAGCGACCAAGGATGTGTCGCCGGCCCACTGCATCGAGCTTTGCTGAATGCCGAGGATGTCCGCAGTGTCATTTCCGTACAGCTTCTTGCCCAGCTTGCCGGTGTTGAAGTCGAACTCGTACAGCGCGGCCTTGTCGCCATCGGGATTGTCGATGATATAGCCGGTGTTCGGGTCACCTTGCTTGAAACCCTGGAACCCGTGCACGCCGCCGAGGACGCGATAGAGGTTGGCCTTCTCGTCCAGGTCGTAGGTCATGCCGTCGACGCGGGTCCATGATCCGTCACCAGGCTTGCGGTAGAAAAACCGTTGCTCGCTGGAGTTGGGATCGTAGGTTCCGGTGAAGCGCGGATTGCCTTCGTTATCGAAGCTCGCTTGCGGATAGGTATCGTTGCCCTTGAGCACGAGCGAGTTGCGACCGGTCTTCAAGTTGAACTTGAAATAGGACCGTGGACGGAACGCCGCAAACGGATCGATCCCCGTGCCGCCACCATCATTGGCGAGCACGCTTTCGACAAGAACGTTATCGGGGTCGTTCGGCAGGACATTCACGATGCCGAACTGTCCCGCCACTTCGGCAAACTTCTTGGTACGGACATTGAAGGAGAACGCCTTGTAATCGCGCACATCCTCTTCCGGCCCCTTCACCGTCTTGCGGTTGACCTGCCACGCGGTACCGAAAAGCGTGTCATCGTTGACCCAGCTTGCGCTGAGCAGCTCCATCGGGTCGGCATTTGTGCGAATGGGCTTCTTCTGGAGGTTCTCGGTCTCGTATATCTCCATGACATACTCGCCCTCTTTGCTCTCCAGCTTCATCAGCATGAGATACTTGCCGCTGGGCGAAATCTGGACGGTGGGCATTACGTCGCGCAGCGCCCAGGCTTCGATCGCGATGGGGCTGGCATCGGTCGTCGCCGCTTGCGCGACGGCGGGCTGGGATGTGGTGGAGGCCATGCCGACTGCCAGTGCGGCAGCGGAGGCGGCGAGGAGGGTGGATTTCATGATGTTCATGTTGCGATCCCTATAATATCGTTGCTGAATGGTGCCTTAGCACAAAAAAGGCCCCGCAACCAAATCCGGTTACGGGGCCTTTTCGTCATGGCAGGACTGATGCCGTCACCGGGGTCAGAATTCCTTGCGGATGGATGCGAAGAATTCGCGGCCATCGTAATCATACGCCGCACCAAGAGCGGTGTTGGCAATAGCAAGAACCTCGCTGCCATCTACCAGCGGTGGGCGCGTATTGAAGATGTTGTCGACACCCGCAATGATGGTGAAACCGTCGAAACGGTAACGCACCGAAGCCGTGTGGTAGAATTGCTCCTTGGCAAAGCCGACATCGCGACAGAACACACCGTCACCGGCAAAGGTCGCAGTACCGGCACCTGTGCAGGTATCGCTGACGAAGCCTGTCGGTCCGGAACCATCGGGTGCGTTCTGGAAGGCGTCACTGAACAGATCGATTTCGTCAGCGCCCTGCTCGACATCACTGACATACCGGATCTGATACGTCAGGCGGAAGTCGTCGATATCGGCGGTGAAGGTCGTGCGACCGGTCCAGCTCGGAAAGAAGAACTCGCCGGCGACATCGTCGAACGTTTCGTTGCCATCATCGTCAACGAACAGCGAGCTGCGTTCGATCAGGTGGTTGGCGCGCACATTGACACCAAAATCGATGACATTGCCGAAGGCAACGATTTCCTTGCCGAATGTGGCATTGATATCGAGACCGCGAACGCTTTCCGAGTTCAGGTTGATGAAGCCGGAATTGATGTCCGAAATCAGCAGTCGGGTCGATGCGGCGGTATCGGTAACGATACGGTCACAGAACTGGCTGCGCTGCCCATCCTGACGCGTGAAGCAATCATTGACGATGAACTGCGAGCTAGGCTCGATGATCGAGTCTTCCAGCTTGATGTCGTAATAGTTGAAGCCAAAGCTGATGTCATAGCCGTCGCCGAAAGTTTCCTCGAAAGCGAAACCGGCCGTGAGCGAGCGCGACGTTTCGGGATCGATGTCGAAGCTGCCGCCCGAAGTGATCTCGACGCTGGGAACCTGCAGCGTATTCACGCCAAGCGGATCGATACCGACCCGGGTAGGATCGCGACCTTCGCGCAGACAGTTGGCGAGAATGACCGGATCACGCGTATCCAGCGCCGGATTGTAACCGCCGGCCTGCGAGTTGAAAGCCACATCCGGAACGGCGCAGGGGTCGAACAGACCCAGGAAGCCGCTTTGTCCGGCGAGGAAGTTCTCGCGCAGGTTCGGAGCACGGAACGAGGTGCCGTAGCTGAATTTCAGCTGCAACGCATCAATCGGACGCCAGCCACCCTTGATCGAGTAGGTAAAGTTGGAGCCATAGAATTCCTCGTCCGTATAACGACCCGAAAGGTTGACCGTGAGGTCGCGGACCCAAGGCTTGCCAGACTGGAGCGGAATGTCGATTTCAGCAAAGGCTTCCTTGATTTCCTTGTTACCGACGGCACCCTGGTCGGCAAAGAAGCCGAAGAACAGGCCTTCCGAAGCGGTCGCATCAGGGATCGAATTTATTTCGTCGCGACGATATTCGAGGCCGAATGCGCCGGCAACCGCACCCGCAGGCAGGCTGAACAGGTCTCCAGAAACGAGCGCATTGATTACGATCTGCTCGTATTCCGTGTCGAATGTACGCTCGCCAAACAGATAGTCACGCTCTGCCTGCGATGCGAAATCCCCGAAAGGCGCCGCGAAAAGGCTGGGCGCGAACAGGTTTACCGGTACGCAACCGGCAACCAGGTCGGGCTGGACAGCGTCCGGGTTGGCAAAACCGCTCGTTGCACAGGCCCCGCCAGCCAAAGTCGGGCTTCCAGGCTGCGTAATCTGGAAAGCGGTACTGGTCGGATCAATGCCGAGCGACAAGGCGAGGCGGTCTTCGCGGATACCGCGACGGATGCTCGACCCCTTCGACTTGGAATACATGCCGTAGACATCGAAATTCCAGCTGGGCGAAATGAAGGCAAGGTCGCCCTTGACGCCGATCACGCCACGATACTGTTCCTGCGTTGTTTCGACATTGTTGCGGTCGCCCCGGATACCGACAATCGGCTGCACAGCTTGACTGGTGCCGACAGGCAAACGCGCGCCGAAGAAGGGCGAGCCCGGAACAAGACCGTTGAAGATGTTGTCCTGGTTCCGGCAGTCGACGCCGCCCGGAGCGTTGATATTACAGGGATTGAAAGCATTATTGCCCGGAACGAATGGGAATACCTGCGAAACGCCTGTATTGTCCACCTGCACTTCGGCGCGGCTGTAAAGCGCCTCGAAGTAAGGCGTTATATTGCCATTGCCGGGCAATACATATTCGCCATACGCCATCACGTTATAGCGCTTCTGCTCACTCAGGAATACTTCGTCAGGGTTCAGGCCGTTGCCGTTGAAGTCCTGGAAGTCGACGTCGCGGATACCGTCGCCATTACGATCAACGTCTTGACCGAAAGCGTCAGTGGATTCGCTGAAACCGGGAACGCCGGTATTGGCATTGGCACCCTGGAAGTAGACCGAGCCGAGGCGCGTGCCGTCGATGAAGATACGTCCGACGAGGCGCTGGACCTTACATTCGTTGTTCGAGACCGAAACGCCGGGTGTCCGGTTCTGGACAATCGCATTGTCCGCAAGACCCAGGGTCAAGATGTTGCCGTTCTGGTCGACTTCGTAGTTGCGGTCGCAACCACCCAGGAAATCGCGGTCGCGGAAGCGGATGGCATCGCGATAATCGTATTCTGCGCCGATACCGATGAAGGCACGGTCGGTATTGATGCCGTATGCGGCACTGATGGTGTAGTCTTCACCAGACCCCTGCGGGTTGATTTCACCACGGGCGAACAATTCGAGACCGTCGAAATCCTTGCGCAACACGATGTTGCCCACACCGGCAACAGCGTCCGAACCGTAGATCGAGGACGCGCCGTCGAGCAGCAGGTCGTAGCGTTCGATCAGGGCGCCCGGCAGCAGGTTGATCGAGGGGTTGGTAGGCGCGCCTTCAACACCGGCGGGCGCCAGACGGCGGCCGTTGATGAGCAGCAGCGTGCGGTCGGCACCCAGGCCGCGAAGATCGAGCGTCTGCGAACCGGGGCCGTTGGCCAGCACGAAGCCCTGGAAGGTGGCGTCGATCTGCTGACCCGAAGCGGATTCAGACCGCTGAAGGATCTGCGAAGGATCGAACAGGCCGGCTTCCTGCGACTGTTCGGTCGTCAGTACCTGAAGCGGCGAGATGGAGGTGTAGGTGTCGCGGCGGATGCGCGAACCGGTAACGATGATGCCACCCTCCGGCGCGGCGCCGGGCGTACCCTCGGCCCCCGTGATTTCTTCATTGCACTCGGCGGGGATCGGTGCGCCGGGCTGCAGATTGTCGCAATCGACGATGCCAGCTTCGGAATCCTGTCCTTCGACGCCGGTGCTCTGCGCCTGGGCGTTGATCGAGAAGACGAGTGCCAGCGCCGAGGCGGAACAGGCAAGGCCGCGTGCGGCCGTTTTGGTGGTAAAGGTTTTCATCGTTGCTCCAGTTGCGACAGGCTGGAACCGGATCGATGCCCGTGCGTATGTTCCTATGCTGGCCTACCGAGCCTTTGCCGAGAAATTACACGTATCTGCACCGGGACCGAGTTCCCGAATGCAGCGTATCTGCATGACCGTCATAGAACTGTCAAAGCCGTTCAGCGAATTTGCAGAAACTGTTGCGCATATCCCACACGTGCTGGCAAGTGTTTGATTTTGGGTCAGAACTTATTGCGTAGCGCGTTTTATTGATGAATGTAGGCGTTCGATTAAATTGCGTCGCCGCAAGATAGTTACGCTTTTGTGTAATTATCTATTTACGCATAGCTTCCACTCCCGAATCATGGTGGCGAAACGGTAAACGACAGCGCCCCGTCGCCCTCGTCGATCGCCACCCGTGCGCCATCGGGTACATCGCCTGCCAGCAGCTTGTCGGCCAGCGGGTCCTGTACGTAACGCTGCACCGCGCGTTTCAGCGGACGTGCGCCATAAACGGGATCGTACCCCACCCGCCCCAGCCAGCGCAGCGCGGCATCGGTCAGGTCGAGCGTAATCTTGCGGTCGGCCAGCAGTTTCTGCACCCGCGCCACCTGTATCTCGACGATGGGGGCCATGTGTTCCATGCTTAGGCGGTGGAACAGGATGATCTCGTCCAGCCGGTTCAGGAACTCGGGCCGGAAATGCGCGCGCACCGCGTCCATGACCTGCGGCTCAACGTCCGGCACCTTTTGCTCGTCCGTCATATTGGCGAGATGCTGGCTGCCCAGGTTGGAAGTCAGGATGATGAGTGTGTTGGAGAAGTCGACTACCCTGCCCTGCCCGTCGGTCAGGCGCCCATCGTCCAGCACTTGCAGCAGCACGTTGAAAACATCGGGATGCGCCTTCTCGACCTCGTCGAACAGCACCACCTGATAGGGCCGCCGCCGCACCGCTTCGGTCAGCACGCCGCCTTCCTCATAGCCGACATAGCCCGGAGGCGCGCCGATCAGGCGGGCGACCGCGTGCTTCTCCATGAACTCGCTCATGTCGATGCGGACCATCGCGCTGTCGTCGTCGAACAGGAAGCCCGCCAGCGCCTTGGTCAATTCGGTCTTGCCGACGCCGGTGGGGCCGAGGAACAGGAAGCTACCGAGCGGGCGGCTGGGATCCTGCAAACCGGCCCGGCTGCGGCGCACGGCTTTTGATACCGCCTGCACGGCATCGGTCTGGCCGATCACGCGCTCGCCCGATGATGGCTTCCATATCGAGCAGCTTCTCGCGCTCACCCTCCATCAGCTTGTCGACCGGCACACCGGTCCAGCGTTCGACGACCGAGGCAATGTCCTCTTCGGTCACTTCCTCGCGCAGCAGGGCGTTTTCCGAGTTGGCTTCGGCTTCGGCCAGCCGCTTTTCCAGCTCGGGAATGCGCCCGTAGGACAGCTCGCCCGCCTTCGCCAGATCGCCGTTACGCTGCGCCTGTTCCAGCTCCAGCCGCGCGGCGTCGAGGTCTTCCTTGACCTTGCCCTCCGCCGCAATCCGGTCGCGCTCGTTCTGCCAGCGCGTCGTCAGCTCGCTCGACTGCTGCTCCAGGTTCGCCAGCTCGTCGCGCAAGGTTTCCAGCCGGTCTTTCGAAGCACGGTCGCTTTCCTTCCCCAGCGCCGATTCCTCGATCTTGAGCTGGATGATGCGGCGGTCCAGCCCTTCGATCTCTTCGGGCTTGCTTTCCACTTCCATGCGGATGCGGCTGGCGGCTTCGTCCATCAGGTCGATGGCCTTGTCCGGCAGAAAGCGGTTCTGGATGTAGCGATTGCTCATCTGCGCCGCCGCGACAATGGCGCCGTCCGTGATGCGGATGCCGTGGTGCAGCTCGTATTTGTCCTTGATGCCGCGCAGGATGGAGACGGTGTCTTCCACGCTCGGCTCGTCGATATAGACCGACTGGAACCTGCGTTGCAGCGCTGGATCCTTTTCTACGTATTTCTGGTATTCATCCAGCGTCGTCGCGCCAATGCAATGCAGTTCGCCACGCGACAGCGCCGGTTTCAGCAGGTTGCTGGCATCCATGCTGCCTTCGCTGGCACCCGCCCCGATCAGCGTGTGCATCTCGTCGATGAACAGGACGATCTGGCCGTCCGCGCCCTTCACTTCGTCCAGCACCGCCTTCAGCCGTTCCTCGAACTCGCCGCGATATTTCGCGCCCGCGATCAGCGCGCCCATGTCGAGGCTCATCAGCGTGCGGCCCTTCAGGCTGTCGGGCACGTCGCCATTGGCGATGCGCAGCGCCAGCCCTTCGGCGATGGCGGTCTTGCCGGTGCCGGGTTCGCCGATAAGCGCCGGGTTGTTCTTGGTCCGGCGGGCCAGGATCTGGATGGTGCGGCGGATTTCCTCGTCGCGGCCGATCACCGGGTCGAGCTTGCCGTCGCGCGCGGCCTGCGTCAGGTCGCGGGCGTAGCGTTTCATCGCATCGTAGGCCTGCTCGGCATTGGCGCTGTCCGCCGTGCGGCCCTTGCGCAGCGCCTCGATCGCGGCGTTCAGCGATTGCGGGGTGACGCTAGCCGCCTTCATCGCTTCGCCCGCTGCCGTCGTGGTAGCCAGCGTCAGCGCGAGCAGCAGCCGTTCTACCGTCACGAAGCTGTCGCCCGATTTCTCCGCGACCTGCTCGGCCTGGTCCAGCACCCGCACCGCATCGTTGTCCAGCCCCGGCGTCGCCTGCGCACCGCTGCCCGAAACGCTGGCGATCTTCGCCAAGGCGGCGTCGACGCTATCGACCGCCAGCGCGGCATTGCCGCCGGCGCGCTGGATCAGCCCGGCGCACATGCCTTCCTCGTCCTCCAGCAACGCCTTGAGCAAATGCGCGGGCGTGATGCGCTGGTGGTTCATGCGGATGGCGACGGTTTGCGCGGATTGCAGGAAACCCTTGGCGCGTTCGGTGAATTTTTCGAGGTTCATGGCAGATGACCTGTGCTGAGTTCGACGGATGCGAAACCGACATACCGGCTTCGCCAGTCGAGATGGTGTGGCTTTTCAGCAACACAAGACCTTGCCGCGAAGCCACGGTGAAAGGACAGCGATAACCACGCCTTAACGCCGCGCGGGTAACGGGTGCCGGACCGTGCGCATGATGCGCCTGCCGAACGGGAAAGCCGAGAACCATGACCTTGCGAACGCCATCGCGCCCTATCTCTGCGAAGGCTGTTTCTGCCATCGCGCTTGCCAGCGGCCTTCTAGCGGCGCCGTTACCAGCGTTTGCGCAGGACGCCGATCCAATGGCCGCCATCGTCGAGCGGCTGGACCGGCTGGAGCGCGAGAACGCCGCCCTGCGCGACGAAGTCGGAGCACTGCGTCGGGCACCGCCCGTTGCTGTCGCACCCCGCACCGCCCCCGCTCCCGCCGCAGCCCGTCCCCGCACCCGCACCCGCCTCAGCCTCCGCAGCACCGGAGCGTAGCGAGAAAGTCGTCGGCATCGCGTCCGACTACAGCTACACCATGCTCGACGCGGCGGAGGAAACGAACACCAAGCCCATTGTTCAGTTGCAGGCTATCGCCGACGGCACGCTCGACTCCAGCGTCACGCTGTCGGGCAATGTCGTCGCCATCGCCAATGCGCAGTGGAGCAACGCGGACGATACCTTCGGCTACCTCATGCGCCACCCGACCGGCGCGAACCAGAACGGGCGGCATACGTCGGAGGCCGTGCTGCATTCCGCCAAGCTGGCCGTCACCGCAAAGGTAGCACGCGCCGTCACCGCCTATGCCGAGTTGCTCTACGATCCGCAGCAGAGCTTCGGCCCAGGCAACATCACCGCCCTCACCCGGAACCAGCTCCAGCTCAGGCGCGGCTGGGTGATGCTGGGCGATCTGAACCGTAGCCCGGCCTATGCGTTGATCGGCAAGATGGACATTCCGTTCGGCCTCAACGACACGGTCAATCCGTTCACAAATTCGACCAGCTGGCATGCCTTCGCCGGTCTCGCCTATGGCGCGCAGGCCGGATATTACGACGGCAACCTGCATGTCCGCGCGATGGCGGTGCAGGGCGGCTCGCAATTCCGGGGCGCGAACGTGCCGGTCAACGGCACCGTGGTGCCGAGCCGCCTCAACAACTTCGCGGTCGATGCCAGCTACACTGCCGACCTGTCGCCCGGTAACACCGTGCGCATCGGCGGCAGTTACCTCCACGGCACCGCCTATTGCCAGGATTATCCGGTCATCCACTTCAACCCCTGCCGCGAGCGCAATGGCGCTTGGGCGGCCTATACCAAGGCCAATCTCGGCGACCTGACATTGATCGGGGAGATCGCGCGGACCACCGATGTCTGGGCCGGAACCGCCGTGCCCGATCCGACCAATCCGCTGAGCGTATTCGAGCCGGTCAAGGTCACCGCCTTCACGCTGGGCAGCCGGTATGGCTTCGGCGACCGCGCAGACACGCCCGCGACGCGCGAATTCAACGTCTCGGCGGAATTCAGCCGCTTCGTGGCGGGCGACGACGGGGCGCCGTGGGAAGCGCAGAACCAGCTTGTCGCCGGGCTAAGCTGGTTCCCCACCGGCAACGTCAACCTGTTCGGCGAATTCGCCCGCGCGGAAGGCTTCGTGCCGCTGAACTTCCTGTCCGGCGGCAACCAGCCCAATGGCGGCACCTGGTCGCGGCAGGATGTGAACACCAATGTCGTGCTGTTCGGCGTGGAAAGCGCCTTCTGACGCGTTGTATCGCCTGACCCCCTTCCCTCCTGCGCACCTGCGCGTTAGCAGGACCGACAAGGGAGTTTTGGATGAAAAAGTGGTTCGGTCGCATCGGGTTCACGGTGCTTGCGCTGGTGGCGGTAGCCTTCGTGGCACTGGCGACATGGGAACCGTTCTTTGCCGAAACCGGCACCGCGCCGACCGGCAACCGCACCTACGAAGCGGAAATAGTCCGCAGCGAATTTGGCGTGCCTGCGATCTATGGCGAGACCGATGCCGACGTCGCATACGGCGTCGCCATCGCGCATGCGCAGGACGATTTTTTCACGCTACAGGACGTGGTTGCCATGACGCGCGGACGCTATGGCGCGATTGCGGGCGAGGACGGCGCGCAGGTCGATTTCGTCTATCACCTGCTCGACGCGCGCGGCACGGCGGAACGCGAATATCCCAAGCTGCCCGCCGACACCCGCGCCTTGTTCGAAGCCTATGCCAGCGGCCTGAACGACTACGCCGCCGCGCATGGTGGCGAGGTGAAACTGGCGGGCCTGTTCCCGGTGGACGGGCTGGATGTCGCCGCCGGATTCTCGCTGCGCCAGCCGTTCTTCTTCGGCTTGCAGAACACCATCGGGCCGCTGGTCGCGGGCGAACCGCTGAACCCCGAACACGGCGCGCCGATTCCCGCGGAGAATCTGGGCAACCAGCCTGATGCCGAACCGATCATGGGCGATGAAGATGCCGGTACGCGCACAGCACGCGCCACGCCAAAACGCCAGCTCTTGCCGTTCGGCGAAGAAGGCGGCATGTCCGGCTCAAACGCATGGGCCATCGCACCTGCCAAATCGGGCGACGGCGTCACGCGATTGGTCAGCAACAGTCACCAGCCCTGGCGCGGCGGCGTGGCGTGGTACGAACTGACGGTCGAAAGCGGCGAAGGCTGGCACTATACCGGCGCGAATTTCCCCGGCAGCCCGTTCCCCTTCCTCGGCCACAACGAAAACATCGGCTGGACCAACACGGTCAACACGCCCGACATGGTGGACGTCTACCGCCTCGAAATGAACGACGCGGGCACGCAGTACAGACTCGACGGCGAATGGCGCGATCTTGAAAGCCGCAGCGTCACCCTGCCCGTCCGCTTCGGCCCCGTTGTCCTGCCCGTGCCGCGCACCGTGCATCGCAGTATCCACGGGCCGGTGATCGAGAACGACCAGGGCTTCTTCGCCATCCGCTATGGCGGTATGGGCAATCTGGGCCAGCTCGACGCCTATTACCGGCTGAACAAGGCCAAGACGCTGGCCGAGTTCGAATCCGTCATCGGTCGCATGGACATCCCCAGCACCAATTTCATCTATGCCGACGATCAGGGCAACATCGGCATGTATTACAACGCCGCCATTCCGGACCGCCCGGTCGGGTTCGACTGGCGCGGCATCGTGCCCGGCAATACCAGCGCAGCGATCTGGCAGGGGCCAGTCGGCTTCGATGCCATTCCCAAGGTGGTCAATCCGGGCAGCGGCTGGGTCTACAACGCCAATAACGAACCGTTCTCCGCCGCCGGTCCCGCCGACGATCTCTCACCCGACGGCTTCGCGCCCGAAATGGGCGTCGAGCGGAAAATGACCAATCGCGCGCGCCGTGCCGAAATCCTGATGGCGCAGTTCGACATCATCGACCGCGCCACGCTTGAGCGCATCAAATACGACACCGGCTACGAACGCGCAGGCTATGTCGCGCGGATGCTGGACGAGGTTGCGGCGCTGGACCTGCCCGCCGGGTCCGACCTCGCGAAAGGGCAGGCACTGCTGGCGCAATGGGACTTCTCTGCTGACAGCGTGGGTCCGGCGGACTCGCTCGCCCTGCTCATGATCCGGCCCTATATGGGCGCGGATTACCAGAACACGAAATGGCCCGACGTGCGCGAGGAACTGGACCGTTCGGTGACGCACCTGCTGACCCATTTCGACCGGCTCGATCCGCCGATGTCGGACCTGTTGCGGTTGCGGCAGCGGCCCGGTCGCGGCGGCGATGCGCTGGCGGTGGACTTGCCGCTGGACGGCGGCAGCGACACGCTGCGCGCCAGCACGCTGTGGGATGTCGACGACGATGGCCGCCTCAGCGTGCGCCACGGCGACAGCTTCGTGCAATTCGTGGAATGGGAGCCCGGCAAGCGGGTGCGGTCGGAATCGATCCAGCCCTTCGGATCGGCCACCACCCGCCCCGCCAGCAAGCATTTCACCGACCAGTCCGCGCTGTTCGTCAGGCACCAGTTGAAACCGGTGCATTTCTGGCGTGCCGATGTGTTGGCCAATGCCACCAACCGCCAAACCGTCCGTTCGCGCTGAACCATCGAAAGACACACCATGCGTAACCTGCTTCTCGCCACCAGTCTGATCGCCGTTGCCACCGCGACACCGCTCGCCGCACAGGACGTGCCGCCCGTCACCCCCGCCGCCGCGCCGGTAACCGATGCCGTGCTGGGCGAACCCGCCAGCGTCGCCGAACTGATCGCACAGGTGAATATCCCGTTCGAACAATTCACCCTGCCCAACGGCCTGACCGTGATCGTGCATGAGGACCGCAAGGCACCCGTCGTCGCGGTCAGCGTATGGTACGGCATCGGGTCGAAGCACGAGCCCGAAGGCAAGACCGGCTTCGCACACCTGTTCGAACACCTGATGTTCAACGGCAGCGAAAACGCGCCGGGCGACTATTTCGAACCGTTGCAGGAAATCGGCGCGACCGACCTGAACGGCACCACCTGGTTCGACCGGACCAATTACTTCCAGACCGTGCCGACCGCCGCGCTGGACCGCGCGCTGATGCTGGAAAGCGACCGGATGGGCTATCTGCTCGGCGCGGTCACGCAGGAGAAGCTGGATAACCAGATCGGCGTGGTCCAGAACGAAAAACGGCAGGGCGACAACAATCCCTACGGCCTCGTCGAATACGAGCAGCTGGAAAACCTCTACCCGTCGGGCCATCCCTATCACCACTCCACCATCGGCTCGATGGACGACATCGGCGATGCGACGCTGGACGATGTGAAGCAGTGGTTCCGCGACCATTACGGGCCGAACAACGCGGTGCTGGTGCTGGCGGGCGATATCGACACCGCCACCGCGCGCGCCAAGGTTGCAAACTGGTTCGGCGCGATCCCTGCCGGGCCTGCCATCGCCCCGGTCGTCGCGCCCGTGCCGGACCTGCCCGCACCGCTCAGCAAGACTATCAAGGACCAGGTCGCCACCACCCGCATCTATCGCATGTGGGCGGTG
Organism: uncultured Alphaproteobacteria bacterium; assembly: GCA_963799315.1. Classification (GTDB taxonomy): domain Bacteria; phylum Pseudomonadota; class Alphaproteobacteria; order Sphingomonadales; family Sphingomonadaceae; genus Parerythrobacter_A. The sequence goes on from CAWCWP010000001.1 coordinate 1,420,545, forward strand.
CCGGGGCTGGATAATCCGGAATCGCTGCATCTCAGCATGGCGGGCGTGGTGCTCGGCGGGCTGTCGTCGTCGCGGCTGGACCAGGCGCTGGTGCGCGAACAGCAGGTCGCGGTGCGCGTCGTCAGCTACGCGCAGATCTTCGCGCAGGGCGGCCAGTTCATCGCCTATGCCGATGTCGCACCGGGCACCGACGAGGACACCGTCGCCGCCGCGCTGGACGCGGAAATCGCGCGCTTCCTGAAAGAAGGGCCGAGCGAGGACGAGCTGGAACGTGCCGCCACCACCTATGCCGCGGGCAATATCCGCGGGCTGGAGCAGGTCGGCGGGTTCGGCGGCAAGGCGGGTACGCTGGCCGAAGGGTTCCTGTATAAGGGCGACGCCAACGCCTATCGCAAAGAGCTTGAGCGGCTGGCGACGTTTACGCCCGAAACGGTGCGCGATGTCGCGGCGAAGTGGCTGTCGCGCCCCGTCTTCGAACTGCGCGTGGAACCGGGCGAGCGAACCGAAGGCGGCGAGGATCGCGGCGGCTTCATCGTCGCACCGGAAGGCGGCGCGGACATGCTCGCACCCGCTTTCTACGCCCATCCCGATTTCGCGCAGGGCGGCGGCGGCGGTGGTGGCGCTGCAACCGTCGAAGCCGACCGCTCTACCCTGCCTGCCTTGGGCGAGATGAAACCGTTCGACTTCCCCGATATCGAGCGCGCGACGCTGACCAACGGTATGGAGGTGTATTTCGCTCGCCGCGACGCCGCGCCGGTGGTGAATGTGCAGGTGTCGTTCGATGTCGGCTACGCCGCCGACCCGCGTGACCAGCTCGGTATCCAGTCGCTGATGCTGCAGGCGATGGACGAAGGCACCGCGACGCTGGACTCGCAGGCGCTGGCCGAAGCGAAGGAGCGTCTGGGCGCGCAGGTCTATGGCTATGCCAGTCTCGACACGACTTCGTTCGGCCTCGGTGCGCTGGCCCCAAACCTCGCGCCGTCGCTCGACCTGCTGGCCGATTTCGTGCGCAATCCCGCGTTTCGCCCCGCCGATCTGGAGCGGGTGCGCAAGCAGCAGCTGACGCGCATCCGCAACGAGCTGACCGATCCCGGCTCCATCGCGCAACGCACGCTGGCACCGATCCTGTTCGGCGACCATCCTTACGGCATCCCCAGCAGCGGCACCGGCGATCCGGCGGTGGTGGAGAGCCTGCAAACCGACGACCTGCGCGCGTTCCATGCCAAGTGGTTCCGCCCCAGTACGGCGCGGATCTTCGTGGTCGGCGACACCACGCTGGCCGAGGCAACCGCGCTGCTGGAACGCAGCTTCGGCAACTGGCCGGAGACGCGCGACATGCCGCCGCGCAAGAATTACGACGCGGCCATCCCGGTGCAGGAGGGCAGCCGCATCGTGCTGGTCAACCGCCCTAATTCGCCGCAATCGGTGATCTATGGCGGCCGCGTGCTGGCCTCCAGGGGCACGGACGACCTCACCGTGCTGAGCGCCGCGAACGAAGTCTTCGGCGGCAGCTTCCTCAGCCGCATCAACACCAATCTGCGTGAAACGAAGGGCTGGTCCTACGGCGTGCGCAGCTCCGTCTCGCAGCCCTTGGACCGCACCAGCGCGACGATCTACGCGCCGGTGCAGGCGGACCGCACCGCCGATTCCATTACCGAACTGCTGACCGACCTGCGCAGCTATGTCGGCGGCGAGGACCGGAAGGGCGTGACGGACGCCGAGCTGACCCGCCTCGTCAACGGCAACATCCGCGAACTGCCCGGCCGTTTCGAAACCAGCCGCGACGTGCTGGGCGGTCTGTCCGGCATCGTCACCTATGGCCGTCCGGACGATTATTACGAGACGCTGGCGGACAAATACTACCGCGCTGACCGCTGCGCAACTCGACGCGGCCGCGCTGGAAAACCTGCGCGACGACGATCTGGTGTTCGTGGTGGTCGGCGACTGCGGAAACCGTCCTGCCACAGCTCGAAACGCTCGGCCTGCCGATCGAAAGCCGCGAAATGGAAACCTTTGACGCCGATCTCGGAACGGGCAGCGAATAGGCGCGTTGATAATTGTGAAAGCGCAGGGCACCGGCCTGGCGCGTGAATTACGATAAAAGGAATACATTATGTCTGTTGCAGGATCCTACGATACCGTCGTCAAAAGCCCGATGGGCGACCAGAAGGGCACGTTCACCGTGGTCCCGTCCGATGACGGCAACACCTTCACCGGCTCGATGGAAGGCGGCATGGGGTCGATGGACGTCAAGAACGGCACCATCGCCGGCGACAAGCTGAACTGGAAGATGGACATGACCGTGCCCATGCCGATGGAACTGAACTGCGAAGCCGACGTGAACGGCGACCAGCTGACCGGCAAAGTGAACGCAGGCGCCTTCGGCGACATGGCGCTGACGGGCGAAAAGAAGGGCTGACCCTTCGACATGATACGAATATCAAAAGGCCGCCGGAGCGATCCGGCGGCCTTTTTTGTTGCGGTCGAGGCAAAAGTGGAAGAAATATTTCGCTCGCAGAGGCGCGGAGGCACAGAGGGGTCTGCGCCGCAGGCCTTTACGAACCTCTGGTCGCGTCGCGCGTGAGCATAACAGTTTGAAAGCGGCTTCGCCGCAGGCGCTTCCCTCTTCGTGTCTTCGTGTGAACCACTTCACACCGCGCCAGACACATAGCGCAATCCCTCCGCGCCCCTGCGCCTCTGCGAGCGCCTATATATCAGACTCTGGATTGCTTCGCTTCGCTCGCAATGACGAAACGAGGCACCAATCGCCCCCCATTCTCTGCGTCCTCTGCGCCTCTGCGCGAACCAACTTCTTTCTTCATTGCCGCGCTACCCCAGCTTCGCCTTCAGCAGCTGGTTCACGACCGCCGGATTAGCCTTGCCCTGCATTGCCTTCATCGTCTGTCCCACGAAGAACCCGAACAGCTTGTCCTTACCGCCGCGATATTGCTCCACCTTGTCGGCATTGGCGCAAGCACCTTGTCGATTTCGGCCTCGATCGCGCCGGTGTCGCTTTGCTGCTTCAAGCCTTCGGTGTCGGCAATTTCAGCCGGGTCGCGGCCCGTGGTCAGCACGATCTCGTAGATTTCCTTCGCCTGTCCGCCGCTGATCTCGCCTGCAGTCTGCATCGCCAGGATCTCCGCCTGCGCTGCCGCGGTGGCGTGCGCGGAATTGGCCGCATCGCCCAGTGATTTCAGGACGCCGGGCGCGACCGAAAGCGTCCAGTTCGCCACCTGCGTCGCCACCTTCGCTTGCGGCTTGCCAAGCCGTTCCGCTACCGTCGCCAGCAGCGTTTCGAACCGCGCAAACGTCTCCACCTCGGCGGTCAGCACCGCCGCATTGTAATCGGTCAGCCCCAGCTCGCCGGTATAGCGCGTGCGTTTCGCATCGGGCAGTTCGGGCAGGCTCGCACGGCATTCGTCGAGGAACGCCTGCTCCAGCTCCAGCGGCAGCAGGTCGGGGTCGGGGAAGTAGCGGTAATCATGCGCGTCTTCCTTGCTGCGCATCGATCGCGTCGTGCCGCTGGCGACATCGAACAGCCGCGTTTCCTGCACCACGCGCCCGCCGCCTTCGATCAATTCGACCTGTCGCGCCGCTTCGTGCTCGATCACCTGCATCACGAAGCGCACCGAATTGACGTTCTTCGTTTCGGTCCGCGTGCCCAGTTCGGTGTCGCCAACCTTGCGGACGGACACGTTGACGTCGGCGCGCATGGAGCCTTCTTCCATGTTCCCGTCGCAACTGCCGACATAGCGCAGGATCGCGCGCAGCTTGCGGACATAGGCACCCGCCTCGGCGGGGCTGGTCATGTCGGGGCGGCTGACGATTTCCATCAGCGCCACGCCGCAGCGGTTGAGATCGACATAGGACATGGTCGGATGCTGGTCGTGCATCAGCTTGCCGGCATCCTGTTCGATATGGATGCGCTCGATGCCGATGACCTTGTCCGCCGGAATGCCGCCTTTCGGGTCCGCCTCGATGGTCAGCTGTCCCTCGCCCACGATGGGGTGATAAAGCTGGCTGATCTGGTAGCCCTGCGGCAGATCGGCGTAGAAATAGTTCTTGCGGTCGAACCGGCTGTAGCGGTTGATCTGCGCCTCGATCGCCATGCCGGTGCGCACCGCCTGCCGCACGCATTCGGCGTTGGGCACGGGCAGCATGCCGGGCATGGCCGCGTCGATCAGGCTGACCTGCGTGTTCGGCTCCGCCCCGAACGACGTATCCGCCCCGCTGAACAGCTTGGACGCGCTGGTCATCTGCGCATGGACCTCGAGGCCGATCACGACCTCCCATTCGCCGGTTTCGCCCTGGATGCGGTAATCAGTCACCACCACTTCTCCGCTCGTGCCGCAAATCCAGCGCGCTGCTCTATCGCCAGCCCGGCGTTCAGCACGCCCTGCTCGTCCAGCGGCTTGCCGATCAGTTGCAGGCCCAGCGGCAGGCCGTCGCCGTTCAGGCCGCACGGCACGCTCATTGCGGGCAGTCCGGCGAGGCTGGCGGGCACGGCGAAGACATCGTTCAGGTACATCGTCAGCGGATCGTCCGCCAGCGAGCCCAGCGGGAAGCTGGCGGTGGGCGTGGTCGGCGTCAGGATCACGTCGCATTGCGCCCACGCCGCTTCGAAATCGGCGGCGACCAGCGCGCGGATCTTCTGCGCCTGCGTGTAATAGGCGTCGTAGAAACCGGCGCTGAGCACATAGGTGCCGATCAGGATGCGGCGCTTGACCTCGTCGCCGAATCCGTCGGCGCGGGTGGCGGCGTACATATCCTGAAGTCCCGCGCCTTCTGGCAAGTCGCGCAGGCCGTAGCGCACGCCGTCATAGCGCGCGAGGTTGCTGGACGCTTCGGCGGGGGCGATGATGTAATAGGCGGGCAGCGCGTATTTGGTGTGCGGCAGGTCGATATCGACCACTTCCGCGCCCGCATCGCGCAGCCACGCCTTGCCCTGCTCCCACGCATCGAGAATGGCGGCGTCGGTGCCGTCCATCCGGTATTGGCGCGGAATGCCCACGCGCTTGCCGGAGAGGTCCGCGTTCAGCGCCTCGTCCCATGCGGGCACGGGCAGGTCGAGGCTGGTCGCATCCTTGGCATCGAAGCCCGCCATCGCGCGCAGCATGACGGCGCAATCGGAGACGCTGCGCGCCATCGGCCCGGCCTGGTCGAGGCTGCTGGCAAAGGCGATGGTGCCCCAGCGGCTGCACCGGCCATAGGTCGGCTTGACGCCCACGATCCCGGCAAAGGCGGCGGGCTGGCGGATCGAGCCGCCGGTATCGGTGCCGGTCGCGGCGGGCGCAAGATGCGCGGAGACGGCGCTGGCGCTGCCGCCGCTGCTGCCGCCGGGAGACATTGCGGCGTCGGACCCGTCTTTGCGCCACGGCGAAACGACATTGCCGAAGAAGCTGGTCTCGTTGCTGGAGCCCATTGCGAACTGGTCGAGATTGAGCTTGCCCAGCATCCCCGCGCCCGACGCCCACAGGTTGGCGGACACGGTGCATTCGTAGCGCGGCACGAAGCCTTCGAGGATGTGGCTGGCCGCCGTGGTCTGCACCCCGTTGGTGCAGAACAGGTCTTTCATGCCGATGGGCACGCCCGCCATCGGGCCAAGCGGTTTTGCCGGCGGCGCGCGCGGTGTCGGTCGCGTCGGCAGCGTCCAGCGCGGCTTCGGGTGTGGTGACGATAAAGGCGTTGAGCGCGGAGGCATCGGCGACAGCGGCGTTGAAGCCTTCCGCCACTTCGCGCGCGGTGAAGTCGCCCTGCGCCACGCCGTCGCGGATGCGCGGTCACGCCGAGGTCGGTGAGGTCGGTCATGCGTGCGTTTCCCGGTGAAGGGCGGGACTTCCTGCCGATAGCGTGTCGCCGGATTGGAGGAGGCCGTAGCCTGCGCTGCGGACCGGTGCGGCTAAGCTGGTCACGATACCCAATCCGTTCGTCCTGAGCTTGTCGAAGGACTGTCCTTTCTTCTGGCAGGTGGAAGAGAAGGAAGTGCGACCCTTCGGAGTCGAAGACGGCGCGAAGCGCCACCGGCTCAGGGCGAACGGGGAGAGTACCGGAGTTCTCATACCCATTACTCGATCACCTTCGGCACGCCGAAGAACCCGTGTTCCGCAGCGGGGGCATTGGCGAGGATATCCTCGCGCCGGTCGCCGCCCGACAGCGGGTCGGCGTTTACCGTGTCGGTGCGCAGGCGCAGGGTGTTGGGAATGACTGCCGCCATCGGCTCGACGCCGCTGGTATCGACTTCGCCAAGCTGTTCGACCCAGTCGAGAATGGCGTTCAGTTCGGGCACCATGCGTTCCAGCTCGGCATCGCCCATGTCGATGCGGGCAAGGCCGGCGATCTTGGCGACGGTGGCTTTGTCGACGCTCACAGGCCGCCTCCTATTCGGCGACTGGCGCAGGCGGTGCAGGCATCGGCGTCGGTGGCCCGGCACCATCGGGAGCAACGCCGCCAGGTGCGCCACCCTGCTGACTCTGCATCATCTGCTGGAACGCCTGCATCCGGCGTTCGGCATCCTCGCGCGCCATGATATCGACCACCTCGACTTCGAAGGTCAGGTCGGCATTGGCGGGGATCGGCGCGCCTTCGGGCGGCTCGGCGCCATAGGCCTGGTCCGCCGGAATGCTGATGCGGTATGTGCCGCCCTTCTGCGTCTGCAACAGGCCGTTGTAGAAACCGGGAATGACGGAGCCTTCTTCCAGCAGGAAAGGCGTGCCTTCGGGGAACAGGCCGGGCGGGAAGCCGCCGGGCTGGTGCTCGTCGAAGATGGTGCCGTCGTCCAGCTTGCCGACATATTTGGCGAACACTACATCGCCGTCCTGCGCCATCGGGCCGGACCCGGCGGTCAGGGTCGTCACGTCCAGCCCCTTGGGCATGCTCGCCCAGGCAAGGCCGCCCGCCACCAGCACCGCGAACAGGACGCCCAGCCACAAGCTTCGTCAGCGACCCCTTGGCAATCGGGCGCAGCGGAACGCGGGTCACTTCGGTCATCGGGCGATCCTGAATATCTCGAATGGTTTCACAAGGCGAAAGGGGCACGATCCCCTGACCGCACCCCTTTGGCCGATGCTGCGATGCGGTTCAAGCGGGGCGAAGCAGCGAGGAACGATCCCAGCGTATCGGCGCTTACCGACCCCCAGCACTTGCCGATCCCCAGCGAAGGCTGGGGTCTCTTTCAATCAAGCACTGCGCTTTCGGCAGGAGGTCCCAGCCCTCGCTGGGATTCGGAGCTTGCCGCGGGGGATTCCCGCCTTCGCGGGAATGACCTTGCCGGGTGCGCAGCACCCGACCGAGTCACTTGATACCGTCACGCTCCATGCGCTTGCGTTCCATCTTGCGGGCGCGGCGAACGGCGGCGGCCTTTTCGCGGGCGCGCTTTTCGCTGGGCTTTTCGTAATGGCGGCGCAGCTTCATTTCGCGATAGACGCCTTCGCGCTGCAGCTTCTTCTTGAGCGCGCGCAAGGCTTGATCGACATTGTTATCGCGAACCATGATCTGCATAAACTTCGGCTACCTGTTACAATCGGCAAGAGCCCGCAAAAGCGCGGGGATCACCGCCATGTTGTCGTAAAAATGCGGCGAGTCCCGCAAGGAAACCCGCTATTCCAATGTGCTCCTTAGGCAATTGCCCGCGCTCGGGCAAGGAGAATTGACGGGCAAGCAGAAGCGGGGGGGGGCGAATCGAACGGTCCGCGCAATCCGGCGTGACGGGCGCGGCGAAGCGCGTTAGGGCGCTTGGCGTGTCAGCCCCCGCCCCTTCCCCCGCCACGCTTTCCGGCCTGGCCGCCACCGCGCATGTTGCGCTGGGCGGCGCGGTGGGTGCCGTCCTGCGCTATCATGTCGGGCTGGCGGTCGCGCGCATTGCCGGGTCCGGCGGCTTTTACTGGGCCACGCTGGCGGTGAATGTCGCGGGGTCGCTGGCGATGGGCCTGCTGGCCGGATGGCTGGTGCGCAGCGGCGGTAACGAGCCGATGCGGCTGCTGCTGGGCGTCGGCCTGCTCGGCGGCTTCACTACTTTCTCCGCCTTCAGCCTCGAACTCGTGGCGCTGATCGAGCGCGGCGCATTCGCGCTGGCGGCGGGCTATGCGCTGCTGTCGCTGGTGGCGGGCGTCGCGGGCCTTTACCTTGGCCTCGTCGCAATGCGGGGCACCCCATGACCGATAAACCCTCCGATACCGTCCGCCAGTTCACCGTCGGCGAGGACGATGACGGCATCCGTTTGGACCGCTGGTTCAAGCGCAACCTGCCGCAGATCGGCTTCGCCACCATCAGCCGCTGGGCGCGCACCGGTCAGGTCCGCGTCGATGGCGGACGCGCAAAGCTGGAGGATCGCCTCAGCACCGGGCAAGTGCTCCGCGTGCCGCCGGGCGGCGATGCGCCGCATAAGGCCCCGCGTGAAAAACGCGAATTGTCGCCGGAAGAAATCGCGGAGGCGCGCGCCATGCTGATTGCCGAGACGCCCGCCGCGCTGGTGTTCAACAAACCGCCCGGCCTCGCCACGCAGGGCGGTAGCAAGACGACACGTCATGTCGATGGCCTGCTCGATGCGTTCGTGGAAGGCGATGCGCCCCGCCCGCGCCTCGTCCACCGGCTGGACAAGGATACCAGCGGCGTGCTGCTGGTCGCCAAGACACCCGGCGCCGCTGCGGCGTTTTCCAAGCGATTCGCGGGCCGGTCCGCCAAGAAGATATACTGGGCGCTGGTGGTCGGCGTGCCCGATGTGCGCGAAGGCACCATCGACGCGCCGCTGGCCAAGCAACCGGGCAGCCGGGGCGAGAAAATGCATGTCGATATGGAAGGAGGCGCGACCGCCCGCACCCGCTATCGCGTCGTCGAAACCGCCGCCAAGGCCGCCTGCTGGATCGAACTCGAGCCGTTGACAGGCCGCACGCACCAGCTGCGCGTGCATATGGCGGCCATCGGACACCCCATCGTGGGCGACGGCAAATATGGCGGGCAGGAGGCCATGCTGACCGGTGCGCTGAGCCGCAAGATGCACTTACATGCGCGCCGCCTCATTATCGAACAGCCCAAGGCACCGGGCGGCGGGCTGGGCAAGCTGGACGTCACCGCCGACCTGCCCGAACATTTCGCAGCCAGCATGGAACAGCTTGGTTTTGACACCAACCGCAGCGACGCTTCGCCTGAGAAAGGCCCGCCCGAACGCACGCGCGGCGAGAAGAAGCAGGCTGCGCGCCAACACGCCAAGCAGTATCGCAAGGCGCAAAGCAGCACCCGGCGCGGCGGCACCAGTGCAGCCAAGCGCGAGCGGGCAAAGGGCGGCAAAGCGAGAGGCAAGCCCCAAGGTGGGCCTAAAAGCGGGCCACCACGCGGTCGCAAGCGGTAATGCATCCAACGGCTGCGTTTCGCGATGACCCGCTGCACGTCCAGCGCGCGCTGGTGGCAGAGGTCGGGTTCGCGCAGGTGTTTGCGCAGACCAATACCGGGCCGCATGTCGCGCATACGCCGGTGGTTGCTGCCGGTGACGATACGCTGCGCTTCCACCTCGCGCGCTCGAATGCGCTGGCGGATGCGGACGGGTTGCATGCGGTAGTCACGCTGACCGGACCGGACGCCTATATCTCGCCGCGCTGGTATGCCGGATCGGGGCAGGTGCCGACGTGGAATTACACCGCAATCGAACTGGAAGGCACTTTGCGTCGCTTGCCCGCAAGCGCGCTCGAACCGCTGATGGCGCAGTTTGTAGCCAAGCACGAAGCGGCGGTGCGCGATGTGGATAATCCGTGGACAATGGCGGAATTGCCGGACGTGCATAAACAGGCGCTGCTGCGCGGTATCGTCGGCTTCGAATTGCGGATCGGGGAACGGCGCGAAACGGTGAAGCTGTCGCAGAATAAACCGACGGCGGACCGTTCGGCGCTGATCGCGGCGTTGGAACGACAGGGCGAGAACGCAATGGCGGACGCAATTCGCAGGACACTGACATGACCAAGCTGGCAGTGTTCGATTGCGACGGCACGCTGGTCGACGGGCAGGCGGCAATCTGTGCGGCGATGGAACAGGCTTTTACCGCCGCCGACGCCGCCCCGCCCCCGCGAAATGCCATTCGTCGGATTGTCGGGCTCAGCTTGCCGCAAGCGGTCCGGCGTCTCGCCTCCGGCATAGGCGAAGCGGACTGCGCGGCCATTGTCGAGAATTACCGGCACGCCTATCGCAGCACACGCGAAAGCGGCGCGCTGCACGAGCCGTTGTTCGACGGTATCGCCGCGCTGCTCGACGCCTTGCGCAGCGAAGGCTGGGTTCTGGCCGTCGCCACCGGCAAGTCCGACCGTGGCCTTGCCGCCTGCCTCGAGGCCAACGATATCGCGGACCTTTTCGCCAGCCTGCACACTGCGGACGGATACCCGTCGAAACCGTATCCCGCCATGCTGGAAGCCGCTTTGTTCGACGCCGGTGCCGCGCCGCAGCAGGCGGTAATGATCGGCGATACGACATTCGACGTGGCGATGGCGCGCGCCGCCGGGGTACGGGCGCTTGGCGTGGCATGGGGCTATCATGCGCCGCACGAATTGCTGGCCGAGGGGGCGGAAGCGGTGGCCGGTAGCCCTGCCGAATTGCTGGAGATGCTGCGATGACCGAGCCTGCACCAACGACGAAGCGGAGGCAAAGGCCCGTTTCCTGCTGATCGCGGTCAACCGGCTGTTCGGTGCGGCGATGGTGGTGGTCGGCATCATGGGTGTGCGCGGCTATGTCGGCACGGCGGACTGGTTCTCCTACGCCCTGATCGCGGCTGGCGCGGTGGAGTTCTTCGTCATGCCGCGCATCCTCGCCCGCGCCTGGCGCACGCCGCCCTCCGACGACAGCCGATGAAGCGGTTCTGTTCCGATGTGTCCGTCGGCCCGTGCGATGGCGGCTTCGCGGTGCATCTCGACGGGCGCGCGGTGAAAACGCAAGGCGGCGCGGCGCAAATCGTGCCGACTGCCGCGATCGCCGAGGCTCTGGCGGCGGAATGGCGCGCGCAAGGTGAGGACATCGACGCGGCGCTGTTCGTCAATCGCGACTTGGCCGATTACGCCATCGATATCGTGCACACCGACCGCGCGGCCGCCATCGCCACGCTGCTGGGCTTCGCGCAGACCGACACGCTCTGCTACCGCGCCGATCCCGGCAGCGCGCTGGCCCAGCGGCAGGACGAGATGTGGGAACCGCTGCTCGCCGCGCTCGAAAGCCGTCTCGGCATTGCCTTCGTGCGGGTTGCGGGCGTGCTGCCCCAGCCGCAGCACGACGCCACGCTGCATACACTGGAAAACCACCTCGCAACTCTCGACGATTTCACATTGGCGGCGTTGCAAACGCTGGCGTCGCTGGCCGCATCGCTGACGGTCGGGCTAGCCGCGCTGGAACCTCGGGCAGACAGCACAGCCCTGTTCGACGCGGCGAATCTGGAGGAAGACTGGCAGGCGGAATTATGGGGTGCCGACGCCGAAGCAAAGGCGGTGCGCGCCTTGCGGGTGGAAAGCTTCGGCAAGGCCGCAGACTTCGCGCGCCTGCTCGCCTGACGATCTGTTGCTGGCGCGTTACTGCACCCAGGCGGCGACTTCGACGGCAACCTCGTTCGCGGCATTGTTCAGCGCCGAGCCGACCGGTCCGGCCAGCGCAGGCACGCCGGTCACGGTACGCTCGAACCGGCGCGTTTCGATCGCGCCGCCATCGCCGTTCTCACGCTGGGCATCGAACTGCACGACCACCGCGCCGGCCTGCGCATCGTAGCCGAACCGGCGCAGATTGCCGCGCAGGCGGGATTGCGCCAGCACCGTCGGGTCTTCGCCTTCCACCACCATGCGGCCATTGCGCGCGGTGACGGTTTCCATCAGCAGGTTCTTGAACAGGCGGGCTGGCTTTTCCACCCACACCGCATCGGCCAGATAGGCAACCGTGGTTGCATCCACCTGCACCGGCACCCGCGTCACATTGATCCGTTGCGACACGACGGGTTCGTAGATTGCCAGCGCCGTTGCGGCAGTGCCGCTATTCGTTGCGCCCGCTGCCACGGTTTCCTGCGCGGTCAGCGTCAGCAGGCTGGGCGGTGCTTCGGGACCGAAGCTGACGCAGGCTGATAGAGCCAGCGAGGCACTAGCAAGGGCCAGGGCGCGCACGGGGTTTGCTATCGACATCATGGCACCCTTCAGTTCTTCGGATCGTATTCAGGCAATGGCGGCGCGCCGATCAGCGAGGTCGCGCCTTCGTTTTCGAGCCGCTCGGTAATGTTGCGCAGCGCCTTGCTGGTGCGTGCGCAGGTCCTGCAGCGTCGCTTCGGCAGCGGGCAGCGTGGAATTGGCGAGCTGGTCCGTCACTTGCGTGGTGGCCGGGCGCAGTTCGTCCAGCGTCGTCGCCAGCGCAGCCGCCGCCTTGTTGGCGGACGCCAGCGTGCCGCGCAGTTCGCCCGCCAGCGCGGTGCCTTCCTGATTGATGACAACATCGGTGCTGCGCGTCACCTGCTCGAATGCGTTCAGCGCGCCGCTCGCTTCCTTCAGGGTCAGCTGCAATTCGGCCAGTGTGCCCTCGATCTGCGGCGCAGCGGCGGCTGTCGCTTCGGTCAGCGCATTGGTATTGCGCAGGATGCCCGCAATCTCGCCCTGATTGTCTTCATCCAGCAACTGCGTAAATCGTTCGGTCAGCGTCGCCAGCCGTTCCAGCAGCAGCGGTGCATCTGGAAAGCAGCGCGTTCAGTCCGCCGTCCTTGGGCGGAATGACCGGCACGCCGGACGGGCAGCCGGTGGTCTCGCAGGTAATCGGTGGCGCGCCGTTGCGCGCGCCGTCCAGCAGGATGGTGGAAACGCCGGTGAACGATCCCTGGATCGTGGCGGTGGTGCCGACCAGGATCGGCACTTCGGGCTTCACCGCGATGCGGACCTGCACGAAATCGGGGTCTTCGTCATACAGCTTGATTTCGCCGACCTGCCCAACCGGCACGCCTGCGAAAGACACTTGCGATCCGCGCGCCAGCCCGCTGACGGATTGCTGGAACAGGATGTCGTATTCCTTCTGTTCGCCCTTGCCCAGCTGCGCCAGCCAGACAATGCCGAGCGCGATTGCGGCCAGCAATGCCAGCGTCACGACCCCGACCCACAGATGATTTGCCCGCGTTTCCATAAGTATCGTCCTATGCGCCGCCGCGCTGTGTGCTGTCCAGCTTCGAAGCCGGAATGTTCGGATTCACGCCGCCATCGCCGCCAGCCCGGTCCTTGCTGTCCAGCGCAGCGCGGCCGCGCGGACCGTTGAAATATTCCTGGATCCACGGATGCTCGGTTTCCAGCAATTCGGGGATGGTGCCGACCGCGATCACGCGCTTTTCGGCCAGCACCGCGACCCGGTCGCAAATGGCGTAAAGCGTGTCGAGATCGTGGGTGATGAGGAAGACGGTCAGGCCCAGCGTGTTCTTCAGCTCCGCCGTCGCCTCGTCGAACTTGGCCGCGCCGATGGGATCCAGCCCGGCGGTCGGTTCGTCGAGGAACAGCAGTTCGGGGTCGAGCGCCAGCGCGCGCGCCAGACCGGCGCGTTTCTTCATGCCGCCCGACAGCTCGCTGGGATATTTGTTTGCCGCCTCTTCGGGCAGGCCGGACAGGATCACCTTGTATCGGGCGATTTCGCGGCGCAGGCGCGGGCTGAGTTCAGGGTAGAATTGCTTGAGCGGCACTTCGACGTTCTCGCCAACCGTCAGCGTGCTGAACAGCGCGCCGCCCTGGAACAGCACGCCCCAGCGGTTGCGCACGCCGATCTCGGCATCGGGTTCGGCGCTGGTGATGGATTTGCCGAAGACACGGATGTCGCCCTCGGCGGGTTGCTGCAAGCCGATGATGGAGCGCATCAGCACCGATTTTCCGGTGCCCGATCCGCCGACCACGCCCACGATCTCGCGCCGCCTGATCTTCAGGTCCAGATTGTCATGCACCACCTGTTCGCCGAACTGGTTGCGCAGGCCTTCGATGACGATGGGGTATTGCCCGCGAAACCGCTCGTGCCGTTCGGGATGGCGGTCGTAATCCTCGTTCACGAATTGCGTCGTGGGTTCGGTGTCATGGGACTCAGCCATCATTCCCACCCGACCTGCGCGAAGAACACGGCGAAGAAGGCGTCGATCACGATCACGGCGAAGATGCCCGCGACCACCGCCTTGGTGGTGCGCTTGCCGACTTCTTCGGAATTCCCCTCGACCTGCATACCGTGATAGCAGCCCGCCAGCGCGATGATGAGGCCGAACACCGGTGCCTTTATCATGCCGACCCACAGATCGTATGTCGGGACGACATCCTTGATCCGTTCGAGAAATGTCAGGAACGGAATGCCCAGCGCCACATCGGCGATGACCGCGCCGCCTACGATCGCGACGACGCTGGCATAGAAAGCCCAGCAGCACCATCATGAACACGCAGGCCAGAATGCGCGGGATCACCAGCGCTTCTATCGGGGCGATGCCGATGGTGCGCATCGCATCGACTTCCTCGGTCAGCTTCATGGTGCCGATCTGCGCCGCGAAAGCCGAGCCGCTGCGGCCCGCGACCATGATCGCGGTCATCAGCACGCCCAGCTCGCGCAGGGTGATGCGACCGACAAGGTTCACGGTCAGCGTCTCGGCCCCGAACTGCGATAGCTGCGCCGCGCCCTGTTGCGCGATGACGATGCCGATAAGGAAGCTCATCAGCCCGACGATGGGCAGCGCGCTGACGCCGACCAGCTCCATCTGCCGCACCAGCGCCTTGCCGCGGAACCGGCTGGGCCGCCGGATGATCGACCCGAAGGCAAGGATGATCTGGCCGAGGAAGCCGATGATGCGCAGGAAGCCCCGCCCGGCCTCGAACATCATCTCGCCGACCGCGATGGGCACCCGCTGCCACACCGGCAGGCGCGGTGCGGCGATGGCGGCATCGTTGCCCGCCGTCTGCACCGCTGCCAGCAGGCGCGATGCCCGTTCGTCCGCACCGGTAATCTGCGCCTCCAGCCGCGAGGCGGTGGAGCAGGCGATATAGGCGCCGACCGTATCGATTTCGCTGACTTCGGACAGGTCGATGGTGCCGACCGGCTCTTTGATATCGCGCAACGCGCCGTCGACATTGCCGACCGACGAGACGAGATACGGCCCGGACAGCGCCAGCCGCGCCGCGCCGGTGTCCGTCTCCTCGATCCTGAAAGCTGCGCCGCCCTGCATGGTTCGCGCTATGCTAGCAAAGACCGCACACGACAAGGGGCGGATTTCTGGCGGACCACCATCGCTTTGCGCGTTGCCAACCCCCTGCCTGCGCTGGCAAGGCGCGCAGCATCATGACCGAACCCGACCACACCGCGTCCCTGGACACCACCTTCGACCCTGCCGCCATCGAGGCGAAATGGTATGCCCATTGGGAAAACAACGGCCTGTTCCGCCCCGAACGCGGCGATGCGGAATCCTTCACCATCGTCAACCCGCCGCCCAACGTCACGGGCAGCCTGCATATCGGCCACGCGCTGGACAATACCTTGCAGGATATCGTCGTCCGTTACGAACGGATGCGCGGCAAGGATGCGCTGTGGGTCGTCGGCACCGACCATGCCGGCATCGCCACGCAGATGGTGGTGGAACGCCGGATGGAAGCCGCGGGCGAGAAGCGCACCGATTTCACGCGCGAAGAGTTCGTCGAAAAGGTATGGGACTGGAAACGGACAAGCGGCGGCACCATCACCAACCAGCTGCGGCGGCTAGGCTGTTCGATGGACTGGTCCAGAGAGCAGTTCACGATGGACCCGCATTTCAGCGAGGCGGTGGTCCATACATTCGTGAAGCTCTACAATGACGGGCTGATCTATCGCGACAAGCGGCTGGTGAACTGGGACCCGAAGCTCAAGACCGCAATCAGCGATCTCGAAGTCGAGACGCGCACGATGGCCGGATCGTTCTGGCACTTCCGCTATCCGCTGGCAGACGCCGTTCTGACCGACGCGGGCGCGGATCATATCGTGGTCGCCACCACCCGCCCCGAAACGCTGCTGGCCGATATGGCTGTGGCGGTGCATCCAAGCGACGAACGCTATGCCAGCGTGGTCGGCAAGCATGTCGAATTGCCGATCACCGGACGGCGCGTGGCCATCGTGGCAGACGAACATGCCGATCCGGAACTGGGCAGCGGCGCAGTGAAGATCACGCCGGGCCACGACTTTAACGATTTCGAAGTCGGCAAGCGCTCCGGCATTGCGGCGGGCGACATGCTCAACATGCTCGATGCCGAGGCGCGCGTGGTGCAGACGGCGGACGGGCTGGTGCCAGACGCGCTGCTCGGCCTCGACCGGTTCGATGCGCGCAAGCAGGTCGTGGCGCTGATGAAGGACGCGGGCCTACTGATCCCGCATGTCGCCAGGACAAAAAAAGGCGAGGAAGTCGAACACGACGCCGAACCCCGCCAGATCGCCACGCCTTATGGCGACCGGGGCGGCGTGGTGATCGAACCGTGGCTGACGGACCAGTGGTATGTCGATGCGGAAAAGCTGGCCGTCGCGCCGATTGCGGCGGTGAAGGATGGCGATGTCGAAATCGTGCCGAAGACATGGGAGAAGACGTTCTTCAACTGGATGGAGAATATCCAGCCTTGGTGTGTCTCGCGCCAGTTGTGGTGGGGGCATCGGATCCCGGCTTGGTATGGAACGACTGTTCAGGAAAAGCCTGATCGCTCGGTCTCCGTGACCGTATTGGCTACAGAGAAGGCTTCGGCTTGGAAACCGTTCGTAGCTAAGTCAGAAAATTCGCGATCAAAGCAGCAGAAGATTTCTACAGGCGCAGTTTTGGGCGATCAGGTTCGAATTGAAGTATCATCAACGGGACAAGCGCTGCATCCGGACGACCGAGTTATCTTTGATAACGATGATCGGGTGATACTGATTAGACTGCACCAAGACACCGACGTCCTCGACACCTGGTTCTCCAGTGCGCTGTGGCCGTTTGCCACGCTGGGCTGGCCGGACGAAACGCCGCTGCTCGCAAAAGCATTACCCCAACTCATTGCTGGTGTCCGGCTTCGACATCCTGTTCTTTCTGGGATGCACGGATGATGATGATGGGGCATCACCTGACGAGTCAGAACCCGTGGCCGCGGCTGTATCTGCACGGGCTGGTGCGCGCGGCGGATGGCTCCAAGATGTCCAAGTCCAAGGGCAATGTCGTCGATCCGCTCGGCATCATCGAGCAATACGGAGCCGACGCGCTGCGGTTCTTCATGGCGGCGATGGAGAGCCAGGGGCGCGACATCAAGATGGATGACCGCCGGGTGGAGGGCTATCGCAACTTCGCCACCAAGCTGTGGAACGCGACGCGGTTCTGCCAAGCGAACGGCATCGGCGCGAGCGACACGCTGGCCGCTCCACCCGCGCGGCTGGCGGCGAACCAGTGGATCATCGGGGAGGTTGCGCAGACGGTGAAGGCGCTGGACGCCGCGATGGCCGACCTGCGGTTCGATGCGGCGGCGGACACGATCTATCACTTCGTCTGGGACCGGTTCTGCGACTGGTATCTGGAGCTGATCAAGCCGGTGTTCGGTCCTCCCCCATCGGGGGAGGGGGACCATTCGCAGGATGGTGGAGGGGCACATTCGGCCCCGCACCACGCCGACAGTGCCCCTCCACCCCCCGCAAGCGCGGGCGGTCCCCCTCCCCGGCAAGCCGGGGAGGATTGGTCCCCAATCTCCGAAACACGCGCCGTGGCAGGGTGGGCGCTCGACCAGATCCTCGTGATGCTGCACCCATTCATGCCGTTCATCACGGAGGACTTGTGGCACGCGCAAGGCGCCAATGCAGGGGGGCGCCCCTACGAACTCATCGTCGCCAAATGGCCCGAACCGCGCGCCGATGTGTCCAAGGATGCGACCGACGCCATCGACTGGGTTATCGCGCTGACCACGGCGGTGCGCAGCGCGAAGAACGAGCTGGGCATTCCGCCCGGCGCGAAGCTGGCGGCGTTTATCGCCGACCCCTCCGACGTGGCGGCGCGCACCATCGAACGCAGCAGCGCGGCCATCGAACGGCTCGCGCGCCTGACGCCGCTGACAGTCGGCCCTGCGCCCGACGGTCCGGCAATGCAGGTCAGCGCCGGATCCGACGTGTTCGTGGTGCCGCTGGAAGGCATTATCGACGTCGCCGCCGAACGCGCGCGGCTGGAAAAGGCGCTGGCGGTTTCTCGGAAGGAGGCCAAGGCGCTGGAGGGGCGGCTCGGCAACGCGAATTTCGTGGAGCGCGCCAAGCCCGAAGCGGTGGAAAAGGCCCGCACCGACTTCGCCGAGCACGGCGCGGAAGCCGAACGGCTGGAAGCAGCGTTGGCGCGGTTGGGGTGAATAGTCATTGCGAGCGAAGCGAAGCAATCCACCGCCGGAGATGGATTGCCGCGCTTCGCTCGCAATGACGGGGCTACTGAGGTATCTTCGTTTTCCTACATCCGAGCATTATGGCATACCGTGCGAATGCGAAAATACCGCCACCTTCTGTCCTTTTCGCGCCCAAATTTGCCCCCGAAGGCCACACTTTTCCTGCACCCCCGTGAGGCACCGCCTAGAATGCATTTCGTAAACCGAAAAATGCGTTCTGGGCCTAAACTTCCCTCAACTTCCAGCTCCCGGACATGAATCTGTTCCTTGCCACAACCACACCGGACGAACCGGAAATCTTCGCCTCCGTCCAGGGCGAAGGGCCGACGGCGGGAGCGCCCTGCACCTTCCTGCGCCTGTCGCGCTGCAACCTTGCCTGCGTGTGGTGCGACACCGCCTATACCTGGCACTTCGATGGCGACGAGACGCGCCCATCGCGACGGCGCGACTTACGACCGGGCGGCCAATCGCGTTACGCTGCCCGTCGGCGAAGTCGCGCAGCGCATCGAAGCGCTGGGGCAGGACCGGCTCGTCATCACCGGCGGCGAGCCGTTGTTGCAGGGCGCGGCGCTGGCGCAGCTGCTGGATGCTTTGCCGCCCATGACGGTGGAGGTGGAAACCAACGGCACCACAACCGCGCCGCCCGCGCTCGATGCCCATGTGAACCACTACAATGTCAGCCCCAAGCTGGCGCATAGCGGCAACGACGCCGCGCTGGCGCTACTGCCCGAACGGCTGCGCGCCTATGCGGCGGACCCGCGCGCGGTGTTCAAATTCGTGGTCGCAACGTCCGCCGATGTGGCCGAGGTGGTTGCGCTGGCCGAGGCACATTCCCTGCCGCCCGCGCGTATCATGCTGATGGGCGAAGGCACCGACAGCGCCACCCTGCGCGCACGGCAGGAATGGCTGGTGCCGCTGTGCCTGGAACACGGGTTCGCATTGAGCGACCGGCTGCATATCCACCTGTTCGGCGACACGCGCGGGACGTGATCATGCGCCGCCTCCTGATTGCGGCGGGCATCGTGTGGGTGGCCGCGTTGCATGGCGTAGCCGTGCTGGCATTCTTCGCGCCGCATGTCCTGCCCTATCAGGGGTGGCGGCTGTCTCTGCCACCGACCGAACCGACCGCTTACGTCGCGGAGCGGCACCGGATGCTTGTCCACCGCGACGCCAATGCCGAACCGGGCGGCGTCGTGTTGCTGGGCGCAAGCCATCTGGAAGGGTTCGACCCGGCATTGCTCGCGCATCCGGTGCGCAATTACGCTGCCGGTGGCGATACGCTGCGCAATGCGACCGCGCGGGTGGCCGACTATCCCAACCTCGCCACTGCCGATGCCATCGTGGTGCAGGCCGCTTATAACGATCTCGCCCATCGCAATGCCGCCGAAGTGGGGACGGACATGTCATGCAATTCTGGCGCGTTTACCCGCGCAAGTGCCGGTTATCGTCGTGGGCATGCTGCCGACATCGGTGGCCGAACGCATGGCGCAGGCCGGACCGGTCAACGCTGCCTATCGCCGCGCCTGTGAAAGCGTGGCACGATGCCGGTATCTCGACCCGATGCGGCTGCTTGGCGCGCGAGACGGCAGTTTGCGCGCCGCGTATGACCGGGGGGACGGCATCCACCTCAATCGCGCGGGATACCGATCGCTAGCGCAAGGACTGGCACCATTGCTTACGGATGCTGGCGCAGTCACGACCCCTGCGCGCGCCAGCGTTGTACCGTCCGGTTGACCGCCTCTTCCTCGCCACCCGAATTGCTCCACAGGTCGACGAAGCTGGGGTCTTCCGAAGCAGGCCGCTTGACCTCCTCCAGATTGTCGAAGCCGACGCGGATGGGAATGGATACACCCTCGCCGCAGATGATGCATTCGCGGTTGCGCAGGGCGGGGATGGAATCGAGGAAGCCGCGCGCCCCTTCGGGCATGGCGGCCTTCACGAAAGCTTGGTCGCGCTCGTTGTTCAGGCGCATCGAGATGATGGTGCCGCATTGCGACAGCACGCCTTCGGCAAGGTCGGACGGGCGTTGCGTGATAAGGCCCAGGCTGATGCCGTATTTACGCCCTTCCTTGGCGATGCGCGACAGGATGGTGCCGACGCGAACTGCCGTCGGCCTTGGCTTCGCTCGGCACGTAACGGTGCGCTTCCTCGCACACCAGCAGGATGGGCCGGGTGCGTTCGTCGCGGCCCCAGATGGCGAAGTCGAACACCAGCCGCGCCAGCACGGCGACCACGGTGGAGGTAATATCGGACGGCACGCCGGACACATCGATGATGGAAATCGGCTTGCCCCCGCCCGGCATGCGGAACACTCGGCTGAGGAAGTCCGCCATCGTATCGCCGACCAGCATGCCGGAGAACATGAACTGGTAGCGCGGATCGCTTTTCATCTCGTCCAGCTTGGTCTTGATCCGCATATAGGGCGCGGTGTTGGTCGCCTTGTCCAGCTTGCCCATATCGTCCTGGATCGCATTGCTCAGATCGCTCAGCAGATAAGGGATCGGGCTGTCGACGGTGATCTTGCCCAGCTGTTCCGCCAACCGGTTCTTGCCGCGCGCCTTCAGCAGGCAGCGCGCCAGAATGTCGCTGTCGGCCTGCCGGTCGTTGCCGGTGCTGGTCAGCAGCACTTCGCAATGTTCTTCGAAATTCATCAGCCAATACGGCATTTGCAGGTTCGACACATCGAGGATCTGGCCATTGGTCTTGAACGCGGCGGAATATTCGCCGTGCGGATCGACCATCACGATATGCCCTTCGGGCGCGGCCTCGCAGATGCGGTGCAGGATCAGCGCCGCGCTGGTGGATTTACCGGTACCGGTGCTGCCGAGCAGGGCGAAGTGCTTGCCCAGCATCGCGTCGATATACAC
The DNA here is from genome assembly GCA_963799315.1 of uncultured Alphaproteobacteria bacterium. Classification (GTDB taxonomy): domain Bacteria; phylum Pseudomonadota; class Alphaproteobacteria; order Sphingomonadales; family Sphingomonadaceae; genus Parerythrobacter_A. The sequence goes on from CAWCWP010000001.1 coordinate 1,441,750, forward strand.
ACCGGCGCGAATATCCTTGGTCGGATAGACGGTGCCGATCTGGATGCTGGAGCGCCCGTCGCTGGCGTAGATCTGTTTCAGGTCGCGGGTGCTGGCGGGATAGATCATCGCGCCGGGAATGGGGTAACGGGTGACGCCGCGTTTGAAGCTGGTGATGCGCCCGGTCAGCTTCTCTTCCTTGCCTTCGCCCAGGAAATCGATGTTGGCGAGGATGCCGCCCTTGCCGCGCCGGTCCTGTTTCTGGTTGCGCACATTGGCGAGCAGCCAGCTATTGCCGACGCGGATCTTGATCTGGCTGCCGACCTGCCCCGCCAGCGCGATGGAGGGGTCTTCGTCCGCCATGCACTGGTTGAGACGGTTGAGATCAAGCGCGATCTGCGAACCCGACCCGGCGATTTCCAGCACCACGCCGATGGGCTGGCTGCCAATGTCCGCCAGGGGTGCGGCTGCCTGTTTGGGCGGCGCCTGCTGTGGCGCGGGCCGGTTTGCCGGCTGTTGTGCAGCCGCCGATTGTCCGGCCGAAGACTGGCCTGCCGAAGACTGGCCTGCCGAAGACTGGCCAACCGAAGACTGGCCAACCGAAGACTGGCCAACCGAAGACTGGCCAACCGCCGTTTGCATGCCGCCGCCGCTGCTCATGTCGTTCATCGTGTATGCCCGCAAATAGCCTGAGTTTCCTTGGGAAACGACGTAGCGGTATCAGGGTTAAGATCGCGTCAAAGCAACCACGCACGCAGCACCCACGCCACCGCGCCAAGGACCGTGACGCTGGCAGCCCAGATCGCGGCCATCCACGCCAGCCTGCGCCAGAGCGGCCCTTCGCCCGGCTTGTCAGGCGGCGCGAGCATCAGTGGTACCCTTCGTGCCCGACCTTGCCGCGAAACACCCAATAGGCCCAGGCGGTATAGCCGATGATGAGCGGCATGGTGATCGCCACCCCGACCAGCATGAATATCTGGCTGCTATACGGCGCGGCGGCATCCCAGATCGTCAGCCCCGGCGGCACGACATAGGGCCACATCGTGACGCCCAGCCCCGCCATGCCGAGAAAGAACAGCAGCAGCGCCAGCCAGAACGGCTTGCTGTGTCGTTCGACCGACAGCGAGCGCAGCAGCAGGATCGCGGTGATGCCGGTCAGGATCGGCACCGGCGCGGCGAAATAGATTTCCGGCGCGGTCAGCCACCGGTCGGCATATTCCGGGTTCAGCAACAGGTTGTACAGGCTGACCGCGCCCATCAGCACGAAGGTTGCCCACGCCGCCCTGATCGCCAGCCGCCGCGCATGGTGCTGGCTCGGCCCGTCCAGCTTCCACACCAGCCATGTCGCGCCCAGCAGTGCATAGCCCGCCACCGTGCCCAGCCCGGTCAGCAACGTGTAGGGTGTCAGCCAGTCGAACCAGCTGCCCGAATAGGCGCGGCCGGTCACTTCGATACCCTGCAACAAAGCACCCAGCGTCATGCCCTGCGCCATCGCCGCGACTACCGACCCGCCGGTGAATGCAAAATCCCAGAAGCCGCGATGCGCCGGATCGCGCCAGCGGTATTCGAAGGCAACGCCGCGAAAGACCAGGCCAAGCAACATGGCGATAATGAGCGGATAGGTCGCGGGCAGTACGACGGCATAGGCAAGCGGGAATGCGGCGAACAGGCCGCCACCGCCCAGCACCAGCCACGTCTCGTTGCCGTCCCACACCGGTGCGATGGAGTTCATCGCCCGGTCGCGCTCCGGCCCCGCCTCGAATGTCGGGAACAGGATACCGATGCCCAAGGTCGAACCCGTCCATCACAACGTAAGCGAACACCGCAAAGGCGATGATGAAGGCCCAGATGACGGTCAGGTCGATCATCCGTCCTGCTCCGCCCTGTCGCGCGGAGTCGGCTCGGTGTCGCTGGAATGCGTGGGCATGACCGTGGTGCTGCCGGGGTTCTGCGACGGACCCGGCGTGATACCGGCGGTCCGGATCGGCCCCTCGTCGCCGCGCTTGATGCCGGTTTCGCCAAGGTGCGGGGTGTGATGCATCAGGTGCAGGATATACCAGACACCGATGCCGAACACCGCGAAATACACGACGACGAACGCCAGCAACGACGCGGCAACCGCAGGCGCGGCCAGCGGCGAGGCCGCCTCCGTCGTTCGCATCAGATTATAGACGACATAGGGCTGGCGACCGACTTCGGTGGTGACCCACCCCGCCAGTACCGCAACGAAGCCGGACGGCCCCATCAACAGCGCCGCACGATGCAGCCAGGTCCAGTCGTAAAGCGATTTGCGCCAGCGTGCGAACAGGCTCCACATGCCGATACCCATCATCGCAAAGCCCATGCCGACCATGATGCGGAACGACCAGAACACGATGCCGACCGGCGGCTCCTCGGCATCGGGAATGGTGTCCAGCCCGTCCATCGGCGCATTCAGGTCATGCTTCAGGATCAAGCGAGGACGCCTTGGGAATCTCGATCTTGTAATCGACTCGCTTTTCCGCCGAATTGGGAATGCCGAACAGGATCAGCGGCGCGCCGTCGGGGTGGCTGTCGAAATGCCCTTCCATCGCCATGACCTTTTGCGGCTGGTGCTCCAGAGTGTTCAGCCCGTGCAGGTCGCCCGCCACGATCTGGATCGGCGCGACGATGGCCGCCATCCACATCGCCATCGAGAACATCTTGCGCGCATGCATATCGGTCCGGTCGCGCAGCAGGTGATAGGCGCCCACCGCGCCGACCACGAAGGCAGTTGTCAGATATGCCGCATTGACGGTGTGGAACAGGCGGTAGGGGAAGCTGGGGCTGAAGATAATGGTCAGCCAGCTTCCCGCCGGAACGAACTGGCCATTGGCGGCGATCTCGTATCCGGTCGGTGTGTGCATCCAGCTGTTGACCGACAGGATCCATGTCGCCGACATCAGCGTGCCCGCTGCCACCATCAGCGTCGCTATGAAATGCAGCTTCTTGCCGACGCGCTCCATGCCGAACAGCATCACGCCCAGGAACCCGGCCTCCAGGAAGAACGCGGTCAGCACTTCATACGCCATCAACGGCCCAAGGATCGGCCCCGTCCGGTCGGAGAAAACCGACCAGTTGGTGCCGAACTGGTAGGACATGACGATGCCCGACACGACGCCCATCGCGAACGCGATGGCAAATATCTTCACCCAGTATTTGAACAGGTCGAGATAGAGCTGCTTGCCGGTTTTCAGCCACAGCCCTTCCAGCACTGCGAGATAGCTGGCGAGGCCGATGGAGAAGGCGGGAAAGATGAAATGAAAGCTCACCGTAAAGGCGAACTGGATGCGAGCCAGCAGCAGGGCGTCGAGCTGATCGAACATGCCCGCCGGATACTCCTGGCAGCACGCCGTATCCAGCCCAATCGCTACATGCGAAGTTGCACGAAACGCATCACACTAGCGCGAACAAACGCCCTGCCAGCCATCCCATCAGGATCGATAGGCACACCGCGAACAGGCCGTACAGGAACGCCTGGCTTTGCGAAAACACCTCGACGCGGCGTTCGAACCCGACCTTGCGCACCGCCACTTCGGCGACAGCGGAAGCGATCACGCGCCCGTCGCTTATCGCAAAGGTTTCAGCGGTGTATTCGCCGGTCGTGACATTGGATGGCAGGTAGAGCCGCGCCTGATACAGCACGCCTTCGTTGATCGTCACGCCGCCGATCTGTTCCTTGTACAGCCCCTGCCGCTCGCGCAGATCGACCAGCCCGGCGGTGAAGCGCGCCTGTTCCTCGGTGTCGATCGCACCGCTCGGTGATAGCTGGATGAAATTGGTGCCCAGCTCGTAAATCGCGGCGGTGCGGTCATCGACCATTGCCTCTATCGGGCGCGACGATGCTACTGCGAAATAGGACGGGGCGGAGCGGAAATCGCTACTGCTGGCGTTGATCCACATACCGCCGACGCGCTCTTTCTCGCGCACGCGGATCGGTTCGGCGGGGCCTTTCAGCACCACCACGATATCGTACCCGCCCGCCGCACGCGCGCCGCTGGGGTCCAGAATCGCGCCGTACAACAGCAGCTCGGTGCCGGTAAAACCCTGCCGCACCTGCACTTCGTCCTGGCTGACCTGCGGCACGAGGATGGGGTCGCGGCCCGATTGCGCGGACAGCATCACGAAGCATACCAGCATGGCAAACAGCCGGATCATAGCGGGCTCACCGTGTAATATTCATCCGGCTGCACACCGAGCCCGTACAGCATCCGCACCGCCACCAGCAGCACCACCGATGCCAGGATCAGGCGCAGCAATTCCGGCTTTGCCTTTTGCGCGATCCAGCTGCCTATTTGCGCACCCGACACCGAGCCGAGCAACAGCAGTGCCGCCAGCACTAGGTCCACCGCCTGCGTCGTCAGCGCGTGCATCATGGTGGTCGCCATCGTCACGAACAGGATCTGGAACAGCGATGTCCCGACCACCACACTGGCGCTCATGCCGAGAATATACAGCATGGCGGGCACGAGGATGAACCCGCCGCCGACGCCCATCAGCATCGTCAGCGCACCCACCGCAATGCCCAGCAGGAAGGGCGCGAAAGGGCTGATATACAGGCCCGACCGGTAGAACCGCCAGCGCAGCGGCAGTGCGGTGACGAAGGGATGATGCCGCCGCTTGCGCGTAACCGGCCCGCCGCCGTCCTTGGCTGGCAGAAGCGCCGTCAGTGCCTCTCGCAGCATCAGCGCACCGATCGCGCCCAGCATCACGACATACAGCACGTTGATGACGACATCGATCTGCCCGACAGACTGGAAAAACCCGAACAGCAGCGCGCCCACGCCGATGCCGATCAGCCCGCCCGCCACGGTCACCCCGCCCATCTTGTAATCGACGCCGTTGCGCTTGGTATGCGCGAATACGCCGGAGACGCTGGCACCTGTCACCTGCGTCGACGCCGACGCCGCCGCGACGGTCGGAGGCACACCGTAGAAGATCAGCAACGGCGTGGTCAGGAAGCCGCCACCCACGCCGAACAGGCCCGACAGGATACCCGTCAGCGCGCCCAGCAGGATGATGACGAAGCCATCGACCGACAGGTTCGCGATGGGGAGATAAACGTCCATGACCGTTCCCGAACGCTGCCTTGTGCAACGCAATATCGGCGGCTCCTATTATAGCTGTGCCGTAAGGGCCAGCAGCTTTGCCCTCAGAAACCTGTCGAGATCGTAAGCGCCGGTCCCGAACCCGGCACCGCATCTCCCGCAACGCGCTGGCGATAATCGACTGCGATGCGGGCGTTCGCGCCTCCGAGCCGGAATATCGACACTGGCTGTTGGCCCGACATCGAGCCGCGAAACGCCTCGCTGCGCTCCCGCCCCACACGCCTGCGCCGATGCGGATGTGCGCGTCGCCAACTGTCAGAAGCGGCCGTGTCACACGCACCTGGCCATCGGCAAACGGCGTGGCGAAATCGCCGCCGACATAGCCGGCCTGTGCGTAGATATCCGCTTGTGTTTCCAGCGGCAGCACGACGGGCGGCAGCTCGGTCACGGCAAGCACGGCTGGCCGCATCCGGGTTTCGCCACCGATCCGCTGCACACGGAGTTCCGCCATCACACGCAGTGGCACATCGGGAACGGGGCGCGCCGAAACGCCGAGCGCACCCTCGGTTTCGCGCGGCTCCGCAATCGCCTGCGTCACCCGTACATACGCTTGCGGTCTGCGGCTGCTTTCCGGCGCGAGGTCGTACCGCAGGACCGCGCCTGCCTGACTGGCACCGTAACCCGGCGCAAAGGTTCCGGAGGGAAGCGGCGCGCCGCTGTCCGGGCGATACAGCACCCAGCCCTCCACCGACCATCGCTTGCCGGACGCCGCGTATTCGTTCCATCGTTGGCCAAGATGCGGGAAGCTGTCAGTGGAGCTGGGCTTGCGGGCGAACGCGGAGGTGTTTCGGGCGATGGCCTATATGCCTTTGCATTCGAAGTGCGATCTGATCGGAAAACAGGCGATGCTTCACTCTGGTGGACAGATTTCCGCAAGGCGCGAAGCGCGTTTGGTCTGGGCGGTGCAAAGACAAAATACGGCGCACTTTCCAATCGGCGCGCGGGCTGGACACACTCCTGTCGGACACGGCTTGCTGACGGGCGAACCAGTCTGTTCTGCGGACGGTTCCGCCACAGCGACAAACCGGCTCCCCTACTACATCGCTTCCCGTCAAGACAGGCGGGAACGGCGATTGCCAAAGCACCGCACGCAACGCCAGCCATCCGCATAACAGCATCGCCAGCGCAATAATCGGGGCACCGCGACGCTCGGCCCGCACGTTCATTTCGTCGCCGACGTGAAAGGAGCGTGGCCCGCAGGATGGGCGACATGCGCGGTCTTGTCCCATACGGCAGGCGCGCCGCGCAGGGTGCGGGCATAGGCGAACAGCGCCCGCCGCCCCGCCATGATCGCGATGATATTGGCAACGACCAGCCTCGGCACGGCGCGCAGCCCTTCGCGCCAGCCATATTCGCGCGCGGTAAAGCAGGCGCGGAAGAGCAGCCGCCACAGCAGGCTGAACAGATTGGCCAAGACCAGGAATTGCAGCACCGGCGTCAGCGCAACAGGCTCGCTCCACCCGAGCCATGCGGCCACAATCAGGAATCCCGACAATATCAGGAGCAGATATCCCGCCGCCAGCACCAGCGCGGATACCGGCCCGCGCCGGTCGCGCAGGCGCATCCATATCTCCAGCGGCGTCAGCACCCAGCCCATCCGCTCCCACGACTGGAACGCGATGCCGTGCACCCACCGCGCCTTTTGCCGAACAGCTTCCGCCAGTGTCGCCGGAAAGAAAGCGCGGGTCGCGACCAGCCTGCCGTCGGGATGGCGATAGCGCAGGAAGCGGGCGCGACCGCCGCGTTGCGCCACGGCCAGACCCAGCTCGTAATCCTCGGTCAGCGACTGGGCGGCAAACGGCCCCGCCCCGTCGTTGCCTGTTGCCAGCGCATCGACGACATCGCGGCGCAGCGCGCAACCGACACCGGCAAGCGGCAGCGCGGCACCCAGCGCGCTTCGCACTACCATCGCCTTGCCGTGCGATTCTGCGAATTCGTCTGCGTAATGCGACCCGATCCAACGCGAGTTTGCGGGGATTGCAGGCAGGACTGGCACTTGCGCCGCCTCCACATCACCGATGGCTTGGTCGAGCAGGCCGAGCGCGGCGGGATCGACCATGTCCTCTGCATCGTGGATCACGATCATGCGCGCGCGCCAGCCGCGCGCCGCCTCTGCCCGTTGCATGGCGTGGAACAGGTGGTTGAGGCAATCGGGCTTGGTGGTCGGGCCGTCGATATCGAGCGTTACCACCGTCCCACGATCATCCGGTATGCAAGCTGCTTCGGCACTCGCGCGCGTTGCAGGATCGTTGCGATAGCAGCCGACGAACAGGCGCAATTCCGCCTGCGGCCATGCCGTAAGCGCATGGCGTATCGTCGTTCCAATTACGCGCTCTTCCTGCCATGCCGGTATCAAGACCGCGACGGGTCCGCGCAATGAGTCGGGCGGATTGTCGAACAGGACCGGTTCACGGGTACGACCCGTCAAGCGCAGCCACAGCCACACGCAATCCACCGCAAATTCGTCCAGCGCTCCGATCAGGAAAAAGACACCCGCGAACAGCAGCAGCTCGTGCTGTACCACAACAAGCCATTCAAAAGGTGTAAAATTGCCCCCGATCGACACTACCGAACCTCCGGAAAAGCCCCTATCTGCGACTACTCAGGGTTGCAACGCGCAATGATATCCTGAAAAGGCGGACGCATGGTCAAACGTGCTTCTCCCGTGAACCGGCTCATCGCTCCTGTCCGCGCCCTGTTTGTGGGCGACGCATCGGCTGGCGTCCTGCTGATCCTCGTCGCCATCGCTGCGATGCTGGCGGCCAATTCGCCGCTTTCTGACGAATATCGCCAGCTTTTCTATGGCAAGCTGGCCTGGACGCCGATCCCCAAGCTGGATGATCTGCATCTGTGGATCAACGATGGCCTGATGGCGATTTTCTTCTTCGTGGTCGGGCTGGAAGTGAAGCGCGAACTTATTTGCGGACAGCTTTCCACGCCCGAACAGCGGCGGCTACCTGTGCTCGCCGCGATAGCCGGGATGGCGGCACCTGCGGCTGTTTTCATCGTAATCGTCGGCCTGAACAGCCCGCTGGTCAAAGGTTGGGCCATTCCTGCCGCCACCGATATCGCCTTTGCGATGGGCGTGCTCGGCATCCTGGGCAACCGCGTGCCTGCATCGCTGCGCCTGTTCCTGCTGACGGTAGCGATCGTCGACGATATCGGCGCAGTGCTGGTGATTTCGGCGTTCTATACCGAAAACATCTATCCGATGTGGCTGGCGGCGTCGGCGGCGGTGTTCGGCGTTATGGTCGTGATGAACCGGTTTGGCGTCAGCAAGTTCTGGCCGTTCATCCTCGTCGCGCTGGTGCTGTGGGTCTGCGTCCTGTTTTCCGGCGTCCATGCCACCGTTGCAGGCGTCGCAGCTGCGCTGACCATTCCGATGCGCACCAAGGACGGCCGCTCCATGCTCGAACGGCTCGAACACGGTCTGGCTCCGTGGAGCGCCTATCTGGTGGTGCCGGTGTTCGGCTTCGCCAATGCCGGCGTGAACCTGACGGGTATGGGCATCAAGGAGATGACCGACCCGCTGCCCATCGCCATCGCTGCCGGGCTGGTGCTGGGCAAGCAGCTGGGGATCTTCGGCATCATCTTTGCCGCCGTGAAGCTTGGTATCGCAAAGCGTCCGGACAATGCGAACTGGGTCGAGATATGGGGCATCACGATCCTGTGCGGGATCGGGTTCACCATGTCGCTGTTCATCAGCGGGCTGGCGTTCGAAGGGAACGACTACCTGATCGACGAGGCGAAGATCGGTATCCTCGGCGGTTCGATGATATCGGCAGTCATGGGCTATGTGGTGCTGCGCCTGACGACAACGCACCCTCAGCCCGAAGCCAAGGCGCCGCTGACGCAGTAGCTACCAGCTGCCGGTGTTTTCCATGCTGGCCCACGGTTCGCGTGGCGGAAGGCTGCCTTCCTGCAACAATTCGATGCTGATCCCGTCGGGCGAGACGACGAAGGCCATGTGCCCGTCGCGCGGCGGGCGGGCGATGGTGACGCCGGCATCCATCAGGCGCTGGCAGGTTTCGTAAATATCGTCGACGCGAAAGGCGAGGTGGCCGAAATTGCGGCCCTTGTCATATTGCTCCGGCGCGCTGCCGTCTTCCGGCGGCCAGTTCACCGTCAGTTCGATTTCGGCAATGTCTTCCTGACCCGGCGCGGCCAGGAAAATCAGCGTGAACCGCCCCGCCGCCACATCGAAACGCCGCACTTCCTCCACGCCGAAAAGCGAGAAAAAGCGCAGGGTCGCTTCGGGATCGGTTACGCGAAGCATGGTGTGCAGAAATTTGGTCATGCCGCATCATAAGCGCGCAACACTGCAAAACAAAAGGGGCGCGCCTGTTGAACGCCCCTCCCGTATCGGCAGTCGACGCTTCCCCCTACATCGAATAACCGAGCGTGACGAAGAAGCCCGCATCGGTGAAATCCTCGATGGACGGACCCTGCGTATCGACATAATTCAGGCCGAGGCTGAGGCTGTCGGTCACGGCGTAGGATGCGCCCAGCCCCCAGTCGAAGCTGGTCCCGTCCCCCTGCGTGGCGAAGATGCCATCGGTGTAACCAAGGTGCGCGGAGAGCGTAAATGGCGTTTCCGGTATTGCCGTTTCAAAGTCGGTGTAGACATAGATATTGTCGTCCCCGCCCAGCGAATCCTGCTCCCACGCATAGGCCGCGCCCAGCGTTGCGCTGACGGGGCCGAGCGTGGTGCTGACCGACGCATAGGGTTCGAAATAATCGGTGTCGGCACCCACCACATCGCCGGTCGGATAGATGTAATAAAGCAGGCCGACATCGACCGTGACGCCGTCGGTTACGTCTGCGCTGTAACCGCCGTAAACGTTCAGCTCCAGTTCGCCGAACGCCGTGCCGCCGGATATCGAGGATGCCCAGGTACCGACATAGAAACCACTCGAATGGCCCAGGTCCAAACCGCCTTGCAGCGCAATATCGCCATCGGAGAAGGAGACCCCGCGAAAGCGGTAATCGGAGACCAGCGCGACATTGCCGGACAGCTCGAAGCCGCTCTCCGGAATGATTTCTTCGTCGGTCGTATCGACCGTTCCGGCCGGGCCGGACGTTTGGGCAACCACTATAGGGGCGCTGCCCAGCACGACGGGCGACATCGCCGTGGCTGTCTCGCCTGCGATGGCAAGCGTATCGGCAGGTTGCGAAACCGCCCCTTCAGCAGCGAGTCCGTCAGCAGCGAGTGCCGGGGTTGCAAGACCGGTGGTGGCGAAAAGTGTTGCCACGCAGAAAGCGCGCATTGGCGAGAGCATACGAAATTCCTCAGGTTAAGGTGTTTCGTTCTGCCTGCAATTCCGAAGGCTGCATGTCGTATTGCCGCAATCTCATCGGAAGTGACATGAAGTTGCCGGAGGATGCTGCGTCGCACAAGTTTTATTGCGTATATCGGCCAAGCCGGTATCGAAGTGTCGCATTTCTGCACCACTTGCAGTCTTCCCAAGGCCTCGAAGCGGTGCGGTTGCCGCGCTCTGCCACCTCACCTATGGTGCGAAGCAACAAACCGGATTTCTCCAGCGACCATGTTCGAACCACTCAAGAAAATGCTTTCCCGAACGGGCGGCAAGGCCAGCGCGCGGGTGCCTCAGGGCGAACGCGTCTATGTTATCGGCGATATCCACGGCAGGCTTGACCTGTATGCGAAGCTTATCACCGCCATCGACCGCGACGATGCCAAATCGGGCAAGGCAGATACCACCGTCGTCCTGCTCGGAGACCTGATCGACCGCGGTCCCGACAGCGCGGGCGTAATTCGCGCCACCCGCAAATGGGCAAAGGCACGCCGCGTTCGCATGCTGGCGGGCAATCACGAGGAAATGTTCCTCGAAGCGTTCTCCAAGCGCGAGACGCTGCGCCAGTATATCCGTCACGGCGGGCGCGACACGCTGTTGAGCTATGGCATCGCGCCGCATGATTACGACGCTGCCAGCCTGGAAGAGCTGCGCGACCTGATGGACGCCCATGTGCCGGACAAGGACCGCCGTTTTCTTGCCGGGATGGAGGATATTGCCGTCATCGGCGACTATGTCTTCGTCCACGCCGGTATCGACCCCGACCTGCCGCTCGACGAGCAGACCCCGCGCGAGACCCGGTGGATCCGCGAACCCTTCCTCGCCTCGCGCCGCTGCCATTCGCATATGGTGGTGCATGGTCATACGATCGTGGACGATATCGAGGAGCGCCCGAACCGCATCGGCATCGACACCGGTGCGTATCGCAACGGTCGGCTGACCGCATTGGTGCTGGAAGGCGAGACGCGACGGTATATACAGGCGGTGGAAAAGAAAGACGGTACGTTGCATATCGAGCGTAAGGGAGGCGGGGCATGAAAATCGCAATGGTAGGCGCAGGCTATGTCGGACTGGTGTCCGGCGCGTGCTTTGCCGATTTCGGGCACGACGTGGTGTGCATCGACACAGACCGGGCCAAGATCGACGCGCTGGAGAACGGCATCATGCCGATTTACGAGCCCGGTCTCGACGCGCTGGTCGCCGGCAATGTGCAGGCGGGACGCCTCAGCTTCTCCACCGACATGGCAGCCAGCATCGCGGACGCAGCCGCTATTTTCATCGCCGTCGGCACGCCCAGCCGCCGGGGCGACGGGCACGCGGACCTTACTTTCGTCCACGCCGTCGCGCGCGATATCGGCAAGCATCTGTCGAACGATGCGGTCGTCGTCACCAAGTCCACCGTGCCCGTCGGCACCGGCGACGAGGTCGAGCGTATTCTTGCCGACAGCGGCACGGCGCATCGCGTCGCAGTCGTGTCCAATCCCGAATTCCTGCGCGAAGGCGCAGCCATCGGCGATTTCAAGCGCCCCGACCGAATCGTTATCGGCGCGGAAGACGATTTCGGGCGCGAAGTCATGCGCGAGGTTTATCGTCCGCTGTTCCTCAATGAATCGCCGATCCTGTTCACCAGCCGCCGCTCCAGCGAGCTGATCAAATACGCCGCCAACGCTTTCCTCGCCACCAAGATCACTTTCATCAACGAGATGGCCGACCTGTGCGAAAAGGTGGGCGCAAATGTGCAGGATGTCAGCCGTGGCATCGGCATGGACAACCGCATCGGGGCAAAGTTCCTCCATGCCGGGCCGGGCTATGGCGGATCGTGCTTTCCCAAGGATACGCTGGCGTTGCTGAAGACGGCGGAGGATTACGACAGCCCGGTTCGCATCGTGGAAGCGGTGGTGAAGACCAATGACAGCCGCAAGCGGGCGATGGGCCGCAAGGTGATCGAGGCGCTGGGCGGCACGAAGGATGCGCGCGGCAAACGGGTCGCGCTGCTGGGCCTGACCTTCAAGCCGAACACCGACGATATGCGCGACAGCCCGGCCATCGCCGTGGCGCAGACGCTGACCGATGCGGGGGTGGAGGTTGCCGCCTATGATCCCGAAGGCATGGAACTGGCGCGCCCGATCATGCCCGACGTGACGATGTGCGACGATCCCTATTCCGCCATCGAGGGCGCCGATGCGGTGGTGATCGTGACCGAGTGGGACGCCTTCCGCGCGCTGGACTTCCCCCGCATCAAAGACGCTGGCGAAAGCACCGGTGCTGGTCGATCTGCGCAATATCTACGACCCCGACGACGTGCGCGCCGCCGGGTTCACCTATAGCAGCGTGGGCCGCGACTGACCGTCTGATGCCCACCGCACTCCCCCCGCCCTGTCTTGAGCATGCAAACTTCAAGCACCGGGATCCGGAAGTTGAGGGAAGTTTAGGCCAAAGTAGCATTACGGACACGTAGCCGTGCCCGTCCGAGACCGGCACCCTCGTGGCCACGGTTCTCGGTTCTTCGCTGGCGTTCGTCATGGGCTCGATCGTCAATGTCGCGCTGCCGACGATGCAGCGGACGATGGCGCTGGATGCCGCCGGGGTGCAGTGGATCGTCAATGCCTATCTCCTTCCGTTGGGCGCATTCGTTCTGGTCGGCGGGGCGCTGGGCGACCATTTCGGGCGCAAGCGCGTGTTCCGGCTCGGCTTGCTGCTATTCGGTCTGGCCAGCCTCGGCTGCGCGCTTGCGCCGACATTCGAAGTGCTGCTGGCCGGTCGCTTTGCCCAAGGGTTGGGCGCGGCACTGCTTGCCCCGACCAGCCTCGCCATCCTGGCCGACGCATTCAGCGGCGAGAAACGCGGCACGGCCATCGGCACCTGGGCTGCAGCGGGCGCGATCGGCGGGGCGGTAGCGCCCGTGCTGGGCGGGCTGATCGTCGATTATCTCGACTGGCGCTGGGCCTTTGCCCTGGTCATTCTCCCGGCCATTGCCGCGTGGTTAATTGCGAACGGCGCGATCCGCGAATCCCGCGAGACGGAAGAGGACCGCAAACCGCTCGATATAGCCGGTGCCGTCCTCGCCAGCGCGGCGCTGGCATCGCTGGTCTATGCGCTGGTCGCGCTGCCATCGCGCGGCTTGACGAGTCTGCACGTCCTGCCGACCGGACTTGCCGGCATCGCGCTGGCGACGGTGTTCCTGATTGTCCAACATAGCAAGCGCGGCGATGCGATGATGCCGCTCGGCATATTCGGATCGCGCAGTTTCAGCGGCATCTCGATTCTCACCTTCCTGCTCTACGCCGCGCTTGGCGGGTTGCTGGTGGTGCTGCCCTATATGTTGATCCGGACCTTCGAATATACCGCGACGCAGGCCGGAGCGGCGATGCTGCCCTTCCCGGCGATCATGGGCCTGCTGTCGCGCCGGTTCGGCGGGCTGGCACAACGGATCGGCGTGCGGATAACGCTGACAGTCGGGCCGATACTGGTCGCGGCGGGCTTCGTGCTGTTCGCGCTGCGGGCCGATCCGGCGATGTCCTACGCCACCGGTATCCTGCCCGGTCTCGTCGTGATGGCACTCGGCATGGCGCTGAGCGTTGCGCCGCTGACCACGGCCGTGATGAATGCGGTGGAGGACCGGTTCGCGGGCGTGGCGTCGGGCGTCAACAATGCGATTTCGCGCGTTGCCGGGCTGATCGCGACGGCCCTGCTCGGCCCGGTGCTGGCGGGCGGCGCGCTGGTGTCGGGCTTCACAAACGCCAGCTGGGTCGGCGCGATGCTGGCATTGGCCGGAGCCGCCGCTGCCTTCGTGCTGATCCGCGAGCGAGCCGTTGCGGAATAATATGCCAGGGGGCCTGTAAGCCGGGTTCTGTCCCGCGCCGCAAAGGGCGCGGGGGCAGCCATTCATCTAGGCGGGGAATTGCTTCCCGCGCTCTTGCAGCCAACCCGGATGGTCGGGGCGAAACACCCCAGCCGCATGGTCCGAAGACCGATGCAGCGCGCCATCCCTATTCGGCCTTGCTCCGGATGGGGTTTGCCGTGCGGGCGCCGTTGCCGACGCCCCGGTGCGCTCTTACCGCACCCTTTCACCCTTGCCTCACGCGCGCATCGCTGCGGCCATCGGCGGTCTGCTCTCTGTGGCACTGTCCCTCGGCAGCCAAAGCCACCGGGCGGGCGTTACCCGCCATCCTTGTATCGTGGAGCCCGGACTTTCCTCGGATGCGAAGCGCATCCGCGGCTGCCCGGCCCCCTGGCACAGGTCTCTATCTAGCACTCCCGCGGTCGCGGTCCAGCAGCAACTGGAACAGGATCGCGCGCAGTTGTCCGTCGATCTGGCCGTCGATCCTGTCGGGCCGCCAACGCCGCTGGAAGGCTTCCACCGCCTTGTGCCCGTCGGTGACGTCGTAGCCATAGCGTTCCAGCGCAAGGTAGAACGACCCGTCATTGTCGAACGGATCGCCCGCCTCCAGCTTTTCCGGCGTGGGCAGGCACAGCCCGTATTCCGCCAGCCGCGCCCACGGGAACAGCTCGCCCGGATCGATCTTGCGCGCGGGCGCGACATCGGAATGCCCCACCACATTGGCGCGCGGGATGTCGTGTTCCTTCACCATGCGGGCCAGCAACGGCACCAGCGCGTCGAATTGCGCTTCCGAAAAATCGCGATAACCGAACCGATGGCCAGGGTGGTCCAGCTCGATCCCGATGGCGGCGGAATTCACATCCTTGTGCCCGCGCCAGAACGACACGCCGGCATGCCAGGCGCGCTTTTCTTCGGGCACCAGCCGGATGACTTCGCCCGCCTCGCTGATGAGGTAATGCGCGCTGACGCCTGCGTCGGGATCGGTCAGCCGCTCCAGCGCGGCGTCCGCCGATTGCATTTCTGTGTAATGCAGCACCACCATCGAAATCGGCAGCGCGCGGTCGTTGCAGTTGGGCGAGAGAACCTCGCGGTGGACCAGCTCGTCGGTCATCGGGTCAACCGATCAGCCCTTCGCCGCCCGGCAGCACCGCGCCCAGCACCAGCGCATCGCTCGAGGTACTGGTATTGCAGCCCCCCGCCGCTGCGTTCGGCCAGCAGGCACAGCATGTGCGCCGGCGCCGTGCGCCCGCTCAGATCGTCCAGCGCCAGTTCGCCCTGCAATGCCCGCCCGATATCCTCGTCGAACGCCACTTTCGCACCCGATGCGCGCACCACGATCTCGGTCTGGCCGTCGCGCATTTCCGCGCCGATATCCAGCGTGCCGCCGCGCACCAGCGCATCGATGGCGATATGCGCGAAGTTCAGCAGCACCTTGACCGCATCCTTGGGCAGCTTGTCCTGCGCCAGCGCCCAGTTCGCCTCGATCCGCTTGTTCTCGCCGATCAGCGCATCGATTGCGGCACGCGGTTCGGCCACGTCGACCATCTCGCCGTAGCCACCGGCCGCCCCGTAAGCGAGGCGGAAGAATTTCAGCTTGTCGGCACTGACCCGTGCGCTTTGTTCCAGCAATTCGATGCACTTTTCGCGCATCTGCGGATCGCGTTCGTCGGCCAGCAATTCCAGCCCGTTATTCAGCGCCCCGATAGGCGACAGCAGATCGTGGCACAGCCGCGAACACAGCAGGCTGGCAAGATCGACGGATGTGTCGGCGTTCATGGCCGCGCGCCCCCTGCCGGAGACATGGACCGGGTGTTACACTGTCCAGAGGGTGAAATGCGGTCCATCGTTTGGATGTCCAACGTCGCAGGCCGTAGCGTTTCCGGGTAGGTATTCATCACGGTCCGTCTATCCCGAAACGGGACGGTAGGGAAGCGCTATGATACCGTTGTCCTCATCGCTCCAGAAGGTGACGGCACCGGCGGCGATGATGGCCCAGACCGACCCGTCGCCCGCCGCCATCGCACGGTCGGTCGGCGAAGGTCCGACGCGGCCGTTGGGATGCGAGTGGTAATGGCCCAGCACCGCCGGGCCGCCATTCCGCGCGGCTCGATGCGCGTCGATCAGCGTGGCGGGATCGATTTCGAAATGGGTGGCGGGTGTCGGGTGGACGTTGGCGGCGGGTGCGATGGCGGTGATGGTGCCAGCGCTGCCGAGCAGGATGCCGCAGCATTCGTCCGGATGGGTGGCGCGTGCTTCGGTTAGCAGGTGTTCCAGTGTTTGTTTGGCGATTTCGAGCATCGTTCCGGTTTGAAGAAAGGACGGCCCTTCGACAAGCTCAGGGCGACCCTTCGACAGGCTCAGGGCGAGCGGTGGAGGGTATTAGACAGACCCGTCCACCCTGAGCTTGTCGAAGGGCCGTCCTTAACTTAGCGCGGCACCATGCCGTTCTGGACCTACATGCTGCATTGCCGGGGCGGGGCATATTATACTGGACATACGGACAATCTCGACCTGCGCATCGCACAGCACCAGTCCGGCGATATCGAAGGCTGGACATCGGATCGGCTGCCGGTCGAGCTGGTTTGGTCGGACGAGTTTGGCTCGCGGATTGAGGCGCTGGAGGCGGAGCGACGGATCAAAGGGTGGTCGCGGGCGAAGAAGCAGGCGCTGATACGCGGCGATTGGGACGAGATTTCGCGGCTGGCGAAGAAGTAAGGGCAATGCTTCGACAAGCTCAGCACGAACGGGGGAGAGCGGACATCAAAACCCGTTCGTGCTGAGCTTGTCGAAGCACCGTTTTTCCTCCACTCCCAACATCACCGGCACAACCGAAACCACCACCCGCCTCGACCGTGCGCTCGCCGATACCACCGACCTCTCGCGCGAGCGCATCAAGGCGCTGATCGCCGAAGGCAGCGTGACCGTCGCGGGTACCACTGCCACCTCCCCTTCCGCCAAAACCCCCGCCGGAACGCCGTTCGCCATCACCCTGCCACCCGCCATCGAAGCGGAAGCACAGCCGCAGGACATCCCGCTCGTCGTCGCATACGAAGACGAGCACCTCATCGTGATCGACAAGCCCGCGGGCATGGTCGTCCATCCGGCCGCCGGAAATGCCGACGGCACGCTGGTCAATGCGCTGCTGCATCATTGTCGGGGGCAATCTATCGGGCATTGGCGGCGTGGCGCGGCCCGGTATCGTGCACCGGATAGACAAGGACACATCCGGCCTGCTGGTCGCCGCCAAGACGACGCAGGCGCATGAAGGGCTGGCCGCGCAGTTTGCCGACCATTCGATCCATCGCCGCTACCTCGCCATCTGCAACGGCCATCCCGCGCCGCCTGCGGGCACGATTGCCGGTATGCTGGGGCGTTCCTCCGCCAACCGCAAGAAGATGGCGGTGCTGCCCGACGATGCCAGTCGCGGGAAGCATGCAGTCACCCATTACGAAACCCGCCAGCGGCTGGACGGGTGCAGCCTGATCGCCTGCACGCTGGAAACCGGGCGCACGCACCAGATCCGCGTTCACTGCGCATCAATCGGCCATGCGCTAACAGGGGATCCGGTTTACGGACGCACCCCGCCCGCGCTCCGTCCGCTACTCAAACGCCTCGATTTCACCCGACAGGCGCTGCATGCGGCGGAGCTGGGCTTCGTGCATCCGGCGACCGGCGAACGTGTGGATTTCACCAGCAACCTGCCACCCGACATGCAGGAACTTATCGATGAAACCGCACGTTCTCTTCGATGAAATGCACTGAAGTTCCGTGCAAAATCGTGTATATGTAACCTTGTGGCCAGAACGAACGGATGCCCAGCAGGGGTCCGGCAGCATGGTCGACGCTTAGGAAAGGTAAAAAGATGTCCAGCAGAGCAATGAGCGTTCCGGCGCTCGGCGGCGAACAGAGCCTCAACGGCTACCTCGCCCAGATCAAGAAATATCCCATCCTGACCGCCGAGAACGAGTATATGCTCGCCAAGCGGTACGAGGAGCATGAAGACCCCGATGCCGCCGCGCAACTGGTGCAGTCGCATCTGCGCCTCGTCGCGAAGATCGCGATGGGCTATCGCGGCTATGGCCTGCCCGTGTCCGACCTGATCTCCGAAGGCAATGTCGGCCTGATGCAGGGCGTCAAGAAGTTCGAATCCGAGCGCGGTTTCCGCCTTGCGACCTATGCGATGTGGTGGATCAAGGCGAGCATCCAGGAATATATCCTGCGCAGCTGGAGCCTCGTGAAAATGGGCACCACGGCGGCGCAGAAGAAGCTGTTCTTCAACCTGCGCCGGATGAAGAAGCAGCTCGACGCCTATGAAGACAGCGACATGCATCCCGACGACGTGCTGAAGATCGCCACCGATCTCGGCGTGCCGGAGCAGGAAGTCGTCAACATGAACCGCCGGATGATGATGGGCGGCGACGGCTCGCTCAACGTGCCGATGCGCAATGGCGAGGAAGGCGCGGGGCAATGGCAGGACTGGCTGACCGACGAACGCCCCTTGCAGGACGAAACCGTCGCCGAAGCCGAAGAAGCCGAAGTGCGGCACGACATGCTGGTGGAAGCGATGGACGGCCTGAACGACCGCGAAAAGCACATCCTCGCCGAACGCCGCCTGTCGGACAATCCGCAGACGCTGGAGGAACTGAGCAAGGTCTATTCCGTCAGCCGTGAACGCATCCGCCAGATCGAAGTGCGCGCATTCGAGAAGCTGCAAAAGGCGATGAAAGCGATTGCCGGCGAAAGGCTCATACCCGTCGCGGCGTAAGTTCGTCTTAGTTTGCTTGTAGAAAAAAAGGGGGTTGAACCGAGCGGTTCGACCCCCTTTTTTGTTCGTCATTGCGAGCGTAGCGCGGCAATCCAGAGCGTACCGCACCGACGGTCTGGATTGCTTCGCCTTCGGCTCGCAATGACGTGTTTCTTGTTCTAAGCCCGCCGCATGTTCGCCATCGCCCGCTTCTTCGCCAAGCTCGTCCTGTGGTTCCTCGCAATCAGCGTGCTGCTGGTGCTGGCGTTCCGCTTCGTGCCGCCACCTGTTACCGCGACCATGCTGCTCGACGGGAACGGCATCACCAAGGATTGGGAGCCGCTCGCCAATATCGACCGCAACCTCGTCAGCGCGGTGATCGCGGCGGAAGATGGCAAGTTCTGCAGCCATGACGGGTTCGACCGCGAGGCCATAGAGAACGCCATGCGGCGCAACCGCGAGGGCGGGCGCATAAGGGGCGGCTCCACCATCAGCCAGCAGACGGCCAAGAACGTGTTTCTATGGCAGGGCGGCGGCTATTTTCGCAAAGGCCTGGAAGCGTGGTTCACCTTCCTGATCGAGAAAGGCTGGGGCAAGCGGCGCATCATGGAAGTCTATCTCAACGTCGCGGAAACCGGCATCGGCACCTATGGCGCGGAAGCCGGCGCACAGCGGTATTTCGGGCATTCCGCTGCGCAGCTTTCCACCAACGAAGCCGCGCGCATGGCGGCAGCCCTGCCCCTGCCGAAAGAACGGTCCGTGGTGAACCCGACCGGCTTCACCCGCCGCTATGGCAACACCATCGCCGCACGCATCGGTTCGGTCCGCCGCGACGGCTTGGACGCTTGCATCTACGACTGAGCGACACGCATAGTTAAATTTCTCGGACCTTTTCTGCGCGATGGCACGTTGCATCGCCATATACCCGCAGAAGAAACCGGAGAATACCCATGAAGATGTCCACCCTACGTACCGCCCTCGTCACAACCGCCGCCGCCACGTTGGTCGCGGGTTGCGAGACGACCATGGACAACGACATGGCGATGGATGACGGAATGCAGACGACCGCAACCGCAGACCCTATGGATGACACCGTGATGGTCGGCGGGGCGGAGATGTTCGACACTCGCAATATCATCGAAAACGCGGTCAATTCCGCAGATCACACCACACTGGTCGCAGCTGTAAAGGCCGCAGGTCTGGTCGATACGCTTTCCGGCCCCGGCCCGTTCACGGTGTTTGCACCGACCAACGCCGCATTTGCCAAGCTGCCCGCCGGTACGGTGGACACCCTTCTGATGCCTGAAAACAAGGCGATGCTGACGGGTGTGCTGCTGAACCACGCCGTCGCAGGCCGCGTTACCGCAGCCGACTTGGTTCGCATGATCAATGCGGGCGGCGGCATGGCCGAAGTGACAACTGTGGGCGGCGGCAAGCTGACCGCGCGCACGATGAACGGCAAGGTCATGCTTACCGACGCAAAGGGCGGCGTTGCCACGGTGACGCAGGCCGATGTCATGCAGTCGAACGGCATCATCCATGTCACGGACAGCGTCTCGCTGCCGATGTAATTCGCGCCTGATTGCACGATAAAAAGCCCCGCCCGTTCGATACGAACGGGCGGGGCTTTTGCGTTTCAGCGCAAGCGGGGTGTCACTCGCTCCTTTAGCAATACGACAAGCGCCGGGTCCATGAAGCGGTAGCGGTCGGGGATCGCAAGGTTCACGACCGGCGTATCGCGCAAGGCATCGCGGAACCGCGATTGCAGCGCGCGGCGGTGGCGGTTTTCCATTGTAAAGATCAGGTCCGCCCAGCCGACCAGTTCTGTATCCACCGGCACATCGGCATCCGATGCAATTCCGGCAGAGAGGACATCGAAGCCCTCCCTGCCGGAAAATATCTGTTCTGCCGTGGGGCTGCGCCAGCGGTTCTTGCCGCAGACGAACAGCAGCCTGCGCGTCGTCAGGCCGCTTCTTCCTTTTCGCCCTCGACCACGCGGACCGGTTCCTTGCGTCCGTCGACCACGTCCTTGTCAATCACGACTTCGCTGACATCGTCCATGTCGGGCAAGTCGAACATCGTGTCGAGCAGCAAGCCCTCCACGATGGAGCGCAGGCCACGTGCGCCGGTCTTGCGCAGAATCGCCTTCTCCGCAATTTCGCGCAGCGCCTCATCGGTGAAGGTCAGCTCGACATCTTCCAGCTCGAACAGCTTGCCATACTGCTTGACGATGGCGTTCTTGGGTTCCTGCAGGATGGTGACCAGCGCATCGACATCGAGGTCGTTCAGCGTGGCGATGACCGGCAGGCGGCCGACGAATTCCGGGAATCAGGCCGAATTTCAGCAGGTCTTCCGGCTCGCTCTTTTCCAGCAGCTCGCCAATGCGGCGCTTGTCCGGATCGGCGACATGCGCGCCGAAACCGATGCTGCGCTTTTGCAAGCGGTCGGCAATGATCTTGTCGAGGCCCGCAAACGCGCCGCCACAGATGAACAGGATGTTCGTGGTATCGACTTGCAGGAATTCCTGCTGCGGATGCTTGCGCCCGCCCTGCGGCGGCACGCTGGCGGTGGTGCCTTCCATCAGCTTCAGCAGCGCCTGCTGCACCCCCTCGCCCGATACGTCGCGCGTGATGCTGGGGTTTTCCGCCTTGCGCGTGATCTTGTCGATCTCGTCGATATAGACGATGCCGTGCTGCGCCTTGTCGACATTGTATTCGCTCGCCTGCAACAGCTTGAGGATGATGTTCTCGACATCCTCGCCGACATAGCCCGCCTCGGTCAGCGTGGTGGCATCGGCCATCGTGAACGGCACATCGAAGGTGCGCGCCAGCGTCTGCGCCAGCAGCGTCTTGCCGGTACCGGTCGGGCCGACCAGCAGGATGTTCGATTTCGCCAGCTCCACATCGCCCGATTTGGCGGCGTGGTTCAGGCGCTTGTAATGGTTGTGGACCGCGACGCTAAGCACGCGCTTGGCGCGGTCCTGCCCGATGACATAATCGTTCAGCGTCTCGCAGATTTCGCGCGGGGACGGCACTTCGCCTTCCTTGCGGCCCGACAGGCCCGCCTTGGTTTCCTCGCGGATGATGTCGTTGCACAGCTCCACGCATTCATCGCAGATGAACACGGTCGGCCCGGCAATCAGCTTGCGCACCTCGTGCTGGGACTTGCCGCAAAAGCTGCAATACAGCGTGCTCTTGCTGTCGGTTCCGCTCAATTTCGTCATACGCTTCTTTCCCGCTGCGCCGCCAATCGCACGGCGCCAGATTCGCCCGATTCTAGACCGGACTGGTAAATTATCAACAAGGGCAGCACTGCCTAAAACGGTAACGCCGGACGATAGGGCCGGACGATGGGGCCGCTTACTTGGGCGGCGCGCCGCCCGATCCCGTGCCTTCGTCCTTTTCCTCGTTCTCGGGCCGCGTTTCGAACACCTTGTCGACGATGCCGAACTTCATGGCCTCGTCCGCCTCCAGGAAGGTATCGCGGTCCATCGCCTTTTCGATATCGGTCAGGCTCTTGCCGGTATATTTCACATAGAGGTCGTTCATCGCCTTGCGGATACGCAGGATTTCGCGGGCCTGGATTTCGATGTCGGACGCCATGCCGCGCGCGCCGCCACTGGGCTGGTGGACCATGATGCGCGAATTGGGCAGCGCGATACGCATGCCCGGCTCGCCCGCCGCCAGCAGGAAACTGCCCATGCTCGCCGCCTGCCCCATGCACACGGTGGAGACGCGCGGCTTGATGTATTGCATGGTGTCATGGATCGCCATGCCCGCCGTCACCACGCCGCCGGGCGAGTTGATGTACATGCTGATCGGCTTGGACGGGTTCTCGGATTCCAGGAACAGCAGCTGCGCCGTGATCAGGCTGGCCATGTTGTCTTCCACCTGGCCGGTGACGAACACGATGCGTTCGCGCAGCAGGCGGCTGAAGATGTCGAAGCTGCGCTCGCCCCGGCTGGTCGATTCGACCACGACGGGCACCAGCGCGCCGGTCAGGGGGTCGGTGGTGAACTGGCCTTGCGTGCCATAGGTATCGCCAAGCTGCGCGCCGAGATCGATCATAAAGGGGGTCTGTCCTGTCAGGAGGTTTTCTGGTGAAGCGCCTATGTCGCCTCTGCCTATCGCGAGTTCAAGGGCCTTAACCTTGTGCGGTCCCACGGGTCACGAACCGAGCGCGCCCCTTTGCACCTGCGCACGGCGTCCCGTGCGGCGTGCGGTAATCTCCGGCACATCGGTCTTGCCGTTCAGCAACAGCCGCACCAGCGGCACGCGGCGGACGACATATTCGTGGAATGCCATCACGATGCCCGCTGCCAGCACCGTGACCAGCGCGAATTCGACGAAGATCGGCCAGTCATGGGCGGCCATCGCGCTGCCCAGCACATAGACCAGGCAGTGATGGAACAGATACATCGACAGCGCGCAATCGGCGAGCCAAGTGGTGCGCGCGTTCTGGAAATTGCCGTAGCGGTGGAAGAACTGCAGCACAAACAGCACCAGCACCCACATCACCAGCTGGTTGGCGAACAGCCGCCCTGCTGCCTCCAGCGGACCGTTATCGGGAAAGGCGTAGGGCTGGATGGCGAAAGCCGCCATCGCCGCCCAGGGCATCCAGCCGCGCCATCGCACCAGACCCGCCAGCAGGCGCGGCGACAGCGCCGCCATGATACCCAGCACGAAGAACGGCGCTTCGCTGACCATCTTGTACAGGCTTTGCAATCCGGGCAGCAACGGTTCGTAAGTGCCGGGCACCTGCGCGGCGGCGCTGTAATTGACGAAGTTTGCTGTGGTCAGCGCGATCAGCAAAATGGCGAAAGGCACGCTGGTGCTGCGGTCCAGCCATGCGCCGATACCTTTGGATACGCGCACCGCCAAAGTCCGGACGGACGATTCCCGCGGCAGCACCGCATCGATCACGCCCGACAGGAAGAACATCGGGATCAGGCTGACCAGGAACCACAGGTGCAACTGCCACAGCCCGCTCGACCAGACATGCGCAAAGTCATCGGTCGCCACCCAGCCCAGCGGCGATGCGGTGCCTCCCGCGTGGACGTAGCGCAGATACAGCTCCACCATGTTGAATGTCACGGCGATGGAAATGAGCGGCACCATGGTGCGCAGGAACCGGTTCCACAGGAAATCACCCAGCGCGCGCCGTTTCAGCAGCAACACGGTGAAAAACCCGCCCACGAAGAAGAACGTCGGCGTGATGAACAGGTGCAGGCCGAAGATCAGCCAGTCGAAGAACGCGACGCGATCCACATTGTCGGTAATCCACGGGCGTGCGGGCGCATAAACCGTGCCCGAATGCAGCGCGACCGACAGGAACATCAGCACCGAACGCGCCGCGTCGATATCGTGGTAGTGTTTGCGGGGCTGCGCAGCAGTCATGCCCATGCCCATATCCGCAAACCATAAATGACTGGTTAGGGCCGCGTGGCTTGCGCCCTGCCCGTGTTGCGCGCAGGACGGCAGCTATGGATCCCCGCATATTCGCTTTCGCCCTGTTCGGCCTTGCCCTGATGCTGTGCGTCGGGCTGGAGAAACGGCTGGCGCGCAGCATCCTGCCGCTGCCGGTATTGTATATCGCGGTCGGTTTCGTGGTGTTCTCGCTGCCGCTGGGTCTGCCCGATATCAATCCGGCGAACGACGCCATCGACGCGGTCGGGCTGGAATATGTCACCGAGTTCATCGTGATCGCCTCGCTGGCGGCGGCAGGCATCGCCATCGACCGTCCGGTGACATGGCGCAACTGGCGGCAGATCTGGCCGCTGCTGCTGTTTGCCATGCCGATGACGATTGCGGCGGTTGCGTATCTGGGCTGGTGGGCGCTGGGCCTTGCGCCGGCCAGCGCGGTGCTGCTCGGCGCGGCGCTGGCCCCGACCGACCCGGTGCTGGCGCGCAGCGTGCAAGTCGGGCCGCCGGGCGACAAGCAGCGGCACGATGTACGCTTCAGCCTGACGACGGAAGCGGGCCTGAATGACGGGCTGGCCTTCCCCTTCACCTACCTCGCCATCGCGGCGGTCGGCATGACCGGCTTCGGCGGCTGGGCGATCGAATGGTTCGCGGTGGATTTCGTCTATCGCGTCATTGCCGGTGGCGTGATGGGCTACCTCGTCGGACGGTTTGGCGCATGGTATGTGTTCGAACGGCAAGTCGATGGTCCGGTGAAAGCGGATGACGACCCCCCTGCCTATGCCACCAGCGAGGGCCTGATCGTGCTGGGCACGCTTTTGCTGGCCTATGGTGCAACCGAAATTGTGGAAGGCTACGGCTTTATTGCGGTTTTCGTTGCCGCCGTAACGGCCAGACAACGCGAAAATGCCAGCCGTTACCATATTCGCAGCCACCACTTCATCGACCAGATCGAGAACATCGTTCTGGTGGCGGTACTGTTGGGATTCGGCGGAATGCTGGCCAATGGCGTGTTGTCCGCGCTCACCTGGCCCGCGGCCTTGATCGGTCTTGCCCTCATCTTCCTGATCCGCCCCATTACCGGCTTGTTTGCCGAGGCGTTCAGCCCCCTGCCCTGGCCCGGAAAATTCGCCGTGGCCTTCCTCGGCATACGCGGGATGGGGTCGATCTATTATCTTGCTTACGGGCAGAACAAGGCCGATTTCGGCGACCTTGGCGTGCTATGGGCGACGGTCAGCTTCGTCATCCTCGTTTCCATCGTGGTCCACGGCATCACAGCATGGCGGCTAATCGCTTTTGTCGAGGACCGCGAGGCGCATATCCACACCGGGGAGGATCCCGCAATGCAATCGCTCGCGCCCCCGATGCCTGAGCGGGACGACCCGAAGCGCTGACACGAAAAAGGGCGGTCCCCAATACGGGAACCGCCCTTTTCAGGTTTACTATATCAGCCGGGACTACTTGTCCTTGGAAGCTGCTTTCTTCGCAGGCGCTTTCTTGGTCGCAGGCTTCTTGACCGGAGCCTTTTTCGCGGCAGGCTTTTTCGCAGCTGCAGCCTTGGCGGGCGCTTTCTTGGCGGCAGGCTTCTTGTCTGCTGCGGCCTTGGCCGGTGCTTTCTTGGCAGCCGGTTTCTTCGCCGGAGCTTTCTTCGCAGCGGCCTTCTTCGTCGCCGGCTTCTTGCCCTTCTTCGCCGCCGCTTCCTGCGCTTCCTCGTCCGCTTCGATCGCGGCTTCCAGTTCCTCGCGCGTTACCTCGCGCTCGGTAATCTCGGCCTTTTCGAACAGGTGATCGACCACCTTGTCCTCATAAAGCGGCGCGCGAAGCTGCGCGGCGGCCATCGGTTCGTTCTGGACATACTGGACGAAGCGTTCGCGGTCTTCCTCGCGATATTGCTGCGCCGCCTGCTGGACCAGCATCTGCATTTCCTGTTGCGACACTTCGACGCCATTGGCCTGGCCGATTTCGCTTAGCAGCAGGCCAAGGCGCACGCGCCGTTCGGCGATGGTGCGGTAGTCGTCCTTCTCCGCCTCGATTTCCTTCTGCGCCGCTTCGGGATTGTCATCCTTGGCCGCTTCGGCCTGAAGCTGCTGCCAGATCTGTTCGAATTCGGCTTCAACCATCTTTTCCGGCACCGCGAAATCGTGTCCGGCGGCAAGCTGGTCGAGCAGCTGGCGCTTCATCTGGGTGCGGGTCAGGCCGTTGGTTTCCTGCTCCAGCTGTCCGCGCAGCAGTTCTTTCAGCTTGTCGAGGCTGTCGAGGCCCAGCGATTCGGCGAAAGCGTCATCGAGCTTGGTCTCGTCCTCGACCTTCACCTGCTTCACGACGATGTCGAACTGCGCATCCTTGCCCTTCAGGTTTTCCGCCGGATAATCTTCGGGAAACGTGACAGTGATGGTCTTCTCGTCGCCCGTCTTGGCACCGGTCAGCTGTTCTTCGAAACCGGGAATGAACTGGCCCGCGCCCAGCACCAGCGGCGCGTCCGCGGCCTTGCCGCCCTCGAATTCCTCACCGTCGATAGAGCCGGTGAAGTCGATGATAAGCTGGTCGCCGTCGGCGGCCTTCTTCGACTTGGCGGCATCCTTGTAAGTCTTCTGCTGCCCGGCGACATTGGCCAGCGCCTCGTCCACCGCCTCGTCGGCAACCGGCACGGTCAGCCGTTCCAGCTTCAAACCGTCGGTATCGGGTACATCAACCTGCGGCAGGATTTCCAGGTCCACCTTGAGAATGGCGTCCTTGCCTTCCTCGTAGCCTTCTTCGAGGTCGATGGCGGGCTGCATTGCGGGGCGCAGTTTCTTTTCCGCCATCAGGCCATCGACGCTTTCGCGGATGACATCGTTCACGGCCTGCGCGTGCAGCTGTTCGCCATGCATCTTGCGCACCAGGTTCGCGGGCACCTTGCCGGCGCGGAAACCGGGCATCTTGACCTGCGGCGCGATCTTCTTGACTTCCGCATCGACGCGGCCAGTAATGTCGGCGGCGGGGATGGTCACTTCGTAGGCGCGCTTCAGCCCGTCATTGGTGGTTTCTTTGATCTGCATGGGTTTGTTCGCATCTTTTCGTTGTGCCGGGCCGATGGTCCGGGAAGGGTCAGGGTGGCGCAAACGGGTTCGGGCGCGACCGGCGCACGGACTGGTGCGGGCGAAGGGACTCGAACCCCCACATCTTGCGATACTGGTACCTAAAACCAGCGCGTCTACCAATTCCGCCACGCCCGCGCGAACTCGTTCCCGCAACTAAAACAGGAAGCCCGCGCCCCTAGTCCGCTATGCGCGAAAGGGCAAGCGTTCCAAGCGGTGAATGCCACTCGATGATGAGGGCCGCGCTTGAACTGGCCTCCGCTTGCCGATAACCGCGCCCGTCATGACCGAAACATCTGACAACACCACACCGGAATCCGCAGACACGCCCGCAACGAAGGCCGTGGACGTGCCACCCGATCACCTGTCGGTAAATCCGCGCAGCGCGCAATTCGATGCCGAAACCCTGCAACGCGGCGTGGGCATCCGGTTCAAGGGGCGCAAGCGCCGCGATATCGAGGAATACTGCATCTCGGCAGGCTGGGTGCGCGTGCAGGCGGGCAAGACGATGGACCGCAAGGGCCAGCCGCTGACGCTGAAACTGAACGGCGAAGTCGAAGCCTGGTTCGAGGATCTGGGCGAGAACCCGCCCGTCGCCTCCGCCAAACCCTGACGGCCTAGTCGTAGCGGGACACGACCGCGTCCAGCGGATCGGGCGCGCTGTTGCGCGCCATGCGAACGACCGGTGCCGGCTTCGCCGCGCTGCGCCGCGCAGTGCGTTTCCTGGCCACTGGCGTCGCAGCGAAGGCGCTGGCGAATTTTGGCGAGACCGATGCGCGGACGGCACGATGCGCGTTACGCGCCATCCGGTGCGGCGCGCGTTTGGTGCGCGGGGCGTAGCCCTTGCCATAGATGAAGCCGTGGACCGGCCATGCGGTTGTGCCGACGCCGCCAATCGGCGCATACCAGACGCGCACTTCGCTCCAGTCATTGGCCGCCGATACATCGATGGCTCGCACGTCGCGCTCCACCTGCCCGCGCCGCCCGTTGATGGGCGACCAGTTGGCATGGTCCAGCAGCACCGTGCGCTTGTCGATCACGCGGCTGACGGTGGCGACATGGCCCAACTGCATCGAACCGTTCGCTGCAAACGCCATAACCGCACCCTTCTTCGGGCGGTTGCCACGGCTGTAACGGCCATCAGCCTGGTCCCACCACGTATGCGCGTCGCCATAGATCTGCACGCCGGATGTCTCGCGGGCATAGGGCACGCATTGTAGATAGGCGGGCAATTCCGCCTGGTCCGAATTCGCGGGGGAACCCTGTGCCGAGGCGGGGGTTGTTACGGCGAGCAGTGGCAGAAATGCCAGCAGGGCAATGGTGCGCGTCATGGCGATGGTCATTGCCCTCAACATAGTTACAGCCACCCTGCCCGACGCGGTTAACGCAAATTTACCATAATTCGCGCGCGCGGCAATTCTTGCCATCGGCCATGATAACGCCCACCTGCGGCGCATCATGCATCCTGCCCAGACACCGAACCTTCCGCCTGCCAGTCTTCCCCGTGTCATCATTCTGGGTCGCCCGAATGTCGGCAAGTCCACCCTGTTCAACAGGCTGGTCGGGAAGAAGCTGGCGCTGGTGGACGACCAGCCCGGCGTGACGCGCGACCGGAGGCTAGGCGAGGCGGAGCTGGCGGGCATGCGCTTCACCGCCGTCGATACCGCCGGTTGGGAAGATGCCGATGCCGATACCCTGCCCGGCCGGATGCGCAAACAAACGGAAGTCAGCCTGCACGATGCCGACGCGGTGCTGTTCGTGATCGATTCGCGCGCCGGGCTGATGCCGATGGACGAGGAAATCGCCCGCTGGCTGCGCACCCAGTCGGTGCCGATCATCCTGGTCGCCAACAAGGTGGAAGGCCGCGCCAGCGAACCCGGCATCATGGAAAGCTATGCGCTGGGCTTGGGCGAACCTGTCCCGATTTCCGCCGAGCATGGCGAAGGCATTGCCGACCTGTTCGCCGCGCTGTGGCCCGTCATCGGCGACAAGGTCGATATTGCGGAAGCGCAGGAGGCCGCTGCAGCCGCCGCTTTGGCCGAGCTGGACGAGGATGCGCCGCTCGGCCCGCTGAAACTGGCTATCGTCGGGCGACCCAATGCGGGCAAGAGCACGCTTATCAACCGGATGCTGGGCGAGGACCGCCTGCTGACCGGTCCCGAAGCGGGCATCACCCGCGACTCGATTGCCATCGATTACGAATGGACCGACCCGCAGACGGGCGATGTGCGCGAGGTGCACCTGATCGACACCGCCGGAATGCGCAAACGCGCCAAGGTGGTGGACAAGCTGGAGAAGCTGAGCGTGGCCGACGGCCTGCGCGCTGTGGATTTCGCAGAGGTCGTGGTGCTGCTGCTCGACGCCACGCTGGGACTGGAGCATCAGGATCTCAAGATTGCCGATCGCGTGCTGCAAGAGGGGCGCGCGTTGGTGATTGCCATCAACAAGTGGGATATCTCGAAGGACAGCAGCCGCCTGTTCAACGGTATCAAGTTCGCGCTGGACGAAGGGCTGGCGCAGGTGCGCGGCGTGCCGCTGCTCGCTGTCAGCGCCAAGACCGGCAAGGGCGTGGACACCATGCTGAAGGCGGCGTTCGAAATCCGCGACAGCTGGTCCAGGCGCGTGCCGACTGCTGCGCTGAACCGCTGGTTCGACGATGCGCTGGAAGCCAACCCGCCGCCCGCGCCCAAGGGTCGCCGGATCAAATTGCGCTATATCACGCAAGTCGGCACTCGCCCGCCCCGCTTCGTGGTGTTCGGCACCCGTCTGGATGCGTTGCCAACGAGTTACGAGCGATATCTGGTAAACGGTATCAGGCGCGAACTGGGCTTCGACGCGGTGCCGGTGCGCGTCACTCTGAAAAGCGCGAAGAACCCGTTCGACGCCAAGAAGTGATGGATACGCTGTCCATCACCGGCGACCTGATCGCCCGCACGTCAAACACCGCGCATGTTCAGGAGATGGTGCAGCTAAGCCTTGCACCGGTGTTCCTGCTGGCGGGGATCGGCGCGATGCTGAATGTGATGAACGCGCGGCTGGTATGGCTGATCGAGCGGATCGCGGTAATCGAGCGAAACGAAGACGATGGCGGTTCCGGACGGGAGGCGGAGGAATTGCCTGCCCTGCGCCAGCGTCAGAAATATGCGCAGCGCGCGGTCAGCTTCGGCACGGCGGCGGCGTTGACGATCTGCACGGTTGTGGCGTTGCTGTTCGTCAGCGCATTTATCCGTCCGCAAATCGGGACGGCGGTGGCCGTTGCGTGGATTTTGACGATGACGCTGCTGTCGTTTGGTTTGGCGTTCTTCCTGCTGGAAACCCGGCTGGCCACGTCGACCGCGCGCGAACGGCGCAAGCGCAGCCGTGCAATTACGGAGCGCAAGCGCCGCGCGGGCGATAACGCCGACGCCTGACGCGCTCGTTCAGCGGCGCGCCAGCCGTGCTTCGCGCGTGGTGTTGCCGGGCAGCGGCTTGGCTGAAGCCCAGGTGATGCAGCCCTGCCCCTTGGCTTTCACCGTCGAGCACATGGAACGCGCATCGGTCTTCGCAAAGCCGCCTGCCGATACGCGGAAATAGGTTTTTCCGCGCACTTCGGCGGTCGTGATGACCATGTCGTAATCCTTAAGCTGCGGATACTGCTTTGCATAAACGCCCCACGCACGCTTGGCCTGCGCCTCGCTGGTGAAGCTGCCGAGCTGGACCAGGTGCTGCCCTTTTTCCGCTGTTGCGGGTGCGGGTTCGGGCTTGGGGACTGCCGCAGCAACGCGTGCGGGCGTCTTGGCGACATCCTGCACAGCCGGGCTGGCAACGAAATTGGCAGTCGCTCCGGCCAGCTTTTCAAGCGCGGCGGGTGCCGGAACTGGTGCCGAACCCGACACGGGCATCGCCGCTGCGAAGGCCTGCGCGAAGCTCTTGGGTGCCGGGTCCGCCGCTTTCGGCTTGGGCGCACCGGCTGCGGGCAGGGTATTTGCAGGTCGCGAAACCGGACCGGTGGCGATACCGCTGCCGATGGGTGCCAGCTCCGACGCGGCAAATTTCGCGGCGCCAGCCGTCTTTACCGGACCGGCAGGAGCCGCGATCGTCTGTGCAACTGGCGGCTTTGCAACGGGTGCGGCGGCAACAGGTGCAAGACGGCCCGGTGTCGGATCGACCGGAACCAGCGCGCTGGCCGTGCGGGCAGGCGCAACCGGAGCGGCACCGACGGGCGCGAGTTCGGGCAAGGCATATTGCGTCGAGGCCGTGCGCGAAGCGGCAAACGGCTCGTCGGCCAAAGGAGCCGGTACAGTAGCGGAGACTTTTGCCGGAACGGAGGCCGTGCGCGCCATTACCGGTGCGGCACCGGCTTTCGCCACCGCGGGCAATTCGCCAGCGACCGGCTTGGTCGTGACAGCCACCGCCGTAGCGGTTGCGCCGGACAGCGCCAGCATTGCGGGACGGCCAGCATCCTTGACCAGCGGCACATTCAGCAGTCGCGCGATGCGGTGCTGTTCGAGACCGGGCATAATCGTCTGCGCCCATTCGCCGATACGCTCGCCCACCTGATCGGCAGGCACGTCCTCGGCAACCATCAGCCGCGCGGCGCGCCAGTTGCCTTGCAGCGCATACGCATAAGCGAGGTTCTGGCGCATCTTGGCGGTGTTCGCGCCATTGCGCAGCGCATTGCCGAGCACATGCACGCCCTGGTCGGGATCGCCCGCCAGCGCCATTGCGAGGCCAAAATCGGCGGCGTCTATGGCGCTGCGGTTCTGGTCCAGCACGGTGCGCGCGGTGGCGGGATTGCCTGCGGCGGTCTGCGCCAATGCATAGCTGAGCGCAGTGCGCCCGCTATCGTCGCCAAGGTCGATGGCATCCTTGAAACTTGCCGCAGCCGACACGAAGCGGCCCGCTTCCATGTAACGCGCGCCCAGATCGGCGCGGACACCGGCATCGCGCGGTGCGGCCAGCGTACTTTCCTGTGCAGCGACGATGGCGGGCGTGGCGGCCCCGTCGACAGCGGCGGTCGCAGTCGCGGCCTTGCCAGCGGTGGCCTTCACCATCGGCGAGGCATTGCTGGAACAGCCTGCCAAAGCGGTGGTGGCCAGCGCGGTGGTGACGGCGAGCATCACGGCATGGTTGCGCGAAGCCTGGTTCTTTTGGACGTCGATCATCCTTCGGTTCCTTCTCATGGACCTAGTGGCGCGCCATCTGCGCGGCGAGCGATTCAAGTTCGGGCATGTCGTCGAGCAGGCGGTCGAGCGCCTGTGTGACGAGCTGCTGCGCGCTCAGATTGCGCATAGTTGCGGCAAGGCGCAGCTTGAGGTGGCGATCCTGGTCGAGGCGCAGCGTAAAGGCGGCGCGCTTGCCCTGGTCTCGCGCGGCACGGCGCGGGGCCGGTTCGGGGGCCGGCTCGCTTGCTTGCCGGGGTGCGGGCACGAATTCGGGCGCTTCATACTCGGCCTCTTCGGCCTCGTCTTCCGGTTCGACGCGATAATGCAGCCGCTCGTTATCCTGCGAAGGTGCAGCTTCCTGCGCGGGGGTTCCGGGCCAGAATGCCTCTTCTTCAGCGTCCTGTTCATCATCGGTCACAGGCGGCAACGCCTGCACCTTCGCCGGTTTCGACATAACGGGCGAGCCGAGCGAGGCGGTAGGCGCCGGTTCGGAAGGCGCGGCCGTTTCCATCCGTTCCGCGATATCGCGTTGCTGGCGATGCACGTCGGACGGGACGACCGGCGGATCGAGCGCGGCTTCTGATAATTCGGTGCGCGCGATCAGCGCCTGCTGCGCGGCTTCGGCGTCGGTCGCCGGGTTTGCGGGTTCGGGTGTCAGGTTGACGACGTTGGCGGGCCGTTCATCGGCCTCGCCCATATCGTTCCAGCCCAGATCTTCCAGCGCGTCGGCATCGCTTTTGCCGCCGTCGGGCGATCCGCCGTTCAGCGGGCCGAGCTGCGGGCGCATGGCAGGCTTCGCGCCGCCCTTGCGGGCAAGCAGCATCGGGCCAAGGGATGCAAAGTTGGATTCTACCATCGTATGGGTTCCTGCCGCCCGCGCCTACTGCGCGATCCGGCGACCGAAGCCGCCACCGGCACGGTGTGCGGGTGCGGATTGCGCGGCCATGTTCGGGGCGGCGAATACGGTGCGGCGGAAATTCTTCTCCAGCCGGTCCGCGATATAGGTCCACAGCGCCGTCATCTCGGCGGCGGAGCGGCTATCGGGGTCGACTTCCATCACGGTGCGCCCGTCGATCATCGACGCAGCGAAGTCGGTGCGGTGATGCAGGGTGATGGGGGCGACGGTGCCGTGCTGCGACAGCGCAACGGCGGCTTCCGAGGTAATCTTGGCTTTGGGCGTCGCGGCATTGACCACGAACACCAGCGGTTTTCCGGCACGCTCGCATAAATCCACAGTAGCGCCGACGGCGCGCAAATCGTGCGGGCTGGGCCGTGTCGGCACGACGATCAGTTCGCCCACGCCGATAACGGACTGGATCGCCATCGTGATGGCGGGCGGGGTGTCGATGACCGCCAGCTTGAAACCCTGTTCGCGCAAGACCTGGAGGTCGTTTGCGAGACGGGCGACGGTGGTTTGGGCGAAGGCGGGGTATTCCGCCTCGCGCTCGTTCCACCAGTCCGCCAGCGACCCCTGCGGATCGATGTCGATCAGGACGACGGGCCCGGCGCCGGCGCGCTGCGCCTGAACGGCGAGATGCCCGGACAGGGTGGTCTTGCCCGATCCCCCCTTCTGCGATGCCAATGCCAATACACGCAAAGCGCGATCCCCTATGCCAAATTCGATCAGTGTCCGCCGGATTGCGGTGCGGGATGGGAGATCGCAGGATAGGACTAATTTTAGGTTAACGAGGATGCACCGCAGCGGTATTTTGGTGCAGAAACCCTTTGCTAACGGGGCATTCACTATGTCAGGTCGATAAGACGCCAGTTGAAAGGGTGTGAAAATGCTGCGCCGTTATTGCCACAAGAGTCTCAAGATTGCCTTCGCGCTGGCAGGCGGCATGGTGCTGATCGCCTCCCCTGCACTCGCGGATGTAAAGGCCGGCGTCGATGCCTGGGCACGCGGCGACTACCCCGTTGCGGTGCGCGAATGGCGTGGGCCTGCTACGGCGGGCGATCCCGACGCGATGTTCAACCTGGCGCAGGCATATCGCCTTGGGCGCGGTGTCGTAAAGAACGAGAAGCAGGCCGAAATCCTTTACGCCAAGGCGGCGGCGAAGGGTCATCTGAAAGCGTCGGACAATTACGGCCTGCTGCTGTTCCAGTCCGGGCGGCAAGCGGAAGCGGTGCCCTATGTCGAGAAAGCCGCCGAGCGCGGCGATCCGCGTTCGCAATATCTGCTGGGTATCGCGCATTTCAACGGCGAGCTGGTCGCCAAGGACTGGCCGCGCGCCTATGCCTTGCTGACGCTGGCCAATGCGGCGGGCCTGCCACAGGCACCGCCCGCGCTGAAGCAGATGGACGATTTCATCCCGCTGGCGGACCGGCAGGCGGCGCAGTTACTCGCCAAGAATATGAAGCGCGACGCCGACGGCATCCGCGCGCAGCAACTGGCGGCGGCCGACCTTTCGAACGTTGCGGACCCCGCTGATACGCTGGCCGCATCCGCCGTGCCTTCGCGCAATGGCCCGCCGCGTATGCCGGCTGCCGTTGCTCCGGCCCGCACCGCGACGCCCGCCGGAACGGTCGTGCGCAGCGCACCGGTGGAGATTGCGCAACCGCGCCGCCTGCCGCAAGCCATCCCGTCGACCCGCGTACCGCCCTCGGTCGCCGCTGCCCGCGCAGCAGTGGAGGAAGCGGAGCGCGTGACCGGCACGCAGACGC
Organism: uncultured Alphaproteobacteria bacterium; assembly: GCA_963799315.1. Taxonomy (GTDB): domain Bacteria; phylum Pseudomonadota; class Alphaproteobacteria; order Sphingomonadales; family Sphingomonadaceae; genus Parerythrobacter_A. The sequence continues at coordinate 1,477,060 of CAWCWP010000001.1, forward strand.
CCGCGACCGCAGGTGCCGATTTCGCCCGTCCGGCGGGAAGTACATCCGCGACGCCGGTACGCGTCGCTCGCGCCGAACCGTCGCCCGCTGCCGCTCCGGTGCGCCGCGCCACGCCTGCACGCAGCACGGCAGCGCCGACGCCCACCAGCGCAAACGGCCCGTGGCGCGTGCAGCTTGGCGCGTTTTCGGTGCGTGAGCAATGCGGACCGCCTGTGGTCGAAGCTGTCCGGTAATTCCGCCTTGTCGGGCAAGGAGAAGTTCGTCGTTCCCACCGGTCGCGTCGTGCGCTTGCAGGCCGGCGGCTTCGCCTCGCGCGGTGCGGCGCAAAACGCCTGCAATGCCGTAAAACGCAGCGGGCAGGCTTGCCTCGTCACCAGACCCTGACGGTCGGCATGGCCTCTGGTTTTTTGCCTGCGCGCCCCTAATACCCTGTCGCCATAGCAAGGGGGATTACGCATGACGGACGCAAGCGCGCCAGCCACCGGACAAACGCCTGACATCGCACCCGTAGTGCGCGGCGAACGCATCGCCAGCCTCGACTTCATTCGCGGGCTGGCGGTCATGGGCATTCTCGTCGCCAATATCGTCGCCTTCGGCCAGCCTTTCAGCGCCTATCTCTATCCCGGTCTGTTCGTCGGCGAGACGGGCGATCCGGACGGCTGGCTGTGGATCACACAGTTCGTGCTGATCGACGGCAAGATGCGGGGCCTGTTCACCCTACTGTTCGGCGCAGGGCTGTTCCTGTTCATGGAGCGGGCCTGGGCGCGCGGACAATCGCGCTGGCTGCAGGTGCGCCGCTTGCTGTGGCTGATGGCGTTCGGGCTGGTGCATTATTTCCTGATCTGGCGCGGCGATATCCTGTTTCTCTACAGCGTGGCAGGACTGGTCTCGATCCTGTTCCTGCGGTGGTCGGCGCGCAACCAGATCGTGTTCGGCCTGTTGGGGTATTTCGGTGGGGCGCTGATTTACATGCTGTTCTTCGGCCCGGCCTATTTCGTCGCGGAAACGGATTTGCGCGAGCAGCCCGGCTTTTCCGAATTTGCGCAAGGACTGGACGAAGGCAAGGCCGAGGATTTTGCCATGATGGGGCGGGAGACAGCCATCCTGACGCAGGGCAGCTATGTCGACTACGTTACCTATAATTGGACGGAACATGCGGAGAGTCTCACTTTCATGCTGTTCCTCTTCATGTTCGAAACGCTGCCATTGATGCTGATCGGCATGGCGCTGTACCGGTTCGGCCTGTTCAGCGGCGGGATGGACCCCGGCGTGCAAATGCGACGGGGTCTCGGTTGGCTGGTCGTCGGGCTTTCGGCGAGCCTACTCATCGCGCTGTGGGTGCAATCGACCGGCTTTTCCTATTGGGCGACAATTTCCGCCCTGACGGCCTTTTCCGCCCTCCCCGCGCTGGCGACGACGCTGGGTCTGGCACTGCTGCTCGGCCTGTGGGGCCAGCGGGTGGACGGCTGGCTGGCGGAACGGGTCTCCGCCGCAGGACGGGCCGCGTTCACCAACTACCTCGGAACGTCGGTTCTGATGCTGCTGGTGTTCCACCCCTGGGCCGGCGGGTTATGGGGCGAGCTGAATCGTCCGCAGCTCTATCTGGTGGTACTGGCGACGTGGGTGATAATGCTGCTGTGGTCCAAGCCGTGGCTCGACCGGTTTCGCTACGGTCCGCTCGAATGGTTGTGGCGGTGCCTGACGTATTGGCGGCTATTCCCGCTATTGCGTGTTGGGGGCCGCTAAAGCCGCACGCCGCCCTTGAATAGCGCCAGCACGCGCCCTTGCGTCGGCTGACCGTCGAACGGGGTGTTGCCCGCCTGCGCCTCCATCCGTTCGCTGCTGACGATCCATGGCTTTTCCGGATCGACCAGCGCGATGTCGGCCTCGTAGCCCGGCTCCAGCCGCCCTGCCTTCACACCCAGCAAGCGCGCGGGCGTGGTGGACAGCAGGCGCACCGCATCGTGCATTTCGATGACACCGTCGCGCACCAGTGTCAGCGTCATCGCCAGCAGCGTTTCCGCGCCCGCCATGCCCGGCTCCGCATCGGCGAAGGGCAGGCGCTTGTCTTCCGGACCGCGCGGATCGTGGCCGCTGGCAATTACGTCTATCGTGCCGTCGGCGATGGCCGCGCGCACCGCGTGGCGCTCCTCCTCGCTGCGCAAGGGCGGGGAGAGGCGCGCAAAGGTGCGAAAATCCGTGGTCGCCAGATCGGACAGCATGAAATGCGCGGGCGTCACACCCGCTGTAACCGGCAAATCCCTGGCCTTCGCCGCGCGCACCAGATCGAGCGCCGCCGCCGTAGTGACTTGCCGGATGTGCAGCCGCGCGCCGCTCATTTCCGCCAGCGCAATATCGCGCGCCACCGCCAGCGCCTCGGCCTCCGCAGGCGCGCTTGCCAGCCCGCCGCGTGTCGCCATTTCGCCCGCCGTCGCCACCGCATCGCCGACCAGCGCGGCATCCTCGGCATGGGTGATGACGGTCAGGTCGAGCATGGCGGCATATTGCATCAGCCGCAGCATCACGCCGCTATCGCCGATCCATCTGCGCCCGGTCGCCACGGCCCGCGCACCGGCCTCGCGCATCAGCCCGATTTCGGCCAGCTCCCGCCCCGCCAGGTCTCGCGTCGCGGCGGCGATTGGATGGACCCACAGGTCGGGCTTGCCGGACTTGGCGATATAGCTGACGCGGCTGGGCAGATCGAGCGGCGGCGACTGGTCCGGCATCAGCGCCGCGCGCGTGATTCCGCCGAACCGGAAGGCAGGTTTGTCGATGGCGAACACGCCCATATCGACCAAGCCCGGCATGACCAGCGCACCCTCGGCATCGATCACGATGTCGCCGTCCTGCGGCGCATCGTCCGAAACCGAAGCGATAATGCCGTCGACGCAGCGAACCGTGCCCGCCGCGACGCCGCTATCCCCCACGACGCGCCCATTTACGATTGTCAGCGGTGCGCCCTGTTTCACATCACCCACCCTTCGACACCACGCGCACTGCGCGTCAGCACGTCGAGGCACGCCATCCGCAGCGCCACGCCCATCTCCACTTGCCGTGTGATGATCGAGCGGTCGAGCAGGTCGGCCACGTCGCTGTCGATCTCCACCCCCCGGTTCATCGGTCCGGGATGCATCACCAGCGCATCGGGCGCACACCGGTCCAGCCGCGCGCGTGTCAGCCCGTAGAACCGGTGATATTCGCGCGCAGAGGGAATGAACTGGCCCTGCATCCGTTCCGATTGCAGGCGCAGCATCATCGCCACATCCGCGCCGTCCAGCGCCGCGTCGAAATCGGTGAACGGTTCCGCACCCATCGCCTCCACCCCGGCGGGCATCAGCGCGGGCGGCGCGCAGACGCGCACGCTTGCGCCCAGCGCGGTCAGGCACAGGATGTTGGACCGCGCGACGCGGCTGTGCAGTATATCGCCGCAGATCGTGATCTTCAGGCCGGTGAAGTCCTCGCTCCCCTCCCCGCGCTCGTCCAGCGCCTGACGCAGCGCCAGCGCGTCGAGCAGCGCCTGCGTGGGGTGTTCATGGCTGCCGTCGCCTGCATTCAGGACCGGGCAGTCCACCTTGTCCGCGATCAGCGCCACCGCCCCGCTCGATCCGTGCCGGATTACGATAGCATCGGCGCGCATCGCATTCAGCGTGATCGCGGTGTCGATCAGCGTCTCGCCCTTTTTGACCGAAGACTGCGCGGCATGCATGTTGACTACGTCCGCGCCCAGCCGCTTGCCCGCAATCTCGAAACTCAGCAGTGTGCGGGTGCTGGCCTCGAAGAAAGCGTTGATGATGGTCAGGCCCGCCAGCGCATCGGCATGCTTGGCGGATTGCCGGTTCAGCGCGACCCACTGTTCCGCCTCGGCCAGCAGATACAGGATCTCGTGCCGTTCGAGCTGCGCGATGCCCAGCAGGTCGCGATGCGGATAGGCCAGCCGCCCCGGCGGGAAGCGCCCATTGTCGCGTATGGATGGCGGCGATGTCATTAAAGAGAGGGCGTTAATCGAGCACCATCGCCCGCTCAAGCGGTTTCGGCTGGCATGTGCGCCATGCGCGCCCTAGCTAGGCCTTAGAAAACGCGCGCGACGCATAAAGGATACGGAATGGCATTCGCAGGCAAGGTTTGGAAACTGCTGGTCGGCATCAAGGACGGGCTCAGCCTGCTCTTTCTGCTGCTGTTCTTCGGCCTGCTGTTCGCCGTCCTGACCGCCCGCCCCGGCCCCGCACAGGTCCGTTCCAGCGGCGCGCTGCTGCTGGAACTGGATGGCGTGATCGTGGAGGAAGCCTCGATCATCGACCCCTTCGCCGCCTTGCTGAGCGGCAGCGATCCGATAGGTGAATTCGAAGCCCGCGAGCTGGTGCGCGCACTGGATGCGGCGGCAGAAGACGATCGCATCAATTCCGTGGTCCTCGACCTGTCCGGCCTGCTCGGCGGCGGACAAGTGCATTTGCAGGAAATCGGCGAGGCGCTGGACCGTGTGAAGGCCGCCGACAAACCCGTGTTCAGCTATGCGATTGCCTATGGCGACGATGGCATGATGCTGGCGTCCCACGCCACCGAAGTATGGGTCAATCCGCAGGGCGGCGCATTCGTTGCGGGACCGGGCGGCTCCAACCTGTATTATGGCGAGCTGCTGGAAAACCTCGATATCAATGCCCGCATCTACAAGGTGGGCACATACAAATCGGCAGTCGAGCCGTTCTCCCGCAATTCCATGTCGCCCGAAGCGCGCGAAAATGCCGAGGCGCTGTATGGCGCGCTGTGGTCGCAATGGCAGGCGCACGTCGCCAAGGCGCGACCCAAGGCGCAGATCGCGACGATTACGGAAAACCCCGTCGATTGGGTTCAGGGCTCGCAAGGTGACCTTGCGCAGGCGGCCCTGAAGGCTGGACTGGTGGACAAGCTGGGCAGTCTTGCCGAATTCGGCGACCGTGTTGCGGAAGTGGCGGGCGCGGACGAATGGGACGAGCTGCCCGGCGCCTACGCCGCCACCGACCTCGATCCGTGGCTGGCCGATAACACCGTCGATACGACCGGCTCGGCCATCGGCGTCGTGACCATCGCTGGCGAGATCGTGGACGGCGATGCCGGGCCCGGCACGGCGGGCGGAGAGCGCATCGCGGAATTGCTGGATGCCGCGCTGGAGGATGATTTCAAGGCGCTGGTCGTGCGCGTGGATTCGCCCGGCGGCTCGGTGCTGGCTTCGGAAGAAATCCGCGAAGCCATTCTGCGGCACAAGGCAAACGACATCCCCATCGCGGTGTCGATGGCCAATGTCGCGGCGAGTGGCGGATACTGGATCGCAACCCCTGCCGATCGCATCTTCGCCGAACCGGAAACCATCACCGGCTCGATCGGCATTTTCGCGGTCATCCCGACATTCGAACGCGCGGCGGCGGAATGGGGCGTCGGTGCGGATGGCGTCCGCACCACACCGCTATCGGGACAGCCGGACCTCATCGGCGGCTTCACGCCCGAAATCGACGCGATCCTGCAGGCATCGGTGGAGAACGGCTACGACCAGTTCCTGACCCGCGTGGCGCAATCGCGCAAGCTGACGAAAGCTAAAGTCGACGAGTTGGGCCAGGGCCGTGTCTGGGACGGCGGCGCGGCGCGCCAGCTTGGCCTGGTCGACCAGTTCGGCGGGCTGGATGACGCGATTGCCTGGGCGGCGAAGGAAGCCGGTCTGGACGATGGCGACTGGCATGCGGCTTATCTCGGCTCTGCACCCGGCGAATACGATACGCTACTGGCCAGCCTGCTGGAAGCGAAGGCGCAACCAGCGCGCCCCGGTGGAGATATCTTCGCAATGGTCGCCACGCAGCAGCAGGCGTTGTTCGCGCAAGCACAGCGCGATCTGGGCATGCTGATGACCGTGCGGGGCGCGCAGGCCTATTGCCTCGCCTGTCCCGTCCAGCCGAACGCGAAAACCGCGTCGGCAAGCGAAGCGACGGCCTTCGCGCAGCTGGTCGATTATCTGCGCCACTAACGCCGCGCGCTGAAGACGGCCCTTGCCAGAACACCCCGCGCATGGCAGTGGCGCGACCCTGCCGAAAGGCGGGCGCGTAGCTCAGTGGTAGAGCACACCCTTCACACGGGTGGGGTCGCAAGTTCAATCCTTGCCGCGCCCACCATCTTTTCAAGCGCGGACCGCGCTACTCGATGTCGAACATGACCTCGTTGCGGCGCATCGGTGCGGGCACCCACGGCGCATCGTAAAACGCATAGGATGCTGGCGATGTTGGCGTCATGTCGTTCTCGGCCAGAAAAGTGCGCAGCTTGGCTTCCTGTTTCGCAAGGTCGCTGTCGTCTGCCCGTCCGCTGAACCGTACTGCGGCAACGCGCTTCGCCGGGATTTCGCGCAGGGTAATCCGGTCGTTCCGAGGCGCGGGCAGTGTTTCCATCGTGTATTTTGCGGGCATCACGAAAGTGACCAGCGATCCCTCGACCGCCTCCTGCTGTGCCACTGGCGATGTCATCGCGATCTTCTCGCCATCGCGCCCGGAACTTTGCGTATTGTCTCGTTGTGTCACCGGGGATGTCATGGCGATCTTGTCGCCCGGCGCATTGTTGCCGAAAATGTAATCGGCAAGGATGCGGAAGCCAGCATTGCGCGCCCGCCCGCCATCGCCGCTGACCTGCGTTTCCGCGACGATCATGGCGCGTAATCGCGAATCTCCACGCCGTTGTCCGACGAGACTAGCGTGAAAGCAGGCTCTTCGTCGTCCTGCCCGCGTGCGTTTTGGGCATATGCCACTGTGCCGATGGTTGCAGCGGCGGCCAATATGCCGATGCCTGTTTTCCAGCCCATCACAGCGTCGGCGCGCCGGCCTGCGGTGCGTCGGCGATGGTGTCGGTCTCCACCGGCTTGGCGGGCATGTTCTGTTGGCCGTCCATGTATTTCTTCACCAGATATCCGCCTGCGCCCACGGCAAGCAGGGCCGGAATGCTGAGGCGGCGCGCGACGGCCATTGTGGCCACGCCGATAGCGGCACCTGCGGGGCCGCCGATGCCGGAGGTGGTTTTTGCCAGCTGGTTGCCAGCGACTGCTGCGATAATCTTGCCGATCATGTGTCTGATTCCATTTTCTAAGTGTCGATAGGTTGCAAGATCAATCGCTTATGCGGGCTTCCGTTCCCTGCGCGGCTCGCTCTTCACGCCGCCGTTGCGCCGCTATCGTGAAGCTGCGCGGCAGGGCGTCCGCGTCGCCGGTGGCGAAGACCACGGTATCGCCCGTCGCAACGTCGTTGGCGGCATACACGTCCCATGTGCGATGGATGAAATCGGGCGGACCCCACACCCGCACTGCGTTCCAGTAGCGGTCGTCCCGAAAACCCACGAAATGCACGAGCGCAGCCATGCGGGTGCATCTAGGTCGGTTGAGGCGCCTGCGCAAAGCGGGCATAGGCGCGGCCCATGCACGATATCCGTTCGATCCGCAGCCACCCCGACGCTTTCGACGCCGCACTGGCCCGCCGCGCCCACGCCCCCGTGGCCGAAGAAATCCTGGCGCTGGACGAGCGCAAGCGGACGACCGCCACCGCCATCCAGGACGCGCAGGCCAAGCGCAATGGCGCGTCCAAGGCCATCGGTCAGGCAATGGCCGGTGGCGACACCGCGAAGGCGGATGCGCTCAAGGCCGAAGTCGCCACGTTGAAGGAAACCATGCCCGCGCTGGAGCAGGCTGATCGCGAGGCAGGCGAGGCGCTGAAGAATATGCTGGCCGGTCTGCCCAACCTGCCCGCCGACGATGTGCCTGACGGCGCGGACGAGAGCGACAATGTCGAGATCGCGCGCTGGGGCGAGCTGCCCGCCTTCGATTTCGAACCGCGCGAACATGCCGATATCGGCCCCGCGCTGGGCATGGATTTCGAGACGGGTGCCAAGCTCGTCCGGCGCGCGCTTTACCTTCCTGCGCGGCGACATGGCCCGCCTGCACCGTGCGCTCGGCCAGTTCATGATCGACCGGCAGACGCGGGAGAATGGCTATACCGAATGCATGCCGCCCGTGCTGGTGCGGGATGAGGCGATGTATGGCACCGACAAGCTGCCGAAGTTCGCCGACGACAGTTTCCGGACCACCGATGATCGTTGGCTGATCCCCACCGCCGAGGTCAGCCTGACCGCCTCGGTACAGGACAGCATCCTCGACGATGCCGCTTTCCCCGTCCGCCTGACTGCATTGACCCAGTGCTTCCGGTCCGAAGCCGGATCGGCGGGCAAGGATACGCGCGGCTTCATCCGGCAGCACCAGTTCGAGAAATGCGAGCTGGTCAGCATCGTGCGCCCCGAAGACAGCGAGGCCGAGCATGAGCGCATGACACAGTGCGCGAGCGGTATTCTGGAGGCGCTCGGTCTGCCCTATCGCACCATGCTGCTGTGTGCGGGCGACATGGGGTTCGGCGCGCGCAAGACCTACGATCTGGAAGTCTGGCTGCCTGGCCAGAATGCCTATCGCGAGATTTCGTCCTGCTCCAACACCGGCGATTTCCAGGCGCGGCGGATGAATGCGCGGTTCAAGCGCGAAGGGGAAAAGGCAACGACCTTCCCCCACACGCTGAACGGCTCCGGCCTTGCCGTGGGGCGCACGCTGGTCGCCGTGATGGAGAATTACCAGCAGGCCGATGGCAGCGTGACCGTGCCCGAAGCGCTGGCACCCTATATGGGCGGCGTGACCGCGCTGGTCGCCGGTGAAGGCCTAGAGGCCCGCCGTCTCCAGCCACTTCATCGCATCCAGAGACGGCGTATGTTCGGGGTCGAGCCGGAGCGCCTTCCTGAAATAGATCGTCGCCATCGCCGCCGCGCGGTTGCCGTCGGTGTTGATCATGTTCGCGCCGTGGAGGAAGCACCCTTCCGCCACATCCGCCTCGCAAGCCGTGGCGAATTTCGCGGCGGCCAGGTCGGGTCGCTTTTCCACGCCCTCGCCCGATGCCTGCATCACGCCGAGATCAAGGCATGCGTCCTGATCTCCGAGGTCGCAGGCACGTTCGAGAAACGGCGCGGCATCGGTCGATTGCCCGGCTTCTCGCAAGATCGAGCCGACCAGCCCGCATCCCTGCACATCGCCCAGCTCGCACCCGCGCGCGATTGCGTCCACCGCCCTGGGGGTGCTGGCTTCCACCCCAAGCCCGCCCAGATACATCGCGCCAAGGCCCGAACACCCTTGCGCGGACAGCAATTCGCACGATTGCATGTAAAGCCGCACGGCGTCCGCGTACCGCTCTTCGCCGGTCGCAAGTTTGGCCTGCTCGCGCAGTTTGCGTGCTTCGGGGCTTTCTTGCTGTCCGGTCGCAGCATCCGCAGCCGGATCGGCTTGCGCACTCAGCGGCGCGGAGATCAGGCAAGCCATCGCAGCCAGCAGGGGTAACGCACGCATTCGTTCTCTCCATCGGGCCAACTCTCAACGCAGGCGGACACCTTGTGCCGCCGCGCCTAGTATGCCTATCCGCAGCCATAGGCGGCCATCAAAGCCAGAACTTGTATCGGAGCGACAATGCGTATCCTGCTGACCAATGACGACGGCATCAATGCCCCCGGCTTCGCGGTGCTGGAAGAAATCGCGCGCGCGCTGTCGGACGATGTCTGGATCTGCGCGCCGGCAGAAGAGCAATCGGGCGCGGGCCATTCGCTGACGCTGAACCAGCCGGTGCGGCTGCGCCAGCTGGGCGAGCGGCGCTATTGCGTCACCGGCACCCCGACGGACAGCGTGATGCTGGCGCTTCGCACGATCCTGAAGGGCTCTCCGCCCGACCTCATCCTGTCCGGCGTGAACCGGGGGGCCAATCTGGGCGACGACATTACCTATTCGGGCACCGTTTCCGCCGCAATGGAAGGCGCGCTGGCGGGCATCCGCTCCATCGCGCTCAGCCAGGTTCTGGTGCCGGTCGAGGGGCGCGAAGCCGAGGCGGACCTGTTCGCCGCCGCGCGCGCATGGGGTGGCAAGGTGCTGGCCCCGCTGGTCGAGATGGACTTCGCGCCGCGCACGCTGGTCAACATCAATTTCCCGCCGCGCGCCGCCGATGCGGTGAAAGGCATCCGCGTGGTGCGGCAGGGTTTTCACGATTACTCGCGCGGCAGCGTGGTGGAAGGGCGCGACCCGCGTGGCCTGAGCTATTACTGGTTCGGCCTGCACCAGATCGAGCATACGCCCGATCACGGCACCGATCTGGAGGCCATTGCCGACGGCTATATCGCGGTCACCCCGCTGGAGCCGGAATTGACGCACGGCCCCTCGCTCGCCACACTTGCAGACCGTTTCGCCCCTAACGCGGATCGCTAAACAGGACACCTGCCATGCGCCGTCTTTCGCTGTTCGCCCTGCCGCCCGCCGCCCTGCTGCTGGCCGCCGCCAATCCGGCGACCGAAACCAGCCATGTCGTGGAGGAAGGCGAAACGCTGGGTGGCATCGCCAATCGCGCAGGCGTGCCCGCCGCAGTGGTCGCAGCGGCCAACGGGCTGGTCGAACCCTACGCCGTGCGCGTCGGCCAGACCTTGCAGATACCGCGCCAGAAAACGCACACCGTGAAAGCGGGCGACACCATCGGCGCGATTGCCGAACGCTATGGCGTGCCGTTCACCAATATCGCCATCGCCAACAACCTGCCCGCGCCCTACAAGGTGCGCACCGGCGAGACGCTGATCATTCCCGCCGTGATGGCAGGCGCCGATGCCGCCCCGCCCCCCGTTCGCACCGAAACCATTCCCTATTTCCGCAAGCCGCACGATGGCCGCGTGCTGGCCGGCTATTCCTATGCCGATGGCACGGGGCATGGCGGTGTGGATTACGCCGCGAAGACCGGAGACATGGTGCGCGCGTCCTCGACGGGCCGCGTGGTATACGCGCAACGCGACAGCGGACAGTTCGGGCGGCTGGTCGTGCTGGATCACGGCAATGGCTGGCGCACCCGATACGGCCATTTGTCGCGTATCACCGTGAAACTTGGCGAGACGGTGCGTGCCGGAGAGCGTGTCGGGCTGGCCGGATCGGATGGCACGGCGGACCGGGCCAAGCTGCATTTCGACATACTGCGCAACAACGAGCCGATTGACCCCGCTATGATACTGGCGCAACGCTGACTTCCGAATGAGAGACAGAGTTAAACCGGTCGGCGATGGCGTGGGCAGACGGCGCCTCAGCGGAACCGGCTTTCGTCCGTTGCGGCGGGCGGTGCGCGTTCCGGTCTGGGGCGATCTTGGCATCCGTCTCGGCCTTGCCATCTTCCTTCTCGCCATCGTCGTCGCCATCCACTGGTGGGACCGTGAAGGGCTGGTGGACAATCTGGACGGCGAAGTCAGCTTTTCCGACGTCGTCTATTTCACCATGATTTCCGTTACTACCACAGGCTTCGGCGATATTGCCCCGATCAGCGATCGGGCACGTATGGTGGAGGCGATTATCGTCACGCCGATCCGGTTCGCGGTCTTCTTCATTTTCGTGGGCACCGCCTACAATTTTATCATCAAGCGCAGCTGGGAGAGCTATCGCATGAAACGTATCCAGGAACAGCTTTCGGGACATATCGTGGTGCTGGGTTACGGCGTTTCGGGCTCCGAAAGCGTTGCCGAACTTATCGAGCGGGGTACCGATCCGCGATGTATTGTCGTGGTCGATCCCAGTGAGGAACGCCTGTTGGAGGCGGAACGGCTGGGCTGCAACGTTTTGGCTGGCGATTCCACGCGCGACAACACGCTGGAAGCTGTGCGTATCGGCAACGCAAGCAACGTACTCGTTTCCGCCGGGCGCGACGATACCTCGATTCTGATCGTACTGACCGTGCGCGCGCTAGCGCCCAACGTGCCAATCAGCGTAGTGGTGCGCGCCGACGACAACGAATCGCTGGCGCGTCAGGCGGGCGCGAACAACGTCATCAACCCGGTGCGGTTCACCGGTCTGCTGCTGGCAGGCTCGGCCAAGGGCGCGCATATCGCGGATTACCTCGCCGATCTCGCCTCGGTCACGGGCCGCGTGCAGCTGGTCGAACGGCTGGTCACCGATGCCGAATGCGGCTGCGCGATTTCGGCTCTCGATTCCGGCGGGCGGGGCTTGCGGGTCTATCGCGACGGCAAGGCGCTGGGGTTCTGGGAAGAGGAATGCCAGAACCTGCGCGCTGGCGATGTGGTGGTGGAAATCGTGCCGACCGAAAGCGGCGCAACCAAGGGCGACGGGCATACGCGTGACGACGATCCGCGCCCGCTGCGCGCCCAGCCCGACGAGGTCGTGTCGCAAGGATAGCGGTGCGCTGGCCAAGCGTGTAAGCGCTGGCGGATGAACACGCCCACCACACCCGCGACCACGCTGCGCCCGCAATACCCTGCCCGACGCCAAGCGCATCGGCATGGTCAGCCTCGGCTGCCCCAAGGCGCTGGTCGACAGCGAGCGCATCCTCACCCGCCTGCGCGCCGACGGCTATGCGATGAGCGCCGACTATGCCGGAGCCGATGTGGTGCTGGTCAACACCTGCGGTTTTCTCGACAGCGCGAAGGAGGAAAGCCTTGCCGCCATCGGCGAAGCGATTGCGGAGAACGGTCGAGTCATCGTGACCGGCTGCCTCGGCGAAGAAGCGGACACGATCCGCGCCGCCCATCCGCAGGTTCTGGCAGTGACGGGCGCGCATCAATACGAACAGGTGGTGGAGGCGGTGCATGTCCACGCGCCGCCGTCGCAGGGACCGTTCGTCGATCTGATCCCGCAGCCGTCCGCCGAGGATATCAAGCTGACGCCGCGCCACTACGGCTACCTCAAGATCAGCGAGGGCTGCAATCACTCCTGCGCCTTCTGCATCATACCCGACATTCGCGGCAAACTGGCCAGCCGCCGCATCGACGCGGTCTTGCGCGAGGCGGAGAAGCTGGTGGCGGCGGGCACGAAGGAACTGCTGGTCATCAGCCAGGATACGTCGGCCTATGGCGTCGATACTCGGCACGAGCCGCGCAATTGGAAAGGCCGCGAGGTGCGGGCCCACATGACCGATCTGGCGCGCGAACTGGGCGGATTGCGCACGGCAGAAGGTGTGCCGCCTTGGGTGCGCCTGCATTATGTCTATCCCTATCCGCATGTCGATGCGGTGGTGCCGCTGATGGCGGACGGTTTGCTGACGCCCTATCTCGACATTCCGTTCCAGCATGCCAGCCCGCGTGTTCTCAAGGCGATGAAGCGCCCTGCCAACGAAGCGAAGGTGCTGGAACGGCTGAAAGCGTGGCGCGAAATTTGTCCGGACATTGCAATCCGCAGCAGCTTCGTGGTCGGCTTCCCCGGCGAGACCGAGGACGACTTCACCTACCTGCTCGACTGGCTGGAGGAAGCGCAGCTCGACCGCGTCGGCGCGTTCCGGTTCGAACCGGTGGCGGGCGCGCAGGCCAACGCCCTGCCCGATCCCGTGCCCGAAGCGGTAAAGGAGGAACGCTTCGCCCGCATCATGGAAGCCACCGCCCGCATCAGCGCGGCGAAATTGCAGGCCAAGGTCGGGCGCACGCTGCCGGTCATCATCGACGATGTCGGCGAAGCGGACGAGGATGGCGACATCGGCGCAACGGGCCGCAGCCAGGCCGACGCGCCGGAAATCGACGGCAATGTGTTCCTGCGCGATGTGCCGGACACGCTGGTGGCAGGAGACATCGTCGAAGCCGTGGTCGAGGATGCCGACGAGCACGACCTGTTCGGCGTTATCGCGCCCGCCTAGTCCGGGAACATTCCCGCTATGCGCGCCATGACCTGCGCGGTCCGGTCGTTGATGAGGAAGCTGCCCGCGTCGTCCACGATCTCGGCAGCGGGCCAGCCATAGCGTTTGCAGGACAACGTGGCGAATTCCGGATCGCAGTTCGCATCCTGTGCGCCAACCATCATGTGCACCGGCACCGCAATATCCCGGCACAATTCACGCCAGTCGGCGCTCCATGTCAGCATCGTGTCGATCGTGCCTTCGAATTCAGCCCGCATCGCATAGGTCGCGGCCCGGCGGAAAACGTCGAGCATTTCCGGGCGGCGCACCGCCTCCAGCTCGCGCGGGCAGTCCTGGTAATATTCTTCCACAAACCGATAGAATTCGCCCGTGCCCATCGTCGCAAGCATCGCCCGCTGGTAAATCCGCACGAAGGACGGCGCGATCCGCGCAATCCGCATCTGTGCACGATGGCTTTTGGCCAGATACCGGAAGTCCTTACCTGCCACCGGCAGGAACGGCCCCGCCCCGATCACGCCGTGCAACCGCTCCGGATGCGCCTGCGCCATTGCCATCATATACGGCATCCCCGCCTGCGTCCCCAGCGCCACCACGCGATCGATTTCGAGATGGTCGAGAAATGCCGGAAGCCGCGCGGCGAAATTGCGTGTCCGCTCGAACGCACTGCCCGATTGCAAGCCGCTGGTGTCGCCGAAATGCGACCGCCACGGTGCGACGATGCGCAATCCGGACCGTGCCGCAGCTTGCGACACCTGTGGCGTGACCAGCGCGCCTTCCAGCGCGTGGAAAAACAGCACCGGCTTGCCTTCGGGATCGCCGAACTCCTCCCACGCAATCGTTTGCCCGTCCCCGTCCTCGAAGATGTTGTCGCACTTATGGGCGGCGACATTTGCGCCGTGGTCGGGCGATTCCAGCGAATGTACGAAACCTGCGTAAAGCAGGAGCAGTTGCTCCTGCGAATTGATCGACAGCTTGCGCTGCAGCGTTTTCAACTGGTTGCGCGCCGTGCCGATGGAACGCCCGCGCTGCTCGGCAAAATCGCGCACCTTTCCGCCGGTGACGATATGCTCGACCAGCGCGATTTCGGTGTCCGTCAGTTGCAGCGCTTTCCGGAACGCAGCGCCAGTTTCCACGCTCCAGCGAAGCCGCACGGCATTCAGTGCCAGCACCGCTTGCGCATCATCGTGCCCCGCAAGCAACTGCGCCACGAACCAGCGCCCCGCATCGTCCTGCGGCCCTGTAAACAGCCGGATAAAGGTGCCATCGTCGGCGGGCCCAAATGCTTTCAGGCGTTTGCGGTCGGCGTTCCGCGTAACCGGACTGAATAGCCAGTCCGGCGCATAGACACCGGTTTCGGGCATGCTATCGTCGAATACCAGGTCGCTATGGCCAAGCACGCGCAAATCGCCGTCGAGGATAAGGTCGCCGGCATAGGCGCTGTTTTCGGCGGTATTCAGCACGCCTGCTTCGCTGGCCGACAGCGGATAGACGCGGCCCAGAATACTTGCCGCGTTGCCGAAGTGAATCTCCGCCTGTTCCGGACGATCCAGCAGATCGTCCTCCGCATCGGTCAGGATATGGATCAGGTCGACCAGCGTTTCGGGCTTGGCAATCGCGGCATAGGCCCGCGCAACGATGGCCTGCATCGCGTCATCGTCGGATGTCGATGGGGCCGCAGTCAATTCATGCCGCCATTTCGCGCAGCATGGTGAAGACGCGCGCCGGATCGTCATGCAAAACAAACTGGTTCGAATTTGTGAAATCGTCGACCAGCGTAAATCCGTGGCGCGCTGCGAATTCCGCGAACAGGCTGTGATCGATACCGCCCGGCTTGTTGCCGACCATGACCGTGACCGGCACTTCGATACCGGTACACAAAGGATTCCAGTCGCTGATTTCCAGCAGGACGGCCTGCACCGGCCCCTCCAATGATGACCGGAAAGTGTAGGAACCGGCGCGCTGGATCGTCGCGCGGGCTTCCGGATGCTTCAGATATTGGCGGTCGGCCGATGCTTCACCCAGAAAATCGTCCGCAATAGTGTCGAAATCGCCCAGCAGCGTTCCGCCCACCGTCGCGCGAACCCACATGCGCGCAAAAGCCGGTGCGAGCCGGGCCAGTTTCATCGGTCGGCGATAGCCGGGGGCCAGCCGGTTCAGTTCCGCCCAGGTCCGGTAGGGCAACACCGGTCCGGCCAGAACCAGCCCGGTGGCGCGGGCACCGAACCTTTGTGCGGCACCAAGCGCAAAAGGTGCGCCTGCCGTTGCACCAAGCAATGCACACTTTTCGATACCAAGCTTGTCGAGAAGGGTCTGAAGCCGGTCAGCGAAATCGCGAACCAGATCGAACCGTTCGCCTTGTCCGGTCGTATCTCCCCAATGGGGTCGCCACGGCGCGATGATCCGCAATCCGGATGCCTTGGCCGCGGCGTCTTGCGCCGGTGTCAGCAAGGCACCTTCGAAGAAAGCGTGGAAATACAGCACCGGTTTGCCATCCGGATCGCCATGCTCCTCCCACGCAATTGCGCTGCCATCCTCGGCGCGATGGACGCGAAGACAGTCATGCTGGCCATCGGCGGCAGCGGACCCGGATCGCTGCAACGAATGCGCGAAGCCGGTGTAGAGCATCAGCAATTCCTGCTGCGAGCCGATCGACAGCTTGCGGCACAGCATCTTCATCTGGTTGCGCACCGTCCCGATGGAACGCCCGCGCTGTTCCGAAAAACTGCGCAATGTGCCGCCTGTCACCAGATGGCGGGTCAGCGCAAGTTCCGTCGCGGTCAGGTCCAGCGCCGCGCCGAACCGGTCGCCGCTCGCTTCGTTCCAGCGGAACTGGATCGAGGCGAACATCGTTTGCCGCCCTTGCGCCCCGTCCTCGCAGGTCAGCGCATACCAGCTGCCTTGTTCGTCATCGGGCGTCGCAAACAAGCGGAGGAAGTCGGAACCCGTTTCCGGAGAGCATCGCTTTATCCGGGCAATATCGGCTGTTCTTCTCGACTGGATCCCATAGCCAGTCGGGCGCGCTTCGTCCGGTAGCAAGCTCCGGCCCGGAAAACTCGCTCCGGTCGAATGCGACAACGCCCATATCCGCACCAAGCACCAGCGCGTGCGTGGCATTGCGCGCGGCACCACCCTCGAACGCGGTCCAGTCATTGCCGACCAGCGAGGTCGTCTGGTCCATCAGCCCGCCGGCCTGGTCGAAATGCGCTTCCGCTGTCGGCCCAAGCGCACCGGCATTGTTTTCCAGCGCGGCGTCGTCGGCATGTTCCAGCAGGTCGAACAGGCGCTCCGGCTGCCCGATCACCGCATAGGCGTCACGGATCAGTCCGTCGATGAAAGGGTCTTGCTGCGCCAAGGCTGGTTCCAGAATCGCAACTACGGGTGCGTTGGCACTGCATAAGCCATGCGAACCCTAGGACCAAGTGAACAGGCTGCGGACGCAAAAAGCCGCGCCTCCTGTTGCGGAGACGCGGCCCTTTGGATGTGACGTGATGCCGGAGCTTACTTCACGCAGTATTTGCCCGAAGCCTTGGTACCGCTGGGGCAGCTGCCCGAACGCACTTCGGCATAATCGTTTTTGTCGCCGGTGCAGTAATTGCCCGAAGCGCGGAAACCGGTGGGGCAGGAACCGATCTTGACGATGGCGACCATGCTGCTGGATTTGCAGTCGGAACCCGAAGCCTTGAAGCCCTTGGGGCAGGAGCCGTCCTTGCTGACCGTGCCGGAACTGGACTGCGCGAAAGCGGTAGGTGCCAGCGGCGCGGTGCCGATGGCGAGAGCGATGGCGGAAAGTGCGGTGATTGCACGCATGATGATAGTCCTTTGAAAAAGAAGTGCGTCCCGGTGAGCGGTAGGGATAAAGATACGGGCGCGCCGAAGGGTCGCAGAAGACGGCGCGCCCGGTCATCGGCAACAGGGCGAACCCTGCCACCGCTGACTAAGGAAACTGGATAGGCTGCTTAGGACGAAGGGCTGCGACGGAACGCGAACGCTACCAGAGCCTTGCCGCTCTTCTCATCGAAATGCTGGCAGAAGAAGTCCGTGCCGCTATCGGTGTGAAGCTCAGGCATGTTGAATGTCAGCATCTCGCGTCCACGTGCATCGAGCGCTTTCTTGTACTGGCCCGCGCGATCGGAATTGCTGCCGCTGGCTGTCGGAGTGTAGCCGAGGCTGTGTCCCGTATGCAGCATCACATCCTTGCCGGTGTAGTTATTCAGCGGTGGCCTCGTGCTACGATTGAGTTGCTCGCTACCGTCGTAGGAAACACACTGCAGGTCATAACCGTACTTGTTGTAACCCGCCTTGTTGACTTCCAGATAGAGGATGTCGCCGGAGCTTAGCGTAGGCATCAGGCAACCGTTTGTGGCCGAGACGTTGCGCCGTTCGATAATGCCGCTGCGTGATTCGGTCTTGATGCCTTTCTGGAAGGTGTAGTTACCTCCCCGGCCGACGAATGCGTTACCAAGACCTGCATTGGCGCAGTTCAACTGGTTTACGTATTTGGCGGGAACGGGCGCGGCGACACCCTGGTTGGGGGCGCGCTGCGCCGTTTTCGGATAGTTACGTCCGCCGGGCACCGCACCATTCATAGCGCGAACACCGCGAATTGGCGAACCCAGACGAGTGCGGCCTGCCGTGCCGTTGACCACGGCGCCGGCCACGTCTTCCGCAGACACGTTACCATCGGCAACGGCTTCCACGGTGTCGACGGCGTCTTCGACTTCGCGGACGGTCTGTTCGACCTTGCGCACTTCGCGCTCGACCTTCTGGACCTTGCGCTTCAGGCGGTCGAACGGACCGGCTTCTGCGGGAACGGCAAATGTACCGGTGGCAACGATGGCTCCGGCGGTGGCGGCAAGAATAATGTTTTTCATCAGGAATATCCCTTCTGCGTTTGAAGTGACCCCTTGCTACCGGTCCGGTCCGACCGCCTGAATGTCCCAAATGGTACAAATTGCATTGCGCGACCAAGAAATATTGTTTCGCACCCGTGAAATTCGGCCTGACATTGTGCTGGACGCCAGCCCCAGGCGCGCGAATACGGCAGAGATGGTCCGTTTCTTGTCCCTGCTTGCCCTCTCCGCCGCGCTTTCCGGCTGCGCGACCACCGACCCAAACGGTGGCCCTGCCGCTGCGATGCGCAGTCCGGGCGCAGGCGATGCAGCCATATGGCGCGATATGTCCGACGCTACGCGCACCTTCAGGGTTTCCGCAGACCCGGAAACAGGTTTGCAAGTCCACGGTCCGGATAGCGCACTGCGAAGCACTCTGGCCGCAAAAGGCCTTGTGCATATCGATGTGTTCACAATGCGCGATGGCACCGTGCTGGTCGCCGCGAGCGACCGCTCCGAACCGGCGCTGGCTTATCTGTTTCTTGCCATTCTGGACCCCGAAACAGGCAAGCTCGAACGCGCCTCGCGTGTTCCCGTCGGGACAGGCATCGCGAGCGACATATGTATCGGCGTGCAGCAAGCGGGCGGCGGCGTGGAAATTTACAGCCCTCTGGAAAGCGGCGCCATCTTCCGCACCACCGCAGCCAGAAGCGGCGAAGGGTGGAGCGGGCTGTCGCTGAAACCGTTTTCCGTGCCCGGACAGGCAACGCGCTGCCATGTCGAACCGGGCAGCGAAACGCTCTTCGTGGGCGAAGAGAACGTCGGCATCTGGCGCTTCTCGCCTGCCTCGCCCAACGGAACGCTGGTGCTGCAAACCGGCGGTAGGGCTTTAGAGCCAGCGGACTGGGCCACCATCGCGCAATAAAGTGGGGACCCTGCGGCACCGAAGCGAGCGCGACGCGTTGCGCAGGATATGACCGTAAATATAGACCTTGGGTTCTCTTTCGAAATGGAAGAGACCACCGATGTGCTGCTGCAATTCGAAGCGGCCATGATTCCCGAACAACAGTTGCTGGAAACCGACACCTGGGTAACGCAGGGCGAACACTTTGCCCGTGTCCATGCGCAGGACGACATCGGCGAACGGGTGTGGATCCGCGCCAGGGGACGTTACGATGTCAGTTACAAGGCGAAGGTCGAAGTCGACCGCCTGCTGACCGACATAAGCCAGCTCGAACGGCTGCCCGCCCACGACTTGCCCGGCGAAACGGTGCAGTACCTGTTCGATTCGCGTTATTGCCCGGCGGACCGGTTCCAGTCCTTCGTCGGCGCGGAATTCGGTCAAACGGATGGCGGCGAACGCATTATGGCGATGCATGACTGGATCGCGGGGAACTTCTCCTACGTGCCGGGCGCCAGCGGACCGGAAACGACCGGTCTGGATACCTTTATCGAACGGCAGGGCATCTGCCGCGACTATGCGCATGTGATGGTGATGCTGGCGCGCGCAT
This sequence comes from uncultured Alphaproteobacteria bacterium, assembly GCA_963799315.1. GTDB lineage: Bacteria > Pseudomonadota > Alphaproteobacteria > Sphingomonadales > Sphingomonadaceae > Parerythrobacter_A. The sequence continues at coordinate 1,497,079 of CAWCWP010000001.1, forward strand.
CGGGCATCCCCGCCCGCTTCGTCAGTTGTTTCGCACCCGGCGTAACCCCGCAGGATTTCCATGCCGTCGCCGAGGTTTTCCTGACCGACCCGACGACGCCCGGCGGCGGCGCATGGTATCTGGTAGATGCGACCGGCATGGCCAAGCCGGACGAGATCGTGAAGATCGGCCTCGGTCGCGATGCTGCCGATGTCAGCTTCATGACCAGCTTCGGCGCGACCACATTTCTTGAAAAGCATGTCGAAGTCACTGTGGCCGACTGACAGCATTGTCTGAATACGGTTGCAGCTCATGGAGTTTGCGCGTCACCTTTGATAGACCCGCGCAATGAGTTTCACTGCCAATCGCCTGCTGCTGTTCGGTGCCACCGGCGATCTGTCGCAGCGCATGCTGTTGCCCAGCCTGTGCGCATTGGACGCGGATGGCCTGCTTTCGCCCGACTTGCAGATTATCGGTACGGCACGCAGCAAGATGGACGATGCGGGTTTCCGCCAGTTTGCGCGCGAGGCACTGGAAAAGCACCTGCCCGCCGACCGGCGCGGGGGCATGGCGGGCTTTCTCAACCGGCTGCATTACCGCGCTGTCGATGCGACGACGCCTGAGGGCTATGCCGAACTGGCCGAGGCTGTCGGGCGGGATTGCGACGACAGCGACGAGACTGGCGATAGCGGCGGATTGGCGATCTTCCTGTCCACCGCGCCCAAACTGTTCGAACCGACGATAGCGGGGCTACAGGCAGCGGGGCTGGATTGCGGCAATGTGCGCATGTGCCTTGAAAAACCGCTTGGATCGGACCTCGCTTCGAGCCGGGCAATCAACGAAGCGGTGGCGGCGGCTTTCCCGGAAAACCGGATCTTCCGCATCGACCATTATCTGGGCAAGGAAACGGTCCAGAACCTGCTCGCCCTGCGATTTGCCAACCTGATGTTCGAACCGCTGTGGAACGCAGCCTCCATCGACCATGTGCAGATCAGCGTGGCCGAGACGGTCGGGCTGGAGCAGCGCGCGGGCTTCTACGACGAGGCCGGTGCCCTGCGCGACATGGTGCAGAACCACATGCTGCAACTGCTGGCGCTGGTCGCTATGGAGCCGCCGGGGCATTTCGATGCCACCGCTATCCGCGATGAAAAGGTGAAGGTGCTGCGCTCGCTCAGGCCGGTACAGTCGGGCGAGACGGTGACGGGGCAATATCGCGCCGGTGCCATCGGCGGGCAGGCGGTGCCGGGATATGACGAGGAATTGGCACGCGGACAGCGACACCGAAACCTTTGTGGCGATCAAGGCGCATGTCGATAACTGGCGGTGGAGCGGCGTGCCGTTTTACTTGCGCACCGGCAAACGCATGCCCCGCCGCGTCACGGAAATCGTGGTGCAGTTTCGCGAAGTGCCGCATTCGATTTTCACCGGTCTGAAAGGCGGCAGCACCGCGACGATGCAGCCCAACCGCCTCGTCATCGGCATCCAGCCGGACGAGAACGTGACCCTGCATCTGATGGCAAAAGTGCCGGGGCTGGGCCGCGATGGTATCCGCCTCCGCTCCGTCCCGCTCGACATTGCCATGCCCGATGCGTTTGTCGGCCAGCACCGCCGGATTGCCTACGAACGCCTGCTGCTGGACCTCATCGAAGGCGACCAGACGCTGTTCGTGCGCAGGGACGAGGTGGAGGCCCAGTGGGACTGGATCGACGCCGTTCGGGAGCTGTGGGCAGCGGACAGCACCACGCCAAAGACCTATACTGCCGGAAGCTGGGGACCAAGCGCGTCCGCCGCGCTGACCGAACGCGACGGGGTCACCTGGAATGAGTGATCTCCACGATACGCTGCACCGCGTCACCCGGCGTGTCATCGCCAATTCGCGGGATAACCGGGCGCGGTATCTCGATCTGATTGCGCGCGCTGCCGAGGACCGGCCCGACCGCACCATCATGTCCTGCTCCAACCTTGCCCATGCCTATGCCGGGGCGGAGCAGGATCAGGATGCTTTGAAGCGGCACGCCGGTCCGAATATCGGGATCGTCACGTCCTATAACGACATGCTAAGCGCGCATCAGCCCTATGGCCGCTATCCCGAACGGCTGAAAATCTACGCGCGCGAGATCGGCGCGACGGCGCAGGTTGCGGGCGGTACGCCGGCGATGTGCGACGGGGTGACACAAGGGCAAGACCGGCATGGAGCTGAGCCTGTTCAGCCGCGACGTGATCGCCATGAGCACCGGCGTCGCGCTGAGCCATGCGATGTATGACGGGGCGCTGATGCTGGGCATTTGCGACAAGATCGTGCCCGGCCTGCTGATCGGCGCGCTGCGGTTCGGCCATCTGCCGACGATCTTCGTGCCCAGCGGGCCAATGCCTTCGGGCGTTCCCAACACCGAAAAGCAGCGCGTCCGCCAGCTCCATGCAGAAGGCAAGGCGAGCCGCGCGGAATTGCTCGAAAGCGAGCTGGGCAGCTATCATTCGCCCGGCACCTGCACCTTTTTCGGTACCGCCAATTCCAACCAGATGATGATGGAAATGATGGGCCTGCACCTGCCGGGCAGCGCCTTCATCCAGCCGGGCACCGCCTTGCGTCAGGCGCTCGACCGCGCGGCAGTGCATCGGGTTGCCGCGATCGGGCACGATAGCGAAGACTACCGCCCGCTGGGCCGGTGCGTCGATGAAAAGGCCATCGTCAATGCGGCGGTCGGCCTGCTGGCGACGGGCGGGTCGACCAACCATGCGATCCACATTCCCGCAATGGCGCGCGCGGCGGGTGTCCGGTTCGACTGGGACGACCTGTCCGAATTGTCGAAAGCCGTGCCGCTGCTGGCACGGGTCTATCCCAATGGATCGGGCGACGTGAACCATTTCCACGCGGCGGGCGGCATGGGCTATGTCATCGGCGAACTGATCGCGGGCGGGTTGTGCCATGCCGACCTGCTGACCGTCGGCACGGGCGACCTGAACGCCTATGCCCGCGAGCCGGTGCTGGAGGATGGCGAACTGGCCAGCCGCCCGGTCGGGGCGAGCGGCGACGACACGATGCTGCGGCCTGTCGCAGACCCGTTCCGCGCCGATGGCGGGATGGAACTGGTTGCAGGCAATCTGGGCCGTGCATGCTTCAAGACATCGGCGGTGCGCGAAGACCGGATGACGGTGGAAGCACCGTGCCGGGTCTTCGATACGCAACAGCAAGTGACCGCCGCCTTCGAAGCGGGCGCGCTGGATTGCGATGTGGTGGTCGTGGTCCGGTTCCAGGGGCCGCGCGCAAACGGTATGCCCGAACTGCACAGCCTGACCCCGCCGCTCGCCGTGTTGCAGGACCGTGGCTATCGCGTGGCGCTGGTCACGGATGGCCGCATGTCGGGCGCGAGCGGCAAGGTCCCTGCGGCCATCCACTGTACGCCAGAAGCGCTTGGCGGCGGACCGCTGGCGCTGTTGCAGGATGGCGATATCGTGCGGGTCTGCGCCCTCACCGGCGCGCTATCGACCACAGCCGACCTTGCGAACCGGGCCCCGGCACCCGAGCCCGAACCGCAGGATGGCACGGGCCGCGAATTGTTTGCGATTTTTCGCGCACAGGCGGATGGAGCCGAGCGCGGCGGCTCGGCCATGCTCGCCACGGCCGGGTTGTAAAACCGAATGACGCAGCAACTCGCAGTTGTCGATGTGGGCGGCACCCATGCCCGCTTCGCTATTGCCGAGGTTGCGTGCGATGGCAGCGTCTTGTTGTCTTCTGAAACGACCGTCCTGACTTCGGATCATGACACTTTCGGCAGCGCTTGGGCATATTTTCGCAATGTCTGCGGTGGCACGCTTCCCCGTGCCGCCAGTCTAGCCGTCGCAGCGACCAGCCTCGATGAAGACAGGATAGTCTTCACCAACAACGATTGGACAATCGAGCGGGCCAAACTACCGGCGCTGCTGGACGCACCGCATTGTCTCGTCCTCAACGATTTTGCAGCTATCGCGCACAGCGTTGCTGGATCGGACAACGGCGTTTTACGTCATCTGGCGGGGCCGGATCGGCCCCTGCCGGTCGGTATGCCGGTAACAGTTGTCGGCCCCGGCACCGGCCTTGGCGTTGCCCATTACCTTCGCGACGCGCGCGGTGCGGTACGGGTAACGGCGACCCAAGGCGGACATGTCGGTTTCGCGCCCAACGACGCATTTGAAGACGCCCTCTTGTCCGCTCTGCGAGCGCAATTCGGTCGCGTCTCGGTCGAGCGTTTGGTATCCGGTCCGGGTATTGTGACAATCCATCGTGTGCTGGACAGGGATAACCGGTCGAGCCTTGAAGACGATGTTGCCATCTGGTCCGCCGGTATATCCGGCTCGGACCCCATCGCTGTCGAAGCCGTATCCCGGTTCTGCAGTCTGCTGGGCGCCGTGGCGGGCGATCTGGCATTGGCGCACGGTTCCGGCGGTGTCGTACTTGCAGGCGGTCTTGGCTATCGTCTGCGCAATATCCTGCCACAAAGCGATTTCGTGCGTCGTTTGCAGGACAAGGGGCGGTTCGGAGAGGTGATGCAAAACTTGCCGGTCAAGCTTGTCCTTGACCCCCAACCCGGCCTGCGCGGCGCAGCGCGGGCCTTTGTCGATCGGTACGGAAAGCAGCCGATGCGGTGAACGTCATCGGCATTCATAGAAATTCAGGAACATACTGATGAAAACCGTTGCCGAACTGAGCGACCGCCTGCGCGATTTGCACCAGCAAACCCGTACCACGCCGCTGTTCAATCCGGTCTTCCAGCTGTCGCTGGACCTGTCGCGCGAGCTGGAGGCTGGCAACCTCTCGCTCGACGAGGTGGAAAGCATGGTGGCGGAACTGGAATGCCATTCGCTGACCAGCCGCGCCCGCCAGTTGCGCCAGCGGGTCGAGCCGATCGACGAGGGGGCGAACAAAGCCGCCATCGCCGCCCTGTGCGACACACAGGATTTCGATGCCTTCCGCGCGCAGTGGCAGCACCCCGCCCTGCACGCTGTTTTCACCGCGCACCCGACCTTCCTGCTGACACCGGACCAGAGCGAGGCCGTGGCCGATGCTGCCGAGGACAGCGAGGAGGCGCGCTGCATCACCGGGGCCGAACGGCCCGCCGTCACGCTGCGATACGAGCACGGGCGCGCGATGGCCGCTATCGCCAATGCGCAGGACGCACGCGACCGGATCGTGGCGACGGTGCTGGCCGAGGCCGCCACTCGCTGGCCCGACCGGATGGCGGAACTGGCGCCGCTCCCGTTCCGCTTCGCCAGCTGGGTCGGATACGACATGGACGGGCGGACCGATATCAAATGGTTCGATTCCATCGGCTTCCGGCTGGACGAAAAGGCGCAGCGCATCGGGCGTTACGCCGATGGCTTACGCGCCATCGACGCCGGTCATCCCGTCGTAGGCGAACTGGATGCAGCCCACGAATATGCCCGAAATCGGGCGCGGGATTTCGCCGCCGACCTGAGCGACCCTGCCGCCTTGTCGGATGCCGCCAACCGGCTGACCGCAGACAATCCGCACAAACTGCTGACCCTGACGCCGATAATCGAGCGGCTGGAAAGCGACGCGGCAATGGCGGACAGCGCGGGTGCCATCGCACTCAAGACGCTGGCCTGCGCAATGCGCGCCGACGGGCTGGGCATGGCGCGCGTGCATTTCCGTGTGAACGCCAGCCAGCTTCACAACGCGATTCGCCGCCAGATCGACGGCGGCATTACGCTCGACCTCGCCAGCCGGGGTGCCATCGCCACCCTGCGCACCATGCTGGAAAACGTGACACCGCTGCGCAGCAATTTCGCCGCACTCGCAATCGAGAGCAGCACCGCGATCCGCCAATTCCTGGCGATGGCGCAGATCATCGCGCATATCGACGCCGATGCCCCGATCCGGATGCTGGTGGCCGAATGCGAGCAGCCCTCCACCATTCTTGCCGCGCTCTATTTCGCCAAGCTGTTCGGCATCGAAGACAAGGTCGATGTCTCGCCACTGTTCGAAACCGAAAGCGCGCTTGAGCATGGCGGGCGCTTCGTGGACCAGTTGCTGGCGGATGAAACCTATCGCGAATACGCCATCGCGCGTGGCCGGGTCTGCATCCAGACCGGCTTTTCCGATGCCGGGCGGTTCGTCGGGCAAATCCCTGCCAGCCTCGCAATCGAACGGCTGCAAGGGCGGCTGGCGCAGGCGATGGCGCGACACGACATGAGCGACACCGCCGCGCTGATCTTCAACACGCATGGCGAAAGCATGGGGCGCGGCGCGCATCCGGGCGGGTTCGACGACCGGCTGTCATGGCCATTGAGCCCGTGGGCGCGAAGGCGGTTTGCGCGCGCCGATATCCGGCTGGAGCCCGAAGTCAGCTTCCAGGGCGGCGACGGCTACCTGCATTTTGCAACACCTGCGCTGGCATTGGCGACGCTGACGCGCATTGCGACGTCCCCGCCCGTGGACACCAAAGCGCCGACCGATCCGTTCTATCGCCGCACCGACCTCAGCCTCGATTTCTACCGCGCCATCCGCAAGCACCAGCGCGATCATATGGAAAGCGCAACCTACAGCCGCGCGCTGACGGCGTTCGGGTTGGGCCTGCTGAATTCCACCGGCAGCCGCGTGTCGCGCAGGCAAGGCGATCTGCGGTCCGACCGTGACATGAACCTGCGCCAGATCCGCGCGATTCCGCACAATTCCATCCTGCAGCAGCTGGGCTATCCGGTGAACGTCATCGCAGGGCTCGGCAGCGCGGCGGACGGCAATTACGAGGAGATCGCGGCGCTGCTGACCGACAGCGCACGCGGGCGACAGATCATCCGGCTGGTGCGCGCGTCCAATGCGCTCGCCAGCATCAAGACGGTTGCCGCATTCGGCGAGCTGTTCAATTCCGCATATTGGGCAAGCCGCCCCTATCGCGGGACCGAAACGCACCTGTCGGACGCCTGCGAGACGCTGGCCGAATACCTGACCCGCGACGATCGCACCGGCACGTTCCGGCGGCTCGCCTCGCGCCTGCGTGTCGATGCGCTGAAACTGCATCGCCTGCTCGACCTGCTGCCCGACGAAGCACCGCTGGAAGGCCGCGAGCAGGTGCGGCGGCAAATCGGTGTGTTGCAGGCGCTGCGGCTCACCCTGTTCCAGCACATCTTCCTGAAGGCCGTCTCCATCCCCGCCTTCAGCCGCGCAAACGACATCAGCCGCGACGATGTGCTGGAAATGGTGTTCACCCTGCGGATCGACGATGCGCTGGAGCAGCTGCGCCGCGCCTATCCGACCAGCTTCCCGCAACCGTCCGATTTCGCCATCGACGAACCGAGCGATTATCCCGACGGCGCCGGTGAAGGCTATGACGCGATCCGGCGCGATTTCATCGACCCGCTGGAACGTGCATACGGGCTGTCGCTGCGCATCGGCACGGCCATCGCCAACGAGTTCGGCGCGCATGGATAGCGATTTAACGGGCCGCCTTGTGCCTGTATCGCAGCGGGACAGCCGAGCCCTGCGTTATGGAAACTTGCACCCATTGCGCGCATATCGTCTCGTATGAACCCTATTCTCACATGGATCGGCGGCGCGACAGCCGCATTGCTGCTGGTATTCAGCGGCGCAACGCTTGCGGGCGCACTGATCGACGGGGAGCCGACGCCCGAAGTCGAGCCTGTCGAAACCGCCGATATCGCGCTGGCCATTCCCATCGATCCCGATGCAGTGGCAAAGTCCGCCGAGGCGAAACGCCAGCGGCGTCCGAGGCGATGCTCGCGGACACGGATACGGAATGCTGCGGATGCCGCTGACACCGCAGATAAGACGCCTGCGCCCAAGGCTGGCGATGCCGTACTGACACGCGCGTCGGTCTCTGCCGCCAAGCGTGACGAGCCTTTGGTGGTAAAGCGCGTGCTGAAAATCGACGGGCCGATCAAATATGGCGAATGGCACTGGAACACCGATGGCGTTCCGCCGGGGCGCATCGTGGTGACGGTCGACTCTGGATGCGCGCGTCATGTCGGTTTTCCAGGGTGGATATGAAATCGGCGCTGCGGCGGCGATGCTGGGCACTCCCGAACATCCTACCCCGATCGGCACCTTCCCCGTGCTGCGCAAACAGCGCCACAACGTGTCGGAGAAATACAACAATGCACCGATGCCGTGGAGCGTGTTCCTGACACGCGACGGCGTGGCGATCCACGGCGGCAGCGAAGTCGAGAATGGCTATGCCAGCCACGGCTGCATCGCCATCCCTGACGAGATTGCCAAACGCCTGTTCGCCAAGATCAAGAACGGTGACAAGGTCATCATAACGCGCGGCGAAACGCTCGACGTGGGCGGCACTATTCTCTAGCGGCTGGAGCGCGCCGGTTCGGCGGCGAAATGCCATTGGCCGTCGGACTTGCGCACAGAAGCCAACACGCCGCCAAGACTTGCATTTTCGCCGCGTTCCAGCCGTGAGACCATCGTCGCGACATCAGATTTGCGCGCACTTGCACCTAGTCGTTCAAGAATACGCATTACGATTTCGATATTTTCGAAGCGGGAACCTGCGCTCGTGCAGGTGTAGCAATCCCCTTGGGCATCGCATGAAACGCGCTTGGTCCAGACGGCATCCAAGCGTGCATTTGAGATAGGCTTCCGCTGCGGCGATGTGCGATGCCGAGGTCGCGATTGCCGAGGGGTCGAGCCACCCCGCCTGCGCCAGGTTTTGCCGCATGGCGACCCGGTCGAAAGCCAAATTGCGATTGGACGGGTCGTCGACGGGCCGGAACGGCGACGCCGCGCAGATTGCTACCAACTCGGCCTTGCGCCAGTCCAGCAACGGTCGAAGAACGCGGGTCTGTCCGTCCTGCAACAACCGGTCGGGGCGAATACCTGCCAATCCCGAAAACCCGCTTCCACGATTGAGGCGCATCAGCACCGTTTCGGCCTGATCGTCGGCATGATGCGCGGTGGCGATGGCGGGCAGATTTCGCCCCGCCGCCCAGTTTTGTAACGCGGTATAGCGGGCGTTTCGCGCACCGCTTTGCAGGTTCCGGTCCGTCACTTCGACAGCGATGGTTTCGTGGCGGACACCCAGCGCCGCGCAAACGTCCGCGACATGCGCGCATTCCTGTCCGCTTTCGGAACGCAGGCCGTGATCGATGGTGACAGCTTCGACGCCACTTGGGACAGCTTCGGCGGCGAGAAGCAGGAGCGCGAGGCTGTCCGCGCCACCCGATACCGCAATTCCGATCCTGTCCGGCGCATCGAGCGCGCGCAAACCGGACCGGAACCGCTCTATTTGCTCGGCAGGCAATCCGTCGGTTGCCGGGCCGCTATCAATTGCAATCCACCTTGCGCAGCGCGGCTTGGTACTGATCCGCGAGACGCCCCGAAGCCACTGCCGGATATGTTTCGCCGAACTCGGCCAGCGCGATGCACGCCCGCGCGCTGTCGTCGATCGCAATCATGGTTTCGCCCAGATACAGCAGGCTGTCCGCCGCGCGCCGGTCATTGCGGCCTTCCTGATAGTTTTTCAGGAACCACGGTGCCGCTTCATTCGGCTTGCCGTCGTCCAGATAGGCACGGCCCAGCAGGTTGCGGCCATAGGTGGCACGCGAATGCGACGGGTATTTCTCCACGAACAGCGTCAGCTGCTGCTGCGCCTCTGGAAAGAAGCCGGCATTCCACAGGCGGAAGCCATAGGAATACTCGTCGTCACCGGCATCGTCGGTCTGCGGCTTGGCAATCTGCGACACGGCGGCAATGCGTTCGGCGGTTGGGCCGATGACGACTGCAGTGGTGGTCGTCGGTGCGACCGTAGCGGCGCCCGGCGCAGTGACGGTGGTGGTAGCCGGGCGTGTAACCGCAACGACCGGTGTGCCATCGGCGGTCGACCCGGTCGGCGATGGCACCCGCCCCGCTTCCAGCGCGACGACGCGCGTTCGCATCAGCGACAATGTGTTCGTGTTCTCTTCGGTTTGTGCGGTCAGCGCCGCGATCTGCGCTTCCAGCCCGTCCAGCCGGATAAGAATATCGGTTACGGCCGTTGTCGATGTCGCCGCAGGGGTGCCTGCCCCTTCTGCCGCACCCGAAATCTGCGGTTCGAAAAACCGTCCGCTCCCGCCGGGAAAGACGCTGCGTTGCAAGGCGCGCACTTCGGCTTCGATCTTGCGCAGGCGCGCTTCCTCGCCCTGGCTTTGCGCGACAGCGGGTGCAGCGGCGAAGGACGCCAGCAATGCCGCCATTCCGGCAAACGCCGCCTTCTTCGCTAAGCCCCTGCCAGTCCGGTGCGTGGAAAATGTCATCGCGGCATCAACTCCTGTATGTGGTTCCGCATGGCGGCGCGGGGTCGCCGCTCCGCCGTGTCAAACGCGATCTTTCGCCGTTAACCATAAAAGCAATCGGGCCGCGTGGCAATTTAGGCAACAGCCCTGAATGTGTGTTGTAGTAATCAGATGCCACCAGCGGTCCGCGCCAGCAGGGCCGTGGCTGTCACCGGCGCATCGGGGATCTCTACCTGTTCTTCGGCCAGCCGCGGCACGGTTTGTCCGCCAATGGTCACGGTCAGCAAATGTGGCCTGCCGGTGTTGAGGCGCGGGTCGGCGGCGTCGGCGGGCACGGTGAAGGTGTCGCCTTCCGCCATCGTTGCTTCGAACAACCGCTCGCCATTATCGGTCAGGCGCACCCAGACATCGTCGGTGGCGGTAAACACCACCGCCCCCGTCGGATCGGCCTGCGCGGCGGGGGCTGCCTGCGTCGGCGCTTGTGCAACCTGCGGCGCAACCGTTTCGGATGGCATGATCGAGCCTGGTCCAGCGCCCGGAAATACACGGTCGCCGAAAAACGCGAACAGGCCCGCGAGCAGCAGGATCGCCGCCAGCGCGCTGAACCATGCAAGGCCGCGTCCGGGCACTCTGGCGGGATCGCCGGGTTCGAAAGTGGCGGGGCGTGGCTCGTCGGTCTCGGCGGTCTGCGCAAGCTCGGTCCGCACGCCGTCGACGACGCCAGCTTCGTCGAGGCCGACGGCGCGGGCATAGGTCCGCGAGAAACCGATGGCGTAGGTGCGCGACGGAAGGGCCTCGAAGGCATCGGCTTCTATCGATTCAAGGTGACGCAGCGGAATGCGCGTTTCGGCGGCAATCTGGTCCAGCGATTTACCGGCCTGTTCGCGCGCGGCGCGCAGGCGCGTTCCCACTGTGTTGATTAGCAGATCGTCCTGCTCGGCCGGGGCCAGTTCTTCCGCCATCGTGTTCCGTTGCGATTCCCGTTTTGTTTAATCGTGCTGTCAGGCGCGGGCGGTGGTGCTGTCAAGTTTTCTGCGGCGCGCCGTGCTGTCGGGACCGCCAGTCTGCGCCTGTTCGATGCGCCTGTTCAATCCAGGGCAATATCATGCGTCGCTGCCCATTCCTTCATGGCGCTGCGTAGACTGACGGGCGGACTGGCCAGCCAGCCGGACATCGCCGCTTCGATCTCCTGCAAGTCGATTTGCCGGATCAGCGCCTTGATCGGTCCGACACCCGCCGGCGTGATCGACAGTCTCCGGAAGCCAAGGCCGAGCAGGGCCAGCGCCTCCAGCCGCTTCCCGCCCATCTCGCCACATACCGTCAAATCGACAGGCTTTCCGTCGATGCCAACTTGCCCGGCAGTGGTCGCCGCAATCCGGCCGAGGAACCGCAGGATCGCCGGGCTAAGCCAGTCGTACCGTTCCGCCAGCCGGGGGTTGGCGCGATCGGCGGCGAACAGGAATTGCGTCAGGTCGTTGGTGCCGACCGACAGGAACGACAGCTTGGGGCACAGCGTGTCGAGCACTTCCGCCAGCGCGGGCACTTCCAGCATCGCGCCATAACGGATGCTGGCGGGCGGCACATGCTTGCGACTGCGCAGGAATGCGAGCTGGTCTTCGAAAATCTGCCGCGCATCGTCGAATTCCCACGGCTCCGCCACCATCGGGAACATCACGTTAAGCGCCCGTCCCGATGCTGCCTCCAGCAAGGCGCGGGCCTGCGCTTTCAGCAAGCCTTCGCGGTCGAGCGACAGGCGCAGTGCGCGCCAGCCCATCGCCGGGTTCTCGTCCAGCACGGCGTCGTCGGACGTCAGGTAAGGGACTGCCTTGTCGCCACCGATATCGACGGTGCGGAACACCACCGGCCTGTCGCCTGCTGCATCCAGCACATCGCGATACAACCGCAACTGTTTCTCGCGTTGCGGCAGCGTTGCCGATACCAGGAACTGGAATTCGGTACGGAACAGTCCGATGCCGTCCGCGCCGACGAGGCCCAGGCTGGAGATATCGTCGCGCAGCCCGGCATTCATGGAGACGTCGATGCGCGTGCCGCACCGCGTGAATGGCTCCACGTCGCGCATCTGCGCGTATTCGGCGATGCGGGCGCGCGACTTGGCGAAGCGGTCGGCAAAGGCATCGGCGATGCCCTGCGCCGGGCGGATATGTGCCGTCGCGCTGTTGCCGTCCAGCAGCACCTGGTCGCCTTCCAGCACCGTGGTGCGAATGCCGCGCGCGCGACCCAGCACCGGAATGCCCATCGCCCGCGCGACGATGACGACATGCGCCGTCAGCGCGCCTTCTTCCAGGATGACTCCCTTCAAGCGCCGCCGGTCATATTCCAGCAATTCCGCCGGACCCAGATTGCGCGCGATCAGGATGGTGTCGGTGCGCAGCCCTTGCGATGCCGCCGTGCCGAGCTGCCCCGATACCGTGCGCAGCAGGCGGTTGGCGAGGTCTTCCAGATCGTGCATCCGGTCGGCCAGCAGCGGATCGTCGATTTCGCGCATCCGCATCCGGGTGTGCTGCTGCACCCGCTCGATGGCTGCTTCGGCAGTCAGGCCGCTGTCGATGGCTTCGTTGATGCGGCGGCTCCAGCCCTCGTCATAGGCGAACATCCGATAGGTTTTCAGCACCGCATCGTGCTCGCCACCTGCGCCGAATTCCGCCTGCTGCGTCAGGCCGTCGATCTGGTCGCGCATCTTGTCGAACGCGCGATAGACCCGCTGGCGCTCCACCTCGATATCGTCGGCCATGACCTGGTCGATGGTGATCCGGGGCTGGTGAAACACGGCCGTTCCCGCCGCCAGCCCGGCAACCAGTTGCAGCCCGGCCACGGTGGCCGGACCTGACTGTACCGCGGCGCTTCCCTCGATCGTCTCGTCATCCACCAGCTCGGCGCTGGACAGGAGTTCGGACAAAACCATCGCCGTGGTTTGCAGCGCCTCGATCTCGACATCTTCGTAGCGACGCGGATCGACATGCTGGACGCACAGGGTGCCCACGGCCCGCGTGCGATGCACGATGGGCACACCGGCAAAGCTGTGGAACTTCTCCTCGCCGGTTTCCGGCCGGTAGAGAAAGTCGGGATGTGCCTTCGCCTCGCCCAGGTTGAGCGTTTCGATGCGTTCGGCAATCGTCCCCGTCAGCCCCTCGCCCAGCGCCAGGCGCGTGACGTGCACGGCTTCCTTGTTCAGGCCGCGCGTCGCGAACAGTTCGAGCATCCCGTCGCGCAGCAGGTAGATGGAGCAGACTTCGCTATCCAGCGTCTCGCCGATGATTTCGACCACGCGGTCCAGCTTGCCCTGCGCGTGCATGCGCGAGGCCATCACCTCGTGCAGCTGGGTCAGGATGGAGCGGGCGGCGGCGGCAGCGGTCATCGTGGCAACCTATCGCACGCGCCGCCCGATGCAAAACACGCAGGCCAAAAATGTTCAGGCGAATTCGATGCATTCAGGACGCGGCGATTTCTTCCTTCAGCACGAGTTTGCGTTTCTTCAGCTGTCGTATCTCCGCCTCGTCCGGCGCGGGACGCGTCATTTCGCGGTGCAGACGTTCTTCGATCTTGGCGTGTTTTTCGCGCAATGCAGAGATATGGGACGACAGCATGCAAACTTCCTTCCGTAACGATATCCTTCATGGTGACGACTCGCCGATGCGGCTATGTCGCAACCGGATACAACCACATGGCGGGCGTATTGCGAAGGGCTGTTGGCCAGCAAAGCGATGATACAGGGCGCAGTTGCGACGAACCGGTGCTGCGCCGATGGCAATTCGGGAACGGGTGAAGGCATGACGGAAAGCGAATTGCGCAAGGCGCTGCTGCTGCTGGCGTCTGAGCATGGCGACCTCGACGCCGCCATCGATGCGTTGCGCGAAGGCGGGTCGACCGACGAGATGCAGATCGCGCGGCTGAAGAAACGCAAGCTGGCGCTGAAAGACCGGATCGCCGTTATCGAGGACCAGCTTATTCCCGACATCATCGCCTGAATATGAACGACGCCGGCGTTTTGAACCATATCGGGACAGGGTTGGACACAGGCGTGGGTTTCCGACGGGCGTCGCTGGCGCTGTCGGAGGCGGTCGGTTAGCCGGACCTAGACATGACCTTCGCCGAACCAGATCCCGCGCCGCCCAATATCGGCGAACCGATCGTGGAAGCGCTCTATGCCGAGGCTCTCGTGCTGGCGGACGAGGCGCGGCAGGTGTTCGACCTGACCACCGATACCGCCTCCAGCGTACATGCGGACCGGCTGAGGCTGGCGCTGTCGGTGGAGGGGCTGCGGACCACGACCCGCGTGATGCATGTGCTCGCGTGGCTGTTGAACCACCGTGCATTCTTTGCCGGCGAGCTGAGCGCGTTGCAGCTGCGCCGGTACAGCCAGCTTCCAGCGGATCGCCCTTCCGAAGCGGATAACCTTGATTTGTTGCTGGCACCCACGGTGGAGCTTATCATGCAGAGCGAGCGATTGCATGCACGGGTCGCGCGCCTCGACTTGGCATGGCGCGACACGCTGACGGAAGAAACGCCACCGGTCCGCCAGCTGCACCAGCGGCTCGACCAAACCTTCGCAACGGCGCGGTAGGTCGGCAAACGTTCAGACCGCCAACATGGCGCGCTGCCAGCCCTCGATACGCTTGGTACGCGCCTCGTCTTCCATCGCCGGTTCGAAAGTGCTGACTCCGCCGCGCATGGCGGAGGCGGCCGTCGCAAGGTCCGGATGCAAACCTGCCCCGACCGCCGCCAGCATCGCTGCGCCGAGCGCCGTCGTTTCCACGAAGTCCGGGCGTTCCACGGTCAGGCCGAGCAAGTCGGCAATGTCCTGCGCCATCCAGTCGTTTGCCGCCATGCCGCCGTCGATCTTCAGCCCGGTCAGCGCGACGCCGTCGGCTGCAAAGGCATTGGCGAGGTCGTATGTCTGGTGCGCCATCGCCTCCAGCGCGGCACGGGCGATCTGCGCCTTGCCCGTACTGAAGCTGAGCCCCGCAATT
Source organism: uncultured Alphaproteobacteria bacterium (assembly GCA_963799315.1). Taxonomy (GTDB): domain Bacteria; phylum Pseudomonadota; class Alphaproteobacteria; order Sphingomonadales; family Sphingomonadaceae; genus Parerythrobacter_A. The sequence goes on from CAWCWP010000001.1 coordinate 1,512,279, forward strand.
ACGCCTCGCGCATCGGGCAGCCAGTGCGGTGCGCCAAGGCCCGCCATACCCGGCACAATGACTACCCCGCCATTGTCCGGGATTGACCGCGCCAGCGCCTCGGTTTCCGCCGCATCGTCGAACAGGCCAAGCCCGTCGCGCAGCCATTGCACGAGGCTCCCTGCGGCGAAGACCGACCCTTCCAGCGCATAGGTCCGCATGCCCTCTTCCTGCATCAGCACCGTGCCGAGCAGGCGGTTGTCGGACTGCGGCACCTGCGCTCCCTGATTGGCCAGCACGAAGGCGCCGGTGCCGTATGTCGCCTTGGTTTCGCCCTTGCGCAGGCACCCCTGCCCGATGGTCGCCGCCTGCTGGTCGCCAACCGATGCGCAGAGCGGGATGGCGGCACCGAACAGGTCCGCGTCCGTATTAAGGGTCTCGGCGAAAATATTGTCCGTGACTTCGGGCAGGCTGTCGAACGGAACATCGAATGCATCGCACAGGCCGTGATCGAATTGCGAACCGTCCAGCGGTAGCAGCAGCGTGCGGCTGGCATTGGTCGCATCGGACAGGTGCGCGCCGCCGGTCAGTTTCCAGATCAGCCAGCTTTCCACCGTGCCGAAAGCGAGAGTCCCTGCTTTCGCTGCGGATGCCACGGCGGGTTCGTGTTCGAGCAGCCACGCCATCTTGGTGCCGGAAAAATACGGGTCCAGCACCAGCCCGGTGCGACGCTGTATGTCCGGCTCCAGGCCCTTCTCGCGCATCGCGGCGCAGGCGGCGGCGGTGCGGCGGTCCTGCCAGACGATGGCGCGCGCAAGTGGCTCACCCGTTACCTTGTCCCACGCCACCACTGTCTCGCGCTGGTTCGCGATACCGATGGCGGCAATGGCGCTAGCACCGCCAGCCTTGTCGGCAACGTCGCGGGCGCATTGGAGGGTCTTGTCCCAGATTTCGCCTGCATCCTGCTCGACCCATCCCGGTTCCGGAAAATGCTGCGTGATATCGCGCTGGGCCGTGCCGAGTGGCTTGCCGGTTGGCGAGAACAGGATGGCGCGGGTCGATGTCGTGCCTTCGTCCAGCACGAGGATGTTTGGTTCGGTCATGGCGCGAACACTGCACCGCGTGTCGCGCAGCCGCAAGGCGCACCGCTCGACAATCGCGAATGCGCCGCCCATATGCATTGCATGGTCGATATACCGCCCAAACCCTGGCCGACCGGCATGGTGGAACAGGCCGAGCCGCTGGTGCGCCGCATTCTCGCGCCCAACCCTTCGCCCTATACCTATACCGGTACACAGACCTATCTGGTCGGCGCGCAGGACGAGGTTGCCGTCATCGATCCCGGCCCCGACGATCCGGCACATGTCGCCGCCATTACTTCGCGCCCTCGAAGGCCAGTGCCTGACCGCGATCATGTGCACCCACACCCATCGCGACCATTCGCCCGCCGCCGCGCCGCTAGCCGAAATCACCGGCGCGCCCATAATCGGCTGCGCGCCACTGGCACCGCCGACGTCCGGCGCACGATCCGACGAATCCTTCGACCGCGACTATGTGCCCGACACCGTGATGGCGGATGGCGACAGCGTATCAGGGCCGGACTGGACCCTGCGCGCCATCGCGACGCCCGGCCACACCAGCAACCATCTGTGCTTCGCGCTGGAGGAAAGCGGCGCGCTGTTTACCGGCGATCATGTCATGGGCTGGTCCACCAGCGTCGTGGTGCCTCCGGACGGCAATATCGGCGACTATATGGCCAGCCTCGAAAAGTTGCGCCAGCGCGACGACAGCGTCTATTACGCCGCCCACGGCGCACCGATTACCAAGCCCCAGCAGCTGGTGCGCGGCATGATCGGCCATCGCCGCCAGCGCGAGCGGCAGATCGTCACCCATCTGGGCAATGGCGAGAAAGCGATCCCCGCGCTGGTGGCGCTGATGTATAAAGGTCTCGACCCCCGGCTCGTCGGCGCGGCGGGAATGAGCGTGAAGGCGCATCTCATCGATCTGGAACATCGCGGGCTGGTGAACCGTTCGGGCGATATATGGCAGATGGCATGACAGCCTGCGAAACGGGTTCCAGCGGAGAAACAATAGCAATGAGCGTCGAAACCAAACCCCCGTCCGGCACCGACCTGCTGGCCGAAATCGACCGCCTTCGCAAAGAGCGCAACGCGGTCATTCTGGCGCATTATTACCAGACGCCGCAGATACAGGATCTGGCCGACTTCGTGGGTGACAGCCTGCAGTTGAGCCAGATGGCGGCCGAAACCGATGCCGATGTCATCGCCTTTTGCGGCGTGAAGTTCATGGCAGATACGGCCAAGATACTCAGCCCCGAAAAGATCGTGGTGCTGCCCGACATGGACGCCGGGTGCAGTCTGGAAGACAGCTGCCCGCCGGAAAAGTTCAAGGCGTTCCGCGAAGCGCACCCGGACCATATCGCACTGACTTACATCAACTGCTCGACCGAGGTGAAGGCGCTGAGCGATGTCATCGTCACCAGCTCCAGCGCGGAAACGATCCTGCAACAGATACCGGCGGACCAGAAGATCATCTTCGGGCCCGACCGGCATCTGGGCGGCTACCTGTCGCGAAAGTTCGACCGCGAGATGCTGTTGTGGCCGGGGGTGTGCATTGTGCACGAGGCGTTCAGCGAAACCGAGCTGCTCAAGCTGAAACAGCAGCACCCCGATGCGCCCGTCGCGGCCCATCCCGAATGCCCGCCGACCATCATCGACCATGCCGATTACGTCGGCAGCACCAGCGGCATCCTGCAATTCGCCGAAACATTCGAGGGTGATACGCTGATCGTCGCGACCGAACCGCATATCATCCACCAGATGGAAAAGGCGCTGCCGGGCAAGACCTTCATCGGCGCGCCGGGCGCGGACGGAAATTGCAGCTGCAACATCTGTCCTTACATGGCGCTCAATACGCTGGAAAAGCTGTATGTCTGCCTGCGCGATCTGGAACCACGCATCGAAATCGAGGAAGGGCTGCGGCTACAGGCGAAGCGCAGTCTGGACCGGATGCTGGAATTGGCCAGCGGGACGATAGGACACGGCGACCTTGGCAAGATCTGACCGAACGCGATGACTGCCGAACTCCGTTTTTTCTGGGCGCGTCTCAATTCAAATTACTGGTTCTATCCGGCGCTGTTCTCCGTACTTGCGACTGTCCTTGCCTTCGCCATGGTGTGGCTCGACCGGAACGGGTTCGCCGAGGTTCTGAACGAGCAGGATTGGCTCGTGACCGCTCGGCCAAAAGGCGCATCGGACATGCTGACCATCATGGCTGGCAGCCTGATCGGGGTCGCTTCCACGGTGTTTTCCATTACCATCGTCGCGGTATCCTATGTCAGCGGTACATACGGGCCACGCCTGCTGACCAACTTCATGGCGGATCGGGGGAACCAGCTTAGCCTGGCGACCTTCATCGGCAGTTTCGTCTATGCACTGGTGGTGCTACGCAGCGTGCGCACGGAAGACGAGACGGCCGCTGATATCGAAAGCGCGACCGCAACCACCCTGCCCGGCTTCACGCCGCAGCTGTCACTGTTGGTCGCATATCTCATCATGGCGGTGTGCATTATGGTGCTGGTGTTCTTCCTGAACCACATTCCGTCGAGCATCCGCATCAACAAGGTGCTCGAAGGCATCGGCAGGCGCCTGCTGTCGACCGTGCAGGAAACCTACCCGCTGCAGGACGGTGTTAGCAATCCGCCCCAGCCGATGGGCGGGACCCCGGTGCTGGCGCGCGATACCGGCTATGTCCAGCTTATCGACTTCGCCGATCTTATCGAGACGGCGCGAACACGGGAATGCACCTTGTCGCTGCGGGTGCGTACCGGCGATTTCGTGCATCGCGGCCTGCCGCTGCTGGACGTATACGGAGTCGATCCGAACGAGTGGCCAGACGAACTGCCGGACACGCTGTGCGAGAATTTTACCTTCGGGGCCGCGCGCACGCCGGAACAGGATCCGCAATTCCTAATCGACGAACTGGTAGAAATCGGACTGCGCGCGTTATCGCCTGGCATCAACGATCCTTTCACAGCGATCACTGCTATCCACTGGATCGGCGCTGCCACGGCCGATATCGGGGGCCGCGATCTCAGGAAGAACATTATGAACGACCCCGACAACGGGACGCAGGATTGCCCGGTGATCCCGCTGGCAGACGATTTTCCACATTATCTGAAGCGCGGGTTCGGATCGTTGCGCAGCGCGGTCGCCAGCGCGCCGATCGCGGCCGAAGTGATGCTCGACGCCCTATCGAACGCTGCGACGGCCATCGACAGCTACGAACGGCAGGTGCAGTTGCGCGAACAGGGCGAAATGCTGGCGAACCAGGTGCGCGAGGTATTGGTCGGTCCAGACCTCACCCAGTTCGAGAAGCATTTCAAACAGTTCAGGCGCGCGTTCTGGACCTCGCAATCGATGGAAGCTGTCCGATCCTGAATGACGCGCTACTCCCTCCTCGCAATACGACCGAAAGACACGAAACTATGTCCGACACGCTGTTCCAACCGCTGAAACTCGGCGCAATCGAAGCAAAGAACCGTATCCTGATGGCGCCGCTGACGCGCGGGCGGGCGACCATGCCGGGCAATGTACCGAACGAGATGATGGCGACCTATTATCGCCAGCGCGCCAATGCCGGTCTCATCATCAGCGAGGCGACGGGTATCAGCGTGGAAGGTCTGGGCTGGCCCGCCGCACCCGGCATCTGGAGCGACGAGCAGGTCGAGGCGTGGAAGCCGGTTACGCAGGGCGTGCATGATGAGGGCGGCCAGATCGTTTTGCAAATGTGGCATATGGGCCGCCTGGTGCATCCCGATTTCCTCGGCGGCGCGGCACCTGTTTCGCCCAGTGCCACAACCGCGCCAGGCCACGCGCATACCTTCGAGGGGCGCAAGGATTACGAACCTGCCCGCGCGCTCTCCACAGACGATATTGCGCGAGTGGTCGAAGATTACCGCCATGCGGCGAAGAACGCCAAGGCCGCCGGCTTCGACGGGGTGCAGCTGCACGGCGCGAACGGCTATCTGGTCGATCAATTCCTGCGTGACAGCACAAATCTGCGCGACGATGCCTATGGCGGGCCTGCCGAAAACCGCGTGCGCTTCCTGCGCGAAGTGCTGACCGCGCTATGCGATGTGTGGGGTGCGGACCGCGTGTCGGTGCGTCTCAGCCCCAATGGCGAAACACAAGGCTGCGACGATAGCGACCCGGCCACGACATTCGCTGCCGCCGCGCAGGTAATCGAAGACCTGGGCCTCGCATTCCTCGAATTGCGCGAACCCGGTCCGAAAGGCACGTTCGGCGCGACCGATGTGCCCAAGCAAAGCCCGATGATCCGCGATGTGTATTCGGGCGCTCTGGTGCTGAACAGCGACTATGACGCCGCGCAGGCCACGGCGGATATCGAGGCAGGCAAATGCGATGCGGTCGCGTTCGGACGGCCCTATATCTCGAACCCCGATCTTGCGCAGCGCATACAGGCAGGCGCGGAATGGGCGGAGAACGTGAATGTCCCGCAAAGCTGGTACCTGCCCGGTCCGGCAGGATATATCGACTATCCGGCGATGGAAGACGCGAAGGCGGACTAAGCAACCCTTAACGCCTGCGCGCTATTGCACCCGCCATGCGATCATGGCTTTTCATCGAAGGCGATAACGCGACGAAGCTGGCCAAGGCACCGAAAGTCGGGGCCGATGCCATCGTCGTGGGGGTGCCTGCCTTGCGCGTCGGCGAAACGGCGGCGGATATGGTCGAGGCACCGGTGGCGCAATGGCTGCGCGATCATACCGGTGCGGCATTTACTCGCTGGGCGCAGATCGGTCCGGTCGATACGCCCATGTGGCGCGAGACGCTGGCGCACGCGATGACCGGGAAGCCAGACGGAATCGTCCTGTCGGCCGTCGCAGGCAGCGAGCACGTCCGGCAGCTTGTTTCGGAACTCTACGAGCTGGAACAGGCGCACGGCATCGCGCACAACACGACGAAAATCGCGCTGCAACTGGGTGAGACGCCCGCCGCCGCGCTGACTATTCCGGTCCTTGCGCAGGACGAGCAACCGCGTCTGGCGGCGGTGATGTGGGACGCGGCGAATGTCGCGCGCGGCATCGGTGCCACGCGCACGCACGACGCGAACGGCAACCTGATCGACCCGCTGCGCCATGTCCGCTCGCAGACGCTGCTGCTGGCAAAGGCGCTGGGTGTAATGGCGGTCGATACGGTGGCTATGGCGGAAACAGCAAGCGCCGCGATGCAGGACGGTTTCACCGGCATTGCGGCGAACAATCCGCGTCAGGTCAAGGCAATCAATGCGGCCTATGCCCAATGCGAGTCCAACCCGGAAACAGAAGAAGGTCAGCCGCGCATCGCTGCGTGACGCGTCTATGAGGCGCGGAAGTTATTCGCCCTCGCCGCCATCTTCTTCTGCCGCGCCCTCTTCCGTTTCGGTTCCCTCTTCACCCTCTTCCTCACCCACTTCGCTTAATCGCGGACCGCCGGATTGTGCGGTTTCGTAAGCGAGCATGTCGTCGGTTATCGTGCGTTCGAGGATTTCGGCAGTAACGGCAGGTTCTCCGTCCGCGCCAGTGTCGGTCTCACCACTGCCGCCGCACGATACCAGCATGGCTGCGCTGGCGAGTAAAGCTGCCCCCTTGGCGATCCGCAAGCCTTCAAACATATTCACGTCCCTCTTTCGCCAGCCGCCAAGTCATCCAAAAAGCCTTCGAGACGCGCGGACAAGGCCGAATCCCATTGCGCGGCAGAACATGCCACGCCCTTTGCTGCAAGACTGGTCACGCTGAAATCGCCGATGCCGCAGGGCACGATTCCGGTAAAATGCGACAGGTCCGGATCGAGGTTCACCGAGAAGCCGTGCATCGTCACCCAGCGGCGGATGCGGACGCCGATGGCGCCGATCTTCGCTTCTCCCCCGTCGGGCGCGCCGGTCCAGATGCCGACCCGCCCTTCGGCCCGCCATGCCTCGACACCGAAATCGTGCAATGTCGCAATGACCCAGCCTTCTAGGCAATGGACATAGTGGCGCACATCGCGATTGCGCTGCGCCAGATCGAGCAGGACGTAGCCGATACGCTGGCCCGGCCCGTGATAGGTGTAGCGCCCGCCCCGCCCCGCCTCGACCACTTCGAAACGCGGATCGAGCAGTTCGTCGGCAGCGGCGCTGGTGCCTGCGGTGTAGACGGGCGGATGCTCCAGCAGCCAGACCAGCTCGCGCGCCTCGCCCGCACCGATGGCGGCGTTGCGCGCCTCCATCTGCGCCAGCGCGTCGCGATAGCCGATGCCTTGTGTCTCGCTGACCAGTTCGGGCGTCACGCGCACCGGCTTTATCGACGAAGGCAATTCAGAGGCGGATTGAAGCGGCATGGCAAATATCGTGGGGGGTTCCGTCGCGCTGCGCAAGAGGGCATGGAGCGCCAGACGCATTTGGGGAACACTGCCATGAAACTCGATACCGGGCTTGCCTGGAACCAGACGACGGCGATGCTGTCCGCCAACCGCACGGTCATCCTGACCGTTGCGGCGGTGTTTTTCTTCCTGCCCAATTTCGCGCTGATGCTGTTCCTGCCGCCCGAACTGGCGACAATGCAGATGGGTGGCGGCCAGCCAGGTTCGGAACAGATGGTGGCGATCCTGACCGAATATCTCGCCAGCGCGTGGTGGGCATTCGTGCTGATTGCGGTCGCTCAGGCCATCGGCACCCTTGGATTGATGGTCCTGCTGTCGGGACGGTCCGACCATACGCTGGGGCAGGCGCTGGGCATTGCGGCGGCGCTGTTCCTGCCCTTCATCGCCAGCCAGTTGCTGGCCGGTCTGATATTCGGCGCGATCTTCGCAGCGGCCATTGCGCTGGCGGGTGCAGTCAGCGCAACCGGGGTGCAGGCGCTGGTCGCGATTGTCGGGTTCATGGCTTTCGCAACGGCGCTGGTCGCGATCCTCTATGTCTATGTAAAGTTCTCGCTGGTGTCCGCCGTGTTCGCGCAAACGCGGATGAAAAACCCGGTCGCGGCGCTGAAGGCTTCGTGGCGCGCCACCAAGGGCAACAGCGTGCGGATCTTCGCGTTCCTCATCCTGCTGCTCATCGCCTATATCGTTATCAGCAGCGTGATATCGCTTATCACCGGCGCGATCTTTGCGCTGATGGGCGCGCAGGCGGCTTTGATCGGGAACGGCTTTGTCGGTGCGGCAACGGGTGCTGCGCTGACAGTAGTGCTGACCGTCGTGGTGCTCGCAATCTATCGCCAGCTAAGCGGCGATGATGCGGCGACCGTGCGCGAGACGTTCGAGTAAGTGCGCTAGGCTTTCCAGCCCCAGAACAGCTTGCAGGGCAGCACGTTCCAGAGCGAGAACCCGGTGTCGATCCGCTTGAAATGCGGGGCCATGAAGGTCCGGCATGCGGCGGTGAACTGATAGACCAGGAACCCGCCGCCCTTGCGCAAGACGCGATGCGTGGCCGCCGCTATCTCTTCGCCGACACCGGCGGGCAGGGTCGAAAACGGCAGGCCCGACAGTACATAATCGGCATGGTCATGACCGTGTGTCGCGATGATCTCTTCCACCTTTTCGGCGGAGCCCAGCACGGCGGCAAAGCGGCTGTCGGCGATGGTCTTGTTGAGGTAGTCCACGAACAGCGGATTGGTGTCGATCACGATCAGCGCCGCATCGCCGCGCATCCGTTCCAGCAACGGAAAACAGAACGTCCCCACACCGGGACCGTATTCCACGAACAGGTCGCAATTCTCCCAGTCCACCGGTGCGAGCATCGCGTCGATGGTGGCGCGCGAGGACGGGATGACCGAACCGACCATACGCGGATGCTCGATGAAGCCGCGCAGGAATACGCCCCACTGGCCCAGCAAGCGGGTTGTCCGGCTTTTCAGGGTTCGGCGGCGCGGCAGGGTATCGGCGTCGGGCAAGGGTCGGCCTCTTGATCTCGGGATTTGGGGAGGAGCGCAGCAGGTCGCAAAATTGGAGCGATTGCGCAAGCATCGTTGCGCGCCCCGCCAGCACGGCGTAGCGGCGGCGGCGCATGACCAGCGCGCCCGATCCTTCCTTCAGCCCTGCTCCGCGCGCCATATCGCGGGGGCGTATGATCCTGCTGTTTGCGGTCATGCTGACGACGGCGGCGGGCAATACGGCGATGCATTCGGTGATGCCGTCCATCGGCACGGCCTTGCAGGTCGACGATGTGTGGATCAGCTTGGCCTATAGCTGGTCTGCCTTGCTGTGGGTGGTGTGCGCGCCGTTATGGGCGCGGCGGTCGGACCGGCGGGGGCGCAAGGCGATGATGGCGTTGGGGCTGGTCGGGTTCATTACTTCGTTCGGCCTGTGCGCGATCGTGCTGTGGCTTGGGCTGAGCGGCCTGCTGACCGCGACATGGACGCTGCTGGCGTTTGCCGTGTTCCGCGCATTGTATGGCGGGTTCGGATCGGCTGCACCCCCAGCGGTGCAGGCCTATGTCGCCAGCCGTACCTCGCGCGCGGAGCGGACGCAGGCGCTGAGCCTTATTGCCTCCAGCTTCGGCCTCGGCACCGCCATCGGGCCTGCGCTTGCGCCGCTGCTGGTATGGGGCGACGGGCCGCAGGCGCTGGTCGGGCCGTTCGTCGGCTTCGGCCTGGCCGGCCTCGTTGCGCTCGTCGCTTTGCGTATCAGGCTGCCGAACGACGAGCCGCAATTCGCCACCCGCAGCACGGCGTATGATGCGCCTTACGGATCGGGATCGACGCGCGACAGCGGGGCGTCGAAGGACGAAGCGGAGAGCGACGCAGCGGACGATTTGCCCGACAAGCTCGGCTGGTGGGAGCCGCGCTTGCGCCCCTGGACCATCGCCGGGCTGTTGGGCGGACATGCGCAGGCAGCGCTGTTCGGCATTATCGGCTTCCTCGTGCTGGACCGGCTGGGCCTGCGCGCTACGCCCGAGGCGGGGACGGGGCCGGTCGCGCTGGTGCTGATGAGCGGGGCGTTCGCGACGTTGCTTGCGCAATGGGGCGTGATCCCGCGCTTCGGCCTCGGTCCGCGGGCAGCGACGTTGTCGGGTGTGGCGCTGGGTGCGGGCGGAACGGTGATGCTGGCGGTGGCGCAGCAACTGCACCTGATCGCATTGGGCTACTCCATCGCTTCGCTCGGTTTCGGCCTGTTCCGCCCCGGCTTCAACGCCGGGGCGTCGCTAGCCGTCAAACGTAACGAACAGGGCGAGGCCTCGGGCGTCGTCGCCTCCGTCACCGGTGCAGCCTTCGTCTTCGCACCGGCGTTGGGCGTATGGCTATACGGCCATTCGGACTGGCTAGGCTTCGGTCTGATCGTGGTGCTGTGCCTTGCCGTGTTCGTGCATGGCTGGGGCGCGTTGCAGCACGATGCGCAGGCTACGCAGGACGACTAGAGTATCTCGCGCACGACATCCTGAGGACGGCACAGGCGCACGCCTTTATCCGTTTCCACCAGGGGGCGTTCGATCAGTTTGGGGTCCGCCGCCATCGCCGCCAGCACCGTGCCCGCATCGGCATCGGGCAGCCCGCGCTCCGCTGCGTCGGTGCCGCGCAGGCGCAGGCCCTGCTGCGGCGTCAGACCGGCGGCAGCGTAGAGCCCGGCCAGCTTCGCGGCGGTCGGCGGATCGTCGAGATAGCGCACGACGGTCAAATCGATATCGCCCTGTTCCTCAAGGATCGCGAGCGTCTTGCGGGAGGTGCCGCATTTCGGGTTGTGCCAGATCGTTGCCTTCATCACTGCCTTCTTTCGCCGCTTTGCAAAGCCGGATGTTTAGGGAAGTTTAGGCCAGAAGCACAATAGTGGTTGCACTTGCGAATAATTCTCAATAGCAGGCCGTCTTGCTTTGAGAATCATTCGCAGAAAGCCCGCCATGTCCAGTCCCGTCTCCCATTCTGCTGTCGCTCTCGCCCTGGTGACGATGGCGACTCCCGCTTTCGCAAACACCGCCACCACGCTCGACCCCGAACGCGATTACCTGCCGACAGACATCGTCATCACCGCCGCACAGGATCGCTACAGCGCAGACGACGGCAGCAGCGCGACCAAGACCCCCACCCCGCTCATCAATGTGCCGCAAACCGTCGCCGTCGTCACGCGCGACCAGATCGACGACCAGGCCATCACCCAGCTGCGCGAGGCACTGCGCTATGTTCCCGGCGTCAGCCTGGAAAGCGGCGAAGGCCACCGCGACGAAATCTTCATTCGCGGGCAGGAAAGCACCGCCGACTTCTATCTCGACGGCCTGCGCGACGACGCGCAATATTATCGCCCCTTATACAATATCGACCGCATCGAAGTGCTGAAAGGCGCCAATGCGCTGATCTTCGGGCGCGGCGGCGGCGGCGGTGTGGTCAACCGCGTCGGCAAGACAGCCGATCCGCTGGACACCTTCACCACGGTGCAGGGACAGGTGGACCAGTACAGCGCGCTGGCCGTCGCCGTCGATGCCAACCAGCCGCTCGGGAATAACGTCGGCGCACGCCTCAACGCGACCTACGAGGAGTTCGACAACGACCGCCAGTTCTACGAGGGCCGCTTCATCGGCGTGTCCCCCACCGTCACCGCCGCGCTGGGTCCGGACACCACGCTGACCGCAACCTACAGCTACGACGACGACCGCCGTGTCACCGATCGCGGCGTACCCTCGCTGGACGGTGGCCCCTTGCGCGGGTTCGACGAGACATTCTTCGGCGTGCCCGGTTTCAACGAATCCACCGCCAAGGTGCATATCGGCCGCGCGCGACTCAACCATGCGTTCAGCGATACGCTGTCCGCCAATGCCAGCGTGCAATATGCCGATTACGACAAAGTCTATGCCAATATTTTCCCCACGGGCACCGACGGCACCACCGTCACGCTGGGCGGCTATCGCGACTTCACGCAGCGAGAGAACTGGATCGGTCAGGCGAACCTTGTCGGCAAGGTCACGACCGGCGCGCTGGAGCACACCATCCTTGCCGGTGTGGAAGCGACCGACCAGTCCACCCGCAATGGCCGCTTCGCCATCGCGCTGAGCCAGAACGAAGTCGCGCTGCAACAGCGGCTCGCCTTTCCCACCGTAAGCATCACCGACCTGGCCCGCGACCGCGACAGCAGCCTCGGCGTGCTCTCCGCCTATGTGCAGGACCAGATTGCTGTGAGCGAACAATTCGAGATCGTGGCGGGCATCCGCTACGAACGCTTCGACCTGGAAACCGCCAACCTCGTTTCGGGCGCGCTGGTGGACCGGACGGACGACCTGGTCAGCCCGCGCTTCGGTCTCATTTACAAACCGTCGGACGCGCTGTCTTTCTATGCAAGCTATGCGGAAAGTTTCCTGCCGCAGGCGGGCGACCAGTTCCTGATCCTGGGCACGGGCGACGCCGCATTCGAGCCGGAAAAGTTCACCAATTACGAAATCGGCGCGAAGTGGCTGGTCACGCCAAGCCTGTTCTTTACCGCCGCCGCATTCCGGCTGGACCGGACGAACACCACCAGCCCCGATCCCGCCAATACCGGCCTGACCGTGCAGATCGGTTCGGCACGCACCGAAGGGTTCGAAGTCAGCCTGGTCGGGGAAATTCTCGATGGCTGGTCGGGCAGCATCGGCTACACATATCTCGATGGCGAGATCACCACGACCAGCGATTTCGCGCCTGCCGGAACGTGCCTGCAACAGCTACCCGAACACCAGTTCGCCGCGTGGAACCACATTACATTGACCGACCGCTTCGCCATCGGTCTGGGCGCGATCCATCAGGGCGAGCAATTCGCCAGCTTCTCCAATAACGTGGTGCTGCCCGATTACTGGCGCGTCGATACGGCGGCCTATTTCGATGTGACCGACACGGTGCAGGTGCAGCTGAATATCGAAAACCTGTTCGACGCCGATTACTACCCCAGCGCGCATGGCGACAACAATATCCAGCCGGGCAATCCCTTCACCGCGCGCGTCGGGTTCCGCGTAAAGCTGTAGGCCTTATTCGTCTGGCGAAGCGCCGGAGCGCAAGGCGGGCACTTCGCGCGCGGCATCTTCGGCGCTGATGCCGGGTGCTGGCGCGGCGCTGATGGTCTCGGTCCGCCGTGCCACTTTCCCGGCGCGCTGGATGGCGCGGACCAGCCGGGGATAGACCCCGCACCGGCACAGATTGGGTATGGCCGCTTTGATGTCGTCCTCGCTGGGGTCGGCATTGCGCGCGATCAGTGCCGCGCCCGCGATAACGATGCCCGGCGTGCAGAACCCGCACTGGATCGCCTGTTCGGCCACCATCGCCTGTTGCACCGGATGCGACCGGTCGCGCGCCAGCCCTTCGATGGTGGTGATGAAGCGCCCCTCCGCCTCGGCCAGCGTGATGAGGCAACTGCGCAGCGCCTCGCCATCGACCAGTACCATGCAGGCCCCGCAATCGCCGCCGGCATCAGCGCCGCAGCCGTTTTTCGTGCCGGTCAGATTGGCCGCATCGCGCAAGGCATAAAGCAGCGGCGTCGCGGGGTTCATCTCGAACTCCAGCGGCTGGTCGTTGACCGTCAGGCGGGGCATCGGAGCCGTGGCGGGTGCGCGAACGTCATCGCAGCGCTCGTGCCATGCTCCGATACGCATGGCAAGCGGGCCGCCTTTTCGCTTCCTGTCATGCCTGCCGCCCGCTAGCGCGCTGGCGATGGATTTGAAATGACCGACAGTGTGACCGGAGACCGGAAAGCTTACCCACGGCAGCATCGTCGGCCATCTTGTCGGCCAGACCGCGCCGATGGTGGTCGGCGTGGCCGCGATCATGTCCATCGGCCTGGTCGACAGCTATTTCATCGGCCAGCTGGGCAGCGACGAACTGGCCGCGATCAGCTTCATCTTCCCCGTCAGCGTGGCACTCGCCAGCCTTGGCGTCGGCGTCATGGTCGGCATCAATTCGGTGGTGGCGCGCGCGATCGGCGCTGGCGACCGCGAGCGCGCGGCGCAGCGTGCCAGCTTCGGCGTGGTGTTCGCCGTCGCCATCGGGCTGGCGATGGGGCTGGCGCTGTTTTTCGCAATCGGGCCACTGTTCCGCCTGATGAATGCGGACGACGCGATGATGCCGATCATCGAGACCTATATGCGGCCCTTCGCGCTCGCCTTCCCGCTGCAACTGGCGATCATGGGCGTGAACGGCGTGCTGCGCGGACAGGGGGAAGCGCGCAAGACCTCCGCCATTTCGATTTGCTATGCTGCGGTAAACTGGGTGCTCGATCCGATCCTGATTACCGGCGTGGGCGGCATTGGCGGGTTCGGCATTGCGGGCGCGGCCTATGCCACGATGGCGGGCTGGGCCGTGGGGCTGGCCTATGCCGCGTGGTTGCTGGCGCAAGACCGCCCTGCCCTTCGACCTGTCGCTGCTGCGCGGCGGCAATCTGCTCGATCCCGGCGCAGGCTATTGTGCGCGTGGCCGGACCGGCGGCATTTTCCAATGCGGTCAATCCCATCGGGTTGAGCGTGCTGACCGCGCTGGTGGCGATAGACGGCGCGGCGGCGGTGGCCGGGCTTCGGCGCGGCGGGGCGCGTGCAGAGCTTTGCCGTCGTGCCGCTGCTGGCATTGAGCGGTTCCATCGGCAGCATCGTCGGGCAGAACTGGGGTGCAGGGCAGTATGACCGGGCGCGGTCGGCGGCGCGGGGCGCGGGCCTGTTCTGCCTTGGTTATGGCTTGGTGATGGCCGTTGTGCTGGTGTTGTCGCGCGAATGGCTGGCGGGGCTGTTTACCGACGATCCCGCCGTGATCGACGAGTTTGCGCTGTATCTGATGATCGCGGCGTGGGGCTATGCCGGGTTCGGCCTGCTGATCGTCGGCAATGGCGTGCTGAACGCTATCGACAAGGCGAGCTGGGCGCTGGGACAAAGCGTGCTGCGCGTCGTCGCGGTGATGCTGCCGGTGGCGTGGTTCCTGCGCGGGGCGATGGGGTCGTCCGCCATATATACTGCCGAACTGGCCGCCAATATCGCAGGCGGCTTGCTGGCGGCGGCCATCGTGTGGCGGGTGCTGGCGCGTGGCAGTAAGGACGCGAAGTGACGTTTCGTTAACCATCGCGGGGCATAGGTCGGGTCGAACTGTTCGAGGAAACGACCGATGGACGACCTGCTGGCGGAGTTCGTAGCCGAAACCCGCGACATGCTGGAAGCGATAGGGGGCGAGATCGTCGCGTGGGAAGCCGACCCGGCGGACCGCGAGCGATTGGATTCCGTGTTCCGCTTCGTTCACACGGTAAAGGGCAATTGCGGCTTCTTCGACTTCCCCCGCCTGCAAAGCCTGAGCCACGAAGCCGAAACCGCGCTGGCCGACGTGCGCGCCGGAACGCGCGAGGCCGATGCCGCGCTGGTCAGCGGCGTGCTGGCGATTATCGATGTGATCGCGGAACTGGTCGAGCTGATCGATGCGGGCGAGGAGTTACCCGAAGACGAGACGGGCGATGCCGCGCTGTTCGCGGCGCTGGAGCCGGGTGCGGAGCCGGTAGTCCCTGTCGAAGTCGCGCCCGAACCCGAACCCGACCCCGAACCAGTCGAAGACACCGAAGAAGCAGAGACACCCCAACCGTCCGCCACCCCCGCCCAGCCGCCGCGCTCCATCCGCCTGACGGTGGACTTGCTGGACCGCGTGATGAGCGGCGTTTCCGACATGGTGCTGGCGCGCAACGACCTGTCGCGCCGCCTGCGCGAAGCCGGGGCCGACCCCGCGCTGGACGGCCCGTTCGAACGCCTCAGCCGCATCCTCACCGACACGCGTGAAGCTGTCACCAAGATGCGCATGGGCCGCGTCGACGTGCTGTTCACGCCGCTGCCGCGCCTGGTGCGCGACGTGGCGGCGGAATGCGGCAAGCAGGTCACTGTCGAGATGGACGGCGGCGATGTCGAGCTGGACCGCGAAATGATCGAGTCCATCCGCGACCCCATCGTCCACCTCATCCGCAACGCCGTCGATCATGGCATCGAAGGTGCCGAGACGCGCGCCGCGGCGGGCAAGCCTGCCGCCGGCATGGTCCGCATCGCGGCGCGGCAGTCGGGCAATCTCATCACCCTGTCGATCTCCGACGATGGCGGCGGCCTCGACACCACGCGCATCGCGGACAAGGCGGTTTCGGCGGGCGTTATCGATGCCGCCACCCGCGCGACACTGTCGGATGAAGCCTGCGCCGACCTCATTTTCACGCCCGGCCTGTCCACCGCCACGCAAGTCAGCGCCATTTCCGGGCGCGGCGTCGGCATGGACGTGGTGCGCGCCAATCTCGCGCGTGTGGGCGGCACCGTCGCGGTGCGCAGCACGCCGGGATCGGGGACGCAGTTCGACCTCGTCATCCCGCTGACGCTCAGCATCATCCCCGCGCTCACCGTGGCGCTGGGCGACCAGCGCTTCGCCATTCCGCAATCCTATATCGAGGAAATCGCGCATAATGGCGGACGGCCCATCGCGTTTTCGCAGATCGGCACCAGCCGCATGATGACGTTCCGCGACAAGCGGATCAAATGCCTCTCGCTCGGCACCGTGCTGGGCCTCGACCATGTGCAGGGCGAACCCAAGCAGAAAGTCATCCTGCTACGGCTCGGCGGCGGCGGTATCTTCGCGCTCGCCGTCGATGCGATCTTCGATCAGGAAGACCTCGTCATCAAGCCGCTCGCCCCCGCCGTCGCGATGTCGGGCGTGTATGCCGGATCGACCCTGCTCGACGACGGGCAGCCGGTGCTGATGCTGGACGTGCCCGCCATCGCGCAGGCGCACGGCCTGTCGGAAACCGCGTGGCGCCCCGTCGATACCGCCGATGCCGCGCCCGAAGACAGTGTGCCGCCACGCGAGCTGATGACTTTCACCGGCTTCGACGGACACCGCTACGCCGTCGGCATGGAGCTGGTGATGCGGGTGGAGGAAGTCGCACCCGACGCCGTCCACCGGCTCGGCGACCGCGCTTCGGTGGTGATCGAAGACAGGCTGTGCGCGCTTTACGGTCTCGCCGGTGCCGCCGAAACACCCGACGACCTGCGCGTCCTGCGCCTGTCCGATGGCGAGATCGAAATTGCCTACGCAGTCGAATTGCTGGGCGACGCCATTGCCAGCACCGCCGACATGCGCGCCGCACCGGACGAGCCCGCCATCGAGGGCACCGTGCTGCATGACGGGCAACCGGTGCGCATTCTCGACGGCCTCGCCCTGTTCGCGCAGCAGGACGCCGTCGCACCCGTCCGCGCCGCACCCGTTTCGCGTCCGGCCTGCCGCCTGCCCGCCTGCCGCCTGCCCGAAGGCGTGCCGTGGGCCGACCGCCTGCTGGAACCGCTGGTCCGCGCCGCCGGATACCGCATCGTTTCCGACACAGCCGAAGCCGATGTCGTGTTCACGACCGACCCCGCCGGAACGCAAACCGCCAACACCATCCGCCTCTACACCGATGCCGACGAAGCGGCGCGGCGCGGCGACGGCCTCTACCGCTACGACCGCGACGGCCTGCTCGCGGCCCTCAAACGCGCGCGTCAGGAGCGGGCCGCATGAGCGCGCTTTATGTCATTATCGAGATCGGCCACCGCCGCGCCGCCATCGCGGCGGCACAGGTGCAGTCGGTAATAGAACTGGAAACCGTCCACCCGGTCCCGCGCGCCGCGCGCCACGTCGCCGGTCTGACTGCCCTGCGCAGCCAGTCGCTGACCGTTATCGACTGCCGCCGCGCCATCGGCATGGACGACACCGCCCCGCCCGCCGCGCGCGCGCCCGTCATCCATCACGACGGCCACAGCTACGCGCTGCAGGTCGATGCGGTCCACGATGTGCTGGAGCCCGAAACCGACCCGGTGGCGGTTCCCGGCAGTTTCGGCCCCGAATGGCAGCGTATCGGCAGCGGCATGATCGAAACCGCCGATGGTCCGGTGCTGGTGATCGACACCGGCGCGCTGATTGCCGGCCCTGCCAGTGCTTCGGCCCCCGCAAACACCCGCGCCGCCTGACCGTGCGCCCCTGCCCGCTTCTTAAGCCTATCGTTACCATGCCACCCTATTTGTCTGGTCAAACACGCCTTTGACGGGCGCATATCGAAGGGCTGCATCCAACCATGAAAAGCTGTCTGATCGTTGACGATTCGCGGGTTATCCGCCGCGTCTCCCGGCACATCATCGAAAGCCTTGGCCTAGGCGTGGACGAGGCCGAAAACGGCCTGGACGGCCTGATCAAATGCGAAGCCGCCATGCCGGACGTGGTCCTGCTGGACTGGAACATGCCGGTGATGACCGGCATCGAATTTATCGTGAAGCTGCGCCAGATGCCCGGCGGCGACCAGCCCAAGGTGGTGTTCTGCACCACCGAAAACGACGTCGCGCACATCCGCGAGGCCATCGATGCGGGCGCGGACGAATATGTAATGAAGCCGTTCGACCACGAGACGCTGCAAATCAAATTGCAGCTGGTCGGAATGATATAAGCGACATCCTCCGCACCTTTTCTCCATGACCCGTCCCACATCCCCGCCCTTCAAATCCGGCAAAGCTGCCGCGCCGTTGCGGGTGCTTATCGTCGATGACTCGCTGACGATGCGGTCGGTCCTGACACGTATCGTGGAGCCGGAACGAAACCTCGCCATCGTCGGCAAGTTCGGCAGCGCGGAGCTTGCGCTCGACGCTCTCGAAAAGCTCGCGCCCGATATCGTCCTGCTTGACCTCGAACTGCCCGGCATCAGCGGGCTGGAAGCCCTGCCCCGCATCCTCGCCGCATGCCCCGCCGCGCAAGTGCTGGTGATCTCGTCGCTGACCGCCAAGGGTGCGGAAGCGACGGTGCAGGCGCTGGCGACGGGGGCGGTCGATACGATGCCCAAACCCGTGCATATAGCCCCCGATGAAGCGGCCAAGGGCACTGGCGCACTAACGCCCGCCATGCGGTTCGAACGGGAACTGCGCGCAAAGCTGCGCGGGCTGTCGGGCCGCGTGCCGGGGCGCACCGCCGCCCGCCCGGCCGAGACCACCGCGCGGATGACGCCACCCGCCCGCAGGCCGATACATCGTGCAAACGGCGCGGCGCAGCTCATCGCCATCGGCGCCTCCACCGGCGGCATCCATGCGCTAATCCAGCTGCTGCGCGCCCTGCCGCCGACCGTCACCGCGCCGATACTGGTGACGCAGCATCTTCCCGCCGCCTTCGTGCCGGTCTTCGCCAAGCAGCTTGCAACCGCCGCGAACCGCCCTGCCATCGTCGCCGGACGCGGGACGGCATTGCGCCCGTCGCACATCTATGTCGCGCCCGGCGATGGTCACCTGACCGTCCGTGCGGGCGCGGACGGGTTGACGACCGGCATCGCCACCGGCGCAGTGCCGAGCGGCTGCACTCCGTCGGTCGATCCGATGCTGTCCAGCATTGCGAAAGCGGTCGACGGCTGCGCGGTGGGCGTCATCCTGTCCGGCATGGGCCGAGACGGTGCCGATGGAGCGCGCGACCTGTTCGAGGCGGGCGGCGTCATTCTGGCCCAGGACCGCAAGACCAGCGCGGTGTGGGGCATGCCGCGTGCCGTGGTCGAAGCGGGAATGACCGATTGCTGCGCGCCGCCCGAACAGCTGGCCCTGCGCATCGCCGCGCTTGCCAGCACCGGTGTCAATGCCGGTGCAGAGCCAGCGCGCGATAATACGACCCTCTGCTCAAATGGCGGGGGTGGCATCGTGACGTCCAACGACATCTCCCACCGCATCGTCTCGGACCTGCTCGAAGCGCGCACCGGCCAGCACATGAGCGAGAACCGCCGCTGGCGCATCGCCACCGCACTGGCGGGGCTGCTGCGCGAACGCGGCCTGAGCAATGTCGACCAGCTCGTCTGCCTGCTCGCCGAACCGGACGCGGACGCACTGGCGCGGCAAGTGGTCGAGGCCCTGCTGAACAACGAAACCTATTTCTTCCGCGACCGGGCCATGTTCGAAAACCTGGGTGCGCATGTCCTGCCGCAACTGGCGCAGCAGCGGCAGCGCCTCGCGACGGCTCGCGATCTGGTCGGCCGGGTGTTCGACAGGGCAGGAAACGCTGTCGCTGGCGATGATGCTGGCCGACGAACCCGAACGGTGGCGCGACTGGACCATCGAGATCGTGGCGACCGACATATCGCACAGCGCCATCGAAGCCGCGCGGTCCGCCTGCTACAGCCAGTTCGAAATCCAGCGCGGTCTGGGTGTGCAGCAGATGCTGACGCATTTCGACGAGACGCCCGATGGCTGGGTGGCGAAGCAGGGCCTGCGCACCATGATCCGTTACAAGGTCCGCAATATCCTCGACCCGGTGGAGATTGCGGAGCGGTTCGACCTGATCCTGTGCCGCAACCTGCTGCTGTATTTTGCGCCCGACCGCCGCGCATCGGCGTTCGACCGGCTGGCGCAGGCGCTGCGCCCCGATGGCTGGCTGTGGCTGGGCGCGGGCGAAACGGCTGAGGGACGGACCACGCGTTTTGCCGCAACCCAGGCACGACAAGGGCTGTATCGCCCGACCTGCGCGCAGGAGGCAGAGACCATGCGCGTCCTGCCGCAACGCCGCGATTTGTCATCGGGCCGCGCTGCACCGGCAGGCGCCGACAGCACCCCGCGAAAAGCCGCGCGCCTTTAACGCTAAATTAGGGACGTTTGCATAGCACCGTCGGCAGGCGCGTTTCCGCGTCGTTTCAAGCCGGTTTGAGGGGGAGCAGTCGTGCAGGCATTCTGGCGCAAACCGGGCATCTTGGCGAAATTGCTGGTGTTCACCCCGCTCGTCATCGTGACGGTGATGTTCGGCGCAGTGGTTGCCACCCTCGTGACCGACGCGGCCGATATTCGTGACGCTCTGCCTTTGGTCATGGGCGCTATCGCATTATACGGCGCGTCGGCTGCGCTCCTCAGCCGCATGGGCCTGTCCGCAATTGCCGATCTGGAACGCCAGGGCATGACGGACAGCCTGTCGCTCCTGCCCAATCGCCGCGCCTTGCACCGCCATCTCGGCGCGGCGCTCAAACGCGGCGACGATATCTCCATCGCCATGATCGATCTGGACGGCTTCAAGCTGGTCAATGACATGTACGGCCACGGCGTGGGCGACGAGCTCATCCGCAGCGCCGCCGGAATCCTGACCGAATATTGCAGCGAAGATGCGCAGCCCTATCGCCTCGGCGGCGACGAATTCGCCATCGCGCTGTCCGGCGCGCAAAGCCGCAACCTGCTGGAAGGCATTTGCAGCCAGCTCCTGAACCGCACCGCCCGCCCCATCGCCATCGACGACCGGCGCATCACCATCGGCATGAGTATCGGGCTGGCCGGAAACATGGGCGCGACCGACATCGATTCGTCCGAATTGCTGCGCCGCGCCGATGTGGCGATGTATGCCGCCAAGCGTGGCGGCAAAGGGCGGTCGAGCTGGTTCCGCGCCGAGCTGGACCGCGATATCGACCGGATGCGCACGCTGGACGCCGAATTGCGCGCCGCGCTGGTGGGCGACCAGTTCACGGTGCATTACCAACCGCTGGTCGATGCCGTCACGCACCGGATCGTGGCGGTGGAGTCGCTGCTGCGCTGGAACCGGCCAGACGGCAAGCCGGTGGGGCCGCAGGTGTTCATCCCGATGGCCGAAGAGTCCGGCCTGATCAATCCGATCGGCCTGTTCGTGCTGCGCCAGAGCTGCCGCGATGCGGCCGCGTGGCCCGACATCAAGCTGTCGGTCAATATCTCCAGCGTGCAGCTGCGCAATCCCGAATTTCCCATCCAGCTGGGCCAGATCCTGGAAGAAACCGGCTTCCCGCCCGAACGGCTCGAACTCGAAATCACCGAAACCTGCCTCGTGCTGGACCCGCTGGCGGCACAGCGCAGCCTGGACATCATCCGCAGCTTCGGCGTCACCGTGGCGCTCGATGATTTCGGGTCGGGCTACGCCTCCATCGGCTTCCTGCGCCAGTTCCGTTTCGAGAAACTGAAGATCGACCGTTCGCTGGTGGTGGAATCGGGCGAGGACGAGGGCAGCCGGGCCATGATTACCTCCAGCGTCTCGATGGCGCAGGCGCTCAACATGAATGTCACCGCAGAAGGCGTCGAAACCGAAGCGCAGGCCGCCTTGGTCCGTGCCGCAGGGTGCGACCAGATACAGGGCTGGCTCTATTACCGCGCCATGCCGCCACAGGACATTGCGCAGCATCTGGGCGACGGGGGCCTCGCACTGGACCCCGCCGATGCAACAGTAGCAGACAAGGAAAACATCGCATGAGCATGATAGACCAGCAGATGTTCGACGAGCTTCATGGCGAAGCCGCAACCACGCCGTACGACGTGCAGGACGCTCTCGATGGCAGCACGCGCTCCGTCCTTCGCAATCCGCGCGCCTGGTTCGCGGACCAGCCCATCGCACGCAAGCTGCGCCTGATTTTCGGCACGTTCCTGGCCATGATGGCAGCCGTCGCGCTTATGTTCGGCGTCGGGCTGTTCTCTCTGGTCCAGCACTATCAGGCCTATTCCCAGATTACTGCGGCAACCACCGCATCGGCAGATATGCGCGCAACGGCCGGGGAAATGCGTCTGAACGCCGCCCGTTGGTTGTTGTCGGACACGCCGGAAAATGCAGCCAGCGTCGGCGTCTCGCAGGCAGCTGCTGCAGCCGATCTCGAACGTATCGGCGGCTTGCTAAGCGGCAACAGCGCCGACCTTGCAGGCGACACCGCCACACTGGATGCGTCGCTGGTTACCTACCAAACCATCTTCGAGCGCCTGCGCACGGTAGGTGCTGACGACACCAGCGCGGCCCTTCGCGATCCCGTTGTTGCCGAATTGGTAATCGAAGGCGACACGATTTACGCCAATGCCAGCGCCTTGCAGGCCGAACTCGGATCGCGTGCGTCGCAGGTTGCCGACAGTGCAGTCCGCTCGTTTTACACCATCACCTCCATCATCGCCACGCTTGCCTTGATATGCGCCATCGTCGTCATCGCCAGTATGCAGCTCCTCAATCGCGACTTCACGGACAAGGTTACCGAGCTGACCGAAGGCCTCCATCGCTGCGCCCACGGCGATAATGATTTCGAAATGGAAGGCGCGGAACGGCAGGACGAAGTCGGCGCCATGCTGCGCTCGCTCGAGTTCTTTAAACGCGGCAGCGCCCGGTTGCAGGAATGGGCCAAGGAACGCGGCGAGCGGGCCGAACGCGAATTGCGCGCGCAGGCCGAACGCGAGGAAGAACGCGACGCCGTGCGCCAGCGCGAAGCCGCCCTGCTGGCCGAACTGGCCGACCGGTTCGAAGCCGAAGTCGGCGAGATCGTCAGCGGCGTCGCTGCCGCCTCGACCCAGTTGCAGGGCACCGCCAGCGACATGGCCGCCGCCGCAGAACAGTCCGTCGACCAGACCGGGCAAGTGGCAGGCTCCATGCGCGAAGCCAGTTCCGGCGTGACCGCCGCCGCCGCCGCGAGCGACGAGTTTGCGATGTCCATCGGCGAGATCAGCCGCCAAGCCGCCTCCTCCGCCGAACTGGCCCGCAAGGCGTCCGACGCGGCGGGCGAGGCCGACACAACCATCTCCACGCTATCCTCGTCCGCAGCACAGGTCGGCGATATCGTCGAGCTGATCCGCGGTATCGCCAAACGCACCAACCTGCTGGCGCTCAACGCCTCGATCGAAGCGGCGCGCGGTGGCGAAGCGGGGCGCGGTTTTGCCGTGGTCGCATCCGAAGTGAAAGAGCTTGCGGCACAGACAAGCCGCGCCACCGATGCCGTTGCCGAACAGATCCGGGGCATGCAGGATTCGACCGGCGCCAGCGTCGAAGCCTTACGCTCGGTCGGCCAGCAGATCGAACAGCTCGAAGCGACCGCCATTTCCATTGCCTCCGCAGTGGACCAGCAATCGGTGGCGGGACAGGATCTGGCGCGCAGCATCGACCTCGCCGCACGCAGCAGCGATCAGGTCGCCGCGCATATCGCCGAAGTCAGGGAGACAGCCGTATCGACCGGCACCGCCGCAACGCAGGTGCTGACCTCGGCAACCAGCCTAGAAAACCAGGCCGCAACCATGCGCAGCCAGGTCAGCGCCTTCCTCGGCCATGTCAGGCTGGGCAATAGCGCGACCAATTGAAGTCAAGCAGCGCGACAGGCCTAGCAATCACGATATCCAAGCATGCGAGGCTGCTGCCTTGCCCCGATGGAAAGCCGGGTTTGCCATCGAATGTGCAAAGCAGTTCGAGGATAGCATCCTTGGTGCATGTCGCATTGCCAACGGCTTCGAAACGACAGCGCCAATGGTCGGTATGGAAGGTTTCTGGTCCGCCACATGGCTGGACCATTACCCCCGCGATTGGTCATCGTGGTCGGCGCCAGCTCACCCGTGTCGCCATGCTTCAGACCGGCGGCCAGTTCCGTGAAACTTGCTGTCGATCGCATGAGCATATCGACGCCAACCAGTACCTTTGTCGCCGGGTTGCGCCGGGTCGCACGGGTAACCGCAAATTGGATCGCTGCGCCGGCATAGCTGTCAGGCGACAGGCTCTGCGGCAGCGGCTGGCCAGGCCGTGCGATCACCGCGTCGGCATGTCCCTGATCGTGCGTGCTTTGATATCGCCGGTATCGGCAGACGGGCCAAGGTCGACGGACCCGGTAATCTGCGCCGCCACATCGCTATACAGGTTGGGCATGACGATAACGCCGAACATCTCGGCGTATCCGCCAGACGCGCCGCACCGATATCCACGATCATACGGTCGGACGCGATGTCGGGATATTCGCTGCGGATTTCGTCGAATACGGCATGAAACAGACCGTCGGTCAGCTTCATGATATTGTCCTTTGTAAAACACGTGACCTTCCTGCGGCTGTGCGCGCGGGCATGTGCAAAAGCATACCGCACGATGTTCTCGCAGCCGGAAGGCGTATTAGCTTGAGGCATTGATAGACTTCGTCGGTCTGCCGGTCTTCCTCGTTTTCCCGTACGATGGTGACATCGATGCGGCAGACGCGTGGCGACATGCGGCGCGTAGGCGATACAGAGGGGCGATACGGGCGCGAATGTTTATACCCGCCCAATGCCTTGCGGAGGGTACCATTGAAGCTTTTATAGCCGCCACCCCGAGGCGTAGAGAACGGCCCTTTGAAGGACAGCGTCATGCGGCGCAGGCTGTCCCATGCTTCGGATCCAACGCCCAAACTCTGGCCATTCGGATACACCCGCTCTCCGATCTCCGCGTTTTTGCTATCGAGCGACACACCGACCGTTTCGAGAATACGCAGACATGCAGTCATGACTTCCCGGCCTATTCCGTCACCATAAGCAACGGTTACCGGACAGATGGTGCTGTTGCTTCAAATGCCATGATGGGAACCTATGTCGGCATCGCAGTGACATACCGGAATAGACACCCGAGCCGCTTGGCACCACAAAATGGCTCAACCGCGAGCCTCGTCAAAGGCAATATGCGTAAAATGTCGTTCGGTTGGTTGCGGGGGTTGGATTTGAACCAACGACCTTCAGGTTATGAGCCTGACGAGCTACCGGACTGCTCCACCCCGCGATACCGGAACCATCGCTGCGCACAGCCTGCGATGGCGCTGCACCGCCGCTTGGGCGCGCAACATACCGTCCATGCAACCCGTCAAGAGAGCAAAACGGCAAAAGGGCCAACCTTTACAGGTCGGCCCTTTAACAAAATGAATGGGTTTCAATACCGCACACCCGCCGGCTTCAATGCCTGGCGACGACCTACTCTTCCAACGCTTGAGCGTTAGTACCATCGGCGCTGTCCGGTTTCACGACCGAGTTCGAGATGGGATCGGGTGGGTCACAGACGCTATGGTCACCAAGCAATGAAGCCAGCGGGTGCGGGTTTTAAATCGATGCGATACGTATCAAAGGCGTCAAAGATCTGGCTGGATGTTCTTCCGCCAGCAACTTGAGCGATGCACGAAGCAAAGCTGTCGTTGATGGTGCAGATTCATCAAGCATGATCAGAGTTATTAGGACCGGTTAGCTTCACGCATTACTGCGCTTCCACACCCGGCCTATCAACGTGATGGTCTATCACGACTCGAAGATACCTAATCTCAAGGGAGGCTTCCCGCTTAGATGCTTTCAGCGGTTATCCCGTCCATGCATAGCTACCCAGCGGCACGCCTGGCGGCATGACTGGTACACCAGAGGCATGTTCACCCCGGTCCTCTCGTACTAGGGGCAACTCCTTTCAAGTATCGACGCCCACGGCAGATAGGGACCAAACTGTCTCGCGACGTTCTGAACCCAGCTCACGTACCACTTTAATTGGCGAACAGCCAAACCCTTGGGACCTGCTCCAGCCCCAGGATGTGATGAGCCGACATCGAGGTGCCAAACGATTCCGTCGATATGAGCTCTTGGGAATCATCAGCCTGTTATCCCCGGCGTACCTTTTATCCGTTGAGCGATGGCCCTTCCACGAGGGACCACCGGATCACTATGACCGACTTTCGTCTCTGCTCGACCTGTCGGTCTCGCAGTCAGGCATGCTTATGCCATTGCACTCTTGCAGACGGTTTCCAACCGTCCTGAGCATACCATCGCGCGCCTCCGTTACTCTTTAGGAGGCGACCGCCCCAGTCAAACTACCCGCCATAGAGGGTCCCTGGCCCGGATAACGGACCGAGGTTAGACATCAGAAAACAACAGGGTGGTATTTCACAGGTTGGCTCCACTCGGACTGGCGCCCAAGTTTCAAAGCCTCCCACCTATTCTACACAATTCTTTCCTAATGCCACTCTAAAGCTGCAGTAAAGGTGCACGGGGTCTTTCCGTCTAACCGCGGGTACTCCGCATCTTCACGGAGAATTCAATTTCGCTGAGCATATCCTGGAGACAGTGGGGAAGTCGTTACGCCATTCGTGCAGGTCGGAACTTACCCGACAAGGAATTTCGCTACCTTAGGACCGTTATAGTTACGGCCGCCGTTTACTTGGGCTTCAATTCGGAGCTTGCACTCCTCCTCTTAACCTTCAAGCACCGGGCAGGCGTCAGACCCTATACGTCGTCTTGAAGCCGACTTAGCAGAGTCCTGTGTTTTTGATAAACAGTCGCTACCCCCTGGCCTGTGCCCCCCACCAAAAGTTGCCTTCTGATGGGGCCTCCTTCTTCCGAAGGTACGGAGGCAATTTGCCGAGTTCCTTCAGGATACTTCTCTCAAGCGCCTTGGTATACTCTACCTGACCACCTGTGTCGGTTTCGGGTACGGTCTATATGAAGAGGCTATTTCCTGGAACCGCTTGGCTGCATGTACAATCCAATAAGCACACACAACTTCCACGATCCGTCACACATCTTCAGGCCCACGAATATTAACGTGGTTCCCATCGACTACCCCCTTCGGGCTCGTCTTAGGGGCCGGCTTACCCTGCTCCGATTAGCGTTGAGCAGGAACCCTTGGTCTTTCGGCGAAAGGGTATCTCACCCTTTTTATCGCTACTCATGTCAGCATTCGCACTTCCGATATGTCCACCGTCGGTTACCCTTCGGCTTCAACCACTTACGGAACGCTCCGCTACCGCTCATAGTAAACTATGAACCCTAAGCTTCGGTGCATTACTTTAGCCCCGTTACATCTTCGCCGCAGGAACCCTTATTTAGACCAGTGAGCTGTTACGCTTTCTTTAAAGGATGGCTGCTTCTAAGCCAACCTCCTGGTTGTTTTGGGATTCCCACATGCTTTCCCACTTAGTAATGACTTGGGGACCTTAGCTGTAGGTTAGGGCTGTTTCCCTTTTGACGACGGACCTTAGCACCCGCCGTCTGTCTGCCAGACAAGACTCGATGGTATTCGGAGT
>CAWCWP010000001.1:1545000-1551771 GCA_963799315.1 uncultured Alphaproteobacteria bacterium
GGCAGATGCTGGCCGAGCTGGGGCCGATTGCCGTGGCGACCGTGACAATGGCGATGTTCGTGTACTGGGCCAGCATCCAGGTGACGCATTGGGCGCCACCGCTTCAACTGCTGCTGCTCGTGCCGCTGGGCGCAGGCACATATGGCGCGATCCTGTGGCTGTCGCGCCCGCATATCCTGCGCGAGAGCTTGGCGATGTTGCGGCCCGCCAAGACGCCCGCACAGGCCACCGCGCTCCAGCCCTGATTTTGGTGCGCGCCCGATAGCGTGCTAGTGCTGGCGCTTGTCCTTCACCCTGTTCCTTGCCGCGCTGGCCCAGCCAATACCCCAGCTGCTCCCCACGCCCGCCATGCCGCTTCCGCCGGAAACGGAGGCGGTGGATGACGACGCCACAGCCGCAGCCGACGACATCGTCGCCTCCGATGCCGATTTCTATAACCGGCTGACGGTGCCGGTGATGATCGGCGAGGAGGGGCCGTTCCGCTTCCTGGTCGATACCGGCGCGCAGGCCACCGCCCTGACCGAGCGGCTGCGCGACCGGCTGGCGCTGGAGACCATCGGCACCGCCACGGTGGTCGGCATGGCGAGCAAGACGCCGGTGGAGCTGGTCGCGGTGGACGACCTGCGCTTCGCCGCGCGCGCGTTCAACAATATCGAGGCCCCGCTGCTGCGCGCCCGCAATATCGGCGCGGACGGCATCCTCGGCCTCGACAGCCTGCAAACCCTGCGCGTCGTCATCGACTTCCGCAACGATACCATCGCGGTCAACGATGCCGAGGCGCTTGGTGGCAATAGCGGGTTCGACATCGTCATCCGCGCGCGGCGACGGCTGGGCCGACTCATCATCACGCAGGCCAAGGTCGACGGCATCACCACCGACATCATCGTGGACACCGGCGCGCATGGCAGCGTGGGCAACCTCGCCCTGAGAAAGCGCATGCGGTCGCGCGGGACCGCCCCGTACAGCACCACCGACGTCAACGGCGTGGAGCTGCTGGGCACCCTCAATATCGCCCGCACGCTGCGCATCCAGTCGATGGAAATCCGCGACCTGCCCATCGGATTCGCCGACGCCCCGCCCTTCGAAGTGCTGGGTCTGCGCGACCGGCCCGCGCTCATCCTCGGCATGCGAGACCTGAGGCTGTTCAACCGCGTCGCAATAGATTTCGCCAGCCGCAAGGTGCTGTTCGACGTGCCGCGCGCGAGCCGACAGCAGAGGCTATCGTCGCAGGTTCTGAGCCACCTCGCACAGCGTCATCACATAGTCGCTAATGCCACGTGTCAGACTTTCCCTCAAGCAGATTCGCGCGGCGTAACCGCAACGCCGGTCATGCCGCTTGCTAGAACGGTTTCGGCAAATGCGTCGGAACTTAGGCCGTTGTTGAAGGTCAGCACATGCGGATCGTGCCAAATATGATGGCCTTGGACTTGACGATTGCTGAAGACGAGATTTGGCATCACGAATTTTTGTAAAAGTCCAAGTCTTCGTATCCATGTGGACGAAATACCTGCCCGAACAGCGCGCGTGCCTTCTTCCCGCAAATTGAGGGTCGTATGCTCCCGATCAACGCTATCGATCCGCTGCCCGACGATAAACCAGTAATAGGTCGCCACCGGCTCGCCCTTGCGGGACTGGAATATCTCCACCGGCACAAATTGATGCACGTTCGGTTCAAGATGTTCGACCAAGGTCCATAAAGCGCGGCGACACGACAAAGCCCGGAAGCACATCGGGCAACGACTTCCCGCCGTTGGCCCACAAATACTGCCTCGGCATCGTTTCGGGTTTGACCCAATATCCCTGCTCTCGCGCTGACACATTCTCCTGCAAGGCACTGGGATGAACCTCGTCCGGATGGGCATATTCGATGCGCCGCCAATAACCTTCCTTCGGAACATCCATGACGCCCGAGCCCATTTCGGCATAGCGCTCGATGCCGTCACCAGATTCAGACAAATAATACACCATCACCCACTCTCCATTACCGCACCTATACCAACAGCCCTGCCACTCTCTACACCCCCTGCCCTGACCTTTGCTCCGCTATGCCTTGAACTGCGCGAGTAGGACAACGAATCCTGCCCTCTCGCCACCTACCCCGCAGCCCCGCGCCCATTGTCCTTCGCCCCGCCGCACCACCACATAGCCGCCGATGCCACCCGACGCCGCCACCCCGACACCCGCCGACCATGACGGCTGGCATGTCCTCAAGCGTTTCCTCCCCTATCTCTGGCCACGCGACAATCCGGCGCTGAAGCGGCGCATCGTCATCGCCATCGGCTTCGTGCTGCTGGCCAAGGCGACCACGCTGACGCTGCCTTTCGCCTACAAATACGCGGTCGACACGATGGAGGTGCCAGAGGGGGGCGGGCCGCTGGACGAACTGGCGCTGGTCGCGATGGCGCTGGTCGCGGCCTATGCGCTGGGCCGGTTCGGGTCGGTCGCGTTCGACCAGCTGCGCAATGTCGCGTTCGAGCGGGTCGGGCAGGACGCCACGCGGCAGCTGGCGGAGGACGTGTTCGGCCGCCTGCACCGCCTGTCGCTGCGCTTCCACCTGTCGCGCCGCACCGGCGAGGTTACCAAGACCATCGAGCGCGGCACCAAGAGCATCGATTCCATGCTCTATTTCCTCCTTTTCAACATCGCCCCGACCCTCATCGAACTCGTCGTGGTCGGCGTCATCTTCTACATCAATTTCGGGTGGGAACTGGTCGCCGCGACCGCCGTCACCGTGGTCCTCTACATCGCCGTCACCCGCTGGATCACCGAGTGGCGCACCCAGCTGCGGCGCGAGATGAACGACCTCGACGGGCGCGCGCTGGACCGGGCCGTCGACTCGCTCCTCAATTACGAGACGGTCAAATATTTCGGCGCGGAGCAGCGCGAGGAAGCCCGCTACGCCAGCGCGGCCCGCGCCTATGCCGATGCGGCGGTGAAGACCGACAACTCGCTGGCCTGGCTCAACATGGCGCAGTCGCTCATCACCAACACGCTGATGGGCGGCGCGATGGCCTTCACCGTCTGGGGGTGGAGCCGGGGCGAGCTGACCGTGGGCGATCTGGTGTTCGTCAATACCTACCTCATGCAGCTGTTCCGCCCGCTCGACCTGCTGGGCTGGGTCTATCGCACCATCCGCCAGGGGCTGATCGACATGGGCGCGATGTTCGGGCTGATGGACACCGCCGTCGAGGTGGAAGACCGCCCCGGCGCGCCCGCCATCATCGTCGCCACGCCCACCGTCGCGTTCGAGAACGTCACCTTCGGCTACGACCCCGACCGCACCATCCTGCACGACCTCAGCTTCGAAGTGCCCGCCGGCAGCGCCACCGCCATCGTCGGCCCCAGCGGCGCGGGCAAGAGCACCATCGCGCGGCTGCTGTTCCGCTTCTACGACCCCGCATCGGGCCGCATCCTGATCGACGGGCAGGACATCGCCGACGTTACCCAGGCCAGCCTGCGCGCGCAGATCGGCATCGTGCCGCAGGACAGCGTGCTGTTCAACGACACCGTCGGCTACAACATCGCCTATGGCCGCGACGGCGCGAGCGACGAGGCGGTACTTGCCGCCGCCGAGGGTGCCGCGATCCTGCCCTTCATCGAACGGCTGCCCAAGGGCTTCGACACCGAGGTGGGCGAGCGCGGCCTCAAGCTGTCGGGCGGCGAGAAGCAGCGCGTCGCCATCGCCCGCACGCTGGTGAAAGACCCGCCGATCCTGCTGCTGGACGAAGCGACCAGCGCGCTGGACAGCGGCACCGAACAGGCCATCCTGCAAACGCTCCACCGCGTCTCGGCAGGCCGCACCACGCTCAGCATCGCCCACCGCCTGTCCACCATCGCCGATGCCGACGAGATCCTGGTGATGGACGAAGGCCGCATCGCCGAGCGCGGCACCCACGGCGCGCTGCTGGCGGCGCGGGGGCTTTATGCCGATATGTGGATGCGGCAGGCGGCGGAGCAGGTGGGCTGAAAAGCGGATACAGGCGGTGAAGTGAAGCGCGGCCTCCTTACGTAAACACCGTCGACCAGTAGCCGATTCCTTGCGAAGGCAGGGGTCTCCCGCAACGTCGCGCCGATCCGACGGAGGCCCCTGCCTGCGCAGGGGATCGGCACGCCGGAAGTTTAGGGAAGTTTAGGCCCAACCCCCTTATTTCTTGGCCCGCCTTTTCAGCGTCCACTTTTCGGATGCGCGGCGTTTGGCGGGTTTGTCCGGCGGGACAGGGATGGACAGCATTTCTTCCGGCGAAAGCGACTTCGCCTTCGGTCTGGATAACGTGGCAGGCGCTTTGGACGGTTCGCCGACAGGCGGAGAGCGGTAGCGTTCGGGCAGTTCGCCATCCATGATATCCGCGATCTGCAGCTCGTTCTCCAGCTCGTCCGGCGACAGCAGCGCGTGCGGTGCGTCGGGCCGCACCGGTTCCAGCCGCGCCAGCGCCTCGGCCATCGGCAGCACGACGGGCGGCGGCGGCGCATCGTCGGGGCGGACGGCGCGATGGGCCTGCGCATAGCGGTCGGGCAGATGCGCGCGCAGCAGGAACATCACCATGCGCTCGCTATATTTCGTCTTCGCGCCGATCCTGAGACCGTTGCGGTCGAACACCGGTTCGTCGGTGCCCTTCAGCGCGCGGTGCATGGCGACATCGGCCAGCTTCAGCGCGCCCTGCTGCACCGCCGCTCCCCACGCGGCGGCAAAGCTCTCGCCACCCGGCGCGCGGCGCAACGCATAGGCGCTTTGCACGCTCATCTTCACGACGCGCGCCGCATCCTCGACACAGCCGCAATCCGCCAGCGCCTCGATAAAGGCGCGCTGCTTGACCTCCGACCACCCGTCCCTGCGCCCCCGCCGCCGCACCGGCACCCAGCGATAATCCGCTGGATCGAACCCGTGCCCGTCCACCGCCGGGCTGCGTTCCGGAATAGGCGCGAGCGCCCTGCCCGTTCTGTCGAACTCCGCCCGCTTTGGCAGGTGTGTGTCGATGGCGATGGAGGATGGCTCTGAGTGCTCCCCGAACTCGTGATATGTGCTCATCCCGCAGGATGGAGCAAATTGCGCGCGTGTAGGAAAGAGGTTAGTGCGTGCCGATGGGGGGGACGGTCTGTCTGCTTATAAGTGAAAAGCAAAGCTTCGAATGGAACCCAATTTCCGTTACGTTGGGCATTGAAAATAGTTAGCCACTATCTGCTGCCTAACCGCTCGCTGCCTTCCTTCATCTGACATCGGCAAATCTCGAATGGTCAGCAAGTAGCAAAGCGCCTCCATAGCGTAGATCGATTTTTCGAATGATCGATTCTCAGCCTCATCGCTTGGAATGAAATGGCCATGTGCTACCTTCCCCCGAAACTCCATGGCTTTGAGAAAATAATCAATTGCGCTCTCATTAAGCGCGCCATTCCCGAAACTCTCGCAAATCGAACGATGCAGCCGCGTGAAACGCTCTTTGTTGCTCTCTTTCTTAAGCTGACTTTTGATTACGCCTTTGATCCGCTTCTCATATTCATGATGACCGCGCTTTTCGGCCTCGACGCCGGCGACTGCGGCAATTGCATTAATGTCTTCTTCTGAAACCGCCACTTCGGAGTCGGTGCCCTGGTATTTGCTCGAGCCATCGGCAGGCATTTAATAGCCTCTCACCGGACAACGTATCTTGCAGCACCAAAGAGCTCATCATCAGATTGTTGGCGCTTCGCCACGCCGCATCGCGCGATGTCCATGCCTGCAAGCATTCCAAGAATGCTGCCAGTTCTGTCTCTCCACGCACATGCGCAAAGGAATTACCGATCCACAGACTGTGGCGCGGCGGGTTGGAGGGCCAAACGTAATGGACCTTATGCGCCTTGTAGCCTTTTCGGGCCTCGATCGCTGTCTCATACTCGCTATCGGTGAGGCTAGAGAATTCGATGTCAGAAGGAGTGAAAGGATGCCCGAGGGCAGCCGATACAAAATGCAGTAGTCTTTGAAGTTCTGGCATGTAGTTGTGCAGGTAGCGTGGCTCGCGAAAATCGATGCCATAGCGCACGACAATATGGGTTGGTTTAAGCGAAAAGCTGCCTGAAACTGAATACCACGCTTTGAAGATCATACCGTCTGCTTCCACTGCGAACAGGGTGGTTTCCGGCATGTCACCTAACTCTGCCTCGATAATTTCATCGTATTTGTCGGAATAACGGAGCAGCTCGTCGGAATGCTCCATCGAGAAGCTCAGGCGCCGAACGGGTTTCGTGTGTGGCCACGGGCTGTCACCAGCGATTACGACGTTCGATAGAATGCGCAGGCATTTTGTCTGCCGGTTATTATCAATGTCTACATAGCCTACGGTACCACCCGGTCTGATGTTGTTATGAAGCGACAGAATGGAGTTGTTCGCAAGACGCAAGATCAAAACGCGCTTAAGATCGACCCCAATATTGCATTCGTCAAATGCATAGAGTTCGACAGTCATTTCGTTCTCGTAAAAGTAGAGATTACCGCAGTGACCATTGCCAGTCACTTCCTCACGGCAGAAATAGTGGTTACCAATTTTTAGGTCGTCATAAGGCATATTGAAAACTTACCAAACTGGGCGATCCAAACTAGCGTCGTGATATCAGTTCTCGGGTCGTATGCAGACACTCCATCCGACCCCGCCCTCACCAAGAATATCCTGACCGATCCGTATACTGCGCCAGCTCGCCCAGCTGTTCGCGCATGAAGTCCGCAATCAGC
The DNA here is from genome assembly GCA_963799315.1 of uncultured Alphaproteobacteria bacterium. GTDB lineage: Bacteria > Pseudomonadota > Alphaproteobacteria > Sphingomonadales > Sphingomonadaceae > Parerythrobacter_A. The sequence goes on from CAWCWP010000001.1 coordinate 1,551,701, forward strand.
GTCACCGTTTCGCCCGCGTGCGCCTTGGCTTCGAGGCATAGCTCTTCCAGCGGCTTCTCCATCAACGTCTG
>CAWCWP010000002.1:0-806845 GCA_963799315.1 uncultured Alphaproteobacteria bacterium
GTCGGTTGCCGCAATCCGGGGCAGCCCATGAGCGTCATTCCGATCCGATCCGAAGCATCGTCGCGCGGCGCGCGCATGTTGCGCACGGCGCTGGGCGCAGAGATTGCTCGCTGGCTCGAAGAGCCTGCAGTGATCGAGGTCATGCTCAATCCCGACGGTCGGCTCTGGGTCGACCGTCTGGGTGAAGGCCTTGCCGCAACCGACTGCCTGATGGGTGCCGCCGATGGCGAGCGCATCATTCGGTTGGTCGCGCATCATGTCGGTGCCGAAGTTCATGCCGGTGCTCCGCGCGTTTCGGCAGAACTGCCCGAGGGCGGCGAACGCTTCGAAGGGCTGCTGCCACCCGTGGTTGCCGCGCCCAGCTTTGCCATTCGCAAGCCTGCAGTCGCGGTGTTCACGCTGGCTGACTATGTCGCTGCGGGCATCATGGCCGACTGGCAGGCCGATCTTGCTGGCCGATGCCGTCGTGTCGCGGAAGAACATTCTGGTCGCTGGCGGCACTTCCACCGGCAAGACCACGCTCACCAATGCATTGCTGGCCGAGGTTGCTTCCAGCTCTGACCGCGTCGTCCTGATCGAAGATACGCGCGAACTGCAATGCGCCGCTCCCAATCTCGTATCGCTGCGGACCAAGGATGGCGTTGCCACCCTGTCCGATCTGGTCCGCTCTGCCTTGCGCCTGCGGCCCGACCGCATCCCCATCGGCGAGGTGCGCGGCGCAGAAGCGCTCGATCTGCTCAAGGCCTGGGGCACCGGGCATCCGGGCGGGATCGGCACGATCCATGCCGGGACAGCGCTCGGCACGCTGCGGCGGCTCGAACAGCTGATCCAGGAAAGCGTGGTCACCGTGCCGCGCGCGCTGATCGCCGAGACCATCGACGTTATCGCTGTGCTTGTGCGCGATGGCACCGGTCGGCGGCTGTCCGAACTGGCCGAGGTCCGCGGGCTCGATGCCGCAGGCGAATATGTCCTCGCACCCCTTTCCCCAACTCAAGGAGACCCTTCGTGATCCACATTCTATCGCGGGCGCGCTCGCGCCTGTCCGCTCTTGTACTTGACTACCTGCGTGGCACTGGTCGTTGCCACGCCCGCCCATGCCGCCGGCTCGTCCATGCCATGGGAAGCGCCGTTGCAGGCCATCCTTGAATCGATCCAAGGCCCGGTCGCCAAGATCGTCGCGGTGATCATCATCATCGCCACCGGCCTGGCGCTGGCCTTCGGTGACACGTCGGGCGGGTTCCGGCGGCTGATCCAGATCGTCTTCGGCCTGTCGATCGCCTTTGCCGCATCGTCCTTCTTCCTCTCCTTCTTTTCCTTCGGCGGCGGAGCGCTCGTCTGATGGAGAGCGGCGCATCCAGCCTGCCCAATGGCTTCGTGGTCCCGGTCCACCGCGCGCTGACCGAGCATATCTTGCTGGGCGGCGCACCGCGCGGGCTGGCGATCGCCAATGCGACGCTGGCCGGAGCCATCGGGCTGGGCCTGCAGCTCTGGATCGCGGGGCTCGTTTTCTTCGCGCTCGGTCACATGGTGGCGGTCTGGGCAGCGCGGCGCGATCCGCAATTCGTGGACGTCGCACGGCGGCATCTGCGCTTTCCTGCCCATTGCGGGGTGTGAGGGATGTTCTCGCTGCGCGAATACCGAAACAAGGCCGACCGGCTCGCGGACTTCCTTCCCTGGGCAGCGCTGGTTGCGCCCGGAGTGGTGCTCAACAAGGACGGCAGCTTTCAGCGCACGGCACGCTTTCGCGGGCCCGACCTCGACAGCGCAACGCCTGCCGAACTGATCGCAACCACCGCGCGGCTCAACAGCGCGTTGCGGCGTCTGGGCTCTGGCTGGGCGATCTTCGTCGAAGCGGTGCGCCGTCCGGCGCTGGACTATCCGGTCTGTGACTTTCCCGATCCGGCATCGGCACTGGTCGAGCGCGAACGCGCTGCGCAGTTTGCCGAGGAAGGCGCGCATTTCGAGAGCCGCTATTTCCTGACCTTCCTGTGGATGCCGCCCGCCGAGGACGCCGCACGCGCCGAAAGCTGGCTCTACGAGGGCAAGGCCGAGAAAGGCATTGTCCCACGTGAATTGCTGGACGGCTTCGTCGATCGGACCGACCGGCTGCTGCGCCTGTTCGAAGGCTTCTTTCCGGAAGCCCAATGGCTCGATGACGGCGAAACGCTGACCTATCTGCACAGCTGCATCTCGACGCGGGTGCAGTCCGTCCGCGTTCCCGAAACCCCGATGCATCTCGATGCGCTGCTCGCCGACGAGCCGCTCACCGGCGGGCTCGAACCGCGTCTGGGCACGGCGCATCTGCGCACGCTCAGCGTGATCGGTTTTCCGAGCGCGACCTTTCCCGGCCTGCTCGATGAATTGAACGCGCAAGGCTTCGCCTATCGCTGGTCGACCCGGGCGATCATGCTCGACAAGAGCGATGCGACAAGGCTGCTCTCGAAGATCCGCCGCCAATGGTTCGCCAAGCGCAAATCGGTCGCCGCGATCCTCAAGGAGGTGATGACCAATGAGGCTTCGGTGCTGGTCGACAGCGACGCGGCCAACAAGGCCGAGGATGCCGATACGGCCTTGCAGGAACTGGGCGCAGACCATGTCGGGCTGGCGCTGGTGACGGCCACGGTTACCGTCTGGGACGAGGATGCCGCGCTCGCTGCCGAAAAGCTGCGGCTGGTCGAGAAGGTCATCCAGGGCCGCGATTTCACCTGTGTGACCGAAGGCATGAACGCGATCGAGGCCTGGCTCGGATCGCTGCCGGGTCATGTCTATGCCAATGTCCGCCAGCCTCCGATCTCGACGTTGAACCTGGCGCATATGATGCCGCTCTCGGCGGTCTGGGCCGGGCCGGAGAGCGATGCGCATTTCGATGCGCCGCCGCTCTTCTATGCGAAGACCGAAGGCTCGACCCCGTTCCGCTTTTCGCTGCATGTCGGCGATGTCGGGCACAGTCTGGTGGTCGGCCCCACCGGGGCGGGCAAATCGGTGCTGCTGGCCATGATGGCGATGCAGTTCCGCCGGTATGCTCGGCTCGCAAATCTTCGCCTTCGATTTTGGCGGCTCGATCCGGGCGGCGGCGCTCGCCTGCGGCGGTGACTGGCAGGACTTGGGATCAAGCCTTTCAGAGGACAGCGACGAGGCCGTGATGCTGCAACCGCTCGCGCGGATCGACGAGCCGGCGGAGCGCAACTGGGCGTCGGAATGGCTGCAGGCGATCCTTGCTTCCGAAGGCGTCACCATCGATCCGGTTACCAAGGACCATCTCTGGTCGGCACTGACCTCGCTGTCGACCGCGCCAATTGCCGAACGCACGCTCACGGGCCTCGCCGTCCTGCTCCAATCGCAGGGCTTGAAGCAGGCACTCGCGCCCTATTGCATCGGTGGTCCGTTCGGTCGGCTGCTCGATGCCGAAAGCGAGCGGCTTGGCGAAGGCAGCTTCCAGGCCTTCGAGACCGAGGGGCTGACCGGATCGGCAGCGGCCCCCGCAGTCCTCTCCTATCTCTTCCACCGGATCGAAGGGCGGCTCGACGGATCGCCCACGATGATCATCATCGATGAGGGCTGGCTGGTGCTCGACAGCCCGGCCTTTGCCGCGCAATTGCGCGAATGGCTCAAGACCCTGCGCAAGAAGAATGCGAGCGTCGTCTTCGCCACGCAGAGCCTTGCCGATATCGAGAGTTCAGCGATTGCGCCCGCGATCATCGAAAGCTGCCCAACCCGTATCTTCCTGCCCAATGAGCGCGCGGTCGAACCGCAAATCCTGAGCATCTATCGCCGCTTCGGGCTCAACGATCGCCAGATCGAAATCCTCAGCCGGGCAACGCCCAAGCGCGACTATTACTGTCAGTCAGCGCGCGGCAACCGCCTGTTCGAGCTGGGTCTGGGCGAGGTCGCGCTCGCCTTCACCGCCGCCTCGTCCAAGAGCGACCAGCTCGCCATAGCGCGGATCATCGAGAATTCCGGCCGCGCAGGTTTTGCCGCCGCCTGGCTGCGCCATCGCGGCCTCGACTGGGCTGCCGATCTGCTCAGTGCCCCCGAACAAACCTCCCTTACCCCCAGCCCCCAACAAGGAGACCTCCCATGATTCCCCGTAAATACGTCCGCAGCCTTTTGACCGGTGTCGCGCTCGCCTGTGCTGGCTCCGGCGCTCTCGTGTCCGCGCCTGCCCACGCGCAGTTCGGCGGCATTGTCTATGATCCGTCGAACTATGCCCAGAACGTGCTGACCGCCGCGCGCACGCTTGAGCAGATCAACAATCAGATCCGCATGCTGCAAAACCAGGCCAACTCGCTCGTCAACGAGGCGCGCAATTTGCAGAGCTTGCCGCTGACCGTGCTTCAGCCCCTGCAGGACCAGATCCGGCAGACGCAGCAATTGCTCCAGCAGGCCCAGCGCATCGCCTACGATGTGCGCGAAATCGAAACCACCTTCGATGCGCAGTACAAGAATATTCCGCTGAATGCCTCGCAGCAGGCGATGGTCAATGGCGCCGAGGCGCGCTGGCAAAACAGCGTCGCCGGGTTCGAGGACGCGCTGAAGGTCCAGGCGGGCGCGGTCGCCAATATCGAAGGCTCACGCGAAGCGGTGGGCAATCTGGTCAGCGCCAGCCAGTCGGCCACCGGTGCCTTGCAGGCCGCGCAGGCAGGCAACCAGTTGCTGGCCGTGCAAGCAGGCCAGCTGGCCGATCTCACTGCCACGCTGGCAGCGATGAGCCGGGCGCAGGCGCTCGATGCTGCCGAAAGCGCGGCGGCCAAGGCTCAGGCGCGCGAACAGCTGCGGCGCTTTCTGGCCAATCGTCCGCGCTACCTGCCCAGCGGGCAAAAGTGATCTGCCATGGATAGCAAGCTCCTCGCGCGCGTCGGTGCCGCCGTCTTCGTCGGCCTCGCCTTCGCTATGACGCTCGTGCAGATGCGCGAGGAGCCTGCCCCGCAGCCCGACCCCGTGCCTATCGCATGGGTGCCCGACGGCGACCCGCTGCCCTTACAGATCAAGGCCTGTGCAGAGATGGGCGAGTTGGCGCTGTCCTCACCCGATTGCCGCGCGGCCTGGGCCGAAAAGCGCCGCCGCTTCCTGGGCGTTGATCATCCAGAGGCCTATTCCGGGCTCGCTGATCCTGCGCCGCCGGACGCGCCTGACCTCCCAGTGTCAGCCCCGGTTGGCGAACAGCGAGGGGAGAACTGACATGGGCGGCACCGGCGTCGTCGATCGCTTTCTGGCGATCTTCTCCCAATATATCGACAGCGGCTTTGGCCTGCTTTCGGGCGAGGTCGCCTTTATCGCGACCACGCTGATCGTGATCGATGTGACGCTGGCAGCCCTGTTCTGGAGCTGGGGCGAGAATGACGACATCATCGCCCGGCTCGTCAAGAAGACGCTCTTCGTCGGCATCTTTGCCTATATCATCGGCAACTGGAGCGCGCTCGCCAACATCATCTTCAACAGCTTTGCCGGTCTCGGCCTCAAGGCCAGCGGGTCAGGGCTGGGTGCCGCCGACCTGTTACAGCCCGGGCGTGTGGCCCAGGTCGGGATCGATGCCGCCTGGCCGCTGATCGAATCCATCGCCGATCTGATGGGCTATGTCGGCTTCTTCGAGAATTTCCTGCAGATCATCATCCTGCTGCTCGCCTGGGCGGTGGTGATCATCGCCTTCTTCATTCTGTCGATCCAGCTCTTCGTCACGCTGATCGAGTTCAAGCTGACCACGCTCGCTGGCTTTGTGCTCATCCCTTTCGGTCTGTTCGGCAAGACCGCCTTCATGGCTGAGCGCGTGCTCGGCAATGTCGTGTCTTCGGGCATCAAGGTGCTGGTGCTGGCCGTGATCATCGGCATCGGCTCGACGCTCTTTGCTGAATTCACCAGCGCGATCCCCGGCGAGCCAACCATCGAGGATGCGCTTGCCATCGTGCTTGCAAGCCTGACCCTGCTCGGCCTGGGCATTTTTGGCCCCGGCATTGCCAACGGCATCGTGGCTGGCGGGCCGCAATTGGGAGCGGGCGCTGCAGCAGGCACGGCCTTGCTAGCGGGCGGCGCGGCGGTGGGCGGTGTCGCCGGAGCCAAGCTGGCCGGTGGCGCTGTCGCCAGCGCTGCCTCGTCGGTCGCGCAAGGCACATCGCGCGCGGCGGGCGGCGCGAGTATGGCCTACGCCACGGGCAGCGCAGGCAAGAGCGGCGGCGCAGCTGTCGCAGGCGGTATGGCCGGTGTCGGCCGCGCCGCAGGAGGTGCCGCCATGTCGCCGCTGCGCAAAGCAGCGGACAGCGCCAAAAGCAATTTCCGCGAGGGTGCGCGCGCGTCGGTCGGCAATATGGGCGGACGCATCGTGCCTGCACCCGGCAGCACGCCGTCCGGTCCACAGCCCGAAAACGGCCCGCCCGCCTGGGCCAAATCCATGAAGCAGCGCCAGAGCCTCGGCCACTCGGCCTCGCTCGCTGCGCACACTGTGCGCTCCGGCGACGGACACGGCGCAGGCTCCTCCATCGACACCAAAGAGAAGGACTGACCTCTCATGTTCAAACGCCCCTCGATCCGGTACGGCAAGACACCGCAACCCGAGACGCCCTATCAGCGCGCGGCACAGGTCTGGGACGAGCGCATCGGCTCGGCCCGCGTCCAGGCGAAGAGCTGGCGCTATGCCTTCTTCGGCGCGCTCGGCCTGTCGGCAGCGCTGACCGGCGGTCTCATCTGGCAGAATGCGCGCGGCACCATCGTCCCCTGGGTGGTTGAGGTCGACAAGCTTGGCGAAGCGCGCAGCGTCGCGCCTGCCAATGCCGAGTTCGCGCCGACCGATCCGCAGATCGCCTTCCACCTTGCCCGCTTCATCGAACATGTCCGCGCCATTCCCGACGATGCCATCGTCGTGCGGGAAAACTGGCTCAGAGCCTATGACTTCGCGAGCGACAAGGGCGCGCTGGCGCTCAATGACTATGCGCGCGCCAATGATCCCTTTTCCGTGATTGGACGCGAACAGGTGGCCGTCGATGTCACCAGCGTGATCCGTGCGTCGCCGCGCAGTTTCCGGGTGGCCTGGGTCGAGCGCCGCTACCGCGACGGCGCGCTCGCCGAGACGAGCCGCTGGACCGCGATCCTCGGCATCACCGTGCAGCCGCCCAATAATCCCGATGCGCTCACCAAGAATCCACTCGGCATCTTCGTCACATCCATCAACTGGTCAAAGGAGCTCGGCTGATGTCCCGCTCACAAATTCTATCCCGCAAAATCTGTGTCAGCCTGCTTGGTGCCGCGTCGCTGGCGCTGGCCGTTCCGGCTTCGGCGACCCCGGCCCCTTCGGCTGCGGCCATGCAGTCAGCCTTGGCAGCGCTGGTGAAAATGCGCCCGCTCACGGCGATCCAGACACCCGATGATATCCATCTCCTTTCGCGGCAGGCCTCCCCCACTGCCGCGCGCCGCTCCCGCCCGCCTGACCCCGAGACGCAAGTGGGAGCGGCAAATGATGCTGCCCGTATCCAGCCCGAGGATGCAGGGTTCCAGAATGCGATCCAGCGCTATGCCTTTAGCGAAGGAGCGCTGTTCCAGATCTATGCCAAGCCAGGGCAAGTGACCGATATCGCCTTGCAGGAAGGCGAGCAGCTGGTCGGCCCCGGCCCGGTTGCGGCAGGCGATACGGTGCGCTGGATGATCGGCGATACGCTCAGCGGATCGGGCGCCACACAGCGGGTGCATATCCTCGTCAAGCCGACCCGGCCTGACATCACCACCAACCTTGTCATCAACACCGACCGGCGCACCTATCACGTCGAACTGCGCGCCAACGCCCGCGTCTACATGGCCTCGGTCAGCTGGTCCTATCCCGAAGACGAGCTGATCGCATTGCGCCGGGCAGAAGCCGAAGCCGTGCGCACGGCGCCGATTGCGGATGGGTTCACGATCGAAAACCTCAATTTTGATTACCGGATATCGGGCGACAAACCCGATTGGCGGCCGCTGCGCGTTTTCGATGATGGTCAGCGCACGCTCGTGGAATTCCCGCCCGACATTGCCCAAGGCGAAATGCCGCCCTTCTTCGTCATTGGCGAGGAGGGCGAGGCCGAACTGGTCAATTACCGGGTGAACGGGCGCTACCTGATCGTCGACCGGCTGTTCCATAAGGCCGAATTGCGCCTCGGCGCAGGACGCAGGCAGGTGCGCGTCAAGATCACCAACCGGGCACGGAGCGAGTGATGAACAGCGAGCCCGAACCCGAACGCCCCGTCGACGCCGAATCCATCACCAGCCTGCGCGGCGAGGGCCCGCGCGTTGTGCGACTGTCGCGCAAAGCCATCGGTATCGCCAGCGCCGTCGGACTATCGCTTGTGGGCGGAGCCTTGCTCTATGCGCTGCAGCCTGCCTCGCAAGGGGGCGAGGAGGAGCTGTTCAACACCGATGGTGTCGCGGTGGCCGACGGTCTGGCATCGGCCCCGAGGGATTATTCGCAGGTGCCAAGGCTTGGACCGCCGCTTCCCGGCGATCTCGGCAAGCCGATACTTGATGCGCAGGAGCGCGGCGCTGTTGCTGCATTACCGCCTGTCGGCGCGCAACCGCCCCCACCGCCGCCGCAGGGCATCAGCCCAGAGGAAGCGGCGCGTCAGCGGATCGAACAGGAACGCGAAGCCGCACGCGGTAGCCGCCTGTTCTTTGGCGGCGGAACGCCCGCTGCCAGTCTGGCGCAGGCGCTCCCGCCCTCCGATCCAGTGCCTGCATCAGCTCAGTCTTCGGTTTCTGCCGCACAGCCTGCCTTTCTTGATCGCCCCGCCGAGCGCCGCACGGTTTCGCTCGCAGCGGCTCGATGCCGCACCATCGGGGGCGCTGTTGCAGGCCGGTTCGAGTCATTCCCGCTGCACTCATCACCGGTATCCGCTCCGACCAGCCCGGGCTTGTAACCGCGCAAGTGACTCAAAACGTCTATGACAGCCTGACCGGACGCCGCTTGCTGATCCCGCAGGGCGCGCGCCTGATCGGCGAGTACGAATCCGATGTCGGCTTTGGCCAGCGGCGCGTGCTGCTCGCCTGGAACCGGCTTATCCTGCCCGATGGCCGTTCAATTGTGCTCGAACGCCAGCCTGCAGCCGACCCTTCCGGCTATGCCGGTCTCGAAGACGGGGTCGACTATCACTGGGGCGGCGTGCTCAAGGCCGCGCTGGTCTCGACCTTGCTGGGCGTCGGTAGCGAATTTGGTTCCGGCAGTGACAGTGATTTGGCGCGGGCGCTGCGGCGCGGCAGTCAGGACAGCGTCAACCGCGCAGGCGAGCAGATCGTCTCGCGCGAGCTCAATATCCGCCCGACGCTGACTATACGGCCGGGCTATCCAGTGCGGGTGCTGGTCACCCGTGATATCGTACTGGAGAGTGGATCGTGACCAGGCTCAAGCTTTCCGACATCACCGACGAGAAGCCGGTCAAGCTCACCATCGAGATCCCCGCCCGGTTGCACTGCGATCTGGTTACCTATGGCACCGTCCTGAATGGCGGAGAGGAGCTAGGTGCACCAACACCCGAGCAGTTGGTCGCCCCGATGCTGGAGCGGTTTATGGCGACCGATCGCGAGTTCGCGAAAGCGCGGCGGAACATTCAGCCAGCGCCGGTTAGCGGATAGCGTTCATCGAGCAGCTTGAAGAAGCGGGCGAGTGCGGGATTGTCGTTGTCCTCGCGCCACCAGGCTGCAAAATCGAGATGCGCAGCACCGCTTGGGTCGGTTATCTCGCGGAACACGACATCGGGCCGGGCAGCGCCGGTCGCGCTTTCGGGGACCACGGTGATGAACTTCCCGAACGGCACCATAGCGGCGATGGTCTCTGCGCTCGTTTCCTGGGTGATGATATTGGCCTTGAAGCCATTGCTGCCAAGCCGCTGGCGGATCACTTCGGCAATCCTCGGCCCGCTTCGTTCGCGCGGCATCACGAAGACCGACTTGCGCAAATCGGTCCAGAACAGGCTTTCGCTCTTGGCCAGGCGATCTTCCTTGGGCAAGACGACCATCAGCCGTTCGGACCACAGCCAGCGCTTGGTGACTCCGGGTTCCTCGATCTGGCTGGCATGGATGGCGATGTCGACGATGCGGGTTTGCAGCCCTGATAGCATGCGTTCGGGACTGGCTTCGAGCGCATCGAGTTGCACATCGGGAAAGCGTTCGAGCACATCGCCAAGCAAAAGGCGCAGATTGCCGGTGCTGAGCGAGCCGGAAAAGCCGACCATCAGGCGCCCGACCTCCCCGTATCTCACGGCCTTCGCCGTCGTCAGCAGATTGTCGGCATCGGTGACGATCCGCCGCGCGACCTCGAGGAAGGCCTTGCCGGTCTCTGTCGGCACAACGCCTCGGGTGGAGCGCTCAAACAGAGTGATACCGAGGCGATGCTCGAGCGCCGATACCTTCTTGCTCAACGTGGACTGTTTCACATTGAGCTGCTTGGCCGCGCGCAGGAAGCTGGCCGTGTCTGCTGCGGTAACAGCGAAGCGAAGCTGGCGAAGGTCGATGGTCAAAGACTTCGCCCCACCTTGCCCTTAGTCATTGTTGTGGCCCCATAATTTGAACGAATGCTCCGTTTTCGGTGCTGCATACGTCATGCCATTTACCGGGGCTGAGTCAATTCACCGCACGCCCAGCACAAGCCGTCGCGCTTACATTCTGCTTACAACAACAAGCGCAATGAGCCGTGTAAGCGCCCTTGATTGGCGCCTACAGGCTATACACACTTGAATATATGAAGAAATAATGGAGCGGGCGAGGCGATTCGAACGCCCGACCCCAACCTTGGCAAGGTTGTGCTCTACCCCTGAGCTACGCCCGCTCACTGACGCCTTAAGACCAGGCAATCGCGCTTCCTGCCGGGGAGCGGGGCAATTAACAGCGCGACTGCCCCTCGCAAGCGGAAAATCCGCCATCGCTTGATCCGCCAAGCGCACCGCACCGGCGCTTGGCGCCTTCACAAATGCGCCCGGCAAAGCGCCACATTGAGCGTCCACACGTCCTTCACGCCGTTCGCACACAACACGAATCAGGAGCACTCCCTTGGCCAGCATGGGTCTGAATATCGACGAACAAAAAGCCGTCGAACGGTTTCGCACGGACGTGGTCGAGCCTTCCCAGACGAAACTGGTGATTCTCGATTTCTGGGCGGAATGGTGCGGGCCGTGCAAGGCGTTGACCCCGATGCTGGAAAAGGTCGCCGCCGAATACGCTGATAAGGGCGTGATCCTGGCGAAGCTCAATGTTGATGAAGAACAATTTATCGCGGGCCAGTTCCAGGTCAAATCGATCCCTACCGTCTATGCGATGTTTCAGGGCCAGCCGGTTGCCGATCTGACCAGCGCGCGTAGCGAATCCCAGTTCAAACAGGCGCTTGACCAGTTGCTTGGCCAGTTGCCGGTGCAGGCAGGCGGCGACGAAGCGGCGGCCCCACAAGGCCCATCTCCTAAAGAAATCGAGCAATTCGTCAAACTGGGCGAAGAAGTGCTGGCGGGCGGAGATGCGCAACGTGCAGCGGGCATTTTCGGTCAAGTGGTCGAATTTGCGAGCGACAGCGCCCCGGCCCATGCCGGGCTGATCCGGGCCCTGATCGCGATGGGCCAGACAGACGAGGCGAGCCAGGTCATGGCCGCGGTTGACGTCGATCCCCGTCTTGCCACCGATCCGGCAATTGCTGCTGCAAGGTCCGCGCTGGAATTGGCGGGCACGCAGGTTGACGAGGGCGAACTTGCCGCGCTGAAATCCGCAGCCGAAGCGAACCGGGCGGATATGGATGCGCAGCTGGCCTATGCCGAGGCCGCGTTTGCAGCACATCCCTTCAATTCGGACATGCGCGATGAGGCCGCCGATACCCTGCTCGCCATGATCGAGGCCGACCGCGAATGGAACGAGGGCGCGGCCCGCACCAAGCTGCTGCAGATATTCGAAGCAGTCGGTCTTGAAGACCCGTGGGTGGTTACGACCCGCCGGCGGCTTTCGAAAATCCTGTTCGGATAAGGACGGACACAATGCCCATGCGCCTTTCAATCTTTCCCCTGCCCGGAGCGGTGCTGTTTCCCGGCCTGCAATTGCCGCTGCATATCTTCGAGCCGCGTTATCGCGCGCTGATCGGCGATTCGATCGCGCGTGACCGGCGGATCGCCATGATCCAGCCGCAACGCGCGTTGGAGGGCGCGCCGCTCTACACCGTCGGCTGTGTCGGGCGGATCGGTGAGATCGAGGCGATGGAGGATGGTCGTTACAATCTCATCCTCGAGGGTCAGTCACGCTTTCGCCTGATCCGGGAACTGGATGTGACCACCTCATTCCGTCAGGTTGAAGGCGAGCTGATTGAGGATGATATCGACGAGACACTTAGCCACGTACGAGCGCGCCGGGTTCGAAGCGCGAAGCGCGCGCCTTTGCCGATGCGCAAGGGTACAGCGTGGACTGGGATTCAGTCGAACGTCTTGACGATCAATCGCTGATCAACGGTGTATCGCAGATCGCGCCGTTCGATCCAGCGTCAAAGCAGGCGCTGCTGGAGGCAGGTTCGCTTGCAGCGCGGTGCGAATTGCTGGTGCAGCTGATGCAGTTCTTTGGCCGGGGCGATGGCGGCGAAGAGATCATGACGCTGCAATAGGGCGCAGGTGAGCCATAGCGGGCCTTCACCCCCGCCTCAGATCCCGAAGCTGCCCTTCAGTCCGTCGATCACATATTGCGCTGCCAGCGCGGCCAGCAGCACGCCCAGCAGGCGGGTAATGACCGCTTCCACCTTGTCGCCCAGCAGGCGGATCAGCGGGCCTGCGGCGACCAGAGCCGCCGCCGTCAGCGCCAGCACCACGCCCAATGCCGCGAACACCTCAACCTGTTCGCGCACGTCCTGCGCCTCGTTCATCAGCAGCATCACCGCCGCAATTGCGCCCGGCCCGGCCAGCATCGGCATCGCCATCGGAAACACCGAGACATCCTCAACTTCGCTGGCGCTGACCTTGTCTGCGCGTTCCTCGCGGCGCTGGGTGCGCTTTTCAAACACCATGTCGAACGCGATGAAAAACAGCATCAGCCCGCCTGCAATGCGGAAACTGTCGAGCTCGATGTGGAGCGCAGACAGCAAAGCCTCGCCAAAGAAGGCGAAGATCAGCAGGATCACGCCCGCGATCGACCACCGCGCGCAGTGCCATGCTGCGCGCCTGCACGGGCGATGCCTGCTTTGTCAGCCCGGCATAGATCGGCGCACATCCGGGTGGATCGATCACCACGAACAGTGTGATAAAGGCAGATACGAACAGTTCGGGTATGGCCAGGATCGGGCAGTCTGGCTCGCGTCGGGATATTGACGCGGAATCGCCGCCGCTCTCATCATCCATCCGCCGAGGATACCAGGCTTTCCATCGCGACCTCCCGCCGCCCTCATGAATACTCCGTACGCATGAGCCATCGGCGCGGTGTCCCACTGCCAGCGCAAGGTGCCATCGCGCGACAATTGTGCCGCGGCCGCCATCCTCCCGATACCCATGGGCGGGGGCGGAGGCGCGACTCCCGGCGCGGACAGTTGCGACCAAACCGGAGACAGCGTCGATGGCGGTCACAACAATTGCGCCATCCTCGCGCTTTTCGCGCGGAGGCGGTTGCGGATTATCCCTCCCGCCAACGTCGTAAATCCATTTATAGCTGTTGTCGCGCTGACGCACCCAGGCGGTGACGTAATTGCCGACCAGCCCTTGCGCATCCTGAAATCGTCCCAGCGTAAGCGCCAGCGCGCCATCGCAGCTCATCACCACTGAGCGCGGTGCCCATTGCGTTGCCTTGGCGGGATCGGCCAGCGAACCTGCAATCCCGGCAAACTGGAGCCGTTCCGCTGCGTCCGTGCACCAATGCGTCCGGGAGCGGCGTATTCCAGCCGCACCGTGCCCGCTCCTCGCGCCGCCGCCTCGCGCGCATAGGCAATTTCCGTCGCGACCAGTGTGCTGGGCTGCGCAGCGCCGGGAGCAGTGGCCAGCGCGCGGTCGATCACCTGCTTCGACGGTCCGCGCCGCTGCTGTCGCCTGCGCACGCAGAGATGGTCAGCGCAAGGGCCAGTGCGGCACCGGCGTAAAAGGCGGTCTTCATTGCGATCTCCGTTCGGGACCAGCGTGTTGCCGTGCAACCTTTTCGTCAAGCTGAACGTGGTGCAGCGCTTACAGCCCATCCGGCACGTCCAGACCGGCATTGCGATGCGCTGCGACCACGGTGTTGCGCAGCAGGACCGCGATGGTCATCGGACCGACACCGCCCGGAACAGGCGTGATTGCGCCCGCAACCTCGCTTGCCTCGCCAAAGGCGACATCGCCGACCAGCCGCCCGTTGTCCGCGCCCGGTTCGGGAGGCAGGCGATTGATGCCGACATCAATCACGGTCGCGCCGTGTTTCAGCCAGTCCTTGTCGATCATTTCGGGGCGGCCCACGGCAGCGACAACGATATCTGCGCGGCGCACCACTTCGCTGGCAGATCGCGCGTGCGGCTGTGCGCGATGGTGACGGTGGCGTTCGCATCCAGCAGCAATTGCGCCATCGGCTTACCCGACGATGTTCGACCGCCCGATCACCACCGCTTCAAGACCCGACAGATCGCCCAACCGGTCCGTCAGCAGCATCATGCAGCCCAGCGGCGTGCAAGGAACGAAGCCTGACTGGCCGACACTCAGCCGCCCGGCATTGATGACGTGAAACCCGTCTACATCCTTGTCCGGGCTGATCGCGGCGATGATCGTCTGTTCATCGAGATGGCCGGGCAGCGGCAACTGCACCAGAATACCGTCCACCGCCGGATCCCCGTTCAATTGCTCGACCAGCGCCAGCAGATCCGCCTCGCTCACATCGTCGGGCAAGGCGATGGGTGAAGCTTTCCATGTGAGCGGCAATGGTCGCCTTGCCCTTGCTGCGAACATACACCTGGCTCGCTGCATCCTCACCGACCAGCACCACGGCGAGGCCCGGCTTGCGCCCGACCTTTTGGCCAAAGCCGGCCGCTGCCGCGCCGACCCGTTCGCGCAGTCGGGCGGCAAACGCCTTCCCGTCGATCAGCGTCGCCGTCATGCAAGGCCGCGCAGAATGATGACGCAGTGCGTTCATCAGCAGCAGCAGCACCATCGGAGAGAAATCGATCTGGCCGGTGTCCGGCATGATGTTGCGGATCGGGCGCAGGATCGGTTCGAACAGACGGCTCAGCGCATCGTGCACCGCCGACAGAAACTGGTTGGAGGGGCTTACGACGTTGAACGCGAAAAGCAGTCCGATTACAAACCAGACAATGATCAGCATGTTGGCAGTCTGTACGAGCATCACCAGAATTTGGATCAATGCATCCATCTGAATTTTCCTTACGATGTGTGGCGGGGCGGGCAAAAAGGCTGGGTAAAGGCGTGTTATATACCTAATACGCCATGGCGTTGCGTCAAGCGGCCGCGGTCGATCTGGCCCTATCAGCGCTGCGTCGCGCGCACCAGCGTACCGGCCCCGCGCGCAGTGAAGAATTCCAGCAGCATCGCATGCGGCACCCGCCCGTCGAGCACCACCGCCGCGTCGCATCCGGCCTCTACTGCGGCGACGCAGGTTTCCAGCTTGGGGATCATGCCGCCGGTGATGGTGCCATCCTCGCGCAGCGGGCAATCGCCGCCGGGTCAGATCGGTTAGCAGCGTGCCATCCTTGTCCAGCACGCCCGCCACATCGGTCAGCAGGAACAGCCGCGCCGCGCCCAGCGCAGCCGCAATCGCGCCCGCCATCGTATCGGCATTGATGTTGTAGGTCTCGCCGTCTTCGCCCCGCCGCAATCGGCGCGATGACGGGGATCATCCCGGCAGCAACGGCAGTGTCGATCACGCTGGTATCGACGCTCGCGGGTTCGCCTACAAAGCCAAGGTCGACGACTTGCTCGATCTGGCTGTTCGGGATCGCGCGTGGTGCGCGAAATCTTGCGCGCGGTGACCAGCCCGCCGTCCTTGCCCGATATGCCGATCGCCTTGCCGCCAGCCTTGGCGATCCAGCCGACCAGCTGTTTGTTGATTGCTCCGGACAGGACCATTTCCGCGATCTTCGCGGTCGCCTCATCGGTGACGCGCAGCCCGTCAACAAAGGTCGCTTTCCACGCCCAGCTCGCGCCAGCATCGTCGCCGATCTGCGGGCCGCCACCATGCACCACCACCGGGTTGATGCCGACCGCTTTCAACAGCACGATATCTTCGGCAAAATCGCGCGCGGCGCCGTTCGTCGCCCATCGCGTGGCCGCCATATTTCACCACGAACGTGCGCCCGGCATAGCGCTGGAAATACGGCAGCGCCTCGATCAGCACTTCGGCCTTGTCGTGAAAGGATTTGGTGGAAGGGGTGGCTGCAGCGGTCATGGCATCGCGCGTCTAGCGGGCGGGTGGCGCGTAGGAAAGCGTGCTACAGCGTAAAGGCGCGCTGCGAGAGGATTTCGCGGTCGCGGTCGTCGGCAGGCAATCCGGCCAGCACCGCGTCGCGTTCGCGCAGCGCCGCCTCGATATCGCGGCGACAGGCGCGTGCCGCCAGGTCGAGCCATTCGCCGACCGGGTCCAGCCCCTGCCCGCTGCCCGCGCCCGCCAGCACCAGCGCATCCAGCCGCGCGATGATCGCTTCGGCCTCGTGCTGGAACTCGTTGGTGACCCACTGCGCGGTGGTGAACCAGTGCGTCGGCAGCCCGTCGGTATCGAAGCCCAGCGCCACCACATGCACCACCTCGACCGCATCCGTCTTGTCCGGGACGGCGCGCGCGCTGTCCGCGTCGAACAGGCGGCGCGGCAGGAACAGGTGGAAATGGCCGTGCTCGCCTTCGACGCGCTCCTCCGGCGGGTGCGCATGGTAGAACCAGCGTGCGCCGCTGTCGGGGTCGATCGCATCGCCCCTGGGGTAATGCGTCCATTGCCGGAACGCGCCCGCCTCGCGCGGCACGACGCGCTCGACCAGGCTGCGGCCCTCCGCCGCCATCCGGGCGGACAGCGCAAGCAGGGCGTCGGTTGCATGACGCATCGCGCACCCCCCCTGCTCCATCCGCCCGGACTGCTTTGTATCGGCGTCCGGCATCAGGATGCGGCGCAGCAGCCTGTCTTGGTGTCACCGGCATCTTCGGTCCCGGTCTCGACCTCGGCCCCGGCCGCGGCGCAACAACCATCCTTGGCTGCGGCGCAACAACCGGCCTTGGCTGCCGCGCAACAAACGGCCTTGGCAGCGGCGCAACAGCCGTCCTTGCCCGCAGCGGCACAGCAGCCATAGGCGCTGCACGCACCGCACGCGCCGCAAATGGTATCGCATCCGCTCAGCGCGGGACCGGCCAGCGCGAGGCCGCCGGCGACTTTCAGCAGGGTGTTCAGTGTTCCGTTCATGGCACAATCTCCTTTTATGGCCACTGCGGTATTCGGCGGCGCGCACCGGCAGGTTACAGGCGCAGCTACATTTTGTGCGTGAGCGCGCGACTTGCCCCTGTGCGCGATGCGGTTAAACTGCGTGGCATGCCAACGAACAGTCCCGCCCCGCGCACCACGCCCGATGCAAAGCCTGCGTTTCGTCAGGACGATCCGGTCCAGCCGACCCCGCCGCCCCCTTCACCGCCCCATTCACCGGGCGGCGGCGGCAATGGCTTCGACACCAATCGCCCGAGCATCATCAGCCTGTGCTATCTCGCCAGCTTCGTCACCGGCATCTCCGGCATCGTCGGCCTGATCATCGCCTATATTTGGCAGGGCGAGACCGGAACCGGCGAGGGCGCGTGGGAACGTTCGCACCTCACCTACCTCATCCGCACATTCTGGATCGGCCTGCTCTACATCGTCATCAGCATGGTGCTTACCGCTATTGTCATTGGCGTGTTCGGCTTCATCGCCACCGCCATCTGGACCGCCGTGCGCAGTGTGCTGTCGCTGGTGCGGGCGCAGAAGCGCGAGCCGATGCCCGATCCGGGCACATGGTGGGTGTAGACGCCGCGACCGGCCATACCCGCTCTTTCGTGGACCGCTCGTTCGGCTTTTGAAAGCTGTGACTTTCATGGCCTGGCATCCGCCAGACGGCACATCCGGTCGAGCCGCGCGAGATGCTGGAGCAGCGCGGAATTGTCCGGTTTGTGCGCTATTCCGGCAAAGCGTCCCTGATACATCTTCACCTGTAACCGGCCCGTTTGATGACGGTAGCCGGGCACCAGCCCTGTGGACTTCGTACTTGCCAAGTCCACAGCCTTATGCGGCTTTCCCAGCGCCGCGTCCCACGCCGCCGCAAAACCCGCCGCGCCCGGCCGCTTGCGCAGGCGATAAACGCTCTCCCGCCCCATCGACACGGCACGCGCTGCCGCCAGCACGCTGCGTGTCTGGGCCAGCATCCCGATGAATTGCGCCTGCCGCACCGGCGTCCACCCGTCCTGCCGCGCACCGACAGGCACCGGGTGAAAGGCGGGAATGCGGCGCGGCGGCGGCGGCGCGGCACGAGACGAAGGGGGCGGATAGTGCTTCATCGCACAGGGTGAAGCAGATCGGCGGCGTGTAGGAAAGTTGGCGGGGGCGGGTTCGCGAAGCATGGCTTGGCGCACATCATGCTTTATGTTAATAGTAGCATCGTCGCACCAACAGGAGTGCCGCCATGACCGAACCGAACGATCTCTCTTCTGACACCACAGATAAGGAGGGCGGCGAATCCAGGCGAAACGAGGCCGACCGCCGGGCAAAAGACCGCCGCGAAGCGCAGCAGCCCTTCGAAGGGGCTGACCGCCGCAAGAACGACCGCCGATCCGGCAAAGATCGTCGCGACGAGTGATCAGCGCGCGTGTTACCGCAGACGGGACAAGCGTCCGATAGCGTTCTCTTTGCCTGCTGCGTGCTTTGCGCGCATGACATCGGAAGGCAGCAGGAGAACAGCGATGTCCGATACGGGTTCCTATAATATGAGAAGGAATGTGACGCCGTGCGGGGCGGCATCTGCCGGTAGCGTGATGCTGGCGCTCATTCTATCAGCTTGCACCCCGGCCTCCGCCGTACCCACACCGGAGAATATCTCCGAGCGTGACCAGTTCTGGGCCGCGCTGCAATCGCATTGCGGCAAGGCCTATGCGGGCGGGCTGGTCAGCGAAGACGCGCGCGATGCCGACATGCAGGACGCCGCGATGGTGATGCATGTGCGCGACTGCTCCGACACCCGCGTCGCCATCCCGTTCCAGAATGCCGACGAGGAAGCGCCCGAAGGCTGGAACCGCTCGCGCACCTGGGTGCTGACCCGCGGGCCGGACGGTGCGATCACCCTGAAACACGAACACCGCCACGAGGACGGTTCGCTGGACGCGGTAACCAACTACGGCGGCACCACAGCGGAGGCCGGCACGGCAACAGTGCAGCAATTCCCGGTAGACGCCGAAAGCATCGCCACCTTCACACGCGAAGGCCTCGACGCCTCGCTGACCAATGTGTGGCAGGTGGAGGTAACCGACGCCGGAGCGGACCGTGCATATTTCGCCTACCAGCTAACCCGCAGGAACGATGAAACCCGGCTGTTCCGCGTGCGGTTCGACGCGGACGAGGCGGTGGAGGAGCGGGGGCGGCTTGGGGCTCCTAGGATAACCGGACGCACAAAGAAAAAGGCTTCGATGCATTTTAGCATCGAAGCCTTTTCCCTGTTCGGTATCGTGCCGTTTACGTTCGGCGACGGACCTTGCGATAATCAACCGTACCGGCTGCGCGGTCGTTTTGGTAAATTACGTGGTCGCTCTGGATGTCGAGATGCTCGACACCGACGAGGCGGCCATCGGCCATACGCACGGCGAGGACGTGTTCTGCGTCCTTGTCCACCAGCATATCTTCGATCTTGCCGTAATCGTCACCCGTGGTCGAACGAACCGGATATCCGCGGATGTCCTGATCGTCATGAACAAGCTGCCAGTCGGACAACGTATCCAGCGAAGCGAATTTTTCATTACTTTTCATAGTTTTCTTCCAATCTTGTATGCTGCGGGTCGCCAGGCTAAGTGCGGCGACCCGCCTGCAATCAGCGGGGGTTCGATCCGCCGCCCTGTACGTTCACGCGCTCGGCGAAAATGTAGGCTGCGTTCTCGTTATTCAGATCGTCGCGCACGGATTGCGGAAGATCGGATACGCTGAGTTCGCGGACATTACCTGCGAGCGAGACGACCGAGCCGGGATTGACGTCGATCAGCCCTTCGCGCGGTGTGCCCGGCGTCTGCACTTCATCGAAGCGCACGAGCGTTTCATTCGCGCCGGTGCCAATGGTGAATGCCATGTCGCCGATAACGCGGTTGACCGTCACCGTTTCCAGATCGACCGTCGAACCGATACGTCCGTCGAGACCTGCTAGACCTGCAATCGTGGTGATTGCGCCAGTCGCACCGTCCGCTGCCACCATATCGGCATCGTCGACGACAGGTGCCGTCTCGACAGCTTCGACGCCATCGTCCTGCAGCACTTCGGGCGTGTCGTCGTCGTTGTCGAAGATCGCCCACAGCAGCGCGATCACACCCGCCAGAAGCAGCAGCCACCACAGCCACGCCATCGATGATTTTTTCTCTACCGGAATTTCAGCCATTTGTAATTTCCCTCGTTTTGCCGCCCGTTGCTGACGGACATGGTTTCACCAGAATAAGGTTCATCGGACAGCAAGGTTCCGAAATTACTGGCGAAAACGCTGAGGGATAGCGCGGGTGCGGTAAGCGACATTGGTTGTCGGTGCGAGACCTATGCAGCAATTCCCGGTAGACGCCGAAAGCATCGCCACCTTTACACGCGAAGGCCTCGACGCCTCGCTGACCGATGTGTGGCAGGTGGAGGTGACCGACGCCGGAGCGGACGGCGCATATTTCGCCTACTAGCTAACCCGCAAGAACGACGAAACGCGGCTGTTCCGGGTGCGGTTCGATGCGAATGAGACGTGGAGGTGCCGGGGGCGGCTTGGGGCTTCGACGGGTGAGAGCGTCAGCTTCGACTTAAACTGCGACACGCGTTCATTCAAGAGGTCGGCAAATCGCAATCGATATTAAGGCGGAGATATACGCCTCGCCGACATCGATACGTCGGAAACCTACCGCGACGGCTACGCGCATGAAAAGACGATGGGCGACCTTGCGACGCTGCGCATGCAGGCACTGCTGAACGAAGGCGCCTTCACCCTGTACACGGCCCGCAGGCACCCCCGACCGCGACCGCTACGACCGCCTGCTCCGCGTGGCGAAGCGCGATGGACGAAGTTTAGACGATCCGCTCGTGGCGGAAGGGTTGGCGGAGGTTTGGGGTGGGCGATAGTATTGGTGGTGTGGTGCAAGAATTGAAACATAGCATTATATACGAATGAAATAGTGCGATAACTGATACAAGATTGCGAACAATCGTCAGCCATTAGGTAAGCATGTCGCCTATAATTCAATTTCTCATGGATGGTAAGCGGGCCAAACCGTAAGCATCGCCAGGTACGGCCGAATAATCCGATAAGAGGCGTAATCAAGGAAGTTATGATTTCGAACCCACCTGGAAGTACACGCTTTTCTCTAGCTTTTGACATCATCTTCAAATTCAGCATCGTCATCAGGAAGAGCATCATTCATTCCAGTAACATGCCAAGTACCGCCTATCTGTACTGGAAATTTAAGAGGAATATCGAGTGATTGTAATTGCAGAACTCTCTTTAACATTAAACCAAAATGCATTATTCTCAGTGAACAATATGAATATTATTCCTAGAGGTATCGATTGAATAAATTCGCGAATAACGCTTGCTATCTCAGTCTTATTTTTCTGTTTAGACTTTGAACTTCGATTAGTCACATCACTATCCA
The DNA here is from genome assembly GCA_963799315.1 of uncultured Alphaproteobacteria bacterium. Taxonomy (GTDB): domain Bacteria; phylum Pseudomonadota; class Alphaproteobacteria; order Sphingomonadales; family Sphingomonadaceae; genus Parerythrobacter_A. Next base: position 21,750 of record CAWCWP010000002.1, read on the forward strand.
TTCCCGACGCGATTTGGTTGATGATGCTTGGACTTTTGAGAATGTTGTTAAAAATCGCTTGATCCATACAAAGGACTTTCCCCGAAACAGTCAGAATCTTCCCATATTTATATTCGCCAGCTGGCAATTCGTCATCAGAAGTTTTTATTAACTCGATTAACTTTCTTGAGTTGGTCCAAAGGGGATCATAATCTTGGCGCAATTGTCTGTTTAGGTTACTTGAAGTGGACTTTCCGCCAGATAATACTGTTAGAGAGCCGCTCACAGTGTGGCCGTCTTCCATTTGTTTTCCGGAAACTCGTTCGTAACCTATGAGATTTCCCACTCCCTCGATCGGCGAAATTAGAGCCGCTCACGCTCTTGATGTGAGTACAGAAAATCAAACAAAGTTTATTTCCATCGGCGCCACCCTGCTTCGCAACGCCGGTCCCTGCCATTTTCTTACTCCGCCGCCACCGCCACGCTTTCGCCTCACCGAACAGACCCGGCCCGTCGTCGACCGCGCCGTCTTCCTCGTTCGCCGCGCGCTTGGCGCCCTGGCGTTTGTCGAAGCTGGACCATACATCCTGCCAGTTGCCCGTCGTCGCGCCCTTGGAATATTCGGTCGCGCGGGTTTCGAAGAAGTTGGCGTGCTCCACCCCGTTCAGCAGCGGCGTCAGCCACGGCAGCGGGTGGTCTTCCACCATGTAGATCGCGGGCAGGCCCAGCTGCGCACAGGCGCCAGTCGGCGATGTAGCGGACGTATTTCTTGATTTCCTTGCCGGTCATGCCGGGCACCGGGCCATCCTCGAACGCCAGGTCGATGAAGGCATCTTCCAGCCGCACCGTCTTCTGGCACATGTCCATGATGTCTTCCTTGACCGATTTGGTCAGGCAGTCGCGTTCTTTGGTAAAGGCGTGGAACATGCGCACGATGCCTTCGCAGTGCAGGCTCTCGTCGCGCACCGACCAGCTGACGATCTGCCCCATGCCCTTCATCTTGTTGAAGCGCGGGAAGTTCATCAGCATGGCGAAGCTGGCGAACAGCTGCAGCCCTTCGGTGAACCCGCCGAACATGGCGAGCGTGCGGGCGATGTCCTCGTCGCTGTCGACGCCGAATTCCTGCAGATAGTCGTGCTTGGCCTTCATCTCCTCGTATTCCAGGAACATGCCGTATTCGCTTTCGGGCATGCCGATGGTGTCGAGCAGGTGGGAATAGGCGGCGATATGGACCGTTTCCATGTTGCTGAACGCGGCCAGCATCATCTTCACTTCCGTCGGCTTGAACACGCGACCGTATTTCTCGTGGTAGCAATCCTGCACCTCGATATCGGCCTGCGTGAAGAAGCGGAAGATCTGCGTGAGCAGGTTGCGCTCGTGATCGGTCAGGTTCTGCGCCCAGTCGCGGCAATCCTCGCCCAGCGGCACTTCCTCCGGCATCCAGTGGATCTGCTGCTGGCGTTTCCAGAAGTCGTAGGCCCACGGATATTCGAACGGCTTGTAGGTACTGCGGGCTTCGAGCAACGGCATATGGTATCTCCTGGCGGGGCGAACAACTACAACTGGTATATAAGGCGATTTGCCTTAGAATCGATTCATGGGGTCGGATGCAAGTGCAAACCGTGCATCACCCGCCCAATCGAACAGGTGGCTGCGACGAATCGTGTGGGGGAACCTTGGCGGTGCCGGGGCCGGGTGGGAACGGGTGCGGGCAAGCGGCCGGTGGATAAGCGCATTGTGAAGAAGCCGGTGCGTCACATGGCGAACAGGAATACCGTAATCAGACAGCCCGTCAGCACTAGCGCGCCCACCAGCCCGATCCACCCCTCGGGGGGTAAGTTAAAACCGAACACCGCTTCACAGAAACTCGAATCAGCCTGCAATTCGGACGGTGCATTCCACCAACCCCATACGTTCGAACCTACGATAAACAGCAGAAATCCGAAGAATAGCCAAGGGCCGTAACCGGCCTCCAATAGGTGTGGAGCCCCCACAAACCAGATCGGCAGAAACAGCATAACTTGAACAAGCCTGCGCCAGCGTATCGGCTCAGGTTCCGGAATATTCCAGCCTAGCATTCGCTCGCGCTCGATCGGCATATACGGGTCCAACCTCAATTGGCGATTGCGCCACCAATGAAGGGCTGCCTGCCTGCCATGCGGTCCGACTTCAAACAGAAGCACCACGATCATAGCAAGCGCTAAGAACGTCCAGTCCGTGTTTGCGAAGACAGTTTGCAGAACGTCCGACATCATTATGCGAACATAACACTAACAGCTCGATCGAACAATTTTTGGAACCGCCCCGCCGTGTAACCAGTTCGGCAGTTAGACTAAAGCAAACAATCGAGGAGAAAGCCAATGAGCCGCTATGAAGGTGATCTGTCGCCCAAGGATTCGCGCGAGGTGACGCAGCAGAAGTCCGACAACGGCATCGAGCCCAAGCGCACCGGTCCGCAGGAAGGCCAGACGCACAAAGACACGACGCAGCCCGGTTACGGCAATGCGCAAACCGACGGACAGACCGAGCAGGACACCGCGAAGCGCAGTGCGGAGAAAAGCGGTGACCCCAAGGCGGCGGTCGGCGAAACCTCGCCCAACCCCGAAGAGCGCGCCCGCGCCGATGGCAGCCCGCCGCTGGTCTGATGCCAGCGGACGGGAAGTCAGCCTGTCGGTTTCCGCACGGTCAGGACCATGCTTTTCCAGAGATACGGCACACGCCCGACTCCGCCGAACGCGACAGGCTCCAGCCCCGCTTCCACCAGTAACCGTGTCAGTGTGTCGCGGCTCCAGAACTTGATATGCCCGCCATGCCACAGGGCCGTGTGATGATGGTCCCACTTGTTGGTTACGGACAGCGCGAGGTTCTTGAGGTATCCGTGATAGGGCGTCGTAAAGACCGCGATACCACCCGGCTTAAGCACGTCGAACGCAAACGCCGCCAGTTCGTGCGGGGCGTAAAGGTGTTCGATAACTTCCGTGCTGACCAGCATGTCGAAGGGTGTGCTCGGCAAATGCCGTTGCATCGGTGCCGAAATTGGCGGTGCGGAATTGCGCCGCGGGATAGCGGCGTGTGGCGATTGCGATCCCTTCCCGATCGGCATCCACACCGGTCACATCGTATCCAGCCTGCGCCAGGCGCGCGCTCAGCGATGCATTGCCGCACCCGGCGTCGATGATTGACCTCGGCGCATATTTCGCGGCGATGTCGATGATCGCGGGTGCGATGTAGTCCGTCGACTGCGGCGTTTCGTCGGTCCAGCCGTAATTATCCGTTGCATTCGACACGACAGCTCCCTCGCGCCGAACACGTCCGGGCTGGTGTCACTGGCAGCTCAGGCATTCCTCGTAATCGGTTTCCTGGTTCTGCTCCAGCGACAGCTCGATCCTGGCGGCATCGGCGGTGTTGTCCGCTTCCACCCCGCCCCCTGATCCTCCGGCGAACCCGGCGCGCTGCACCGATTTCGAGCGGAGATAATAGAGCGACTTGATGCCCTTCTCCCACGCCTGGAAATGCAGCATCATCAGATCCCATTTGTCGACATCGGCCGGGATGAACAGGTTCAGGCTCTGCGCCTGATCGATGAACGGCGCGCGGTCGGCGGCGAATTCGAGCAGGTAGCGCTGGTCGATCTCGAAGCTGGTCTTGAACACCGACTTCTCGTCCGCGCTCAGGAAATCGAGATGCTGGATCGAGCCGCCATTTTCCAGGATCGAATTCCACACATTGTTGGAATCCTTCGACTTCTCGCGCAGCAGCGTTTCCAGATAGGGGTTCTTGACCACGAAGCTGCCCGACAGCGTCTTGTGCGTGTAGATATTCGCCGGGATCGGTTCGATACAGGCGCTGGTGCCGCCGCAGATGATGCTGATCGACGCGGTCGGCGCGATCGCCATCTTGCAGCTGAACCGCTCCATCGCGCCCATATCCGCTGCGTCGGGACACGGCCCGCGTTCCTGCGCCAGCATCATGGAGGCTTCCGAAGCGCGCGCCTGGATGTGCTTGAACATTTTCAGGTTCCACACCTTCGCCATCGCGCTTTCCATCGGCAGCGATTTCGCCTGCAGGAAGGAATGGAAGCCCATCACGCCCAGCCCGACCGAGCGTTCACGTTCGGCGGAGTATTTCGCGCGCGCCATTTCGTCCGGCGCGCGGTCGATATAGTCCTGCAGCACATTGTCGAGGAAGCGCATCACGTCCTCGATAAAGACCTTGTCGCCGCTCCACTCGTCCCACTTTTCAAGGTTGAGCGAGGACAGGCAGCAGACCGCCGTGCGATCGTTGCCGAGGTGGTCGACACCGGTCGGCAGCGTGATTTCGCTGCACAGGTTGGAGGTGGAAACCTTCAGGCCCAGCTCGCGGTGATGCTTGGGCATCATGCGGTTCACCGTGTCGTTGAACACGATGTAGGGCTCGCCCGTCGCCAGCCGCGTTTCGACCAGTTTCTGGAACAGCGCGCGCGCATCGACTTGCGCCGCGCACTTCGCCGGTCTTGGGAGACAGCAGGTCGAACTTCTCGCCCGCGCGCACCGCTTCCATGAACTTGTCGGTCAGCAGCACGCCGTGGTGCAGGTTCAGCGCCTTGCGGTTGAAATCGCCCGATGGCCTTGCGGATTTCGAGGAATTCCTCGATTTCGGGATGCGATACGTCGAGATAGCACGCCGCCGAGCCGCGCCGCAGCGAGCCTTGCGAAATCGCCAGCGTCAGCGCTGTCCATCACCCGCACGAACGGGATGATGCCGCTGGTCTTGCCATTCAGGCCGACCGGTTCGCCGATGCCGCGCACATTGCCCCAATAGGTGCCGATGCCGCCGCCCTTGCTGGCGAGCCAGACATTCTCGTTCCAGGTTTCGACGATGCCGTTGAGGCTGTCGCTGACCGAATTGAGATAGCACGAAATCGGCAGGCCGCGGGCGGTGCCGCCATTGGACAATACGGGCGTGGCGGGCATGAACCACAGGCGGCTGATGTAATCATACAGGCGCTGCGCATGGTCCTGGTCGTCGGCATAGGCATCGGCGACGCGGGCGAACAGGTCCTGGAAACTTTCGTTCGGCAGCAGGTACCGGTCGATCAGCGTTTCCTTGCCGAAGTCGGTCAGGTTCGCGTCGCGCGCGTCGTCGGTTACGATGGTGAAGCGGCGGGCATTCACCTTCTTGCTGTCCTCTACCGGCGCGGCAGCAGCCGCCATCGCGCCAGCGAGTGCGGCGCCCGCTTTTTCGGCGACCAGTTCATCCGTTGCGTCGTCGGTCTTGTCCATGCGTATCGCCGCCTCTTTCCTGCTGTCGCGCTGAACCGTCACGGTCACGTCATCTGTTACCGGGCTATCACCCTGGTCGAGGTCCGTCGCCATCTCGTTACCGCTCTTCAGTTCCATAATTTCGCGCCTTGCCCCATGCCTTCCAAAAGATTCGACCGCTGCCCTCCCGGCTGCCGTCGCATACTGTAATTGCAAGGCGAATGCGTCAGGCTTGGCTACCCGGCATACCCCACAATATGGGCCCGGCGAGGCGACCAACAACCATATATAGTGGCTGTGGCACCTGTCCGGACAATTGCATTATTGAATCAGCAAGGCCGCGCACGCAATAGGGTCAATGCCGATTAAGCATGTTGCAGGGTACCATTAACGGGGTGTCTTGCAAGGGCAGGACACCCCGACGCGGCGGAAACGGGGGGCCTTGCAAAAGCGCAAGCCGAAAATCCAAACGGTGAATAAATTTTGTGCCGGAAAACGCTTGCCAGCCCTATCCACACAATCGAATCGCACGGCGCAATTTTAGAATCGTTTTACGTTCCGATCAGGCAACGCTGGCGCGCGCGTGATCCGCAATCGCACCGGTCACGTCCTCCAGCAGCTCGGCGGGCAGGTCGTGCCCCCAGCCGGGGATGGTCTTCAGCTTCGCGCCCGGAATGGTGGCGGCGATATCGCGCCCGCCCTCCACCGGCACCAGCGGATCGGCCTCGCCATGCAGCACCAGCGTGGGCACGCGGATATCCTTGATCAGCGCACGGCGGTCGCCATCGTCGAGGATTGCGGCGAGGTGCCGGGTCGGGCCTTCGGGATAGAAGCTGCGGCGGATGCTGCGCTGTGCCCGCTCGCGCAGGTGTTCTTCCGGCGCGGGAAATCCGGGCGAGCCGATGGTGCGCGACAGGTAGATGCCGTGTTCGACCAGCGCCGCCTCTTCGGTGCTGTCGGGCCGCTTCACCAGCGCAGCCAGCGCCTCGCGCTTCGCCTGCGGCAGCGCCGGATTGCCGGTGGTGGAGAATACCGTCGTCAGCGACAGGCACCGGTCCGGATAATGCGCGGCGACATGCTGTGCGATCATGCCGCCCATGCTCGCCCCGACGATATGTGCCGCGTCTATCTCGAGCGCATCGAGCAGGCCGACGGCGTCGTCCGCAAGGTCGCGCAGGGTGTAAGGCACCTTGGGCATCAGGCCGATGCGGTCCAGCCGCAGCTTGCGCGCCAGCGTCTGCTTCACCGCGCCCGGCGGCGTCTGGCCGGTGAATTTCTGGCTCAGCCCGACGTCGCGGTTGTCGTAGCGGATCACGCGAAACCCATGCCCGACCAGTGCCGCGACGAACTCGTCCGGCCACAGGGTCAGCTGCGCACCGAACCCCATGATGAGCAGCATGACGGGATGCGACGGATCGCCGTGATCTTCGTATTCAAGCGTGACATTGTTGGCGGTTATCTGTGGCATTACCTGTTCCATGATTGGCGGCACACGCTGCATCTACGGCACCAGCACCGTGTCGCGCGCCTGCTCCAGCGTGTCGGGATAATCCAGCGTGTAATGCAGGCCCCGGCTTTCGCGCCGTTCCAGCGCGCTGTTCACGATCAGCTCCGCCGCCTGCAGCAAATTGCGCAATTCGATGAGGTCGGTGGTGACCACGAAGCTGCCGTAATAATCCTCCACTTCCGCCGTCAGCAGGCGGATGCGGTTGGCGGCGCGTTCCAGCCGTTTGGTGGTTCGCACGATGCCGACATAGTTCCACATGAAGCGGCGGATCTCGGTCCAGTTCTGCTTGATGACCACCTGCTCGTCCGAATCCGCCACGCGCGTTTCATCCCAGTCGCGGATGGCGGGCGGTGCGGGCAGCGTGTCCCAGCGGTCGAGGATATCGCGCGCCGCCGCTTCGCCGAAGACGAAGCATTCCAGCAGGCTGTTGGATGCCAAGCCGGTTCGCGCCGTGCAGCCCGCTTTCGGTGCATTCGCCCGCCGCCCACAGGCCCGGCAGGTCGCTTGCCGCATCCAGACCGACGATGATGCCGCCGCAGGTATAATGCTGCGCCGGCACGACCGGGATCGGCTCGCGCGTCATGTCGATACCCAGCCCGGTCAGCTTCTCATGGATGGTCGGGAAATGCCCGCGCACGAAATTCGGGTCGCGGTGGCTGATATCGAGATGGACGTAATCCAGGCCGAACCGCTTGATCTGGTCGTCGATCGCGCGCGCCACCACGTCGCGCGGGGCCAGCTCCATGCGTTCCGGATCGTAATCCGCCATGAAGCGATGGCCGGTGTCGGGGTGCAGCAGGTGCCCGCCCTCGCCGCGCACCGCTTCGGTAATGAGGAAGTTCTTGACCTCCAGATTATAGAGGCAGGTCGGGTGGAACTGCATCATTTCCATGTTGGAAACCCGCGCGCCTGCCCGCCACGCCATCGCGATGCCGTCGCCGGTCGCGCCGCGCGGTGCGGTGGAGAAGCGATAGACGCGACCCGCTCCGCCCGCCGCCATGACGGTCGCGCGCGCCAGGTGCTTTTCCACCTGGCCCGTCGCCTCGTTCAGCGCATAGGCGCCCCACACCCGTCCCTCTCCGGAAAAGCGCGTGCCGTGCCTGCCGGTGATGAGATCGACGCAGGTGCGCCCGTCCAGCATGGTGATGTTGGGGTTGGCATCGGCCGCCTTCAGCAACGCCTCCTGCACCGCCCAGCCGGTGGCATCGTCGACATGCACGATGCGGCGGTGGCTGTGCCCGCCTTCGCGCGTCAGGTGGAGATGGTCGCTTTCCTCGTTGAAGGGCACGCCCAGTTCGATCAGCCGGTCGATACTGGCGGGTGCGCGCTCGATCACGAATTCCACCGTCGCGCGGTCGTTCAGCCCCGCGCCCGCGACCATCGTATCGCGTACATGGTCCTCGAACGTGTCGCCCGCATCCAGCACCGCTGCGATGCCGCCCTGCGCCCAGGCGGTGCTGCCGCCGTCCAGCGCACCTTTCGCCAGCACCAGCACGCGCTTCGTTTCGGCGAGCGCCAGCGCTGCGGTGAGGCCGGCAGCGCCGGAGCCGATGACGAGAACGTCGTGCGTCGCGTCGTTCATGCCGTGGTATCCGCGCGGGTAAGCGAAACGAAGACGTCCTCCAGATCGGCCTCGCGGGTGGTCACGTCCTCCACCACAAGCCCCTGCTGCTGGAGGATGGCGAGCACTTGCCCCGCCGTCAGCCGATCCTTGTCATAGGTTATCTCCACTCCGCGGGGACCGGTCAGCTCGGCCTTCACGAACGCCTCGTGCTCAGGCGCTTTCGCCAGATCCGCATCGAGCGTTACAGCGACGATCTTCTCGCGCGCCATGTCGACCAGTTCGCGCGTCGGCTTGTTGGCGATCAGCTTGCCGTGGTTGATGATGGCGATGCGGTCGCACAGCTCCTCGGCTTCTTCGAGATAATGCGTGGTCAGCACCACGGTCACGCCATCGGCGTTGAGCTTGCGGACCAGCTCCCACAATTGCGCGCGCAGTTCCACGTCGACGCCCGCCGTCGGCTCGTCCAGCACCAGGATCGGCGGCGAATGCACCATCGCCTTGGCGATCAGCAGGCGCCGCTTCATCCCGCCGGAAAGCGTGCGCGCATAGGCGTCGCGCTTGTCGGCAAGGCGCACCGCGTCGAGCAGTTCCTCGCTGCGCCGCGCCGCTTTGGGAATGCCGTAAAAGCCGCCCTGGTTTTCCAGCACCTCGAACGGCGTGAAGAACGGATCGAACACGATTTCCTGCGGCACGATCCCGATGCTGCGTTTCGCGTTGCGGCGCTGGGTATCGATGTCGAAACCCCATATCTCGGCGGACCCGCTGGTCTTCGTCACCAGCCCGGCGAGCATGTTGATAAGCGTCGATTTGCCCGCGCCATTGGGACCGAGCAGGCCGAACACGCCGCCTTGCGGCACATCGAAACTCACACCGTCCAGCGCCAGCTTCCCCGCTTCGCCCTTCATGCCAGCATATCGTTTGACGAGATCGGTAATACGGATGGCGGGGGGTGTGGTCATGCTTAAGCGTCTTAGGGTTTCGCGCGGCGGGGTGCCAAGCGATGATTGTTATGGTCGTGGCTGGACAAGCCAGCCGTTGCGCATCGCGATGGCACGCCGTATCGGTCACACCGGTATGGATACTGTCACGCCCCCGCCCGAAATCGTCCGCACCGCCGAACGCCGCGTCAGCTGCGACGGAGCGACCGATATCCGCACCGGCGCGGCGCTGGGCCACCCGCGCATCTATCTCCAGATCGACGAGCACGGCTATGTCGATTGCGGCTATTGCGACCGGCGCTTCGTGCTGATCGGCGGGCCTGCGGACGGTGTCGCGCAGGAAGAATTGCACGACATTACCGAAGGCGGCGATCCAGGCCATCGCTAGAACGGGCGACATGGCGGGCGCACGGCCTATATCGCCGCCATGACCGCACCTTCTTCCCCCGGCGACCCCCGCGCCCACCTGTTCCGCAGCATCGACCCCGAAACCGCGCAGCGCGCCACCGCCGACCTTCTCGCGCGGTGCGACGATGGCGAGCTCTATCTGCAACACATGGCCAGCGAGACATTCGGCTGGGATGACGGGCGGCTGAAAACGGCGGATTATTCGCGCGACAGCGGCTTCGGTCTGCGCGGTGTGTCGGGCGAGATGACCGGCTTCGCCCACGCCAACGACATCAGCGAAGCAGCGATCCGGCGCGCGGGCGAGACGCTGCAACTGCTCGATTCCGCCACCGCCAGCCGCCCCGCGCCGCCCCGCCGCAGCAATCGTCACCTCTATACCGATGCCAGCCCGCTGGACGGCGTGGCGTTCGAAGACAAGGTGGCGCTGCTGCAAAACATCGACACCGTGGCGCGCGCCAAAGACCCGCGCGTCTCGCAAGTCAGCGCCAGCCTGGCGGGTAGCTGGAGCGTGGTGGAAATCATCCGCCCCGACGGCTTCACCGCCACCGATATCCGCCCGCTGGTCCGCCTCAACGTCTCGGTCGTGGCCGAAGCGAACGGGCGGCGCGAACAGGGCAGCTACGGCTTCGGCGGGCGCTATCTCTACGACCGGCTGTTCGACATCGGCAATGATGGCGCGGCATGGCGCCACGCGGTGGACGAGGCGGTGCGGCAGGCGCTGGTCAATCTCGACAGCGTCGATGCCCCGGCAGGCGAGATGCCCGTGCTGCTCGCACCCGGCTGGCCCGGCATCATCCTGCACGAGGCGGTCGGCCACGGTCTGGAAGGCGATTTCAACCGCAAGGGCACCAGCGCGTTCAGCGGGCGGATCGGCGAACGGGTGGCGGCACCCGGCGTCACGGTGGTCGATGACGGGTCGCTCGCCGACCGGCGCGGCTCGCTCAGCATCGACGACGAAGGCACGCCGACCGGCGAGACGGTGCTGATCGAGGACGGCATCCTCAAAGGCTACATGCAGGACCGGCTTAACGCGCGGCTGATGGGCGTCACGCCGACGGGCAACGGACGGCGGCAAAGCTATCAGCACGCGCCGATGCCGCGCATGACCAACACCTTCATGCGCGGCGGCACGGCGGACCCGGACGAAATGCTGGCGGGCATGAAGCGCGGCATCTTCGCCGCCGGGTTCGGCGGCGGACAGGTGGACATCGTATCGGGCCGCTTCACGTTCTCGTGCACCGAAGCCTATCTGGTCGAGAACGGAAGGCTGGGTGCGCCGATCAAGGGTGCCACGCTGATCGGCGACGGGCCGAGCGTGCTGACCCGCGTCGAAGCCATCGGCAACGACATGGCGCTGGACCAGGGCGTCGGCGTGTGCGGCAAGGGCGGGCAAAGCGTACCGGCAGGCGTGGGTCAGCCGACACTGCTGGTCGGCGGACTGACGGTGGGCGGCACGGCCTGAATGCGCAGGGTGTCGATGTGGCCGGGTGTCCTGTTCCACTGGAGCGTCGTGGCATCGTGGAAATTCGCGTTCGGCGGACCGTTCTGAACGCACTCAGGAACAGTTCACTTCGGATCAGGTAGTTGAAACAGCGATCGTCCGAAGGAAAAGAAACCGCCATGAAGCTGCCCGCTTCCATCTTTGCCGCATTCGTACTTGCCGCACCCGCGCTTGCGCAGACGGACGAGCCGACGAAGGGCGAGCGCGAGCTGGCCGAATTGATCGAAGGCCGGGTGGCGGGGGAGCCGGTGCGCTGCCTGACCCGCATCGAAGCGGACAGCGTGCGCATCATCGACGAGACGGCCTTCGTTTTCCGCGACCGCCGCACGATTTACATCAATCGCCCCGTGACCGGCACGCGCTATCTCGACCGGTGGGACGTGCCGGTGTTCCGCAAGTTCGGCAGCAGCAATCTGTGCCGGTCCGATCAGGTGGAGCTGGTCGATCGCACCAGCGGCTTCCCCGGACCGGTTTTGCAACTTGGTGCGTTCATTCCCTACACCCTGCCCGAAACAGAAAGCCCGCCATCATGAAGATCGCCTCGATATTCTCCGCCGCCGCAATCGTCTTTGCCGTTCCCGTCCTGGCGCAGGATACACCGGATGCCCCGACAGAAGCGCCGACCGAGGGCGAGCTGAAGCTGGCAAAGCTGATCGAAGGGCGCGTGGCGGGGGAGCCGCAGCGATGCGTGAATAACCTGCGGAACGCGAACCTGACCATCATCGACGGCACCGCGCTGGTCTATGAGGCGAATGGCGCGGTCTATGTGAACATCCCGCGCAATGCGCGCAGCATCGACGATGGCGATATCATCGTGACGCGGCCGCAAGGCAACCGCCTGTGCCGGACCGATATCGTCACGACGCGCGACCGGTTCAGCAATTTCTACACCGGGAATATCTTTCTGGAAGATTTCGTGCCGTACCGCCGCATCGACGAGTGATACGGTGGCAGCCGCCGGACGGCCTTGGGCGGCGGAACTGCTGCATTTCTGGTTCGGCATCCTGCGTCCTGCCGACTGGTTCAGTCCCGATGAAACCGTCGACCGGATGCTGGAACGTCGGTTCCGCCCTGATCTGGAGCGATTGGCAAAACAGCCTAACTCTGCTTTCCTGAAAAGCCCCGATACCGCCCGCGCAGCGATCCTGCTGTTCGACCAGGTGTCGCGCAATATCTTCCGCGATACATCCCGCGCCTTTGCAACCGACCCGCTGGCAATCGCTTTGGCACGCGGCATAATACGGCGCGGCTGGCACAAAAGGCTGGGCGACGACGCAAAGCAATTCATCGGTATGCCGCTCATGCACAGCGAGCGCATTGCCGACCAACGGCTCGGCCTTGCCTTTTTCGCCGGTGAAGGGCTTCACGATACGCTTCGCTTCGCGCGCAGCCATCATGCCATGATCGCCCGTTTCGGCCGTTTTCCCCATCGCAACACGACGCTGGACCGCACCTCGACTGCTACCGAGCAGCGCGCAATCGACGGCGGATTTAGCTGGTAACCAATGCGGTTCTACCCGCGCAGGGCATCCATGCGGTCGATGATTTCGTCCGCCTCAGCCATGATGCGCGTCACCAGTTCCTGGCAAGTCGGGATATCGTTGATGAGGCCGGCGACCATGCCGCAACTCCACGCGCCGGCGTCCATTGTGCCTTCGGTCATGATCTTGGGATAGACGCCCGCGACTTCGGGCAGGATATCCTGGATGGTCAGATCGTCGCCCAGTTCGCGCTCTTTCTCAAGCAGGCGCTCCACCGCATCGTTGTTCAGCACCCGCTCGGTATTGCGTAGCGGACGCATGACCAGCCGCGTGTCCAGTTCGCTCGCGGCGACGATGGCGTCCTTCACGTTCTGGTGCACCGGTGCCTCTTTCGTGGCGAGGAAGCGGGTGCCCATATTCATCCCCTGCGCGCCCATCGCCAGACTGGCGACGAGGCTGCGCCCGTCCGCCATGCCGCCGCTTGAGACGAAGGGTATTTCCAGCTCGTCCGCCGCGCGTGGCAGCAGGATGAAGTTGGGTACGTCGTCCTCGCCCGGATGGCCGCCGCACTCGAACCCATCCACGCTGACTGCATCGCAGCCGATGGACTGTGCCTTCAATGCATGGCGAACACTGGTGCATTTGTGGATGACCTTGATGCCCGCCTCCTTCAGCGCGGGCAGCACCTGTTCGGGATTGCGCCCGGCCGTTTCCACCGCCTTCACGCCGCCGTCGATAATGACTTTGACCAGGCCGGGATAATCGGGCGGCGTCATGCTGGGCAGGAAGGTCAGGTTCACGCCGAATGGCTTGTCCGTCATCTCGCGGCACTTGGCGATTTCCGCCGCCAGCTTGTCCGGCGTGCCCAGCGTCAGCGCGGTAATGATCCCCAACCCGCCCGCATTGCTAACCGCCGCCGCCATCGGCGCAAACCCGACATAATGCATGCCGCCCTGGATAATGGGGTGCTGGATGCCGAACATTTCGGTAATGGCGGTTTTCATGATGGCTGATCTCGTTTCTGCTGAAGGCGCTTGGATCGTGCTGTCGCAAAATGTCGCAGGGTGCAACCGGTGAGCTTTGTCGAACCCAACGCAGCGGTTGGAAAACCCGGGTTCAGCGATTTCTATATCGCCGCGCTGGCAGCGTGCTTTCTTGTCTATTTTGTCCTGTTCACGGGCGGCGTCGTGGCGTCGATCATAACCGGATCAGCGCCAGATGTAGCGGAAATCTTTGCCTTTCTTATCGTAGGCCTGTTCTTCGGTTCGATGATTACGGCGTTCTTCGGGGCGGTATTCATTGCGCCTATTGCAGCCCTAATCAGCTTTACTCTCTCGCGCTTTGCTCCGTCCGGATATTGGCAGGGCGTCGTAACGGGGGCGATCTGCGGGCCACTCGTCGGATATCTGTTCGACGGATTTGGAAATTCGAAAGATACAGGCGGCGGAATGCTCCTTCCGATCACTCTTGGCCTGGTAGGCACTGTTGCCGGCTATGTCGTGCAAAAGTGGATCATCGCTTGGCCTAAATCGCGCGTTACTGATTAGCCGCATACCACTCGCACAAATCGCTGACCGGGCACACGTCGCATTTCGGACTGCGGCTTTTGCACACGCGCTTGCCGAACTGGATCAGCCAGAAATGGCCGTCGCGCATGGCCCATTGCGGGCGTGCGGTCCTCCAGTTGTTGCGCGGTTTTGTCGGCGGTTTTCGCTTCGGTCAGGCCGATGCGGTTGCAGACGCGGTGGACGTGGGTGTCGACGGCGATGACATCGTGGCCGAAGGTAAAGCTCAACACGATATCGGCGCACTTGCGGCCAATGCCGGGCAGCGACAGCAAACCCTCGCGCGTATCGGGCACCACGCCGGCATGGTCGCCCAGCAGCGCCTCGCAGAACTTGCGGATATTGCGCGTCTTCATGTTGTAGAGGCCGCAGGGCTTGATCGCGGCGGCGATGTCGCGGTCGTCCAGTTCCAGCATTGCCTCCGGCGTGGTGGCCAGCGCGAATAGCTGGCGCGCGGCCTTGGCGGTATTCCGGTCGAGCGACTGCGCGCTCAACATGCAGGAGATGCAGCTGCGGAAAGCGTTCGGTTGCCCCTTCGGCCCCTTCGCGTCGCGCGTGCGCCCCGGCATCGCTTCGGCAAGGCGGCGATAAACGTCTTCGATCTGCGGTTGGTCGAGCATAACCTACTAGCGGTTGGCCACGTTACGGGTTCCGGTTTCGCACATCGACAGCGCCGCACAGTCGGTGCATTGCGGCGCGGACGGGCGGCACCATGTCTGGCCCAGTTTCTTCATCAGCAGGTGATGCTCGTCGAAATCGGCGCCCGACCAATCGTCCGGCATGGCGGGCATAACCGCATCGAACGCCCGCGCGGTGGTGGCTTTTGGCGGGACCAGCCCCATGCGCTGCAGAATGCGGGTGTGGTGCCCGTCCAGCACGATGGCGCGGCGGTCCAGCGTGGAGGCATTCATCACGCCTGCCGCGATTTTGCGCCCGACGCCCGGCAACTGCTCCAGCCAATCCATCGCAGCAGCCGTGTCCATCGCTTCCAGATGCGAGAGATCAACCGACCCGCGCCGTTCCATCAGTTCGGTAAGGCTGGCCTTCAGTCGCTCGGCGGCGACGGAAGGATAGGTTTGCGTCGCCAGCTCGGCCTGCAAGTCATCGAGCGGCGCGGCGGCCACCGCCTCCCATGACCCGTATCGGCCATGCAAACGGTCCGTCGCAGCATTCGAAACCGGCGATTTCGTCCGCGCCCCGATAACCCCCTGCACCAGCACCCACTCCGGCGCGCGCCACTCCGCCGCCGCGCGCTCGATCCGCCCGAACCGCTGGACCAGCAGCGCTTGCAACAGCCGCAGTGTCTCGGTGCGCGGGTCGGAGTCGAGCGGAAGTTGCATCGGAACCATATTGACAAGATAGCCGCGAGGTGTCAATTTGACACCTATGGCGAAAACGATAAAGCTCGATGACGAACTGATGGACCTGGTCGGTCGCGAGGCCGAGATGATGAGCCGCTCGCTTGCCGGTCAGGTCCGGCATTGGGTGCGCATCGGGATGAGTGTCGAGAAATCACGGTTTTTCGATCACGCGCGCGTATCCGCCGCGCTCTCCGGCAAGCTGGCACATGACGCGCTGACCGCCGAGGAACAGGAAAGCCACGTCGATGCCCTCTTCGAAGCAGCACGCAAGACGACGCCCGAACAGCAACGCTTCTTTGCCGCGCGTCGCCGGGAGGGGCATGGCGTCGGGCTTCGCGATGGTGCCGTTGTTCACGAAAGCGCAGAAACGGACTGATGGCGATAGTCGCGGGACAGCCGACGCTGTTTCTGATCGCCGGTCCCAATGGTGCCGGCAAATCCACCTTTTACGACACGGTTTTGCAGGACCGTATCGACGCACCTTTCGTCAACGCCGACATAATCCAGCGCGACGAACTTTCGGACCCGGCACCCGAAGCCGCCTATCGGGCTGCCGAAATTGCCGCTGCGCGACGTGCCGACTATATTGGGGCCGGACGCAGCTTCGTCATGGAAACGGTTTTTTCGCATCCTTCCAAGCTCGAATTGCTGATCGATGCGCGTTCGGCGGGCTATCGCATCGTCGTTTTCCACCTTTGCCTTGCCTCGCCCGAATTGGCGCAGGCCCGCGTGCTGGAGCGAGTGAAGGAAGGCGGGCATACCGTACCATCGCACAAAATACGCGAACGGTTCGCACGGAACGGCGCGCTCATACGAGAAGCCGTTCTTATGGCCGACCGGGGCCAGATACTGGATGCGTCCGCGCTGAACGCAGCACCCGAAATTATGGCGGAATTGGCAAGCGGGCAAATCATCCGGCGCGCCGATATCATCGCGCCGTGGGTCGCTGCAATCTACGAAGGCGTTCTGTAGGTCGTCACTCCCACTCGATCGTGCCGGGCGGCTTGCTTGTATAATCATACACCACCCGGTTGATGCCCTTCACCTCGTTCACGATGCGCGTGGCGGTGTTGCTCAGGAACTCGGCGTCGAAGGGATAGACGTCCGCCGTCATGCCGTCGGTGCTGGTCACGGCGCGCAGGGCGCAGACATTGTCGTAAGTGCGCCCGTCACCCATCACGCCGACGGTCTTGACCGGCAGCAGCACGGCGAACGCCTGCCAGATCGCATCGTACAGGCCCGCATTGCGGATCTCCTCCAGATATATCGCATCCGCCTTGCGCAGCACGTCGCAGCGCTCCTTGGTCACTTCGCCGGGAATGCGGATGGCGAGGCCGGGGCCGGGGAACGGGTGACGGCCGACAAAGGCATCGGGCAGCCCCAGCTCGCGGCCCAGATCGCGGACCTCATCCTTGAACAGCTCGCGCAACGGCTCGACCAGCTGCATGTTCATGCGTTCGGGCAGGCCGCCGACATTGTGATGGCTCTTGATTGTCACGCTCGGTCCGCCGGTGAAGCTGATGCTCTCGATCACATCGGGATAAAGCGTGCCCTGCGCCAGAAAGTCTGCGCCGCCAATCCTGCGCGCTTCTTCCTCGAACAGGTCGATGAAGGCCCCGCCGATGAATTTGCGCTTCTTTTCGGGATCGGTCTCGCCCGCCAGTCCGGCCATGAACTTTTCTTCCGCATCGACGTGGACCAACGGGATGTTGTAATGGTCGCGGAACAGGGTGACGACCTGCTCGGCCTCGTTCATCCGCATCAGGCCGTGGTCCACGAAGACGCAGGTCAGCTGGTCGCCGATGGCTTCGTGGATCAGCACGGCGGCAACCGCACTGTCCACCCCGCCCGACAGGCCGCAAATGACTTTCCCGTCCCCCACCTGCGCGCGGATTTCCGCGATCTTGGCCTCGCGGAACTCTGCCATGCTCCAGTCGCCCGCCAGCCCGCAGACATGCCGCGCGAAATTGCCGAGCAGCTTCGCGCCGTCGGGTGTGTGGACGACTTCCGGATGGAACTGGATGCCGTACATCCGGCGTTCCTCGTTGGCGGTCACCGCGAAGGGCGCACCCGAAGAGGTGGCGACGGAAACGAAGCCGGGCGCCAGCTGGTCCACCTTGTCGCCGTGGCTCATCCAGACCTGATGGCGCTCGCCGGTCTGCCACATCCCGTCGAACAGCGCGCAGTCTTCCTGTATCTCCACAAAGGCGCGCCCGAATTCGCCCATGTCATGGCTCAGCACCGATCCGCCCAGCTGCTTGGCCATCGACCTGTTGGCCATAGCATACGCCAAGGATCGGCACGCCAGCATCGTAGAACGCCATCGGGGCGAGCGGCGGATCGGCATCGTTCACGCTGGCCGGACCGCCGGACAGGATGATGCCTTTGGGCGAAAGGCGGTCGAAGGCCTCCTGCGCGGAAGTATAGGGCGCGATTTCGGAATAGACGCCCGCCTCGCGCACGCGGCGCGCGATCAGCTGCGTCACCTGGCTGCCGAAATCGACGATGAGAATGGAGTCGGGAAGGTCGGATGTCTGCATCCGCGTCGGTTACGGTGCCGGTGTGGCGGTGACAAGAAGCAGTCGCAGGCCAATCACCGCAGACCAGGCTTGCGTTTTTATCACGCGACGTCAGGATTTTCGCATTTGAGAAACACAGGATGCAACACTATTTTCCAATGCATAGCCGGTCGCGGACATTCCCTCCCGTTCCGACCGTGCAACGGGCAATGCGCGCTGCGATGCAGACGGATTGTCCGGTGATTGTGAAGCGGCAGCGCCCTTGCGGCGCGCCCGACACAAGACACGATGAAGCGCGGCTGTCCTGCCAGCTCTCCCCCCTCCAAGCGGCGGATGGTCGCGCTTCTATCGTTTCACGTGAAACCCAATTCGTCAGACGCGCATCAGATGCGTGCCAGCAGCGCGTCGATATGCTTTTGCTGGGCCGGTCCGGCGAAGGCGCGCACGCTTTTCGCCACCTGCCTTGCCTCCGCGCGCCGTCCGTTGCGGGCCAGCGCATCGGCATAGTGCCAGCGGATCTGGAGATTGCCGGGTGCGCCATCCTTGGCGCGGGTCAGCAGGGCCAGCGCCTCTGCCGGATCGCCACCTGTATTCAGCAGCACCCAGCCGGTCGTATCGAGCACATCCGGATCGTCCGGCACCAGCGCGAGCGCGCGACGGGCCAGCGCAGTCGCGGCGGGTTTGCGCCCGGATCGCAGCGCGGCATGGGCGGCATTGTTCAGCACCAGCGCATTGGTGCCCATTCCGTCTTTCAACAGGCCGCTATAGATCGCGTCGGCTTTCTTCCATTCGCCCTGCGCCATCGCCCGTTCCGCAGTTCCGGCCCGTGCGCCAAAATCCGCCGGTACGCGCGTTCCGGCGAGGCGCTTGGCGTAGGGGTCCGGCTCGCCCGCCTGCTTCGCCAGCTTCGATGCCAGTGCGAGCAGTTGCGGGCTGGCGCTGGCGCGGCCTGCCGGGGCTTTCACCGTGCGCAGGGCGCGCGACGGTTCGCCGACCGCCAGCATCGCCTGCGCCATGACGGTAGCGCCCTGCACATGCAGCGGATTGTCGCGCAGGAAAGGTCGCAGGAAGGCGATTGCCTGTTCATGGCTGCCGCGCAGATACGCAACTTCGCCCATCAATAGCTGCGCAGCAGGAACCTTGCGCAGCGCATTTTCGCCCTGCTGCAATGTTGTGTGCGCCAGGTCGAGATTGCCGGATTCGAACGCCAGCTTGGCCCCGATGAACTGCGCCATCGGATGCGACGGCGCGATATCGCGTACCGCGTCCATTGTCTCCTTCGCTTCGTCCAGCAAACCGCGATCGGCCTGTGTCGCGGCGAGCGAAAGCAGCGGCGTGACGACGCCGGGGTTGGTCTCGGCACCATGCGCGAAGTGCGTTTGCGCGGCGGCATAATCTTCCACCAGCAGCGCGACCTTGCCTGCAAGCATCCGCGCAGACAGCGATTCGCGGATCGGCCTCCACGGCACGGGCGGCGAGCAGTTTGGCGGTATCGATGCCGCGCTGCTGCAATGCCATTTCCCCGCGCAGGGCAAGCAGACGCGCATTGCCGGGATGCGCAGCAACGGCGCTGTCGGCAAGCGCATAGGCACTTTCCTCCGCACCCGTCGCAAGCTGCGCGCCGATATTCGCCCATGCCCCTTCGGGTGTATCGGTGCCCGCTTTCTTCGCCCATTCCAGCGCCGCATCGGCATCGTTCTGGAGCAGCTTGGCCTCCGCCATCAGCGCGGCGGCGGCGGCGCTGTCGCGGTCGGCGGCGGGTAAATCCTGCAAGGCCGCTTCGGCACCGATCCCGTCGCCCAGCCCCAGATGCGCGCGGGCATAATCGAGCCGCGCGGCGGCATCGCCGGGGGTTTCGCGCAGATGTGCCGCCAGATGCAGGCGCGCTGCGTTGTGGTCATTGCGCGCGATGGCGGCTTCGGCCTGCGAACGCGGATCGCTTTCCAGCAATGCGCAGCCTGCCAAGCGCCATCGGCAGAACCGTTGCCAAAGCCACGGTGCGGGCGAAAATCATGGTACGGTTTTCCATACTGCCGATCTACCGCGCGCGCCCTAAAAAACCGCTAATTTTCGGCGCGCGAAAACAACGCAAAAGGGGCGGCGCGAGAAACCCCGCGCCACCCCTTTTCGACGTACCGGCCATCGGAGGTGCGACCCGATGGAGCATTACGTGAAATCCTGCGATCAGGCGCGCACCGTCTTGCGACGGCGGCCTGCCCACAGACCCATCAGAGCCAGACCGAACAGCGCCATGCCAGCCGGTGCGGGAACAGGCGTGCTGCCCGGCGTCAGGTCGAAATTGATATCCCAGTGCGGGATCGACAGGTGCGAGGGGTTCAGGATGTTCAGCCAGGCCGAACCACCGAAGTCGCCGGTCTTGTCGTTTGCGCCGGGGCCAATTTGCAGGGTCGTCGTGCCGGCAAGTCCGTCGCCAGGATTGACGGTGTAAACCGCTCCGTCAATCGTGATGGTGCCGCTGCCGCTGGAATAGAAATCCATCAGCGCGGGATTATAGGCACCGCCACCGGCCTTGTATTCCTGACCGTTGAACAGCTCGTCCTGAAAATGGCTGAACATCAGGTCTAGCGTGGCGACTTCGCCCTGATTGTTAAGCGCGGTGCCGGTGAAGGTCGCGGTGCCGTTGTCGGTGTTCTGCGTGAAGACGGTGCCATCCTGGAAGGAAAACTTCTTGGAGCAGCCGTCGCGCAGCGTGTTGGTCCACAGCCCGTGCGAGCAGTTGCCGCCGGTTGCGTCGCTTACGCCCAGTTCGATAACCGATGCAGCGGCAGGCGTTGCGCCCAGTGCCATGATTGCTGCGGCGGTGGTGCCCATCAGTGCGGTTTTCAGCTTCGTCATAAGTCTTGTCCCTGTCTTCTTGACCATTTCGGCATAACGATGAATTGCGTTGCTCGGATTGCTGCTCAAGTTAATGCAGGGCGCGTGCCAGTTTCGCGCAGATGCCGGGTTAAAGCGGGTCGCAAAGGTTAACGGCACCATAGCCTTGCGCGTCCTTGTCAAAAATCCCGACGCTTTTGCGCATCCGGCGACCGGGCCGTGTTGCGACGCGGGGGATAAGCGGTTCGCGCGCAACACCCGCGTTTGGGTTTGGCCCCCGGGTGGGCTATATCGTCAGCCATGACCGACACGACCCCGACACCGAGCGATACCGCACCCGAAACACCATCGAAGGCACCGGTTGATCCCCGTCCGGAAAAGGTCGTCCAGATGGGCGATTACGGGGCGGATTCGATCAAGGTTCTCAAAGGGCTGGACGCGGTCCGCAAGCGCCCCGGCATGTATATCGGCGATACCGACGACGGCAGCGGCCTGCACCATATGGTGTTCGAGGTTAGCGACAATGCCATCGACGAGGCATTGGCCGGTCATTGCGACCTGGTCCTGATCGAGCTGAACCCCGACGGGTCCGTCAGCGTCGAGGATAACGGGCGCGGCATCCCGGTGGACATGCACAAGGAAGAGGGCGTCTCCGCCGCCGAAGTCATCATGACGCAGCTTCACGCAGGCGGGAAGTTCGAAAACACGAACGACGACAATGCCTACAAGGTGTCGGGCGGGCTGCACGGTGTCGGCGTGTCGGTGGTCAACGCGCTGTCCGAATGGCTGGAGCTGGTAATCTGGCGCGACGGGCGCGAGCACTGGATGCGGTTCGAACATGGCGACGCGGTCAATTCGCTGGAAGAGCGCGGCGATGCGCCGTCCGTCGACAGCAATGGCGACAAGAACGGCCTGAAAAAGGGCACCCGCGTCACCTTCATGCCGAGCGACAACACCTTCAAGAACGTGACCGAATTCGATTTCGACCGGCTGGAGCATCGCTATCGCGAGCTGGCGTTCCTCAATTCCGGCGTGCGTATCCTGCTGCGCGACAGGCGCGGCGAGGAAGTGGCCGAGCACGACCTGTTCTACGAAGGCGGCATCGCGGCATTCGTGAAATATCTGGATCGCAACAAGGCCGCGCTGATCGCCGAGCCTATCTCGGTCAGTGCCGAGAAGGACGGCATCGGCATCGATGTCGCGCTGGAATGGAACGACAGCTATTACGAAAACGTCCTGACCTTCACCAACAACATCCCGCAGCGCGATGGCGGCACGCACCTTGCCGCCTTCCGCGCCGCGCTGACCCGCACGCTCAACAATTACGCCAGCAGCAGCGGGCTGATGAAGAAGGAAAAGGTGTCGCTGTCGGGCGAGGATATGCGCGAAGGGCTGACCGCCATCGTCAGCGTGAAACTGCCCGATCCCAAGTTCGGCAGCCAGACGAAGGACAAGCTGGTATCGAGCGAAGTGCGCCAGCCGCTGGAAAGCCTGATGGGCGAAAAGATGGGCGAATGGCTGGAGGAAAACCCCGCCGACGCGAAGACCATCATCCAGAAGATCATCGACGCCGCCGCCGCGCGCGAGGCCGCCCGCAAGGCCCGCGAAATGAGCCGCAAGGGCGCGATGAGCATCGCCAGCCTGCCCGGCAAGCTGGCCGATTGCCAGGAACGCGATCCGGCGAAATCCGAACTGTTCCTGGTCGAGGGCGACAGCGCCGGCGGCAGCGCCAAGCAGGGCCGCGACCGCAAGACGCAGGCGATCCTGCCGCTGAAGGGCAAGATCCTGAATGTGGAGCGCGCGCGGTTCGACCGGATCATCAGCTCCAAGGAAGTCGGCACGCTGATCCAGGCGATGGGCACCGGCCTGCGCGATGAATTCACCATCGACAAACTGCGCTATCACAAGATCGTCATCATGACCGACGCCGATGTCGACGGCGCGCATATCCGCACGCTGCTGCTGACCTTCTTCCACCGGCAGATGCCCGAGATCATCAAGGCCGGGCACCTCTACATCGCGCAGCCGCCGCTCTATCAAAGTCGCCAAGGGCCGCAGCGAGGTTTATCTGAAGGATCAGGGCGCGCTCGACCGCTATCTGGTCGATGCCGGATTGCAGGGCCGCGTGCTGGAAACGGCAGGCGGCGCGCGCAGCGGCGGGGAACTGCAATCGCTGGTCGAACATGCCCTGCGCATCCGCAACCTGATGGCGTTCGTTCCGCGCAAATACGATGCCGCGATCGTGGAGCAGATGGCGCTGGCAGGCGCGCTCGATCCCGAACTGGACGCATCCGCGCGCGAGGCGGCCTTGCAGGCCGGAGCGAAACGGCTCGGCATTGCGCGACGAGGAAGCACACTGGACCGCGCAGCTGCGCGACGACGGCTCGGTCCGTCTCGACCGGCTGTGGCGCGGCGTGACCGATGTCCACGAGCTGGAAGCCGCTTTCGTCTCCAGCGCAGAAGCGCGCAAGCTGCACCGGCTGGTGTCGGAACAGGCCGAAGTCTTCGCCAAACCGACCGCGCCTCGTCAAAGGCATCGCCGACCAGATACCCGAACCCGATCCCGATGCGCCGAACCCGGCGGACGACATCGCCGAACAGGCCGAAACCGAAGCGCCCAGCGCGCCTGCGGACGGCGTGATCACCCGCCCCACCGAACTGCTCGACGCGGTGATGGTCGCGGGGCGCAAGGGCCTGTCGATCCAGCGGTACAAGGGGCTGGGCGAGATGAATGCAGAGCAGTTGTGGGAAACCACGCTCGACCCCGACAATCGCGCGCTGCTGCAGGTGAAGGTCGAGGATGCCGATGTGACCGACGAAATCTTCACCCGCCTGATGGGCGACGTGGTCGAACCGCGCCGCGAGTTCATCCAGGACAATGCGCTGAACGTCGCCAATCTCGATGTCTGATACGCCCGCAGGCGGTGCGACGCTGGAGCGGGGCGGTTTCCTGCTGTTCCTCGCACTCGTCACCGTCGCCCTGCTGCTGGTGGTGTGGCCCTTCGCCATGCCGGTCCTGTCTGCGGTGCTGGCGGCGATCATGTTCCAGCCGCTTTACCAGTGGTTCCTCGCGCGTTTCGGCGGCCATGCCAACACCGCGACGCTCGCCACGTTGCTGGTCATTACCTTCGCCGTGATCCTGCCCACGCTGGCCATCGGCACAGTCATCGTCGAGCAGGCGGTCAGTGTGTTCCGCGCGTTCCGCGACGGCGATATCAACGTGGCGGACTGGTTCGCGCAGATCATGGGCGCGCTGCCGGGGTCCGTGCAAGCGACGCTGGGCAATGAGGGCTGGGGCGATTTTTCGGCGGTTCAGGACCGTGCGCAGGTCTTTGCCAAGCAAAGCGTCGGCCTGATCGCGGGCAAGGCACTCAGCATCGGCGGTAGCGTGTTCGGCTGGGTGCTGGCCTTCGGGCTGGGCCTTTACGTGACATGGTTTTCTGCTGCGTGACGGGCGTGAACTGGGCCCACAGGTCGTGCGCCACTTGCCGTTGCGGCACGACACCGCGACCCGTTTGGCCGACCGGTTCCTGATGGTGGTGCGCGCCACGATAAAGGGATCGGTCGTGGTCGGCATCGTGCAGGGGATGCTGGGTTCGATAACCTTCTGGATCGTCGGCATGCCGTCCGTGCTGCTGTTCGGCCTGCTGATGGCCATCGCGTCGCTGATACCGGCGGTGGGCGCGGCACTCATCTGGGCGCCGGTGGCGCTGTATCTGCTGGCGACGGGCGCAGTATGGCAAGGGTTGTTCGTCATCTTTTCCGGTGTCGCGGTGATCGGCATGGCGGACAATGTGCTGCGACCGATCCTGGTCGGGCGCGATACCGGCATTCCCGACTGGCTGATCCTGGTGACGACGCTGGGCGGCATCGCCGTGCTGGGCCTGAGCGGCATCGTGCTGGGTCCGCTGGCGGCGGGGCTGTTCATCACCGGCTTCGCCGTGTTGCGCGAACAGCGCGAGGCGGATGCTATCGTTTCGCATCCGGCGGCGGGGGCGGCGCTGGAAGAATAGACAGGCCCGGAAGAATAGCCCACATGGCTTCGAAAGCGTTCCGGTCGGCACCCTTGCGATTGTAATTCTCGGCCTGCACCACGATTACGGCATCGCGTTCCCGATACAGCGACACGATATTGCCGCCATTGCCTTTCATCATCCAGCTGCCTGCATACCCTTCGGGTGCTTTCACCAGATCGTGCCACCACAAATAGCCGTAATGGACATGTTCCCCCAACTGCCGGTGGGGTGTCAGCATCTTCTTTATCCAAGCTGCCGACACTATGCGTCGTTCGTCGAACACGCCGCCATCCAGCACCATGCGCCCGATGCGCAGCAGGTCCTCGGCACGCATCGAAATCTGCCCGCCGGACTGGATTTCGCCCGACCGCGACCGGCGCCAGCCTGCGCCGGCTATGCCGAGGGGATCGAACAGGCGTGCCTGGACATAAAGATCGAACCGCTCGCCCACGGCCGCTTCGACCGCCTGCCCCAGCAGGAAGACCCCTGCCGTACAATAGGAAAAACGGCCCTGTCCGGCGGTATCACGGGCGAACGCCTCGTCCAGAGGAAGCGCCATTGCGAAGGCGCGCCAGTCCCGCTTGCGGTACATGCGTTCTTCCTGACCGGGCGAGCGCCGGTCCCAGTCATCGCACGCCAAGGGCGAGGACATTGTCAGCAGATCATGCACCGTGATGCCGTTGCGCGGATCGTCGGGGGCGCTGCCGAGCAATGGCCAGACCGGCGTATCGAGCGCGAGCGCGCCTTCGTCTATCGCGATGCCAACCGCCAGTGCGGTCAGCGATTTCCCGGCGGAGCGGATATCGATCGGGCGGTCGGCATCTTCACCATCGAAGCGGCGCAGATACACCGTCTCGCCGCCTTGATCGACGCCAATGGCTGCTATTTCGCCCAACGCGCCGGTCGCTATGCGCCGTTCAAGCGCGCCCGGCTGCAACGCGTTCGCCTGCGCGCTGGCGGCAGGCGAAACCGTCAACATCGCCAGCACAGTGACGAGCGTGATTATCCGCAAACCGTCCTCCCTTTCGCGCGGGACTTGCATACCGGGGCGTGAAGTGACGGTGAACGCAACGTTCCGGACTCGACTTTGCTTGCCGTTCGCCTACGCACGCGTTCTTTATGACCGATCGGAAAACTTACGACGCCATCGTGTTGGGCGGAGGTGCGGCGGGGCTGTTTTGCGCGGCACAGGCGGGGCAGCGCGGGAAGCGGGTGCTGGTGCTGGACAAGGCGGCGAAGGTCGGTGCGAAAATCCTGATTTCGGGTGGCGGGCGCTGCAATTTCACCAATCGCGGGGCCAGCCCGGCGCAGTTCCTGTCCGCCAACGCTCACTTCGCCAAGTCTGCCCTTGCCCGCTACACCGCAGCCGACTTCATCGCGCTGGTCGATAGCTACGGCATCGCATGGCATGAAAAGACGCTGGGCCAGCTGTTCTGCGACGGGCGAGCGCAAGCCATTGTCGACATGCTGCTGGACGAGTGTGCGAAGGGCGATGTGACCATTGCGACCGGCCAGGACGTGACAGAAGTGGCGCATCGCGACGGCGCGTTTCTGGTCACTGCAAACGGAGCGGTCGCGGGCGCGCATGCGCTGGTCGTCGCCACCGGCGGTCCGTCGATTCCGAAAATGGGCGCGAGCGGGTTTGCCTATGATCTCGCGCGGCAATTCGGCCTGAAAGTGGTGGAGCCGCGCCCTGCGCTCGTGCCGCTGAC
This sequence comes from uncultured Alphaproteobacteria bacterium, assembly GCA_963799315.1. Taxonomy (GTDB): domain Bacteria; phylum Pseudomonadota; class Alphaproteobacteria; order Sphingomonadales; family Sphingomonadaceae; genus Parerythrobacter_A. The sequence continues at coordinate 48,376 of CAWCWP010000002.1, forward strand.
GCTGGGCGGCGAGGATGTGCTGTTCCGCGACCTGTCGGGCGTGTCCGCCCCGGTCAGCGTGGCGGCGGGCAAGTCCGGCGCGGGAGCGAAAGGTTTTCGCGAGGCGGCACTGTTCACCCATCGCGGCCTGAGCGGTCCGGCGGTGTTGCAGGCCAGCTCCTACTGGACGCATGGCGAACCAGTCACCGTCAACCTGCTGCCCGACCATGCGTCCGGCTGGCTGGTCGAGGCGAAGCAGGCGCACCCCGCCAAACCAGCGCGCACCGCCTTGCGCGAAGCCCTGCCCGCGCGGCTCGCCGATACGCTGACCGACCGATTGGCGCTGGCGGGCGAGCTGGGCGCGCATACCGATAAGGTCCTGCGCGCCGCCGAAGACCGCCTGCGCCGCTGGACCTTCAACCCCAACGGCACCGAGGGGTTCGCCAAGGCCGAAGTGACAGCGGGCGGCATCAGCACCGCCGAACTGTCCAGCAAGACGATGGAAGCAAAGCGCCTACCCGGCCTCCATGCCGTGGGCGAAGCAGTAGATGTCACCGGCTGGCTGGGCGGCTATAATTTCCAGTGGGCCTGGTCGAGCGGCTGGGCCGCCGGGCAGGCAATCTAGCCCTTTTCCGCCGCCTGTTCGGCCACCAGCCGCTGCGCCTGCGCTTCCAGCACCTTGTAGCGCCCGTAATCGGGCAGCTTGCTGCGCATGAACGCCGCGATCTTCGCAAGGTCCGCCGGATAGTCGCCGGTCGGAGTCATCGGCGGACCGAAGCCGATGCGTTTCGTCTTTCGACACACCCAGCACGGCACCACGGGCACGTCCGCTGCCGAGGCGATGTGATAGAAGCCCGATTTCCACTCGCCATTGCTGGACCGCGTGCCTTCCGCCGCCATCACCAGCGCCAGCCGGTCCCGCCGCGCGAATTCGTCCGCGATCTGCTCCACGTAATTGGCGCGCTTCGTCCGGTCGACCGGAATGCCGCCCATATCGAACATGAAATTGCGCTGGATACCCTGGAACAGCGTGTGCTTGCCCATGAAGCTGGGCTGCACGCCCTCCTCCGCCGTCGCGCCGATGAAGAACACGAAATCCCAGTTGGACGAGTGCGGCGCACCGGCGATCACGAACTTGGGAATGTCGGGCATCCCGCCGTCGATGGTCCAGCCCTGAAACCGCCAGATGACGAAAATAATGCGCCGCAGGATGCGCGACAACAGCGTCGGTTTACGGTTGCGGGAAAGCTCGGTCACATCCGGAACACCCCGAATTGCGGACGCTCCGGTATCGGCGCCTCCAGCGTGGCGGCAAAGGCGAGGCCCAGCACGTCGCGCGTTTGTGCCGGATCGATCACGCCGTCGTCCCACAGCCGCGCGGTGGCGTAATAGGGATTGCCTTCGTCCTCGTATTTCTGGCGGATCGGGGCCTTGAAGGCTTCGGCCTCCTCCTCGCTCCAGCTGTCGGCATCGCGGTGGACGGTCGCGAGCACGCTGGCGGCCTGTTCGCCGCCCATCACCGAAATGCGCGCATTGGGCCAGGTGAACAGGAAGCGCGGGGAATAGGCGCGGCCCGCCATGCCGTAATTGCCCGCGCCGAAGCTGCCGCCGATGACCACGGTGATCTTGGGCACCTGCGCGGTGGCGACGGCGGTGACCAGCTTCGCGCCGTGCTTGGCGATGCCTTCCGCCTCGTATTTGCCGCCGACCATGAAGCCGGAGATGTTCTGCAGGAACAGCAGCGGGATGCGGCGCTGGCAGGCCAGCTCGATGAAATGCGCGCCCTTCTGTGCGCTTTCGGAAAACAGCACGCCGTTATTGGCGAGGATCGCGACCGGCATCCCCCAGATATGGGCGAAACCGCACACCAGCGTGCTGCCGTACTGCGCCTTGAATTCGTGGAACTCGCTGCCGTCCACGATGCCGCGCGATGACTTCGCGCACATCGTATGGCGCGCGGACATCGTCGGGGATGATCGAGTACAGCTCGTCCGCATCGAATTTGGGCGGGCGCGGATCTTTCAGCGCGACGATTCGGGCCGCATCGGTGTTCTCGCCCAGATGGCTGACGATATCGCGCACGATGGTCAGCGCGTGTTCGTCGTTTTCCGCGAGATGATCGACCACGCCCGATTTCTTCGCGTGCAGATCGCCGCCGCCCAGATCCTCGGCGCTGATTTCCTCGCCCGTCGCGGCTTTCACCAGCGGCGGCCCGGCAAGGAAGATGGTGCCCTGCTCGCGCACGATCACCGTCTCGTCGGACATGGCGGGCACATAGGCCCCGCCCGCCGTGCAGCTGCCCATGACGCAGGCGATCTGCGGAATGCCGCAGCGCGGACATATTGGCCTGGTTGAAGAAGATGCGCCCGAAATGGTCGCGGTCGGGGAAGACTTCGGCCTGATGCGGCAGGTTCGCGCCGCCGCTATCGACCAGATAGATGCAGGGCAGCCGGTTTTCCTGCGCAATTTCCTGCGCGCGCAGATGCTTCTTGACCGTCATCGGGTAGTAGGTGCCGCCTTTCACGGTGGCATCGTTGCACACGATCATCACCTGACGACCCGATACGCGCCCGATGCCGGCAATCATTCCCGCGCCGGGAATGATCGTCCTTTCCATACATGCCGTTCGCGGCAAGCTGGCCGATTTCGAGGAACGGCGAGCCGGGATCGAGCAACCGCTCCACCCGCTCGCGAGGCAGCAGCTTGCCGCGCCCGACATGCCGTTCGCGGGTGCCTTCGGAGCCGCCCAGCGCAGCCTTGCGCGACTTTGGCGCGCAGCTCGTCGTTCAGCGCGCGGTTGTGCGCGGCGTTGGCCTTCGCATCTGGCGATTCAAGGTCGAGCTTCGAGGCAAGGACGGGTGCGGTCATGTTTTGGCGACTTCCACAAGCGACCAGACAAGTCCAATCAAAGCGGTGGCAAACGCCAAGCCGATCAGCACGGTCAGAAAGCCGAGGTCGAAATTGCCGCCTTGCTGGCTGGCGGGATCGAACACCTTGCCGAAGAAACTGGCATACAGCATGCCAAGACACGCGGCCCAGCCTGCGACGAAAACATGCGAACGCAGCGGCGTCGGCGCGCGCATCAGAATGGCGCCGGTCAGCAGCAATCCGCCGGTCCAGTAATCATCGAACCAGAAGGCAAATGGCCGCCCCGTACCCCAAGTCCGGATTGCCTCACCGATCATCAGCGACAGGGCCAAGCCCGCACCCAGGATGCGGAGCATTGTCAGAGCGGGCGACGGTGCGATCACAAATCCTTCCCGGCACGGGGAGGGGGACCATCCGCAGGATGGTGGAGGGGCACATCGCTGTCAGATCGCCCCTTCCGCCAACCGTGCATGACAAATCTCAACGATGCGCATGCACACGCCCTCCATCTCGTTCAAAACCAATGTGGCTGAAATACGTGTCGTCGCTATACCCTGCGAACGCAAGAAGTGCGAGCGCGTCTTGTCCCGTTTCGCTGCCGCAGCGCCATCATGCGCCATCCCGTCGACTTCGATCGCAAGCTTCGCTTTCGCGCAAAAGAAATCCAGCACATAATTACCCGCCGGATGCTGGCGGCGAAACTTGAAGCCGCCCGGACGGGTGCGAAGCTCTTTCCACAACAACACTTCCGGCAACGTCATCTCGCTGCGGAGTTTGCGGGCGAGTTTGACGGTGTTGGCCGGTCCGGTGATCATTGGCGGTGCCCCTCCACCATCCTGCGGATGGTCCCCCTCCCCGGTTCGGGGAGGATCAGTTTGCCCCGATCAGTTCCCGCCCGATCAGCATCCGCCTGATCTCGTTCGTGCCCGCGCCGATATCGAGCAGCTTGGCATCGCGCAGATAGCGTTCGACCGGCCAGTCCTTGGTGTAGCCCGCCCCGCCCAGCGCCTGCACCGCCTCGCCCGCCACGCGGAAGGCGTTTTCGCTGCGACAGCAGGATCACGCCAGCCGCGTCGAAGCGGGTCGTCTGGTCCGCATCGCACGCCTTGGCCACCGCATAGGTGTAGGCGCGCGCCGATTGCAGGGCGACATACATGTCCGCCACTTTCGCCTGGATCAGCTGGAAGCTGCCGATCGCCGTGCCGAACTGCTTGCGTTCGCGCACGAAGGGGATGACCGTATCGAGGCAGGCCTGCATGATGCCGAGCTGAATGCCCGACAGCACCACGCGCTCGTAATCCAGCCCGCTCATCAGCACGCCGACGCCGCCGTTTTCCGGCCCCATCACCTGCGCATCGGGCACGAAGCAATCGTCGAACACCAGCTCGCTGGTCGGGCTGCCGCGCATGCCCATCTTGTCGATCTTCTGCCCGATGGAGAACCCGTCGAAATCCTTTTCGATCAGGAAGGTCGTGATGCGCGCGGCTCGGCTTGGCGTCGTCGTCACCGGTCTTGGCATAGACCACCAGCACATCGGCATAGGGCGCGTTGGTGATCCAGTATTTCGTGCCGTTCAGGCGATAGCCGCCATCGACCTTTTCGGCCTTCAGCTTCATCGAAACCACGTCGGAGCCCGCGCCCGCCTCGCTCATGGCCAGCGACTGCCGACATGCTCGCCGCTGATCAGTTTGGGCAGGTATTTCGCCTTCTGTTCGGCATTGCGCCCAGCGCGCGACCTGGTTGACGCACAGGTTGGAATGCGCGCCATAGCACAGCCCGACGCTGGCGCTGGCCCGGCTGACTTCCTCCACCGCGATGACGTGTTCGAGATAGCCCAGCCCCAGCCCGCCATCGTCTTCCGCCACGGTTATGCCGTGCAGGCCCAGCTCGCCCATTGCGGGCCACAATTCGCGCGGAAACCAGTCCTCGCGGTCGGCGCGCTCGGCCAGTGGCGCGATCTGTTCGTCGGCGAACCGGCCGGTCGTTTCGCGGATCATCGCCGCATTGTCGCCAAGCTGGAAATCGAAATCGGGAGTCGCGCGCATCGTAAGCTCCTTATCGTCGGGCCGATACATCGGAATCGTCCGGCTGCTAGCCGAGCGCAGCGTGCCAGCGCAAACACAGCCTGCGCGACAGGCCGCATGTCATGCGCCAATGTTAACTTCATGGCGCAAATCCTATTGAGCCGCCGCCACTTTGCTATATGTCGCAGCCAGTTCCATGCGCCAGATCCAAACTCACCCCTGGCCCCGCGGCGAGCCGCCCGCGCCCGCGCAATGCGGCGAGGAAACGCGCGCCTCGGTGCTGGCGGCATACGGGCTGGACGCGCTGGAAGACGATCCCGAACTGGTGCGGATCACGCAATTCGCGGCAGTCGCTGTGCGATGCGCCGGTCTGCGCTGGTCAGTCTGGTCGAGACGGAGCGGCAGCGCTTTCTGGCGCAGCGTCGGCATAGACGAACGCGAAACGCCGCGCCCGACCTCGTTCTGCGCCCATGCCATGCTGGAGCCGGAACCGATGGTGGTGCCCGATGCGAAGCTGGACCCGCGTTTCGAAAGCAATCCGCTGGTCACGGGGCATCCCCATATCCGGTTCTATGCCGGCGCACCGCTGATCAGCCACGAAGGCGCGCCGCTGGGATCGCTGTGCGTGATCGACACCGTAGCCACGGCCCGACGGTCTGACGCGATGTCCAGCTCGAAGGGCTGAAAGTGATGGCCGCAGCGGTCATGCGCCGCCTGCGCTATCGCCGCGAGGCGCTGACCGAGAAGACAGAGCTGCGGACCGCGTGCCGACGGAATGCGCGAACTGGCCGATTGGCATGCCCGACATCGTCTGGTCATCGGATGCGCGGCGGACGCGTATCGATTTTATCAACGCGCAATGGAAGCGGATAACCGGTGCGCAGCCGCCCGAAGACACGCGGACGAGTGGCGACGATTTCATCCATCAGGAAGACCGCAAGGAAACCCTCGACGTCTGGGCCGGTAGCGAGGCACGCGGCGAAGGCCTTCCAGGACGAATACCGCCTGCGCCAGGCCGATGGCGAGCTATCGCTGGATGCTGGCGCGTGCGTTGCCGGTCAAGGACCGGGCAGGGCGCAGGTCACAGCGCTGGTTCGGCACGCTGACCGACATGGACGATGCGCATCGCCGCCTGCTGGAAGCGCGAGCTGGTCGCGCGCGAATTGTCGCACCGGATCAAGAACATCTTTGCCGTCATCACCGGCCTGATCGCGATCAAATCGCGCGAAATGCCCCGGCTCGCAGGAGTTCGCGCAAAGACCTGAGCGCGACACGATCCGCGCATTGGGCCGGGCGCACGTTACGTCGCCCGCTCGAGGGCGAGAAGGCGGCGAAACGCCTGCTCGGCCTGCTGGGCGCCTTGCTGACCCCCTATACCGACACGATCGGAGCGACAGGCTGACGATTGACGGGGACGACATGCACGTCTGCGCAGCGCGCGGCGACGCCCGCTGGCGCTGGTGTTCCACGAACTGGCGACCAATTCGGCGAAATACGGCGCTCTGTCGGTGGCCGATGGCCGGCATCGAAGTCCGTTGCGCTGCGCCGAAGGACGACGAGATCGTGATCGACTGGCAGCGAACAGGACGGCCGCCCGGGTCGCGCACGCCCGACAGGCACGGGTTCGGCTCGCGCCTGGTCGAGCATGACCGTGTCCAAGCCAGCTGCAGCGGTACGCTCGAACGCGGCATTCCCGCCAGGCGGCATGCTCGCCACGCTGACCGTTCCCGAAACCGCACTTCTAGCGCCGGCGGCCCGATGACCGCGCTGCACCGTCTCCCGCGTTGTCGTTCGATGGCATAACAACGGCGATACGGTGCCGGTTCCGGCGGTGGACGACGTCATCGCTGACATCGCGCGCGGGCAGTTTCGTGGCGCTGGTCGGGGCATCGGGTTCGGGCAAATCGACCCTGCTGAAAATCGTCAACCGGCTGATCGAGCCGAGCGCGGGCGAGTGTCGTGCTGACGGCGCGGCGATTGCCGGCGATAGCCCCGCACCGTGCTGCGGCGCGGTATCGGCTATGTGTTCCAGGGTATCGGCCTGTTCCCGCATATGACGGTGGCGCGAGAACATCGCCATCGGCCCGAAGCTGGCTGGCGACGCCGTTGCCGGATGCGGCGCATCGCCGAACTGCTGCGAACTGGTCGAACTGGACGCCGCCTATGCCGCGCCGGATGCCGGATGAACTGTCCGGCGGGCAGCGCCAGCGCGTCGGCGTGGCGCGCGCGCTGGCCGGCCGATCGCGCCGGACGTGCTGCTGATGGACGAACCGTTCGGCGCGCTGGACCCGGTCACCCGCGACGCGCTGGGCGAGCGGGTGCGCGCGCTGCACGACCGGCTGGGCCTGACCACGATGATGGTGACGCACGACATGGCGGAGGCGCTGCTGCTGGCCGACCGGGTGCTGGTGATGGCGGCGGGGCGCATCGTGGCGGATGAAACGCCGGCAGCTTGCTGGCCGGCGAAGGCGGCGACGATGGCGCAGGCGCTGGTCGCGGTGCCGCGCGATCAGGCGCAGGCGCTGGCGACGCTGAGCCGAGAAGTGACGACCAGCATGAGCGGGATCTGGGACTGCGCTGCTGGGTCTGGGCGACAAGCTGGCCGCACATGTCCTGCTGGCGCGGCGGCCATCGCGCTGGGCATCGTGGTGGCGCTGCCGCTGGCGGTGTGGGCGCAGCGCAGTTCGCCGCTGTCGCGCGGCGTGGCGCTGGGCTTTGCCAGCCTGGTGCAGACCATTCCGGCGCTGGCGCTGCTGGCGCTGTTCTTTCCCGTCCTGCTCAGCCTGCGCGCGGTGTTCGGCGAAGGCCTGCCGACGCTGGGCTTCCTGCCCGCGCTGCTGGCGCTGTCGCTCTATGCGCTGCTGCCGATCCTGCGCAATGCGGTGACCGCGCGCGACAATATGGAGCCCGGCGTGCTGGAGGCGGCGGACGGTGTCGGCATGGATGGCGTGGCAGAAATTGCGGCTGGTCGAAGCACCGCTGGCCGCGCCCTTATGTGATGGCCGGTATCCGCACCGCAGCGGTGTGGACGATCGGCGCGGCGACGCTGTCCACCACCATCGGCCAGCCCAGCCTGGGCGATCCGATCTTTGCCGGATTGCAGACGCAGAACTGGGCGCTGGTGCTGGCCGGCTGCATCGCCTCTGCCGGTCTGGCCATCGCGGCCGATACGCTGCTGGGGACTGGTCGAGCGCGGGCTGGCGCGAACGCACGCGGTATGGCTGGTGCGCGGCGGCGCGGTGCTGGCGCTGCTGGGCGTGGCGCTGTCGGCATGGGTGTTGCGCCCCGTGTCGCAGATGCGGGTGGACGAGCGACCCGATCGTGATCGGGGCCAAGACCTTTTCCGAACAATATATGCTCGCCCAGCTGATCGGGATGCGGCTGGAAGAGGCCGGGTTCGCCGTCGAATATCGCGACGGGCTGGGCTCCGCCGTGGTGCACGAGGCGGTGACCAGCGGCGCGATCGATATCTGCATCGATTATACCGGCACGCTGTGGACCAACCAGCTGAAGCGCACCGACAATCCGGGACGCGACGCGATGTATCGACACCATCGTCGCATGGGAACGCGAGACCAGCGGCACGCTGGTGCTGGGGCGGCTGGGTTTCGAAAACGCCTATGCCTTGGCCATGCGGCACGATCGCGCGGCGGAGCTGGGCATCGAAACACATGGACGATCTCGCCCGCGCCGCGCCCGCGCCTGACCATCGGCGGCGATGTCGAGTTTTTCGAACGCCCGGAATGGATCGCGGTGCGCGATGCCTATGGCCTGAACTTCGGGCGGCAGCGCAACTTCACCACCACCTTCATGTACGACGCGCTGACCGGCGGCGAGGCCGATGTGATCTCCGCCTATACGTCCGATGGGCGGATCGCGGCGGACAAGCTGGTCATTCTCGAGGACCCAAAGGGGCGTTTCCGTCCTATGACGCGATGGTGCTGATCGCGCCGCGCATGCGGACAACCGCCGCCTGCTGGCCGCGTTGGAACCGTTGGTCGGCGCAATCGACGTGGAGGCAATGCGCGAGGCGAACCTTGCGGTCGACCGGCTGGAGAACAAGCAGTCACCGCGCGAAGCGGCAGAAGCGCTGGCGCAGCGGATCGGCCTCGATTAGGCGACACTCTAGTCTTCCGGCGCAAATCCCGCGCCGTCGGGCCAGCCAGGCGCAACCAGGCCCATCACCTTGAACAGGTCGCCCATCGCGTCGGCGCGATCAGCCGTTGCAGGGCGGCGTCGATCTCCGTGCGGTAATGCGGGGCCGCGCGTGACAGCGCATCGGCGCGCGCTGCAATGCCCAGCGCGCGCAGCCAGTCGCCCTGCGTCACCGTGCCCAGATGTCGCACGTCGCGCGACTGGGCGATCCGCGCCAGCGTGGCGAAATCGACATGCGCGGTCAGGTCCGCGGCGCCCGGTGCATCGAACGGATCGACCTTCTTGTGCGCCGCACCGCCTGCAAGGTGGAGCCGGTGCGCGGTTCGTCGCGAGGCGTGTCGTATCCGTAATCGACGAACAGCGCCGCGCCGCCCTGCTCCGCCAGCCGCCCGGCCAGCTCAACAGGATGGCCGCCGCGGCGGGGCAGGTTTCGACGATCGTGCCGATCTGCCGCATCGCGCTGGTCCTCCGGCACGGCAGCATCCATCGGCTGCTTGCCCGGCGACGAAGACGAATGCGTCGTTCTCGTCCAGCCCCACCATCCGTTCGCGCCAGCCTTCGGCGTTCGCACCAGTTGGCGCATCGGCAGCGCATCGAGAAATTCATTGCCGACCATCAGCAACGGGCCGTCCTGCGGCACGGTGGACAGATCGTCGTGCCAGATCGCGCCGGGCAGCGTTTCGAGCTGGATGTCCTGCAGCGCGCTGCGAGATCTCCACGAAATGCACGCGCGGCTCCAGCCCGTATTGCGCGCGCTGCGCAGGGCGTCCTTCGCCAGCGTGCCGCGGCCCGGACCCAGCTCGACATAATGGACCGGGTCCGGCCGCCCCGCGCGCGATCCAGATATCGGCCAGCCACAGCCCGATCAGTTCGCCGAACATCTGGCTGATTTCGGGCGCGGTGACGAAATCGCCGCCGCTGGCTCCTTCGCGACTGCGCCCAGCGGGTCGGCGCGGCCGTAATAGCGCGCATTGCTCTCGCCCATGAACGTGGCGAGCGACATCGGACCGGTGTTGCGGATCAGCCGGCGGAAACGTCGGCCAAAGGCATTTCCGGCCCGGTCGGGGTGTCGTCCTGCGTCATAGCTGGCGCCTAGGCCGTCGGCCGCTGCTGCCGCCACGCCAGTTCGGACGGCGCAGCGCCCGGATCATGACAGCAAAGCCCGAGCAGCGATCAGCGGAATGGTCAGCCATTGCCCCATCGACAGGCCGGTATCGCTCGGCCAATCCGGCCAGCTGCACATCGGGTTGGCGGAAAAATTCGTCCACGAACCGCGCCAGCCCGATGCCGAACGTGAAAGTCGCCCACCAGCAAACCGGGGCGATAGCGCGCGCGGGTAGCCAGAACAGCGCCAGCAGCACGACCATCAGCAGCGAACCCCTTCCAGCGCGGCCTGATAGAGCTGCGAGGGATGGCGGCCCGGCCCGTTCATCAGCGTGCCATCGAGATTCGGGAAAACCATCGCCCAGGCACATCGGTGGTGCGGCCATACAGTTCGCCATTCACGAAATTCGCCAGCCGCCCGAACAGCATGCCGAACGGCACGTTGACCGCGATGTAATCGCACACGCGCATGAAGCTGCAGTTCGCCGCTGCGCGTGACACAGGCGATCGCCACCAGCACGCCGATCACGCCCGCCGTGGAAGCTCATCCCGCCGTCCCACAGCCGCAGCAGTCTCCAGGTGACGAACCCGTCATCGTCGAAGCTGGTGAACAGCGACGGATCGTAGAACATCGCATAGCCCAGCCGTCCGCCAAGGATGACGCCGAGGAAGCAATAGAAAAACAGGTCTTCCGCATGGCGCGGCGCCATCGGCGCGCCGGGCGCGTTGATCATCTTCGACAGGTGCCAATAGGCCAGCAGGATGCCGCCCAGATAGGCGAGCGAATAATAGCGCAGCGTGAAGGAACCCGAGGTCGATACCGGCCTTCAGGCCGAGTCGACCCATCGATCGGGGATGGGAAACGCCGGTGGTTGCAGCAGCGGCTGCGGCAGTGGCAGCGAGTAGTGACAGCAAGGATCGACCCCTTAAGACTGAACGGCATGCGCAGCCTCGTTGACGAAGGGTGCGCGCCGGCCATTCCGGCATGGTCAAAGGCCTTTGGCATAGCGGCCGACGGGGGAAACCCTCGCGGGCGCCGGCATGCCGCAACGTGACACGATGCCATTACTGGAGAGGACACGACACCGAATGCCCACGGAACTCGATACCACGCTCGACGCAATCATGGACGCGGCTGACCGCAGCCGGAGCATGCCGTTCGAAACCGTCACCATCGAGCGCGACGGGGTCGAGATGCCGGCATTCAAGGGCGCACCGCCCAGCCTGGCGCATTATTTCGCGCATTTCTGCAACGAGCACAAAGACGCGACCTTCCTGGTCGATGGCGATGTCGCGGCTGACCTTCGGCGAATGCTAGGTGGCGGCGCACGCATGTCGCCGCATCGGGCTGGCGACCGATCACGGCGTCAAGAAGGGCGACCGCGTCGGCATTGCCGCGCGCAATTCGGCCAACTGGATCATCGCGTATATGGGCATCATCATGGCGGGCGGCTGCGCCACGCTGCTCAACGGGTTCTGGACCGGGGACGAACTGGCCTACGGCGTCGCGCTGGCCGAATGCAAGCTGGTGCTGGCCGATGCAGCCGCGCGCGAAGCGGCTGGAAGGCACCGACCATGCCGCCAAGATGGTGCTGTTCGATCATGGCGGCGCGCCCAACGAAGGGCTCGCGCATATCTGGCCGGCCGGCGATACTGCGATGACGATGCTGGGCGAGCTCGGCCCGGACGATCTGGCGACCATCCTTTACACCTCCGGCTCCACCGGCCAGTCCAAGGGCGCATGGTCCGATCATCGCGGCGTGGTCAGCGGCATCATGAACTATGTCGCGCAGATCGCGATGGCCAAGCTGCATGCTGGACAAGCAGGGCGAGGATGCCAGCGCGCAGCCCTGCGCGCTGGTCGCCGTGCCGCTGTTCCATGTGACCGGGCGAAGTGCCGCTGTTCCTGCAAAGCTTCGCCATCGGGCGCAAGCTGGTGCTGATGCCGAAATGGGATGCGGGCGAGGCGATGCGCCTGATGGAGGCCGAAAAGGTCACCTATTTCGTCGGCGTGCCGCTGATGAGCTACGAAATCGCCACCCACCCCGACCGCGCGCAATACGACCTTACCGCCTGCAAGAGCTTCGCCGCCGGCGGCGCGCCGCGCCCGGTCGATCACGTGACCCAGATCAGGGAGGCGTTTCCCGAAGGCTTCCCGCTGCTGGGTTACGGCCTCACCGAAACCAACGCGGTCGGCTGCGGCAATTTCAACGAGAATTACCTCGCCAAGCCCGGCAGCACCGGCAAGGCCAGCCGTCCGCTGGTCGATCTCGCGATCCTCGACGATGACGGCACGAAGCTGGCGCAGGGCGGCGTCGGCGAAGTCTGCATCCGCACCGTCGCCAATTTCCGCGGCTACTGGGACAATGACGAAGCGACCGCCGCCGCCTTCACCAAGGACGGCTATTTCCGCACCGGCGACCTCGGCTATCTGGACGAGGACGGCTATCTGTTCATCGTCGACCGCAAGAAGGACATCATCATTCGCGGCGGCGAGAACATCTCCTGCATCGAGGTGGAAGAGGCGATCTACGCCCATCACGACGTCGCCGAATGCACGCGTGTTCGGCCTGCCCGACGAACGGTTCGGCGAAGTGCCCGCTGCGGTCTATCAGACCGCTGCGTGGCGCGACGCTGACGCCCGACGAACTGCGCGCATTCCTGCTGGAGCATATCGCGCCGTTCAAGGTGCCCGAAGTGGACAAGCTGTGGCAAGCGAAGCGCCGCTGCCGCGCCTCGGCACGCAGAAGATCGACAAGCGCGCGGTCAAGGCAGCCTATGCGGAGAAAGCTACGGCAGAAGGCTGGCACTTGAGCACGCTCCGCATCGTCCGCCAGCGCGCGATCATCGACCGCCGCGCGCTCGATGCGGCTCTGGCAAAGCTGCACGCGGCCAAGAGTGGCGACAGCCGCCCGGCGGTGATCGCCCTGCTGCGCGAGGCGCTGGACGACGGGCGCGCGGAACTGGCGCGACGGCTGCGAAGCACGCCCGTCCGCCGGGCACGAATCTGCGCGGGCTACTCCTTCCTGATCGACCAGCTGGTGCGCGCTGCTCCACGATCACGTCGTCGCGCGCGTCTATCCCCCCGGCAACCGCAGCGATGCGAACGGCTCGCGATCATGGCGGTGGGCGGATATGGCCGGCGGAAATGGCGCCGCATTCCGATGTCGATATCGCCTTCCTCGTCCCGCGCGCACGCACGCCGTGGTGCGAACAGGTGATCGAGGCGATGCTGTATTTCCTGTGGGATCTGGGCCTGAAGGTCGGCCATTCCAGCCGCACGCCGGACGATACTGGTGCGCATGGCGCAGCGAAGACCAGACCATCCGCACCGCCCTGCTCGAAGGGCGCTTTGTGTGGGGCGACCGCGAACTGTACGACGGGCAACCGCGCGCTTCTCGCCGAAGTCGTCACCGGCACCGAGAAGGAATTCGTGGCCGACAAGCTGGCCGAGCGCGACGCGCGCCACCAGCGCATGGGCGATAGCCGCTATGTCGTCGAACCCAATGTGAAGGACGGCAAGGGCGGGCTGCGCGATCTGCAGACGCTCTACTGGATCGGCAAATATATCCACAAGGTGCGCGTCGCGGCGGACCTGGTCGATGCGGACCTGTTCACCCGCGCCGAATATCGCAGCTTCCGCCGCGCCGAAGGGTTCCTGCTGGCGGTGCGCTGCCACCTGCACGAGCTGACCGGGCGGGCGGAAGACCGGCTGACCTTCGACCTGCAGCGCGCAGGTGGCGGAACGGATGCAGTTCGCCGACCGGCCGGGCAAAAGCGCGGTCGAACGGTTCATGCAGTTCTATTTCCTGCAGGCGAAGCGCGTCGGCAGCCTGACCGGCGTGTTCCTGGCGCATATCGACGAACAATTCGCGCGGCGCGGCGGCTGGCGGGCCTGCTGGAACGGCCCCGCGACCGTGCAGGGCTACACCGTCACCGGCAGCACGCATTGCCGCCCCGTCGGACGACTGGTTCCGCGAGGATCCGGTGCGCCTGATCGAGATATTCCAGCATCGCGGAGGCCGAGGGCTTCGAAATCCACCCCGACACCATGCGGCAGGCCGACCGCGACAGCGGGCTTGATCAAGGCACCGGTGCGCAACGATCCGCGCGCCAACGCGCTGTTCCTCGACCTGCTGGCGGGCCGCAACGATCCCGAAACCGTGCTGCGCTGGATGAACGAGGCCGGCGTGTTCGGCAAGTTCGTGCCCGATTTCGGCAAGGTCAACGCGCAGATGCAGTTCGACATGTACCACCATTACACGGTCGACGAACACACTATCCGCGCCATCGGCCTGCTGGCGAAGATCGAGCGCGGCGAGCTGGCCGACGATCATCCGCGCGCGACCCGGCAGATGCCCCGCGTCGCCAGCCGCCGCGCGCTGTATGTCGCGGTGCTGCTGCACGATATCGCCAAGGGGCGCGGCGGCGATCATTCGGTGCTGGGCGCCGAAGTCGCCGGCAGCTGTGCCCGCGCTTCGGGCTGGACACGCACGAGACGGAGCTGGTCGCGTGGCTGGTGCGCCAGCATCTGCTGATGAGCGCCACCGCCCAGAAACGCGACCTGGCCGATCCCAAGACCATCGAGGATTTCGTCGCCGAAGTGCAAAGCGTGGAGCGGCTGCGCAACCTCGCCATCCTGACCGCCGTGGATATCCGCGCGGTCGGCCCGGGCACCTGGAACAGCTGGAAGGGGCAGCTGCTCGGCAAGCTGTACGATGCGGCGGAGGAACGGCTGCGGCTGGGCCACAAGCGCATCAACCGGCGCGAACAGATCGCGGCGAAGAAGGCGGCTGTCACCGACTTGCTGGGGCCGCGCGGCGACCTGGTGGCCGATCACGGCGGCGCGTTCGCTCCGGCCTACTGGATTGCCGAGCCCGACGACATCATCGCGCACAACCTGGTGCAATATGCCGATGCGGCGAAAGCGGACGCAGCGCTGTCGATCCACTGCGAATGTGACGAAGCGCGCGGCGCGACGCTGGTCAGCGTGATCGCGGCCGACCATCCCGGCCTGTTCTATCGCATCGCGGGCGGCATCCATCTGGCCGGCGCGAACATCATCGACGCGCGCATCCACACCACCCGCACCGGCTGGGCAGTCGACAATTTCCTGGTGCAGAACCCGCTCGGCGAACCCTTCGCCGAAGACGCGCAGATCGCGCGCATCGAAACCGCTATCGGCGATGCGCTGGCCAACCGCATCGACCTTGCCCCCAAACTCGCGCGCCGCCCGCTGCCGCGCAGCCGCAGCAAGGCTTTCGACGTGCAGCCGCGCGTGGTGTTCGACAATGACGCATCGAACCGCTTCACCGTGATCGAGGTCAACGCGCGCGACCGGTCCGCGCTGCTGAACCGGCTGGCCCGCACCCTGTTCGAAAGCGGGCTGATGGTGCATTCGGCCCATCTCACCACCTATGGCGAGCGCGCGGCGGATACGTTCTATGTGACCGACACGCTGGGCGACAAGATTACCGGCGAGGGCAAGCGCGCAACGATCGAGGCGGCGCTGCTGGCTGCGGCCAGCGACCGGCGGCAGGCCGAACTCGAACGCGCCTAACCGCGACTACGTGGCAATGCTGCACCCGTTGTGCGCAGCAAAAACCGTCCCGCACAGACTGAAACATAAATGTCGCACTTGGCGCGATGCCGTTACGGCACGGTGCTGAATACGGTTGCACACCCGACAGTTTGCGATAAATCACGCCGCATAACAGTATAAATATGTCCAAGGAGCGGATGAATATGAGCATGCAGCAGCGTTTTGCATCGGTTGGTGTCATGGCCCTGATGGGGGCCGGCATGGCGCTCGCCCCTACGGCCGCCTTCGCACAGGATGCGGACGATGCGGCGGTGGTGGACACCGGCAGGTGCCGACGATACCAACCAGATCGTGATTACCGCGCAGGGCCGTTCGCAGCGCCTCTCCGATGTTCCGGTTGCCGTCTCCGCCGTATCGGGCGAACTGCTGGAAAAGTCCGGCACCACCGACATTCGCGAACTGAACCAGGTCGCGCCGTCGCTGCTCGTCTCCTCCACCGGTAACGAAGCCAACGGCTCGGCCCGTATTCGCGGTATCGGCACCGTCGGCGACAACCCCGGCCTGGAAAGCTCGGTCGCGGTGTTCGTGGACGGCGTCTACCGTTCGCGTTCGGGCAACGCGCTGAGCGAGCTTGGTCCCGATCGACCGCATCGAAATCCTGCGCGGCCCGCAGGGCACGCTGGGCGGCCGCAACTCATCCGCCGGCCTCATCAACATCTACACCGCGCAGCCCGAATTCGATTTCAGCGGCTACGGCAATTTCACCTACGGCAATTTCGATGCGATCCGCGCCGAAGCCGGTGTGAACGTGCCGCTCGGCGCGCTGGTCGCCGCGCGCGTCGACGGCATCTATTTCAAGCGCGACGGTTTCTACAACGACCTGATCAACAACACGACGGTCAACAACCGGGACCGTTACCTGGTCCGCGCGCAAGTCCTGTTCGAGCCCAGCTCGGACCTGTCGTTCCGCGTCGTCGGCGATTATTCCAGCAAGGATGAAGGCTGCTGCGCCGCGACGTTCGTGCAGCCCGAATTTGCGCCGCTTCGCCCGCGTCAGCCCCGGCCTCGACAGCTTCACGCGTCCGACCACCGGCCCGGCGCTGACCAGCACCGCGAACCCGATCGTCCCGGTCCTGCTCGGCCTCGGCCAGACCCCCGCCGGACTGAACCAGAGCACGTTCAATCGCGACATCTATCCCACCGCCGGCCGCAGCTATGCGGGCCAGACGGAAGATTACGGCGTGTCGGGCGAACTGAACGCCACCTTCGGCAATGTCTCGCTGACGTCGATCACCGGCTATCGCGAATATGACAACTTCCAGGGTTCGGACACCGATTATACGCAGGTCGATATCCTCTATCGTGCACCCAACAGCAATGGCGGCGCGCGCAGTTTCGAAACCTTCACGCAGGAAATCCGCCTGAACGGTTCGCTGTTCGACGACCGGATCGACTGGCTGGTCGGCGGCTTCTACGCCAACGAGAACACTGCAGGCGCGCGACAATCTGCGGTTCGGTTCGCAGTACGGCACCTTCGCCGCCTGCCGCATCGCGCTGGCCATCAACCCGGCGCTCGCCAATACCGGCGCGCAGGATTGCCTCGGCCCGAACATCGCGGCGCTGCAATTCGCCAATGGCGGTGCCGGTGCCTTCGGCGCGGCAACACCCGCCATCCTTGCCGGTATCGGCAATCTGGGCAGCATCAGCGACCGGGGCAGCCTGGGCGATGTGTACAACCAGAAGAGCGAGAACTTCGCGCTCTTCACGCACAACATCTTCCACATCACCGACAATCTCGATCTGACGCTGGGCCTTCGGTACACCAACGAAACCAAGGATTTCGACGCCACCTTCGGCAACGACAACACGATCTGCCCGCAGAACCGTGCATTGCTCGGCGGCCTGCTCGGCGTGCCTGCGCTGGCACCGCTCGCTGGCGGCATCATCGCGCTGTCGTGCCAGGGCAACTCGACGTCGGAACTGAACGGCGTGTCCATCGCCGATACCCGCGACGAAGACGAGTTCACCGGCACCGCCATCCTCAGCTACAAGGTCACGCCCGACCTGCTGCTCTACGGCAGCTATTCGCGCGGCTACAAGGCGGGCGGTTTCAACCTCGACCGTTCGGCGCTGGCCAATCCGCTGGCATTGAACGTCAACGCGCTCGATGTTCCCGCACTGCAGTTCGACGAAGAAACGGTCGACGCCTATGAAATCGGCGCCAAATACGCGACGCGGGAATTCTCGCTCAGCGTGGCGGCGTTCCGTCAGGAGTTCAGCAATTTCCAGCTGAACACCTTCAACGGCTCGGTCTTCCTGGTGCAGACGGTCAATAGCTGCGGCACGGGTCTCGGCGGTGCGGACAGCGATGCCAGCGCCACCACCGGCGGCTGTGCGCTGGACGATGTCAAGCCCGGCGTGGTTGCCGAAGGGTTCGAAGTGGAAGCGACGCTGAACCCGCGCCCCGACCTCGCCTTCACCGCCGGCCTGACCTATTCGGACACGAGCTATCAGGATGACCTGATCGGCGGCGATACCGGCGTTCCGCTCGATCCCGCATTGCGGCTGCTGCCGGGCGACAAGCTCTCCAACGCTCCGGCGATCGTGGCGACGGGTTCGCTGTCCTACACACCGGACCTCGGCTCCACTGGCGCGCGCGGCCTGCTGTTCATCAACGCCCGCACGACCAGCGATTACAACACCGGTTCCGACCTGCTGTCCGGCAAGGAGCAGGAAGGCTTCACCGTGGTCAATGGCCGCATCGGTGTGACCAACATCGCCGACCGCTTCTCGATCGAAGGCTGGGTGCAGAACCTGTTCGACAAGGACTACACGCAGGTCGCGTTCAACACGCCCTTCGTCGCGTCGCAGCAGACCTACTCGGCGTTCCTCGCCGAACCGCGCACCTACGGGGTCACCGTTCGCGCCAAGTTCTGACACGGGGTATTGTAAAGTTCGTCACGACAGGGGGGCGCGCCGCGAGGTGCGCCCCCTTTTGATTCTTTGTTAGGTGCGTTTCTGATTGCTCGCTAACGCTCGGGCTGTGCCGTAAGTCCTTGTGGGGTGCGCTCCGGACATCCGTCCTCCGCTTGCTGTGCCGTCCCACGCCCCCTCCCGACCACCCATGGCAATATACTTTGTGGGTGGTCGGGAGGGGGCGTGGGACGGCACAGCTCGAGCATTAGCGAGCAGACAGAAAACGCCCCTTCTCGTCATTGCGAGCGTAGCGCGGCAATCCATCTCCCGGGCTGAATTGCCGCGCTACGCTCGCAATGACGAATGTCTTTTCCGTGTTCGACGCCAAAGGTTGTGCCGGATCACCGACTGCACCTAATCGTCAGCGAAAGATCACTCCCGCGCTCCAAACAGCGCAGTCCCCACACGGATATGCGTCGCGCCCAGCATCACGGCGGTGGCGAAATCGCCGCTCATGCCCATGCTCAGTCCCATCGGCCCATCCCCCACGCCATTATCCGCCGCCAGCTTGGCCAGCAGCGCGAAGAACGGTGCGGGTTCGATCCCGGCGGGCGGCAGGCACATCAGCCCCGCCACCGGGATATCCGCATCGCGCGCCTTGACGATGAATGCGGGCAGATCCGCCACCGGGCAGCCGCCCTTTTGCGGTTCCTCGCCCACATCCACCTGGATAAAACACGGCACGCGGCGGTCCGCCTTGTCCATCGCCTTGGCCAGCGCCTTCAGCAGGCTGGGCCGGTCCAGCGCGTGAATCGCATCGAACAGCGCCACCGCATCGTCCGCCTTGTTCGATTGCAGCTGTCCGATCATGTGCAGCTGCGCATCGGGCCAGCGTTCGCGCAAGGCGGGCCATTTGCCCTGCGCCTCCTGCACGCGGTTTTCCCCGAAAACGCGATGCCCGCGTTCCAGCAGGGGCATGATTGCCTCGGCGGTGCGCGTCTTGCTGACCGCAACCAGTTCCACATCGTCGGGGGCGCGGCGCGAGGCCTTGCAGGCGCGCGCAATCTCCGCCTCCACCTCGTCATAGCCCGTAGCCCTACGCTGCTTGTCGTTCGCATTCATGGCGCCGTGCTATAGCGTGTGGATGATGAGCGTGAAGCCCCCCGCCCCGGTCGTGAATGCCGTCGATGCCCTGCCGCGCATCTTTCTGTTCAGCGACGTACGCAACGACGGGAGCCTCGATGATGTGCTGGCGCGATTGCCACAGGGCGCGGCGCTGGTGTTCCGGCACTACCACCTCGATCCCAGCGCACGGCGCGCGCGCTACGAAGCACTGGCATCCATCGCGCGCCGGTTCGGCCACGATGTTATCCTCTCCGGGACAGCCGAAACCGCCACGGAGTGGGGCGCGGACGGCGTGTACGGACCGGTCTCCCGCATTGGTGAAGCGGACGGTATGACTCGCTACGCCACTATCCATTCCCGCGCGGAAGCGGATGCCGCCATTGCCGCGCATGTCGATGCTGCATTCGTTTCGCCGGTCCATGCAACCCGTTCGCACACCGACGCCACGCCGCTCGGCCCGTCCGGTTATCACGCGCTGGCAACCCGGCTGGAACGCGACGGCGTGCGCGCCATCGCACTTGGCGGCATGACGGCACAGCGCGCGGCGGCCCTTCCCGCGCTGCGCTGGGGCGCAATCGACGGGCTGGCTCTCCCCTGCCCCCCCCTGCATCGACGGCGCTAATCCCTTGACGGGTGCGGGGGCGAGGACTCATTACGGGCCGCAGGAGAGGTAACGCATGGCATCGCACGCGGTCACACAGAGGAAAAGCAGCACCGCGCCGGACTGGCGCGCGGCATGGCGTCGCAGCATGCGCCGCAGCCTGCAGGTCGCGGGCGCGGTCGTGCTGTTCCTCGCCATGCTGTTCTTAGGCCTCGCAATGGCGAGCTACAGCCAGACCGATCCCAGCCCCTCCACCGCGGCGGCGGGCGCGCAAATCGCCAACTGGATGGGCGCGCCCGGTGCCTGGGCGTCGGAGCGGGTGCTGTTCATGTTCGGCGTGCCGGGCATACTGCTGCTGCCGCTGCTCTATGTCGCGGCGCGCAAGCTGTGGCGCGATGTGGAGGAAGACGACCGCGATACCGACACCCGCTGGTGGTCGCCCGTGCTCGTCCTGCTGCTGGCGATGACGTTGTTTGCCACGGTCGCCAGCCTTGCTTTCACCAGTCCGGGCGGATCGCTGCCTGCCTCGATGGGCGGGCTGACCGGCCTGCTCGGTGCGGGCGGGGTGCAGGCGATCGACGGACAGCTGGCAAGCGCATTCGGCGAAGGGTTCGAAGGCTGGACCACGCTGGCGCTCGCGCTGCTGGCGCTGGGCGCGGCCGTGGCGCTGACCACACGGGTTTTCGTGATCGACTGGGCGCAGCTTGTTACCCTGCCCCGCTTCGCTGCCGCACGGCTGGCGCAATGGCGCGGCACGGGCACCGCCCGCGATATGGCGGAGCCGAACGACGCCGATGCCGTGGTGCTGCCACGCAAGACGAAGCGCGCGGAAAAGGCGGGCGCCGACACGCCCGTCGTTATCGACACCCCGCGCCGCGCGCCGGACATCCCCGACCCCAGCGCGCCGCCGAAACAGGCAGTCATGCCCAAGGCGCGCCAGAGCGACATGTTCGCGCAATACAGCCTGCCCTCGCTCGACCTGCTGACCGAACCCGCCGCACCCGACACCACCACGCCCAAACTCGACAAGCTGGCGCTGGAACGCAATGCGCGGCTGCTCGAAACCGTGCTGGCCGATTTCAATGTGAAGGGCGAGATCGTGGCAGTCCGCACCGGCCCGGTCGTCACCATGTACGAGCTGGAACCTGCACCCGGCATCAAGGCCAGTCGCGTCATCGGGCTCGCCGAGGATATCGCGCGCAACATGTCCGCCATTTCCGCGCGCGTCAGCCCCATTCCGGGCAAGACCGTGATGGGCATCGAACTGCCCAATGCGGACCGGCAGATGGTGGTGTTGCACGAACTGGCCGCTTGCGCCGCCTTTGCCGAAGCCGATGGCGGGCTGCCGATCATCCTTGGGCAAGGACATCGCGGGCGAGCCGGTGGTGGCCGACCTTGCCGCCATGCCGCATCTGCTGGTCGCGGGCACGACCGGGTCGGGCAAGTCGGTGGGGCTGAACTGCATCCTGCTGAGCCTGCTCTACCGCTTCACGCCCGCCGAATGCCGCCTGATCCTGATCGATCCCAAGGTGCTGGAGCTGAAGACCTACGACGACATCCCGCACCTCCTCTCCCCCGTCGTCACCGAGCCGCACAAATCGGTGCGCGCGCTGAAATGGGCGGTGGAGGAGATGGAGCGCCGCTATCGCATGATGTCCAACATCAGCAGCCGCAATTTGGCAGGCTTCAACGAGAAAGTCAGCGCCGCCATCGCCAAGGGCGAGCCGCTGGGCCGCCGTGTGCAGACCGGCTTCGACCCCGAGACGGGCGAGGAACTGTTCGAGGACGAGCAGCACGATTACGAACCGCTGCCGCAGATCGTGCTGATCGTGGACGAGCTGGCCGATCTGATGGTGACGGTCGGCAAGGAAATCGAGGTGCTGATCCAGCGCCTCAGCCAGAAAAGCCGCGCCGCCGGCATCCACCTCATCATGGCGACGCAGCGCCCCAGCGTCGATGTCATCACCGGCGTCATCAAGGCCAACCTGCCGACCCGCATCAGCTTCAAGGTCACCAGCCGCATCGACAGCCGCACCATCCTGGGCGAGCAGGGCAGCGAGCAGCTGCTGGGCAAGGGCGACATGCTCTACAAGCCCAACACCGGCGCGATGGTCCGCGTCCACTGCCCCTTCGTCAGCGATGGCGAAGTGGAGGCGGTGGCCGACCACTGGCGCGCGCAGGGCAAGCCCGAATATGTCGATGCCGTCACCGAGGAACCCGAAGACGGCGGCGGGCTGAGCTTCGAGGACGACCTCACCGCCAGCGACGATCCGGACGAGCGCAAATACCGGCAGGCGTGCCAGATCGTGATCGAGAACCAGAAGGCGAGCGGCAGCTGGCTGCAACGCCAGATGGGCGTGGGCTACAACACCGCCGCCAAGTGGATCGAGCGGATGGAAGGCGAAGGGCTGGTCGGCCCCGCCAACCATGTCGGCCGCCGCGAGATCTACCGCGATCAGGACGGCAATCCCCTTTAATTACTCGGCCGCTCTAGGCTGGGGCGCTATGCTGGTCCGGACGGCCGGTGCAGCGCCTGCACCGCATCACCCGCCAACGCCGCCCGCGCCTTTGCCGCCGCCATCAGGACCGGGTGACTGCGTGGCGGCATAATCGCGCGGGGCCATGCCGATGAAGCGGTGGAAATCGCGCAC
Source organism: uncultured Alphaproteobacteria bacterium (assembly GCA_963799315.1). Classification (GTDB taxonomy): domain Bacteria; phylum Pseudomonadota; class Alphaproteobacteria; order Sphingomonadales; family Sphingomonadaceae; genus Parerythrobacter_A. Next base: position 71,341 of record CAWCWP010000002.1, read on the forward strand.
GAACTGGGCCTGGTCGAAATACTGGTCGTCCAGCGCGTTCAGCCATTTCAGCTCGGGGTCGAGCATGAAGCGGGCGAGGCTGCGCAGGAAACGCTGGCGGCGCAGCAGCAGCTTGGGCGTGAACCCGAACGCGCGGCGCGACAGGCGCTCCATCGTGCGCAGGTTCAGTCCCGCCACCTCGGCCAGATCGCCGACGCTTGCCACCTTCCCGTCGACCAGAGCGGCATGCACAGCGGAAACAGCGGCGGCATCGTTTGGCGGCACGCTGCGTCCGTCGGCCAGCCGGGTGCTCAGATAGGCATCGATGCGCGCGGCTTCGTCGTCCAGGGCCGCAGTATCGGGGGCAGCGTCGGGCGCAATTTCGGCCGTGGTTATGCTGGCAAACAGCGTCTCCAGCAAGGGCGCGAACGCGGCACAGGCGGGATCACGCTCCACATCCACGATGCGGTCGGCATGGTCCGACGCCGGACCGCCCATGAATGTCAGCCAGCCGAGCGGCAGCAGGCCGATACCCCAAGATCGCCCGGCACCGGCGCTGAATGTGGTCGCATAGCTGGTCGGGCCGGTGGCGATGCCGCGCGGCAAAGGTTCCGCCGGTGCCGAGCCGATACCGGCGGAAAGGCGGGCGACCGGCGACAGGCGGACATTGCCCCATTCGGGGTGGAGCTGGTCGGTCACCACCGCCCCGTCCGGCAGGGCCACCTGCATGTGATAGAACGTGCTGACATAGGACGCGAGCCGCGCACCAGGCAGCACGAAATGAAGCCGCACCGCGTCGTTTGCCACGCATGTCGATGTCACAGCCTGCGTCCCTCTTCACCCCGCACCCCTCCCGTGCGTGTCGCGTCCATACAAGCAAGCACGGGGTCATGTCGACTAATCAACACATGTTGTATGCAATTAAGGGGACGCGCCATGACCACCACTACACTCGAAACCACCGACTTCGCTCGCACAGCCGGAACCGCCCTGCGCCGAACCGTCGCAAGCTGCGCCGCCGTGGCCGTTGCCGCCGCCATGCCCGCGCCCGCCTTGGCCAAGGATGCGCCGGAGCTGGTGACATGCGAGCAGAGCCTCGGCACCATCGCGCTGGTCGATGGCGACGGGGCGGGCTGGACCCAGTTCAAGCTGGGCAGCCCGCGCAACCTCGTCAATTCGCTGGCGGTGCAGTCCGGCTGCTTCACACCGCATACGCCCGACGCCAGCGGCGCACCTGCCCGCTACCTCGTCACCGCCATCGCCGGGACGCAGGAGGAGGTGGACCAGGGCATGGAGCTGGCCAAGACCGCCGTGACCGAGGGCATGCTGCGCACCGGCGCGTTGGGCGCGGTGGCCAGCAAGGTGCCGTTCGCAGGTGCGCTGCTGGGCGCATTCGGCGGGTTTGGTGGCAAGAAGAAGACCGTGTCGGCGGGCCTGCGCGTGGTCAGCCCCGCATCGGGCCAAACGCTGGCCGCCGGGTCGGGGTCGGTGAAGAAAAGCTCGCTTAATTTCCGCCGCAGCCAGTATGCCTGGGCGGCCGAGGCGGCCAACACCAGCGGTTATGACGGCAGCAAGAACGGCGCGATGATGACCGAGGCGTTCATCCTCGCCTTCAACGAGGTGGTCGCCCAGCGCGCCGCCCTTGAAACCGCCCCCGCCGCCGGTGCCACCGCCGTTGCTCCGGTTTCTGCTTCTGCGGTTGTAGCCGTCGATACCTCGCTGCGCGCCAGCGCCGATGCCGGGGCCGCCGTGGTGCGCGACGTGCGCGCCGGCACCGAACTGACGCCCACCGGCCAGCGCGACGGCCTGTTTATCGAAGTGGCCGACAATTACGGCACCACGGGTTGGGTGTCGGTGGAGGATATGGAGTAAGGTAGCGCGCTGGCCGATAGCCGCGTCACTGACATTTGTTCCAAATTCTTGATATTGCTGCGAGGCTATCTTAGGGCCTCATTTGTTACATAACGGGGGAAATTACTGTGGTGCGTGGTATCGCAAGTCGGTTGAAACTGGTGCTGGCAGGGCTGGCAGTTGCGCTGGCGTCGCCTGCAATGGCGCAGACAACCATCGAGAAACTTGCCGAGGTGCGCTTCGGCAATCACGGTGGCAGCGGCAATGTCCACGAGGTGTTACCGGCGGCGAACGACCGGACGATTATAGTCGGTAACGCGTATATTCCGGACCCCAAACGTGCCGGCCAAACCCTTACCACGTTAACCTACACCGAAATCTCGCAGAACGGCACGGTGCTGGTCGACAAGAGTTTCGGTCGCGCACCTGCATTGTCCCTGCGCGGGGCAGCATATGGAAATGGCGTCACGTATATCTACGGGTTCAACGCGCCCAGCCTGTTCAGCGACAACCCGGACACATGGGTCGCCGCCATTGCGCAAGGCGGCAGGATGCTGTGGCGCAAGCCGGTGGACGAGAGCAAGCTCGGCGATATCGAGCTGTTCGTGGAAGCATCGGGCCGTCTGGTGATGGCGGGCAATGTGACGCGGACCGAGGAAGTCGGCATCGTGCCATGGTCCGCCGACGGCATCATGGGAACCCCGCAGATTTTCGGCACCGTGGCAAAGGACGGCTGGAGCTATCCCCAACGGCTGGTCCGTGATGGCGGGACCGTGGGCACCGAACTTCTCTATTCACGCTTCAGCGAAGAGGAAGTGCGCCTGGACCGGTTCACCGCAGATGCAGCCGCAAACTGGACGGCTAGCGTGCTTTGGGCAGACCAGCGACAGCCCAGCAAGGCGCGCCCGAGCGGTATGGCATTAAAGGCTCTCGATAATGGCGGTCTGGTGCTGATCGGTCGGCGAGGGTCGCTAAACATCGACAAGGCTACCAAACGTTATCAGTCCAAGGATCTTTTTTATTGGGTGATAGAGGGGGAAACGGAGGGGACGCCGAGCTTGCGGCATCTCGGACGTCGTATCGACGCCTCACTGGTCGATATCAGCAGCAAACCCGACGGCTCTTACCTGTTGCATAGCAACACAACCGACCTCGAAACGCTTTCCGACAATCCACCTTCCGGACTTGTCGGACATCGTGAGACCTTAACGATCGCGGACAGCAAGGCGATGAGCATATATCGTTCGACCTACGCGCAGCGAATCCAGACCGTCGATACCAGCGATATCACCGCGCCCATTATGTTCGGACAGCTCGTGGACACCGAAATGGGCAAAAATTCCGGTTTCGCTTACGTACTTACCAATTACGTCATGTATGGAACCGGAAAAACCTACGCCCAAAAGTTTCTGGGCGCGTTCGAAGACATAAAGCACAGCCGCCGCGCCGCCAACGGCGACCTTTTGCTGGTGTCAGAGGCGGGTAACAACTCGACCCTGTACGGGCCGGTTTTCCGCACCTTGCGGATTACTCCGGGAGTGAAGAATTGATCATGCGCGCCATGCCGCTGCTGGCTTTTGCCATCGGCCTTACCCTGCCAACTGCTGCTTTTGCGCAGGCCGATGATGGATTTGCCTATAACTGGAACGATCCGGAGAATGCGGGTGACACGGCGCAGGCCGATGACGGGTTCGCTTACGACTGGAACGACCCCGAAGATATGGATGCGGACGCACAAGCCGAACGCGACAAGTATATCGAAGATTTTGGCGGCATTGTCCGACGGGAAAATGAGCGGCGCGCCGAGGAAAAGCGCGCTGCCGAAGAGCAGAACCGTGCGGTGGCGGAATACAATGCGGCGCAGCGGCGGCTGGCGCAGGCGCGGCGCAAGAGGTCCGAGGATTTGCTTAAGGGGCCGGATATCGGTGCGGCGATGCTGCGCGGGTTCGGTCGCGGGTTGGCGCAGGGTCTGGGCCGCGTGCAGGCCGAGCAGCAGGCCCGCAATCGCGCGCGCCAGAACGCCGAATACGAGAGATTGAAAAGCCAGGTCGCCGCCGCGAAATACCGGGCGGACAATGCCGCCGCGACGGCGTCTGCCACCCGCGCGCGCAACACCCGAAGGACGGCGGAACGCGCCGAACAGCGACGCCGGTCGGATCGCCGCGCCGAATTGCGCCGCTCCGCCACCGCGCGTTCCACCTCGACCATAGCCAGTTCGACGCGCGCAACTTCCTCGCGCTCGACATCGGCACGCTCGACTTCCGCTGGGGCGGGCTCGGGCAATTCCGGTTCACGCCTGACGATAACGTCGCGCGACGATGGCTCCGCCGAACGCGAGCGGCTTGCCGCCGAGGCCGCCCGCGAGGCCGAGCGCGAGCAGGAGCGCCGCGACCGCGAATGGGAACGCGCGCAGGTCGAGCGCAAACGCGAACAGGAACGGCTCGCCGCCGACCGCAAGCGCGAAGCCGAAGAGCGCGGCAAGGCCTATTGCGCGAAACTGGGCAAGACCTACCGCCCGTTCCGCTTGGGTGACGCGGTTGTGGTTGAGGGCATCCAATGCGAATGAAACAGCGCTGACGGCGAAAGCCTGTCCTACAGCCCCGCGCCCGTGCCATGTCGGGGCAATGCGCACCCCTTCACCCAAGCCTGCATCAACCAAGCGTGCGCTTCACGTAACGCTTTGCAAGCAAACAAAAATATCGTCCAAAGGCCACACCGGGAGCGGTTTCTTACAACCGCCGCCCGGTATGGACTAGTATGAACGAAACCTAGTTCAGATCAGCTGCCGTCATCGGCGTCAGGCCGGTGATCTTCGCCTCGTTCTGCGCCATCGCGTCGGCGGGCGAGGGGACCATGCCGATCTTGGACAGTGCGCCGCCCTGCACCCAGTCTGCGCGCCATTGGTCGACGAATTGTTTCAGGCCCGGAATGGCGTTCACATGCGCTTTCTTGACGTAGATGTAGAGCGGGCGCGCGCCTTCATAGGCGAAGCTGGTGATGTTCTCGTAAGTCGGCTCCACCCCGTCCAGCGGCAGGCCCTGCACCACCCCGGCATTTTCTTCGAGGTAGGAATAGCCGAAGATGCCCAACGCCTTGTCGTTGTTGGAGATTTTCTGGACGATCAGATTGTCCTGCTCGCCCTGGTCGACATAGCCGCCATCGGTGCGCAGGTCGGTGCAGGTGGCTTCCCACGCCGCCTCGTCGCTTTCCTTCAGCGCGACCATGCGCGGATCCTCGTCGCACCCCTTGTGCAGCACCAGTTCCTTCAGCGCGTCGCGCGTGCCGGAAGTGGAGGGCGGGCCGTACACGAGGATCGGCACATCGGGCAGCGAGGCATCGACATCGGACCAGGTCTTGGCCGTCTGCGCCTCGCCATAGGGATTGGCGGCGATGGCGCGATAGACGATTTCGGGCGTCAGGTTCATCGTCAGGCCACCCTTCTTCGATGCAAAGGCGATGCCGTCGAGGCCCACCTGCACTTCGACCACCTCGTTCACGCCGTTCGCCATGCAGGTTTCCAGTTCGGACGGTTTCATGCGGCGGCTGGCATTGGCGATATCGGGGTGGCTCGGCCCCACGCCCTTGCAGAACAGATTGATGCCGTTGCCGGTGCCGGTGGATTCGATGACCGGGCTGTCGAAATCGGGATTGGACAGCGCAAAGTTTTCGGCCACTTTCTTGGCGAAGGGGAAGACGGTGGAGGAGCCGACGACCTTGATCGATTCGCGCGAACCTCCGCCAGCGTCGCACCCGGCCAGCGCCAGGGCGGAGGCCGCACCGAACAGCAGCGGAACGGCGAGCTTGCGAAACACGGTCATGGCCTAAACTTCCCTGAACTTTCAAACGGAGACATTTCGATTAGGTAGCGGCAATGACAGTCATGTGACAGTGGCTTGTCGCGTCGCGCCGCGCCACCTAACGCGACAGCTGCATCAGGAGACATACCATGCGTATCGGTTGCCCGGCGGAAATCAAGAATCACGAATACCGCGTCGGCCTGACGCCGGAAAGCGCGCGCGAGCTGGGCATGAACGGCGCCGAAGTGTGGATCGAGAGCGGCGCGGGCCTCGGCATCGGGGCGACCGACGCTGAATATCGCGATGCGGGTGCGACAATCGTCGACGGGCCGGACCCGATCTTCGCCGAATGCGAGATGGTGGTGAAGGTGAAGGAACCGCAGGCGGAGGAACGCGCGAAGCTGCGCGAGGGCCAGATCCTCTACACCTATCTGCACCTCGCCCCCGATCCCGACCAGACCGCCGATCTGGTGAAATCGGGCGTCACCGCCATCGCCTACGAAACCGTCACCGCGCCGAACGGGGTGCTGCCTCTGCTGAAACCGATGAGCCAGGTGGCCGGGCGGATGAGCATACAGGCAGGCGCGACCGCGCTGGAAAAGGCGCAGGGCGGGCGCGGCGTGCTGCTGGGCGGCGTGCCGGGGGTGCTGCCGGGCAAGGTGGTGGTGATCGGCGGCGGCGTGGTCGGGTTCAACGCGGCGCAGATGGCGGTCGGGCTGGGCGGCGATGTCACCATCCTCGACCGCGATCCCGAAGTGCTGGAAAAGGTCGGCACCTTCTTCGAAGCGCGCGCCTCGACCCGCTATTCCAGCCGCGCCAATCTGGAAGATTCGGTGCGGCAGGCGGATCTGGTCATCGGCGCGGTGCTGATCCCCGGCGCCGCCGCGCCCAAGCTGGTGACGCGCGAATTGCTGTGCGAAATGAAGCCGGGTGCGGTGCTGGTGGATGTGGCGATCGACCAGGGCGGCTGCTTCGAAACGTCCAAGCCGACCACCCATGCCGAGCCGACCTTCGTGGTCGACGACATCGTGCATTACTGCGTGGCGAACATGCCGGGTGCCGTCGCGCGGACCAGCACCTATGCGCTCAACAACGTCACCCTGCCCCACGCCCTGCGCATGGCGCAGCACGGCTGGCGCGAGGCGCTGCGCCGCGATCCGCATCTGGCACAAGGGCTGAACGTCCATGCGGGTGCGGTGACATATGAGGCGGTGGCGACCGAGCTGGGCTACGATTACAAGCCCGTGGCGGAGGTGCTGGGCTAGGGCTGCATGAAGGGCGCGTAGACCTCTTCGCGCACCCGCAGCGGACGACCGGTGGCGCGGTCCAGCATGGCCCATGTGGTGTTGGCCGAAACGATGCGCTTGCCGTTCGCATCGTGGAAATCCACCCGCCGGTCGAACTTCGCGCCCGACGGTTTGCCGGGAATGAAGGTGGTGCCGGTCACGCTCTCGCCCGCCGCGATGTTGCCGCGATAATCGATCTCGTGCCGCACCACGAGCCACACCAGCGCCGCCTGCTGCGCCTCCGAAGCCACGGCCCGCCAATGCGCCGTCGCCATGTCCTGCACCCAGCCGACCCACACCGCATTGTTCACATGCCCCATCTCGTCGATATGTTCGGGCGCGGCGGTGAAGGTTAGCGAAAAAGGTTCGCTCACTCCGCCTGTTCCGGATTGGCCAGCCCAAGCTGCGTCAGGATGAAGGCGAATTCCTCCGCCGTTTCCTCCAGCGCGGTGAAGCGGCCCGACTTGCCGCCATGGCCTGCGCCCATGTTGGTCTTCAGCAGCAGCAGGTTGTCGTCGGTCTTCACTTCACGCAGGCGGGCGACCCATTTGGCAGGTTCCCAATAGGTCACGCGCGGATCGTTCAGGCCCGCGGTCACCAGCATCGGCGGATAGTCCTGCGCTACCACCTGATCGTAGGGGCTGTAGCTGAGGATGTAGGCATAGGCCTGCTTGCTCTCGATAGGATTGCCCCATTCGGGCCATTCGCCCGGCGTCAGCGGCAGCGTGTCGTCGAGCATGGTGTTGAGGATATCGACGAACGGCACGTCGGCCACGATCGCACCCCACAAGCGCCGGATCGGTGTTGGCGATCACGCCCATCAGGCTGCCGCCCGCCGACCCGCCGCTGGCGCTGATCCTGCCCGCCGTGGTGTGCCCGGTCGCCACCAGCCCCTTGGCCACATCGACGAAATCGTTGAACGTGTTGGTGCGCTCGTTCATCTTGCCTTGCAGGTACCAGTTGCGGCCCAGATCGTCGCCGCCGCGAATATGCGCGATGGCATAGGCCATGCCGCGATCGAGCAGGCTCAACCGGCTGCTGGAAAAGCCCGGCGGCACGGCATAGCCATAGGCGCCATAGGCATAGAGATGCAGCGGACCGCCCTTCGGCGTATCGGTGCGCGCGCACCACGCTGACCGGCACCTGCGTGCCGTCGCGCGCGGTGATGGTCAGCCGTTCGGTCACATAGAGCGAGGCGTCGTAGCCGCTGGGGATTTCCTGCTGCTTCAGCAGTTCCAGCGCGCCGCTGGCGACATCGTAATCATAGACCGAGTCCGGCGTGACCATGCTTTCATAGGCCAGCCGCAGCTTGGCGACGGCGTATTCCGGATTGTTGGACAGCCCGGCGTCGTAGCTCGCTTCGGGGAAAGCGACGGGCGTTATCGTACCCGCATCGGCATAGGATCGCAGCTGCACCTGATCGAGGCCGTCCAGCCGCCCTTCCGTGACATAGAACCCTTCGAACAGCTGCATGTCGGTGAGGTAGAACTGGTCGGACCCGGCGATCAGCGTCGTCCAGTCGCCCGGCGTGGCGAGGTCGGCGGTGGCGAGGCGGAAATTGACGTGCTCGTCATTGGTGTGGACGAACAGCGTTGTCGTGCCTCCGTCGGTGCGCAGATCGACATCGTATTCGACGCCCTTCTCGCGCGCCCGCACCAGAACCTGTTCGCCGGTCGGATCGGCGGTCGGCACCAGACGCACTTCGCTCGTCTCGTTGTCGCCGGTGGCGATGATCAGCCAGTCGTCCTGCGCGCTCTTGCCGATACCGACGCGGAACCCCTCGTCCGCCTCGCGATACAGCTCAACATCGTCCGCCACGTCGGTGCCGAGCCGGTGCAGGCGGGCATTGTCGACGCGCCAGTTGGCATTCGCCTTGCCGTAAACCAGCGCGGTATCACCCGCGACCCATAGCAGCGAGGACAGCGTTTCCGGAATCACATCGGGCAACAATTCACCGGTGCCCAAGTCCTTGATCCGCGCGGTGAAGCGTTCCGAGCCGTTATCGTCATAGGAGTAGGCGAGCTTCGTGCCGTCCTCGCTGACCGAGATCGAGCCAAGCCGGAAATAGTCCTTACCCTCGGCCAGTTCGTTTTCGTCCAGCATCAGCTGGTCGGCACCCCCTGCCACGGGCCTGCGCCACCATTGCCGGTATTCCTTCCCCTCAACCACGGCGGTCCAGTAAAGGTAGTCGCCATCCTTCTGCGGGACCGAGCTGTCGTCCTGCTTCACGCGGCCCTTCAACTCCTCGAACAGTGTCTTCACCAGCGGGCGGTGCGGTTCCATCGCCGCTTCGAAATAGGCATTCTCCGCCTCCAGATGGGCCAGCACGTCGGCATCGTCGATCACCGGATAGGACTGGTCCTTCATCCAGTGATACGGATCCTCGATGGTGATGCCGTGATGCGTGGCGCTGTGGCTGCGTTTCTCGGCGACGGGCGGGGCGGAAAGGTCGGATGCGGACAAGCGGGCGGGTACTTTCATTTGGGAAGGCATTTCGGAAGGTTGAGTCTGGGCGAAAGCCGGATGCGCAATCGCGGCACTGGCAAGCAGGCCGATAAGCAAAGCTGGTTTGTTCATGGGTGGGGGTTCCCTGTTGAAACAGGCCGACACATGCTATGCCGACATATCGATTATGCGACAGCGTTTTAGCCGAACCGCATCGCAACACCAGACCCGAAGGAATACGCCATGCTGATGCAAACCCACGAAAGCCGCCTCTCCGCCCTGCGCGAGGAATTGAAGCGGCGCGATCTCGACGGCTTCGTGGTGCCGTTCACCGACGAGCATATGTCCGAATATATCGGCGGCTATGCGCAGCGGCTGGCCTGGCTGACCGGCTTCGGCGGATCGGCGGGGGCGGCGATCGTGCTGCGGAATGGCGGCGGCGATGTTCGTCGACGGGCGCTACACCATCCAGGTGCGCGACCAGGTCGATGTGCGGCTGTTCGATATCAACATCGTGCCGGGTGAAAGCATGGCGGCGTGGCTGGCCGCGAATGCACCGGAAGGCGCGCGGATCGGCTACGATGCGTGGCTGCATACCGCCGGATGGGCCAAGGCGCTGGGGCGCGACGTTGCGCGCGAAGCGCATGGAACTGGTCGCGACCGACGGCAATCCCGTCGACGCGGTGTGGGCGGACCGCCCCGCCCCCTCCGCCGCGCCCGCCGTGGTGCATGACGAGGCGCTGGCGGGCCGCAGCAGCGCGGACAAGCGCGCGCAGGTGGCCGATGCGCTTCTGGCGGAAGGGCAGGATGCCGCCGTCATCTCCGCGCTCGACAGCATCGCCTGGCTGCTGAACATTCGCGGCAGCGATGTGGACCGCACGCCGGTCGCGCTGTCCTACCTGCTGGCCCATGCCGACGGCACGGCGGAGCTGTTCATCGCGCCCGAAAAGGTCACGCCCGAACTGGAGCGGCATCTCGGCAATGCGGTAACGCTGCGCCCGCGCGATGCGTTCGAGGAGGCGCTGGGCGATCTGGCGGGCAAGACCGTCGGTGTCGATCCCGATTTCGGCGTGGCGGCGATATCCGGCCTGCTGTCGGCGGGCGGCGCGAAGCCGGTGCTGTCGCGCGATCCGGTCATCCTGCCCAAGGCGATCAAGAACGCTGCCGAACAGCAGGGCCACCGCGATGCGCAGGCCCGCGACGGCGCGGCGATCGCCAAATTCCTGCACTGGCTGGCGACACGAAGTGCCCAAGGGCGGCGAGGACGAGCTGTCCGCCGTCGCCAGGCTGCGCGCCTTCCGTGAGGAAACGGGCGTTTTGCGCGATCAGAGCTTCGACACGATCTCCGCCGCCGGACCGCACGCCGCGCTGCCGCATTACCGCGTGGACGAGGACAGCAATATTCCCATCGCGCCCGGCAGTGTGTTCCTGTGCGATTCGGGCGGGCAATATGCCGACGGCACCACCGACATCACGCGCACGGTCTGGATCGGCGATGCAGATGGCAAGGCACAACCCACCGCCGAACACCGCGACCGCTTCACCCGCGTGCTGAAAGGCCACATCGCGCTGGCCACTGCACGCTTTCCCGACGGGACCAGCGGCGGCCAGCTCGACGCGCTGGCCCGCCAGCACCTGTGGCAGGCGGGCGTCGATTACGCCCACGGCACCGGCCACGGCGTCGGCAGCTATCTCGGCGTGCACGAAGGGCCGCAACGCATCGCCAAGTCCAGCGGCGCGCAACCCGGCACCGGCGAACCGCTGCGCGCCGGGATGATCTGTTCCAACGAACCGGGCTATTACAAGGCCGACGCATTCGGCATCCGCATCGAAAACCTGGTGCTGGTGACGCCCGTCGAAATGGAAGGCGCGGAAGGCGACTATCTCGGCTTCGAAACGCTCACCTTCGCGCCGATCGACAAGACGCTGGTGGATCGCGACTTGCTGACGCCCGCCGAAATCGACTGGTGGAACGCCTATCACCAGCAGGTCCACGCCATCGTCGGCCCGCAGCTCGATGGTGCACAGGCAGACGACGGGGTGCGCGCATGGTTCGATGCGGCCTGCGAGCCGCTTTGACGGGCGATGAACGGTTGTGGCGGTCCGTTACAAAGCGCGACAATCCAGCCTCCAGCCGGGATAATACTGCGACACAGCGGCTCTAAAAGGGATGCATGAACCGCGGTCGGGACGTCCCCTCCCCTCGACACCGTTCCGGTCGCGGTTCTTCTGAAACCTATCGGAGAACACCCATGCCCAAGCTTACCCGTAAACTCACCCTCACCCTTTCCGCCGCCGCGCTCGCCCTGACCGCAGGCGGTGTTGCCGTTGCCCAGCAGGGCGACCGCGTGAAGCCCGATGCCGATGGCGACGGCGTTATCACCGCTGTCGAGCATCAGGCCCATATCGCCGCCCGCTTCGCCCGGATGGATGCCGACGGCGATGGCAGCGTGACCGTGGCCGATCGCGGTGTGCGCAAGGCCGAACGCTTTGCCTCCACCGATGCGAATGGCGATGGCGAAGTCTCGCTGGCCGAAATGACCGCAGCGCGCGAAGCCCGTGACGCCCAACGTGCAGAGCGCCGTGGCGACCGCATGGAACGCCGCTTCGCCCGGCTCGATACCGATGGTTCGGGCGGCGTCAGCCAGGCCGAAATGGATGCGGCGCGCGAAGCCATGAAGGAACGGCGCGGCAAGCGTGGTGGCGGCAAACGTCGCGGCGGCGGCGGCATGAAAATGCTCGAACGTGCCGATGCCAATGGCGACCAGGCCGTCAGCCTGGCCGAATTCACTGCCGCCGCCGACCAGCGGTTTGCCCGCATGGACGCCAATGGCGACGGGCAAGTGACGCGCGAGGAACGGCGGGCAGGCCGCGAGAACCGCAGGGGCCGTCGCGGCAGCTAAGTGAGCGACGCCACCACCCTGCTGCTGGTCGACGACGAAGCGACCCTGCGCGAACCCCTGGCGGACTATCTGGTCCGGCAGGGGTTCGTCGTGCACCAGGCGGAGAGCGCGGCGCGGCACGCACCGCGCATACAACACGACACGTTTGATCTCGTTCTCCTCGACATCATGATGCCGGGCGAGGACGGGCTGTCGCTGTGCCGCCATCTGGTCGAATCGCAGGGCCTGCCGGTCATCCTGCTGACCGCGCGGGGCGAAGCGACCGACCGCATCGTGGGGCTGGAAATCGGCGCGGACGATTATGTGACCAAGCCGTTCGAGCCGCGCGAATTGGTGGCGCGCATCCGCTCCGTACTGCGACGTGCCAATGGGAATGGGGCCGGACGGGATTCGGCACCCGTGGCGGACGAAGCGTCCTACATTTTCGAAGGCTGGCGGCTCGACCCGCTGAAACGCCGCCTGACCGATCCCGACGATGCGCTGGTGCCGATCTCGACCGCGGAGTTCCGGCTGCTGCGCGCCTTCCTCGACCATCCGGGCCAGGTGCTGGACCGCGACCGCCTGCTCGACATGGTGCAGGGCCGCGAGGCGCAGCTGTTCGACCGCGCGGTCGATAACCAGATCAGCCGCCTCCGCCGCAAGATCGAGGCGGACAGCCGCGACCCGCAACTCATCCTGACCATTCGCGGCGGCGGCTACCGCTTCGCCGCGCAGGTGACGCGCGCATGAAACTGTGGCCCGCCAGCCTGCGCGGGCAAGTGATGGCGACCGCCGCGCTCGCCCTGCTGGTGGCGCAGGGCGTATCGGCGGCGCTGCTGTTGCGCGCGGCGGAGGATCGGCGCGAGGCGGTGATGCTGAACACTGCCGCGTTTCACCTGCTGACCGGAGACGCGATGGCCGGGGGGCGCGAAGGACGCCGTGCCCTGCGACGAACGTTCCGCGAAGATCGCGGCGAGCGCAGGAGCGCGCGCGGAACAGACGGACCGCTGGCCGAACGCGGACGCGACCGCTTGCCGCCGCGCCTGCGCTATCGCGTGACGGCAGCGCCACCGATTGCCGTGGCGGAAAGCGGCGCAACGCAGTTCGACCGCCGCATCGCCAGCCTGCTGGAAGAACGCGGACTGGCCGTCGCGCAAATCACCACCACCCTGCGCGATACGACCGCCGATCCGCTGCTGAGCGAGGCGATGGACCGGCGGCCACGGCTTGCCCGTCGCATCGGGGACCGCCGCGTGCTGGTCGCCGCGATCCAGCGCAGCGACGGCAGCGCATGGCAGACCGCACGCGTGCTGGAACCGCGCGGCGAACAACGCGCGGTGGCGATGCTGCTCGCGCAGACGGCGCTGATCTTCGTGCTGCTGCTGGGCCTGTTGTGGCTGGTCATGCAGCGCATCACGCGCCCGCTGGCGGCGCTGACCGCCGCGCGTGGAGCAATTCGATGCCGCGCACCCCGACGCCACACCGCTGGCGGCTGAAGGGCCGCAGGACATCCAGCGCCTGATCGCCGCGCAGAACGCGATGGAGGCGCGCATCGGTACTTTGCTGGAGGAAAAGGACGTGATGCTGGGCGCCATCGGCCATGATCTCAAGACCCCGCTCGCCGCCCTGCGGGTGCGGATCGAAACGGTCGAGAATGCCGACGAGCGCACGAAAATGGCGGCGGGTATCGAGGATATCACCCGCTCGCTCGACGATATCCTGTCGCTGGCGCGGATAGGACGTGATGCCGCCCCGCCCGAACGCACCAATATCACTGCGCTGGTCGCTTCGGTGGTGGAGGAATACGAGGATCGCGGGATGGCGGTGGCGTTCGACGGAACGAACCGCGTGGTCGCGCCGGTCCATGTCACCTGGCTGCGGCGCGCCTTGCGCAACCTGATATCGAACGCGGTGCGCTATGCCGGGTCGGCGCAGGTCGCGATGCGCGAGGATAGCGGGCAGCTGGTCCTGCGCGTGGACGATGACGGCCCCGGCATTCCGGCGGACCGCATTGCCGACATGCTCGAACCCTTCACGCGCGGCGAGGCATCGCGCAACCGCGCCACCGGTGGCGCAGGTCTAGGCCTGACGCTGGCCCGCGCCATCGCGCAGCAGCATGGCGGAACGCTGGTGCTGGCGAACCGCGAAGAGGATGGCCGCACCGTCGGCCTGCGTGCCGAATTGCGGTTGCCGCTGGATAAGACGCCGTCCCCGCGATAATCGCCACGCCATGAAAGCGTTTGCGCAATGGCTGCTGGGCAAGGGTGCGCTCTATCTGATCATCGTCGCGGCGATTGCGTTTGCGCTTTACGTCCTGCCGACATTCCGGGGCGAAGCCGATGGCTGGCTGGCCGCACCCGAAGAACGCGCCGCCGAGCTGGATGTGCTGGCGAAGGACGGCCAATCCCGACTGGAAGACGCGAAAGACGCCGCACGAACACTGCCCGATGCGGCGCTGCGCGAGCGGCTAGCGACGCACGAGGGCGCAGCTCAGCCAATGCCGAAGTGCGGCGCGACGATGCCAAGGGGCCGCTCGCCGTGCTGCGCCCGCGTGAAAGGGCGCGGGCCGAACTCGACATCGCCGTCGCCACGCGCGAGATTGCATTGATCGAAACGGCGCTGTCGCTGGACGACCGGGCGGCAGTGCTCGGTTCCGGCGGGGCCGGCCGTATCGAGGTGCCCACCCGCGCCGCCATCGATGCGCGCAAGCGGCGCTGTCGCAATGCCACCCGCGCGGTGAACGATCGCGATATCGTGCGGCAAACCGTCGATGTGGTCCGCCAGCGCGACGCGCAATTGCGCAACCGTGCCGAAAAGCTGTGCGACAGCGCACGCGAGGCGGTCAACGCGCGCTATGCCGGAATTGCCAAGGCACGCGCGATAAAGGCCGGACGCGCAAGCTTTGCGCAGGCCGAAGAAGCGGCGCAGCTGCCGGTCGACCTGTTTGCAACCATCGACACCGATGCGGTGCGCGAAGTGCTGCGCCTTGCTCTCCTCGCCTTCCTCGCGATTGTCCTCGTGCCCTATGCGATCCGGCTGGTGTTCTTCTTCGTGCTGGCCCCCTTCGCAGCACGGCGCGAGCCGGTGCGGCTGGCCGACGGTGCAGCGGGCGGGCCAATCGTTGCGGAAGCCACCAGCGCGCCCTCGAACAGCGTGGCGCTTGGCGCAGGCGAAGAATTGCTCGTGCGGCAGGACTTCCTGCAATCGCGCGCCGACACCAGCCGCGCGCGCACCCGCTGGCTGCTCGACTGGAGCCACCCGGTCGCCAGCCTCGCCAGCGGAATGCGGTTCCTGACCCAGCTATCGGGAGACGGGAAAGCGTTTACGATCTCGCCCGCGCGCGATGCAGTGGCAGAGGTGCGGACCGTCACGATCCCCGCCGACAGCGCCTGCGTCCTGCGACCGCGCGCCATCGCCGCGCTGGTCCAGCCGGGCGACCAACCGGTGCGGATTACGAGCCACTGGCGGCTGTTCTCGCTCCACGCCTGGCTGACCGGCCAGTTGCGCTACCTGGTTTTCCACGGCCCGGTTCGCGTGGTGCTGACGGGCGGACGCGGGGTGCGGGTCGAACCGGCGGAAGAAGGACGCATTTTCGAACCCGGCCAGCTTGCCGGATTCACTACCGACCTTGCCTATTCCGCCGCCCGCACCGAGACCTTCTGGCCCTATTTCCTCGGCCGCGAATCGCTGATGAAGGAGCGCGTCGCGGGCGCGGACGGCACGCTGATCGTGGAGGAAGCGCCGCTCGCAGGGCGTAGTGGCGGGGTACGCGGCGGGCTGGAAGGGATGGTGGATGCCAGCCTGAAAGCGGTCGGTCTCTAGCGCATCAGGCCGCCGATCAGATTGCGCACGAAGCGTCCCGCCACCGGTCCGCCAGATCGGTTCGCAAGCGAGCCGACTGCCGACGTGGCGCCCGACCGCACGGGTCGGCGCGCGACTTCTTGCCCAGCGCGGTGGCCACCGCCGCATCGTCGCCAGCGAACCGGCGGCGGCACGTGCGCCCGCTCTTGCCCGCCTTCTGCCCATAGCGAAGCGCGACTTGCGCGGGCGCTTTGCCACTTCGGTCTCGCCCTTCTCGGCGACTTCCTCGGCGGTCGCGGCGGCATCCTCGGCCTTGGCCAGCAGCACTTCCTCGGCGCTTTCGCGGTCCACCGCCTCGTCATACTTGCCGTCGAACGGGCTGACCGAACGGATGATGGCGCGCTCCTTCTTCGCTGACCGGCCCAAGGCGGCTGCGCGGCGGCTTGATGAGCGTGCGCTGCACCACGGTCGGCGCGCCGTCCTCGTCCAGCGTGGAGACCAGCGCCTCGCCCACTTTCAGCTCGGTAATCGCTTCGGCCACGTCGAGATCGGGGTTGCTGCGGAACGTATCGGCAGCGCCCTTGATGGCGCGGCGGTCTTTCGGCGTGAAGGCGCGCAGCGCGTGCTGCACCTTGTTGCCCAGCTGGCCCGCGACATCGTCCGGAATATCCGCCGGGTTCTGCGTCACGAAGAACACGCCGACGCCCTTCGACCGGATCAGCCGCACGACCTGCTCGACCTTCTCCGCCAGCGCCTTGGGCGCATCGTCGAACAGGAGGTGCGCCTCGTCGAAGAAGAACACCAGTTTCGGTTTTTCCGGGTCGCCCACTTCGGGCAATGTCTCGAACAGTTCGGCCAGCAGCCACAGCAGGAAAGTGGCGTAAAGTTTCGGGCTGCGCATCAGCCGGTCGGCGGCCAGCACGTTGACCATGCCGCGCCCCTGCTCGTCGATGGCAAGAAAATCGTCGATCTCCAGCGCCGGTTCGCCGAAGAACCGGTCCGCGCCCTGCGCTTCGAAACTCAGCAGCTGGCGCTGGATCGCGCCGACGCTGGCTTTCGACACATTGCCATATTGTCCGGACAACTCTTTCGCATTCGCGCTGGCCCATTGCAAAATCGCCTGCAAATCACCGAAATCGAGCAGCAGCAGACCGTTTTCGTCGGCGTGGCGGAAGACGATTTGCAAAACGCCTTCCTGCGTGTCGTTCAGGTCCAGCAGACGCGCCAGCAGAAGCGGTCCCATCTCGGAGATCGTGGTGCGGATGGGATGCCCGTCTTCGCCGTACAAGTCCCAGAAGACGGTCGGGTTGTCGCTATAGGCATAGTCCTCCATGCCCAGCTCTGCGGCCCGTCCTTCCAGCTTTTCCGCGTGTTTGAAGGTGGGCGAGCCCGGCATGGCGATGCCCGACAGGTCGCCTTTCACATCGGACACGAACACCGGCACGCCCCTTGCGGAAAAGCTTTCCGCCATGCCCTGCAACGTCACCGTCTTGCCCGGTGCCGGTCGCACCCGCGATCAGCCCGTGGCGATTGGCCCGCGCCAGGTCGAGGTGATGGCGTTCGCCATTGGCGGCTAGCCCCAGGAAGATGCCGGTGTTCTCGTCGCTCATATTCAATTCCCCTCGATCACCGGCGTATCGCACCAGTGGTTCCAATTTCTTCGGGGGCGGGTATGGCAAAGCCTATGGGAGAGCGCCAACCCTTTGTCCTGCTCGACGATGCGCGTCCCGGTTGCGCGGGCAAGACGCATCCCGCCGACGCGCAGCTGTTCACCGACCCGGCGCAGGTCTTCGTGGCGCGCCGCCCGGAAGATGTCGCCGCCGTGCTGGACGCCGCCGATGCCGCGCGGCGCGAAACGGGCGGCACGCTGGCTGGCTATATTGCCTACGAAGCCGGGCTGGCGCTGGAGGAAAAGCTGGCGCACCGCGCCACGGCCCGCACCGGCGCGGCGGGACCGCTGGTCTGGCTCGGATTGTTTCACGCGAAACACAACATTGCCGCCGCCGACGTGCCGCAATGGCTGAGCGATAATGCCGACCCCGACGAGGCCACGCATACCGGCATCGGCCCGCTCGAACCGCAACTGTCGCAGGCGGCCTATACCGACGCCTTCGCCGCAATGCAGGAGGCGATTGCGGCGGGCGATATATACCAGGCCAACCTGACCTTTCCGCTGGCCGGATCGTATCGCGGCGATCCGGTGGCGCTTTATGCCGCGCTGCGGAGCGGAAGCGAGGCGGGCTATGGCGGGCTGATCTTCGACGGCTCGCACTGGCTGCTGAGCTTCAGTCCCGAACTGTTCGTTTCACTGAAGGACGGCAAGGCGAAAGCCAAGCCGATGAAAGGCACCCGCCCGCGCGGCGCGACGCCCGAACAGGACCGCGCGCTGGCCGCCGACCTTGCCGCATCGAAGAAGGATCGCGCCGAAAACCTGATGATCGTGGACCTGCTGCGCAACGACGTATCGCGGGTGGCCGAGGCCGGAACCGTCGATGTCGATGCGCCGTTTTCGGTCGAGACATACCCTACCGTCCACCAGATGGTTTCCACCGTGCGCGCCACCTTGCAGGCGGACAAGGGGCCGGTCGATCTGGTCCGCGCGATGTTCCCGTGCGGCTCCATCACCGGCGCGCCCAAGCTGCGCGCGATGGAGCTGATCGATGCCATCGAACGCGACGCGCGCGGCCCCTATTGCGGGGCGATCGGGCGAATCGATGCCAATGGCGATGCCGCCTTCAACGTCGCCATCCGCACGCTGCGCCTGACGCCGGTTGAAAACGGGCGCGGCACGGCAGTGCTGGGTGTCGGCTCGGCCATCGTGGCAGATAGCGATGCGGGCGGCGAATGGCGGGAATCGCTGCTGAAAAGCGGGTTCGCACGGCGAAGTACGCCCGACCTTCGTGCTGCGCAATTCGACCTGATCGAGACCATGCGGTTCGCGCCTGATAGCGGTATCGCCCTGTTGGAAGCGCATTTGACGCGGTTGAAAGCCAGCGCCGCCGCGCTCGGCTTCGCATTCGACCGCCATGCGGTGCGCAACCAGATCCACGCGCTGTGCTTCGAACTGGAGAACGCCGCAAAGCTGCGCCTGCTGGTCGCGCGCAGCGGCGCAACCTCCCTGACCGTCAGCGAATTGCCGCCCGTTTCGCCCGATCCGGTCGCCTGTATCGCCCTGCCGCTGCCGGTCGACCAGGGCGACTGGCGATTGCGCCACAAGACCACCGACCGCGCCTTTTACGAGGCAGCGCGCGAGGCGGCGGAGGATGCGGGCGCGCGCGAAGCGATCTTCGTCGCGCCCGATGGCAGCGTGACCGAGGGCAGCTGGACCAATATATTCGTCGAACGCGACGGCATCTTGCTGACCCCGCCCGCCACGCTCGGCCTGCTGCCCGGTGTCCAGCGCGCCACCTTGCTGGAAAGCGGCAAGGCGCGCGAGGCGTTGTTGACGCTCGACGATCTCGCCGACGGGTTCACGCTCGGCAATGCCGTGCGCGGCCTGATGAAAGCCGGATTTCTGCCATGATACCGATCCTGTACGAAGACGGCGAAGCGCTGGTGATCGACAAGCCGGCGGGCCTTTCCGTCGACCGGCCCCGGCGCGGCGGACCGTCGCTGGAAGACCATGTCGACGAGCTCAAACTGAACTTCAAACGCGCGCCGCTGGCGGTGCACCGGCTCGATACCGACACCAGCGGCTGCCTGTTGCTGGCGCGCAATCCCAAAGCGCACAAACGCTTCACACAGGCGTTTCAGGACCGGCTGGTGGGAAAGGTCTATCTCGGCGTGCTGGATGGAGAAGCACCGGGTACCGAAGGCACCATCGAACTGGCGCTGACCAAGGTTTCGAGCAAGGAAGAGGGCTGGCGCATGGTGCCCGATCCGGATGGCAAGCCGTCGGTCACGCACTGGCGCGTGCTGCGCGCGCATGAGGGCCGCACCCTTGTCGAGTTCCGCCCCGAAACCGGGCGCACCCACCAGATCCGCATCCACGCGCTGGAAGGGCTGGGCGCGGCGCTGGCGGGCGATCCGGTCTATGGCAGCGGCCATGCCATCGGCGCGGGGCGCACCATGCTTCATGCCAGCCAAATCCGCATCGACCGGCCCGGCAAGACACCGGTGGAAGCCACCGCCCCGATGCCGCGCGATTTCGGCTTGCTCGGCTTTACTCCGGATATGCTGAACGATGACGCGTGAGGCGATCCTGGCTCGCGCGCAGTCGCTGGCATCCGAAGCCTTTGTGGCGGCGTCGGGTCCGGGCGGGCAAAACGTCAACAAGGTGGCGACCGCCGTGCAGTTGCGCGTCAATATCTACGAACTCGGGCTGTCGCCGCCGATCTTCCACCGGCTGAAGGCGCTGGCGGGCAACCGGCTGAACGCGAAGGGCGAGATCGTGCTGATGGCGCAAAGCCACCGCACGCAGGATGCGAACCGGGCCGAGGCACGCGACCGGCTGGCGGCATTGGTGACGGACGCGCTCAATCCGCCCAAGACCCGCAAGAAGAGCCGGGTGAACCGCATCGGCAAGGTCAAGCGGCTGAAGGCCAAGAAAGCGCGTGGCGATATCAAGGCCACGCGCGGGCGGGTGCGCTTCTAGCCCCTGTTTATCTTGACTCCGCCGTCCGTTTCCACCACTGCGCGGCGCTTGACCCGGTTGGTGCTGAACCCGCCGGCGTCGCATTGCAGCTTTTCGGCCGTCATGGCCCCCATAACATTCAGGAATACGTCATGGCGAAGTCAGCCACGGTCAAGATCAAGCTCGTCTCCACCGCCGATACCGGGTTCTATTACACCACCAAAAAGAACCCGCGCAACATCACGGAAAAGATGACCTTCCGCAAATACGATCCCGTCGTGCGCAAGCATGTCGAGTTCAAGGAAGCCAAGATCAAGTAAGCCACGCTTTTGCCGTTCGTCCGGGCAGGATGTTTGGCGCATCGGCCTGAACGGTGTGGTGCGCGCGAATTCAGTGGCCGTTCAACGCTCGGGCGTCAGGAATCGATGCCATGACCATTATCCAGAACACATCGCGCAAGGCCCGGCTGGGCTTTACCGCTCTCGCCGCCGCCCTGTCGCTGGGCGCGCCGCTCGCTGTCGCAACGATGGCGACGCCCGCGATTGCCGCAGAGGGCCGTCTGGACGAGGCGGTTGCGGCCTTGCGCAGTATCACCACCATGACTGCCGATTTCACGCAGACGGACCGTCAGGGCAGCACCGTGGGCGGCAAGCTGACGCTGAAACAGCCGGGCAAGATCCGGTTCCAGTATGAAAAAGGCGTGCCGCTGCTGATCGTCAGCAATGGCAGCGCCCTCACCATGATCGATTACGAGGTCAACCAGGTCCAGCGCTGGCCGATCAAGAGCTCGCCGCTGGGCGCGCTGCTCGATCCCGACCGCGACGTGAAGCGGTATGGCAAGCTGACATCAGGCACCAGCGGCACGGTCATCAGTGTCGAGGTGCGCGATCCCAAGCGCCCCGAATTCGGCGTAATGACGCTGATCTTTACCCGCAATGCCAGCGCGCCGGGCGGATGGCAGCTGACCAATTGGGTCGCGCTCGATTCGCAGAACAACCGCACCACGGTGCGCCTGCGCAACCATCGCTATGGCGCAGCGGTATCGGACAGCGCGTTCAAGTATCGCGACCCGCGCCGCACGACCCGTCGCCCGCGCTGAACCGTTCGGCGCGGGTAGCGAAAACCGGTCCGTCGAACTGCCCGATGGGGGCGACCAACGCCGTCCATCGTTCATAGGCGCGAAAGCCCCTGCGCATTATTTCTACTCCCGACCGGAGCGATGAGAAGGCAGGTTTCCCCCCTGTTGCCTTTGCCTTCATTTTCCATCGTTCCGGAACAAGCGTGACGAACGCTGACATGGAACCCTCGTGCCAATGCCCCCGGCACGAGGGTTTTTTGTTGGCGCGGTTACTCCGCCGCTTCCTGTTCCATATCCCAGCCGAAACTGCGGCGCATGATGTCGTAGATGCGGTTCTGCTCCATCACGCCGCGCACACCTTCCGCGCCCGGGCCCTGGCCATATAGCGCCACATCTTCGCCGGCATGGGTCTCGCTGCCCAGCGGGACGAGCGATTGCTGGATGGCGGACAGGCCGGTTTCCGGCACGGCGCGTTCGCCGGATACGGCACCCGGGCCATTGGCATAGCCCAGCGTGGTGTAAGGCTTGCCGTCCCCTGCCAGCGTCGGACTGTCCGGCGCGCTCCCGTCATCGTCCTCGCCCCCTCCGGACGGCGGCACGACGAGGCCCAGAATGTCGTTCCCGCGGCGCGGATAGCCCGCAATAGTGAAGACGTGGCTGTGATCGGCAGTCACGAGGATCAGAGTATCGTCGGGGTCGGTGGTGTCGATGGCCTGCTGGATCGCGTTGGCAAACTCGACGGTTTCCTCAAGCGCGTAGCCTGCCTGACTGCCGTGATGCGCGTGGTCGATCCGACCGCTTTCGACCATCAGGTAATAGCCCTCGTCATTGGCGGACAGGCGTGTGATAGCGGCCTCGGTCAGTTCGGTCAGCGTAGGCTCCGTGCTGTCGACCTCGCGGTCCGGCATGTAGGTCATGTGGCTGGGCGAGAAGAGACCGAAGACGGGCCGGTCCGCCGGTGCCGCCGCCAGCTCGGCTCGCGTTTCGACATAGCTGCCACCGGTTCGCGCCACCCATTGCGCAGGCAAGTCCGCTTCGGCCACCGCGCGACGGCCCTGTCCGGCACTGCCGAAGAAGCCGCCCCGCCCGCCGCCGAGCGCCACGTCGAAATCGCTGGCGACGAGCTGGCTGGCGATATCCACGCAGCCTGCCTCGCGCTGTTCGGCGGGCATAGCGCTGTCGGCTTCCCAGTTGCGGTCCGCACTGCGCGCATAGACGGCGGCAGGGGTCGCATGGGTCAGGCGCGCGGTGCTGACGATGCCGACCGCCAGCCCGCGCCGCTTCGCTTCCTCCCCGATCAACGGCAGCGGATTGGCTTTGGCCGACGCGCAATCGCCGCGCGTGGTGTCCGGCCCCACACCGATCAGGCCGATGCGCGTTTTCATTCCTGAATTCATCGCCGTTGCCGTACCCGCGCTGTCGGGCACCTGCGCATCGGTGTTGTAGGTCTTGACCAGCGCCACATTTTCGAACCGTTCGAACGACAGCACGTTCTCCTCGCCCGTCTCGCCCCGTTTCTGTCCGGCATAGATGCGCGCGGCGGTGATGGTGGAAATGCCCATGCCGTCGCCGATGAACAGGATGACGTTTTTCGCACGCGCAGGCGCTGTTTCCTGCGCCACGACAGCCGGGGCGACGGGCGCGGTTCCCTGCTGTGCGGAGGCTGCGGAACACGCGGCCAGTGGCAGCAGGGCGAAAGCGATGAGGGACGGGGCAGGCTTGAACATTGGTCTAACTCCTGATCGACGGGGCACGGCGCTTGCTGGCACAGGGTGCCGCACCTAAAGCATGGCGCATGGTTAGCATCACCACATGGAACATCAATTCGGTTCGCCTGCGCATCGACCAGGTCACACGGTTTCTTGCCGAGAAAGCACCCGATGTGCTGTGCCTGCAGGAGATCAAGTGCCAGGAACCGCAGTTCCCTTACGAGGCGTTTCGCGCGGCGGGCTACGAACATTTCGCGGTGCATGGCCAGAAGGGCTATCACGGCGTCGCCACGGTCAGCCGCCTGCCGATGCACGAGATCGACCGGCACGACTGGCAGGCCAATGGCGAGGCGCGCCATGTCGCGGTACGGCTGGACGATCACGATATCGCCATCGACAATGTCTATGTCCCGGCGGGCGGCGATATTCCCGACCGCGCCGTGAACGCCAAGTTCGGCCAGAAGCTGGACTTTCTGGAACGGATGACACGCTGGGCCGAGACGGTGGACCGGCCCACCCTGATCGTCGGCGATTTCAATATCGCCCCGCTGGAAAGCGACGTGTGGAGCCACAAGCAACTGCTCAAGGTCGTCAGCCATACGCCGCTGGAAGTGGAAACGCTGGCCCGTTTCCAGGCTGCGCATGGCTGGGTCGATATCGGGCGCGAGCATATCGCCGCGCCGCAACGCTATTACAGCTGGTGGAGCTATCGCGCGAAGAACTGGCGCACCGGCGATCGGGGGCGGCGGCTGGACCACATGTGGGCCAGCCCGGCGCTCGCCGCGCAGGCGACCGCGCATGGCGTGTACGAGGATGCGCGCGACTGGGAGAAACCATCGGACCACATCCCGCTGACCACGGAGTTCGCGCTCTGACGGGCGCGCCGTCTCCGCAACGCCGCGTCGCGCGGGCGATCGACGCGCTGCGTCACGGCTGGCCGATTGCGTTTGCCGACGGGCCGGTGCTGCTGCCCTGTCGAAACGGCGATTGCGAGCGAAGCGCGGGCATCGCAGGCGCTGATTTCCTCGGCGCGCGCGGCCACGCTGAAACTCAGCAACCAGCGCGAAGCGGCAACGGCGCATGCGCCGGTCCTGCTGGAAGGCGCCGAGCCGTTCGACTTGCAAGCCGCGCACGCGCTGGCCGACCCTGCGCTGGATCTTGCCAACCCGCTGAAAGGGCCGTTCCGCGCGCTTGCATGCGACTGGCCGGATGTCGCGAAAGCGGCGCTGGAACTGGCGCGGCTGGCGGGGATATTGCCCGCCTTCCTGGTCGATGCGAGCGACGCGGGCGAGGCGGAAGTCGGTGCAGGCAAGCGATCTTGCCGCGTGGTCCGACCCGGCGCGGCTGGCCATCGCGACCCGCGCGAAGCTGCCCGTCGCGGCCAGCGAAACTGGCGAGATCGTGGCGTTCCGCAGCGCCGACGACATGCGCGAGCATGTCGCGCTGGTTATCGGGCGACAATCTGCCGACACCGTGCCGCTGGTGCGGCTGCATTCCGAATGCCTGACCGGCGATGTACTGGGCAGCCTGAAATGCGACTGCGGACCGCAACTCGATGCGGCGCTTGGCACAATGTCGGACGAAGCACGCGATGGCGGCTACGGTATCCTGCTCTATCTGCGGCAGGAAGGGCGCGGCATCGGGCTGGTCAACAAACTGCGCGCGTATCGGTTGCAGGACCAGGGGTTCGATACGGTGGACGCGAACCAGCGGCTCGGCCTGCCCGACGAAGCCCGCGATTTTCCGGTGGCCGCACGGATGCTGGCGCTGCTGGGCGTGCGCGATATCCGGTTGATGACCAACAACCCGGCAAAGGTCGCCGCGCTGGAGACTGCCGGTGTTACGGTGCGCGAGCGGGTGGCGCATAGCTTGCCCGACAACCCGCACAACCGGCACTATCTCGCCACCAAGCGCGACCGTTCGGGACACCTGCTGCCATGACCGCCATTACCATTCGCCCCGAACAGCCTGCCGATAAGGCCCGTATCCATACGCTGACAAACGATGCGTTTCGGGACATGCCGTTCAGCGATGGCAGCGAAGCGGGTATCGTCGATGCCTTGCGCGCTGCGGGCGATCTGGCGCTGTCGCTGGTGGCCGAAAACGATGTCGGGATCGTCGGCCATATCGCCTTTTCACCGGTGACCATCGATGGCGATGTGCGAGGCTGGTACGGTTTGGGGCCGGTCTCGGTGGAGCCTGCGCTGCAACGCCAGCACATCGGCACCGAGCTTATCACGCGCGGCATCGCCGATATGCGAACGCAGGGTGCGCGCTGGCATCGTCCTGCTGGCAATCCGGGCTTCTATGGTCGCTTCGGGTTCGAGCACGACCCGGCCCTGCGTTATCCGGGGCCACCGGCGGAATATTTCCAGAGACTTGTCATCGAAGGCGACGCGCCGAACGGCATCGTCAGCTATGCGCCCGCCTTTTCACCAAAGTCAGCGTAGCTGCGAATCCTTGCTGCCGCGCCGGTTATAGGCGGTCTGCCGCAGCGTCCCGTCGCGCTTGGACTGGCATTGCACGCATGTCTGCACGCCGGAGACGGCTTGGCGTCGACGTTCCGGGATAGGCTCGCCGCAATCCTCGCAATATTCGGCCGATGCGCGCCCGCTGGACATACGCCTCCGCGCTGCCGCGACCGCATCGTTTACATTGTCGTCGATCTGATCCTGCACCGCGCCATCGCGTGCCCATCCGCCTGCCATGCCATAACAACGGCAGCGGCCAGGCCAGGTTCCGGCAAGTCTAGCGGCGCTCGAATTTCGCGAGACCGGTGCCCAGCGTATTTGGACCGATATCGAGTGCGGCACCCGACCAGTCCGCCACGAAAATCGTGTTGCGGCTGACCGCAGGGGCAAGCCGCGCATCGTTGCCGGCGATCTGGAGGCCGTCCGAACTGTGCAGGCGTCCTTCGGCCTGCACAGCGATGAAGGCGGAGTAGTTTTCCTTGTCCTTGCCCTGCACGAACCAGTTATTGGTAATCTGGCCGGTCGCCCCGGCAGGCAGGTCGATCATGTAATTGGTGGAACGACCCGCCGAATCGTCGAAGCTCGATGCCGCAATCTCGACCTTCGCCGCGCGCGCTTTTACGTAATGCCCGCCGGTGCCTTTCTCGAACCGGCTGCGCGTGACGCGAAGGTGGCCGTAATCGCCGATATAGATGGAATGCGCGCACCCGCCCGCGCCTTCGCAGGTGCCAAGCCCGCTGAAGGTGGATTTGTCGATCACGATGCGCCCGTTGGCGTCGTTGCCCGACAGGATGCCCTGCTGGCTGTCGTAGAACCAGCTTTGCGAAACGGTCAGATTGCCTTTTTCGAGCCGGATGCCGCTGCCGTTGAAATCGGGCACGGCCATATTCTGGAATGTCAGGCCGGAAACCTGCGCCGAGCTGCCGCGCAGCACCAGCGCCGCCTTGCCTTCGCAGGTCGTGCGGTCGAACACCGCGCGGCCCGGCTCGCTCGCCATGTAGGAGATGTTGCCCGCCGCCTGCACCGCGCACTGGCGATGCGTGCCCGAGGCAACCGCAATGGTGCCGGTGCCCGCGCCGATGGCGTTTACCGCATCCTGCAACCGGTCATAGCCGCGCCCGCTTTCGACGACGGTGAAGCTGGAACCCGATCCTGCGCAAACAGCGCGCCCGCCGGAATGGCGACGACGGCGGCGAAGGCGACAAGCCATGCCGTGCGCGGAATGCGGCGCGCGACGGTGTGTGCAGGAAGGAGAGCGGGTGCAGGTGCGGTTTGGGTCATTTCACCGGCGATAAGCCGAAAAGGTAAACGCGCCGTAAAGGGTGTTCGCCCCCGGCACAGGGTCACATATTGCGAATGACCGCCAGAAACGCATCGCCATAGGATTGCCGCTTCTTCGCGCCGACACCGCTGATGCGGCCCAGCTCTTCCATGCTGGCGGGACGCTGCGATGCCATGTCGCGCAGGACCGAATCGTGGAAGATGACATAGGGCGGCAGCTGCGCCTCGCGCGCCAGATCGCGGCGCAGTTCGCGCAGCGCGTCGAACAGCGGATCGTCGACAGGATTAGGGGTGGTATCGCCCGACCGCGCGCGGCCCCCTGCCCGGCCGCGCCCTTTCGACTTCGCGGGCGGTACCACCATCGCCACCGCCGCATTGCCGGTCAGGATGTCGCGCGCATCGCCGCCCAGCGCCAGCCCGCCATGCTCCGTCGCCACCAGGCTGCCGCGCGCCTGCAAGGCGCGGCTCAGCGGCTGCAGCAGCCGCGCATCCTCGCCTTCCACGATGCCGAACACGCTGAGCCGGTCATGGCCGCGTTGCTGCACCCGGTCGTCCGAACTGCCGGTCAGCACCTTCTGGATATGCCCGAAGCCGAAGCTCTGCCCGGTGCGATAGACCGCCGAGAGCAGCTTGCGCGCCAGATCGGTCGCATCGGTCACCTTGGGCGGCGACAGGCAGTTGTCGCAATTCCCGCAAGTCTTGGGCGGCTCCTCGCCGAAATGCCGCAGCAGCACCGCGCGGCGGCAGGCGGCGGTTTCGACCAGCGCGGCCAGCGCATTGAGTCGCGCCAGTTCCTCGCCCTTGCGATCGTCCGGCAATTCGTCCGCCCATTGCCGCGCCTGCGTGAAATCGCCTGCACCCCACAGCATTTCGGCGCGTGCCGGATCGCCGTCGCGCCCCGCACGGCCCGTTTCCTGGTAATAGGCCTCGATGGATTTGGGGATGCCCGCATGGGCCACGAAGCGCACATCCGGCTTGTCGATCCCCATGCCGAACGCGATGGTGGCGACGATCACCATGTCCTCGCTCGCCACGAAGTCGGCCTGGTTGGCGGCGCGCGTCTCCGGGTCCAGCCCGGCATGATAGGGGCGCACTTCGCGGCCCGTCGCGGCGGCCAGCTTGTCGGCGATATCCTCCACCTTGCGGCGGCTTTGCGCATAGACGATGCCCGGCCCCGGCGTCTCCGCCATCAGTGCCGCGATCTGGCGCACCGGATTGGCGCGGGCGCGAATGGCATAGCGGATATTGGGCCGGTCGAACCCCGCCAGCACCAGCCCGTCTGCCGGAATGCCCAGTTGCGACAGGATGTCGGCCCGCGTCCGCCCGTCCGCCGTCGCCGTCAGCGCGAGGCGCGGCACGTCGGGAAAGGCGTCCATCAGCGGGCGCAGCTGGCGATAGTCGGGGCGGAAATCATGGCCCCATTCGGACACGCAATGCGCCTCGTCCACCGCGAACAGGGCAATGTCCGCCGAGGTCAGGAAATCGAGGAATTGCGACTGGCTGGCGCGTTCGGGCGCGACGTAGAGCAAGGTCCAGCGCGCCCTCGCGATAGGCGTCCATCGTCTCGCGCCAGTCGGCATCGGCGCTGGTCAGCGTGGCGGCGCGGATACCGTTGGCGCGCGCGCTGCGCAGCTGGTCATGCATCAAGGCAATCAGCGGCGAGATGACCACGCAGGTGCCGTGCAGCATCGCGGCGGGCAGCTGGTACGTCAGCGACTTGCCCGCACCGGTCGGCATGACGGCCAGCGTGCTGTTCCCGCCCAGCACACGCGCCACCACGTCGGCCTGGCGACCGCGAAACGTATCGAACCCGAACAGCTCGCGCATCCGCACCCGCGCCTGTTCGAGCGCATCATCGGTGGTGGCGGGATTGTCCGGCAGGGGCGGTAAGTCTGGTTGCATTATCGCGCCTGTGCCAGACCGCTTCGCGCTCGCAAACAGCCGCACGATGAAATAGCGCTTTGCGACGGGGAAAAGCAGGCGCTATCCTGCGCCGCAACAGTCCATTCGGGAGAATATCGCATGACCACCGCCATCCGCACCGCCATCCTTTCCACCACGGCCCTGGCGCTTGCCGCATGTGGCGGGACCGAAGATGCTTCCTACGAAGCGGAAGCCGAAACGGTGGAAATCCCCGCTGCCGAAGCGATGGAAGAGGTGGTGGAGGAACCGGTCGTGGCACCCCGCACCGGCCCCTGAACCCGCGCCCGTGCCGACGGCCACCCGCGTTGCGCCTTCGGTCGATGCCGAAGCCGATACCGCCGCCGACGAAGCGGAAGCCGCCGTCGCCGATATCGAGGCGCTGATCGGCGGGTCGGATGAAGAGGACGCGGCGGCGCAATGATACAGCGCCCGCTCGCACTGGCAGCGGTGGCTTTTGCGCTGGCGGCATGCGGCGCATCGGACAATGATCCCGGCCCCGGCGGCGTAACCGTCGGCGAAGCCCGCGCTCTGGACGAAGCCGCACAGATGATCGAGGAACGGCGGCCGGCGGTGGAAGAGCCTGCCGAAAACAAAGAGGAGTAACTCTTCTTTCCTCCCCAATTCTTTGGGGAGGGGGACCGCCCGAAGGGGGGTGGAGGGGTACCTTCGAGGCTCGCCAGACACCCCTCCCCCAGCTTCGCTGGTCCCCCTCCCCTCCTTCGGCGGGGAGGAACAGGAAACCGATATGCACACCCTTCTCCCCGACCTTTCGCTCGTCGAAGTTTCCAGCTTCGTCGCGTCGCCCACCGCCGGGCTGTATTGCGCGCAGATGGGTGCGGACGTGGTACGCGTCGACAATATCGGCGGGGGGCTGGATTATCACCGCTACATGCTGACGCGCGAGGGGCGGTCGCTGAGCTGGGAAAACCTCAATCGCGGCAAGCGCAGCGTGGCGCTGGACCTGCGCGGCGGCGAAGGGCGCGAACTGTGTGTCGAACTGGCGCGGCAAACGGGCACGATGCTGACCAACCTGCCCGAGAAGAGCTTCCTTGCGCATGACACCGTGGCGGCGGGACGCGAGGATTTCGTGTCGCTGCGCATTATGGGCTGGCATGACGGGCGCCAGGCGATGGATTTCACCGTCAACGCCGCCAGCGGCTATCCGCTGATGGGCGGGCCGGAGGAATGGCCCGACCCTGCCAAGGCCGGCGACCCGCCGCCGGTGAACCAGATCCTGCCGGCGTGGGATTTCATCACCGGAGCCTACAGCGCCTTCGCCCTCGTCGCTGCTCATCACAACCGCACGCGCACCGGACACGGCGCGGAATTGCGCGTGCCGCTGGGCGATGTGGCGATGGGCACGGTCGCCAATAGCGGCGCGATGGCGGAAATGCTGTATCGTGGCGGTGATCGAGAACGGTTGGGCAACGCCATCTGGGGCGCATTCGGGCGCGATTTCCGCAGTCGCGACGGCGTCCGCTTCATGGTGGCCGCGCTGACACAGAAGCAATGGCACGGACTGGTCGAGGCGTTCGATCTGGCTACCGAAATTGCGACACTGGAGGCCGAACTGGACGTGCGCTTTGCCGATGGCGACGTGCCCCGGTTCGAGCATCGCAAGCCGCTGTTCGCGCTGTTCGAGGCGCGGGCTGCGCAGCATGATTACGCCGCGCTGGAAGCACGCATGGCGGCGGCAGGCACGACCTACGAACGCTATCGCACCATGCACGAGGCGGCGAGCGATCCGGCGCTGGTGGGTGACAACCCGCTTTTCGCAGCGTCCTCCGACAACCCCAGCGGCTTCGCATATCCGGCCCCGCGCAGCATGGTGCATATTGCGGGTGAGAAGCGCGGCGATCCCGCGCCTGCGCCATATCTGGGCGAACATAGCGAGGAAGTGCTGGCCGAGCGGCTCGGCCTTGCCAGCGGCGCTATCGGCAAGCTGGTCGATAGCGGCACGGTGGCGCTGAGCGACGCTGCGTAAGGGGTCCTGTCCTACACGCCACCAAGCTGGCAAATGATGGGTATGACTAATGCCCGAACCATCGGCTCAGCGCGCACTTTTCAGCACTCCGGTTTTTGCCCCCTGGACAGTGTAACATGCGGTCCATGTCTCCAATTCCACTCGCGTGAAAGTGACCAGCCATGACCACCCCGACTCTCCAGCCGCGTCGCCATCTGCGCGCCGGTCCGCACCCCTGTCGGCAAGTTCCTCGGTGCACTGGCCCCGATGGAAGCGGGCGCGCTGGGTGCGTGTATCCTCTCAGCGCTCGTCGAACGCAGCGGTGTCGATCCGGAGCGGGTGGACGATGTCGTTTTCAGCCAAGGCTATGGCAGCGGCGAGGCACCTGCCATCGGGCGCTGGAGCTGGCTGGCGGCGGGGCTACCCGTCGGCGTACCCGGATACCAGCTCGACCGGCGCTGCGGCTCCGGGCTGCAAGCGGTCGTGAATGCGGCGATGATGGTGCAGACGGGCGCGGCGGATTGCGTGGTGGCGGGCGGCGTCGAAAGCATGTCCAATGTGGAGCATTACACCACGGCGGCTCGGCATGGCGCGCGGATGGGCGATGTGGCGCTGTGGGACCGGCTGACGCGCGGGCGGCTGATGAGCCAGCCGGTCGAACGCTTCGGCGTCATTTCGGGCATGATCGAAACGGCGGAGAACCTTGCCGCCGATTACGGCATCACCCGCGAGGCATCCGATGCCTATGCCGCCGACAGCCACCGCAAGGCAGCGGCGGCGCGCGATGCAGGGCATTTCGATGCGCAGACAGTGCCGGTTTCCGTCCCGCAGCGACGCGGCGATCCCGTGGCCTTCACCACCGACGAAGGCATACGCGACGATGCGACGCCTGACAGTCTGGCGAAGCTGCGGCCTATCGAGGGGCGGACCAACCCGCAGGCCGTCGTCACCGCAGGCAATGCCAGCCAGCAGAACGACGCGGCGGCGGCCTGTCTGGTGGTCGCGGAAGACAAGGTCGCAGGAACTGGGGCTGACCCCGCTGCTGTGGTTCACCGGATGGGCAGCGGCGGGCTGCGAACCGTCGCGTATGGGTATCGGCCCGGTCCCGGCAGTCGAACGCCTGTTTGCGCGGTACGGGATGGGTTGGGACGATATCGACCTGGTCGAGTTGAACGAAGCCTTTGCCCCGCAGGTGCTGGCGGTGCTGAAAGGCTGGGGCTGGAGCGAGGACGACTCGCGCCGCGACCTGCTCAACGTCAACGGTTCGGGCATCTCGCTCGGCCATCCCATCGGCGCGACCGGGGTGCGTATTCTCGCCGATATGGCGCACGAGATGCAGCGGCGCGGCGCGCGTTACGGGCTGGAAACGATGTGCATCGGCGGCGGACAGGGCATGGCGGCGGTGTTCGAGCGCGCCGCCTAGTCGAGCGGGAACGGCGCAATCGGTTTCAGCACGCCGTAGCGTTCGCGCTGCAGTGGGTCTGGCAGCGGGGCGAAATCGACCGGCGGCGGGTCGATATGCGTATCGGGCAGCCGGTCCAGCAAGTCGCGCACCAGCGTCAGCCGCCCGTGTTTCTGGTCGTTGAAATCCACCAGCGTCCACGGGGCGTGGTCGGTGTGCGTCGCGGCCAGCATGGTTTCGCGCGCTTGCGTATAGGCTTCGTATTTCTCGCGCGCGGCAAGGTCGATCGGCGACAGTTTCCAGCGTTTCAGCGGATCATCGCGCCGCTCGCGCAGCCGCTCTTCCTGTTGCGCCTGATCGGTGGCCAGCCAGTATTTGAACAGCAGGATGCCATCGTCTACCAGCATCTTCTCGAATACCGGAACCGTGGCGAGGAATTGCGACACCTGTTCAGGGCTGGCGAAGCCCATCACCTGTTCGACCCCGGCGCGGTTGTACCAGCTGCGGTCGAACAGCACGATTTCCCCGGCGGCGGGCAGGTGCGCGGCGTAACGCTGGAAATACCACTGGGTTTGTTCGCGGTCGCTGGGCGCGGCAAGCGCCACGGTGCGGCACTGGCGTGGGTTGAGGCGGCGAGCCACCGCGCTGATCGCCCCGCCCTTGCCCGCGGTATCGCGCCCTTCGAACAGGATGCAGATGCGCTGTCCGGTGGTGCGCGCCCAGCGGGCCATCGCCCACCAGTTCGCGCTGCATCGGTTCCAGAGCGCGTTCATATTCTTTGCGTTTCATGGTCGACAGTCTGGCCTGCAATATCGCGTTCGCCAATAAAAAACCGGCCCGGAATCGCTTCCGGGCCGGTTTTCAAATCGCTTATGAAGCGAAGCTTACATAGCTTCGTCCATTGCTTCGCCCTGCTCTTCCATGGCGTCAGCCTTGTCTTCGGCCTGCTCGGTCAGCGCATCTTCCTGACCTTCGGTGATCAGACCCGCATCTTCCTGAGCTTCAACCTGCTCGTCGACCATTTCGGCGTTTTCTTCGCCAGCTTCTTCCATGGCTTCTTCGTTCGGGCCGTCACATGCGGCGAGGCCGAGCGTGAGGGCTGCGACGGAAACGGCGAACGTGCTCTTGGACATGAATTTCATTGGTATTCCCCTTGGTGTTACGGGCACCGGACCATTCCGGAATGCCCATTCGTCAAAGCTTGTCGAATCTGTAAGCGAAGGCTTCTAGCGCACCAAAGTGCGGCTGGTAAGATGAAAACCGCCAAGCACCACGGTGGCGCTCAGCAAGGCAGCAAGAACCGCCAGTGCCGTAATGCCGTGTGCCAGCATGAAGCCATCGATTGCGATGCCGCCGACCAGAGCGCCGACGACGCCGAAGGTCAGATGCCAGCCGACGCTGTCTTTCGGGTTTGCAAACAGTGCGCTGGCGTGGAACCAGCCCAATGTCGCGCCCAGAGCGAGAAGCAATAAGTAGCCCATGCGGCTAGCGTGTCTGGTCCATAATCATATTGGGGGAACGCCTGCATCGCCCGATGGGTTCCGCCCCGACCCGCTTTTTGCCTTTATCCTGTCACAATTCGATCCGGGTCTGTTGCCAAATCGTCACAGCGTGAACCAGGCGATAGCCGCCAGCCCGACGACGATGCGGTACCAGGCGAACGGTGCGAAGCCGTGGCGGCTGACATAAGCGACGAAGGCCCGGATAACCGCCAGCGCCACGAGGAATGCCGCCGTGAAGCCGAGCGCGATCTCGGTCCAGCCGATGGTCGCCTCTCCCGCCAGCAGCGCGGGTTCATCCAGAATCTTGACCGTCGCCGCACCCAGCATGGTCGGCACGGCGAGGAAGAAGCTGAACTCCGCCGCCGTCTTGCGCCCGACGCCCATCGCCAGCGCGCCCATGATGGTTGCGCCGGAACGGCTGGTGCCGGGGATCATGGCGAGGCATTGCACCAGCCCGACGCCTATCGCCATGCGCCAGCTCAAGGCCGCGACGCCGGTATCCTCGCGCACCGGAATGGCCTTTTCCAGCACAAGGATCGCCACCCCGCCGACCACCAGCGCCACGGCCACCACCATCGGGCTGGTCAGCAACACGTCGATGGCATCCTTGGCGAACAGGCCGATCACGGCGGCGGGCATGAAGCCCAGCAGGATGTTGCGCGTGAAGCGGATCGCCTCGTCCTCGCGCCGCAGCAGGCCCATGCCCATGCCCCAGAAGGTGGACCAGTAACCGACCACCACCGCCAGAATCGCGCCCAACTGGATGACGATATTGAATTGCCGCCATTGTTCGGGGTCGTACCCGAACACCGACTGCGCAAGGATCAGGTGGCCGGTTGAGGACACCGGCAGGAACTCGGTTAGCCCTTCGAGGATGCCGAGCAGGATGGCGGTGAGCAGGGTGTCCGATGAAGCATGCATAGAGCGGGCCTCATGGACACCATGTGCCCAAAGTCAATCTGGCAAAGTCAATTCCTGCCAGCCAAAACCTCTACCAGATCACGACGCGCTCTTCGGGCGGCAGGTAGAGCGCATCGTCCTCGGTTACGCCAAACGCCTCGTACCATGCATCCATATTGCGCACGACGCCGTTGACGCGAAACTCCTCCAGACTGTGCGGACCGGTGCGCAGACGCTGGCGAACATTCTCTTCGGTCTGCTGGCTGCGCCATATCTGCGCCCATGCCAGGAAGAACCGCTGGTCGCCGGTCAGCCCGTCGATCACCTTGTCTTCCTTGCCATCGAGCGACAGCTTGTAGGCGCGATAGGCCAGACTCAAACCGCCGATATCGCCGATATTCTCGCCCAGCGTCAGCCGTCCGTTCAGACAGGTTTCACCGTCGTCGAGCGGGCAATAGCTGCCATATTGGGCCACCAGCGCATCGCCGCGTTCGTCGAAGGCGGCGCGGTCTGCGTCGGTCCACCAGTTGCGCAGTTGCCCCCTGGCGTCGGATTTGCTGCCCTGATCGTCGAAGCCGTGGCCGATCTCGTGCCCGATCACCCCGCCGATGGCGCCATAATTCACTGCCGCATCCGCCGTCAGTCCGAAGAACGGCTGTTGCAGGATACCCGCCGGAAACACGATCTCGTTCTTGGTGGCGTTGTAATAGGCGTTCACCGTCTGCGGCAGCATGCCCCATTCGGTGCGGTCGATGGGCTGGCCCAGCTTGGCGAGGTTGTCCGCGGTTTCCCACGCGGCGGACGCCATCCGGTTCGCAAGCGGATTGTCGCCGGTGATCGTCAGGCCGGGATAGGTGTCCAGATTGTCGCGATAGCCGATCTTGGGATCGAAGCTGTCGAGCTTGGCCATCGCTTCTGTCTTGGTCTCCTCGCCCATCCAGTCGATTTCGTCGATGCTCTGCCCCATTGCGAGGCGCAGATTGGCGACCAGGTCTTCCATCGCCGCCTTGTTTTCGGGCGGGAAGTAGCGCGCGGCATAGGCTGCGCCAAGGACTTCACCCAGATGCCCCTCGGTTTCGGAAATGGCACGTTTCCAGCGCGGACGCTGTTCCTGCTGTCCGCGCAGCAGCTTGCCGTAGAACGCGAAGTCCGCCTCGTCGAAGCGGGCGGGCAGGACCGATGCGTTGTTCTCGAGGAACTCCTTGATGGTCCAGGCGCGCAGCACCTCCATCGGCGTTTCAGCGAGCAGCGCGAACATGCCGGGCGTGCCCGCACCGATCTTGGCCAGCGTGTCCTCGTCAAGCTCCAGCTCGGCGGCGCGTTCGGCGGTAGGCGGCATGTCGTAGACCACGAACCGGTCGGTGTCGGCAAAGCCACT
The DNA here is from genome assembly GCA_963799315.1 of uncultured Alphaproteobacteria bacterium. Classification (GTDB taxonomy): domain Bacteria; phylum Pseudomonadota; class Alphaproteobacteria; order Sphingomonadales; family Sphingomonadaceae; genus Parerythrobacter_A. The sequence goes on from CAWCWP010000002.1 coordinate 107,562, forward strand.
GGCGGTGACCATTGCGGCGATGGGGAACGTATTGGCCAGCGCGCTCAGTTCTTCGGGCGTCACTGCGTTGTAGGTCAGGTCGCGATTGCGCCGGGTCGTGCGGTCCCAGCTGATGGTGCGGGCGATGCGGTCTTCGAAATCATACACCGCCTGCGCCGTTTCGACGGGCGTGGTGTCGCCGTTTTCTTCCATCAGGAACGCAAGATATTCGCGGTATTTCTGCTGGATATCGACGCCCTTTTCGGTCTCGTCGAAATAGTAGTCGCGGTCCGGCAGGCCCAGCCCGCCCGATGCGACATAGACGGTGTAGCGGTCCGGTTCCTTCTGGTCGACGGTCACGAACCCGCCCAGCGGCGAAGGCATGCCGGGCTGCGACCATAGCGTGACCAGCTCGGCCAGCGTTTCCGCACCGGCGATCCTGTCGAGATAGGGCTGCGCCTGCGCCAGACCATTGGCTTCGATGGCATCGGTGTCGGCAAAGGCGTTGTAGGCATCGACGATGCGCTTCTCGTCCGCGCCCAGAGTGGCTTCGCGCGCCGCCAGCTCGTCGACCACCGCCTTCACGTCGCTGGTCGATTTCTCGCGCAGCAGGTTGAACGCGCCGAAGCGGCTGAATTCGGGCGGCAACGGGTTGGCGGCCAGCCACTTCGCATTGACGTGGGCGAAGAAGTCGTCGCCCGGCGCAATGGATGGGTCCAGTCCGGCGGGATCGACCCCCCATTCGCCGAAGCTCATCGTGGGCGTATCGATCTCCACCGCATCGGCAGCGGCACTTTCCGCGCCTTCTTCGACCAGCAGTTCGATATGCTGGAAGTTTAGGGAAGTTGAGGCTTGATCCGGAGAGGCCAATGCTGGCGCAGCAAGTGCGGTAAGGCTGGCGGTTACGAGTAGGCGTGCGATCATTGTGAAATCCCCGTTAAATAGCTGATGTTCCGGCTGGCTGTGCAATGCTTAACACAGGCTGAGAGCTTGCAATCCGCACGCACGTTGAATCGGACAGGTGGACCGGATCGCCCCTGTTTTATGCACCGGTCCGTGTCCCTCACAATGGCGGATTTGCAGGGGCTGGAGCAGCGATCCGCGCCGGTGCGGCGTGACCTTGGCTTGCGCCCTTTCGGGCGCGACTTCTGCAAGATGGCGGAGTCGGTCGGACGCGGGTTCATGGGTGTAAGGTAACCGGTGCGCGCGATGTAGGACAGCCGCGCCGAACGCTTAGGCCGCTTCCCCTGCAAACTGCAGGTCGGCCAGCCGGGAATACAGCCCGCCAGCCGCCGCCAGCTCGCCATGTGTGCCCTGTTCCACGATGCGCCCGCCATCCATCACCACGATGCGGTTCGCCGCGCGCACGGTGGCCAGTCGGTGCGCGATGACCAGCGTGGTGCGCTGCGCCATCAGCACGTCGAGCGCATCCTGCACCAGTCGCTCGCTTTCGGCATCCAGCGCGCTGGTCGCTTCGTCCAGCAGCAGGATCGGCGCATCGCGCAACAGCGCGCGGGCGATGGCGATGCGCTGCTGCTGACCGCCCGACAGGCGCGTGCCGCTTTCGCCCAGAAAGGTGTCGAACCCCTGCGGCAGTGCGTCGAGAAACCCCTCGGCATGAGCGGCATGGGCGGCGGCGCGGATGGCGGCATCGTCCGCCTGCCAGTTGCCATAGCGCAGGTTGTCGCGCGCGCTGGCGCTGAACAGCACGCCATCCTGCGGCACCAGCGCGATGCGGGCGCGAATTTCCGCCGGGTCCGCGCTGGTCAGCGGCACGCCGTCGATGCGGATGCTGCCCCCTTGCGGATCGTAGAACCGCTCGGCCAATTGGAAGATGGTGGACTTGCCCGCGCCCGACGGGCCGACCAGCGCCACCGTTTCGCCCGGTTCGACTTCCAGCGTGAAATCCTCCAGCGCCGGTGTTTCGGGGCGGCTGGGATAATGGAACGTCACCCCGCGAAACGACAGCGCGCCACGCGGCGGATCGGGCAGAGCGACGGGGCGCGATGGCGAGGCGATGCCGGGTTCCTCGTCCAGCAATTCGCTCAACCGGCTGGCCGCGCCTGCCCCGCGCAGCAGGTCGCCCACCACTTCGGTCAGCGCGGCAAACGCGCCCGCCGCGATCAGGCCGGTGAACACGAACGCGCCGATGGTGCCGCCGGTCAGCGTGCCGTCCACCACCAGCAGCGCGCCGCGCCACAGCACCAGCGTGATGCCACCGGTAATCAGCGTGATGAGGATGGCGGTCATGCCGGCGCGAATGAGGATGCGCCGCTTCGCCACGTCGAACGTCTTTTCCACCGCGCGCACGAACCGGCTGCTCTCGCGCCGTTCCTGACCGAAGGCCTGCACGATCTTCATCGCGCCCAGCACTTCGGCCACCATCGCGCCGACATCGGCCACGCGGTCCTGGCTGGTGCGGCTGATATCGCGCAGCCGCTTGCCGAAAATCGCGATGGGGCCGATCACCAGCGGGATGCCGACCAGCAGCCAGATCGCCAGCTGCGGCGCGAGATAGAACAGGTAGCCCGTCGCCAGCACCGCCATGATGACATTGCGCAACGCGATGCTGAGCGTGGTGCCGACGACCTGCTCGATGATGGCGGTGTCCGATGTCATCCGGCTGCTGATTTCGCGCGGGCTGTTTTCCTCGAAGAACGAGGGCGACAGGCGCAAGAGGTTGCGATGCACGCGGGCACGGATGTCGGCGACCACCCGTTCGCCCACCCAGCTGACGAAGTAGAACCGGATCGCGGTCGCCCCGCCCAGCACCACCACCAGCATCAGCAGGTAGCGGAACCAGCGCCCGATATCCTCCGCATCCTGCGCGCCGAAGCCCCGGTCGATGATGAGCTTGAGCGCGGAAGGCAGCGCGACGGCAGTGATGACGGCGGAGATCAGCAATGCGACCAGCGCGAACGATACCTGGCGCGGATAGGCCCGCGCCGCCTGCCACACCATCGCCAGCGGTTTCAGCGAACGCGCGCGGTTTCGGGGGGTCTTCGGGAGGGGGGGCTGCATCCATTTCGGGTGGCAGATAAGCAGAGTTGCAGGGGAAAACCAGTGCGGTCCGCTGCCAATGATGCGTTGCACAATAGCCGTGCGGTCGGCAAGGAACATCCAACAACGCAACAGGGACGCGAAATCTTGCTCTACAACGCTTACGAATTGCAGAAAACCTGGCTCAACAGCGCCAGCACGATGGCCAGCATCGGGGCGGAACTGCTGTCCAACCCGTCTCTGCCGATGGGCTATTCGGGCTTCGCCTCGCCCGTGGCGTCCGCGCTGGAAGTGTTCGCCCACGCCACCGCCACCTATGACAAGCCCGCCTTCGGCATCGAGACGGTGGAAGTGGACGGCACGGCGTTCGCGGTGGAGGAAGCCACCGTCGTCAATCGCGCGTTCGGCGATCTCAAGCGTTTCGTGCGCGACGGCCTGCCCGACGATGCGCCCACCCTGCTGATCGTCGCGCCGATGAGCGGGCATTACGCCACGCTGCTGCGCGGCACGGTGGAGCGGATGGTGGAAACCGCGCGCGTCTACATCACCGACTGGGCCGATGCGAAGATGGTGCCGGTGAGCGAGGGCGATTTCGACCTCGACGAGTATATCGATTACCTGATCGGCTTCCTTGCCCATATCGAGGACGCGGAAGGCCGCCGCGCGCATATGATGGCGGTGTGCCAGCCCAGCGTGCCCGCACTTGCCGCCACCGCGCTTATGAACCGCGACGATCATCCGCAACACGGCGCGCGCCCCCACAGCCTGACCATGATGGGCGGCCCCATCGACACGCGCGAAAGCCCCACCACGGTCAACGATCTGGCCATGCAGCGCCCGATCGAGTGGTTCCGCAACTCGGTGATCGCCACCGTGCCGCTGCAATATGCGGGCGCGGGGCGGCGGGTCTATCCCGGCTTTCTCCAACTGTTCAGCTTCATGAGCATGAACCTGGATGGCCATATCCAGAGCCATTACGAGCTGTTCAAGCACCTGAATGCAGGCGACGGCGATGCCGAAGCGGTAGAAAGCGCGCAGGCGACCAAGGATTTCTACGACGAATATCGCAGCGTGTGCGACATGACGGCGGAGTTCTACCTGCAAACGGTGGAGGAGGTGTTCCAGCGCCACTCCATCCCCGAAGGCACCTTCGAACATCGTGGCCGGATCGTCAATCTGGGCGACATCGCCGACACCGCCATCCTGTGCGTGGAGGGCGAGCGCGACGATATCTCCGGCATCGGCCAGACCAGGGCGGCCCTGAAGCTGGCGACCGGACTGGACGAGGCAAAAAAGGCGTATCTGCTAGCCGAAGGGGCGGGCCATTACGGCATCTTCAACGGCAGCCGCTGGCGCAAGCAAGTCGCGCCGCGTGTCGATGCATTTATGGCGGAGCATGAATGAGCACTCAGGTTTGCCACGGAACCTGGTAAGGGCATTAAAACAAGATGCTTACGGTGTTCCAAGTCTGCTATGGATTGAATGCATGAAATATTGCGGCCACAACCCAGTGACACCACAAATACCTTGCCCGTAATCGACTAGATCGTCCCATCGCTGTAATTTCCCATTGCGGTCATGAAACTTCTTGGACGAAAAAATCCGAGTCTTTCGTGTCGATGAAAATGATTTCTACGGATTGAGTCCTTTTAGGATAATCGTCTTCGCACGACTTGATCAAAGACGTTGCAATCGATATTTCAGTATAGTGTCTCGGCCTTGCTGATGATCACTTCGCATCGGAGAAAGCTTTGAGCCACGTTGAACGCTGGCCAATCGGGCTGTCCAATTTCCGTTCTGACCAAATCAAGCAGTCGATGTTCTAATCGCGCCTACTCATCTCTTGTGAGTCCGTTTTGTCCGACAAATCGGACAAAATTTGTTGAAATTTATGAATCATGCGTACGACTTTTTTCTTCACCGATTCTGCGAAGATCGGTATTTTTAGCACATCCTTATAGTACTTGAAACAGGTATTAATAGCGGCAATTTCAAGGCGGCACTACGGGGTCTAGCGCGGAGGGCGCAGCCTCTTCGCGTCCGAACAATCGCCGGATTACGCGCCGCGCCCATAGCAGCAGCCACACTGCCAGCGCCAGCAGCGCGAGCGCGATGCCGCCCGCGGCGTAGGGATACTCGAACGCGGCCCATAGCAGGCCCGCACTCGCCACATCCTCCACCGTCGAGACCGCGATATTGCTGACCGGTTCGGGGCTGGCATTGACCACGCCGCGCGTTGCCGCCTTGCCGCCATGCGCGGTCAGCGCCGCACCGCCGCCCAGCACGAACGCGACGACCTGCACCGCCGGGTCGGACGGATCGATGATCGCCAGCGCCAGCAACGCCCCGCCGACGGGCCGCACGAAGGTGTGTACCGTGTCCCACGCGCTGTCGAACCACATCACCTTGTCCGCAAGAAACTCCGCCACCGCCGCCATCGCGGCAATGCCGATGACCCACGGGTTCTCCAGCGCACCGAGACTGGCTAGATGTTCGGGTACCGGCACCACATCGAACCGCATGGCGAGGCCCGTGGCGACAATGCTAAGATACAGCCGCCACCCCGCCAGCAGGCTGACACTACCCGCAATGCCGATGATTTCGATGATGCCCATTATGTGCCCTCTTGCTGCCGATGATGCGCCCGTTGGTGCGGTTGTGCAAGATCGACAGGCGCCGACACTGCTATAGGCAGGCACCCTCCAGCGTCGATCTGTCCTGGTCCATCTGCAACAGGTACGGGGCAACGAACCCTGCGTAGATGTCCTTGCGATCTTGCGGTAAATCCTGCCAGCCGGTGATTGCGCCGCGACAGATAGGTTCGCCGCAGGTGCAGGCGCCTGGAAAATGCTCGATCCGGAAATTCCGCATGGCGTAATCGAATGTCGCCTCTTCATCCGCCGCGATCGAACGCATCGCAACAAAGTCGTGCGCTCCGGTTTCGTTCAGGTGAATGCCGCAATTCGGATCGCAGGAGTGGTTGAATTTGGACGTCATCCCGGTGTGAAAGCCAAACTCGCCCTCACCCAATTGCGAGGCGTGCGAGTGGTTTTCAGTGGTCTTGCCGTCCAGTACGCCGACAAGGACGGTTTCGCCCGACGCGAACGCCCTGCTTGCAAAAACCCCCTCGCCTTTTTCAGGAGTCATACAAAGTTCGATATCGGTGGTCATTGCGCTTTCCTCTGATGTCGGGAAACACCGGACAAGACAGATTCAAACGCTTCCGAGGCTGCGGCCTGCCAACCGGCGCGGCGGACAGCCGGCAAGGCGAACAGGCGGCAAGGCGAACAGGCGCATGATGCCCGAACGGCGAAACGTGAAGAAGTCGGACCCCGTCCAGCAGCTTTCCCAATGCGGGAGCGCGATGGTCTCTCAGTCGAAGGGGCGCATGGAATGAACCCTCGATGCTAATAAAATGGTGCCGGTCCCGCGCGTTTACAAGCCGCGCTGACACTGCCCGCAATGCCGATGGTTTCCATGCGCTACGTTACCGGTCGCGGATGACCCACGCGGCCCGTTGGAATGTCCAGAGCCTTCCGGTCCCAGCTGCCTGTGTCGGCGATGGCAGCATATGTGCTTTCCAAGAAGGCCGTCAACGCCGCATCGGGATCGTCCGCCGCTCGCACATCCGCATAGGGAAAGACGAATTCGCCCAGTTCGGAGTGCCAATAAGCAGTTTCGGGTTCGACGGCCTGTGCGCAAAGCCCGTCCGGCGTCGGATAGCCGTAAGCATAGAATGCGGCTTCGGTGATTTCGTCCTCGCCCGTCCCGCCACCGCCCAGCCAGAACCCTGCGCTGGCGACTTCGTGGCTGTACGCTTCGCGCGTTACGCGGTCGGACAGTGCGGGAATGCCGCCGGGATGCAGCGGCGCAGTGCGGCCGCTGAAGCGGGTAATTGCCAGATCGAAGCTGCCCCAGAACAGGTGGCTGAGGCTGGACTTGCCGACGAAACCGGTGGCGAACCGTGCAAAAACACGATCTACGCTGCGGAAGGCGGCATGGAGGCGGCGCGCTGTGGCGGCATCCCATACGCGCGCAGCCGTATCCTGCGCGAAAGGCACGGGGTCCGGAACTTCGTTAGGTGCGCCATCGGTTCGGACCGGCACGCCAACCGTTTCCAGAACCTTGCCAAGCTGCTCCGCAAACCGCGCTACGCTTTGGCCTTCGAGCGCGAACCGTTCGCTGCGGCCCGAAGAGCTGTCCACACGGACCTCTCCATCCGAAAGATCGAGCAGGACTTCGGCTTCGTCCTCCGCTCCGTAAAGCGGATAGGTGCGGAAGCCGCGCGGCACCACGCGCATTGCGACATGCCAGCCGTGATTGCGCCACGGCAAGGTCCGCACCGGCAGCTTCCCGATGACTTGCAGGTAGGCGTGCAGTGTGTCGCCGACCGGCCCGTCGGCAGCAAGGTCGAGGGCCGGCCAGCGGCGCACTTACAATACCTCGAACATGCCCGCGGCACCCATGCCGCCGCCGACGCACATCGTGACGACGACATACTTCGCGCCGCGCCGCTTGCCTTCCAGCAAAGCGTGGCCGACGCAGCGGGCGCCGGTCATGCCGTAGGGGTGGCCGATGGAGATCGAGCCGCCGTTCACGTTGAGGATGTCGTTGTCGATGCCCAGCTTGTCGCGGCAATACAGCACCTGCACTGCGAAGGCTTCGTTCAGTTCCCACAGGCCGACCTGGTCCATCGAAATGCCCGTGCGTTCCAGCAGCTTGGGAATGGCGACGACCGGGCCGATGCCCATTTCGTCCGGTTCGGTGCCCGCAACCGCCATGCCGACATAGCGGCCCAGTGGTGTTGCGCCGCGTTTCTCGGCTTCGGCGGCTTCCATCACCACGACGGCGCTGGCGCCGTCCGAAAGCTGGCTGGCATTGCCCGCCGTGATGGTGGTGTTCGGGCCGAGTACCGGTTGCAGGCTCGACAGTCCTTCCAGCGTGGTGGAGGGGCGGTTGCCCTCGTCCTTGGCAATCGTCACGTCCTCGTCCGTGATCTCGCCAGTTTCCTTGTTCTTGACCTTGTGCGTGGTCGAAACCGAGACGATCTCGTCATCGAACAGGCCCGCTTCCTGCGCGGCGGCAGTGCGTTGCTGCGACTGGAGCGCGTATTCGTCCTGCGCCTCGCGGCTGATCTCGTAGCGTTGCGCCACGGTTTCGGCGGTCTGCAGCATCGGCATGTAGACCGCACCATGCATCGCCATCAGTTCGGGATCGGGCATCACGCGCATTTCGGGCGTCTGCACCATACTGATCGATTCCTGCCCGCCAGCGGCGACGATGTTCATGTTGTCGACGATCACCTGCTTGGCGGCAGTCGCAATGGTCATCAGGCCGCTGGAGCATTGCCGGTCGATGGTCATGCCCGACACGGTGACGGGGCATCCGGCGCGCAATGCGACCTGACGGCCCAGATTGCCCGCCTGCGCACCCTGTTGCAGCGCAGCACCCCACAGCACGTCGTCGATCTCGCCGGGGTCGATCCCGGCACGCTCGATTGCGGGCTTCAGCGCATAGGCACCCAGCGTGGCACCCGGCGTAGAGTTGAAAGCGCCCTTGTAGGCTTTGCCCATTCCGGTGCGGGCGGTGGAAACGATGACGGCGTCGCGCATGTGTATAGTCCTTGTTCTGTAAAGCCGAGCCCCAGCGAAAGCTGGGGTCTCATGAAGGTGTTGTGCTTGGTCGAGGGAGGCCCCAGCTTTCGCTGGGGATCAATCAGCGAAGTATCCAATCAGACGAAGTACATCGTCATCCATTCGCAGATCAAAGCTGGCTTTTCCTCGCCTTCGATCTCGATGGTGATTTCCACCGTCTGCTGCCACTGGCCGGGGCGTTTTTCGATCATTTCCAGCAGTTTCCAGTGGCCGCGGATCTTCTTGCCGCTGCGCACCGGATTGATGAAACGGGTTTTGTTGCCGCCGTAATTCACCGCCATCTTGATGCCTTCCAGGCGCGGCACGTCGCTTTCGGCAGTGAGATAGGGGATCATCGACAGCGTCAGGAAACCGTGGGCGATGGTGCCGCCAAACGGCGTCATCTTGGCCTTTTCCTCGTCGATATGGATGAACTGGTGGTCGCCCGTCGCCTCGGCGAACTGGTTGATCCGGTCCTGCCCCATCTCGACCCAGCTGCTGGTGCCGATGGTTTCGCCGGTTTTGGCTGCGATGTCCTGAGGTGTCATGTCTTGGGGTCTCCCGCTTGTGTCCGTGTTGGGTTTTCAACGCGCGACATGGCGGTTTTGTGCCGCATTCGCAACGCGCGGGAGAACGGGAACGGCGTGACGCTACGGCATCGCGCGTTGCGCTTTGTTTGTTCCGGCGGTCTTCGCCCCGACCGGTGCGGCGCGACCGTTCAGCAGGCGTTGCGCGGGCTTTTCGATCCGGCGGTACGCGAGATGCGATACAGCCGCCACCAGCAGGACGAACAGCGCAAGCGTGCCCGCGCCGAGCTGTCCATCGGCGCCGACATATACGATCTTGAACACGATAAAGCCGAAGAAATGGGTCAGGTAAACGGCATAGCTCGTCTCGCCCAGCCATAGCAGCCAGCGATGCGACAGCGCCCGCGCCAGCGCACCGGTTCCCGATGCCACCGTCATCAGGATGCCGGTCAGCGCGGCGGGCACCCACGCGGTTTCCGGCAGGCGGAACAGGAGCGCCGCGCCGCCTGCCAGCACGGCGACCAAGGCCCAGCGCCATGCGTGGTGTGCCGTGCTTCCGGCGCGTTGCCAGATGGTGGCGCAGACCATGCCGATGGCGAATTCGAGAATGCAGCGCAGCAGGCCGGTTGCGGGAATGTCCGCGCCCAGACCGGCGTGACCGAGAGCCGCAAAGTACGCATGCAGGGCAAGCAGCAGGAGCGCGAGTAGGAGTATGGGCAGGAGTATGGGCAGGCCCGACAGCACCGGTATTGCGGGCCTCGCTCTGGCCATCGACAGGATTGCGGTCAGCACCAGAGCCAGCACCGGAAACAGCAGGTATGCGCCCATTTCGGCACTGATCGACCAGGCCGGGTGGTTCCAGCTCAGCGTGTCGGTCAGCCCCCAGTTCTGGACCAGCAGCACATGCAGCCCCAGCTCCGCCACGGGGTATCCTGCAACTGGACGGCCGGTCGCCGCCAGAACCGCGACAAACGCCACCATCGCCGCCAGCACCGCCACATGTAGTGGCCAGACACGCGCAATGCGTTTGCGCATGAAGCCGAGATAACCGGCGCGAATCTGAGAAACTCGCGCGAAACGGTGGCCATAATTCAGCCACATCACGAAGCCGGACAGCATGAAGAAAAGATCCACTGCCAGATAGCCTTTTGCGAGCAGGCCGATGGCGGACGGGGGCAGCAGGTCGAGCAGCGCGAGACGGATATGATAGAACACCACGAACCATGCCGCGATACCGCGCAGTCCGGTCAGCGCATCGAGCTGCGGCGGGCGGGCCGCCTGCGTAGCTGGCCGGGTATCGGCCAATGTGTCGGCCAATGTATCAGACCGCGTCATACTCGCTGCCGACGGCTCTGCGCTGCGGCTACAGCAAGGCTGCGGCGCGTGCCGGGCGCCGGTTTCGAACCGTGCGATGCCGCACCGCTGGCGCGGTTGAGGTAGCTGTTCAGGGCGATCTGCACGCCCAGCAGCATCAGGATGTTCGGCTGATAGGCCAGCCCCTGGAACAGCGAACCGGCGAGGTAGATCAGCTGGGTATGCTGCAACGCCGTCGCCAGCGGGGCCTGCCAGCCTGCGGAACCGTCGCCATCCGCCGCCGCAAACTGTCGCCAGCGTCGCCGCTGCCGCTCCATCTGCCACAGGCCCGCCGCATGCAGCGCCAGCCATAGCACGAGGCCGGGATAGCCCTGTTCGCCAAGCATCTCGAAAATCGCGGAATGATAGGCGCGCCCCTCGTCCACCACTTCGCGGTATTCGACCGAAGTATTGTTGCCGCTCTCCACGCGGACCGGCATGTCGTAGGCGAATTGGTTGCCGCGATAGGCGTCGAACCCGCCACCCAGCGGATTGCGCGATGCATAATCGATGGTCCATTGCCACACCGCCACGCGGGTGGAGGCGCTTTCATCGCCGTCCGTGCTGCCCAGCGTCGCCATGCGGTCGTAATAGCTTTGCGGGATAAACGGCAGCGCCACGACGCCAAGCGCGCCCGCCGCGACGATAAAACCCAGTCGCCGTCTGGAATCGCGCAGCGCCAGCACGCCCATCACGGCGATACAAACCAGTCCGGTGCGCGCTTCGGTGCCGATGGGAATCAGCAGACAGGCGAAGATCAGCGCGGCGGTGAACAGCTTCACACGCCAGTCGGGCGGGAAAATGGTGCCGTGTTTCGCCAGCCACAGCACCAGCGGAATGCTGGCGATGGCGACGGTGGCCAGCGTGCTGCTTTCATAGAGGCCGCTATTGTCGTTCACGAAGAACAGCTGGTTCTCGTATCCGCCGCCGCCCAGCACGATCTTGATGCCCGCGCTGATGACGATGGCCGCGATGGACAGCACCACGACGACCAGCGCGCCCTCGATGCGAAGCCGCGTGGTCAGCGTGAACGGCAGGAAGATGGCGAATACCAGCCCTTTCCACACCCACGCCCATTTCTCCCCCGCCTCTTCCGGAAAATCGGCAACCGAGGTGGTGTAGAAACAATACAGCAGCAACGCCGTCAGCAGCATCTGGCGTCCGGTGAATGCCAGGTGCTTCTTGGGGTCGGTCAGCAGCCAGCCGCCGAATGCCGCGCAAAAGGTGATGAGCGAGGGCTTGAGGACCGGCATCAGCGTCCAGCCCATCTTGCCCGGCGCAAGCACGTCCACATAGAGATAGGCCAGCACCCAGATATAGGGCTTGCGGAACCCCAGCGCGAGGAAGCCGATCAGGAACAGGAACAGCGCCGCGTCAAGCATCGCGCGATCGATCCCTTTTGCGACCGCGTCGTGGCCGGGCGCTGCGGGCCTGCGTCATGTCGCGCCGCCGGTTCGCTTTCGCTGCGGTCCGTTCCGAATCGCCGGTGGCGGCATCGTCATCGTCCAGCGCATCGCGCCCGACCATGCGCAGCAGCGCGACAACGATCAGCGCATGGGTCAGTGCAAGGGCGAAATAGTCGATCATGGGCAGGGCGGGCGATACCGCCAAGCAGTTGACGCCGCGTTAAGCGTATTGCGGCTAGGGCACTTGGCATGACCCGTATCCTCCATGTCCTCGACCACTCGTTGCCGCTCCACAGCGGCTATACCTTCCGCACCCGCGCCATCATGCGGGCACAAGCGGCGGCGGGTCTGGAGGTGCGCGGGATTACGGGGCAGCGGCACAACGCGGAAGACGGTTGCCGCGATCCGGTGCGAACCATCGACGGGCTGACCTTTTACCGGACACCGCCGCGCAAGCCCGGTCGCGGCATGGACGCGCCCGGCTTGCGGGATTGGCGCGACATCAGCAGCCTGGCGCGCGGCATCGAAGGCGTCGCTCGCGACTGGCGGCCCGATGTTCTCCACGCCCATTCGCCTGCCATGTGCGGCGAGGCGGCAATAGCGGCAGGGCGCCGGCTCGGCCTGCCCGTCGTGTACGAGATTCGGGCCTTCTGGGAAGATGCCTCGGTCGGAAACGGCACGGGTCACGCGCGTTCACTGAAATACCGGCTGACCCGCGCTCTGGAAAACCACGTGGTCGAGCGCGCCGATGCGGTGTTCACGATCTGCAACGGCCTGCGCGACGATCTTGTGGCACGCCCCGCGGCGTCCGCAGGCTGGGCTGGGAAGATCGGCATTTCGCCCAATGGCGTCGATATGGGCGTGTTCGGCGCGCCCGTGCCGCGCGACGATGCGCTGGCGCTCGAACTCGGCATCGCCGACGATGCGCCGGTCATCGGCTTCATCGGCAGTTTCTACGATTACGAAGGGCTGGACGACCTTGTCGCCGCACTCCCCGCCATCCGCCGCGAGCATCCCGGCACGAAACTGCTGCTGGTCGGTGGCGGCCCGCGCGATGCGGCCCTGCGCGCCCGTGCCGCCGTTTCGCCCGCACCCGGCGCGGTTATTTTCACAGGCCGTGTGCCGCATGAGGAGGTGGAGCGGTATTATTCGCTGATCGACATCCTCGCCTATCCGCGCAAGCGCAGCCGACTGACCGATCTGGTCACGCCGCTGAAACCGCTGGAGGCAATGGCGCAGGGACGCTTGGTTGCCGCCTCCGACGTGGGCGGCCATCGCGAACTGGTGGAAGACGGCGTCTCCGCCGTGCTGTTCCCGCCCGACGATCCGGCGGGCGCGGCGCGCGTTCTGGGCCGGATGCTGGCGAACCGGGCGAACTGGCCCGCGATGCAGGATGCCGCGCGCCAGCATGTTTCAGCCAATCATGACTGGGCTGCCAACATTCAGCGTTATCAAAGCGTTTACCAACACTTGCTAGCCCGTTTTCCGCATCCCGCAATCCCCGTGTCCGCCTAGCGGTAACGGGCAGCCCGGATGCAAAAGCGGGGCCGGTTGGGTTCCCGCGACCACAGGGAATTACGGCACGTGATACGACGCGCGACATCCAAGAACACGGCTCCGATCAGCACGCATCCTGCGTTCCCCGCAGTCGTGGCGCTGTGGTTCGCGGCTCTGCTCGGCCTGGGATCGCTGGTGATACCGGTATTGGTGTTCGAGAAAATCGTAACCGTAACCGGCCTTGCCGCGATCGGGCCGTTCGCGCCGCCATTGGGCGCGACATCGCGCCTGCTGATCGCCGGTGCCTGCACCGTGATCGGCGCTGTCGTCGGTGTCTTTCTGGCGCGCCGCGTTGCGCAGGCGCAGGGCCACGATATCTTCCCGATGACATCGCACAAAGGCCGCTCCACGGCATCGGGCCGGGATGATGCGCAGGATCACTGGGTATTTCCGGCAACCTCCCGCCCCCGAAAACCCATTTCCGCGCGTGAAGAACTGGGCGCGGACAGCTTCGATGATCCCAATGGTCTTGCACGCTCTGAAGAGACGGCGGAAGAACGCCACGACGACGCACCGACGCCCGGTTTCGCCGATACCGGTTTTGGCGATACCGGTTTCGGCAGCGCAGCGGGGGCCAAGCGCATGCCCGGCCGTCGCCGTCCGCTGTCGGTCACCAATGAAAACGAACGCAGCGAATATCTCGACCGTGCGCCTGTTCCCGGCGGCGCGGATGTTGCGGCAACAGCTGAAGCCCGCGCCTTAGACGCCGATGACGCCGACACTGCCGAACCGGCCTATCGCGATGTGCCGGAAGGCCCGCTCGACCTGGGCGGTTTCGGCACCGGCACGTATGACGGTAGCGACGACCATGACGGCGACGAAGAAGACGACGATGCACCGCTCGATCTCGACCTGTCGCTCGCGCAGCTTCGCAATCCGGGCCTTGCACCGGAACCCGCAGAAGAAGCACCTGCCGGGTCTGTTGGCGCTTCGTTAAACACCGATGCGGTAACGCCGTCCGCACCGCCCGTCCCGGTCGCATTTGCCGCGCCCGACAGCGAAGCGGACACAGAGAGCCACAACCCGTTCGACACCGCACCAGTCCCCCAACCGGCACCGGCACCGCGCGCCTTCGATGCACCCGCCGAACCGGAAGCGCAGCCTGCTGCCGAAACAGAAACCTCGGCGGACAACCCATTTCAGGAACCCATCGCCATGACCGGAAGTATCCCGCCCGCCAGTTCAGCACTCCCCAATCCGGCATCGGCCTACAACCCGCTGGCCGGGTTCGCATCCGAGCAGCCGTCATCGCGGCCCTTTGCCGAACCCGCAGCTGTGGACGAACCCATGGCAGCGCCCCCATTCGCTCAAGAGCCTGCTCAAGCGCCTGCCCCGGAACCCGCCCCCGAACCAGCCCAAGCCGCAGCCACCGCTGGAAGAACTGGGCATGGTCGAGCTGGTCGATCGCTTTGCCCGCGCGCTGAAGGCGCATGGCGGCCTGCCTGCTGCTGCGCCCGCTGCAGCCGCCGCGCAACCGCAACCGCAAGACCCTGCGCCACAACCCGCTTTCGCGGCACAGCAACCTTTTGCCGCCCAACCGGTATCCGCGCCCACTCCGGCCCCGGTGCCCCCTCCCGCCCCGGCTCCCGCACCCGCCCGTCCCGCCGCACTGACGCCGGTGGCGTTCGACGATCCGGCACCGGACGAGGATGAGGACGACGGCAGCGAGGACGCATCCGGGTTCTCTTCGCTGCTCGGTATCCGCACCCGCCCCGCCAGCGGCGAAGGCTTCGTGCGGGTCGACGAACCGGAAGACACCGATGGCGGCGATCATCCGGTCGTCATCTTCCCCGGACAGGAAGCCCGCGCCGCCAAGCTGGCAAGCGAAGTCGGCAAGCCCGACAACTTCGACCCTGCCGCACCCTTCGGCCGTCCGTTCGACAGCCCGAACACCGCGCTCGACAATGCACAGCCGAAAACCGGCGCGGGGGAAGATCCTAACGACACCGAGCGTGCGCTGCGCGATGCGCTGGAAAAACTGCAACGCATGTCCGGCACTGCCTGACCCTGACCGACAGGCGGCTACGCAGTTGCGCGGCTGGGCGGCTGCGCGTTGCCTGCATACGAATAATTGCTCCTGTGCGCTTGCAAAACGCATATCGTGTCGGCATGTTCGCTGTTCACGACAGTTTTGCCGTGCGCGTTGCGCCTTCGCCTGATTGAGACTCCGCCGGAATTGTTCCGGTCCGGTCGCAATTCCGGCACCACCTGCCACGCCTGCGGCCCGCTATGACAGCAGGGTTCGACTATGAGTTTGTCCGAGTTGGACCGGTGCGCCAAAACCGGTCTTTACGATCCGCGTAACGAACACGACGCCTGCGGTGTCGGTATGCTGGCGCATATCAAGGGCGAGAAATCGCACGATATCGTCACCCGCAGCCTCGAAATCCTCGCCAATCTCGACCATCGCGGCGCAGTTGGCGCCGATCCACTGCTGGGCGACGGCGCGGGCATCCTGTTGCAGATCCCCGATCCGCTGATCCGCCGCTGGGCAACGGAGGCCGGGCACGACCTGCCGCCCGCCGGTCATTATGCCGTCGCGCAATGCTTCCTGCCGCAGGACGACGACGCACGCGCCTTCGTGACCGAGCAGCTGGAAAAGTTCGTCGCCAAGGAAGGCCAGCGCGTGATCGGCTGGCGCGATGTGCCGGTGACGCTCGATGGTCTGGGCGAAGCGGTCATCGCCTCCATGCCGGTGATGCGCCAGTGCATCGTCGCCTGCCAGGACGTATGCGCCGACACCGCTGCCTTCGAACGCAAGCTGGTGGTCATCCGCAAGCAGACGCTGAACCCGCTCGCGCGGCTGGCGGAAAAGCACGATATGCCCGCGCTGGTGCAGACTTACATTCCCAGCTTTTCCAGCCGCACCATCGTCTACAAGGGGCTGTTGCTGGCGACGCAGGTCGGTTCGTTCTACGACGATCTGCGCGATGCCGATTGCGTCAGCGCGCTGGGGCTGGTCCACCAGCGGTTCAGCACCAATACCTTCCCCAGCTGGCGGCTGGCGCACCCCTATCGCTTCATGGCGCATAATGGCGAGATCAACACGGTTCGCGGCAATGTGAACTGGATGAATGCGCGCCGCCGGACGATGGAAAGCGAGCTGCTGGGCGCGGACCTCGACAAGATGTGGCCGCTGATCCCGCATGGCCAGTCGGACACCGCCTGCCTCGACAATGCGCTGGAGCTGCTGCTGGCGGGCGGCTTTTCGCTCAGCCACGCGATGATGATGCTGATGCCGGAAGCGTGGGCCAGGAACACGCAGATGGACCCGGCCCGCCGTGCATTTTACGAATACCACGCCGCACTGATGGAACCGTGGGACGGCCCTGCCGCCGTCTGCTTCACCGACGGCCGGCAAATCGGCGCGACGCTGGACCGCAACGGCCTGCGCCCCGCGCGGTTCTGCACCACGTCGGACGATCTGGTCTGCCTTGCCTCCGAAAGCGGCGTGCTGCCGTTTGCGGAAAAGGACATCACGCGCAAATGGCGGCTGCAACCCGGCAAGATGCTGCTGATCGACCTCGAAGAAGGCCGCATCGTCGAGGATTCGGAGCTGAAAGCCGATCTGGCCGCCGCGCATCCCTATGCGGACTGGCTGAAAGCGACGCAGTACACGCTGGACGATCTCGATACGGTCGATCCCGAATTCGAGGAATTGCCGCAGGACGAAAACCAAGGAAACGCCCACCCTGCTGCAAGCGCAGCAGGCGTTCGGCTATACGCAGGAAGACATCACGCGCTTTCTGGAACCGATGGCGCAAAGCGGGCTCGATCCGCTTGGCTCGATGGGCACCGACACGCCGCTTGCCGTGCTGTCGAACAAGAGCCGCCTGCTCTACGATTATTTCAAGCAGAACTTCGCGCAAGTCACCAACCCGCCGATCGATCCCGATCCGCGAAGAGCTGGTGATGAGCCTGCATTCGATGATCGGCCCGCGCCCCAACCTGCTGGGCCGCGATGCCGGGACGCACAAACGGCTCGAAGTCAGCCAGCCGATCCTGACCAATGGCGACCTTGCGAAGATCCGCAGCGTGGAGACCGCGCTGGACGGGGCCTTCCGCACCGAGACGGTCGACATGACATGGGATGCCGCCAGTGGCGCGGACGGGCTGGCGCTGGCCATCAAGGAAATGTGCTGGGCCGCGACCGAGGCGGTGCTGCAAGACCACAACATCCTGATCCTGAGCGACCGGAAACAGAGCGCCGAACGCATCGCTATGCCCGCCCTGCTGGCGACGGCCGCGGTGCATCACCACCTGACGCGGCAGGGCCTGCGGATGCAGACCGGACTGGTGGTGGAAACCGGCGAAGCGCGCGAAGTGCACCATTACTGCGTGCTGGCGGGTTACGGCGCGGAGGCGATCAACCCCTACGTCGCGCTGGAAACGCTGGAAGACCTGCGGGTGCGCAAGTTCGCGCAGCTGACGCGCGAACAGGTTCAGGACAATTACGTCAAGGCGGTCGGCAAGGGCATTCTGAAGGTCATGTCCAAGATGGGCATCAGCACCTACCAGTCCTATTGTGGCGCGCAGATCTTCGATGCGGTCGGCCTGTCCAGCACGCTGATCGACACCCTCTTCAAGGGCACCGCCACCACTATCGAGGGCATCGGGCTGGAAGAAGTCGCCGCCGAAACCGTGCGTCGCCACGGCGTCGCCTATGGCAGCGATCCGCTCTATGCCGGGATGCTGGAAGTGGGCGGTATCTACCAGTTCCGCCTGCGTGGCGAGGACCACGCCTGGACACCGGGCAATGTCGCGGATTTGCAGCACGCGGTGCGCGGCAATACGCCGCAGAAATACGATGCCTTTGCGAAATCGGTGAACGAGCAGAACGAGCGCCTGCTGACCATTCGTGGACTGATGGAGCTGACCCCCGCCGACACGCCCGTGCCGCTGGACGAGGTCGAGCCTGCCAGCGAGATCGTCAAGCGGTTCAGCACCGGCGCAATGAGCCTTGGCTCGATCAGCCACGAGGCGCATTCCACGATGGCCATCGCCATGAACCGCATCGGCGGACGCTCCAATACCGGCGAAGGCGGAGAGGAACCCTTCCGCTTCACACCGATGGACAATGGCGATTCCATGCGCAGCCGGATCAAGCAGGTGGCCAGCGGGCGCTTCGGCGTGACGGCGGAATATCTGGCAAACTCGGACGACATCCAGATCAAGATGGCGCAGGGTGCGAAACCGGGCGAAGGCGGGCAGCTGCCGGGGCACAAGGTGGACAAGCGCATCGGCGCGGTGCGCCATTCGACGCCCGGCGTGGGCCTGATCTCGCCGCCGCCGCATCATGATATCTATTCGATCGAGGACCTGGCGCAGCTGATCCACGACCTGAAGAACGTGCAGCCAGAAGCGCGCATCTCGGTCAAGCTGGTGGCCGAAGTGGGCGTCGGCACCGTCGCGGCGGGCGTGTCCAAGTGCAAGGCGGACCATGTTACGATTTCGGGCTATGAAGGCGGCACCGGGGCATCGCCGCTGACCAGCCTGACGCATGCGGGTTCCCCGTGGGAAATCGGCTTGGCCGAAACGCAGCAGACGCTGCTGCTGAACGATTTGCGCAGCCGCATCGCGGTGCAGGTCGATGGCGGCCTGCGCACCGGGCGCGACGTCGCCATCGGCGCGCTGCTGGGTGCGGACGAGTTCGGTTTCGCCACCGCACCGCTGATCGCGGCGGGCTGCATCATGATGCGCAAATGCCACCTCAACACCTGCCCGGTCGGCGTGGCGACTCAGGACCCGGTGCTGCGCGCGCGCTTCACCGGCACGCCCGAACATGTGGTGAATTACTTCTTCTTCGTGGCCGAGGAACTGCGCGCCATCATGGCCGAAATGGGCTTCCGCACGGTGGAGGAGATGGTCGGCCGCGTGGACCGTATCGACACCCGCCGCGTCGAACGCCACTGGAAGGCGCATGGCGTGGACCTGACGCGCATCCTGCACGAGGTAAAGCCGTCCGAAAACGGCTCGCTGCACCATACCATGACGCAGGATCACGGGCTGGAGGGCGCGCTCGACATGGAGCTGATCGCGGCCTGCGAACCGGCGCTGGCGAAACGCGAACCGGTCGAACTGGCGCGCGACATCCGCAACGTGAACCGCACCGTCGGCACCATGCTGTCGGGCCGCATCGCCAAGCAATACGGCCATGACGGCCTGCCAGCCGAAACCATCCGCGTGAACTTCACCGGCGTTGCGGGGCAGAGCTTCGGCGCGTGGCTGGCGCATGGCGTCACGCTGGACCTGACCGGCGACGCCAACGACTATGTCGGCAAGGGCCTGTCGGGCGGACGCATCATCGTACGCCAGCCCGACGCCGCGCCGCGCGACCCGACGCAGAACATCATCGTCGGCAACACCGTGCTGTATGGCGCGATATCGGGCGAGGCCTATTTCGGCGGCGTCGCGGGCGAACGTTTTGCCGTGCGCAATTCGGGCGCGGTCGCGGTGGTCGAGGGGACGGGCGATCACGGCTGCGAATACATGACCGGCGGTGTGGTCTGCGTACTGGGCAAGACGGGCCGCAACTTCGCCGCCGGGATGAGCGGCGGGGTGGCCTATGTGTACGACCCCGACGGCACATTCGCCGATCTGGTGAACCCGGCGCAGGTCGAGCTCCAGCCGGTCGGCCCAAACAACGATGCCGACGATGCCGACGAAGGCACCGGCTTCCCGCAACAGCGCGGCAGCGGCGTGAACGATGCGGGCATGGGCGACATGCTGCGCCACGATGCGGCGCGCCTGCGCATCCTGGTGGAACGGCACAAGCTGCACACCGGCTCCGCACGTGCTACCGCGCTGCTCGATGATTGGGACAATGCGCTGACGCAGTTCGTGAAAGTGATGCCGACCGACTATCGCGCCGCGCTGGAGGCTCTCGAAGCCGAACGCGACGCGGCGGCGCAGGTCGCGGCGGAATGAAAGAGAACCACATGGGCAAGGAAACCGGCTTCCTCGAACTCGACCGGCAGGACGCGTCCTATCTCGCGCCGGAAGAACGGCTGCGCTCCTACAAGGAATTCACCGTGCCCATGCCGGAGGAGGCGCTGAAGGCGCAGGCCAGCCGGTGCATGAATTGCGGCATTCCCTATTGCCACAACGGCTGCCCGGTGAACAACATCATCCCGGACTGGAACCACCTGGTCTATGAAGGCGACTGGAAGAACGCGCTCGAAGTGCTGCATTCCACCAACAACTTCCCCGAATTCACCGGCCGCATCTGCCCCGCCCCGTGCGAGGCAAGCTGCACGCTCAACATCACCGACCAGCCGGTGACGATCAAGAGCATCGAATCCGCCATCATCGACCGGGGCTGGGAAGAAGGCTGGGTCGTGCCGCAGGTGCCCGAAAAGCCGAGCGGCAAGTCGGTTGCCGTGGTCGGTTCGGGCCCGGCCGGGATGGCCTGCGCGCAGCAACTCGCGCGCGCCGGGCATGCGGTGACAGTGTTCGAGAAGTCCGACCGGATCGGCGGATTGCTGCGCTACGGCATCCCCGATTTCAAAATGGAAAAGCACCTGATCAACCGCCGCGCGGTGCAGATGGAGGCCGAGGGCGTCACCTTCCGCACCAGCGCCGAAGTGGGCGTGGATATCGGCATGTCGGCCCTGAAGGACAACTTCGACGCCACCGTTCTGGCAGGCGGCGCGGAGGAAGCGCGGCGGCTGGACATACCCGGCTCCGAACTGTCCGGCGTGCGGCTGGCGATGGAATTCCTCAGCCAGCAGAACAAGCGCAATGCGGGCGACGACGAATTGCGCGCCGCCCCGCGCGGCACGCTGAGCGCCAAGGGCAAGCATGTCATCGTGATCGGCGGCGGCGATACCGGCTCCGATTGCGTCGGCACCAGCAACCGGCAGGGCGCGGCCAGCGTCACCCAGCTGGAAATCATGCCGCAACCGCCCGAACGCGAGGACAAGGCGCGACCTGGCCGCACTGGCCGGTCAAGATGCGCACCACCGTCCAGCCACGAGGAAGGCGCCAACCGCGACTGGGCGGTGCTGACCAAGCGCGTGGTCGGCGAGGGCGGCGAAGTCACCGGCCTGGAATGCGTGCGGATCGAGTGGACGGGCCGTGAATTTCACCGAAGTGCCGGGCAGCGAATATGTGCTGAAAGCGGACCTCATCCTGCTGGCGATGGGCTTCACCGGCCCCGTACGGCGCGGCCTGCTGGACCGCATCGGCGTGGAACTGTGCGAACGCGGCAATGTCCGCGCCGATACCGAAGGCTACGCCACCACGCAGGACAATGTCTTCGCTTGCGGCGACATGCGGCGCGGCCAGAGCCTGGTGGTGTGGGCTATCCGCGAAGGACGGCAAGCGGCGCGTGCGGTGGACGAGGCGCTGATGGGCGCGACGATGCTGCCGCGGTGAGTGGGCTGGGCGCCTTAAAGGCTGCGGCGTTCCTTGGTGCCGTACTGACAGTGTCGCCCGCTTCGGCGCGGATAATCAGTCGGACGCGTCATCGCCCCGATCAGCGCCGTCGTGGCCGAACCGCTGGCCATCGGCACATCCTATACGCTTTCGACCCATGATGCCGCGCGGCGCGTCCATGTCGTTCTGCCGGTCGGTTACGGCGAAAGCGAAAAGCAATTTCCGCTGATCCTGATGCTGGACGGCGGGTTGCAGCAGGACTTCCATCTTGCGCTTGGCATGGAACGCTGGAACCAGCTTTGGCAACGCAGCGAACCGGCCATCTTCGTCGGTATCGAGACCGTGGATCGCCAGCGCGAACTGTTGCCGCCGACGCAGGACGGGGCGGAGCAGGAACGCTATCCCACCGCTGGCGAAAGCGCAGCGTTCCGCGCATGGCTGGGCGATACCGTCCTGCCGATGCTCCGCGCGCGCTATCGCGACGATGGACGCACTTTTCTTCTCGGCGAAAGCGCAGCAGGTCATTTCGCGGCGGAAACATGGGCGATGCAACCCGGTCTGTTCGATGGTTACGGCGCAATATCGCCAAGCATGCAGTGGAACGACCAGGCGCTCGCCAAGCGCTTTGCACAGATGCCGCCACGCAAACGCCCGCCGCTTTATATCTCCCTTGCCGATGAAGGCGGGGCGACCGAAACCGGTGTCCTGAGCCTGCTGGACGCGGCGGATGGCGATGTCTGCTTCTCCGATCGCCGCGCGGACCTGGTCCACGCCAACGCGTTGCACGGCTTGCTACCCGAAGCCCTGCAATACCTGCTGCCGACATCCGCCGACTGGCTGGAGGAATACGGGCTCACGCTGCGATGCGATACTGTACCGCACGCAACAGCACCCTGAGGAACCCTACCCCGCACCCAGCGCCGCGAACCGCTCCACTTCGGGCGTGGTGCCGGACACGATCAGCAGGTCGCCTTCCTCCACTTCGGTTTCCGGCACGGCATAGACGAAATCGTCCTGCCGCCGCTTGATGCCGACCACGGTGATGTCGTGCCGGGTGCGCACGCCGCTGGCTTCCAGGGTCTTGCCGCAGATGGAGGCCGGGGCGCGCAGCTTGGCGATGGCGAAGTTGTCGTCGAATTCGATATAGTCGATCATCCGGCCCGACAGGATATGCGCCACGCGCGCGCCCATCCGCGCCTCCGGATAAACGATATTGGTCGCGCCGGTGCGTTCCAGAATGCGCCCGTGGTTCTCGTTGATCGCCTTGGCCACGATGGACGGCACGCCGAGGTCGGACAGCGCCAGCACGGTCAGCACGCTGGCCTCCATATCGGTGCCGATGCCGACCACGACGCTTTGGTAGTCGGCCGCATCCAGCCGCCGCAGCGCCTCGATATCCGTCGTGTCGGCTTCCACTACCTGCGTCAGCCGGTCGGCGAACTGGTCGACCAGCGCGGGGTCCGCATCGATGCCCAGCACCTCGTGCCCCATCCGCATCAGCGAACAGGCGACCGACCCGCCGAAGCGGCCCAGCCCGATGACCATGACCGGCGCGTGTTTCTTATCCGACAATCGGGTTCTCCTCTGGATAGCGGAATTTCTGCCTGCCGCCGCCAAGGGCTAGCGCGGTGGCCACGGTGATGGTTCCCACCCGCCCCACGAACATCAGCACGATGATGACCAGTTGGCCGGTGACGGGCAGGTCGGCGGTGATGCCTGTGCTGAGGCCGACGGTGGCGAAGGCGGACACCGCCTCGAACAGCACGTCGCGGATCGGCAGTTCGGTGACCGCCATGATGATTGCGCTGCCCGCCAGGATCAGCGTGATCGCCAGTGTCGCCACAGTCAGCGCCTGGCGTTCGGTATCGCGGCCGATGCGGCGGCCGAACAGGTTGGCGTCGCGCTGGCCCCTGATCTCGGACACGACCACGGCCAGTAGCAGCACGAAGGTGGTGATCTTGATCCCGCCCGCCGTGCCCGCGCTGCCCCCGCCGATAATCATCAGCAGGTAATTCACCAGCACCGTCGCATCCGTGAAACTACCGACATCGAGGCTGTTGAACCCGGCGGTGCGCGGCATGACCGAATGGAACATCGCATTCAGCGCTTTGCCGCCCCCGTCCATCGGGCCGAGCGTCGCGGCGTTGTTCCATTCCAGCACCAGCGTGGCGAAAAAGCCGAAGGCCAGCAGCACGGCGGTGCCGGTGACGGTGATCTTGGAATGCAGCGTCCAGCTCCTGAACGCGAACGGGCGATGGCGCAGTTCCTGCATCACGGGAAAGCCCAATGCGGTGATGATGACCGCCAGCATGATGGGGCCAAGCATGACTGGGTCGGCCTGGAAGCCCATCACGCTGTCCGAATAAGACGAGAACCCGGCATTGTTGAACGCGCTGACCGAGTGGAACACGCCATGCCACAGCGCCTCGCCCCAGCTCGCATCGTAGGCTAGCCGCAGGCGCAGCACGAGAATGGCCGCCACCAGCAGCTCCACCGTCAATGTGATAACCAGCACCAGTTTCAGCACCGATTGCGCGTCGCCAAGCTGCAACCGGCTGCGCTCCACCTGCGTCGCCATCCGGTCGCGCATGCGGAAGGTGCGGCCCGCCAGCAGGCCCAGCAGCGTAGCGGCGGTCATGATGCCGAAGCCGCCGATCTGGAACAACAGCAGGATGACGCCCTGCCCGAAACCGGACCAGTAGGTGGGGGTATCGACCACGATCAGCCCGGTGACAGCGACGGCGGATGTCGCCGTGAAGAACGCGGTCATGAACGGCGCGGCGCTTGCATCGGCACGCGCGACGGGCAGCATCAGCAGCGCCGTTCCCAGCGCGATGGTGACGAGAAACAGCACGGGAATCAGCCGGACGGGATTGCTGCTAAGATGCATCGCGCGCTTCCCTGCCAGAAAATTGCGCGCGTGCTAGTATTTATGCAGCTTCCGGCCCCGCGCACACCTCCGCCCGCATCGCCCGGTGGTCCGCGCCATTATCGGGCAGCACACTGAACGAACGCAACTCCATATCACCGCGCAGCATCACTTGGTCGAGCGGCCAGCCGAGCATCGTCATGTCCGCAGGGAAAGTCGCATAGCTGCCGCGCCCGATGCGGGGATCGCGCCAGTTGCCCTGCTCGCGGAACTTCGTCGTCGTGCGCGACCACGGGACATCGTTGAAATCGCCCATCACCAGCGCATTGGGCAGCCCGTCGGGCGTCTGCCGACCGGCATTCAGGATATTCTCGTCGCGCATCTGCGTATTGGTCCCCGGCACCGGTGGTTTGGGATGCAGGCCGATAAATTCGAACGCCGCGCCATTGGCGAGGTCCAGCGTGGCATAAAGCGTGGGCGTGTTGCGCGATGTGTTCTCGACCATGCGCGCGCTGCGCACCGGCACGCGCGAAGCGAAGATCATGCCGTAGGTGTTGGGCTGTATTTCGGACAGCGTGGTGTCGTAACGTGCCAGCACCGGCGCAAGCTCGCGCGCCCATCGCGCGTCCGGCTCCATCACCAGCAGGATGTCGGCATCCGCCTGTTCGATCTGGTCGATCACGGCGCGATGGTCGGTATTCTTCATCTTCACATTGAGCGCCAGCGCCGTGAAGCATTGCGACCCCTCTGCCGGATCGGACAGTGCGATCTGCTCGCCGGCAAACGAGGTGTAGGGCCAGATGCGCCAGAAATTCAGCGCCGCGACGAGGAGGAATACGACGCCGACCGCCCGCCGCTTGCCGCGCAGGACCAGCAGCGACACCGCTGCCAGTATCAGCGCGAGATAGAGATGCGGTTCGCGCACCAGGTCGAAGGCGCGCACGAACCACTGGTCGCCATTGGTGAACGAGGCGAGCGTCGCGAGCAGCGAAAGCCCCGCGACGAGTGCCAGTAATCCGAACGCGATCCTGCGCATGTTTACCCCCGAGCCGTGCTGTTGAACGGCGGGCCTAGAGTGTCGCACGGGCGCTGTCACTCGACCTGCCAGTCGATGCGTCCGCGCCCGGCGTCCTCCAGAAACGCATTCGCACGGCTGAAGGGCCGGCTGCCGAAGAAGCCGCGATAGGCGGATAGCGGGCTGGGGTGCGCGCTTTTCAGCACCAGATGCCGTCCGCTATCCAGACCGGCCACCCGCGCCGCCTTTTTCTGCGCATGGGCGCCCCACAGGATGAAGACACACGGCTCCGGCTTGGCGGCGACGGCGGCAACAACCGCGTCGGTGATCGCATCCCACCCGCGCCCCGCATGGCTGCCTGCCTGCCCCGCCTCCACCGTCAGCGATGTGTTGAGCAACAGCACGCCCTGCTGCGCCCATGCGGTCAGGTTGCCGCTGACGGGTGGCGCGATGCCAAGGTCGTCGGACAGCTCCTTGTAGATATTGCGCAAGCTTGGCGGCAGCTTCATGCCCGTTGGCACGCTGAACGCCAGCCCATGTGCCTGTCCCGGCCCGTGATACGGATCCTGCCCCAGTATCAGGACGCGTACGGTATCGAGTGGGGTCAGCGCCAGCGCCACCAGCCGCTGCCCGCGCGGCGGATATACAGTCTTGCCCGCCGCCTCTTCCGCGCGCAGCCACCCGCCCAGGTTGCGCGCATCGGGTGTGGCCAGGGCCGGTTCCAGCGTGGCGCGCCAGCTTTCGGGAAGGGTTTCATTCATCTCGGCCAAGTCTCTACCGCCCCTTCCCTCAATCCGCCAAGCCGCCTACATGCCGCACATGACAGTGTATTTCCACGAAGAAGACCTCCCCGCCGACGCGCTGGACCCCTCGATCAACAATGGCATCGTCGCGGTCGATACCGAAACGATGGGGCTGATCACGCCGCGCGACCGGTTGTGCGTGGTGCAGATCAGCGATGGCGGCGGCGACGAACACCTTGTGCGCTTCGGCGTGGGCAGCGAATACGATGCGCCCAACCTCACCGCCGTGCTGGGCGATCCGGACCGGGTGAAGCTGTTCCACTTCGCCCGCTTCGACCTTGCCGCCATCGAATACTATCTCGGCGTCACCGCCGCGCCGGTGTTCTGCACCAAGATCGCCAGCAAGCTGACGCGGACCTATACCGACCGCCACGGGCTGAAGACGCTGGTCACCGAATTGCTGGGCGGCGAGATGTCCAAAGTGCAACAGTCGAGCGACTGGGGCGCGCCCGAGATCAACGAAGCGCAGCGCGATTACGCCGCCAGCGACGTGCGCTTCCTGCACGGCATGCACGAGATTTTCGTGGAGCGGCTGGCACGCGAAGGGCGCACCGAAATCGCGCAGGCCTGTTTCGATTTCCTGCCCACGCGCGCGCGGCTCGATTTCCTCGGCTGGGCCGAACACGACATCTTCAGCCACGCTTAGCGTCCGATGGCCACTGCCGCTTCTCCCGAACTCGCGCACGAAACAAAAGAGGCGCGCGCCAAGCGCAACCGGCGGCAACGCTTCGCTGCGCCCGGCGGTTCGCATGACCGGCTGGTGAAATTTCTGGGCGCGGCGCTGCCGATGGGAGTCGGCGTGCTGGCCGCGATGATGGTCATCACCCCGCTTAGCCCGCGCGGCGAAGTCAGCTTCCTGCTCGACCGCAACAAGGTGGCGGTGATCGACGAGCGCCTGCGCGTCGACAACGCATTGTATCGCGGACAGGACAATGACGGCCGCCCGTTCAGCCTGATGGCGGGCGAGGCGGTGCAGCGGTCCAGCGCGGAAGGCGTGGTGCGGATGGACGATCTGGTCGCGCGCATCCTGTTGCGCGAAGGCCCCGCGCGCATCACCGCACCCGGCGGTGCTTACAGACTGCGCGAGGAAACGGTCGATTTCCCCGGCGATGTGCGGATGACGGCGGCGGACGGCTACGCCATGCGGGTGGGCGGCGTGGCGGTGGATTTCAACGCCAAGACCATGAACGGGCGCGACGGCGTGAATGGCGAGATACCGGCGGGCACCTTCTCCGCCAACAGGATAGACGCCGATCTGGACGCGCGCACCATCGTGCTGGACGGCAATGCGAAATTGCGCATGGTGCCGGGCAAGCTTAGGACGCCGTGACAATGCTGAAACACCTGAAATACGCCGCGACCGGATTTGTGCTGACGCTGACCGCGATGGGCGGGATGCACGTCTATGCGCAGGCCATCGCCGGGCACAATTCGCGCGCGCCCGTCAGCTTCGATGCGGGCCGTATCGAATTGCAGGATCGCGAAAACCGCGTCGCCCTGAGCGGTAGCGTGGTGTTGCAGCAGGCCGGGCTGACCGTCCGGTCGAACCGGATGCTGATAAATTACACCGATGCGGGCACGTTGCAGATACAGCGCATGACGGCGACGGGCGGGGTGAATGTTACACGCGGCAACGAGGCTGCGTCCGGCGATATCGCGGTATATGATTTCAACCGGCGTATCATCACGATGGCCGGCAATGTCCGGCTGCGACGCGGCAGCGATACGCTGAATGGCGGGCGGCTGGTGATCGATTTGCGCAGCGGCGTGTCCAGCATCGACGGGCGGGCGCAGGGCTCTTCGCCAGTGGCGGGCGAGCCGGCGGTCGGCGAAACGGGCAATGGCCGCGTGACCGGCCGGTTCAGCGTTCCGCAGGACTAATCCGCAGCGGCGCGTTCGCCGCGCGTTATTTATGGCGCGCATTCGCGGCGTGTTATTTGTGGCGCGCATTCGCGGCGCGGGCAATCTCCGCCAGCCCCTGCGACAGCAGCAATTCCGCCGAGCGGTTGTTCGCCATCAGCGCGCGGTGCAGGTCCAGCAGGCGGCTTTGCAACCGCGCCAGCTTCGCCCCGCGCCATTTGCGGATCTGCACCGAGATATCGCGCACATCCTTGAAGAAGATGCGATGGCTGCGTTTTTCCGCGTCGATCGTATCCTGCACATCGCCGCGCGGCCCGATGGCGGCGTCCAGATTGGCCAGTTGCACCGCGCGCCGCTCGAACGCCAGCAGCAGGCCGACCGGATTGATCGACAATTCGCGCATCCGCCGCAGTTCGCCGGGCAGCTTCGCGCAATCGCCCGACAGCACGGTGTTGACCAGCGGCGCGAACCCGTCATCCTCCCCCGGCGCGCCGATGGCATCCAGATCGTCTGCCGTTACGGTCACGGGGCGCGACGGATCGGCATCGCAATACAGCGCCAGCTTCTCCACTTCGGATGTCGCCAGCCGGATGTCGAGACCCGCCCCGCTGGCGATGCGTTCGGCAATGTCGCCGCCGAATTTCAACCCCGCCGCCATGCCCCGGTCGCGCACCGTCTGGCCGATATCGCGCAGTTCGGGCGGGTAGAACATCGCCACCAGCGCGTCGTCGCGCTTCATCAGCAGCTTGGCGATCTTCGACTTGTCGGTGGCGCTGCTAGCCACAATCAGTACCGGGCAGGCATCGCCGGTCCCCTCGAAAAACGTCTCCACCGCCAGCAGCGCATCGTCGCCCGTGCCGCGCACCATTATGTGCCGCGTGTCGCCGAACAGCGAGGCGGAGCGCGCTTCGTCGCCCAGCAGGACCGGATCCTTGCGCAATGCCGCGCCGGTAAGCTCCACCCGGTCGCCCGCATCGGGCAGCAGCGAGACGATGCTGTCGGCGGCGGCGGATGCGCCCGCTTCGTCCGGACCGCAGAAATAGAAGACGCTGCACGATTTGGCGGCGCGCGCGGCGTTGCGGGCGAAGTCGCGCTGGGTCGCCTTCATTCGGTCGCTCGACCGTTTTCACCCAGCCGCTAGCCGTTTTCACGAAGCCGCAGCGCGATCTGCGCCACCATCCGCTGCGCCACGTCCTGCGCCAGGTTCTCCAGCGCGCGATCCTCCGCCGCGATCACGGCATATTCGCTGCTGACCACGTCGATCCCCGCATCCGAACCGGAGGTCGCGTCCAGCACGATGTCGTCGCTGGCCAGATCGACCAACTGGTAGCGCGCCCGCAGGATACGGCGTTCGCGGCCGATGGTATCGTCGCCCAGCACGCCCAGCCCCTCCAGCTGGTCGTCCAGCCGTACATCGAGCCGATAACGCGGCGCGGCAGCACCGGCGGCAGAGAGCCGATCGTTCAGCGCATTGCGCATCAGCCACCCGGCGCGGCCCTGTATCGGCGCGACCTCGATGGCGGCCAGCCCCTGCCCCACCGCACCGGTGCCCCCGCCCGCATACATCGGCGTGAGGTTGCAGGCGGCAAGCGTGATGCTCAGAATAAAGGCGGCTAAGAGGCGCATCATGTGACGATATTCACCAGCCGGTCCGGCACCACGATGACCTTGCGCACCGTCGCCCCGTCGATGGACCGCTGCACTTTCTCGCTGGCGAGCGCGGCAGCTTCCAGCTCGTCCTTGGCCATGCCCTTCGCCACAGTCAGCGTATCGCGCAGCTTGCCCTTGTGCTGCACGGCGATGGTCACTTCGTCTTCCACCAGCAACGCGGGATCGACTTCGGGCCAAGCGGCTTCGGCCAGCAGTCCCGTGCCGCCCATGCCCGCCCACGCTTCCTCCGCCAGATGCGGCATCATCGGCGCGACCATGTGCAGCAATGCGCGGATTGCCTCGCTGCGATGGGCGGACGGCGCGGCCTTCTCGGTCGCGCCGGTCAGTTCGTACAGCCGCGCGACCGCCTTGTTGAAGCCCAGCGCCTCGATATCGTCGCCAACGGCGGCAATCGTCTGGTGCGTCTTGCGCGCCAGCGCGATGTCCTCGCCCGCCGCGCCCGCGTCATATTCCCCGAACAACCGCCACAGCCGCTGCACGAAGCGGGCGCAGCCTTCGATACCCGCCTCGGACCACGGCAAATCACGCTCCGGTGGCGAGTCGCTCAACATGAACCACCGCACCGCATCCGCGCCATGCTGCGCGATGATCGCATCGGGATCGACGACGTTCTTCTTGGACTTCGACATCTTGACGACGCGGCCCGCCGTCACCGGTGCGCCGTCCTCGATCCGCGTCCAGTCGGCACCGTCGCGCGTCACCTGATCGGGCGACAGGAAACTGCCATCGCCCATCTGATACGTCTCGTGCGTCACCATGCCCTGCGTGAACAGGCTGGCGAACGGCTCTTTCACATCGAGCAATCCGCATTTTGCCAACGCCCGCGTCCAGAACCGTGCGTAGAGCAAATGCAGGATCGCATGCTCGACCCCGCCGATATACTGTTCCACCGGCAGCCACTTGGCCACTTCGGCAGCGTCGAACGGTTTGTCGTCAGGCTGGCTGGCGAAGCGCAGGAAATACCAGCTGCTGTCGACGAACGTGTCGAGCGTATCGGTCTCGCGCAGGGCCTTGCCGCCGCATGTCGGGCAGGTGGTGTGCTTCCATGTCGGGTGCCGGTCCAGCGGGTTGCCGGGTTCGGAAAAGTCCACGTCTTCGGGCAAGGTGACGGGCAGTTGGTCGCCCGGCACCGGTACCACGCCGCACGTCTCGCAGTGAACGAACGGGATCGGCGTGCCCCAGTAGCGTTGGCGCGACACGCCCCAGTCGCGCAGCCGCCAGACGGTCTTGCCCTCGCCCCAGCCGCCCGCTTCGGCGCGCGCGATGACTTCGCCGATGGCGGCATCCACGGCCATCCCGTCGAGGAAGTCCGAATTGACGATCACCCCGTCGCCGGTGTCCGCCTCGGCCAGCGGCGCGCCTGCGTCCTCCGCCGTCGCGGCGACCACGCGCGGGATCGGCAGGCCGTATTTCGTGGCGAATTCGAAGTCGCGCTGGTCGTGTCCCGGAACGCCCATCACTGCGCCGGTGCCGTATTCCATCAGCACGAAATTGGCGATGATACACGGGCAGCGGTGCGCCGGTGAACGGGTGCGTCGCGGTCAGGCCGGTATCGAAGCCCAGCTTCTCCGCCGTCTCCAGCTCCGCCGCCGTGGTGCCGCCGCGCTTGCATTCCGCGATGAAAGGCGCGCGCCGCGTCGCTGTCGATACCCTGCGCCACCGGGTGGTCGGCGGCGACGGCCACGAAGCTGGCACCGAAAATGGTGTCGGGACGGGTGGAATAGACGGCGATGGATGACGGTGCCTTGGGACGGCGTCTCGTTCATCCGTCGAGGGGGAGCGCCCCTCAACATCCGTTCGGGAGGGGTGGTCCCCACCATCCGTTCGGGCTGAACCGGTGGCGCTGCGCGCCGTCTCAGGGCGAACGGAATTATCGAGCCGGAACGAAAACTCCAGCCCCTGCGACTTGCCGATCCAGTTTTCCTGCATCAGCCGCACCTTGTCGGGCCAGCTTTCCAGCGTACCGAGCCCGTCGAGCAGCTCGTCGGCAAAGTCGGTGATGCGCACGAACCACTGGTTCAGCTTGCGCTTCTCCACCTCGGCACCGCTGCGCCAGCCCTTGCCGTCGATGACCTGTTCGTTGGCCAGCACCGTGTGATCGACCGGATCCCAGTTCACCGTCGCCTCGCGCCGATAGACCAGCCCCGCCTCGTGCAGCGCCAGGAACAGCGCCTGCTCGTGCCCGTAATATTCGGGATCGCAGGTGGCGAATTCTCTGGACCAGTCGAGCGCGAAGCCGATCCGTTTCAGCTGCGCGCGCATCGCCGCGATGTTGTCGCGCGTCCAGCCGCCGGGATGCACGCCGCGTTCCATCGCCGCGTTTTCGGCAGGCATCCCGAAGGCGTCCCAGCCCATCGGGTGCAGCACCTCGAACCCGCGCATCGCCTTGTAGCGGGCCAGCACGTCGCCCATCGTGTAATTGCGGACATGGCCGATATGGATGCGCCCGCTGGGATAGGGGAACATCTCCAGCACGTAACTCTTGGGCTTCGGGCTTTCGGAATCGGCGACGAAACAGCCCGCCTCGTCCCACGCGGCCTGCCAGCGCGCATCGGCAGTCGCCGGATCGAAGCGTTCGCTCATTATCCTGTCCGCCTTCCCGAAGTGGCGGATCAGGAGGACATGGCCTGACGGCGCAAGTCACGCGCCTTGGTCAGGATGATATCCTCCAGCTTCTGCACGGTCGCCGCCTGCACCGGCGCATCGACCCAGGTGCCGGCCTGCGAAACCTGTCGGCTGGCCGCGACGCGCAGCGCGTCGGCGCGCAAATCCTGGTCGAGGATGGAGACAGTCAGCTTCACGCGCTCGCCCGGGCTTTGCGGATTGGTATACCAGTCGGTCACGATCACGCCGCCCGCGCTGTCCGCCTGCAACAGCGGCGCGAAGCCGACCGTGTCGAGGCTGGCGCGCCACAGATAGGAATTGACGCCGATGGTCGTCACCTGCGCTGCGGCCAGGTCGGCGCGCGGCTGCTCGCGCCCGCCGCATGCGGCCAGCGTGGCAACAGCGCCCAGCATCAGGGGCAGCATCAGGGTTGCACGAACGAGGGGGGATCGGGCGTTGGACATGGTGGAATGCATCTTTTCTGCTGGCGGCATGATGTGGTGTCGGGCGGCTTCTAGGCGTCTGGCCGACGGGCGGCAAGGCGCACCGGGGCCGACTGGCTTTTGGCGGCGCGGCCTGAACCGTGCGTGAAAAAGCGCGCCTGCAAGATACGGGCTGTGTGCCGATGGCAACACTTGCGCGGTATTGCCGGCAATCGTTCGGTTTTGCTGGCAGCAGGGCGCAGCGCGGCGTAGTCCTGACGAATCGGATCGAGCCAAGCGTGCCATGAAGGGTCAGGAACCGTTCAGCGCGCAGCGGCTTTGATACCGGTATTGGAAACGGGAATCGCACGGACATGGCGCGGATAACGCGAAAATTGCCGGAGAAGACGCCGGAGAAGACGGGAGCGGGCGGCATTGCGCTGGCGCTTGCCGCTGTCGCCGCGCTCGCCATTCCGGGTGCCGGTCTCGCCCTGCCATCGCTGGTAAACGCCGATAGCGATGATGCGTCCTTCACCCTGTTCACGCCCGCCGGAGTCGATCCCCAACTGGCGCAGCGCGTGAATGCCAATCTGGGCGACGGCGGCGTGCGCACCCGCTTCACGCCGACCCGTTCGGGCGAGACGGAGAATGTCACGTCGGGTCCGCGCACGGTCACCGTTGCGGTGCGCGTCGACGATGGCACCGCCCGCGCTATTTCGGTGCGCAAGGCGATAGCGTCCGTTGGCACGGCGGAACGGATTTCCGCGCCCGCCAGCGCGCGCCGCACCGCGCCGCTGCTGTCCGCCAGCCGCTACGATCTGGGCGTGGCGCGCGGCTACCAGAACTTTGCCAAGGCGCCCAAACTGGCTGCCGGTGTGCGCGATATCGCCATGCCCGACCTCAGCGAATTCCGGCCCGATACCGGCTCCGCTGCGGACAAGCCCAGCCGGTTCCAGCCGCGCATCGCGCTGGAAAAGGACGAAACGCCCGGTCGCTCCCCCCGCACGCTGGCGGCGCGTGGTGAACAGTCGGTGGATGTAAGCGGCGCGTATCGCGTCACGCGCAACCTCGACGTGACGGCGGGCGTCCGCCTGTCGCAGGACAATGACCGCCTCGCCCCGCTGAGCGACAGCGTGCAGGACGACCAGGCCGTCTATGTGGGTACGCAGTTCCGCTTCTGACGCGCTGCCTATCACCGCATTCGATATTGGCGTTGCGGCGGCTTCGTATTCACCAGCTTCCTGTTTGCGCTTCCCCGCACGCTCCGTAAGGTACGGTCGCAACAGGAGGAACGCGCCATGACACGAATTGCCATCGTTACCGGGGGAACGCGCGGGATCGGGCGCGCCATCTGCGAAATGCTGCGCGACGACGGGATGCGTGTGATCGCCAATTACGGCGGCAATGACGACGCCGCGCGCGCCTTCGGCGAAGAAACCGGCCTGCCCGTGGCGAAGTTCGATGTGGGCGACCACGAGGCCGTCCTCGCCGGATGCGAAGCGGTGGCGGCGGAACATGGCCCCATCGACGTGGTGGTCAACAATGCCGGCATCACGCGCGACGGCACGCTGCACAAGATGAGCTATGATGACTGGCACGACGTGATGCGCGTCAATCTGGGCGGGTGCTTCAACATGGCCAAGGCGTGCTTTCCCGGCATGCGGACACGCAAATGGGGCCGCATCGTCAATATCGGCAGCATCAACGGGCAGGCGGGCCAGTACGGGCAGGTCAATTACGCCGCCGCCAAGTCGGGCATTCACGGTTTCACCAAGGCGCTGGCGCAGGAAGGCGCGCGGGCAGGCGTGACCGTCAACGCCATCGCACCCGGCTATATCGACACCGACATGGTCGCCGCCGTGCCCGAAGCGGTGCTGGAAAAGATCGTCGCGCAGATCCCCGTCGGCCGCCTTGGCCAAGCCCACGAAATCGCACGCGGCGTCGCCTTCCTGTGCAGCGAGGACGGCGGCTTCGTCACCGGCAGCACGATGAGCATCAATGGCGGCCAACACATGTATTGAGGGGGCCGTTCGTATCCCCCCCGGATCGGCAAGGAACCTTTGTCGGCATGTCGGCTTTATCTATCGCGAGCCGGGCCCCTCTGGTGGATGGTGAGAGACAATCACTTATCCGCGATGTCGGATCGATCCCTGTCGGAAGCGAAGGTCCGGTTTAGTTATCCCATGCACTGAACACGCTTCCGTCGAATGCATCGGAGTAATGTAAATGCGTGCGACGCTTGATAAGCGGAAGTGAACTTGCTCGCCGCCTGACGACACAAGCGTGTTACCTTCTATGTCATGCATATCCGGAACCTGATTGATGACGATCCTGTTTTTGTTCGCAGGTTTAGCCCTGCTCGCTGTCGGCGGCGATGTACTTGTGCGCGGTGCTGTCGCGGTGGCGAACCGGATGGGAGTCTCTCCCCTACTGGCGGGCCTGACTATTGTCGGCTTCGGCACGTCCACGCCGGAACTGGTTACCAGCCTGTTCGCGGCGTTCGATGGCGCGCCGGGTATTGCGGTGGGCAATGTCGTTGGATCCAATATCGCCAATATCCTGCTGATCCTCGGCATATCGGCTCTGATCCTGCCCCTGGGCATAAAGCGTGCGGCATTCCTGCGCGATGGCAGTGCGCTGTGGTTCGCGGCGCTGGCCTGTACCGCCGTCGTGCTGGCGGGAACGCTCGACCGTGTGGTAGGGCTGGCGCTGGTTGCCCTGCTCGTCGGGTATATCGTGCTTGCCTATCGCAGCGAACGCCGCCCGGATGATGCTTTGGACGATCCCGAGCGCATCCGGCACGAGAACGAAGCGGCCAGCGTGGCATCGGGCATACGCCTGCCACTTGCGCTCGGTTTGTCTGTCGCAGGCATCGCGGCAACGGTGTTCGGCGCACGTCTCCTCGTCGATTCCGCCAGCGAGATCGCGCGGGATTTCGGTGTTACGGAAACGGTCATCGGATTGACTGTGGTTGCCATCGGCACGTCGTTGCCCGAACTGGTGGCATGCATCATCGCCGCGCTGCGGCGCCAGGCCGACGTTGCCATCGGAAACGTGGTAGGTTCCAACATCTACAACATATTCGGCATTCTCGGCGTAACCGCCCTGGTGCATCCCATCGCGGTTCCTGCACAGATCACGGCATTCGATGTCTGGATATTGCTGGGAGCCACTGCGCTGCTGATCCTGTTCCTGCGCACCGGCTGGACGCTGAAACGCTGGGAAGGGTTCGTGTTCGTTGCCCTGTATGCCGGCTATATCGGACTTCTGACGATCTGAGGCGGATACTATGTGCGCAGACGCAATGGCGAATACCCGTGCGCGACGTGGCCGAGCCGCTTTCCTACAGCTGGCGCATTCAACTATGCTGGCAATACGGTCGATGGCGGAAGGGTCTTTGGCTGCTTCGTTCCGGTGCGATAATGCTCGCAGGCTGGCAAACAGAGGCTGCCTCCCCCTGTCCGTCCGCCACCATACCCGGCCGCTTTGTTTAAAAGTTTGAAAGGCTTACCCTAAATTTCCAAAGGTGACACGGTGTCACTTTTGTCACCTTCGCCCCACTCGAAAGGCCCGATGCACACGCCCTATCATCCCCCCGTCAAACGCAGTGTCGAAATCGCCGGGCACAAGACTTCGATCAGTCTGGAGCCTGCGTTCTGGGATATGCTGCGCGATGCGGCGGCGCGCGAGGGGGTGCCGGTCAATGCGCTGGTCGCCCGCATCGATGCCGAACGGATTGCCGCCGCCACGCCGCCGGGGTTGGCGGGGGCGATCCGGCTCTGGTTAGTCGCAGACCTTCGAGGGGAAACTTTCTAGTCGTCCACCCGCTCGATATCCGCGCCCACCAATTGCAGCTTTTCCTCCAGCCGTTCGTAACCCCGGTCGAGGTGGTAGATGCGCCGCACCGTCGTTTCGCTCGACGCGGCGAGCGCGGCGATGATCAGGCTCATGCTGGCGCGCAGGTCGGTGGCCATGACTTCCGCACCGGTCAGCGTCTCCACCCCGCGCACGATGGCAGTACGTCCCTCGGTTTCGATATCGGCGCCCATACGAATGAGTTCCGGCACATGCATATAGCGGTTTTCGAAGATGGTTTCCTTCAGCACGCTGGTGCCTTCGGCGCGGCACAGCAGGCTCATCAGCTGCGCCTGCATGTCGGTGGCGAGGCCGGGATAGGGTGCGGTGGAAAGGTTGGTGGCCGTCAGCGGGCCGTCCGCCGCGATGTTTACGCCGTTCTTGTCGCTCGTCACCTCGACGCCGATCTTTTGCAGCGCGTGGATGGTCGCCAGCATCTCGTCGGCCTTCGCACCTTCCAGCCGTACTTCGCCGCCGGTAATCGCGGCGGCGCAGGCGTAGGAGCCGGCCTCGATGCGGTCGGCCATCACCTTGTAGGTCGCGCCGTTCAGCGATTTCACGCCGTGAATGGTCAGGTCGGAGGTGCCGATACCCTCGATCTCCGCGCCCATCGCGGTCAACAGGCCGCACAGGTCGACGATCTCCGGCTCGCGCGCGGCGTTGAACAGGCGGCTGGTACCGTTGGCCAGCACCGCCGTCATCAGCGCGTTTTCGGTCGCGCCCACGCTGACCACGGGGAAGTCGAATTCGCCACCGGGCAAACCGCCATCGGGCGCGTGTGCTTTCACATAACCCTGCGCCAGCTCGATCTCGCCGCCCAGTGCCTCGATGGCTTTCAGGTGCAGGTCGATGGGCCGGTTGCCGATGGCGCAGCCGCCGGGCAGCGAGACGGTCGCTTCCCCGCTGCGCGCCAGCATCGGGCCGAGCACGAGAATGGAAGCGCGCATCTTGCGCACCAGGTCGTAGGGCGCGACGGTGGAAGTCAGGCGCGATGCCTCGAACGTCACCACGCGGCCGAATTCCTCCGGGCGCTTGCCGCGAATGCCGGTGCTGACGCCGAACTGCGTCATCAGGTGCTGGAACCCGTCGATATCGGCAAGGCGCGGCAGGTTGCGCAGCGTGACCGGTTCCTCGGTCAGCAGCGCGCACGGGATCAGCGTCAGCGCGCTGTTCTTCGCCCCGGAAATCGGGATGGTGCCGGAAAGGCGGTTGCCGCCGCGAATGATAAGTTTGTCCATCGGCCCAGCATCTACCGTGATTTGCCGCGCAGACAAGAACGCCCGTTGACGCCGCTTGCCGCGATCCGATAGCGCCCGTGCAAAGGACACTGCCATGACGACACGCAAACCGATCAGAAAAGCCGTCTTTCCCGTCGCCGGACTGGGCACACGGTTCCTGCCCGCGACTAAGGCCATCCCCAAGGAATTGCTGCCCATCGTGGACCGCCCGCTGATCCAGTATGCGGTGGACGAGGCACGCGAGGCGGGGATCGAACAGATGATCTTCGTCACCGGACGCGGCAAGACCGCCATCGTCGAGCATTTCGACGTGGCCTACGAGCTGGAAGACACGATGCGCGGGCGCGGCAAGGACATGACGGTGCTGGACCCGACCCGCGCCGTGCCGGGCGATATCATTACCGTGCGCCAGCAGGTGCCGCTGGGGCTGGGTCACGCGATCTGGTGCGCACGCGCCATCGTGGGCGACGAACCCTTCGCGATTTTCCTGCCGGACGAATTGATGGTCGGCGCGCAGAACGGAGAGGGCGGCGGCACCGGCTGCATGAAGCAGATGGTGGACGCCTATGCGCAAACCGGCGGTAATCTGGTCAGCGTGCTGGAAGTGCCGCGCGAAGAGGTGTCGAGCTATGGCGTGATCGATCCGGGCGTTTCACGTGGAACGCTGACCGAGGTGCGCGGCCTGATCGAGAAACCCGCCATCGCCGATGCGCCATCGAACAAGATCGTGTCGGGCCGCTACATCCTGCAGCCGGAAGTGATGCGTATCCTGGAAACGCAAAGCGCGGGCGCAGGGGGCGAAATCCAGCTGACCGACGCGATGGCGCAGATGATCGGCACGCAGCCGTTCCACGCCGTCACCTTCGACGGCGCACGCTACGATTGCGGCAGCAAGCTGGGCTTCGTCGAAGCGACGCTGGCGCTGGCGCTGGCGCGTGACGACATGGGCGCGGATGTGCGCGCGATGGCGGAACGGATGCTGAAACAGGGGTAGTGAGCGACACTAAAGGCGGTGGCCATGAAACTCGATCTTGAGCCGGTCGAGATCCCAGCTTTGCCCGTGGTTGCTGCCGTTATTGACCGTTCGGATCGTGATGTGCGGTTCGTCCGGAGCTTGCAGATCCGAAATGATGAAGAGCCAGCGGCCATCGTCCATTTGCCCGCCCCGCGCCGTGGGTTCGACACGGCCCAGGTCGGTGACCAGTTCGATATATGAGTTGAACGTCTCGTCAAATACGCTTCCGCTGCCCTCGACATAGACGAACGCGAAGTCGCCATCGGGGGTGTGCGGCATAACCGCGATATGCGCGTCCCACAGAAACCTGATCTGCGCCCCACCTTCCAGTGTGGTGATGACGATGCCTTGATCGGAGGAATGGGTCTGACCGGCGCTGATGTGGAACCCCTCTATAGGGTCGTCCGAATGCAGCTGGCGCGCAGTGACATTTATCTCGTGAAGGACCGACGATCCTTGCGCGATTTGGGCTTTCGCCCGTTCGATATCCATGCGGCCTCTCCTGTCCGGACACAACCTTGTGCCAAATATGTGTTATTCGCCGTAATTGGGCGACGCGCTTCCTTTTGCCTCGTCGTCATCCTGCGCCATGCCGCCCTTCGCCAGCCCGGCCAGCGACGAACCGTCCAGCCCCAGCTCCTGCATCAGCCCGTCGAGCACCGGAGCCTGCGCACGATAGGCAAGGGCGGCGCTGACGGCGTCGGTGGCGAGGTTGCCCGCGCCGCCAACCCCGCTACTTCCATTGTTCGCAGGCGATCCGCCCCCGTTTCCACCGCCATTGGTCAGTCCGTCGACCTGCACGATCTTGATCGAGTTGATCGCCTCCATCGGCTTGGCGGATTTGCGGATGGCCTCGGGCAGCACGTCGAGGAGGGCCAGCTTTGTCTTCAGACCGATCTGGTCGTTGGACAGGATATTGGCCGCCTCGTTGATGGCGCGCTGGCCCGCCGCTTCGACTTCGAACCGCACTCGTGCCGCCTCGGCGCGCAGCTTCTCGGCTTCCGCCTCACCCGATGCTTCCAGTCGCGCGGCTTCGGCCCGGTTGGAAGCGGCATCGCGCTCCGCTTCGGCTTCAACCTTGACCTGGATCGCTTCGCGCTCGGCCTGCCGCGATGCTTCGATCAGTTCGATCTTCTTCTGGCGTTCGGCAATCTCGCTTTCGCGCGCCGTCGCAACCTGCTCCTCCGCGCTGACGGCAGTGGCGCGGGCCTGGTCGGCTGCGGCACGCGCTTGGCTTTCCTCCCGGCTCTTGTCCTGAACCGCGATCTGCTGTTCCTGCCGCGCAATTTCCAGCGCGCGCACCTGATCGATCCTCGCTTCCTCGACCAGCCGGTCGGCCTCGATCTGTTGCGCATCGACCTGTTTCTTGGCTTCGATGCGTGCGGCGTCGGCTTCCTGCGTGCGCTCCGCCTGTTCCCGGGCGATTTCGCTGGTCTGCTTGGCGCGGCGCATTTCCACTTCGCGCTCCTGCTCGAGCCGCGCATATTCGTTATCGCGCCCGATCTCGAAGCTGCGCTCGTCCGCTTCCAGATTCTTGGTTTCCATCTGGACGCGCGTATCCTGCTCGATATCGTTGCGCAGTTTCTTGCGCGCCTCGATCTGCTCGGTCAGCTTGGTGAGACCCTCGGCATCGAAGGCGTTGTTGGCATTGAAATGTTCGATGCTGGTCTGGTCCAGACCGGTCAGCGACACCGATTCCAGCTCCAGCCCGTTCATCGCCAGATCGTTGGACGACACCTGCTGCACCTTCTGCACGAAGTCGGCGCGCTGTTCGTGCAGCTCGTTCATGCTCATTCCCGCCGCAACCGAGCGCAGGGCATCCACGAACTTGCCCTCGACCAGATCCTTCAAAGCTTCAGGCACCAGCGTGCGCTGCCCCAGCGTTTGCGCCGCCATGCCGATGGCGTTGGCATCGGGCCGCACGCGGACGTAGAATTCGGCCTTCACGTCGATCCGCAGCCGGTCCAACGTGATCAGCGCGTCCGCATTCTTGCGTTCCACCGCCAGCCGCACGGTGTTCATGTTTACCGGCATCGTTTCGTGGAACACCGGCAGCACCAGCGCGCCGCCGTTCATCACCACCTTTTCCCCGCCCACGCCGGTCCGCACGAAGGCGACTTCCTTCGATGCGCGGCGGTAAAGCTTGGCCACGGTGAGGAACACCAGCAGCAGGAAAGCGAGACCGATGCCCGCATAGATGGCGATGTCGACGAGGTTGTTCATTCGGTGTCCCTGTTATGTGAAAGTTGCGGTGGCGTGACGATATTCAAAAATGGCTTCAGCTTGGCGCGAGGTGGCGTTCTTCCAGCTTCTGACCGAAGAACAACTCACCCTCGCGGCGGACCAGCAGCACCTGCTCCCCTTCGGTAATGCTCGTGTTGGCATCGTGCGGTTCCAGCATGACGTAATGCGTGTGACCATAATAATCCGTCACTGCCGTGCGAGCGGGTGACGCCGCGCGCGCCGTGCCGGTGGTGACCTTCCCGCGCCGTCCGACCAGCGAATTGAGACCGACGGCGCTGGTTTCGTCCTGCGGCAATATCGCACCGAGTGGGTGGACCAGCATGCCAGTGACGGGCAATGCTGCGCCCGCGGCCAGAGCGGATGCCAGCATGGTATCCAGTGGCGCGCCAAGCAGGTTTTCCGCGAGTGACTGGCCGCTGACGCCGATGATAGCAAAGGCGAACAGGAACACGGCGAGCCAGATGACCGTCGGCACCCTTCCGATGCCGAGCAGGCTGGCGGCGCTGGCAAGGATACCGGACGATCCGCCATCGGCATCGATGTCGGCATCGCCTTCGAAACTGATATCGCCGTCCGCATCGGTCGCGAAGTCGAGACCGAGCAACTGCACACCCGCCAGCAGCACCATGATCGCAAGTGCCACGGCAAAGGGCAGATTATGGTCGGCAAGCAGGCTCAATCGCCGGCCCTGCGAAAGTGTTCTTCGATTTTTCTATATGCCCCTGCCATCCTTTATCGATTAGCAGATCGGCAGGGAAAACGCCAGATATTCAGTCGGTCGCGACTGTCCTGTCCGCCGGGACTTGCAGTGTTGCCGCACCGTCGCGGTCCGTGCTTTCCAGCAGGATGACCGCCCCCACGATAACGAGCGCAGCAAGTGCCGCGACGACCAGTATGGCGGTCCAGCGTTTGCCATTGCCCGGCGATTCGGCGGACTGGCTACGATTGACGTCTACCATCGGACTGTTCCTGCAATTTCGACAGGAATATTGCTCCATCTGTATCGCAATAGCAAGCTTACCTATGTTGCGTTTGCTGCCGCCGCGAACTCGTCACGCAACGCGCGTTTGTAAAGCTTGCCGTTTGCTTCGCGCGGCAGGTCGGGGCGGAAGACATAGCGGCGCGGCATCTTGATGTGGCTGAGCTGCCCGTCGAGATAGGCGCGCAATTCCGCCTCCAGCGCATCGGCCCCCGCCCCCTCCAGCGCCACATCGTCTACCGGCTGCACAACCGCCGTCACCTGCTCGCCCAGGTCGGGTTCGGGCAAGCCGATGACGGCGGCATCCATCACTTCGGGATGGGCGATCAGCAGGTTCTCCACCTCTTGCGGATAGATATTCACCCCGCCCGAAATGATCATGTGGCTTTGCCGGTCGGTCAGGTAGAGATAACCGTCCGCATCCAGATGGCCGATATCGCCCAGCGTCATCCAGCCTTTCGCATTCATCGCATCGGCGGTCTTTTCCGGGTCGTTGTGATAGCTGGGCAGGACCGGGTTCTCGAAATAGATCAGCCCGTCCTGGTCCGGCCCCAGCTCCGCACCATCCGGCCCGCAGACATGCACTTTGCCGTATATCGCCGGACCGACCGAGCCGGGATGGGCGAGCCATTGTTCGCTATTGAGCAGCGTCATGCCGATCCCCTCGGAGCCAGCGTAATATTCGAGCAGGATCGGCCCCCACCACTCGATCATCGCGTGCTTGATGGCGACCGGGCATGGCGCGGCGGCGTGGATGGCGCGCTGGTGAGAGGACAGGTCGTAGCGCGTGCGGACCGCTTCGGGCAGTTTCAGCATCCGCGCAAAATGCGTCGGCACCCACTGGCTGTCCGTCACGGCGAAGCGTTCGATTGCCGCCAAGGCAGCTTCGGGGTCGAACTTTTCCATCACCACCACCGTGCCGCCCAGACGCTGGACCGTCGTGGCCCAGGCCAGCGGCGCGGCGTGATAGAGTGGCGCAGGCGAGAGATAGACGATGCTGCCGTCGCTCGGCATCCTGGTGCCCATCGTGGCGAGGCCCAGCAGCGGTGTGGGCGCTTCGACATCGGGGCTGGCGGGTGGTGCGGGATAGACGCCCTTGGGCTGTCCGGTCGTGCCGGAGCTGTAAAGCATGGGCGCGCCGACGCTTTGGTCGTCGACCGGCTCGTCGGGCATGGCGGCAAGCGCGGTATCGAAGCGTTCCGTGCCGGCAGCTGGTTCGGTCCCGGTGCGCAGAATCGCCAGATCGGGCTGCGCCTCGCGCAGCGCGGGGATCAGCAGGTCGAATTTCGGCTGTGTCACCAGCAGTTTCGCGCCGCTATCGGCCAGCAGGTACGCGATTTCAGGCGCGGTCAGGCGAGTTGGCACCGGCAC
This sequence comes from uncultured Alphaproteobacteria bacterium, assembly GCA_963799315.1. Taxonomy (GTDB): domain Bacteria; phylum Pseudomonadota; class Alphaproteobacteria; order Sphingomonadales; family Sphingomonadaceae; genus Parerythrobacter_A. Next base: position 151,339 of record CAWCWP010000002.1, read on the forward strand.
CATGAGACAGCCCGACCGCTGCATCCCCCAGAACAGGTCGAAATAGAGCGGGCCATTGTCCAGCAGCACCGCGAACACGTCGCCCGCCTGCAAGCCGCGCGCCCGCAGCAACTGCGCCACCCGATTGGCGCGCGCTTCCATCTGCGCGAAGGTTACGGTTTCACCCGATCCCGCCATGATGAGTGCGGGATGATCGGGCCGGGTCTCGGCATGACGGGTCGGATGCATGGACGGTCTCTCCCACGAGCAGCCTCGTGAATTGGGCCGCCTCGCTCCTGTGCAACCTAACGGCGCAAGCTGGTCAGGCAAGGCGTCCCGTGCAACGAAAAAAGGGCAGCGGATCGCTCCGCCACCCCTCGCTTGGTGATCTGTTTGAAGTCGGTGCGCGCTTTATTGGCAGCGCGTTATTGACCGCCTTGGCCGCCCTCACCCTGCACCAGCGCGTGGGCATGCTGGGCTTCGGTTTCGACCATGTAGGGAATGGGGTTCACGGCACGACCCGCCATGCGCACTTCGTAATGCAGGTGCGGGCCGGTGGAACGACCGGTCGAGCCGACGAAGCCGATCAGGTCGCCCTTCTTCACTTCCTGGCCTTTGCGCACATTCAGACCCGACAGGTGGGCAAAGCGCGTTTGCAGCTTCCCGCCATGTTCGATGGAAATATACAGGCCGTAGCTGCTGAACCGATTGGCGCGGCTGACCACGCCATCCGCCGTGGCATATACCGGCGTGCCGGTCGGTGCGGCGAGATCGACGCCGTTATGACGCTTGCGCTTCTTCAGCACGGGGTGGACGCGCATTCCGTAATCGCTGGTCAGTTTGGCAGCCTGTAGCGGCATGCTCGACGGGATCGAAATCCGCTCGGACGACGAAATGCCCGTATCGCCAGCGGAAGGTATCTCGGCAGTATCCCAAACGGCGAACAGCTCGGTGAAATCGGCATCTGCCGGTGCGGCGGCGGTGGCGGTCGCAGGGGCGATATCCAGCACATCGGCAACGGGCGGCAGGCCGGCCGTATCTTCGTTTGCGATGGCGGGCTGGATGAGCAGGGAAACCGAGCCGAAGGCGGCGAGGGCTGCCGTCTTGGCGCTACGCAGAAACGATATGCCGATCAATGATACATCCTTGTTTTGCGACCCGTCCGCAATCATGCGCCGGAAATTTTATTTTGCAGTCGCGGGAACTCCCTGCCGACCATGTGCATTATGGCTTTGAGCAAAGCCGCCCGCCGCACAACCCGCAGGCCGGTTCTAAGCGATGGAATGGCTGCGCGCTGCGCTGAACCGTTCTGGCGCATGCTGCGCTACCCTAAAATTTCGCGGAACAGCGGTTTTGCACAGCCGGCATTGCCGTGCGTCATCCCGAATCCGTTGCGGCGGGCCTAAAGCGCCTGCGCCGCCGACAGCACCGTTTCGGCGTGATCCTTGACCCGCACCTTGTTCCACACCTGCGCAATGCTGCCGTCTGTATCGACCAGCACCGTGGTGCGGACCATGCCAAGATAGGTTTTCCCGTACATCTGCTTTTCGGTCCAGATGCCGAGCGCATCGGACAGTCCGCCTTCTGCCGCGTCGGTCGCCAGCGGAACGGTAAGGTCGTGCTTGGCGATGAAGTTCTGGTGCTTGCGCGGCGAATCCTTGCTGATGCCCAGCACCGCGCATCCGGCGGCCTCGAATGCGTCGAGCCGCTCGGAAAATTCCTTTGCCTCCGTCGTGCAGCCGGGTGTGTTGTCCTTGGGATAGAAGAACAGCACCAGTTTGCGCGCCGCAAAGTCGGACGGCTTCACGCTGCCGCCGTCGGGCGTTTCCATCGCTATGTCCGGGATTGTTGCGCCTGTGGCGAGTGCGGTGTCGGTCATTTGTCGATCTCCAGTTCGGTGTCGAAAGTATGGCGCCATTGCCGCGCAACAACCTCGCGGGCGTCCGCGATGGCGGGCAGTATCGCGTCCGCATCGTCCAGCCCGCATGCCGTGGCAAGCGCTGCACCGGCGCGGGCGTGCGGCATGGCAAGGTCGGGCGCCAGCAGGCGGGCCGCGATCAGCAGCCGCGTCATAAGCAGGTGCGCATCCTTCATGCGAGCGTCGAGCAGTCCGGCTTCGACTTGCGCTGCAATGGCGGCGGTCAGGTCCGGCGACATGCCCGCACCGTCGCGCAATTGCAGGTAATGCAGCGTGAACTCGATATCGACCAGCCCGCCGCGCAGAAGCTTCACATCCAGCGGACCGCGAGATGGTTTGTGCTGCGCCATATCGCGGCGCATCGCAAGGATATCGCTGCGCAACGCCGCCGGATCGCGCGGCTTGGCCAGCGCTCCGGCGATGCCCCGCTCTATCGTGGCGCGCGTGGCAGGCGAGGCGATCACGACGCGTGCGCGGGACAGCGCCATATGCTCCCACGTCCAGGCATCATTGCGCTGGTACCGCGCGAAACCCGCCGTGCTGACCGCCAGCGGTCCTTGCGCGCCTTGGGGTCGCAGACGGGTATCGACATCGAACAGCACACCTTCGGCGGTCGGCACGCTCAGGGCGGCCGTCACACGCTGCGCCAAGCGGTTGAAATAAAGCGTTGGCCCCAGCGGCCTCGGCCCATCGCTTTCATCGTCCAGCGCGTCATCTGGCGGGCCGTCGAACAGGTAGATGATGTCGAGATCCGACATGTGCGTCAGCGCCCCGCCGCCGAACCGCCCCAGCGCCAGCACCGCCAGCGACCGGTCGGCAAACCGCCCGTGCTTCGCTGCAAATCCGGCCTCGGCAATGCGAAATGCCTCGCGCACCGCCGCCTCGGCCAGGCGGGACAGCCCTTCCGCAATGTCGAGCGGATCCTGCGCACCGGAGATGAGCTGGACGCCAAGCGAGAACCGCGTCTCGTCGGTAACGACACGCAGCCGGTCGAGCCGCTGTTCGTACCCGGCATCGGCGGAAAGCGGCCGCAGCGCGCGTTGCAACGCTGCGACCGAACCGGGCAGCTGGGTCGCCGCCGTGTCGAGCAGACTGTCGAGCAGCGCGGGGCGGCGCATCAGCCTGTTCGCCAACGGGTCGGCCAGCGTAAGGATGTCCATGAGCCGGTCCAGCAGGCCGGGCCGCGCAGCCAGCAGGCGGAACAGGTTCACCGTGACGGGCGCTCCGGCAAGCAGGCTTTCCCATCGCTCCAGCGCGCGGTCGGTGTCTTCCGCTCGCTCGATCGCGTCGACTAGCAACGGCACGCAATCCTCGAACGCGGCCAGCGCCGCTTCGCTGCGCAGCGCGCTGAACTGCCCGTCCGCCCACTTGCGCACACGTTTCACGATGCGCTTGCTCGCCGCCTTGGGAACGGCGGTGCTGCGCCCTGCCTGCCGCGCCAGCAGCGCATCGAAGCGTTCCGCCACCGGTTCGGTCAACGCGCTGCAATGCGCGACGAACGCCGCCGCGTCGGCATAGCCTGCCAGCCGCGCGACATTCTTCAGTGCATCGCCTTCGGGCAGGCTGTGGGTTTGCCGGTCCTCGACCATCTGCAACCGGTGCTCGACGGTGCGCAGGCCGTCATAGCTTTCCCCCAGCGCCTGCGCATCTTCCGCGCCGATATGGCCCGCCGCTGCCAGCGCAGCCAGCGCGGGCCGGGTGCCGGCGATGCGCAGCGAAGGGTCGCGCCCGCCGTGGATCAGTTGCAGGGTCTGGGCATAGAATTCGATCTCGCGAATGCCGCCGCGCCCCAGTTTCACATCGTATCCCGGCGCAGGTCGGACGGACCGTCATGGCTGGCGCGGATACGTGCGGTCAGCCGGGCGATTTCGTCGATGGTGCCGAAATCCAGGCTGCGCCGCCACACGAACGGCGTGATGGTCTGCAGGAACGCCTCGCCCTTTGCGATATCGCCGCCGACGGCACGGGCGCGCAGAAAGCGCCAGCCGTTCCCATGTCAGCGCGCTCGATTCATAATGCGACAGCGCGCGCGCCACCGGCACCGCCAGCGGGCTGGTTTCCGACGCGGGCCGCAGCCGCAGATCGACGCGGAAGACATAGCCATGCTCGGTCACGTTGGAGAGCAGCGCCACGATCTCGCGCGCGTACCGCTGCGCCACTTCGCCCGGCTCGTCCCGGTCGCGGCGCGGCAAGGTGTCGGGATCGAACAGCAGGATCGGGTCGATGTCGGAGCTGTAATTCAGCTCGCGCGCACCCTGCTTGCCCAGCGCCAGCGCGACGAAGCCGTCCGGCGCCGCATCCTCGACCCGCTTGGTGATGGCCGCGCGGATCGCGGTATCGAGCGCGCGATCGGCAAAGTCCGACAGGGTTCGAACGACGGTGCGCAACGGGAACGCACCCGCGAGGTCGCCCGATGGCGAGAACGGTGCCCAAAGCCCGTTTTTCCAGCCGCAAGGCCCGCCCGACAGCCGTCACGCCCTCGCCCGCAGCATGGGCCGTCGCCAGCGCCTCGTGGCCTTTGCCCGCTTCCAGCAAGGCCGCGAGGTCGGGTTGCCGATCCAACGCCTGCGCAAGGAATGGCGCATGGTGCCGCGCCCGCGCCAGTGCCGCGCCCCAATCGGCGTTATCGTAGGTGGAACTAATCACACCACGCACCTGCCTGTGCTGCCCTCCCGCTGCAAGCGCACTTGCCAGTCTGCGGCGCGTTTGCGATGACTTGCGCCATGAGAAAAACAATCCGTCGCATCGCCCCGCCGCTCGCCGCAATCGCATTGCTCTCCGCTTGCACGACCGTGAACCAGGACCCCGTCACCGTCGAAGCCGCAACGGCAACGCTGGAAAGCGGACCAGCAGCGCAGGAAGCCGCACTGGATATTCCGGTCGCCACCGCCGGAACGCTGTCCAAAGCCACGATGATCGACATCACGCGCGAATTGTCGCTCGATAGCTATGACGGGCGTATGCCGGGCACGGCGGGCGGCGCGATGACGGTCAAGTTGCTGACCGAGAAGTTCGCAGCCGCCGGATTGCAGCCCGGGAATAAAGGGTCATGGGTGCAGGACGTGCCGCTGATCGAGATAACTGGCAGCGATTTCGCACCGCTGACCATTGCGGGCGGCGCCGGCGAAACATTGTCCTTCGAACCGCGCACCGACTGGGTCGGCGTATCCTATCGTGAGACGCCGCAGACCGTGCTCGACACCAGCGAACTGGTCTTCGTCGGTTACGGCATCGTCGCGCCCGAACGCGGGTGGAACGATTATGCGGGCGTGGACATGGCGGGCAAGACCGCCGTCATCCTCGTCAACGATCCCGATTTCGGCAGCGAGACGCTGGACGGGCCGTTCGGCGGCAAGGCGATGACCTATTACGGACGCTGGACCTATAAATACGAGGAAGCCGCGCGGCAGGGCGCAGCAGGCGCGCTTATCATCCACGACACCGCGCCCGCTTCCTATGGCTGGAACGTCGTGGAATCGAGCTGGTCCGGCCCGCAGGGCTACGCCGCGCGCGGTGCCACCCCGCCGCCGCTGACGCAGATGAACGGCTGGCTGACCAAGGATACTGCCGGGCAGATCCTCGACATGGCGGGCTATACGCTTGCCGACCTGACGGTGCGGGCGCGGCGGCAGGGTTTCCGCGCGATCCAGCTCGACGTCGCTGCCTCGACATCGTTCAGCAACACCATGCGGACCTATAATTCGCAGAACGTCATCGGAATGCTGCCCGGCACCGAAGCACCCGACGAATATGTCATCCACACCGCGCATTGGGATCACCTTGGCCGCTGCACGCCCGCGCCCGATGGCGACGATATCTGCAACGGTGCGGTGGACAATGCGAATGGCACCGCCGCGCTGGTCGCTCTTGCCGAGGCGCATAAAAAGGCCGGCCCGACGCGGCGCAGCCTGGTTTTTCTGGCGGTGACGGCGGAGGAACAAGGGCTGCTCGGCTCGACATATTACGCCGATAGCCCCGTCCTGCCGCTGGCGCAGACGGTGGGCGGGCTGAACATGGACGCGCTGCCGATGACCGGTCCCTCGCGCGATGTGACGGTGGTGGGGCCAGGCAAGTCGCAGCTCGACGCATTCCTGCAGGCGGGGCTGGATGCCACGGGACGGACGGCCACGCCTAATCCCAACCCGGAGGCGGGCTATTACTATCGCTCCGACCACTTCGCGCTCGCCAAGAAAGGTGTGCCGATGATTTATGCCAAAAGCGGGCAGGATCTGATCGACGGCGGCGTGGCGGCAGGGATGGCATGGGACGCGGACTATCGTGCCAACCGCTATCACGGGCCGAAGGACGAATTCGACGAGAACTGGGACTGGTCGGGCGTGATGCAGGATCTCGACCTGTTCTACCGCGTGGGTCGCAGCCTTGGTGACAGCACGAGCTGGCCGAACTGGACCGAAGGCGACGAATTCCGCGCGACGCGCGATGCAAGCTGTGCCGCCGATGGCGGGAATGGCTGCTAGCGCGCCATCGGCCTCGCCACCCGCCCCGCCACCGGCGGAATGGGCGGAGCAGGCGTGGCTGTGGATCGGCTTTCCCCACGACCGCAGCGAATGGGGCGACCATTTCGATGCCGCGCAGGCCGAGATTGCGGCGTTCGCCAATGCGGTAGCCGATAGCGAACAGCCCGTAAGCCTGCTGGTGCGCGATGCGGCGAATGCGCAAGCGGCGCGGGCGCGTGTTTCCGCTTCGGTAACTTTGGAAATGCGGGAATACGGCGATATCTGGCTGCGCGATACCGGCCCCATCGTGCGGGGTGACGGTGTCGCGGTACGCCCCGGCTTCAACGGCTGGGGCGGCAAATATCCGATGGCGGGCGACGCGGAGATCGGCGCGAAGCTGGCGCAGGATGAGGGGCTGGCGCTGCACCGGCCCGACTGGGTGCTGGAAGGCGGTGCGGTGGACGGCGACGGTACCGGACGGGTGCTGACGACGGAGCAATGCCTGCTCAACCCGAACCGCAACCCGGCGCTGTCCCGATCGGTTGTCGAGGATAACCTCTTCAACGATTTCGGGTTCTCCGGCGTTGTCTGGCTCGGCGATGGATTGGTGAACGACCATACCGATGGCCATGTCGACAATCTCGCGCGGTTCGTCGCGCCGGGCCGCGTGGTCGTGCCCGAAGCGGACGGCTCGGACGATCCCAATGCCGCCATCTATCACGATGCGGTGGAGCGCGCCGAAGCGGCGGGTCTCGAAGTGGTTCGGATCCCGTCACCCGGTCTCGTCAGACGCGACGGGCGGGTTGAACCGGCCAGCTACGTCAATTTCGCCATCACCAATGCGCTGGTCGTGGTGCCGACCTTCGGCTGCGCGAACGATGCGGCGGCGGTGGCAGCTATCGATGCCCTGTTCCCCGACCGGCGCGCTGTCGGCTTGCCCGCCAGCGCCGTGCTGGCGGGCGGCGGCGGGTTCCATTGCGCCAGCATGCAGATGCCCCGGATTGCTGCACCTTAACGCTTTGTTAGGGCGGTACGGGGCAACATGGCACCATGACCAAGGCGCTGACCCTTCTTCCGGCTTTCGACGCGCAGGCGGATCGCCTGCGAACCGTTATTGTCCACGGCTGCGCCCTTGCCCTGATACTGGCCGGAGCCGTCCGGCCGTTCTGACGGCTATACCAGCTTCGCCAGCGCAACCGCCGCCGTCGCCGCCAGCACGGACGCCACGAAGCTGCGCCACACCGCGTCTCCGATTTTGCCGAATGCCAGCGCGCCCAGCCAGTTGCCCAGCAGCACGGCGGGAAACAGCAGCAGCGCCAGCCACGCCAGTCGCCATTCCAGCAAGCCCAGCGCCAGTCCCGATCCCAGCCCGGCAGTCGCGGCGATGGTAAAGATCAGCAGCATCGACGCCTTGGCGACGGCGCGCGGAATATCGCGCCCGACATAGTAAGGCACCACCGGCGGCCCCGGCATCCCGGCAAATCCGGTCAGCAACCCGCTGGCAATACCCGTCGCGCCCGTCGCCACCGGTCCGGGCTGCACGGCGGAGCGGCGCGGCAACAGCACCGCGACAAAAGCGGAGACGGCCACCAGCGCGATCAGCAGACGGGCCAGATCGGGCGGCGTCGCAGCCAGCGCCCATAGCCACGGCGCGGTCGTCAAAACCACCAATGCCCCGATGGCAAGAGCCGACCGTTCGGCATCGCGCACAATAACCCGCATCTCCGTCAGCCCGATGAACAGCGCCACGAAATTGGTAACCAGCACCGCCTCCACCGGAGTCAGTGCCAGCGCAAGGATCGGTACCAGCAGTATCGCCAGCCCGAACCCCGCCAGCCCACGAATGAAGGCGGCCACGAACGTCGCCGCCAGCGCCGCGATAATTTGCGCGGAGGTGTAATCGGCGAGCAGGTCCACCTAGAGCGCCGGACGCGCAGCGATCAGCCAGAGCGTGATGCAGTGGAACGCGGCAATCGCGAGATTGGCGGTCACCACCGGATTATCGAACGTTCCGACCGTTACCGGCGTCAGCAGCTTGTACGCGATCTGCACCGCCAGCAACGTGCCTACCAGCGCCGGCACCGGCCATGCCAGCAGCGCCACCGACGCAAGCAGGATCGCCAGATACAATGCCAGCAGGATGGATCGTGCGGGCGATGCTGGACCGTAGGCATCCACCGTCCACGCCGCCGAAGTCGCAAGGCCGTATGTCACCGGCACCAGCACCAGGATATTCAGCAGCAGCGACAGGACGATGAGCAGCTTCACGATGCGAAGCCCGTCATGCGTTCGCGGCGTCCGAACGCCCGTCGCGCAAATCCGGCGGTGTCGCCGCATCGCGCAGCATGGCGATGGCCTCGGCCACCGGCATCACACGCTGTTCCTTTTCGCCCAGCGTGCGGATGGCGACGGTGCCTTCCTCCGCCTCGCGTTTGCCGACCACCAGCAGATACGGCACCTTGGCCAGGCTGTGTTCGCGCACCTTGTAATTGATCTTCTCGTTGCGCAGGTCGCTGTTCGCGCGCAGGCCCGCTGCCTCCAGCTGCGCCAGCACATCGCCCGCATAGCCGTCCGCATCCGAAACGATGGTCGCGACCACCGCCTGCACCGGCGCAAGCCAGCACGGCATGCGGCCCGCGTAATGCTCGATCAGCACACCGATGAACCGTTCGAACGTACCGAAGATCGCCCGGTGCAGCATGACCGGACGGTGCGCCTCACCATCCTCGCCCACATAGGTCGCATCCAGCCGTTCTGGCAGCACGCGGTCCCCCTGGATCGTGCCGACCTGCCAGGTGCGCCCGATCGCATCGGTCAGATGCCATTCCAGCTTGGGCGCATAGAACGCCCCCTCGCCCGGCAATTCTTCCCAGCCATAGTCCGCCGTTGCCATGCCAGCCTCGGCCACTGCATCGCGCAATTCCTGTTCGGCCTTGTCCCACATCTCGTCGCTGCCGAACCGCTTGTTCGGGCGCAGCGCCAGCTTGACCTGATAGGTGAAGCCGAAATCGGAATAGACGCTGTCGACGAGCGCGCAGAATTTGCGCACTTCCTCGACAACCTGATCTTCGGTGCAGAAGATATGCGCATCGTCCTGCGTGAACTGGCGCACGCGCATGATGCCGTGCAACGCGCCGTGCGGTTCGTTGCGGTGGCAGCAGCCCATCTCGCCCAGCCGCAGCGGCAGGTCGCGATAGCTCTTGATGCCCTGCTTGAAGACCAGCACATGCGCCGGACAATTCATCGGCTTGATCGCCATCCAGTCGGCATCGGGCGCGACCATTGGTGACGCCTCGTCCGACCCTTCCTCCACGTCAGGCACCACATCGGGCACGGCGAACATGTTCTCGGCGTATTTGCCCCAGTGGCCCGGACTGCTCCCACTGGCGCACATCCATCAGCTGCGGCGTCTTGATCTCCTGATAGCCGCCCGCGTCCATCCGGCGGCGCATATAGGCCTCCAGCTCGCGCCAGATGCGATAGCCGTTGGGGTGCCAGAACACCGACCCTTGCGCTTCCTCCTGCAAATGGAACAGGTCCATCTCGCGCCCCAGCTTGCGATGGTCGCGCTTGGCGGCTTCCTCCAGATTGTGCAGGTGCTGCTTGAGCTGCTTCTTGTTGAGCCAGCCGGTCCCGTAGATACGCGTTAGCTGGGCATTGCGCTGGTCGCCGCGCCAGTATGCGCCCGCCACCCGCATCAGCTTGAACGCGGCCGGGTCCAGCTTGCCGGTGCTGGGAAGATGCGGCCCGCGACACATATCGAGCCAGGTATCCTCTCCATCGGGTGCGCCCGAATGATAGACGGTCAGCTCCTCGTTCTCGGGCAGTTCGGCGGCCCATTCGGCCTTGAATGCCTCGCCGTCGGCCTGCCATTTCTCGATCAGCTGCGCGCGGCTCCACACCTCGCGGATCAGCGGCTTGTCGGCGGCGATGATGCGGCGCATTTCCTCCTCGATGGCGGGCAGGTCGTCCATGCTGAACGGTTCGCGCGTTTCGGGCGCTTTCACGTCGTAATAGAAGCCGTCGTCGGTCGCCGGGCCGAACGTGATCTGCGTGCCGGGAAACAGCGACTGCACCGCTTCGGCCAGCACATGCGCGTAATCATGGCGCACCAGTTCCAGCGCGTCCGCCTCGTCGCGCGCGGTGACCAGCGCCAGTTCGGCATCGCCGTCGAACGGGCGGCCCAGATCGCGCAGTTCGCCATCGACGCGCGCGGCCAGCGCCGCCTTGGCAAGGCCGGGACCGATGGCGGCGGCCACGTCGGCGGGCGTCGCGCCGCGTTCCATTTCGCGCACGCTGCCGTCGGGCAGGCTGATTTTGAGAAGTTCGGTCATGGCTTCGGGTTCCGTAGGCGGGGTGTCGCCGCCTCATGGCACAGCACGGCCCGCGCTTGAACCCGCCTTCGACGCGGCTTCGAAACGCCTTGGACAAGAGCGCCTCAGCTGGTCAGGCGGCGGCGTCCATGTGCGGCCGTCTGGCGATGGCTGCCGGTGACGCTTGCGTCCCGCGACTTAACCGAAGCCGTATAGCGCCATTCGCTGCTGGCGGCATCCGGAGTCAGCTCCACCGCCATATAGCCGCGTGCGCCGGTATTGGCCCAGGCGAGCTGTTCGTTCGCGGCGACCAGTTCGCGCGCCAGCCGGTCGGGCGCGACCCACGGCAGGTAGGTTTCGAAACCCGGCGAGGTGACAGACTGCCCGGCAAACTCCACCCCGGCGGGCGTGCCGTCCTGCGTCAACCCGAACGCCCAGCCATTGTGGCTGTCGCCCGTCAGCACCACCAGGTTCGCATCCGCGTCCAGCGCCGCGGTCAGCAACCGTGCGCGCGCGGCGGGATAGCCGTCCCACGCGTCGAAATTCAGCGGCAGTCCGGTGCGCGCGGCCCCTTGCGCGGCCTGCAAGCGGCGGCGCAGGTCGGCCGGAACGCTGGCGGGCACATCGTCAAGCAGGCTGGTCGCCGCGCCCAGTCTGCCCATGATTGTCTGGTTGACCAGCACCTGCCACCGCTTGCCCCCCCGCGAGGAAGCCGCGATGCCGTCTTCCAGCCACGCCTCCTGCACCGGTCCGTACATGGACCGCGCCGGATCGCGCCATGCCCCGTCGCGGAAAGTGGTCAGCGCAGCAAAGGCTTCCGCCGTGCTGGCAACGCCGCCAAGAATTTTGGCAAGACTGGGCGGTTCATCGCGCCCTTCCAGCCGCGAATCGACGCGAAACAGCGTGGCGAGATCGCCGATGTCGTAGGACGCCCACGGTTCGTCCGAAACCGGCATCCATTCGCGATAGGCCTGTTTCGCCGCCGCCTTGCGCACGTCCCAGCTGCCCTCGGTTGCCGGCTGGTGGTTCTGCGCGCCGTCGCGCCAGCTGTCGTTCGTGCTCTCGTGGTCGTCCCATGTCGCCACCATCGGCAGCAACTGGTGCAGGCGCAGCAAGTCGGGATCGTCGCGATAGGCGGCGTAGCGGGCGCGGTAATCGGCCAGCGTCACGATCTCGTCCAGCGGATCGATCATCTCGGCGCGAATGGCGGCGTCGGCATCGGGATAGGTGCCGCGCGCATATTCGTAGAAATAGTCGCCGGTATGCACCGCCAGGTCGAATTCGCCAGCTGCCGCCGCATGGGCATAGGCGTTGAACCAGCCATAGCCGATATTGGAACAGCCGAACACGGCCATGCGGAACCGGTCGGTCTTCCCGACGGGCAATGTACGGATGCGCCCGGTGGCGGACATCGCCCCGTCCGGCGCGATGAAGCGATAGGAATAGCGGGTGGCGGGATCCAGCCCGGTCGCGACGGGCTTGACGCATCCGTCGCGCGCCGCCGATGCCTCGACCGTGCCGCCTGCCACGACGCGCGCGAAACTGTCATCCGTGGCGACTTCCCATTGCAGCGCGGTGGGCTGCCCTGCTTTGGATGGGGCCGCGACGTAGCGGGTCCATAACAGCATCCGGTCCGGCCCCGGCTCCCCGCTGGCGACCCCATGTGTGAACCCGCTGCGAAGCTGAGCCGCCAGCGGCGTCGCGGCCAGCGCGCCGCCTGCCAAGCCAAGGCGGAACAGGGAACGGCGCGATACGGCCAATGAAGGCGAAAGCGCGGAGCGGGCGGTCTGGTCGATCATGGCCGCGGCTTAAACCGGCTATGTGTCGGTTTGACAACGGTAGCTGGCGAAAAAGGGGTGTAAAGCGACATTGACAACGACGACCCGTTATGTAAAACGAGCTTTACATAACGGAAAGGAAATTTGTCGTGGCCGTACCATCTTACATGCGCCGATATATCTGGCGGATCGTCATCTTCATGAGCCTGTACAGCGTGGGTCTGATCAGCGGTTCGATGGTATTCGAAGTGAGTGCCCTGTCCGTTCCCGCCAGGATTGCGCTGGCGCTGTGCGCTGCCCTGCCGATTTGCGGCGTGTTCTGGGCCGTGTTCCGCCTGCTGGTGGAAACGGACGACGAATACCAGCAGCTGTTGTTCGCCAAACAGATCCTGGTCGGCACCGCGGCGACCATGTGCATCGCCACGATGTGGCAGTTTCTTTCGATGTATGAAGTGACCGCGCAGGGGCCGCAATGGATCGGCGCGATCTGGTTCGCAATGTTCGGGCTGGCGGGCGCGGTTGTGCGGCGCGGGGCGTGAACAATCGCCTGAAAGTGCTGCGCGCCGAACGCGACTGGAGCCAGCAGGCGCTGGCCGACCGGCTTGGCGTATCGCGGCAAAGCGTCAACGCCATCGAAACCGGGCGCTACGACCCGTCGCTGCCGCTGGCATTCGCGATAGCCGACCAGTTCGGACTGACCATCGAAGAGATATTCCTGCGACAGGCGTGACGGCGTATAGGGCACCGTCATGACCGACATTGCCCATCACACCATGCCCGACGGGCGACGCATCGCCTGTCGCTTCACCCCCGGGAACGATGCCCGCCATCGTGTTCCTGCCCGGCTACATGTCGGACATGGAAGGCGGCAAGGCGACGGCATTATTCGCGCGCTGCAAAGCCGAAGGGCGCGCCTGCCTGCTGCTCGATTATTCGGGGTGCGGGCAATCTTCTGGCGACTTTGCCGATGGCACGCTGACCCGCTGGCGCGACGAGGTGCTGGCATTGATTGCCGCGCATGGGCTGGAGCGCGTCGTGCTGGTCGGGTCGAGCATGGGCGGGTGGCTGATGCTGCTGGTCGGGTTGGCATTGGCCGCGGACCAGGCTCGCCGGACTGGTCGGGATCGCCGCCGCGCCGGATTTCACGCGATGGGGCCGCACCGATGCCGAGCGCGCCGCGCTGGAACGGGGCGAGACGGTGTATGAGCCAAGCGATTACGGCGATCCCATGCCGCACCATCCCGGCTTCCATGCCGATGGCGAAGCGAACCGCCTGCTCGACACGAACATCGCGCTGACTTGCCCGGTGCGCCTGCTGCACGGGCAGGACGATATTGCCGTGCCGCCTGCGCTTTCGACACAGCTCGCCGCCGCGCTGCGTTCGGACGACATACAGGTAACGCTGGTCAAGGCAGGCGACCACCGCCTGTCGCGGCCCTCCGATATCGCGCTGCTGCTGCGCACGGTAGCGGGGCTGGCCGCCGAAACTGCAGACGACACCACCGTCTGACCGGAAACCGCCATGCTCGCCTTCGCCCTGCCCCTGATGTTCCTTCAAGTCGGCCCCAACCCCTCCCCCGACGCCATAGCCAACACGGTCCCGACGCTTCCCGGCGAAGATAAAAAGGCAGCGGTTCGCCGCACGGTAGCGGCAGCTATCGGCCCGCAATGCCCGCTTGGCAGCGGTGCCGACACGGCGCGCATTGCGGAGGAAGCGCGAGCTGCGCACGACCGTCACCACCGGCACGGACCGGACGGCGGCGATCCACTGCCTGGCGATGGCACAGGCGGAGCTGGGGCTGTGGCAGGAGGCAGCGGAGTCCTTTGCACGGGCGCGCGGGCTGGTCGGTGGCGACCAGCGCGAGCAGGCCCGTATCGGCGGGCAACGCGGCATCGCGCTGGCGGCGGCGGGCGATGCGGAAGCAGCAATGCTGGCGTTCCGGCAGGCCAGCGACGATGCGCTGGCCGCAGGAGAACCGCCGCTGGCCGCCGCCTTCATCGGCGAACATGCCAGCCTGCTGGTGGCCGCGAACGAACCGGCCAAAGCGGCGCAGCTGTTGGCCGATGCACGCCGCGACGTCTCCGCCGAACCGCAGATCTGGCTGCTGTCCGCCACGCTGGCACGCCGTCAGGGCGATCTGGCGCAGGCCGAAACCTTTATCGGGCAGGCCCTGACACTGGCCGACGATGCGGAGATATCGCTGGAGGCGGGCATCATTGCCGCGCTGGACGGGCGGGACGAAATGGCGCGCGAACGGTTCGACGCTGCCGTGATGCTCGCCCGGACGGGGCCGGTGGCCAATCAGGCGCGCGCCTACCTCGATCAGCTGCGTCCGGACCAGTTGCAAGCACCTGAAAAGACGGCGTCCGACCGCCCCGACTAGTCGCGACACCGGTTGCCCCTGCATCGCGGCGGGCCTATCGCAGGACGCGGATCGGCCCAGTAGCGGACCGACCGGGCTGGCCAACCTGTTGCGGCCGGGAGAGAGCGCGTCATGGCTGCAACCGAAACACCCGAAGCGCCGCGCAGGCTGGCCGAAAACGCCACGCTGGTCGGTGCCGTAGCGGACGCGATGGCCGCGTCGCTGCTGCCCGGCGATACCCCGTTCGAACCGGACGCCATCGCCGAAGCGGCGCGGTTCGTGCTGGACACCGCCGCACGGCGCGAACCGGCGCGATCGGCCCTGTCCATCGGGTCCGCCAGTGCCGATCACCGCTTCACCCGCATCGCCGTGGTCAATGACGACATGCCGTTCCTGGTCGATTCGATTGCCGGAACGCTAACCGCGCAGGGGCTGACCATCGACCGGCTGGTCCACCCCGTCATCCCGGTGACACGCGACGCCGAAGGTGTGCTGACCGATCTGCCCGACAGCGGCGGACACCCGCGAATCGATGATCTATATCGAGACCGCGCGCGTCGATGCGCAGCGCCGCCGCGCGCTGGAAGCTGCCTTGCGCGAAACGCTGGGCGATGTGCGCGCCGCCGTGGCCGACTGGCCCAAACTGCGCGCCGCGATGCAGGCCGATGCCGAGCGGTTGCACGATGCCGAAGGGGCGGCACTGCTGGACTGGCTGGCAGGCGGCATGCTGACGCAGCTGGGCCATGTCACCCGCCACCGCGACGGCACGCAGACCGACATGCTGGGCGTTTGCCGCAAGAGCGCGGGCGGCATCCTTGCCGAAGCCAGCTTCGAGCGCGGCCTTCGCCTGGTTCGACGATCCGGCCACGCGGTTCAGCCGCGAACCGCTGATCGTCAAGGCCAACATCATCTCCAACGTCCACCGCCGCGTGCCGCTACGACCTGTTGCTGGTGCCGGTCATGGCGTCGAACGCGACGATGCCGAAGTTGCCGCGATATCGGTCCATGCCGGGGTCTGGACCAGCGCCGCGCTGGCCGCGCCGCCGCAGCGACGTGCCGCGCCTGCGCACCACGCTGGATGCGCTGTTCGACCGGCTCGGCTTCGACGCCGGAGGCCACGCGGGCAAGGCGCTGGTCCATGCGCTGACGACGCTGCCGCACGATCTGGTGACGGGCTTCAGCGAAGAAGACATCGCCCGCGTCGCCACCACCATGATGAGCCTGATCGACCGGCCCCGCCCGCGCCTGTCGCTGGTGGAGGCACCGCTTGCAGCGCCACCTGTTCGCCTTCGTCTGGCTGCCGCGCGACATGCTGTCGACGCAGGTGCGCCAGCAATGTCCAGGCCATGCTGGAAGCAGGATACCGGCGCGGCGCTGCTCGACTGGAGCCTGAGCGTCGAAGGCGGCAATCTGGCCACGTTGCGGTTCGTGCTCGACCTGCGGCAGGGCGCGCTGGATTTCGCCGAAGACGCGATCGAACACCGCTTGCAGACCATGCTGCGCGGCTGGGGCGCGGAGGTGGAGCACGAGCTGGCCGACATGATGGAAGCCAAGCGCGCCGCGACCGTCGCCAGCCGCTTCGCCGATGCCTTCCCCACCGCCTATCGCGCGCATTACGGCGCAGCCGAGGCCGCGCGCGATATCGAGCGCATGCGCACGCTGATTGCTGGCGAGAGATGGCAGCAGTCGGCCGCGATGCCCGGCTGTACCGCTGCAACAGCGACGCGCGAGCAGCGGCTGCGCCTGAAAATCTACGAACACGAAGGCGCGCTGCCGCTGTCCGATGCGGTCCCCGCGCTGGAGAATTTCGGCTTCGGCGTGCTGGAGGAATTGCCCACCATGCTCGAAAACGGGCAACTGGGCACCATTCACGATTTCGCCTTGAGCCTGCCGCCCGGCGATGTCGGCGGCGGCGGTGCTGGACCGCGCCGCCCCGATGGAACGCGCCATCGCCGCCGTACTGAACCAGGAAGCGGAGAACGATGCCTTCAACCGGCTGGTGCCGGGCACCGGCCTGCGCGCGCGGGAGGCGGACTGGCTGCGCGCCTTCTATCGCTACCTGCGCCAGACCGGGATGGGCTTTACCATCTACACCGTGGTCGATGCGCTGGCGCAGCGCGCCGATCGGTTACGCGCGCGCTGATCGACCTGTTCGAGGCGCTGCACGATCCCGCTTTCGACGGCGACCGCGAGGCTGGCGGCAACGGAGCGCGCGCGAAGCCATCCGCGAGGGCCTGGCGGGCGTTGCCGCGATCAACGACGACCGGCTGCTGCGGCTCTATCTCGCCGTCATCGAAGCGATCCTGCGCACCAATGCCTTCGCGCCTGCCGCGAACGAGGCGCTGGCGTTCAAGATCGACAGCGCGCAGGTTCCAAACCTGCCCAGGCCGGTGCCGTGGCGCGAGATCTTCGTCTATTCGCGCCGGGTCGAGGGCATCCACCTGCGCGCCGGGCCTGTCGCGCGCGGCGGCCTGCGCTGGTCCGACCGGCGCGACGATTTCCGCACCGAAGTGCTGGGCCTGATGAAAGCCCAGCGGGTGAAGAACGCGGTCATCGTGCCGACCGGCGCCAAAGGCGGCTTCTATCCCAAGCAACTGCCCGATCCCGCCACCGACCGCGAGGCATGGGCCGCCGAAGGGCAGGCGAGCTACGAGGTCTTCATCCGCACGCTGCTGTCGGTCACCGACAATATCGTGGACGACACGGTCGTGCATCCCGACGACGTGGTGCGGCGCGACGGCGACGATCCCTATTTCGTGGTCGCCGCCGACAAGGGCACCGCGCGCTTCTCCGATATTGCCAACGCCATCGCGGAAGATCGCGACTTCTGGCTGGACGATGCCTTCGCCAGTGGCGGGTCCAACGGATACGATCACAAGGCGATGGGCATCACCGCGCGGGCGCGTGGGTCTCGGTGCAGCGCCATTTCCTCGAAATGGGCGTGGATGTGCAGAGCGAAGCCATCGACGTGGTCGGCTGCGGCGATATGTCGGGCGACGTGTTCGGCAACGGGATGCTGCTGTCGAGGGCGATCCGGCTGGAGCCGCCTTCGACCACCGCCATATCTTCATCGACCCCGCGCCCGATGCGGCGAAGAGCTGGGACGAACGCAAGCGGTTGTTCGACCTGCCGCGCTCCAGCTGGGAGGATTACGATGCCAAGCTGATTTCGAAGGGCGGCGGCGTCTTCGCGCGCAGCCTGAAGACGATTCCCACTGTCGGCCGAAATGCGCGAATTGCTGGATATCGAAGGACGAGACACTCGACCCCGACGCGCTGATTTCCGCCATCCTGGCCGCGCCGGTGGACCTGCATCTGGTTCGGCGGCATCGGCACCTATATCAAGGCGGCGTCGGAAAATAACGTCGCGGTAGGCGATCCGGCCAATGATGCGCTGCGCATCGACGCGGCGCGATGTGCGCGCCAAGGTGATCGGCGAAGGCGCGAATCTTGGCATCACGCAGGCAGGCCGGATCGAATTTGCGCTGCATGGCGCGACAGGCGGCGGGCGCATCAACACCGATTTCATCGACAATTCCGCCGGGGTCGATTGTTCGGACAACGAGGTGAACATCAAGATCGCGCTGGCTGCCGCGCAGCGCGCCGGCACGCTGTCGAAGGAACGGCGCAATGCGCTGCTGGCCGAGATGACCGACGAGGTCGCCGCGCTGGTGCTGGAGGACAACCGGTTGCAGGCGCTGGCGCTGTCCGTCGCGGAGATCGACGGCGCGCAGGCGACCGCCTCGCAGGTGCGGCTGATCGAGACGCTGGAAGATCGCGCCGCGCTGGACCGGCAGACCGAGGGGCTGGCCGCCAGCGACACGCTGTCGCGCCGCGCCGCCGACGGATCGGGCCTGACGCGGCCCGAACTGGCCGTGCTGCTGTCCAGCACCAAGCTGGTGCTGCAGGATGCGATCGAGAACAGCACCGCTGCCCGACGATGCCAGCCTGGAGCCGACGCTGTTCGGCTATTTCCCCACGCCGATGCGCGACAGTTTTCGCAAACAGATCGCCACCCACCAGCTGCGCCGCGAAATCGTGGCGACCAAGCTGGCGAACCGCATCGTCAACCGCCTGGGCATCGTCCATCCGTTCGAACTGGCCGAGGAGGAGGGCGTGGGCCTCGCCGAGGTCAGCCGCCGCCTTCGTGGCGGCGGAAAGCCTGTTCGACTTGCCCGCGCTGTGGGCGCGCGCTGGAAACGGCCGACATGCCCGAACGCCGCGCGCCTGTTGCTGTTCGACCACGTTGCCGCCGCGATGCGCAGCCAGATGGCCGACCTGCTGCGCGCGGGCAGCAGCGTGGAGCCGCCCTCCGCTATCGTCGCGCGGTTGGGCCACGGTGTCGCGACGTTGCGGAAGGCAGCGACATGCTGCTGGCCGACGAAACGCAGGCGCAGTCCGGGCGGCTTGCTCGCCAGCCTCGTCGAGGCAGGCGCGCCCGAAGAACTGGCGGCGCGGGTGGCGCATCTGTTACGATGTCGACGGCGCCGTCGGCCTCGCCGCGCTGGCGCGCGATGCGGATATCGACGCGAAACTGCTGACCGCGCGCCTTTACCGACCTGGGCGCGCGGCTGGGGCTGGACTGGGCGCAGGGCACGGCGGCGATGATGTCGCCCTCCGATGTGTGGGAACGGATGCTGGTGTCGGGCCTTGCCCGCGATTTCCAGCAGATGCGGCTGGATTTCCTGCGCCGCCTGTCGCGCCGCAAAGACGCCAAGAGCGATCCGGAAGCGGCGGTCGCCAGCTGGGCGGAACAGCACGCCGCCGCCGTGCGCCAGTTCCGCAACATGATCGGCCGCGCGCAATCGCACAGCCCCGTCGCCCCCGCCATGCTGGCCCAGATCGCCAGCCAGGCCCGCAACCTGCTGGCCCGCTGAACCGATGGCAGCATTTCGATACGCTGATCGTCGGCTCCGGCCATGCCGGCGCGCAGGCGGCGATCGCGCTGCGGCAGAACAGTTTCGCCGGGTCGATCGCCATTCTCGGGCGCGAGCCGGAGCTGCCCTACGAACGCCCGCCACTGTCCAAGGACTATCTCGCGCGCGACAAGCCGTTCGAGCGGCTGGCGATCCGCCCGGCGCAATTCTGGCAGGACAAGGCGATCACGCTGCGCCCCGGCACGCAATGTCGCCGCCGTCGATGCCGAGGCGCACACCGTGCAGCTCGGCGATGGCAGCACGGTCGGTTACGGCAAGCTGATCTGGGCCGCGGGCGGCGATGCGCGGCGGCTGGCTTGCACGGGCGCGGACTTGCCCGGCATCCACACCGTCCGCACCCGCGCCGATGTCGATGCGATGCAGGCCGAGCTCGAAGGCCGCGCGAAGAATGTCGTCGTGATGGGCGGCGGCTATATCGGGCTGGAAGCCGCCGCCGTCCTGCGCACGCTGGGCCACGAGGTTACCGTGCTGGAAGCGCAGCCTCGCCTGCTGTCGCGCGTCGCGGGACCGGCACTGTCGGACTTCTACGCCGACGAACACCGCAGCCATGGGCGTCACCGTCCGGCTCGAATGCCTGGTCGAAGGCATTGACCGGCACCGAACACGGTCACCGGCGTCATGCTGGCGGATGGCGAGACATTGCCTGCCGATATGGTCGTGGTCGGCATCGGCATCGTGCCGTCGGTCGGGCCGCTGATCGTGGCGGGCGCGGCGGGCGGCAATGGCGTGGATGTGGACGAGTTCTGCCGCACCACCCTGGACGATGTCTATGCCGTCGGCGATTGCGCGGCCCATGCCAGCATGTGGGCGGACGGCGCGGTGATCCGCGTGGAATCGGTGCAGAACGCCACCGACATGGCGACCACCGCCGCGCGCGCGATCTGCGGCGACGAACAGCCCTACGCCGCCTTCCCGTGGTTCTGGTCCAACCAGTACGACTTGCACCTGCAAACCGCCGGGCTATCGCTGGAACATGACGACGCGATGCTGCGCGGCGATCCGGCGGCGCGAAGGTTCTCGGTCGTCTATCTGAAGGCGGGCCGCGTGATCGCGCTGGACTGCGTCAACGCGACCAAGGATTACGTGCAGGGCCGCAAGCTGGTGGAGAGCGCGCAAGCGGTGCCACCTTCGACCGCGATGCGCTGGCCGATACCGAAGTGCCGCTCAAGACGCTGCTGTAAGCTCGGCAGCTGCCCAACGCGCCGCTTCCGCCACCACCGGATCGGGGTCGCGCTGCAATCGCTCGGACCTGTTCCAGCAACGCACCGTTCCCGCTGTTTCCCGCCGCGATCAGGCAATTGCGCACGAACCGGTCGCGCCCGATGCGCTTGATCGGCGATCCGGAAAACTTGGTCGCGGAACCCCGCATCGTCCAGCGCCAGCAATTCCGCCAGCACCGGTCCGTCCAGCTCGTCGCGCGGCGCCAGCGCCTTGTGCCGCGCCGCCGTGCCGGCAAAGTTGTTCCACGGACACACCGCCAGGCAATCGTCGCAGCCATAGATGCGGTTGCCCATCGCGCGGCGGAATTCGTGCGGGATCGGGCCGTTATGTTCGATGGTGAGATAGGAAATGCAGCGCCGCGCATCGAGCCGATAGGGCGCGGGGAACGCGTCGGTCGGGCAGGCGGTCTGGCAGGCGGTGCAGCTGCCGCAGCGGTCGGCATGCGGCGCATCCGGCTCCAGGTCCAGCGTGGTGTAGATCGCGCCGAGGAACAGCCAGCTGCCATGTTCGCGGCTGACCAGATTGGTATGCTTGCCCTGCCAGCCGATGCCCGCCGCCTGCCCCAGCGGCTTTTCCATCACCGGCGCGGTATCGACGAACACCTTGAGCTGCATCGCCGGGTCGCCTGCCTCCGCCACCAGCCAGCGCGCCAGCGCCTTCAGCGCCTTTTTCACGAACGTCGTGATAATCGCGCCCCTGCGCATAGACCGAAATGCGCGCCCGTTCGGCATCGTCTGCCAGCGCCAGCGGATCGCTGTCGGGCGCGTAGCTCATGCCCAGCGCGATCACGCTGCTCGCTTCGGGCCACATCGCCTGCGGGCCGACGCGGACATCGGCGCGCTCTTCCATCCAGCCCATCGTGCCGTGATGCCCCGCCGCCAGCCAAGCGCGCAGCCGCGCCGCCGTTTGCGCATCGGTTGTGGCCGGCGCGACGCCGACGCTGGCAAAGCCCAGCCGCCGCGCCTCGGCCACCATCCGCGGCTTCAGATCGGCGTTCACTGTTGCCGCCGCGTTAACCAGATTGGGGTTGCTCCCGTTCATGCGCCGCCGCTAGGGCGCAGTCATGGATATGGCGCTAAGCGGTTCCGCCCCGGCGGGCAATGACGAGGCGGCAATGCCCGACATGACACGTGCAGCGGCGACGGATCATCGCCCGCTGGCCATCGAGGCGCGCGGGCTGGTCAAACGGTTCAACGGCACGCTGGCCGTGGACGGCGTCGACCTAAGCGTGCCCGAAGGCGCGATCTACGGCATGCTCGGCCCCAATGGCGCGGGCAAGACCACCACGCTGCGGATGCTGCTGGGCATTATCGATCCGGACGAAGGCGAGCGCCGCGTATTCGGCCATGACGATCCGCACGCCATCGCCAAGCTGATCGGCTATCTGCCAGAGGAACGCGGCCTGTATCCCTCGATGAAAGGCGTTGAGGCCATCGCCTTCATGGGCGCATTGCGTGGCCTGTCGCTGGACGAGGGGCGCAAACGCGGCGCGGAACTGCTGGCCAATCACGGCATGGAATTCGCCATCGAGCGCCAGATCCGGCAAATGTCGAAAGGGCAGGCGCAGACCGTGCAGTTGCTCGGCACGCTGGTCCACCGGCCCAGGCTGGTGGTGCTGGACGAACCGTTTTCCGGCCTCGACGCGATCAACCAGGGCAAGCTGGAACGCATGATCCGCGACCTTGCCGATAACGGCACCACGGTCATCTTCTCCACCCATGTCATCCACCATGCCGAACGCCTGTGCGAAGGCGTGGCCATCATTGCAGGCGGCAAGGTGCCCTATGCCGGGTCGGTCGAGGCGGCGCGCGACCGTATCCCGGCGCAGGTCCGGCTGGAAACACGGGCGCGCGACGGCGGCTGGCGCGCCGCCCTGCCCGCCGATGCGCGGCAGGAAGGCGATTTCTTCCACTTCCCCCTGCCCGAAACCGGCATCGAGACCCTGTTGAACGCGCTGATCGACGGCGAGGCGGGTATCCTGTCGCTCAGTATCGAGCGCGCCGGACTGCACGATGCCTTCGTGCATATCGCGGGCGAAGCGGCGGCGCGGGCGCTGGCCGAGGACAGCACCGCCAATGCCGAGCTGTCGGCAAAGGGGCGCGGGCGATGACGATATCTTCGTATCGGGGCGAAACTTCCCGCCTCACCACGTTGCAGGCCGCCTATGTCGTGGCGCGCCGCGATTTTCTCGCCATCCTGTTCAGCCGCGCGTTCCTGTTCTTCCTGCTCGGCCCGCTGTTCCCGGTAATCGTCGGCGCGCTGGCGGGCGGCATCGGCAGCCGTGTCCAGGCCGAAGCGACCACCATCGAAATCGGCGTTATGATGGAGGCAGCCGATACCGAGCGGATGCTGGCCGCGACGCAGGCGCTGGAAGACGAGATGGGCGGCTTCGTGCCGCCGCTGGTCGCGGTTGAAAACCCCGGTGGCGGGGCGGAGGCCCTGCTGCGCGAGGGCGGCGGAAACCTTGCCGCCATCGTCAGCGGCACACCCGCCGCACCGGTGCTGAACGGCCCCGAAGGACAGGTCGCGCGCTGGTCCGGCCCGGTCGGGCTGATTGCCGCGACTGCCGAAGGGGCCTCGCCAGCCGCTTTCCCGAAGGTCGAAAGCCGCACCGTCGGGTCCAGCGGGGCCGATGTGAAGCGCAACCGCGTGCAGACCGCGCAGGGCGGGCAGATGCTGCTGTTCCTGCTGACCATGCTGCTGGGCGGCATGGTGCTGAGCAATCTGGTCGAGGAAAAGGGCAACAAGATCATCGAAGTGCTGGCCGCCGCCATCCCGATGGATGCGGTATTCCTGGGCAAGCTGTTCGCCATGCTCGGCGTCAGCTTCGTCGGCATTGCGGTATGGGGCGGCACGGGCGCGCTGCTGGTCTACGGCACCGGGCTGGACATGGGCAATTTCGCCGCGCCCGCCGTCGGCTGGCCGCTGTTCTTCGTGTTCGGCATCCTGTACTTCGCGATGGGCTACCTGATCCTCGGTTCGCTGTTCCTTGCCATCGGCTCGATGGCGGCGACGGTGCGCGAGGTGCAGACGCTGTCCATGCCGGTCACCATGCTGCAATTGCTGGTGTTCTTCTTCGCCAGTTTCGCGATGGCCAGCCCCGGTTCGCCGATGGAGCTGGCCGCAACGGTGTTCCCGTTCAGCAGCCCGTTCGCCATGCTGGCACGCGCGGCACAGGTCGAGACGCTGTGGCCGCATCTGCTCGCGCTGGCGTGGCAGGGGCTGTGCGTTGCGGTGTTCGTGAAGCTGGGCGCGGGGCTGTTCCGCCGCAAGGTCATGCAGTCCGGGCCGAAGGGCGCAAAGCGGCGTGGGTGGTTCAGGCGTCAAAAGGCGCTCTGATAGTAAGTTGCGTATCGCAACCGGGCTATTGACATTGCGGTAAGTAACGGCACGATGCTTCCCAACGACCGCCCCGACGCCAGGCGGCACCACGGAGAGATCGACATGGCAACCGCCCCTGAAACGCCTGCAATGCCCAAGCCGCAATTCCGCACCTCGCCCAAGGCCGGCGATGCGCTGAAGGCCTGGTTCGATGCCAATCCGGACAAGCGGCTGTCGCATTCCGACCCCTTCGACGTCAGCCGCAGCGACATCTATGCCGAGGACCGCTGGCAGCCGATCTTCGCCGAAATGCGCGCCAAGGGGCCGCTGCACCATGTGCAGGAAAGCCCGTTCGGCCCGCACTGGAACGTGGTCGGCCACAAGGCGATCCAGCATGTCGAATCGCTGCCCGAGATCTTCTCGTCGAGCTGGGAACATGGCGGCATCACCATCGCCGATACCACCGAGGAAGAGATGGAAAAAGGCGAGGACGCGTTTCGCCTGCCGATGTTCATCGCCGAAGACCGCCCCAAGCACACCGGCCAGCGGCGCACCGTCGCGCCTGCTTTTGCACCGAAGGAAATGAAGCGGCTGGAGGGGGAA
The DNA here is from genome assembly GCA_963799315.1 of uncultured Alphaproteobacteria bacterium. Taxonomy (GTDB): domain Bacteria; phylum Pseudomonadota; class Alphaproteobacteria; order Sphingomonadales; family Sphingomonadaceae; genus Parerythrobacter_A. The sequence continues at coordinate 176,228 of CAWCWP010000002.1, forward strand.
ATCCGCGCGCGCACCGCCGAACTGCTCAACTCGCTGCCGCATGGCGAAGTGTTCGACTGGGTGGACAGGGTCTCCATCGAACTGACCACCGGGATGCTGGCGATCCTGTTCGATTTTCCGTGGGAAGACCGGCACATGCTGACCTTCTGGTCGGACTGGGCGGGCGATACCGAGCTGGTGCTGGCGCGCGATCTCGACTTGCAGCGCCGCGAAATCCTGCATGAAATGGCGGCCTATTTCCAGATGCTGTGGGCGAAGAAGGCGCAGGAGGAACCCGGGCCGGACCTGATTTCGATGATGATCCACTCGGATGCGATGAACCAGATGGAACCGCTGGAATTCATGGGCAATCTGGTGCTGCTGATCGTGGGCGGCAACGATACCACGCGCAACACGATGAGCGGCATCATCCACTCGCTCGACCGCTTCCCGGACCAGCGCGAACTGTTCGAGACGCAGCCCGACCTCATCCCCAATGCGGTGCAGGAAATGATCCGGTTCCAGACCCCGCTCGCACATATGCGCCGCACTGCCACGCAGGACACCGAACTGTTCGGCGAGCGAATCGCGAAGGGCGACAAGATGGTGCTGTGGTATCTCAGCGCAAATCGCGACACCGACGTGTTCAGCGAACCGGACCGCCTCGATATCGCCCGCGACAACGCCCGCCGCCATCTCGCATTCGGGTACGGCATCCACCGCTGCGTCGGCGCGCGGCTGGCGGAATTGCAACTGCGCATCCTGCTGGAAGAAATGCACGCCCGCCGCATGCGCGTCCGCGTCACCGGCGATGTCGAGCGGGTGCGCGCCAATTTCGTGCATGGTTTCCGCAAAATGGACGTGGAAGTCAGCACGTTCTGACGGCCAGTTCGAGGCGATGGTTCAGCGCGGGCTAAGCCGCGCTGCCCTATCGGCAGGCAATGCTTACCGAACATACCCCGCGCCGCCGTTTCCTGACCATCCTTGCCGCAGGGGCTGCCCTGCCGATGTTCGCCGCTTGCGGCAGCAGTCCGGCACAGGCGCGCAACTGGCCCAAGGCGCGCAGCGATGCGGAATGGAAGAAGCGGCTGACCGCCAGCGAATATCGCATCCTGCGCAAGGCTGGCACCGAGCGACCCTACAGCTCGCCGCTCGACAAGGAAAAGCGCAAGGGCACCTTCGTCTGCGCAGGCTGCGGCAACCGCCTGTATGCTTCCAGCACCAAGTTCGACAGCGGCACCGGCTGGCCCAGCTTCTGGAAACCGCTCCCGGGCGCGATCGCGCTGGATACCGATTACAAGATCGGCGTGCCGCGTACCGAGGTGCTGTGCGCCGATTGCGGCGGTCATCTCGGCCATGTCTTCAATGATGGACCGAAGCCGACGGGCAAGCGGTATTGCATGAACGGCGCGGCGATGGATTTCCGCCCGGCCTGACCGCTTGCGCTATAGTTCGATACGATAGACCAGCATGCCGCTGGGGCCACCCACATCGACAGGTGTAAGCCAGCCCGGTGGCTCGCCCGCGATCAGATCGGCAGCAAACGATTCTGGATTGCGCTGTGCATATAGTTGCGGCTCGCCCAGATACCGGCACATGACGAGGTAAGCCGCATCGTAGCGCGCAAGCTGCGCTCGCGCATGAACCGTAGGACCGGTATAGGTTGCGATAACATCGCGCATCGCGCTTTCTGCACGGTGATGTCCGGTCGCGACCACGCGATGCCGGGTGCTTAGCAGGATATACGGGCCTATATCGAGCGGTGCGAAGATCGTACCGGTCGGCAGAGTATCCAGCAGCGCGGCATTATCGGCAATGCTGCACTGCGCTGTGTCTTCGATGGTGAAGGGCGTGCTTGCGTCATCTGTATCACCATCGAAAACCGGCTCGACGAGCAGGAAAGGCACCGAGGGCAACAATACGAGCGCAGCTTGACCGATTGCCACAGCCTTTCGACGCACATCCGGTCCGGCCATGCGTTCTCGTAAGCGCGCGAGGAGACAGCCGAGTGGTATGAGGGCGATTACGCAGGCAAAAGCACTGGACCGCCATACCAATGCGGTCAGCACCATGCTTCCTGCCAGAATGATCGCGTAATCGAACCAGACGCCTTCCCTGTACTTTCGCGCCAGATGCAGTGTGACGGCCAGCGCCAGCACGAGCTGAATCACAACGGGCCCAGCCAGGGGAATGCTCTGTTCCCATACCGGACGGCCTTCCTTCACATTGATATACCAGTAATCGCGCACCAGCGGATCGAGCGCAGCAAAGGGCGATTGCAGGCATGCGGGCGATGCTGTTCCGAATACAAGCAGTCCAATGATGCCGCTTGCAGCCAGACCCGCAACCACAGCGTATCGCGGCAGATTCCCGACCAGCGCCAACGCACAGGTACCCGCCGCCGCAATCGCGAAAAATGCCAGATGCGCGGTTGAGATGGCATCGCAATGCTGCGCCAGATCGGAAAGTCCGCGCGTCGCGAGGAACACCGCCGCCAGGCCGATCGCCAACGCCGCCATGTAGCTTGCCAGCCACCAGCGTTGCCCGCCGTCCCGCCACCAGCGCAGCGCGAACACCGCGCCGAAAACCGCCGCCATCGGTATCGTCTCAAGCGATATGTTCGCCCCCACCGCCATCGCCAGCCCCGCGATCAGGCCACCGCGCCATGCCTTCGTGTCGAACGCCGCCGACAGGGCAATCGCCACGGACAGCACCTGCCAGCCGTGGTGGTCGATCCGCATCGGCTGCAACTGCACGACCAGCGGCGCAAGGAACGCGAGGGCAAGACAGGCCATCGTCGCCACTTCGAGATCGAACAGGCGCGCTGCCAGCCGACCAATGACAAACAGCACAGCGCCCAGCGTTAGCAGCGGCACGAGGATCAGCGCGATCGTTTCCGCCGCGCCTTGTCCGAACAGAGGTGTGAACGCCGCAATCACCACTGCCAGCGGCGCGTCCACCAGCCGCGACCAGTGCATCAGCGTGCCAGAAGGGGCGTCGATACGGTACTGGTGCAAATCCCACCAGCCTTGCCCTGCCAGCAGATCGCGCACCTGCACCAGCCGCAACGTATCGTCCGGATCGGGAAACGCACCCGCCAGAATACCGGGCAGCCCGACCGCCACGAGGATCAGCGCCAGCGCCGCCCAAACGATGGCGATACGTGTGTTGACCGCGTGCGGCATATCGGGCGGCACGTCAGCGGAAGACGATGCGGCTGCGGATAAGCCACGTCAGCGCAAAGCTCACGACTATCGCGACCAGCTTGGCGAGGCGTGGGTCGATGGACAGAGCATCGCCGCCGCCCACGATCAGTGTGGTGGCCCCCAGACCAAGCAGGGCGGAGATGACGAACAGCACCTTCTGCCGCGTCCGCCGCCGTCCGCGACCGACCATGTCGGTAAAGACCGTGCGGCTCGACAGCAGCCAGTGCGCCACGATGCCTGCGCAATAGCCGAACGCCGATGCCGCAGCAGGGGTGATGCCCGACGACATGGCGGCAAGAAAGCAGCCGACATCGACCGCCAGCGCGCCCACGCTCGCCAGCAGATAGCGCAGCAGGCGAATGTCGCGCAGCCGTCGTGTCAGAGCCTGCATGACGTTCCCTCCCCCATACGACTCTGAGTCAGGCGACTTTGCGCGGTTCGGCTTCGGATGCGTCGGTGTCTTCGGAAATCCGTTCCGGCACCGGCATCAGCGAGCTAAGCGCGGCGGCCTGATCGGCGGTAACCGGACGCGCCGTGCTGTCGGTCGCGATTGCCTTTTCCGCGCCTTCGTCGCCCGCTTCGTGATATTCGGCATCCTCGTTGACGCACCAGGTGTCATACACCCGCTCGCCTGCAATGATGTTCTCGACCGTCAGCATGGCGGTCATCATGGCATGGTCCTGGTTGTTGTACCGGTGCATCCCGTTGCGGCCCACCAGGTGCAGCGTCGGGAAGCGCTCTTCCAGCTCGACGCGCATCGCCTCGACATTGGCGGCGTAATCCTCGTCATACACCGGATACGCCTTTTCCTGCCGCACCACGGCGCCACCGATGACGTCTGCCGGTTCGCACAGGCCCAGCTGCGCCATTTCGCGCTTGGCCAGTTCGATCAGCTCGTCGTCCGAAGACGACCACAGCCCGTCATCCTCGAAGCAGAAATATTCGAGGCCGACACAGGCGACGCCTTCGTCCGGCACCATTTCGGGCGACCAGCTACGGAAGTTCTGTACGCGACCAACCTGTACGCTGTCGTCGTGGATGTAGATCCAGTTGTCGGGGAACAGTTCCTCGGACCGGATTTTCAGCGCCACGGTCAGGAAGTCGCGATATTTCAGCTCCGCTGCCTGCAAGGTGGTGTCGGGCAGCGGGTGGAGGCGCGTGGCCAGCTCGCGCATCGGCGCGCTGCTGATGGCGTCCTTGGCGATGATGGTCTGGCGAGTGCCGTCGGCGCCCGTTGCCGTCATGCGCCAGCCGCCGGACCCGTCGCTGGCCAGCCGTTCCAGGCCGTGACCCATGATGATCTCGCCCTTGCCGGTCGCCTCGATCGCATCGCGCGCCGCATCCCACATCATGCCGGGACCGAGGCGGGGATAGCGGAAGGTTTCCAGCAGCGTCTTGGCCGCTTGCCCGTCGTTCGGCGCTTTATTCAGCCCCATCGAGCGTTTCAGGCCATCGACCACCGCACTCCACAGCGACAGGCCCTTGATGCGCTGCGCGGCCCAGTCTGCGCTCATCTCGTTGCAGGGCATGCCCCACACCTTCTCGGTGTAGGTCTTGAAGAAGATCGAATACAGCTTGTGGCCGAACTGGTTGGTGGTCCAGTCCTCGAAGCTTTTCACGTCCTTCACGGGGAACAGCTTGTAACGCAGATAGCTGACCATGCAGGCGGTGGAGCGCAGGATGCCCAGATTGCCCAGCGCCTCGAACGCGCGCAGCGGATAGCTGTAGAATTTGCCCTCGTAATAGATGCGGCTCATGCGCGGGCGCTGGATGAAGTCGTCCGGCAGTATCTCGTTCCACAGGTCGACGACCTGCTGGCTCTTGGAAAAGAAGCGGTGCCCGCCAATGTCGAAGCGATAGCCCTCGTGCTCCACCGTGCGGCTGATCCCGCCGACATAGGTTTCGTCTTTCTCGATGATCGCCACGCTTTTGCCCTGCTTGGTCAGCAGGTATCCGGCGGTCAGCCCGGCAGGGCCGGCACCGATGATGGCGACATCGACGTGACGTTCAGCATCTGAGTGCGCGGCATCATGCCCTGCCATTTTGGGGGGAACAGTCTGGTCCACGCTCATCATCTTCTCCGTGATCGTATGTCACGGCAGGAAGTGAAGATTATTGGTTATGAAACGGTTAACGCGCGGCTGCGACGTGTGCCGGAGGTTCCGCCTCTGGGGGTCATGCGTCGTCCGCGGCACAATCCGGCTGGGTGGCCCGCACCGCGTCGGCCAGCGCGGCGAGCGAGAACGTGGTGTCGAACACCAGACCATACACCCCTTCGCGCCGCCAGCGCACTCGTGCCTCGATATCGGGCAACCGGTCGCTTTCGATCCGCAGCGGCTGGTTCAGCGCGAGCGGCGTGTCGCAGGACATCAGCCCGCCCTGCCGCGATATGTTGTTGAGCTGCGCCTCGACACTGCCGGTCAGCATCCGCAGCCGCGCAGGCAGGTCGATATCGAACCGCAGGTCGCGTTTCGGGTAAAAACTGTTTTGCGCGATCACATCCTCGACCGCCACCGGATCGAGAAACCGGAACCCGGCTTCCGCGCCTCGATGCCACACATGCTCCAGCGTGTAGCGATCGCCCGTCTGCAATTCGAGCTGGATCAGCCCCCGCCATGTCACATCCTCGAACAGGCGGACGCTGATGCCGGTGGCCGACAGGTCGCGGATGACGCAGACGATCTGGCATGGCCCGACCAGCAATTTGGCCGGACGGATCAGCAGGGTAAAACGCGGCGCGATGCGCTCCTCGACGCCTGCCGATGCGTCGGCAGCCTGGGACACGCCCTCCGGTTCCGCCTCCATCGGCGCGATTTGCGTCATGTTGCTCCCCTGCCGCTATTATGCAGCCTTACCGCACCCTTAGCCTCCAAAGGATTATCAACCGGTTGCGAAGCAATGCCTAACACGCGTTTAGGGATTACCCCCGGCACAACGCGCCAACCGGCAGTGGCATTGTGACTATGTCGGAGCTGGTGCGGGCGGTGGGACTCGAACCCACACGAGCAAGGCTCGAGGGATTTTAAGTCCCTTGCGTCTACCATTCCGCCACGCCCGCATTGTGCGCGGCCTATCAGACCAAAGCGACCGGTCCGGTCAAGGGTGTCGGCGACAGCGGCAATCGATCAATCGGCGTTGAGCCGTTCGCGCATGTCCTTGCCCGGTTTGAAATAGGGCACCCGCTTTGCCGCGACGTCCACCGGCTCTCCGGTGCGCGGATTGCGGCCCTTGCGGGCATCGCGGTCGCGCGTGGAAAACGCGCCGAACCCGCGCAGCTCGACCCGGCCCCCGTCGGCCAGCCGCGCGGAAATTTCCTCGAAGAAAATATTGACGATCTGCTCGATTTCCTCGGCGCGCAGTCCGGGGTTTTCGTCCGCCAGGATTTGCAGCAGTTCCGATCTGATCATCGCCCTCTCCCCATCAGGTGCTTGCATTACGGCATGCCAGATAACCGGCATCGAAACAATCACCGAAGTGTTAAATGTTAAGCCCTTTCGCCAAAACCTGGCCGCGAAAAGGGCAGTCAGGCCTCCGCCATAAGGTCGGATGGCGCAAAGCCGAGAATGCGGATGCGCGCGTGGATGGCGGGCCATTCCTCTTCCAGAAACCGTTCCCGCTCGCGCGCGCGCAGCTGTTCGGCAGCGCCCGGCTTCACGAACATCCCGATGCCGCGCCGCACCTCGACAAAGCCGTCGGTCTGGAACTGCTGGTAGGCCTTGGCCACGGTCAGGGGGTTCGCACCCTGCTCGACCGCATAGGCCCGCACGGACGGCAGCATGGCACCCTCCGCGTAGTCCCCCGCAATGATCGCCGCCGCAATGCGGTCGCGCAGCTTGAGATATACCGGACGGGAATTGCTGGGCATCGAACCTCGGTTGAATTGCGGACGAGGTGCAGCAGTGCCATAATACAGCGTAGCAGGTCAAGCGCTGGGGCAGAGGCGTATCGTTCGTAGCAGGGAAATTTACGCGCTTCACAAGACTGAAACACTTGCTAGAACCCGCCGCAGCGACACGCTGGCGAGGGGCTGGCGCACACGCTCATCGATCAAAAAGGCGCTGCCCGCCCATGCATGAACTGATTTTCACGTTCGATTCCCTCTTCGAGATGTGGGCTTTTTGGATCGCTGTCGTCGCGCTTGCCGCGTTCCTGCTGGGTGGCTCCTTCATCGTTACGCGGCCCGAACCCGAATTTGCCGGACACCCCAAGGGGCTGTTCCTGCTGTTCCTCGCGGAGATGTGGGAGCGGTTTTCCTATTACGGGATGCGCGCGCTGCTCATTTTCTATCTGGTGCAGCATTGGCTGTTCTCGGACAGCGAAGCGTCGATCATCTACGGTTCCTACACCGCACTGGTGTATATTACGCCGGTAATCGGCGGCTACCTGGCCGACCGCTATCTGGGGCAACGCAAGGCTGTTCTGTTCGGTGCGGTCCTGCTGACATTCGGCCACTTCTTCATGGCATTCGAAGGCAGCGGCGGACAGGGCGATGCAACCATCAACGTGTTCTGGCTTGCACTGGCGCTCATCATCGTGGGCTCCGGCTTTCTGAAGGCCAACATCTCGGTCATCGTGGGGCAGCTCTATGACCGCACCGATATCCGCCGTGATCCTGCTTACACGATCTTCTATATGGGCATTAATGTCGGTGCTGCGACCGCTTCGATCATTTGCGGTTATCTGGGCCAAACCTATGGCTGGCAGTACGGCTTCGGCCTGGCCGGTATCGGCATGCTGATCGGTCTGGTCTTTTTCGTACTCGGCAAGCCGCTCCTGCTCGGCAAAGGCGAACCGCAGTTTCCGGAACGGCTCAAGAACGGTCGGGAATACGGACTTTATGCATTCGGCCTGGGCCTCGTCGCCTTGTGCTGGGTCGCCATCCAGTATCAGGACGCGGTGCAAATATTCCTCGGCACATTTGGTGCGGCGTTGCTGTGCTATGTTCTCGGCATCGCCACGTTCCAGCTTCCCTACGGACGCTATTCCGATGCGCCCAAGGATGCGTTCGGCGCCTACATCGCCACGAGTGTATTGCTCGTTGTGTCGATGTTCTTCCTCGCATCGGGTAACTTCGCATGGAAATGGCCTGCCGTTATCGGCTTTGGCGGGGTGATGACCGTACTCATTCTGCAAATGGTGCAGCGTGTCGCGCACGACCGGGACCGGATCGTATCGGCAACGATATTGCTGGTGATCTCGATAGTATTCTGGGCCTTGTTCGAACAGGCCGGGTCCAGCCTCAACCTGTTCACCGACCGCCACGTTGCGACGCAGGGCGTAAATGCTTCGATGTTCCAGTCGATCAATGCGATCTATATCGTCGCACTCGCACCGATTTTCGCAATCGTGTGGCAAATGCTCGCCGCCAAGGGGCTGGAGCCGTCGACACCGATGAAGTTCGGCCTTGCTGTCATCCAGGTTGGACTTGGCTTCCTCGTCCTGAAGTGGGGTGCGGAATCGGTTGGCGTCAGCGTACCGACGCCGGTGATTTTCATATTCCTGATTTACCTTCTGCACACCACCGGCGAACTGTGTCTTAGCCCGGTCGGCCTCTCGGCGATGAACCGGCTGAGCCCCGTCCAGATGGCGTCGCTTGTCATGGGGTCATGGTTCTTCGCCTCGGCCACCGGCAATTTCGCCGCTGGCCTGATTGCTGCGGCAACGGGCGGCGAAGGCGTTGGAGAAGCAGCAGGAAAGCAGGTCGTGCTGGATGTTTACGGCACGGTAGGCTGGTTTGCGGTTGGTGTCGGCGTTGTCGTCATGGTCGTCAGTCCGCTTATCAAACGCCTTATGCATCTCGATACGCTGGCCGACGATAACGTAGGCGATGATCTGGCCGGTCAGGCGCAAGCGGGTCTCGAGCAGCAGGAAGCGGGTATTCGCCCCGCGACCCGCACATAGGCGGAGGGCGCGGCATTATGACACGCTTCGCTCGCACCTTTACGCGTTTCGGGGCGCTTGCCCTCTCCGCTGCCTCCCTGTCTGCCTGTGCCGGAATGTCCGGTGCGGCAGACAAGCCCGTCACCGCCGCCGATGCGCCGGTTCCGTTTGCCAGCACCTACACCCGCTATCCGGGCGAGCCGACCGCGCTGGTCGGCGCGACAGTACATGACGGCACCGGCGCGACGCTTGCCGATGCCACCGTGCTGTTCGCGGACGGCAAGATCGTCGGCGTCGGCGATGCGTCGCTGTCCACCGCCGGCTACACGCGGATCGACGGCAGCGGTAAATACGTCACGCCCGGCATCATCGACATCCACAGCCACCTCGGCAATTACCCGACCCCCTCGGTCGACGCGCATAATGACGGCAACGAGGCGACCAGCCCCGGCACGCCCGAAGTCTGGGCCGAGCATTCGGTCTGGCCGCAGGATCCCGGCTTCACGCGCGCGCTCGCCAATGGCGGCGTGACCAGCCTGCAAATCCTGCCCGGTTCGGCGAACCTGATGGGCGGACGTTCGGTCACGCTGAAAAACGTCAACAGCCGCACGGTGCAGGGCATGAAGTTCCCCGGCGCGCCCTATGGCTTCAAGATGGCTTGCGGCGAAAACCCCAAGCGGGTTTACGGCGGGCGTGGCCGGATGCCGAGCACCCGCATGGGAAGCTTCGCGGTCAATCGGCAGGCATGGATGGACGCCAAGGTCTATGCCGACGGCGACCGCGAGAAACGCGATCTGGGCAAGGAGACGCTGGCCGGCGTGCTCGACGGCGACATCCTGGTCCACAACCACTGCTACCGTGCCGACGAAATGGCGCTGGTAATCGATATGGCGCGCGAGGCGGGCTACAAGGTCACGGCGTTCCATCACGCCGTGGAAAGCTACAAGATCGCCGGAATGCTGCGAGAAAACGACATTTGCAGCGCGATCTGGGCCGACTGGTACGGTTTCAAGATGGAAGCCTATGACGGCATCCCCGAAAACGCCGCACTGCTGTGGCAGGCGGGGGCCTGCGTGGTCATCCATTCCGACGACGAGAACGGCATCCAGCGGCTCAATCAGGAAGCCGCCAAGGCGCAGGCCGCCGGACGGCGTATCGGACTGGACATCACCGATGGCGACACGGTCGGCTGGATTACGCTGAATGCCGCCAAGGCGATGGGTATCGACACGATGACGGGCAGCCTCGAAGCGGGCAAGATGGCCGATGTCGTGTTGTGGAACGGCAATCCGCTGAGCGTCTATTCCCGCCCCGAAAAGGTGTGGGTGGATGGTGCGCTGCTGTTCGACGCGCAGGATCCCAAGCGCAGGCCGGTCAGCGATTTCGAGCTGGGCCAGCCGGGCGAAGGAGACGCGAAATGATGCGCCTCTCTCTCCTTGCCGCAACTGCACTCGCCACGCTTGCCTCGCCGGTGATGGCGCAGGACATCGACATCGTGAACGCCACGGTGGCAACCGGCGACGGCAGCGAGCCGATCCGCAATGCAACCGTTTCGGTCCGCAGCGGCAATGTCGTCTATGCCGGTCCCGACGCAGGCGCACCGGCGCGCGAAGCGGGCAGCGCAATCGACGGGTCGGGCAAATGGGTCACGCCCGGCCTGTTCGCCGCCGTCACCACGCTGGGTCTGTGGGATGTGGGCGCGGTCAGTGACTTCGAACGACCAGGCGGCGAACAATTCGCCGTTCGGTGCCGCGCTCGACGTGGCGCCTGCACTCAACCCGACATCGCAGCACGTCGCCATCAACCGCGCGGGCGGCGTGACGCGAGCGAGCATCTTCTCGCGCCCGACCAGCTCGATCTTCGGCGGACAGGGGGCCATCGTCGATCTGGGCGCGGACCCCGACATGATCGTTCGCCCGCGCGCCTTCCAGATGGTGGCGCTGGGCGAAGCGGGTGCGCGTATTGCAGGCGGCAGCCGCACCTCGACGCACGCCCTGTTGCGCAACGCCTTGCGCGAGGCGCGGCAATATGGTGCCGACGGGCGCATCATGGGCAGCCCTTCGCAGCCCGAAGACATGCGAACCGGCGACGATCTGCCGCTGGACCCTCGCCTTGCGGACAATACCGCCTCGCGCGACGACGTGCTGCTCAGCCGTTTCGATGCCGCTGCACTGGTGCCGGTCGTGCGCGGGCAGCAGCCGCTCTATGTCGCGGTGGAGCGCGCCTCCGACATTCGGCAGGTGCTCGCGTTGAAGAACGATTTCCCGCAGCTCGATCTCGTGCTGGTCGGTGCGAGCGAAGGCTGGCTGGCCGCGCGCGAGATTGCGGCGGCGGATGTGCCGGTCATTGCCGATCCGCTCGACAACCTGCCGTCCAGCTTCGAACAGGTCGGTGCGACACAAAGCAATGTGGCGCGCATGGTAAAGGCGGGCGTGAAGGTCGCGCTGGGCGGGCTGACCGATGGCATCAATTCGCCCCGCATCGCGCCGCAATATGCGGGCAATCTTGTCGCCCTGCAGAAATTGCAGGGCGCGGACGGGCTGAGCTGGGGCCAGGCGTTCGCCGCCATCTCCTCTGTTCCTGCGGAAATCAGCGGCTATGGCGGGCGGCTCGGCGTTCTCGCGCCCGGTGCCAGCGGCGATGTCGTGCTGTGGAGCGGCGATCCGCTGGAACTGTCTTCCGCGCCCACGCGCGTTTTCATCGACGGGGTGGAACAACCGCTGGACAACCATCAGACACGGTTGCGCGACCGCTATCGCAATCCGGACGAAAGCGTCCTGCCGAAGGGATATGACTGGTGACCGGAATACGTTCGACGATGGTTGCGCTGGGGCTGGCAGGTGCCGCCGTGGCCGCCTTTACGGTTATGGCACAGGAGCCGAAAATGGATCGTTCGCAGGATGCGGCATGGCACAATGCGCAACAGGCCGCGCTGGCGGAACGCGCGACGGATAGTGGCTGGAACAGCATGGATGGCGGCCTGCTGTGGCGGCGCACTGGCGGCGACGGAACCGGTGCGAAACCCGACCCGTCCGACACGGTGACGGTGCACTATGCCGGTACCTTCATCGACGGCACCGGCTTCGACAGCTCCTACGATCGCGGACAGCCTGCGACCTTCCCGCTTGGGCGGATTGATCCCGGCGTGGCAGATGGCCATCCCGCAAATGGGCGTGGGCGATACCATCGAGATCGCCTCGCCTGCCGATCTGGCATACGGCCCGATGGGCAAGGGGCCGATCCCCGGCGGCGCGACGCTGCTGTTCAAGGTCGAGCTGATCGCCATCAAGTAGCCGGAGACGCGGCGTTCCAGTCGGATGCGTCCTTGCCGTCCGGAAACAGGTGGTCGGCGCTCCATGCACCGATCCGTTCGTAGACAGGCCCCAATGCGCGCCCTGCTTCGGTCAACACATAGGCTGCGCGCACGGCGCCTGCCGGTTCGCGGCATAGCAACCCCGCTGCGACCAGCATGGCAAGCCGGTCCGTCAGCACCGCGCGGCTGATATCGAGCCGTGCCATGAACTGTTCGAACCTGTCGCAGCCCAGCAATGCCTCGCGCACGATGAGCATGGCCCAGCGATCCCCCAGCACGCGGCTGGCGCGACCGATGGGGCATGGCGAGCGGGAAGCTTGGTACGCGGGCACGGCATTCGATATCGCGCTTGCCTGCGCAGTCGGCAAGTCCTATTCAGTCTGTATTACAGACTTAAGGAGTTGTCATGGCCGACCGTCCCCAGCGTTTCGAGACCCCCGAACAGGCGCGCGCCTATTTGAGAAAGGTGGCCGTCGGGCAGTCCGGTTTCTCCCGCTGGCTGGATGTCGACCCGGTTCGAGTCTGGGAGGGCGAGTCCGAACTCGCTCTCGCCATACGCGATGAGATGACGCAGCATCACGGCTTCGCGCATGGCGCGATCGTCGGGCTGATGGCGGACAATGCCTGCGCCTGGGCGGCGGCGAGCGTGGCGGGCGATGTGGTGACAGGCAGCTACACCATCAATTTCCTGGCCCCCGCCACGGGAACGGTGCTGCGCGCGAAAGGCACCGTTATCAAGGCGGGCAAGCGACAGGTGGTGGTGCGCGCAGATGTATGGAGCGAGGATGGCGCAAGCGAAGGCGCAAAGCTGGTCGCCACCGCGCAGGCAACCATCATTCCGACCGCGCGCTAGGCTGGCCTAGTTTCCCGTGAAACGGCCCGCGCGCTTTTCCAACAGCGCCGCGACGCCTTCGGCATGGTCGCTGGTGTTGTGCATCAGCGCCTGCGTTGCCGCCGCCAGTTCGAGCGCATTGTCGTAACTGGAAGTGCGCGCTTGCCGGAGCAGCCGCTTGGTCTGCCGCACGCCCAGCGGGGGCATCGCGGCAATACGTTGTGCCAACGCCATCGCCGTATCCTGCAAGGTGTCGTCGGCGACCACATCGGACACCAGCCCCCATTCGCGCGCTGTAGGGGCGTCGATGATATCGCCAGTGTAGAGCAGCTGCGCCGCCCGCGCCTCGCCGATAATGCGCGGCAGCAGCCATGTGCCGCCATCGCCCGGAATGATGCCGAGTTTCAAGAAAGTAACGCCGAACTTCGCGCGGTCCGATGCGATGCGGATGTCGGCAAGGCAAGCGATGTCGCAGCCAAGACCGATGGCCGGCCCGTTGACGGCGGCGATCAGCGGAACCTGCAAGCCTTCGAATGCCCGCAGGGCGCGGTGGATGTTGCTGCGATAGCTTTCCGCAATGGCAACCGGATTGCCGCCGAAGGTGCCGGTGCGATCGCGCATCGCCTTGATATCGCCACCCGCCGAAAATGCGCGGCCCGCGCCGGTCAGGATAGCGACACGCACCTCGGTGTCGGCATTGATGGCGTCGCACGCCGCCGCGATTGCCGCGCCGTCGCCATCGGTGCCCAGCGGGTTCATAGCATCGGGCCGGTCGAAGCGAAGTGTGGCTATGCCGCCGGACATGTCGGACGTGATGACGGGCATGGCGGCGGGCGGCGCGGTCAGGCGCGCACTTCCTCCACCCGTTCGTCCGCCCCGGCGCTGTTATGCCGCAAGGCCGCCAGCACGGTTTCGACGATGCCGTCCGCATCGAGACCGGCCTGCGCATACTGCACTTCGGGCGCGGCCTGGTCCTGGAACTGGTCGGGCAGACGCAGCGTACGAATTTTCAGGCCCGCATCGAGCAGACCGCTGTCGCTGGCATGGGTCAGCACATGCGCGCCCAGCCCGCCGACGGAGCCTTCTTCCACCGTCACCAGCACCTCGTGCGTGCGTGCCAGCCGGTCGATCAGGTCGGTGTCGAGCGGCTTGGCGAAGCGCATGTCGGCAACGCTGGTGCTGAGGCCCTTGGCATCGAGCCGGTCGGCAGCGCGCTTGGCTTCCTCCAGCCGCGCACCCAGCGACAGGATGGCGATCTTGGTGCCTTCGCGCACCATGCGGCCCTTGCCGATTTCCAGCGCTTCGGGCGTTTCCGGCAAGGCGACACCGGTGCCCGCACCGCGCGGATAGCGCAGTGCAATCGGTCCGCTGTCATGCTGTGCCGCCGTATAGGTCATATGGACCAGCTCGGCCTCGTCCGCCGCCGCCATGACCACGAAATTGGGCAGCGTCGCCAGATAGGTGATGTCGAAACTGCCCGCGTGTGTCGCGCCGTCGGCACCGACCAGACCGGCACGGTCGATGGCGAAGCGCACCGGCAGGTTCTGGATCGCGATATCATGGACAACCTGGTCGTAAGCCCGTTGCAGGAACGTCGAATAAATCGCGGCGAACGGACGCATTCCTTGCGCGGCGAGACCGGCGGCAAAGGTTACGCCATGCTGTTCGGCGATGCCGACATCGAAACTACGCTCCGGATGCGCGATGGCGAATTTGTCGACGCCGGTGCCGCTCGGCATGGCGGCGGTGATGGCGCAGATACGCGGATCGGTCTCGGCCAGCTTGGCCAGCGTTTCGCCGAACACGTTCTGGTAAGCGGGCGGCCCGCCACTCGATTTCTTCTGCTTGCCGGTGATGACGTCGAACTTGGCGACGCCGTGATATTTGTCGGCGCTGTCTTCGGCAGGGGCATAGCCCTTGCCCTTTTTCGTGACGACATGGATCAGCACCGGCCCCTGGTCGCTGTCGCGCACATTTTCCAGCACCGGGATGAGGTGATCCAAATTATGCCCGTCGATGGGGCCGACATAATAGAAGCCCAGTTCCTCGAACAAAGTGCCGCCCGTCACCATGCCGCGCGTATATTCTTCCGCCTTGTCGAGTGTTGAATGCACCCGGCGCGACAGCTTGCGCGCCATCTTGGACGCCATCGAGCGCAGGCCGAGATATTCGCTGCTGGTGACCATCCGCGCGAGATAGGCGCTGAGGCCACCCACCGGCGGGGCGATACTCATATCGTTGTCGTTGAGGATGACGACGAGGCGATTGCCCGCCTGTTCGGCATTGTTCATCGCCTCGTAGGCCATGCCCGCGCTCATCGCGCCATCGCCGATTACCGCGATGCCGCGTCCCGGCCGGTCATTCAGCTTGTTCGCAACAGCAAAACCCAGCGCGGCGCTGATCGAGGTGCTGGAATGCGCGGCGCCGAACGGATCGTATTCGCTCTCGCTGCGCTTGGTGAAGCCGGACAGGCCGCCTTCCTGCCGCAATGTGCGGATGCGGTCGCGCCGTCCGGTCAGGATCTTGTGCGGATAGCACTGGTGGCCGACATCCCAGATCAGCTTGTCGTCTGGCGTATTGAAAACATAATGGATCGCCACGGTCAGCTCGACCACGCCCAGCCCCGACCCCAGATGCCCGCCCGACTGGCTGACCGCGTCGATCATTTCGGCGCGCAGCTGGTCGCTCAGTTCGCGCAGGCGGCTCCGGTCGAGCTGGCGCAGGTCGGCGGGAAATTCGACAGTATCGAGAAGCGGGGTGTCTGGTGTATTCGGCATGGCCGCGAACCTAGCCCGCAGCCGGAGCAATGTCGATTCTTAGCAACGGTTTGCGCGCGCTGCGTCAGCTACAGGCGGCGCAGGTGCCGCGTACCTCGATGATAGAGCGCACCGCCTTGAATGCACGGCTCGTCGCCACCTTGCGCAGGCTGCGCGCCACGCTGTCATGGTCGACATGCGTGGCCTCGCCGCAATCGTCGCACACCAGGAAGATGCAATCGTGCAGGCAGCCGGGGTGGCTGTTTGCGATAAAGGCATTCGCGCTTTCGATACGCAAGGCGAGGTTGTTGGCCACGAACAGGTCGAGGATGCGGTAAACGCTGTTGGGCGCAACCCGCTTGCCGCGCGCCGCCGACAGCGCATCGGCGATATCGTAAGCGGATGCGGGGCGGTCGTGACGGCTCAGTGCCTCGAATACGGAAGCGCGCAAGTCGGTCCATTGTTCGCCCGCGCTGGTCAGCGCCTCGCGCGCCGCAATAGCCAGCGCGTCGCCGCGATGTTCGTCATGCGAGTGGGAAGATACGGTCGCGCTGTTAGCCATACGGCACGATATAGCGATGCCGTCCGCAAACACCAAATGCGGCGATGCGGCCTAGTTGCGCTGGAAGCTGGCGCGATAATGCGCTGGATAAAGCCGCTTCAGCGCCGCCACCTTGGGCGCATCCCACCGGCGGATATAGCCGTGATTCGGGTTCTTTGCGGCGAAATCCTGATGGTAGGTTTCCGCCTTGTAGAACTTGCCCGGGCGCGTGATGCCGGTGACGATCCGGCCCGGCCATTTACCCGACGCCTGCATCTGCTTGAGATATGCGCTGGCGACCTTGCGCTGCTCCGCGCTGACCGGGATCAGCTCGGCATTGTAATGCGCGCCGCGATCCGGCCCCTGTCGGTCCTTCAGCGTCGGGTCGGCAATGACCGAGAAGAAAATCCGCAGCAGTTCATCGTACCGCACGACCTTGGGATCGTAAGTGATGCGCACCGCTTCGGTGTGGTTGCTGAGGCCCGAACTGACGATGTCGTAATCCGCAGTGGCCGCCTTGCCGCCGTGATAGCCGCTGACGGCACTTTTGACGCCTTTCACATGGCTGAACACGGCCTCGACGCCCCAGAAGCAGCCACCGGCGAAGATGGCGGTCTTGGTGCCGCTGCCTTCGACGGCGAACTGTTTGGCGGCAGGTGCGGCGACGACGCGCGCCTGTGCGGTTACGGGCTGGAGTACTGTGGCCGCAGCGAGGGCCAGCGGCAGCGCGGCGAACAGGGCGCGCTTCACGAGAACACCGCCGCAGCGGCGCTTGGAATGATGGATGTAGACAGCGCGTTCAGCGTCGTGCCGTCGATTTGCGCGCCGATCATCATGGCGCCAAGGGCGAAGCCGATGGTGAAATTGCGGGCAAGGTCGGATTTCAGAAGGGTCATGTCAGGTCGTTTCGCTGGTCGGTCGTTTCGGTGTGCCAGGACGTTTAGGGCACAACCGCTTACGAGCGGGTGAATGGGACGGTGATTACCCGTTCATTCGACCTAACCGGCAAAAAGGTTACACGTTCCGATGCGACGCGCGCCTAGTGGCGGAAGTGCCGCATCCCGGTAAACACCATCGCCAGCCTGTGTTCGTTGGCCGCCGCGATCACTTCCTCGTCGCGCATCGAGCCGCCGGGCTGGATGACGCAGGTCGCCCCCGCCTCCGCCGCAGCCAGCAAGCCATCGGCGAAGGGGAAGAAAGCATCGGACGCCACTGCGCTGCCGACGGTGCGCGGCGCGGCCCAGCCGAAGGTCTCGGCGGCTTCGGCAGCTTTTGCGGCGGCGATGCGGCTGCTGTCGCGCCGGTTCATCTGCCCAGCGCCGATGCCCGCAGTCATGCCGTCCTTCACATAGACGATGGCGTTGGATTTGACGTGCTTGGCCACCGTCCACGCCATCAGCGCATCGGCCATTTCGCGCTCCGTCGGCGCGCGGTCGGTGACGACTTTCAAATCATCGCGCGCCACCGCGCCATTGTCGCGGCTTTGCAGCAGCAGCCCGCCCGCAATGGTCTTCATGGTGAAGCCTGGCCGCGCCGCATCGCCCAGCGGTGCGATCAGCAGGCGCAGGTTCTTCTTTTTGGCGAATACAGCGCGAGCCGCGTCGTCGGCGGCGGGGGCGATGACGACTTCGGTGAATATCTCGCAGATCGCCTGTGCCGTCGCTTCGTCCAGCGGGCGGTTGCAGGCGACGATGCCGCCGAATGCCGATACGCTGTCGCATTCATAGGCGGCGCGATAGGCGGCATCGAGCGTGTCGGCGCTGGCCACGCCGCAGGGGTTGGCGTGCTTGACGATGACGACGGTCGGCGGGGCATCGGCATATTCGGCCACCAGTTCCAGCGCGGCATCGGCATCGTTCAGATTGTTGTAGCTGAGCGCCTTGCCCTGCACCTGTTCGGCAGCGGCAATACCGACCGCGCCCGCCGCCTGCCCAAGGTACAGCGCCGCCTGCTGATGCGGGTTTTCGCCATAGCGCAGGGTTTCGCTGCGGCGGAACGCCATCGGCAGCGTTTCGGGAAACGGCGTGGCCTGCAAGGCTTCGGGGCCGAGCGGGTTTGTGTAGGCATCGCCCCAGGCGAACCAGTTGGCGATGGCGGCGTCGTAAGCGGCGGTTGCGGCAAAGGCTTTCGCCGCCATTCGCGTCCGGAAGTTTAGGGAAGTTGAGGCCACCGCCGTATCTAATGGCGCCGTATCGAGTTCTGCGATGAGATCAGTGTAATCGTCGGGATTAGTAACAATAGTTACATAAGCATGGTTCTTGGCAGCGGACCGCACCATTGCCGGTCCGCCAATATCTATATTCTCGATGATTTCCGCGCGCTCGGCCCCGCCCGCCACAGTCTGTTCGAACGGGTAGAGGTTCACCACGACGAGATCGATCGCGCCGATATCGTGCGCCTGCATCGCTTCGGCATGGCCCGCATCGTCGCGCACCGACAGGATGCCGCCATGCACCTTGGGATGCAGCGTCTTGATGCGCCCGTCCATCATTTCAGGAAAGCCGGTCAGGTCGGATACGTCGCGCACGTCCAGCCCCGCCTCGCGCAGTTTCGCCGCCGTGCCGCCGGTGCTGACCAGCTCCACGCCATGCCGCGCCAGCGCCTGCGCCAGTTCGACGATGCCGGTCTTGTCGGACACCGACAGCAGCGCGCGTTTTATGCGAATCGCGGTCATGTTTGCTGCTATCCCATCTTCTTGAACAGCCAGGAGAACCGTCCGCCGCTGCGCGACGTCAGGCCCTGTATCACCAGCTGCTGCGTCGGGCGTGGGCGTCCGTCGCCGTCGACCCACATGCTTTCCTCGATATCCAGCCTGGCCCCGCCGCCATTGTCCCTGGACGCCGGATCGTCACCCGCTTCGAGCGTTGCGTTGTCGCGGTCGCTCGCCAGCCGGAACTGCCAGTAGCTGCCATCGGCCAGCGCCATGCCCGCGCCGCGCCCGTCTTCGGACAGCTGCAATTCGATGTCCGGGCCGATATGGAAACGGATGGCGAAGGCGATCTTGCCGCGCTTGCCGCGTCCGCCCGATGGCAGCAGCAAATCCTCGCCGCGCAGTTCGGAGCCGTCGTCGCGCAGCACCAGAATGCGCCGGTGCAGCAGGCCGTAGCGCCCGCTATAGCCGTCATGGCTGGCCTCTACCCGCGTGGCCTTGCCCCTGGCCGTTTCCAGCACGCGGCGGTCCATATCGACTTCGCCAACGCCCGCGCCCAGCCGCCCCGCGATCATCACGGCGGTGGAATTTACATCGTCCAGCACTAGCGTGGAATGCGCCGCACTGGCGCGCAGGCCCTGCTCGATCCGCGCCGGCACCTGCCCGCCCGCAACCGCAGCGCCGCCGCAATTCACCACCAGCCGCTGCCCGCCCGCGCAGAATTCGAACGCCAGCGTCGAGGCGCAGCCCGACCGGGCATGACGCGACAATGGCGGTGGTGCGGCGTCGAACAGCAGGGTCGACCCCTTGGACGACACCCGCTGATAGCCCCATTGCCGCACATCGAGCAGCGGACGGGCGCGCACGCCGGAGGCATCGATCAGCGCCGCCAGCCTTTCATTGCGCACCGCCGGGCTGCCCTGCCAGCTACCCAGCGCGCCATCGGCATGGACCAGCGTCAGCAGCGGCGGCACCATCAGCGCCAGCACATCGCCGATCGTGGCGGGCGGCTCGGTATCGCAGGCATCGTAGCAGGCCCGCAGATCGACCAGCAGAGCGATGGCATCCATCTGCGCCACCGGCGAACGGCTCAGCGTGCCGCCATCCTCCGCAATCAGCGTGCCCAGCGCCTTGGCAAGGCCCGCCTCGGCATAGAGCCTGCGCGCGCGGCCTTCGGGCAACAACAGCCCCGCCGCCACCAGCGCGCACCAGCCCGCAACCTCGCCCAGGCAATCGGCCGCTTCGCGCACATTGCGGTCCAGCCAGCGCGCGGTCTCCGCCATAAGCGCAAGCTGCGCCTCGCTCTGCTTCGCATCCGCACCGGTCAGCAACAGCGGCGCGTGGACCAGCCAGTTCAGCAGCCGGTGACCGACATTCTCGACTCGCCAGACCGGCGCGCCCCCGCCACCGATTCGCCGGGGCGGCGCGGCGCGATTGGCGTCCATCCATTCCTTCGCGATACGCTGGGCCACCGGTGCGCCCTGTTCGCGCGGGGCAGCGGTCTTCAGATCGCGCAGCCAGGTGAAACCATGCACCGTGCGCTCGAACGGCGGTGTCAGCGGCGCGGAGGGCGCGAAGTTCATCTGCGCAATCGGGGCCTTCACCCCGTGGATCAGGAAATGCCCGGCACGAAGCGCAATGCCCGCCGCCCGCTCTCCGGCCAGCGGCGTATCGACCGTAGCGCGCAGCCGGGTGCGCGCCGGACGGCGGAACGGGGCCGCCAGCGTCGAGGAGGAAAAGCCCATTCCGAACGCCAGCCGCAGCAGTCGCTCGGCGGCGTCGTGCGCCGGATCGGCAAAGGATGCGATGGCCAGAGTGCGGCCCGGCTCCAGTGTTTCACGGGAAACATCCGCGTCTCGTTCCAGCACACGCTCCGGCTCGACATCGCGCGCAATGGTATCGGCCCCGACAACAAGAGCATCGCCCTCGACGCCGGTGGCTTCGGGCAAGGGCACCGCCGGCTTGCGCGACGCTCGGTCGAAATCGAGTTCCGGCGCTTCGAACGGCTCGGCTGCGGTACCCTGTTCCGCGCGCCCGTCATCTTCCACGCGTCCGTCATCCCCCGATGCAACGCGGCCAATCGTGTCGACCATCAGCCTTCCCCTTTCAGTGCCGCGATATTGCCCGCGTATTGCGATGGTCCGCCGGAAAATGTCGCGCTGCCCGCCACCAGCACATCGGCACCGGCATCCACGCATAACCGCGCGGTTTCGGCATTGACCCCGCCATCGACCTGGAGATGCACCGGGCGGTCCAGCCCGTCTATCCTCGTGCGCAGGGCCTCCACCTTTCGAAGCTGGCTATCGATGAAGCTCTGCCCGCCAAAGCCGGGATTTACGCTCATCACCAGCACCAGGTCGGCAAGGTCCAGCAGGTAATCGAGCGCTTCCACCGGTGTACCGGGATTGAGCACCACGCCGGCCTTCACGCCCAGCGCGCGGATCGCCTGCAAAGTGCGGTGCGCGTGCGGCCCCGCTTCGGGATGGATGGTGACGATATCCGCCCCGGCATCCACGAACGCTTCGAGATAGGCGTCCACTGGCGAGATCATCAGATGCACGTCGAACGGCTTGTCCGTATGCGGGCGCAGCGCTTTCACCACGGCGGGGCCGATGGTGATGTTGGGCACATAATGCCCGTCCATCACGTCGATATGCACCCAGTCCGCGCCCGCCGCATCGATAGCCCGCACTTCCTCGCCCAGCCGCGCGAAGTCGGCCGACAGGATGGATGGGGCGATGAGCGGCGGGGCCATAGGTCAGGCGGTTCGCAAGAGGGATGGGACAAAAGGGATTGGGTTAACGAACCGGTTACGACCCGCGACTCGCCGAAACAAGCGAATATCCCCCCTTTTCCACATTGCGCAGCTGCTGTCCCGGCATGGGACTGAATAGGACGGCGTAGGGCAATTCAGCCGGAATTCAGCGCAGCTGCTGCATAAGACGGGCATATCGCGGGCCGGTGACCGGCCCTGCATCCATCGCCCGCAGTCCGGGCGAGCACTCGGGAATTGTATCGACATGTCGAATATCACACGCTTCGCCGCTCTGGCGCTGGGATGCGCCGCGATGATCGCGGCCCCTTCCGCCAGCGCGCAATATCGCAACACGATCAAGCATGACGCCGCACGCTGCGCAGGTGGCGCATCCGCCGTCCGCATACAGGTTTCCGGCGTGGAAAGCAGCGGCGGAACGCTGCGCGTGCAGAGCTATCGCGGAACGGCGCAGGACTGGCTTGAATCGGGCCGCTGGATCAACCGCATCGAAATACCTGCGCGCAAGGGATCGATGACGGTCTGTATGCCGCTGCCCGGCCCCGGCACCTATGGCATCGCCATCCGCCACGATACCAATGGCAACGGCAAGACCGACTTGTCGAGCGATGGCGGCGGCATGTCGAACAACCCGTCGATCAACGTCTTCAACCTCGGCAAGCCGAGTTACAAGAAGACGGCATTTCGCGTCGGCAGCGGCGTCAGCACGATCAACATCACGATGAAGTACCTGTAAGCCGCGCCTAGCTGCGGTTCCGGCGGGTTTTTCGCCATACATCGAACAGCACGCGCGGGGCGGCCAGCACGGGATGCTTTTCGCGCCACGGCGTCAGTGCAACCGGCACGCCGCTATGGCGTTCGATTTTCCACGCGCCATACCGCGCCGCGCCTTCGAACGTGGTGCTGGCCTTGAGAAGTCGCGCGATATTGAGCGGTTTGCCCATCCGGCGGCGCCTGCGCCACCATCGCATCACGGCCTTGCGCTGCGCGGCAGGTATCTGCGGCGCGAGCGTGCGACCGTCGCGCGCGAAAGGCAGGTTCTGCGCGGTCCAGCCCAGCGTCAGCAGCCCGTCGAAATGCGCGGCATGCGCGTCCAGTATAGACGCCTCGCGCCCCGGTGCCTCCACGCGGAATTCGGCGCGGTAAGTCGCCCGGAACAGCGCGGTCCAGTACGCATCCTGCGTGCCTTGTTCCGGACCGAGCACTGCCGCAGTGCGCGTCGCCGTGCAGACCGCGTCGCAGATCGCCGCCTTCACTGCGCGGGCAGTCTTGCGTTCGCGTTGCCATAGCAGCGCGCTGGGCTGCGTGAATCGCGCCCAGATCGTGGTGTCGAGCAGCGTGCCTTTTGCGGCGGCGGCAAAAGTGGCGAGGTCCATCGTGGCGGCCTTGGCGCGCAGCACCTGCCCGCCTTCTTCGCATTCGTGATAGCTGACGCGCGGCCAGATGCGTTCGGGTTCGGCGCTGTCCTTCAGCAGGTAGAAATCCAGCACCCCGTCGAGCGATCCGGTCCGCAGGTTCGATCCGTAGAACAGCACCGCCGCCGCGCCCGACTCGTGCGCCAGCCGTTCGGCAAAGGCGCGCACCTCGTCGCGCACCGGGGCGGCCAGCCAGCTTTCCACCCGCTGCCGCAGGGTGCCGGTCATGGCACGACGAAGCGGATCGGCGGACCGCTTTCGACCACGAACCGCCCGCCGGGAAACGCTTCGCCGTCGAGGATATAGGTGTCCTCGATATCCAGTTCGAACCGCTCGGTGCCGACCAGATGCATCCCGCTGGCCGAGAGATTGCGCGTCCCCGCACCGTACAGGATGGCGGGCAGCGCGGCGGTCAGCCGGCGGCGCGGATAATCCAGCACGGTCAGCTTGAGCGTGTCGGTCAGATTGCCGAACAGTTTCAGTCCGGACGGAAATTTCTGCAATGTCGATGCCATCAGGATGGAGCGGCGGTCGCGGTCGCCGTATCCACTATGGGGTAGCGGGGTGCCTTCCTTGCCCAGCTTCACCGTCATGCGCGCGCCCTGCCGCCAGCGATTGCCGCGCCGCCCGAAAATCAGCTGTCCGATGCCCCATGCGGTCGTCACCGCCACCGCGACACTGTCGAATGCGCCCATGCGGTGCGCGTCCTGCCCCGCCTGAACGCCCAGCGCATAGGCACCCGCGCCCATGATGAACCCGGCGCGCACCGGCCCGTCCCCCTCGCGCGGACGGATCACCAGCGGGCTGCGCACGACGCGCCGTGCCGTCGCATGGTCGTCCAGCGCCGCCGTTACCGTCCAGCCGCGCGGCGCACCCAGATCGACGTTGAGCGCATTGGTCTTGCCTTTGGGCAGCACCGCCATTTCCGGCCAGTCGGCACCGAACACCGCCAGCCCGCAGGTCAGCACGTCGCGCACCGTGCCGTCGCCGCCATTGACGACGAGATAGGTCACGCCCTTCGCCTTGAACGACCGCAGCGCCTCGGTGATTTCGTCCCGGGTCCGGGGCTGCGCGACATGGACGTTGCGGCGCGCGGCAATATCGAGATCCTGCCCGCGATTGCGATGGCTGCGCGGGTTGTAGATGATACCCGTCACCGGATCGGCCATAGTATCGGCAGGTGGCGCATCCGGCGCGTTGGTCATGGGATCGGTGCCGGAACGGGTCATCGCGCCTGCATGTAGCGGCGCGCGGCGGGCGCTGACCATTATTTTCTTGTACCGGCGCGGCCCTCTCAGGCGCGCCCCCGACCAAAAGCCGTCTGCCTTACGATTCAGGCGCGAACTCGCGGTCGTCTTCGACGGGCATGTCCGGCGTGGCGGGTGCTTCGCCGACCTGCTCGGGGGTCACATCGCTGAGGGCCGGACCGGCGGGCATCGTCTCGGTCACCATCGCATCATCGGGCATCGCCCCATCGGCAGCGGACGTTTCCCCGGCCGGTTCGGCGCAAGCGGCCAGCGCCAAGACAGGAAGCAGCGCAACGAAAGCAAGCGTTTTCATAATCAATTCCCTACAAATAACCGGACCCTGCCCGACTGCCCGAAGCCGCAGGCCATGTCCAATTCGCGCCGTCATTCCTCATGCGCCGCCTGCGCCTGGCGGCGCGCCCTGCGCTGGCGCTGCTTTTCCAGCACGCCCGCATTCACGCTGCCCTCGATCGCGTGGTCGGCCATCACCGCCCCGCGCTCGCCCAGCGGCATGTCCGGCCCGATGGTGCTGTCGGCCAGCGTCTGGCGTTCGAGCTCCGCATTCAGCGTCGCCCCGATCAGGATCGCGAAACTGGTCAGGAACAGCCACATCAGGAACACCACCACGGCGGACAGCGAACCATAGGTCGCGTTGTAATCGCTGACATACTGGACATAGAGCGAAAAGCCGAACGACACGCCCAGCCACGCAAAGGTGGACAGCAGCGAGCCGGGCGACAGCCAGCGCCATTTGGCGGGCCGCCGGTCCGGGCCATAGCGCATGATAAGCGCAAAGCCGGTGGTGCCCAGCGCCATCGCCAGCGCCCAGGTTACCAGCTTGTAGAACGTCTCGGTCAGCGGACCCAGCACGAAGCTGGTCTGCAATTGCAACCAAGCGACCAGACCGCCGCTGATGAGCCCCGTCAATGCAATCAGGATCGCGGCCAGCGTCAGCCCGCCTGCGCGCAGGGTCAGCGAGAGGAAGTTGCGGCTCTCGTGCTCCGAATTGATGATATTGAGCGCCCCGATCAGCCCCTTCGCCGCGCGCATCGCGCCGAAGATCGCCAAACTCAGCGAGACCACCAGCGTCAGGCCCGCCACGCCGCCGCTGGTGGTGACGACCGCCAGCAGCTGCTCCTCGATCACCGAGGCGACGTCGGGCGGGACCATCGTGATGATCTGCGCCATCTGCCGCTGCACGGTATCGACATCGCCCAGCAGGCCGTACATCATCACCGTCGCCGCCAGCAGCGGGGTGATGGCGAGGAAGGTGAAGAACGCCGTGCCCGCCGCCAGCAGCGACAGGTTGTGATAGCCGACCATCACCCAAAGCCGCTTGGCAATCTGTTTCCATGCGGCGAAAGGAAGGTGGTGCGGCGCGACGGCGCGTGCGCCGGGCTGCAATTCACTCTCTGGCGTATCGGCCGGTGGCTCGTGCAAGTGCACGGAAACTTGGGCTTCCTGTTCCGTAACGGCTGCGCTAGAGGCGTCGGGGGTCATTTGCGGCATACCTTGCGGGGAGGGTGTCGAAACATAAGTGCAAAAGATGGTTAGTGCGGGTCGCGCCTTGTTACCAGTAGCGAATAGAATGCAGGGCGTCCGCGCGGTTTTCGTGGCTGGCACGGCGCTGTCCTTCGTGCTGTGCGCGCAAGCGACCTCGGCCCAGACCGCTCCCGAAGATGCGCCGCAGAATGCACCGGCGGAAGACAGCCTGCAAAGCGTGCTGGTCGATGGCAATGTTACCGTATCCGATGGCGACACGCTGACCGCCGGATCGGTCGCTGTGCAGCCCCCGCCGCCGCAGGCCGACCTTCCCGCCGTCGAAACCATCATCGAGGACGAGGAATTCAACGCCGCCATCCCCTCGCTGGATGCGCCCGACCCTGAACTCGATGCGCTCGGCCCGCTGGAATCCATCGCCGAATTCGAACGCCGGTTTGCCGAAGAGCAGGCCGCCGCCGATGCTGAAGCCGGGGCGTTGCCTGCTGACGATATCGCCGCGCCGGGCCGTTTACCCGAACTGGCCGATGGCGATGCGGTGGAAGCAATCGCCGATGCGCCCATCCGCGATGCCGAGCTGACCACGCCGCTTTCGCCGCTCGAAGATTTCGAAGTGAACGAAGTCGAATTCGCCGAAGACGCGAGCGACGAGGAAGTTCTCACCGTGGAATACGCCATCCAGCTGAACGGGCTGGACGATGCCGACGCCGAAACCGAAACGGACCTCGCCGGACTGTTCGACAGTCTCTCGGCGCTGGAAGATGCCGATGGCGAAGCCGCCAATGTCGCCATGCTGTCCGCGCGCGTGGAGGAAGACGCGAAGCTTCTTGCCAGCATCCTGAAATCGGAAGGCTATTACGATGCCGCGGTCACCACCCGCATCGACCGGTCGGCAGAGGATAATGGGCAACCGCTGACGGCGATTCTGGATGTGGCACCGGGCGCGCGTTTCACCTTTTCGCAGATCGACATCGAAGCCGGACCGACCGTTCCGGAAACGCTGATCGCGGACAATTTCGCGCTCCAGGTCGGCGAACCGATCATTGCCGCGCGTGTGCAGGGTGCCGAAGCGCAGGTCGCCATCGCCCTGCCCGAACAGGGCTATCCCTTCGTAAAGGTCGGACAGCGCGACATCCTGCTCGATCAGGAAACCGACGATGGCGTTTACACCCTGCCTGTCGACACCGGTCCGCGCGCCCGTTTCGGCGGCTTCACCACCAGCGGCAATACTCGCCTTCGATGCCGACCATGTCGATGTGCTGGCGCGGTTCGAACGCGGCGAGCTGTATGACAGCCGCCTGGTCGACGATCTGCGACAGGCGATGGTCGCCACCGGCTTGCTGAGCCAGGTCACGGTCATCCCCGAACGCACCGGCGAGGATGCGGGGGACGGCACCGAATATGTCAATGTCGCGGTGACGCAGCAGGCCGGACCGCCGCGCACCATTGCGGGCAGCGCCGGGTTCGGCACCGGGCAGGGTTTCCGCCTCGAAGGCAGCTGGAGCCATCGCAACCTGTTCCCGCCCGAAGGCGCGTTGACCGCGTCCGCCGTTCTGGGCACGCAGGAACAGGGCGCCGGGCTGACATTCAAGCGCGCCAATGCCGGACGGCGCGACCGCACGGTGGAACTTGGTATCAGCGCCCTGCGCGCCCGCTACGATGCGTTCAACGCGCTGACCGGGCGGATCGGCGGGCTGGTCAGCTATGCCTCCACCCCGATCTGGCAGAAACGGTTCACCTACGCGTTCGGCGGCGAAATTCTTGCCTCCATCGAAGAGGATTTCGATTTCGCGACCGGCGAGAATGTCGATCGCACCTATTTCATCGGCGCGCTGACGGGGCAGGCCGGGTTCGACACGTCGGACAGCCTGCTCAACCCGACGCAAGGGTACCGCCTGAAACTGTTCGTGCAGCCCGAAGGCTCGTTGCAGGACGGGTTCAGCCCCTATGTGCGCGGCATCGTGGACGGTTCCGCCTATCTGCCGTTCGGCGATTCCATCGTGCTGGCGGGCCGGGTGCGCGGCGGCACCATTGCAGGCGTGTCGCGCAGCGATATCGCGCCATCGCGCCGGTTCTATGCCGGCGGCGGCGGTTCGGTGCGCGGCTTCGGCTTCCAGCAGCTGGGGCCGCAGGTTCTGGAACCCAACCCCAATTTCGACCCCGAAGACGTCGACCCCGACGATCCCGATGCCGGTCCCGATCCCTTCCGCCTGCGCCCCATCGGCGGGCGCAGCGTGATCGAGGGCGCGGTCGAGCTGCGTTATCGCTTCGGCAATTTCGGCGTGGTCGGCTTCGTCGATGCGGGGCAGGTTTATGAAAGCAGCACGCCCGGCTTCGACGACATCCGCTACGGTGTGGGTGTCGGCGGGCGCTATTATACCAATTTCGGCCCGATGCGCGTCGATATCGCCACGCCGCTGGGGCGTCGTGACGGTGAAAGCGCGTTCAACATCTACGTGTCTATCGGGCAAGCGTTCTGATGGCCGATACTACCGCAACGGAACCGGAATTCATCGACGCCGGGGTGATGGAAGACGCGCATGCGAAGGCCGGGAAACCGCGCCGCAGCCGCTGGGTGCTGGCGGGCAAGATCGCGCTCGGCATCGTCGTCGGGCTGCTGCTGCTGGTCGGTTTGGTGCTGTTCGGCATCAACACCGATCCGGGCCGCAAATTCGTGGCCCAGCAAATCGAGGGGCTGGAATTCGAAAACGGCATGGCCATCGGTATCGAGGCGATCGAAGGCTCGCTCTATTCCGAAATGCGGATCGAAGGGCTGACCGTCGCCGATCCCAAGGGGGTCTTCCTGCGTTCGCCCGAAGTGGTGGTGGACTGGCACCCGTTCGCCTTCATCAACGGCCATATCGATATCGATGCGCTGACCGCCGAGACTATCGTGCTGGAACGCACTCCCGAATTCAACGAAACCCCTCCCAGCGACGATCCGCTGCTGCCCGATTACGATATCGATATCGACCGGCTGGAAATCGGGCGGTTCGTTGCGGAAGCGCCGGTTTCCGGCGAACGCCGCGTCGCCACGCTGAAAGGCGAAGTGCATATCGCCGATGCGCGCGCGCAGGTCCGCCTCGACGGCGGAACGGTGCGCGGTCCCGCCGGGAGCGCCGGTGGCGACCGGTTCGCGCTGGTGCTGGACGCCGTGCCGGACGAGAACAAGCTCGACCTCGACCTCGACCTGCGCGCCCCCGGCGATGGCGTGATCGCGGCGCTGGCCGGTTTCACCGATCCGCTGACCGTCAAGCTCAAGGGCAAGGGCGACTGGGCGGCATGGAACGGCGAGCTGGACGCGACGCTGGCCGGTGCCGATCTCGCCGACGTGCTGCTGAAGGCGCGCGACGGACGAGTTACGGTGACGGGGCCGATGTATCTTGCGGACCTCGCGCCGCCTTCTACCGCCGCGCTGCTGGGGCGGCGAACCAATGTCGATATCACCACCGAGCTGGGCGAACGCCGCGCCGAGATCGAAGGGCGTGTTTTCGGCGATGCCTTCACCCTAAATGCCAATGGCGGCATCGACCTTGCCGAAAGCGCGTTCGACGATTTCAAGGCGGCTTTCGTGCTGCTGCAGCCTTCCGCCATCGCGCCCAACCTGCGCGGCAGCGGGCTGCGCGCATTGCTGACGCTGGACGGGGCATTCGCAACGCCTGCGGTCGGTTACGACATCGCGGCGGACCGGATCGTTATGAACGATATGGGCGTGCAGAACCTGCGCGCAAAAGGCGATGCGCGAGTCGATGCCGGTGCGATCTACCTTCCGGTGTCCGCCACCGCATCGCGCATCACCGGCCTCGATACCGTGGCGGGTGGCGAGCTTGCCAATATCCGCCTCGACGGCGATGTCGCGATCGAGGGCACGCGCATCCTGTCGGACAATATGCGCATTCGCTCCAGCCGGATCGACGCGAAACTCATCCTGCTCGCGGATACGTCCACCGGGCTTTACACCGGCGCGGTCGATGGCCGGATCAACGGCTATCGGGTCGAAAGCGTCGGCATCTTCGACATCACCACCGATATCGACCTGGAAACCGATGCGGGCGGCGGATACGCGCTTGTCGGCAAGGTCGGCGCGCGCTCCACCCGCCTGCTGAACGATTCCATGCGCGAATATCTCGGCGGCAACCTGACCGCAGGCGCGGACATTGCCTATGGCAGCGACGGCGTCGCGCGGTTCCGCAATGTCCGCATGACCTCGCCGCTGCTGCGCATCACAGACGGGCGCGGCACATACTCCGCCGACGGACAGATCGACGTGGCCGCCACCGGCGTATCCACTCAATACGGCCCGCTCGGCGTGAAGCTGACGGGAACGGTCGCGAACCCGCGCGCAACCATCAATGCGGCACGCCCCGGCCTTGGCATCGGACTGGCCGACCTGACCGCGACGATACGCGGCGACAATGGCGACTATCGCATCGATGCGGCGGGCAATACCGATTACGGCGCGTTCACTGCCGACGTGACTGTGGCCACGGCGCGCGGTCCGCTGGCGCTGACCATCAACCGCGCCGATTTCGCGGGCATCGCCTTGAGCGGGCAAGTCCGCCAGAGTCCCGCCGGGCCGTTCATCGGCCAGCTCGACGCAAACGGGCGCGGCATGGGCGGACTGGTCCGCCTGGGCGCGGTTGGTGCCAACCAGTCCGCCATCGTCAACCTGCGCGCCCGCAACACCGTGCTGCCCGGCCCCGCCAACCTGCGGATCGGCGCAGCCATCGTCGATGCGGAAATCGTTCTTTACGAGCAGCCCGAAGTGGTCGCCGACGTACAGCTTTCCAATACGACCTATGGCGAAGTGAACATCAACGCCATGCGCGCGCTGATCGATTACAGGGGCGGGCGCGGCAAGGCCAAGCTGTTGGCGGAAGGCACCAGCGGCGTGCCGTTCCGCATCGCGGGCAATGCGGACCTGACGCCCGAACTGTGGCGCGCAAATCTGGAAGGCAAGGCGCGCGGTGTAACCTTCAAGACCGCCACGCCTGCGCGTATCATTCCGGGTGACGGAACATACACCCTGCTGCCGACGCGCATCGATTTCGGGCAGGGCAACATCCGCATCGCCGGCGAATACGGGCAGGGCATGAAGCTGCAAAGCCGGCTCGACTCGCTCGATCTCGATATCGCCAATGCCTTCGTGCCCGGCCTCGGCCTGAACGGTCGCGCCACCGGCAGCCTCGATTTCGCGCAAGCCAGTGCCAGCGCCTTCCCGACTGCCGATGCGCGGCTGAAAATCGCCGGGTTCACCCGCACCACGGCGGTCTCGGTCAGCCAGCCGGTCGATGTGAACTTCGTCGGCCAGCTGCAAGGCACGGGCGGCGCGGCGCGCGCGATCATCCGGCGGCGCGGCACCGTCATCGGGCGCATGAATGCCGCCCTCACCCCGCTGCCGCCCGGCACCGGCCCGTGGACCACCCGCCTGTTGCAGGCCCCGCTGGGCGGCGGCATCCGCTATAACGGCCCTGCCGACACGCTGTTCTCGCTGGCGGGCCAGCCGGACCAGCGCCTGTCGGGCGCGCTCGGCATTGCCGCCGATTTCAGCGGGCGCGTGGGCGAACCGCAGCTTGCGGGCATCATTCGCGCCAAGAGCCTGACTTACGAGAACCAGACCTACGGCACACGCCTGACCAATATGGCGGTACGCGGGCGGTTCACCGGCAACAGCCTGCAAATCGAGCAGCTTAATGCGACGGCGGGCGACGGCACGGTCTCGGCCACCGGCTCGGTCAGCCTCGCGGCGAACAGCGGCTATCCGATGAATGTGCAGGTCAAGCTGGACGATGCCCGCCTCGCCGCCAGCGATGCGCTGGGCGCGACGGCCACCGGCACGCTGGCCTTTACCAAACGTGCCAACCAGACGGCGCTGCTGTCCGGCACGCTGCTGCTGCCCGAAACGCGCTATCAGGTCGTAAACCAGGGCGCGGTGGAAGTGCCGACCCTGACCGGGGTGCGTTTCAAGCCGCCGCGCGGGCGGCCGCGCATCACGGGTGAAGAACCTGCCCTGCCGACCGCCGGTATCTTCGAACAGCTTCGCCTCGACATCGGGCTGGAGGCACCGGAACGGCTGTACGTGTCCGGCATGGGGCTGGAAAGCGAATGGACCGCCGACCTCAAGATCACCGGCACCAGCGGTGCGCCGCGCATGGCCGGGTCCGTATCGCTGGTCCGCGGTACGCTGGGCTTTGCCGGACGCAATTTCGAGCTGAGCGACGGCCGTGTCGGCTTTACCGGCGGCACCACGCTCGACCCGACGATCCGGCTCTCCGCCACCGACGATATCGAGGACGTGACGGTCAACATCAACGTGACGGGCCGCGCCTTCAATCCGCAGATCGCCTTCACCAGCAGTCCCGGCCTGCCGCAGGACGAGATCGTCAGCCGCATCCTGTTCGGCAGCTCGGTCGGCAATCTGTCCGCCATCCAGGCCGTCCAGCTGGCCGCTTCGCTCAACTCGCTGCGCGGATCGGGTGGCGGGCTCAATCCGCTGGGCACGCTGCGGTCTGCCACCGGTATCGACCGGCTGCGCATCCTCGGCGCGGACGAGCAGAGCGGGCGCGGCACGTCGCTGGCGGCGGGCCAGTACCTGACCGACGATATCTATATCGAGATCATCACCGATGCGCGCGGCAATGTCGCCACGCAGCTGGAAGTCAGCCTGACGCCTGCCCTTTCCGTCCTGAGCCAGGCGGGCGGAACCACCGGCACCAATGTGAACGTGCAGTACAAGAAGAACTACTGATGGCGGGCGAGCCCGCCGCGCCGTGGTTCGAATGGCGGATCGCCGCCGTCCTCGGTCTTATCGCCTTCGCGCTGGTTCTGGCGGGGCTGTTGCGACAGGAAGAAGAGCGCGACTTCGACACCCGGTTCGAACGCGCCGAACGCGATATCCGTGCGCTGGCAGAGGATATCGACCGGACGCTGGAAGCACAGGAAACAGACACACCCCCCGCGCCGACAACGTAGCGTGCCGGCCTAGCCACCCAGATACATCTGCTGCCAGCTATCGTCCTGCGGCACCGCGATACGCGGCACCTCGCGCTGCGCCATATCGGCCAGCCATTCCACCGCGCCGGGCCGTTTGCGAATGGCATTGTCGGATTTGGGCATGATCATCCCGTATATCGCGCTTTCCCGATAGGCAGGGCGTCCCTCGCCGAAGGAGGAGCGCATCGAAACATAGGTCGCCGGGTCGCGTCCATCGAGCGACAGGCGATCGTTCAAGGTAACATGCGGTCGCCCAAGCCGCTTGCGGGCTGGCTGTCCAGCGCAGCAATTGCTTGGACCAGTACATGCGCAAATTATTGTGCATCCAGCCGGTGGTGAGCCACTGCTTCTGCGCGGCGTTCCATGTTTCGTCCGGCGTCTCGCCGTGGATCAGCGCATCCAGTGACTGGATATCGCGCGGATCGTCGGCATGCGCTTCCATCGTCTTTCGCGCCGCGCCGGGCAGGCTGTCATACTGCATCAGCGACGGCTTTTCCGTCATCCGCCAATGCCCCCATTCGCGCCATGTCAGCAGCTCGTCGACGAATTTGTAGCGGACGCTCGCCTTGATTCCCGCATCGTCCAGACCGCGCAGGATTTCGAACGGCGAGACCATGCCGAAATGCAGATAGGGCGAGAGCTGGCTGGCCCCGACTTCATCGGCCGGATTGTTGCGCGCCCATTTGTAGCGCGGCAACACCGTCTCGATGGCACGCTGCACGCGGGCGTCAGCGGCATCTTTCGTGGCGGGATGTTCGTCGGAAGGCGGCAGCGTGTGGTCGATACGGCATTGCGCCATCAGCGCGTCGAGCGCGGCATCGTCGCGATCCGCCAGCGCATCGGGCGTGAAGGGCAATGCTCCCTCATACGGCGCGACTTCGGGCGCGATCTCGCGCCGTTCGGCGAGGCATTGCGCGCGTTGTGCGCCGTGTGCTGCGCGAAACGCCTTGGTCGCGCCCAGCCCCTTGGAAGGCAACAGGGCGTGCGGCACCAGCCGCGTCCCGTCCACCGCCGCGACGGCAAGATCGGCTTTCGCCGCAAAGCGTTCCGCCTGCCAGCGGCCCACGAACGTCGCATGCCGGTCGCACACGACGCAGGCGGCATTTTCGGCCAGACGATAAACCAGACCCCGCGCCTGCTCTTGCGTTTCGGGCCGCACGACCTGTTGGACGCAGGCGATGCCGCGCTCGCGCAGGGTTCGCCCCATCGCGCGGCTCGCGCCCAGGATGAAGCGGTGCAGGCGATCGGATGCATGCGGGTAATCCTCGCGCAGGCCGTGATGGACCAGCACCGGCAGGCCGAGCCGGTTGCCGACCGCCACCCCCGCATCGATCACCGGATTGTCATGCCCGCGCAATGTCTGCTGCAACCACACCAGCACATAGCGCGCCCCGTCGCGCATCGGCGCGTCGTTCAGCAACACCGTCCGGTCGGTCAGTTCGGCATTGAGGCAATCGAGAACGGGGGAAGTTGGTGCAGGCATGCCAAACCAATGACGCGGACGCTGTAGCGGTTCCATCGGCGCGGTGCGCGATCCAGAACAACTGGTGCACCCGAGAGGATTCGAACCTCTGACCTCTGCCTTCGGAGGGCAGCGCTCTATCCAGCTGAGCTACGGGTGCCGGCGCTGTGCCCGTGCGGGCAATCGGCATCCGGCGCGGTAGCAAGTGTGTCGGCGCTGCGCCAGCCGCTTTATCGCATGGTTGTCGCGTGGTTGTTCGGGGCGCGCTACCGGACTTAGCGATTTGGCAAGCGGTGCCGCGCTAAAGGACCGGCATGAGCGAAACCGCGACCCCTCCCGTGCCGCACACCCGGCCCCATGAAAACGCGAACGGTGCTGCGCGGACGGCGCATTCGACACTCGCGGTCAGGCTGGCCGCGATCGAGGATGCGGCGGCGGCAGTGGCGGTCATGGCCGGGCTGGGCGCGGAAAAACCTTCGGCGCAATTGCGCGGTTTCGTCGCGCACATCCAGTCGGACGGTGCGCCGCGAAAGGCATTGGCCGAGGAATGCGTGGCCGATATGTCGGCGATGATGCAGCCGGGGCTTGCCGCCCTGCTCGCGGTATCGGCACGAGGTCACGACGCGACCGCACCGGCCCTGACCCTGTGGCGCGAATATCATGCCGCGCGCACTGCCATGCTGGCGCTGGTGCCCGACGAAGGCACGCTCGGCCCGCGCCGCTGCGCGTGATGCCGATGCTTGACCGTGTTCGCCTAATGTTCCAAACGTCGCGGCATGGAATCAACGCTTGTCGACACGCCACCGATCAACAGTTCATCGACGAACAGGGCCGAACCGCACGTGACATCGGGCGGGCCAGACATCGGTTCGCCTTCCGACACGGTGGTGCGCGGCATCACGCGCCTGTTCGCGCGCAACGGAATCTGGGTCTTGCCGGAAATGCCCCTGCGCGGCGGACGGCGGGCCGACCTGATGGGCATCGATGCCAAGGGACGGGTCGTCATCGTGGAGATCAAGGTCAGCCGCGCCGACCTGCTCGGCGACGGGAAGTGGACCGACTATCTGGAGCATTGCGACAGGTTCTACTGGGGCTTGCCTGTCACGCTGGACCGGGCGGTGCTGGACGGTACGGACTTCCTGCCGGAAACCTGCGGCGTGATCGTGGCCGATGGCTACGATGCGGAAATCGTGCGCCCTGCGCCCAGTCATCCGCTGCCCGCCGCGCGCCGCAAGGTGGAAGTGGAAGCACTTGCCCGTGCCGCGCTGCGCAGGCTGGCGGTATCGGCGCATCCGGAATGCGCGCCGTGGAATGCCGAGGCCGGCTGACCGGCGGCTCCTCAGCACGGCGATTCCTGCATGGCGCTGGTGTTGCGCGCGCGGCACCGGCATAGGACGCGCAGATGTTTCTTGCGATCCTCGCTTCCGCCGTCGCCATGACCGGCATCGTGGCCGTCCGCTATCTGGCGGTGAGCGGCATGTTCGCCGCCGTCACGGCAAAGGTGCGTCCGGGGTTCCAGTCCGCTCTGGCGCCGCAAATCCGCCGCGAAATCGGCTGGTCGATGCTGTCAGCGCTGATCTTCGGCATACCCGCAGGCATCGTTGCCTGGGGCTGGCAGAACCTTGGCTGGACCCTGCTCTATTCCGGCTGGTCGAGCGCGGACCTGTGGTACGCGCCGCTCTCGGTCGCGCTGTATCTGTTCGCGCACGACACATGGTTCTACTGGACGCACCGCCTGATGCACCGGCCCGCCATTTTCCGCGCCGCACATGCCGTCCATCATGCCAGCCGCCCGCCGACGGCGTGGGCGGCCATGAGCTTCCATCCCATCGAGGCATTGACCGGGGCGGTCATCATCCCGTTTCTGGTGTTTGTGATCCCGATCCATGTCGCCATGCTCGCCGTCGTCCTGGCCATCATGACGCTGATGGGTGTGACCAATCACATGGGCTGGGAGATGTTTCCCCGATGGTTCGTTCATTCCCGGTTGGGTAAGTGGTTCATAACCGCTAGCCATCACCAGCGTCATCATGAGAGCTATCGATGCAATTACGGCCTGTATTTTCGTTTCTGGGACCGCGTGTGCGGCACCGATCGCGGGCTGTCGGACGCATTTGCGGCGCGCTAGCGCTGGCGATGCTTGCCGCACTGCCCGCGCCCGCCGCACCCGAAACGGCGCGCAAGGGTTCCGCTATCGATGTGACCGTCACCGACCTGCGCAGTTCCCGCGGGGTTGTTCGCGCTTGCCTGACACCCGACCCGCGCGATTTTCCGTCCTGTCGAGAGGCCGATACCGCCGTGCGCGTGATCGTGCCGGCAGGAGAAACCGTCCGGCTGAGTTTTGCCGGGGTAAAGCCGGGGCGCTATGCCATCGCGCTGCTGCATGACGAAAACAACAACAACAAGGCCGATACCGCGCTGCTGATGATGCCGACCGAAGGCTACGGCTTTTCCCGCGATGCCC
Organism: uncultured Alphaproteobacteria bacterium; assembly: GCA_963799315.1. Lineage (GTDB taxonomy): Bacteria > Pseudomonadota > Alphaproteobacteria > Sphingomonadales > Sphingomonadaceae > Parerythrobacter_A. Next base: position 213,239 of record CAWCWP010000002.1, read on the forward strand.
GCGTCCGGCTCGGCCCGCCCAAGTTCGATGCCGCTGCGTTCGATATTGCTGCGGACCGTCCGCAGCGCACGGTCCACCAGAAAATCCGCATGCGCTACATGCTGTAGACGTTCCAGCAGCGTGCGGGTCCGGATCGCTCCGACCGTTACGCTTAACCTAAAATTTACTATGCTGCGGCACAACGCTTTCCTGAAACACCGATCAGGGGGGCTGACACAGCTCATGGATACGTTGCGCGGAAATTTCGAAACCGGTTCACACGATAGTGTGGAGCCATTCGAGCGCGATTGGGACGATAGCGACGCGGTTGCCACCGATCACGAGGACGAAACGGGCCGCGATGCGCCCCCGCCCGCCATCGGTACCGACGAACGCCGGATGCAGGTGCGCGCCTACAACCACTGGGCGGGCCTGCTGGCCGACCGCGCCTTCCCCTCGATCGAAGACCTCGAACCCGGCGATATGCCGGACTTCGCGCCCAACAGCGTGCTGCTCGATTTCACCGCCGGTATCGAAGACCCCGCCGTGCAGTATCTGGGTAAGGAACTGGCCGCCGAATGCGGCACCAATGCCTCCATCGCACAGCTTTCCGACATTCCCAGCCGGTCGCTGCTGAGCCGCATCACCGACCATTACATGCAGATCCTGGCCAACCAGGCACCCATCGGTTTCGAAGCGGAATTCGTGAACCAGCGCGGGGCGACCATCCTGTATCGCGGCATCCTGCTGCCCTATTCCAGCGACGGGGAATCCATCGATTTCATCTATGGCGTCATCAACTGGAAGGAGATGGCGGACCAGCTGACCAGCGACGAGCTGTTGCTCGAAATCGATCAGGCGCTCGAACAGAAAATCGGCAGCGATATCGACCACGCCGCACCCGAAGCAGCGGCGCCGGATGTATCCGAAGAGGAGCCGGTCGCCGACTGGGCCGACGGACCCGGCGCGCCGATTGCCGATCTGCCGACCACCCCGAGCTGATGCGGACAACTCCGATGACGGTTTACCGCGCCCCAGCTTCGGCCTCGATGCGCCGGTTATCGGCAAGGACCGTTACACCGATGGCAGCGCGGATTCGATGTTTGCCGTCGATTACGGCAACAGCCCCGACGAAGACATCATCGACGAGGATGACGATACCGACTGGGATTATGACGATGATGCCGACGATTCGGTATCGCAGCTGTCTTCGCTGATCCAGCCGCAGGCCACACGAAAGCAGCCGGTATTGGCCGAGCAGGACGACGAAGACGGCGACCGTGTCGCGCCGGACGCACGCTCGCCGCTCTTGATGAAAAAGGGCAATAGCAGCGCACCCGTCACGCCAGCGGTTCCGGAAGCCTATGAGCCACCCGCGCCGGACGTTGCTGCGGACACCGTTCCTTCGCCTGCGACGGTCGATGTTAAACAAACGCCGGAAGAAACCGAAACGCAGGTCGCGCCGTCCGGCGATCCGGAAGCCGGCCTACACGATTGCCTTGCCGATGCGCGTGAACTGGCACAGGCCGCGCAATCGAGCGAAGACCGCTCTCGCGCCGCGCTGTATGCTGCCGTCGGACGCGCCTACGATGTCGGCCTTGCCGCAGAGGAAGACCCCGCCGCCTTTGCCGACCTGATCGCCGAAAACGACCTGACGATCCAGCCGCGCGCACCGATGACGCCGGTGGTGAAGCTGGTTTTCGGCAGCGAATACGACAAGACCCGCCTCACCGAATATGCCGCCGTGCTGTCCTACGCCCGGCGTGAGGATATCGGACGCGGCGGGCTGGCCGCTTTTCTAGGCTCAGCCGAGGGCGGCCTGAAAGGCGTTGTCGCTGCCGAACGTGCCATCCGTCGCGGCGATTCCGGCGAAGCGTCCGATGATGCGTTCAATGCCGCGCTGGCGAAGAAACTCCGGCAGGTCGAACCCGTTGCGGTCGAAGATCTGGCATTGGAGGGACCGGAATTTGCGCTCGTCATGGTGCGCAGGATGCCCGACGGCGACATCGAATTGCTTGGCGAGGTGCCGCATGATCGCAAGCTGGTGGAAAAGGCCGGACGCGCGCTTTTGAAGTAGCGTTTTTGCACCGGCCATTGGTGCGGCAGGCAGTTGGCGCTAGGGCTGCTGCCCATGCCACGCCCAAGAATACCGGTCCGTATCCAGCCCTATTTCGGCTATCGCAGCGCGACCCGGCTGACCCTGACCGCCCGTGCATTGCGATCGCGCGCGCCGTTGTTCTCGCCGGGTAGCGTCTGGCGGGCTTTGCGTACCGTTATGAAGATCTTCGCCTCGCGCGAAGTTGCCGGTGTCGAAGTGGCGCTGCGCTACGAAGCGGCGGGCCGCCTCCACGAAGCCACCGCCATCACCAACGAGGAAGGCTATGTCCGCTTCGATCTCGATCTCGCGGACTGGCCGCTGGCCGAGCAAACGGCATGGGACATCGTCTCGCTCCACTGGCACGAAGGCGAGGTCGCCGCGAGTGTCGAAGGCTTCGTTCTTGCGCCTGCCCGCGATGCGGCGCTCGGCATTATCTCCGACATCGACGACACAATCATCCAGACCGGCGTAACCGGCAGCGCGGGATCGGTCCTGCGCAACTGGAAGCGCCTGCTCGCCACCATGCCGGAAAACCGCCAGCAGGTGCCCGGCGCCGACCAGCTTTACGGCGCGCTAGGCGGCGGTCTTGCGCACAGTGTTGCCGCGCGACCGGCTGCGGAAAACAGGGGCGAGGCATTGCCCACGGCATCGGCACGCCCGTTCTTTTACGTGTCCTCCAGCCCGTGGAACCTGTTTTCCTACCTCGTCGCATTCAAGCGGCGGCGCGGCCTGCCGCTTGGCCCTGTGGCCTTGCGCGACTGGGGGCTGAACCGCGCGACATTCGGTTCGGGCAGTCACGGCGCGCACAAGCGCGATGCCATCGACGAAATACTGGAAACCTATCCCGACATGCGCTTCGTCCTTGTCGGCGACGATACGCAGGGCGATCTGGTCGCCTTCGCCGAAGTGGTGGCGGACCATCCGGCCCGCGTGGCAGCGGTGTTCATCCGGCGCGCGGGCGAGCCTGCCAACGAGGCTGAAATCCGGGCACAGGGTGTTATCGAAGCCGCCGGGACACCGTTCTGGATGGGCGACGATTACGCGACGACGCAGGCATTTCTGGCACAGACGGGCCTGGTCGAAGACGATGCCGCCGAAACGCTTGTCGCGGCGGTTGCGGACGGCGTATCGCCCAAGCCATGAAGCAGAAACGATCGGGAAGACGCTGGATGTGGTGGGTGCTGGGCGCGATTGTGCTGGTGGTGGCGGGCGGTGCGCTGGCACTGCAATATGCCGCCGGTCGGAACGGGCCTGCCGTGCTGGACCGGATAGACCGCACCGTCGGCGGTGGCCGCGATACAGTGCAGCGCGTGAAAGCCGCATACGGGCCGTCACCGACACAATCGGTCGCGGTCTATGGCACGCAGGAGGGCGATGAGTCGCCGCGCCCTGTGCTCTTGTTCGTACACGGGGGGAGCTGGGCCAAAGGCAGCCCGGACGATTACGGCTTCTTCGCCCGCGCCTTCGTGCCCGAAGGTTTCGTGGTGGTGCTGGCGGGCTATCGCCTGCGCCCCGAATCGGTGTTCCCCGGCATGCTCCAAGACACGGCCGCCGCGCTTGCCTGGACGCGCGAAAATATCGCCGCGCATGGCGGCGACCCGAACAATATCGTCCTCGTCGGCCATTCCGCCGGGGCGTACAATGTGGTGATGACGACGCTGGACCGGCAATGGCTCGGACGTGTCGGCCTGTCGGACGATGCCGTGGCGGGAGTGGTCGGGCTATCCGGTCCCTACGACTTCTATCCATTCGACAGCGAGTCCACCAAAGCGAGTTTCGGCGGGGCCGACAATCCGCAGAAAACCACGCAACCGGTCGCTTATGCCAGAGGCGATGCGCCGCCGATGCTGTTGATGACGGGCGACCGCGACGAGACGGTCGAGCCGCGCAACACCTATGCGCTGGCCGACGCGCTGCGCGATGCGGGCGGGCAGGTGCGATGGGTGACTCTGGCCGATGCCGACCACGCCAGGCCGATCATGCTGACTGCGGCACCGTGGCGGCGCGACAGGCGCGTCGTCGATGCCGTCACGGATTTCGCGCGCCGCGTCGTACAGAATGATGGCGTCCGGGATTATAGGGGCACGACTTCAGTTCCGGTTCAGGCCACGGACGGCTAGACCGGACCGATGCGCGGCTCTTCTCTCTTCGGCAAAACCCTCGCTCTGTGCGCGAGCTTCATGCTCGCCGCGCAGCCGGTTGCGGCGCAATCCATCCTGCGCGATGCCGAAACCGAGGCTCTGCTGAACGAGATGGCCGCGCCGCTGGTCGAAGCCTCCGGCCTCGAACCCGGCAATGTCGAGATGGTGCTGATCAACGACCCTTCGATCAACGCCTTCGTTTCCGCAGGACAAGCGGTCTATTTGCATGCCGGGCTGATCGAAGCCGCCGATGAAGCGGACGAAGTGCAGGGCGTCATCGCGCACGAGCTGGGCCATATCACCGGCGGCCACGTCATTCGCGGCAGCGAAGGCGCCGCAAAGGCCGGGAACATAACGCTGCTGTCCATGCTGCTGGGCGTCGGTGCGGCGCTGGCGGGCGCGGGCGACGCGGCGATGGGCGTCATCATGGCAGGCCAGCGCGCGGCGATGGGCAAATACCTCGCATTCAGCCGGGTGCAGGAATCCAGTGCCGATGCGGCGGGTGCGGAATATCTCTCCACCGCCGGTATATCCGGGCGCGGCTCGCTGGCGTTCTTCAAGAAGTTGCAGAACCAGGAATTCCGGTATGGCTACAGCCAGGCCGACGAACAGACTTTCACCCGCACGCACCCGATGTCGGGCGACCGTATCGCGACCCTTCGAGAAACCTACATCGTCGATCCGGCATGGGAAAAGCCGGTCGATCCTGCATTGCAAGCAAAGTTCGAGCGGGTGCAGGCCAAGCTGTTCGGCTTCACCAACGATCCCGTCCGCACGTTGCAGAAATATCCCGCCAGCCGGACCGACGTGCCCGCGCGCTACGCCCGCGCCTATGCCTATCACAAGAACGCGCTGGTCGATGATGCGCTGGCGGAGGCGGACGCCCTTCTGGCCCATGCGCCCGACGATCCGTATTTCCTCGAACTGAAAGGGCAGGTGCTGCTGGAATCGGGCCGCCCCCTCGATGCACTGGAGCCGTTGCGGCGCGCGACCGAGCTAACGCGCAACCAGCCGCTGATCGCGTCGATGTTCGGGCACGCGCTGATCGCTACCGAGGATGCCGCCTATCACGAGGAAGCGGAGCGCGTCCTGCGTGCGGCGGTTGCGCGCGATCGCCTGAACCCGTTTGCATGGTACCAGCTTGGCGTCGTCTATGCCGCGCGCGGCGACATGCCGCGTGCCCGGCTCGCCAGTGCGGAACGCCAGGTGATGACGCGGCAATATGCCACCGCGATCAACAGTGCGCGCATTGCCGAAGCCGGGCTGGCGACCGGAACGCCGGACTGGCTGCGCGCGCAGGATATAGGACTGCAGGCCCGCGCCGCGCTTGAAGCGGAGAAGGAGCGGCGGTAGCGCCTGCCCCATGACTACGCCCGCCACGTCCCGACTCGCGCCCTATCTGATACCGGCAATTGTCGGCGCAATCAGCGGCGTTCTCACAGTCCTGCTGCTGACTGCCACCGGCGTGTTGGGCGGCAGGACGGATCACGAGGCGACGCGCGCTTACCTTGTCGAGAACCCCGACATCCTGCCCGAAATGGCGCAGGCCTATGACACGCAGCAGGCACGCGAGCGGCTGGCGCAGGCGGGCGACGCCGTCACCGAACCCTTCCCCGGAGCAGTGCTGGGCAATCCGGACGGTGCAGTCACGCTGGTGGAATTCACCGATTACGGCTGCGGCTTTTGCCGCCAAAGCCGCGCCGATGTGGAGGCGCTGATCGCCGCCAATCCCGACTTGCGCGTGGTGGTGCGCGAATGGCCGATCTTCGATGGCAGCGAAGGCGCGGCACGCATGGCGCTGGCGGCGGCGGAGCAAGGCAAGTTTGCCGCGTTCCATACGGCAATGTTTACAGGCGACGCGCCCTCCGCCGCATCGGTGAAAGCCGCCGCCGAAGAAGCCGGGCTGGACATGGCCCGCGCCGACACGTTCCTGAAGACACGTCGCGCCGATGCCGAGCTGGCTGCCAATATCGATGTGGCGAACCGGCTGGGTTTTACCGGCACGCCGAGCTGGGTCGTCGGGGATACCGTAGTGCAGGGCGCGGTCGGGCAGGCCGAATTGCAGGCGGCGATCACCGCCGCGCGCGCCGACACATGACCCGGCCCATCGGCCTATCTATCGGGCTATGGGCAAGTTCGCGCCTTTTGCGCTAGGATAGCTGGCAGATGGCCGTCCTGCCCTTCCAACCCACGCCGTTCTTCGCGCAGAAGAACCGGGCATTCTGGAACCTGCAATTCGCAGGCTGGGGCGGTGCGTTCCTGCTGCGCGCGGTGTCGGGACTGGTCAACGGACAGGACGGCGCGTTCTTCGTCATCATCCTGATCGAGACGGTCACCGGCTTTTCCATCAGCACGGTGCTGTCGGCGGTATATGGCCAGCTTATCAATCGCCGCCCGCTGATCGCATGGGGCGTTAGCGGCCTGTTCTTGATCGTGTCCGTGCTGGCGTTCGCCTTCATCGGCGCATGGGTCTTTTCGCTGACCAGAGGCGATCCGGAAGCCGGTTTTACGGCCCAGCTGATCGGTTATCTCATCTATCCACTGACGCTGCTCGGATCGTGGTCGGCGCTGTATTACGCGATCAACCTGTTCCTGCAGGTGGAGGAACAGGCGGACCAGCTGGAACATCTGGAAGCGCAGGCGACCAGCGCGCAGCTGGCGATGCTGCGATACCAGCTCAACCCGCATTTCCTGTTCAATACGCTGAATTCCATCAGCACCCTGGTGCTGCTGAAACAGACCGAACCGGCCAATGCGATGCTGACGCGGCTGAGCGCATTCCTGCGTCACACGCTGGTGGTGCAACCCGGCGGCAAGGTGACGCTGGCGCAGGAGGTCGACACGCTGAAACTGTATCTGGGGATCGAGAAGATGCGGTTCGAGGATCGGCTGCGCACGCAATTCGATATCGAGGATACCGCCTGCAAGGCGCGCCTGCCCTCCATGCTGCTGCAACCGCTGATCGAGAACGCCATCAAATATGCCGTCTCGCCATTGGAAGAAGGCGCGCGGATTACCTTGAAGGCAAAGCGTGCCGGCCAGCGACTGCGGATCGTGGTGTCCGATACCGGGCCGGGGTTGCCGGGGGGCAATAGCGCCAGCAAATCCGCGCTGCTCGATCTGCCGCCCTCCGCCGTCGCCAAGACCAGCGGCATTAGCAATCCCGCCGATACCCGCGCTGCATCGACTGGCGTGGGCCTCGCCAATATCCGCGACCGGCTGGCGCAGGCCTATGGCGAGGAACACCTGTTCGAAATCCGCACCCCGGCCGATGGCGGTTTTTCGGTCGTGATCGAAATTCCGTTCGACACCGAAACGCCGGAAGTGGAGCTGGCGAGTATAGCCAGCCCCGCGACCGCGCCGCTATTACCCCCGGCCACAACCAGGCACGCCCTGGGCCAATCGATAGGAAACTGAATGCCCATCCGCACCATTCTCGTCGACGATGAAAAGCTGGCGATCCAGGGGCTGCAACTGCGCCTTGAAGCGTATGAGGATGTCGAGATCATCGACACCTGCAACAATGGCCGCGAAGCCATCCGCAAGATCAAGACACTGAAGCCCGACCTGGTTTTCCTCGATATCCAGATGCCCGGTTTCGACGGGTTCTCGGTGGTGAAGGGCGTGATGGAAATCGCCCCGCCGCTGATCGTCTTCGTCACCGCCTATCAGGAACATGCCGTGCGCGCGTTCGAAGCCAATGCGGTGAATTACCTGATGAAGCCGGTGGACGAAGACAAGCTGCGCGATACGCTTGAGCGGGTCCGCATCCGGCTGGCAGAGAAACGCTCCACCGACGATGTGGAGGCCCTGAAGCATGTCCTCGCCGAAGTCGCGCCCGATGCCGCCGAGGAATTCTCCGACGGGGATGGCGAGGCCGCCGAACGGTTCGAAAAACTGATCAACGTGAAAGATCGCGGCCAGATCTTCCGCGTGGAAGTGGGCAGCATCGAACATATCGAGGCTGCGGGCGATTACATGTGCATTTACACCGGCGACAATTCGCTGATCCTGCGCGAAACGATGAAGGATCTGGAACGGCGACTGGACCCCCGCAAGTTCCAGCGCGTCCACCGCTCCACCATCGTCAATCTGGACCAGGTCCGGCAGGTAAAGCCGCACACCAATGGCGAGTGCTTCCTCATACTAAGCTCGGGCGCTGAAGTGAAAGTGTCGCGCAGCTATCGCGACGTGGTCGCCCGGTTCGTGCATTGACGTCGCACGCGTCATTGCGAGGAGTGAAGCGACGCGGCAATCCAGAGCGTTACGGCGATAAGGAAGCCTGATGACATTCGACCTCGAAGGCTTCGACCTAGCCCGCTTCGTTCGCGATACGCTGGCCGAGGATTTGGGCGAGGGACTTCCCGGTGGCGGGCGCGATATCACATCCGAAAGCGTCATCCCTGCCGATGCGCGTTTCGCCGGGGTGATGGACAGCCGCGATCCCGTGACCGTTGCCGGATTGCCGCTTGCCGCCGCGTTTTTCCACGCGCTCGATCCCGGTGTCGAGATCGAGATACTTGCCGAGGAAGGCGAAGCTGTCGCCGCCGGTGCCGACCTCATGCGCCTGTCCGGAAACGCCCGCGCCATGCTGACGGCGGAGCGGAGCGCGCTGAATACGGTGCAGCACTTGTCCGGCATTGCCACCATGACCGCCGCCTATGTCGCGGCGATGGACAATCCGGCCTGCACCCTGCTCGACACGCGCAAGACCATTCCCGGCCTGCGGATGCTGGAGAAATACGCGGTGCGGCTGGGCGGCGCGGCGAACCACCGCATGGGTCTGTGGGATGCCGCGATGATAAAGGACAATCATGTACTGGTCGCCGGGTCGGTCGGCGCGGCGGTGGCGCGTGCTGTCGAGGCGGGCGTGGCCGAGATCATCTGCGAAGTGGACCGGCTCGATCAGATCGAGCCTGCGCTGGCCGCCGGGGCGACACGCCTGCTGCTGGACAATATGGCGCCGCCGATACTGCGCGAGGCAGTCGGTATAGTGGCGGGACGGGTGCCGACCGAGGCAAGCGGCGGGATCGACATGACCACCATCGCCGCCAAGGCCGCGACAGGGGTGGATTTCGTATCGGTCGGACGGCTGACGCAAAGCGCGCCTGCCGCCGATATCGGGCTGGATTTCACGGCCCTGTGACAAGACTGTGATAGCACGGATGTTGGTCTTGCTTGCGGCGGCGACGCTACCGGTCGCCGCCAGTGCGCAAAGCTACCAGTGCCGGATGCCCGCCCGCGTCGCGGTCCCGACCGTTTCGCCCGACGGGCCGCAACGCCGGACGCCCGTGTCCGGCTACACTCTGGCGCTGAGCTGGTCGCCCGAATTCTGCAAGGGTCGCGAGCGGGATGCACGCCACCGCATCCAGTGTTCGGGACGCAATGGCCGCTTCGGCTTCATCGCGCATGGTCTCTGGCCCGAAAGCCGGACGCGCTGGCCGCAATGGTGCGGGTCGGCGCGTGCGCTTTCCCCGCAGGAAACACGGCGCAATATGTGCATGAGCCCGTCCGCGGCCCTGTTGGCGCGGCAATGGGCCAAGCATGGCAGCTGCATGACGCGCAAGCCCGAAACCTATTTCAAGGTGACGCGAATATTGTTCGATTCGCTGCAATTCCCCGACATGGCGCGGCTGTCGCGCGAAGACGGGCTGACGGCGGACCGGTTGCGTCAGGAATTTGCGCGGCTGAACCGGGGCATCGGGGCCGAATCGGTCGGGCTGAAAGTCAACCGGCGCGGCTGGTTGCAGGAAATGCGGCTCTGTTATGGCCGGGATTTCATGCCCCGGCCATGCAACGCCGCCCGCTTCGGACCGAACGACAACGCGCCGCTCAAGATCTGGCGCGGCCTTTAAGGTTTCAGGATGAAATCAATACCTTAGCGGAGTGTTCTGAAAAACGCTCTCAGCAATTCGCTCGCCTCCACCTCGCCAATGCCGCGATAGATGTCGGGGCAGTGCATCGTTTGCGGGTGTGTGAAGACACGCGCGCCATGATCCACCCCGCCACCCTTCGGGTCCGGTGCGGCGTAGTACAGCGCATCGATACGGGCGTGGGAGATCGCGCCCGCGCACATCGCGCACGGTTCCAGCGTCACCCATAGCGAGCACCCGCCCAGCCTGTCGCGGCCCAGCCTGCGCGCGGCATCGCGGATGGCGACGATCTCTGCGTGGGCGGTGGGATCGCTGCCGCTGCGCGTCCGGTTGCGCCCCTCGCCAACGCGCCGCGCACCGTCCATCACCACCGCGCCCACCGGCACTTCGCCCGCATCCGCCGCCTCTTGCGCTAGGGCGAGCGCGCGCCGCATCGGTTCGGGAAGGGGCCAGCGTGCCATGCGCTCTCGTGCTACCCGCCCTGTTGCAACGCGGCAATGTGCTTGACGCAAGCCCCCGCTTTGCCTAGATGCGCCGCCTTGGCCGGACCCTCTCGCGCATGCGCGAAACCGGCGATTTTCGAACACGCTTAGACCGAACGAGAGAACACCATGTCGCGTATTTGCGAACTGACCGGCAAAGGTCGCCTGACGGGCAACAATGTCAGCCACGCCAACAACCGCACCAAGCGGGTGTTCCTGCCCAATCTGCAGAACGTGACGCTGTTGAGCGAATCGCTGGATCGCGGCTTCAAGTTCCGTGTTTCCACGCATGGCCTGCGCTCGGTCGAACACAATGGCGGGCTCGACAACTGGTTGATGAAGACCAAGGACGAAAAGCTCAGCGCGCGCGCCCTGAAGGTGAAGCGCGAATTGAAGAAGGCTGCGAAAGCCGCCGCCTGACGCTCGCCTAGCGTGGGGCTGCTGCGGCCCCGTCAGGCTGCCACAATAATCGCAGCAGCAATGTACGCTGTAACGTGGCGAGGTTGTCGTCCGCGATCAGCCATATGTCCGTGCTGCCATCGGGGCGCGCCACGACATCCATGCCTTCGTAATTGTCACTGGGTATCGGCGGCGCGAAAGAGGCGACTGGCCGTCCGCTCCATACCGTATCGGAAACAATATCGCCGGGATCGGCCACTACCAGCATCGTCTCGAAACGGGGCGGCAGTGCAGGGATGAATTTGCGCACCAGTATCAGCACCCTTCCATCGGGGAGCTGCGCGAGATCGACCGGGCGATAGCCCGATGGCGGTGCAAAGGAGAATTCCGTCACGGCCGGATCGAGGACGGGGTCGCATGAGAAGAGCAAGGCGGCATGATGTGGGCTGAATGTCGCGTTCGGCCCTTCCGCAAGAATCAGGAACCGCCCGTCGGCGAGGCGCACCATTGCTTCCGCTCCGGAATTGACGCCCCATTGCGCCATCGGTTCAGGCTTGACTAGAACCGGTTCGCCTAACGACGCCGTGCGCCGCTCGATCAGATTACGGCCTTCATAGGCGAACCATAGCAAACCTGTGGTTCGATCACCCGTCACTGCTTCGATATCTATGCGCGCCTTCGCCAACTTTAACGAGCCTGCCACGTCGCCAAATTCCGGTGGTTGCCCATCCAGCGTGAACCGCATGAAGCGACCCCTGTCGCTTACGGCGAAAAACTGTGGCATTTTGACGGTACCGTCAACCAACAGGCCGGAGAAACCGCCAAAGTGGTCGTTCCGGCTTTGCAGGTGCCAGGCATCGCGAACTGTTATATCCGGACCGGCTCGCCGTAGAGGCAGGGGCAGCTTCGTGATGGTTAACAATGGGCGCGTATCGGGTTCGCGCGGTGGTGTGCGCAGCCAGGTACCCGGCGCTAACATCAGCGCCAATGCGATAGCGGCCAGGATGCGAACACGTCGTCGGCGCGGACGACTATGCGACTCGGCGTTACCGTTCAGGGCATTGGCCCGGTAAACAGCAGCGGGTCGAGCCGGGCGGCGCGCCATTTCAGGCCCCAGTGCAGATGCGGCCCGGTCGCGCGCCCGGTGCTACCGATATCGCCGATATACTGGCCCTGCCGCACGGTCTCGCCTTCGCGCACCGCGATCTTCGAACAATGCAGGAATGCGCTGTTCAACCCGTTGCCGTGGTCGATAATGAGCAGATAGCCCTCAAGGCTGAACGGCGTATCGCTGGCCAGAGTCACCACGCCATCGGCAGGCGCGACGAAGGGCGTTCCGGTCGGCCGGGCGACATCGATGCCGGAATGATAGCTACCCGGCTCGCCGCGATAGATGCGCTGCGACCCGAAGCGGCCCGAAATGCGGCCCGTCACCGGCCAGATAAAATCCTGCCGCCATCCGCCGATATCGGCATCGACACTGCGCGCGGCATTGATCTGCGCCAGTTCGGGGCGGCGGCGGCGCATGAAGCTGGCACTGGCCCCGCCACTGCGGCGCGCCACATTGACTCGTTCCAGGTTCCAGCTGCGCGGCGACACGGTCAGGGGGCTTTCGACACGGCTGCTGTCGGCCAAGGTGGCGCGCAACGTGGCGGTCGTGTCCGCATCGCGATCGAACGCGGCGAAGAAGCGGCCGGTGTCGTCCAGAACCAGCGCGGTCCCGTCCAGCGTCGCCGAAACTGTCCCGGCAGGTGCCTGCCCGCGCAGCCAGCCGCCCTGCGTCAGCTCGCCATCGAAAAGAAAGGTGGAGGGGCCGGCGGGCGGTTCGGGCAGCACCGGCTCTGGCGGCGGAGCAGGCGCTGGCGTGGCAACCGCCTGCACGACTTCGGTCGGGGCAGCCGTGGCCGCTTCCTGCTCGACCTGCCCGGCGCTGCACGATGCCAGCATAAAGGCACCTGCGAAGGCAGGGAACGCGCGAAAAACCGCTTTCATCATCCGCCCCGCAACCGCTGCGTCGCGGCCTGCGCGCTGGCATAGGGTTCCTGGTGAACGACGCTCCAGTAGCGCAACTCTTCCAGCGGCACCGCAACGCCCGTCATCGCGCAGACGACGTGCGAACCCGCGCGCAGGACGCGGAATCCATTCGGCCCGTAGGCCAGCTTCGCTTCGGCGGAACCGCCCGTATTTCCCGGTGACATCAACATGGGCGGCGTCCTACCAGCCTGCCGGACACCATACAATCAGGAGAACAGGTCCGTTTGGCCGGAACCGCCGGGTTTTGCCTCCGCGGCTGGGTCGGCGCGGCTGCGGGCCTTTGGCCGCACCGGTGCGACCGTCGCCTCGCCATCGGCAAACGCCACCGACAGGCGCACGGCCCGCATCGCAACGTCGCGGCTGCGCACGACATTGCCCTTCGCATCGGTCACGAAGGCGTAGCCACGCTCCAGCGGCGCGCGGGGGTCGAGCGTAGCCAGCACCCGCTCAAGACCGCTCAGCTGCTGGCGCACGCGCCCAGTCTCTGCGCCATCATCGGCCCCATCGGGCGGCTCGCGGCAAGCTGCCCGGCTGCCTCGCGCCAGCGTCGCTGCAAGAGGCCCGGCGTCAGGCGCTGCGCGTCAGCCGTTCGCGCCCGGACCGCACCCGGTCGCCCAAGGCACGCCGTAACCGGTCGACCGCATCGTCCAGCCGCTGCGCCTGTGGCTGAAGCAGCGCGTCCAGTTTGGGCATCCGGCGCGCCCGCATCGAAAGCCGTTCGCGACCCAGCTCGATAGGCCGGTAAATCGCGCGACGCTTGCGCGCGGCAAGATCCAGCAGCGTGGCGGCGAGTTCGGCACGCACCGGCACGGCAATCTCCGCCGCCGCAGTGGGGGTAGGCGCGCGGCGGTCGGCGGCATGATCGGCCAGCGTGGTGTCGGTTTCATGCCCGACCGCGCTGATCGTCGGGATACTGCATTCCGCAATGGCACGCACGACGCTCTCCTCGTTGAAACCCCACAGGTCTTCCACCGAACCGCCGCCGCGCGCGACGATCAAAAGGTCGGGGCGAGCGGGTCGTTCGGCGTCCATCGCGTCGAAGCCACGCACCGCAGCCGCCACCTGATCGGCACTGCCCTGTCCCTGCACCAGCACCGGCCAGACGACGACATGGCTGGGAAACCGGTCGGCCAGCCGGTGCAGGATATCGCGAATCACGGCACCCGTCGGCGATGTCACCACGCCGATGGTGCGCGGCAGGAACGGCAGCGCGCGCTTGCGATCGGCGTCGAACAGCCCCTCGGCTGCAAACCGGGCGCGGTTCTTTTCCAGCAGCGCCAGCAGCGCGCCTTCGCCTGCGACTTCCAGCCGGTCGATCACGATCTGGTATTTGGAACGGCCCGGATAGGTCGTCAGCTTGCCACTGGCGACCACTTCCAGCCCGTCTTCGGGCGCGAAGGACAGTCGCGCCGCATTGCCGCGCCACATCACACCGTCGATCACCGCCTTATCGTCTTTCAGCGCGCAATACATGTGTCCCGATGCGGCGCGTTTCACGCCCGACAGCTCACCGCGCAGGCGGACATGGCCGAACCGGTCTTCCACCGTGCGCTTCAGCGCCTGCGATATCTCGCTCACGGTTAACGGCGCGGCGTTGTCGCCCGGCGTTTTGCGCGCTAGCAATCCAGCGTCACTTCGGCCCTGTTGTCATTGGGGTCGTTATTGGATCATCATTGGGAAAGGGATCGGGCATGAACGTCCTGTTGCTCGGCAGCGGTGGCCGCGAACATGCGCTGGCTTGGAAGCTGGCGCAATCCCCGCAGCTCGGCACGCTCTACGCCGCCCCCGGAAATCCCGGCATCGGCGAATGCGCGCAACTGGTCGAGCTGGATGCGGGCGATCACGATGCGGTGATCGCTTTTTGCCGGTCTAAAACCATCGGGCTGGTCGTCATCGGCCCCGAAGCGCCGCTGGTCGGAGGGCTGTCGGACAGCCTGCGCGCCGCCGATATCCCGGTGTTCGGCCCGTCGCAGGCCGCCGCGCAGCTGGAAGGCAGCAAGGCGTTCACCAAAGCGCTGTGCGCGCGCGCGGACATTCCGACGGCGGCGTGGGCAGACTGTGCGTCGCGCGAGGATGCCAAAGCCGCACTGGACCGTTTCACCCCGCCTTTCGTGCTCAAGGCGGACGGGCTGGCCGCTGGCAAGGGCGTGGTCATCGCCGCCGACCGGGCAGAGGCTGAAGACGCGATAGACGCGATGTTCGCCGGTGCCTTTGGCAAGGCCGGGCAGCGCGTTGTCGTGGAGGAATTTCTCGACGGCGAGGAAGTCAGCGTCTTTGCGCTGACCGACGGCGAAACTGTCATTCCATTCGGCTCGGCGCAGGATCACAAGCGCGTCGGCGAAGGGGACACCGGTGCGAACACCGGCGGCATGGGCGCTTACAGCCCGGCGCCGGTGCTTTCGACGGACATGCACCGCCGCGTATTCACGGACATCATCGAACCCACGGTCCGCACGATGGCCGCCGAAGGCACACCGTTTGCCGGTGTGCTTTATGCGGGCGTGATGCTGACGACGGACGGGCCCAAGCTGATCGAATACAATGCCCGCTTCGGCGATCCGGAATGCCAGGTGCTGATGATGCGCCTGTCGAGCGACCTGCTGCCCGCCCTGCTGGCCTGTGCGGACGGCACGCTGGCCGAGCTGCCGCGCCCCACGGCTTTGCCAGACACCGCGCTCACCGTGGTGCTGGCGGCGCGCGGCTATCCCGCCAGCCCGGAAAAGGGCGGTGCACTACAGCTTCCGGACGATTGCGATGGCGGCATGGTGTTTCACGCCGGCACTGCCCGCGATGGAGACGCGCTGGTCGCTGCGGGCGGTCGCGTTCTTAATGCAACGGCGACAGGCAACACGGTTTCGGAAGCGAAGGATGCCGCTTACCGGGTTGCCGACGCCATCGACTTTCCATCCGGCTTTTACCGCCGCGACATCGGGTGGCGCGAAGTGGCCCGCGAAGAGGAGGCGGCACGATGAAAGTGCGGATCGACGACAGGCACCCGGTCGAGATCCACGGCAGTTATCGTATCGGACGCGGCACGCAACGCAATGTGACGATGCTGGATATATCGGAAACCGGGGCAAGGTTCCACGATCATCGCACCATCCTGGCCAACGAAGCCAAGATCACTTTGCGCGTGGACACGCTCGGTCCGTTCGACGCCATCGTGCGCTGGGTCGATGGCGATGCCATCGGCGTACAATTCGCACAGCGCATTTACGGGCCGGTGTTCGAGCATATCCGCAATACGCTGGGCAAGCGGTAATTCAGCGCAGACGCTCTTCCATCAGGGCGCGCAAGTCGGCTTCGGGTCGGGGGCCGTAGTGCGCGATGACCTCGGCCGCCGCAATCGCACCACGCTGGAGGCACTCGGCCAAAGGCGCGCCTCTAGCATAGCCGGACAGGAAGCCCGCAGCGAACTGGTCGCCCGCACCGGTGGTGTCGATCACCTTGTCGACCGGGTCTGCGCTCACTTCGGCGCGCTCACCATCGGCGATAGCGATGGCACCGTGTTCGCCGCGAGTCGCGACAAGGACAGGCACCTTGCCAGCCACGGCGGCGATGCCAGCCTCGAAGTCGCCTTCACCGGTAAGGGTCGCAAGCTCGGTCTCGTTTACGAACAGGATGTCGATCATCCCCTTGTTGATGAGGTCGCGAAAGTCGTCTCCGTGGCGCTCGATTACGAAACTCTCCGATGCGGTGAAGGCGATCTTGCGACCGGCGGCGCGTGCAACCTCGATGGCGCGGCGCATGGCGCGGCGGGGTTCCTCGGGATCCCACAGATACCCTTCGAGATAGAGGATCGCGCCGCTGGCGATCAGCTCTTCATTCAGCGCGCTGGCGGGCAGGAACTGGCCTGCTCCAAGGAAGGTGTTCATCGTGCGCTCGCCATCGGGCGTGACGAAGATGAGCACGCGGCCCGTCGCGGGTTCGCCCTCGCGCACGGCCGTATCGAAATCGATACCGGTTGCGCGCATGTCGTGGCGAAAGACCTCGCCGAGCTGATCGTCCGAGACCTGCCCGATAAACGCGCATTGCAGGCCCAGAGTGGAAAGCCCCGCCAGCGTGTTCGCCGCCGATCCGCCCGAAAGTTCGCGCGCAGGAGGCATGGCGGCGTAAAGGGCGTCGGCCTTCGCTTCGTCGATCAGCGTCATTCCGCCGCGATTGAGCTGGAGCTCTTCAATCAACTCTTCGGGACAGGAGGCGATAACATCGACAACAGCGTTGCCGATGGCGATGACATCGTATTTCGGGCTGTTCGGGGTGTCGGGCATGAAAAATCCTGAATTGAAAGGCGCTGCGGCACCGGGAAAAGGGGTCGCATTGCGCCTAGCGGGCAGGCGGACGCGCGCCAAATGTTTTGCGTTTGACACCGTTTTGCGTTTGACACCGGAGGCAAGCGGGGAACAACGCTGCGGCCTACCGATGTCGATCCTATCCCTGCCTTCCGCCTTCGGGCTTGCCGCCGGACAGCTGGCCGACCGCGCCATTCTTGCGGTGCTGGTGAAGAGCGTAGCGATTACGCTGGTGGTGTTGGTCGCTATCGGATTTGCCGTCGGGGCAGTGGCGCAGGAATACGCTGCATATCTCGAACTGGCTGTCGGGCCGGAATTCGGAACGCTGGTCTCGATTGTCGCCACCTTGCTCGGCGGCTGGCTGCTGTTTCGCATCGTCGCGCTGGCCGTGCTGCCCTTCTTCGGCGATGAAATCGTGGCAGCAGTGGAGACGCGGCATTATCCGGCGGCGCGCAACTCGGCCCGCACCCGAAACTGGCGCGAGGAGACGGGCGAAAGCCTGCGCGCAACCGGACTGACGCTGGCCGTAAATGGCGTGGCGCTGCTCCTTTCCATTCCGCTGCTGCTCACCGCCATCGGACCGGCCCTGCTGTTCTTCATTGCGAACGCCTGGTTGCTGGGCCGCGAACTGGTGGCGTTGACCGCGAACCGCCACACCGCCGATGCCGAGGTCGGTCCCGCCACCCGCTTTGCATTGGGTGCAATTACCGCAGGACTTGCAATCGTGCCTTTCGTGAATCTGCTTGCCCCTGTATTGGGCGCGGCGGCGGCGTGTCATCTCGTCCATCGCAAAGCGGCGAAAACGGTGACCTCTCCCTCCGCCCCAGCGTCACCCTCCAGCGCAGTATAGGCCAATATTCAAAGACATGCTGTTCCGCACATCGCTCCTGCTGCTTCTCGTTCCGGCACTGGCTGCCTGCGTCACGACGCCACGCGCTACGCCACAAACCAGCGTGCCGAGCGCCTCGACGACCGTTCGCGCCGCACCACGCACCCCGCCTTCGACAGTGCCCCGCACACGCCCCAATCCCACCGTCGGGATGGCGACCGGCTTTCGCGCGCCGCAGGTGATGACGCTAGCCGGTATCACCGGCCTGATCGGCGCGAATGCGGACCGCTTGGCGCAGCAATTCGGCAAGCCCCGGCTCGACGTTATCGAAGGCGATGCGCGCAAGCTGCAATTCGTCGGCGCAGCCTGCGTGCTCGATATCTATCTCTACCCGCTCACGCCGGGCGCGACTCCGACAGCCACCTATGTCGATGCCCGGCGCGGATCGGACGGACTGGACGTGGATCGCATCGCCTGCATCAAGGCGTTGCTAGACCGGTAATCCCAATCCTGCATGGATACTGTCCAGTAACGCGAATTTAAGCACTTTGCGTCATGTACCGTCCCCGAAATACGGGGAAATAACCATGAGCTTCCAATTCGCCGAACTCGCCCAATCTGCCGCAGCCGACGGGCAAGTCACTTCCGAAGAACTGCTTGCGCTGCGCCGCCTCGGCTGGGGCGATGGCGTCATTACCCGCGAAGAGGCCGAAGCCATCTTCGCCATCAACCGCTCGCTGAAACACCGTGACGAGGAATGGGTGGCCTTTTTCGTGGAAGCGCTTGGAGAGTTCGTGCTGAACGGGAGCGAACCCAAAGGCATGTGCGACGAAGGCGAAGCCCGGTGGCTCATCAAATCGCTGGACTCCGGCGGGCGGCTGGAAAGCTTCGCTGAACTGGAATTGCTTGTGCGGGTATTGGAGTGCGCCAGCAATGTACCGGACAGCCTGAAGCGCTACGCATTGCAGCAGATCGAAACAGCGGTTCTGACGGGAAGCGGCCCGACTCGCGGCTCTGGCGCGCTATCGGACAGCCACGTCAATGCTACCGAATGCAGCATCCTTCGCCGCCTCGTGTTTTCAAGTGGTGGTTCCGGCCCCGCTGCTGTCAGCCGGTCCGAAGCGGAAATGCTGTTCCGCATCAAGGACGCGACGCTCAATGCGGACAACGCGCCGGAATGGGCAAAGATGTTCCTCGACGGCGTTTCCAACTACCTCGAAGGGTTCGTACTGGCCGGTGCGCAGCTCGACCATGCGCGAATGCAGGACCTCGAAAATTTCATGGGCGACAATCGTGCCAATATCGGCAACTTCATGGCCCGCATGGCGCGCGAGATACCGAATGTGCGCGACAGTTTCGGCAAGGTTTTCGGACAGAAGCAAGCTGCGCCCGGTTTTATGGAACGCGAAGCATCCGGTGCGGAAATTACCGATGCGGAAAACCGCTGGCTGGAAAATATGATCGACCGCGATGGCCGAACCGATCCGCTAGAAGACGCATTGCTGGCCCGCCTGAAACAGCAGGCATAACTCCAGCCTAAACCATGAAGCTTTCGCCGCATCCGCACGCGCCCTTGGCGTTCGGGTTGACGAAGGTGAACCCGGCGGTGAAATCGTCTTCCACCCAGTCCATGACGCTGCCGACGAGATACAGCACGCTGGCCCCGTCGATATACAGCACCCCGGCGGGCGTTGCGATCTTCTCGTCGAACGCGACTTCCTCGCTGACATAGTCGACCGAATAGGCAAGGCCGGAACAGCCCCGGCGCGGCGTGGACAGCTTAACACCAATGGCATCATCGGGCGCCTTGGCCATCAACACCCCGATGCGCGCAATGGCCGTATCGGTCAGGGTGACGGCGGCAGGCAGGCTGCGCGTTTTGGTATCCGTTGCCATCACAGCATCCCCAGTTCGAGCCGCGCTTCGTCGGTCATGTTTTCCGGGCTCCACGGCGGATCGAAGGTCAGATTGACTTCCGCATCGCGCACACCCGGCACGCTGGCGGCGCGCAGTTCGACTTCGCCTGGCATCGTTTCGGCGACCGGGCAATTGGGCGTCGTCAGCGTCATGGTGACGATCACGCCCGCCTCGTCATCCACCTCGACGCCGTAAATCAGGCCGAGATCGTAGATGTTCACCGGAATTTCCGGATCGTAGATTTCCTTCAGCGCATCGACCACGGCCGTTTGCAATGCCCCGCCGGATCCGGTGACGGCATCCGCTTCGGGCTGTTTCTTCAGAAAGCCGTCGAGATAGTCCCGCTTGCGCTCCAGCTTCTGCGGCGCGGTTTCGACCGCATCGGCAACGCGCGCGCGGCGTGGCTTGGATGCGGCGGCATCCTCGGCGGATAGTGTCACGAAATCGGGGGTATCGGTCTCGGTCATGTCCTCAATCCTATCCGAAAATCGCCTGCACCCTTGCCATGCCGCGCATCAGGGCATCGATATCGCTTTCGTCGCTATATACGCCGAAACTGGCGCGTGCAGTGGCGGGCACGCCCAGCGTTTCCATCAGCGGCTGCGCGCAATGGTGGCCAGCGCGGATGGCCACGTTCTCTTCGTCCAATATGGTGCCGATATCGTGCGGGTGAACCCCCTCCATCGTGAAAGAGACGATTCCGGCGCTGCATTCCGGCCCGAACAGCGTGATCGAACCGATGGTCGAAAGTGCGGCGCGTGCCTTGGCGACCAGCGCGCTTTCATGCGCGAACAGGCCCGCCATGCCTTCATCACCGGCGATCTGCGTGCAGTATTCGATGGCTGCGTGCAGCGCGATGGCTTCGGTAATCATCGGTGTGCCCGCCTCGAAACGTTGCGGCGGGGGGGCGTAGGTCGTCCTGTCGAACGACACCCGGTCGATCATCGCGCCGCCGCCTTGCCACGGCGGCATCGCCTCCAGAATATCGCCGCGCGCCCACAGCACGCCGATACCGGTCGGTCCGTATAGCTTGTGCCCGGAGAACACGAAGAAATCGCAGTCCAGCTCCGCCATGTCGAGCCGCATGCGGGGCGCGCTCTGGCAACCGTCGAGCAGCAGCTTCGCGCCGACCGCATGCGCCGCCTTTGCCGCGCGTTTCGCCGACAGGACCGATCCGAGCACATTGGATACATGCGCCAGCGCCACCAGAACATGCTGTTCCGTCAGGTTTTCTTCCAGCCAATCCAAGTCGATTTCGCCATCCGCCGTGATCGGGCACACATCGATATGCGCGCCGGTGCGTTCGGCCAGCATCTGCCACGGCACAATGTTGGAATGATGTTCGAGCTGGCTCAGCATGATGCGGTCGCCATGTTTCACGTGAAACGCGCCCCAGCTGGCCGCGACCAGATTAATCCCCTCGGTCGCGCCGCGCACGAAGACGATCTCCTCCGCTTGCGCGCCGATGAACTCGGCAGTGCGGCTGCGGGCGGCTTCGTAGGCCACGGTCATATCGGCGGAGCGGGCATAGACGCCGCGATGTACGGTGGCGTAATCCGGGCCCATCGCACGCGCCATCGCATCGATCACGGCGTGCGGTTTCTGGGCGGTCGCGGCGGTATCGAGATAGTGCCACCGCTGGCCATCCGCCGTCAGCAGGCCGGGGAAGTCCTTGTGCCGCGCCGAATGATCGCCCGGCACCGAAAGTTTGCGCATCTCGTTCATGTCCGGGCCTCCAGTGCCGACAGCGCAGCATCCATCATGCGCGCGCGCTCCTCTTCATCGTCGAGCGCCACGAACGCATCGCCGATGAACGCCTGCACCAGCAGACGCTGCGACAGTTCGGGCGGGATGCCCCGGCTTGCCATGTAATAGCGCGCCGCCTCGTCCAGCCGCCCGACCGTCGCACCGTGGGCGCATTTCACATCGTCGGCGTAGATTTCCAGTTGCGGCACGGTGTTGGCGCTTGCGCCCTTCTCCAGCAGCAAGCCCTTGAAGCTTTGTGCCGCGTCGGTTTTCTGCGCATCGCGCGCCACGTCGATCCGGCCCAGGAAGTTGCCCGTACCCCGGCCCCAGTGGACGCTGCGCACCGTCTGGTTACTGGTCGCTTCGGGTTGCTCGTGCGCCATGCGGGTGACGAATTCGCGGGTGGTATCGCCCCCGCCCAGCGTGACGCCGCCGAATTCGAAATGGCTGCCGCGCGCCGCCGTCACCACCACTTCAACGCGGCCCAGCGTGCCGCCCGCATTGACGGCGAACATCTCG
The DNA here is from genome assembly GCA_963799315.1 of uncultured Alphaproteobacteria bacterium. Lineage (GTDB taxonomy): Bacteria > Pseudomonadota > Alphaproteobacteria > Sphingomonadales > Sphingomonadaceae > Parerythrobacter_A. The sequence goes on from CAWCWP010000002.1 coordinate 235,548, forward strand.
CAACGTGCGCCTTCGCCCAGTTTTATTCGATAACGCCGCAATTCGAATTCGGTTGTACCGTTAAGGACCACGCATTCGCGGTGCGTTTCGCCCGCAGCCACCTCGATATCCTCCCACGCTTCGAAGCGGCCCGGTTCCGAACCCACAATCGCGTCCATGTCGGAATAGCGCCAGGCCTCGTCGCGGCGGGTGGGGAGCAGCACCGATTCAGTCATAATCGCGCGCTCGCTTGCCGACGACCAGCGCCAGCGCATAATCGATGGAATAGGCGCGGAAGCGGTCCTCGAACCCGGCAGCGTCGGCAGGGTCCAGCCCGCTGTCGTGCGCGGCATCCGCCTTTTCGGTCCGCAACATACGCGCTGCATCGACGAACAGCGGACGGCACCGGTGAACCACCGCACGCGCGACGAGATCGGCCCGTTCGCGCGATTGTTCGAGATCGAGCACCCGGTCGACGAGGCACTGGTAATAGCGGTCCAGCACCGGCTTTTCCGGCGTGGTTGCCGGTGTTGCTTGCGAAAGGGGGGCCTGCGCTAGCGGGGCCTTCGCGAGTATCAGGGCGGCGAAAGCAATCATGCCGCCTCCGCCATCAGCACGTCGTAGCCTTCCGCCTCTAGCCGCTGCGCCAGTTCCGGCCCGCCGGTCCGCACGATGCGCCCGTCGGCCAGGATGCTGACCTTGTCAGGCTTTACCGTGTCGAGCAGGCGCTGGTAGTGCGTGATGAGCAGCACGCCCTTGGCCGGATCGCGCATGATGGCGTTGATACCGTTGCCGACCACGCGCAGCGCATCGATATCGAGCCCGCTATCGGTTTCGTCCAGCACCGCGAATTGCGGATCGAGGATGCCCATCTGCACCATCTCGGCGCGTTTTTTCTCGCCACCGGAAAAGCCGACATTCACGTTGCGCTTGAGCATCTCCATGTCGAGGCCGAGCAGCGCCGCCTTCTCCTTCGCCAGCTTCAGGAATTCGCCACCCGACAGCGGCTCTTCGCCACGCGCCTTGCGCTGCGCATTCAGCGCCTCGCGCAGGAACTGCACGTTGGAAACGCCGGGTATCTCGACCGGATACTGGAAGCCCAGGAACAGTCCGGCGGACGCGCGCTCGTGCGGTTCGAGGTCGAGCAGGTCGGTGCCATTGTAAGCTACCGACCCTTGCGTCGCCTCGTAACCGGGCCGCCCGCCTAGCACATAGGACAGCGTGGATTTGCCCGCGCCGTTCGGTCCCATCACCGCGTGGATTTCACCCGCCGGAATTTCCAGCGTCAGCCCCTTGAGGATCGCCTTGCCGCCGATTTCGGCATGGAGGTTGTCGATTTTCAGCATTCTTTGTCCGTATCTTTAAAAGTCGTCGCCCCGGACTTGATCCGGTGCCTTGTGGTGAGGCGCGCCATTATCGTTCGGTCGGCTTCGAAGACTGTGAGCCGGAGCGCGGCGGGCCATTTCCATCGCGATCATATCGCGGCGTAGTCTGCCGGGGGTTGCTGGCGAAATGCTCGCGCCGCGCAGTGCGTTTGTCGTCGATCCGCATCCGCATCCCGGCAGTGATCCGCGCCAGCACGGCGTCCATATCCTCGAGAATATCGGCCGCATCGATCCGCATCACGCGAATGCCGACCGATTCCAGCGACTTGTCGCGCCGTTTGGCGAGCGCCTCATCCTCGCCTTCCTCGTCGATATCGATCGCCATGCCGAGGCTGTGACAATTGAAATCGACGATCGCGCTGCCGACGACGGCGTGCCGAGTAAACGTATGCCGCCCCAGATCCGCGCCCGCGAATTTCTCCGCCAGTGCCTTGTGTGCAGGCGTCGCAAACCGCCGCATCTCGCGCGCACGCTCATGCAACGCATCCAGCCGCTTGTCCGATATTTCCCAGCCCCGCCCCTTCTTCTTGATGGCAGGCGCTTCGTCAGACGGCTCGCGCAGGTTGAGGGTTTTACGGTTGGTCATTCGGCCGCGCGCGTCTCTGTGGTCCCGCCAAAATAACGAAGTGTGGAGACGTTGTAATCGTGTAAACTGTCGACGAAAGCGGAAGGACAACTTCGTGCGGCTCGGATGAGAAATCCATCCTGCGTATCTACGCTCATAATCTCTGCGACGCTACCATCTGCATTTGACCAAAATGGACGCAGGCCAACGAACATATCCGTATTCGTTTGCCCGGAAACGTAACCGCAGACGTATCCCCCTCCCTCATGAACATCTGTAGACTTCACCTGGTCAGGACTGGTAAAAAATGACTGAGTAATGTTGACTTGACTATCTTCAACACTTGATCCGCTACAAGCTGAAAGTAGCGACGCGGCAAGAACACCGATAACAAACCGGACTGTGACCATCATCCCACCCTCTCATTTAGAGAATTCGCCAGCATCTTCTGCGCCTCGAACGCAAACTTCTGCCCGTCACCCTGAACTTGTTTCAGGGTCCATTTCTCCGGGTGCGATGCTGGTTCGGGCCGCGCGATGGATGCTGAAACGAGTTCAGCATGACGGTGGGGGTGGAGGATCGCGTGCCGCTGTAACGCCAGTCCGGGATGACGAGAAATACGCATCATAATTCCGAAGCCCCACTCGCTGTCGTGTCCGGTCCAGCGGTGTCCGCGTCGCTGTCTTGATAGTCGGGATGCATTTCGGGCGAATATTGTGTCACGGAGCGCGCGAGGCTCTTGGCGATGCGCGTGTCCAGGTCGCGGCCGCGTGACACATGGATGCGCCGTATTGCGGCGAACGTATCCGCTACATCCTGCGGGGATGCGAGATCATCCCAGCCGCGCTCCTTCAAGATCGCATTGGCTTCCTTCTGGTTTTCTTCCCCGACCTCGACACAACGGCCGATATCCGCCCGGTGCTGCGGTTCGAAGGTCCAGCCCTTGCCCGCATATTTGGTGCCCGATTTCAGGCAGCCGTAATAGTCGTCGATATAGGGCGAAATGAGGATCGGGTACGAAAGCTCCCATCGCTCCGCATCATCGGCAATAATGGCCGTGCCAGGCGACGTTGCCTGCGCGAACAGCGCCACCGCGGTCTTTACCGTCAGCATCACCCCACACTCCCCTCGAGCGAAATCGCCAGTAATTTCTGCGCTTCGACCGCGAACTCCATTGGCAGCTGCCGCATCACGTCCTTGGCAAAGCCGTTGACGATTAGCGCGACCGCCTCTTCCTCGTCCAGCCCGCGTTGCTGTGCGTAGAACATCTGGTCGTCGCTGATCTTGCTGGTCGTGGCTTCGTGTTCGATCTGCGCATCGGGGTTCTTCACCTCGATATAGGGCACGGTATGCGCGCCGCATTCGCCGCCCAGCAGCAGGCTGTCGCATTGCGTGAAGTTGCGCGCGCCGGTGGCATTCGTGCCGATGCGGACCAGCCCGCGATAGGTGTTGTCGGACTTGCCCGCGCTGATGCCCTTGGAAATGATCGTGCTGCGCGTGCCGGGCGCGTTGTGGATCATCTTGGTACCGGTGTCGGCCTGCTGGTGGTTGTTGGTGACGGCGACCGAGTAGAACTCGCCCACGCTGTCTTCGCCGTTCAGCACGCAGGACGGGTATTTCCACGTCACCGCGCTGCCGGTTTCCACCTGCGTCCAGCTGACTTTCGAGCGCTTGCCCTGACACAATGCCCGCTTGGTCACGAAATTGTAGATGCCGCCCTTGCCGTCGGCATCGCCGGGATACCAGTTCTGCACGGTGGAATACTTGATCTCGGCATCGTCCATCGCGACCAGCTCGACCACGGCGGCGTGTAGCTGGTTCTCGTCGCGCATCGGCGCGGTGCAGCCTTCGAGGTAGCTGACGTAAGAGCCCTTTTCGGCCACGATCAGCGTGCGTTCGAACTGGCCGGTGTTTTCGGCATTGATGCGGAAATAGGTGCTCAATTCCATCGGGCAGCGCACGCCTTCGGGAATGTAGACGAAGGTGCCGTCCGAAAAGACCGCGCTGTTCAGCGTGGCGAAGTAGTTGTCGCGCTGCGGCACGACCTTGCCGAGCCACTTCTTCACCAGTTCGGGATATTCGCGGATCGCTTCCGATATGCTGCGGAAGATGACGCCTGCCTTTTCCAGCTCGGCGCGGAACGTGGTGGCAACACTGACGCTGTCGAACACGGCGTCCACCGCCACCTTGCGCGCGCCCTTAACGCCCGCCAGCACTTCCTGTTCGGCGATGGGAATGCCCAGCTTCTGGTACACTTCGAGGATCTGCGGATCGACCTCGTCGAGCGAGTCCAGTTCGGGCTTCTTCGTGGGTTCGGCGTAGTAATAGGCGTTCTGGTAATCGATCTTGGGAAAGCCGACCTTGGCCCAGTCCGGCTCCTCCATATCCTGCCACAGGCGGAACGCCTTCAGCCGCCAGTCGAGCATCCATTCGGGCTCTTTCTTCTTGGCGGAAATGAAGCGCACGGTGCTTTCGTCCAGGCCCTTGGGCGCGAAATCGGTTTCGATATCGCTGGACCAGCCGTGCTCGTACTCGGCGGCCTTGGCGGCGGCATCGTGCGCGTCCTGGTCCTGTATCGGCTGGTCGGTGAGGAGGGTGTCGGTCATACTGGAATGCTCGTGAGATGGTTTGGCGCTCGCAGAGGCGCGGAGGCGCAGCGTGGAGTTAGCTTCGCCGAAGGCGCCACAATTTTCATGCGATCCTCCAGGAAAGCCATATCGTCGGTTTTAAAGCGGCTGCGCCGCACGCCTTTTTTCTCTGCGCCACTGCGCCTCTGCGAGCGCATAATCACACCCTCCCAGCCGAAAGCTGTGTCAGCGGAATGCCGTCCAGCGCCCCGCGAACGGCCGCGTTGACGACATTCCAATGAGGGCGGACGGCGCAATCATGCTCTATGAAGCAGTCGGTCCCGTCGATGCAGTGCGTCAGCGCGATCGGGCCTTCGATCGCTTCGACGATATCGGCAATCGTGATCGCAGCGGCGGGTCGCGCCAGTTGCAGGCCGCCGCCTGCGCCGCGCGTCGATTTGAGCAGTCCGGCGGCGGTCAGCTTGCTGACGATCTTTTGCACCGTCGGTACCGGCAGGCCGGTTTCCGCCGCCAGTTCACCCGCCGAAACGCGCGCAAATCCACAATGGCGCGCAGCGGCACTCATCGTCACTACGGCATAGTCGGCAAGATTGCTGAGGCGCATGCCAGCTAAATCGGACTGAATCGCTCCGGTTTCAACCGAAAACCGACTGTTGCGAGTCGTTAGCAGCTTCCTCGTTTCGGGGAGGACTAACCGCCCATCATCGGTTCCGGTTTCGCTTTCTCCGCCGCGATCCACGCATCGACATTCTCTTCCAGAATATTCAGCGGCACCGGCCCGTTCAGCAGGATCGTATCGTGGAAGCCGCGAATATCGAACCGTTCGCCCAGCGCGTCGCGCCCGCGCTGCCGCAATTCCATGATCTTCAGCTTGCCGATCATGTAGGCCGTCGCTTGCCCCGGATAGACGATGTAGCGTTCGATAGCCTTGCGGATATCGCCGTCGGGATTGGGCGTATTGTCGGACAGGTACTGGATCGCCTTTTCGCGGCTCCAGCGTTTGTGGTGCAGGCCGGTGTCCACCACCAGCCGGGCGGCGCGCCACAGCTCCATACCCAGCCGCCCGAAGTCGGAATAGGGATCGGTGTAGAAGCCCATTTCCTTGGGCAGTTCCTCCGAATACAGGCCCCACCCTTCGGAATAGGCCGTCACCCCACCGAACCGGCGGAACGCGGGCACATCCTTCAGCTGCGTCTGGATGGACAGTTGCAGGTGATGGCCGGGCAGCGCCTCGTGATAGGCGAGCGCTTCCAGCTCGTTCTTGCTCATGTCCTTCAGATTATACAGGTTCACGTAATAGGTGCCGGGGCGCGAGCCATCGGGCGCGGGGCGCTGGTAGAACGCCTTGCCCGCCGATTTCTCGCGGAACGCCTCGACCGGTTTTATGACCATCGGATCGGTCGGCAGCGTGCCGAAATATTCGGGCAGCTTTTTCTCGATGGCGTCGATCTTGGCCTGCGCATCGGCGAGGTAGGCTTCGCGCGTGGTGTAGAAGAACCGGTCGTTGGTGCGGGTGTAGTCGAAGAATTCCTGCAACGTGCCGTCGAATTCGACCTGCGCCATGATGCTGCGCATTTCGCCTTGGATGCGGGCCACTTCGCGCAGGCCGATATCGTGGACCTCGTCGGCGCTAAGGTCGGTGGTGGTGTAATTCGCCAGCAGCGCCTTGTAATAGCCCGCCCCGTCGGGAAAGCGCCACACGCCGTCATCGGTCGGCGCGGTTTTCTGCTGCTCTTCCAGCGCGTAAAGCAGGCGTTGGTAGGCTGGCCGCGCACTGCCGGCCCACGCGAGATCTGCCCTGCGGACGAGGTCGACCTTGCGGTCTGGCTCGATGTCGAGTTTTGCTACCTTGGCTTCGAAGTCTTCCAGTATGGCGTTGTCGAAGTCGGCCGACAGAAGGTTTTGAACGTCGGAGATGACGTAGGGATAGACCCACGCCGGCGGCATCACGCCATTGTCGGCCCTGAACCCTGCCTTGGTGTTCAGCGTGTCGATGGCCTCGCCCAGACCGTCGATACGGCTGATATAGGCTTCCGCGTCCGCTTGGTTATCGACTGAATGGATATTGATCAGGAAAGCGGGCAGCTGGCTTTGCGCCCCGTTCATCTGGTCGAACACCAGATCGTAGTCGCGATAGGGCCACAGCGCGGCCTGTCGCTCGGCCATCGCTTCATAAAGACGATAGGAGAGCGCTTCGTCGGCGGGCAGCTCAGCCATGTCGTATGTGGCGTCCATCGCCTCGGCCGTTTCCATCATCAGCACATGGCTGCGTTCCTCCATCGCAAAGGACATATCGCCCCATGCGCCATAATCCTCGTCGCGGATGCCGCGATAGGATTTGCCCATAGGCGACATGGCAAGCTGCGCGGTGTCGTAATCCTCGAAGAACGCGCCGATCGGCTGGGCATCGACTACCGGCGCAGTCGTGGCAGGCGCGGCTGCGGTCGTCTGCACCGGCGCGTCGGGCGTGGCGCACCCAGCAAGGGCGAGTGCGGGAAGCGCTGCACCGGACAGAAGCGTGCGGAAGGCGGGGCGGGGCAATGTCATGGCGGCGGTCTCTTTCGGCTAGGGCGGGTATGCTCGATGCTAACCCATGACCTGCGATTTTGCCAGCAACCCGCCGGTATTGCCCAAAAAAAGGGCGGCCCTCCCGGATATGGAAAGGCCGCCACTAAAGTCGAGAACTTCTGCACTGCTGCACAAGCCCTTCGGGTCGCAGGAATGCGCATGGGCCGGAGCGCGGTGAAAAGATTGTATGGAATCGACAATCGTGCGGAAAAACTGATTTTTGTTGTCGCGCTTTCGACGCGGGCGTTCGACAGGCCCAGGTTCGACAGGGGGGCACGCAGGGTTTAGGCGCGATGCATGCTGTATTCCCTGCTTCGCCCCGCAGTGTTCGCGCTCGATCCCGAGCGCGCGCATCGCCTGACCATCGCCGCGCTGCGCCGCCTGCCTGCATCGGCGAGACGCGCGACGCTATCGGAGCGGCTGGCAACCACCGTCGCCGGCGTCCGCTTTCCCAATCCGGTCGGGCTGGCTGCCGGGTTCGACAAGGATGCCGAAGTGCCGGACGCGATGCTGCGGCTGGGGTTCGGATTTACCGAAGTCGGCTCGATCACGCCCCGCCCGCAAGCCGGTAATCCCAAACCCCGCCTGTTCCGTCTCGAACAGGATGGGGCTATTATCAACCGAATGGGGTTCAACAATGGCGGCGCGGCGGCGGCAAAGGCCCGGCTGGCCGCGCGTTCCGGCAGGCCCGGCATCGTCGGCATCAATATCGGCGCGAACAAGGACTCGGCCGACCGCATCGCGGATTACGCCACGATGACGCGCGCAATGGCACCATTGGCGTCCTATCTAGCGGTCAATATCAGCAGCCCCAACACACCCGGCCTGCGTGCTTTGCAGGACGAAGGCGCGCTGACCGCGCTGCTCGATGCGGTGTTCGACGCACGTGGGCCGAAAGGCCCGCCGGTGTTCCTGAAAGTCGCGCCCGACCTCGAACCTGCCGACATCGACGACATCGCCCGCATCGCCATCGACAAGGGGCTGGGCGCATTGATCGTTGCCAACACCACGATCAACCGCCCCCCCCTTAATTCGCCTGACGCACACCAGACGGGCGGCCTGTCCGGCCAGCCATTAAAAGACCGCGCACTCGATTGTGTGCGCAATTTCCGGCAGGCAACGGGCGGAGCGGTGCCGCTGGTCGGCGTGGGCGGCATCGCCAGCGCGGAGGATGCATGGGAGCGCATTCGCGCCGGGGCCAGCCTGGTGCAGCTGTATAGCGCGCTGGTCTATCGCGGGCCGGGTCTGGCGCGCGATATCGTGCGCGGGCTGGAGGCCTGCATGGCGCGCGAGGGCTTTGCCAGCATTGCCGAGGCGGTCGGAACCGAATAGCGCATACGCCATGCTCCGCTTCCTCGCCGCTCCGCTCGCCTTTCTCGGTCTCACCGCCTGCCAGACGGCGCCGTCTCCGGAGCCGGCCATGGCGCAACCCGCCTTCATCGGCACCGTCAGCGCGGCGGATGTGCGCGCCGAGGCGGCGGGCATGGCCATGCTCGAACGCGGTGGAAGCGCAACCGATGCTGCCATTGCAATCATGCTGGCGCTGACCGTGGTTGAACCGCAAAGTTCGGGCATCGGTGGCGGCGGGTTCCTGGTACGCGGTGCTGCCGACGGCACGGTCATAAGCTATGACGGACGCGAAACCGCCCCTGCGGGCGCGAAACCCGACTGGTTCCGCGCGCCCAACGGCTACCCTCCCGCCCTTCGGTGAATCGGTGCGCAGCGGCTTGAGCGTCGGCGTGCCGGGCAATGTCAGGCTGGCCGCGCTGGCGCATGGCGAACACGGTACGCTGCCGTGGGCCGACCTGTTCCAGCCTGCCATCGCCCTCGCGCAGAACGGATACACCGTAAATCCGCGCCTCAATACCTCCTTGGATTCCGCCGCCGACCGCGCCGCGCTGACGGAAGAAGGACGCGCGCTTTATTTCGACGGCGATGTTCCCAAGTTGGTGGGCAGCACGATTACAAACCCGGCACTGGCGCAGACGCTACGGCGCATCGCGGCAGGCGGGGCAGAGGCATTCTATACAGGCGATAACGCCGCTGCGCTGGCATCGACGGTGGCGGACGCGACACCCCGCGCTGGTGTGATGACGACTGCCGACGTCTCCAGCTACGCAGCGAAAACCCGCGAACCCGTTTGCGGCATGTATCGCGCCCATCGCGTATGCGGGATGGGGCCGCCGACATCGGGCGGGATCGCCGTGCTGCAAATCCTCGGACAGCTCGAACGGTTCGATTTGGCGGCGCTGGGTGCGGAAGACCCGCGCACATGGCACCTGTTCCTCGAATCGCAGCGGCTCGCCTATGCCGACCGCGAACTCTACGCCGCCGATATGGATTTCCAGCCCGTGCCCGTCGCGGGGCTGATCGACCCCGCCTATCTGGCAAAACGCAGCGCGCTCATCGATCCCGCACGTGCCATGACCAACCTTGCAGCGGGACAGTCCGGCGGGCGCACCGCTCGCGCTCGCCGATGGTGACGAGCCGGCAGAACAGGGCACCTCGCATTTCGCCGTCGTCGGCGCGGATGGCACGATGGTCAGCTATACCAGCACCATCGAGGGCGCGTTCGGCTCCGGCCTGATGCATGGCGGCTTTTTCCTGAACAACGAACTGACCGATTTCAGCCGCGCCGCCGAAGTCGACGGGCGGCTGGTCGCCAATCGCGTCGAAGGGGGCAAACGCCCGCGCAGCTCGATGTCGCCGATGGTGGTGTACGACCCGTCGGGCGCGCCGCTGCTGGTAATCGGCGCGGCGGGCGGCGGCACCATCCCGGTGCAGACCGCGCGCAGCATCGTGGGCGTGATCGACTTCGGCATGACAGCGGATCAGGCGCTGGCGATGCCGTTCATCATGGCGTTCGGCAGTCGCGTCTTTCTGGAAAAAGGCACTTGGCTGGAAGAGGCGGAAAGCGCGTTCAGGGCGTTGGGCCACGGCGAAACGATCATCCGCGACGGATCGCTTAAAGCCAACGCTATCCTGAGGCAGGGCGATAGCTGGGTGCCCGCCCGCGACCCGCGCCTCGCGCAGCAGATCGCGCTGCCCTAAAAATGGCTGGCCTGACCCAGCTTGCCCGCAGGAACGCGCGCCCCTAGATCGATGGTCGACAAGAGCGGGACAGCCCGCCTGCATCCATGAATACCGGAGAGACACCCACCATGCAGCTGACCGATTTCGACAGCGTGCCCAATCTCGTCACCCTGTTCCTGCAACGCGCCGATGAAAAAGGCGATGCGCCCTTTCTCGGCGCGCGGCGCGATGGCGAGTGGCGCACGCAAAGCTGGCGGGAAGTGGCGGAGCTGGTTTGCCTGATGGCGGAGCGGCTGCGCGCAATCGGGCTGAAGGACGGCGACCGGGTGATGCTGGTCAGCGAAAACCGCCCCGAATGGTGCATATCCGATCTGGCGATCATGGCGGCGGGATGCATCACCGTGCCCGCCTACATCACCAACACCGAACGCGATCATGTCCATATCCTCGACAATTCCGGCGCGCAGGCGGTTATCGTCTCGACCGAAAAGCTGCTGAAACCGCTGCACCCGGCCTTGCAGGCCACCGGCATCGCCGAACACGTCATCGGCATCGAAGACCTGCACCGCCGCCAGTCGGGCGGGTTCGAATATCACGATTGGGCATCGATGACCGCAGGCGACGCAGCAGAAGCGCGCGCCGCCGTGGATGCGCGCATCGCCAATATCGGGCGCGAGCAGACCGCCTGCATCATCTACACCAGCGGCACCGGCGGCGCACCGCGCGGGGTGTTGCAGCATCACGGCATGATCCTGTGCAATGTGCGCGGCGCGGCGGAAATCCTCGCCGACGATTTCGGGCTGGACGCCGACGACCGCTTCCTCAGCTTCCTGCCGCTGAGCCATGCCTACGAGCATACCGGCGGCCAGTTCCTGCCCATCGGCGTGGGAGCCGAAATCTATTATGCCGAGGGGCTGGAGAAGCTCGCCAGCAATATCCAGGACACCCGCCCCACCATCATGGTGGTGGTGCCACGCCTGTTCGAAGTGTTGCGCACGCGCATCCTCAAGCAGATCGAGAAGCAGGGCAAGCTGGCGAACGGCCTGATGGACCGCGCGCTTGCCATCGGCGCGCGACGGGCGGCGCATGGCAAGACGCTGTGGCGCGACCGCCCGATGGAGCTGGTCATCGAAAAGGCGCTGCGCCCCAAAATCCGCGACAAGTTCGGGGGGCGGATCAAGGCGATGGTATCGGGAGGCGCGCCGCTCAACCCCGAAGTCGGCATCTTCTTCGAAGCGGTCGGGCTGACCATGCTGCAAGGCTATGGCCAAACCGAATCCGGCCCCGTCATCAGTTGCAACCGGCCTGCCGCCGGTATCGCGATGGATACCGTCGGCCCGCCGATGCACGGCGTGGAAGTCAAGGTGGCCGAGGATGGCGAGCTGCTGGTGCGCGGCGAGCTGGTGATGCACGGATACTGGCAGAACGAGGCGGAAACGCAGCGCACACTGAAGCCCAATCCCGACGATCCGGACCAGAAGGTCTGGTTGCACACCGGCGATATCGGCCATCTCGACGAACGCGGCCGGATCAAGATAACCGACCGCAAGAAGGACATGATCGTCAACGACAAGGGCGACAATGTCGCGCCGCAAAAGATCGAGGGGATGCTGACGCTGCAACCCGAAATCGCGCAGGCGATGGTGAGTGGCGACAACCGCCCTTACCTCGTCGGACTGATCGTGCCCGATGGCGAATGGGCAGCCGAATGGGCGGAGGCCAATGGCGTTGCCTGCAACATGGCGGTGCTACAGGAAGATGCCGCCTTCCGCAGCGCCGTCGGCGCGGCGGTGGCGCGAGTGAATGCCGACAATTCGGTTGTCGAAAAAGTCCGCCAGTTCGCCTTTGCCGATGACGGGTTTACCATCGAGAACCAGGAGATGACGCCGAGCATGAAGATCCGGCGACACAAAATTCGCGACCGGTATCAGGACCGGCTGAACGGCCTGTATCGAGGCTAAAGGCTCAGGCTGCTTCCACTTCGACGAATTCGGGAAAGAAGCGCGGTTCGGTCTCGCTCCAGCCCGGCGCGGTGGCGGCGGTATCGCTCAGCGATTGCAGCAGTTGGCGGCGGCGGGACGGCCGGATTTGCGGCAGCGCGGCGGCGGCGCAGAAGATTGCGGGCAGCCACGGTCGAATGCGCGCATCGAGCAGACGTTCGTACAGGAACCGGAACGCGCCGAACGCTTCCAGCCGCTCTTCGCCCAAGTCGAATGCGGCGAGGCGCACCAACATGCCCGTGACCAGATCGGGCATCGTGTCGAGCGAGCCGCACGGCATCGTCTCGCGGAGAACTTTCAGATCCTGATAGATCAGATATTGCTGGCGGATCGCCGTGCGTTCCGCCGCATCGCGCGCCCATCGCTCGAACGCATCGTGACGACCCAGACCGATGTCGAGACTGCGGCGTACATAGCGTTGTTCGGCGGATGCGAAGCTGGCGAATTCGCGCATCTCGGCGATGATGAGCGTGCTGGTCTTGGTATTCGGCATGGCGCGTTTCCTTCCGCTTCGGAAGGCGACTGTCGCCGCGCATGGTTAATTTTGCGTTAGGCTCCGGCGTGATCGGGTGCAGGCCAGAAAAAAGGGCCGCATGTCTGCGACCCTTCTTTGTCGGGCGGTGGCCGGTGTCAGATCTTGTCGCCAAGCGCGCCCTGGACTTTGCCGACGAGGCCCTGTGCTTCGCCCTTGGTTTCCTGAACCTTACCTTCGGCTTCGGTATCCTTGTCGCCGGTCGCCTTGCCGACAGCCTGCTTGGCGTTACCGGCAATCTCGTTGCCGAGACCTTTGCTCTTGTTTTTCATCTCGCCCATCATGCGTCTCCTGTAAGGATGCATCGCGGGATAGCGGTGCGTGAGATTGACGCATGACGAGGCTAAACCGTTCCCGGCGCTACATTAACTCGGCAGATGGCTTGCTTTATATCAATCCGGCAAGCGGCGAAGACGGATCCGCATATTTGCGCGTTGCCATGCGACCGGCCAGATAGGCATCGCGCCCTGCCTCCACCGCCAGCTTCATCGCGCGCGCCATACGCAGCGGGTCTTTCGCCTCGGCGATGGCGGTGTTCATCAACACCCCGTCGCAACCCAGCTCCATCGCCACCGCCGCATCGGACGCCGTGCCCACGCCTGCATCGACCAGCACCGGCACCGATGCGCCTTCGACGATCAGACGGATCGTCACGCGGTTCTGGATGCCCAGCCCCGACCCGATCGGCGCGCCCAACGGCATGATCGCCACCGCGCCCGCCTCTTCCAGCTGCTTCGCGGCGATCGGATCGTCCGCGCAATAGACCATCGGGTAGAAGCCTTCCTTCGCCAGCACTTCGGTCGCTTTCAGCGTTTCGCGCATGTCCGGATACAGCGTGCGCGCCTCGCCCAGCACTTCCAGCTTGACCAGATCCCAGCCGCCCGCCTCGCGCGCAAGCCGCAAAGTGCGCACCGCATCCTCGCCGGTAAAGCATCCGGCAGTATTGGGCAGGTAGGTGACGGATTTGGGGTCGATAAAGTCGGTCAGCATCGGCGCCTTTGGATCGCTGACATTCACGCGCCGCACCGCGACGGTGACGATCTCCGCGCCTGCCGCCGCTACCGCCGCCGCGTTCTGTTCGAAATCGGCATATTTGCCGGTGCCCACGATCAGGCGCGACCGGAATGTCCGGCCCGCGACGCTCCAGGTATCATCTGTCGTTTCGCCCTGCCCGCCACCAACGAAATGCACGATTTCCAGCACGTCGCCCTGTTCCAGCCGGATATCGCCCAGCGTGGAGCGCGGCACGATGGTGCCATTGCGCTCGACCGCGACTTTCGCCGCATCGAGGTCCAGCTCGCGCGCGAGGTCGGCCACGGTGATGGCGGTGGTGGTGCGGGTTTCCCCGTTGACGGTGATGTCTAGCGGCTGGATCATGCGCTGGCAGATAGCGACCATGCGGGACGGTGCAAGTGAGCGCGCCGAATGGTCAGCCCAGAGTTTAGGCTTAAGTTTGGGCGGGCCGCAGGTTCAGCACATGGCCGAGCGACACCAGCGCCACGCCGATAACGGTCAGCACGGCTTCTTCTGCCCCATGCGGCACCATCAGGGCGCTGCCCATGAAGCCAAGGCCGGTCAGCGCGATGACGAGCGGTCCAGTCCGGCGATGTTGCAACGCGCCCCAGCCGATGGCCGCCGCCGCGATGACCACCGCCAGCAGCAGCCCGACCTCGTGAAGGGCAGGCGGGAACAACGCCTCGCTACCGATACCCAGCGCGGAAATCACCACGATGCTGGCCACGCAATGCGCCGCGCACAGGCCGGACAGCGCAATGCCTGCACGGTCGAGTCGGGTGCGCAACGGGCTGCGTATCGAAGGGGGCATCGTCGCCATGTGGTGCCAACTATGTTACATCGTATCATCACGCAAGCTTTCTCTTGCGCATATGCGTCACCTCACGGCGCAACAGGTGTTGCGCAATGCAGGCTTGCCCCTCTCCGCGCGCCATCGCATGAGGTGTGCATGGCGACTATTTCCAACACTGACGCCTCCGTGTCGCAGGCGAGCGCCGACTTCACCGATGCGCGCCCTGTCGCGCTGGCCCGATGGTTATGGGCCGTGGCGGCGATGGTACTGGTGATGGTCATTGTCGGCGGGATTACGCGACTGACCGAATCGGGCCTGTCGATCACGCAATGGCAACCGATCAGCGGCGCGCTGCCGCCCTTGACGCAGGCGCAGTGGGAAGAGGCCTTCGCGCTTTACCGGGAAATCCCCGAATACCGGAACGTCACCGGACCGGCGGGCATGGACCTGGCAGCGTTCAAGTTCATTTATTTCTGGGAGTGGTTCCATCGCTTGTGGGGGCGGTTGATCGGCGTGGCGTTTGCGCTGCCGCTAGCGTGGTTCTGGTGGCGCAAGGCTATTCCGGCGGGATACAAGCCGCGCCTGCTCGCGCTGCTGGCGCTGGGCGGGCTGCAAGGCGCATTCGGCTGGTTCATGGTGCGCAGCGGGCTGTCGGGCGAGATGACCGATGTGAGCCATTTCTGGCTATCGATCCATTTGCTGACCGCGTTCTTTACGCTGGCGGGCCTGACATGGACGGCGCTGGACCTGACGCGACTTGCCGATAATCCCGCCGCCAACAACTCCGCCGACAGCAATGCGCGCCTGACTCGGGTCAGTCTCGCCGTGGCCGCGATTCTGTTCGTGCAACTGTTGCTGGGCGCTTGGGTGGCAGGGTTGAACGCAGGCCATGCCTCTTATTCCTGGCCGTTGATGCAGGGGCGGCTGGTGCCCGAATACGACACGACGCGCGGGTTCTGGTGGGCGATGACGCATGACCCGTTCCTGCTGCATTTCCTGCACCGCTGGTGGGCGTTCGTGGCTGCCGCCGCGCTGGTTGTGCTGGCGTATCAAGTGCGTGTGTTCGACAGCCGCGCGGCGAAAGCGGTCGGCGGCATCCTGCTGGTGCAGATCGCGCTCGGCATCGCCACGGTGACCAGCGAAGTCGAGTTGTGGATTGCGGTTGCCCACCAAGGCGTGGGCGCCGTGCTCGTCTGCATCACGGCGTGGTGCATGCATATCCTTGGTCGCCAAGTGTGACGGCGCTCGTCTATACCACGGTCGGTAGTGCGGAAGATGCCCGCGCGCTTGCCCGCACACTGCTTGCGGAAAAGCTGATCGTGTGCGCCAATATCGGGCAGCCGCACACCGCCCTGTACGTACAGGGCGGAGACGTGAACGAATCGCAGGAAGCATCGCTGCTGTGCAAGACGCACCGCGCACTGCTCGACCGCACCGTTGCGCGCACGGAGGCCCTGCATCCCTATGACAGCCCGGTCGTTACCGGCTGGAATGCCGATGCGGCAGGCGCATTTGCCAGCGATTGGACAGCGTCGCTGGTCGAGGTCGGAGAGACAGAAGACTGACGGGCATTTTGCATGGCGGTATCATGTTACCTCCCGCAAGACCCCCGCTTTTGCTTGACTTGCGGCGCTTCTTTGACGAAACGCCCTCTCGCGCAGCTCGCCATGCGGCGTTGCCTCCCATACCTCACGACAGCACCCGCCCCGCCGCATCCGCGGCAGGCGTGCGGTGCGCCAACGAACTGGAAACCCGCAGCCATGAAGGCGCTTACCAAACTGACCCAGTCGGCCAAGCCGGCAGAGGTCGACAAGAAATGGCATCTGATCGACGGCGAAGGCCTCGTCGTCGGTCGCGTTGCCTCGATCATCGCCAACATCCTGCGCGGCAAGCACAAGCCGAGCTACACCCCGCATGTCGATTGCGGCGACCATGTGATCGTCATCAATGCCGACAAGGTCCGCTTCACCGGCAAGAAGGCGACCGACAAGCGCTATTACAAGCACACCGGCTATCCCGGCGGCATCAAGGAAACCTCGCCCGAGAAGATCCTCGAAGGCCGCTTCCCCGAACGCGTGTTGGAAAAGGCCGTCGAACGGATGATCCCGCGCGGGCCGCTTGGGCGCGCGCAGATGAAGGCGCTGCATCTTTATGCGGGCACCGAACATCCCCATGACGGTGCGCAGCCCGAAACGCTCGACATCGCCTCCATGAATCGCAAGAACAAGGCATCCAACTGATGGCCGACGACAAGACACCGGATACCGCCGAGAAAGCGGAAACCAAGGCTGCACCCGAAGCTGCTGCCGAAACCGCCCAGCCGAAAACCAAGACCAAGGCCAAGGCGGTTGCCGCCAAGAAGCCTGCTGCGAAAAAGGCACCTGCCAAGAAGGCACCGGCCAAGGACGCGCCTGCCAAGGAAGATGCGACGAGCGACGTGAAGGCCGAAGAAACCAAGGCTGACCGAATCCAAGGCGGCCGAAACCAAAGCGGCCGAACCCGAAGCGGAAGCCAAGGAAGAAGCGCCGAAGGAAGAGGCCAAAACGGTTTCCGACCTGTCGGACCTCAAGGACATCGCCGGCGATGCGCCCAATGCAGACGCCGCCGCCATCGCCGAAAGCACCATGCCGCTGCGCGAGCAGGAGCTGGACAAGCATGGCCGCGCCTATGCCACGGGCCGCCGCAAGGATGCCGTCGCCCGCGTCTGGATCAAGCCTGGCAAGGGCAAGATCACGGTCAATGGCCGCGATCAGGAAACCTATTTCGCCCGTCCCACGCTGCGCCTGATCCTGAACCAGCCTTTCGTCATCACCGATCGCGAAGGCGGCTATGACGTTGTTGCAACGGTGCGCGGCGGTGGCCTGTCGGGCCAGGCGGGTGCAGTGAAGCATGGCATCAGCCAGGCGCTGACCCGCTACGAACCCGAACTGCGCGCCACGGTAAAGGCCGCCGGGTTCCTGACCCGCGACAGCCGCGTGGTGGAACGCAAGAAGTATGGCCGCGCGAAAGCCCGCAAGAGCTTCCAGTTCTCGAAGCGGTAATCCGGCTTACAGGCTTGAACACAAAAAGGGGCGGTGCCGGAAACGGTGCCGTCCTTTTCGTATCAGGCGTCCAGCGTCCGCACCGTGGCGGACAGCGTCGTGCCATCCCAGTCCAGCACATTGTAGCTTGGCGGCGTGGCGCGGGTGCGTTCCGACAGGGTGCCTGCCCCGATCATGCGGACCGGCCCGTGCGACGTCGCTTCCATAATATCGAACGCATCGTGCACATGGCCCGTCAGCACTGCCGCAATCGGTCGCTGCGCCAGTTCGGCCAGCGCGCGCGTGCCGCCGCGCGTATAGGCCGTCCCCTGCGTGCCGGTTTCGCGCAAGGGATGGTGCGCGGTGACCAGCACTTGTGTCCCGGCGGGCAGGGCATCGATCTCGGCCAGGCATGCCTGCAACGCCCGCCGCGTCACCCACCCTTTCGACCAGTTGGCGCGCCATTGTGCACGGGCTGCGGTTTTCAGCGAGACAATCGCCAGCCCCGGCACTTGCGGCATCCGCGCCGCAGCGTTTTCGACTGCGCGAAAGCGGCGATAGGGTGCAAAAGCACGTTCGACCGGGTTGAAGTAAGGCATGTCGTGATTGCCGACGACGATGGTGGCGGGGGCTTTCAAACCCGCGATCCAGCGCTGGGCGGCGGCAAATTCGCGGTGGCGGGCGCGCATGGTGAGGTCGCCCGTAATCAGCACCCCGTCGGGCCGTTCGGCGCCCACCGCATCTTCCACCCATGCCAGGGCCGCGCGGTCTTCCAGCCCGAAATGGATATCGCTTAAGTGAAACAGCCGTGCCCCGGCACCAGCGTCCGCCATATCCTACAGCCGCCGCGTCAGAATGAGCCAGGCGGACAGACCGTTGCCCGCCGAATACAGCGCATAGGCCCACGCCGCCGCCGTCCAGCCAACCGATGCCAGTCCCATCGCAGCGATCAATGCGAACAGCTCCGCGCCGAAGGCGACCCGGCGTGCCATGCCGCCCCGCACCAGCGCATCGCGCCCGACCAGCGGGTGCCGGCTTTCCAGTACGGCGCGGTGCAGCGCGAAATTGACGATGCCCAGGATAAAAATGACTGCGACTGCCATGTGCGCCATTTGGCATATCCGGCGGTGTTTCACCAGCCTGCCCGAGGCCAGCTACTTCCGCCCCGCCATCGCCTTGACCCGTTTCAGGTATGTCCGCCCGATCCGCAGGTTCTCGCCATCGGCCATGTCGACCGACCACGCGCCCAGCCCGTCATGCCGCAAGCCCGCAATCGCCTCGCGTTGCAGGATGGTGGAGCGGTGGATGCGGATAAAGGCTTCGGGATCGAGCCGCTTTTCCAGGCCGGTAATCGTTTGCAGCAGCAGGTAGGACCGCTCCGCCGTGTGCAGCCGCACATAATCGCGCTCGGCATCGATGCGGGTGATTGCGCTTACATCCAGCCGCACCAGTTCCGAGCGGTGCGGCACCCATAGCTCGGTGAGGAAGGGGTCGAGCGCGCCGGTCGCGTCCGTTCCGCGCCGCGCCGTGACGCGCGCGACGGCCCGCTCCAGCCGCTCCGCCGCGACCGGTTTCAGGACATAGTCCACCGCCTCCAGATCGAATGCCTCGACCGCAAAGTCGTTATGCGCAGTGACGAACACGATGGCGGGCACCGGATCGTGTTTCGCCAGAGCCCGCGCGACGGACAGGCCGTCCCGCCCCGGCATGGTGATATCGAGCAGGACGAGGTCAGGCCGCAATTCGCGGCTGCTTGCGATGGCCGCTTCGCCATCCGCCGCGCTGCCGATTACCGCGATGCCGGCAATGCCCTCGCACACCAGCCGCAACCGCTCCACCGCCAGCGGTTCGTCGTCGACGATGAGGGTGCGCAGCGGTGCGGCGGGGTCAGTCATGCGTTGCAAACGGGAGCATGAGCGTGGTGCAATAGACGGCGTTGCCATTGCGCTCGACCGGCCCCGTTTCGAGGCTGGCAGCCTCGCCGTACAGCGCACGCAGCCGGTCGACCACATTGGCAAGTCCGATCCCGAGACCCGTTTCGGACCGATGGCGCGTTGTCGCTTGCGCCGGTGCCGTCGTCGCAGACTTCCAGCATCAGCATATCGCCCTGCCGCTTTGCGGACACCGTCACCGTGACGGGCCGGGTGCTGGCGGCGACGCCGTATTTCACCGCGTTTTCGACCAGCGGTTGCAGGATCATGCCCGGCACACGCGCGGTCAGGACGGCCTCTTCGGTATCGAAGGCGACCACCAGCCGGTCCGGAAAGCGCACCGCTTCGATATCGAGATAATGGCGTTGCAGCGCCAGCTCGTCCGCCAGCGTGACCGATGCCGCAGGCGCATCGGCAAGGCTGTGGCGATAGAAGCGCGACAGCGTCTGGATCATTTCCTCCGCCCGCTCGCGCCGACCCGGTCATCACCAGGGCGCTCAGGGAATTCAGCGCATTGAACAGGAAATGCGGGTTCACCTGATAGCGCAGCGAGCGCAGCTCGGCGGCCTTGGCGGCGCTGCGGAACCGCTCGCCACGCTGCTGCGCCACCCGCGTCTGGCCGATGGCGAGCATGGTAAAGTAAATCGAGGCCCAGGCCACGAACAGGAAATACCGGCCCAGCGCTACATCCACCAGTTGCAGCCAGCGGAACCTGCCGGGGTCCAGCCGACCGTTTCCGCGGGTTTGCGCCTGTGCGCCCTGGCTCGGTTGCGGCGCGACACGGTCGAGCATATCGCCCGCATCCTCGCGGCTCCACGGGCTGAGATTGCGCTTCTGCAATTCGTGCCCGATCCGGTGCTGCACCGGCGCGAACAGCATCTGGTTGACTTGCGCCACGGTCGCCGCAGCAGGCAGGGCCAGCACCAGCGAGGCGGCGATCTTCACGCCGATGGAGCGGTCCTCGACGAACCGCAGCGCCAGCCACATCAGCAGGGTGATGCCGACCCCGGCAAGACAGACCAGCGCACGCCGCCACAGCATCGCGCTGTGCAGGTCGATCCCGAACGCCTGCTGCACCTCGTAAGCGAGAATAACGCCGCGTAACGAGGTCAGCACGAAATAGGCCAGCCATAGCGCCACGATGGACCAGACCACCATGCGCAGCTGCCCCGACGTGCGGGCAGGTGCAGGATCGGTATCGGATACGGGCGGTGCCATACGCTTCGTCTACGTGCGAAACCGGGCAGCGACCAGCGCCACGGTCGAACGGACAGGGTCGTTCATCGGGCTATATATCCGGGCCATGCGTTCACCCCGTCGGCAGCAGGTTCTCCTTCGCGATCTTCTCCCGCCAGCGCGCCGGGGCCAGCGTGTGGACATTGTTGCCCGCCGCATCGACCGCGACCGTCACCGGCATGTTCTCGACCGTGAATTCGTAAATCGCTTCCATGCCGAGGTCTTCGAATGCGACCACTTCGGCATTCTTGATCGCGCGGCTGACCAGATAGGCCGCGCCGCCCGTCGCCATCAGATAGGCCACCTTGAACCGGCTGATGACCTCCACCGCATCCGCCCCGCGCTCCGCCTTGCCGATCATGGCCAGCAGGCCGAGATCCAGCATGGTTTCGGTGAAGCGGTCCATGCGCGTGGCGGTGGTCGGGCCGGCGGGGCCGACGACTTCGCCGATGACGGGATCGACCGGGCCGACGTAATAGATCGCGCGTCCCTTGAAATCGATGGGCAGCTCTTCGCCGCGCTCCAGCATGTCGGCGATGCGCTTATGCGCGGCATCGCGCCCGGTCAGCATCTTGCCCGATAGCAGGATGCGGTCGCCATGTTCCCAGCTTGCCACTTCTTCGGGCGTCAGATTGTCGAGATCGACGCGGCGCGCGGCATCGTCTGGCTGCCAGTTCACGTCGGGCCACTGGTCGAGGTCGGGCTTTTCCAGATAGCTCGGCCCGCTGCCGTCCAATGTGAAATGCGCGTGGCGCGTGGCGGCGCAGTTGGGGATCATCGCCACCGGCTTGCCCGCCGCATGGCAGGGCGCGTCGTAGATCTTCACGTCCAGCACGGTCGACAGCCCGCCCAGCCCCTGCGCGCCGATACCCTGCGCGTTCACCGCATCGAAGATATCGATCCGCAGCTTTTCGAGGTCGCTCTGCGCGCCGCGCTGTTTCAGCTGCGCCATGTCGATGGGGTCCATCAGGCTCTGCTTCGCCAGCTTCATGCAATGTTCCGCCGTGCCGCCGATGCCGATGCCCAGCATTCCGGGCGGGCACCAGCCCGCGCCCATCGACGGCAGCTGTTCGACCACCCAGTTCACGATATTGTCGCTGGGATTCATCATCTTGAACTTGGACTTGTTCTCGCTGCCGCCGCCCTTGGCCGCCACGTCGATTTCCACCGTCTTGCCCGGCACCATCTCCACCGACAGCACGCAGGGCGTGTTGTCGCGCGTATTTCGGCGAGTGAAGGCGGGGTCGGCAAGGATGGAAGCGCGCAGCGTGTTGTCGGTATCGGTATAGGCGCGCCGCACCCCGTCATCGACCACGTCCTGCAGGCTGCGGTCCGACTCAAGCCGGCAATCCTGCCCCCAGCGCACGAACACGTTGACGATACCGGTGTCCTGGCAAATCGGGCGGTGCCCCTCGGCGCACATCCGGCTGTTGGTCAGGATCTGCGCGATGGCATCCTTCGCCGCCGGCCCCTGCTCCGCCTTGTAGGCTTCGCCCAGCGCGCGGATGTAGTCCATCGGGTGGTAGTAGGAGATGAATTGCAGCGCATCGGCCACGCTGTCGATCAGGTCGGCTTCGCTGATATTCGTCATGTCGCTCATCGGACTGCTGCTCCTGCCGGTCGAACCGACCGGGAATTGGTGTTGCCGCCATAGCTAGGACACAGTCTCCGGCTTTGCAAAGCGCTTGGATGCGCCAAATCGGGTGCATAGACGGGCACCAAGGCCTAGAAGGACGATTGACCAACTGTATTGTCAGTGTAATACACACGCCCAATCTGCGGACGAGCGATACCTCCGGATGAACGACGCTATGGAAACCACGACTTCCCCTTCCCCCTTTGCCATCGCGCGCAAGGCGATGGTGGACAGCCAGCTGCGCACCAGCGGCGTCAACGAACCCTTCGTGCTGGCGCGCATGGGCGTGATCCCGCGCGAGGATTTCGTGCCTGCCGATGCACGCGGCAGTGCCTATATCGACCGCTCCGTCCCGCTCGCGAACGGGCGTCGCATGGCAGCGCCGGTATTCTACGGCATGCTGCTGGCCGAGGCGCAGCCGCAACTGGATGACGACGTGCTCATCGTCGATGCGGGCAGTGGCTACCTCGCCGCTCTGGTCGAACCGCTGGTGACGAGTGTCGACAGCATCACTCCCGAACAGGCACTGAAAACGGCGCGCGGCATGCAGTCCGTCTCGCTGATCCTTGTCGATGGCGCGATCGAGCATGTGCCGCCCGCGCTCGCAAAGCGGCTGCATCCCGATGGCCGTATCGTCACCGGCCTGATCGAAGGGCGCATCACCCGCATCGCCACCGGACGTCTGGCTGGCGACGGCAAGAGCGTGGCGCTGTTGCCGCTGGGCGAAACCGCCATCCCGTGCCTTGCCGAATTCGACCGCGCGAAAGCCTGGAGCTTCTGAACATGGCGCGGCGTCGGCTCCTCGGTGCCGCTCTGGCGAGCTGTGCGATAGGCCTGTCCACCGCCGCGCAGGCCGATACGCTGCGCGAGGCGCTGGCCGCCGCCTATCGCAGCAATCCCACGCTGGAAGCCGCCCGCGCACAACAGCGCGCCACCGATGAAGGCGTACAGATCGAACGCGCCGCAGGTTTGCCCGGCGTGGCGGCGGATGCAACCTATATCGAATTCCTGCGCACCTCCTCCAACAGCTTCACTGCCCCATCGCGCAATCTGGGCGTCGGCCTCGATCTCAACGTGCCGCTCTATTCCGGCGGCGCGATCAAGAATGCCGTGCGCGCCGCCGAAACGCGGGTGGGAGCCGGACGCGCCGAATTGCGCGGCAGCGAATCGCAGCTCTTCAGCCGGGTCGTCGGCGCGTATATGGACGTGATCCGCAATCAGGCCCTGGTGGGGCTGTCGATCAACCAGGTCGCGGTGCTGCGCATCAACCTCGAAGCAACCAGCGACCGGTTCGAAATCGGCGACCTGACCCGCACCGATATTGCACAGTCGCAATCGCGCCTGTCGCTTGCGACCAGCGACTTGCGCAGTGCCGAGGCGAACCTGATCGCCGCGCGCGAAACCTATATCGAGCTGGTCGGGCAGGCCCCGGACGATCTGCAACCGCCACCACCGCTGCCCGGCCTGCCGGACAACGCCGACATGGCCGTCGATATCGCGCTGGAAGCCAACCCGGACCTGATTGCGGCGCGCGAACGGGCTGTGGCTGCCGGGTTCGATATCGATGTGGCGGGGGCCAGCCGCCTTCCCACCGTTTCTGCTTTCGTCGGCGGCGATTACAGCAATTTCTTCGGCACACTGGGCGGTCCGACCTCGCAAGGCTTTGCACAGGCGGAAACGACGGCGAATGCGGGCCTGCGGTTCAGCATACCGATTTTTCAGGGTGGACGGCCAGCCGCGCTGGAACGCCGCGCGCAAGCTGGCGCGGCGGCTGCGCTGGAGCAAGCCATCGCGACCGAGCGCAACGTCATTGCGCAGACGCGCGCCGCTTTCTCCAGCTACACCGCTGCCAATGCGATAATCGAAAGCGCGCAAACCGCCGTCGGTGCAGCGGAGCTGAGCCTCGAAGGCGTGCGCGCGGAAAACTTCATCGGCAATCGCGATGTGCTCGATGTGCTGAACGCCGAACAGGAATTGCTGGTCGCACGTTCGCAACTCGTGACGGCACGGCGCAACGCCTATGTCGCGGGCTTCTCGCTCCTCGCCGCGATGGGCCGCGCCGAAGCGCGCGACCTCGGGCTGACGGACGAGGGCCTGCTGTACGATCCGGTGGTCAATTACGACCGGGTGCGCGGACGCATCTGGGACTGGTCGCGCGAGCCAGATCCGGTCGCGCAATCCACCCGCACGGTTGACATCCCCGCCGCCACGGCGGAAATCCCTGCCGAAGATGTGCCGGATGACAGCGCGCTGCGCCGGTTCGACCGCTGACCGAACGCGCGCAATAGCAGGGGATTTACCGATATGGGCAGGCACGACAGCGGCAGTGCAGGGGGCGAATCGTCGGTCGAGGAAATCCTCGCCTCCATCAAGAAAGTGATCGCGCGCGACAATCGCAGCGAAGCGATGGACACGCGCCGCCGCCGCGCCCGTGCCGGAATCTCCGAAGAACAGGCCGAACCCGCCGACGCGGAAGAAGCCGCCGAAGTGCTCGAATTGTCCGATGCAGAGCTGGCCGACGCGGAACTGGCAGATGCGGATTTCGCGGACGACGATACTGCGTTCGAGGAAGATCTCGATTTCAGCGATGATCCTCATTTCGGCACGGATCGCAAGCAAAGCGAATCACTGGTCGATGCCGGTGCACGCCGGTCGATGCAGGACAGTTTCGCCGCGCTCGCGATGCTCTCCGAACCCGGTGCCGCGCCGCAGATCGTGCGGTCCGGCGAAACCTCGCTGGAGGAAATGACGCGCGCCCTGCTGAAGCCGATGCTGGCGCAATGGCTCGATGCCAACCTGCCCGATATGGTGGAAAAGCTGGTTCGCGCGGAAATCGAACGGATTGCAGGCAAGCGCGGCTGACGCGCACGATGCCTTGATTCTGCGGCGGTGTGGGTTCAACCATCGCTGCATGACCGCACTACGAAACACCCGTATCGCTCTCGCCGGCCTGTTGCTGGCCAGCGTCTCCCATACCGCTACCGCGCAGGACGCGCCTCCGAACGAGCGTGCACGCGCACCGATGTCGGCGCAGGATCTGGTGACCATGCCGCGCCTTGGCGCGCCGGTCGTGACTGCCAGATGGTCGCCACGCCGTCTATCCTGTCACGCGCACCGACGGCGAGACCTACAAACGCACCGCAACCGCCTATTGGCGCGACCTGTATTTCGCCGATGCGGAACCGGTCGCGCTCGATCTGGGCGGCGATGCTTATGACTTCACCTTCGCGCCCGACGGCTCGCTCTATTTCCTCTCCAACCGCGAAATCGATTCGGACGGGGGCGGCTATCCGCGTCTCTGGCGCGCGACGATAAGCGAGGTAGGCGCGGTCGAAACCATCGACTTCGCGCTCGATGCCGATACGCCGCTGGGTGGCTATAAACTCTCGCCCGATGCGAGCAAGCTGGTGGTGTGGGCGGACGCACCGCGTGGGTGCGCGACGCTGCCCTGCGAGTCTGATACACCCTACACGCCCGGACCCGGCACGGGCCGTCTCTATGATGGCGACAAGGGGTTCATCCGCCACTGGGATAGCTGGGAAACACCGGGCACCTACACCCGCCTGTTCGCCTATGCGATGGAGGATGGCGGCGCGGTCGGGCGCGGCACTGCGCTGGACGGGCCGGAAGGCGACGGCGCGCTGGTCGGCGATACGCCGACACAACCCTTCGGCGATGGCGGCGACGTGGCATGGGCCGCCGATTCGGGCGGCGTCTGGTTCGTGTCGAAACAGGCCGATGCCGAAGAGCCGCTGAGCACCAATACCGATATCTTCTGGTCCGACCTTACCGCCACTGCGCCGACCAATATCACCGAAGCCAACGCCGCCTACGACACCGCGCCGACACCCTCGCCCGACGGCAGGAAGCTCGCCTGGCTCGCCATGTCGCGGCCCGGTTACGAATCGGACCGGCTGGTGGTGCAGCTGCGCGATTTGCGCACCGGCCTGACCGAGGCGTTGACGCAGGATTTCGACCGCAGCTTCGGCAGCCTCGCCTGGACGCCCGACAGCCGCTATCTCATCGCCACTGCGCAGGACGTGCTCGACACGCCCGCCTTCCGCATCGACCCGCGCAACGGAAAGGTCGAACGGCTCGACCTGATGGCGGGCGACGAGGCGCATGTTGGCAATGTTACGCCGCTGCCCGACAACCGCCTGCTGTTCACCCGCGATGCGATCAGCGGCCCGTCCGAACTCTATCTCTCCACCGATTACGCGACGGCCCGCCCGCTTACCGAAGTCGGCGCCGACATCCTCGGCCAGCGCAGCTCGGTGATGACGCAGCGGTTCAGCTTTGCCGGCGCGGGCGGCGACACCGTGTGGGGCCAGATCACCCGACCCGAAGCCACCGGCGGCGCGCAGCTCCCCGCAATCCTCTACGTCCACGGCGGGCCGCAGGGGTCGTTCAACGACAGCTGGTCCAGCCGCTGGAACCCGCGCGTACTGGCGAGCCAGGGCTATGCGGTGATCTCGGTCGATTTCCACGGCAGCACCGGATACGGGCAGGACTTTACCGACGCCATTCGCGGCGACTGGGGCGGCAAGCCGCTGGAAGACCTGCAACTGGGCCTCGCCGCTGCGCTGGCCAAAGACACGGCTATCGACGGCACCCGCGCCTGCGCGATGGGTGCGAGCTATGGCGGATACATGATGAACTGGATCGCCGGGCAATGGCCCGACCGGTTCAAATGCCTGGTGCAGCATGACGGCCTGTTCGACATGCGCAGCTTCTATTACACGACCGAGGAGCTGTGGTTCCCGCGCTGGGATTTCATGGGTTCCTACGCCGAAAACACCGAACTTTACGAACGGTGGAACCCGGTGAACCACGTCGACAAATGGCAGACCCCGATGCTGGTGGTAGCAGGCGAGCAGGATTTCCGCGTGCCCTATACCCAGGGGCTGGCCAGCTTCACCGCCTTGCAGGAACGCGGCATCCCCTCGCAATTTCTGTTCTTCCCCGATGAAAACCACTGGGTGCTGAAACCGAAAAACTCGCTGCAATGGCACCGAACCGTGTTCGGCTGGCTCGACCGCTGGCTGACCGAAGACCCCGCAAAATGAGCGAAAACCGAATGAGCGAAAAGGCGCTGGCAAAAGCGGAACGCGCGCTGGCCAAGATCGGCGGCGAGACGGTCGAACGCCACATCTTCCTGTGCGCGGTATCGGAAAAGCAGAAATGCTGTTCGGCGGAAGAAGGCAAGGCGGCGTGGAGCTATCTGAAAAAGCGACTCAAACAGCTCGGCCTCGCCGGACCGAAACGCGGGTCCGGTCCGGTTGGCGAAGGCACCGGCGGCATCCAGCGCAGCAAGGCCGACTGCCTGCAAATCTGCGAAGCCGGACCGGTCGCCGTCGTCTGGCCGGACCGCGTCTGGTATCATTCATGCGATGAGGCGGTTCTGGAACGGATTATCCAGGAACACCTGATCGGCGGCGTACCGGTCGGCGATTACCGGCTACAGTCGCAATAGGAGGATACCGGATCGCGCGGGACCTGTCCTAGTTGCGCGTGTCCTTGTCGTCATCGTCCCAGCTGTCGTCCTTCATCAGGTCGGTCACGCTTTCGTCATGCCCGGTGCCGCTCGACAGGAACACCAGCCCCATCAGCGCGCCGGTCAGCAGCATGGTGAAGGAGATGCCCAGCGCGATGGCGATGTAATAATGCACCGATACCGCGCTGTCCCCGTCATACATGAACCACAGCGCCAGCACGACGACACCCACCGTCAGCGCCAGCATGAACCACATCAGCCGCTTGTAGCGGTCCCAGGCGTAGCTGGCATTGTCCGGATCTTCGAGGGGTGACTGGGGTACCATGCGGCCATGCTATGCACGCCGCAGCGCCGCAAACGCAAGCGGTCGCATGGAAACCGGCCACCGATCGCCCTTGCGACAACAGCGCAATCTCGGCGCGGCGTCTGGACAGATGAGTTTTTCATGCCACACTGTTTGCACACGAACGGGGGAGTGTTCAGCAGACATGGATATCGAACAGCTTATCGCCAGCCGCACGACGGATGGCCCGGACACCGATGTCATCACCTGCGATGTCGCCACACCGGTGCGCGAGGTCGTCGGCCTGCTGGCCACCAAGCGTATCGGCGCCATTCCCGTGCTGCGCGATGGCGCGGTGGCAGGCATCTGTTCGGAACGCGATATCGTGTATCGCCTGGCCGAAAACGCGGATGAAGGACGCGGCGCGTTTCTGGACGGTCCGGTGGAGGCAATCATGACCGCACCCGCCATCACGGTGACGATGCAGACCAGCACGCTGGAGGCGCTGGCCCTGATGAGCCGCCGCCGCATCCGTCACTTGCCCGTGCTGGACCATGGCGCGCTGGCGGGCTTCATTTCCATCGGCGACATCGTGAAGGCACGGATCGACGAAGTGCAGCACGAAGCCGAGGCGTTGCGCGACTATATCCAAACGGCTTAGGCAAACGGCTTAGGCAGACAGCTTGAGAACGCGCCGCACAAGGCTTACATCACTCACTATGGCCGACACGCTGACCCTTACGCCCGATGCGGCAACCCGCGTGGCCGCCATCGCGCAGCGCCAGAGCAAGCCCGCCATCCTGCGCCTCTCGGTCGAAGGCGGCGGCTGCTCCGGCTTCCAGTACAAGTTCGACCTTGCCGACGCTCCGGCGGACGACGATGCCGTCAGCACGACGGACGGCGTCTCTCTGGTGGTCGATCCCGTCTCGCTCGACCTGGTTTCGGGCAGCGTGGTCGATTTCGTCGAATCGCTGGGCGGGGCGGCGTTCCGGGTGGAAAATCCGCAGGCGGCCGCCGGGCTGCGGCTGCGGGTCCAGCTTCGGTATTTAAACGCCGTAGGTAAGCCGCGCAAAAGCCGCTACGTATCGCGGCTATGAAAATCGCCAGCTTCAATATCAACGGGATCAAGGCCCGTCTGCCGCGCCTGATCGAATGGCTGGAGGAGACGCGGCCCACCGTCGCCTGCCTCCAGGAAATCAAGACCGCCGACGAGGGGTTTCCCGCCGATGCGTTCGAGAAAATTGGCTATCACGCCATCTGGCACGGGCAGAAAGGCTTCAACGGCGTCGCCATACTGGCCGACGGGGTTAAGCCGGTGGAGACGCAGCGCGGCCTGCCGCTGCTCGCACCTGACGACGAACCGGACGAACAGTCGCGCTATCTCGAAGCCGAGGTGAACGGGGTGCGCGTCGCCAGCATCTATTTGCCGAACGGCAATCCGCAGCCCGGCCCGAAATTCGATTACAAGCTGGCATGGATGGAACGGCTGCGCGCCCGGATGCAGCATTTGTGGGCGGAGGAAATCCCCACCGCCATTGTCGGCGATTACAACGTTATCCCGCAGGACAAGGATGTCTGGTCGCCTCCGCGCATGGCGAACGATGCGCTGATGCAGCCCGCCTCGCGCGATGCCTATATGCGGCTGCTGGCGGACGGCTGGACCGACGCCATCGACACGCTCAATCCGCGCGGCGGCGTATGGACCTATTGGGATTACCAGGCCGGTGCGTGGCAGCGCGACCACGGCTTCCGCATCGACCACCTGCTGCTCGACCCCACGCTGGCCGACCGGCTGGTCGATGCAGGCGTGGACAAGGAACATCGCGGCCGCGAACGGGCCAGCGACCATGCGCCGGTGTGGGTCGAACTGCGCGACGAAGCCTAGCCCCGCCGTTTCTTTTTACCGGTAGAAGATGTGCGTCTTGATCGCGGCGCGGCGGCTCTTGGTCCGGCTCCAGCGCGGCGAAACATAGCGTGCGTGGAAATAAAGCGAATCCTTCGCCTCGCTGTCCCACAAATCGTCATGGGCGATGCGCGCGATCTTCTTGGCCCGCTGCCATGCGCTGGAGGCGCGCTTGATACGCGGCATCTTGCCACCGCGC
Source organism: uncultured Alphaproteobacteria bacterium (assembly GCA_963799315.1). Taxonomy (GTDB): domain Bacteria; phylum Pseudomonadota; class Alphaproteobacteria; order Sphingomonadales; family Sphingomonadaceae; genus Parerythrobacter_A. Next base: position 265,707 of record CAWCWP010000002.1, read on the forward strand.
ACGAAGGAGAACTGGCTGCGCTGATACACCACGTCGCAATAGCTGGACGGGAAGACATCCGATTCCGCGCGGTTCATCACGACCTTGGCGACGGCGAGCTGCCCGGCAATCGGTTCGCCGCGTGCCTCGAAATAGACCGTGCCGGCGAGGCATTCCATCTGGCGGTCGAGATCGGTGGGCGCATCGAGGCGGCGGACCAGCTGGCGCAGCGAACCGGCTTCGGGCACGGCGACAGCTGCGGGTTGCGCGTCGATCTGCGCTTCTGGAGCTTCGGTCGCGGCCGGAATGGGCTGCACCACTTCTTCGGAAACAAACACGGGAACCACTTCGTCGGTCAACGTTTTGTTTTCCAAAGGCAGGGCGTCGTCGCCCTGTGCGACAGCGCCGGAAATCTCGGCCGTTGCGAAGCCGAGCGTGATTGCCACAACCGTGAGGTTGGTAAGTGTCGTTTTGCGACCCATGATATCCGTTCATTGAGCGGTAACCGGACCTGCGCAGGCGGGAACGGGCAATCGTTAGGCGGTGCCGTACACCGCATTGCCGTTCCAATATTCAAGCCTGCCGGCCGATCCCCGTCTGCGTGCGTGTCGTCAGGCCGATGTGCCCGAACGATCGCCTCCGCCTCGGTTGCTGAGGGCCAAACTAGTTTCAAATGAAATCAGGTCAAGTCATTCATGCTGCAGTGCGATAAAGCGTTCCGCATCTGCGATGTCCAGTTCCACGATCCAGATATCGCTGTCTTGGCGGCGTCTCTTCGTTAAATATTCGTTAAAATCCAAGGGGTTCTGCGGATCCTGATCGCGAGTCGCGGTGAATTTCCGCTCGCCCGTTAACCCCGGCATCCGTTCATACAAACGCGCAGGCGCGCCGTTATGCGTGGTGACGATCAGCAGGGTGCCGGCGTCGCGTTCACCTTTCGCGATAACCGTCGCAAAACCGCCTTCCGCCTGCACTGCGCGCATCAGTCCGGTGACTTCGAGATGCGCGGGCAGGCGTGTCACGTCGCCGGGTCGTCATAGCCCGGCAGGCCTGCCAGTGGAATGTGCGAGCGCATGAAGGTGCCGGTGCCGCGCCCGATTTCGTCGCCTTCGCTGTCGATTAGCCGCGATTCCGCGACATAAACGCGGCGGCGACCGCTGACCCAGTGCCCTTCGGCAATCACCTCGCCTGTGCGCACCGGCTTGGTGAAATGCAGGTTGAACGACGTCGTCAGCAGGAAGCGGTCGGTGACCAGCGCATTGGCGGCGTAAAAGGCGGCATCGTCCAGCATCTTGAAATAGATCGTGCCATGCGCCGCGCCCGCCGCATGATAGGCCGCTTCCGTGACCCGGAAGACGACCCGCGCGCGGCCTTCAGCGACGATTTCCAGCCGGGAATCGAACAGGGCGTTGACCGGGGCCGAAGCGTAGAGCCGCTCCAGCGCGCGGTAATGCGCAGTCGCACCCACGTCGGACGGGTCCGAGGGTGCTGAGGAAGGCAAGCGTACGCTCAATGCGGCTCGACCCAGCCGATGGATCCGTCGGTGCGCCGATAGACCATATTGTGTCGCCCGGTCGCGCCGTTCTTGAACAGCAGCGCCGGTGTGTCGCGCAGGTCCAGCATCATCACGGCATCCGCCACGCTTGCTTCGGGAATGTCGGTGTTCGTTTCCGCAATGATGGCGGGGGCATCGACCGTTTCCTCCGCTTCGGGTTCGTCTGTAGCGGCGAAGATACGATAGGCGGCGGCTTCCTCGCTGGCCGCATGGTCGGCTTGCTCGTGCCGGTCGGTCAGGCGGCGTTTGTAGCGGCGCAGCTGCTTGTCCACTTTCTCCGCCGCCTGATCGAAGGCCTGATGCGCGTCGTGCGCGTCGTCGGTTGCCCGAACGATGGTGCCCTTGCCGACATGGACGACGATGTCGCATTTGAACGCGGCGCTGGAAGCCTTGCCGAAGGTAACGTGGCCGGAAATGGCGCGGTCGAAATATTTCTCGACCATTGCGGTCAGCCGCTGCGTCGCGTGATCCTGAAGGGCGGCGCCGGTTTCGACCTGATGGCCGGAAATGCGAATATCCATAGATTGCATCCTCGTTCGGGCGTGGTTGGGGGCAACGTTCTGCTCCGCCACCTTTATTATCGCCGCCCGGTCACCGCGTCCACGCTATCTCGTCCAGAGCGCACCGTCGATTGTGGCTACGAATGCCTGGTGCCGCACCACCTCTTCGGCGCTGGCGGTATGCGGTCGCGGCGCACGACGCGGCTGGGTGTTGCGAACCGAAACGGGCGCGGGGCCGTCATCGATAGGCGCAGCTTCCGCCGCCAGTTCCAGCCCGATCTGCCTGCCGCCGGTCAGCTCGATATAGACCTGCGCCAGCAATTCGGCATCCAGCAGCGCGCCGTGCTTGACCCGGTGGCTGCGGTCCACGCCATAGCGCGTGCACAGCGCATCGAGCGAGTTCTTCGCGCCGGGATGCTTCTTGCGTGCCATCGCCACGGTGTCGATCATGCGATCAAGGCTAACCGGCGGACGCCCGCACCGCTCCAGCTCCATATTGAGAAAGCCGAAATCGAAGCTGGCATTATGCGCGACCAGCGGGGCATCGCCGATGAAATCGAGCAGCGGCTGGACGGTGTCGGCGAACAGCGGCTTGTCCGACAGGAAGCTCGCCGACAGCCCGTGGACCGCTTCGGCCCCGGCGGGCATGTCGCGTTCCGGATTGTAATAGGCGTGAAAGGTCTGCCCGGTTTCCATCCGCCCGACCATTTCGACGCAGCCGATTTCGACCATGCGGTCGCCCGTCTTCGGGTCGAGTCCGGTGGTTTCGGTATCGAAGATGATTTCGCGCAATGCCGTCATCGGCAAACTATCGCAGGCACGACGCGGGGCTGGCAAGCCTTTGGCAAGCGGTTATCGGATATTGTCACGCAGTTGCCCCACTAGCTCCGCGACATCGGCTTGCGTGGCCTTAAGCGACTGCCCGGTGTCGATCACGTAAGTCGGCCCGCGCGCGCTTTTCCGGCATCGGGCGTCTGGCGGCCGACGATGTCGGCGAACTTCTCCGACGTCATGCCGTCGCGGGCCAGCACGCGGGCGCGCTGCACCGATGCCGGGGCGGACACCACGACAACCCGATCCATCGCCGCATCCCCGCCTGTTTCGAACAGCAGCGGCACATCGAAGACTACCATCGGCTCCTTTGCATTCGTACGAAGAAATTCCGCCCGCGCATGTCCCACTGCCGGATGCACAATCGCCTCAAGCTGTTTCAGCTTGTCCGGATCGCCGAACACCATTGTGCCAAGTGCTTCGCGATTCACGCCATTGCCGCCAGTCGCGCCCGGAAACACTGCTTCGATGGCGGGCAGCAAGGCGCCACCCGGACCCTGCAAAGCCCGCACCGTTGCATCGGCATCGAATACCGGCACACCCGCAGCTTCGAACATCGCCGCCACGGTCGACTTGCCCATGCCGATGGAGCCGGTCAGCCCGATGGTCATCGGCCCATCGGTCATGCGTGCAGCGTTTGCCGCAAGTCGTCGTCGCGGGCGCGCAGCGGCGGCTGTACCGAAGAACCGCGCAAATGCTTCGACAGCCTGGCCCGAGCAGCATATCCATGCCGTCGAAGCACACCGCCCCGTCCGCTTTTCCCGCTTTCAGGAACGATGTTTCACGTGGAACAGTCACGATATCGTACAGCACGCTGCCGGGCGGAATATGCGAGCGGTCGAGCACGAGCGGCGGTTGGCCTTCCATCCCAAGCGGCGAGGCATTGACCACGAGATCCAGTATTCCCTCGCGGTCGTCGAAGGCAAAATCGGTCGGTTCGGCGAAATGCGACAGCGGCACGGCATGATGCTCGCCATCGGGGGCGAGTTCATCGAGAATAGCGCGTGCCTTGGCCGGATCGCGTCCGATAAGGACCAGAGTGAAGCCTTCATCGGCCAGTGCCGCAACAATGGCCCGCGCCGCGCCGCCGGTGCCTACGATTCGAGCCATGCGGAACAGGTGCTGGCGCGCCAGCAAGGGGCGCAACGGTTCGAGGAAGCCGCCTGCATCGGTGTTGTAACCCACCAGCGCCCCGTCGCTCTCCCGCACCACCGTATTGACCGCGCCGATGCGCGCAGCCAGCGGATCGAGCCGGTCGAGCAGCGACAGGATTGCCTGCTTGTGCGGCATGGTGACATTCGCGCCGCGCCAGGCGGGATTGGCGCGGTGGCGTGCAAGAAACGGTGCCAGCTCGCCCTCGGCTACGGTTTCGACTCCGTATTCGGCATCGATCCCGCCTTGCTCCAGCCAGAAGCGGTGGATCAGCGGCGATCTGGAGTGCGCCATCGGATCACCGATGACGAGCGCATAGGGTCGCGCACTCATGCGCCTGCCGCTTCCGAACCACCTTCGACGGTGCGTAGCGCCTCCAGCACGTGCAGCAGCGGCATGCCCAGTATCGTGAACTGGTCGCCGATGATCCGGTCGAACAGATGCACGCCGCGCGCTTCGATGCGGAAACCCCCGACACAGGCGGCGATGGCAGGCCATTCGGCATCGAGATAGGCGTCGATGAATGCCCCGTCGAAGCTGCGTACATGCAGCACGGCACGGTCATGGCCAACCCACAGCACACGGCCGTCGCGCGTCAGGCTGGCCGCGCTGTGCAGGTGCATCGCCTTGCCGGCAAAGAAGCGCAGATGCTCGGCGGCCTGCGATCTGTCGGCAGGCTTGTCGAACCGCCGACCGGCGACCTCGATCAGGGAATCGCTGCCCAGCACCAGCCGGTCCGGATGCTGCACCGAAACCGCCATCGCTTTGGCCGTGGCGAGCGCCTGCGCCACTTCATCGGCGGGCGCGTCCTGCATTTCGCGTTCGATAGCACGTTCGTCGATATCGGCAGCCACCGGCTCGAACCGCAGGCCCGCCGCTGCCAGCATTGCCTTGCGCGAGGCGCTTTGCGAAGCGAGCACGAAGCCCGGCCCCGCAATTGGATGCGCCCCCGGCGTCATATCGGTTTCGCGCCTTCGAACGTGCCGCTGCGCGCCGGACTAATCCGCCTGCGCTGGCGATCATCATACAGCTTGATGACCGCCGCCGCCGTTTCCTCGATGCTGCGCCGGGTCACGTCGATCACCGGCCAGCCATTATCGGCAAACATCCGCCGCGCGAACTGCACTTCGGACCGGACGTTTTCATCGTCGATATACGCGGTTTGCGAATCCTCGTTCAGGCTGAGCAGGCGATTGCGCCTGATCTGCACCAGCCGTTCCGGCGCGGTGGTCAGCCCGACGACCAGCGGGTTATCGAGACTGAACAGCGCATCGGGCGGCGGGCTTTCCACCACCAGCGGGATATTGGCGGTCTTGTACCCGCGATTGGCGAGGTAGATGCTGGTCGGCGTCTTGGACGACCGCGATACGCCCGCCAGTACGATGTCGGCCTCTTCCCAGTTTTCCCACCCGATCCCGTCATCATGCGCGATGGTGAAATGAATGGCATCGACGCGGCGGAAATACGCCTCGTCCATCAAGTGCTGGCGACCGGGCCGCGCCTGCGCCTCCTGCCCCAACTGCGTTTCCAGAGCTTCGGTCACGGCATCCAGCGCCGGAATCGCGGGCAGCGAAAGCTGGCGGCAATGGTCTTCCAGCCGCTCGCGCGTTTCGTGATTGACCAGCGTGAACAGCACCAGACCGGGATGCGCGGCGAGTTCGGGCACGATCCGGTCGAGATGCTGGCGCGAGCGCACCATCGGCCAGAAATGGCGGACGATGTCCGTTTCCTCGAACTGCGCCAGCGCCGCCTTGGCGATCATCTCCAGCGTTTCGCCGGTAGAATCGGACACCAGATGCAGATGTTTGCGGCTCATGGAGTATCGATCACGAGAAGACGGCCCGGCAGCGGCGTGTGGATAAGCACCGGCATAAACCACCGGATGACACTGACGACAAGTCCGGCACCTGTTTTCACCCCCGCTGCGAGTCTTTTGCCTGCCCGGATGTCGACACCACAGGGCGGTTGTCGACACCATGTGAATTACGGGCACAGTCGGTGTTTGACTCATGCGCAGCAACGAGTCGGGCTTGGCCGGTTGCGCGGGATGGCTATGCAGAAAATCGGGACGATGGGCTTTTGCCCGCAATCCACAGGCCCAACAGACTCCATCAATCCTTTATAAAATCATTTTTATTTTGTTCTTAGTCCCTTTCCGTCGCGCATTTTGTGCGGCAAATGCACGGTCATGCCGGGACCGCTCCTCGATACGCTGCTGGGTCAGCACAGTGCCAGGCCACCGCTCTGGATGATGCGGCAGGCGGGGCGCTACCTGCCCGAATATCGCGCCTTGCGTGCCGAAAAAGGCGGGTTTCTCGACCTCGTCTACGACAGCGATGCGGCTGCCGAAGTCACCGTGCAGCCGCTTGCGCCGGTTCGGGTTCGACGGGGCGATCCTGTTTTCCGATATCCTGATCGTGCCTTACGCGATGGGGCAGGATCTGAAATTCGTGGCCGGTGAAGGCCCGCGCCTGTCGCCGCCCCTTCTCGATAGCGCGCTGGGTGCGCTGGAGGCGGTGCCGGACCGACTGGCTCCGGTCTACGACACGGTCGCAAGGTACGCGCGCAGCTCGATGGCAATGTCACGATGCTGGGTTTTGCGGGCAGTCCGTGGACCGTCGCGACTTACATGGTGCAGGGCCAGGGCAGCCGCGACCAGTACGACACGCGCGCGATGGCGTATCGCGATCCTGCCGCATTCGAAGAATTGCTCGATGGCTATCGAGCAGGTAACGGTCGAATATCTGCGCGGACAGATCGACGCCGGGGCCGAGGCGGTGCAGTTGTTCGACAGCTGGGCCGGAACGCTGGCGCCGCGTGAATTCGAACGCTGGGTGATTGCGCCCAATGCCCGCATCGTTGCCGCCTTGCGCGAAACGCACGGCCATGTGCCGGTCATCGGTTTTCCCAAGGGCGCGGGCGAGAAGCTGCCGGCCTATTGCCGCGAAACCGGCGTCGACGCGGTGGGCGTCGATGAAACGGTCGATCCGGCATGGGCGGCTTCTGTCCTGCCTGCCGATTTGCCGGTGCAGGGCAATCTCGACCCGTTGGTGCTGCTGGCTGGCGGCGAAGCACTGGAGGAGGGTGTGCGCACGGTGCGTCGCGCGTTCGCCGACCGGCCCCATGTATTCAATCTGGGCCACGGTATCGGCCAGCATACGCCGATTGCGCATGTCGAGCGACTGGTCGAGCTGGTGCGCGCCGATCCTGCGTGACGTAGGCTCGCGTGCCGCTGTAAAAGACCGCATTATGGAATTTCTCGGCAGCATCTATCTGTGGCTCAAGGCCGGACATATCATTTTCGTCATCTTTTGGATGGCGGGCCTGTTCATGCTGCCGCGCCAGATGATCTATATGCACCCTGCCGCCATTGGGTCCGACGAGGAAGCTCTGTGGGCGCATCGCACCGGTCTGCTGCGCAAGATCATCCTGGTGCCCAGCCTTGTGGTCGTATGGGTGCTTGGCTTGCTGATGGTCGGCATCGTCGCCGCGCACACGCAGACCTGGTTCCAGATCAAGTTGCTGCTGGTCATTGCGCTGACCGGCTATCACGGCTGGATGGTATCACGCGCCAAGGCGATGGCGCGGGGCGAGCGGCCGCTGACCGAGCGGCAATTGCGCCTCTGGGGCGAAGTGCCGGGCATTGCAGTGGCCCTGATCGTGGTGCTGGCGATCGTCAAACCGTTTGTGTGAGCGATTGACGCCGGGCGGGCCACCGCTTAGGTCGCCACACAGCAACGATGCGATGCCGGCTTTCATAAGCTGCGCAAGGTCCGCTTTCTCCAAGCCCCATGACCACACCCGCATCGTCGGAATCCCCACGTCGCGCGACGGCGTTTGAAAGACAACAGATTTATGCATCTCAAAGACCTCAAGGCGAAGGCATCTGCCGAACTCGTCATCATGGCCGAAGAACTTGGCGTGGAAGCGGCGGGCACCATGCGCCGTCAGGACCTGCTGTTCTCCATCCTGCGCGAACTGGCGGAAGACGAGGAATACGAAGAGCAGATCATGGGCGTGGGCACCATCGAGGTGCTGCAGGACGGCTTCGGCTTCCTGCGCAGCCCCGACGCCAATTATCTCGCCGGACCGGGCGATATCTACGTTTCGCCCAACCAGATCCGCAAATGGGGCCTGCGCACCGGCGATACCGTCGAAGGGCAGATTCGCGCGCCGCAGGAAGGCGAACGCTATTTCGCATTGACCGGCCTGACCTCGGTGAACTTCGAAGACCCCGACCAGGTCCGCATCCGCACCAATTTCGACAATCTCACGCCGCTTTATCCCGAAGAGAAGCTGACACTCGACAGCAACGATCCGACGGACAAGGACAAGTCGGCGCGCGTGATCGATATCATCTCGCCGCAGGGCAAGGGCCAGCGCGCATTGATCGTCGCACCGCCGCGCACCGGTAAGACCGTGCTGCTGCAGAACATCGCCAAGGCCATCACCGACAACCATCCCGAAGTGTTCCTGCTGGTGCTGCTGGTCGACGAGCGCCCCGAAGAAGTCACCGACATGCAGCGCAGCGTGAAGGGCGAGGTGATTTCCTCCACCTTCGACGAACCCGCCACGCGCCATGTCCAGGTTGCCGAAATGGTGATCGAAAAGGCGAAGCGTCTGGTCGAACACAAGAACGATGTCGTCATCCTGCTGGATTCGATCACCCGCCTTGGCCGCGCCTACAACACCGTCGTGCCCAGCTCGGGCAAGGTGCTGACCGGCGGTGTCGATGCGAACGCGCTGCAACGCCCGAAACGCTTCTTCGGTGCGGCCCGCAATATCGAGGAAGGCGGCTCGCTGTGCATCATCGCCACCGCGCTGATCGACACCGGCAGCCGCATGGACGAGGTTATTTTCGAAGAGTTCAAGGGCACCGGCAACTCCGAAATCGTGCTGGATCGCAAGGTATCCGACAAACGCATCTTCCCCGCGCTGGACGTGGGCAAGTCCGGCACCCGCAAGGAAGAGCTGCTGGTCGAGAAGGACAAGCTGTCGAAGATGTGGGTGCTGCGCCGTATCCTCATGCAGATGGGCACGATCGACGCGATGGAATTCCTGCTCGACAAGATGAAGGATTCCAAGACCAACGAAGATTTCTTCGACAATATGAACCAGTAGGAAGCGCATCTCGGCGGCAATAATATTTGCTAAGTTTCGCTGAAATTTGCCATGTTATCAGGATGCTGCCGGGGTCCGAAGACACCGGTATCTTGCCTTGCGAACGGCTTTGCGTAGGGGTGCGGCATGTTGCGCCAATATACCTATATCAGCACTGCTCCCGACTTACCTGACGATGCGGTGGAAACCATCGTGTCACAGTGCAAACACAATAACGTGCTGGTCGGCGTGACCGGTTTCCTGCTGTATAACGGGCGGAATTTCTTTCAATTGCTGGAAGGCGAAGAGGCAGCGCTGCGCCGCGTACTGGCGCGTATTGCACAGGATTCCCGCCATTCGGGCATCAATCGCATGGCAGATCGCCTGATTACCTCGCGCGATTGCCCCGATTGGGAGATGCGACGTATCCGGATTGTCGACGACGTCGAAGAGCGCCGCGCCAGTTTGAAGAAACAGCTTCCTGTCACATTGGATGACGGGATGGTGCGCACCGTAATGGGCTTTGCCGGTCTGAACTGAACGTCCGGTTCAGGCGGTCCGGCGAAAGCTGTCTGCCTGTGCTGCATCCCAATGCCGCGCAAATCCGTACATTTCGCCGCCCTGCGTAAAAGCGTGCTCCTCCACGAACGGATAGATCTTGTCGATGGAGTCCGAGCGCGCGCCGTTGATGCGTTCGCGCATGTCCTGCGGCGTAATCTGCCACGGATTGTGCAGCCCCATCGCGATGACGATTTCGCGCAGGGAATGCAGCGTCTGTTTCTGGAACCGGGCGACGCGCGGGCCTTTGTCTTCGACGATCAGGCCCTCCTGTCGCCAGGCAACCTGTGTGGCGACGCCGGTGGGGCAGTGATCGGTATGGCACTGCATCGACTGGACGCAGCCCAGCGAAAACATGAAAGGGCGTGCCGCATTGCACCAGTCCGCGCCGATGGCGAACGCCTTGGCCATCTGCGCGCCGGAATGAATCTTGCCCGACGCGGCGACCTTGATCCGGCCTTTCAGCCCCGTGCCGACCAGCGCGTTGCGCACGAAGATCAGCCCTTCGCGCAACGGCATTCCCACAGAGTTCGATAATTCGAGCGGTGCCGCGCCGGTGCCGCCTTCCGCGCCGTCCACGGTAATGAAATCGGGCGCTATTCCCGTTTCCAGTATCGCCTTGGCAATGGCGAACACCTCATGCGGTTGCCCGACGCACAGCTTGATACCGACGGGCTTGCCACCCGATAGCTCGCGCAGCTGTGCAATCCATTCCAGCATTCCGGTGGGCGTATCGAAGGTGCGGTGCGCGGCGGGCGAGTTGCAATCCTCACCCACCGCAATGTCGCGCGCTTCGGCGATTTCCTCGGTGACTTTTCTGCCCGGCAACACGCCGCCATGGCCGGGTTTTGCGCCCTGCGACAGCTTGACCTCGATCATCTTGACCTGATCGGCCTGCGCGCGCTCGGCGAAGCGGCCCGGATCGAAACCGCCATCATCGGTACGGCACCCGAAATAGCCGCTGCCGATTTCCCAGATCAGGTCACCGCCATGTGCGCGGTGATATTTACTGATGCTGCCTTCGCCGGTGTTGTGCGCGAAGCCGCCCTGCTTCGCGCCAAGGTTCAGCGCCTCGATGGCGCGCGCCGACAGCGATCCGAAGCTCATCGCCGAGATGTTCAGGAGCGCGGAGGAATAGGGTTTGCTTGTATCGGCACCGCCCACATCCAGCCGCCACTGTTCCGGCACGGCGTCGTTCGGCGCGATGGAATGGCCGAGCCACTCATATTCGTCCGAATAGACGTCCAGTTCCGTGCCCATCGGGTGCGAATCGAGGTCTCCCTTGGCGCGGGCATAGACCAGCGCGCGCTCCTGATGACTGAACGGTCGCCCTTCCAGATCGTCCTCGACGATGTAGGCCTGCGCAAACGGGCGCAGGTCTTCCATCACCCACCGGATGCGCGCGACCAGCGGATAATTGCGCCGCAGCGAGTGGTTGGTCTGCACAAAATCCCACAGTGCCATCGCGGCAAGCGGCATCAGCGCGAGCAGTGCCCATCGCGTGACAGGCCAGACCGCCGCCAGCGCACAAAGCCCGACGAGGACGAGCGGAATGACATAGCGCGGGGAGGCGAACTTTGATGCCACCCGGCTCAGGCCAGATTTGCTGCGAAAAACTCGCGCGTGCGTTTGTCGGCCAACTGCGCGCCCTCTTCGTTGCGGCGTTCGCCGTGCTCGGTGGCGAAGCCGTGATCCAGCCCTTCGTAATCGTGCAGCGTCACCTTGGGGTGATCGTCCAGCCCCTCATGCATCGCCTTCTGCGCATCGGCGTCCACGAAATGGTCGGCGGTGGGCACATGCAGCAGCAGCGGATGCGCAATGGCCTTCGCTTCGTCCAGCATCTGGTCGATCATGACGCCGTAATAGCCGACCGATGCGTCGATATCGGTGCGTGCGGCGGTCATGTAGGCCATCTTGCCGCCCAGGCAGTACCCGACACAGCCGACCTTGGCGACGCCGGCTTCGGTGCGGATCCAGCGGATTGTCGCTTCGATATCGCGCACACCCATGTCGGGATCGTATTCGCCGAACAGTTCCATCGCCCGGTCCATTTCGGGCTCGATATCGGGATTGAGTTCGATGCCGGGTTCGAGGCGGAAGAACAGGTCGGGCGCAATCGCGAGATAGCCTTCCTCGGCCAGCTTGTCGCATTTGCGGCGAATGCCGGCATTCACGCCGAAGATTTCCTGGATAACGATGATGGCGGCCTTGGGCTTGCCGGAGGGGCGCGCGAAGTAGGCGGAGAAGCTGTCTGCCCCGTCCAGCGTCTTCAGCGTCATTGTCGTGCTCATAAAGTCTTCTTTCCCGGTCGTGTTTGGGTTTCTGCGAGAATGCGCTTATCGCTTGCAGCCCCGCGATGCCAATCCTGATTGGCAAAAGACAACATTTCGCAAGTCGAAAGGCGCCGTGCCATGAAGGTCCAGATTGAAATCGATTGTTCGCCAGCCGAAGCGCGCGCCTTTATGGGCCTGCCCGATATCAGCAAGGCGAACGAAGCCTATGTCGATACCATGACCAGCGCGATGAAGGGCGTGACCAATCCCGACCAGTTGCAGGATTTCGCCAAGCAACTCGCCCCGATGGGCCAGATCGGGATGAAATTGTTCCAGAACTTCGTCGAAGGGGCGAGCGCGGCCGGTGCCGTGGCCCAGAACGCCTCCAAAACCGGTGGCAAATCCAAGAGCGACTAGTTCCGGCGTGACCGATACGATTTTTGCGCTGTCCAGCGGGCGTCCGCCTGCGGCCATCGCCGTTATGCGTATCAGCGGGCCGGATGCGGGCGCGGCGCTGGCCGCATTGGCGGGCAAGATGCCGGAGCCACGCCGAGCGAGCCTGAGGGCATTGCGCGACACGGCGGACGAGGTTCTCGACCATGCGCTGGTCCTGTGGCTGCCCGGACCGGGCAATGCCACAGGCGAAGACTGTGCCGAGCTGCACTTGCATGGCGGAGCGGCGATTATCCGTGCGGTGGAAGCGGCACTTGCCCGCTTGCCCGGCCTGCGCTCGGCGGTGCCGGGTGAGTTCACGCGCCGCGCCTTCACCAATGGACGGCTGGCTTTGTCCGAGGCCGAGGGGCTGGCCGACCTGCTGGAAGCGGAAACCGAATTGCAGCGCCGTCATGCGCTCGCCGTGGCGGATGGCGCACTGTCGCGGCAGTTTGCCGAATGGCGCGAGGCCATTCTGGCACTGAGTGCCGAAGTCGAAAGCGCGCTCGACTTTTCCGACGAGGAAGACGGGCAGGGGCTGTCCGCGCAATTCGACGCGCGATTGCGCGATGTGTCCGCCGACATTGCAGACTGGCTGACGCAACCGCGTGCCGAGCGGCTGAAGGAAGGGTATCGCGTCGTGCTCGCCGGACCGCCCAATGCGGGCAAATCGACATTGTTTAACGCGCTTGTCGGCGAGGATGCGGCCATCGCGACGCCAGTGGCCGGAACGACCCGCGATGTGCTGGAGCGGACGGTCGCGATCGAGGGTGTTCCGTTGATGCTGACCGATACGGCTGGCTTGCACGATGCCTCGCATGATCCGGTTGAGGGCATGGGCATCGCGCGGGCGCGCAAGGCGGTGGACGCTGCCGATCTCGTGCTTTGGCTTGGTGGTGCGGCGGACGCACCGGACGGGAGCTGGTGGGTGCGCAGCAAGTCCGACTTGGCGGAAAGTAGCACCACAGAGGGTATCGACTATCACGTCTCGGCAATGACGGGCGACGGAATCCCGGCTTTGCTTCGTGCGCTTGCGGGCAAAGCTCGGCTGGCCATGCCGCGCGCCGGGCACGTTGCACTGAATGCGCGTCAGCACGGGATTGTCGCGGAGTTGCATGATGCGCTGGTTGGTATTCAGCACGATGGCGACCTGCTCATAATCGGCGAAAACCTGCGTCGTGCGCGCGAATGTCTCGACCGGCTGGTCGGAAAAACTGCCACCGAGGACATGCTCGATACGCTGTTCGGGCGCTTCTGCATCGGTAAGTGACGGGAAGTGTTTCACGTGAAACACGGGTTGTGACACCCGCCGCATCGCCCTAAATCGCTTAGCGATGAAGGCTTACGATATTCTCGTTGTCGGTGGTGGCCATGCGGGCGTCGAAGCGGCGTGCGTTGCCGCGCGCATGGGCGCACAGGTCGGGCTGGTTACATTCGACCGACAGACGGTTGGCGCGATGAGCTGCAATCCCGCCATCGGCGGTTTGGGCAAGGGCCATCTCGTGCGCGAGGTCGATGCTTTCGACGGGGTGATCGGGCAAGCTGCCGATGCCGCTGCCATTCACTATCGCATGTTGAATCGTTCCAAGGGCAGTGCAGTCTGGGGCCCGCGCGTGCAGGCCGACCGCACGCTGTTCAAGGCGGCGGTGCAGGATGTCGTTGCGCGTCAGCACGGGCTGACCATTATCGAAGGCGAGGCCGCTGCGCTGGAGATGACCGGTGGGCGCGTGACGGGCCTGCAGCTTGGCGATGGCACGAGCATTGGCGCGCAGGCCGTCATTCTGTGCACCGGCACGTTTCTCGGCGGAACGCTGTTTCGCGGGGAGGAGCGGTTGACGGGTGGCCGGATCGGCGAGGCTGCGGCATCGCGGCTGGCGGCGCAGTTGCGCGCTGCCGACTTGCCGATGGCGCGGCTGAAAACCGGCACGCCGCCCCGGCTGGACGGACGCACCATCGACTGGGCCGTTCTGGCGGAGCAGCCTTCGGATGCGGACCCGTGGACCATGTCGCCGCTGACGCACCGGCGCGCAAACCCGCAGGTGTTCTGCGCGGTCACGCGCACCAATCCGCAATCGCACGATATCATCCGCGAAAACCTGCATCGCTCGCCCCTGTTCTCGGGTTCCATCGATGCGGAAGGGCCGCGCTATTGCCCGTCTATCGAGGACAAGATCCACCGCTTCGCCGACCGCGACGGTCATCAGGTGTTCCTCGAACCCGAAGGGCTGGCAACGCCGATGGTCTATCCCAACGGTATCAGCACTTCGCTGCCCGCGGATGTCCAGCTCGCCATGTTGCGCACGATGGACGGGCTGGAAAAGGTCGAGATGGCGGTGCCGGGTTACGCGGTGGAGTATGATCATATCGATCCGCGCGCCCTGACGCCCGCGCTGGAGGTCAAGGCTATGCCGGGCCTTTACTGTGCCGGACAGATCAACGGCACCACCGGTTATGAGGAGGCCGCGGCGCAAGGTTTGGTGGCAGGCATGCACGCCGCTGCGCGCGCCACGGGCAAGACGCCCGCGCCACTGGATCGTGCCAACTCCTATATCGCCGTGATGCTGGACGATCTGACGCTGCATGGTGTCAGCGAGCCGTACCGGATGCTGACATCGCGCGCGGAATACCGGCTGCGATTGCGGGCGAACAATGCATCGACACGGCTGACACCGCTCGCCATCGAAGCGGGTTGCGTCGGTGAGGCGCGCCGGCAGTGGTTCGAGACGCGTGAAATAGCACGCGCCGAATTGACCGTAGCACTTGAACAGGACGTGTCGGCAGGCACGATGGCGGATGCCGGACTGGATGTGCGCCGCGATGCGGGGACGCAGGCGCTGACCGATTGGCTGCGTTTCGACTCCGTCACCCTGCGTGACTTGCGTGAAGTTGGCCTGCTGTCGCGAGACATCGATGTGGATGCGGACGTGTCGCAGGAACTGGTGGAAGACGCGCGCTACGCGCCATATCTCGCGCGGCAAGATGCGGAATTGCGCGATCTGAGGGCCAGTGCGACGGTCATTCTGCCGCATGATTTCGCCTATGACGCGTTGCCGGGACTTTCGAACGAAATGGTCGAGCGACTGACTCGCTACAAACCTGCCGACCTTGCAGCGGCGGGGAGGGTTCCGGGCATTACCCCCGCTGCTTTGGCAACTCTCCTCGTCCATGCGCGAAGGCTGGAGCAACAGGCGGCGTGATTATCGAAACCGAAAATGGCGCACGCGATTACGTTGCTTCGCAGTGCTCCGGCCGGCAGTTTGCTTTGATCGAACGCTATGCCGAATTGCTATTGGCAGAGAATAAAGCGCAAAACCTGATCGCCCGCACGTCCGAAGACGCACTCTGGGTTCGCCATATCGCCGATAGCATACAGCTTTGCAACGATGTTTCACGTGAAACATCAGGAACATGGCTTGATTTGGGTAGTGGACCGGGTTTGCCGGGACTGCTGGTGACGATAATACGGCCTAATTTTCGCGTCGTTCTGGTCGAATCCCGCCGAAAAAGGTGGGAGTGGCTGGAAGATGTAGTCGCGCGATTGGGATTGCCAAACGTGCAGGTTGTCGGGAAAAGGTTGCAAATGATCGACCCCGAACCAGCCGACTATATCAGCGCGCGTGCATTTGCACCCTTGCGCAAGACGCTTGAGGTTGCTGCCGCGTTCTCCACACATACGACGCGCTGGATATTGCCGAAAGGCCAGTCAGCGGCGCAGGAACTTGCTGAATTGCCGAAATGGCTGCGGGAGGGGTTTCACGTGAAACAATCG
The DNA here is from genome assembly GCA_963799315.1 of uncultured Alphaproteobacteria bacterium. Lineage (GTDB taxonomy): Bacteria > Pseudomonadota > Alphaproteobacteria > Sphingomonadales > Sphingomonadaceae > Parerythrobacter_A. The sequence goes on from CAWCWP010000002.1 coordinate 281,856, forward strand.
CTTACCAATCCGGATGCCGGGATTATCACCGGATCGCTCGCTCGAAGCGCGTGCGCTCGCCTGAAACGGAACGCCGTATGATTACCGTTGCCATCGCAAACCAGAAGGGCGGGGTCGGCAAGACCACCACCGCGATTAATATCGCGACGGCGATGGCGGCGACGGGCTGGAAAACCCTGCTGGTCGATATCGATCCGCAGGGGAACGCCTCGACCGGCGTCGGCGTGGATGCTGCACACAGGGAAAATTCGACATACGACGTGCTGGTCAACGATCTGAGCGTGATGCAGTGTCTGCACGCGACCGACATTCCGGGCCTGGACTTGCTGCCGGCCACTGTCGATCTGAGCGGGGCCGAAGTCGAGCTGGTTTCGGTCGACGATCGCACCGCGCGGCTCGGTACAGCGCTGGCCGAGCATAGCGGGCATGACATCTGCTTTATCGATTGCCCGCCGTCGCTGGGTTTGCTCACATTGAATGCATTGGGCGCGGCCGACACTTTGCTGGTACCGCTGCAATGCGAGTTTTTCGCGCTGGAAGGCCTGTCGCAGCTGCTCAAGACGGTCGAGCAGGTGCAGCAGCGCTTCAATCCTGACCTCGGCATTCTCGGCATCGTGCTGACCATGTTCGACCGGCGCAACCGGTTGACCGACCAGGTGGCCGACGATGTGCGCGATTGCTTGGGCGCGCTGGTGTTCGATGCGGTGATCCCGCGCAATGTCCGCCTGTCCGAAGCGCCCAGCCACGGCATGCCCGCGCTGGTGTACGACCATGCGTGCAGCGGCAGCCGCGCCTATATCGCCCTTGCCCGCGAACTGATCGGGCGCTTGCCCGAAACAAGGAAAGCCGCATGACTTCTCCCACCGACCCGATCCGCTTTACCCTGCCGACACGCGCCGAAACGCAGAAGAAACGGCAGAACAAGGGTTTGGGCAAGGGGCTGGGCGCGCTGATGGGCGAGACGCGGCGCGAGGAGCCGCTGGTCAGGATCGGCGCGAAACCGGATGGATCGACCGGGATGGCGATGCTGCCCGTCGCAAATATCGCTCCGCATCCCGACCAGCCGAGGCGTACATTCAACGATGCATCGCTGGACGAACTGGCTGCCTCCATCGCGCAGCGCGGCGTGATCCAGCCGATCGTCGTCCGCGCGCTGAAGGGGTATGGCGACGGAAAGCTGGGCCGGTATCAGCTGGTGGCGGGCGAACGTCGCTGGCGGGCGGCAAAGCGGGCCAAGCTGACGGAAATACCCGCGCTGGTCCGCGATCTGGACGATCGGCGAAGTGGCGGCCATCGCGCTGATCGAGAATATCCAGCGCGAAGACCTCAATCCGGTGGAGGAAGCGCAGGCCTATCAACGGCTGGCGCGCGTGGAGGACATGACGCAGGCCGAAATCGCCAAGCTGGTCGATAAATCGCGCAGCCATGTTGCCAATATGCAGCGCCTGCTGGCCTTGCCCGATGCGGTGCTGGAGCTGGTGATCGACGGCTCGCTGGCGGCGGGCCACGCGCGTGCGCTGGTCGGTCATGACGACGCCACGGCGCTGGCCAAGAAGGCGGTTGCCGAAGGGCTGTCTGCGCGCGCGGTCGAGACGCTGGCGAAGGGCAGTGACGCGAAGACACCGGCGTCCGGCAAATCGCGCGCATCTTCGGGCGACCGGGCGAAGAACGAGGATATTGCGGCAGTCGAGCGGCATCTGGAAGAATGCCTCGGCCTGCCAGTTGCGATCAAGGCGGATGCCAATCCGCGCACCGGCACGGTCACGATCCGTTACAAGACGCTCGACCAGCTCGATCTGGTGTGCCAGCGGCTGACGGGCGACGACATCTAGCGCCGTCGCCCGCCGATCCGGAGTGCTGATTGGCTTAGTTGCCCTTTTTGTAACGCAGGCGCTTGGTGGGTGCGGGACGGTGGATCACCCGCTCGCGGACCACTTCCTCGACCACTTCGACTTCTTCGTAAACCGTTTCGGGCACGGTCACATATTCCACATATTCGCGCACGACGGCACGCTGTTCGACCGGTACCAGCACCTGCACATATTGCACGGGGGCAGGGTAGTAGCCGTATTGCGGCTGCTGCATGACATAGCCGCCATGCTGGTAAACCTGACCGTATCCGCCGTGGCCATAACCACCCTGCTGCGGATAATACTGGCCGCGCGCCTGGCCTGATTCGTATTGCGTCAGGTAGTCTTCGCAATATTCGCGCGCCTCGCGCTTGCTGGCCCCGCGATCGATGGCACGCCCACCGAAAAGGCCGACCAAGCCGCCGATGCCGGCACCCAGCAGCGTGCCGCCAAGCCGTTGCCCGCCACCGGCGATACGGTTGCCAGCCAGCCCACCTGCTGCCGCACCCAGAACGCCGCCGACAGCCGCGCTACCGCGATCGCTGTTCTCGCCGCGCACACGGTCGTAGCATTCGTCCAGCCATGCTTCGCGGTCGTAGGAGGGCGCGGTCTGCTGGTAAACCTGCTGCGGGTAAGATGGCTGCGCGACGGGTGCGGCATATTGCACAGGCGCTACGGGCATGCTGCTGATACACCGGTGCCTGATAGGGTTGTTCGACATACTGTGTTTCGTAAGTGGTTTGCTGCACCATAGGCGACTGTACGAATTGCGGGGCCTGCGGCTGGAAAACCACCTGTTGCTGCGGCTGGGGGGCGGTCGGAACCGGCATGCCGGCCTCGCCCGGAACGGCAAATTCGTAGCCCTGTGGTGGATATTGCAGGTCCGGCTGCATCCCGTCATTGGCGACTGCGGGGCCCGCGATACCGAAAGCGACCCCTGCGAGCGCGAGTGCTGCAACGGATGGACGGGTGATGCGCATTGGTTCGTTTCCCTCAAATCTGGATGCCGCGCCGTCGGAGTGCGACTCTGGAATTAAGGAAAAAGATACCATTCTTTCCCGCGTCGTCGCGGTGTTTGCTGGCAACTGTCCCGAAATGGGCCGTCTGGCTGCGGTGTTGGGCAACATAGCCAATCAAGCCGCTGATATCGCGGAAGAAATCGCCTCTGCCAACATCTCGACACCGGCGGCGTCTTCGGCATCGAAACGCGCGCGCGACGGGCTGTCGAGATCGATGACGGCGATGACACACCCATTGTTGCGCACCGGCACCACCAGTTCGGACTGTGTCAGCGCATCGCAGGCAATATGTCCGGGGAACGTCGCGACATCCTCGACCAGCTGCGTTTCGCCCGTTGCCGCCGCAACGCCACATACACCTTCGCCCAGCGTAATGCGCAGGCAGGCCGGGCGACCGATAAACGGGCCGAGCACCAGCTCTTCGCCTGCGACGCGATAAAAACCGGCCCAGTTCAGGTCCGGCAGATATTCCGCCATCAGCGCGGCAATGTTCGCCATATTGGCAACCGCATCGGCTTCGCCCGCGACCAGCGCGGTGGCGGCTGTATTCAGCTGGCGATAGCGTTCGGGCTTGGTCAGGTCGGCATCGGGCGTAAAATCGAACATGGCGGGCACGATAGCGGCGCGTGGCATTGCGGCAAGGCGGCGCAGCATCTATTCGCCAATGCCATGACCCGTCTTCGCAAAATTCTCATCGCCCTTCTCATCATTGCCGTGCTGCTTGCCGCGCTTGTCTGGTGGGCGACGCGCGGCGATACCGCCGCGCTCTCGGTGGACGCCGTGACGGGCACCGATCCGCAGCTTGTCGATCCCGATGCGCAGACCATTCCGACCGTCAATATCGCCGAACCCATCGGCTGGGCCGATGACGAAGTACCGGACACCGCCGAGGGCTTGCAGGTGCAGCGTTTTGCCGAAGGCCTGGACCATCCGCGCGTCGTCTACACGCTTGCCCAATGGCGATGTGCTGGTCACGCTGACCCGCGCGCCCGCCAAAGAGGGCAATGGCGGCATCACGGCCTGGATTGCGGGGCTGCTGATGGACAGTGCGGGCGCGGGTGGTGTATCGCCCGATGAACTGGTGCTGTTGCGCGATGCGGATGGCGACGGGGTGGCCGAAGGGCGCTTCACCCTGTCCGACAGCCTTGCCTCGCCGTCGGGCATCGCGTGGGCCGACGGCGTGCTTTACGTGGCCAATCACGATGCGCTGGTGTCGTTTCCCTATACGCTGGGCGCGACCACGCTGGGCGACGAAGCGAAGCCGCTGATGGCACTTCCTGCCGCCGGTAACCACTGGATGCGCAATATCGCGCTCGATCCGGCGGGCGAGAATATCTACATCGCGGTCGGTTCCGATTCCAATATCGGCGAGAAAGGCATGGAGCGCGAGGAAGGCCGCGCCGCCATCCACGAATACGATATCGCAGGCGGCACGTCGCGCATCTACGGTGCGGGCCTGCGCAATCCCAACGGGCTGGACTGGAACCCGTGGAACGGCGAGCTGTGGACCACGGTGAACGAGCGCGACATGCTCGGCTCCGACCTGGTGCCCGATTACCTGACCAATGTGCAGGTCGGCGCGCAATATGGCTGGCCGTGGGTCTATTGGGGCGACAATATCGACGAGCGCGTCGACAGCCCGATCCCGACCTTTGTTTCCTCCATACACCCGCACGCCCGAATACGCGCTGGGCCCGCATGTCGCCGCGCTCGGGCTGGCATTCACGCGCGAGGGGCACCGGATGGGCGCACGCTTCGCCAATGGCGCGTTCATCGCGCGGCACGGCTCGTGGAACCGCAAGCCCGCGTCGGGTTACGACGTGGTGTTCGTCGCCTATCGACGAGCGTGGCAATCCGCAGGGCAAGCCGCAGCCGGTACTGACCGGCTTCCTGACCGGCGAAGGAGAGACGCGCGGACGGCCGACCTGGGTGGCATGGGCGCAGGACGGCGCGTTGCTGGTCAGCGACGATACCGCCGGCATCATCTGGCGCGTAATGGCCCCCGGTGCCGCGCCTGCGCCCGCGATCGTGCAGGTGGAGCGCGAACGCCTGCCGCCGCAGCGCCAGTTGCGCGGCGATCCGGCGGATGCGTTCAGCGAGGAATTCGCCCGCGAAAACCCGCCGGGCTTCGATACGCTGAACTGACTGGCTAGCCTGCGAGCTGTTCCGCCGTGAGGCTGTAGAACAGGTCCGCACCGCCCGTTGCCGCCGCTTTCAGTCCGGCGGCTTCGGGCACGATGTGATCGAGGAAATAGCGCGTCGTGACCGGCTTGACCGCCGCCAGCACCGACTCCGTATCTTCGGCCACCGCCCGCTGCTGCCGCACCATCTGCCACGCGGCGACCGCTACGGCGGACATGGTGCAAAACGGCACGCTGCCTGCCAGCCGGTCGTCCAGCGAGCCTTCGTCGCGCATCCAGCGCGCAATCGCCGCGCAATCGCCCGCCAGCGCGAACAGCGCCGGTTCGTCGGCACATTCGCGCGCGATGTCTTCCATCAGTTCGCCATAGACCGCGCCGTTTTCGTACCCCAGCTTGCGGGTGACGAGGTCGGCGGCCTGAATGCCGTTGGTGCCTTCGTAGATCGGCGCGATCCGCGCGTCGCGATAATGCTGCGCTGCGCCGGTTTCCTCGACGAAACCCATGCCGCCATGCACCTGCACGCCGATGCTGGCGACTTCGATGCCGGTATCGGTGCCCCATGCCTTTATCATCGGCACCAGCACGTCGCCGCGCTGTTTCGCGGCCGTATCGCCCAGCGTGCCGCGATCGACGCAGCCTGCGGTGTAATACAGCAGCGCCCGCATCCCCTCGGTCAGCGATTTCATCCGCAGCAGCATCCGCCGCACGTCGGGGTGCTCGATAATCTTGCTTGGCGTCTTGTCGGTGCCGCCCGCGCGCGCGGACTGCACCCGGTCCACCGCATACCACATCGCCTGTTGCAGCGCGCGTTCGGCGATTTGCACGCCCTGGCTGCCGACATTGATGCGCGCATTGTTCATCATCGTGAACATCGCCATCAGCCCGCGATTTTCGGTGCCGACCAGCTCGCCGATGCATTCGTCGTTATCGCCATAGGACATGACGCAGGTGGGCGAGGCGTTGATGCCCAGTTTGTGCTCCAGGCTGACGCAGCGCACATCGTTGCGCGATCCCACGGTGCCATCGTCCGCGACATGGTATTTGGGCACGAGGAACAGCGAGATGCCCGCGCTGCCCGCGGGGGCATCGGGCAGGCGCGCCAGCACCAGATGGACGATGTTCTGCGCCAGATCGTGCTCGCCCCAGGTGATGTAGATCTTCTGGCCCTTTATCGCGTATTTGCCCGCATGGGGGCCATCGGCAATCGGGGTGGCGGTGGCGCGCAAGGCGCCGACATCGCTGCCCGCCTGCGGTTCGGTCAGGTTCATCGTGCCCGACCATTCGCCGCTGACCAGCTTGGGCAGGTATTTCGCCTGCTGCGCATCGCTGCCGTGATGCTCCAGCGCCTCGATCGCGCCGACCGACAGCATAGGCAGCAGGGTGAAGGCCATGTTCGCGGTGCCGAGGTTCTCGATGACGTTGCACGCGAGCGTGAAGGGCAGGCCCTGCCCGCCATGCGGCACGGGCGAGGCAATGGCGTTCCAGCCTTGCTCGACATAATGCTCGTAAGCCTCGGCAAATCCGTCGGGCAGGCGCACAACGCCATTCTCCAGCTTCGCGCCTTCGGTGTCGCCGATACGGTTGAGCGGGGCGAACTCCCCGGCGGCGAACTGGCCCACGCCTTCCACGATGGCTTCGACCATATCGGGTTCGGCAGCAGCGAATTTCTCCGATTTGGCAAGCTCGGCAATGCCTGCGTTGACGCGGATGGCGAGCAGCTGGTCCTGGGTGGCGGGGGTAAAGATGGTCAAGGGAAGAGCCTTTCTAGCTGCGTTTTATCGCAGGTAATGCAGGTGCGGATCGTATAGGGCGGGGCGATGGACGGCAAGAACGCTACGGAACGGCTGGCAGCGGATGCGGGCGGCATTGCGCGCGCGGTTTCGATATTGAAACAAGGCGGACTGGTCGCGGTTCCGACGGAGACGGTATATGGGCTTGCCGCGCGGGCCGACGATGCGGCGGCGGTGGCGCGGATTTATGCCGCCAAGGGGCGTCCGGCGATCAATCCGCTGATCGTGCATGTGGCCGATATAGCTGGCGCGCGCGGGCTGGTGCAGTTTCCCGAAGCTGCCGAAACGCTGGCAGGCGATGTCTGGCCTGGCCCGCTGACGCTGGTGCTGCCGATGCGCGAAGATGCAAGCATTGCGCCACAGGTCAGCGCCGGATTGCCGACATTGGCGGTGCGCGTCCCTGCGCATCCGGTGATGCAGGCACTGCTGGCGGCGTGCGGCTTTCCGCTCGCTGCGCCATCTGCCAATCGCAGCGAAACGGTCAGCCCGACGACGACGGCGCATGTGCTGGCGACGCTGGACGGGCGGATCGACGCGGTGCTCGATGGCGGTCCGACTGCGCGCGGCGTGGAATCGACCATTCTGGCGTTGCGGGAGGACGCCACGGGCGCGCACTGGGAGGAGCTGCGGCCTGGCCCGGTATCGCTGGGGCTTCCCGCACAGGCTTCCTCATCGGCATCGATAGAAGCACCCGGCCAGATGCGGCGGCATTACGCGCCGGGCAAGCCGCTGCGGCTGGACGCGACGATGGCGCGCGCTGGGCGAGTATCTGATCGGCTTCGGTAAAGTGGCGGGCGATGTTTCGCTGTCGAAGAGCGGCGATCTCGGCGAGGCGGCGCAGCGCCTGTTCGCTTGCCTGCATCTCGCCGCTGCGTCCGCGCAGCCGCGCATCGCAGTGGCGCCTGTTCCGCACGAGGGCGTAGGGCGCGCGATCAACGACCGGCTGGCCCGCGCCGCCGCCTGAGTTCAGTCGCGCGGTTCCACCGGGACGGTACGGCATCAGCACCTGCATTTCGGCATAGAGCTTTTGCGCGCGTTCGCAGGCGCGGCGATTGCCATCGGCGCATTCTTCCTGCGCGTCGGCATATTGCCGGTCGAGCTTGCCCAGACGTTCTTCGCGCTTGCGTATTTCACGCCCGCGCTTTTCATCGCGCTTCGGACTGGCTGGTGGTCGCCAGGTCGACTGCCTTGCCCGCAATCTGGAACGGCGCTTTCACTACATCGGCTACGGTGCTGACGCAGCCGCCGAGCAGAGCGGATGCAGCGACAGCAACGGCAGGATACGAAGGATGCATGATCGTCATGGCAACGGTGTTAGCATGACCACCGCTTGCTGGCGCGTGAATTGTCAGTTCGTCGTGGTCGCGCTGGCATTGGCCGAGGGGCAGGACACTGTGCCCGACCCCGATGCGCTGACCGCACATTGCGCGGTGCCGGTAATCCGTATGTCACCCGATCCGGAGACATTTGCAGCGACACGCTCGCGCGCTTCCAAACTTACGGTGCCGGAGCCGGATACCGCGATGGACGCCCTGTCTGCCACCAATGCGCCGAAATCGACATTGCTCGCGCCCGAAAGCGACAGGTCGAGCGCCTTGTCATGCCCCGTCCGGACAGCTTGCTTGCCCCGCTCATATCGACGTCGAGCGTCTCGGCGGCAAAACTGGCGACCTGCATCGTGCCTGACCCGCTCATCGCGATGCGGGCATCGGATGCCATTACCGCCGTCTCGATGCGGCCCGAACCCGACATGTCCAGCGCGCGCGGGGCAGGCATCGTCACGCGGATGATCGCGGCATCGCCGCTGGACCAGCTGCCCGATTCGCGCCCGATTTCCAGCGAGTCGCCTTCGAGGCGGAAGCGCACGGCATTGTCGGGGTCGTTTTCGACGGCGATGTCCAGCGCCGGGCCTTCGGTGATGATGACCGTATCGATTCCCGACAGGCCCAACGCGGATATGTTCGCGGCACCCGTGTCGAGTTCGGCCAGCGGCACGCCGTCGAAACCGCCGCCGTAAGACGCGGATGTCCCCGAACATGCGCCGAGTGAAACTTGCTGCGCCCGCGAGCAGGAATGCAGCGGCCAGCTTCGATGGTTGCAGTGTCATGTTCAACTCTCCCAAGCGGTGTGTTGCTATGTCAATACACCTGTCATCGCGCCCCGCGCAAGAAAAAGGGCCGCGCTTCGACAGCGCGACCCTTCGATACGGTCTTGCAAGGTCGAGGCGGATCAGCCGTCTTCTTCTTCGGTGTTGTAATATTGCGGCGCATGTTCGCGCAGCACGTCGAGGATCTTTTCCAGCGCGGCAGGCTCGTCGGTCTTTTCCATCGCGGCCAGTTCGCGCGCGAGGCGGCTGGACGCGGCTTCGAAGATCTGGCGTTCGGAATAGCTTTGTTCGGGCTGGTCTTCGGGGCGGAACAGGTCGCGCGTCACCTCGGCGATGCTGACCAGGTCGCCGGAATTGATCTTCGCTTCGTATTCCTGCGCGCGGCGGCACCACATGGTGCGCTTGACCTTGGGCTTGGCCTTCAGCGTTTCCATCGCTTCCTTCAGCGTCTTGTCGCTCGACAGCTTGCGCATCCCGATCGATTCGACCTTGTTGGTCGGCACGCGCAGCGTCATGCGTTCTTTTTCGAACCGCAGGACATACAGCTCCAGCTGCATCCCGGCGATTTCCTCGTTCTGCAATTCCATGACCTGGCCGACCCCGTGCTTGGGATAAACGACATAGTCACCGACTTCGAAGACTAGCTTGGCCATAGGTGCTCCACGCGATAGGCGATTTCGCAGCTCCGATAATCCGGCACGGGCGCACATGGCATGTGCAACCGGGCGCAGCATATCGGCAAAGCAATGCGGATCGCGGTGTTGTTATACGACACTGGCCGGAGCGCGATTGCCTGCCCAGCGAACAATCGCACGCATTATAATGCAAATGCAGCAAAATTGCCATCGGTGTATGCGCAGGCCGTGCAGGTCGTCGCGTCGGTCAGTCGCCCGAACCCGGTTCGGCAGTGAAGAACTTTTCCATCTTGCCTTCCACGCCCTTGAAGTCGTCCGCGTCCGGCGGCGGGGCCTTCTGGCTGGTGATGTTGGGCCATTCGGCGGAATATTTGGTGTTCAGCTCCAGCAGCTTCTCCAGACCGTCCTCGGTATCGGGCAGGATCGCTTCGGCCGGGCATTCCGGTTCGCACACGCCGCAATCGATGCATTCGGACGGATTGATGACCAGCATCGTTTCGCCTTCGTAGAAACAGTCGACCGGGCACACTTCGACGCAATCGGTGTATTTGCATTTGATGCAGGCGTCGGTGACGACGTAAGTCATTGCGGCGTAGTCCTTTTGCTCGTCTCTGGCTGCGCTCCGTCGGGCGGACGCGGCGTTTGTTGCGCTGCTAGGGCGGTTGGGGCCGTTGGGTCAAGCGTGCGATAGCACGCCTGCGCTTCGGCTGCCGACCCGCGCCGCTCGGGCAGGGCGGTGATTTCCAGCACGCGGACGGTCCTGCCGATGGGCACGGTCAGCACGTCGCCAGCCGCTACCGGATGGCTGGTCCGCGTTACCCGCAGCCCGTTGCAGCGCACATGCCCCGCCAGCACGATGCGCCCGGCAATGGCGCGGGACTTGGCCAGCCGCAGGCAGCACAACAGCCGGTCGATCCGCATCACCGCGCGAGGTCGGCCAGCGCCGCGAACGGAGCTGTCGGGTCTGGCGACGGGGCGCTTTGCATCGGGTGCGCGCGGCTTGCGGCGGTTCGGGCGCCAGCTGTAGCGGTCCGGTTGCGTCGGCCCGAATGCGCCGGGTGCCAGTTTCGGCGCCGGATGATGATCGGAACCCGCCTGCGCGCAGCAAGGCGCGGTAGCTGTGCATGGTCAGGCCGGTCGAAATCGCGAGCGCCGGGTCGAGCAGGAAACGTCGCTGCTTCGTGCCGCCACGCGCGCCATGCGCGGCATGGAGCAGCTTCTCGGCGATATCGACCCGCACCGCCTGCTTGCCTGCCGCTCGATACCCGGCGGGCAGAGGGCGTACCGGGGCGATAACCGGCGTCATGGCGGCGTGAAGCGGTGCACGGTCGAGCGCCAGCTCCGCAAACAGCTTGCGCGGTGCGGGTTTCAGCAGCGCGGGCACGAACACATCCAGCGCGCCAAAGACGACACCAAGCCGCCGCAGGAAGGGGCGCAGTTCCTTGGGCAAATGCTCCAGCCCCGCCGCTTCGCGCGTCACGACGCCGTGGTGCGCAATCAGCGCCAGCAGGAAGGCGCGCGCCTGCGATCCGGTCTTCGCATCGGTGGCGGCTTTGGACAGGCGCTCCAGTGGCGCGAGCGGTTGCAATCTGTCGGCAAGCCAGTCCGTCAGCGACGCCAACAGCGCCTCTCGCGACTTCGGCGGCAAGGCGGCAAGGTCGCGCGACGGTTCGAGCTGCATTGTCGACGGCGTGGCGGCGCTGCGGATCGACGCCAGCTTCTGTCCTTCCCAATACAGCGCGCCATTTTTCAGCGTCAGTCCGTCATGGCCGCTTGCCGTCCAGTTACGCGCCTGCTCTGCCAGAATACGCGGCAAGGCGCGTTCGCCCGCCGCCAGCAGCAGCTTGCGATCCAGCAAGCGCGCGGAGGAATCGACGATGAAGCGGAAGCCCTCAACCTGTCCGATCGCCTCGCCATCGACCAGCAGCGCGTTGTCCTCGGACAGCGACACCGGCAGCAGCGCCGCATCCTGCCCCAGCGACTTCATCAGCACCGCGGTGCGCCGGTTGACGAACCGCTCGGTCAGCCGGGCGTGCAGCGCATCGGACAGGCGCGCTTCGACGGCACGCGCGCGCGCCGCCATCTCGTCGCGCGCCAGCACCCAGTCGGGCCGCTGGCAGATATAGGCCCAGCTGCGGATGGCGGCGATGCGCCCCTGCAACGTGTGGATATCGCCCTGCATTCGGTCGAGTTCGGAAATGCGCGCCGCGACGTAATCCGCGCCAAGATAGCCGCCGCGCAAATCCTGCCACAGCCGCGCGACGAACCGGGCATGGGTGTCCGCGCCAGCCTGGCGGAAATCGGGCAGACGAGCAGGCCTCCCAGAACCGCCGCACCGGCCCTGCGCCGCGCACATCCTTCGCCATCGGCGTTTCCGCCAGCCGCTTCAGCACGGCCAGGTCGATCGCTTCCGGCGCGGCGCGCAGCACCGGGTCGTGCGGGCTTTGTTCGAGATCGGCGATCAGCATGTCGAGCGAGTCGAAGCGCGGCTCCGCATTGCGCCAGAACAGCTTGGTGATCGGCGCGAAGCGATGCTCCTCGATCGCGTAGATCTCTTCCTCGTCGAATTCGGCAGCGGGCGCATCGTGACCGCCGCGCATCTTCGCCATGCCCGACAGCGTGCCGAAGCTGCCATCGGTCTGGTGCCGCCCGGCACGCCCGGCGATCTGCGCCATTTCGGCGGGCGTCAGGCGCCGCTGGCGCATGCCGTCGAACTTCGTCAGCGCGGCGAAGGCGACATGGCGGATATCGAGGTTCAGCCCCATGCCGATGGCGTCGGTGGCGACGATGTAATCGACCTCGCCCGACTGGAACAGCTCGACCTGGCGGTTGCGCGTTTCGGGACTGAGCGCGCCCATCACCACCGCGCTGCCGCCGCGAAACCGGCGCAGCATTTCGGCCACGGCGTAGACCTGCTCGGCGCTGAAGGCGACGATCGCACTGCGCGGGGCAGGCGCGACAGCTTGCGCCGACCCGGCATGGGTCAGCGTGGAGAAACGCGGCCGCTCGATGATTTCGGCTTCGGGCTCCAGCGCGCGCACCATCGGCGCCAGCGTGGCCGCGCCCAGCAGCATCGTCTCTTCCCGCCCGCGCGCATGCAGCAGCCGGTCGGTGAAGATATGCCCGCGTTCCCGGTTCGCGCCGAGTTGCGCCTCGTCCAGCGCCACGAAGGCAGCGGGGCCGGACGTCGCGCCGCCGAATTCGCATCGCGCGGCATGGCCTCGGCGGTGCAGCAGAAATAGCGCGCGCTCGGCGGTTCGATCCGCTCTTCGCCGGTGATCAGCGCGACCTGCTTCTCGCCCTTGATCGCGCACCACCCGGTCATACACCTCGCGCGCCAGCAACCGCAGCGGAAAGCCGATTGCGCCGCTCGAATGGGCGCACATGCGTTCTATGGCGAGATGGGTCTTGCCGGTATTGGTCGGGCCGAGGACCGCCGTGAGGGAGGCGCGCAAGGGTGCTGTCACGCATACCGGACATGACATGCCCGCCGCCACGCGCATCAAGCCGGACAGAAGCGCACACGTTAAGCCGCCATTAACTTTAAATCGCCATGCTGGCTACGGCAAGGCAGGCCGATGCAAGAGGAACGACGTAAGAAGGTGTCGCAGCACTCCGACTGTCCAGGCGGATCGGCCCGCTGACCGCCGCCAACATTGCGGCGCGGTGTGTCGCACAGCCGCGCGCTGACGATACGCCGCACCCACAATTGGGGCGAAGCGTTTCGATAATTGGCGCATCGATGCGTCGCACCGGCTGAACGGGCTCGACCTGACGCCCGACCTTGCCGACGACATCGGCAGCGCGCGCTGGTTTCGCGGCGCTGCGACCTTGCTGGCGCTGCTGCTGCTGGTCGCCGGCTGTCTGGCCGGATTTCTCTCCGCTCGCGCGCCGCGCATGGCAGTCGAACTGGATGCGGTCGAGGCGCGACGAATTTCGCAGCCAGATGATCCTGCCGCTGGCGCTTGGCGCGGATAGCGGCCGGCACATGGGTGCGACGCCGGTGGTCGGCGGAACTGGCGCGGGCCCCGGAACGCCCGCAGGTGCAGGTGCTGGCGACGCTGGCGCAGGGCGACAGTTTCGCCCGCATGCTGCAACGCGCCGGCGTGGGCCGCAGCGACGCCGCGCCGCGTCGCCGAGCTGGTATCGCGGCAGCGTGCCGCTGTCCGACATCGAATCGGGCACGCAGGTCGATATCACGCTGGGCCGCCGCGACGCACCGGACGAGCCGCGCCCGCTCGATAGCGCTGGCATTCCGCGCGCGCTTCGACCTGGAACTGGCGGTGGAGCGCACCGGCGGCAATCTCGCGCTGCTGCGCAACCCGATCCGCGTCGACGATACGCCGCTGCGCATTCGCGGCACTGTCGGCAACAGCCTCTACCGCTCCGCCCGCGCTGCGGGTGCGCCCGCCAGTGCGGTGCAGCAATATCTGCGCACGCTGGGCGACCGGGTCGACATGGACCGCGCGATCGCATCCACCGACACATTCGACATCATCATCGCCCATCGCCGCGCCGCCACCGGCGAGCGGCAGGCGGGCGAGCTGCTTTATGCCGGGGTCGAACGCGGCGGAAAGCCGCGAACGCAGCTGATGCGCTGGGGCAGCGACGGCAAATTCTACGAAGCGTCGGGCGTCGGCGAACAGCGCAGCGGCCTGGTCCGTCCCGTGCCCGGCGCTGTCAGCTCACGCTATGGCATGCGCCGCCACCCGATCCTGGGCTATCGCCGCATGCATGCAGGGCTCGATTTCCGCGCGCGGCACGGCACGCCGATCGTGGCGGTGACCGACGGCACGGTGTCGAGCGCGGGGCGGATGGGCGGCTGCGGCAATACGGTGCGCTTGCGTCATGGCGGCGGGCTGGCGACACGCTATTGCCATATGAGCCGGATCGCGGTGCGCGGCGGACAGCGCGTCAGTCGCGGACAGGTCATCGGCTATGTCGGCACCACCGGCCTCTCCACCGGCCCGCATCTGCATTACGAGATGTATCGCGGCGGTCGCTCCATCAATCCCGCAAGCGTGCAGTTCGTTACCCGCGCGCAGCTGAGCGGGCCGGAACTGGCGCAGTTCCGCGCAAGCGCTGGCGCGGCTGAAGCAGGTGGAAGCCGGGCGCGGCACTGGCGCGCTGGATCGCGGACCGCGTGATGCCGCCAGCGAAGCGCCGGTGCGCGAGATCGACAAGGTGGACCGGCCCCGACCCGTCGGCTGACGCCCGTCGGCCGCAAGCGCCTGATTGCGCGCCGTGCTGTCATGCGGCACAGGTGCCCACCATGACCGCCATCCTATCCCGCCCTCCGCATGCGCCGCACCCGCGCCGCCGCGTGGAGCCGCGCGCTGCACCGCGAAACCGTGCTGACGCCGGCCGACCTGATCTGGCCGCTGTTCGTCACCGACGGGAAGGGTGTCGAGGATCCGGTCGCCACCCTGCCCGGCGTGTCGCGCTGGTCGGTGGACGGCATCGTGGCACGCGGCGAAGGAGGCTGTCAGCGCTGGGCATTCCGTGCATCGCGCTGTTTCCCAACACACCCGCCGATCGGCGCAGCGAGACGGGGCGACGAAGCGTTCAATCCCGACAATCTGATGTGCCGCGCCATCCGCGCCGTGCGCGATGCCTGCGGCGACGGATATCGGCATTCTCACCGATGTCGCGCTCGATCCCTATACCAGCCACGGCCAGGACGGGCTGCTCGACGCAACGGGCTATGTCGTCAATGACGCCACGGTCGAGGTGCTGGTCGATCAGGCGCTGAACCAGGCCGAGGCCGGTGCGGATATCATCGCCCCGTCGGACATGATGGACGGCCGGGTCGACGCGATCCGCATGGCGCTGGAGATGGGCGGGCACCCCAATGTCCAGATCATGGCCTATGCCGCCAAATACGCCAGCGCATTCTACGGACCGTTCCGCGATGCGGTGGGCAGCGGCGGCGTGCTGAAAGGCGACAAGAAAAGCTACCAGATGGACCCGGCCAATGGCGACGAGGCGCTGCGCGAAATCGCGCTCGACATCGCCGAGGGTGCGGACAGCGTGATGGTCAAGCCCGGCCTTGCCTATCTCGACATCATCTGGCGCGCGCGAAGGAGGCATTCGGCGTGCCGGTCTTCGCCTATCAGGTCAGCGGCGAATACGCGATGATCGAGGCCGGCGCGGCGGCGGGCGTGGGCGACCGCGACGCGCTGCTGATGGAAAAGCTGATCGCGTTCAAACGCGCCGGTGCGCGCGGCGTTCTGACCTATCATGCGCCGGTTGCGGCGCGGTTGCTGCGGATGGCTGAGTTCCGGCTGGAAACCGAACGGCTGGTGCTGCGCGACTGGCAGCGAGGCGGACTGGCCGCGTTCTGGCGAATTGACCAACACGCCCGCCGTCATGCGATGGCTGGGTGACGAGGCTGGATGACGCGGTCAAGGCAGGCGCACGCGAATCGGCTGGAAGGGTATCGTCGCGATTACGGCCACACGTTCTGGCTGCTCGAGCGCAAGCAGGACGGCGGGCATCTGTCCGGCGAGGTGCTCGGCTTCTGCGGGTTGAAGCGATCCAATGTCGACGGCGCAGAACCGTGACCGGCATGATGGAAGTCGGCTGGCGTCTGCGCGAGGATGCGTGGGGCCATGGCTATGCCAGAGAAGCGGCCACCGCCTCACTCGATGCAGGCTTCGACCGGTTCGGCGCAGACGAGATCGTCGCGCTGACGGTGCGCCGGCAACACGGCAAGCTGGGGACTGATGGAACGGCTCGGCATGATGCGCCGGACCGACCTCGATTTCATCGACCGCACGCTATGGCGAACACCTGAACCCCAGCATCGTTTATTCGATCACACGCGCACGACTGGGAACAGCATGCCATGACCGAGAACGACCTCGAAACTTCGCCCGAGCGTAACCATCATCCCGATCAACGGCAAGACGCCGCGCATCCATGACAGCGCCTTTATCGCGCCTGGCTGCACGCATCATCGGCGATGTGACGATCGGGGCGGACAGCTCGGTCTGGTACAACTGCGTGCTGCGCGCCGACACCTGCGCCATCTCCATCGGCGAGCGGACCAATATCCAGGACGGCAGCGTGCTGCATGGCGACCCGCCGCGCCCCGGCGATCCCGATGGTTCGCCGCTGATCATCGGCGACGATGTGCTGGTCGGCCACATGGTCATGCTGCATGGGTGCACCGTGATGGATCGCGGCTTCGTCGGGCTGGGCGCCATCGCCATGAACAAGGCGGTGATCGCCTCGGATGCGATGCTGGCGGCGGGCGCGATGCTGACCGAGGGCAAGGTGATGGAGGCGGGCATGCTGTGGGCCGGCCGCCCTGCCAAGCCGATGAAGGCGCTGTCCGAAGCGGCCATTACGGGCATGAGGATGGGCATCGCGCATTATACGCAAAACGCGAAGAACCACGCTGCCGCGATTGCGGAGGCTGACCTGGCCTGAAGTTGCGCCGCGCAACTTTGCGCGGTGGATAACTCAAATTGACGAACAAAATAGCGATATCGGACGTCGACTCTGCGAACGTCGTTAACGCAAAAAAGCCCCGAACGTTACAGCGTCCGGGGCTTTCAAGAACCCGCGATCTTGGCGCGGTGTGCTAGCTAGCGACCGTCTAATGCGATGCTCGTAGAGCGATGTCAACGCGTCAAGATCGCTACCGCTATAAGGTAGGCCGACGAATGACTATGAAGCGTAGAGCAAGCTCCAACGATCACAGAACCGATCGGCCCAGCGTATCCGATATCGTCGTCGCCAAAAGCGCGGTTATATCAGCACCAAGCCGCTGCGTTGATGGGCGTGAACCCAGGACGGATTGTGTGAAGTTATCGAAAGGAACACGCTTTCCCGAGGCGGAGGCCAAGCGACGGACCTTTTCCATACTTACGGGTCAGCATGATTGCTACTGCGTCGCTGACGCGTGACACGGCTGGTAGTTCCTCAATCGCGGACCAGCGCCATCAGCGTCTCGATCCGGTCCGCTTCATGCGCGGGTTTGTCCCAGCGGATGCGGTGGATGCGGGGGAAGCGCATGGCAAGGCCGGACTTGTGCCGCTTGCTCGAATGCACGCTGTCGAAGGCGACTTCGAAAACCAGCGTGCGTTCGGTTTCGCGCACCGGGCCGAAGCGGTTGATCGTGTTCTGGCGGACATGCTTGTCGATCTTTTTCAGTTCCTCGTCGGTGAAACCGGAATAGGCTTTGCCCACCGGCAGCAGCTCCGCGCCCGCATCGGGGTCGCCGTTCCAGCAGCCGAAGGTGTAATCGGAAAAGAAGCTGGACCGCTTGCCGCTGCCGCGTTGCGCATACATCAGCACCGCGTCGATCAGCAGCGGATCGCGCTTCCATTTGTACCAGTACCCCACGCGCCGCCCGGCGATATAGGGGCTGTCGCGGCGTTTCAGCATCAGTCCCTCGATGGCATCGTCGCGGCTACCCTCGCGGATACGGGCCAGCTCGGCGAAGTCCTCTGCCTCCACGAGTGTCGCTGATATCGAAGCGTTCTTCGGGCAGGCGTTTCATCAGCGCCTCCAGCGCAGCGCGACGTTCCGCCCAAGGCAGCGGGCGCAGATCCTCGCCGTCGCGCAGCAGCACATCGTATAGCCGCACGAAGGCGGGCGCTTCGGCCAGCATCTTCTTGCTGACGGTCTTGCGCCCCAGCCGTTGCTGCAGTGCGTTGAAGCTGGCCGCGCCGCCTTTCTCCCCGCCCTGTACACTGCCGCGCACCAGCAATTCGCCATCCAGCACGGCGGGAAAGGGCAACGCATCGAGCATTTCCGGAAACGTAGCGGAAATATCGTCGCCGCTGCGGGAATAGACGCGCGTTTCGGCATCCTCGCCTTGGCCGGCGCGCACCAGCTGCACGCGGATACCGTCCCATTTCCACTCCGCTGCATAATCGGCGAGGTCGACCACGGTTTCTTCCAGCGGATGGGCCAGCATGAACGGGCGGAAGGTAGGCAGGTTGTCGATATCGGGCGGGTCGGCGCCGTCCGCCGCCCAGGCGAACAGTTCCGCATAGGGCGGCGACAGCGCGTGCCAGTATTCCTCGACCCGATCGACCGACACATCGAATGCCTGCGCAAATGCCATCTTGGCCAGCCGGCTGGACACCCCGATCCGCATCCCGCCGGTGGCCAATTTCAGCAGGGCGTAGCGTCCCGACGGATCGAGCCGGTCCAGCAGCGGCGGCAATTCCGCCTGCACAGTCTTGCGCGTCATTGCCTCGAGCAGGCCGACCGCTTCGGAGACGTCGGGCGCAGGCTGGTTCGCCGCTTCGAACGGTTCGGGCCACAGCAGGCTGGCGGTTTCGGCGGTGTCGCCCACGAAATCCCGGCTCAGCGTCCACAGCACCTCGTCGACGCGGTCCTTCAGCATGGTGCGGATGGTGTTGCTCTTGATCGCCGGAAAATCGAGCCCGTCGGACAGCGCCGCCAGCGCCCAGCCCCGGTCCGGATCGGCGGTCTCGCGCAGATATTCCGCGATCAGCCGCAGTTTTTCGTTGCGGCTGCGCGTGTAGATCAGCGCGTCGATGAGGGCGGCAAAAGCTTCCATCGCTCAGCGACGCAGTTCCCGGCCGTTACATGGACCGGATTGCCCCCTTTTTCTGCACCCCGCCTGCAAGCGCCAGATCGCCGCAAACAGGCGATTGGCAGGCCATGACGGCGCGTCGGGGTGTGACCTTTGCACGTGCGGCTCCTGTTCCGTCGGTTCGCACCCGTAATACGCGGCGCGCACCGTGTAGGACAGGACGAAGGCATTCTTGCTGCTAATTCCGAATGCACCGCCGAAACTGGTTACTCATCCTCGTCCTCGCGCCCGACCAATGCCAGCGCACGCGCCTTGCGCTGGTGCAGCTGGTTCCAGCGCAGCAGGGCTTCCTCGCGGCCATGCGTGATCCAGGTTTCATCCGGGTTCACTTCCTCGATGGTGCGGGTCAGCTCGCCCCAGTCGGCATGGTCGGAAATGACCAGCGGCAGTTCGACGTTGCGCTGCCGTGCACGCTGGCGCACGCGCATCCAGCCGCTGGCCATCGCGGTGATCGGATCGGGCAGGCGGCGGCTCCAGCGGTCGTTCAGCGCGGCGGGCGGCGACACCACGATGTGGCCGCGCATGTCGTCCTTGGTATGCTCCGACACCAGCCGCAACTCGCCCAGCTCGACGCCGTGTTCCTCGTACAGGCGGCACATCTTCTCCATCGCGCCGTGCAGGTAGATCGGCTGGTCATGCCCCGCCGCGCGCAGTTCCGCGATCACCCGCTGCGCCTTGCCCAGCGCATAGGCGCCGACCAGCACGCAGCGATCGGGGTGCGCCGCCAGCCGGTCGAGCAGCTTGGCCATTTCCTCCGCAATGGGCGGGTGGCTGAACAGGGGCAGGCCGAAGGTCGCTTCGGTAATAAGGATATCGCAGGGCGTGACTTCGAAGGGCGGACAGGTCGGATCCGCACGCCGCTTGTAATCACCCGTGGCGATGATGCGCTCGCCGGCATGTTCCAGCAGAATCTGCGCGCTGCCCAGCACATGGCCCGCCGGAATATAGGTCGCATCGACCCCGCCTTTCAGCCGCACTGTTTCGCCATATGCCACCGGGGTCGTCTTGCCGCCTGAAGGCCCTTCGCCGGTCTGGTATCGCAACCGCATGATCGCCAGCGTTTCGGGCGTGGCGACGGTGCCGCCATGTCCGCCGCGGGCATGGTCGGCATGGCCATGCGTCACCAGCGCGCAATCGACCGCCTTGGACGGGTCGATCCAGGCATCGGCGGGCTTGACGTAAATGCCGTGCGGATGCGGCTCGATCCAGGAATGGGGGGCGGACATGCCTGTGAAACGGCCGGAAGCGCGCAAGGGTTCCTCCTGGCGCACGGCGCAACGCAGTTATGCGAGCTTCACCATATCAGCTTGTTCGGGTCGATTGCCCTTTGCAGGCATGTTTGCGCCTGTCTTACAAACCGCTCCCTGGGGGGAGGGGCGAACATGTTGCGCAGATTGTTCAGGGGATTTCCACGATACTTTTCTTGCATGCCTTCTAAGGAATTGTCGTCTTCCACGGTCTCGTCGACATACCCGCCCCGGATGTTGTACCAGCCTATTCTGCTCAGCCTGAACGTCATGCCGAAATCCGATGGCCGGATCCCGTATTCGACGATATTCGGCTTGGCATTGCCCGCCGCGGCGAAAGCACGGGTGACGCATTGGCATCCCGAGTCTATCCGTTCCTGCGATACGCCGGCCAGGTTTCTGGCAGACGGCGCAGCGGACTGGTTTGCCTGGTAGGAGCTCTGCAAACCTAGCACGCAAGCTTTCTGAAAGTTCTGCGTGCCGGAACCCTGTGCATTGGCTCCGGTTTGTGCCGAGAAGGTCAGGGCAATCACCGTTGCCGCGAATGCACCTGCTGCTGCCAAAAACTTCACGTCGTTGTATTCCTTCTAATCGAGAAACATCCCCGCCTTTGATGCACGGTTTATCTCTACGCGTTCCCGGCATTGCTGGTAGGGCGCGAAGGCGGACCGGGTCTTTTTCAGGGTTGCTAGCCTCGTGCTACGGTCGAGGCTTGCTGCGGCACCTGCGGGAAGCGCGCGCATGAATGCGGCGGTCCAGGCGCGGAACTGGTCCGTACAGGCGCGCGCGATCTCGCCATCGGCATCGCCCCCGCGCAGTCCCGAAAAAAGCCGGTTGGTACGATCGTGCCACCATTGTGCCTCAGCACCGTTCCCGAACAGCAGATTTGCCGCGCGCATCGTGTCCCGCTCGAAATAATAGAGGTCTTTCTCGAACAGGGCCAAGCTCAGCTCGCGCCGGACCGTGATCGAGCATGAGGGATGACAGCTGGAGAACTGAGTGCGCGCTTTTTCTATCTTGCGCTCGAAGACAGCGGCCTGGCTGCGCATGACGGCGAGATTGCCCAACGCCTGACCTGTACTGCGCCCAAGGGTGGAAAACAGATAGCCGGTAGGGGTCAGCACCACGTAATCATCGGCGTTTGCAGGCGCAGGTGTCGAACCAAGGCCGAATATGACGACGCATGGCAGGAAAGCGCTGGCCAATTTCCGAATACGTAACACTGCAAACCATCCCCTCGTCGTTGCGAAGATCAAGCTATCTCAAAATATCCAAATGTCAATCATGATTGGCAATGCAGGATTGCAGTTCCACGGAGACGTCACCAGGTATCAGCTTTTGTCCCCGCTCTCTTTGCTAAGAGCCGTTATCGCCGTTTACATCGCCACCGGCATCCGCATCGGACTGCTTCTTCGCCGCCGCCTTCTTGCGCGCGGGTGCTTTGCGTTTGGCCTTTGGCGGAGCCGGACTGATTTCGAAGCTGGGCTTGCCGTCCTTCAGGCTCACCGACACTTCGCCGCCATCGGCCAGCTTGCCGAACAGCAGTTCTTCGGCCAGCGGCTGCTTGATGCGGTCCTGGATCAGGCGGCCCATCGGGCGCGCGCCATACAGGCGGTCGTAGCCCTTGTCGGCCAGCCAGTCCTTGGCCTCATCGTCGAACTGGATGTGGACGTTCTGGTCCGCCAGCTGCAATTCCAGTTGCAGGATGAACTTGTCGACCACGCGCGCCACGGTGTCCTTGCCCAGATAGGCGAAGGGCACGATGGCATCGAGGCGATTGCGGAATTCGGGCGAGAACATCTTCTTCACCGCTTCCTCGCTCGCGTCTTCCTTCGACACGTCGCCGAAGCCGATGCCCGTGCTGGCCATGTCGGCGGCCCCGGCATTGGTGGTCATCACCAGCACGACATTGCGGAAATCCACCGTCTTGCCGTGATGGTCGGTCAGGCGGCCATTATCCATCACCTGCAACAGGATGTTGAACAGGTCGGGATGCGCCTTCTCGATCTCGTCCAGCAGCAGCACGCAATGCGGGTTCTGGTCGACCGCATCGGTCAGCAGGCCGCCCTGGTCGTAACCGACATAGCCCGGAGGCGCGCCGATCAGGCGGCTGACGCTGTGGCGTTCCATATATTCGGACATGTCGAAGCGTTTCAGCTCGATGCCCATGATGCTGGAGAGCTGGCGCGCGACTTCGGTCTTGCCGACGCCGGTGGGGCCGCTGAACAGGAAGCTGCCGATGGGCTTGTCCGGATCGCGCAGGCCCGCACGGCTCAGCTTCATCGCGGTTGCCAGCTTGCCGACGGCGAAATCCTGTCCGAACACGACGTGCTTCAGGTCGCGTTCGAGGTTTTCGAGCGCCTTCTTGTCGTCCTTGCTGACCGATTTTGGCGGGATGCGCGCCATCGTCGCGATGACCTGCTCGACTTCGCGCGCGGTGATCTTCTTCTTGCGGCGGCTGGGCGGGACCAGCATCTGCATCGCGCCCACCTCGTCGATCACATCGATCGCCTTGTCGGGCAGCTTGCGGTCGTTGATGTAGCGCGCCGACAGCTCGACGGCGGTTTTCAGCGCGTCGGGCGTGTATTTCACCTTGTGGTGATCCTCGAACGCGCTGCGCAGGCCCTTGAGGATTTTCACCGTATCCTCGACGGTCGGTTCGTTCACGTCGATCTTCTGGAACCGGCGCAGCAGGGCGCGGTCCTTTTCGAAATGGTTGCGGAATTCCTTGTAGGTGGTCGAACCGACGCAGCGAATCGTGCCGCCGCTCAGCGCGGGCTTGAGCAGGTTGGAAGCATCCATCGCCCCGCCGCTGGTCGCGCCTGCGCCGATGACGGTGTGGATTTCGTCGATGAACAGGATGGCATGCGGCATCGCTTCCAGCTCGTTCACGACCTGCTTCAGCCGTTCCTCGAAATCGCCGCGATAGCGCGTGCCCGCCAGCAGCGCGCCCATGTCGAGCGAGTAGATGACGGCTTCTTCCAGCACTTCCGGCACGTCGCCTTCCACGATCTTGCGCGCCAGCCCTTCGGCGATGGCGGTCTTGCCGACGCCGGGGTCGCCGACATAGAGCGGGTTGTTCTTGGACCGGCGGCACAGGATCTGCACCGTGCGGTCCACTTCCGGCCCGCGCCCGATCAGCGGATCGACCTTGCCGGCCTCCGCCTTCTTGTTCAGATTGACGGTGAACTGGTCGAGCGCAGTCTCTTTCTTGGCGTCGCCCTTCGTATCCTTTTCGCCAGCCGGAACATCCTCGCCCTGCGCTGCGCCACCTTCGGGGGGCTGGCCGCCCTTGCCGATGCCGTGGCTGATGAAGCTGACCGCATCCAGCCGGCTCATGTCCTGCTGTTGCAGGAAATAGACCGCATAGCTGTCGCGTTCGGAGAACAGCGCGACCAGCACGTTCGCGCCCGTAACCGTGTCCTTGCCGCTCGACTGCACATGCAGGATGGCGCGCTGCACCACGCGCTGGAACCCGGCGGTGGGCTGCGGATCGGCATCTTCCTCGGTCTTCAGCGACTGGTATTCCTGGTCGAGATATTGCCGCGCGACCTCGCCCAGCTCCTTCATGTCCACGCCGCACGAATTCATCACCGCCGCCGCGTCCTCGTCGTCGATCAGCGCCAGCAGCAGGTGCTCCAGCGTGGCGTATTCGTGATGCCGCTCGGCTGCGCTGGCGAGCGCGTTGTGGAGCGTTTTTTCGAGGTTCTGGGCGAAACTTGGCATGGCGAGACCTTACGGGTGCGGAGTGTATCGGCAATATAGGAACTTGCCGCGTATTGTGGAGGGGAGGGCGGCGACAGGTGCTCTCACGGCGATTTGCCGAACAGCCTGTCCGCCGCGCGGCGGTGGTCGGCGGCGGCATCCCGATGCGCGGTGACGCGGGCGATTTCGGCTTCGAGCAGGGCGATGCGCAGGGCCAGCTCATCCTGCGAATAGGGCGCCAGGTCTTCGGTTGCCAGCGCGGCGGCGGCATCGTGCGTTTTGCGGGGTTCGTCCGGAATATCCATTGCAAGCGGAGTGTCGCAAGGCAGGACGGTTGCTGTCAATTGCCTTCGCCGCTAGCGAACAATGTAATAGTGCGGCAGGCGCGGCGCAGGGGCAATAAAGCTGCGTCGGACAGGGGGGTTTGGAGTGGCGACAGATATTCCAGCGCAAATGACGGCGACTGCCTATGCGCATCCGGGCGACGCCGATGTCCTGCGCGCCGGGCCCGTACCGGTGCCGGAGCCGCGCGCGGGCGAAGTGCTGGTGCAGGTCGCCTTTGCCGGCGTGAACCGGCCCGACGTGATCCAGCGCAAGGGGCTGTACCCGCCGCCGCCCGACGCTTCGCCGCTGCTGGGTTTGGAGATATCCGGAACCGTCGTGGCTATCGGCGAGGGCGTGCCGGAAACATGGCTTGGCCGGAAGGTGTGCGGCCTTGCTCCGGGCGGAGGCTATGCCGAATTTTGCCGCCTGCCTGCCGAACATTGCCTGCCGGTGGACGATACCATGCCGCTGGCCGAGGCGGCTGCCATTCCCGAAACGCTGTTCACCGTGTGGCATAATGTGTTCCAGCGCGGCCATGCGCGCGATGGCGAGAAATTGCTGGTCCACGGCGGCACTAGCGGCATCGGCACGATGGCGACGATGCTGGGGGCCGCCTTCGGGCTGGAGGTGCTGGTAACGTGCGGAACAGACGCGAAGTGTACCGCCGCGCGCAAGTTCGGCGCGGCGCATGCCTTCAATTACCGCGACACCGATTTCGTCGACGAGGTGAAGACGGCGACCGGTGGCGCGGGCGTCGATATCGTGCTGGATATGGTTTCGGGCGACTATGTGCCGCGCAACCTGCGCTGCCTCGCCACAGAGGGACGGCATGTGACTATCGCCGTGCTGGGCGGGATGACGGCAGAGCTGAACATGGCGCTCATCATGCAGAAGCGGCTGACGCTGACCGGATCCACCCTGCGCGCCCGCAGCGACACGTTCAAGACGTTGCTGTGCCAGGAGATCGAGGCCAATGCCTGGCCGTTGTTCCTGGATGGCGAAATCTGCCCGGTGATGGACCGCGTGTTCCCGCTGGCCGATGCCGCCGACGCGCACCGGTGCATGGAAGGCGGCACCCATATCGGCAAGATCGTGCTGGAGGTATGCGGGGAACCGGGCTGACATGCACTTAACCTTCCTTGCTCAAGGATACGCATCCGGAATCGACCCGGCGCAATCCAGACCTGTTCTCTCTGCACATGTTTCACGTGGAACATCGGGTCACGCCATAATGTCGGCACGCTAAACAGGTTGCCCGCACGGCCAAGCTGGCCTAGTCACAGTCGCGCGTGGCCGCTCCGGGAAGGGGCGGCCCTTTGTATTTTATGCGCCCGCGCCTGTCGCGGCGAGAGAGACGGATATGGCCGAACAACCCAAACCCCTGATGCCGCACGCCACCGCGACCTGGCTGGTCGACAATACCGGCCTCGGCTTCGAACAGATTGCCGAGTTCTGCGGTATCCACATCCTCGAAGTGCAGGCCATGGCCGACGATCTGGCGGGCAGCAAATATACCGGTCGCGACCCCCTGCATTCGGGCGAGCTGACGCAGGACGAGATCGACAAAGGCCAGGCCGACGGCGATTACCGGCTGGTCATGCAGAAGGCGCCCGTCGAAGTGACGCGCACCAAGGGGCCGCGCTACACCCCGGTTTCCAAGCGGCAGGACAAGCCCGACGGCATCGCCTGGGTGCTGCGCAACCACCCCGAAGTGTCCGACGCGCAGATTTCCAAGCTGATCGGTACCACGCGCAACACGATCAACGCGATTCGCGAGCGCAGCCACTGGAACATCCAGAACATCCAGCCCAAGGATCCGGTGACGGTCGGCCTGTGTGCGCAGCGCGAGCTGGACGCCGTGGTCGCCAAGGCCGCCGAACGCGCCGAGAAGCAGGCGATCAAGGACGGTACGGTCGAGGAAGCACCCGCCGAAGATACCGAGGGCATGGTCGAGAAAATCAGCGACGAAGACCGCCTGATCGAACAGCTGCACGCCGAACGCGCCGAAAACGAGAAGGTCGCCGCCGAAGCCGCGCAGGAAGCCGAAGCCGCCGCATGGCTGGAAGCGAAGCGCGCTGCCGAGGCGGGCGAAACGCCCCCGGCGGACGCAAACGCAGAACCGGCCCCCGCAGTCGATACGCCCGCCGAAACGCCAGACGCCGATGGCTGATAAGGTCTCCGTCATCGGGCCGGACATGGCCGGGGGTGCCTATCACCATCCGGTCGCGTGGGACCATGCCATCGACGCGCGCCCCCTGCCCGCGATTTTCGCGGCGCAGGCGGAGGCGCGACCCAAAGCGCCGCTGGTCGATTTCCTTGGCCGGACATATGATTACGCGACGCTCCACGCCGAAGCCCAGCGCTTCGCTGCCGGATTGCTGCGGATGGGCGTCGGCAAGGGCGACCGCGTCGGCCTGTTCCTGCCCAATGTGCCGATCTACATCTCCGCCTATTACGGCGCGATGATGGTCGGCGCGGTGACGGTGAACTTCTCGCCGCTCTATACCGCCGAAGAATTGAGCGCGCAGGTCGAGGATTCGGGCGCGCGGGTGATGGTCACCATCGATTCCGCCGCGCTGCTGCCGACCGCTCTCGAAGTGCTGGACGGTTCTTCCCTGCGCGAGCTGGTCGTCGGGCGGCTGGGCACGATGTTGTCGCCGGTGAAGCGCATCGCGCTGAAAGTGTTGGGCCGCAAGAGCATCTCCGCCATCCCCGACCGCGCCGATGTGCATGGCTGGGCCGATATGCTGGCCGAACCGACGGCAAAACTGCCGAACCTCGCCGTCACCGACCTTGCGCTGTTGCAATATACCGGCGGCACGACCGGACGGCCCAAGGGCGCGATGCTGACGCACGGGAACCTGTCGTCCAACGCCCTGCAGGTCGATTCCATCGACCCGTTCGACCGCGACGATCCCGATATCGTGATGGGCGCGCTGCCGCTGTTCCATGTTTTTGCGAACACCTGCGTGCTGAACCGCACGGTGGCCAAGGGCGGGATGATCGCGATGGTGCCGCGTTTCGAACCCAAACAAGTGCTGAAAACGATCGAGCGCGTCGGCGCGACCGCGTTTCCCGGCGTGCCGACCATGTACCAGGCGCTGCTGGACAATCCGGCGATGGCGAAGGCCGACCTGTCCTCACTGCGCATCTGCATATCGGGCGGTGCGGCGCTGGCTGCGCCGGTGCGCGAGGCGTTCGAGGAAAAAACCGGCGCGCGGCTGGTTGAGGGTTATGGCCTCACCGAAAGCAGCGGCGTCGTTTCCACCAACCCCTATGAGGGCAAACGCAAGCCGGGCACTATCGGCCAGTTGCTGCCGCAAACGCGGGTGGCCTTGCTGGACAAGGAAGACGCGACCAAACCCGCACCCGACGGCGAGCCGGGCGAACTGGTCATTCGCGGCCCGCAGGTGATGCAGGGATACTGGAACCGCCCCGAAGCGGCGGCCGATGCCTTTGCCCAATTCAATGGCGAGCAATGGCTGCGCACCGGCGATATCGCCACGGTGGACGAGGACAATTTCCTGAAGATCGTGGACCGCAGCAAGGACATGATCTCGGTGGGCGGTTTCAAGGTCTTCCCCAGCCAGGTCGAAGACGTGCTGGTCCGCCACGAGGCCGTGCGCGAAGTGCTGGTGATCGGCGTGCCCGACGATTATCTGGGCGAGACACCGCGTGCGTTCATCACGCTGAACGACGATGCCGGCGACACCAGCGGCGACGACCTGCGCAAATGGCTTAACGGGCGCATCGGCAAGCACGAGCGGGTGTCGGGCGTCGTCATCCGCGACGAACTGCCCAAGACCATGATCGGCAAGCTGGACCGCAAGGCCCTGCGCGCCGAAGTGCTCGACTAGCTTGCAGATTTAACCGGCACCCTTGGCTGGCGCCCCTAACTGGCGACGGTGAGGACCAGCGCGTCTTTTTCGGGGGCGTCGGCGCCCTTGTTTTTGCCCTGACCGCCCGATCGCGCCTGTTCGCCGTCGCGGTGGGCGAACTTGCCCTCGACCTGAGCGCCCTGCTCGATGGTGATCGAATCGTAGCGCACATCGCCTTCGACTCGCGCGGAGGCCAGCACCACCAGATCGCGGGCGACGATGGATCCCTGCACCGTGCCCGCAATGCGGGCGGTTTCGGCGTCGATAGCGCCGTTGATCGTGCTTGCCTCGCCCTGCACCAGCGAGGCGCAGGCGATGTCGCCGTCGATGCGGCCATCGACATGCAGCTCGGTGGTGGCGGCAATGTTGCCGGTGATGGTCACATCCTGCCCGATGATCGAGAAGGTGCCCTGCCCGCCCGAAGAATTACCGCGCGCCATCGGCTTACTCGCCTGCTTTTCCGGATAGGGGCGCGCTTCGGGCTTTTTCGAGAACATGGGGGGCTTTCTCCAGGAAGGGACGGGGGTTCACGGCGCGTCCGTCGACACGAACCTCGAAGTGCAGGTGCGGACCAGTTGATCGCCCTGTGCTGCCGATGGCACCGATAACCGCACCGGCGGGCACGCGCTGGCCGAGGGTGGCACCAATGTGCGACATATGGGCATAGCGTGTCATCAAGCCGTTACCGTGGTCGATTTCGACGGTGATGCCATAGCCCGATTTGCGTCCGGCGAAACTCACCTTGCCGGTGGCAGCGGCGTAGATCGGTGCGCCGGTCGGACCACGGAAATCGAGGCCGCTATGCATCGCGGCGGCACCGGTGAACGGATCGCGGCGATAGCCGAAGCTGGAAGACACCATTTCCACCTTGGCGGGCGCGACTTGCGGGATGCCATCGAGCGAGCGCTCCAGCGCGGCCATGCGCGCAAGGCTGAGGCCGAGGCGTTCGAACCGCGGATCGAGCGACCCGTCGGCAGCGGATGCCAGCGTCTCCAGCGGACCACCCATTGCAGCGCGTGCGGCCTGCGCGTCGCTGCTGCGCAGCATGGCGTCGGGGTTGAGGCCGAACTGGCGTATCGCCGCTTTGGCGCGTGCGGAACGGCGGTCAGCAAACCGGGTCAGTCTTTCAACGAACAGCAGCTGGCGTGCCTCGACTTCGGCAAGGCCGGCGGCTTCGGGGAACAGCGCACCCACTTTGTCGACCGTGGCCTGCGCTTCAGATGCCGAATCGGACACCGTTTCACCCTGCCGCGCATCTTCGGGCAGCGTTTCGACCATCGATTCGATGAAATCCTGCCGGACCTTGAGGTCGGCGGCGACATCGTCGATTTCGGTCGAGTATTCGCCCATCCGCTCTTCGACGGTGGCGACACGGGCTTCGCGTTGCAGCAGCGATGCGCGCTCGCTCTCGGCGCTGTATTGCTGCCACGCCACGATCGCCATCGACAGCGCCCAGACGAGCGCGGCGAACAGCACGGCTGCGGCTGCGAACAGCTGCATGCGCGAGGTAAGTTTGATGAAACGGACCTGACCCTGCGAACGCATAAAAAATTCGCGTTCCGGAAACCATTTTGTCAGGCGGGCGATCAGTCCCCGCACTGTGTTAGTATGTGTGATGCGACCCACCCTACTATCGTTTTCGATTAGTAAGGGCGGAATACCACGCGTTTCTGCGGGGGTCGAATCCATTAAGCAACGGAACGGGCGAGTCGAAAGACTCCCGCGACGAACCGTTTGCGGTCACATTCCGGCCATAACGGTTAAGCAGTTAATGGCGAAAAGCACGGTCCGGTTCCCGCAAAATCGCGATTTTTCGCCGACAGGTCTGCTAGGCTGCATTGCAATGATTTCCGACGCACCAATTTCCCGGCCATCTTTCGGCACCGACACCGCCGGAAAACGGCGGCGCATCGGCTTGCTGGGCGGCAGTTTCAACCCCGCGCATGGCGGGCACCGGCGCATCTCGCTGTTTGCGCGTGCGGCACTGGGGCTGGACGAGGTGTGGTGGCTGGTGTCGCCCGGCAATCCGCTGAAACCGGCAGAGGGCATGGCCCCGCTTGAGGCGCGCTACCGGTCGGCACTGGCGCAGGCGCGGCGGGCACCGATTCGCGTCACGGCCATCGAGGCGCAGCTGGGCACGCGCTACACCGCCGACACGCTTGCGGCGGTGGCGGCACGCTATCCGCGATGCGAGTTCGTGTGGCTGATGGGGTCGGACAATCTGGCGCAATTCCACCGCTGGCGGGCGTGGCGGCGGATCGCGCGGACAATGCCGATTGCGGTTATCGCACGACCCGGATATGCTAGTGACGCTGTTGCAGGTCCGGCAACGGCCTGGTTGCGGCGGTTCCGTCGTCCGCTCGCCAGTTTCGTTGCTGCGGACCGCTGGAGCGCCCCTGCCCTGCTGACCTTGCGTTTCGATCCCGACAGCCGGTCCGCCACCGCCCTGCGCGATGCGGACCCCGATTGGGCAAACCGGTACATTTCAGCATCCGGCAACGCCGCGCTTTACGACCAAGTCACACATCGTCCGATAGGCCGTCCGACAAGCCATCCAACTGGCGCCTCTCGCAGATGAGCCGGCGCAACCCTATATATCCGTCCAGCGGATGCACCTTCGCGTCCCACAGGAGCCCCGATGTCCCCGAATTCAAGTCCCGCCTCTCCCATGCCTGACGCTGCAAACAGACCTTCGGGCATTGTGCCCGAACCCGGTTCGCTGCTGGCGCATGTCATGGAACGGCTGGACGAGGACCAGGCGCAGGACGTCGTCGTCATCCCGCTGGAGGGCAAGTCCAGCATCGCCGATTACATGGTGATTGCTTCGGGCCGGTCGACCCGGCAGGTTGCCTCCATCGCGCAGAAGATGGCGGAAACGGTGAAGCATGCCGGTTTCGGCCCCGCCAGGCTGGAAGGGCTGCCCGCTGCCGACTGGGTGGTGCTGGATGCGGGCGATGTGGTGATCCACCTGTTCCGCCCCGAAGTGCGCACCTTTTACAATCTGGAGCGCATGTGGGGCTTCGGCGATGATACAGCCAATGATACGCTGGGCGGATTGGACAGCACGCCGCCGACCGGCTTGGCATAGGCCTGACGCGCCCTGCTCCTCCACATCATAGCACGCGGCAAGATCGGTCGCAGCCCGGAACAGGCGCTTGTCGACCGGTACGAAAAACGTATCGGCTGGCCCTTCCGCATAACCGAATTGCCTGAAACCGGCGGACAGGTGCGCTCTCCTGTCACACCATGCCGCACCGTTTTGCTCGACGAACGCGGCCGCGATTTGGGGTCCGAAAAGCTGGCCGCGACGCTCGGCGACTGGCGCGATGACGGCATCCGCGAGGCGCGCTTCGTGCTGGGTGCTGCCGACGGGCATAGCGCGGCGGAGCGGGCGGAGGCCGACCTGCTCCTGGCGTTCGGCGCCGCGACATGGCCGCACCTGCTGGCCCGCGCGATGCTGGCCGAACAGCTTTATCGCGCGATCACGATAATCGCCGGGCATCCGTATCACCGAAGCTAGGCCTATTACCGTAGTCGGGCAAACGGCCTTTCCTTGCAGTGCGGATGGATGCAGGGTCGGCTGATGCCATCCCCTATGACAAAGCGAGCCGGAACGGTTGTGGCGGTTGCCATTGCCGCCGGGTCACTCGCCACGTTGGCGAGCGGGCAAGGCGCAAACATTGTTGCCGCCTCCACGCAAGATGGCGAAACCTTGCGTGCACGGCTCAACAAGGCGCAGCGTGATGCTGCCGCCGCCGAGGCGCGCGGGCGCGAGCTGGAAACCGAAGCCCGTGCCGCCACCGAAGCGGCGGAGAAGACCGCGCGCGAAGCGGCGGCGCTGGCTGCGCGAATCCAGCAGGCGGAGGCAGGCATCGACGCCGCCGAAGCGCGGATTGCGCTGGTCGGGCAGGCGCGCGACGCGCTCGATTTACGGCTGGCGGAGCGGCGCGAACCGTTGGTGCGGCTGACCGGAGCCTTGCAGAAACTGGCGCGCCGTCCGGTGGCATTGTCCGTGCTGCGACCCGGAACGCTGCGCGAAACCGTCTATCTGCGCGCCCTGCTCGACAGCACTGTGCCGCAGGTCCGCGCCCGCACTGCCGCGTTGCGGGGCGAGATCGAGCGGGGCCGCGCGCTGGAACGCGAAGCGCGGCAGGCGCTGGCGGCGCTGGAATCGACCGAAACCACGCTGGCGGAGCGGCGCAAGAGGCTGGCCACGCTGGAAACGCGGCAAAGGCTGGCGTCACGACGCACTGGCGGCGCCGCCAGCCGCGAGAACGAGCGCGCGCTGGCGCTGGCAGAGGAAGCGGGCGACCTCGATACGCTGGTCGACCGGATCGACGCGGTAGGTGCCTTGCGCGAAGAGCTGGCGGCATTGCCGGGTCCGATGGTGCGGCCTGCCCAGATCGACGCCCGGCCCGGTGCGGCTTCCAACAGGCAGGCGCGCGACACAACCGCCCCCCAACAGCAGGACGGCACCGCGACACCCGCCTTCCGCTTGCCGGTCATCGGGCGCACGCTGGCGGGATTCGGCGCGCGCGATGCCAGCGGCGTGGCCAGTACCGGGCTGGCATTGCGTCCGGGCGACGGGGCGCAAGTGGTTGCACCCGCCGCCGGTCGCGTGGCGTTTTCCGGCCCCTATCGCGGCTACGACCGCATCGTGATCCTCGAACATGACGGCGCGCTGACCAGCCTCGTCACCGGCCTCGCCCGCGCCGATGCGGCGGTGGGCGATGAACTGGTCGCGGGCGCGCCGCTAGGCGTGGCGGGCACGGGCGACCCGACCGTGACCCTGGAAATCAGGCGCGATGGTCGCCCGGTCGATCCGCTGCGCTACGTTAGGTAAGGCGTGCGGTATCGCCGCCGAACGGCCAATTGCCCCCAAACGGCCAATTGCCCCCAAACGGCCAATTGCCCCCAAACGGGACGCGCGCCACGCCCGCGCCGCCTCAGCTAGCGTTCACCCCGCGCGCGCGATAGAAGTGCAGACCCACACAAAGGCTGATCCGATATCATGAACCGTTCCTCCTTTTCTGCCGCGTCCTTCAAGTCCGTCCTGCGCGCGTCCGCGCTGGTGACGGCGGTGGCGCTGATCCCCGCGACCACGGCGGGCATGGCGCAGGTGGACGGGCGTGCCGGACCGGAGTTTGCCAAGCTGTTCGCCACATACCAGCGAATCAAGGCCAGCTATGTCGAGCCGGTCGAGGACGAGAAGCTGATTCGCGGCGCGATCGACGGGATGCTCGCCAGCCTCGATCCGCACAGCGCGTATCTCGACGGGACCGACCTGCAACGACTCGAAACGATGATCGACGGCAATTATTCGGGACTGGGCCTGTCGGTGCTGATGGATGACGGCGCGGTGAAAGTGATTTCGCCGTTCCGGGGCAGTCCGGCGGAAGAGGCGGGCCTGAAGGCGGGCGATTTCATCACGCATCTGGATGGCGACCTGATTTATGGCGGCGAGCTGGACGAGGCGGTCAGCCGGATGCGCGGCAAGGCGGGCACCTCCATCCGCCTGACCATTTTCCGCAGCGGGCGCGACGAGCCGTTCGATGTCAGCGTGACGCGCGGCGTGATCGAGCTGGAGCCGGTTACGCATGAACTGAACGACGGGAATATCGGCGTGATTTCGGTCAATGAATTCAGCCGCGATGTCGGCGCGGATGTGTTCGCCGCATGGCAGGCGTTGCAGACCGAAGCCAGCCAGACAGCGGGGGGCGGCCCGCTGAACGGCCTCGTGCTCGACCTGCGGCGCAATCCCGGCGGTTCGCTGGACGAGGCGGTGGCGCTGTCCGATCTGTTTCTGGACGAAGGGCGCATTGTGTCGCAGCGCGGCAGGGCGCGGGGCGAAACCATATTCTACGAATCGGAAAGCGCGTTTCGCGGTGAAATCGCCGAGGGCCTGCCGATGGTGGTGCTGATCGATGCAGGCTCCGCCTCCGCCTCGGAAATCGTCGCGGGCGCGTTACAGGACCATCGCCGCGCGGTGATCATGGGCGAAACCAGTTTCGGCAAGGGCAGCGTGCAGTCGCTGCTGATGCTGGACCGGCAGACCGCGCTGAAACTGACCACGGCGCGCTATTACACGCCTGCGGGACACTCGGTGCAGGAAGGCGGCATTACGCCCGATATCAAGGTGCCACAGCTGTCCGATCCCGATGCGGCGAAGCGTGCCAAGTTCCAGCTGCGCGAATCGGATCTGCGCGGCCATCTGGTGAACGAGGCGGCGCTGAAGGACGAGGAGCTGGAGCGTGACAGGCAGCCCGATCCGCGCTTCACGCTGACGGCGGAGCAGCTGGAGGAGCAGGGCATCGAGGATTACCAGCTGTATTATGCCATGCAGACGCTGCGCCGCACTACGCCGGCGCGCAGCACCGTCGCCAAGCGATAGCGCGGGACATGACGCCCGCGATCCTGCTGGCCCGCCGTCTGGCGCTGGGCGTTCCGGCGCTGTTGCTGGCGGGTGCCTATATCTCGCAATTCGGCTTCGGCCTGTATCCGTGCGAGATGTGCATGTGGCAACGTTATCCGCATTTCGCGGCGGTTGTTCTTGGACTGGTCGCTACGGTGCAGGTGCCGGGCCGCGTCTGGATTGCGTTGGCCGGTGTTGCGATACTCGCATCGGGGGTGATCGGAGGGTTTCACGCGGGCGTCGAGTATGGCTGGTGGCAAGGGATTACCGACTGCGCGCTGACTGTCGCGAGCGGCGGCAATGCGCTGGATGCGGTGCTGTCCGCGCCGCTGACGCGATGCGATCAGGCACCTTGGACGCTGTTGGGCGTTAGTCTGGCAGGGTGGAACTTCATCGTTTCCACCTCTGCCGCCATCGGCATCTTTGCACTGCTCGCCCGAAAGACGCATCCATGACTGCCCCCAACCCTACCGAAACAACCGCAACTGACACTCCGCTCGTCCGCCCCGAAATCGAGCAGATGATCCGCGTCGACCAGGCGGGCGAATTCGGGGCGACACGCATTTACGAAGGCCAGCTTGCGGTCATGGGCGACCGGCATCCGATGTCCGCCGAAATCGCGCATATGGCGTCGCAGGAAGCGGTGCATCGCGAGAAATTCGATGCGCTGATGGCGAAACGCGGCGTGCGCCCCACGGCCTTGCAGCCGCTATGGTCGATGGCGGGCTATGCGCTGGGTGCAGGCACCGCGCTGATCGGACCGGAAGCGGCGATGGCCTGCACCGCGGCGGTCGAAACCGAAATCGACAAGCATTATTCGGACCAGCTCGACGTGCTGGCCGAAACGAACGACGACCCCGAACTGGCGGGCATGATCGAGCAATTCCGCGAGGACGAGCGCGATCATCACGATACCGCCATCGCGTCGGGCGCGGAGCAGGCGCCCGCCTATGCGCTGCTGAGCGGGGCGATCCGGCTGGGCTGCCGCGTCGCGATCAAGGTTTCGCAACGCATCTAGCTTCACCCGGTATTCAGCGCCGCCGCGCCAGTCTTACAACGACACTTTGCCATGGAATTCTGCATGAAACTCGCTGCTCTCGCCCTGCCCCTTGCTCTCTTCGCCGCGCCTGCAATGGCGCAGACCGGGCCGCAAGACCTGCCCGACGATGTGCAGACGTCCATCCTGTATGGCGATGACGCCGCTCCCGAATGCCCCGCCGACATCATCTGCATCGTCGCGCGCTTGCCGGAGAACGACCGCTATCGCATCCCGGAGAACCTGCGTTTCAGCACCGATCCGGAAAACACCGCATGGGCGAAGCGGGTCGAGTCGCTGGAATTCATCGGGCGGTCGGGCACATTGTCTTGCTCTACCGCGGGCGCGGGCGGCTTCACCGGGTGCACGCAGGAACTGATCCGGCAGGCCTATGGCGAGAAACGCGCCGCATCCGCCGTGCGTTTCGCCGACCTGATCCAGGCCGCGCGCGAAGAACGGTTGCAGACCATCGACGAGACCGCCGCCGACGAACAGGCGCGAGTCGAGCAGATCGAAAAGGCCTATATGGAACGGCTGGAAGCGGAACGCGCGGCGCCGGTTGGCGAGGAAGTGGTCGATCCCGACCTGCCGCCGCTCGAGGCTGTTGCGGGTCGTGAACTGGGCTCTGCGCCCGCTGAAGGCACGACGTTCGACGATGGCGACGAGGAGGTGCTGTCGCTGCCACAGGGTGAGTAGCGCCAGGTCAGGGTTTCTCGCAGAGGGCGCAAAGGAAAGGGGGACACAGAGAGGTCGAGAAAGTCTTGCGCGCAGCGCTTTTCCTACAAACGTTTTCGCCGCAGCATCCTTGATATTCTAGGGCGGCATAGCCGCAGGTATGCCGCCTCCCCGTCTCGTTTTCCTCGGCGTTCTCTGCGCGAAACCCCTGCTTTCAAACCCCGTAATAATCGCGATACCATGCCACGAACTGGCGAATGCCCTCGCGATAACCGGTCTGCGGCGCATAGCCGGTCAGGGATTTCAGCAAGTCGGCATTGGCCCATGTCGCGGGCACGTCGCCCTTTTGCATGTCCATCATGTTGCGCACCGCCTTGCGTCCGCATTCGGCTTCGATGGCTTCGATGAAATCGGTCAGCTTCACCTTGTCGCCATTGCCGATATTGACCACGCGAAACGGCGCGACGGGCGACAGGCTGTCGCCTTCGGCAATGTCCTCGGCGCTGTCCGGCCGCACCGGCGGCGCGTCGATCAGCAGGCGAATGCCGCGCACCAGGTCGGTCACAAAGGTGAAATCGCGATACATCTCGCCGTGATTGTAGATGTCGATGGGCGTCCCCTCGAGGATACCCTTGGTGAACTTGAACAGCGCCATGTCGGGCCGCCCCCACGGGCCATAGACCGTGAAGAAGCGGAACATCGTCGTCGGCAGGTTCCACAGATGGGCATAGCTGTGGCCCATCGATTCGTTCGCCTTCTTGGTCGCAGCGTACAGCGTCATCGGCGTTTCCACCCGTTCCAGCTCGTCGAACGGCATTGCGGTGTTTGCGCCATAGACGCTGCTGGTGCTGGCCATCAGCAGGTGATCGACCGCCAGCTCGCGCGCGCATTCCATCACGTTGAACGTGCCGGTGATGTTGGCCTCGATATAGGCGCGCGGGTTTTCCAGGCTGTACCGCACACCCGCCTGCGCGGCGAGATGCACGATCACGTCGGGTGCGGCTTCGGTCACGACCCGCTGCAGCGTCTCGAAATCCTCCAGCATGCCGACATGCGCGCTGAAATGTTCGTTCTGCAGCAGCATCTGGTGCCGCCGTTCCTTGATCCGCACATCGTAATAATCGGTCATCCCGTCATAGCCGACCACGCGAAACCCCTCCGCCAGCAGCAGGCGGGCGAGGTGGAAGCCGATGAAGCCGGCGGTGCCGGTGACGAAAACGGTGCGCATGGGGGGCGGGTGTATCGGCGTATAGCGGGGCGGGCTAGAGTCGGCCGTCGCTGTCGCTGCGCGCGAACAGGCCCTTGGCATCGAACAGCACCGCGCCGGCCTTGCCATAGCGGCGAATGGCCTCCGCGCCCGTTTCCACGAACTGGCGATGGCCGACGGCGACCAGAATTGCGTCGTAGCTGCCGGGTTCGGGGTCGGTGTCCAGAACGGACAGGCCGAACTCGCGCTCCGCATCGCGCGGGTCGACCCACGGATCGTGAACGTCGACCTGTGCACCGAATTCGGTGAAGCGCGCAATCACCCCCGCCACCTTGGAATTGCGCAGGTCGGGGCAGTTTTCCTTGAAGGCGAGGCCCATCACCAGAATGCGCGCATCGGCCACCGCGATGCGGCGTTTCAGCATCAGGTGGACGATACGGTCCGCCAGATAGGTGCCCATGGCATCGTTCACGCGGCGTCCGGCGAGGATCACTTCGGGATGGTGCCCGATCTGCTGCGCGCAGTGGGTGAGGTAATAGGGGTCCACGCCGATGCAGTGCCCGCCGACGAGTCCGGGACGGAACGGCAGGAAGTTCCACTTGGTTTCCGCTGCATCCAGCACTTCGCGGGTGTCGAGGCCCAGCTTGTCGAACAGGATCGCCAGTTCGTTGATAAGTGCGATGTTGAGATCGCGCTGGGTGTTCTCGATCACCTTGGCCGCTTCGGCCACTTCGATGCTGGGCGTCTTGTAAGTGCCGGCGGTGATGATCTCGGCATAGAGCGCGTCGACGGCGGCGGCGGCGGCGGGGGTCGAGCCGCTGGTGACCTTGACGATATCGGCAAGGCGGCGCGTCGCGTCACCCGGATTGATGCGTTCCGGGCTATAGCCGGTATAAAAGTGCCGGTTATGCGTCAGCCCGGACCATGCTTCGAGCAGCGGTACGCACACATCGCGCGTCGCGCCGGGATAGACGGTCGATTCGAACACGACGACCGTACCATGCGCCGCTTCGCCCGCCGCAGCCATCGCCTTTCCGACCGTTTCGCACGCGCGTTCCAACGGCGACAGGTCCGGGCGGTTGGCAGCATCGATAGGTGTCGGCACGGTCACCACGAACACACCGCAACCGACAAGATCTGCGGCATCGCCGGAAACGGTAAGCCCCTGGGCATCGTTCAGTTCGTCCGCGCCGACTTCCAGCGTTTCGTCATGGCCGCGCGTCAGGTCCGCGATGCGTTGGGCGCGAGTGTCGAAACCGACCACGCTGCGATGCTGTGCAAAGGCGACGGCGGCGGGCAGGCCGACATAGCCCAGACCGATAATCCCCACCGCCTTGCCGGTCAGATCGATACGCGCCGGGCGCAGGAGGCGTTCGTGTTTCATGCCGCCACATCTAGATCGCGACGGTTAAGACACCCTCAACCACGCCGTCGCAATCGGCCGGCCTATGCTCAATCCAGCGTGATGTCGGGCGCGTCTTCCTGCTTCATGCCGACGGTGTGGTAGCCCGCATCGACATGATGCACTTCGCCCGTGACGCCGCTGGCGAGGTCGGAACACAGATAGAGGCCCGCTCCGCCGACATCGTCGATGGTGACGTTGCGGCGCAGCGGTGCGTTCGCCTCGTTCCAGCGCAGGATATAGCGGAAATCGCCGATGCCGCTGGCGGCCAGCGTCTTGATCGGCCCGGCGCTGATCGCGTTCACGCGGATGCCGTCCGGCCCCAGATCGTTGGCAAGATATTGCACGCTGGTTTCCAGCGCGGCCTTGGCGACGCCCATCACGTTGTAATGCGGGATGACCTTTTCCGCGCCGTAATAGGTCAGCGTCACGATGCTGCCGCCGGGTTTCATCATGCGCGCCGCGCGCTGCGCCACCGCGACCAGCGAGTAGGCGGAGATGTTCATCGTCATCAGGAAATTGTCGAGGCTGGTATCGACATATTTGCCGCGCAGCTCGTTCTTGTCCGAAAAGCCGATGGCGTGGACCACGAAATCCAGCGTGTCCCAGCGCGCCTTCAGCGTGTCGAACGCGTCGTCCAGCGCCGCCATGTCGGATACGTCGCACGGGAAGGTGAAATCCGACCCCAGCTGCGCCGCCAGCGGTTTCACCCGCTTCGCCAGCGCATCGCCCTGATAGGTAAAGGCCAGTTCCGCCCCCTGCGCCGCCAGTTGCTGCGCAATGCCCCAGGCGAGCGACTTGTCGTTTGCAAGGCCCATGATCAGGCCCCGCTTTCCTTGCATCAATCCGTCCGCGTATTCTGGTCGCTCACTGTCTCGCTCTGCTTCCTCGGCCAGTTCGTCCAGCGCTTCTTCCTCTTCGGGCGTCACCGCCAGCGCCGCATTCAGTTCGGCACCCAATACCACGCCCAGCCCGACCAGCCAGAAAAAGAACAGCGCGATCATCATGCCCGCCAGCGCGCCATAGGTCAGGTCGTAGCGTGAAGAAATTGCGCAGCACCGGCGGCATGGCGATGGTAACGGCGACCCACCACAGCGTGATCAGCAGCGCGCCGGGCCATTTGGGATAGCGCCGCCGCGCGGTAATCGCCCGGCGTCAGCGTGTAGAACAGCAGGTAGATCGAACCGAACAGCCCCAGCGCGGGCACGATGCGGCTGATATTGAGCTGCGCCAGCAGATCGTTGAATTGCGGGAAATAGGCAGTGATGACCTGCTGCGCCGCGCCGATCATCACTTGCGCGACCAGACTCAGCATCAGCAGCACCACCGCCACGATGATGATGGCGGTGGAGATCAGGCGATAGCGCCAGAAGGCCAGCGTCGCCTCTGTACCATAGGCGCGGCGCAGGATGTCGCGGATGGTCTCGATCAGGCTGCCCACGGTCCACAGGCCGAAGGCCCCGCCCGCCCATAACAGCCAGCCGCTGCGCGCGTCGATCACGTCGCGCGCCACCGGTTCGATCACATTGCCGACGATGGGCGGCAGGGCGAACAGCACCGCATCGATCATCGCGGCCCGGTCGCTTTCTTCGCCGATGGCGGAGAAGATCGCCGCGCCGGTGATGAAGAGCGGGAAGATCGCCAGCATCGCCATGTAGGCCAGGTTGCCGGCATGGATGAAGCCGTCGTTCCAGGTGCCGACCAGCGTTTTCTGCGTGGTGCGCCAGATGCGGGTGCCGGGGCCGAGCCGACGGCTGAGGCGCTTGCGTGATGCGGGTATCCGTGCGCCGCTGCTCTGGCGACGGCGGCGGATCCGCCGCTGTTCGGGATCGGGATGCGCGTCGGCCGTCGGGTCGGGCAGCGTGCCCTCTTGTGGTGTCAGACGTTGAGCCCTTCGCGAACATTGCGGGCATCCTGCCACCCGTCGAGCCGCTTGGCCAGTTCCGCCAGCGCACCGGCATCGTCGGGCAGCTGGATTTCCAGCGTCACCAGCTGGTCGCCGC
Organism: uncultured Alphaproteobacteria bacterium; assembly: GCA_963799315.1. GTDB lineage: Bacteria > Pseudomonadota > Alphaproteobacteria > Sphingomonadales > Sphingomonadaceae > Parerythrobacter_A. Next base: position 322,864 of record CAWCWP010000002.1, read on the forward strand.
GGCCTCGCCGCCTTGGTGGAAAAGCCCTTGCCCTTCAGCCGCATGACCGTGCCGCCATCGGTGCCGGGCTTGATCGTCAGCATCACCGCGCCATCGACGGTGGGGCACTTTCACTCGCGCGCCGTCCACCGCCTCGTCCAGCGTGATCGGCAGGTCCAGCCGCACATCGTCGCCGTCGCGGCGGAAATACGCGTGGCGGTCGATGGACGAGCGTCACGATGCCGTCTCCGGCGCCGCCGGGGCCGCGCTCGCCCTTGCCCTTCAGCCGCATCTGCGTGCCGTCTTCGAGCCCGGCGGGCAGTTTCAGGTCGATGGTCTTGCCGTCGCGACAGCGTGATGCGCTGGTCCGCGCGCGTGGCGGCATCGGTGAACGGCACGCGCAGGCGGTAGCCGATATCGGCACCCTTGCGCGGCGGCGGCTGGCGGGCCGCCTGCGCCGCCAAATCCGGCCGGGCCGCCGCGCCGCGCGCCGCCGCCGAACAGCCCTTCGAAAATATCGCCGAGGTCGACGTCCTGCGCCGAAGCCCTTGTTGGCCGCCGAAACCGCCCGGCTCGCCGCCGCGCGCCGCGCCGCCGCCGCCGAAACCGCCGCCCATCCGCCGCCCATGCCGCCGAACGGGTTGGCCGGATTGCCGTCGCCATCGATTTCGCCCCGGTCGAACTGCGCGCGCTTGTCCTTGTCGGACAGCAGGTCATAGGCCTGCGTCACCTTGCAGAACCGCTCGGACGCCTTGGGATTGTCCTTGTTGCGGTCCGGATGCAGTTCCTTGGCGAGCTTGCGATAGGCGCTCTTGATGTCCTTTTCGGTGGCGGTGCGCGGCAACGCCAAGGGTCTGGTAGGGATCGGCCATGGTCGTAGGTAGCTAGGTGCAGCGGGGATGGGGCGCAAGTCGCGTGGGCACGCGGACCGGTCGCGGGCTTTCCTACAGATGGCGGCTGGGGTAGGCCGGGGGCATGAAAGAAACCTGCTTCCTCCGCCCCGCTCGCATCGCTTTGCAATCCGCTGCTGCTGCGTTGAAAAGTTTTGCCCCTGGACTGTGTAACACCCGGTCCATGTCTCCGATTTGTGCGGGTTTGCGGCATGGGTGAGAACATGACCGAAACCGGCAGCGAAATCCCCGACACCGATCCGTTCGCGCTGTTCGACGCCTGGTTTGCCGAGGCCGAGAAAGGCGAGCCGAACGATCCCAATGCCATGGCGCTGGCCACCGCGACGCCGGACGGCGCGCCATCGGTGCGCATGGTGCTGCTGAAGGGGCACGGCGACGATACCGGCTTCACGTTCTACACCAACGCGCACAGCCGCAAGGGCGAGGAAATCCGCGAGAACATGCAGGCCGCGCTGCTGTTCCACTGGAAGAGCCTGCGACCGGCAGGTCCGGATCGAAGGGCCGTTGCGCGAAGTCAGCGCGGCACAGGCCGACACCTATTTCCATTCCCGCGCCCGCGACTCGCAGCTCGGCTCCGCCGCATCGGACCAGTCGCGCCCGCTGGCCAGCCGCGCGCAATATGAGGAACGCATCGCCGCGCTCGCCGAAGCGCATCCCGAGGGCGACATTCCGCGCCCGCGCGCACTGGACCGGCTTTACGGCTCGAGGCCGCAGCGCATGGAGTTCTGGCATGGACCGGCCCAACCGCCTGCACGACCGCCGCCTGTTCAGCCGCGATGTGAAGGGCTGGCATTCCAGCCTGCTGTTCCCGTGACGCCGCAAAGCGCATGGCTGATGCACGGCTCCCACTCCCTTGGCGCGCACGATGCCAACCGCGCGCATCTGACGCGCGGTGCGGCGCTGGCCTCGATCAGCGGTCGCGGTGGTGCTGGTCGCGCTGAAACTGTGGGCAAGTGCCACCACCGATTCGACCGCCATGCTCGGCAGCCTGGCCGACAGCGCGCTGGACCTGGTCGCCAGCCTCGCCACGCTGGTCGGCGGTGTGGATCGCGGCGCAGCCCGCCGATGCCGAACACCGGTTTGGCCACGGCAAGGCCGAAGTCGCTCGCCGCCATGTTCCAGGTGATGCTGATTGCGCTGAGCGCGGCGGCCATCGGCTACGCCGCCATCGGCCAGCTGCTGACGGGCGCGCGGACGCAAGGCGGCGGAAGGCGGCATCGCGGTGTCGCTCGTCGCCATCGCGCCACGCTGGGCCTGCTGGCGTGGCAGCGCATCGTCATCGCGCGCACCGGCTCGGTCGCGATCCGGGCCGATCATGTGCATTACCAGTCCGACCTGCTGCTGAACGTCGCGGTGATCGCGGCGCTGGCGCTGGACCAGTATGCCGGGTTCGGCCGGGCCGATCCGCTGTTCGGACTGGCCATCGCGGCGTGGCTGGCATGGGGCGCATGGCGCGCGGCGAGCGAGGCGGTGGACCATCTGATGGACCGCGAATGGCCCGACGACAAACGCCAGCGGTTCGTGGAACGCGCTGCCCGCCATCCGGAGCTGAACAATCTGCACGACCTGCGCACCCGCACCAGCGGCACGCGCGATTTCGTGCAGTTCCACGTCGATATGCCGCCAAGCATGACGGTGGAGGAAGCGCATGACATTATCGAGCGGGTCGAGGCGGACCTGACGAAAGCCTTCCCGCGCATGGAGCTGCTGATCCATATCGATCCCGCAGGCCATGTCGACGAACCGGGCAATCCGCTGGTCGAGACCGACGAGTTTGCCCAATGTCCGAAACGCTCCGGAGAACGACAAATGACCGTCCTGCCCTATTGGCATGTCGATGCCTTTGCCGATGCGCCCTTCACGGGGAACCAGGCGGCGGTGATGCCGCTGGAGGCGTGGCTGCCCGACGATGTGCTGCAGGCCATCGCGGAGGAGAACAATTTTGCCGAGACCGCCTTCACCGTGCCCGACGCGAGCGGCGAAGCGGATTACGAGCTGCGCTGGTTCACGCCATCGTCCGAAGTGCGGCTGTGCGGCCATGCGACGCTGGCGAGCGGGCATGTGCTGCTGGGGCGCGACGGCGGCGATTCGCTCCGGTTCCGGACGCGGCGCGCGGGTGTGCTTCACGTGAAACATTCCGATGGGGGCTATGCGCTCGGCCTGCCCGCAATCCGCACCGAACAGGGCATGAACCATGCTGCGTCCGCGCTACTGGGCGTCGTGCCGCAGGAGGTCTGGGCCAATGCCGATGGCTACGAGATCTACCTGTTCCATGACGAGGCCACAGTGCGCGGCCTGACGCCCGATATTCGCGGGCTGGAGAAGTTGGGGAATATCCAGTTCATCGCTACCGCACCGGGCGAGGACACCGACGTCGTCAGCCGCGTGTTCGTGCCCGGCGGCGGGGTGGACGAGGACAGCGTGACCGGCTCCGCCCATGCGGTGCTGACGCCGTTCTGGGCGGAGCGGTTGGGCCGCAAATCGCTTTACCGCGCATCAGGCGTCAAAACGGGGCGGCGACCTGACCTGCGAATTGCGTGGCGATCAGGCGTGGCTGGGCGGACCGTGCGTGACCGTGGTGGAGGGGACGTTCAGGCTGCCGGACTAGTCTTCGGGAATGGGATAAAGCGCCAGCACGTCGGCCATGCGCTCCAGCACCACGCGGCGCTGATTCGCATCCGAATGGCCCAGCCGCACCACCGTCACCCGCTGTTCGGGCGAGACGATAGCATATTGGCCCATGTGCCCGATCATCGCGAAGACCGAATGCGCCGCCCGCCCCGGAAACAGCGGATGGTCGTCCGCTCCGGTGTCCATCGGGCGGTTGAGCCAGGTTTGCAGGCCGTAGATCGGGCTGGCGGGGCTGGGCGTCACCATCGCCTCCACGAAAGCGCGGGGCAGAAGCTGGCTGCCGCGATAGGAGCCCTTGTTGCGCAGGAATTCGGCAAACCTCGCCCAGTCGCGCGCCGTGGCATGCATCAGGCTGCCGCCGACCAGCGTGCCGTTGGCGTCGTATTCGGCCACCGCCGATGCCATGCCCAGCGGTTCGAAGATACGCGCTTTCAGGTAGCCGTCCACAGCGGCACGGCGCGTTTCGGGGTCGTCCGAATCGGTCAGCACCCGCGCCGCGATATCGGCCAGGATGACGGTGGTGGCGCTGGAATATTCGAACTGCTCGCCGGGTTCCGCCTCCAGCGGCTGCGTCTCGGCCCAGCGCGACATATCGTCGCGCCCGTCGAGGAACAGCATGCGCGGGGTGCTGCTGTCCTGCGGCGGGTCGCCCGCCTCGGTATGGTCCAGCCCGCTGCGCATCTGCAGCAGGTGCCGCACGGTGATGGGGCCACGCGGATCGCCGGGGCGGCGCCATGCGGGGATCGGCGCCGGATCGTCCAGCGCCAGCCGTCCGTCGGCGATGAGCATGCCGATCATCGCGGCGGTTACGGTCTTGGCCATCGACCAGCTGATATGCCTGGTGTCGGCGTCGTAGCCCCCGGCATGCCGCTCCGCCGCAACGGTGCCATTATGCATCACGATCACCGCGCGGGTCTCGCCGATACCGGGCGCGGTGAACAGCGCATCGACGGCCCGCGCAACGTCTTCGGTCGGCGCGCCGGGATCGTCCGTCACGGCATCCAGCGCGGCCTGGCTGAGTGGTGGCGGCCCGGCGGGCGCTTCGGCGCAGGCGCTAAGCACTGGCAGCATGGCCGCTGCGGCAATAAGGGGGAAGCGAAGACGGTCGGGCATGGGCAGACCGATGGGCAAGGACACGCGCTTTGGCAACACGCAAGAAACGGTTCGGAACGGTGCTGGCGTTCGTCGCCGTGCTGCTGGTGGCAGGCGCGGCCTATGTCGTGGTGACGGCAGGCGGTTCCGCGCGCACGGCGACCGCCTATATGGCGCATGTCGGCTGCTCGTGCCGCTACATTGCGGGCCGCGATCTCGACAGTTGCGAGACGGACCGGCTGTCGGGCATGGAGCTGGTGGGATTGAGCGATGATGATGACGCGCAGAGCGTCACCGCCCGCTTCCCCATGCTGGCGAGCGATACCGCCACCTATCGCAAAGGCTATGGCTGCGTGCTGGAGACCTGGTCCGAGTAATCTGCCGCCTTGGTCGTATCGGCGATCCAGCCGCCGCCCACCACGCGCTCCCCGGCATAGATCACCGCCGCCTGCCCCGGCGAGACGCCGTATTCGGGCGTATCGAAATGCAGCGTGCAGGCCGCGTTCGTCTCGGAACGACCCGTCCAGCGTGACCGGCACCGGCTTGGCCAGCGAGCGCACCTTGGCGGTCAGCGGCGCATCGGGGAGCGGCCCGATCCGGTTGGTCTCGACCAGCCCGACCGAGGCCACCGCCAGCATCCGGCGCGGTCCGACCCGCACTTCGGCGCGCGCGGCATCGATACCGATCACGTAAAGCGGTTCGGGCTGCCCGCCGATGTCCAGCCCGCGCCGCTGGCCCACGGTGAAATGCACGATGCCGCGATGGCGGCCCAGCGTCTCGCCGGTAGCGGCGTGGACGATATCGCCAGCCCGCGCGCCTTCGGGCCGCAGCGATTTCACGATCTTCGCATAATCGCCATCGGGCACGAAGCAGATGTCCTGGCTGTCGGGCTTGGCCGCGTTGCGCAGGCCCGCCGCTTCCGCCAGTTCGCGGACCTGCGATTTGGGCAGGCCGCCGAGCGGAAAGCGCAGGAAGTCGAGCTGCGCCTCGGTGGTGCCGTACAGGAAATAGGACTGGTCGCGCGCCGGATCGACCGCGCGGTGCAGTTCCGCCCCCGCCGCGTCCGACAACCCGCTGCACATAATGCCCGGTGGCAAGGCAATCGGCACCCAGCTCGCGCGCCATGCGCAGCAGGTCGGTGAATTTCGGCCCCATATTGCAGCGGATGCAGGGCACCGGCGTGCGGCCCGCAAGATAATCGTCGGCAAACTGGTCGACCACCTCGTCGCGAAAGGCGCTTTCGTGGTCGAACACGTAATGCGCGATGCCGAGCCGGTCCGAGACGGCGCGCGCATCGTCGATATCGTCGCCTGCGCAGCACGCGCCCTTGCGCCCCGTCGCCGCGCCGTAATCGAACAGCTGCAGGGTGATGCCGATCACTTCGGCCCCGCTTTGCGCGGCCAGTGCCGCGACCACCGACGAATCGACTCCGCCCGACATCGCCACCACGATCCGCGCCTCGGCAGCCGGTTTGCCGAGATCGAACAGGGCAGCGGCGTCGAGGGCATCTGTTATTGGAGGAGGGGCAATGACGTCCGGCATGGCAGCGCCATATAGGGGGCCAGCCGCCTGCAACGCCACTGCGAGCATCCTAACACCGCGTAAATTGCGGCTTTACCCGTTCTTGACCTGTCGCCCCTATTGCGACTCTCATGTTGGAAAGCACACCCTTCGATATTCCCGGCGGCCAGGGCGCCGAAAGCCCCTTGCCGGACGGCGCCCATGACAGTGCCGGCATGACGGCGCGCCCCTGCGTCCGCTGGACTGGGCGGACCTGTCGGCGCGATTCGCCGCTGCACGGGATTTGCGCCGGGTCTTGCCGTCCACCCGCTCCGGTGCGGATGCGGCATCACAGCGAGCTTCGGACGGCTGCGCTGCCGCGAATCACACCGCCGGGACGCAGACCGTTAACGCCGCAGCCCGAACCGTTAACCAGTCCGCTTCAGCCGATGGCAAACCCGCCGCGCCAAACCGACGGCACCGAACCGACACATCGCCGTGTCCGGATCGACGACAACCTTCGATGAGGAAGGCGGGAGGGACCGATGATCGAGAACCAGAAAATCCGTCCCGCACAGGTGATCGGCCCGCTGGGCGAGCCGCTGACGGTGGACGACTTGCCCGCACCCAGCACCAAACGCTGGGTCGTGCGACGCAAGGCCGAGGTTGTCGCGGCGGTCAATGGCGGCCTGCTGACCATCGACGAAGTGCTGGAACGCTACGGCCTGACGCTGGAGGAATTCGCATCCTGGCAGCGCTCGGTCGACCGGTCCGGCATGAAGGGCCTGCGCGTCACCCGCATCCAGCATTATCGCGACCTGTACGAGCGCCAGCTGAAATATTAACATTCACGCAGATTCTGCGGGAACCCTTCCGACTGCCTTCCGTTGATGCGGAAATAAACAGGAGGAATATTATGGGTTGGATTATTGCAATTATCGTCGGCGGCGTCGCCGGTTGGCTCGCCAGCATGGTCATGGGGCGTGATGCCTCGATGGGCATTTTCTGGAATATCGTGGTCGGCATTATCGGTTCGGTCATCGGCAACCTGATTGCCAACCAGTTCGGCATTGTGCGGCAGCGTTCAGGAATTCTCGATCATCGGCCTCGTCGTTGCCTTTGTCGGCGCGATCGTGCTGCTCGGCATCATGAACCTGATCCAGCGCGGTCGGGTACGCTAATCGACTATTGCCTTGCGGCACGGTGTAAAACCTTGCCGCATTGCAGCGAAATCATGCATAGGGCGTCGCAACCACGGGTTGCGGCGCCCTTTTGTGTGTTGGCATCGTGTGGGCGAGCGCCGTATCTCGTCGGCAAGCCATGTCGTCTGTCGATACGCTGGCGGCTTGCGGATATGGTTCGGCTATGCGCCCCATTGCGGTTGGTGATATAGCAGTGTAATACACCGCTTCATGTTCGGGCGTACGAATGGCGTTCCGTATCGGGCACGAAAAAAGGGCAGGCGATGAATTACGAAACCAGCGTCAGCGCCGAAACCGCCGAACGCTATGGCATGGCGACTGCCGTCGACCGGACCGAGCGTACAGGCAATAGCCGCCTCTGGCTCATCGTTCTCGCAGTATTGGGTGCCGTTCTTGGCATTGGCGCATGGCTGTATTTCAGCGCGGCCGAGGCTGCGGACGATGGCGATGAGCGCGAGGACCAGGCCCCCGTCATCAGCGTGATATCGCCCGGTGCCGCCACCGTGGAAGGCGAGATCGCCGCGACCGGTACGCTGTCCGCGCGACGCGAATTGCCGGTCGGCATCGCGGGCGAGGGCGGTCGCGTCGTCAGCGTCCCGGTCGATGCGGGCAGCTGGGTGCGCGCCGGACAGGTGCTGGCAGTGATAGACCGCTCGGTACAGAACCAGCAGGCCGCCAGCGCCCGTGCGCAGATCGACGTGGCGCGCGCCGATGCCAGCCTTGCCCAATCGAACCTCGACCGCGCGCTCCAGCTGGTCGATCGCGGCTTTATTTCGAAAGCCGATGTGGACCGCCTGACCGCCACCCGCGACGCCGCTTCGGCGCGCGTAACCGTGGCGCGAGCGCAAGCTAACGAATTGCAGGCGCGCAACGCCCGCCTCAACGTGGTCGCTCCGGCGGCGGGGCTGGTGCTGGAGCGCAGCGTCGAGCCGGGGCAGGTCGTTTCGGGCGGCAGCGGCCCGCTGTTCCGCATCGCGCGCGGCGGCGAGATGGAGCTGAACGCGCAGTTGAGCGAAACCGATCTGGCGCGCATTTCCACCGGCGTTTCGGCAACGGTGCTTCCGGCGGGGACGGAGAAGCGCTTCACCGGGCAAATCTGGCAGATTGCGCCCACTATCGACGCGCAGAACCGGCAGGGCGTGGCGCGAATTTCGCTGCCCTACGCCGCCGAACTGCGCCCCGGCGGCTTTGCCACCGCCATCATCAGCAGCGGCACCGTTGTCGCGCCCGTCCTGCCCGAATCCGCGATCCTGTCGGATGCCAGGGGCAGCTATGTCTATATCGTCGGCCCCGACAACACGGCGCAACGCCGCGCGGTCGAAACCGGCATGGTCACAGCCAAGGGCGTCACCATCGCCAGCGGCCTGTCGGGCACGGAACAGGTGGTGCTGCGCGCGGGCGGGTTCCTGACCGAAGGCGAAACGCTCAAACCGCGTCGCCAGAAGCAGTAGGCGGGAGCGCCCGATATGGACTTCCGCAACATCTCCGCCTGGTCGATCCGCAACCCGGTGATCCCGCTGGTGTTTTTCACCGCGCTGCTGTTCGCGGGCATCCTCAGTTTCCTGCGTATGGACGTGGTCAACAATCCGGACATCGAGTTTCCGGCGGTCAATGTCTCCATCTCGCAACCCGGCGCCGCGCCGTCCGAAATCGAGAACCAGATCACGCAGAACGTGGAATCGGCGGTGCGGTCGATCAACGGCGTGAAATCGATCAATTCCACCGCGCGGGAAAGCAATTCCAACACCTTCATCGAATTCGAAATCGGCATCGATCCCAACGATGCCGTCTCCGAGGTGAAGACCGCCATCGACGGGGTGCGCGGCAGCCTGCCCGACGGCATTCTGGAACCGCGCATCTCGAAGGAAGATATTTCCGGCGGCTTCCTGGCGATCTTCGCGGTCGAGGCCGACGACATGACCATCGAGCAGCTGAGCTGGTTCATCGACGATACCGTCGCGAAATCGCTGCTGTCGGTCGAAGGCATGGCGCAGGTAGACCGCTTCGCCGGTGTCGACCGCGAGATCGAGGTCATCCTCGACTTGCAGCGCATGCAAGCCTTCGGGGTCACCGCAAGCCAGGTGAACGGCGTGCTGCGCCAGACCAATATCGATGCGGCCGGCGGCGCGACCGAAGTGGGCGGCACGCGCCAGTCGGTCCGCGTGCTGGGCAATAGCGCGTCCGCCTACGAGCTGTCGCAGAAGCAGATTTCGCTGGGCGGCGGCAACACCATCAAGCTGGCAGATATCGCCACCGTGCGCGACGGGTTCAGCGAACGCACCTCCATCAGCAAGGTGCGCGGCAAGGAAGTGGTGAATTTCGCCATGAGCCGCGCCAAGGGTGCCTCCGACCTGACCACATTCGAAGCCGCGAAGGAAAAGATCGCCGAAATCGAGGCCGATAATCCGGGCGTGCGGTTCCTGCCGCTGTTCAACACGGTCAAATATACCGAGGAACAGTATCAAAGCTCGCTGTTCGCAATGGGCGAGGGCGCGCTGCTGGCAGTGGTGGTGGTGTTCTTCTTCCTGCGCGACTGGCGCGCGACGATGATTTCCGCCGTCGCCATCCCGCTCTCCGCCATCCCGACCTTCTGGTTCATGGACCTCATCGGGTTCAACCTGAACCAGCTGTCGCTGCTGGCGCTGGGCTTGGTCGCGGGGGTGCTGGTCGACGATGCCATCGTGGAGATCGAGAACATCGTGCGGCACATGCGGATGGGCAAATCCGCCTATCAGGCCAGCATCGACGCCGCCGACGAAATCGGCCTTCCGGTGGTGGCGACATCGTTCTGCATCGTCGCGGTGTTCCTGCCGGTGGGCCTGATGCCGGGCATTGCCGGTCAGTTCTTCAAGAATTTCGGCATTACCGTGGTTATCGCGGTGCTGATGAGCCTGGCCGTCGCGCGCATGATCACGCCGATGTTGGCAGCCTATTTCCTGAAAGCGCACGGCCATGCCGAACATGGCGAGGGGCGGATGATGGACCGCTATCTGGGCGTGCTGCGCTGGTCGCTGGACCGTGGCGGGATGCATGCGCGGCGCGAGGGACTGACGCCGCCGCGCCATCGGTTCATCTATTCCGTGTGCGCATTTCTCATCCTGCTGGCGATGATCGCGGTGCCCGGTATCGCGGCTGTCCAGCTGTTCGGCTTTGTGTCCGAACTCGATATTCCAGGCACCATCGGCGGCGCAGTGTCGAGAGCGGAGGGATCGTCCGCCGCGTTTATTGTCTCCAAGTTCTTCGAAGTCGTGCAGCTGTGTCTTGTCCTCGCCGTCGGCTTCGTTGTTGGCTGGCTGGTGCTAAAGGCAATCGGCCTGCCGTGGCGCATGATCGGCGGCCGCGTCGGCAATGGCTGGCGCTGGCTGGAGGCGCGGTTCTACGACCATCGCGCCTGGATGCTGATGGTCGGCTACTTTTCCTTTATCGCCACCGTCCTGCTGTTCGGCGCGGTGCCGAGCCAATTCCAGCCGACCATCGACGACGACAATTCGCGCGTGCAGATCGACATGGTGCCCGGCACCACGCTGGCCTCCACCGAGCGCGTGGCGGACCGGGTGTCCGACATCCTGTACGAACAGCCCGAAGTCGAACGCGCCCTGACGCGGGTGCGTGAAGGCAATGGCACGATCTACATCACGCTGGCTGACGACCGCGAAAAGACCTCCATCGAGTTCGAGCGCGACCTTGCGCCGCAACTGGCGACCATTCCAGATGCGCGCGTGCGGTTCCAGTCGCAGTCGGGTGGGTTCGGGAGCGGGCGCGATATGACCGTCATGCTCGCCGGGTCCGACCCCGCTTTGCTGGAAAGCACGGCGGCGACGCTGGTCGAACAGATGAAAGGGCTGGATACGCTGGTCGCGCCGCGCATCGATGCCGACATAAACCGGCCCGAAATCATCATCACCCCGCGCGCTGACCTTGCGGCGGAGCTGGGCGTGACGACCGCCGCGCTGAGCCAGACCATCCGAATTGCCACGCTGGGCGAGATCGAACAGAACGCGGCCAAGTTCTCGCTGTCCGACCGGCAGATCCCGATCCGCGTCAAGCTGCCCGAATCCAGCCGCGAATCGCTGACCACGATCGAGAACCTGCCGGTGCCAACCGCCACCGGCGGCAGCGTGCCGCTGTCGCGCGTTGCCGCGGTCAGTTTCGGCTCCGGCCCGACTACGATCCAGCGATACAATCAGAACCGCCGCGTGCTGGTGGGCGCGGACCTTGCGCCCGATATCGTCAAGGGCACCGCGCAGGAGCAGATCGACGCATTGCCCATCCTCGACAATCTGCCGCAGGGCGTCATCCGCGACGTGGTGGGCGAGGACGAATGGCAGGCCGAACTGATGACCAATCTCGGCATCGCCATCATCGCCGGCGTGCTGCTGGTTTTCGCCACGCTGGTGCTGCTCTACAAACGGTTGATGAGCCCTCTGGTCAACATGACCTCGCTGGCGCTGGCACCGCTGGGCGGTATCCTGTTGATCTGGCTGGTCGGGCAGGCGCAATCCATGCCGGTCTTCATCGGCATCCTGCTGTTGCTGGGTATCGTATCGAAAAACTCCATCCTGCTCATCGATTTCGCCATCGAGGAAATGGAACGCGGCACCGAGAAATACGCCGCCATCATGGATGCGGGCCACAAGCGCGCACAGCCCATCGTGATGACCACGGTGGCGATGACGGCGGGCATGGTACCGACCGCGCTGTCGCTGTCGGGTGACGGGGCGTGGCGCGCGCCGATGGGTACGGTGGTGATCGGCGGGCTGATCCTGTCCACCGTGTTGACGCTGCTGATCGTGCCTGCCGGGTTCAGCCTCGCCGACGGACTGGAACGCCGCGTCGGCCCGTGGATGCGCGGCAAGTTCCTGACCTATCGCCCTGGTGACGAAACAGGTGAAGCGGTACCGCAACAGCCGCAGCCTGCGCCTGTGCAGCCAGCCACACGCAAGACTCCGCCGGGTGGCACTGCACCCGACGGCCTGCCCGCCGAGTGATCGCCACAGCGGCACCTGTATCCCCCGATCGCGCCCGCCAGATGCGCCTGGCCGCGACCGGCATGCTGGCCTTTATGGCCGTCGCCTTCGTCGCGACGAAGCAGATGCTCGGCGTGCATCCCGCCTGGGGGTACGCCCATGCCTTTGCGGAGGCAGCACTGGTGGGCGGGCTGGCGGACTGGTTCGCAGTGACGGCGCTGTTCCGCCATCCGCTTGGCATCCCCATCCCGCACACGGCGATCATTCCGGAAAACAAGGACCGCATCGCCGACACGATGGCGCAATTTTTGCGCGAAAACTTCCTCGTCCCCGCCGTCGTGGCGCGGCGCATGGCGGCCATGAACGTCGCGGGGGCAGCTGGCGAATTTCTGGCCGCGCCGACCGGAGAAACGCGCAGCCGCATCACCGGCGGCGCGGCGGAATTGCTCGCCGAGGTACTGGAATCGCTCGACCCGGCGCGGCTCGGCACGCAGGTGCGCGGCGGACTGGCGGCGCAGCTGGCCAAGCTGGAAATCGCGCCGCTGCTGGGCCGGATGCTGGAGAACGCGATTGCGGATCGCAGCCACTTGCCGCTGATGGACGGCCTGATCCGCTGGAGCGGCCTGACGCTGGAGGACAACGAGGATACGGTGCGCGAGATCATCCGCAGCCGCGCCAATGCCGTGCTGCGCTGGACCGGGCTGGACGAGCGGCTTTCCGCTTCGGTGCTGGATGGACTCTACCGGCTGCTGGCCGAAGTGCTGGTCGATCGCGAGCACCCGCTGCGGCACAAGATGGAGGAAGGGCTGGAAACGCTGGCGCGTGACTTGCAGCACGACCCGAAGACGCGCGAAAAGATCGAGTCGCTGAAACGCGAGATGCTGGAAAACCCTGCGTTGGCGGATTGGTGGATGGGCGTGTGGGAGCGCATCCGCCGCTCGCTGATCCGCCGTGCCCGCGATCCCGGAAAGCGCGCTGGGCGGCGAATTGCGCACCACGCTGGCCGAACTGGGCAGCGCGCTAAGCGGCGATGCGCGCCTGCAGAACCAGGTCAACCGCTTCGCCCGCCGCACCGCCGTGGGCGTCGCAACCCGCTATGGCGACCAGATCGTGCAGCTCGTGTCGGAAACCGTTCGCCGCTGGGATGCCCGCACCCTGACCGACCGCGTCGAAGGCGCGGTAGGCCGCGACCTGCAATTCATCCGCATCAACGGCACGCTGGTCGGCGGGCTGGTCGGGATGACGCTGCATTTCGTGAAGGGGTGGATTTGAGGCGAAGCTATCGCCCCATGTTGAACCGAACCGCGTTGCGCCAGTAGGATACTATCGGCTTGCCGTCGGCATCGAGCGCAGGTTGGAATTCCGCTTTTCGAAGAAACGCTTTGCATACGGCGTCGTCAAACCCTTCAGGTCGCGTCGAGCGTTGTATCGTGCAATCGGTAGCCCGTCCGTCCTTGCCTACGGTTAGTCTAAATTGCACAAGCCCTTGCGCGCCTTTGCGAAGGAGATCGGTGGGATAATCGTCGCTGTCCATCCAGCGATCGGGCCTGGATTTGGGCGTCGCGGCACGGGTCATTGTGCGATGCGCGTCAATGTCGATGCCCCACAGTGTCAGCAACTGGTCCGTACATGCGCGAACCGCCGCCATAGGGGCCTTCATCGGTCCCAGTTGCAAACGAACGGTACGTTTATTGCTGCGTGTGATATCTATCCACTCGATGCTTTCCTCGGCCGCGGGGCTCAACGACTGTCCGAAAGTGTCCTGACTTGTGGCCCAGGCTTCCAGATCTTTGCCGGGCGAAGACTCGTACGTTGCCGCCGTGGGTCGCAAATACATGCCGGAACTGAAGATAGCAGGATCATATTGGCCGAACGTACCATCCGGGCCGTCTATTTCTTTTTCGTAACCATCGGGTCCGAAGGCAAAGATCGATTTGCCGCGCCACCCCTTTTTTAACGGAGCCCCCGCAGCCAGTAGGAAAAAGTTGTCGCCCGGCTCGTACCGCTCGACATAAAAAGCGATGCGATCTTCGCCCTCGCCGAACAGCCGAGCCAGCCGACAGCTTTCGTCCGCGTATTCCATGTTCCACGGGGACGAGGGAGGAAGGACGATTGGTAAGTCATTATCTTGCGCGCCAGCGGTAACGGGTACCGCGCAGACTGACGCAGCGAATACCCCGAGAGCCGCGAACCTAAACGATACCATTATGGCGCTTCTCCGTTAAAGGGCATAGCATCACTGCGGGGTAAAAAGGCCGCACCCGAAAGCGGGTACGGCCTTGAGAAATCGCGAGAATGACAAGTGCCTACGCCCCCAGCTTCTCCGTCAGTTCCGGCACCAGCTTGTACAGATCGCCGACCAAGCCAATATCCGCCACCTGGAAAATCGGCGCGTCTTCGTCCTTGTTGATGGCGATGATGGTCTTGCTGTCCTTCATGCCCGCAAGGTGCTGGATCGCGCCGGAGATGCCGATGGCGATATAGACCTCGGGGGCCACGATCTTGCCGGTCTGCCCGACCTGGTAATCGTTGGGCACATAGCCAGCATCGACGGCGGCGCGACTGGCACCGATGCCTGCGCCCAGCTTGTCGGCCAGCGGGGTGATGATCTTCTCGAATGTCTCGCCGTCTTTCAGAGCCCGGCCACCCGACACGATAATCTTGGCGCTGGTGAGTTCGGGGCGTTCGCTCTCGGCGATTTCCTGGCTTACGAATTCGGACAGGCCGGAATCACTGCCGCCGGAAATCTGTTCGATGCTGGCCGAGCCGCCCTCGCTCGCCGCTTTCTCGAATGCAGTGCCGCGCACGGTGACCACCAGCTTTTCATCGCTGCTTTGCACGGTGGCAATGGCATTGCCTGCGTAGATGGGGCGCGTGAAGGTCTTGTCGCCCTCGACCGAGAGAATGTCGGACACCTGCATCACATCCAGCAATGCGGCAACGCGCGGGGCGATGTTCTTGCCGGTGGTGGTGGCTGGCGCGACAAACGCATCATGGCTGCCCATCAGCTCGACGATGGCAGGCGCGACGTTTTCGGGCAGGAAGTTGGTGAAGACCGGATCGTTGCCACACCACACCTGGCTTACACCGTCGATCTTGGCGGCGGCGTCCGCGATGGCGTTCACGTCGTTGCCCATGACCAGCGCGCTTACTTCGCCCATCGCCTTGGCAGCGGTGATGGCGGAGAGCGTGGCATCCTTGATTTCCGAATGGTCGTGTTCGACCCAGACCAGCGTTTTCATGTCTCTATTCCTTCGTATAAGTTAGGATCGCCGGAGTCTCAGGCTATGCCGAGCGCGTCCATCTTGGCGATCAGGGCATCCACGTCTTCGACCTTTTCCCCGGCCTGTCGGACGGGTGGTTCGGCTACATGCGAAGTGGTCAGGCGTGGCGCAATGTCGACACCGTAATCGGCGGGAGCCTTGGTATCGAGCGGCTTCTTCTTGGCCTTCATGATATTGGGCAGCGAGGCATAGCGCGGCTCGTTCAGACGCAAATCGGTGGTGACGATAGCAGGCATCGCCAGCTTGACCGTCTCCAGCCCGCCGTCGATTTCGCGCTTTACGGTCACGCTGTCGCCGTCGATTTCCACGGTGTTGGCGAAGGTGCCCTGCGGCCGGTTCATCAGCGCGGCCAGCATCTGTCCGGTCTGGTTGCTGTCGTCCGAAATGGACTGCTTGCCCAGCATCACCAGGCCGGGCGTTTCCTCGTCGGCAATGGCTTTAAGGATCTTGGCGACCGCCAGCGGCTCCACCTCGTCATCCGTTTCCACCAGGATCGCGCGGTCCGCGCCCATTGCCAGCGCGGTGCGCAGCGTTTCCTGCGCCTTGGCCGGGCCGATGGAGACGACCACGATCTCTTCCGCCTTGCCCGCTTCCTTGATGCGGATGGCTTCCTCGACCGCGATCTCGTCGAACGGGTTCATGCTCATCTTCACATTGGCAAGATCCACGCCCGTTCCATCCGCCTTGACGCGCGGTTTGACGTTGTAATCGATGACCCGCTTGACGGGGACGAGGATTTTCATGGCAATTCTGCCCTTTCACAATTCACGGCAAGTGACCGGCGTAAAGCACGGCTGTTCGAGTAGTCCAACGCGCCGGTCCGACATTGCGTTCCGGCGCACAAGGGTCAAGGGCTGGTGTCCATGAGCAACGATCCGCACAGCATCGGCGATATCCTCGATCGCCTCCGCGACCTTGCCGAAGAACGCGACGCCGTTCGCATAAGCGACGTGGTGGAGAGTATGGGCACGCGCAGCTACGGCCCGTTCCTGCTGGTTCCGGCCTTGCTGGAGATAACCCCCATCGGCGGCATTCCCGGTGTCCCGACGTTTTTCGCCATCATTATCGCGATATTCGCCGTGCAGATCGTGTTCGGGCGCAAGCACCTCTGGTTGCCGGGTTTCATCGGCAGACAGTCGGTTTCTTCGCAGAAGGTGACCGACGCGGCCGACAAGCTGCGCGGTTTTGCCAAGACAATGGACAGGCTGTTCCACGGGCGGATGGTGTGGCTGACCCGCGGGATCGCGCCCCGCCTCACCGCGCTCGTCATCCTCGTTCTGTGCGCCACCGTGCCACCGCTGGAGCTGGTGCCGTTTGCCAGCACGGCCCCGATGGCAGTGATCGCCGCCTTCGGGCTGGCGCTGCTGGTCGGCGACGGGCTGCTGATGGCGCTCGCCTTCGCGGGCAGCTTCGCCGCGCTGGGCGTAGCGGGCAGCTTCTGGTCCGGTGGTGGCGAAAGCGGAAGTTGAGAGGCGGCGCTCAGGCCGCCTTTTTCACCTCGGCCACGATTTTCTTCGCCGCATCGCCCAGATCGTCGGCACTGACGATGGGCAGGCCGCTATTGGCGAGGATGTCCTTGCCCGCCTGCACATTGGTCCCTTCCAGCCGGACGACCAGCGGCACGGACAGGTTCACATCCTTCGCGGCGGCTACAATGCCGTCGGCGATGATGTCGCATTTCATGATCCCGCCGAAGATGTTGACGAGGATGCCTTCGACCGCCGGATCCTTCAGGATGATCTTGAAGGCTGCCGTCACCTTTTCCTTCGTCGCGCCGCCGCCCACATCGAGGAAGTTGGCAGGGAAGGCGCCGTTCAGCTTGATGATGTCCATCGTCGCCATCGCCAGCCCGGCACCATTGACCATGCAGCCGATATTGCCGTCCAGTTTGATGTAGGCGAGATCGTATTCGCTTGCTTCGACTTCGGCGGGGTCTTCCTCGGTTTCGTCGCGCATCGCTTCCACGTCCTTGTGGCGATACAGCGCATTGCCGTCGAAGCTCATCTTGGTGTCGAGCACCAGCAACTGACCGTCCTTGGTTTCCACCAGCGGGTTGATTTCCAGCATCTCGCCATCGAGTTCCATGAAGGCGGTGTAGAGCTTGGCCGCCAGCTTCTGGCACGCCTTGTTGAGATCGCCTTCCAGTTCCAGTGCGAAGGCCACCGCGCGGCCGTGGTGCGGCATGAAGCCCTGCGCCGGGTCGATGGTAATGGTGGTAATCTTTTCGGGCGTCTCGTGCGCGACGTCCTCGATATCCATGCCGCCTTCGGTCGATGCGACCATCGCGACCTGGCCGCTGGCCCGGTCGACCAGCATGGCGAGGTAGAATTCCTTCTCGATATCGACGCCGTCGGTCACATAGAGACGGTTGACCTGCTTGCCCTCGTCGCCGGTCTGGATAGTGACCAGCGTGTTGCCGAGCATGTCCTTCGCGTCGGCTTCGACATCCGCGATGCTTTTCGCCAGCCGCACGCCGCCCTTGGCGTCGGGTCCGAGTTCGGTGAACTTGCCCTTGCCGCGCCCGCCCGCATGGATCTGCGATTTCACGACATAGAGCGGCCCGGGCAGTTTCTTCGCACCGGCGACGGCCTCTTCCACGGTGGTGGCGGCGTAGCCTGTCGGGATGCCGATGCCGTATTTCGCCAGCAGTTCCTTGGCCTGATATTCGTGGATGTTCATGGGGGTTTCCGTGCGTTGTCGAAAAGGATCTGTGTTGCCGATGCGCATAAGCATGGATGCGCGCGCTTGAAAAGGCATGTCGCTGCGGTGCAAGAGCGAAACCGATGATCGACCATGACCGCCTTGAACAGATCGTGCGCGAAGCCGGGCGCAGGGCGCATGACCTGTGGCCGGGCGCGGGCCACGATGTCGAAGCTTGGGAAAAAGAGCCGGGCGCACCGGTTTGTGAAGCGGACATCGCGGTCGATCGCTTCCTGCGGCGCGAGCTGTCGGCGCTATTGCCCGCCGCCGGATGGTTGAGCGAAGAGACCACCGATTCGACCGAACGGCTCGACAAGGGCCTGATCTGGCTGGTCGATCCGGTCGATGGCACGCGCGATTTCCTGCGCGGGCGGCCCGGCTGGGCGGTGTCGGTCGCACTGGTCAGCGAAGGGCGGCCTCTGCTGGGCATGATGAATGCGCCGGCGCGCGACGAACACTGGCATGCCGTGGCGGGGCAGGGGGCGTGGCGTAACGGGAAACGGCTCAAGGCCTCTATGCGCAAGCAGTTGGCGGGCGCGCGCATTCCCGCCGCCAGTCTGCCGAAGGTCGATGCGATGCTGACCAAGGTGGACCAGCCCAATTCCATCGCTCTGCGCATTGCGATGGTCGCCGCCGACGAAGCGGACCTGATCGCCACGCTGCGCTGGGGTTTCGAATGGGATATCGGCGCGGCCTGCCTGATCGCGCGCGAGGCAGGTGCGCGCGCGACCGATGTGCTGGGCAATGCGTTCGAATATAACGAGCGCACACCGCGCGCACCGGGCCTGCTGGTCTGTGCACCCGATATCCATGCCGAGGCGGTCGCGCATCTGGCGGAGCGGGCGCGGAAGCTGCGCGATAGTCCGCCGGACTAGGCCCGAACCGAAAAGGGCGGCCCGTTGCCGGACCGCCCCTTTGCGATTGCAGAGAATTGCGCGGCCTTACTGGCTGCGCGCGTCCCGCACGTCCTGCTGCGAAATCGGCAGGATCTTGATTTCGACACGGCGGTTCTGCGCACGCCCGAATTCGGTGCTGTTGTCGGCGATGGGGGCTGTTTCACCGAAACCCTGCGAGCGCATCCGCGCACTGCTGACGCCGCGCGAGGTGAGATAATTCAGCACGGCACGGGCACGCTGTTCGGACAGGTTCTGGTTGAATGCATCGGACCCGGTCGAATCGGTGTGGCCGTATACGTCGATCAGGCTGTCGGGATATTGCTGCAGGCTGTTCGCCACCGTGTCGAGTGTCTGCCGGAAAGCGGGCTTGATCGTGTAACTGCCGACATCGAAGGTGACGCCATCGGGCAGGTTCACGAGGATGGACTGGCCATTATCGGCTTCGGTCACATCGACGCCCGATCCTGCGGTCTGCTCGCGCAGTTCCTTGATCTGGCGGTCGTATTGCGCGCCGATGACAGCGCCACCCGCGCCGCCAATGCCCGCGCCGATGATACGGCCCGTCTTGCCACCGATAAGATCGCCCAGCAACGCACCCAGTGCGCCGCCGCCCACGCCGCCGATGGCGGTGCGCGAGATTTTCTGTTCGCCGGTATTCGGATCGGTCACGCAACCCGACACCGTGGCGAGCGAGAGCGCAGCGATGCTGGCGGTAATCATTCTGGACGTCTTCATTATGCTTCCCCTTGGAAATTCTTCTGCTTCACGCAGCGGCCAACGGTCGGAATACCGCGACTTTCGCACGTGTCGGGAGTCATACGACTGACCACACGGTCGCGTTCCTGAACGGGGCCGACAGCGCCGGTCTATTTTCTCCGAGGTTTGTTTTGCGCATAAGCACGGCGCTGGCACCGCGCCGCATTTCTGCTAGCAGCCATGCCGTGACACCGTTTCCCTGGACCGACATTGCCATCATCGGCGCGCTGATCGTGCTGAACGGCGTTTTCGCGATGTCCGAACTCGCCATCGTATCGGCGCGCACCGGCGCGCTGCAATCCGCCGCCGACGACGGCAGCAAGGGTGCCGAAACCGCCATTGCGCTGGCGGCGGACCCCGGCAAGTTCCTGTCCACGGTGCAGATCGGCATCACGCTGATCGGCATCATCGCCGGTGCCTATTCGGGCGCGAGCTTGGGCGGGCCTGTGGGTGAGCGGCTGGCGCAAATTCCCGCGATCGCGCCCTATGCGCCGGAAGCCGGGTTTTTCCTGGTCATCGCGCTGACCACCTATTTCAGCCTGGTGGTGGGGGAACTGGTGCCCAAGCAGGTCGCCCTGCGCGCCGCGCAACCCATCGCGGTGGTGATGGCGCGCCCGATGGCGTTGCTGGCGAAAGTGGCGGCCCCGGTGGTCTGGCTGCTCGATACCTCGTCCGGGCTTCTCATTCGCCTGCTGGGTGTGCGCGCTTCCGGCCAAGACAATGTCACGGCGGAGGAGCTGCACATGATCTTTGCCGAAGCCAGCCGCACCGGCGTGATCGAGGCGGAGCAGAGCCAGATCCTGACCGGCGTGATGCGCCTTGCCGAACGCCCCGTGCGCGAAGTGATGACCCCGCGCACGCAGATCGACTGGGTGGAGGCCGATGCCGACGATGCGGCATTGCGGCAGGTGATCGAGGACAGCCCGCATTCGCTGCTACCCGTGGCCGAAGGGTCACCCGACAATATCCTGGGCGTGGTGAAAGTGCGCGAAGTGCTGGCGCTGATGATTGCGGGCAAGCCGGTGTCGCTGCCTGCATTGATGCGCCGCGCCGAAGTGGTGCCGGACCAGCTGGACGCGATGGATGCGCTGCGCGTGTTGCAGCAGTCCGAAGTGGCGATGGCGATGGTCCATGACGAATACGGCCATCTCGACGGCCTCATCACTCCCGTGGACCTGCTGACCGCGCTGGTCGGACAGTTCGAATCGGACCGCGACGAAGGCGATGCGCCGCCGGTGACGCAGCGGCCCGATGGCGCGTTGCTGGTGTCGGGCGGCACCTCGGCGGAAGAGCTCGCCGAGCGGCTGGGGCTGGATTACGGCGAGGAGCGCGAATTCGCGACGGTGGCGGGCTATGTCCTGTCGGTGCTGAAATCGCTGCCGGTCGGCGGCGAGAGCGTTCGAGGAGCAGGGCTGGCGCTTCGAAGTGACCGAGATGGAGGGCCGCAAGATCGGCACCGTCGTTGTTACGAAGCTGGAGCCGAACGACTCGCCCTCCGCAGATTAGCCCGGACGCAGACTATCCTGGATTGACGACACTCGCATTGGCGCCGTCGCCTTCGGGTGCGGCGATGATGTCGCGCGTGACCGCACCCTTCGCCACCGTATTGGTCTGCGGATCGCCGATGGCCGAGCGGATGCCCGGTGCCGCCGCGCCCGCACGATCGAGCGCGCTGGTTTCGACCTGGCTGCGTGGGGCGGTGCCGCCGAACAGGGCTTCCAGTGCCTGCTCGCTGGCGGTGCCTTCGGCAGGACGCGGTGCGCCCGGCGCGGGCGGCACGAGGTTGAAATCGGGCGGGACCACCAGCGGGGCCTGCCGCTGCACCGCCATTTCGTCGGGACGGTCGCGGCCAAGGATGCCGCCGCCGCTGCCACAGGCGGCCAGCATGGCGCTGGCACCGGCAAGAAGAACGAGATTGGTCGAAAGTCGCATGGAGTAGCCTCTCAGGCAGGTTCGGCGGACGTGTCCGTATCGTCGGCCTTATCGCGGACGAACAGCGCGCGGGCAAGAATGATGACGACGCCGATGGTAATGGCGGCATCGGCGACGTTGAAAATCAGGAAGGGGCGGAACTCTCCGAAGTGAAGGTCTGCATAATCGAGCACATAGCCGAAGCGGTAGCGATCGACGATATTGCCCAGCGCGCCGCCAAGGATGAAGGATAGACCCAGAATATCGCCGAACACCCGTTCGCGCAGCATCCAGACGAACACCACACCTGCGATAACGGCAGTGACCAGCACAAGGCCCCAGCGCATTTCCGGGCTGGTCGCTTCGAACATGCCCATCGACACGCCGAAATTATGCACCCGCGTCAGGTCGAAGAACGGCAGCAGCTCGATATTGTCATAGAGTTTCATGCCCAGATCGACATCGACGATCCGCTTCACCCACTGGTCGACGGCGAAGATGGTCGCGGCAATGACCAGGCCGATGATCCGCGCCTTGGACGGTTTCATGCGGTTTGCCCCCCGTCCGATGCCGCATCAAGCGCGGCCACGACATCGTCGCAGCGACCGCACAGCGCGCCGTCCTCCGTCACATCGGGCAGCAGCCGCCAGCAGCGGCCGCATTTGTGGTTGGCGGTGCGGGTAACGGTCACCGAATCGCTATCGGTGCGGGTGACTGACGCGGCGATGAACAGTTCGGCGAGGGCCTCGTCGCTGAACCCGTCCGGCACGGCGGCGGCGGGGACGGTCACATCGGCTTCCAAACCGGAACGGATCGTCTTGTCGCGGCGCAACGGCTCGATCGCTTCCATCACGCGTTCCCGCAAAGTGCGCAACGCAGCCCAGCGCCCGGTATCGGCGGGCACGGCAGGAATGCTCGGCCATTCGAGCAGATGGACGCTGCCGCCCTGTTCGCCGTCTTCTGGATAGCGCGTCTGCCACACTTCTTCGGCAGTGAAGACTAGCACCGGCGCGGTGTAGCGCACGAGGGCGTGGAACAGGATATCGAGCACGGTGCGATAGGCGTTGCGCGCCGGGCTGTCCGCGCCGTCGCAATAAAGCGTGTCCTTGCGGATATCGAAGAAAAAGGCGCTCAAGTCCTCGTTGCAGAAATCCACCAGCAGCCGGGTGTAGCCGTTGAAATCGTAGTTTTCCGTCGCCGTGCGCAGCTTGCCGTCCAGTTCGGCGAGGCGCGACAGGATATGGATTTCCAGCTCCGGTATTTGAGTCGCATCGCCCATATCGCCGACATAGCCGTCCAGCGCGCCGAGCAGGTAGCGGAAGGTGTTGCGCAGGCGGCGATACTGGTCGCCGACGCCTTTCAGGATCTCGTCGCCGATGCGGTGGTCTTCGGTGAAATCGACGCTCAGCGCCCACAGCCGGATGATATCCGCGCCATATTGCTCCATCACCTTTAAGGGATCGACGGTATTGCCGAGCGATTTGGACATCTTGCGCCCTGCCGCGTCCATCGTGAAGCCGTGGGTCAGCACTGCCTTGTAAGGCGCCCGCCCGCGTGTGCCGCAGCTTTCCAGCAGGCTCGACTGGAACCAGCCGCGATGCTGGTCGCTGCCTTCCAGATAGAGGTCGGCGGGGCTCGAAAGTTCGGGCCATTCGTCGGATTCCAGCACGAAGGCATGGGTGCTGCCGCTGTCGAACCAGACATCGAGAATGTCGGTGACCATTTCGTAATCGTCGGGGTTGCGGTCAGCGCCGAGAAACTCCGCCGCAGCGTCCGCATGCCATGCGTCAACGGTGCCTTCGGAAATGGCTTGCTGGATGCGCGCATTGACTGCCGGATCGACCAGCAATTCGCCACTGGTGCGATGCACGAACAACGCCAGCGGCACGCCCCAAGCGCGCTGGCGGCTGACCAGCCAGTCGGGCCGCCCCTCGACCATGCTGCGCAGCCGGTTGCGGCCCTTTTCAGGGATAAAGCGCGTGGCTTCGATTTCGGAAAGGGCGATGTCTCGCAAGGTTTGTTCGCCAAGCCGCAAAGTCCGTTCGTGCTGAGCTTGTCGAAGCATTGCACTTTCTTCTGCGCCGTCGGGAGAAGAGAAGGATGGTCCTTCGACAAGCTCAGGACGAACGGAGGGGGGGGCGCCCCGTAATTTCTGATCAATCGCGATGAACCATTGCGGCGTGCAGCGATAGACGACCTTGGCCTTGGACCGCCACGAATGCGGGTAGCTGTGCTTGTAATCCGCGCTGGCGCTCAGCAGCGCGCCCGCGTCGCGCAGGTCGGAGCAGATCGGGCCTTCGGGTGCGTTGAAGGGTTTGTTGATGACGCTGCGGCGGCGCGGTTTGCCGTCGTCGTCCAGATCGTCCGCACCCAGCCACGCCCAGTCGTCGCGATAAAGGCCGTTGCCCTGCACCGCGAAGACCGGCTCGATGCCATTCGCCTTGCACAGCGCGAAATCGTCCTCGCCGTGATCGGGCGACATATGGACGATGCCGGTGCCGCTGTCGGTGGTGACGAAATCGCCGGCGAGCATGGGGCGCAGGCGGTCGTAGAAGGACCGCTTGGCCTGTGCCGCTATGGTGGCGGGCACGTCGATTGCACCGTCGGCGCTGCGAACGACGGAGTCGTTTCCGTGCTCCCCCTCGTCATCCCCGCGAAGGCGGGGATCCCGCTCCTCTTCCCGCACACCACCAGAAGAAGCGGGGCCCCCGCCTTCGCGGGGGTGACGGAGGGTCTTGGCCATCGGATGGCGAACGAAGGTTCCGGCTAGGTCTGAGCCTTTGCCGCGCCAAAGTTCAGCATTCGCTCAGACTAGAGCATTGGCTTCAGCTGCCAGCATCTTTAACCGTTTGATTCAGGTGTTCAGAGACGTCTACTGACAACCTGATCTTTCAACCTCTGCGATTAAAAACTTACGGCCAAACGGCGCATTCTTGCGAGCGGTTTCATATGCACTCGATTGGTCACTCCAACCAGTCACTCCGGCTGAGGAGGTCTGCACAAGAACATACTCAACCTCCGGCCCATACGCCAAAGCCTGATTGACCGGAATCGTCCACGGCGTCGTCGTCCAGATCACTGCATGCGCACCCACCAGCTCCTTAACCGGCGAGGCAACAATCTCGAACGCCACGTCGATCTGCGGGCTGTCGGTCAGGTCTTGATATTCGACCTCGGCATCGGCCAGCGCCGTCTCCTCCACCGGGCTCCACATCACCGGTTTTGCACCGCGATAGAGCTGGCCGGTTTCGGCGAATTTGTGCAGCTCGCCAACGATGGCGGCTTCGGCTTCGGGGCGCATGGTGAGGTAGGGTTTGTCCCACCGGCCCTGGATGCCGAGCCGTTGTAGCTGGTCCTTCTGCACATCCACCCACTTCGCGGCATAGTCGCGGCATTCGGCGCGGAATTCGGCCGACGGCACGTCCTTCTTGTTGCGCTTCTTCTTGCGGTAGAGTTCCTCCACCTTCCATTCGATCGGCAGGCCGTGGCAATCCCAGCCCGGCACATAGGGCGCATCCTTGCCCAGCAGCGTCTGCGTGCGGCACACCATGTCCTTCAGCACATGGTTCAGCGCATGGCCGACATGGATCGCGCCATTGGCATAAGGCGGGCCATCGTGAAGGATGAATTTCTCGCGCCCCGCACGCTCTTCGCGCAGCTTTTCGTAGAGGCCGATCTCTTCCCAGCGCGCCAGAATGCCGGGTTCCTTCTGCGGCAGGCCGGCCTTCATCGGGAAAGCGGTCTTGGGCAGGAACACGGTGTCTTTGTAGTCGCGGGTGTCGGCGCGCGCGTCGGCTGGGGGAGTATCGGTCATGACGTGCGCGCGATTACGGCATTCGCCGATTGCGTCAAAGCGCGAATTGCCGCGCGCGTTTAACTTCCCCGTTTCAATTCCCCCGTTAGGCGGCGCGCCTGAAAGGCGTAGCGCGCGGCCTTGGCGACATCGCGCTGGAACTGCGAATTGACGATGCCGCCCACGGCCGACCCGACCACCGGCACGATCATGCCCGCGCGGCTGCGGAACGAGGCGAAGGCGATGGCGCGCGACACCCGTTCGACCGCCTGATCGACCAGCGGCTCGATATCCTTGTGCGCAACGGCGACGAGCGCGCCGGTGTCGTCAATTCCTGCTTCCAGTGCGTCCAGACGCGCGTTCTTCTCGTCCCGGTCGTCCAGCGCGGCAATCTCCAGGATTTGCAGACGGAACATGCGCTCCGTGGCGCCGTCGCCTTCGAATCCGAAGGCGCGGCCCGTGTCGCGGATCAGCCGCAGCGCGACGGCGATGGTGGCGGGAATGTCCGCGCTCATGGTGATCGCGCCGCCCAGACCCGCCGCGACGCCGGTGCTGGCGCTGATCCCGCGCGCCAGCCGTTCGGCCTGCCGTGCCGCCTTGCGCGCTGCGTCCATATCGGCAGGGTCATGGTCGAAGGACAACAGGTTCGCTTGCCCCGTCGCCATGTCGAGCCCTTTCAGCACGCCTTCCATCAGGCCACGTGGCACCACGCTGGCGATGGCCTTGCCGAACGGATTGGTCAGGCGATCGATGCCGCGCCCCAGGAAGGACGGGCGGGATTTGCGATAGGCGGCCTGTTCGGTGGCGAGGGTTTTCACGATTGGGTGCTTTCGTTGCGGGTGGCTTTCCCCCTTCAACCGGCGCGGACCGTGCGACGTTCCCGTGTCAGACGAGCAGCCGCCGCGCCTCTTCGCAATCCGCCGCCATCTGCGCCATCAGCGCGTCCATCGTATCGAACTTCGCTTCGGGCCGCAGGAAGTGATGGAACGCGACTTCGATTTCCTGTCCGTAAAGATCGCCGTCGAAATCGAAGAAATAGGGTTCGAGCAATTCCTTGGGTGGTTCGAATTGCGGGCGGATGCCGACATTGGCCGCGCCATTCAGCACCTGCCCCGTCGCCAGCACGCGCCCGGTCACGGCGTAGATGCCATATCGCGGGCGCAGATAGCCTTCCAAAGAGAGGTTGGCAGTGGGGTAGCCGATTGTGCGCCCGCGCTTGTCGCCATGTTCGACCACGCCGCGCACCGCGAAGGGCCGCGTCAGCAAGGCCGCCGCCGCCTGCGGATCGCCGTCGCGCAGGGCATCGCGGATGCGACTGGAGGACACCACGGCGTCCGCATCGCCGACCGGCGCGACGGTGCGCGCCTCGATCCCGTGCGCCGCGCCGATCTCTCGCAGCACGTCCGCATTGCCGCCGCGCGCCTTGCCGAAGGTGAAGTCCTCGCCCGTCACCACGCCCGTCACGCCGAGCCGGTCCGACAGCAGATCCGCCACGAAATCGTGCGCCGTCATCTGCGCCAGCGTCGCGTCGAAATGGAACACCAGCATCGCGGTGGCCCCTGCGGCGAGATACAGCTCCTGCCGCTGTTCCAGCGTGGTCAGGCGGAACGGCGGCGTATCGGGCTTGAAATGGCGCACCGGATGCGGATCGAAGGTCGCGACAATGGCCGGCCGCCCCGTTTCCCGCGCCCACCGGATCGCTTCGCCCGCCACGGCCTGATGGCCGATATGGAACCCGTCGAAATTGCCCAGCGCCACGATTGCGCTGCGCAACGGCTCCGGTATCCGCTCGCGATGGTCGAGCCACCTCATTGCGGAGTGGCTGCGCGGTTGCGAACCAGCGTCACGAAGGAGAAGGCGGGTCTTCCGGCGTCGGCAACGTGCCTTTCGCGCGCGACCTCGTCCCATTCGGCGCCCAAGGGCTCCATGAAAGTGTCGCCTTCGTAATCCGCATGAATCTCGGTCAGTTCGATGCGCGCGGCGAGCGGACGGAAGGCGTCGAACACCGCTGCGCCCCCGATAATCGCGACTTCGCCGCCGACAGGTTCGCCCTCGGCAGCCAGCGCCAGCGCCTCTTCAGGTGAACGCGCGATCTCCGCACCCGGCGCGGACCAGTCCCGCTGGCGAGTCAACACGATATGCCGCCGTTTCGGCAGCAGGCCGGGCAGGCTTTCGAATGTCTTGCGGCCCATGATCATCGGCTTGCCGAGAGTGTGCGCCTTGAAGTGTTGGAGGTCCGCCGGGATATGCCACGGCAGCGCGCCGTCGCGCCCGATCGTGCCGTTGGCGGCGCGGGCATAGACCATGACGATGACCGGCTTCACGATGTTTCCCGTGAAACATCCACCCGCGTCACATGCCCCATCTTGCGGCCGTTGCGCGCGGTGCCTTTGCCATACAGGTGCAGGTGCGCGGCAGGGTCGGCGAGATGGTCGAACGCCTGGTGCGCGGCGCGTCCGACGATATTACGCATCTCGATAGTGTCATGCCGCGTCGCCGTATCGCCCAGCGGCAGGCCGCAAATGGCGCGGATGTGGTTTTCGAACTGGCTGGTGATGGCCCCTTCGATGGTCCAGTGCCCCGAATTATGCACGCGCGGTGCCATCTCGTTGAAGACCGGCCCCTGCGCCGTCGCGAAGAATTCGCATGTCAGCACGCCGACATATTTCAGCGCGTCCGACACCTGCCGCGCCAGCTCGCGCGCCTCGTCCACCTGCTCCGCTACGCGGCGGTGCGGCAGGCAGGATGGAGGTCGTCAGCATTCCGTCCTCGTGCCGGTTTTGCGGGCTGTCCCAGAACCGGATGTCGCCATCGCGCCCCCGCACGAGGATTACCGAGAACTCCGCGTCGAATTCGACCATCGCCTCATACACGCAGTCGCCGCCCGACAGGTTTAGCCCCTCGGCTTCGCGCGCATCGCGTACCCGCCACTGGCCCTTGCCGTCATAGCCGTCGCGCCGCGTTTTCAGGATGCCGGGCGTGCCGATGCGCTCCAGAGCGTCCACAAGGTCCGACTGCATCGCGACCCCGGCATGGCGCGCGGTTTGCCCACCGAGACTGGTGACGAAGCGCTTTTCCGCCAGTCGGTCCTGCGCGGTTTCCAGCGCGAGGGGCGGGGCGGCGAGGCGGCCTTCGAGCGGGGCCAGCGCGGACACCGGCACATTCTCGAATTCCCACGTCACCACATCGCATGCCTTGGCAAAGGTCGCCATTGCGGAGGGATCGTCCCATGCGCCGACCATGTAGTCCGCGCAGACGTTGGCGCAGGCGCTTTGCCGGTCGGGCGCATAGGCGATGCAGCGATAGCCCAGTTGCGCCGCCGCCATTGCCAGCATCCGGCCCAGCTGTCCGCCGCCCAGGATGCCGATGGTGGAACCCGGCTTGAGAGGCGCGGCGGCGCTCATTGCGTCGGCTTCAGCGCCACGGCATCGCCGCGCGCCGCGCGCCATGCGATCAGCCGCTGTTCCAGCGCGCAGTCGGACAGGGCAAGGATGGCGGCTGCATAGAGCCCCGCATTGGTCGCGCCCGCTTCTCCGATGGCGAAGGTAGCGGTTGGCACACCGGCGGGCATCTGGACGATGGACAGCAGGCTGTCCTGCCCGTTCAGCGCCTTGGACTGCACCGGCACGCCCAGCACCGGCAGATGCGTCAGCGCGGACAGCATGCCTGGCAAATGCGCCGCCCCGCCAGCGCCCGCGATGATAAGCTTGAACCCGTCCGCCGCCGCACCCTTGCCGAATGCCACCATTCGGTCGGGCGTGCGATGGGCGGAAACGATCCGCGCATCATGGGCGACGCCCAGTTCGTCCAGTACCTTTGCCGCATGCACCATCGTCGGCCAGTCGGACTGGCTGCCCATGACAATCGCGACGGGTGGCGGGGCGATAGTCTTAGCCATCTTTCAGGTAATACCGCTCGCCCGCTTTCATCGCATCGTCGAATTCGTAGATGATCGGCTGGCCGGTGGGGATTTCGAGACCGGTGATGTCCTCGTCCGAAATGCCCGACAGGTGCTTCACCAGCGCGCGCAGCGAATTGCCGTGCGCGGAAATGATCACCGTCTCGCCGCTTTGCAGCACCGGCACGATGGCGGAGCGCCAGTAGGGCAGCACCCGCTCGATGGTCAGCTTCAGGCTCTCAGCCACAGGAACGTCGATCCCCGCATAGCGCGGATCGCTCGCCATGTCGTATTCGTGGTCCGGTTCCATCGCGGGGGGTGGAGTATCGAAACTGCGACGCCAGACATGCACCTGCTCGTCGCCGTGCCGGTCGCGCGTTTCCTGCTTGTCGAGGCCGGTCAGCCCGCCATAATGCCGCTCGTTCAGCCGCCAGTCCTTGGTTTCGGGTATCCAAAGCCGCCCCGCTTCGGCGAGCGCCAGATGCAGCGTGCGGATGGCGCGAGTCTGCATCGAGGTGAAGGCGCGGGTCGGCAGGATATCGCGCGCTTTCAGCAACGCGCCCGCCTCGCGCGCTTCGGTCACGCCCTGTTCGGTCAGGTCGACATCCCACCAGCCGGTGAAACGGTTTTCCAAATTCCACTGGCTCTGGCCGTGGCGCACGAGAATGAGGGTAGGGATAAGTCGCTTCCTTCCAGTCGGTCGCCTGATCTGCCCGCATGTCATACCGCGCGCGGGTGCGGTGGCAAAGCCCCAGCTCACCGCGCGCCGGTGCGGTGCTCGCCCTTGATCCAGCGGACGTTTCGATTTTTAGTGCGCAGGACCATTGGGATTACCGGGGGCGGCAACGCTTATTCGCAATTTATTCTATGCGATGCTCGCCCTTGATCCAGCGCACCGTGCCGGAGGAGGACCGCATCACGACGCTGTCGGTCGTCATCCTGCCGCCGCGCAGCCGCTTTACGCCGCTAAGCAGCGAACCGTCGGTCACGCCGGTCGCGGCGAAGATGCAGTCGCCTTTCGCAAGGTCTTCCAGTTTGTAGATGCGGTCGAAATCGGTGATGCCGAGCCGCTTGGCGCGTCCGCGCTCGTCTTCGTTGCGGAATACCAGCCGTCCGTTCATCTGCCCGCCGACACAACGCAATGCCGCCGCCGCCAGAACGCCTTCGGGTGCGCCGCCTTGGCCGAAATAGATGTCGATCGTGGTGTCGGGGTCGGTCGTGGCGATAACGCCCGCCACATCGCCATCCCCGATCAGCACGACGCCGCAGCCAATGCCGCGCAATTCCGCAATGATGTCGGCATGGCGCGGCCGATCGAGCACGCAGGCAATAATATCGGCAGGCTCGACGCCTTTCGCCTTCGCCAGCGCGGTCACGTTTTCGGTGACGCTGCGGTCCAGCCCGATTACGTCCGCCGGATAGCCCGGCCCGCAGGCGATCTTGTCCATGTACGTGTCGGGCGCGTTCAGCAGGCCGCCCTTTTCCGATGCCGCCAGCACGGCAAGCGCGTTGGCGCCAGCCTTTGCGGTGATCGTGGTGCCTTCCAGCGGGTCGAGCGCAATGTCGATCTTCGGCCCTTTTTCGGGCGCGCCGCCCACCTTCTCGCCGATATACAGCATGGGCGCCTCGTCGCGTTCGCCTTCACCGATGACTACCGTGCCGTCCATGTAAAGCGAATCGAACGCTTTGCGCATCGCTTCGACGGCGGCGGCGTCGGCGGCCTTTTCGTCGCCGCGCCCGACCAGCTTCGATGCCGCGATGGCCGCCGCTTCGGTCACGCGCACCATTTCCAGCACCAGCACCCGGTCGAGCGGGTTGTCGGTGGTGTTGTTCGATCGGGTTTCTGACATGCGGGAGAGTCTTTCGGGCTGACGGGGAAACACGCGTTCCGCGCGCTTAACTGCACCGCCCCGCACTGTCGAGACCGCAGCGGTTCAGCGGGAATTCACGGCCTTGCGCGCGATTTGTCAGGCCGACGGCAGGAAAGTTGGGGCGATGATGCAGAAATACCGGATAGGGTTTGCTGCGCTTGCCTTCGCATTGGCTGCACCCGTCACAGCGCAGGATGCAGCCGACGAAACTGCCGTGCGGACGGCTGAAGCCGCCATTGCGGAAGGACGCGCCGCTTACGATCCCGCACCACCCGAACCCGAATGCGGCGAAATCGAGGGTGATGCGATCGTAATCTGCGCGCCCGCGCCCGAAGACCCGGACAGATATCGCCTGCGAAGCAAAGAGGCTGCCGAAGACGACTATGCGCGCCGCACCATGAACAAGGGTAACCCGCAAGGCCCCGATCCATGCGGTCCGATGTGCGGGATATTCAAAGGCGAACCGACCGCAGGCGGGTTTTGCGGCTTGAACCGTTGTCCGCCACCGCCCGCGATGCTCATCGACGTGACAGCCTTGCCGCAAGCGCCGCCGGGGTCCGATGCGGACCGTATCGCGCGCGGGCTGCCACCATTAGGCCGCGATGCGCCACGGCGCGAAGACCCGGCGCTGGTGCCTGCGGATTAGTCCTCGATCAGCTGCATAACGAGCGGCGGTGCGGTCAGGCTGTCCGATTCGGCCAGTAGTTCCACCGCGCGGGCAACGCAGCGCTGCGGCCCGTCATGCGTCACCATCGCCACTAGCACTTCGCCGCCGTCGCTGGCGCGGCCATGCTGGATCAGGCTCTCGATGGACACGTCCGCATCGCGCATCGCCGCCGTCAGTTCCGCCAGCACGCCGGGCCGGTCCGCGACCGAGAAACGGATATAGGTCTGGCCCGTATGATGCCCCGCATCGGCCACCGGCAGCGTGTCCAGCGCATCGACCGGTATCGAAAAAGCCGGTCCCCGTTCGCCGCGCGCGATGTCGATCAGGTCTGCGACGACCGCGCTTGCCGTCGGCCCGTCGCCCGCGCCCGCACCCTGGAACAGCAGCCGTCCGGAGAAATTGCCTTGCGCCACCACGGCATTGGTCGCGCCGGTGACATGCGCGAGCGGATGCGATTTGGGCACGAGACAGGGGCGCACCTGCTGCAACAATGCGCGGTCTGTGCCGTCCTGCGACCGGTCGATTTCCGCCGTTCCTACCAGCCTGACGACATAGCCCAGCACGTCGGCCTGCGCGATGTCGGCGGCGCGCACCTGGCTGATGCCTTCGCAAGCGACATGGTCGAAATCGAGCGCGCTGCCGAAGGCGATGCTGGCCAGGATTGCCAGCTTGTGCGCGGCATCGACGCCTTCGATATCGAAGGTAGGATCGGCCTCGGCATATCCCAGCCGCTGCGCCTCGGCCAAGGTCGCGGTGAAGTCGGCTCCGGTGCTTTCCATCGTCGACAGGATGTAATTCGCGGTGCCGTTCAGCACGCCATAGACGGTGTCGATGCCGTTGGCGGCGGCCCCTTCGCGCAGGCCCTTCACCACCGGAATGCCGCCCGCCACCGCCGCTTCGAACTTCAGCGCAACGCCTTCATCCTGCGCGATACGGGCCAGCTCCATGCCGTGATGAGCGATCATCGCCTTGTTGGCAGTGACGAAATGCTTGCCCGCATCCAGTGATTTGCGCGCCAGGGTCAGCGCCGGTCCATCCGCACCGCCGACCAGCTCGACCACGATATCCACATCCTTGCGCGCGGCCATCGCGGTCATGTCGTCTTCCCAGGCACAGGCGGACAGGTCCACGCCCCGGTCGCGCGTCCGGTCGCGTGCGCTCACCGCCGTCACCTCTATCGCCCGTCCCGCGCGCGCAGCGATCAGCGCCGCATTGGTATCGAGCAGGCGGATTACGCCCATGCCAACGGTGCCGAGACCGGCGATGGCGATCCGCAAGGGAGGGTGTTTTTCAGGAGATGTCATGGCGCGCTGGGTAGCGACGCATGGGCCGGAAGGGAATCCGCTTACGTATTCGCGGCGTATTAGCTGGCGGACAGACGCCGCGTGCGTGCACACGGCCCCAACTCCGTCTGCACGAAGCGGTAGTCTGCCGTTGCGCGCGCCCGGTCGGCTGGCGCGACCGAAAGATAGGCGTTTTCCGGCAGTTGCGCAGGCAGGAAGCAGGCGAGCCGGTACCATTCCAGCGTCTCGGGCTGTGGTGCGGTGGCGGACTGGTCAACGATCTCCGACCAGGAAACACCCCATTGCGCGGGCGCGCCTGGACGGCGGGTCACCGTGATGGAAGCAGGGGCGCCATCCTGCGTATCCAGAAACAGCTGCGTTTCCGATTCGCCCGTAACCGTCCCTGCAATCGACAGCACGTCACGCACGCCAATGACCTGGGGCGGCGCGTCGGCGGCAACCGATTCGCGCAGGATATTGCGCACCCGTTGCTCCAGCGGTGCCGACCAGGCCAGCTGCGAATCAGGTGTGACAAGTTGCAGCGCGCCGGGCGAACCGGCCACCGGCTGCGCAAACAGCAGGACGGGCGTTTTCTTCAGTTTCGGTGCGCGCCCGCGCGCATCTCGCGGCAGATCGACGAGATAGCGCAGCGACTCGCCCAGCGGCGCCGACCCTGTCAGAAGAGCGACTGTTTCGGCTTCGACATAGAGCCGTGCCGTCGAAGCTGGGACACCGGGCGCACGTTCGGGGGATACTTCCGCCTGCTTGCGGACCGTGGCATGAACCACGAGGGTGGACCGGTCTACCAATCCGGCCAGATCGGCATAGGTCGGGACCGCTTGCTCTTGAAGAAGGGCTGGCTGGGCTGCCGATTGCGTGGATAACACCACACTGGCGCAGAACAGGGCGGACGCGGCGAACAGCCGATGTCGGGAGTGGGCGAGGTGCATCATGCGTCTATCCTATCAAGCGCCCATGAATACCAGTCGAACATCACGAACCCGCTGCACAGATCGGCATAGCAGGATTGTTGCGCAAACGGGGGTGGCAGCATTGCAGAAGGGCGGTTTTGCTGCACCGCAGCATCATTTTTGCCGACAAAGCGTTTGTCAGCCAAGGTACTGCGGGTTAAGACCTTGGCAAGGAACGGGGCCGGTCGCTGGTCTTGTTTCCTGTGATGAGGGTTCGGGGAATTGTCGTTTGACGATGGATGGGGCGCCCACATGCGCCCAGCCGCCCGGACCGACAAAGTTGGATTTTCGATACAGGCCGAGATGCCGGAATCGGGGATGAATTGCCGGGTCGCGATCCGGCGCTGAACGATGGAGTGATGCGACTGAATGGCTTACGCTGATCAAGAGATGAGCGGTAACAGGATCATTGCCATAATTATTGTGGCACTGATCCATATTGCCGTCGGCTGGCTTCTGGTCACCGGCCTCGCTTACGAGGCTTTCCAGGAAGCGGTGAAGACTGTCACGACGGTTGACATCGAAGAGGAAGAACCGCCGGAGCCGGAAGAGACGCCGGAACCGCCGCCTGAGGATGTGCCCGATACGATGCCACCACCCATCGTGGCGCCTCCACCACCGATCAATGTGGCAACGCGGCCACCGCCCGTGCGAACGCAGCGAGAATATACCGCCACGTTCTCCGCCTGCGCTGACTGCGCCGCCGCCCGGACCGCCTCCCGGTCCGCCGCCGCCCCCACCGCCGCCGCCCCCGCCACCTCCGCCGCCGCCTCCGCGTGTACAGCCGAAGGCTGCGACACCTTCCGGTAGAGGTGCGGGTAGCTGGGTCAGCGATAACGATTATCGTTCAAGCTGGATCAGACGCGAATATCAGGGTGTCGTCGGGTTCAGTGTCAATGTTGGCAGCTAATGGTCGTGTATCGAGTTGCCGTGTCACCCGCTCCAGCGGACATAGTGAACTGGACAATGCAACGTGTAACCTTGTCGAGCGCCGTGCCCGGTTCAATCCGGCGACGGACGGCAACGGCCAACCGACGACTGGAACCTATTCGAACCAGTTCCAATGGCGCATACCCGAGTAACAAACACCATTGGCCATCCGGCGCGCACAGGGGCGCATCGGGTGGCCGGCCAAATACCAATTTCCCTTTGTTGAAAGGTCAACGCAATGATTATCGAACTTCTGGCCGCGGGCGCTGCCCCGGAAAACAAATTCGGCTTCGTGCAAGCTATGGAAGAAGGGGGGCCTATCGCCTGGTCCATCCTCGCCGTGCTGGTCATCATGTCGATCGGCTCGTTCTACATCCTTATCACGAAGTATTTCGAGCAGAAGAAGGTGCTGAACCAGTACGAAGACGTGCGCAGCAGCTTCTGGCGCGCCAACACCCTGCGCGAAGGCAGCACCAAGCTGGAAAAGAACAGCGCATGGCGCCAGCTCGTGGACGACGCGATGAAGGCCGAGGACGAGCATCGCAAGATGGACGATCTGGAAGCGCATGACTTCATGCACGGCTCGCTGACCCGTTCGGAATCGGCCATCAACGCCAAGCTGGCGGGTGGTCTTTCGTTCCTCGCATCGGTCGGGGCAACATCGCCCTTCATCGGTCTGCTCGGGACGGTTATCGGCATCTATCGCGCACTTATCAACATCGGCCTCGCCGGTTCGGCGTCGATCGACAAGGTTGCCGGTCCCGTGGGTGAAGCGCTCATCATGACCGCCATCGGCCTGCTGGTCGCCGTGCCCGCCGTGCTTGCCTATAACTGGCTGCAGAGCCGCAATCGCAAGATTGCAGCCATGCTCAGCGGTTTCTCGACCGATCTGCTCGCCAGCATCAACTCGAAGGGCACTGTTCGCCCGATGACGCAGGCTTCCACGCAGCAGGCTGGCCGGGTCGCCAAGACGGCACCTGCCACCAAGCCGACGACGGCAACGAAGCCGGTCACGGCGACGAAGCCCGCGACGTCGACGACACCGCCCAAGAAGGTGTGAGATACCGGCGGGGCTGCGCGCCATCAGGTGCGCGGCCCCGCGGCATCTAGACTGACCAAGTTCAAGCCAAGACAGGACCGAACACACTATGGCTATTTCTGGCGGAGGCGGCGGGGCGGAAACCCCGATGTCGGACATCAACACCACGCCGCTGGTGGATGTGATGCTCGTGCTGCTCATCATCTTCCTGATCGCGGTTCCGGTGGCCATCAAGCAGATCGAGGATCTCGAAGTGCCGATCCTCGAAACCATCGAGTCGGAAGACAAGGTCGAAAACCTGCTGCTGACGGTGACGACCACCGATAGCGAAGGCCGGTCGCCGACCAATGTCGATACGGCGTTTTCGGGTGCGTCGCGCGATGGCGAATGCCGCATCTTCTTCGGCAACGTAACGCCGGTAGACTTCGCAGGAATTGTACGATCAGGCGTTCAAACGCCTTGATGACATCGTGACACGCAACGGCGGACCCGAAGCGATCAAGGAAAACCCGGAATTGATTCCGCAGGTTCATATTCGTGCCGATATCGAGGCGCCGTGGCGCTGCGTTGCAGGTACGATCTACAACGTACAGGCGGCGGGCTATCCCACGGTTGGCTTCATTTCCAACCCGGTCGATCCCAATCCGGAATAATCCCGGCGGCGTTCGCCAAGACTGAATTTCAACACGCGGTACACAGGCGAACATCGCCACCGCAACAGGAGTAAACCCTCATGGCAATGTCAGGCGGCAGCGACGACGGCTCCCCCATGATGGACATGAACACGACGCCGCTGATCGACGTCCTGCTCGTGCTTCTCATCATGTTCATCATCACCATCCCGGTGGCTACGCACGCGGTGAATATCGACTTGCCGCAGCCTTCGCCCAATGATCCGCCGCCGGATCAGATCGATCCGATCAAAAACAAGATCGTGCTCACACAGGCCGAGACCATTCTCTGGAACGGCACGCAGATCGATCAAAGCGAGCTGGTCCGTAATCTCCAGATCACCACGACGATCGTACCCGAGCCCGAACTTCAGTTCGAGCCGGAACCCAATGCCAGCTACGACCTGTCGCTGCGCACGCTGAACATCATCAAGGCCAGCGGTGCGAGCAAGTTCGGCTTCGTCGGCAACGAGAAGTATCGCCAGTTCGGTTCCGCCGCAGCGCAGTAAGCAAGACCCGCGACACGAAAATCCAAAAAGGGGCGGAGCAATCCGCCCCCTTTTTTGTGCGTGGATCAGCTGCCTTCCTCATCCTCGTGCGGCTCGACCCGCATTGCCGCTGATGCCAGACTTTCCGCTTCGAGCAATAATTCGTCGTCGATTGCGCCCGAGGGCGTACTCTCCCGCCCGATAACCACCATCACCGGCACCGCCAGCGGGCTGACCCGCTCCAGCTCGACATGCACCAGTTGCGCCTCTGCGCGGTCCAGCACGTTCGCCAAACGGCCCACATCGGTCATCCGCGTGCGCGCATCGGCCCAGGCCGCTTCCAGCAGCACATGGTCCGGCTCATGCTTGCGCAGCACATCGTAGATAAGGTCGGTGCTAAAGGTGACTTGCTTGCCCGTCTTGCGTCGTCCCGGCTGTTGCCGTTCGACCAGTCCGCCGATCACCGCGACCTCGCGGAAGGCGCGGCGCAACAGGTGCGAACTTTCAACCCATTCCACGAATTCGTCGGTCAGGATGTCGGGCGACAGCAGCGGCAGCGGATCGCGCACCGGCTTCAGGCCCCATACCGCCAGCGAATAATCGTTCGCCACGAAGCCGCCGGGTTGCAGCCCCCGGTCCTCCATCCGCCGCGTTATCAGCATGCCCAGCGACTGGTTCGCGTTCCACCCCTCGAAGGTGTAATACACGCTGTAATGCCGCTCGGCGCGCGGGAAGCTTTCGACCAGCAGCGTGCCGGGTCGCGGTAATTCGCTGCGATAATCCTGCACTTCCAGCCATTCGCGCACATCGTCCGGGAACCGCGCCCAGCCCGCCCGGTCCGCCAGCATCGCCCGCACCCGCTCGGCCAGATGCGTGGTCAGCGGCATCCGCGCCCCGCCATAGGACGGGATCATCGCCGACTTCTTGGAGGCGCGGACAATCACCTCCATGTCCTTCACCTTCTCCACCTCAAGGCTCTGCCCGGCAAAGGCGAAGGTGTCGCCGGGGCTGAGCGAAGCGGCGAAGCGTTCCTCGACCCGCCCCAGCTGGCGGCCATTGGCGAACCGGACCGTCAGCATCTCTCCGTCTAGGATAATGCCCGCATTCAGGCGATGGCGCGCGGCGTGTTCGGGATGCGCCAGCCGCCATGTCGCCGTGCCGTCCTTCGCCACCTCGCGCACGATGCGCTTGAACCGGTCATAGGCTTTCAGCGCATAGCCGCCATTGGACACGAAACCCAGCACGCGCGCCCACACCGCCTCGTCCACCCAGGCATAGGCGAGCGAGGACCGTATCTCGGCCAGCAATGCCGCTTCCCCGAACGGTTCGGCGCAGGCGCAGGCCATCACATGCTGCGCCAGCACGTCCAGCCCGCCGGGACGGAAATCCTCGCCGTCGCGCTGGCCTTCGTTGACGGCATCGACGCGCGGCAGTCGCTTCGAGAAATTCGAAACGGTTGCCCGGCACCAGCACGGCGCGACTGCGCTGGTCGAGCCGGTGGTTGGCGCGCCCGATCCTCTGCAACAGGCGGCTGGAGCCTTTCGGTGCGCCCATCTGCACCACGCAATCGACATCGCCCCAGTCGACGCCGAGGTCGAGGCTGCTGGTCGCCACCAGCGCGCGCAGATCGCCGCGCGCCATTGCCCCTTCGACCTTGCGCCGCGCCTCCTTGCTGAGCGAGCCGTGATGTACGCCGATGGGCAGCACGTCCTCGTTCACATCCCACAGGTTCTGGAAGGTGTACTCGGCGAGGAAGCGCGTGTTGGTGAAGATCAGCGTCAGCTGGTTGCGCTGGATCAGCTCCATCAGCTGCGGGATCGCCCAGGTCGCGGCATGGCCGCCCCACGGCACGCGCTCTTCTTCCGGCAGCAGGATCTGCACATCGGGGTCCGCGCCCTGTTCGCCCTCGACCAGCGCCACCGTGTCGATATCGCCCCACGGCGCCAGCCATTCGCGATAGGCTTCGGGGTCCGCCACCGTCGCACTCAGCGCCGCGCGGCGCATGTCCGGCGCCAGCGCCTGCAAGCGGGATAGCGCCAGCGCCAGCAGATCGCCGCGCTTGCCGGTGGCAAAGGCGTGTACCTCGTCGATGATGACGCGTTTCAGGCCTGCGAACAGATCCGCCGCATCGGGATAGCTGAGCAGCAGCGACAGCGACTCCGGCGTGGTCAGCAGGACATGCGGCGGCTTGCTGCGCTGGCGTCTCTTGCGGTCGGACGGGGTATCGCCACTGCGGGTTTCGACGCGGAGCGGCAGGCCCATCTCTTCGACCGGAATGGTCAGGTTGCGATGAACGTCATGCGCCAGCGCCTTCAGCGGCGAGACGTAGAGCGTGTGCAGCGTGTCGGGCGGCTTGGTGTCGCCCCCGTCCTTGGCGAACCGCGAGGGGCAGAAGTCGGCCAGCGTCGGGATGAACCCCGCCAGCGTCTTGCCCGCGCCGGTATCCGCCACCAGCATCGCGTGCCGTCCGGCCTGCGCTGCGGCGAACATGCCATGCTGATGCGACCGGATCCGCCAGTCGCGCCCCTCGAACCATGCGGTGATCTCCGGCGGGATCGTGCCTGCGGTCGGGTCCGCCACGATCAGCGCGACACCGCGGAAAGCGGAGACATGGACCGGGTGTTACACTGTCCAGGGCCGAAAAATTGTTGAGCAAACCGCACGTCACGTCGCGAGGACGCGCATGAAACGGTATGGAGATGCCAGACGAATCGCATGATGTTCCATGCATGGCCGTCACCAAAGCACAAAACCGGCTGTAGGACAGGTTCAACGGATGGCAACAGCTACGCTAAAGCTCGCCGGTCGCGTCCTCGCATCGACCTTTGGCCATTTCGATTCAGAGATCCAGCATCAGAGACATATCATCGTCAGAATTAGACCAGGCTACTGAAAGTTCCGCATCCGACATCCCGCTGATCTGCCTCAGCCGTGCGCGTTCTGCCATCGTCAAAGTCTGCCTATGCGGATTCCGCCAGCAGGTCGGCTGTGACCTGTTCAATGATGCGCGATCATGGTCAATCGACCTGCTCCATAATCAGCGGCATGGCTGTCCATCGACGCGCCGATGATGCGCGGATCGCTGGACATGGCGAACGATTTGTCGCGCGCAAACGAGCTGCCGCTCGGGGTCAGGAAGAACGCTTCGATATCGTTCAGTTCGGTTCCGTCGAATAGATCGATAGGCATCGGCAAGTCGCCTTCGCATAGGCGGGCTCCAGCGCGTCCATCATGCCGCACATCATCACCGTTCAGCTATGATCGGCTATGATCGCATTGCGCTGCTGATATGCCGGGTCGAGGATCGACCATCGATCTCGCGCGCTTCGGCCTCGCCTAACTCCGTTGCACCGTCGAACGGGCCGAACTTTTGCATCACCTGCGTTGTCGGCGTGTTAGCCAACTGTTCAAGCAGGCCGAGGAACTTGTCGAACATGCCACCCATCATCTCGCCCAGCGTGACCTTCGGGCACGATCAGGCCGACGATGCGGCGAGTTTGCGGCAGCCGCGTCGTATCTGGTTCGGTGCGCAAGCGGCTCGACCGGGAACATATCGCGCAACGCGGACATTGCGGACTTCGATCTCAGCCGTATCGGCGTTTCCGGCGGCGTCCGGTGCGCCGACAACCGGCGTTCGATAGAGGCATTCCGTGATACGCCGGTTTCGGCATGCATCCTGCGCGGCAACGAAGCAGCGGGGCACAGCAGCGCGCCAGCCGAGCATGAAAACAGTCTTCATCGTTCCGAGATCCATCGTGTATCTCGCACGTTCAATGCCCCGCCTGTTCGCCGCGTTCCAGTCCGCTCAGCTCAAGCTGTTCGTCGATCTGGGCGAGCAGGCGTTCGAGACCCGCTTCGCTATTGCTCTCGGCGCGGGCGACCAGCACGTCCTGCGTGTTGCTGGCGCGCAGCAGCCACCAGCCATCGTCTGTCGTCACGCGCACGCCATCGGTTGCATCGACCGTAGCGGGCGAGGCGGATAGCCGCTTCTCGACTTCGGCAATCGCGGCGAACTTGCGGCTTTCATCGACCTGGAACCGCATTTCGGGCGTGTTGATCATCGCGGGCATTGCGCCGCGCAATTCGGTGACCGACTGCCCCAGCGACGCGCTCGCCGTCATCAGGCGGATACCTGCGTAAAGCGCATCGTCGAAGCCGTAATAGGTGTCGGCGAAGAAGACATGGCCGCTCATCTCGCCTGCCAGTGGCGCGCCGGTTTCCTTCATCTTCTGCTTGATCAGGCTGTGGCCGGTTTTCCACATCACCGGTTTGCCGCCGTGCCGTTGCACTTCGTCGAACAGCGCGCGGCTGGCCTTTACGTCGGCAATGACGGTCGCGCCGGGTTGGCGGACGAGCAGGTCGGCGGCGTATATCGTCAGCAACTGGTCGCCCCAGATAACGCGCCCCTCGCCGTCGATCGCGCCGATGCGGTCGCCATCGCCATCGAAAGCCACACCGAAATCGAGGTTCTTGTCCGCGACGAGGCGGCGCAGATCCTCCAGATTGGCTTCCACGGTCGGATCGGGATGATGATTGGGGAAGTTGCCATCGACTTCGGTAAACAGCAGGTGATGTTCGCCCGGCAGCCGCGCCGCGAGCAGTTCCAGCGCCGGTCCCGCCGCGCCATTGCCCGCGTCCCACCCGACGCGCAATTGGTCGAAGGTGCCGGGGGCGAAGGCGGCGAAGGGTTCGAGCAGGCGCGTCGACATATTCGTCCAGAATGGCGCTGTCGCTGACGGTGCCGACGCCGTCGTCCCATTCGCCCGCCGCCGCCATCTCGCCCAGCCGCACGATGTCCGCGCCGAAAAACGGGCGGCCCTGAAACACCATCTTGAAGCCATTGTAATTGGCGGGATTGTGGCTGCCGGTTATCTGGATGCCGCCATCCACATCTTCCGCTGAGGCTTCGGCATAATACAGCATCGGCGTCGGCCCCATGCCGACGCGCACCACGTCGCAGCCGCTGGCGGTCAGCCCTTCGACCAGCGCATGTTCCAGCATCGGCGAGCTGACGCGGCCATCATAACCGACGGCCACCGTGCTGCCGTCCAGCCCGCCGCAGCAGCGTGGCAAACCCGCGCCCGATGGCGCGCGCATCGCGCACCCCCAGCGTTTCGCCGATGATGCCGCGAATGTCGTATTCGCGCAGCACCGTTGGAGTCGAAATCGTGAGTCGCACCGGGGACGGCATCGTGGGTGGTGTCATCGATCATGTGTCGTCGTCCTCGGCAAGTGTCGGCATCGGGTCCGGCATGGCCTGCGGCATGGGGCAATTCGTCCAGCAGCAGGTCGCGCGCGGCGTCGGCTTCGTGGACCTTGGCCGCGCTGCCGCCACCCCGGTCCGGGTGGACCATCGTCAGCAGCCGCTTGTGCGCGGCGCGAATGTCTTCGCGGCTGGCATCGGCAGGCACGGCGAGCAGCTTGCGCGCATGGAATATCGCCTGGCTGCGGGTCGGGGGCTTGCGCAGATAGTCCCACGGCCAGCGCCCCAGCGCCCAGCGGCAGAATACCGACATGAGAAGAACCAGAAGTACGCCCTTGAGCATTATGCCGCCTCCGCCTGTGCCGCGTGCCCTGCGTCGGGCAGCTTGAGCCCCGCCAGCAAGCCGCGCATTTCCTGTCGCGCCACCAGATGGCTGGTGCCCAGTTCGCCCAGATGGCCCTTGTCGAGCAG
The DNA here is from genome assembly GCA_963799315.1 of uncultured Alphaproteobacteria bacterium. Lineage (GTDB taxonomy): Bacteria > Pseudomonadota > Alphaproteobacteria > Sphingomonadales > Sphingomonadaceae > Parerythrobacter_A. The sequence continues at coordinate 365,978 of CAWCWP010000002.1, forward strand.
GGTCAGCCCGCTGGGGAACAGTTCGCGATAGATCACCCGCTCGGACAATCCTTTCACCACGCGAAAACCCGCGCGTTTGCTCAGTTCGGCCAGCGCCCGCTCGATCCGCTGCATATTGCGCGCTTCGGTATGGCCGCTGCGATTGCGCACCACCACCCAGTCGATTTCCTGCCGCTGTTTCGCCGCGCGGGTGCGGCGTGCTTCCCAGATCAGTTCGGCATAGAAGCTCAGGCGGCGCACCTTGAATGTGTCGGGATCGACTTGTCCGATCAGGTCGAAATCGACGAAGCTGTCGTTCAGCGGCGTGACCAGCGTATCGGCCTGCATCGCGGCGTGGCGGGCGACGGGATCGTCGCGGCCCGGCGTGTCGATGACGAGGAAATCGCAGCCCTTCGCCCAGCCGCTCCGCGCGCGCTTCCATCGCGGCGGGATTGATCGCTTCCATCACCGCGACATCGGCGGTCGGAATCGAAATGCCGCGCCGTTCCATCAGCTCGGCCCGGTTTTCGAAATAGCGGTGCAGCGTGCGCTGGCGCGGGTCGAGGTCCAGCGCCGCGACCTTTGCGCCGCGATAGGCCAGCGCCACCGCGACATGCACGGCGGTGGTCGATTTGCCGGTGCCGCCCTTTTCATTGGCGAAGACGATGCGGTGCGGGGCTTTGGTCACGAGTATGGCGGGCTTTCGGAACGGGCGGCGGCGCGGTATCGCGGTGCCTGGTCCAGCATCTACCGAAGGGGTTCCAGCCGTGCAAACCGTTAGCGAGATAGAGGCGCTGAATGCTGCCGTGGCGCAGCTTCGCCAAAGCGGCGAAACGCTGGCGCTGGTGCCCACGATGGGCGCGCTGCATGACGGGCACCTGTCGCTGGTGCGGCAGGCGCAGGAAGTGGCGGACAGGGTGGCGGTGTCGATCTTCGTCAATCCAACGCAATTCGGGGAGGGAGAAGACCTCGACGCCTATCCGCGCCAGCTGGCGGAGGACAGCGCGATGCTGGAAGCGGCGGGCGTGGACCTGTTGTGGGCGCCCGACGCGGCCACGATGTATCCGGCATGGCTTCGCCACCTCGGTGCGCGTCGCGGGCGTGAGCGAGGGGCTGTGCGGGGCGGACCGGCCCGGCCATTTCGACGGCGTGGCCACCGTGGTTGCCAAGCTGTTCAACCAGGTCCGCCCGACATGCGCGGTGTTCGGCGAGAAGGACTGGCAGCAGCTCGCCGTCATCCGCACGATGGCGCGCGATCTCGACTTGTCGTTCCCGCACGTCACCGCCATTCACGGCGCACCGATCGTGCGCGAGGCGGATGGCCTGGCGATGAGCAGCCGCAACCGGTATCTCTCGCCCGAACACCGCGAAGCCGCCGCGACCCTGCCGCGCGCCATGCGCGAGGCCGCCGCGCGGATCGTCGGTGGCGAGGACGTGCGCCCGACGCTGACCGCGATGGAGTATGCGGTGCTGGGTGCAGGCTTCGGCGCGGTCGATTATATCGAGCTGGTCGATGCGGACAGCCTGCGCCCGCTGGAGGCGACAGGCGAAGCACCCGCCCGCCTGCTGGTCGCCGCTCGCATCGGCGGCACGCGCCTGATCGACAATATGGCGGTCGAACCCGCCCGGTGACACCATTGTCCCAGTGTTCGGGGACATGCCTTCGCAGGTGCAGCATGGTAGGCGATTAACCATAGCAGCCCGTTCTTCCCCCTTTTCGGGCTTCTGCGCCTTTCGGGTCGCACCGGGGCGCACAAGAGTTCGGGTACGGCGTGCATCGCGCACGGCGTGACCGGCTTTTTTTGGCCGACAGCGCGCGATGGACAGGCTGAACGGCACTGCTTAGACCGGCTACTCACAGTCAGCCGGAGTGCCCACCCATGATCCGCCGCCCACTCACCCTTCTCGCAACATCCGCGCTGGCCTCCGTCCTCGCCCTGCCCGCCATCGCGCAGGATAGCGAACTGCCCGTCGAGGAGCCGGTGGAACAGACCGAAGCGCCCGAGGACGAAGCGCGTGACGTCATGGAAGGCGTCACTGTCTCGAACGCGCCGGATATCATGGCGGAAAATCCGCAACCCATGCCGACCGCCGACGGCGAAGATGCCAAGTGGGACGTCAACGCACCGCCCGGTGCCGTCATCACGCAAGTGCCGATCCGCACCGACGAGGCGAGCTGGATGGATGTCGATGTCAGCCCCGACGGGCGACGCATCGCTTTCACCGTGCTGGGCGATATCTACACCATGCCGATAGCAGGCGGCACGCCGACGCGCATCGCGGAAGGGCTGGCATGGGAAGTGCAGCCGCGCTTCTCGCCCGATGGCAGCCGTATCGCCTTCACCTCCGACCGGGGCGGCGGCGACAATATCTGGGTGATGAATGCGGACGGGTCGGACAAGCGGCAGGTGACGAAGGAGTCGTTTCGCCTGCTCAACCAGCCAAGCTGGAGCCCGGACGGGCGCTTCATCGCGGCGAAGAAGCATTTCACCACCGGGCGGTCGCTCGGCACGGGCGAGATCTGGCTCTATCATGTGTCCGGCGGCGGCGGGGTTAAACTGGTCGCACGGCCAAACGAGCAGCACCAGAAGGAGCTGGGCGAGCCGGTCTATGCGCCCGACGGCAGCGCAATCTATTACACGCGCAACACCACGCCCGGCCCGATCTTCGAATATGCGCAGGATGCCAATGCGGGCATTTTCGCCATCGAACGCTACGACATGGCCAGCGGCGAAGTGACGACGGCGGTGGACGGCTATGGCGGCGCGGTGCGCCCCGCGCCTTCGCCCGACGGCACGGCAATCGCCTTCGTGCGGCGCGACAAGGATCGCTCGCAGCTATGGGTCAAGACCCTCGCCAGCGGGGCCGAAGCGCTGGTCTACGACGCGCTCGACATGGACGTTCAGGAAACCTGGGCCGTCACCGGCGTCTATCCCAATATCGCCTGGACGCCCGACAGCGCGGAACTGGTGTTCTGGGCGGGCGGCAAGCTGCGCCGTATCGCAGTCGGTGGCGGGGCAGCCGGCGGCGGGACTGCGCGCATCATCCCCTTCGCCATCGACGATACGCACGGCATCGCCGCCGCGCCGCATCCGGTAATCCCTGTCTCGCCCGACACCTTCACCACCACCATGCCCAAATTCGCGGCGGTCAGCCCCGACGGCCGGCAGGTCGTGTTCGAGACGCTGGGCAAGCTCTATGTCAAACCGGCAGGCGGCGGAACGGCGCGGCGATTGACGTCGGGCGGTGGCGATACGCTGGAACTGTTCCCGGCATGGTCGCGCGACGGCGGGCGCATCGCGTTCGTGCGGTGGAGCGATGCCGGACTGGGCCGGATCGTCACCACCGATGCGCGCGGGCGTGGCGAGCGCATCGTGACCGACACGGCGGGCCATTACCGCAATCCGCAATTCTCGCCCGACGGCAGCACCATCGTGTTCGAGCAGGGCGCCGGAGGCTACCTCACCAGCCCGCTGCAATCGGACAATCCTGGCGTCTATCGCATCGCTGCGTCCGGCGGGGCGGCGACGCTGGTGTCGCGCGGCGCGGGTGCGCCGCAATACGGCGCGGATAACGACCGGCTGTTCATGGTCGAGAGCGGCGACGGGCTGCAACTGGTCAGCACCGACCGCAATGGTGAGGCCAAGCGCACCCATGCGACCGGCGAGCTGGTCAATGACTTCCGCGTATCGCCCGATGGCCGCTTCGTCGCGTTCCGGCAGAATTACGAAGTGTTCGCCATGCCGCTGCTGCCCGGCGGGGCGAGCGTGGCGGTGGACAAGGATTCCACCGTGCTGCCGATTGCGAAAGCGAGCGCGGGCGGGGCCGACTATATCGGCTGGTCGAGCGATGGCGCGCGGCTGCACTGGAGCATGGGGCCGACGTTGTTCACCGCCTCCACCCCGGCGCTGTTCCCCGATGCGCCCAAGGCGGAGGGCGACGACAGCGCCTTTACGCCGCCGACAACCGGCGTGTCGCTGGCCATGACGCAAACGCGCCGCCAAGGCCGGATACGCGGCTGGCGCTGGTCGGCGCGCGGGTGCTGACGATGTCGGGCGATGGAGCGGGCGCAATCGACGACGGCGTGGTGCTGATCGCGGGCGACCGTATCCAGGCGGTGGGTCCACGCGCCAGCACGCCGGTTCCGTCCGGCTTCCGCACCGTCGATGTAACCGGCAAGACGATCATGCCCGGCCTGGTCGATGCCCATGCGCATGGCCCCTATGGCGAGGCGGATATCGTGCTCCAGCAGAACTGGTCGCTGGTGCAGCAGCTGGCGATGGGCACCACCACCATGCACGACCCCAGCAGCCGGTCGAGCCTGGTCTTCGCCGCCGCCGAACGCCAGCGGGCGGGCGACATCCTCAGCCCGCGCCTGTTCTCGACAGGCGAGATCATTTACGGGGCCAAGGCGCCCAGCGTCTATGCCGAGATCGAGACGTATGAAGACGCGCTGGCGCATGTCCGACGGATCAAGGCGCAGGGCGGGGTGTCGGTGAAGAACTACAATCAGCCGCGCCGCGAACAGCGCCAGATGGTGGCGCGCGCCGCCGCCGCCGAGGGCATGCTGGTGGTGGCCGAGGGCGGTTCGCTGTTCGGCATGGACATGAACCTGATCGCGGACGGCAACTCCACGCTGGAGCATAATATCCCGACCGACGTGTTCTACGACGACATGATCCAGTTCTTCAGCCAGTCGCAAACCAATTACACGCCCACGCTGGTGGTCACCTATGGCGGGCTGGCGGGCGATCCCTATTGGCGGCAGGCGACCGACGTGTTCGCCAATCCGCTGCTGGTCCATACCCCGCCCAAGCGGTTGCTGGCCGACAATGCGCGGCGCGTGAAAGCGCCGGAATGGGCCTGGGTCGACGACAACGCCGCGCGCGAAGCCAAGAAGCTGGCCGATGCGGGCGTGAAGGTCGCCATCGGTGCGCACGGACAGCAATCGGGCATCGCGGCGCATTGGGAGCTGGGCAGTTTCGTGCGCGGCGGGATGTCTCCGGTGGAAGCGTTGCGGGCGGGCACTATCGCTTCGGCGCAATCGCTAGGGATGGCGGCGGATATCGGCAGTCTGGAGGCGGGCAAGCTGGCCGATCTCGTCGTGCTGGATGCCGACCCCAGCGTGGATATCGCAAATTCCGACAAGATCGCGCAGGTCATGCTGGGCGGACGGCTCTACGATGCGGCGACCATGAACGAGGTGGAAACCGGCACCGCAAAACGGCGCGCATATTGGTGGGAATGACAGCCCCGGCCTTTGCTCCGCCTGGTTTTGCGCGATTGTATTTTGCCGTGCCCTGCGCCACGGGCCTGCGGCAGGGGAGCATCCGCAAATTATGACGACGACAGGGCAAAATCGGCGGGGCATCGTGCTGGCTGGCGGGTATCTGCGAAGTGCTGCTCATCACCACCCCGACCGACGAGGCGGTGTTCCGCGCGCTGCTGCGCAATGGCAACGACTGGGGCATTCGAATCGAATTTGCGCAGCAGCCCGAACCCGAAGGACTGGCGCAGGGGTAGCCGCGATGCAGGTGCGCGATTGCAGGATCGAAGGTCCGAAAATCATCGAACCCATGGTGTTCGGGGATGATCGCGCTGTGGGTGTAATCTGGCCGCTGGATGAGATGCAGCCGCAATTGTCCGACAAGGACCGTAAGGACGTTGCGCTGGCCGATGTGGCGGCGTTTTCATGAGGGCGCTGATCACAGGCGCGGGCGGGCAGGTGGGTGCGGCGCTGCTGGCGCGGGTGCCTGCTGGAATCGAAGCACAGGGCCTGACACGGGCCGAGCTCGACCTGACCGACACCGATGCCATCGCCGCGATGATTGCCGAACACCGCCCCGATATCGTGGTCAACGCCGCCGCCTATACCGCCGTCGACACCGCCGAGGACGAGCCGGATCTGGCGCAGGCGATCAATGGCGATGCGGTCGGCGCGATGGCTATGGCGTTGCTGGAAACCGGCGGGCGGCTGGTGCAGGTCAGCACCGATTTCGTCTTCGATGGCGAACAGTCCACGCTTTACGCGCCCGATGATGCGCGCAATCCGCTGGGCGTCTATGGCGAGACCAAGGCGGCGGGCGAGGATGTGGCGGGCGAGGATGCAATCATCTGCCGCACCAGCTGGGTCTATGCTGCGGGCGGCGGCAATTTTGTCCGCACGATGCTGCGGCTGATGCGCGAGCGCGATGCGCTGTCCGTGGTGGCGGACCAGATCGGCGCGCCGACCTGGGCGCCCGATCTGGCGCGCACGCTGTGGGCGCTGGCGCTGGAGGGGCAGCCGGGTATCTATCACCACCGCGATGCGGGCGTCGCCAGCTGGTATGATTTCGCGGTCGCCATTTACGAAGAAGCGCACGAGCTGGGCATGCTGTCAGGCGCTGTCGCGATTACGCCCGTCGCCACGCACGACTACCCCACCCCGGCGCAGCGCCCCGCATTCAGCGTGCTGGACGACAGCGCGACTCGCGCATTGCTGGGCGACCGGACGCTTCACTGGCGCGTCAATCTGCGCCGGATGCTGAAGGAAGAACGGCACGTGCTGGAGAATGCCGACGACTGACCTGCTTGTAACGTGCTCGTAACCGGCGGGGCGTGCTTTATCGGCGGCACTTTCGTGGCGCACTGGATGGCGGGCGATGGCGGGTTGCAGTTCAGGCCTCACCGCTTCCACCATGTTTCGACCGACGAAGTGTACGGCTCGCTCGGCTCCGATCCGGTGTGCGTAGCGGCGGCACAGGAATTGCAGGCCAGCGTCGACATCCTGCCGGACTGCATGGCCCGATGCCTCGGCGCGCAGCGCGTTCGAAAAGGTCGGGTTCCGGCATTAGCAACCGTACCGGCCGACCACTGGCATGTTCGCGACGACGCAAGCGACCCGGCATCGTGATGAACAACGCATCGTCCGACAGATCGCTCAACCCGGCATCGTGCCGGGCCACGGCCATGTTGCGTGGCCGAAGACGAAGGGGGCGCAGCGGATGCAGGGACTGGCCGGTTCGCGCGCTGATCGAGGGTGCTGCGGGCGTGCCGGTGCGCGCCAAGGTACTGCTCAAACGCTGACGCCGTGCGCCGCCGCCACCGCTGCGGCAATCCGCGCGCTGGCCTTGCCGTCGCCATAGGGATTATGCGCCTGCGCCATCGCGTCATAGGCCGCACTGTCGTCGAGCAGGCGGGCGGTTTCGCGCACGATACGCGCCGCATCGGTCGCCACCAGCAACGCAGTGCCTGCGTCCACGCCTTCGGGCCGTTCGGTCGTGTCGCGCATCACCAGTACCGGTTTGCCCAAACTGGGCGCTTCTTCCTGCACGCCGCCGCTATCGGTCAGGATGACGTCGGCAAGGCCCATCAGGCGGACGAAATGCGGGTAATCGAGCGGTTCGATCAGCGCGACGTTCCCGCGCCCTGCCAGCGCCGCTTCCATCACCGGGCGCACATTGGGATTGGGGTGGACGGGGAAGATAACCGCTACATCGTCGCGGTTGGACAGCTGGGCCACGGCGGTGGCGATATTGGCCATGCCCGTGCCGAAATTCTCGCGGCGATGCGCGGTCAGGGCGATGATGCGCTTGCCCGCGAACCGGGCCGCAACCTCGTCCAGCCCGCTGGCCAATGACGGGTTCGCTTCGATCCTGCCATGCGTGGCGAGCAGCGCGTCGATTACCGTGTTGCCGGTGACATGAATGGCGCTTTCCGACACATTCTCCGCCCGCAATGCCGCCGCCGCGCCTTCGGTCGGCGCGAAATGCAGGTCACCGACCACGCCCACGACGCGGCGGTTTACCTCTTCGGGCCAGGGGGAATAAATATTGCCGCTGCGCAGTCCCGCTTCGACATGGCCGACGGGAATTTTGCGGAAATAGGCGCTCAGCGTCACCATCATCGTGGTCAGCGTATCGCCATGCACCAGCACACGGTCGGGCTGCCAGTCATCGAGCGCCGCGCCGCACGCGACCAGCATCCGCGCCGCCAGCCCGTCGAGCGACTGGCCGTGCTCCATCAGGTCGAGGTCGATATCGGGCACTATCCCCGCAATCGCCAGCACCTGATCGAGCAGGTCGCGATGCTGCGCCGTAACCGCAACGCGCACGTCCAGATCGCCGCGCTCTTTCAGCGCATGGACGACAGGGAACATCTTGATCGCTTCGGGCCGGGTGCCGAAGCTGACGAGGATGCGGGGGCGTGCGGGGTCTTTTTCGGGCGGCACGGCGATAGTCATGGTCAGGCGGCTTCCGGCCACATGCCGCGCGTGTCGTACACCGTCTTGCCGCGGTGCATCTGCGGCGGCGTGTTGCGGAAGGCGTCGTGGTCCACCAGCACGCCGACCAGTTCGGCTTCCTTCATGGCAGTAGCCGAAATCGACCAGCCGCGCGCCGCTATCCGCCAAAGCGCCGGGCAGCGCGTCCGCAAACGGTTCGACTACCAACAGGCGCGGGCCGAGATCGGCGAGGCTTTCGGCGATCTGCAAGGCAGGCGATTCGCGGAAATCGTCGATATTGGGTTTGAAAGCGAGGCCGAGCAGCGTGAGTTTGGCGTCGGGCGCGCTGTCCGCCATTGCGCGCAACCGTGCCGCAACATGGTGCGGCTTGGCATCGTTCACTTCGCGCGCGGTGCGGATGACGCGGGTACGTTCGGGCGCGCCCGCCACCAGGAACCACGGGTCCACCGCGATGCAATGCCCGCCCACGCCGGGGCCGGGTTGCAGGATTTCCACGCGCGGGTGCCGGTTGGCGAGGCGGATGACGTCCCACACGTCGATATCCATGTCCTCCGCCACCAGCGAAAGTTCGTTGGCGAAAGCGATATTCACGTCGCGGAAGCTGTTCTCCGCCAGTTTCACCATCTCCGCCGCGCCCGCCTGTGTCGGCAGGCAATCCCCGCTGACGAAGCGGCGATAGAACGCGGCGGCGCGCTCGCTGCATCGCGGGGTCAGCCCGCCGATGACGCGGTCGTTGGCGACCAGTTCGGCGATGATCTTGCCGGGCAGGACGCGTTCCGGGCAATAGGCGATGCAGATATCGGCCTCGCCCTCGCACACGCCGGGCACAGCCAGATCGGGGCGCAAACCCGCGAGCCGTTCGGCCAGCTGCTGCGTGGTGCCGATGGGGGACGTCGATTCCAGAATGACGCAGCTACCCTTCGCAACACGCGGCGCGATCAGGTCGAGCGCAGCCATCACATAGGATGTATCGGGCTGGTGCCCATCGGAGAATGGCGTGGGGACGGCGATGAGGTAGGTATCGGCCACCGGCGCTTCGAGCGAGGCGGACAGCAACCCCTGCCCGACCACCTGCTTCACCAGCGCATCCAGATCGCGTTCCTCGATATGCACCGCGCCCGCATTGATGGTGTCGACGATATCGGCGCGCGCATCGACGCCGCGCACATTCAGTCCGGCGCGGGCCATCACGGCGGCGGTGGGCAGGCCGATATAGCCCAATCCGATCATCGCCACGTCGATGGTTTCGTCTTCGAGCGGCCAGTCGGCCTGCGCCGCATCATCGACGCGCCATCCGTCCGTTTCCAGCCCGTCGAGTCGAGCACCTTCGATCTGGGTCATGCCACGCGCTCCTGCCAGGCGAACGCAACGCCGGTATCGGCCGGGTCCGCATATCGCGTCGGTCATCGCAGCAATGGGTTACCGAAGCGTTAGGCACGCTCTCGCAGCTCGCTTTACGCGATGCTCTGGCAGTGATGCGGGACGAAGAAATCTTGGAGCGGGTAGCGGGAATCGAACCCGCATCACTAGCTTGGAAGGCTAGGGCTTTACCACTAAGCTATACCCGCACGTCGCAGAGTCTGAGCCTGCATCTCGTGCATGCCCGTCGCGCGGTTCCCGCTTTCGTGCATTGCATCGCTGGCGTCAATATGTGCCAGGCCGCCGGCTTGTCAGCGCGGGGCGGCTGCGTCTTCGCCGATGGGTGTAGCAACGCCGGTTTCCGGGTTCCCGGACGCCGGGTTCTTGACGTCTACCGTCAGTTCCACCCGGCGGTTCGCGGCCCGCCCGCTTTCATTGGGCGTGCCGTCGGGCAGGGCGTTGGGTTCGGCCGGATTTTGCTCGCCAAATGCGATGATCGCAATGCGCGCAGGGGGAATGCCAGCTTCCACCAGGACATCGCGTACGGCTTCCGCCCGCTCGCGCGAGACGCGCAGGTTTACCCGTTCGCTCCCGCCGGCATCGCTGTGTCCGCGCAAGGTAATGCGGCCACCGTCCGCGAACTGCTCCGAGCTGCGCACCGTCTGGAGCGCAGCGAGTCCTTCGGGGCTGATATCAGCCCCGTTCTTCTCGAAGCCGATGGTCGCGGTGAGCGGTTGCAGGATTTCCGCCGCCGGTTCGACTTCCGCTTCCTGATCGAAGATCGAATTGGTGGCAACTGTCGTCGGCGCTGCGTCCGCATCGGTGATGGCTGCCTCCGTGTCGGTCGGTTCGGGCGCAGGATCGTCTGCGGTGCGTTCGCAACCGGCGAGAACCAGCGCCACGGCAAGCAGACCGGAACAGGCGGTGCGCCGGCACAACGGCAAGGATGGGATGCGGTTTGTCATGCTATTTTCCGTCATGTCGTTTGCGGGCCACGGGCGGCGGATGTTTTCGCCGCCGCACCTTTTGCAGCCGATTTGCCACCACCCGCCTTCTTGGCCGCATGTTCTTCTGCGGAAGGGGCGCGGGGCGGTGTGAAAGAAAGGATCGTGTCGCCCGCGCGCGGTTCGGGCCGTGCCGCGTGAGTGAAGAAGCGCACATTGCCCGTTTCGCGCATCAGCAGCAGCATGTGCGCCGATTCGGGCAGGCTTTCCTGCGCATCCTCGAAATCGAATTCCTCGGACAGGCGCGTCTTGCGGAAGACCCAGCCCTGGTTCTGCCGTTCGTGGACATCGGCCACACCGAAGCCGCTTTCGAACAGCGCCCGCCCGCGAATGCTGGGGGGCAGTGCGTGGCGGTCCGTTTCCTCGGTCGATTCGCCCAGCTGGTACACTGCGTCGCGCCCGATTTCGTGCGCGAATTCGTTGCAGACCAGCGCATTATACGCCTCGTTGTCGGTCGCCGCGACCAGCATCTGGAACGGGGTCAGGTCGAGATTGTGCTCGGTCGCCTCGTTCAGGATTTCACCGTGATAGACCGGCAGGCCCTCGCGCCGGGCGGCGGAGAGGCGCTGCCAGCTTTGATCGACGATGGTCATCGGGATTTTCAGGGCTTCCAGTTGCTTGCCAAGCGCGATGGTCCAGGGCGTGCTGCCGACGATCAGCACGCCCGGCCGCGTGGCGCCTTTCACCTTCAGCCATTTCGCCACCAGATCGATGGTGAAGCCGTGCGCCAGGATGGTGACGACCACGACCGCGAAGCTCAGCCCGATCAGCAGATTGCCGTCATTGAAGCCCAGTTCGTTCAGGCGCAGCGCGAACAGACCCGAAATCGCGACCAGAACGATGCCGCGCGGTGCGATCCACGCGAGGAACAGCCGCTCGTTCCACGGCACCGAGCTGAAAGCCAGGCTGATGAGGATAGTCACCGGCCGCACCAGGAACAGCAGCGCCAGCAGGAACAGCATGAGGCGGAAACCCTCGGCGCGGCGCGGATCGAGATATTCGAGATCCGACACATCGAGAGAGGACGACAGCAGGATGAAGATGCCGGACACCAGCAGCACGGCGATGTTCTGCTTGAACGGATGGATCGAACGCAGGCTGGAGACATGCATGTTCGCCAGCGCCACGCCCATCACGGTCACGGCGACCAGACCGGCCTCGTGCTCGATCTTGTTGGACAGGACGAACACCGCGACAACCGCGACCAGCAGCACCGGAACCTTGAGATATTCGGGCACCACGCCGCGCGGAAATGCCCAGGCGATGGCGCGCGCCGCCGCGTAGCCGATAAGGCCGGCCAGGACTGCCGCAATGATGAGCGGCGGGACGACCTCGATCACGCTGGTACTGGTGCCCTCGGCCTCGGCTTCGGCGACCTTGCGGAAATATTCATAGGCGATCACCGCGCACAGCGCGCCGGTGGGATCGTTGACGATGGCTTCCCATTTCAGGATCGATGCAGGGCGGGTCTGCACCGAGGACTGGCGCAAAAGCGGGATCACCACCGTCGGGCCGGTGACCACCAGAATGCCGCCGAACAGAACCGCCACCGGCAGGGCCAAGCCGCCAATGTAATGCGCCGCCGCCGCACCGGCCGCCCAGCCTATCGCGACGCCGATCGTGGCCAGCCGCCACACCGCTTCGCCCGAATGGCGCAATTCGCGGTAATCGAGGCTGAGCCCGCCTTCGAACAGGATCAGCGCGACGCCGATGGCCACCATCGGTTCCAGCAGATCGCCGAACGCTGCTTCGGGGTCCATGATGTCGAAGACGGGGCCGACCAGAAATCCGGCGGCCAGCATAAGCACGATGGCGGGCCAGCCGGTGCGCCACGCAACCCATTGCGCGCCGATACCCAGAACGCCGACCAGCGCGATAACAAGTGCCTGTTGTTCCAAACGCTTAGCCCCTTATTGCGCCCGACCGTATCACAATGGCGCACTCCGGCAATGGCCGATCGGTTGTGCCCGTTCGCCTAGTCGCCTTCGAATTGCATCAGCGCATCGACCGCTACGCCCGCGTCGCGCAACCGTTCCGCGCCGCCGAGGTCCGGCAAGTCGATGGCGAAGACAGCGTGGTCCACGACCGCACCCGCCTGTCGCAGCAAATCCACCGTCGCGAGCGCCGTGCCGCCTGTTGCGATCAGATCGTCGACGATGGTGATGCGCATACCCGGCGTAATGGCGTCGGGGTCTATCTCCAGCCGGTCGGTGCCGTATTCCAGCTGGTATTCGACGCCGATGGTGCGGGCAGGCAGCTTGCCCGGTTTGCGCACGGGCAGGAAGCCAATGCCCAGCCGCACCGCCACCGCTGCACCGAAAATGAAGCCGCGCGCTTCCATACCCGCGACGGCGTTGACCGGCTCGCGCACGGACAGGCGGTCGGCCATGTGCGCGATACAGGCGGCAAGGCCGGCACCATCCGCCAGCAACGTAGTGATATCGCGGAACTGGATGCCCGGCTTTGGAAAGTCGGGCACCGTGCGGACGAGCGCTTTCAGGTCGTCCGGCGTCATAGGAACGCGTCCTATTCGTCCGTGTCCCGCCGCACCGGCGTCTGCGTTTTCAGCCCGGCCCAGATGTTGCGATAGGCGAGGTAAGCCAGAATCGTGGCGAAGATCAGGAAGCCGATGAACCAGACGCCCGTCTGCTTGCGCTGCTGCAGCTTGGGTTCTGCCGTCCAGGCCAGGAACGCCGCGACGTCGGTGGACATCTGGCCGATGGTGGCTTCCTTGCCGTCATCATATGTAACCTGCCCCGTTGCGGTCAGCGGCGGGGCCATCGCGATATTGAGGTTGGGGAAGTACTTGTTGAAATAGAGACCGGTCGGCGTCTCGAATTCCGGAAACGCCTCGACCAGCTTTTCGCCGTCATGGTTTTCATGCTTCCGGTAATCGCCATAGCCCGCCAGCAGCGATGCAACATAGGCCGTGCCGTCGTGCCGTGCCTTCGTCATCAGCGAAAGATCGGGCGGGATGGCGTTGTTGTTCGCGGCAGCGGCGGCAACATTGTTGGGATAGACTTCTGGGAAATAATCCTGCGGCTTGCCGGGCACCAGAATGTTTTCGCCGGTAGCTTGGTCGATGCCCGGAACCTGCCATTCCGCCGCCAGCGCCTTCACTTCGTCTTCGGTGTAGCCGAGTGCGGCCAGATCGCGGAACGCCACGTATTTCAGGCTGTGGCAGGCGGCGCACACTTCCTTGTACACCTTGTAGCCGCGCTGGAGCTGCGCGTTGTCCCAGCGGCCCAGAATACCGTCCTGCGCAAAGCCGATGGGCTGCGGGTGCTCGTAGAACTCGTATTCGGCGGACAGCACCTTGTCTTCGGTCGCCCAGGTATAAAACCCGGTGAAGAACGAGATCATCACGACGGTCGCAAAAACGAACCCTGCGAGAATGGCAAACAGGCGAATCATGTCAGGTCAGCTCTTTCGTCTGTATCATTCGGCGGGAAGCGGCTCGGCGGAGCCGGTGCCGGTGCGGGGGCCGGACGAAGCGGCAGTTGGCCCGCCATCCTTCTTGCCACCCAGAACCTTGCCCGCGAGCGAGCTGTCGGCATCGTGGCCCAGCACCGCTTCGGTGATGGAATAGGGCAGCGGATCGGGCTTTTCGATGGAGGACACCACCGGGATCACGATCAGGAAGTGGATGAAGTACCACGCCGTGCACAGCTGGCTGAGCATCACATAGGGCTCTTCCGCAGGCGCACCGCCGAGGTAGAACAGCCCGGCCAGCACCACCATGAAGAACCAGAAGAACTTGCGGTACAGCGGGCGGTAATTCGCCGAACGCACCGGCGACCGGTCCAGCCACGGCAGCACGAACCACAGCAGGATCGCGGCAAACATGGCCAGCACGCCCCACAGTTTTGCCGACAGGATGAAGTCGAAGGTGAAGGCGCGCAGGATCGCGTAGAACGGGTAGAAATACCATTCGGGCACGATATGCGCCGGCGTGGCGAGCGGGTTCGCTTCGATATAATTATCCGGGTGGCCCAGCACGTTCGGCATGAAGAACACGAATGCGCAATACAGGATCAGGAACACGCCCAGCCCGAAGCCGTCCTTCGCCGTGTAATACGGGTGGAACGGAACGGTATCGCTTTCCTTCTTCACTTCCACACCCGTCGGGTTGGAGGAGCCGGGAATGTGCAGCGCCCAGACGTGCAGGATGACGACGCCCATCGTCACGAACGGCAGCAGGAAGTGCAGCGAGAAGAAGCGATTGAGCGCAGCGTTGTCAGGGGCGAAACCGCCCACCAGCCAGATCTGCAACGGTTCGCCCACCAGCGGGATCGCGCCGAACAGGCCGGTAATCACCTTGGCACCCCAGAAGCTCATCTGGCCCCACGGCAGCACATAGCCCATGAACGCGGTCGCCATCGCCAGCAGGAAGATAACCACGCCCAGCAGCCAGATCATCTCGCGCGGGGCCTTGTAGGAGCTGTAATAGAAGCCGCGGAAGATATGCAGGTACAGCACGAGGAAGAAGAAGCTGGCGCCGTTGGCGTGCATGTACCGCATCATCCAGCCCCAGTTTACGTCGCGCATGATGTGCTCGACGGATGCGAAGGCGACGGTGTCGTTGGCAGCGTAATGCATGCCCAGAATGACGCCGGTGATGATCTGGAGCACGAGGCAGAAGCCCGCCAGCACGCCGAAATTATACATGTAATTCAGGTTGCGCGGCACCGGATAGCCTGCGCCCACAGCGTTGTAGACCAGCCGCGGCAATGGCAGCTTTTCATCGATCCACTGCGTGAAATCGTTCTTCGGTTCGTATTGGCGCGCCCAGGGGAAACTCATGCTTCGTGCCTCTTTCGCTTATCCGACCACAACCGTGGTATCGCCGGTGAATTCATAATCCGGGACCAGCAGGTTGGTCGGGGCCGGACCTTTGCGGATGCGTCCGGCGGTGTCGTAATGGGAGCCGTGGCAAGGGCAGAAATAGCCCCCGTATTCGCCCTTGTTCTCGCCCTCTGCCGCGCCCAGCGGGACGCAGCCAAGATGGGTGCAGACGCCCATCGTGATGAGGATGTCGCGATGCCCCTCCTTGGTGCGGTCATCCAGGCTTTCGGCATCGCGCAGCGACCCTGTCGGTCGTGGCGTTCGCTTCCTGCATCTCGGCAGGGGTGAGGCGCTTCACGAACAGCGGCTGCTTGCGGAAGATCGCCTTGATGCTCTGGCCCGGCTCGATCGCGGCAACGTCCAGTTCGGTGCTGCTTTCGGCCAGCACGTCGGCGCTGGGCGCCATCTGGCTGATCATCGGGAAAACCACGACCAGGCCGCCGATGCCTGCCGGCGCTGACCGCAGCGATGTTGATGAAATCGCGACGGCGCGGCTCGTCCGGCCCGCCGGGGGCCGGGTCCGTGGTCACCGTACCGGATAAATCAGTGCTCGTCATCGATCCTGCCTGTTGCCGCCGCGCATCGGTATCGCGGCCCGTCTGTGAACCGGGCGGTCTTGCAAGAAGACCCGCCACAGCTCTCGATTTGGGACTGCGTTAGCGCGCGTGGCGAAAACTGCCAACCGACTTTTTGGCACTCGCCATGCCGCAAGATGCAAGCGCAGTCAGGCGGGAAGGGCGATTACGCTTAGCTGGCGACCGCCGGTCGGCCTGCCGCGATGGGTGGCCCGGCGATAGGAGTGGAACGCATCCTCGCGTCGCATAGGTGTCGACGGCCAGCGTCCCGACGGAGCCGACACCGCCGCCGCGCAGCCGTCTCGATACATAAAGCGGCAAGTCGAACCGGTGATGGCCTGCACGTCCTTCGGCAAAGCAACCATCCGCGTTCGTATCGAAGCGGGCGCGAAAAGCGTCGTCGACCTCGTAGCTCGCCTGGTGGATGCACGGGCCGACCACAGCCACCATGCGCGACGGGTCGCCGCCAAGCGTCACCATCGCCTGTATCGCTGCCTCCAGTACCCCGTCCAGCGCGCCCGCGCCATCCGGCATGGACCGCCGCAATGACGCCCGCGGTGGGATCGTGCAGCAGCACCGGCGCGCAGTCCGCCGTGACAATTCCCAGTGCCAGACCGGGCGTGGCAGTGACCAGTGCGTCGGCTTCCGGTTGCTGCACCGGCGAGAAAGGCGCGGAAGTAGTCACCGCGCGCGCCGAATGCACTTGTTTCACGCGAGCCAGCGGCGGAGAGCCGAGCGCGGACAGGTCCGGCTCGGACCCTTCCGGAGTGCCCTTGTAAAAGGCGTGGGGCACCCCTTCGAGCGCTGGCGCCACAATCCGGTCATCGTGCTCAACCATCGTCGAGCGACCGGCTCACTTGCTCCATCGTATCGCGCGACAGGCCGCGGCATGGCCGCGATTTTCTCCAGCTCGCCCCGCATCAGTGCCGCGCGCTTCGGCCTCGATCTTGCGCCAGCGTCCGAGCGACGGGACAAACCGCGCCGCCGTCTGCGCATTGATCGGGTCGAGTTCGCGAGATCAGGTCGCCGATCATGCGGTATCCCTCGCCATCAGCAGCGTGGAACGCATGCGGATTGCCCGCAAACGCCATGTAAAGCGAGCGCACGCGGTTGGGGTTGCGCAGGGTGAAATCGGCATGTTTCGCCAGCGCCTTCACATGTTCGCGTGCCGAGGGATGCAGCGAAATCGCCTGTAGGGTGAACCACTTGTCGATGACCAGATCGTTGTCGCGGTAGCGGTTGTAGAAATCGATCAGCGCATCGGTGCGTGCCGCAGTCTGGAGCCCGGCAAGCACCATCAGCGCACCCTGCCGGTCGGTCATGTTGTCCGCCGCCCGGTACTGGTCGCGCGCCAGATCGGATGCCCGCGCCGGATCGCCCGCCGCCAGATAGACCAGCGCCTGCGTTTTCACCTTGCGCGCGCCGCGTGCCGCCTGGTCGTGGCCATAGGGTATGGCGGAGGTGCGGCGGTGCAGTTCGGTGAACGGGTCGGCCAGCGCCGTGCCCAGCCACGCCTTCAGCCGCTCGCGTTCGGTATGGAAAGCGCCCGGATCGGCAGCGGGTACCTGTTCCATCAGATACGTCTGGCTGGGCAGCATCACCAGCTCGCCCCGCATCGCGTCGTCCAGCTTGGCATCGTCGAGAATGGCGGCAAGGGCGCGGTGAATATGCGCCTGCCCCGCCTCGCGCGCTGCATCGTCGAGCGTGCCGGTAGCAGCGGCTACGAGATGTCCGACGACCAACTCCTGCATCGCTTCGTAACGGGCAAAGGCGTCATCGTCCTGCGCGGCGAGGAAGACGAGATCTTCCGCCGGGGTGTCGCGTTCGATGGTGACGGGCGCGGAGAAGCCGCGATTGACGGACAGGACCGGGCGGCGTCGCAAACCCGTCAAACGTAAAACGTTTCGAGTCGTTATCGAGAACAACCAGTTCCTCGCCGCGATGCTGCCCGGTATTGCGATCCAGCAGCGCGATACGCAGCGGAATCGGCATTGCCGCCTTGTCGGTCTGGCCCGGCGTGTCGGGCACGGTCTGCGTCAGGTCCAGCGTGGCGGTATCGCCATCATGCGACAACGCCACGGTGACGCGCGGCGTACCGGCTTGCGAATACCAGCGGCGGAATTGCGTCAGGTCCAGCCCGGCACCGTCCTCGATCGCGGCAATGAAATCCTCGCACGTCGCGGCCTCGCCATCGTGGCGTTCGAAATAGAGATCGCACCCTTTGCGAAAGGCGTCGGGGCCGATCTGGAACGCGGCCAGCGTGCGCATCATGCGGATGACTTCGGCACCCTTGTTGTAGATCGTGCTGGTGTAGAAGTTGCTGATTTCGCGGAAACTGTCCGGGCGGATCGGGTGCGCCAGCGGGCCGCTGTCTTCGGGGAACTGGGCGGAGCGCAGGATACGGACATCCTCGATCCGCTTGACCGCTTCTCCCTGCATGTCCTGCGAAAACAGCTGATCGCGCAGGACGGTGAAGCCCTCTTTCAAGGACAGCTGGAACCAGTCGCGGCAAGTGACGCGGTTGCCGGACCAGTTGTGAAAATATTCGTGCGCGATCACGCCTTCGACCGCATCGTAATCGCCATCCGTCGCGGTGTCGGGGTCGGCCAGGACATACTTGGTATTGAAGACGTTCAGCCCCTTGTTCTCCATCGCGCCCATGTTGAAATCGGACACGGCCACGATGTTGTACAGGTCGAGATCGTATTCGCGTCCGAACACTTCCTCGTCCCAGGCCATCGCTTTCTTGAGCGATTCCAGAGCGTGCTGCGTGCGGCCTTCGTCGCCTTCGCGGACCCAGACATTGAGTTCGACCTCGCGGCCCGAACGCGTTGTAAAAGAACCGGAATTCGCTACCAGATCGCCCGCGACCAGCGCAAACAGATAGCTCGGCTTGGGCCACGGATCGTGCCATTGCGCCCAGTGCGTGCCGTCCGGCCCGTCGCCCGCATCGGTGCGGTTGCCATTGGCCAGCAGGATCGGGAATTCGGCCTTCGGGCCGGACATGCGGACGGTGTAGGTGCTGAGCACGTCGGGCCGGTCGGGGAAGAACGCAATGCGGCGGAAACCCTCGGCTTCGCACTGGGTGCACAGCATGCCGCCGCTGGCGAACAGGCCCATCAGCTGCGTGTTTTCCGCCGGATTTATGTGGGTGACGATGGCGACGACATGCTCGCCCGCTGGGACGGGTAGCGACAGGTTGCCGCCATCCAGATGCCAGTCTGTCGACCACTTCGCCATCGACGGTGACCGATACCGGTTCGAGACCGTCGCCATTCAGGAACAGCGTATCGCTCGGTTCGGCATCGGGGTTGGGTTCGACGCTTCAGCGTTGCCGTCACCTGCGTCTTGTTCCGCGCCGAGTTCGAAATCCAGCGACACCGCCGGAACGCGCCACGGATAGGGTTTGTAATCGGCGCGCAGGATAACGGGCGGGGCCTTTGGCTCCGGCGGGGCATCGGCCAGTTGCGGGTTCGGATTGGCGGGGTCGGGGCTGGCGGACGGGGAGCGGGCGATATCCATGTGGGGCTTGGCTTTCTCTTGGTGTTCGGGCTTACAACGCCGCGATGCGCACAATGTTCATATTCGGGCTGGGTTATACGGCGAAGCGGCTGGCGGCTGCGCTGGAACAGGCGGGCTGGCGGGTGGCAAGCACCGGGTCCGACGGCAGCATGGCGTTCGACGACGACGATGCGGTGCGCGCCGGTCTGGAGCGGGCGACGCATGTGCTGTCGTCGGTGCCGCCCGCCGACGGCTGCGATCCGGTGCTGGCGCGGTATGGCGCGCTGCTTCGGAGACCGCTGGCTCGGCTACCTGTCTTCCACCGGCGTCTATGGCGATGCGGGCGGGGCGTGGGTCGATGAAAGCGCCGCGACCGGCACCGGACGGCGGACGGCGCGCGCCGAAGCGGATGCCGAATGGCTGGAACGCGGCGCGCGGGTGTTCCGCCTGCCCGGCATTTACGGACCGGGGCGCAGCGCGCTGGACCGGGTGCGCAGCGGCAAGGCGCATCGTATAAAGTTGTCCGGACAAGTTTTCAGCCGGGTGCATGTCGAGGATATCGTCGCGGGCGTCATGGCGGGTCTGGAAGCACCGGCGGGCGCTTACAATCTGGCGGACGATCTGCCGACCAGCCAGAATGCCGTGATCGAGGAAGCCTGCCGCCTGCTTCACGTGAAACACCCGCCATTGCAGACGATGGACGAGGCCGGGCTGTCGCCGATGGCGCGCGGTTTCTATGCCGAGAACCGCCGCGTCGCGAACGGCAAGGCGAAGCGGGTGCTTGGCTGGCAGCCGCAATTTCCGACATTTCGCGAGGGGCTGCGCTCGCTCGTCTAGGCTTGCTTTGCGCGAAGCGCGACCGCCATGCCGACCAGCGCCAGCACCGCCCCCAGCACCGACAGCGCGGTCCATTCATACGCCTCCAGCACCGTCGAGATGACCATTGCCACCACGATAACCAGGATGTTCTGATACGCCGCCCGCCCCGCGCCGATGGTGCGGATCAGCGTGTAATAGAGCGGGAACGTCACCACCGATCCCGCCAGCGCCAGCCACACCAGCCCGGCCCAGAACACCGGCGAGGCGGGGAACACCGGCGGCCCGTGCTCGAACCACGCCAGCGCGATATCGAAGCCGGTGCCGTACAGCATCGACCATGCCAGCAGGCTGACCATCGGCAGCGCCCGCCCCGTCGGCAGCGCCTGACAGACATTGGCGATGCTGGCCGCCAGGATGCCGCCAATGGCAAACGCAATGCCCAGCGCGACATTGCCGCCCAGCGGCGACAGCCGCGCCTCGTGCAGCAGCAGCAGCGAAATGCCCGCCAGCGCGACGACGCCGCCCAGATAAAAGCGCGCCGTCACCCGCTGCCCCAGCAGCCAGCGCCCTAGCAGCGCATTGGTCACGATCATCAGGCTGAACATCACCGCCACGATGCCCGAAGTCAGGTGCAATTCGGCGCGATAGACGAAGTTGAAATTGCCGCAGAACTGGGTGAGCCCGATGAACACCGCCAGCGCCTGCCCGTTGCGCCCGATGGCGAGCGAGCGGCCCATGATCCGCGCCACCACGAACATCGCCGGCGTCGCCAGCATGAAGCGCCACGCGATGGACCAGCTTGCGGGCACGGTGCCGATCTGACCGGTGATGACATACCAGGTGCTGCCCCAGATCAGCGCGACGATCAGGAACGCCGCGACGATGCGCGGCTGCAACAGCGCCTGTGTTTCGGTCGATCCGGGCTGCGGTCACAAGTTGGCGACGGCTTTTGCGAGTGCGCTGGCCGCGTGCGCGTCGCTGTTCCACGCGGTCACGAACCGCGCGGCATCGCTGCCCCAGTCGTAGAAGCCGAAGCCCTGTTCGCGCAACGCCGCGCGTTCGTCGGCGGTGCAGCGCACGAACAGCTCGTTTGCTTCGACCGGATGCATCAGCCGCTCGCCGCACGACGCCGGCGATTTCGGCGGCGGCGGCATTGGCGGCGCGCGCGTTTTCCAGCCACAGGTCGCCTTCCAGCATGGCGACGAGCTGCGCTGCGAGGAAGCGGCCCTTGGATTGCAGATGCCCTGCGCGCTTGCGGCGATAGCGGGCAACGTCGGCCAGCGCGGTGTCGAAGAACACGATGGCCTCGGCGCTCATCGCGCCGTTCTTCACACAGCCGAAACTGAGCGCCTGCGCCGGACCGACCGCCTCGGCCGGGGTGCAATCGAGGAAAGCGACCGCATTGGCGAACCGTGCCCCGTCGACATGCAGCGGCAGGCCGCGCTCTTCGGCCAATGCACCGATGGCGGCGAGTTCGGCGGGGCGATAGCAGCGCCCGTATTCGCTGCCTGCGTGAGGGAGATCGCATGCGGCTGCACCTGGTGCACGTCGTCACGGATCGGGTCGATCACGGCGCCGATGGCATCGGGCGTCAGCTTCGCGCCCTCTCCCTCCGCCAGCAGCAGCTTCGCGCCATGCAGGTAGAACCCCGGCGCACCGCCCTCGTCCTGTTCGATATGCGCCTCGCGGTGGCAGACCACGCCGCCATGCGGGGGCACCATCGTGGCCAGCGCCAGGCAATTCGCAGCCGTGCCGGTCGCCACCCACAGCACCGCGCATTCGCGCCCGAACAGGTCGGTGAAACGCGCATCCAGTTCGCGCGACAGGGCATCGCCGTCATAGGGCGCATCGGCGGTGTCGGTATCGCGCATCGCGTCCCAGACGCGGGGATGGACGGCGGCGGCATTGTCGGACAGGAATTGCATTGCGCGCTGTCCTAACCCACCTTGGAACCAGCGCAAGATGGAGAAACGCGATGGCTGCCGGTAAAGCAAATGTGACGATCACCCATTCCGACACGCAAAGCGGCGGCGGGCGCTATGTCGCCGAAGTCGGCGGCAGCGGGCATACCGGCCATCTCGACTGGGAACCAAAAGGCGAAAGGCGTGCGCGTCGCAACCCACACCATCGTGCCGCGCGAAATCGGCGGGCAGGGCGTGGCGGCCCGGCTGGTCGATGCGCTGGTCGCCGATGCGAAGGAACATGGCTTCAAGATCGTGCCGCAGTGTTCCTATGTCGAAAAGAAATTCGACGAGAACCCGGACTGGTCGGACGTGCGTGCTTAAATAGGGCGCATTTAAATAGGGCGCGCGTATATCAAGTGCTCGGGCTAGCGCGCTTCACGCAAGTTCGGAGAAATCGTTCGCGGTAATGCTGCGGATTACTGCGTGGTGTAACGCTTCCGCGCGCGCCAGCGGCAGACCGTTCAGCGCCAGTGTGCCTCCTGCCAGACCTAGCTTGAGGTGGGCATAGCCACGCCGTTGCGCGACTGGCCCGCGCACTATTTCCGAAGATTGCAGCTTGATGCGTGAGGCAATCGACAGCTCGGGAGAAAAATAGCCTTCCTGCGCGAAGAGCTGCGTGTCGCTAACCGCGTTTTTCTCGAACCGCCAAGCCCAGGCGGAAACCATTGCCGCCGCAATGGCAAGCGCCAGCGGAAGCAACGCCCAACCCGGCGGTGCGAAAACTGCGACCGGGATTGCAATCGCGGCTATCGACACGAAGTCGAACAGCGCGCTGTCGAAGCGATAACGACGACTGGGCCGGTGCCAGTCCGCTCCGGTCGCAGGCATGAACCCGGCGGCGCGGATGATGGGGTCCAGCTCGGCCAGTTGCGCGAACGGCGCGACGTCGTGGCTAGCCGAGCCTGCGTCCTGCGCGAGGCTGACGAGCTTCAACCCGTGCCAGCCGCCACCCGCTCCAAAGCGCCGCCGGATCGCGCCGGTGGTGATTTTCAGCGCCTGCACCCGGTGGACGGGCATGACGACATCGGTGCGCGTGAACAGCCCACGCCGCCGCCGGAAGCCCTTGGCGGTGCGTTCGAGCAAAAAGTCCCAGTCGCGCGCCACTGTGCGGATAACGCCGGTGGCAAAGCCGACCACCAGCAGCGACGCGAGCGCGATCACGCCGCCCGCCACCTGCGCCAGCGGACCAAGCCCCGCCAGCTGCGCGCCCGGTCCGGCCAGCCGCGCCTCCCACGCATCGAAATCCCACAGCTCGAACGGCAGCAGGACATCGAATTGCTGGGTCAGGCCCGCCAGCACGGCGACCACCGCCAGCGAAAAATTGAACAGGCCGAACAGCAGCAGCCGCTGTGGCGTCATGCGGAACAGGATTTCGGCTGGCGGTTCCGCGGCAGGTGCGGCTGTCCCGGTCGCGGTGGCGTCGGAGACGACCACCTCGCGCCGGTCGCGGACCAGCTCGCGCAGCCGCGCGCCCTCGGCTTCGGTGAGGTAGGTAAGCGCGATCTCCTCCCCGCCGCCCGCACCGGTTTCGAATCGCACCGCTGTCAGGCCGAGCAGGCGCGGCACGAATGCCTGTTCGAGGCTGACATCCTGGATGCGCTCATAAGGGACAGAGCGCGCAGTCCGGGCGAACAACCCGCTTTCCACACGGATATCGTCCGCGCCCACCGTGTAGGTAAAGCGCAGCCAGCGCAGATAGGCCCCGCCCATCGCGAACAGCAGCAGGGCTGCCAGAATAAGCGATGCTGCAAGAACCCAGCTTTCGGAATTGCGGGTACTGAAAAAACCGGCTGCTGCCGGAAAGGCCAAACTGCGCAGGCCGGTAATCCCCTGGGCCAGCACGCCAAGCGGGTTCGTCCGCTGCGGGGCGGGCTCAGGCTTCGCGGTGACGGGAACGCTCGCGCTCGCTCGTGCCGGCGGCGCATCCGGCCCTGTCATTGCAATTCGCGCTTGATATGCTGCCGGATCGTCTCGCGCATGGCGGCGGCATCGTCGCTGGCCAGGCCGGGCAGGTTTACGGACGCGTTGTGAACCCCGGCGGTGTGTACGGTCAGAGTCGACAGCCCGTGCATCCGCTCCAACGGACCCTGCTCCACATCGATATGCTGCACCCGCCCGAACGGCACCACACTGTCATGCCGGAACCACAGCCCGCGCACCACGCGCAGCCGGTCGGAGCCCATATCGTAACCGCGCGCGATGTAGCGGCGATGCGGCAGGCGCAACACGACCGCCACCGCGACCAGCAGCACCGGCCCGATCACGACGCCGAACGGCAGGTACCCGCTCGCCTCTGCGACGATGGCACCGATGACGAAAGGCAAGGCAGTGATGATGGTGCGAATGCGGGTGAGCGACACGAAACGCGGGTCCACCGGCGTCAACGCGCGGGCTGCGTCGTTCTGGTCGGCTTCGGCTTTGGTTTCCGCCGGGGCTGGCACTGCGATATCGGACATCATACCCCGACCGGTCTAACCGGCGGGGCGGACGGCACAAGAGGAGAAAAGGAAATGGTGCTGCTGGGGAGGATCGAACTCCCGGCCTCACCCTTACCAAGGGTGTGCTCTACCACTGAGCTACAGCAGCGTATCACCAAGTCGCGGGCCTATTGGCGCTTGCCCCTCTCAAGTCAAGGATTGCGGTTTCGTGTGCGACTTGAATTGCGCCTGTCATAGCCGCTATCCCTTAACGATGTCCGATGCGCCCAAACCTTTCGATGCAGCCCTTACGCGCGAAGAGCGGCTGGCCGCCAAGCTGCGCGAGAACCTGAGGCGACGCAAGGCACAAGGGCGCGCGGCAAGCGACACCTCGCAGAAATAGCGCAGCCGCTTTCCCCACATGCGCGCGTGCCCTGTGTTGCAAAGCGATGACGCCCCGCTAAGCCATCCCCGTCCGCCTGTGCAGCGCCGCCGAATCGGGGCGCGGGGGCGGGTGCCGGATGCAGGACACGCTTATGAAACTCATGGCCGCCAATTCGAACCTGCCGCTGGCCCGCGCGATTGCCGCCTATCTGGAAATGCCGCTGGTCGATGCCGGGGTGCGCCGGTTCGCGGACGAGGAAATTTTCGTCGAGATTCACGAAAACGTGCGCGGCGAGGATGTCTTTCTCGTCCAGTCCACCAGCTACCCCGCCAATGACAATCTGATGGAATTGCTGATCTGCATCGATGCGTGCCGCCGCGCCTCGGCCAAGCGGATCACCGCCGTCGTCCCCTATTTCGGCTATGCCCGGCAGGACCGCAAACCCGGCCCGCGCACGCCGATCTCGGCCAAGCTGGTCGCCAACCTCATCACCGAGGCGGGCGCCGACCGGGTGCTGGCGGTCGATCTGCATGCGGGGCAGATCCAGGGCTTCTTCGATATCCCGACCGACAATCTCTATGCCGCGCCGGTCATGGCGGCGGATATCCAGGCGCGGTATGGCGACCGCAACCTGATGGTGGTCAGCCCCGATGTCGGCGGCGTGGTGCGCGCCCGCGCGCTGGCCAAGCGGCTCGACAACGCGCCGCTCGCCATCGTCGACAAGCGCCGCGACCGGCCGGGCGAGAGCGAAGTGATGAACATCATCGGCGACGTGCAGGGCCAGGATTGCGTGATGATCGACGATATCATCGATTCGGGCGGCACGCTGTGCAATGCGGCGCAGGCGCTGCTGGATTCCGGCGCGAATTCGGTCGCCGCCTATATCACGCACGGGGTGCTGTCGGGCGGCGCGGTGGCGCGTGTGAACAGCAGTGCGCTGACCGAGCTGGTCATCACCGACACCATCCGCCCCGCCGATGCCGCCGACGACAGCGACCGCATCCGCATCCTGACCATCGCCCCCCTCATCGGCGAAGCGGTGCGCCGCATCGCGGACGAAAGCAGCGTCAGCTCGCTGTTCGATTGATCGATACGCACCAGCTGCGGTTCAGCGGCCCTTCGGTTCCGCATCGGGATCGCGCCAGCTTGGCATGGTGCCGCGCGGCAGGACGGCCAGCTCCTCCAGCCGCCGGGCCTGCCGTATCTCGGCGGTGATGCGCAGCAGGGGGTGGCGGTTATCGCGCAGCTGGCCCGGCGTCAGATCGAAGAAATGGCGCATCTCGCGGTTGAGGTGCGGTTCGTCGAAATAGCGCAGCCGCATTTCCGCTTCCTCGTCCGGTTCCGCCACACCAAGCAACATCGCCGCCATGTCCAGCGCCCGCGCCCGACGCAGCGCCCGCTTGGGCGTCAGGCCGAAATGACGCTTCACCGCCCGTTCCAGCGTGCGCGGCGTGACCCCGCATTGCGCGGCAATAGCGACAGGCGAAGCGGTCGGGTCGGTCAATGTCGCCCGGTCGAACGCGGTTGCAACGGGATCGGGCGGAACCAGCCCACGTATCTCGGCAAACCGGCACAGCGCCCAGTCGACATTGTCCAGCCATTGCGCCGGAGAACCACCCGGCCGTAAAATCTGCGCCATGTCGAATTCCGCCGTCAGGTCTTTCAGCTCTACGATCCGGTCCACGATTGACGCCATGTCCCTGTCGGACAACCGCGCGGCGGCCCCTGCGGAGGGATTGATCGTGACCACCTGAAAAGACCCGTGAATGACAACCGGCATGGCCGCCGATTGAGGCCCGAAATAAATGGAGTGGCCTTCCGGCCTGCTGGAGAAGTGCATGGGGCCGTCTGCCGTTTCCGCACTCCAGTCCGCGCCGAACAGGATGCGCGCGGTCGGCAATTCGTTGACGATCCGGCATTCTATGCTGGCACCTTCGGGCAGGGTCACGTCGGTTACGCTGATCCGGTGGAACCACGGGCGCGCGGCAAGCCCCGGCTGGCGGTTCAGCGCCAGCGGCATGCCTGCGCGCGTCGCGCCGGTGCTCGAACGGAGTGTTATGTGCGGCCCCTGTTGTATTCGCTGGAAAGTATGCACAAGAAACGCCGCAAGGTCCAGACGACCGCTCCGATCCCGAGCGACTTGCCGTTTGTATGCCTCGGGCGCTACGCGCTGCTGCGATGGCCAACACCCTTTCCGACGATCTCGCCCTTGCCAATCGCCTCGCCGACGCAGCGGGGGCTGCGATCCGCCCGCTGTTCCGCGCCGATTTCGCACATGAGCGCAAGGCGGACCGCTCGCCTGTCACGCAAGCCGACCGCGAGGGCGAAGCCGCAATGCGCGCCATACTGGAGGCTGAGCGCCCCGATGACGGCATCATCGGCGAGGAATACGGCACGCGCAATGAGGGCGTAGGGCGACAATGGGTGCTCGACCCCATCGACGGCACGGTCAGCTTCATGGCGGGTCGCCCGATTTTCGGCACGCTCATCGCGCTGATGCAGGATGGCTGGCCGGTGCTGGGTATCATCGACCAGCCGGTGCTGCGCGAACGCTGGGTCGGGCGCGTGGGCCAGCCGACGACGCTGAACGGCGCGCCCGTACAGGTCAGCGCCTGCAAGGAACTGGGCGATGCGGTGCTGGCATCGTCCGCGCCGCAATATTTTACCGACAGCGACGCCGCCGCCTTCATGTCGCTTGCGGCAAAAACATCGCAAACGGTGGTGTGGGGCGGCGATTGCTACAATTACGGCCTGCTCGCCGCCGGACATCTGGACGTGGTGTGCGAATCGGGACTGAAGCTGCACGATTACGCCGCGCTGGTCCCGGTGGTGGAGGGCGCGGGCGGGCTAATGGCCGACTGGCAGGGCAACCCGCTGGATGCCGAGTCAGATGGCCGGGTGCTGGCGCTAGGCGAACCTGCGCGGCTGGAAGATGTGCTGGAAGCGATGGGCTGAAGGGGGGCAGCGGCCATCTCTGCTTGCGTTTTTGCCGCGACCCGGTAATTACGCGCGCTTCACCGACACGTGTGAGAATCTGCCGGTCTGGCCGTTAGGGCTGCCAGGGCTGGTACGATGCGTGTCCTTATCCGCATCCGAACAGGAGATGAAAATGCCCAAGCTGAAGACCAAGAGCGGTGTCAAAAAACGCTTCAAGATCACCGCGACCGGCAAGGTCAAGCACGGTGTCGCCGGCAAGCGCCACCGCCTGACGCACCACAATGCGAAGTATATCCGCCAGAACCGCGGAACCACCCTGGTCGCCGACGCCGATGCGCGCGTGATCAAGAAGTGGGCGCCCTACGGGCTTTCGTGACAGTTTAACATGAGCATGTCGCGGGTGTTTTTGTTTGCTCGCTGACGCTCGCGGGCTGTGCCTTCCCGCTCCCCCTCCCGACCACCCACGGGATTATCCTGATCGGGTGGTCGGGAGGGGGAGCGGGAAGGCACAGCCAAGGAAGGCCGGATGGCCGACCGCACCAAACAAGGATATATACTATGCCTCGCATCAAACGCGGCGTCACCACGCGCCAGAAGCACAAGCGGCTCCTCGAACAGGCCAAGGGCTATCGCGGCCGTCGCAAGAACACCATCCGCGTCGCGCGCCAGGCGGTCGAGAAGGCCGGCCAATACGCCTATCGCGACCGCAAGGTTAAGAAGCGCACGTTCCGCGCTTTGTGGATCCAGCGTATCAACGCTGCCGTCCGCGCCGAAGGGCTGACCTATTCGCAGTTCATGCACGGCGTGAAACTCGCCGGGATCGAGCTGGACCGCAAGGTCATGGCCGACCTCGCCATGAACGAGGAAGCTGCATTCAAAGGCATTATCGGTCAGGCCAAGGCTGCGCTTCCCGCGTAAGCTGCATTGCCCGATACGACGAATAGCGGGGCGGTCCATGATGGGCCGCCCTTTGCTTTTGCGCCCCACATTCGATAGCGGCTGGCTGACATATGCAAGACCTGAAAACCCGAACCGAACAGGCGGTCATCGCCATTGCCGCCGCGCCCGATGCCACGGCGCTGGACGCGCTGCGTGTGGAAGCCGTGGGCAAGCAGGGCTGGGTCAGCCAGCTATTGAAAACGCTGGGCAAGATGACGCCTGAAGAACGACAAGCGCAAGCGCCTGCGATCCAGTCCGCCCGCGCCGCGATTGCCGGAGCGGTCGAGGCGCGCAAGGCCGAGCTGGACACTGCCGAGCTGGACCGCAGGCTGGCCACCGAAACGCTCGACCTGACGCTGCCCGCGCCAGCACGCCCAAGCGGGAGCATCCATCCGGTCAGCCAGGTAATGGACGAGCTGGCCGAGATTTTCGCCGACCTCGGCTTCGCCGTGAAAACCGGGCCGGAGATCGAGGACGACTGGCACAATTTCACTGCGCTCAACATGGACGAGAACCATCCCGCCCGCGCGATGCACGACACGTTCTATTTCCCCGACGAGAGTTGGGACGAACGGCGCTATTCTGCTCCGCACCCACACCTCACCGGTGCAGATCCGCACCATGATGGCGGAGGGCGGCCCGCTTCGCATTATCGCACCGGGCCGCGTCTATCGCAGCGACAGCGACGCGACGCATACGCCGATGTTCCACCAGGTCGAAGGGCTGGTCATCGACCGCGATATCCATCTCGGCCATCTGAAATGGACGCTGGAGACATTCCTGAAAGCGTTTTTCGAGCGCGACGATATCGTGCTGCGCCTGCGCCCGTCCTACTTCCCCTTCACCGAACCCAGCGTGGAAGTCGATGTCGGCTGGAAGGACGAGACGACCAAGGGCGTGAAGCGCCGCGTGCTGGGTGGCGACGGCGATGCGCCGGGGCATGGCTGGATGGAGCTGCTCGGCAGCGGCATGGTCAACGCCCGCGTAATCGAATTTGCCGGTCTGGACCCCGACGAATGGCAGGGTTTTGCCTTCGGTGTCGGTGTGGACCGGCTGGCGATGCTGAAATACGGGATGGACGACTTGCGCGCCTTTTTCGACGGGGATGCGCGCTGGATGGAGCATTACGGCTTCGATCCGCTGGCCGTGCCGACACTTTCCGGCGGTGTGGGAGACGCGCCATGAAGTTTTCGCTGACCTGGCTGAAAGACCACCTCGAAACCGACGCGGATGTTGCGACCATCGCGGCCAAGCTGAACGCGATCGGGCTGGAAGTCGAAGGGGTGGAAGACCCGGCGGAGCGCCTCGCGGGCTTTTGCGTCGCCGAAGTGCTGACGGCGGAAAAGCACCCCGATGCGGACAAACTGCAAGTCCTGTCGGTCGATGCCGGGGCCGAAGTGAATGGGGGCGAGCCGCTACAGGTCGTCTGCGGTGCGCCCAATGCGCGCGCCGGAATGAAGGGCGTGCTGGGCCTGCCCGGTGCGGTGGTGCCCGCCAATGGCATGGAGCTGCGCAAATCCGCCATTCGCGGCGTGGAATCCAACGGCATGATGTGCTCGGTGCGCGAGCTGGAGCTGGGCGACGAGCATGACGGCATCATCGAACTGCCCGCCGATGCGACGGTCGGCTACAGCTTCGCCGATTACAGCGGATCCTCACCCGTATTCGACGTGGCGATCACGCCCAACCGGCCCGACTGCATGGGCGTGTACGGCATTGCGCGCGATCTGGCGGCGGCGGGCCTCGGCACGCTGAAACCGATTGCAGTGCCGTCGTTCGACGAGAGCGCTGGTGATGCGCCCGATATCGCCATCGACGATGCCGGGGGTTGCCCCGCTTTCTTCGCGCGGATCGTGCGTGGTGTGACCAACGGCGCCTCGCCCGACTGGCTGCAACAGCGGCTGGCGAGCGCGGGGCAGAAGCCGATCTCGCTGCTGGTCGACCTGACCAACTATCTCAGCCTCGCCTTCGGGCGTCCGGCGCATGTCTACGACTTGGCGAAGCTGGACGGCACGCTGACGGCACGCCGTGCGAAAGATGGCGAACAGGTCGAGGCGCTGAACGGCAAGACCTATACGCTCGACGACAACATGCTGGTGATCGCGGACGATGCGGGGGTGCACGATATCGCGGGCATCATGGGCGGCGCGGCGTCCGGCTGCACGGAGGACACCACCGATGTGCTGATCGAAATCGCCTGGTTCGATCCTGCCACCATCGGTGCGACCGGGCGGAAGCTGGGCCTTGCCAGCGATGCGCGCACGCGGTTCGAGCGAGGCGTCGATCCGGCGTTTCTCGACACCGGGCTGGACCTGCTGACCGGCATGATCGCGGAACTGGCAGGCGGCACCGTCTCCGCGCCAACGCGGCTGGGCAGCGCACCTGACGCACCGCGCATGGTCGCTTTCGACCCCGCGCTGACCGAGCGCTTGGGCGGCGTAGCCATCGCCGAAGACGAGCAGGCGGCGATCCTTGCCGCTCTGGATTTTGCCGTCGCCTGCGACACTGTGCCGTGGCAGGTCGCGGTGCCGCCGCGCCGCTTCGATATCGAAGGGCCTGCCGATCTGGTCGAGGAAATCGTGCGTATGCACGGGCTGGACCGGGTGGAAAGCGTGGCCCTGCCGCGCGCCGACGGCGTGGCCCGACCCACCGCCAGCCGCGCGCAGAAGCTGGAGCGCCGCGTCCGCCGCGCCGCCGCCGCGCGCGGGCTGCATGAGGCAGTGACGTGGTCCTTCCTGCCCGTCCCCGATGCCGAGCATTTCGCCCCCGAAGGCCAGTCGCTGTGGGTGCTCGACAATCCGATCAGCGAGGACATGAGAGCGATGCAGCCGTCGCTCATCCCCGGCCTGCTGTCGGCGGCGAAACGCAATGCCGATCGCGGCAACGCGAGTTCGCGCCTGTTCGAAGTGGGGCGGCGGTATTTCCGCGCCAAGGACGGATCGAGCGACGAGAAGCCGACGCTGGGTCTGGTGCTGGCAGGCGAGAAAACCGCGCGCGGTTGGGCCACCGGCAAGACCGCTGCGTTCGACGCCTACGATGCCAAGGCCGAAGCTCTGGCACTGCTCGCCAGCGTCGGCGCTCCGGTTGCCAAGCTGATGGTGATGAGCGAGGCTGGTCCGCAATTCCACCCCGGACAGTCGGGCACGCTGCGGCTCGGCCCGAAGAATATCCTCGCCCGCTTCGGCGCGCTGCATCCACGCACCCTGGAGGCTTTCGATATTGACGGGCCGGTGGTCGCGGCGGAGATTTTCTTCGACGCCATTCCGGTGAAGAAGGGCGCAAGCAGTTTCGCCCGCTCGCCCTATGCGCCGCCCGCGCTGCAAGCGGTCACGCGCGATTTCGCCTTCCTGGTCGACGCCGGGATGGCGGCGGGCGACCTGCTGCGCGCGGTGCGGGGCGCGGACAAGAACGCCATCGTCGATGCGCGCATTTTCGATGTGTTCGCCGGAGAGGGTGTGCCCGAAGGCAGGAAGTCGCTGGCGCTGGAAGTGACTCTCCAGCCGGGCGACAAGAGCTTTACCGAGGCGGATTTGAAGGCGGTGTCGGACAGGATTGTGGCGGCTGCGATGAAGAAGGGCGCGGCGTTGCGGGGGTAAGACCCTCCCCCGAACCCAGCCTACCCGTCATCCTGAACTTGTTTCAGGATCCATTTGTCGTCTAGGCGGACGGCCAAGGTTGGCACGCGCTCGCATCCCCGCACAACCGGTGCTTCGTGGCCAGATGGACCCTGAAACAAGTTCAGGGTGACGGTAAATTTTAAGGTCCATCATCCCAATGCCAAGCACCATCCCTCACACCAGCAGGCGCACCTTCGCCATCATCTCGCACCCCGATGCAGGCAAGACGACGCTGACCGAGAAGCTGCTGTTGCAGGGCGGGGCGATCCATCTGGCGGGGGAGGTCAAGGCGCGCGGGGCGGCGCGGCGGGCGCGGTCGGACTGGATGAAGATCGAGCAGCAGCGCGGCATTTCCGTGACGAGCAGCGTGATGACATTCGAGCGGCCCGATGCGGACGGCAATGTCATCACCTTCAACCTGCTCGACACGCCGGGACACGAGGATTTTTCCGAAGACACCTATCGCACGCTGACGGCGGTGGACTCCGCCGTGATGGTGATCGACGCCGCGAAAGGCATCGAGCCGCAGACGCGCAAGCTGTTCGAAGTGTGCCGCCTGCGCAATGTCCCGATCATCACCTTCGTCAACAAGGTGGACCGCGAGGGACGGCCCGTTTTCGAATTGCTGGACGAGATTGCGGACATGCTGGCGCTGGACGTCAGCCCGCAGATGTTTCCCATCGGCATGGGCGGGGAGTTTCACGGGATACTCGATTTCGCCACCGGCGCGGTCGCGGTGCCGGAGGGGCCGTCGAAAGAGTTTCAGGGGACACGCGAGACCGATTTCGACATCCCGCAACGCTTCGCCGAAAATGCCGAGCTGGCGCAGATCGGCTATCCCGAATTCGACCTCGACGCCTATCGCGCGGGCGACCTGACGCCGGTCTATTTCGGCAGCGCACTGAAGAATTTCGGCGTGACCGAACTGATCGAGGCCATCGCCCGCTTCGCCCCGCCGCCGCGCCCGCAGCCTGCTGGCGACGACCATATCGAACCCGGCCATGACGAGGTAAGCGGCTTCATCTTCAAGGTGCAGGCCAATATGGACCCCAACCACCGCGACCGCATCGCTTTCATGCGGCAGGTGTCGGGCACATTTAAACGCGGCATGAAGCTGACGCCGAGCGGGCTGGGCAAGCCCATCGCCGTGCATTCGCCCATCCTGTTCTTCGCGCAGGACCGCGAGCTGGCCGATACCGCGCAAGCGGGCGACATCATCGGCATCCCGAACCACGGCACGCTGCGCGTCGGCGATACGCTGAGCGAGAAAAACCTTATCCGCTTCACCGGCCTGCCCAATTTCGCGCCGGAAATCCTGCGCCGGGTGCAGTTGAAAGACCCGACTAAGACGAAGCAGTTGCGCAAGGCGCTGGACGATCTGTCCGAAGAAGGCGTGATCCAGGTGTTCTATCCCGAAATCGGTGCGCAGCACATCGTCGGCGTGGTCGGGCAGTTGCAGCTGGAAGTGCTGATCTCCCGGCTGTCGGCGGAATACAAGGTGGAGGCGGCGCTGGAGGATTCGCCCTTCTCCACCGCGCGCTGGCTGAAAGGCGATGCGGCCAGGATCGACGCGTTCGAATCGATCAATCGCCCGAATCTGGCCCGCGACCGCGATGGCGATCTGGTGTTTATGGCAAAAAGCCCGTGGGACGTGAACTACCAGCAGGAAAAGAACCCGGATCTGACATTTTCGGCAACGAAAGAACGCTGACAGGCTGCGGTCAATTTAAGCATTGCTTAACTTTTGAGCAGCGGCAGCAACGCTGCTGACTATCCATGCCCGCATACCGGGCATATTTGCGCCGACAGCTAGTTGGCACGGTGCTTGCGACACTCTCCTCCGCCGGAAACTGTCCGGTGCTTCAAGGGGGGCACGATGAAATACATCATCGCCATCATAAAACCGTTCAAGCTGGACGAGGTGCAGGATGCGCTGGGCGCGGTCGGCATTACCGGAATGACCGTGTCCGAGGTCAAGGGCTTCGGGCGGCAGAAAGGCCGGACCGAGATTTATCGCGGCGCCGAATACACCACCAACATGCTGCCCAAGGTGAAGCTGGAAATCGCCGTGGCTGACGAGGCGGCGGATCAGGTGGTGGAAACCATCATGCAGACCGCAGGCGCGCAGACCATCGGCGACGGCAAGATTTTCGTGTCTGGAGCTGGCCTCCGCCACTCGCATCCGCACCGGCGAAACCGGCGAAACGGCGCTTTGAGAGCCATGAGGAAACACACCATGATCCGCAGAATTCTTCCCGCCGCCGGTGCGCTTGCCGCCACGGCCTTTGCCGCCGGAACCGCCTTCGCGCAGGACGGCGTGGCGCAGGTGGTCGAAACCGCGACCGAAACCGCCGCCGTGGCCAATCCGGGCAACAATGCCTGGATGATGACCGCCACCGTTCTGGTCCTGCTGATGATCCTGCCCGGCCTCGCGCTGTTTTATGGCGGGCTGACCCGGTCCAAGAACATGCTCAGCACGATGACGCAGATCGGCGCGACCGCTAGTCTGGCGATGCTGATCTGGGTGATGTGGGGGTATTCGACAGCGTTCGGACCCGAAGGCAATGCGTTCTTCAGCTGGGGGAACCTGTTCCTGACCGGCACCGACCTGACCAGCACCGCTGCGACCTTCACCGATGAAGTCATCAGCGAGTATGTGTTCATCAGTTTCCAGATGACCTTTGCCGCGATTACTGCCGCGCTCATCCTGGGCGCAACAGCAGAGCGGATGAAGTTCAGCGCGGTGATGGCCTTCGTGCCGATCTGGCTGACCATCGTCTATTTCCCCATCGCGCATATGGTCTGGGCGGGTGGCGGCCTGCTGTTCGAAGACGGCGCGCTGGATTTCGCAGGCGGCACCGTGGTGCATATCAATGCCGGCGTTTCGGGTCTCGTGCTTGCATTCCTGCTGGGCAAGCGGCGCGGCTATCCGGCGGAACCGATGCCGCCGCACTCGCTGACGATGACGATGATCGGCACGGGCCTGCTGTGGGTCGGCTGGTTCGGCTTCAACGCCGGGTCCGCGCTGGAAGCGGACGGCTCCGCCGGTCTGGCCATGATCAACACCTTCGTGGCGACCGCTGCCGGTGCGCTGACCTGGATGGTGGTGGAACGGGCGATGGGCCACAAGGGCAGCGCGCTGGGCTTTTGCTCGGGCGTGATTGCGGGCCTCGTCGCCGTGACGCCAGCTGCCGGGAACAGCGGGCCGTTCGGCGCCATCCTGCTCGGCATCCTGTCGTCGCTGGTCTGCTACTTCATGGTGGCGAAGGCGAAGGCGAAGTTCGGCTATGACGACTCGCTCGACGCCTTCGGCATCCACGGCGTGGGCGGCATTGTCGGCGCGATCGGCACGGCGGTTGTCTATCAGGGCTTTCTCGGCGGGCCGGGCGATGGTTCGGTGGCGCTGGGCGCACAGCTCTGGAAACAGACCTTCGGCGTGCTTGTCACCATCGCATGGGCCGGGATCGGCACGCTGATCGCCGCGCTGGTCGTCAAGGCCGTGATCGGACTGCGCGTCGATGAAGAGAGCGAAGTCGACGGGCTGGATATCTCCGAACACGGAGAGCGCGCCTACAACTAATTAGCAGATCGACCGGGCGGGCCTGTTTGCAGCGGCCTGCCCGGTCCCACGATGTTCTTCCTGCGAACACCACCTTTGACGGGCCGGGGCACTTGCTGCTCCGGCCCCTTTTTTGTCGACAGTTCTACTCGGCGGCCATCACGAAGTCCGCGCAGCGTCCACCGATCATGATGCCCCGTGGCCGGATGCCCATCAACAGGGAACCAGCATCATTCCGCCGCCATCACGAAGTCCGCGCAGCGTTCGCCGATCATGATGCTGGGCGCGTTGGTGTTGCCGCTGACGATCTTGGGCATCACGCTGGCATCGGCGATCCACAGGCCCTCCACGCCGTTGGCGCGCAGTTTCGTATCGACCACGGCACCGGCATCGCTGCCCATGCGGCAGGTGCCGACCGGGTGATAGACGGTGTCGGCGCGGTTGCGGATGAGGGCGTCCAGCGCGGCATCGTCCTGCAGATCGACCGGATTGCGGTCGGCCGGGTCGTAATCGGCCAGCGGCGGCGCATCGGCGATCCGGTGCGACAGGCGCACGCCGGCGCGCAGCGTGGCGATATCGCGATCGTCGTCGAGGAAGTTGGGGTCGATACGCGGTGCATCCGCCGCATCGGCGCTGTTGAGGCGCACGGTGCCGCGCGACTCGGGACGCAGCACGCAGGCGTGGAGCGAAAATCCGTGCCCCTTAACCTTTTCGCGACCGTGATCCTCCAGCAGCGCGGGCACGAAATGCCATTGCACGTCGGGCGCGGGGGCATCGTCCATGACGCGCCAGAACCCGCCGGCTTCCGCATAGGGTGTGGTCATGATGCCGGTGCGATGGCGGCGATGTTCCAGCATCGCGGCGACCATCCGCTTCGTGCCTGCCAGGCTGTCGCCGATGGGGTCGGTCGATTCGGTTGCCCAAGTGGATACGTAATCGATATGGTCCTGCAGGTTTTCGCCGACTTCGCCGCTGTCGGATGACGACGTCGATGCCGTGGTCCTTCAGATGCGCGGCGGGGCCGATGCCGCTGGTCATCAGGATTTGCGGGCTGTTGAACGCGCCTGCGCTGAGGATAACACCGCCGCCGCCGGGGCCGCCCGCATGGATGGTTTCGGTCTGCTTGCCCTTGCGCAGCACCGCGCCGGTGACGCGTCCGTTCTCGATCACCAGCCGTTCGACCAGCGTGTTGGTGCGGATGTCGATATTGCCCTGGTCGCGGATCGGTTCGACATAGGCGCGCGCGGCGGACCAGCGTTCGCCCTTGTGCTGCGTCACCTGATAGATGCCGAACCCGGCCTGTTCGGCGTCGTTGAAATCGTCCGTCCCGCGCAGTTGCAGCGCCTCGGCACTGGCGACGAAAGCGCGGCTGGTGGGGTTGGTGTGGTTCTGGTTCGACACGAACAGCGGGCCGCCATCGCCGTGATAGTCGTCCGCGCCGCGTTCATTGCCTTCGGCCTTTTTGAACCACGGCAGCACGTCCTCATACGCCCAGCCGTCGCAGCCCATCTCCGCCCAGTTGTCGTAATCCCAGGCATTGCCGCGAATATAGATCATGGCGTTGATCGCGCTCGACCCGCCAAGGCCCTTGCCGCGTGGCTGGTAGCCGATGCGCCCGTTCAGCCCTTTTTGCGCAACGGTGTCGTAGCGGTAATTGGAACTGCCACGCAGGAACGGCATGAAGCCGGGCGTCTTGATCAGGAAGTTGTTGTTGCGCCCGCCCGCCTCGACCAGGCACACCCGCCGCGTGCCGTCCACGGCCAGCCGTCCGGCCACCGCGCTGCCCGCACTGCCGCCGCCGATAACGATATAGTCGTAATGTGCCATGTCTCGTTCTCCCGTTTGCGCAGGAGGCTAGGCAGCTTGGCGTATAGTTTCAATCGCTTCCGCGCTGCTGTTCGCGATTCCGGGCCTGCCATTCGGCGCGCAGCATGTCGGAAGTCTGGCGGCTGTTATCGTGCGTCCAGCCGGGCGGGCGAAGCAGGTAGCCCAGCTTGTGCCGCCACGGTGCGCGCGCGATATCCTGCACCATGCCGATCCATTCGTGGAACACCGCCCACAACAGGTTGAAACTGCCCAGCTGGCGCACGATGCCGTAGCGGATCTGCTCCTCGTCCGGGCGTTCGGCCTCGAACGTGCCGAACAGGCGGTCCCACACGATGAAGACACCGGCATAGTTGCGGTCGAGATAGCGCGGATTGGTGGCGTGATGGACGCGGTGGTGGCTGGGCGTGTTCATCACCGCCTCGAACCAGCGCGGCATGCGCCCGATGGCCTCGGTGTGGATCCAGAACTGGTAGATCAGGTTCAGCCCGTGGCAGATCGCGATCATCACCGGGTGGAAGCCAATCAGCACCAGCGGCAGCGTGAAAGCGAAGCCCAGCGTGAACGCCCCGGTCCAGCTTTGCCGCAGCGCGGTGCTGAGGTTGTAATGCTGGCTGGAATGGTGGTTCACATGGCTCGCCCAGAACCAGCGCACGCGGTGCCCGGCGCGATGGACCCAGTAATAGGCAAGGTCGTCCAGCACGAAGCATACCGGCCATGCCAGCCACGCCCAGCCGCCGGTCACGGGAATGTCGAAGACGCGGTATTCGTACAGCGCCAGACACATCAGCAGGAACAGGCCGCCGAACGCCGCGCCCGCCACCGTGCTGCCCAGCCCGAACAGCAGGCTGGTGAGCGTATCGCGCGCTTCGTAGCTTTCGGGCCGCCTGCGCCATGCCCACACCAGCTCGGCCAGCACCAGCACCACGAACAGCGGCACGGCAAGCTCGGTGGGTGAAAAATCAGGCATCGGCCGCGGGTCCGTGCCCACGCTCACGACAGCGCATGGTCACCGTGCCGAAGCGCCGTTCTCCGGTGTCGATGACCACTTTGTCGCCGTGCCGCGCCACATTGCCCGCGTCGATCACTCGGCCCACGAAATGCTGGCCATGCTTGCGCAGCACCAGCGCGTTGCCCGATCCGTCCTCGAGCAGCGCGGCGCGTCCGCCATCGTCCACCAACACCGTTTCCGGCGCAAACCCTGCGGCGGTTTCGCTGGCAAGCGCGATGGCGTGATCCTCGTCACGAATGCGGCTGCGCGTGCCGAGCGCGAGCAGGTGGACCAGCCCGGCAATGCCCAGCACCGCCAGCAGCGATCCGCCGAAGATTGCCGCTTGCGTCATGTCTTGCCTTTGTGCCATCGCATCGAGCGTGGAGCGTATCGGCGAAAGGTCGTATCCTGCGCCTTGCGCAGCCGAGGCAAGCGCGTCGGGGTCGGTTCCCCGACTTGCTTGCGCCAGCGCCCATAGGAAAGTCGAGCGCGTGCCCGTTCGGCAGAAAGCGAGTACCGGCCCCTCCGCAGCATCCAGCGCGTTCGCCATCGCGTCGACCTGTTCCGGCCCCATCTGGCCGGACATCACGGGAATGGCGCGATAGGACAGGCCCGCCGCCGTCGCCGCCAATTCGATTTCCGCGCCGTCCGGTTGCCCGCCTTCCTCTCCGTCGGGACGATTGTTGATAACCAAGGTTACGCCCTGCTCCGCGGCGGTGGCGAGGTCGGCAGGCACGATCTGCCCGGTGACGAGCATGGTATCGGTCAGGGTGCGAAACGCTGTCATGGTATCGTCTCTCCGGCAGAGAAAGGCAGTTTGGGGGCGGTTGGAGCGTCGCATTGGCGCGTCCCGTCCTCGTATCGGCTGATGCAATAGCGGGTTATGCGGAATTGTCATATTGGCGGCGCACTCGAAAAAAACGCTAAAATGTTCGCGCGCGGATGCTTTCTGCGCTATGAACATAAATGGATGGTCCGTGCGTGCCGCAAGGATGCGGTGTTAATCAGCGGGACCATGTCGATGCCTGGCACACCCGCCGTCCGGTTGCCGCATCGGGAAATTTCGGGACGGGACTACGAAGGTACGTGTTGCATTATGGGTTACGATAGAGGCCGCAAAGGGCGCGGACGCGACAAACGGGACAGTTTTGGCGAAGACGGTTTCGATCCGTTTGGCGGCGGTGGCGGCGGCTTTGGCGGTGACAGCTATGGCGGCGGTGGCGGTAATGACCGTAGCAGTGGCGGTGGTGGTTATGGCGGCGGCGGAAACGATCGCGGCGGCTACGGCGGCGGCGGCGGTGGCGGCAATCGCTTCGGCGGCGGCGGCGGCGGTGGCCCGCGCGGCGGCGGAGGCGGCGGTTTCTCCGGCGGTGGCGGCGGACAGGGCGGCGGCGGCAACCGCATGCCCGCCGCAGGTCGTCGGCACCGGCAAGGGTACGGTCAAGTTCTTCAACACCGAAAAGGGCTTCGGCTTCATCCAGCAGGACGGCGGCGGCGAGGATGTGTTCGTCCATATCAGCGCGGTCGAACGCGCCGGTCTTCAGGGTCTTGCCGAAGGGCAGGAACTGGAATTCAACCTGGTGGATCGCGGCGGCAAGGTCTCCGCGCAGGATATCCAGGTCATCGGCGATGTCATTCCGGTCGAAGGCGGTCGCTCCAACGATCGCGGCGCGTCTTCGGGCGACCGCGGCGGCGCACCCCAGCGCGAGCTGACGGGCGAAAAGGCGACCGGCACGGTCAAGTTCTTCAACGCGATGAAGGGCTTCGGCTTCATCGTGCGCGATGACGGCCAGCCCGATGCCTTCGTGCATATCAGCGCCGTCGAACGCTCCGGCCTGTCCGCCATCAACGAAGGCGAACGCTACCAGTTCGACATCGAGATGGACCGACGTGGCAAGCATTCGGCGGTGAACCTGGTGCCTGCCGAATAGGCACGCCGCTTGTTCACAGTCGAATACGCACATGGCGGCTCCGGTGGGGTCGCCATTTGCTTTTGTGCTAAAGACAATTGCATATCCCGCCCACGCGATACCTTCTGAAAGCCCGATCCATGTCCATCACGCCTCTCATGCCCGTCTATCCCCGTTGCGGCGTGCGCCCCGTGCGCGGCGAACATTGCCACCTGATCGACGAGGACGGCACGCGCTATCTCGATTTCGCCAGCGGCATCGCGGTCAACCTGCTGGGCCATAGCCATGCAGGGCTGATCGGCGCGATCCAGCAGCAGGCGGAAACGCTGATGCATGTCTCCAACCTGTATGGCAGTCCGCAGGGCGAGAAGCTGGCGCAGCAGCTGGTCGATGCGATCCTTTGCCGACACGGTGTTCTTCACCAATTCCGGCGCGGAAGCGGTCGAAACGGCGATCAAGACCGCGCGCGCCTATCACCAGCACGAGGACGGCGATGCGCAGCGCACCGAGCTGATCACCTTCGTCAACGCCTTTCACGGGCGGACGATGGCGACGATCAGCGCCAGCAACCAGGCCAAGATGCACAAGGGGTTCGAGCCGCTGCTGCCCGGTTTCCGCTATTGCGAGTTCGACGATCTGGAAGCGGCGCGCGCGATGGTCGGGCCGAACACTGCCGGTTTTCTGGTCGAACCGATCCAGGGCGAGGGCGGCATCCGCCCCGCGTCGCAGGAATTCCTGACGGGCCTGCGCGCCATTGCGGACGAGCATGACCTGATGCTGGTGCTGGACGAGGTGCAGTGCGGCGTGGCGCGCACCGGCAAGATGTATGCGCATGAACATTACGGCGTGACGCCGGATATTCTCGCCAGCGCCAAGGGCATCGGCGGCGGCTTCCCGCTGGGCGCATGCCTCGCGACGGAAAAGGCGGCGCGCGGCATGACCTTCGGCACGCACGGCTCCACCTATGGCGGCAATCCGCTGGCAATGGCGGCGGGGAGTGCGGTGATGGACGCGGTCGCCAACGACGCGTTTCTCGCCGAGGTAACGCGACAAGGGCGAGCGCATTCGCGCGCGGCTGGAACAGTTCATCGGCAATTATCCCGACCTGTTCGACCAGGTGCGCGGCAAGGGACTGATGCTGGGCATCAAGATGAAGGTCGAAAGCCGCCCGTTCTTCGTGCACCTGCGCGACCATCACCAGCTGCTGACCGTGGCGGCGGGCGACAATACGCTGCGCCTGCTGCCGCCGCTGGTCATCGGCGATGCGGAGATCGACGAGTTCTTCGACAAGCTGTCGGCAGGCGCGGCCAGCTACACGATCCCGCAGGCCGCCTGAGCATGCGCCATTTCACCGACCTGACCGATGCAGGCGCGGACGGACTGGCCGCGATGATTGCCGACGCCATCGACCGCAAGGCCGCACGCGCCGGCTGGCCAAGGGGCGCGCCGATGCCGACGCGCCGCTGGCGGATCATGTGCTGGCGACCGTGTTCGAGAAAAGCAGCACCCGCACCCGCGTCAGTTTCGATATGGCGATGCGGCAGCTGGGCGGCAGCGCACTGGTGCTGGATTCGGGCAGCACGCAGCTGGGGCGCGGGGAGAGCATGGCCGATACCGCGCGCGTGCTGGGCCGTATGGTCGACGCCATCACGCTGCGCACGGACGATCAC
Source organism: uncultured Alphaproteobacteria bacterium (assembly GCA_963799315.1). Lineage (GTDB taxonomy): Bacteria > Pseudomonadota > Alphaproteobacteria > Sphingomonadales > Sphingomonadaceae > Parerythrobacter_A. The sequence continues at coordinate 408,494 of CAWCWP010000002.1, forward strand.
GCCAAGCTGCTGGCGATGGCGGAGCATGCCGGCGTGCCGGTCATCAACGCGCTGACCGATGCCAGCGCATCCGTGCCAGATCGTCGCCGACCTGCTGACCGTGATCGAGCATGGCAAGGCTTTGCCCGGTCTGGAGGTTGCGTGGTTCGGCGATGGCAACAATGTGCTGCATTCCTGGCTGGAAGCGGCGGGGCTGATGCAGTTCAACCTGCGCGTCGCCACGCCCGAAGGCTTTGCGCCCGGACAGCGTTGGGTCGATACCGCGCGTGACAGGGGCGCGCGGGTCGATACCGGAATGACGGCGCAAGCCGCCGCCGAGGCGCCGACGTGATCGTCACCGATACCTGGATCAGGATGGGGCAGGATGGCGAGGCGGAGCGGCGCGCGGCGATGACGCCTTATCGGGTGGATGAGGCGCTGATGGCGCGCGCGAAGCCCGATGCGCTTGTTCCTGCATTGCCTGCCCGCCCATGTCGGCGACGAAGTGACGCAGGGCGTGTTCGAAGGCCCGCAATCGGTCGTGTTCGACGAGGCGGAAAACCGGCTCCATGCGCAAAAATCCATCCTGCGCTGGTGCTTCAAGCAGATTTAGCGCGGTTGCGCGCCGCGCCGCCGACCCCATATCGCCGCCATGCCCGATAGTACTGCCGCCTCACCGAATACGCCGGACGCCGAAACGTGGACCGACCGCGTCCTGAATTTCACGATCCCGTCCCGCAATGCACGCGGGCGGATCGTGCGGCTGGACGATGTGCTGGCGCAGATCCTGTCCGCGCATGATTACCCCGCGCCGATCCGGCATCTGCTGGCCGAAGCGGTGGTGCTGGGTGCGCTGATGGGCGGGCTGATCAAGGAAGCCGGCGCGCAGATGACCATGCAGGCGCAGACCGAGGGCGGCATCGTCAACTTGCTGGTTTGTGATTATCGCGGTGGCGAGCTGCGCGGTTATGTCGATTTCGACGCCGACCGGCTCGGCAGCATCGGTGCAAATCCGACGCTGGAGGCGCTGTTCGGCAAGGGTTATCTCGCCATTACCTTCGACCGGCCCGGCCTGGAAGGCGGCGAGCACGAACGGTACCAGGGCATCGTGCCGCTGGAAGGGGCAACGCTATCCGATGCCTGCGAAACTTATTTCGCGCAATCCGAGCAGGTGCCCACCCTCATCCGCACCGCCATCCGCAGCGAAGGCGCGCGTGTTCTCGCGGCGGGGATGCTGGTGCAGCATATCGCCGATGGGGAGGAAGGGCGCGAGCGGCTGCATGTCCGCATGGACCATCCCGAATGGGAGCATGTCGCGGTGATGGCGGGCAGCCTGCGGCACGAGGAACTGCTCGAACCGGCGCTGTCGATGGATGCGCTGGTCTGGCGGCTGTTCCATGACGAGGAAGAAGTGCGCATCCTGCCTGGAAGCGTGCTGAAACGCGGCTGTCGCTGCACAATAGAGCACTATCGCGAACTGCTGGCCCGCTTTCCGGAAAGCGAACGCGTGGAGATGCGCGACGAAGACGGACATATTAACGTCGACTGCGCGTTCTGTTCGCGCGTCTTCCCTATCGGCCTTTAGCCCATTCGGGCCATTCGCGCAGACGTGCGATCTATGGTATTGCGTCTGCACAAGGAGTAGAATCACGCCATGTTCCGTTTCACCGAACCCTTCCGCAATTCCGTCAGCTCGAATGCCGTCCGTATCGTGGCAGGGTGCGCGATGGCGCTCGGCCTGGGCGTTGTGCCCGCCACGGCGCAGGCGCCGACGATGGAACTGCTCGACCGTATCGAACGTGGTGCGTGGGTACTGGAATATCGCGGCGGCGCGCAGACGCAGCGCGTGTGCGTACGCACCGGACTGGAACTGACGCGGCTGCGCAATCCCGGCCCGAATTGCCGCCGCTACGTGGTGGAATCCAGCGCCAATCAGGTGACGGTGCAATATAGCTGCGGCGGCGCAGGCTACACCCGCACCAGCATCCGGCGCGAGAGCAGCACGCTGTTGCAGATTACCGGGCAGGGCATGAACAAGTCGCGTCCGTTCCAGTTTTCCGCCGAGGCGCGCCGCGCCGGTAGCTGCTGACGCAGGCAATGCCGCAGGATGACACCAAACCGCGCGCGGCGGTGGTCCTGCTGTCGGGCGGGCTCGATTCGATGGTCTCCGCCGCGCTGGCCCGCGAGCAGGGGTTCGCGGTCCATGCGCTGACCATCGATTATAACCAGCGCCACCGGATCGAGATCGAAAGCGCACACCGCATTGCCAGTGCGCTCGGTTGCGTGGCGCACAAGGTGTTACCGCTGGACCTGACGATGTTCGGGGGATCGGCGCTGACCGACGATATCGCGGTCCCGACGGGCGGGGTCGGCGAGGACATTCCGGTAACCTACGTTCCGGCGCGCAATCTCGTCTTTCTGTCGCTGACGCTGGCATGGGCGGAGACGGTCGCAGCGCGCGATATCTTTATCGGCGTGAACGCGCTCGATTATTCCGGCTATCCCGATTGCCGCCCCGAATTCATCGCCAGTTTCGAGGAAACCGCGCGGCTCGGCACCAAGTCGGGCGTCGAGGATGGGCCGTTCACTATTCATGCGCCGTTGCAAGAGCTTGGAAAAGCGGACATTGCACGCGAAGCGGCCCGGCTTGGGCTGGACCCGGCGATGAGCTGGTCATGCTACGCACCGTCAAAGGACGGGCCGGATGACCACAGGGCGTGCGGAGTGTGCGACAGCTGTCGCCTGCGCCGCAAGGGCTTTGCCGAAGCGGGACTTGAGGATGGGACACGATATGCCGGGACCGACAAACGAGGCGACGCAGCAGGCTGACACGCCACCGCCGGGCATCGCCACCAGCCAGCCGGTCACCGATCAGCCGGTGCCGGCCTATAGCTGGTACGCACTCAGCGTCCTCGTGCTGGTCTATGTGCTGAACTTCGTCGACCGGCAGATCCTGTCGATCCTTGCCAACGACATCAAAGCCGATTTGGGCGTGGACGATGCCTATCTCGGCTTCCTTTACGGAACGGCTTTCGCGATTTTCTATGCGCTGTTCGGCATCCCGCTGGGCAAGCTGGCCGATAGCTGGAAGCGAGTGCGGCTGATGACGATCGGGCTGGCGGTCTGGTCGGCGATGACGGCGATCTCCGGCTTCGCGCGCAATGCTGCGGAGCTGACCGTGGCGCGTATCGGGGTGGGTGTGGGCGAAGCGACCGCCAGCCCGTCCGCCTATTCGCTGATTTCGGACTGGTTTCCCTCGCGGCTGCGCGCAACCGCGCTCGCGATCTATTCGTCCGGTATCTATATCGGCGGCGGGATCAGCCTGGCAATCGGCGGGCTGGTCGTCGAAAACTGGAACGAAGCTTTCCCGGATGGCGGCCCGTTGGACTTGGCCGGCTGGCAAGCGGCATTCATCGCGGTGGGTGTGCCCGGCCTGTTGCTGGCAATATGGGTTGCCAGCCTGCGCGAACCGGTGCGCGGTGCCATCGACGGAATGCCGACGCCGGAAGACCCGCACCCCTTTCGCGGCTTCGTGCAGGAGCTGTTTACGGTCATCCCGCCATTCACTTTCTTCGGCGCAGCGGCGCGCGGTGTCGGTGCGCTGGCAATCAATGTCGCCATGTTCGCGGGGGCATTCGCGGTGGCGTACCTGCTGACGATTACGCTCGATTCCGGACCCGGCAACATCATCCCGGTCATCACCGATCAATGGACGCTAATCGCCATCGGTTATTACGCCGTGTTCTGCTTTGCCACGTCATTGCGCGCGCGCGACTATCCGACCTTCGCCCTGACATGGGGCTCGCCCGCATTCCTGTGCACCATCCTGGGCTACGGCACCGTCGCGTTCATGGCCTATTCGATGTCCTACTGGGGCGCGCCTTATGCGGAGCGGACCTTCGAGGTTTCCAAGTCCGAGCTTGGTTTCCTGCTGGGCGGCGGCGGTGCGGCGGGTGGCTTTCTCGGCGTTATCCTGGGCGGACGAATGGCCGATTACCTGTTCGAACGCATGCCGTCGGGGCGCATCTGGGTGATTCTGTTCGGCCTGCTTGCGCCGATTCCCTTTGCAGTGGTCCAGTATACCACCGATAGCTGGCCGCTGTTCATCGTGCTGAACATCGTGACCGGCGCGCTTGCGGCGTCCGCATTGGGCGCGGCTGCCGCATCGAGTCAGGCACTGGTGCTGCCGCGTATGCGCGGGCTGGCGACGGCGACGTTCTTCCTTGCCACAACGCTCGTCGGGCTGGCGCTGGGACCGTATATGGCGGGCTATGTTTCGGCGTTGAACGACGGTGATCTGGGCATCGGCGTGCTGTCGACTCTCGCAATCGTGCCGTTCGGCATGGTGCTGCTGGTGGCTGCTATCAAGCTGGTGCCCGCAGCGATGGCGAGCGTGACCGACCGCGCCGAGTCAGCGGGCGAATCGGCGCGCACCATGCGTGATCCGGCGGTTACCTAGCCTTCATTACACCGCAGGCGATCCGCGCACCGGCCGCGCCGGTGGGATCGGTGCGATAATCGTCGGCCTCGGCATGGATGATGACCGCCGTGCCATCGGCATCGAACATCTGCGCGCTCAGCATGTCCGGCATGCCGGGCAGGGCGACCGTGATCATGCCCGTACCGTCTGCATCAGTCATCAGGTTGGGCAGGTCGCCCAGATGCTTGCCGCCCGGCGACAAGATGCCGTGCGTTTCTCCGGTCGGGTTCAGGTGGCCGCCCGATGATTTGAAGTCCGGCGCGTCGCAGGTGCCGGTTTCATGCAGATGGAACCCGTGCGGTCCGGCCGGGATATTGCGCGCATCGATAGTCAGAAACGCTGCACCGTCGCGGTCGCGCACGGTGACGGTCCCGGCAGGCTGGCCGTCCGATGTCATCAGCGACGCTGTGCCGATTGTCGTGCCCGAGACAGGTGCGGTGGTTGCGCACGCGCCGAGGGCGAGGGGCAGCGTGGCAAGAAGGGCGATGCGGAGCGGGGAAAGGGAGGACGGGAGCATGGCTGTTTCCTTTGGTGGTGGAGCGGGCTGTGCGCAATTGGATCGGCAGCGCAAGGCCGATCTTTGACGCATTCTCTTCCACACAACGAAAAAGGGGCCGGATTGCTCCGGCCCCTCTAACGTTTTCAGCCGAGGCTGGAAGCTTACATGCCCGCGTTGGGGCCGTAGCTGACTTCCACGCGACGGTTCTGCAGTTCGCGAACGCCGTCGGCGGTCGGAACGCGCAGCTGGCCTTCGCCGAATGCTTCGCTGGAGATGCGGGTATCGGGGATACCGCGACCTGCGAGATATGAACGGACCGAAGCGTTACGACGCTGTGCGAGACCGTCGTTGTAAACGCGCGAGCCGGACGTATCCGTGTGGCCTGCGAGCATGACGGCAGCGGTGCCACAGCTGGAGTAAGCGGAGACGGCATTGTTGAGGATGCCGGCTGCTTCAGCCGTAATGTCCGACTGATCCCATTCGAAGAACACGATATACGGTCCCTGGCGACATACCGGAGCAGGTGCCGGGCAGGTTGCCGTTACCGGAATGACCGAGCCGTCGGCACAGGTCTTGTTCTGGACAGGTGCAGGCGGAGGCGTCGGGCGTGCCGGGCATGCTTCCGTCACCGGAATGACCGAACCGTCGTAACACGTCTGCGTTGCGATCGGCTCCGGACCACCGAAGTTCAGCGTCAACGTACCCATCAGCGAGTGCGTGCGCAGTTTGGCTTCGTTGTCACGACCGGCGATATCGACGAAGTCGACGTCTTCGGCGGTGAACATGCGATAGCGCAGACCGGCATCGATGTTCTCGGTCAACGGCGCACGCACACCGGCAAGAATCTGCCAGGCGAGGCCGGTGTTCGAATCGTCGAAACCGCTGGGAATGTCGAACTGCGTGCGCGCCACACCGATACCGGCGCCGGCAAATGCCTGCAGGCCGTCATCGGGACCGAAATCGAACAGACCGTTCAGCATGAAGCTGAGCGAGTCGACATCGGCCTGTGGCGTGGCGAACGTGCCGCCGGGTGCGATTTCTGTGGTGCCGCGCGACGTGACGAACGGAAGGCCGATGCCGCTGGTGCTGACGGAATCGATGTCTGCAGTGCGGTAGCTGGCTTCTGCTTCGAGACGGAATGCACCGAAGTCATGGCCGACCACGGCACCGAAATCGCCGCCTTCGTCATATTCGATCGTCGCATCGCCGGTTGCGCCGGTGATGGAGTTGACGATGGAAACGTCGGTATCTTCGACGAGCATCGGGCCGCCTTGGGCTTCGATGTACCACTGGCCGTCGCGTGCGAGAGCCGGCGTAGCGAGGGCCGTGGAGGCCAGCGCCATACCAATGACGAGTTTGCGCATATTATATTCCCCTTGGAGTGAGCGAAGGATGCCGCTGTATGGGCAGTTTTATGGATTTTCCGCTTGTTTTCTAACTTTACCGGACGAATGTGGCAAGCAATCAATCATGCGATACTGTTGCAAGAATGTCGCTAAACCGACAGGTTAGCTGCATCGCGCACACTGTCCGCATGTTCGTCCGGATCCAAACGGCATCCCGGCAAAAAGGTTCCTAGCCGCCGGATGGAAATATCCCGGCGGTTTCGAGCGCGATGGCCAGAGCGGCGAATGCGGTGCGCAGTTCGGCATCCTGCGTGGCGCCGCCCGTGACGGGCGCGGGCGCTTCGGGATACACCCAGCCACCGCGATATAGCGCAAACTGCCCCGCACCGGCATCCCAGATACGCATGCCGTCCTGTGGTGCGACGAATATCCAGCTCTCGCCCTGCCACCCCGCCAGCGCATCGTCATGACCGGTCCAGACCCCGCCCGCGCCGGGGGCGACGCGCCACGTCTCGCCCGCAACCGGCGCGGATGGCGGGGCGATGGCCGATCCCGATACGGCGCAATGATGCAGCAGGTCGGCGCGCGCGAGACCCTCATTGACGAAAAATTCCTTCTGCCCCTGCCCCGGCATCAGAAAGGGCAGGGCGAATCGGGGCGAGCGGTCGGTGAAAGTGACGAGCTGGGTCATGGGCAGTTCCTTGATGAAAGGCGTCGATCGACGCGGGCTAGAGAATGCCGAGCATGAGCGGCGGTGAAAGCGAGGCGCGCCCGATCTGCCGCACCCACACGGGTTCGCCCTGGAAAGCCGCGGTGTCGGCAGCGGAGAGAGTGAGCGTCGGCTGGTCCATTTCCTGGACCGCCAGCGGCGCGGCGATGGGGCCGAAGCCGAAGTCGATAGCGTTCGGTGTCTTCGTGCAGCGGCGGTTCGATGCCGTCCTGCCAAACCCATGCGCCCCGCGCGCGGCGAGTCCAGCAAAAGGCCGTGCTACCGTCGGCAAGCCGGTCCAGCCGGCCGTGAACCGGGGACAGCGGACGCTGGCCGAGGCCGGGATTGGCAATGGGAGCGATCACCGGTTCGGCATCACCCAGACCAATTGCGGCTATGGCAACCGGGTCGCCGGTGCCTGATGCTGGCTGGAGCGGCACCAGCGAATCATCGAGCAGGGCGGCCATCGTGCCAGCCGGATGGCCGGCTCGTGCCGCGCCTTCGGTGCCGCCGCGACCGCGCAGGAGGCCGCGCAGCGTCCATCGACCCAGAGCGTTGCGGGTCGCGGTGGCGAACTGGATCACTTCGTCGCCGACCAGTAGGCGGTTTGCACCATCGGCCAGCTCGACCAGTGAGGCCGATGCGAGGTGCATGGCAGGCGGGGCGAGCGTGACATCGAGCGTTGCTGCGCTTTCGAACAACAGGGCAGCGGACGGTGCGAGTGCGCTGTCCAGCGTGCCGAACACGCCTTGTGCGCTGCCGCTGGGGCCGAGCGGTGTAAGGCCGCTTGCGGTGTCGGCATAGAGCGCCGCGCCGCGCCAGCCCTCGTCGGGTGCGGCGAGGACCGCGTATACGGGCAGGCCGGTCGCCGCGCCGGTGCCGTCCCACGGGGCTTCGAACGCCCGCAGCAAGGTGGGTCCGGCAATCCGGTCGGGCGGTGCAGGCAATGTGCCTGCGTCGGTGACAGGGGGTGCGGTTGCAGCATGATCGGCAATACGATCCAGCATCAGCTCCACGCCGGTGTCGCGCCATTCCCACGACGCCACGCGCCACAGGCCGCCGATGCCGGGCGCGCGCACGACCTTGCCCGGACGCACCGAAGGATCGAGTTCGGCCACCCGCCATTGCAACGTCTCGCGCCGAGCACGCTGCCGCGATACAGCCTCGCCCAGTAGCCGGTGCGCATCGGGGGCCGATAGCGTCGCGGGAAATTCCAGCACTGCCTGTCCCGTAGCCGCGCGGCGAGCAGCATATTGCAGGCCCGGCTGGTAGTCGCGCGCAGGGTCGTAATAGCGCAACGCGGCAGGCGCTCTGGCCTCCGCCGTGCTACGTTCGTGCGCGATGCCGTTTGCACCGCCGAACTCGTCATCGCCCGCCACGATAGCCGGTCCGAGCACGGGCGGATCGGCAGGAATGGCGGTGCCGTCGGACAGCACGATGCCGTCTTGTGCGGCTTCGACGTCCAGCGGGAACAGGGCATCGACCTGCGCCAGCAGATCGCCGGTGCCGCCGCCATCGTGGCCGATACCGGCGAGGCCCGCCAGCACCGGACCGCTTGCCGTCTCATGCAGCAGATCGCCCGCCGTCAACGCGCCCTCGTCGGCGAACACCTCGACGCTCAGTGTCGGGATGCGATTGCCGAAATCGGCGAGCTGCAAGTCCTCGAACACGAGATAGGCGATGCCGCGAAAGGCGGGGGTGTCGGGCTTGTCGGCGGCAATCAGCGGATCGATGGGTTGGTCGCCATGCCCGGTGTGGATGCGCAGGGTGCCGCCTACCTTGAGGTCGCCCGCCGCACCGCGCAGCAGGTTTCCGTCGGCCCAGATGCGTCCGATGCGCGCGATGGGCCGGCTGGACAGCGCAAGCGCGAAGGAGGTCGCGTAGCTGTAGCTGGTGACCGAGGGCTTGCCCTTGCCGCCGCCGCTTTTCTCGCGCGTTTCGGTGAGTTCGGTGGCCCAGATTACGCTGCCCGCCACGCGCATCGCGCCGAAATAGCGACCGACGGGCATGCCATAGCTGCTGGTCGAGATGGCCAGGTCTTTCAGCCGCGCGCCCTCGCGGCTGCCGCTGCCGATGACGGCGTTGTCGAGACTTCGCCCCGCCAGCGCGCCTAAAGCGCCGCCGACGGGGCCGCCCAGCAGCGTGCCGATGCCGCCCAATACCAGTGTCGCCATGAGATCAGTGCTCCTGTAGCGGCACAAACCGCCAGTGATGGGTGATGTGTGCGTCGTTTTGCCACGACATCCGCACCACGCGGCGCAGACCGGCATGGGCATGGACCAGGCAATCCGGCGCTGTCGCGATATGCAGGTGCCGCTGTGCCGGGCCGGGAGCGGTCACGATGCAGTCGCCCCGTTTCGGCTGCCCCGAAACGGGGGCCAAGCCGCACGCCTCCGCCAGCCGGGGCAGGAAAGCATAACCGGTGTTGCGAAGCGCATAGGGTGGCAGAGGCGGTACGCGGACGCCCGCCTGCTCCAGCGCCATCACGATGAGGCCGACGCAATCGACACCCGCCACGGCGTCGCGGCCATGCAGCCGGAAAGGCACGCCGACCATCGCCTCAGCCGCAGCGGCAAAGCATTCGGCGCGAGGGTCCATTGCTTCAGCTCTGCGCCAGCGGATAGCGGGTGAGCAGGTCGTTTCCGGGAAGGAATGGTTCGCCCTGGAAATTCACGGCATTGCCGAACCGCGCGGCGCAGGTGGCCAGCGTGTGGTCGCACCCCTCCCGCAAGCGGGCGCGTGTGCCGGCTGCGGGCGGATCGGTCAGCGGCCAGACAAGCGCAAGGCCGCTGATATCGGCATCGCCGATATCGGCGCGCGTGCCTGCTGCCGGACCATCGCGCCACAGGAGTTGGCCTCCGGCAAAGCGCGCGGGGGTCGCGATATCGAAGGCGAAGCGGCCGGTTGCCGGGTCATGCGAGACGAGCGCCGCCTCCTGCGTGAAAGCGGGCGGGCGACAGCGTGCATCCCGCGCCGCAGAACCGGGCGCGACAGGTCGGGCTGGTGCGCGGGACAGGATCTATGTCGAGCGCGGCCTTTGCGCTGGCGAGAGCGGCGGAAAACTGCCCGCCTTCGTCGCGGATTGCACCGATGGTGCCGTGATACAGGATGGTGCGGTCCAGCGTTTCCCAGTCGACCACGCCGACCGCAACGCGCGCGCCGTCGAACCGTCCGGCGCGCAGGTCCGTTGCCGCGATGCTGTCATGCGCCAGCACGCCCGCGATTTCGGCGCTATCATCGCCGAACCCGGCGTCGCGGCGAATGGCGCTGGGCAACATGCCGGGTGCGGCGCGGTGGTCGATCCCGTCGAAGCGCAGCGCGCGGTCGTGGCTGGTAAAGCCCAGCGTCACGCCGTCGCGGCGGTGGATGCGCCAGAAGGTTGCCACGCCTTCCAGTTCGGTGGCGAAGAAGGTGTGACCCCCGTCAGCATGATGCATCATCCGACCTCGCGCACTTCGATAAGCGGGACAGACGGCGCTTCGCCTGCCGCAAAGGTGGCGGCGCTGATATCGAGGCGGTCTTCGGCGAAGCGGACCGGCACGTCGAACAAATAGCCTGCGCGCACCTCTGCGCCGACAGGCGGTACGGTATCGAACGCGATGCGCCCGCCATCCTGCCACTGCCATGCGCCCGTTTCCACGCCGCCGATGCTGCATCGGAGGCTGGCAATATCGGGGCGGGTGATGCGGCGGCGCTGCGGGTCGGTCTCGGGGCCGTAATTCTTCACGAGGTCGAACACCGAACGCAGGCCGTCACCGATGCCGAGCGACTGGTCGTCCGGCGTCGGCGTGCCGGTCATGCCGTTGCTGCTGTGGTCGAACGGGTCGGTCAGGCGGAACCCGCGTGCCGCCCCGCGCCGGGCGCGGAAGAAGGCGAGCAGCACGCCTAGCTCCGCCTCGCTACGGATGCCGGGGCCGACATCGAACCGCAGCCGCGCATCGGCCCAGTGCGTGGTGCGCCGTTCATGCCCGATGCGGTGGTGGCGATGGTGGTGCTGAATTGCGGCGACACCGATGCGTCGCGTCCGGGGCTGAGCGGGTAGGGGATGTCGTCGAAGGCCTGCATGGGTTCGTCCTTTCCATCGCTCGCCGGGAAGGCGAAGCGGGTGTATCCGTCGCGCGCGATCTGGGGCAGCGCCCAGACGAAGCGGCGGGCAATGCCGCGTGCCGCCGCCTCGTCCAGCGCGGCGTCGATGCGCGGCCAGTAGGTTTCGGCATCCTCTCCGCGCAGCACGAAGCCGGACAGGTAATCCTGCCGGTCCAGCGGATAGCTAAGGCGTGCGTCGGCAGCGGCGTAGGCGGCGCGGCGGGCGGCATCGCGGCCCTCGGTCAGCCAGTCGTAATCCTCCAGCTGCAACCGGTCGAAGGCGGGCCACGCCCAGCCCACGGGCAGGTTGGCACGATGGAGCTCGGGACGTTCGGGATCGAGGATGGTGGGCGTGAAGGCGAGCAGCAGGATTTCCGCGCCTTGAAACGCATCGCGCACCGCTTGCGCCAGAGCGGCGGTGGACTGCGCCAGCAGCGCCCCGACGGCATCGAGCAGATCGGTTTCCGCCGTTGTCAGCGGGTCGTGCAGGCTGGCGATGACGGGTGGCGCGCCACCCAGCGCAGCGCGCGCCGCATCGTCGTACAGGCACGGACGGCCATCTGGCATGACCCACCACCACGGCTCGCCGATCTGGAATACCGGCGGCAGGCCCGCCTCGGTCTGCAAGGCGACGAACCGCAAGGCTACCGCGCGCAGCCACGCCATCGCATCGGCGTTTGCAGGCGAGAGCAGGGCTGAGGGCGGCACCCAGCCCGTTCGCCCCGGCGCACCATCGGCGGCGCGCTGCTGCCATGCGGCTGGACAATGCGCGGCAAACAGTTCGTAGGACAGCGACAGGATGACGCCGAAGCCCGGCGGCCTGCGCCAGGGCGAGAAAGTCGCGATGCCACGCCTCCGCCGGACCGCACAGCGCGCCATCCTGCGCCGCGATCAGGTCGCCGCCTTGCGCTTCCAGCGCGAAAAAGTGGCTCATCCCGACATAGTGCAGGATACGCTTTTCGTACCCCAGCGCGCGGATCATGCGGATCAGCCGCGCGGGCGTCTGGTTGTAGGCATCGTCGTAGCCGGTGGCGATCTGTTCGCCATGCGGCGGCACCTGCACGTCGCCGATGTCCAGCATCGCCCGCTCGCCATCGCACACGATGCCGGTCATCTCGGCCCAGCCCGATTGCGGCGCGGGCAGGCGGGCGGTGCTGCCGGGCACGAAACCTGTTGGCACAAGGCTGATGAACATGCGGTCGATATCGGCGACATGCACCGTTTCGCCCGGCAGGCCGTAGCCGCTTTCGATGTCCGGGAAGGGCAGCACGATCTGCGCGTCTTCGGGCGTGCCGGTGGCGTAGTTCCACAGCCGCACATACCAGGCGCGCGCCGTGCCGCTTGCATCGCGCCCCTCGATGGTCAGCGTCGGACCATTGGGCGCATCGAGCGGGACGATACCCACCGACCGCCAGCGAAAGCGCAGCGTGGTGCGCGAATAATCGCGGTCCGTGGCGTAGGACAGCAGCGGATGGTCGAGCGTGTCCGCGCTGTCCCAGATCAGCCCGGCCAGCTCGCCTTCGTGATAGAAATCGCATTCAACCCGCAGCGCATCGGGTGCGGGCGTGGTGACGCTGGCCATCATCGGGCGCGGAAAGTTCACCGTCCAGTAAACGGGATCGAACCGCTGGATATGGTCGGTGTCCTGCCCACCTTTCGTGGCAGGGGTGGTGGCGAGCCAGTGGGGCATTGTGCGGGTCTCCGGTGTTTGAAGAAAAGGGGTTTCTCGCAGAGAGCGCGGAGGAAAGGGGGACGCAGAGATGTTGTGCCTGCGGCGAAGCCGCTTTCGATAAGATGCGTCGGTGAGAGACCCGTGCGTTGAAGAGATAAGGCCTGCGGCGCAGCCTCTTTTCTTCCCGTCTCATTTTCCCCCGCGTCTCTGCGAGAAACCTGCTTTTGCGAAGCCGCGAGACGCTATCCGGCCAATGCGCTGTGGGGGTTTTTATTCTCTCGCTTACGCTCGGTGCTGTGCCATCCCGCGCCCCCTCCCGACCACCCACGGGATTATCCTTATCGGGTGGTTGGGAGGGGGAGCGGGATGGCACAGCAAGGGAGGGCGGATGTCCGACCGAACCCTACAAAAGCGCGCGTCGCACCTGTGCGGCGACTTGTCGGCTGCTGCGTTGCAGGGCGACGGGGGCGTCGGTGCCGCGCGGGGTGTTGAGGCTGATGGCGACGCGTACGTCGCGGGGCGGCGCGATGCCTGGATTGGCTTCGACCCGCCCCGCGCTGGTGGGCACGAACAGTTCGGGGCCGCGTTCTCCGACCACGTATCCGCGACCGGGTGAAACCGGTCCGCCGGTCGCGCGTCCGGGCAGGCCGAACAGCCCGTTCAGCAAGCCGCCGACCGCGCCGCCCAGACCACCCTGTGCTCCGGGACCGAACAGGCTGTCCAACCCCAGTTGCAACGCCTGTCCGGCGATCTGGTCCAGCACCTGGCTGGCCATGCGGCCCAAGTCGGCAAAGCCCAGCGTGCCCTTGCGCAGGGCGCTGGCGAGCCCGCGTTCCAGCACGCTGCCCGCCTGCTCGAATCCGCCGATCAGCTGGGTGTCGAGACTGGCGCGCATGGTGCGGATATCCTGCGCAAAGCCGCCGGTCGCCGCGCGCACATCGACCAGCAGCGTATCGAGTTCATTATCCATCTCAAGAGTGTCGGTCATCGTCGCTCTCCAGCAAATGTTCCAGTTCGGCGCGGTCGATACCGGTATGTGTCGCGGTCGGCGGGGTCAGCGCGGTGGCGAATTCGGCAGGCGTCGCGGCCCAGAACTCGTCCGGTCGCCAGCCCAGCACTTGTGCGGCGGTGGCGGCGTGACCGAGCGCAGCCGCAGCAAAGGTTCCACTCATCCCGTTCCGCGCAGGATTTGGCCGAGCAGTGTGCGCAAGGGTGCGGAACACGCCGCCAGCCCCTGCGCCATGACCGCTTCGCCAACCGCATCGCGAGTCACGTCATGCGGCGGGGCGAGGCAATGCCAGAACAGCGCCGCCATCTCGGACAGCGCCAGCCGTCCCTCGCCCGCCCGCTCGACCAGCGCGAATAGCGGGCCAAGTTCGTCCTCGGCGGCAACCAGCGCGGTGAAAGTCGGGCGCAGCGTGCGGGTCTCGCCCGCGATGGTGAGGGTCGCTTCGCCTCTCAATGCGTTGGCGCTCACGGCTGCACCACTGGCAGCACCGGCCCGCTGCTTTCCAGCTGCACGGTATAGTTGCGCTCGCCGTTGAAATCGCCCGCATAATCCAGCCGCTGCACGAGGAAACGCCCGCGCATCTTCGCGCCGTCCTCGAAGCTCAGCTCATAGGCATCGAGCGTGCCTGCCAGCGCATGGCCGCGCACCGCGTCCTCCGCCTCGCTGCCGAGGAAAATGCCGCTGGCCGACACCGAAACCGAGCGCGTCCCCGCCCCCGACAGCAATTCGCGCCAGCCGCCGCTGTCCTTGTGCGTGACGACCACGGTGTCGCCATTGATCGACATCTGGGTTGTGCGCAGCCCCGCGACGGTGCGGTAGGCAGGTGGCGATGCGCCATCGCCGATCTTGAGAAGGAAGGCGGCGCCGGATTGGGGGCCTGTTTGGGTAGGCATGGTGTGTTCTCCTGTGGTGGTGTTTTCTCTCACGGCCTGTGGGCCTCCGAGGGGGCGGCGCATAAGCGCCGGCGGCCGCTTGGCCTTGCGGCCCAAGGATGGGGCCGGGTTCCTGGTCAAAGATTGGCGTGACACGCCTCTTGGTCGCGGCAGCCAGAACGCGACTGCGTGACGCCCGGTAGGGCGCGCTCCCGCAGGCAGGCCGAAGGCCGAACAGCCGCGAGGGATGGTCTCGGCCGCGGCAGCCAGAGCGCGACTGCGTGACGCCTGTTAGGGCGCGCTCCCGCAGGCAGGCCGAAGGCCGAACAGCCGCGAGGGAAATCAAACACCGCGAGAGAAAAATAACCCCCGCACGCGATACTCCAGCAGCGTGGCGCGGGTGTTTTTGGCGCGGCGTTCGGTCCGGCCGCGCAGGTAGCGGATCGAGGCTATGTCGATACCCGGCTGCGAAGGCAGCGTCTCGATGCGGGCGCGGATGGCGCTCACCAGCACTGCGTCGCCCGCAGGATCGTCACCGCGCGTCATCAGCTCCAGCGCGATGCGAATTTCGTGTCCGGTGCGGTCCTTGGTGCTCCAGTCGGTGCTGGCGCTGGCGGCGATGCCGAGCCACGGGATGCTGGCCGCGACCGGGCTTTCCTCGGCAATCGCGTTCAGGGTGTCGAGCGGCGCGGGGCCGGTGCGCAGATGCGCGATCAGCGCGGCGCGTAGGGCGTGTTCCATCTCGCCTATCCTTTGGTAAAATCGGGCCAGAGCCAGGCCGCATCGCGCCACCGCTCCGGTTCTCGTGTGCGACGGCGCAGACGGGCCCTCAATGCGATTGGCGCAAGCTGCGCGGCACGGTGCGCCAATCGCGCGAAGGGCACACCATCGAGCTTCGCGCCGATCATGCGATCCGCATCCGCCGCCACGGCCGCCACAGCGCGCTGACCGCGGTGGGCAGGCGGCCCAGCGCATCGCCGTCGCGCTCGCGATAGAGGTGTGCTGCCAATCGCACGACGCCGTGGCGCAGACCTTCGGGCAGGCTGGTCCAGGCAGGGGCCAGCCCGGCCACGAAGCGCACCGCAATACGGTGCTGCGTCGCGCCGGTAACGCGGATCGAACCGGTGCCATCCGCCGCCAGGTCGATCTGGTAGGCGTCTATCGGCAGGGTATGGCGAATGCCGTCCCCGGCCACGCTTTCCACGCTGGTAATCGCACCGATGGGCCGAGTGCCCAGCACGTGCCAAACATGCGCCGCCGGGCGGATTTCCTCGCAGGTCTGCACCAGCGGCATGGTGCCGGTAAACGCCTCGGCAGCATCCAGCGCGCTGGCGAGCAGGCCGGTCAGCAGCGCGTCCTCCGCATCGCGGGTAATGGCGAGCCATCCCTTCAGTTCGTCCAGCGCGGCTCCGCCAAGCTCGGCAGGCACGACGATCGTTCGCGTCATAGGAATCCTTTGTTTGGGTGCGGCTTGGGAAAGAAGAAAACGGGTTCGCGCAGAGGACGCAGAGGGTAGGAGAGACTTGCGGGTTTCGTGGTTCGTGGCTGGCGATGTGCCGTATGGTTCGCACGAAGCCACAAAGGGACAGGCGCCTGCGGCGAGGCAGGACTGCCGCAACCGAGACTTCATTGCTCCCCAATGAAATTGGGGAGGGGGACCACGAAGTGGTGGAGGGGTGTTCTTTGGAGTTCAGACAAGACCCCTCCACTAGCTCTGCTGGTCCCCCTCCCCACCGGTGGTGTGGAGGAAAGGGTGCCGCGACCAGAACCGAACCCGATCCTGGTCGCGGCAGCCACAGCGTGGAATCGCAACGAAGTAGAGATGGCCAAAGGCCACCATTTGCGCGACGCCCGTTAGGGCGCGCCCCCGCAGGCAGGCCGAAGGCCGACCAGCCGCGAGGGAACACAACGCCCCCTACTCTTCGATCTTCAGCAGCTTGATCGCGTTGGCATCCAGCACGCCGCCGCCCACGCGCTTGGTGGCGTAGAAGTGGACGAAAGGCTTGTTGGTGAACGGATCGCGCAGGATCTGCGTGGCGCTGCGTTCCGCGATCAGGTAGCCGTGGCGGAAATTGCCGAAGGCGATGGGGAACGCCCCCGCGCCGATATCGGGCATGTCTTCCGCCTCGATCACCGGATAGCCCAGCAGCCGGTCCGGCTGGCCCAGCGTCAGGCCCGGCTGCCACAGGAATGCACCGTCGGTCGTCTTCAGCTTGCGCACGGTGGCCAGCGTGCCCGAATTCATCACGAAACTGGCCCCCTGCCGATGGCCTGCCTTCATCGTGTGCACCAGGTCGATCAGGCGCGCTTCGGGTTCGGTGTCGAAACCGCTCGCATCGCCCGAACCGATATATTGCAGCGCACCGAATGCCCGGTCGTCGTCGAAATCTTCGGAGACGGGCGCATTGAGGAAGCCGGTCGGCTGGTCCACGCCGCTGCCATTGACGAAGGCGGACCCTTCGGCGCGGGCGAACTCCATCGCGATCTCGCTGGCCAGCCAGGCTTCGAGGTCGAACGCGGCATCGTCCAGCATGGCCTGGCTGGCGGCGGGGTTGGCATAGAGCTCGCCGGTGGCGGGCGCGACTTCGTGGAAATCGGGCGTAGCGGTCTCGGGGCGGCTGGCGGTTTCCGAGACCCAGCCGCTGGCGACGCCGCCGGTGGTGACGAGCTTGCGGTAATCCGCGCTGCCCGTCTGCACCACCTGCGCAATGGCGCGGATCGGGCTGATTTCGACCAGCGCGCGGGCGATCATCGCATCGATTTCCCGCGGCACGGCATAGCCGCCTTCGGACGGCGTGCGTCCGCTGATCGACTTGATCTCCGACGAATTGCCGCGTCGCAGATAGCCGTCGACGAAGCCTTTCACTTCGGCGGAGGCGTTGCCGGTGTCGCCCGACAGCGCGGGCCGCACGACGCTTCGATTGGCGGCCTGCGCGACCCGGTCGAGCCGGGTCTTCACCGCATCGACATCGCCGCGCAGTTCCTTGACGTCGGCCTCGGTCCGGTCCTGTCGTGCGACGATGTCGAAGCTGGCTTCCAGCTGCGCGTCATCGGTGGCGGCGGGTGTGATCGCGGCGTGTAGTCGGGGATCTGCATTTCCATGGGTAGTTCCTTCGTTGGTGGTTCGGGGGGTGGTTGGTGGGCGTGCGAAAGGGTGCGCCGCCGGGAGGGCGGTGCGTGGGTTGAAATGTTGGAGGTGTGTTTCTCGCAGAGACGCGGAGGAAAGAGAGACGGGGAGAAGAAGAGAAAAGCCGCGCCGCAGGCCCTACAATTTCAACGCCCAAGTCTCAGACAGACACCGAAATTGAGGGCGGCTTCGCCGCAGGCGCAACATCTCTGCGTCCCCCTTTCCTCTGCGTTCTCTGCGAGAAACCCTTTTTCTTTGAACAGTCGAAACACGGGCCTTCACATCACCAGATGCACCCGCGCCTCGTGTTGTAGGGGATGCGTGACCAGACTGATCTCCAGCAGTTCGACATCCTCCAGCACACGGCCCGTTTCGGCATGGTGCCAGCGTCGTGCGCGGTAGCCGAAGCTGAGGCCGCTGATGGTGCGTTGCGCCAGCATGGTGCCCGCGCGGCCCTGCATATTGTCGATGGTGGCGATCACGCGCAGGCCGCGCGCATCCTCCGCCACGCGCTCCACCGTGCCGATCCGCTGTTCGGGGCGGTGTTGCCAGAACAGCGGCAGGGCGGTGCGCGCCTCGCCGAGCGAGCGGCGGAACGCGCCGGGGCGGATGATGTCGCGCGCGCCGTCGCGCCGGTCGAACAGCGCGGCATATCCGGCCAGCTTCATCGCAACAGTCCCGGAACGCCGAGGCGGATGGCGATGCCGACCAGCAGCAGCGCGAAGACGCCGCGCGCCAGCCATTCGATCGCCGCTTTCCACGCGCTGGCCTTGGCATCGCGCCATGCGCCCAGCAGCTCGCGCAGTTCGTCGATATCCCCCTGCGCATCGTCATCGGCCAGGCGCAGGCGTTTCAATGCACGGTTCGCGCCGACTTCGCTCGATTCCTCGACGATGGCGCGCAAGGTTACCAGCTCGCCGCCTTCCGCCGTCGCCTGCGCCAGTAGGCGGGCCAGCATGTCTTCGCGGGTCATTGCAAGGTCTCCTTCGTCGGTTCGGATGGCCGGGGTGGCAGGCCCAGCATCGCGCGTTTCTCCGTATCGGTTAGAAAATCCGCCGCCGTGACTTGCGACCACAGCCGCTCGCGGTCTTCGGACAAGGCGGGAACATGGTCGAGATCGACCGCCAGCTTCGCGTCCGGGAACCACGGCGCCAGCCCCTGCGACAGGCCGCGCAGGATCTTGTCCGCCAGCGGCAACAGCGTCAGCCGCCACAGCGCGCGGTTCGCCTCGCGATAGTTGGAATAAGTGTTGTCGCCGGGGATGCCGAGCAGCATGGGCGGCACTCCGAACGCCAGCGCGATGTCGCGCGCCGCCGCCGATTTCAGTGTGGCGAAATCCATGTCGGCGGGCGACAGCGCCATGCTTTGCCACGCCAGACCGCCTTCCAGCAGCATGGGGCGCCCGGCATTGGCCTGCCCCTGATACGCGCTGGTCAGCTCCGCTTTCAGCCGGTCGTACTGTTCGGTGCTCAGCCCCTCGCTATCACCGGATTGGTACACCAGCGCGCCCGATGGCCGCGCCGCATTGGCCAGCAGCGCGCGGTTCCATTCCGACGCGGCGTTGTGGATCGCCACGGCGGTATCGGCGGCCTGCAACGCGCCCGCACCGTAATGGTCGTCGCCGGGGTGGAAGCTGCGGATATGCAGCACATTGGGCCAGCCCGCCTCGTCCTCCAGCGGCAGGGTAACGGTCTGCGCGCCGAGCCGGTATTCGAACGCGACCGGCCAGCCATCGCTGCCCGCTTTCACGGTGATGCGTTCGGGGCGCAATGCGAACAGTTCGACGGGAACACCCGCACCGTCCTTCATCACCTGCACATAGGCATTGCCGTGCAGCAGCAGGTGGCTGGCGATGGTCTCGATGAGCGATTGCCCCGCGCTGGTCGTGCCCAGCAGCGTGGCCAGCTCGGGCGCAGGCGCATCCAGCGGCGCGGACCCGCAGCCCTCGGATACGATCCGCACCGCCCGCTGCGCCACCGGATTGGCGAGGAAGCCCTCGCGGATGGCGCGGTTGTATTCGAACGGTCGTGCCGCGCTGTCCTGCGCGGCGAATGCGGTTTCCCACGGCGAAACGAAACTGCGGCTGACAGGCACACGGGATTGCCCGCCACCCTTGAAGGCAGCGGTCAGGGAGGTGAGAAGGGACATGGAAGGTCCTTTGGTCGTGGATGTATGGTGGTTTGCGAAGGCTTCGGGAAAAAGGGGTTCGCGCAGAGGACGCAGAGGAAAGGAGAACGCAAAGTGGAATAGTCGGCGCCGCAGGCCCTCTTCCTGTAACGTGTCAGGCTATATCGAAGGGATGTGATGGAAAGCGGCTGCGCCGCAGGTGCGACATCTCATTGGCTCATTTCCTCTGCGCTCTCTGCGCGAACCATTTTCTTTCACTAAAAACCGCGAATACGTGGCTCGGCTGCGGGCGTGAGCATCAGTTCGCTCAGTGCCCAGACCAGCGCATCGGCGCGGTCGGGCGAGCCTCCGGGACCTTCGTAGCGGCCGCCGGCCATCAGGCCGCAGAGCTGGTCTTCCAGCGCGCCGAACATGCCGCAATGGCGCACACGGCCCGTCTCGTAGAGCGCGGCGACCGGCTCCGCGCGGGCCACCTTGCCGCGGTGCGCGTGAACCAGCTTGACCGGCAGCGAGAGCTGCGCTGCGTGCAGCACGCTTTTCACCAGCGCGCCGCCCTGGTTTGCCTCGGCCACCACCCGGTCCGCCTGCCATTCGCGCGCCGCCGCCGCCACGCAGCGCGCCCAGGCGTCGGGCGTGGCGCGTTCCACGGTGCAGTCCGCCAGCACGCGGCCGATCTCGTCCTCGCCCAGCGCCACCACCACGATACCGCAGGCGTCGCCGGTGGCGGAAACGGAAGGGTCGACGCCCGACCACGATGCGCTTGTGCGGTGCGGAGGGCGCGCCTTCGCGGCACCGTTCCAGCACGTCGCGCCGCCACAGCGCGCCTTCCATATCGGCGATCAGTTCGCCGTCCAGCTCCTGCCGCCCCAGCCGTGTGCCATTATAGAGGCGGCGCATCGCGGCGATGAATGTGGGTGGCAGAACGCCCGCATTGTCCTCCGTGGTTCCGCGCGTCACCACGGTGCCTTTCTCGCGCAGGATACGTTTCAGCAACGGCACTGCGCGCGGGGTGGTGGTGGCGACGGTGCGGGGATCGTCGCCCAGGCGCAGGCCCAGCATGAGATTGTCCCACGCTGCCTCGGCACGACCGTTTGCACTATCCCATTTGGCGATTTCGTCGGCCCAGGCATGGCTGTGCTGCGGCCCGCGCAGGGAATCGGGTTCGCTGGCCCCATACAGCATCGCGCTGGCGCCGCCGGGCCAGTTCAGGCGGCGGTTGGAGGGTTCGTAATCGGGTCGGGTCTGCGGCGGCGAGATGGCGAGAATGCCGCTCTCTCCCTCCACCATCACCCGCCGTGCATCGCCCAGCGTATCGGCGACCAGCGCAATGCTGGCGCGCGGGTTCGATTCCGCAATGCTACGAACCCATTCGGCACCAGCACGGGTCTTGCCGAACCCGCGCCCGGCCATGATCGTCCACACCTGCCAGTCGCCTTCCGGCGCTTTCTGTGCGCCATGCGCCCACACCGGCCAGTGGGAGCGCAGCAGCGCCTGGCCCTCTTGCGAAAGTTCGGCGAGCGCCTTCGCGCGCTCTGCGTGGGTCAGCCCGATCAGCTCGCCCTTGGCCCCGATTGCGGCCTCGACAGGGTTGTCATATTCAGGAAGCGCCATCGCGGGTTCCTTCTTCCGGTTCGAGTGCGATAAGCGGCCTGCCCGCCTTCAGCCGGGCATCGCGCAGCCGTCCGATGAAGCGGTCGATGGAGGCGTAGGTCTCGGCAGGACTGGACGCGCCGCGAAAGGCCCGTTCGCGCGCCACGGTTTCGCGATGCGCGGCCAGCAGGCGCAGGCCCGCCGCCACGTCCAGCTTCCGGTCCGGCGCGGGATCGCGGAGATAGCCCAGCAATTCCAGTTCCAGATTGTCGTAACCTTCCGCCAGCGCGGTCAGCCATTCCCTGGCGAAAGCGGGACTGGTGCGCCGTGCTGCATAAACAGTGCGGACCGGAATATGCGCCGCGTCGGCAGCGGCCTTCACATTCGACAGCGCGGCGAGATGCTCGAGGAACGGTTTGCGCCACGGACCGACCCTCTGTTCCCGATCATCGACACCATCGGCCATGGTCTTTACGAGAAGTGCGTCCTTCGACTGCGGCTTCGGGGCGGCAGCCCGTGCCGCGTCCCACTGCGCGGCGAAATCGGCGTGCCGTGCGCGGAACCGGAACACGTTGGAGTTGGATGTGCCCGCCTCGTCTGCGGCGCGCGTTATCGGTTGCCCGTTCGCAAGCAGATCGAAGAAGCGTTTTTCCCACGGACGCGGAGTGCGGCGTTTAGTATGTGTTCTGCTTTTTGGTCGTTCGCCCATGATAAATCCTCCCGTGGTTCAGTGCGTTGATGCGACGGTACGATGATGAAAAGGCGGCTTGCGCGATCGGTGCAGGCGCCATTTCAAGTCTGGATTGTAAAAACCGGTATTTCCGACGCGACAGGCCCGACGCAACAGGCCCGACGCGACAGGTCGGCGATTTACCGCTATGCCGATCCCATGACGCGCAAAGGCAGCTATAAAGCGGGTAAGGGCGTTCGTGTCGCGGCAGTGCTGCTGATCGTCGCCGGGGTCTGGGGGTTGTGGGCGACAGGCGCGCTGAAGGCGCTGGCCGATGTGTCGGTGCTTCGCGTTCCGCCAGCATCGCAAGGATGAGCGAAGCGATTGCCTGGCCCTTCTCGATGCCGGACTATCGCGATGTTCCGTTTCTCTAACCAAAGAGCGTCACGATGTCAAGAACAAAGTGCCAGATAGGCTAAATCGGATGCCGTCGGTGGAATGCGGCTTGTTTCGCCACAGCCATACGCTTACCCGCCGCATGGAACGACCGAGGGAACGCCGCCACCATGATGCGATTGCTGCACGGGCTGTATGACTGGACGATGGCCAAGGCCGCGCATCCGCATGCGGTGTGGTGGCTGGCAGTGTTCTGTTTTGCGGAGGCCAGCTTCTTTCCGATTCCCCCGCACCCGCTGTTGGGGCTGATGTGCCTGGCCGAACCAAAGAAGGCGATCCGTTTTGCCGTGGTCGCGGTCGCGGCCAGCGTGGCGGGGGCGCTGTTCGGATACTGGATCGGCGCGGTGATGTATGATTCGGTCGGGCCGCAGCTGCTGTCCGCGCTGGGCCTGGCGGACGATTTCTCGACGGCGGCGTGTTACCTGCGCACTTATGACTGGCAGGCCATCGTCATCGCAGGCGCGACGCCGGTGCCGTTCAAGCTGCTGACGATTACCGCCGGGTTCGTGGGCATGGACCTGCTGACATTCACGCTGGCCAGCATCGCGGCGCGCGCCCTGATCTTCGGCACGGTCGGCATCCTGTTTCGTGCCTTCGGCGCGCCGATCAAGCGCATTATCGACCAGTATCTCGGCACCGCCACCACGATCTTCGTGGTGCTGACCGTCGGCGGCTTCCTCGCACTAAGCTATCTGGGCGGCGGGGACGAACCGGGCGACGGGCCTTGTGACAGGTTGGGCGACAATATCGGTGGCACCGCAGCCGCGCTGCCCGCATGAGCGACACCGCACCGCCAGCCGTCGATCTTGCGCGGGCGCTGGTGGCCGAAGGGCTGGGCAGTTTCTTCCTGTTTGCGGGCGTCATCGGCTCTGGCGTGATGGCCCAAAACCTGGCCGAGGGGAACGATGCGCTTGCCCTGCTGGCGAACACGGCGGCGACCGGCGCCATCCTCTACGTGCTGATTGCCATGCTCGGGCCGCTATCCGGGGCGCATTTTAATCCGGCAGTGACGCTGGCCTTTGCTATCCGGCGTGAAATCGGCGTGGCACGGGCCTTCGCCTACACCGCGGTGCAGATTGCCGCAGGCACACTTGGCGCATTCGCCGTACATATCATGTTCGACCTGCCGGTGCTGCAATTCAGCACGAAGGCGCGCGCCGGTATCGGCCAGTGGACCGGAGAGCTGCTCGCCACCTTCGGCCTGGTGCTGACCATCCTGCTGCTGGTCCGGCTGCGTCCGACCGCAATTCCGGCGGCGGTCGCGCTGTATATTACCAGTGCATACTGGTTCACGTCCTCGACGAGTTTTGCCAATCCGGCGATTACGCTGGTGCGCAGCCTGTCTAACACCTTTGCCGGCATCGCCCCGGTGGACGTGCCCGCTTTCATCGCGGCGCAACTGGCCGGAACCGCGCTGGCCGTCCTGCTGGCGCGGTGGCTGGTCGAACGCGACTGACCCGTCACGCGGGCGCTATCTCCAGCGAGATTTCCGCATCCAGCAGCTTCGATATCGGGCAATTCGCCTTGGCCTCGTTCGCCAGTTTTTCGAATTCGGCACGCTCGATACCCTCGACCGAGCCGGTCAGGGTCAGGTCGGATCGGGTCACCTTGAACCCGTCGCCATCCTTTTCCAGGCTGACCTTGGCGGATGTTTCCAGCGTGCCCGCCTCATGCCCCGCCTTGGCCAGCGCGAAGCTGAGCGCCATTGTAAAACAACTGGCATGGGCCGCCGCGACGAGTTCTTCGGGGTTGGTGCCCTTCTCGTCCTCGAACCGGGTGCCGAAGCCGTAGGGCTGGCCGTCGAGCGCGCCGGAGCCGGTCGAGACGTGGCCCTTGCCGTCCTTGCCAAGGCCATCGTAGCAGGCGGATGCGGTTCTGATGGTGGTCATGCGTGCGTTTCCTTCGCTTAGTGATGTGAAGGACTGACGGCTGGCGAGGGCGGATGGTTCCGGGCGAGAAAGCCGACGTGTTTTTCGGTTTGTGTCGAATAGCAGCTGGCGACACACTTGCAGACATTGGCGGATTTGACTGCGAAGTGACCAGATGAAAGCTCGAACTCCGATCCCTAGACTATTTCGAAGGCGACCTGAATCTCCTTTGAGGGGGAGGCGTTCTGCAGGTGATGACGTCACTGCGACGAATATCGGATCCGTTGGTAAGCGTGGAGGAGACGACTTCAGTTTCGAAGTTTGCTCCCCCGCATGGCTGCTCGCTGAGCAAGTTGAGACAGATGAAGTCGTGAGTGTGCAATGCAGATTGATCATGACAGAGTTCGATTTTCCAGCGCTTGAGCGATTTGTAGCGAAGCGCGTGGGAGCAGACGGAAGGGCCTGACTGGGAATCAATCGCTACACAAGCTTGCTGCATGGAGTTGCTGGGAGTTCGAAGGAATGACGCCACCTTAGCGTCCGCTTTCCACCCCAAAGTTCGACATTCACGATTACGCTAACGAGCTTACCGACCTCGCGGCGTCGTGCTTACCCTTCGATAATCCCGACCAGCTTTCCGGCGCGCTCGAACATGCCGAGGATCTCCTGCACTTCCTCTTCGGTATGCGCCGCGCAGAGCGAGCAGCGCAGCAGGGTCATGTTGGCGGGTGTCGCGGGCGGACGGGCGAGGTTTACGTAGAGGCCTTCTTTCAGGAGCGCTTCCCACATCGCCGCGCCTTGCTCCAGGTCGGGCATGATGACCGCGATGATGGCGCTCTCGGCTTCGGGCGTGCCGATTTCGAAGCCCAGGTCGCGCAGGCCCTTGTGCAGGGTGCGCGAGCTTTCCCATAAAGCGGCGCGCTTGTCCGCGCCGTCGGTCATCAGCTTGCGGATGCTGGCCTCCGCCGTCGCCACCACGCTCGGCGGCAGGCTGGCGGTGAAGACGTAGGGGCGGCAGACCAGCCGCATGATCTCGAATTTCGGATGGTTGGACACG
Source organism: uncultured Alphaproteobacteria bacterium (assembly GCA_963799315.1). Lineage (GTDB taxonomy): Bacteria > Pseudomonadota > Alphaproteobacteria > Sphingomonadales > Sphingomonadaceae > Parerythrobacter_A. The sequence continues at coordinate 434,041 of CAWCWP010000002.1, forward strand.
GCAAAGCCGCCGACGGTGCCGACGCTCTTGGAAAACGTGCCGATCACCACGTCGACATCGTCCAGCACGCCCGCCGCTTCGGCCACGCCGCGTCCGTTCTCGCCGATGAAGCCCATCGAATGCGCCTCGTCGACCAGCACCATCGCGCCATGCCGTTTGCAGATCGCGACCATTTCCTTCAGCGGCGCGACATCGCCGAGCATCGAATAGACGCCTTCCAGAATGACCAGCACGCCCGCCCCGTCGGGCACGCGCTTCAGCCGTTTTTCCAGCGCTTCGACATCATTGTGCTTGAACGGCACGACTTCCGCCTTGCCCAGCGCGCAGCCGTCCCAGATGCTGGCATGGCTGTCGATATCCAGGATGATATAATCGCCCTTGCCTGCCAGCGTCGAAATAATGCCGAGATTGGCCTGGTATCCGGTGGAAAAGACCATCGCGTGGTCCATGTCGTAAAATTCGCGCAGCGCGTCTTCGCATTCCTTGTGGCCCTGATAGGTGCCGTTGAGAACGCGGCTGCCGGTGGTGCCGGTGCCGTAATCGGCCAGCGCCTGCTTGCCCGCATCGACCACTTCGGGGTCGAAGGTCATGCCCATGTAATTGTAGGTGCCGAGCAGGATGGTCTCGCGCCCGTTGCAAATGGCGCGGGTGGGGGAGAGCACTTGCTCCATCACCAGGCTGAACGGATCGGCCTGCCCGCTCGCCAGCAATCCGGCGCGCATCGCGATCAGATCGTCGAACTTGGCGAACAGATCGGGCCGGACGCCGCCTTCGGGTGTTTGGGGTCTAGTCGGGCTGGGCTATGCCTTCGCTCATATCGAAAAATCCGTTCGTGCTGAGCTTGTCGAAGCACCGCTTTTCTTCTGGCGCAGTACTCAAAGAGAAGGACAGCCCTTCGACAAGCTCAGGGAGAACGGGCTGGGGTGTTAATTGGCAGCTATTGGCTCAACGATTTGTGAACCGCATCGACCAGCTGGCCGAAATTCTCGATTTCCGCCTGCTGGTTCATGGAAATGATGATGTCGAACTCGTCCTCGATCGCGGCGACGAAATCCATTACCGTCAGGCTGTCGAATTCCAGATCGTTGGCAAAGCCGGTCTCGTCCGCAATCGCCACCTCCTTGGTGTTGAACGGCACGATCAATTCGCGGATTTTTGCATCGACATCGGATCGGGTCATGGCGGGGCGTGGTCTTTCGGCAGGAGGCGGTGAAAAGCTAACCGGTGAAACAGGCGAAGCGTTCCAACATGTCAAGCGGCGAGGGGTGCGCTGGTAGATGCTTCACCCGCACATTCACCCGGCCACTTCTGTTGCAGGCAGCAGCGCCTTCACCGCCGCCATGAACGGCATGATGCTGACCGGCTTGGACAGGTAATCCGCCGCGCCCGCCTCGCGGATACGCGCTTCGTCGCCCTTGCCGGCATAGGCGGTGACGGCCAGGATCGGCACGTCGGCCAGGCTGGCATCGCGAGTCATCGCGGCGATCAGGTCGAGGCCGGAGATATTGGGCAGCTGGATGTCCATGATGGCAAGGTCGGGCGCAAACGCCCGCGCGGCATTCAGCGCCAGCTCGCCATCGGCCACCGGTTCCACTTCGTAACCATTGGCCTTCAAAACGTCGCAGAACAGCCTGCGATTGAGGTCGTTATCCTCGACAACCAGTATCCGCTTCGCCATCTATCGCCTTTCACCGCTCATCCGTTCCTGTATCCCCGGCACCCGACCATGACAATTCACACCGTATCTCAGGGGTTGGTAACGCGCTCCGAAGCCGAAACGCTGGCGCTGTCGGCGCTGGGATGGTTGCTGGGCGACGAGAAGCGGGCGGACCGCCTGCTGGACCTGACCGGGCTGACTGCCGATACCCTGCGCAACAACCTGTCCGATCCGGCGGTGCTCTCTGCCGTGCTGGAGTTTCTGGCGCGGCACGAGCCCGACCTGATCGGCGCGGCGGAGGCGTTGCAGGTCGATCCCGCCACGCTGATCGCGGCGCAGGAGGTGCTGGCCCGATGACCGACGCGACGAGTGTATTCGATCCGGCCAACCGCCCGCTGGTCATTTCCGATTGCGACGAGGTGCTGCTGCATATGGTCGCGCCGTTCCGCGACTGGCTGGCGGCGGAAAAGGGCGTTGCCTTCAACATGGAAGGCGGCACGTTCGCCGACGCGCTGCGCTGGCAGGAAACGGGCGACGTGCTGGGCATGGAGGAAGTCTGGCGCGTGCTGGGCGGGTTCTTCGATACGCAGATGGACAGCCAGCTGCCGATTGCAGGCGCGGTGGAAGGCATCACGCGGCTCGCCAACCATGCCGACGTGGTCATCCTGACCAACCTCACCGACGAACGGCGCGACCACCGCGCGGAGCAGCTGCGCGCCCACGGCATCGAGGCGCGGGTCTTCACCAACCAGGGGCCGAAAGGGCCGGCATTGCAGGCCATCCTGGAAGAATACCGGCCGAGCCGCGCGGTCTTCATCGACGACTTGCCGCAGCACCACCATTCCGCCGCCGAAACCGTGCCGGAGCTAAAGCGCCTGCACCTGTGCGGCGAACCGATGCTGGCGCCGCATATCGAATGCGCGCACAAGGCAGGCCACGCCCATGCGCGGATCGACGATTGGGATACCGCGCTGCCGTGGCTACTGGATGCGGTAAGCGCGAAGCAGGAGGAAATGGCATGAGTTTGAACAGACAGAACGTGCAGGCCCGCCTTGCCGAACTGGGCATCGTGCTACCGAACGCGGCGGCACCCGTCGCCAGCTATATGCCGGTCGTGGTGTCGGGCGGGCATGCCTATATTTCGGGGCAGCTACCCTTCGTGGACGGCACGCTGGTCACCGGCACGCTGGGCACCGATGTCAATCTGGAGACCGGGCAGGCGGCGGCGCGCGCCTGTGGCCTGATGATCCTGGCGCAGTTGCGCGAGGCGCGCATTCCGCTGGAACGGGTGGCACGCATCGTCAAGCTGGGCGCCTTCGTCGCCTCCGCATCCGACTTCACCGACCAGCCAAAGGTTGCCAACGGCGCGTCGGAACTGATGTTCGACATTTTCGGCGAGCTGGGCCGCCACGCCCGCAGCGCGGTCGGCGTTCCCGTCCTGCCGCTGGGCGCAGCCGTGGAAGTGGATGCAGTCATTGCTCTTGACGGCGATTGACAGGTTTCGCGCGCCCGCGCCGCGCGCGGGACGTGTCGACTGGATGGGCGAGTGGACCTATGCCCATCGCGGGCTGCATTCGTCCGGCGTGCCCGAAAACTCGCCATCCGCCTTCGCCGATGCGATGGCGGCGGGGCTGGGCATCGAATGCGATGTGCAGCGCACCGGAGACGGGCGCGCGGCGGTGTTCCACGACTGGGAGCTGGACCGGCTGACCGACCGCAGCGGGCCGCTGGTGAAAATGCCGATCGCCGATATCGAACGCATCGCGCTGACCGGCAATGGCGATATGATCCCCCGGCTGGAGCGCCTGCTGGACCAGATATCCGGACAAGTGCCGGTGCTGATTGAACTGAAATCGCGCGGCGACACACGGATGCGGACGCTGTGCCTTGCCGTGCGGCGGGCGCTGGAGGGGTATCCGGGCCACCATGCCGTGATGAGCTTCGATGCCAATGTGCCACGCTGGTTCGCAACGCATTCCCCGCGAACCCCGCGCGGGTTGGTGATGACCGAAAGGGGGGCGAGGGAGAAAAGTACGCGCGCAAGAGCGCATGGGCGCGGCACCGCGCATTGTGGCAGGCCCGCCCCGATTTCCTCGCCTACGACATCCGCAACCTGCCCAGCCGGTTCGCGGCGGCACAGCGCAAGCGCGGCCTGCCGGTGCTGACCTGGACTGTCTCCACCCCCGAACTGCGCGCCACGGCGAACCGCCATACCGATGCAGCCATCGCGGAAGGGCAAGGGTTCGTCGAAGCGTGAGCGATGCGGGCGGATTGCCAACGGATTTGGTCGCCAAGGTCGCCGGTTCGGTCGGCGCACTGGACCAGGAAGCGTGGGACGCGCTGGCGGGTGGCAATCCGTTCATGCGGCACGACTTCCTGACCGCGATGGAAGATGTCCGGCAGCGTCGGCCCCGGCACCGGCTGGCAATCCGCCCCGCTGGTTATCGAAGGCGGCGACGGTCAGCTGCTGGCCGCACTGCCTGCTTACCTGAAATCGCATAGCCAGGGCGAATTCGTGTTCGACCACGGCTGGGCCGATGCATTTGAGCGGGCGGGCGGTTCGCTATTATCCCAAGCTGCAAATCGCCGCGCCGTTCACCCCGGCCACCGGCCCGCGCTTGTTGTTGTCCGATCCGGCGCTGGCCGCGCCGCTGTTGGGCGCTGCCGAGCAACTCTGTGCGCAGAACGGGTTTTCCAGCGCCCACGCCACTTTCATCGCGCCCGATCAACTGCCCTTGTTCGAGGCGGCGGGATGGCTGGTGCGCAAGGATATCCAGTTCCACTGGACCAATCGCGACTACGCCGATTTCGACGGGTTTCTGGGCGCGCTGGCCAGCCGGAAACGCCGCGCCATCCGCAAGGAACGCGCCGCCGCGCGAGGCGGGCTATCCTTCGCGCATCTGGCGGGCGACGATATCAAACCGCATCACTGGGATGCGTTCTGGCAATTCTATCAGGACACCGGCGCGCGCAAATGGGGCACGCCCTATCTGACGCGCGAGGCGTTTACCTTGCTGGGCGAACGGATGGGCGATGCGCTGCTGCTGATGCTGGCGTATGAGGGCGACGATACGTCAGGCGTCCCGATTGCCGGGGCGCTGAACTTCATCGGGCCGGATGCGCTCTATGGCCGCTATTGGGGGTGCAGCCAGGACCGGCGCTTCCTGCATTTCGAGCTGTGCTATTATCAGGCGATCGATGCCGCGATTGCACGCGGATTGAAGCGAGTGGAGGCCGGTGCGCAGGGCGGCCACAAGCTGGCGCGCGGATATGAGCCGGTGGAAACATGGTCCGCGCACTGGATTGCCGATCCCGGCTTTCGCAGCGCGGTGGAGGCGTTTCTGGAACGCGAGCGCGAAGGCGTGGCGCAGGACCGCAATTTCCTCGATACCAGAACGCCGTTTCGCAAGGGCGAGCGCAGTTAGTCGCGCCTGATCAGGCCACCTTGCGCGCGGTATCGACCAGCCATTGCCGGGCGCGGCGCTGGGCCTCGGCGATTTCGCGGGCGGTCATCTCGTCCGAAACATCGGCGCGGCACCAGGTTGCTTCCTCGTGTCCCTGCGTTGCGGCAAGGTTGAACCATTTATGCGCTTCGATGAGGTCGCACGGCGCGCCGGAACTACCGGTGGAATAGGCCACGCCCAGATCGTAATAGGCGCTCGGGTCGCCCTGACCCGCCGCGGCCATGCATTGGGCCATCAGGCGGTCGGCTTCTGCCGGGTCCAGCGGTGTTGCCGTACTGTCTGCGGCCCGTTCGGCTGTCGCCCTTCTTGATGTTGAAGGTGTTACGAACCCGCCGCCTTCGATCGATGTGAGTTTCATATTCCCGTCCCCTTTGCGTTTCTTTGCGCTGCTGTTGCGGCGACGATCCCTTTCGCCGTCGCCAGCGGTTTCAGCGGAACATGGTCAATAAAAAGTTAACGGCGCACCGTGTTTCTTCGGCGCGCGCCGCCCTGTACTGGATGCCATGTGCCGGATGCCTTGTGTTGGATGGGGCACGCTATTATAGGCGCAAATGCCCGTGCGAAGTGGCGGTTTTGCAAGGTTTTTTGAGGCTATTGGACCGGATCGACACCGACATGCCAAGCACCCCGTCCGACCCCGGCAAAAGCCTCGATGCCATCACCCGCACGATGGCTGCAGACTACACGCCGGATGAAAGCGAACCCTATATGGGCGCGCGCCAGCTGGCATATTTCCGCGACCTGCTGCTGGCGTGGAAGGCGTCCATCGCCAGCGCATCGTCAGCTACGCTGCAATCGCTGAAGGATGTCTCGCTTCGCGAAGCGGACCAGGGCGACCGCGCCAGCAACGAGACGAACCGCAATATAGAACTGCGCACCCGCGACCGGCAGCGCAAGCTGACCGCGAAGATCGATGCCGCGCTGCGGCGCATCGATGCAGGAGAATACGGCTATTGCGATGTCACCGGCGATCCCATCGGGATCGGTCGCCTGATGGCGCGCCCCGTCGCCACAATGACGGTGGAAGCGCAGGAAGCGCACGAGCGCCGCGAAAAGGTCAGTCGCGACGACTGACGAAAAGCTGTTCCGTTTCAGGACAGTTGGCATCGAAAGTGCGCGTATTAACAGGTCGTTAGGCACCTTCGGCCTAGATCAGGCGCAACACGCACAGACCACCAGATTAGAGGCAGAATCCCAGCCATGTCCGCCATCGACACCCGAAATATCGCGCGCGACAGCCTGTTCCAGATGGCGGAGGTCCGTTGCGGCGGGTCGGCGCAGGGTCACCGCGTAAAGGTGCGCAACCTGTCGTCCGGCGGCATGATGGCCGAGGGCGAATTGCCGGTCGAACGCGGCGCAAGTGTCGCGGTGCAGCTGCGCAATATCGGCTGGGTCGAAGGATCGGTTGCCTGGTTGCAGGGCGCACGCTGCGGTATCGCTTTCGCACATGAAGTGGACGCCAGGCTGGTCCGCGCGCCCGATCGGAAAAGCGAGGCGGCAGAGTTCACCACGCCGCGCTTCACGCGCCCGTCCTCGATCCTGCCGCCTGACCAGCAGGTCGACCAGCGCCGCCTGCGCAAGGTCTGAGCACACCGCTTCGAACACACCGATTGGTGGCTCCCGCTGATGCGCATGACCTGCTAGGGCCATGCGCGAAATGAGACCCATTCGCGCTTTCCCGATGTTCTGCCTCCCAGCGCTTCTGCTGGCCGGATGCATTGCGGGCGAGGGCGAGGCAGAAGTCGATATCGCCATCATCGGCGATCCGGCCGATTTCACACTGACCGGCCTGCGGCTGACGCCTGCCGCACAGCATTTGCGCGCCGCCACGGCGGAAGGGTTGGTCGCGTTCGATTTGCAGGGCAATGTCGTGCCCGCCGCCGCCGAACGCTGGATCGTGACCGATGATGGCTTGAGCTATATCTTCCGCCTGCGCGACCGCGATTGGCCCGATGGGCGCCCGATGACGGCGCGCAGCGTGAAGACCGCGCTGGACCGGGCGCGCGCGCAGCTCGACGGCACCTCGCTAGGCCTCGACCTTGCGGTTATAGAAGATGTGCGCGCGATGGCGGGGCGGGTCGTGGAGATACGCCTGCGCCAGCCGATGGGGCAATTCCTGCCGTTGCTGGCGCAACCGGAGCTGGGGTTGCGGCAGGGCCGCGCCGGGATCGGGCCGATGGTGCTGGCTGGCGGTCGCGCAACAGGCGACGCGCAAGCACCGCCGCTGGAAGACGGCGCGGCGATCGTCCTGACCGCCATGCCTCCCGAAGAGCGTGGCCTGCCCGAACGCGAGGACTGGGACAGCATCGTGCGCCCGGTAAATATCCTGGCGATGGATGCCGCCGACGCGGTCGCACGGTTCGAGGACGGCAGCGTCGATGCAGTGTTCAACGGGCATATCGCCAACCTCTCGCTGGCCGATACCGGCCCGCTGGCGCGCGGCACGATCCGCATCGATCCGGTCAACGGCCTGCTCGGCCTGCGGGTGGCAAGACCGCGTGGCGTGCTGGCCGAAGCGGATTTGCGCGAGGCCCTTGCGATGGCGCTTGACCGGGAAAACCTGTTGCAGGCGTTCAATGTCGGCGGCTGGCAGGCGTCCACGCGGATCGTGCCGGTCGCGTTGTGGCCAGCGACGGGAGCAAGTGCCGATGCCGATACCGATGGCAATTCCGGCGCACCGGCGGAGCGGTGGGGCGCGATGACGCTGGAGGAGCGTCGCGCACAGGCCTCGCGACGAATTGCCCGCTGGCAGCAGCAAAGCGGTGCGCGCGCCAGCGTGTCCATCGCGCTCGATAGCGGACCCGGCTCGGCGCGGGTATTCGAAGTCTTGCAAGCGGATCTCGCGACAATCGGCGTAGTCCTGACGCGGGCGGAGGGGCCGCGCGATGCGGACCTGCTGCTGGTCGATCGTGCGGCGCGTTACGACGACCCGCTATGGTTCCTCAACCAGTTCAATTGCGCCGTGCGCCGCAATGTCTGTTCGGCCGAGGCGGACAGCGCCGTCGCCACCAGCCTGACCGAGACCGACCCGTCCGAACAAGTCCGGCTGAGGCGCGAGGCTGAGGACGCGCTGCTTGCGCTGAACAGCTACATTCCGCTGGGCGCGCCGGTGCGATGGTCGCTGGTGCGGGGCGGGGTGGATGGTTTCGCCGCCAGCCCGACCGGCCTGCATCCCTTGTTCCCGCTGGCGCGCCGGCCCATCTAGCAGCGGCGAGGAGCCCGACATTATGCCCGAACCCATCCGCCCCCGACCGATAAATACCCAACCCATAAACCAAAAGCCAATCAAGCCCGATCGCATGCGCGCCGAATTGCCGATCGGCAGCGACCCGCAATCGGTGCGCAAGCGGATCGAGACGATGGAGGCGCTGCTCGAACGCAGTTTCCATTTCCCCGGCACCAAATACCCGATCGGCCTCGATTCGATCATCGGGCTGGTGCCGGTCATCGGCGATATCGTGACCACCGCGATGGGCGCGTATCTCGTCTGGGAAGCGCGCAATCTGGGCATGCCGAAATGGAAACTGGCGCGCATGGCGGGCAATGTCGGGTTCGACACGGTGCTGGGCGCAGTGCCGCTGGTGGGCGATGCGGCCGATTTCTTCTTCCGTTCCAACACGCGCAACCTGAAGATCGTGCGCAAGCATCTGGACAAGCATCACCCCGAAACGCGAGTGCTGGAGGGGTGACACAGGACACCACCTATTCCGGCTATCTCGATCTCGACCGGCTGTTGTCCGCACAACACCCCGCGTCCGACGCGCATGACGAGATGCTGTTCATCATCGTCCACCAGGCCAGCGAGCTGTGGCTGAAACTGTGCCTGCACGAACTGAAGCTGGCGCGCAGCCATATCGCGGTGGACGATCTGCGCCCTGCCTTCAAGATGCTGTCGCGCGTGGCGCGGGCGCAGGGGCAGCTGATCCAGAGCTGGGACGTGCTGAGCACCATGACACCGCACGATTATTCCACCATCCGCCCGCATCTGGGCGGGTCGAGCGGGTTCCAGTCCGCCCAATACCGCCTGTTCGAATTCCTGCTGGGCGGGCGCAACCCCGACCATGTGACGCGGCACGAGGCGACGCCCGACGTCGCCGCGATGCTGCGCGAGGAACTGGCGCGGCCCAGCATTTACGACCAGACCATGCGCCTGCTCGACCAGCGCGGCTTCGCCATCCCGGCCACGGTGCTGGCGCGCGATGTCGCTGCGCCGTGGACGCAGAGCGATGCGGTGCAGGACGCCTGGGCCGCAATTTACCGCGCGCCGGACAAGCACTGGGATCTGTACGAACTGGCGGAAAAGCTGGTCGATCTGGAATATCATTTCCAGCGCTGGCGGTTCGGACATCTCAAGACCGTCGAGCGCATCATCGGCTTCAAGCGCGGCACCGGCGGGACGCCCGGCGTGCCCTATCTGGGCAAGGTGCTGGAACAGGCGTTCTTCCCCGAACTGCTCAGCGTGCGGACGGCGCTGTGAGTCGCAAGGTCTGGGATATATCGCAGACGCTGCGACCCGGTCTGCCCGTCTGGCCCGGCGATACCGATTTCGCGTTCGAGCGGACCTGGCGGATGGACGAGGGCAGCCCCGTCAATGTCGGTCGCATGACGATGAGCACGCATTCGGGCACCCACGCCGATGCGCCGCTGCATTATGAGGCGGACGGGGTTGATGCGGCGGGCATGGCGCTGGACCCGTTTATCGGCGAATGCCTGGTGGTGGATGCGCGCGGTGTGACGGGCGAGATCGACGTGGCCGACTTGCCGCATATAAACAGCGCCGACCGCGTGCTGTTCCGCCAGTGGGATGCCTTTCCGCACGACGCATGGCGCAGCGACTGGCTGCCCATCGCGCCCGAAACGGTGGACTGGCTGGCAGTGCAGGGCGTGGTGCTGATCGGCACCGACGCGCCCAGCGTCGATCCGCAGGACAGCAAGGTTATGGCCGCACACCGGGCCGTGGCACGCCACGACATGCGTATTCTTGAAGGGCTCGTGCTGGATGATGTGCCGGCGGGGCCCTACGAGCTGATCGCGTTGCCGCTAAAGGTAGGCGGCGGCGATGCGGGGCTGTGCCGGGCGATATTGCGGGAGCTGGTATGAGTTTGCTTGACCAGGCCCGCGCGCTGGATGCCGCCGACCCGTTGCGCGGTTTCCGCGACCGGTTCGACCTGCCCGAAGGCGTGGTCTATCTCGACGGCAATTCGCTGGGCGCGCTGCCCAAGGCCACGAAGGCGCGGCTGGCCGATGTGGTGCAGCGCGAGTGGGGCGAAGACCTGATCCGGAGCTGGAACAGCAATGACTGGATCGGCATGCCGCAACGCATCGGCGGCAAGATCGCGCCGCTGATCGGTGCCGCACCGCATGAAGTCATCGCCTGCGACAGCGTCTCGGTAAACCTCGCCAAACTCATCGGCGGTGCGCTGGCGATGCGCCCTGACCGCAATGTAGTGCTGTCCGAACCGGGCAATTTTCCGACCGACCTGTATATGGTGCAGGGTGACACGCGGGCGGAACAGCGGCTGGCGGATCGCGATGCGATGATCGGGCGCGCTCGATGGCTCGGTGGCGCTGCTGATGCTGACGCATGTGCATTACAAGACCGGCGCGATGTTCGATATGTCCGCCCTGACTGCCGCCGCGCACGAGGCGGGTGCGCTGGTGCTGTGGGACTTGTCGCATAGCGGCGGCGCAGTGCCGGTGGACCTGACGGCGGCGGATGCGGATTTTGCGGTCGGCTGCGGCTACAAATACCTCAATGGCGGCCCCGGCGCGCCTGCTTACGCCTATGTGGCGGAGCGGCACCACGAGGCGTTTCGCAACCCGCTCCCCGGATGGATGGGCCACGTCGCGCCCTTCGCGTTCACCGACGAATACGAACCCGCACCCGGCGTCACCCGTCTGCTCGCCGGAACACCACCGGTGCTGGCGATGGCGGCGCTGGAATGCGGCGTGGAGCTGATGGCGGAGATCGGCATGGAACCGCTAGTCGAGAAATCGCGCGCACTGTCCGAATTCACGCGCGCTGCGATGGCGGAGCACTGCCCCTCGCTGGAATGCGTCAGTCCGACCGACGCGACACAACGCGGCAGCCAGCTCAGCTTCCGCCACTCCGAGGCCTACGCGCTGTGCCAAGCTCTGATCGCGCGCGGCATCATCGGCGATTTCCGCGCCCCCGACCTCTTCCGCATCGGCTTCGCTCCGGCCTATGTTTCGTTCGAAGACTGCGCGAATACCGTGCGAGCGCTGGTCGAGGTGATGGAAACCGGCGAATGGCGGCGTGCCGAGTTTCAGGAGCGGGCGGCGGTGACGTGAGGGCTGGCGTTTAACTTGCGATAAGTTATCTTTTGTGCGACTCAAGTCTGGATAGGGAGAGAGACGTATGACGAAACGCAATTTCTGGAAACATGCAGCGGTCACGACAGCCACCGTGATTGGGATGGGCCTGCCAACAGCGGCGGCGGCTTATGAAACGCACGGCTTCTGTGAATTCGGCAGTTATGTCTTTCATCCGCAATACCAGAGCGCCGTATTTGCATGGGAAGGGCCATTGAAAGAATGGAGCCAATCTCGAGACAAGATCATGGCCGATTTCGAAACGGCGTTGCGCAATAACTTCAATATCGATGCGAGCTATGATGGCGTAAGGGTAATGTGCCACTGGTATCCGATAGATCGCGAAACGACCGAAGAAATTGAGGTGATTCGGGGCGGCTCGCACAAATACGGAAATTACGTCGATACCGATTGGGTGCCTGGAAACACCAAAGTAACCGGTCGCAAGATTCCGAAACGCTGAACTGCTGGTAAGAGCGCTCGCTCGCTCCGGCGGCGTTGTCGCTACCCCTCCAGCTCGACATCCCAATACAGCCAGTCGCGCCACGTCTCGTGGAGGAAGTTGGGCGGGTAGCTTTTGCCCTTTTGCTGCAATTGCCAGCTGGTCGGGCGGATCGGGGTGCGGTGGAGAGTCATGTGGGCCTGCTTCGGTGTGCGGCCCCCCTTCTTCATATTGCACGGACCGCAGGCGGTGGCGATGTTTTCCCATGTCGTCTTGCCGCCCAGGCGGCGCGGGGTGACGTGGTCGAACGTCAGGTTGCCGGTGTCGCCGCAATACTGGCAGGTGAACCGGTCGCGCAGGAACAGGTTGAAGCGGGTGAAGGCGGGCCATTCGCTCTGGCGCACATAGTCCTTCAGCGCGATGACGCTGGGCACGGCCATGTCGAGCGAGGGCGAGTGCACTTCCCGGTCGTAAGCTTCGACGATGGTTACGCGATCGAGAAACACCGCCTTGACCGCCGTCTGCCACGGCCACAGGCTGAGCGGATAATAGCTCAGCGGCGTGTAATCGGCATTGAGCACCAGCGCCGGGCAGGAGGCGAGATTGCGCGTCGGGTCGCCATCCGCGCCGCGAAACTGCGCCGCCTGTTCCAGCAATTCGGTCCTGAACACGTCGCTCGTTCCTTTCCGATCAGGTTGGCACCAATGCATTCGCGCCGGAAAGCGTCAAGTCCGTTACAGGTGCGCTATCCACAATCGGCGCGCGCCGGAGTAGGGCGGACGGCGTGATGGTAACGCGCTTCGCCCCCAGCCCGAACGGCCTGCTGCATGCCGGGCATGCCTACGCCGCCATCGTGGCGCACGATCTGGCGCGCACAGTAGCAGGCGGGCGGTTCCTGCTGCGGATCGAGGATATCGACGGGGCGCGCAGCAAGCCGGAACTGGCGCAGGCCGCACGCAACGATCTGGCGTGGCTGGGGCTGGATTGGGAGGAGGTCGCGCCGCAATCGACCCGGCTGGCGCGCTATAGCGATGCCGTGGCGCGGCTGGAGGCCGACGGGCTGCTCTATCGCTGCACCTGCACCCGGCGCGAGATTGCTGCGGCGGCGACGGTGCAGGGGCCGGACGGGCCGCTCTATCCCGGAACCTGCCGGGGACGCACCATCGGGCCGAAGACGCCGCATGTCCTGCGGCTCGACGTGGCGAAGGCTGTTGCGCGAACGGGGCCGCTGACGCTGGTACGACGATCTGGCCGGCCCGCAAACCGCTGACCCGGCGCTGCTGGGCGATGTCGTGCTGGTGCGGCGCAGCGAGCCTGCCAGCTATCACCTGGCCGTCACGCTGGACGATGCGGCGGATGGCGTCACGCATGTGGTGCGCGGGCGCGACCTGTTTGCGGCAACGCATATCCACCGCACCTTGCAGGCGCTGCTCGACCTGCCGGTGCCGCGCTGGCATCACCATCCGCTGCTGCTGGATGCGGACGGACGCAAGCTGGCAAAACGCGACGGCTCGCCTCCGCTGGCGGATTTGCGCGAAAGCGGTGTCGATGGCGCACAATTTGCAGCCGATTTGCGGGCCGGGCGTTGGCCGCAAGACATATCGCTTGAAAGTCACTCGAAAACATCAGCGCTGAACGACTAGATAGACGACCATGACAACATTCCTCGTAATCGTCCTGCTGATCCTGATGGCGCTGGTCGTCGTCAGCCTGGTCAAGGGCATCATCGCGTTCCTGAAAACCACCAAGGTCGATCTGGAGAACCAGACCGGCGAAACCATGACCGAGATGCAGACCTTGCAGAACAAGGCGATGTTCAACCGCATCAAGTACCAGGCGCTGGCCATCGTGGTGGTCGCGGTCATCATGATGATCGCCAAATAGCCTGGCTACAATGGTCAAGCTGAACAGGATTTACACCCGCACCGGGGATGATGGCACCACCGGCCTGGTCGATGGCAGCCGCACGCCCAAGGACGGCGCACGGATCGACGCGATCGGCGTGGTGGACGAAGCGAACAGCGCGCTGGGCCACGCCGCAGTTGCGCTGGCGGACAGCGACCACGCCGCCGACCTGTTCCGCATCCAGAACGACCTGTTCGACCTGGGCGCGGACCTGGCGACGCCTGCCGGGGATGGCGATTTCGCGCCTTCGGAAATGGTGTTGCGCATGGTGCCTTCGCAGACCGAGTGGCTGGAGCAGCGCATCGACGCGGCGAACGAGCGGCTGTCGCCCCTGACCAGCTTCGTGCTGCCCGGTGGCAGCGAAGCGGCGGCGCGGCTGCATGTCGCGCGCGCGGCGGTGCGGCGGGCGGAGCGGGCGATGGTGGCGTTTGCCGCGCAGGATGCCGCCAACCCGGCGGCGCTTGCCTATATCAATCGCCTGTCCGATTACCTGTTCGTGCTGGCGCGGGTCGCAAACGACGATGGCGCGGGCGATGTGAACTGGCAGCCGGGCGCCAACCGCTAGTCCAAGACTGCTGGCCCAACACCACTGGCCCAACACCACTGGCCAAACCCGCACACCCCCGCTACGCGCTCGCTTTTGCTGCAAGTGCGAAGGATAGTGTTTTGGCTCTCACGGAACGAACGGTCGCCGTTATCGGCGCAGGCCAGATGGGTTCGGGTATCGCCCAGACCATCGCGCAGCAGGGCGGGCAAGTGCTGCTTTCCGATGTCAGCATGGACCTCGCCACTGCGGCGGTCGGCAAGATCGAACAGGGGATGGGCCGGCTGGTCGGCAAGGGCAAGCTGGACGTGGCCGACGCCGAAGCAGCGCTGAAACGCATCACGCCGGTCGCCGACTATGCGCCGATGGCGGATGCCAGCCTCATCATCGAAGCGGCCACCGAGCGCGAGCCGATCAAGCAGGCGATATTCGAAAGCGCGGGCAAGGTGCTGGCCGACGATGCGATCATGGCCTCCAACACCAGCTCCATCCCGATCACCCGCATGGCCAATTATGCGCCCGATGCGGCGCGGTTCATCGGCCTGCATTTCTTCAACCCGGTGCCGGTCATGGGCCTGATCGAAGTCATTCCCGGCCTTGCCACCGCGCAGGCCACCACGGACCGCACCGTCGCTTTCGCCGAAGCGCTGGGCAAGGAAGTGGTGCTGTCGCAGGACGAGCCGGGCTTCGTGGTCAACCGCATCCTGCTGCCGATGATCAACGAAGCGATCTTCGTGCTGGGCCAGTCGACTGCCAATATCGAGGATATCGACAAGGGCTGCCGCCTCGGCCTCAACCATCCGATGGGGCCGCTGCAACTGGCGGATTTCGTCGGGCTGGATACCTGCCTCGACATCATCATGGTGCTCTACAACACCACCGGTGACAGCAAGTACCGGCCCGCGCCGCTGCTCGTGAAATATGTCGAGGCCGGCTGGCTGGGGCGCAAGACCGGGCGCGGCTTTTACGACTATACCGGCGATGCGCCCGTTCCGACCCGCTAAGGCTTGGAACCCCGCACCCGTGCCGCCCGTTGGTTGGCAAAAGGAGATTACCCCATGAGCCAGAAACAGAACCAGGGCGGCCAGAGCCAGGAACAGCGCCAGGCGAACCTCGCGCCCGAAAACCACAATGACGAGCAGGACGATCACCGCTCGCAGGCGCAGGAAGTGGCCGAACAGGCGCGCAAGCCATCAAGTCACCAGTCCAGCCCGACCGAAAGCACCAAGCCCGCAGACAATCCCGCAGGCACGGTAGGCTTGGGCGCGAAGGACGTGCCCGACACCATCGACAAGATGCGCGAGATGGAAACCAGCGGCCGCATCGACATGGATGCGTTCGAAGGCGAGCCGAACCATGACGACAATGTCGACAAGTTCGGTGCGGACAAGAAGCTGGACGGGCTGCGCGGCGACGGCACCTGAGCCATGTGGCGAGGGGCGGTCGCTAGAGAGCGCCGCCCTCCGCACCGCCTTCGCGCAGCAGCCACAACGCTATGGTCAGCAGGATTGCACCCGCCGTGACGATATAGCTCAGCCAGCGCATGTGCAGCCGCTTCGGCGCTTTTACGTCATGCGTGTGCAACCGGGCAAGACTTGCGCAGGCCCGGCTTTGTGCCGACCATGCGATTGCGCCGCCCATCAGGATAAAAATCGTCGCAATGGCCTGTGCTAGCCACGGGGGTTCGAATGCGCCGAATACGGCACGAAACCCCAACCCGATACCGATGGCGGCGAAGGCCGTTCTCAGCCAGCCGGCATAGGTTCGTTCCGTCGCCTGAACCGTGCGGTCCTCGGCCCAGTCGGTCCGGTCTTCGGCAAAATCGGTCCGTTTTTCCGCAAGTTCGTTGCTGCTATTCGTATCCGCCATCGGGTAGGGGAACGATGCGCACCCCGCCCGGTTCCCCGCCTTCGACGACCGCGCCCCCGTCATCGTCATCATCGTCGAAACCATCGGGGGTGGGATCGAACCCGTCAGGATCGGTGCCGACCGGATCGTAACCGGATGCATCGTCCATCGCGCGCGGGGTGCTGGTGGTGCTGGTGGAGCGGTCCGGAGAATCGTCGGTTTGCGGCACCACGATGGTGCGGCGCAGGCCGGGCGTGCCGGGTTGCTCGACTTCTTTTTCCAGCGCGGCTTTCTCTCCTACGAACTGGCTTGTCGCGCGCTGGATCGTGCCGTCTTCCTCGTCGGTGCCGACCAGCGACGCGGTGCTGACCAGCGCCATGCCGACAAACGCCATCGCGGCGTAGCGTCCCTTGAACATGTAACTCATGTCGCCCGGTGTAGCGCGCGAAGGGTTAAGCGTCGGTTTCCGCAGTTTCCTTCTGCGCCAGCCGATGCAGGTCGTAGAGCGTATCGAGCGCCTCGCGCGGGCTGAGCGTGTCGAGATCGAGCGCGGCTATCGTTTCGCGCAGGGTGTCGGTGACAGGCGGTGCGGTCTCCTGCATCGCGGCAAACAGCGGCAGGTCGCCAAGTCCCGCTGCCAGCCCGCCGGTTTCCTCGCGCCCCTTTTCCAGCGTGTCGAGCACCGACCGCGCCCGGTCCAGCACCGGCTGCGGCACGCCGGCCAGCCGCGCCACGGCCAGCCCGTAGCTGCGGTCCGCCGGTCCCTGCGCCAGCTCGTGCAGCAGCACCAGATCGCCCTTCCATTCCCGCGCGCGGACATGGTGCAGCGACAGGGCCTCGCAGCTTTCGCCGAGCCGCGCGAGTTCGTGATAATGCGTGGCGAACAGGCATCGGCAGGCACGTTCGTGCACCGCCTCCACCACCGCCCAGGCCAGCGCCAGCCCGTCATAGGTCGAGGTGCCGCGCCCGACCTCGTCCAGGATCACGAAGCTACGCGGGGTGGCTTGTGCAAGGATCGCGGCGGTTTCCACCATTTCGACCATGAAGGTGCTGCGCCCCCGCGCCAGATCGTCCGACGCGCCGACGCGGCTGAACAGGCGGTCGACCAGACCGATGCGGGCGCGGCGTCGCGGGCACGTAGCCGCCCGCCTGCGCCATCAGCACGATCAGCGCGTTCTGGCGCAGGAAAGTGGATTTGCCGCCCATGTTCGGCCCGCCGATCAGCCACAGGCGGATGCTTTCTGGGTTCGGTCCTGCGGCAGAAAGCGCGCAGTCGTTGGCTACGAAGCGCGCGCCGTCCTTTTCCAGAGCAGCTTCGACCACCGGATGCCGCCCACCTTCAATCGCCAAGCAGGGTTCGTCCTCGATGGCAGGGCGACACCAGCCGGCCTCGGCTGCGCGCTCCGCCTGCCCTGCGCTCACATCGATGCGCGCCAGCGCAGCGGCAGTGGCGGCGATGGCCACGCGGCATTCGGACACATCGCGTCACGAGCGCTTCGAAATGCTCTTCTTCCAGCGCCAGCGCCCGTCCGCCCGCTTCGCCGATGCGGCCTGCTTCCTCGTGCAGTCCCAGCGAGTTGAACCGCACCGCGCCCTTCATCGTCTGGCGGTGGGTGAAGCCGCTATCCAGCCGCCATCAGCGCATCGCCGTGGCGCGCGGGCACCTCGATGAAATAGCCGAGCACGCCGTTATGCTTGATCTTCAGCGCGGCGATGCCGGTGTCTTCGCGATAGCGTGCCTCCAGCGCGGCGATGGCGCGTTTGGCATTGCCCGATGTTTCGCGCAAAGCGTCGAGCGCCGCATCGTATCCCGCCGCGACGAAGCCGCCGCGCTGGCGCTCGGTTGCGGGCGAGGCGACCAGCGCCCGGTCCAGCCGGTCGGTCAGCGCGCCGTGGCCGGAGAGGGCGGGCAATAGGGTTTCCAGCAGCGCGGGGCGTTCCGGCTGGTTGGACAGCCGCTCGCCGATGCTGCGCGCCTCGTCCAGCCCGTCGCGCACCTGCCCCAGATCGCGCGGACTGCCGCGTCCGGCCACAATCCGGCCCAGCGCGCGCCCGATATCGGGCAGCTGGCGCAGCGCATCACGTATATCGCCGCGCAGCAGCGCATCGTCATGCAGCCATTGCACCAGATCGAGCCGCGCGAGAATGGCAGGCCGGTCGCATAGTGGCGCGGACACGTCCTCCGCCAGCAGCCGTGCGCCCGCGCCGGTCGAGCAGCGGTCGATGGTGGCCAGCAGGCTGCCATTGCGCGCGCCGTTGGCACTCGTGATTTCCAGGCTTGAGCGCGTGGCCGCGTCCATCGCCAGATGCGTGCCCGATGCGCGCGCGACGGGTGGCAGCAGCAGCGGCAGCGTACCGCGCCCGACATGGTCGAGATAGCCAATCAGCCCGCCCGCTGCTGCCAGCATCGCGCGGTCGAACTGGCCGAACCCGTCGAGCGTCTTCACCCCATGTAGTGCACACAGCCGTTCCTGCCCGCGCTCGCTTTTGAAATCGACGGGTGCGTGTTCGATGGCGTCATCTACCGGCATTTCCGCGCCGACCGGCACCACCGTTTCGCTTGCACCGATACGGCCCAGTGCGGCGGGCAGCGCGTCGGGCGTCACGCTTTCCAGCTCCATCCGCCCGGTGGAAATATCGCAGGTCGCCAGCCCGAACGCGCCGCGCACGTCGCATACCACCACCAGCACATTGGCCGCGCGCGGTTCCAGCAGCGCTTCCTCGGTCAGCGTGCCAGCCGTCACGAGCCGCACGATGTCGCGCTTCACCAGCGCCTTGGACCCGCCGCGCGCTTTGGCTTCGGCGGGGGTTTCCACCTGTTCGGCAATCGCGACGCGGCATCCGCCCCGGATCAGGCGCGCGAGGTAGCTTTCCGCCGAATGCACCGGCACGCCGCACATCGGCACCGGTTCGCCATCGTGCTCGCCCCGCGTGGTCAGCGCGATATCGAGAATGGCGGCGGCCCGGCGCGCGTCCTCGAAGAACAGTTCGAAGAAATCGCCCATGCGATAGAACAGCAGCGCGCCGTCGGCCTGCGCCTTCAGCATGTGATACTGCACCATCATCGGGGTGGATTTGCCCGCCATGCCTGGCGGTAAAGACGCAGTGCGCCGATTCGGGAAGGGCGGGCGCGCGCCTTTCCCCTATCCGGAACGCCTGCCCATCGCTACGCCTTGCGCCAACAGCGAAGAGGAATGCGCCCGTGAGCGAAGAAACGAAGACCCCCTCGCACGACGGCCCCACCGACACCGCAGCGGGTGCCGAGCCGAGCGAAGCGCCCCGTCCCGGCAGCTTCACCACGCGCGAGGCGCTGTTCTATCACGAGACGATCCGGCCCGGTAAGATCGAGATCATCGCGTCGAAACCGATGGCGACGCAGCGGGACCTCAGCCTTGCCTACAGCCCCGGCGTGGCCGCGCCGGTGGAGGCGATTGCCGCCGATCCCGCCAATGCCGCGCGCTACACCGCCCGCTCCAACCTCGTCGCGGTCATCTCCAACGGCACCGCCATCCTCGGTCTCGGCAATCTGGGCGCGCTGGCCTCCAAGCCGGTGATGGAAGGCAAGGCGGTACTGTTCAAACGGTTCGCCGATGTCGATTCCATCGATATCGAGCTGGACACCGAAGACCCCGACAAGTTCATCGAGGCGGTTGCGCTGATGGAGCCCAGCTTCGGCGGGATCAACCTGGAAGATATCAAGGCGCCCGAATGCTTCATCATCGAGCAAGCTCTGCGCGAGCGCATGAACATCCCGATCATGCATGACGACCAGCATGGCACCGCGATCATTACCGCCGCCGGACTGATGAATGCCTGCCACCTGACGGGCCGCGAGCTGAAGGACGCCAAAGTCGTCGTCGTGGGGGCAGGGGCCGCCGCCATTGCCTGCACCGAATTGCTGAAAGCCAGCGGCGTGCGCCATGAGAACGTGGTCATGTTCGACCGCGACGGCCCGATCACGCGCGACCGCCCCGACCTCGACCAGTGGCGCAGCGCGCATGCCATCGATACCGGCGTGACCTCCATCGAAGAGGCGCTGGTCGGCGCGGACATCTTCCTAGGCCTCAGCGCGGCGGGCGCTTTGAAACCCGAATGGATCGGCGCGATGGCGCCGAAGCCCATCATCTTTGCGATGGCCAACCCGGTGCCCGAAATCATGCCTGATGTTGCCAAGGCCGCGCGGCCCGATGCGATCATCGCCACCGGACGCAGCGATTTCCCCAACCAGGTCAATAATGTGCTGGGCTTCCCCTTCATCTTCCGCGGCGCGCTGGACGTGCAGGCGACCGGCATCAACGAGGAAATGAAGATCGCCGCCGCCGCCGCCATCGCGCAACTGGCGCGCGAGCGGGTGCCCGAAGAAGTCGCGGCAGCCTACGGCAAGAACCACAAGTTCGGCGACGATTACATCATTCCCGCCCCGTTCGATCCGCGCCTGATCGAGATCGTCTCCAGCGCCGTGGCGCAGGCCGCGATGGACTCCGGTGTCGCGCTGGCGCCGATTGTCGACATGGAAGCCTATCGCCTGTCGCTGAAGGCTCGGTTGAACCCGACCACCTCGGTACTGACCGGCGTGTACGAGCAGGCCAAGGCCAGCCCCAAGCGCATGGTCTTTGCCGAAGCGGAGGAGGACGTGGTGCTGCGCGCCGCCATCCAGTATCGCGATTTCGGTTATGGCACGCCGGTGCTGGTCGGCCGCACCAAGGCGGTGGCGAACAAGTTGCACGAGCTGGGCGTGTCCGATCCGGGCAGCTTCGAGATCCAGAACTCGAACGACAGCGAACATGTCCCCGGCATGGTCAAGTACCTGTACGAAAAGCTGCAACGGCGCGGCTATACCGAGCGCGACGTGCGCCGCATGGTGAACCAGGAACGCAACGTGTTCTCCGCCCTGCTGGTGGCGCTGGGACATGGCGATGCGATGATATCGGGCCTCACCCGCACCTTCGCGCAGACCGCGCGCGAGGTGAACCGGGTGCTCGATCCCAAGCCGGGCGCGGTGCCGTTCGGCATTCACATGATGATCGGCAAGAACCACACGACTTTCTTGGCCGACACTACCATCAACGAACGCCCCGAAGCGGTGCAGATCGCCCATATTGCCCGCGAGACGGCGGCTGTGGCCCGGCGCATGGGCCACGAGCCGCGCGTGGCGTTCCTGTCCTATTCCACCTTCGGCAATCCGAGCGGGCAATGGCTGGCCAAGATCCGCGAGGCGGTGGCGCTGCTGGATGCGGAGAAGCCGGACTTCGAATATGAAGGCGAGATGGCGCCCGACGCCGCGCTTAACCCGGCGGTGATGTCGCTCTATCCGTTCAGCCGGCTGAGCGGACCGGCCAATGTGCTGATCATGCCCGGCCTGCAATCCGCGAACCTCAGCGCCAAGCTGCTGCGCGAACTGGCGGGCAACGCCACCATCGGTCCGATGCTGATCGGCATGGAAAAGCCGGTGCAGATCGCACCGATGACCGCGACCGCACCCGATGTGCTGACGCTGGCGGTGCTGGCGGCGGCGGGGGTCGTGGGGTGAGGGTTTCTGCTCGCTGACATTCGGTGTTGGGTGCGCTCCGGACATCCGTCCTGCGCTTGCTGTGCCATCCCGCTCCCCCTCCCGACCACCCACGGGATTATACTAATCGGGTGGTCGGGAAGGGGAGCGGGATGGCACAGCACCCTGCGTTAGCGAGAACACAAAACTCCCGTCATTGCGAGCGTAGCGCGGCAATCCAGAGCGTATCGCACAACGTTCTGGATTGCTTCACGGCTTCGCCGCTTCGCAATGACGAATTGGCTATCTGCGTCTTCTGCGCGAACCCACATTAACTCCGGCGGGCGCACCCGACGCAGGCGCACAAAAAAGGCGGACCTCGCGGCCCGCCCTCTTTTGTTCAAGCTGATGCGCTGACTTACGCAGCGGCCTTGTTGACTTCGCCCGTGGCGATTTCGGTCATTTCGCGGTCGCCGCCATAGGTGTTGTCGAGGCATTCCTGCAGCACCTTTTCGTCGTCCTTGAGGCCGAGGCGCTTGGAGAATGCGACGAGGCAGCCATAACCGGCAATCCCGTAATGCGTCATGCGCTGATACTGCGTGATGATCGAAGCATCGCGCACATCGTCATCGCCGAAGTCTGCTTCCAGCGTATGCGCCTTGGCTTCTTTCACCAAGCCTTCCATGCCCTTGCAAAACTCGCCGGACGGCTTTTCGCCGTGGCCTTCGATGAGCTTGGCCAGATTGTCCATGCCGGTCTGGATGCCTTCGACGCCGTTCTTTAGCGCAGTCTTCAGACGCTCGTTCTTGGCGGCCTCGTGCAGCTTCTTGGTGACGGCCAGCGACTGCTTGTCGGCGCTGTAGATGTCCTGCATCTGGTCGATGTAGAGGTCTTTCAGATTGTCCATGCTCATGGGGCGTATCTCCTTGGTATGTCTTGGTTTGGTTTCGCTTGCGCGCTCATAACCACAGCGCCCCAGCCGCCTTATCGTTCCAGCAATTCGCGCTTGCGATAGCGGAAATACCACACTTCGTGGCCCCGCTCGCGCGCCTTGGCTTCATAGCGCGTTTCGCTCCAGCCGCCGGGCCGCTTCTCCCAACTGTTGCGGCTTTCGGTCAGCCATTCCAGCTGGTCGGCATGGCGCTGCATCACCATCATCGCATGGCGCAGATAGACGGGATGGTCGGTGCCGAAGCGGAACTCGCCGCCCGGTTTCAGCTTGTCTCGCGATCAGCGCCACGGGGCCGTCGTTCATCATGCGCCGCTTGGCATGGCGCGCCTTGGGCCAGGGGTCGGGGTGGAGCAGGTAGACAAAGCCGAGCGCGCCGTCGGGAATGCGCGCCAGCACCTCCAGCGCATCGCCGTGATGCAGGCGGATATTGGGCAGCCGCCGCTCCTCGATATGCACCAGCGCGGCGGCGACGCCGTTGAGGAAGGGTTCCGCACCGATAAAGCCGTGATCGGGCAGCATGTCCGCCCGGTCCGCCATATGCTCGCCCGACCCGAACCCGATCTCGAAATGCAGCGGGCGGTCACTGCCGAACAGATTGTCCGCTGTCACCGCGCCGTCTTCCGGCACCGCGATCTGCGGCAACAGTTCCTCGACCAGCTTCTGCTGCCCGCCACGCAGGGGCTTGCCGATGCTGCGGCCATAGAGCCGGTTGAGCGTGGTGGGATCGCCGGGTTTGAAGGCTGTCATGGGCGGGGCCGTTAGCAGATTGTGTGGCGCGGGTGGAAGGGGCGGTGGAAGGGGTGCATAGTGCCGTCCGATGGCAGCTATCGACCCGATGGCGGCCATTCGCAAAAGGCGAAGCAAGCGGCATGCTTAACGGTGCCGGTGCAGCCACCGGATAGGAACATGAAGACCATCCCGACTTCGCGCGCGCTTCTCTGGCTGGGTCTGGCACTGCCCGGCCTGTGGATGCTGTATCGCTGGACGACCAGCCCTGATGTCTACGGCTATGGTCACATCATCGCCGATAGCGGGGACTGGGCGGCATGGCTGCTGATGCTGACACTTGTCGTCACGCCGCTTCGCCTGCTGTTTCCGAAGCGCGGCTGGGTGATCTGGCTGATGCGCCGCCGCCGCGATTTCGGTGTGGCCAGCTTCGCCTATGCAGCCGGCCACACCATCATCTATCTGGCCGACAAGGCGTCTTTCGATGCCATTCTTGCCGATATGATGTCCGCCGAATACCTGACCGGCTGGCTCGCCTTCGCCCTGTTCGTGCCGCTTGCCGTGACATCCAACGATATCGCCGTGCGCGCGCTCAAACGGTCATGGAAACGCCTGCACCGGCTGGTTTATCCGGCGGCGATCCTGACTTTCGTGCATTGGGTGCTGACGGCCTACGATCCGACGACGGCCATCATCCATATCGTGGTGCTGGCCGTCATCGAACTCGGCAGGGTTTGGCTACAGCAGCGTCACAGGGTGACGTAGTTGCGGAAGCGCGCGACTTCCGCCTCGTCGACATATTTGCCGATCTCGCGGTCGAACTCGGCCATGTCGTCGTAGGGACGATATTCCTCGAATTCGTGCAGCATCTTGTCGGTCATGCCGGGGATCAGCTGCAGCTCTTCCTTCGTCGCGCTGTTCAGATTGACCGGCACGAAGACGCTGGCGAGGATACCGGTGGCCTGTTCCGGCGTCCCCGCAGCGAGCAGCGCGGCGTTCAGATCGGTCACGCTGGCATAGGGCTGACCCGCGACAATCGCCGCGGCAAGCTCGGAAGACACGCCGTCCATGCCCGCCAGTTGCTCGGCGGTCGCCGTGTTGGCATCGAGTACGGCACCGGCGGCCATGCCGTTACGGCATCACCGCATCGCTGGCCGCCACGGTGTTTTCCGCGACAGGCTCGGCCGCATCGTCGGCACCTTGCGAACAGGCACCCAAAGCGAGGGCAGTGCCAGCCAGTGCGGTTACGAGAAACATTGTGCGCATGATAGAAACCTCTTTGTTGAACGACCGCAATAGCTCGCCCGATCCGGATTGCGAAGCCCCTACCGCTTTCTGAATTGGGGAGTTTTTTACGGTAACAGCTGCTTCACCAGCGTCCGCTGCACGCCATCGGCCACGGACAACAAGCCAGCTTGCGTCGGCGGATAATTTATGTAGTTCATAATCAAATGATATTAAACGGTTGGGGAAGAGTGATGCGGTGGTCGGCAGGAATTTTGGCTATAATGATAACATGTCTAGCAGTCCCTGCTTCTGCGAAAGACTGGTATGTCCATGTGAACTGGCATGAGAATCAGGGTTGCGATAGGTTTATCACAGACAAGCCATTGCGTTTCAGCGGAAAAGCGAATTCACAATACCGACCTCGACCTGACAAGCTGATTTACCAGTATGCTTTTTGGCTTCACGAGAACCACAATTCTTTGTTTACCGATGTCGCAAAACGCAGCGCCTTTGGTTCCGGATCCGGAGGCAGGCTGACCAGAGATACGCCCGAAGCTACGACAGAAGAACACAGAAACGGTGGCTATTTCGAAACGAACAGGGGTTGCCCCGGATCGGTTGTCATCTTGCCGACGGAAGGTTTTAAATACCGCACGCCGGAAGAAGGTCAGCATTGGTCCGGAATTGGCAGCGAGAACTTCGACTTAATTCGGTCGCTGTTTCTTTAGATAAGTATTTATATTGAGAATGATAGGTTTCGATATGGAACGATAACGTGAACAGTTCGATTGATGAGAGCTGCCACGTTATCGTTATCTATATCGTAGCAGACTGACAATACCTCAACGCTATTTGATATTATCCTAGTAATTGCCACCTGCTTGACAGTTCGCATGGCGGGAAAGTTACAGAAGTCCGAACCCGAAAGAGCGTAACTCTATAGCGTTTTCGGGACCGCAACACAGCACTTACCGCGCCCAGCCGACCCCTTCGGCTTCTTCCTGCAAGCGGCGGATTTCGGCGATGTCGGCGGGTGGGGCGAGCCATTGGGGTTTGTTCTCGCGCGCCCATGCCAGCAGCTTCGGGTCGAACTCGTCGTGGCTTTCGACGCGGTGGTTCAGCAGGTGATAGATCACCTTGCCGCCGTCCTCCATGTCGGGCGCGAGGAAGGGGGGCGGGGCGCCGTAGCGTTGCCAGCTCATCTGGTGCGGTTCTTCCACCGATCCTTCGGGCTGGATGAAGAAGTCGTAATTCTCCCACGCCTCGTAGGTGCCGCCGCCGGGTAGCGGAAAGTCGAGGAACACCGCCGCCGTCACCGCCAGCGTGTTGCCCATCATCCGCGCCTGCATCCCCTCGGTGGACTTCATTTTGCGCACCGCATCGCCGGTGCCCTGTTCGACATCGGCATAGATGCGGCTGCCCCACCGCTTTTGCTATCGCCCTCGTCGTAACGATAGGTGATGAGCTGGTACGGGTAGGCGATCGGTTCGACCGGGCGGCCTTTCCATTCGGTAAGGATTTCGTCGGTGTCGGGGTGAGTGTAGGCGTAGGTCTTGCGGGTCAGGTGCGTCACCGGTTCGCCCGCGGTGCCGGACCAGATTGCGCGGCTGCTGTCGAAACCGATCATGCCCGCCAGCTTCTTGCCCGACGGATATTCGTAAATGCCGCCTTCGGAGACCCAATGCACCGGCTCGCCCGTCCCGGCGCGGGCATCGACCCATTTGCGCAGAATTTCGGGTGCGGCCTCGCGCGCATCGGCGCGCGTGCTGGCGGGCGCGGCTTCGGCGTCCATGTCCTGCGCCACAGTCCGGGAGCAGTTGGGCGGGCGGACAGGGCAAGGCCCAAGGCCAGCCCCACGGCTGTCAGTGTGGAAAGGGCAATACGCATGGTCGTTTTCCTTCACCGCCGATGATGCGGTGCGGAGGACGATAGGACAAGGGTGTTGTCGCCGGAGAGGTCTTTGGGGAGGAAGCGCTTACGCCGCCTCCGCCTCTTCCTGACTTTCCGGATCGCGCAGCACGTAGCCGCGGCCCCAGACCGTCTCGATATAGTTCTCGCCTTCGCAGGCATGGCTCAGTTTCTTGCGCAGCTTGCAGATGAACACGTCGATGATCTTGAGTTCGGGCTCGTCCATTCCGCCATACAGGTGGTTAAGGAACATTTCCTTGGTCAGCGTGGTGCCTTTGCGCAGGCTAAGCAGCTCCAGCATCGCGTATTCCTTGCCGGTCAGATGCACCCGCGCGCTGTCCACTTCGACGGTTTTCGCGTCGAGGTTTACCGCCAGCTTGCCGGTCTTGATGATCGACTGGCTGTGGCCCTTGGACCGGCGCACCACGGCGTGGATGCGGGCGACCAGTTCCTCGCGGTGGAACGGCTTGGTTACGTAATCGTCCGCGCCGAAGCCGAAGCTGCGGATCTTGGAGTCCATCTCGGCAATGCCGGACAGGATAAGCACCGGCGTCTGCACCTTGGCGACGCGCAGTTTTTTCAGCACGTCGTATCCGTGCATGTCGGGCAGGTTCAGGTCGAGCAGGATGATATCGTAATCATACAGCTTGCCCAGATCGAGGCCTTCCTCGCCAAGATCGGTCGAATAGACATTGAACCCTTCGGTCGTCAGCATCAGTTCGATGGCCTTGGCCGTGGTCGGTTCATCTTCGATCAGCAGTACGCGCATGGGTCTTGTCCCCCTGGATGGATACTCGGTCAGCGAATGCGGCAACGTGTTGGTAAGAGGTGTTGCGCCGGATTAACCACAAAACATCTGAAGGGAAAAGGTTAATAACGGGTAAACCCGCGCAGATGGGCGAGTTGGGGAGTCTTTGTTAGGTGCGCTCCGGACATCCGCCCTCCCTTGCTGTGCCATCCCGCGCGTTCTTGTTTGGTGCGGTCGGGCATCCGCCCTCCCTTGCTGTGCCATCCCGCTCCCCCTCCCGACCACCCACGGGATTGTTCTAATCGGGTGGTCGGGAGGGGGAGCGGGATGGCACAGCACCGAGCGTTAGCGAGAAGACAAAAACGCTGACCCCGTCACCGCGCCCCTCGTCATTTCGAGCGTAGCGTGGCAATCCAGGGCGTATCGCTCCGCCGCTCTGGATTGCTTCGTCGCTGCGCTCCTCGCAATGACGGGGGTGCAACGCTCACTCTCAAGTCATGAATACGCAACTCCACGCCTCGCAATGACGCGACGCTACCCCAGTCCAGCCAGCTTCTTCGCGCGCCGCCTCTGCACGCTGCTGCCGATCCCGATCGCCTCGCGGTATTTCGCCACCGTGCGCCGCGCCAGGTCGAAGCCTTCTTGCTTCAGCAGCGCGACCAGCTTGTCGTCGGACAGGATCGCCTTGGCCTCCTCCGCATCGGTCAGCGCCTTGATCCGCGCCTTGACCGCTTCGCTGCTGGCACCTTCGCCCTCGGCACCGCCGCCTACTCCGCTGGTGAAGAAGTATTTCAGCTCGAATGTGCCCCGGCTGCAATGCAGGTATTTGTTGCTGGTCACGCGGCTGACGGTGCTTTCGTGCATGTCGATGGCGTCGGCCACTTCGCGCAGGGTCAGCGGGCGCAGGCCGGCGATGCCTTGGTCGAAGAACGCGGCCTGTTGCTTCACGATTTCGGATGCGGTTTTCAGGATCGTCTTTTGCCGCTGGTCCAGCGCCTTCAGCAGCCAGTTCGCATCGGCCAGCTTCTCCCCCAGCCACGCCTGCCCGTCCTTGTCCGGCCCGCACCCCTCTTTCAGCGTGACATAGTACTCCCGGTTCACCACCAGACGCGGCAGGGTTTCGGCGTTGAGGCGGATGTCCCAGCTTTGCGCGCCATCCTTGCCCTTCACCCGCCGCAGCAGGACGTCGGGCGCTACGGTTACCTCCGTGCCGCCACCGAATTGCAGGCCGGGTTTCGGGTCGTAACCGCGCAGTTCGGCCAGCATGTCGGCAAAGTCCGCATCGTCCACATCGCACATGCGTTTCAGCCGCGCGAAATCGCCACGCGCCACCAGGTCGAGATGGTCGATCAGCCGCGCCATGCAGGGATCGTACCGGTCCGCCTCGCGCGCCTGCAATGCAAGGCATTCGGACAGTGTCCGCGCGCCGATACCCGCCGGATCGAGTCGCTGGACTACGCGCAGCGCCGCCTCCAGCTCGCCTTCCGCCACGCCCGTTTCAGCGGACAGCGCGCGCATGTCGACCGGCAGGTAGCCCGCCTCGTCCAGCTGCGCGACGATATGCCGCGCCAGCGCCTCCTGCCGCGCGTCTTTCGGCCACGCCGCCGACCTGCGACAGCAGATGCTCGGTCAGCGTCGGTCCGTTGCCGCCCCAGTCGTCGATCTCCGGCAGTTCGCCCGCCACCGCCCCATTGAGAGCCGCGCCGCCGCCCTCGGCTGCGCTCCAGTCGCCGGTGTCGCGGTCGCGGTCCAGCGCGGCAGGGTCGATATCCAGCGCGCATCACCGCTCGCCGCTTCGGCGCCACGCTCGCGGCTTTCTCGACGGGACTTCTTCAGGCGGGCGCATCGCCTTCGCGCATTTCGCCCGCTTCCAGCAGCGGGTTCGCTTCCAGTGCCTCGCCGATGAACGTCTCGATTTCGAGGTTGGACAGCGCCAGCAGCTTGATCGCCTGCTGCAGCTGCGGCGTCATCACCAGCGACTGCGACTGGCGCAGGTCCAGGCGGGGAGCTAGAGAGATGTTCTTATGCTCGCTAACGCTCGGTGCTGTGGCGTCCCACGCCCCCTCCCGACCACGCGTTTTTGTTTGGGTGCGCTCCGGACATCCGTCCTCCGCTTGCTGTGCCGTTCCACGCCCCTTCCCGACCACCCATGGCAATATACTTTGTGGGTGGTCGGGAGGGGGCGTGGGACGGCACAGCACTCAGCCGTCAGGCTGAAAACAAACATACTAAAGCACGAACCCCTCGCCCAGATACAGGCGCTTCACATCCTCGTCCGCGACCAGCGCTTCGGGCGTTCCGGCGAACAGCACCTGGCCGCCATAGATGATGCAGGCGCGGTCCACGATTTCCAGCGTTTCGCGCACGTTGTGGTCGGTGATGAGCACGCCGATGCCGCGTGTTTTCAGGTCCGCCACAAGGTCGCGGATATCGCTGATGGAAAGCGGGTCGATCCCGGCAAAGGGTTCGTCGAGCAGCATGATCGACGGTTTCGCCGCCAGCGCGCGGGCGATTTCGCAACGGCGGCGTTCCCCGCCCGACAGCGCCATCGCCGCGCTGCTGCGCAGGCGGGTGAGGCCGAATTCGTCGAGCAGCCGCTCCAGTTCGGCGGCGCGGATGTCGCGGTCCGGCTCCGCCATTTCCAGCACGCAGTTGATGTTCTGTTCCACCGTCATGCCGCGAAAGATGCTGGTTTCCTGCGGCAGATAGCCCAGGCCGAGGATCGCGCGGCGATACATCGGCAGCTTCGTCACGTCCTCGCCATCCATCAGGATGCGGCCGCTGTCGGGCTTCACCAGCCCCATTATGGAATAGAAGCACGTCGTCTTGCCCGCGCCATTCGGGCCGAGCAGGCCCGAGCACCTCGCCCTTGCCCACGGTCAGCGAGATGTCCGACAATACGCTGCGCTTGTCGTAACTCTTGGCGATGGACACCACCTCCAGCCCGCCCTTCGACAGGCAGCGGTGCGTTGGCGGTTGGGGCGACAGCAGTGGCTTCGGCATGGTTCATGCATGTCTCCCTAGCAAGCCGGACTCCCGCCGCGCTACCCCTTCTTGCCGCCCAGCTTCTAACGCCCGGCTTCTAAAAGGCCCGGCCCTCGTTAAACGCCCACCCTCGTTAAGACGCTAAGCCTTGCGCAAACGTCACGGATTTGAAATAACCACCGTCGGGAAAAAGGGGATGCAGACGATGGACGCACCGGCACACACGGGCGACAAGACAGCAGAAGCAGGCAAGCGCGGCACGACCGACTGGCGGCGCGCGATGAGCGACAATGTCGCCTGGGCGCTGCTGGTCTATACCGGCATCCAGATATTCCTGACCGTCGGCGCGATGAAGGAAACCGGCCTGAAATCGCTGGCCCTGCTGGCGCTGATCGTGCTGGTCGCCGCTATCATTCCGGCCTGTCGCGCGTTCGAGCGGCGCTGGCGCGACCTCACCGATGCCGAGGCGCAGGACCGCAGCCTGGCGGGCGCATTCCGGCGCGACCAGCTGTTGCTGTGGCTGATGGCGATTGGCCTGCCGGTGGTTATCACGCTGGGTCTGAAAGTGATTGCCGGGACGCTGTAGCATTGCTTGCGAAGGCTGGCCCCGCACCCTAACCGCCTTTGCATGATCGATACCCAAACCGCCTGCGACCGCGCCGCGCAGCTGGTCGAATATGCGAAGCGCGCCGGGGGCGATGCCGGCGATGCGATGGCGACGGCCAGCATGTCGCAGACTATTTCGGTACGGCTGGGCGCGCTGGAGGATGCCGACCGCTCGGAAGACGACGGTATTTCGCTGCGCGTTTTCGTCGGCAAACGCTCCGCCAGCGTCAGCGGCAGCGATGTCAGTGCGGACGCGATGGCCGATATGGCGGAACGCGCCGTCGCGATGGCGCGCCATGCACCGGAAGACCCCTATGCCCGCATCGCCACGCCGGACGAACTGGCGCAGGGGCCGTTTGCCGACCTCGACCTGACCGACGACGCCGCCCCACGCCCTCCGCCGAAACATTGCGAAGCCGCGCCGAGGCGGTGGAGGATGCGGCGCGCGCGGTTTCTGGCGTCACCAATAGCGACGGCGGCAGCGCGGGCACGGGCCGCTCCGTCGCGGCGATGGCGACCAGCGCGGGTTTTGTCGCAGGCTATGCCGCCACCAGCCATTACATGAGCGCCAGCGTGATCGCGGGCGAGGGCGCGGCGATGCAGCGCGACCATTTCGCCCGCTCCGCCCGCCACGCCGCCGACCTGCCGCCGCCCGAGGATATCGGCAGGCAGGCGGGCGAGCGCACCGTCGCGCGGCTGGACCCCGCCGGTGTCGGCAGCGCGACGCTTGCCGGTGCTGTTCGATCCGCGCGTCAGCCCGACGCTGATCGGGCATTTGCTGGGCGCGATGAACGGCATGGCGGCGGCGCGGCGGGCAACTTTCCTGCTCGACCGGATGGACGAACCGCTGTTTCCCGAAGGCATCGCAATCCACGAAGAACCGCATCGCCCGCGCGGCATGCGCTCGCGCCCGTTCGACGGCGAAGGACTGGCGACACAGCCCCGCGCCCTGGTCGAACAGGGGCGCGCGACCGGCTGGCTGACCAATCTCGCCGCCGCTGCACAGCTCGGCATTGCGCCGACCGGACACGGCATGCGCGGCGGCAGCGGCGCGCCGGGCATCGCCACTGCAAACGTCGTCTGCGCGGCGGGTGCGCGCAGCCGGGCGGATATGATCGCCGGTATCGCGGACGGCATTCTCGTCACCGAATTGATCGGGCAAGGCGTCAACGGCATTACTGGCGATTACAGCCGCGCCGCATCGGGCCGCCGTATCCGCAACGGCGAACTGGCGGAGGCGGTCAGCGGTTTCACCATCGCCGGAAACCTCGCCGATATGTATGCCGGGATGGAAGCGGCGGACGATCTGGAAGTGTATCGCGCCTTCGATGCGCCCACGCTGCGGATCGATGCCATGACGATCGCCGGGGACTGAGTGACAGGGTTATGACGACATTATACCGCCTTCTCGCCACCCTGCTGCTGGCGTTGCGGCCTCGCCGCGACACCTGCCTTCGCCATGCTGCCCGGCATGGCGCCCGATGCTGCCGATGCGCCTGAACCGGCACCGGCGCAGCAAGTCATCGACGATACGCAGGACGACGGTGCGGATGCGCGCATCGAACAGCGCATTCGCGGCATCTTCGGCGCGCTCGATGCAATGGCGCAGGCCGAGGTCGCGGTTGAGCAGGGCGTCGTCACGCTGTCGGGCATGGTGCCGACCGATGACGATGTGGCGCAGGCCGAAGAGCTGGCGCGCAGCGTGCAGGGCGTGGTTGTCGTGCAGAACGATCTGGAGCGCGACGTGTCGCTGGGCGAGAACCTGGGCGCGCTGGGCAGCTTGCAGGACCGTGCCGCCGACCTCGTGAAGGTGCTGCCGCTGGCCGGTGCGGCGCTGCTGGTGGCGCTGGCTATCGGCGCATTCGGCTATCTGGTCGCCGGGTTCGGCAGTTTCTGGCGGCGGGTGATGCCCAACCCGTTCCTCGCCGAGCTGGTCGCGTCGGCAATCCGCTTCGTCTTCGTCATATTGGCGCTGGTTATCGCGCTCGACATGATCGGGGCGGGCGCCTTGCTTGGGCGCGGTGCTGGGCGGGGCGGGCGTGATCGGCGTGGCGCTGGGCTTTGCCATGCGCGACACCATCGAGAACTACGTCGCCAGCCTGATGCTCAGCTTGCGCCAGCCGTTCCGCGCCAACGACCATGTGCTGATCGACGATCTGGAAGGCCGCGTCATTCGCCTGACCAGCCGCGCGACCATCCTGATGACGCTGGACGGCAACCACCTGCGCATTCCCAACGGCCAGGTCTTCAAGGCGGTGATCCTGAATTACACCCGCAATCCGCAACGTCGTTTCGAATTCGAACTCGGCATCGATGCGGACGACGATCCCGACGCGGCACGGCGGCTGGGGCGCGAGACGCTGGCGGGGCTGCCCTTCGTGCTGGACCAGCCCGGCCCCGAAGCGCGGACCGAGGCGGTGGGCGACAGCAATATCGTGATCCGTTTCCTGGGCTGGATCGACCAGCGCGAGGCGGACTGGTTCAAGGCCCGCAGCCGCGCCATCGCCACGGTCAAGACCGCGCTGGAGGATGCAGGGTTCGGCCTGCCCGAACCGATCTACCGCCTGCGCTTCGATCCGCGTTCCGAACCGCTGCCCTTCGCCAATATGCCGCGACGCCAGCGCCGCCCCTGCGAAGAAAGCAGGCGCCACAAACGCGGCACCGGTCGACGAGGAGCACGAGGACATCGCGCCGAGCGACGAAGTCATGGAAATGGTCGCAGCCGAACGCGCCGCCGGCGGCGATGCCGAAGCCGACCTGCTGGACCAGCAAGCGCCCGGTCGAGTGACGTAATTCCTTCCCGGCAAGCTGGACGGAGGAAAGCGGTCAGCCCTTCGCGCGTTCGATCGCTTCCTCAACCACGCGCGAGGCCTCTGCCGCATCGCCCCACTGCCCGACGCGAACCCACTTTTCGGGTTCCAGGTCTTTGTAGTGCGTGAAGAAATGCTCGATCTGCTGGAAGATGATGCTGGGCAGATCCTTGGTTTCGCCGACATCGGAATAATACGGGAAGGTGGTGTCCACCGGCACGCAGATCAGCTTCTCGTCGCCGCCATGCTCGTCTTCCAGGTTCAGCACCCCGATAGGCCGCGCGCGCACGACGCAGCCTGCCATGAACGGGCTGCGCGCGATCACCAGCGCGTCCAGCGGGTCGCCATCGGGCGACAGGGTGTGCGGCACGAAGCCGTAATTGGCCGGATAGCGCATCGGCGTGTGCAGGATGCGGTCGACGAACAGCGCGCCGCTGGCTTTGTCGAACTCGTACTTCACCGGCTCGCCGCCGGTCGGCACTTCGATAATGACGTTGAGGTCGTGCGGCGGGTTGGTGCCGGTGGGGATTTTGTCGATACGCATATATTTGCTCGCTCACGCTTGGGTGGTACCGGCCCTCTCCCCCACCCGACCACCCGATTAGTATAATCCCGTGGGTGGTCGGGTGGGGGAGAGGGCCGGTACCGCTATCGAGCCGTCAGGCTGAGAAGGGAACGCGCGCATAGGGCGAATGCTGCATGTGCGAAAGGATTTTATTATAGGCGGCGATGTGGCGCGCATAAGTGTTTCTCGCAGAGAACGCAGAGGAAAGGAGAGACGCAGAGGGCGAGCACGTCGAGACGCCGCAGGCTCTTATCCTTGAATACCGCGACAGGTGCGACGTAACAGAATTACCGCGGCTTTGCCGCAAGCACGACATCTTCGCGTCCCCCTTTCCTCTGCGTCCTCTGCGAGAAACCCTATCCTGCACCCCCCCCACCAATAAAACTGGCAGCAATTGCGCACCGCACCTCGACCGCCTAATCGCCCGACTATGTCTAAGACCCCCCAATCCATCCGCGGCACGCAGGATATTTTCGGACCCGATGCCGAGGCGTTCTCCTTCGTCGTCGAAACTTTCGAGCGTGTGCGCAAGCTCTACCGTTTCCGCCGCGTCGAAATGCCGGTGTTCGAGAAGACCGAAGTGTTCGCCCGCTCCATCGGCGAGACGACCGATATCGTGTCGAAGGAAATGTACTCCTTCGAGGATCGCGGCGGCGACTCGCTGACATTGCGCCCCGAATTCACCGCCGGGATCGCGCGCGCTTTCCTGTCGAACGGCTGGCAGCAGCACGCGCCCGCTGAAGCTGGCGACGCACGGCCCGCTGTTCCGCTACGAACGCCCGCAAAAGGGGCGCTATCGCCAGTTCCACCAGATCGACGCCGAGATCATCGGCGCGGCCGAACCGCAGGCCGATGTGGAACTGCTGGCGATGGCAGACCAGCTGCTGCGCGAGCTGGGAATAGAAGGCGTGACCCTGCATCTCAACACGCTGGGCGATGCGGACAGCCGCGAGGCGTGGCGCGCGGCGCTGGTCGACTATTTCCGCGAAGTGAAGGACGAGCTGAGCGCGGAATCGCAGGCGCGGCTGGAAGCGAATCCGCTGCGCATCCTCGACAGCAAAAGCCGCGAGGACCGGCGCTTCGTGGCCGATGCGCCGAAGATCGACGCGTTCCTGTCCGACGACGGCGCTGCGCTTCTTCGACGACGTGACGAGCGGGCTCGACGCGGCGGGCGTCGGCTGGACCCGCGCCGAAAACCTGGTGCGCGGCCTCGACTATTACCGCCACACCGCCTTCGAGTTCATTCCCGACGAAGGCAGCGCGGCGGCGGACCTGCTGGGCGCGCAAAGCACCGTGCTGGGCGGCGGACGCTATGACGGGCTGATGGAATCCTGGGCGGCCCGGCGACGCCTGCGGTCGGCTGGGCTGCGGGGATCGAGCGGCTGGCGATGCTGGTGGGGGAGCGGGCGACCCGACGTGCCGGAAGTGGTCGTGGTGGTCAGAAGACGACGGCGCTCGGCTGCTGCTTCGCAACGCTAGCTCGATTCGTCGCGCGGGTTTCGTTACCGATATGGTAGCGTCCGGAAGTCCGCGAAAGAGGATGGACAAGGCCCATAAAACTGGTGCTGCACATATAGCGGTTATCAATTCGAAACTCGCCGCACCGCCGACATGACAGGTGAGGGTGAGCCGGATCGAAACGATTATCTCGGTAGCCTGGTTTGGTGAGTAGCTCTATTCGTCACCCCGGACTTGATCCGGGGTCCAGCTTCCCTTTTACCGCTCGCGCTTGAACTAGCTGGATCCCGGCTCGGGGCCCGGGATGACGAAATCCTCTCCATCGTCACCCCCGCGACGCGCGGCGCCCCGCTTCCTTTCCAACAGCGACCCTTTCCTACACCACCGGCACCGCCTATCGCCGAATGCAGGCCAAAAACGGCAAACCTCTCTCGCACATAAAGTGTAACCCTGTGACTTTTGACCGACAATATCCATTCTTTCAAAGCACTGCGCCGCAATTCCAAAGGTGACACGGTGTCACCTTTGTCACCTTCGTCACACGCCCACGGCCCGCCGCGCATGACCATCCCCGCCGAACGCCTGCGCCAGATGACCGATCGCTTTGCCGAGCTAGAGGCGCGGATGGCGTCGGGGCAGCTGGAGGGCGAGGCGTTCGTGCAGGCGAGCCGCGATTATGCGGAGCTGGAGCCGGTGGCCGCCACCGCGCGCGATATCGCCGCCATGCGCGCCGAGCAGCGCGGAGCTGGAGGAGATGCTCGCCGACCCGGAAATGAAGGCGATGGCGGAGGAAGAACTTGCCGCTATTGCGGCAAAGCTGCCCGCCGCCGAACGCGCGCTGGCGCTGGCCATGCTGCCGCGCGACGCCGCCGATGCGAAGCCCGCCATGCTGGAAATCCGCGCCGGCACCGGCGGCGACGAGGCGGCGCTGTTCGCGGGCGACCTCTATCGCATGTACGAGAAGTTCGCCGGCGAGCAGGGCTGGCGGATCGAGCCGGTCAGCATGTCCGCCAGCGAGGTCGGCGGGTTCAAGGAAATCGTCGCCAATGTCGTGGGCAAGGGCGTGTTCGCCAAGCTGAAATTCGAAAGCGGCGTCCACCGGGTCCAGCGCGTGCCCGTGACCGAAAGCGGCGGGCGCATCCATACCTCCGCCGCCACCGTCGCGGTGCTGCCCGAGCCGGACGAGGTCGACGTGAAGATCGACGCGACCGACCTCAAGATCGACACCTATCGCGCCAGCGGGGCGGGCGGGCAGCACGTCAACACCACCGACTCCGCCGTGCGCATCACCCATTTGCCCACCAATACTGTCGTCACCTGCCAGGACGGGCGCAGCCAGCACAAGAACCGCGAACAGGCGATGCAGGTGCTGCGCGCGCGCCTGTATGAAAACCAGCGCGACGCGGCGCAGGGGGCGGAGGCCGAGGCGCGCAAGGCGATGGTCGGCAGCGGCGACCGGTCCGAGCGCATCCGGACCTATAATTTCCCGCAGGGGCGCGTGACCGATCACCGCATCGGCCTGACGCTGCACCGGCTGGAGGAAGTGCTGGCCGGGCCGCGGGCTGGCCGAGCTGACCGATGCGCTGATCGCCGAGGACGAGGCGAAGCGGCTGGCGGCGTTGGCCGAGTGATTGGGCCGCAGTGACCGTTTGGTAAATTCAAAACCTGGTCACCCTAAGCCGGTGGCGCTTCGCGCCGTCTCCAACTCCGAAGGGCCGTACTTCACTTTCGAACCGCACAAGAGAAGAAAGAACAATGCTTCGACAAGCTCAGCACGAACGGGGCAGGTTCGGCACAATCGGGGGTCGGCGGGGAAGTGACGGTTGCAATCAGGAGAAGCGGCAGCAAGGCTGTCGGCAACATCCGACACCGCGCGGCTGGATGCGGAATTGCTGATGGCGCAGGCGCTGGGGGTGAGCCGGTCCGCCATGCTGCTGGGGCATATGCGCGATGCCCTGCCGCCTGCATTCGACGCGCTGCTGGAACGTCGGAGTGGGCGGCGAGCCGGTGGCCTATATCCTTGGCGAGCAGGAATTTTACGGGCGGCCATTCGCTGTCTCGCCCGCCGTCCTGATCCCGCGTGGCGACAGCGAGACGACGGTCAACGCGGCGATCGAGACATACCGGCGAGGCTGGCACATTGCTCGATTGCGGCACGGGGTCGGGCGCGCTGCTGCTGACGCTGCTGGCGGAGCGCACGGGCTGGATCGGCACCGGCATCGATGCGAGCGCGGCGGCGCTGGACGTGGCGCGGCGCAATGCGGCGGCACTGGATCTGGCAGAGCGCGCCACGCTGGCGCAGCGCGACTGGACGCGGGACGGATGGCGCGACGGGCTCGGCCACTTCGACCTGGTCATCGCGAACCCGCCCTATGTCGAGAGCGACGCCGTGCTGGACCGCTCGGTGCGCGAGTATGAACCGGGTGCCGCCCTGTTTGCCGGAGCGGACGGGCTGGATGATTACCGTATCCTCGTGCCGCAACTGCCCGCGCTGCTTGCGCCGGGCGGTGTCGCGGTGCTGGAAATCGGTGCGACGCAGGACGACAGCGTGGCTGCGCTGGCCCGCGACAACGGGTTCGCCACCGCCCTGCGCCGCGATCTTGCGCGGAAGGCCGCGCGCGCTGATATTGACAGCTTCGTGAGACAAGCCCCTTGGCAAAGCCGCACAACCGCTCTACCTCGACCACAAGACCCGCGGTTGACGGTTGCGCGCATCACTTCGCGCCGACCGGCCTCCACCGGGTCCAGCTCCACCATTTGTGAAGGCGTTGTGACCACTCGAAGGTCCGCAGCACGCAGCAAGGGAGCATCCGCACACCGGACATTTCGCCGGGGCGGCACGGGGTCAGGCGACCGTCCGGCGCAGCAATCTTATCGCGCCACCGGTCCGAACGAAGGAAGCGAATTCCTTGAATAACAATCGTAACAACAACCGCCGTCGCGGCGGCAACCGCAATCGCAACCAGTCGGGCGGCGGCGGCAATCCGATGCAGGCCAACCGCATCGACAATCGCGCGCGCGGCAACGCGCCGCAGATGCTGGATAAATACAAGAAGCTGGCGCAGGACGCGCAGCATCACGACGACCCGGTGCAGGCGGAATACTACCTGCAATTCGCCGACCATTATTTCCGCGTCATCGCCGACAACAAGGCCCGCCAGGACGAAGCCCGCGCCAAACGCGACGGGCCCGAACGCCAATCAGGACGATGCAGCAGGGCGGCGGCAAGGACGATCGAGAGCCAGAACCGCAACAACGACGACGACGGCGGCGACCGAACGCGAACGGTGCCGCGAACAATCGGGATCGTGCCGCAGATCGCAACGACGACGAGGCCCCGCGCCGCAAACCGCGCCGCGCCCGCAATGATCGCGACAATGACCGCGACGGAAATGAGTCGGGTGCGCCGTCGCGTGGTGGCGAGAGCAGGGATGATGGCGACGATCGCCCCGCCCGCAAACCCCGCGCTCCGCGCGCCGCAAAACCGCCGCGCGACGAGGACAATAGCGGCGGCGAAACGCGCGAAATCGATGCATCGGTCCTGCCGCCCTCCATCGGCGATACCGACGATGGCGAGCCTGCGCCCAAGCCGCGCCGCAAGCCCGCCGTCCGCCGTCGCAAGGCCGACGATGGCGGTAGTGCAGGCGAAACCGCCGAAGCCGTCAGCTAGACGCGTTTTCGTCCGGTCATGTATAAACGCCTGACCCGTCTCACTGCGTATATCGGCGCCCGCCCGCGCCTCGCCGCACCGGTGTTCGGCCTGCTTGGCGCATTCGGTTTTCCGCCGATCCATGCCTGGCCGATTGGGCTGCTTGGTGTGGCCGGACTGGTCTGGCTGGTCTGGCGCAGCGCGACGCTGAAGCGGGCTTTCCTGCTCGGCTGGCTGTTCGGCGTGGCGCATTTGACGCTTGCGAATAGCTGGATCGCGACGGCCTTTACTTATCAGGCGGAAATGCCCCCGGCGCTGGGCTGGGCGGCGGTGCCGCTGCTGTCGTGCTACCTCGCGGTGTATCCCGGCGCTGGCGACGCTGGCCGGCGAAGTGGCTGGCGCAGGGATTGGAAGAAGGTCGCAGCCGAGGTCGGCATCGGACGCTTCGGCGTGCTGCTGGCGGCGTGCTGGATCGTGACCGAATGGCTGCGCAGCTGGGTC
Source organism: uncultured Alphaproteobacteria bacterium (assembly GCA_963799315.1). GTDB lineage: Bacteria > Pseudomonadota > Alphaproteobacteria > Sphingomonadales > Sphingomonadaceae > Parerythrobacter_A. Next base: position 473,857 of record CAWCWP010000002.1, read on the forward strand.
TTCACCGGCTATCCGTGGCCACCGCTGGGCCTGATGCTGCTGGGCGGTTACGACACGCCGGGCGTGGCTGCTGTCTTGCCCGTCACGGGAACCTATGCGCTGTCGGGCGTCGTCGTCCTGATAGCGACCGTATTCGCCGTGGATTTTCGCGCGCGTCGCTGGGTAAATGCCGGGCTTCTTGCCGCTATCCTGACGCTGGCGATGGTCGGTGTCGGAAATTCGCCCGGTGAAGAAAAAGGCACGCTACCCTACACGCTGGTCCAGCCGAACATTCCGCAGGAACAGCGCGACGATCCGCGTTATTTCGAAGAGCATTTCGAGAAACTGGCGCGCCTCACCCTGCCGCGCGACGATGAACCGCGTCTCGTGCTGTGGCCCGAAGCGGCGGTGTCGGACTATCTGCGCCCCGGCTATCCGCAACGCTATTACGACCAGATGACGGCGGGCGGCGATCCGGATTTCGCGCGCTGGCGCATCGGGCGGGTGATCGGGGCGGACAAGCTGCTGCTGACGGGCGCGGTGGACCTCGAAATCCGCGACGGGCGTGCGGCGGGTGCGCGCAATTCGGTGACGGCAATCGACGGGTCGGGCGCGCTTGTCGGCGACGGCTATGCCAAGGCGCATCTGGTGCCCTACGGCGAATATCTGGCGCTGCGCTGGCTGCTGGAACCGCTTGGCGCGACGCGGCTGGTGGCGGGCACCATAGACTTCTGGCCCGGCCCCGGCCCGCGCACGCTGGACCTCGGCGCATACGGGCAGGCGGGCGTGCAGATTTGTTACGAGATCGTGTTTTCGGGACAGGTGGTCGATAAGGCAAACCGCCCGGATTACATCTTCAACCCGTCCAACGATGGCTGGTTCGGCTGGTTCGGCCCGCCGCAGCATCTGGCGCAGGCGCGGCTGCGCGCTATCGAGGAAGGGCTGCCCGTACTGCGTTCGACCACCACCGGCATCAGCGCGGTGATCGATGCCAACGGCGTGGTGCGCCGGCATATCGGGATGCAGCAGGCCGCGCGGATCGACGGCATAGTGCCGCCGCCGCATGCGCCCACACTGTTCAGCCGGTGGGGCAATATGCTGCCGCTGGCATGGGCGGCGCTGCTGTTGCTCTACGCGGCAATCGCGCCGTCGCTGGTTGCACGGGCGGTTGCGCGGGCGGAGGGGCCGTCGCTAAGGCTGCACGGAAGACATAAAGCTATCTTTATATGAGGTCAGAATGCCCGACAGCCAGCGCAGCGAATACCTGTTTACGTCCGAAAGCGTATCCGAAGGGCACCCCGACAAGGTGTCGGACCAGATTTCCGATGCCATCGTCGATCTGTTCCTGAGCAAGGACCCGCAGGCGCGCGTAGCGTGCGAGACGCTGACGACCACGCAGTTGGTCGTTCTGGCAGGCGAAATTCGGTGCAGGGCAGGACATCGAATGGAAAGCGACGATTGTGGGCACCTGGCGTCGAAGCAGAGATCGAGGACACCGTGCGCCGGACAGTGCGCGAGATCGGCTACGAGCAGGACGGCTTCCACTGGGAAACGCTGACGCTGCAGAACCATCTGCACGGCCAGAGCGTGGAAATCGCGCAAGGCGTGGATGCCAGCGGCAACAAGGACGAGGGCGCGGGCGACCAGGGCATCATGTTCGGCTATGCCTGCGACGAGACGCCCGACCTGATGCCCGCGACGCTGGATTACAGCCACAAGATTTTGTCGCGCATGGCCGAAGATCGCAAGAACGGCACCGCGCCGTTCCTCGAACCCGATGCCAAAAGCCAGGTCACGCTGCGTTACGAAGACAGCAAGCCGGTCGCCTGCACCGCCGTCGTCGTCTCGACCCAGCATGCCGCGGGCTATCACGACGGCGAGAAGGAAGCCGAGCTGCACAAATATGTGAAGCGGGTGGTGGCCGACGTATTGCCCGACGGGCTGCTGAACGATGAAACGCAATGGCACATCAACCCCACCGGCAAGTTCGAAATCGGCGGGCCGGACGGCGATGCAGGGCTTACCGGCCGCAAGATCATCGTCGATACCTATGGCGGCGCGGCCCCGCATGGCGGCGGCGCGTTCAGCGGCAAGGATCCGACCAAGGTCGATCGTTCCGCCGCCTACATCACTCGCTATCTGGCGAAGAACATCGTGGCCGCCGGGCTGGCGACGCGCTGCACGATCCAGCTGAGCTATGCCATCGGGGTCAGCAAGCCACTGTCGCTCTATGTCGATACGCATCGCACGGGGACGGTGGACGATGCGGTGCTGGAAAAGGCAATTGCCGGGATCGAGGCGCTGGGCGAATTGACGCCGCGCGCCATCCGCACGCATCTCGGCCTGAACACTCCGATCTATCGCCAGACCGCGGCTTACGGCCATTTCGGACGCACGCCCGATGGGGAAAGCTTCCCGTGGGAGCAGACCGATCTGGTGGACACTTTGAAGGCCGCCGTGGCCTGATAGACAAAAGGCCGGGACGGGTGGTGTACCCGTCCCGGCCCTTTTGCGAGCGGTGAAGCCGGTCAGCCAACCGGCTCGGCGGGCCTTGCCTGTGCGGCCCACTTTTCCTCGCGGAACCATGCGCCGACCTTGCGGCCGAATTTCGCGATGGCGTTCATATTGAAGAAGTGCATGGCACCCAGCACCAGTACGTTAAGCCCGACCTTGCCCGACAGAAGGCGGATGCCCTCGGGCAGGGTCACCGGCTCACGCCCGAATTGCAGCGCCAGCAGGATGAAGCCGAGGTTCACCAGATAGAACCCGACCACCAGCAAGTGATTGGTCGAGCGAGCCAGCACCTGATCGTGGCCGAAGCAATCGACCAGAAACACCTCGCCGTTCTTGGACAGGGTGCGGGCAACCCAGATCGTCAGCCCGATGCTGATTACGAGGTAGGCGACGTAGTAGAGTGAGAGATACATCTTCAGCTCCTGTTGTTTCTGTAAAAAGAGAAATCAGTGGTCGTGCGCGGGGTGTCCAAGACGGGTGTATTGCCTCCTATAGCTCGCGGATTTTGGGAGTGGCCGCAGGCTTGTCGCCCCGGCTCGGAATGAATCGCGCCACGCGGCTGCCCAGTTTCATCAGAGTGACCAGCGTGGATTTGGGCAGCTTGCGAACGTCGTCGTACCACCCCGCCAGCGTGCCCATGAACTCGTGCATCCGCCCGATCCGCTCGCGCACATGGCGCGGTACATCGTCGCGCCCGTCCAGCTGTTCGCTGAGCTGCGCGAGCATGGCGATGGTGGGGTCGATCTCGCGCTTCTTGCGCTCGTTCACGATCCGCATCAGCATGTCCCACAGGTCCGCTTCGGCAGTAAAGTGGTCGCGCCGGTCGCCTTCGATATGGGTGCGGCGCACGATACCGTAGCCTTGCAATTCCTTCACCGCATTCGACACGTTCGACCGCGCCAAGCCCAGAATATCGCAGATTTCCTCCGCATTAAGCGGCCGCTCGCCCAGATAGAGCAGCGCATGGATCTGCGCGACCGAGCGATTGACGCCCCACTGCGTGCCCATCTCACCCCAATGCAGGATGAAGGTACGGGCTTCGGGGATGTCATAAACGCTCATTCGCCATTCCTTTCTGTAAAGACAGAAATAACGGAACGGATGAGCATGTCAACTGCATTCGGTGCCCGGCTGCTAAACCTTCGGTGTCAATCTCGCCCACACCATCCACAAGCCGATCGCATGGACCAGACCGTAAACGAGCGCGATTACAGAGGACCACAGATCGAATGTCGAGCCGAGATAGGGCGCCATGAGTATCGCGGGCACCAGCGACGCACCGCGCAGCAAATAGATCGCGGTTATGGCCACCAGCGCAGTTCGCAACAGAGGCAGTCGGCGAAATGCGCCTGCTCCCGAGAGAGCGAAAAGGCCCCAGACCGCAAGCACCAGCGCGATGCCAACTGTCATCCCGACAAGCGCCGGATCGCCCTGCTCATAACTGCGGACAAGCAGTTCGGGCGCACCGAAAAACCGGAACCATGCCGCACCGAAAATAATGCAGGCGAGATGCGCGAGGGCCGCCGCGAAGCTCAGATACCCGCCGACAACCAGCCAGCACGAACCGGGGCCGCGCGCGACCCGTGTGGTCAAAGCGCGACCTCGTACTCCGCCGCCGTTTTCGCCGCCACGTCGTCCGCCGTTACGCCCGGCGCCAGTTCGACCAGCCGGAACGCGCTGTCATGGTCGGGGCGGCGGAACACGGCGAGGTCGGTCACGATCATGTCGACCACGTTGGTGCCGGTCAGCGGCAGGGTGCATTCGGGCAGGAATTTCGGGCTGCCGTCCTTGGCGCAGTGGTCCATCACCACGATGATCTGCTTCACGCCCGCGACCAGGTCCATCGCGCCGCCCATGCCCTTGATCATCTTGCCGGGGATCATCCAGTTGGCGATATCGCCGTTCTGCGCGACTTCCATCGCGCCCAGCACGGTCAGGTCGATATGCCCGCCCCGGATCATGGCGAAGCTGGCGGCGCTGTCGAAATAGGCGCTGTGCGGCAGTTCGCTGATGGTCTGCTTGCCCGCATTGATCAGGTCCGCGTCCTCCTCGCCCGCATAGGGGAAGGGGCCGATACCCAGCATGCCGTTCTCGCTTTGCAGCGTCACCTGCATCCCGTCCGGGATATGGTTCGCCACCAGCGTCGGAATGCCGATGCCGAGATTGACGTAATAGCCATCGCGCAATTCCTGCGCCGCACGCGCCGCCATCTGGTCGCGGGTCCAGCCGGTCTTTTGATCGCTCATGCCGCTTCCCTTTCGCGCACGGTGCGGAATTCGATTTTCTTGTCGTAGGGGGCGCCCACGATCATGCGTTGCACATAGACGCCGGGGAGGTGGATGCAGTCGGGGTCGAGCGACACCGGCGGGCACGATTTCCTCCACTTCCACCACGCAGACCTTGCCGCAGGTGGCGGCGGGCAGGTTGAAATTGCGGGCGGTCTTGCGGAACACCAGATTGCCCGTTTCGTCCGCCTTCCATGCCTTGACGATGGCGAGGTCGGCGAACAGGCCATGTTCCATCAGATGGTCCTCGCCGCCGAAGCTGCGCACTTCCTTGCCTTCGGCCACCTGCGTGCCGACGCCGGTCTTGGTGTAGAACGCCGGAATACCCGCACCGCCTGCGCGCATCCGTTCGGCCAGCGTGCCTTGCGGGCAGAATTCCACCTCCAGTTCTCCCGCCAGGAATTGCCGTTCGAACTCCTTGTTCTCGCCGACATAGCTGGAGATCATTTTCTTCACTTGCCGGCTACGCAGCAGCTTGCCGATGCCTTCATTGTCGATCCCGGCATTGTTGCTGGCGAAGGTCAGGCCGGTGACGCCGCTGGCCTCGATCGCATCGAGCAGCCGTTCGGGCAGGCCGCTGAGACCGAACCCGCCGCTGGCGATGAGCATGTTGTCGGTGAGCACGCCCGACAGGGCGGCGGCGGCATCGGGATAGAGCTTTTTCATCGCCGACCTGCCTAATATGACGCGGACCGCTTGTCACGATTCGCTATAGCTGCTGGAAAACAAGGCAGTATGGCAACATTGTTGCAATGCGTCATTTCCGTGACTGCTTAATAAATTTGGCATACCAACCGATAATACCGGAATATAGAGCTAAATCAGGAACTTGCAAAACTTGCAAAAAACGCAATTCTATCAATTCCTTTCGCACTTGCACAAAAACAGTCCTGTCCACATATGTACGGAGCCTTTTAGGCATCCTCTCCCAAACTTCATGGCCCCGGCGATCCGTTCGCCGGGGCCTTTTTCTTGGCATACTGCGATAGCACGCACCAAGGTATCGTTTGCATCGCAGGGCGGGCCGCTTACCTGTTCATCCGGACACACGTTTGGAGCAAAGACTGGCATGGCCGATACCGAACCCGCAAATGCGCCTTCGAAAGACGATGCGACCACCATCCGGTTGCAGGTCGCCGCCGCCCGGCAGGAGGAAAGCGGACAGGGCATCGTCCGCATGCCGCGCACCGCGTTCCAGGCGCTGGGCATTACCGAAGGCGATATCGTGGCCATCGAAGGCAAGCGCGCCACCGCTGCCGTCGCCATGCCCGCCTATGACGAGGATCAGGCGCTGGAAATCATTCGGCTGGATGGCTTGCAACGCGGCAATGCCGAAGTTGGCTCGGGCGAGCATGTCACCATCACCGTTGCCAAATCGCGCCCGGCCAAGCGCGTGGTGTTCGCGCCCGCACAGCGCGAGATGCGGCTTGCAGGGTCCGGCGCAGGCGCTGAAGCGCAATTTCTACCGCAAGCCGCTGGTCACGGGCGATCTGGTTGCGACCACCGGCCAGCAGCCGGTGCAGAACATGCCGCCGCAGATGCAGCGCATGCTCAACGCGCCCGCCTATGCGCTGACGCAAATCCGCCTCAGCGTGGCGGCGACGACGCCCAAGGGTATCGTCCATATCGACGAGAATACCGAAGTGGAGCTGCGTGCCGAGTTCGAGGAGCCGCGCGACCCGCGCGGTCGTGTCAATTACGACGATGTCGGCGGCATCGACGACACCATTCGCCAGCTGCGCGAAATGGTCGAATTGCCGTTGCGCTATCCCGAACTGTTCACCCGGCTGGGCGTCGATCCGCCCAAGGGGGTGTTGCTGCATGGCCCGCCCGGCACCGGCAAGACCCGGCTGGCGCAGGCAGTGGCCAGCGAATCGGATGCCGAGTTCTTCACCATCAACGGCCCGGAAATCATGGGTTCAGGCTATGGCGACAGCGAGAAGGCGCTGCGCGAGGTGTTCGAAAAGGCGACACAGGCCGCGCCTGCCATCATCTTCATCGACGAGATCGATTCCATCGCGCCCAAAGCGCGACCGCGTGGCGGGCGAGGCGGAGAAGCGGCTGGTCGCCCAGTTGCTGACGCTGATGGACGGGCTTGAGGCACGCTCCAACCTGGTGGTCATCGCCGCCACCAACCGGCCCGATGCGATAGACGAGGCGCTGCGCCGTCCGGGCCGCTTCGACCGCGAAATCGTGATCGGTGTGCCGGACGAGCGCGGACGGCGCGAGATACTGGCGATCCACACGCGCGGCATGCCGCTGGGCGATCGGGTCGATCTGAGGCGAACTGGCGAAGACCACGCACGGCTTCGTCGGCGCGGATATCGCCGCACTGGCGCGCGAGGCCGCGATCGATGCGGTGCGGCGGATCATGCCGCGCCTCAACCTCGACGAACGCACCGTGCCGCCCGAAGTGCTGGACGATTTGTGCGTCACGCGCGAGGATTTCCTCGGCGCGCTGAAGCGCGTGCAGCCCAGCGCCATGCGCGAGGTTATGGTGCAGGTGCCGGATGTCGGCTGGGACGATATCGGCGGCGTCGACGATGCCATCGCCATGCTGAAGGAGGGGATCGAGCTGCCCTTCCGCAAGGCCGAGGCCTTTGCGCGGCTGGGCATCCGGCCGGCGCAGGGCTTCCTGCTCTACGGCCCGCCCGGCACCGGCAAGACGCTGCTGGCGAAGGCGGTGGCGAAGGAAGCGGAGGCCAACTTCATCTCGATGAAATCGAGCGACCTGCTGTCCAAATGGTACGGCGAAAGCGAACAGCAGATCGCGCGCCTGTTCCGCCGTGCGCGTTCGGTCGCGCCGTGCGTGCTGTTCATCGACGAGATCGACAGCCTGGTGCCCGCGCGCGGCAGCGGGCAGGGCGAGCCGCAGGTGACGGGCCGCGTGGTCAACACCATCCTGGCCGAGATGGACGGGCTGGAGGATTTGCAATCGGTCGTCGTTATCGGTGCGACCAATCGCCCCACGCTGGTCGATCCCGCATTACTGCGGCCCGGGCGGTTCGACGAGCTGGTCTATGTCGGCACGCCCGATGCCAAGGGCCGGGAACAGATTCTCGGCATCCACACCGCGAAGATGCCGTTGGCCGACGATGTCTCGCTGGAGACGGTGGCGAAGGATACCGACCGTTTCACCGGGGCCGATCTGGAAGACGTCGTGCGCCGCGCCGGCCTGAACGCGCTGCGCCGCGACGGGGGCGATGTCAGCGAAGTCTCCGCCGCCGACTTCGCCGAAGCGGTGAAGGACAGCCGCGCGACGGTGACCGCCAAGATGGAAGCGGAATACAAGAAGATGCGCGGCGAGCTGAAAAAGCGCGCGGCGGAGAAGGGCACCATCGGCTTCCTGTCCGAAGGCATGGTGGAATCAACCCGCGACCGGAAACATGGCGGCGATTAGCGTTAAGGCGGTGCGCTAACCCTCCGATACGCGGGCGTTCGCGCTTTCCACTTCGAGCCGGTGGCGGATCAGGGCGTCGGGCATTTCGGTCTGCAGCCAGGTAATCATGTGCTCGCGCACTGCGCAGCGCAGGTTCCACAGGTCGCCGATGGTTTCCGCGCTGACCGTCAGACGCAGCTCCATGCTTTCGGGGTGCGCCTCGGTCATCAGCAGTGCCAGCGCGCGCCCGTCGAACAGGTCGTGCGATTTGGTGAACCGTTCGAATGCGGCGCGGATCGGGGCGACCGGCGTGGCGGGATCGAGATGCAGGAACACCGGCCCGGTCAGCTTTTCGCTCTTGCGCGACCAGTTTTCGAAGCTGGAGTCCAGCAGGTCGGCGGTCGGCACCACGATGGCGCGTTCGTCCCAGGTGCGCAGGATCAGGAAGCTCATGCGGATTTCCTCCACGCGCCCGGTATGCCCGTCCACCTTGACCATATCGCCCAGCCGCAGCGGCTCCGTGATCGCCATCTGCATCCCCGCGATCAGCGAGCGCAGCGCCGGCTGCGCGGCGGCACCGATGGCCAGCGCGGCCAGACCGGCGGAGGCCAGCAAGGTGGTGCCGACATCGCGCACGCCCGGAATGCCCAGCAGCATGAAGCCCAGCGTGACGACGATGATGATGGCGCCGATCGGCGCGGCTGAACAGCGAGATGCGCGTCTTGCGGCTGCGCGCTTCGACCGGGTCCATCTTTTCATCGGTGCGCTGGTCCAGCGCGGCGGCGAAGGCGCGGACCACGCCCAGCGCCAGCCAGCCCAGGATCGCGGGAATGGCGAAGGGCTTCACCGCATCCCAGACCGCCGCGATGTTGGCGTCGAAATTGTCGGCGACGCTGATCGCGATTTCGATCAACAGCCACAGGACGGGCGAGCGCAGATGCGCCAGCGCCACTTCGTCCACCCGGCTATGCGACCGCCGCGCAAAGCGGCCGAGCAACGCGAACAGCACGCGATGCACCGCCAGCGCGACGGCGACAACGATACCCAGCAGGATGCGCGGCACGCGCCACTTCGTCCCACGCGATATCGATGGCGGGCAGTGTCAGGTCTTCGAACATGGCGCGGGCGTTAGGCGGCGGCCCGGTGTCTGGCAAGCTACGCGCTTGGGGCGGGCCATCAATGCGCCGCGTCCCAACTCGCCCCAGTGCCGACCTCTATGCCCAGCGGCACGGTCAGCTGCACCACCGGAAGCGCCGCCTCCGCCATCACCCGCTCGATCACCGGCGAAGCGGCGGCCACGTCGCCTTCGGGCAGTTCGAACACCAGCTCATCGTGGACCTGCAACAGCATCCGCACATCGGCCAGCCCCGCATCGCGCAGCGCGGGTTCCATGCGGACCATCGCGCGCTTGATGATGTCGGCACTGGTGCCCTGGATCGGCGCGTTGACGGCGGCGCGTTCGCTGCCCTGTCGCTCGCTCTGGTTCTTGGAAGAGATGCGCGGGAACCACGTCTTGCGCCCGAACAGCGTTTCCGAATAGCCCTTGGCACGCACGCTTTCCAACGTCTGCGCGATGTAGCGCTGGATGCCGGGGAAGCGTTCGAAATAGCGGTCGATCATGGCCTGCGCCTCGTCCGGCTCGACTTCCAGCCGACCCGCCAGACCCCAGCGCGAGATGCCGTAGAGGATGGCGAAATTGATCGTCTTGGCCTGCGCGCGGGTGTCGCGCGTCACCTCGCCATACATCTCGCGCGCGGTGCGGGCGTGGATGTCCTCGCCCTGCGCAAAGGCATCCTTCAGCGCATCGACATCGGCCATATGTGCCGCCAGCCGCAGCTCGATCTGGCTGTAATCGGCGGCGAGCAGGACGTTGCCGTCCTCCGGCACGAATGCCTCGCGGATCTGCCGCCCGATGGGGGTGCGGATGGGAATGTTCTGCAGGTTCGGGTCGGTGGAACTCAGCCGCCCGGTTTGCGCGCCGGTCAGCGAATAGCTGGTGTGGACGCGCCCCGTGTCGGGATTGATCGCCGCCTGCAGCGCCTCGGTATAGGTGCTGCGCAGTTTCGACAGCTGCCGCCATTCCAGCACCTTGGCGGCGATGGGCGCGCCTTCCTTGGTCAGCCGTTCCAGCACGGTCTGGTCGGTGGAATACTGCCCGCTCTTGCCCTTGCGCCCGCCCTTGTAGCCCATCGTGTCGAACAGCACATCGCCCAACTGCTTGGGGCTGCCGATGGCGAATTCTACGCCTGCGATGTCGTGGACCTGCGCTTCCAGCTTGGCGGTCTCGGCGGCGAATTCCTCGGACAGTTTCGCCAGCCGGGTGCGATCCACCCTGATGCCGCGCCGCTCCATCGCCGCGACCACCGGGATCAGCGGCCGGTCGACCCGTTCGTAAATCCGCGTGCCGCCTTCCACCGCGAGGCGCGGACGCAGGAAGCGGTGCAGCCGCCACGTCACTTCGGCATCCTCGGCGGCATACTCGGTGGCCTTGTCGAGCGGCACTTCGGCAAAGGAAATCGCCTTCTTGCCGGTGCCGCACACCTCCTTGAAGGCCATCGGCGTGTGGCCGAGATGGCGCTGGCTCAATTCATCCATGCCGTGCCCGCCGCCGATCCCGTCCAGCGAGCGGCCCGCATCCAGCGCGAAGCTGACCACCATCGTATCGTCGATGGGCGCGACCGGCACATCGTAGCGGGCCAGCACGTTGAGATCGTATTTGCCGTTCTGGAACACCTTGAGCACCGCCTCGTCCGCCAGCAGCGGGCGCAGCGCGGCGAGGGCTTCCTCGCGGTCGATCTGGTCGGGCCGGGCATCGAACATGTCGTCTCCGCCGTGGCCCAGCGGGATGTAGCACGCCTCGCCCGGCCCGGTGGCCAGGCTGATGCCGACAAGATCGGCGCGCATCGCATCCAGCGCGCTGGTTTCGGTATCGACCGCCACCAGCCGTGCGGCGAAGGCGCGGGCGATCCATTCGTCCAGCGCTTCGCGGGTCTGGACGCAGACATAGGCGGTGCGGTCGATGGCGGGCCAGTCGGGCAGGGTGGGGGCAGGCTCGGCCTTTTTGCCGGGGTCCAGATCGTTGCGCCGGTCCGGGCTGCCATCGCCCGCGTCCAGACGCCGCAGCAGGCTGGAGAAGCCGTGCGTTTCGAGGAAGGCGGCGAGCGGCGCGGGCGGCACGCCGTCCAGCGCGAAGTCCTCCAGCGGCTGCGGCAAGTCGCAATCTTCCTTCAGCGTCACCAGCACGCGGCTCAATTCCGCATTTTCGCGCTGTTCGAGCAGGCGTTCCTTCAGCTTGGATTTCTTCATGTCGGCGGCGGCATCCAGCGCGGCGGTCAGGCTGCCATTGTCCTGGATCAGCTTGGTCGCGGTTTTCGGGCCGACGCCGAAAATGCCGGGGATGTTGTCCACCGAATCGCCCATCAGCGCCAGCACATCGCCGACCAGCTCGGGCGCGACGCCGAACTTTTCCTCCACCTCTTCGACGCCGATACGCGCGCTTTTCATGGTGTCGAGCATGTCGATCTTCGCCCCGTCACGCTCGCCGACCAGCTGCATCAGATCCTTGTCGCTGCTGACGATGGTGGTGTTCCAGCCCTTGGCCTGTGCGGCGCGGGCGTAGCTGGCGATCAGGTCGTCCGCCTCCAGCCCTTCTTCCTCGATACAGGCGAGGCTGAAAGCGCGGGTGGCATCGCGGATCAGCGGGAATTGCGGCACCAGGTCTTCGGGCGGATCGGGGCGGTTGGCCTTGTATTCGGGGTATATCTCGTTGCGGAACGACTTGCTGGACTTGTCGAGGATGACGGCAAGATGCGTCGGGCCGTCGGCGGCGTCGAGGTCGTCCGCCAGTTTCCACAGCATGGTGGTGTAGCCGTAGACCGCGCCGACCGGCGTGCCTTCGGGATTCGTCAGCGGCGGCAGGCGGTGATAGGCGCGGAAGATATAGGCCGAACCGTCGACCAGATAGAGGTGGGGCGTTGGGGTCATCGGACCGGGATAGCAGCCGGTCGTGTCGGGGTCAGCCGATATCGAATGGGGCCGGAAGTTTAGGGAAGTTTAGGCCAGAAATCGCACTTTTGCGCCAATCCCAAGGCAATGATGGCACAAAGATGGCGAAAAAAAGGCAGCAATATGGCAAAAGGGCTTGCGTTGCCACATTGCTGCCATTATCTAGGGATGCAGAGGCCAGCCATATGGAAGGTTTCTCGCAAGGGTTCCGCCAACAGGCAAACACTTGCGATAACACTCGCAACCAAGGAATATCATTATGCGTAAGATCGCTCTCGTCGCCGCTGCAAGCGCCGCCGCCCTCAGCCTCGCCGCTTGTTCGGAAGGCACGCAGGAAGCTGCTGAAGCCACCACCGAATCGGCTGCTGCCGATATCGAAACCAATACCGACGCAATGGTCGAAGGCACGGAAAACGTCGTGGACGACGCTGCCGTGGCTACCGAAGAAACCGCTGCCGACGCAGAAGCTGCCATGCAGAACGAAACCGAAGAAGAAGCGATGGCCGACTAATCGGCTTTACGTTTCCATTCGTCAAAAGGGGCGGTACCGAAAGGTGCCGCCCTTTTTCGTTTGCCCTACCGATACAGCGATGCGCCTGACTCAGCCGGTGTTACTAACTTAACCGCCGGTGTTGTAACGGCTGTTGGTCCAGACCCGGCCATTATCGTTGGCGGGCTGGTTCACATAGCCATCGTAAATGCCGCGCGCGATTTGCGCGATCCGCGCCTCGCGCTGGCCGCGTGTGCCCTGGCCGGTGACGTAGATCGCCAGCGCCATCGCGCGGCCATCGGGCGCGCGGATGATGCCGATATCGCTGCTGGTATTGTTCAGCGATCCGGTCTTGTGCGCCACGGTCGCACCGCCGGGGATCAGCTTGGGAATGCGGCGACGGCCCGTCACGGTCCGCTCCATCGCGCCGATAATGACGCGGCGGCTTTGCGTGTTCAGCCACTTGCCCTGATACAGCCCGCCCAGCAATTCCACCATCGCGCGCGGCGTGGCGCTGTCGCGCCGGTCGATATGGTTGGCCGGATCGTATTCGCCATCGTCGCGCACCAGCGTGGCGATATCGCGCGTCAGTTCGAATTCGCCGATACCGGCGCGGCGCATCCAGTCGTTCACCGCCGCGGGTCCGCCGACAACTTCGAGCAAGGCGTCGGTCGCCTGGTTGCTGGAGCGGGTAATCATGATCTCGATCAAACGGTGCGCGGGCACATATTTGCCGCGTTTCACCGGTGCGCGCGCGCTTGAGTATTTCTTCGACCCGACGGGCACCAGCAGCGGAAACTCGCTGCTCAGCGACCAGCGCCCCTGCTCCACGCCTTCCATGAAAGTGGCGGCGATGGCGATCTTGCTGGTGCTGGCCATCGGGAACCGCTGGTCGCCCAGCACGGAGATTTCCTGCCCCGTCGCAAGGTCGATGGCATGAACGCCGATCCGTCCGTGATTTCCGTCGGCCAGTTGCGCGATGCGCTGCTCGAAACCGGTTTCGTAAATCGCCTCGAAACTTTGCGGTGTACGTTCCTGCGTGCCGAAAGTGGTGTCGAAGGCCGACATGAACTGCTGCCCGTCATCCTGCGCGATAGCCGGTGCAGTGAGCGAAAAGGCGAGGGCTAGACCGGCAGCGAGCGCGCGGAAACGTCTGGAAAATGCTGTCATGATTTGCTGGAATAGTCCCGTTATGCTGAGAAAAGCATTAACGGGCAGGCGCGGTGCAGCAAGTCGGCACGCGACCAAAAGTGTCGCGCGCACGACAGAATCCTGCCCGTCTTGCAACAATCAGGCGTCGGCAATGGCTTTCGCGATGCGGTCCGAGGTCTCGCCGGTCAGCGTCTTGTCGATCTCGCCGCGCAGGCGCTTTTCCAGTTCGCCATGATAATGCCGCCGCATTTCGCCCAGCGTCTTGGGGTCGGCGATGACGACCAGATCGTCGATCTCGCCCGCCACGCATCTGGCATTCAGCCATTCGGCAACGCCCGCGCCATGCGCCAGTTCATCGAGGTCCGTACCGCCGCGCCCCTGACCGATATCGTCCTGATGGCGCACGCCCGCGCTGTGATTGGTGGCGTCGACGCCGGGATGGCTGGCCTTGCCAAGCTTCGGTTCGAACGGCTGGCCTTCATTGCGCATCAGGATGAAGCGTTCGCCGTCGACGATGGCGACATGGGCATTGGCGGGCAGTTTCAAGATGTTTCTCCGTTGGGGGTGTATCCGATACAATCCGCAAACCGGCATTTTGTTGCACGGTGGCGCGCGGCTCGCCTAAGCGCAGGCGCATGAGCACATGGACCATCGGCATCATCGGAGGCAGCGGCCTCTACCAGATCGACGCGCTGGAAGACGCGCAGTGGATTACCGTCAGCAGCCCGTTCGGCGAACCGTCGGACGATGTGCTGTGCGGGCGGATCGGAGATGTGCAGTTGCGCTTCCTGCCCCGTCACGGGCGCGGCCACCGCATCGCGCCGTCGGACCTCAACGCGCGCGCCAATATCGATGTGCTGAAGCGGGCGGGCTGCACCGATGTGCTGGCGATCAGTTCGGTCGGCAGCCTGCGCGAGGAATTGCCGCCGGGCCATTTCGTGGTGGCGGACCAGTTCATCGACCGCACGAAAGGGCGCGCCAGCAGCTTCTTCGGCACCGGCATGGTCGCCCATGTCAGCATGGCGGAACCGGTGTGCGAGCGGCTGTCCGGCTTCGCGGCGGCGGCGGTCACCAAGGCGGGCGGCACCGTGGCGCATGGCGGCACCTATCTGGCGATGGAAGGGCCGCAATTCTCCACCCGCGCCGAAAGCCACCTGTATCGCCAATGGGGCGCGGACATCATCGGCATGACCGCCATGCCCGAAGCCAAGCTGGCACGCGAGGCGGAGCTGCCTTACGCGCTGGTCGGCATGGTGACCGATTACGATTGCTGGCGCGAGGATGCGGCCTTCGTGGAGGTCAGCGAGGTGATCGAACAGATGAGCGCGAACGGGGCGATTGCGCGGCGGGCGGTCGAGGAACTGGTCGCCGCCTTGCCAGCAACGCGCGCCGCCTCGCCACTGGATACCGTGCTCGACCATGCGCTGATAACCGCGCCCGACGCGCGCGACCCTGCGGTGCTGGCCACGCTGGATGCGGTTGCGGCCAGAGTGCTGTGATACGTGTGCTGTGATACGCGTGCTGTGATACGGGTGCTGTAATGCGTTCTCGACAACGCGACCCGTACTGACCACAAGCCGCCCATGCGCGAACAAGCTGAACCACCGGTATTCGGTCCGGAATCCGAACAGCCGGTCAAGGTGAACCCGCCCCGCGTCGCGATGAAGCGCACGGTGGCGAAGGCGATTTCGTGGCGCACGGTCGGCACGCTCGATACGCTGCTGCTGTCATATTTGCTCATCACCTATCTCGGCCCGCTGTTCGGGCTGGAATCAAGCGGCGAGGAGGCGTTGCAGCAGGCCAGCTACATCGCGATTACCGAAGTCGTCACCAAGATCGTGTTCTATTTCCTCCACGAACGGTTCTGGGCCTGGTGGGGCTGGGGCGTCTCCGTGGTGAACGGCAAGCGGAAGGAAACGCTGCGCCGCACCAGCACCAAGACCGCGACCTGGCGGACCATCGCCTCGCTCGATACAATGGTGCTGGCGTGGTTCTTCACCGGCAATATCGCGACGGCGGTGTCGATCGGCAGCCTGGAGATCATCACCAAGCTGATCCTGTATTTCATCCACGAACGGGTGTGGGCGCGGTTCCAGTTCGGCATCGTGCACCAGCCTGCGGTGCCGCCGCCTGCCGACTTGCCGACCGCCGACGACATGCAGGTGCGGCAGGATGTTACGCCCGACAGGTAAGCCGGTGGGCTAGGCCGAGCAGCTCGCCCCGCCCAGCACGCAAAAACGCGCGCAATGCGGGTGGTTCAGCGATACGGCACGCGCCGCCTCTTCCAGCGTGCCGCCCATGTCGAAACCCGGATCGTGCGGGATCAGCGTGCAGGCCGCGACGCGCGGGGCAGGTTCGCCCTTGCGGTGCACCACCATGCGGCTGGTCGCGCACATGATGTCGGCGGGGTTCTTGTCGAGGATGCCCCAGCACGCCGTGGTGATCTCGGCGATGTCCTTCGTTTCGTCCATTTCGGGAAACAGCACCAGCCGTTCCGGATCGGCGGCATCGATGGCGATGTCCTGCGCCGCGAACAGCGCGGCATAGCCCGCCGCGCGCCTCGGCCATCGTTTCACCGGGCAGCAGTCGGCCCGCGACCGCGATGGAGAAGCCGTTGTCGGACAGCCATTTCAGGCCCGACAGCCCGGCTTCCCAGCTGCGCGGTCCGCGCTCGCCCTCGTGTCCCGCCTGCGTGTGGTGATCGAGGCTGACGCGCATGGTCAGCTTCGCGCCGAACCGTTCGCGCAGAGTCCAGCAAGGCCGCCTCGTGCCGCCGCATCGGCTTCATCGCATTGCTCAGCACCAGCGCATCGAACCCGCGTTCCAGCGTATCGGCCAGCATGGCGGGGAAGTCCGGGATTCATGAATGGTTCGCCGCCGGTATAGCCGATCTCGCGCGTGTCGCCATGCCCGCCGCCTCGTCGAGGAACGGCACCACGTCGGCATGGCGGATAAAGACCAGCGCATCGTTGGTCGGGCTGCTTTCGATGTAGCAGCTGGCGCAGGCGAGGTTGCACAGCGTGCCGGTGTTGAACCACAGCGTTTCGAGGCGCACCATCGGTACGCGGGCGCGCGGCTCGCCCTTGGCGGTCAGGTCCGGATCGGCGAATTTCTCGCGCGGCAGGGCGTCGCCCACGATTTGGAAGGGCGAGGGGCCGGCGGGCGCATTGCGCGGGCGGCGTTTCGTCGTCGTGTCGTTCATGCCCAACCGTTGCTCATGCGAAATTCTTCCGTAGTCCCGCGACCGTTTTCGGCGTATTTCTTCGGCAGGTCGCCGAACACCGTCGGCTCCCATGCCTCAAAGGCCGCCGCCTTAGGATTTCGCTGCGGGTCGGGTAGGAGATGATGGCGACTGCCCAGCGCGAAGGTGCTGCTCTTGCCGGTGATGCTCTGCGTCAGCGGCAGCAGCAGTTCGCCCGCATGTCTTGCCGCAGATGCTGGCGCCGATGACCTTCTTGCCTTTCAGCATGACCTTCAGATGCCCCTTGGTGCTCGCCTTCCGCCGATGGCGCGTTCATTGTGGTCGAAGCCTTCGGTGATGACGGTGATCGCCGTCGCCATGTTGCTCGCGCGCGTCGGCTTCGGTCAGGCCGATCTTGCGCCACTTCGGGCTCGGTGTAGGTGCACCAGGGCAGCGCGGTCCAGTCCACCTTGGTCGGCACGCCGGTGCATGATTTCCAGCGCGACATTGCTGCCTTCATAGCCCGATACATGCGTCAGGCGCGGCCCTTCGCGGCAATCGCCGATGGCGTAGATATGCTTCAGCGAGGTGCGGCGGCGTGCGTCCACCGCGATGCCGTTCCTGCCCGTTTCGAGGCCGAGCGCCTCCAGCCCCGAACCCTCGGTGTCGCGCCGTGCGCCCGACCGCGACCAGCAGATGCGATCCGGTGATGCCTCGCCGCCATCGGTGTGGACCGTAATGCTGCCGCCGTGCCTTCGACACGCGCTTTGCGCTTTGCCTTCGACGAACCGGACGCCTTCGTCCTGCATCACTTCGACGACGACCGCGACCGATGTCCTGATCGTCGCGGCCCATCAGCGGGCCGGGATTGATGACCGTCACCTCGCTGCCCAGCCGGCGGAAACTCTGCGCCATTTCCATGCCGATCACCCCGCCGCCGATGATGACCAGATGGTCCGGCTGCTCGGTCAGGTCGAACAGGTTTTCATTGGTCAGGTAGGGCACATCGTCCAGCCCGTCGATCGGCGGCACGAAAGGCTTTGATCCGGTGGCCAGCACGATGCGCGGCGCGGTCAGCGTGCGCCCGTCGACCTCGACCGTATGTTTGCCGGTCAGCGTGGCGCCGCCCGCGATGACCTCGCAGCCCATTTCCTCGAACGTCTCGGCGCAATCGTGGGTGCGATATCGGCGATGGCCTCATGGACATGGGCATGGACGCCCGCCCAGTCGACCTGCGGCGCGGCCAGCGTGACGCCATACCGCTTTTCCTCGCGCGCCTCCGGCGCGCGCTTGGCGGCGGTAATCAGCGCCTTGGACGGCACGCAGCCATTGTTGAGGCATTCGCCGCCCATCTTGTGCCCTTCGATCAGCGCGACATCCAGGCCAAACAGCGCGCAGCCCCCCGCCGCGGTCAGTCCGGCCGCACCGCCGCCGATCACGATTGCATCATGGGTAAACTTCATAGCGTGAACTTCATGGTCGGGGCCGCCTTTTTATGCCGGGCGCAGGAATATGCGCAGCGGCGTAACCAATTAGGGCTTGCAAGCGAACCGCTTTCTGACGACGCACCTGTCCATCCCCTTTCGCTCGCAATCGAGAACGCGAGTTACATGAACATCGAAAACTCCCGCGATTATTACGGCCAGTGTCCTGACCGGATCGGACGATCTGCAAGACCGATGCCTGCTGCACCACCGAGGCGCCGCCGCCCGCGATCATGGACGCGATGCGCCGCGTGCATGAGGAAGTGCGCGCACGCTATTACGGCTGCGGCCTGGTCGCCCCGCAGGCCATCGGCGGCGCGCATATCCTCGATCTGGGCAGCGGCAGCGGGCAGGATGCCTATATCCTTGCGCAGTTCGTGGGCGAGGACGGCAGCGTCACCGGCGTCGATACCACGCCCGAACAGCTCGCCGTCGCCAACGAATACCTCGAATGGCACCGCGAGGCGTTCGGTTATGCGAAGTCCAACGTGCCTTCGTGGAGGGCGATCTGGAGAAGCTGGCCGAGCTGGACCTGCCAACAGCGCATTACGATGTGATCGTGTCCAACTGCGTCATCAATCTGGTAGCGGACAAGCAGGCCGTGTTCGCGGCTGCCCATGCGCTGCTGAAGGAAGGCGGAGAGCTGTATTTCTCCGACGTCTATGCCGATCGCCGCGTGCCCGACGGCCTTAAAGACGATCCCGTGCTGCATGGCGAATGCCTTTCCGGCGCGCTGTACTGGGGCGATTTCGTGGCGATGGCGAAGGCCGCAGGGTTTGCCGATCCGCGCCTCGTCACCAGTCGCCCGCTGGAGATCGGCGACGAGGCGGTGGCGCAAAAGCTGGACGGGATCGGCTTTCATTCCGCGACCTATCGCCTGTTCAAGCTGGCCGAACTGGAAAGCCAGTGCGAGGATTACGGCCAAGCGGTGCGCTACAAGGGTACGGTGCAGGGACAGGAACGGGTCTTCGACCTCGACGGTCATCACCAGATCGAAGCGGGGCGGATGTTCCCCATCTGCGGCAATAGCTGGAAGATGCTGGCGCAGACGCGTTTCGCCGAACATTTCGAATTCTTCGGCGATTTCAGCACGCATTACGGCATCTTCCCCGATTGCGGGGTGTCGATCCCGTTCGAGGCGACACAGGGCACCGTACCGGACAGCCCCGCCGCCTGCTGCTGATGCGGATACTGGTTACCGGGGCGGCCGGCCTGATCGGCGGCGAAGTCTGTGCGCGGCTGGTGCGGGCGGGGCATGGCGTCACCGCGCTCGTCCACCGCAATCCGGACATTCGCGCCAATGACGGGTCCGCCGTCGCGGTCGCAGCAGTGCTGCACGGCGATATTTCGCGCGACCGGCTGGGGCTCGACAAGGCCGTATATGCCACCGCCTGCGCACACGATCTCGTGATCCATTGCGCGGCCAGCGTGCGGTTCGACCTGACGGAGGAGGAATACGCCGCCACCAATGTACGCGGCACCGGTAATGTCTTGGCGCTGGCCGAGGCGGGCGACATGGCGATGCTGCATGTCAGCACGGCCTATGTCTGCGGCACGCGCGATGGCGCAATTCTGGAAAGCGACGCGCTGCCGCCGGATGGGCCCGACGCAGGTTTCGCCAATGGCTACGAGGCGAGCAAGGCCGCAGGCGAACGGCTGGTGCGGGCGTCCGGCGCGCGCTGGGCCATCGCGCGGCCCAGCATCGTGGTCGGCGCGCATGGCGACGGGGCGATCCGCCAGTTCGACACGATCTATGCCGCGTTCAAGCTGATTGCAGAAGGGCGGGTGTCGCACCTGCCCGCGCTGCCGGACGCCACGCTGGATTTCGTGCCGATCGACCATGTCGCAGGCGGTATCGTCGCGCTGGCCGAAGCGATGGAAGCTGCGGCGGGCGGCACGTTCCATCTGGTCGCGGAACAGCCCGTGCCGGTCGCCGCATTCACCGATGCCATCGCCGGCTACCCGCAATTCCACCGGCCCGAACTCATCGCGCCCGACCGGTTCGATCTCGCCGACCTGCCGCCGCTGGAACGCCGCCTCTACGCACGCGTCGCGGCGCTTTACGCCAATTATTTCCAGCGCGATCCGCGGTTCGACGATGCCGCCTTCCGCGCGCTGGCGGGGCATGGCTGCCCGCCCACCGATGCGGCGTTTGTCGGGCGACTGGTCGATTACGCCATCGCGGAGGGTTTCCTGAAGGGAGAACCAGTCACGCCCGCCTAGCCCTCATTGCGAGGCGGCGCAGCCGTCGCGGCAATCCAGAGCGTATCGCGCAAACGTTCTGGATTGCCGCGCTCCCTTCGGTCACTCGCAATGACGGGCTTCTAGCGCACATGCGGATAGTCGCGCTCCATCCGGCTGCGCGCGCCGACGGCCCACAGGATGCCGACCTTGAAATAGATCCAGTTGGCTTTCAGCGGTCCCCACGCCGCAATCCGGCGGTCCGACGTGACGATCCAGCGCGGCACCATGCGGATGCGGCCCAGCGTCGGCGAATTTCACGCACAGATCCGCTTCCTCCATCACGATATCGCCCGGTGTGCAGCCGCCCAGCGCGAGGAACTGTTCGCGGCGGAAGAACATGCCATGATCGCCGAACAGCAGGCGCACGCCGCGCACGAACAAATGCGGGCGCGTGATGAGCGGCGCATACCAGGTCTTCACCCAGTTATGCAGCGTGGTGCCCCAGCGCGTGCCCCCGGGCCCGGCAATGCGCGGGGTGAAGCTGGCGAGCGCGATGCGGTCGTCGGCCAGCGTGTCGCGGATCACCTGCACCATGTCGCGCGGCGGAATGCTGTCGGCATGAAGCACACAGACCAGCGGCGCGCGTGCCGCCTCCACGCCGCGATTGATCTGGCGCGCGCGGCCTACGGTGGTTTCGATCACGGTCCAGCCTGCATCCCGCGCCAGGGCCACGCTGGCATCGCCGCTGCCGCCATCGACGACCACGATTTCGGCGGGCGCAGGGTCGAGCGCGCCAAGCGTTTCGACCAGCGCGGGCAGGGTGCTTTCCTCGTCCAGCACCGGAATGACGAGCGCGACGGCGGGCTGTGTCACACGCGAAACTCCGGCCAGTCGGCAAGGTCGTCTGCCGTATCGACATCGCTCAATTCGGGCAGGATGGCGGGACGGATGCCGCGCGCCACGAAGCGGCGGACGGTCTCGGCAAACACGGTGTCGGTGCTCCATGCCATGTCGGCAAAGGCGAACCCTGCGTCTTCGGTAAATCCCAGCAGGTAATAGCCGCCGTCGCGCGCCGGGCCGATGACCATCGCCTCTTGGCCCCCGTCTGTCCTGGCAAGCGTATCGCGGGCGGCCCGCAACAGGGCTGGCGTCAGGCCGGGGCAGTCGCTGCCGATGACGATTGCGGGGGCAGGCACGCGCGACAGCTTTGCGCTCAAATCACCGTCGCCCTGGTCGGTGAAGGTTACGTCGTCGCCGAAAGCCTGCCGGAACCGCTCCGGCGCGGCGCCTGTCGTCCGGACGGTGAAATCCAGCTCGCTGTCCTTCGCCACCGCGACAGTGTGCGCCAGCAGTTTCGTATAAATTGCCGCTGCACCGTCCGCGCCGAATGCCGGGATCAACCGGGTCTTGGCCTCGCCGGGTTCGGGCCAGCGCGCGAAAATGTGCAGGTGGGGGCCGGTGGGATGGGGATCGGTCATGGCGGTGGTGCATAGCCCCTCGACGGCGGGCGGACCATAAGGCAGATAGTTGGGCCATGTCGCGCGCCGCTCTCTTCACTTTCGCCGCCGGAACCGCGCTTGCCGCGCTGCTGCTGGCCGAGCGCAAGCGGCCCTTGCGCAAGACGCAGCAGCCCGCCTTGCGCCGCAACTCTGCGCAACCTTGCGATGGGCGCGAGCTGCGCGGTGGTAGTCGCGGCGGTCGAGGAGCCGCTGGCGCAGCGCGTGGCGCGGCGCAATCTCGCCCGTGGCAGCGGTATCGCGCAGCACCTGCCGCGACCGCTGCGGCTGCTGGGCGGTATCGTGGCGATGGATTACGGGTTTTACTGGTGGCATGTCGCCACGCACCGGGTGCCGTTCCTGTGGCGATTCCACCGGGTGCATCATGTCGATCCGGACATGGATGTCAGCACGGCGGTGCGCTTCCATGCGCTCGACATGCTGGTGTCTTTGCCGTGGCGGCTGGTGCAGGTGCGGCTGGCGGGGGTCAGCCCGAAAACGCTGCGCTGGTGGCGGCGCTTTTTCAATGCGTCCATCGCATTCCACCATTCCAACCTGCGCTTGCCCGGCAACACCGATGCGCTGCTGGCGCGAGTGCTGACGACGCCCGGAATGCACGGCATCCACCATTCGCGGATCGAGGCCGAGCAGGACAGCAATTACACCAGCGGCCTAAGTTTCTGGGACCGGTTGCACGGCACTTTCATCGCCGGACCGGGGACCAAGGCGGTGGGCGTGGACGACGTTCTGGCAAAGCAGGACGCGGAATTACCCGCTGCCCTGACTGCGCCATTTCGGACCAACATAGGTTAAATTCCGCGCCTCGTGTGAACGGCTTGGCAACCATCCCCGCTTACCGTGCCAGCCGATGGACCGTATCCGTCCCTTTTTTGCCGTCTTGCTTGCGCTGTTGCTGGCGGGCGCTGCATTCACCGGCAGTCCCGCCGCCGCGCGTGATTTGACCGGGCGGATCGGGCAGGCGTGTGTGCTCGGCAGCCAGAGCGCCATGACGCTGGAGCAGGCAAAGGCGCATTCCGGCTGGGTCTGCGACAGCACAACGGCGGATGTGAAACATCCTTATCTCTGGGTGCGGTTTGCGCCGCAGTCGCTGCCGGTCGGGGCCGACATAAGCCTGACGGGCGACGGGCATGCGCTGGAAGCCGTTATGGTCGGCGTGGATTTGGCCGACGGGACGACGCGCACCCGCATTTACGACCACCAAGAAATCGTGTCCCGCTGGATGCCGCAAAACGGCTACGGCCTGCCGCTCTATTCGGCGGACGAGCGCCCGCAAATGCTGTATGTCCGGCTCGATAATACGCTCAGCTTGCTGACTGCGGACCGGTTGAACTTCGCGCGCGCCGATACGCTGGCCGACCAGAAACTGCGCACGGCGGTAACTTTCGCCTTCTTCGTCGGGCTGATGCTACTGGCGGGCCTTTAAAGCGCACCGGTATTCGGCGGCATGCGCAGCGCCTTTGCCCTGTGGCATTCCGCCATGTGGCTGTTTTTTGTGACATACACGGCATCGGCCAGCGGGCTGGTATTCCTGGCCTTTTCCGACTTCACGATGTTCGGACGGACGAACCTGTCATACGCCTCGCTCAGTCTGGGCGCGGCGTGCATTGGGCCGTTCGTCGTTTCTTTTATCGGCCCGGAGAAAATCCGCCTGTCGCATCGCCGGATGATGAATGTGGCATCCGGCCTGCTGGTCATCAACGCATTCCTGATGCCGCTGTTCGGGTCGACGTTTCCCTATGTCGTGCGCCCGGTTTATCATGCGGCCTTCCTGCCCGCCGGTGCCATTTTCCTCACGGTGCTGGGCACGATGCTGTGGCGCGGCGACCCCTCGGCCCGCTGGATCGCCGTGGCATGGGCAGCGCCGACCGTCTTCGCGCTGGAGCGCACGCTGCGCGGGCTGGACCTGTACCAGGTGCCGTATCAGTGGGATTATTTTTTCTATATCGGGCTTGCCTATATGGCGGTGGTGATGGCGTTGGCCGTGTCGCGGCGGGTGTCGGATATTCGGCACGAACGCGACCTGGCGCTGGCGAAGGAGCAGGAGATGGGCAAGAAGGCCCATACCGACAGCCTGACCGGCCTGCCCAACCGCCGTGCCTTCGATGCGCGCGAATGGCGCGATGGCGACTTTCTGGCGATCCTGGACGTCGATCGCTTCAAGCAGATCAATGACGATTTCGGACACCAGTTGGGCGATGACGTGCTGCGCGCCATCGGCGACGGGCTGTCCACCGCCGTAAACGATGGCCGGGTGCTGGCGGCATGGCGACTTGGCGGAGAGGAATTTGCCGTGCTGTGCGAAGCGGACGATGTGACGACTGCCAGCGTGCGCATAAACCAGCTGCGCGGGCAGCTTTCGGGCGGGATTGCGAGCCGTGTAGCCGGTGTGCAGCGACCCGTTACGCTGAGCGTGGGGCTGGCGCGCATTGCGGATGGTGGCGTTGCGGGGTCGTATCACGCGGCGGACAAGGCGCTGTACAGTTCCAAGGCGGAAGGGCGCGACCGGTTGAGCTATACCGAAGTGCCCGCTCCACCCGAACGCGCCGCCGCCTGAGCTACGGACACCGGACACGAAAAAGCCCGACGGATTGCTCCGCCGGGCTTTTCGTTGTCGGCAAGCGACAGGTGGTGCGGGGGCTTAGAAGCCGCCCATTCCACCCATTCCGCCCATGCCACCCATGTCGGGCATGCCGCCACCGGGCATACCGCCACCGGACGACTTGTCTTCGGGTGCATCCGAGATCGCCGCTTCGGTGGTGATCAGCAGGCCTGCGACGGATGCCGCATCCTGCAATGCCACGCGCACGACCTTGGTCGGGTCGATCACGCCGGCGGATACCAGGTTTTCATAGGTATCCGTCGCCGCGTTGAAGCCCTGCGTCTCGTCGTTTTCACGCAGCAGGTTGCCAGTGATTACGGCGCCGTCATGGCCCGCATTCTCGGCGATCTGACGCGCCGGGGTCACGATGGCGCGACGCACGATGTCGATCCCGCGCGTCTGGTCGTCGTTGTCGCCGGTCAGGCCGTCCAGCACCTTGGTTGCGTAGAGCAACGCAGTACCGCCACCGGGCACAATGCCTTCTTCCACGGCTGCGCGGGTTGCGTGCAGCGCGTCGTCGACACGGTCCTTGCGTTCCTTCACTTCGACTTCGGACGCTCCGCCGACCTTGATGACGGCAACGCCGCCAGCCAGCTTGGCAAGCCGTTCCTGCAGCTTTTCCTTGTCGTAATCGCTGGTCGTGGTTTCCATCTGCGCGCGGATCTCGCCGACCCGTGCCTTGATGTCTTCCTCGCTACCCGCACCGTCGACAATCGTGGTGTTGTCCTTGTCGATGGTGACGCGCTTGGCTTCGCCCAGCATGCCCAGAGTGACGTTCTCCAGCTTGATGCCGAGATCTTCGCTGACCATTTCGCCCTGCGTCAGGATGGAGATATCCTGCAGCATCGCCTTGCGACGATCGCCGAAGCCGGGTGCCTTGACTGCCGCGACCTTCAGGCCACCGCGCAGCTTGTTGACCACCAGCGTGGCGAGCGCTTCGCCTTCGATGTCTTCCGCGATGATGAGCAGCGGACGGCCCGACTGGACCGCAGCTTCCAGCACCGGCAGCATCGACTGCAGGTTGGTCAGCTTCTTCTCGTGGATCAGGATATAGGGATTTTCCAGTTCCACCGTCATCTTGTCAGGGTTGGTGATGAAGTAGGGCGACAGATAGCCGCGATCGAACTGCATACCCTCGACGGTTTCCAGCTCGAATTCGAGACCCTTGCTCTCGTCGACGGTGATGACGCCTTCCTTGCCGACCTTCTCCATCGCTTCTGCGATCTTGCGGCCGACTTCTTCGTCGCCGTTTGCCGAAATGATGCCGACCTGGGCGATTTCATCGGAACCGGCGACATCCTTGGAACGGCTGACGAGGTTTTCGACAACCTTGGCGACGGCCAGATCGATGCCGCGCTTCAGGTCCATCGGGTTCATGCCCGCTGCAACCGACTTCATGCCTTCGCGCACGATGGCCTGGCCCAGCACCGTTGCGGTGGTGGTACCGTCACCGGCGAGGTCGTTGGTCTTGGATGCCACTTCCTTCAGCATCTGCGCGCCCATGTTCTCGAACTTGTCGGAAAGCTCGATTTCCTTGGCGACGGTGACGCCGTCCTTGGTGATGCGCGGCGCGCCGAAGCTCTTGTCGATCACGACATTGCGGCCCTTCGGACCCAGCGTGACCTTCACGGCATTGGCAAGCGTGTCGACACCCTTGAGGATGCCTTCGCGGGCGGTGCGCCCGAATTTTACGTCCTTGGCAGACATGGTTGTTTCTCCTGAATTGCGTTGAAAAGAAAAGCGCTACGGGGTTCGGCTCAACCGATGATCCCCATGATGTCGCTTTCCTTCATGATGAGCAGGTCTTCGCCATCGAGCTTGACCTCGGTGCCACCCCATTTGCCGAAAAGCACGCGGTCGCCTGCCTTCACGTCGAGGGGAGTGACGGCGCCGTCTTCGGCCTTGGTGCCGGAGCCAACGGAGACGACTTCGCCTTCGCTGGGTTTTTCCTGGGCGCTGTCGGGAATGATGATCCCGCCTGCGGTCTTCTGGTCGGCTTCGATACGACGGACCAGTACGCGGTCGTGTAGCGGACGAAATGCCATAGTGATGACCTTTCTCTTTCAGTTGAAAATAAAACCGCTGGCACTCCCCATACGAGAGTGCCAGCCGGTGCGCATGTGGCTATGCGCGTCTGGTCCGTCAACGGGGCGGGTGCGATATTTGTTTCGGCCCGGCCCCGATCAATGCGCCGAACCGTGTGCTAACTGCGCTGCGGATCGTTTTCGACCGTCAGCCCCAGCGTCTCGCGCCTGCTCCAGCGCCACAACAGCAATACGGCGGCCACGCTCAGCCCGGTGGCAAGGCCGAGCCATATTCCGACGCCCGCCAGTGCTGTGCCGAAGCCGAGCAGCAGCGAGACGCCGATGCCCGGCACCCAGTAACTGAACGCCGCAATCCACATCGGCACGCGCGTATCCTGCAATCCGCGCAACGCACCCGCCGCCACTGCCTGTACCCCGTCAACCAGCTGGAACGCGGCAGCGATTTTCAGGTAGGTCAGTGCAAAGCCCACCAGCACGGCGTTCTTGGCCGCGTCGGGGTCGAGATAGATTGCCAGCAGCGCATGGGGGAACAGTACCATTGCCGCCGCTGTCAGCATCATGAATCCGGTGCCCAGCGCAATCGCGGTCCAGCCTGCGCGCGCCATGCCCGCACGGTCGCCCCCGCCATAGAAATAGCCGACGCGGATCGTTGCCGCCTGCCCGATGCCGAACGGCACCTGGAAGGCCAGCGCCGCAATCTGCAACGCAACGGTGTGCGCGGCCAGTTGCGCGGTGCCGATATTGCCCATCAGGAACGCCGCCGCTCCGAAAATACCGGCCTCAGCCGTGATGGTCAGTGCGATGGGTGTCCCGATGCGGACGATGCGCAGGAAGACCGCCCAATCGGGCACCCACAACCGCCCGAAAACATGGAAACGGTTGAGATGGCGGGTGTACCGGATGGCGAGAACATACGCGATGAAAGTCGAGCTGGTGGTCAGGATCGTCGCCACGGCGGCCCCTTGCAAGCCAAGCTCCGGCGCGCCCAGATTGCCGAAGATGAAAGCGTAGTTTGCCAGCGCGTTTACCCCGATGCCACCCGCCGTGATGACGGTGGCGAACACCGGATGGCCCAGCGCGGAAACGAAACTGCGCAGCACGTTTGCCAGCACCATCGGGATCATCGAGAAGATCAGCAGCGCATTGTAGCTGGTCGCCAGTGCGATGATGTCGCCGCTCTGCCCCGTCGCGCGCATCAGCGGGCCGAGAGCCAGGCACAGGGCCATGCCGCCCGCGCCGCTTATCACCGCCAGCCACAGCGCCATGCGCGTGGCGCGGCGGACCGGGCGCACCACGCCGCCCCTTCGCACATCGCCCGTACCCACCGCCGCCGCAATGACCGGCGCGACGGCCCCGGTCAGGCCGGACAGCGCCCACAGCACCAGCCCGAACAGCGCCACGACCAACGCCGATGCCGCCAGCGGCGCCTCGCCCAGCCGCGCGATGAAAATGACATCGACGGCATAGGTCAGCATCTGCAACAGGTTCGCCGCCGCCAGCGGCCAGCTCATCGCGAAGGTGGCGCGCCAGTTCGGTGCGCCACGGGGTGCTGTCGGGAAGAGGGGCGGTCGCAATCATCGCTGTGCGCGCTTAGGCGCATGCGCGGCGAAGGGACACCTCCCAAATCGGTCCGAAAGCTATCCGCCCTTGCGCAACCCTTGCGCGATGCCGCGCATCGTCTCGGCGAGCGTCACGTTCAGGCCAGGGGCTTCGGACAAGTCGTCCGCCAGCCGGTCCAGCGTCGGCGCAACGCTGGCATCGCCCGCTTCCGCAGCATCCAGCGCCGCCAGATAGGGTGCCAGCATCGCTTCGGGCTGCGGTTCCATGCGCTGCATCTGGTCCAGATAGGCCCGCGCCACTGCCGGGCTGTCCGGCCAACGGACGGGATATTGCTGTTGCGGATTGAACGTGCCGTTCTGCGCGGGGTCGAGCATGGCTTCCTTCGCCGCCGCGATCTCGTTGGCGCTCAGGAATTCGCTCGGCTCCAGCTCCAGCACGTCCAGCCCGCGCGCGATTTCGGTGCCGTAGATGCGGCCATTATACCAGTAGACCGACCAGAACCCGCCCAGTACCATCTGGTCCGCATCGATCGGACCGCGGTCGAAATAGGCGATCTCGACCGGATTGGCGCTGTCGGTGAAATCCATCAGCGAGATGCCGCCCTGATACCATGCCTGCACGAAGATATCGCGCCCCGGCACAGGCACGAGGCTGCCATTGTGCGCGACGCAATTCTCCATCTCGCCCTGCGCGGCGGGTATCTTGTACAGGCTGCGCGGGGTCAGCTTGCTGTCGGCCAGATCGTACAGGGCATTGGCGCCCCAGGTCATGGGGTCGTATGTCCGGCAGCGCGGTCGCCCGCCGCCGCCCCATTCGTCGGTGAACACGACCTTAGTGCCGTCATTGTTGAATGTGGCCGAGTGCCAGTAAGCGAAGCCGGTGTCGGTCACCGCATCCACACGCACCGGTTTGCGCGGGTCCGAAATATCCAGCACGATGCCGTTGCCGCTGCATGCCCCGGCGGCCAGCGCCTTGGTCGGGAAGATGGTGATGTCGTGGCACTGGTCGGTGCGGCGGGTGTCCTGCGTGCCGTCGCCGTGGTCGCCGCCCGCCCACAATCCGGCGATCCGGTCGCCATCGGCGAAGACGCGCGGGCTGTCGATGATGCGCGATGCGGCGGGGTTCGCCTTGGGTATCTCGATCACGTCGATGCTGAACAGGGCGGAGCCGCGTTCCGAATTGCCGAACTCGGTGCAGCCGTCCAGCTCCGCCTCGTCGCGCACGCGCGCAGTGCCGGAATTATAGACCAGGATGCTGGCATCGTCTTCGGCCACGACCGAATGGGTGTGGCTGCCGCGACAGGTCTGCACCTGCCCGACCTGGCGCGGGCGTGTGGCATCCGAAATGTCGAAGATGCGCAGGCCGCGAAAGCGTTCTTCGCTGATGTCTTCGGCCACACCCTGCAACCCGCAATCCACACGCCCGCGCGTCTGTTCGACCGACATGATGAGCAGTTTTCCCACGATGCTGACATCGCCCTGACCGCCGGGGCACACCGTGCTGCTGACCAGCGCGGGCATTTCGCCATCGGCAATGCGGTAGATGTTGAACCCGTGGTAATTGCCAACCACCACCATATCGCCCGAAAAGGCGAGGTCGGTCTGCGCGAAGCTGAACAGCGGGGAGCGTTCGGACAACCGCGTTTTAGGATCGCCAGCCTCGGTGTCCGGCTCCTCGGAAATGACGACATCGGCGTCTTCCGCATCACTGTCTTCGGCACCGGCACCGGTTTCGGGCCGTGCCGGGTTGGCGTCCGCGACGGCCAGCCGCAGTCCGGCGGGGTTCTCGGTGTCGAAGAAGCCGGCGGGCTTGGGTAGCGACCCGACCAGCGTCATGCCCTTCATCGCCACGCCCGCATCGCGGAAACCCGCCGCCAGCGTGGTGCGCGGATCGTCGGCCAGCTTTTCCAGCAGCGCACTCATGCGCGTGATTTCGGCCTTCTGGTCGGCGTCGATATCGCTGACGAAGCGGTAGAGGACGGGATCGTAAGCGGCCCCTTGCGTGTCGAACAGCGTATCGACCATCTCCAGCGCGCCCTGATGATGGGCGATCATCAGTTGCAGGAACAGCCGGTCGAACGCGGTCCCCTCGGCGGCGGCGAGTTGCGCCATCTGTTCGGGCGTCGCCATGCCCGCCATACCCATGTGCATTTTGGACACGTCATGCATCGCATGGCCCATCGCCGCATGTTTGCCGGGGTCGGCTGGCGTCTCGCCCCGGTCGCGCAGCCAGCCTTGCATAAAGGCAATCTCGTCCGCCTGGCTGGCCCCGATTTTCTCCGCGATCGCAATCAGCTCTTTGGTATTGGTCCGCTCAGCCACCAGATCGGCCATTTGCGTCGCCTGGAAATGATGCGGGATCATCGCCTGCATGAAAACGAGATCGGCGGAAATGTAACGCGAGGCGGCGACCTGCGTGGCGTTTTCCGCCGTCAGCTCGCGGCTGTCCTGTCCGGGTGCGCCGGGCAGGATGATCGGCGCATCCTGCGCGATAGCGGCGGCGGGGAGAGCAAGGCAGGCAGCCGTGGCGAGCAGGGCGGTGCGGATTTTCATGGGTGCGGTCCTTCGTGTTGCCGACATAGCTGCCGCAACTCGGCCGTAATGGGAAGGGCAAGTTGTCTTCAGATGACGCAGCGTACCCGTCATTGCGAGCGTAGCGGAACGAAGTCTGCCAACGGCCAACCAATCCAGAGCGTATCGCTCCGCCGCTCTGGATTGCCGCGCGGCTTCACCGCTCGCAATGACGGGGGTGTCGTGACGCTGCGGGCGTTTTTGGTCTGCTCGCTGACGCTCGGTGCTGTGCCATCCCGCTCCCCCTCCCGACCACCCACGGGATTATACTAATCGGGTGGTCGGGAGGGGGAGTGGGACGGCACAGCAAGCGAAGGACGGATGTCCGTAGCGCACCTGACAAAAACACTCCCACGAAAAAGGGCGGCACCTTGCGGTACCGCCCTTCCTTCGCACGGGCGCTTCAAGACACCCGCCAAACTCTTGCCTAATGCGTTGCACTCGGCTGAGGGAGATCCCGGATCAAGTCCGGGATGACGGTGGCGGGGCAAGCCCGCCATCCAGTCACTTCAACTCGACAGTGCCGCCGGCACCTTCGATCTTGCCCTTGATTTCTTCGGCTTCGGCCTTGTTGACGCCTTCCTTGATCGGCTTGGGCGCATCTTCGACCAGCTTCTTGGCTTCGCCCAGGCCCAGTCCGGTAATCGCGCGGACTTCCTTGATGACCTGGATCTTCTTGCCGCCGTCGCCGGTCAGGATGACGTCGAATTCGTCCTTTTCTTCTTCGGCGGGTGCCGCTTCGCCGCCGCCGCCACCGGCGACTGCCACTGCTGCGGCCGCCGAAACGCCCCACTCTTCTTCAAGCGCCTTGGCCAGTTCCGCTGCTTCCAGAACGGTCAGCTTGGAAAGTTCTTCGACGAGTGCCTTGATGTCTGCCATGATATTCTACTCCGAAAATAATTGTGCGGGGCAAAGGTCGCCCCAGTGATCGATATGCGTAAAAGCTAAGCCGCTTCCTTGGCGCCATAGGCACCGAAGACGCGGGCCAGCTTGCTTGCCGGTTCGTTGACGACGCGTGCGATCTTGGTGGCCGGTGCATTGACCAGGCCCACGATCGTGCCGCGCAGTTCGTCCAGGCTCGGCATGGATGCCAAAGACCTGATGCCTGCTTCGTCCAGCACCTGTCCGCCCATCGAGCCGCCGACGATTTCCAGTCGGTCGTTCGATTTGGCGAAGTCCACCGCAGCTTTTGCTGCAGCGACCGGATCGGCGGAATAGCCAAGCGCGGTCGGCCCCTTCAGCATGTCTTCCATGCCGGCATAGGGGGTGTCTTTCAGGGCCAGCACGGCAAGGCGGTTCTTCGCGACCTTGTAGGACGCGCCCGCTTCGCGCATCTTCCCGCGCAGATCGGTGGACTGGTCCACCGTCAGGCCGAGATTGCGGGTCACGACGACTACGCCCACCTCGTTGAAGATTGCGTTGAGCTGCGCGACCGCTTCGGATTTCTGCGTGCGATCCATACGTTAAGCTCCTTCCTTGTTCATGGCCGCACTTGCGCTGGTGAAAGCGCGCATGCGACCGGCTGCGTTCACCGCACGGCGGATGCCGTACAGCTTGGTAGTCCATGATGGGGGAAGGAGGGTGCGGTCGGCACGAATACCGGTCGCGGCGGCGGGACGGTGCCCGCCAAAATCTCGTATCCCCGCCTCGGCTGGAAATTAAGCAGGCCCGATTGCCTGCACCAACTGTCTCGGACGGATGACCGGGTCGGCGAAGACGCCTTGCGATCGACGCGCCATCTAGCTGGACCTGCGCGGAAGTCAAGGAATGAGTCTTTGCCCGGTGCGCTTCTTTGGGCGTTTTTGTTGGGTGCGCTCCGGACATCCGTCCTCCGCTTGCTGTGCCGTCCCGCTCCCCCTCCCGACCACCCTTTCAGGATAATCCCGTGGGTGGTCGGGAGGGGGAGCGGGACGGCACAGCACCCGAGCGTCAGCGAGCAGACAAAAACACGCCCGACCGCATCCAACAAAAAAACCGGGCGCGGATTGCTCCGGCCCGGCTTTTTTGGTGTTGTGGTGGCTGCGGCTAGATGCCGTCGGCAGTGTCTTCCAGCGTTTCGGCTTCCTGCTCCAGCGCAGCTTCTTCGCCGGGATTGCCGGCGTCTTCGGCGGCTTCGGCTTGCGCTTCGAGGACGTCGGACTGTTCGTCGATCACTTCACCCTGCGCTTCGGTGACATCGTCCATTTCCTCGCCGATTTCCTCTTTCGGGCCATCGCAGGCGGTGAGGGCGAAAGCGGCGGTGGCGAGTGCGGCAAATGCGAATTTCATGTCGTGTGGTATCCCTGTTTTTTTGAATGCGACCATTAAGTCGGCTTCGCTTCAACCGACTTGTTGTCGCATCGTCAAGCCTGCCCTTGTTCTGGCGCATAGCCGATCAGGTCGCCCGGCTGGCAATCCAGCTCGCGGCAGATCGCCTCCAGCGTGGTGAAGCGGATGGCCTTGGCCTTGCCGGTTTTCAGGATGGACAGGTTGGCCAGCGTCAGGCCGACCCTCTCCGCCAGTTCGGTCAGCGTCATGCGGCGTTCGTGCAGCAGGTCGTCGAGCTTGATCACGATGCCATCTCCTTTCGATTGGGGGGTTCCTTCGGGTTGTGCGGGAGGGGGCATCAGACGGTCCCTTCCAGCTCGGCGCGCATTTCGGTCCCTTTGCGGAACACGCGGGCCAGGATGAACAGCGTGATGATTAGCACGATACCGCCCGCATCGATGCCCAGATCCACGGAGGTGTCCATACCTTCCACTTCGGAAAACGCTTCGGCAATATACAGGCCCAGCGCGGCGGCGGGGATGGTCAAAATCTGCACTGCCAGCATCAGCCAGGCCATGAGGCTCAGCCGCTTGGCATTTTCAGGCACGAAGGGGTCGCCTTCGCCAACAGTGCCGATAATTCGCCGGAGCCGATCGAAGAACAGGAAGATCAGCGCCACGATCACGAAGGCGATCAGCAATATCCCGATGATTGCGAGTGTCGGCAGCACGAAATCGGGATCGCCAATTTCCGCACGCACTTCCGCAGTGATCTGCGCCTGCGCGAACAGGACGACGGGAATGCCGATCAGCGTGGCTGCGGCGCCGATTGCCATGATCGCTTGTGCGAAAACAGTGATGATCTTGCCTGCGGTCAGCAGCGGATCGGATAAAATCTTGGTCATGGAAAATTCCTTCCGTCTGGCTCAGGCGCGTTGCGGCGCATCTTGTGCAAACGCGGCGGCTTGGGGTGCTGGGTCGATATCCGCGGGGATATGGACCAGCGGAAGGATGGTGGCGAAGGCCATGAAGCACGCGGCGGTGAAGGCAGCGGCGTTGCGGTAAGCGGTTTGCATTTATCGATCTCCTTGATTGGCGATATCGATAAACAACAATATCGCGGCCTTATTGTCAATCGATAAATATCGAAAAACGATAAGGCGCTGGATTTGCTGGAATGTTTCTCGATGGCGGTCGACTTTCGTTGACTCCGGCCCGCGCGAATCCTACATGGCTGTCATCGCACTGCTTCGAGCACGGCGGCCTTTGCGCGGGGGCCGGCCATCGGATGGAAGCTGCGTCTCCATAGTCGCGAATGCCATCAGGGCCGCCAACGCACCGCCACCGGTGCGTTTGTCGCGCCCTTTTGTTGCGTTCCTGCTGGAGCTTTCCCCGCCCCGGACATTCCCATTCGCCGCCCCGCACCGGGCGCGGCGCAGCACGAAAGAGCGAGAGCTTTCATGGCGACCAAGGCAAAGACACCGGCAACCAGCGCGCAGGTAAAAGCGAGCGGCACCGCGAAACGGCGCATCCGCAAGATCTTCGGCGATGTGCACGAAGTGGTGCAGATGCCCAACCTCATCGAGGTGCAGCGCGAAAGCTACGAGCAGTTCCTGCGCTCCGATGCCAGCATCGATTATGTCTCCGGCCTCGAAAAGACGCTGCGCAGCGTATTCCCGATCCGCGATTTTGCCGGCACTGCCGAGCTGGACTTCGTGCATTACGAGCTGGAACCGCCCAAATACGACACCACCGAATGCCGCCAGCGCGGCATTACCTATGCCGCGCCGATGAAGGTGACGCTGCGCCTGATCGTGTTCGAGGTCGACCAGGAAACCGAAACCCGCAGCGTGCTCGATATCAAGGAGCAGGACGTCTATATGGGCGACATGCCGCTGATGACGGGCAACGGCACCTTCATCATCAATGGCACCGAGCGCGTGATCGTATCGCAGATGCACCGCAGCCCCGGCGTGCTGTTCGACCATGATCGCGGCAAGACGCATTCTTCGGGCAAGCTGCTGTTTACCGCCCGCGTCATCCCCTATCGCGGCAGCTGGCTCGATTTCGAATTCGACGCCAAGGACGTCGTCAATGTCCGCATCGACCGGAAGCGCAAGCTGCCCGTCACCAGCCTGCTGTTCGCGCTGGGTCTGGATAGCGAAGATATTCTCGACCATTTCTACGACACCGTCACCTGGCAGCGCGTCGCGCCCAAGGGCGGGTCCGAGGGCGGCTGGAAACTGCCGTTCGACCCCGATGCATGGCGCGGCCAGAAGCCGAGCTTTGCGCTGGTCGATGCCAAGACGGGCGAGGAAGTGTTCCCCGCCGGCCAGAAGATCAGCCCGCGCGCCGCAAGCAAGGCGGCCAAGGATGGCCTCGCCGAACTGCTGCTGCCGACCGAGGAAGTGTTCGCACGCTTCGCCGCACGCGACCTGATCGACGAGAAAACCGGCCGCATCTATATCGAGGCGGGCGAGGAAGTGTCGCCGGAAAACCTCGAAAAGCTGGACGACGCCAAGGTCAAGAAGCTGGAACTGCTCGACATCGACGATGTCACCACCGGCCCGTGGATGCGCAACACGCTGGAAGTCGACAAGGCCGAGAACCGCGACGAAGGTCTCGAAGCCATCTACAAGGTGATGCGCCCCGGCGAGCCGCCGACCAAGGAAACCGCCGAAGCCCTGTTCGAAGGCCTGTTCTTCGATGGCGAACGCTACGACCTTTCCGCCGTGGGCCGCGTGAAGCTGAACATGCGTCTCGGCCTCGATGCCGAAGACACCGTGACCACGCTGCGCAAGGAAGACATCCTTTCGGTGGTCAAGGAAATGGTCGATCTGAAGGACGGCAAGGGCGAAGTCGACGATATCGACAACCTCGGCAATCGCCGTGTGCGCTCGGTGGGCGAGCTGCTGGAAAACCAGTACCGCGTCGGCCTGCTGCGCATGGAACGTGCGGTGAAGGAGCGGATGTCGAGCGTCGATGTCAGCACCGTCATGCCGAACGACCTTATCAACGCGAAGCCGGCAGTCGCCGCCGTGCGCGAATTCTTCGGTTCATCGCAGCTGTCGCAATTCATGGACCAGACCAACCCGCTGTCCGAAGTGACGCACAAGCGCCGCGTGTCGGCGCTTGGGCCGGGCGGTCTGACGCGCGAGCGTGCGGGCTTCGAAGTGCGCGACGTTCACCCCACGCATTATGGCCGCATTTGCCCGATCGAGACGCCCGAAGGCCCGAATATCGGCCTGATCAACTCGCTCGCCAGTTTCAGCCGCGTCAACAAATACGGCTTCATCGAAACGCCCTATCGCATGGTGAAGGACGGCACCGTCACGTCGGAGGTGAAGTACCTCTCCGCGATGGAAGAGCAGAAGAACGCCGTGGCGCAGGCTTCGGCGGCGCTGGACGACAAGGGTTCGTTCGTGGAGGAAATGGTCTCGGCCCGCCAGAACGGCGAGTTCGTGATGCTGCCGCGCGACCAGATCACGCTGATGGACGTTTCGCCCAAGCAGCTCGTCTCGGTCGCCGCATCGCTCATTCCGTTCCTGGAAAACGATGACGCCAACCGCGCGCTGATGGGTTCCAACATGCAGCGCCAGGCGGTGCCGCTGGTAAAGGCCGAAGCGCCGTTCGTCGGCACCGGCATGGAAGAAACCGTGGCGCGCGATAGCGGTGCGGCCATTTCGGCACAGCGCGGCGGTATCGTGGACCAGGTCGATGCCGCGCGGATCGTCATCCGCGCCATCGGCGATGTCGAGGAAGGCCAGTCGGGCGTCGATATCTACACGCTGCAGAAGTTCCAGCGGTCCAACCAGAACACCTGCATCAACCAGCGTCCGCTGGTGAAGGTGGGCGAGACGGTGGAGCCGGGCGATATCATCGCCGACGGCCCCAGCACCGATCTGGGCGAGCTGGCGCTGGGCAAGAACAGCCTCGTCGCCTTCATGCCGTGGAACGGGTACAACTACGAAGACAGTATCCTGATTTCGGAACGCATCGTGAAGGACGACGTGTTCACCTCGATCCATATCGAGGAATTCGAAGTGATGGCCCGCGACACCAAGCTGGGTCCGGAAGACATCACCCGCGACATTCCCAATGTGGGCGAGGAAGCACTGCGCAACCTCGACGAGGCGGGCATCGTCTATATCGGCGCGGAAGTGCATCCGGGCGATATCCTTGCGGGCAAGATCACGCCCAAGGGCGAAAGCCCGATGACGCCGGAAGAAAAGCTGCTGCGCGCCATCTTCGGCGAGAAGGCCAGCGACGTGCGCGACACCAGCCTCCGCCTGCCGCCCGGCGTTGCCGGTACGGTGGTGGAAGTGCGCGTGTTCAACCGTCACGGCATCGAAGTCGACGACCGGACGCGCGCCATCCAGCAGGAGGAAATCGAACGCCTCAAGAAGAACAGCGGCGACGAACGCTCCATCCTGAACCGGGCCACCTACAACCGCCTGCGCGACATGCTGGAAGGCCAGACCGCCAGCGCCGCGCCCAAGGGCACCAAGAAGGGCATCGTTATCGACGCCGCCCTGCTCGACGGGATGGACCGGCACGAATGGTTCAAGTTCGCGGTCGCGGACGATGGCCGTCAGGCGCAGATCGAAGCGGTGAAAACGCAATACGACGAAGCGGTGAAGCGCATCGACGCCAAGTTCGCCGACCGCAAGGAGAAGCTGGAGCGTGGCGACGAGCTGGCTCCGGGCGTCCTGAAAATGGTCAAGGTGTTCGTGGCGGTGAAGCGCAAGCTGCAACCGGGCGACAAGATGGCCGGACGTCACGGCAACAAGGGTGTGATTTCGCGCATCCTGCCTGCCGAAGACATGCCGTTCCTCGAAGACGGCACGCCGGTCGATATCGTGCTGAACCCGCTTGGCGTGCCAAGCCGCATGAATGTGGGGCAGATCTTCGAAACCCACCTCGGCATGGCCGCACGCGGGCTGGGCCAGCAGATCACGGCCTCATTGGAAGAGTGGAAGCTCGCCAACCCCAATGCGCGCGAGGATTACGCCAAGGCGAAAGCGCCGAGCGCGGTCGTGGATCGGCTGAAGTCGGCTTATGGCGAACAGTATCACGCCGATATCGATGCCCGCAGCACCGAGGAAATCGTGGAGCTGGCAGGCTATCTCAAGGACGGGGTGCCGATGGGTACGCCGGTGTTCGATGGCGCGCGCGAAGCCGATGTGACCGCCTATCTCGAACGCGCCGACTTGCCCGGATCGGGCCAGGTCACGCTGCATGACGGACGCACGGGCGAGGCGTTCGACCGTCAGGTGACGGTGGGCTACATCTACATGCTCAAGCTGCATCACCTGGTGGACGACAAGATCCACGCCCGTTCCATCGGCCCCTACAGCCTCGTTACGCAGCAGCCGCTGGGCGGCAAGGCGCAGTTCGGCGGACAGCGTTTCGGCGAGATGGAGGTCTGGGCGCTGCAAGCCTACGGCGCGGCCTACACGCTGCAGGAAATGCTGACGGTGAAGTCCGACGACGTGATCGGGCGCACCAAGGTCTACGAAGCGATCGTCAAGGGCGACGACACCTTCGAGGCCGGCATTCCGGAAAGCTTCAACGTGCTGGTGAAGGAAATGCGCAGCCTCGGCCTCAATGTCGAACTGACCTCGCATGGCGAGGAAGGCGAAGACGGCGACGGCCTGGCGATAGCGGCGGAGTAAGGCTGACAAAACGAATACATTACGCCCGTCACCCTGAACTTGTTTCAGGGTCCATTCTGCAACTCGAACGGCGGTTCGCATATCGGGATGGATGCTGAAACAAGTTCAGCATGACGGCGCTAAAAACCCACCCAAACGGGACGGAAAAGACATGAACGAACTGACCAAATTCACCAACCAGCTCGCGAAGCCGGAGACATTCGACCAGATCCAGATCGGTCTGGCATCGCCCGAGCGTATCCGCAGCTGGTCCTTCGGCGAGATCAAGAAGCCGGAAACCATCAACTACCGCACGTTCAAGCCCGAACGCGACGGCCTGTTCTGCGCGCGCATCTTCGGTCCGGTGAAGGATTACGAATGCCTGTGCGGCAAGTACAAGCGCATGAAATACAAGGGCGTCGTCTGCGAGAAATGCGGCGTCGAAGTGACCGTGACCAAGGTCCGCCGCGAGCGGATGGGCCATATCGAACTGGCCGCGCCGGTCGCGCATATCTGGTTCCTGAAATCGTTGCCATCGCGCATCGGCCTGCTGCTCGACATGCAGCTGAAGCAGCTTGAGCGCGTGCTGTATTTCGAAAGCTACATCGTCACCGAACCCGGCCTGACGCCGCTGGAGAAATTCCAGCTGATGACGGAAGACGAACTGCTCGAAGCGCAGGACGAATATGGCGAAGACGCCTTCACCGCCGGCATCGGTGCCGAAGCGGTCAAGATCATGCTCATGGACCTCGACATGGAGTCCGAGCGCGACGACCTGATGGAGGAACTCGCCACCACCAAATCGAAGCTGAAGCCTGCAAAGATCATCAAGCGGCTGAAGGTCGTGGAAAGCTTCATCGATTCCGGCAACCGCCCGGAATGGATGATCCTGGAAGTCGTGCCGGTCATCCCGCCCGAACTGCGCCCGCTGGTGCCGCTCGACGGTGGCCGCTTCGCCACGTCCGACCTCAACGACCTGTATCGCCGCGTCATCAACCGCAACAACCGCCTGAAGCGTCTGATCGAACTGCGCGCGCCGGACATCATCGTGCGCAATGAAAAGCGCATGTTGCAGGAATCGGTCGATGCGCTGTTCGACAATGGTCGCCGTGGCCGCGTCATCACGGGTGCCAACAAGCGCCCGCTGAAATCGCTGTCCGACATGCTCAAGGGCAAGCAGGGCCGGTTCCGCCAGAACCTGCTCGGCAAGCGCGTCGACTATTCGGGTCGTTCCGTCATCGTGACCGGGCCGGAACTCAAGCTGCACCAGTGCGGCCTGCCCAAGAAGATGGCCTTGGAACTGTTCAAGCCGTTCATCTACGCGCGCCTTGACGCCAAGGGTCTCTCCATGACGCTGAAGCAGGCGAAGAAGTGGGTCGAGAAGGAGCGCAAGGAAGTCTGGGACATCCTTGAGGAAGTCATCCGCGAACATCCCGTCATGCTGAACCGTGCGCCGACGCTGCACCGTCTCGGCATCCAGGCGTTCGAGCCCGTGCTGATCGAGGGCAAGGCCATCCAGCTGCACCCGCTGGTCTGCTCCGCCTTCAACGCCGATTTCGACGGCGACCAGATGGCGGTCCACGTGCCGCTGTCGCTGGAAGCGCAATTGGAAGCGCGCGTGCTGATGATGTCCACCAACAACATCCTCAGCCCCGCCAACGGCAAGCCGATCATCGTGCCGTCGCAGGACATGGTGCTGGGCCTCTATTACCTCAGCATGGAACGGCAGGAAAAGACGCCGGAATTCATCACCGAGGAAGACGGCACCAAGATCGAGAAGCTGCCGCGCTTTGCCGACATGGCCGAAGTGCATCAGGCGCTGGAAACCAAGGCGGTCACGCTGCACACGCGCATCATCACGCGCGTTCCGCAGGCGGATGAAAAGGGCAAGCCGGTGATGACCCGCTTCGTCACCACGCCGGGCCGGATGCTGATCGGCGAATGCCTGCCGCGCAACCACAAGGTGCCGTTCGACATCATCAACCGCCTGCTGACGAAGAAGGAACTGGGCGATGTTATCGACCAGGTCTATCGTCACACCGGCCAGAAGGACACGGTGCTGTTCGCCGACGCCATCATGGTGCTGGGCTTCAAGCATGCGTTCAAGGCGGGCATCAGTTTCGGCAAGGACGACATGATCATCCCGCATGAAAAGGTGCAGATGATCGAGGATGCGAAGTCGCTGGTCTCGGATTACGAGCAGCAGTATCAGGACGGCCTGATCACGCAGCAGGAAAAGTACAACAAGGTCATCGACGCGTGGAGCCGTACCGGCGACACCGTGGCCGAAGCCATGATGGAAAAGATCCGCAGCCAGCCGATCGACAAGGACGGCAAGGAAGCGCAGATCAACTCGATCTACATGATGAGCCATTCGGGCGCGCGTGGTTCGCCCGCCCAGATGAAGCAGCTTGCCGGGATGCGCGGCCTGATGGCCAAGCCTTCGGGCGAGATCATCGAACAGCCGATCATCTCCAACTTCAAGGAAGGGCTGACCGTCCTTGAATACTTCAACTCCACCCACGGCGCGCGCAAGGGCCTCGCGGATACGGCGTTGAAGACGGCGAACTCCGGCTACCTCACGCGCCGCCTGGTCGACGTGTCGCAGGATTGCACCATCGTGATGGAGAACTGCAAGACGGACAACGCGCTGGAAATGCGCGCCATCGTGCAGGGCGGCTCGGTCATCGCGTCGCTGGGCGAACGCATCCTCGGCCGCACGGTTGCCGAAGACCTGATCAACGCCAAGACGGACGAAGTGATCGTCAAGAAGGGCACGATGGTCGATGAACCGATGGTCGTGGAGATCGAAGCAGCCGAAGTGCAGTCCGCCAAGATCCGCAGCCCGCTGGTGTGCGAGGCCGACCAGGGCGTTTGCGCGACCTGCTATGGCCGCGACCTTGCCCGCGGAACGCCGGTGAATATCGGCGAAGCGGTCGGCGTGATTGCCGCGCAGTCCATCGGCGAACCCGGCACGCAGCTGACGATGCGGACATTCCACATCGGCGGCGCGGCGCAGCTCAACGAAACCAGCCACCTTGAATCCATCTCGAACGGCCGTCTCGAATATCGCGACATGCCGACCATCGTGGACAAGAAGGGCCGTATCCTGTCGCTTGCCCGCAATGGCGAGCTGGCGGTGATCGACACCGAAGGCCGCGAGCGCGAGATGCACAAGGTGCCTTACGGTACCGTCATCATGCACAAGGACGGCGCCAAGATTTCCGAAGGCGACCGGCTGGCGGAATGGGATCCGTTCTCCCTGCCGATCATCACCGAGCAATCGGGCGTGGTCCGGTATCAGGACCTGGTCGACGGCACGACAATGGAAGAGCGCATGGACGATGCCACCGGTATCGCCCA
Organism: uncultured Alphaproteobacteria bacterium; assembly: GCA_963799315.1. GTDB lineage: Bacteria > Pseudomonadota > Alphaproteobacteria > Sphingomonadales > Sphingomonadaceae > Parerythrobacter_A. The sequence continues at coordinate 516,064 of CAWCWP010000002.1, forward strand.
GCGCGTCGTTACCGAAAACCGCGCGACGGGTCGCAAGAAGAAAGAAGACCTGCGCCCGCGCATGACGCTGCTGGCCGAAGGGCAGACCGCCGCATCCTCCGATGCGGACGGCGACACCGAGGCACAGCGTTATATGCTGGCACCGGGCACGACGCTGTCGGTCGAGGACGGGCAAGAGGTGCAGGCCGGCGATATCCTCGCCCGTGCCAGCCGCGAATCCGCCAAGACGCGCGACATTACGGGCGGCCTGCCGCGCGTGGCGGAGCTGTTCGAGGCGCGGATGCCCAAGGACGTCAGCGTCATCGCCAAGATTTCCGGTCGGATCGAATTCGTCCGCGAATACAAGGCCAAGCGCAAGATCGCCATCGTGCCGGAGGAAGGGGATCCGGTGGAATACCTGATCGCCAAGACCAAGGTGATCGACGTGCAGGAAGGCGACATGGTCAAGAAGGGCGATACCCTCGTGGCCGGTTCGCCCAACCCGCACGACATTCTGGAAGTGCTCGGCGTGGAAGCGCTGGCCGAATATCTCGTCGACGAGATCCAGGAAGTCTATCGCCTGCAGGGCGTGAAGATCAACGACAAGCACATCGAAACGATCGTTCGCCAGATGCTGCTCAAGGTCGAGATCACCGATGGCGGCGACACCGTGCTGTTGCCGGGCGAACAGGTCGATCGCGACGAGATGGACGAAGCCAATGGCAAGCTGACCCGCTCCAAGAAGCCGGCGCAGGGCAAGCCTGTCCTGCTCGGCATCACCAAGGCCAGCCTGCAGACGCGCAGCTTCATCTCGGCGGCGTCGTTCCAGGAAACCACCCGCGTGCTGACGCAGGCGGCGGTCGAAGGGAAGAAGGACACGCTGGTCGGCCTGAAGGAAAACGTGATCGTCGGGCGGCTTATCCCTGCCGGTACGGGTGCGGGCATGAACCGGATGCGCATTGCCGCCACCAGCCGCGATGCCAGCCTGCGTGCCGCATGGAAGAAGCAGCAGGACAAGCTGATCGCGGCACAGGAAGCCGAGGAGCAGCGCAAGGCGGAACTGGCGCAAGGGACCGAAGCGGCAATGGGCGACGATCCGCTCGGCGCGGCGATGGGCGAAACCCACGGCACCGATGCCGATGCGGGCGAGTACCTGAACGCCGATGCTGCGGACGCGACCGGGAACGCCGCGACGACCGACGCGCCTGCCGAAGAGTAGGCAAGGCAATTAGGGTAACAGGCGGCGGGGACCGGGAGGCAGCAGGATGATTTATATCGTCCAGAACGCCGGACCGATCCTCGCCGCCGCCCTTGCCGCGTGGGTGTTCGGGCTGGCGTGGTATGCGTCGCCGCTTGGCCACAGTACCGGTCGCTCGGTCGGCGCGTTGGCGCTCGATGCGCTGGCAAAAGCGTGGATCGCCGCGATCCTTGCGGGCGCGCTAATCCTCGCCCCGGTCGAGGCAGGCGTCTGGACCGTCGCGCTGGGCAGCGCTTTCATCATCTGGGTCGGTTTCGTGCTGCCCGCCATCGCCGCCAGCTATATCCGCCGCGCCCTGTCATGGCGCGCCATCGCCAGCGATGCGGCGCACTGGTTGATCGCCATGCTGCTAATGGCGGCGGTTATGCGGGTTATCGGGGTGGAGGGGCCCGAAACTACGCCTTTGCCGACACAAGGGCCTGCCTTGGCAACGTAGCAGGGCTAATCAGCAATTACCGCCGTTGCTTCAACCGCATAACCGTCTTCGTCATCGATGACTCTCGTTTCAATCTCTATCGACTCGACCGCCTCCACGTTCGCGGCGGCATCTGCCATCGCCTCTGCCTCCGCATCGGTTATCGTCTCGGCCGCCTCGGCTTTTTTCGCGAATGCACATATTCCTGATATTTGGCGATAGCTTCGCGGTATTCCGGCGTATCGCATGCGTCCTGTTCCACCGCTGTCATGCCAGCCGCTTCCTTCGTGCATCGCATAGCCGCGTTGCGTGCGCCAACCATATTGGTGGGTTGCGACGTCGGATTTTGCTCCGCAATCAACGGCGAAAGCTGGTCGATGAAGGATCGCGCACCTTCGCGCTGTTCCGCATCTTCGGGCATCAAGTCTGCCCGGTCGGCCTCGCTAACCAGCCGCGCGGCGTCGCTGTACCGGCCCAGCTCGCGATAGGCATTGGCGGCGCGCAGGGTGAGCCAGAACCAGTTGTCCGCCTGGTCGCTAGTGCGAACGAGGGCATTGGCCGCGGTTGCAAAGTCACGTTGGTATCGCGCCTTGCGCTCCGGTTCAAACTCCGTTTCCCAGCTTGCGGAGATCAAGTACCGTGCGAGCGAATAATCGTCTGCACCCAGTTGCTTTTCCAGCCACCAGATGCGGCGATAGACAGTTTCGGTTTCGCGCATGGCGAGATAATCCGGCGTCGCGATCAACGTCGCCAGTTTCGCCAGTTCATCCTCCTCGAAGGTCTCCTTGTAAAGCGGCAGGCCATTGGAAGGGCATTCGACCACGGGCCACGGCGATACGCCACCGATTGCGCTGCCGTCGGGCCGCTGTCCCCAGGACGATGTGCTGCCGACAACGTAATCTTCGAATTGTTCGCCACCGACCGGGCAAGTGAATTGTGTGGGATACATCGTCGTGGCGGAAAGCGGCGAGGCCGACAGGGCCATGAGCGTAAGCGGCAGGACGTGATAACGCAGTTTCATGGAGCGTGCCTTTCGAACAGGGGTGGACTGCGCGGATTTCGGCGTTAGCGCAAGCCGCCATGACCATCACCCGCTTCGCCCCGTCGCCCACCGGCCGCCTGCATGTCGGCAACATCCGCACCGCGCTGCATAACTGGATGCTGGCGCGCAAAAGCGGCGGGAAGTTCATGCTGCGGATCGACGATACCGATGCGGAGCGCAGCCGAGAGGAATATGTCGAGGCGATCCGTGCCGACCTGGCATGGCTGGGGCTGGAGCCGGATGGCGAGGTGCGGCAGTCGCGAGCGGCTGGCGCTGTACGATGCCGCATTCGAGACGTTGCGCGCGGTTGGACGGGTCTATCCCGCTTACGAAACGCAGCAGGAACTGGAGCTGAAGCGCAAGATCCAGCTGGGGCGGGGCCTGCCGCCGCTGTATGACCGCGCGGCGCTGGCGCTGGGCGATGCGGAACGGGCGGAGAAGGAAGCGACGGGTATTTCGCCGCACTGGCGTTTCCGGCTCGACCATGATGCGCCGATCACATGGGACGATGGCGTGCGTGGCACCCAGTCATTCGATCCGGCGCTCCTGAGCGATCCGGTCGTTCGCCGCGCCGACGGCAGCTGGCTCTACATGCTGCCCAGCGCCGCCGACGATATCGCGATGGGCGTCACCGACGTGCTGCGTGGCGAAGACCATGTCAGCAATACGGCGGTGCAGATCCAGATGTTCGAGGCGCTGAATGCTGCGGGCTTTGCTGCGCAGCATGGTGCAGCAAAAACGGACGCGCCGCATCCGCGTTTCGCTCATGAAGCCCTGCTGGTCGGGATCGAAGGCAAGCTGTCGAAGCGGCTGGGCAGCATCGGCTGCGACACGTTTCGGGAGCAGGGCGTCGAGCCGCAGGCGCTGGTCGCGTTGCTTGCGCGCTTGGGCACATCGCAACCGGTGGAAGCGATCGCTGATCGCGGGGTGCTGGTGGAGGGCTTCGACCTTTCCACGTTCGGGCGTGCACCCGCCAAGTTCGACGAGGTCGAGCTGACGCGGGTGAACACGACGCTGATCCACACGATGGATTACGACGCGGCTGCGGACCGCCTTCCCGACGGTATGGACGAGGCGGCATGGCACGCAATCCGCCCCAATCTGGAAACGCTGGCGGAGGCGGCGGACTGGTGGCGGATGGTCACCGGCCCCATCGACTTGCCCGACTTCTCCGATGAAGACCGTGCCTTCCTAGGCGAAGCAGCGGCTGCGCTCGAATGGGGCGACGATCCGTGGGGCGCGCTCACCGCCACACTGAAAAACCAGACAGGCCGCAAGGGCAAGCCGCTGTTCCTGCCATTGCGGCAAGCCTTTACCGGCGCAAATTCCGGCCCTGATATGGGCGCGCTGCTGCCGGTTATCGGCGAGGATGCGGCCCGGCGCAGGCTGGCCCGCGCGGCGGGACGTTAGCTACGGTCGAACGGCTCGGTGTCGTGCTGATGACGCTCGATATCGTCCTGCAATTTGCGCGTGCCGCGATCGGATTCGCGTTCCACCTCGGGCGGCACCTTTTTGTTGCGGGCATAGGCCCAGTAGAGCAGCCCTATGAGTAGCAGCGGGCCGACGGTCAGGACGATGAGGTGGATGCTGGGCATGGCGGGTCTTTCTATCGGTTGAAGCAGGGCAATAGTGTTGCAAGTTCAACGCCCACGCTGCCACTTTTATCCCGACCCGGCCCCCGCAGCCTTGTCAGCAGCCGTTCCGGCAGCCGCATCCAGCTCGTCTCCCGTCAGCGTGACTACATGCAGCAGGTTGGTGCTGCCCGGCGTGCCGAACGGGACGCCCGCCAGCACGATCAGTTTTGTGCCCGCCATGCCGAACCCGTGGCGCAGCGCCATGCGGCGGCCCTTGGCAATCATCTCCTCGAACCCGGCGATATCCTTCGTTGCCACCGCATGCGCGCCCCATAGCAGCGCCAGCCTGCGAGCGATGCGGCGGCTCGGCGTCAGCACCAGCATCGGCACGCCGGGCCGCTCGCGCGCCACTCGCCGCGCGGTCGATCCACTGCCGGTAAAGACCGTGATCGCGCCGATGGGCACGGTGTCGGCGATGGTCATGCAGGCATGGGCCAGCGCGTCGGCGGTGGTGGCATCGGGCGGTATGTCGAGGAAGCGGACGCGCGCGATATAGGCATCGTCGCGCTCCACCTGCGCGGCAATCTTGTCCATCATGGTGACCGCCTCTTCGGGCCAGGCCCCCGCCGCCGTTTCCGCGCTGAGCATGATGGCATCCGCGCCGTCATACACGGCGTTCGCCACATCGGAGACTTCGGCGCGGGTGGGTGCGGGGCTTTCGATCATCAATTCCAGCATCTGCGTGGCGACGATCACCGGCTTGCCCTGCAACCGCGTCATATTGACGATGCGCTTTTGCAGCGGCGGCACTTCCTGCGGTTCCAGCTCCACGCCCAGATCGCCGCGCGCCACCATCACACCGTCCGCCTGCTCGATGATTTCTTCCAGCCGCAGCACCGCCATCGGCTTCTCGATCTTGGCGCACAGGGCAGGCGTTTCGGCACCCGGCGGCCCCATCAGCCGCCGCGCTTCGGCAAGGTCTTCGGGCCGCTGCACGAAGGAAAGCCCGATCCAGTCCGCGCCCTGCTCGACTGCAAAGGCAAGGTCGGTACGGTCTTTCGCGGTCAGCGCGGGTATGGGGATTTCCGCATCGGGCACGTTCACGCCCTTGCGGTCCGAAATCACCCCGCCGATTTCCGCCGAGCACAGGATGGCGTCGGGCGTGGCTTCGATGACGCGCAGGCGGATCTTGCCATCGTCCACCAGCAGGCGCTGGCCTTTCTTCAGCAGGCCGAACAGTTCGGGATGCGGCAGGTGGACGCGGGTGTCGTCACCGGGTGCGGGGTCGCGGTCCAGCGTGAAATGGCCCGAATGGCGGATGACCGCGCGCCCTTCGGCAAATGTGCCGACGCGCAGTTTCGGCCCCTGCAAATCGCAGAACACTGCGACGGGGCGGGCGAATTCCTCTTCCAGCGCGCGGATATCGGCGATGGTGCGCGCGTGGGTGGCATGGTCGCCGTGGCTCATGTTCACGCGAAAGGCATCGGCCCCGGCGCGGAACAGGCGGCGCAGCACCTCCGGATCGCGCGTGGCGGGGCCGGTGGTGGCCAGGATCTTCACCTTGCGGCTTCTGTGCATGGCCTGGTCCGGGTCCGGTGCGTCGAGGTTTGTTGTCGCCATGCAGCAAGGTATGGCACGCAGGCAGGCCAACACAAAGGACGCGCCGTAATGGATACGAATGCAGACAGACCCGCCGCCGATCCGCTCGACAGGATGGACGATGCCGTGGCCGCCGCCGCGTTCCGCCGGCTTGTGCGCCATTTGCGCCATCGCCACGATGCGCAGAATATCGAGCTCATGGGGCTGGCGGGGTTTTGCCGCAACTGCCTTGCCGACTGGATTCGTGATGCGGGTTATGATGGAGACAAGGCGGCGGCACGCGCACTCATCCACGGGATGCCGCAGGAGGAATGGAAAGCCACCCGCCAGACTCCCGCGACCGAAGCGCAAATTGCGGCGATGGAGGCGAGCGTGGCGAAGAACGCTGACTAGGGAGCTGGTTCGTTGGGTTGAGAAGGGAGAGGGTGCGCTCGCAGAGGCGCAGAGGCGCAGAGAGAATGCGCCGCAGGCTTTCAATTGAATACGGCTCGTCGTGCGCGGATGCCTGCGATTGAAGGCGGCTCCGCCGCAGCCGCGACCCCTCTGTGCCCCTGCGCCTCTGCGAGCGCTATACCTGAACAACCTCCGCCACACCGACCGACACAAGCGGGGGCATCACGCCAAACCACCTTATCGCCCAAACCACCTTATCGTCAGCCGGTTCGCCCGCTATCGCACCGCCAACCGATTCCCTATCTCAACAACCGGAGCCACTGATGGCCGACACCGATGCCAATGCCACCGACGACCGCCTGCGCCTGCTGATCGAACGGATCGAGCGGCTGGAGGAAGAAAAGAAGGGCATCGCCGACGATGTGCGCGACGTGTATGCGGAGGCAAAGGCGGTGGGCTACGATCCCAAGATCATGCGCCAGGTCGTGCGCCTGCGGAAAATGAAGCCCGACGACCGCAGCGAAATGGAAATGCTGCTGGATACCTACAAGAACGCGCTGGGCCTGGCCTAGCCGCCCGTCCGGTTGCCGATGCATCGCCGCTGCGGTAGCGGTGGCGTGACCTTACAGTAAGCGAAACGGACCTTCATGGCAGGCCATTCCAAATTCAAGAACATCATGCATCGCAAGGGTGCGCAGGACAAGAAACGGTCCAACCTGTTCTCCAAGCTGAGCCGCGAGATTACCGTGGCGGCGAAGATGGGCACACCCGATCCGGACATGAACCCGCGCCTGCGGCTGGCGATCAACACCGCCAAGGGGCAGTCCATGCCCAAGGACAATATCCAGCGCGCCGTCGACAAGGCGAGCGCGGCGGATGGCGACGATTACGAGGAAGTGCGCTACGAAGGCTATGGCCCCGGCGGCAGCGCGATCATCGTCGAGGCGCTGACCGACAACCGCAACCGCACCGCCACCCACATCCGCACCGCGTTCAGCAAGAACGGCGGCAATATGGGCACCGAAGGCAGCGTGCAGCACGGGTTCGAACGGCTCGGCTACATCGAATACCCCGCCGATGCCGGTGGCGAGAACGCCGTGCTGGAAGCCGCGATGGAAGCGGGCGCGGAGGACATCGCATCGTCCAAGGATGGCCACGAAATCTGGACCGCTGCGGATGATTTGCACGCCGTGGCGGACTCGCTGGAAAAATCGCTCGGCGAAGCGGCGACGGTGAAGCTGGCGTGGAAGCCGAACATCACCGTCGATCTGGACGAGAAGGCGGCGGGCACGCTGCTGAAGCTGGTCGATACGCTGGACGACGACGACGATGTGCAGACCGTCTGGGGCAATTACGAGATCAGCGACGAGGTGATGGAGAAGCTGGACGCGGAGTAGGGATTGTTTTCTCGCTAACGCTCGGGCGCGTACTCCCTCGACCACGGACCTCAGGTGGGGGAGGGCACAGCAAGCGGAAGGCGGATGCCCGGAGCGCACTCAACAAGAACGCACAGCACTGAGCGTTAGCGAGCAGACAAGAGTTCCGTCATTGCGAGCGTAGCGCGGCAATCCATCTCCCGCGCTGGATTGCAGCGCTACGCTCGCAATGACGGGGTTTTTCCAGTTACAGTGTGAGCGTAGTGGAGACGACCTCATGCTGATCCTCGGCCTCGACCCTTCGCTCAGCTGCACCGGCTGGGGCATCATCCGCACCGAAGGCTCGCGCCTGATCCATATCGCCAACGGCCAGGTCAAAACCGCGCCCAAGTCCCCGATGGCCGAACGCCTTGCCACGCTTCACGCCGTCATTGCCGAAGTCATCGCCACCCACCGCCCCGACCGCGCGGCGGCGGAGGAGGTGTTCGTCAACAAGAACCCCCAATCCACGCTGAAACTGGCGCAGGCACGCGGCGCGGTGCTGGCGGCGTGTGGTCAGGCGGATTTGCCCGTCAGCGAGCACGCCGCGCGGCTGGTGAAGAAAGCTGTCGTCGGCACCGGCGCAGCCGACAAAGCGCAGGTGCAGGCGATGTTAAAGGTGCTGCTACCCGGTGCAAAGGTCGCGGGATCGGACGCGGCGGATGCGCTTGCCGTGGCGATCGCGGCGGCACATCTCGCGCCGCGCAGCTAGCTTAGCGGATTGTCTCGGTCGAACGATGCGACAAGCTCGATCAGCGCTTTTGGGTCTTCGACCACGCGTTCGATGTAATACGTTTTCTCCCGTTTCCGCCCGGAGCGCTGCGTCACCAGCTTGACCGAACCGGAACCGGCCGTAACCGTTGCAAGTCCGTTTTCGGCAGCACGCAGGGCTGCCTCGCGCAAATCGAGCAGATTGCGCATTTCGGCAGGCGGCGCGCCGAACCGGTCGCTGAATTCACTGCGCAGATTTTCGAGTTCCGGGACCGCGCGCGCATGGGCAATGCGGTAATACACTTCGAGGCGGCTATCGGGGCGCGGCAGCCAGTCTTCCGGCAGGCTGCAGGAAATAGGTGCCGTGATCCCGGCGTGGCGTTTCTGCGCAACGCCGGCGACGCCCGCCATGTCGCCGATCGTCGTTTCGAGAAGGTCGTGATAGAGATCCGCACCCACCAATGCGATATGCCCGTTCTGACTGTCGCCTGCCAGATCGCCCCCGCCACGCATGTCGAGATCGGCGAGGCTGAGCGAAAATCCAGCACCGAGCCGCGCTTCCGCTACCAGCTTGCGAAGCCGTTTGGCTGCGGGGGTTTCGGGCGCGTCGTGACAGGCGCTCATCATCAGCATCGTCGCCTGCCGGTCGCCGCGTCCGACCCGGCCGCGCAACTGGTGCAATTGCGCCAGCCCGAACCGGTCGGCCTGGTGCACGATCATGCAATTGGCGCGCGGCACGTCCAGACCGATCTCGATAACGGTGGTCGAAACGAGGATATCGTGCCGCCCATTGGCAAAGGCGGTTATGGTCCGGTCCATCGCGTTCTGCGGCATCTGTCCGTGAATGCTGCCGGTCTTCGCCTTGGGAAACAGGGTAGTCATCCGTTCGGTCATCGGCACGACGTCGGCCACGCGTGGAACAACGACGAACACCTGGCCCCCGGCGGCAAGTTCGGAATTGACCGCGCTGCGCATGGGCGCTTCATCCATCGCATGGAACTGTGTTAACACCGGTTTGCGCGCTACCGGCGGGGTGGCAAGCACGGAGATATCCTGCAGCCCGACCATCGCCGCCATCAGGGTACGCGGGATCGGCGTCGCGCTCATCTGCAGGACATGCCCGTCCGACATCGCGCGCAGCCGGTTCTTGTCGCGTGTGCCCAGCCGGTGTTCCTCGTCCACGATGACCAAGCCGAGCGTATCGAATTCTATGTTCGGATTGGCAACCGCGCCGGTCCCGATCACGACGTGAACGCTGCCGTCGGCAAGCCCGTCCAGCACGATCTTGCGCTGTTTTCCCTTTACGGCACCGGTGAGCAGCGCGACCTGCATTCCCAGCGGCGCAAACCGCTCCTGGAACAGGGCGTAATGTTGCGCGGCGAGCAGATTGGTTGGCGCGACCAGCGCCGTCTGCGCGCCGCCCAGCGCGACGAGAGCGGCAGCGCGCAGGGCAACCTCCGTCTTGCCGAAGCCGACATCGCCGGCAATAAGCCGGTTCATCGCCCGCCCGCGCACCAGATCGCCTTCGACGTCCAGAAACGCGCGGGCCTGATCGGCGGTGGGTGTGTAGCCGAACCCGTTGCAGAACGTGTCGTATGCAGGATCGGTCGTGGCGAAGGTAGGGACCTGGTGCTGCGCGCTATCATAGGCTTGGCGCACCATGTGCTTCGCTGTGCGGACGATGGCACGGTCGAGCTTGCGCCGACGCGTCTTCCAGCTCGAACCATTCAGATCGTCCAGCCGAACCTCGCCTTCGTCGCCGCCATAGCGCCACAGCTTGGCGATCTCTGCGACGGGCAGCATCCGGCGCGTCTCGTCGCGGAACTCCAGTTCGATCATCTCCTGGTCAATCTCGGCGGTGACGATGCTCCGCAAGCTGCCGATGCGTGCCAGTCCGTGGTCCTCATGCACGACCAGATCGCCGATGCGCACGGTCTGCCCATAGGGTGCCAGCGGATCGATCGTATGGGCGGGGGCGCACGCTTCGGCGTTCCGGTCGGTCCCTGGCGCGTCGTCGCCGAGGCGATAGCTGCGCAGCGGGACGGTCTGCAGCTGGGTGAGCGGATCGTACCAGGTCATGCTTTTGACAACGTTCGCATCCGTTCGGATACGCAGTGGCAGTGGCTGACCGGGATCGAACAGGTCCAGCACCGTCCCGCGCAGAACGAATTCGCCCGGCTCGTCAACGCGATCATCTTCGCGAAACCCCTGCGCCGCCAATGCAGCAACGACCGCCGCGGGCTCGATTGGCAATCCTACCGAAAAAATCGGAGCCTCCAGGACACTTGAGGCGGCAGATGTGGTTGGCATAGGCAGGCGTTCCATAGGTTGCCAAGCAAGAACTGGATGCCACGTGCCGCGTTCCCGCGGAAACCTGCTGACATTTGATACGTCTGCGCCGTCGCCGCGGCGGCTTGTCGTCAAAACCGGTTCCGCGCTAGGAGGCGGCATGACCACTCACCTCTACGGCATCCCGAACTGCGATACCGTTCGCAAGGCGCGCAAGTGGCTGGATGCGCGCAATCTCGAATACACCTTCCACGACTTCAAGAAGGACGGAGTGGATGCCGCCGATGTAGAACGGTGGGCCGACGAATGCGGGTGGCAAACCTTGCTGAACCGGCGCGGGACCACGTTTCGCAAACTGCCCGACGACGAAAAGGCCGATATCGACCGCGACGCCGCGCTTGCCATCATGGCGACGCATACCAGCACCATAAAACGCCCCGTGCTGGAAACCGATGACGGCGCGCGGGTGCTGGTCGGGTTTGCCGAGAGCGAGTGGGAGAACATGCTGTGTTGAGAGCGTTGCTGGCGGCGACGATGACTGGCGACACCCTATGTGCGGCGGCACAAGCCCGGACGTTAGCCGAACGCGATATGCTGGTTATCGCGCATCGCGGGGCAAGCGGGGAGCGGCCCGAGCATACGCTGGCCGCTTACGAGCTGGCGATCGACCAGGGGGCGGACTACATCGAGCCGGACCTCGTGGTCACCAGCGACGGCGTGCTGGTCGCGCGGCACGAGACCGAGATTTCCGAAACCACCGACATCGCCACGCGCGAGGAATTCAGCGACCGTCGCCGCGCCAAGGAAGTGGACGGCACGCTGGTCAATGGCTGGTTCGCCGAAGACTTCACGCTGGCCGAACTGCGCACCCTGCGCGCCAAGGAGCGCATCCCCGGTATACGCCCCGGCAATGCGCGCTTCGACGGGCTGTATCAGGTGCCCACGCTGGCCGACATCGTGACGCTGGTGCGCGCGAAGGAGGCCGAGACGGGGCGGCGCATCGGCCTCTATCCCGAACTCAAGCACCCCGACTTCCTGTTGCAGGAAGAGGGCATCGACGTGGTGGACCTGTTGCTGCTGGAGCTGAAGGCGCTGAACGTGACGCCTGCCGATCCGGTGTTCATCCAGTGTTTCGAAGTCGGCCCGCTGCAACGGCTGGCGAAGCGCAGCGATTTCAAACTGGTGCAGCTGGTGGCGGCGGATGGCGGCCCGGCGGACGAGCCCGACATGCGCTATGCCGAAATGGTGACGCCAAGCGGGCTGGCCGCGATTGCGGAATATGCTGACGGTATCGGCGCGGCGATCCCGCTGTTGCTGGACGAACGCGGCGAGGCGACCGGCGTGGTGGCGGCGGCGCAGGAGGCAGGGCTGCTGGTCCATGCCTGGACCGTGCGGCGCGAGAATGCGTTCCTGCCGCCCGCAATGCAGTCCGACGTGCCAAACCAGGGCGCGAGCATGTTGCGGATGCTGTTGCAGCGCGCGGGCGTGGACGGCGTGTTCGACGACTTCCCGCGCCGAGATCAGGAAGTGCCGGTTACGATGACTCCGCCCTTGCCACCGACTGTTCGCTAAGTCTGCCGCCTCGTCATCCCGGACTTGATCCGGGATCCAGCTGCCTATCTGCATCATGCTAGGGTCGAAGTAAGCTGGACCCCGGATCAGGTCCGGGGTGACGAAAGTAAGGATCAGGTTCGGTGTGACGTAGGGTTCAGACTACGTCCGGGGCTACGCTGGAATAGCGACTAGGCTCTCTTCGCCGAGAGGATGTAGTTCAGGCTCTCGTCGTCGGACAGGTGCAGGCCCTTGCCGGGGCGCCACGCGATGCCGCGTTGTTCGGTTACTTCCAGGCCGCAATTCGCCAGCAGGGCGTGCAGTTCTTCGGGCGTCACGAAGTCGTTCCAGTCATGCGTGCCGCGCGGCACCATGCCGGTGGCTTCGGCGGCACCGACCAGCAGCAGGCGGCTGGCGGCGGTGCGGTTGGGGGTGCTGAGCACCATCAGCCCGCCGGGTGCCAGCCGGTCCGCCAGCGCGGCAAGGAAGGCGGGTTTGTCGGCAACGTGTTCGATCACTTCCATGCAGGTGACGAGATCGAAAGTGCCGAGATCGAGGGCGGCAGAGTTCGCCCGCGTGGTACATGATGTCGATAGCCAGTCCCCCCGGCGTGGGCCTCAGCCGCCGCGATGTTCTCCGGCGCGGCATCCACGCCCGTCACCTGCGCGCCCATGCGGGCCAGCGGCTCGCACAACAGGCCCGCGCCGCAACCGACATCGAGTGCGGTCTTGCCGGACAGCGGGCGCACCGCCTCGATATCGCCGCCCCAGTGCAGGTCGATCGCATCGCGCACGAAGCGCAGGCGGACCGGGTTGAGGCGGTGCAGCATGGCGCTGGACCCGGCGGGATCCCACCAGTCCGCCGCCAGCGCGCCAAAGTGCTCGGCTTCGTGAGTACGTATCGTGGCAGGTTTGTCGGTTGCATCGCTCATGCCGATGGTCATAACAGCGCCCGAACCGGCACGCTAGCGAGAGAGGGGGCGCCGCATGGCACGTATCGTGATGAAATTCGGCGGCACCTCGATGGCGGGGACCGAGCGCATCCGGCGCGTCGCCAATATCGTGCGCCGCCAGGCTGCGCCCAAAGCGGACGGCACCCGCGATCAGGTGGCCGTGGTGGTCAGCGCGATGGCGGGCGAAACCGACCGCCTCATCAATTTCTGCCGCGAGGCGCACGCGCTGTACGATCCCGGCGGAATACGACGTGGTGGTGTCGAGCGGGGAGCAGGTGACGGCGGGCTTGCTGGCGATGACGCTGAAGGGGCTGGGTAGTCCGGCGCGCAGCTGGATGGGCTGGCAATTGCCCGTCGCCACCATCGAGGGCCACGCCGCCAGCCGCATCGAAACGATCGACGCACCCGGCCTGCAAGCCTCGCTGGAGGCGGGCGAGATCGCGGTCATTCCCGGCTTTCAGGGTGTCAGCGGCGAGGGGCGCATCGCCACGCTGGGCCGGGGCGGGTCGGACACCAGCGCGGTTGCGGTCGCCGCTGCCATCGGCGCGGATCGCTGCGACATCTACACCGATGTGGACGGTGTCTACACCACCGACCCGCGCATCGTCGCCAAGGCGCGCAAGCTGAAGGCGGTGACTTATGAGGAAATGCTGGAACTGGCTTCGGTCGGGGCCAAGGTTTTGCAAACCCGCAGCGTCGGCCTCGCCATGAAGCGCGGCGTGCGGGTGCAGGTTCTGAGCAGTTTCATCGACGACGACGCCACCCCGGCGGACGCGCTGCCCGGCACGATGATCGTGTCGGAAGCCGAAATGGATCGCATTTACGAGGAGGGCGAAATGGAACGCCAGCACGTCACCGGCATCGCGCACGACAAGAACGAAGCGAAGATCATCCTGACCCGCGTGCCCGACAAACCGGGCGCGGTGGCGCATATCTTCGAACCGCTGGCCGCCGCGTCGATCAATGTCGACATGATCATCCAGAACGTGGGCCGCGACAAGGGCGAGACCGACGTCACCTTCACCGTGCCGCAAACCGACCTCGCCCGCGCGCAGGCATTGCTGGAGGACAAGCGCGGCGAGATCGGTTTCAACCGGATCATCACCGACAGCCGCGTCGCCAAGATCAGCGTGGTCGGCGTGGGGATGAAGAGCCATGCCGGCGTCGCCAGCCAGATGTTCAGCGCGCTGGCCGAACGCGGCATCAACATCCAGGCGATCACCACGTCCGAGATCAAGGTCAGCGTGATGATCGACGAGGACGAAACCGAACTGGCAGTGCGCATCCTGCACACGGCCTACGGATTGGACGCGGAAGGCTGACGCCCGACGCTGATGCCCTCACTGCGATAAAGCGTTACCAGATGATGCGGCGTTGCGTGGAGACACGGTCGCGTCGATGCGATCTTGCGGTACGCGGATGCCCGCGATGGCGCGGCGCGGCCGTATCACGTCGTGCGGCCTTGCGTAGGGCGCGGCGGTTCTCTTCGGCTTGCTGCATGGCGGCGAGGGTGCGTTTGAACACAGGAGTATCTCCTTCGGGCATGGTGGTCGGCCAGAAAGAGGGGCCGATTGCGATGACAGGACATTCGCTTGCGCTTGCCGGAGGGTTACAGGAGGCGCGAAACTTCACCCCAGCAGCATCGCATTCATCAGGCGGCCGGGGATGGCGAAGGAGGCGATACCGGGGATCATCAGCGCGAACAGATAGGTGCTGACCAGGTGCCGCTTGTGCGCCGCGATATCGCCGCGCCGCGCCGTCGCCACCACTTTCCATGCGGCGTGAAACGTAATCGGCACGAAGATGTGGATCGGGCTGAACCCGCCATTGGTCTTGATGAAGATGGCGGAAGTCGCCGTCACCAGCATCAGCACCAGCCACACCTTGCCCAGCTGCTTGTGCCGTGCGGTGCCCTTCTGCGCCAGCAGCAGATAACCGCCCAGCGGCACGGCGGGCAGGACGGCGGCGACATGGATCCACACCGGCAGCTTGGCATAGGCGGACAAGTCGGCGACGTGCCCCATCGCAGCGCGAGCCAGTGCATAGAGGCAGACGAAGGTCATGGTGAAGCAGGCGAGGCTGACGATGGTGCGCGTCACCGGAGTCATCAGGTAATCGGATGCTTTGGGCGCGCGCTTCGCCTTTGCCTTGCGGGCGATGAAGGGCAGGCCGGCAAGGCGGCTCGTCATGGTGCGCAGGGCGGTGGCGGCACTGGCGTTCAGGGTGGCGGTGGTCATGGTCGGGTTCCTCGGCTGGAAGCAGTGGTCGGTTGCGTTGCTGCACCCGTTCTGCCCCATGCCCGTCCGCCCGCAACCGGACCTTCGCGGAAAGTGCATCGCCTTTCGTGACCGGTCGCAAACCGCCGGGAAATGTGCCGCCTGCCACTTCACGAAGCGCGAATTGTCACTAGGATGCGCGGGCTATGGGTGCTCCGGAGAACAGGTCAGGCAGGGAAGCGACGCCGCGCGCGCAGCTCGCACGGCGCGTGCTGGTCGATCTGACGGTGATGACCGTGATCGGCTTGGTGCTGGCCGTGGTCGGGCCGTTCGGCACCTATGCGCTGCCGCTGGCGGCGCGGATCGTCGGCTGGCTGGCGATGTGCTGGCTGGGCTATGCGATCTATCGACCAATGGGGTTTTTCGTGAACCGTTTGCACGCTGCGCTTGCCCTGCCGCGCCCTGCATTGTGGGCGGCGGCGTGCGTGGTTGCGACGGTGCCGATGGCGACGTTGCTGTACCTGCTCGACCGCCTGCCCGCGCCACCTGCTTGGCCCACGCTGGAGCTGGCGGCAGGGTATTACATCAACGTGCTGGTGATCGGCGGCGGCATCACCGCGATCATGCAGTTGCTTGGGCGAAATCGCGGCGGGGCGAACGAGCCTCCGGTAGCAGTTGTGGAAGTCAAAGAGGCAGTGCCTGTAGAGGCAGTGCCTGTATCGATCCCGGAACCGGAACCGCCCGCCACGCCTTTCCTTGATCGCCTGCCGCCCGCGCTGGGCACCGATCTGCTCGCGCTGGAGATGGAGGACCACTACGTCCGCGCCCATACCGCCGCCGGGTCGGATCTGGTGCTGATGCGGATGCGCGATGCGGTGGCCGAGCTGGACGGAGCTGGACGGTGCGCAGGTCCACCGCAGCTGGTGGGTGGCGCGCGATGCGGTTGAGGGTACCCGCCGCGACGGGCGCAATCTGCGCCTGCGGCTGGCGGGCGGGCTGGAAGCACCGGTGGCGCGCGGCAATGTTGCGGAGCTGAAGGAACGTGGCTGGCTGTAATACTGAAAAGCCCCTCCGCAGCGAACTGCGAAGGGGCTTTCGTGCGACCCTAAAGGCTTGCGCCCTTACGGGTATCTCAGTGATATTTCGCGTGCGTCAGGTCGAACCGGTCCGCATCCATCACCTTGGTCCACGCGTTCACGAAGTCGCGCAGGAATTTCTCCTCGCCCCCGTTCTCGGCATAGACTTCCGCGATGGCGCGAAGCTGCGAGTTGGAACCGAACACCAGATCGGTGCGCGTGGCGCGGTACTTTTCCTCGCCCGACTTGCGGTCGCGGCCGATGAATTCCTCGTCCCCGCTATCGTCCACCAGTTCCCATTCGTTATCCATCGACAGCAGGTTGACGAACCAGTCGTTCGTCAGCTGTCCCGGACGGTCGGTGAAGACGCCGATTTTCGATCCGTGTTCTGCATGCGTGCTGACCGCACCCAGCGCCCGCATACCACCGACCAGCGCGGTCATTTCGGGAATGGACAGGCCGAGCAGGTGCGCCCGGTCGATCAGCATATCCTCGGTCTTCACGCTTGCCTTGGTCTTCAGGTAATTGCGGAACCCGTCGGCAAACGGCTCCAGCGGCTCGAAGCTGTCGGCATCGGTCTGTTCGTCGGTGGCATCGCCACGACCGGTGGTCACGTCGACGCTGACCGAGTGGCCGGCATCCTTCGCGCCCTTCTCGATCGCCGCTGCACCGGCCAGCACGATGGCATCGGCCATCGACAGGTCGCCGCGAATACTATCGAGCTTGGTCAGTACGCGATCCAGTTCTTCCGGATCGTTGACCGCCCAGTGACGCTGCGGTGCCAGCCGGACACGGGCACCATTGGCACCGCCGCGATGGTCCGAATTGCGATAGGTAGACGCAGAGGCCCATGCCGCCTTGACCAGCTCGGCCACGGTCAGACCGCTATCGAGCACCGCCGACTTGAACTGCGACACCGCGCTGTCCAATGGCGTCGTGCCTGCGGGAACGGGATCCTGCCAGATCAGGTCTTCGCCGGGAACTTCCGGGCCCATGTAACGGACCTTGGCACCCATGTCGCGGTGGCACAGCTTGAACCATGCGCGGGCAAAGGCATCGTCCAGCGCGGCCTGGTCGGTGCGGAAGCGTTCGGAAATCTTGCGGTATTCCGGATCCTTCTTCAGCGCCATGTCCGCCGTGGTCATCATCGTCGGTACCTTCCTGGAGGGGTCACGCGCGTCGGGCGCCATGTCCTCTTCCTTCTGGTCGATCGGCTGCCACTGCTTGGCACCGGCGGGGCTTTCCACCAGCTCGTATTCGTAATCCATCAGCAGGCGGAAATAGTCGCCATTCCACTGCGTCGGCGTGTTGGTCCATGACCCTTCGATGCCCGACGTCGTGATGTTGCCCTTGGCAATCTCTTCCTTGTCGTTGAGCCAGCCGAAGCCCTGCAACGCCAGCACTTCGCTTTCGGGTGCACCGCCGAAGCTGTCGGCGGGCTTGGCACCATGCGATTTGCCGAAGGCATGACCACCGGCGGTCAGCGCGACGGTTTCCTCGTCGTTCATGGCCATGCGGGCAAAGGTTTCACGCATGTCACGCGCCGATTGCAGCGGGTCGGGATTGCCGCCCGGACCTTCGGGATTGACGTAGATGAGGCCCATCTGGATCGCGGCGAGCGGATTTTCCAGCGCCTTGCCTTCATCGGGCTGGATGCGCGTTTCGACGCCTTCGTCGACCCACTGTTCTTCCGTGCCCCAATAGACCGTTTCGGGTTCGAACACGTCCGCACGACCGCCGCCGAAGCCGAAGGTGGGGCCACCCATGCTCTCGATGGCGACATTGCCGGTCAGGATGAACAGGTCGGCCCAGCTGATGTTCTTGCCGTATTTCTGTTTGATCGGCCACAACAGGCGCCGCGCCTTGTCGAGATTGCCGTTGTCGGGCCAGCTGTTGAGCGGGGCGAAACGCTGCTGCCCGCTGCTGGACCCGCCGCGCCCGTCACCGGTGCGATAGGTGCCTGCCGCGTGCCACGCCATGCGGATCATGAAAGGGCCGTAATTGCCGTAATCGGCGGGCCACCATTCCTGGCTGTCGGTCAGCATCGTGGCGATATCCGCCTTTAAAGCGGTGTAATCGATGGTGTTGAACGCTTCGCAATAATCGAAGTCCTCGTCCATCGGATCGGCGCGACGGCCCTGCTGCGTCAGGATATCCAAATGAAGTGCATCGGGCCACCAGTCGCGGTTGGTGCGTCCAAGCAGGTCGCGGCTGGCGCTATCGCCAGTAAAGGGGCAGCCGCTCATCTCTCCGGTTTTCATATCCATGTACATCTCTCCTGGCTCTGTTTTTAACGGGCGTTACCCGAACTACGAGCCAAGATGATGATGGCTCCGAACTGATTAATCAAATCGATTGATTTGACACCTTCGATTTAAAAAACCGATTGTAGATACAGTGTACGTGGCTCGACATACGGCTAGGCGGCCTGCGCAATTTCCTCGACCGGTTCGTTGCGGATGAGATAGTCGAACGCGCCGAGACCCGCGCTGGCGCCTTGACCCATCGCTACCACGATCTGCTTGTCCGGCACGGTGGTGTTGTCGCCAGCGGCATAGATACCCGGCAGGTTGGTCGCACCATGTTCGTCGACAATGATTTCGCCGTGCTTCGACAGAGTCGATCCCGCTGTCGGCAAGCCATTCGGTATTGGGCACCAGGCCGATCTGGATGAATACGCCTTCCAGTTCGATGGTGCGCGTGTCGCCGCTCTCACGATCCTTGACGCAGCAGTCCGTTCACCTTCGACCCGTCGCCGGTAATTTCGGTCGTCTGGCCGCTGGTCACGATATCGACATTGTCGAGCGAGCGCAGCTTGCGTTGCAGAACTTCGTCGGCGCGCAGGGCGCTGTCATATTCGATCAGCGTGACATGGCCGACGATCTTGGCAAGATCGATCGCCGCCTCGACACCGGAATTGCCGCCACCGATCACGGCAATGCGCTTGCCCTTGAACAGCGGACCGTCGCAGTGCGGGCAATAGGCGACGCCCTTGTTGCGGTATTCGTCCTCGCCCGGAACACCCAGATTGCGCCAGCGCGCTCCGGTGGACAGGACCAGCGCGCGCGATTTCAGCGTCGCGCCGTTCGCCATCGTGACGCTGTGCATGCCACCGGCTTCGGATGCCGGCTCCAGCTGCGTGGCGCGAGTCAGGTCGATCAGGTCGATCTCGTTGTCTAGCGTCTGCTTCTTGAGGTCGTCGGACAGTTTCGGGCCTTCGGTATAGGTCGTGCCCGGCAAGTTCTCGACGCCCAGCGTGTCCTGCAACTGCCCGCCGAACCGTTCTGCCGCGATGCCGGTGCGAAAACCCTTGCGCGCGGTATAGATACCCGCTGCCGCGCCGGCCGGACCGCCACCGATAATCAGCACTTCGAACGGCTCTTTCGCGGACAGCTTGGCCGCCGCCTTCTCGTCCGCGCCACCATCAAGGCGGCTCAGGATTTCGGCCAGTTCCATCTTGCCGTTGTAGAAGCTCTCGCCGTTCAGGAACGTCGCGGGAACGGCCAGCACGCTGCGCGTCTTCCACCTCGTCCTTGAATGCGCCGCCTTCGATCAGCGTGGCGTTGATGCGCGGGTTTTCCAGCGCCATCAGCGTCAGCGCCTGCACCACGTCGGGGCAGTTGTGGCATGACAGCGAGAAGAACATTTCGAAATCGTAATCGCCATCCAGTGCGCGGACCTGTTCGATCAGGTCGGCATCGACCTTGGGCGGATGGCCACCGGCCCACAACAGGGCCAGGACGAGCGAGGTAAACTCATGCCCCAGCGGCACGCCTGCAAAGGTGACGAACCGCTCCGGGTCGCTGGCGCGCTGTATGCGGAAGCTGGGAGCGCGATCGGCCGTACCGTCGAAACTGGCTTCGAGCAGGTCGTGCATTCCGGCCAGTTCGGTCAGCAATTCTCGCGTCTGCTCGGACGGCTTTCCGTCGCCGAGCGTCGCCACAAGCTGTACCGGTTCGCGCAGGTTGGCGAGATATTGGGCAAGCTGGGTGCGCATTGCTGAATCGAGCATGGCGAGTGTCCTGTTCGGGATGGGCGTGGAGAAAGGGAGGGGTGGCGCGCAGCCCGATGGCCGCGCGCCGCCCGTTCATGCGGATCAGATCTTGCCGACGAGGTCGAGTGAAGGAGCGAGCGTGTCGCTGCCTTCTTCCCATGCCGCCGGACAAACCTGGCCGGGATTGTCGCGCACATATTGCGCGGCCTTGATCTTGCGCAGCAATTCGCTGGCATTGCGGCCCACGCCCTCGCAGGTGATTTCCATCAGCTGGATCACGCCATCGGGATCGACCACGAAGGTCGCACGGTCGGCCGAGACCCATTTCTTCGCGCAGGACGCCGAACTGCTTGGACAGCGTGTGCAGCTGGTCACCCAGGAACGCGAAGTCGATCGTCCCGATCTTTTCGGACGTATCGTGCCATGCCTTGTGGCTGAAATGCGTATCGGTCGACACGCCGAACACTTCCACGCCCATCTTCTGGAACGTCTCGTACTGCTTGCCCATGTCTTCCAGCTCGGTCGGGCAGACGAAGGTCCAGTCGGCCGGATAAAAGAAGAATACGGCCCATTTGCCCTCGATATCTTTTTCGGAAACATCGAAGAAGTCCTTGCCCGCCTGGAATGCGGTGGCTTTGAAAGGCTGAATTGTCGAACCGATAATACCCATGATGAAATAAATGTCCTTGTGTGGTGTTGAAGGCGGTCGGTGAAACATATCGCCGTGGCGGTTGCCTGCGGCGGACGTGTTATCGTTGAAAACTGCCCGAACCATCGCTCGTTCCAAAACTATCTAGGCGGTGACGCAATTCGGGTAAATCGATTAAAGCCGTGAACAGTAATCGGTTGGGTCGATATACGGTGTTGCTCGCCCAGCTTTGCATCCGGGCCGTTTGACCCGTGGCGGGTGGCGGCATAGGTGGCGCAGGCAACCTCTGCCGGAGCCGAAATGACCCCTGATACCACAACACCCAAAACACGCGCGCTGATGGCGCGCGGCATCGACTTCCTCGGCAGCGAAACCGCGATCCTGTGCGGCGCAATGAGCTGGGTGTCGGAACGCAATCTGGTTTCGGCAATCAGCAATGCCGGCGGCTTCGGCGTGATTGCCTGCGGGGCGATGACGCCCGACCTGCTCGATGCCGAGATCGCCGCGACCAAGGCGATGACCGACAAGCCGTTCGGCGTGAACCTTATCACCATGCACCCGGACCTGACCGACCTCATCGCGGTGTGCGCGAAGCATGGCGTCACGCATGTGGTGCTGGCGGGCGGCATCCCGCCCAAGGGCAGCGTGGAGGCGATCAAGGCCGGAGATGCTAACCACGCCGGGGCAAAGGTCATCGTTTTCGCCCCCACGCTGGCGCTGGCGAAGAAGCTGCTGCGGTCCGGCGGCGATGCGCTGGTGATCGAGGGGATGGAGGCGGGTGGCCATATCGGCCCGGTCAGCACCAGCGTGCTGGCGCAGGAATTCCTGCCCGAACTGGCCGAAGACCACCTCGTTTTCGTGGCGGGCGGCATCGGGCGGGGCGAGGCGATTGCCGGCTATCTGGAGATGGGCGCGGTCGGCGTGCAGCTGGGCACCCGCTTTGCCTGCGCCACCGAAAGCGTCGCGCACGAGAACTTCAAGAAAGCCTTCTTCCGCGCCAATGCCCGCGACGCCGTGGCCAGCGTGCAAGTCGATGCCCGCCTGCCCGTCATCCCCGTGCGCGCATTGAAGAACAAGGGCACCGAAGCCTTCACCGGCAAGCAGCGCGAAGTCGCGGGCCTGCTGGACACGGAAGGGCTGGAAATGCTGGAGGCACAGCTACAGATCGAACATTACTGGGCCGGCGCCCTGCGCCGCGCGGTGGTGGACGGCGACGTCGAAAACGGCAGCCTGATGGCCGGCCAGAGCGTCGGCATGGTGAAACGCGAGGAACCCGCGGCGGAGATCGTCGCGTCGCTGATGGCGGAATGCGAGGCGGCGCTGGCGCGGCGCTAACCGTCCAAAACCACCTTCACCGCCGCAACATGCGTGCGGCTTACGGGTGCTTCCGATCCATTCGACAGCACCGCGCGCATATTGCGGCCATTGCGCTTGAGCGCGACCAGTGCGCCTTGCGCCACCCACCAGCTTCGGTGCGTGCGCAGGCCCTTTGTTTCGCCTGCTTCGGCGATGGCGTCGGCAAGGTTCATCAGCAGCATCTCGCGCGCATCGGTGCCGATGACGGTGACGTAGTGATCCTCCACCGCCAGCGCGAGGATCGGGCCGAAGGCTGGCGGCAGGCGCTGGTGCAATTCGGTATCGATCAGGGGTGCAGGTGAATTGATGGGCGCGTTTTCCGCGTCCGCTTGCGCGGTGTTCCGTCTCGCGCCGACGGCATAGAGCAGGCCGAACAGCAGGAATATGCCGAGGCCCAGCGCGGCGACTTGCGCGAACAGCAGTTGCGACACCGCGCCGCCTTTGCCGAATGCTGCGCCATCGGCATTCCCGCCGAACACCGCGATCAGCACCACGCCCAGAGCCGCCAGCAGCGGTACGGCCAGCAGATACTCCAGCGGGAAGGGCAGGCCGAACCGCATCGCAACGGGCCGCATGACCAGCAGGATCGCCTGCAGCACCAGCCATCCCGCCACCATGCCGCCGATCCAGTACGCGAGCCGAACGCTCAATCCCAGCGCATCGGTGCCGAACGGCCCGACCAGCGCCAGCACTATGCCGACAAGCGCCAGCACGCCGATCTCCGCCAGTGCATCGCCACGCGGTGGCGTGCCGCGCCGCTCAGCCACGAATCGTGACCATTGCGCGAACGGGCGAACGGGTCATCGCGCGCTGTCCGCGTATTGCCGCGCCCGTATGCGCAGGCGCGCTTGTCGAAGGCGGGGCGGTCGGCATCATGGCGCCGTAGATTATGGCGCAACAACGGGAGCCGCAAGTGGCACAGGAGAGCAAGGTAACAGTCGGGCGCACAGCGGAAGACCGGCAGGCGAGGGCTATCAGCGTTGGAATTACCGTCCTTATCACCGCCGCCATCACTGCGGGAATGACGATCGCATCGGCGCAGGGCGGCGGGTTTGCTTCCAATGCGGCCAAAGAAGCGGCGCGCGATAGCGGCTTCCTCGGCTGGCCCATCATCGTGCATCTTGCCACCGCGATCCCGGCGCTGCTGCTCGGCCCGGTGGTGTTGTGGCGACAGAAGGGCGATGCGACGCACCGTTTGTTGGGCCGGTGCTGGGCTGCGCTCATGTTGGCGACGGCGATATCGACGGCCTTCATCCGGACGCCGGGTGGCGGGATTGCGGGCACGGGGTTCAGTTTCATCCACCTGTTCACGCTGTGGACGTTTTTCAGCTTGCCCTACGCCATCTGGATGATCCGGCGCGGCAATGTGGCGGCGCACAAGTCGGCGATGACCGGGCTGTATATCGGCCTGTGCCTGGCGGGTGCGTTCACGCTTCATACCGGGGCGGGTGCTGGGCAATCTGGTGTTCTGACCTTCCTCCCGTGACATCGGAGCAAAGGCGCGGCATGATTGCACGCAAGAGACACCATACGCGGGAGAAACGATCATGTGCGATGAAACCAGGCTGGCGGAATGGGCCAAACAGCAACTCGACCGGCGCAGCCTTTACCAAGCTGGGCGCGATGGCAGCGGGCGGGGCGGCGCTGGCTGCATGTGCGCCTGCGGGGATGGACGGCGACACCGCGACTGCCGATGCCGCGCCCGACGCGATGGCCACGCTGCCCGCAATGGCGGAACGCAGCGTCAGCTTCGCCACGCCCGACGGCACGATGGACGGGTTTCTTCGTCGCGCCCGTTTCCGGCCCTGCGCCCGCCGTGATCCTGTGGCCCGATATCGCGGGCTTGCGCGAAGCAAAGCGCGAGATGGCACGCGGGCTGGCGGGGCAGGGCTATGCCGTGCTGGCCGTGAACCCCTATTACCGCGACGTGGCGGGCGAGCAATTCGCCGATTTCGCCGCCTTCATCGCCGCCAAGGGCTTCGGCATGGTCAAGCCGTGGCGCGAGAAGCTCAGTTCCTACGCCGTCGGACGCGATGCGAAGGCGGCAGTGGCCTGGCTCGACGCGCAGGATGACGTCGACACCACACGCGGCATCGGGGCCGAGGGATACTGCATGGGCGGGCCGTTCACCGTCTATTCCGCCCACGCCGTGCCGGACCGGATCAAGGCCGCCGCCAGCTTCCACGGCGGCGGGCTGGTGCGGGACGACGACCAGAGCCCGCACCGCCTGCTGGCCGACAGCACGGCAGCGCTATCTGTTCGCCATCGCGCAGGACGACGATGCCGAGGCACCCGACGACAAGACCGCCCTGCGCACCGCGCTGGATGCGGCAAACCGCGACGGCAAGGTCGAGGTGTATGCGGGCGACCACGGCTGGACCGTGCCCGACAGCCCGGCCTATGCCGAGGCAGCGGCGAAGCGCGCCTATGCCGACAAGATGGCGCTGTATTCCGCCGCATTGGCGTAAGCGGGTATGGCCGATACCGACGGTTACACCGACTGCTCCGTTTGCGCCGTGCCGACCGCCAACAAGGACGCCTATCGCAAGCACGCCGTCGAGGCCGCGCCGCTGTTCATGGAACAGGGCGCGATTAGCCTTGTCGAATATTGGGGGGACGATATTCCCGAAGGCAAGGTCAACTCGCTGCACACTGCGGTGGCACGCAAGCCGGACGAGACGGTGGTGGTGTCCACTATCCGCTGGCCATCGAAGGCGGTGCGCGATGCGGCGTGGGCGGTGCTGATGGATGACGCACGGCTGACAGCGATCGGAATGCCGTTCGATGGCAGCCGCATGATCTTCGGCGGGTTCGACGTACTGGTGGAGGCGTCCGCCTCCGCCTGACGCCGGGTTCACCCCTGGGCGTTGTTGCTGCGGCCCTTGCGGTGCTTGCTCTTGGGTTTGGTGAAGGGTTGGTCGGACTTGGCTGTGGCTGGGGCACCGGATTTGACGCGCCAGGATTTTCCTGCCGGTTTCGGGCCTTTTCCCTTGAAGCCACCGCCCCCGTGTCCGCTGCCCTCATGGCCGCCACCCTTGTGGCCGCCGCTTTTGAAGCCGCCCCCTTTGAAGCCATTGGCCTTGCGGTTCTTGGCCATCTGGCGCGGCGGGGCGGGGGACAGTTCGATGCGGACATCGTCGCCGCGTTCGTTGTCTCCTCCGGGCCTCGCCGCTGCCGCTGCGAATGTGTCGGCGATGGTGCGCGGGATCTGCACATGCGTTTCGGTCTGGCCGATGCGGATTGCGCCGATGTCGTTCTTGCCGACACCGCCGCGCTTGCACAGCAGCGGCAACAGCCAGCGCGGATCGGCGTTTTGCTGGCGGCCGATATCGAGGCGGAACCAGACGGTATCCTCGAAACCGGGGCGATGATGCGCGGTCCGCAGCGCCTCCGGCGTATTGGCGCGCAGGGCGACCGGTTCGGGCATCCGCGCACGATGCGCCTGCACCAGTAGCGCCGCGATTTCGGCGGGCGAGCGTTCGGCCAGCAGCCGGTCCGCCAGCGCGCGGTCCGCATCCTGCACTTCGACCGGTTGCAGCAGCTTTTCCAGCAGCCGCTCGCTGTCTTTCGCGGCGATGGCGGCAGCGTCGGGCGCGTCGATCCAGTCGGCGTTGATCTTGGCATGGCGCAGCATCGATTCCACGCGCTTCTTGCGGTTGAACGGCACCACGACGACCGCCGTGCCCTTCGCGCCCGCACGGCCCGTGCGGCCCGAACGATGCTGCAATATCTCCGCATCGCGCGGAATTTCGACATGGATCACCAGGCTGAGGCCCGGCAAGTCGATCCCGCGCGCGGCCACGTCGGTCGCCACGCATACTCGCGCGCGGCCATCGCGCAGCGCCTGCAACGCACGGTTGCGCTCGTCCTGCGAATGCTCGCCCGACAGCGCCACCGCGCCGAAGCCGCGCTTCTGCAAGGCGGCGTGCAGTTGCCGCACATTCTCGCGCGTGGCGCAAAACGCGATGGCGGTTTCCGCTTCGTGAAAACGCAGCAGGTTGACCACCGCGCCTTCGATATCGACCGGCGCGACGGTCACCGCCTGATAGGCGATATCGCCATGCCCGCGCCCGCCGGCATTGGTGGTGGCGATGCGCAAGGCGTCGGTCTGGTAGCGGCGGGCCAGCGCCTCGATCGGGCGCGGCATAGTGGCGGAAAACAGCAGCGTGCGGCGCGTATCGGGCGTCGCGTCGAGGATGCCCTCCAGCTCTTCGCGGAAGCCCATGTCGAGCATCTCGTCCGCCTCGTCCAGCACCGCCACGGCCAGTTCGGACAGGTCGAGCGCATTGCGCTTGATATGGTCGTTCAATCGACCCGGCGTGCCGACCACGATGGTCGCGCCTGCCTGAAGCGCGCGGCGTTCCTGCGACGGGTTCATGCCACCCACGCACGTCGCGATCTTCGCGCCCGCCTGCCGGTACAGCCACGCCAGCTCTCCGCTGACCTGCAAGGCCAGCTCGCGCGTCGGCGCGACCACCAGCGCCAGCGGCTTGTCCGGGCGGGGCACGCGGCCCGCATCGTCCAGCAGCTGCGCCGCAAAAGCCAGCCCGAACGCGACGGTCTTGCCCGAACCGGTCTGCGCGGAGACCACCAGATCCTGCCCCACCGCCTCCGGCTCCAGCACGGCGGCCTGCACATCGGTGGGCGCATCGTAGCCGCGTTCGGACAGGGCATCGGCGAGGGTGGCGGGCAGATCGGGAAACATGACGGGGGAGCCTGACGGACAAAGGGTGCCACGGCGCGCAGGCGCGAGGCCGGGTGCGATCGGGGCGATAAATGCGAGGTGCAGTCTCGCCTATACACAGCGCCGACCCGTTTGGCCCGCTTTATTTTGCAGCGCAGCATTTCGGGCGACAAGGAGCATCTATTCGATGGCCAGCGCAGATGCGGCAAAGGGCGACTGAACGCGGCGTGCAGGAAGGGGTAGTCCAATCTCAAGGAACCGGCGGTAAGTGTTGGTCCGGGGAGCGACGACAGGCATGCGAATTTCCACGATGGGCTGGGGGATGATGGGCGCAGGCATATTCGCCATCCTGGCGGAACTGTGCCTGGCGATCCTGCTGTCCGGCAGGTCCATCGCTTCGCAGGAGGTCTATCGTGATGGCGCAACCGCGCCGCCGGTCGGCATCGCGGTGTCGGCGGACGACATGCCCGTCCGCATCAATGTGACGGCGCGCGGTACGGCGGCGCGCTTTCGCGGTAGCGGCCGGAACCGGAACATCGGCATCACACTGGATTACGGGAATGGCGACACACCCGACGAGATCGTTTTCACGCCGGGGCAAAGCGGTCCGAGAAAAAGCCGCGTAAGCTTTATCAGCACGCAGACCGTCATGCCCGAAGGCAAGACATTGGGCCGATGGGACCTGTCGCTGGACGTGCGCGTCGGCAGCAGGGTCGATCTGGACAGCGTTTCCGTGGACGTGAAAGCCGATGCGCGGCCTGTGAATATGCCGCTGGTGGTGTTCTTCGGCGTGTTCGCGGTGCTTGGCATCGGTATCGGGATGATGGGGCGCGGGGACTGAGGGCCTGCGGACGTAGCGCGGTGACTCAGGTGTAGTCCCCAAAGGAAGAAGTTAGCGCTCGCAGAGGCGCAGAGGCACAGAGGGGGTTGCGCTTTTTGTCTGCCGCGGCGCGGTTTGCCTCACGCTATGGATGAAGCGCCTGCGGCGAAGCCGCTTTCTAATTTCCATGCTTACACATGACACAACCGAAGGCTTGTGAAGGCCTGCGGCGCAGACTCCTCTGTGCCTTTGCGCCTCTGCGAGCGAAACACTTCTTCTTTTCTTTGCCATAAGCAATACGCTCTGGATTGCTTCGCTACGCTCGCAATGACGGCAGCGACGCTTCGCGCCCAAGCACGCCACTCAAAGCCCTGTCCTACACGCTGCATTTTCGCTTTACCCTTGGCGATGACCGACACGACCATACCCGCAAAACGCCGCATAACCCGCCGCATCCCGTGGTTCGCGCCCGTTCCCGTTCAGTTGCGCGCCAACGGGTGGACGCCCGCGCGGCAAGTCGCCTTTATCGGCCATCTTGCGCAGACGCGCAGCGTGGCGCTTGCGGCGCAGCGGGTCGGCATGGCGCGCGAGACGGCGTATCGGCTGCGCACGCGGAAGCTGGCCGAAGGCTTCGTGCGGGCCTGGGATGCGGCAGCGGGCCGCGTGTGGCTTTCACCGAATCCCAAGGTCACACTGGAGGCGCTGCTGTGGCAGGTGGAAACCGGCCTGTGGCGGCCCGTCATGCGCAACCGCCGGTTCGTGCGGATTGCGCGCAAGGCCAACGATACCGCCATGTTGCGCCTGCTGGCGCATTATGACCGGGCGGAGCGCATGATCGAAAGGTACGATGCGCGGATGGACGCGGACGGGGGTGCACAAAACAGGGGTAATCCGGTCCATCGGGCAACGTATGGGGCGGGCGATGAGACGGGCCAGCTAGGCAATGCTTCTGCGCTGCGCTATCGTCCGATCACTGTATAGGGAGAGACGTCGTATGGAATGGTTTCTGTTGTTTCTGCTGGTGCTGGTGGTGGTGGTGCTGTTCTCCACCATCCGCGTCGTGAAACAGGGTTTTGTCTACACCATCGAACGCTTCGGGCGCTTCACCAAGGCGGCGGAGCCGGGCCTGCACGTGCTGGTGCCGTTCATCGAACGCATCGGCCACAAGGTGAACGTGATGGAGCAGGTGCTGGACATTCCGGGGCAGGAAATCATCACCAAGGACAACGCGATGGTCGGCGTGGATGCCGTGGTGTTCTTTCAGGTGCTGGACGCGGGCAAGGCGGCGTATGAAGTCGCCAACCTCTATGCCGCGATCATGGCGCTGACCACGACCAACCTGCGCACCGTGATGGGCAGCATGGACCTGGATGAAACGCTGTCCAAGCGCGACGAGATCAATGCCCGCCTGCTGGTGGTGGTGGACCATGCCACCGCGCCGTGGGGCGTGAAAATCACGCGGGTCGAGATCAAGGATATCCGCCCGCCCATCGACATCAGCGAAGCGATGGCGCGCCAGATGAAGGCCGAGCGCCTGAAGCGCGCCGAAATCCTCGAAGCCGAGGGCGACCGGGCCAGCAAGATCCTGCGTGCCGAGGGCGAGAAGCAGTCCGCCATTCTCGAAGCGGAGGGCAAGCGCGAGGCGGCGTTCCGCGATGCCGAAGCGCGCGAGCGCGAGGCGGAGGCAGAGGGCAAGGCGACGCAACTGGTCTCGGATGCCATCGCGCAGTCGGGCAACCAGGCGATCAACTACTTCGTGGCGCAGGAATACACCAAGGCGGTGGCGAAGTTTGCCGATAGCCCGAATGCCAAGACCATCCTGTTCCCGGTGGAGGCAACGCAGCTGATCGGGTCGCTGGGCGGTATCGGCGAGCTGGTGAAGGATGCCATCGGCCCGAATGTACCAGGCGCGCCCGATACCGGCGGTGTGAATCCCAGCGTTCCGCCGACCCGCGCCGAACGGCCGCTGCCCCGGTCGAGCAGCTGATGCTGCCCGAGCTGTCGGAGTTCGACGCGCACTGGGTCTGGCTGTCGCTGGGCCTGTTGCTGGCCGTGCTGGAAGTCATCGCGCCCGGCGTATTCCTGATCTGGCTGGCGGGGGCTGCCCTGCTGACCGGGCTGGTCACATGGCTGTTGCCGATATCGGCGGCGATGCAGGTGGTGCTGTTCGCGATTTTGAGCGCGGTCGCGGTGCTGGCGGGGCGGCGTTACCTGCGCAACAATCCCATCGTCGATGCCGACCCGAAGATGAACCATCGCGGCGCGCGGCTGGCGGGCGAGACGGCCGTTGTGGTCACGCCGTTCGATGGCGGCACCGGCCGCGTGCGCCACGGTGACAGCGAGTGGCTGGCGCGAATGGGCGGAAGCGGAGACGGGGATGGCGAACTGCTGCCCGAAACGCGGGTCCGCATCACCGGCAGCGACGGCGCGGTGCTGCTGGTGGAGCGGCTGGGTTGAGGCCGCCGGTGCCGGTCAGTCCTGCTTCGGCGGTTCGGCCAGCTCCTTTTCAGCCCGGGGATCGGCGGCGAAGGCGGGCGCGCTGGAACTGATGCGGTTTGGTGCGGTGAAGCGCCCCTGCCGGCGATAGCGCGTCATCCACTTGTCGAGGAACAGCGACAGCGGGCGGGGCGTAATGCCGAGTTGCTTGAACCCTTTTGCATCTGCCGCGACGGTGCTGCCCTGCTGCAACAGCGTCCACTGGTCCGCCGACATCGGCGTGCCGGGGATCGCCGCAAAGATGCCGCTGACTTTGTCCGGCACCGGCAGGAACGTGCGACTGCGCCCCTGCGCCGCCGCGATGCGCTCGTTGATCTGCATCATGGTGAGCGTTTCCGGCCCGCCCAGCTCGTAGGTCTTGCCGCCATGCTTCGCCGGATCGCCCAGCGCCACGGTGACCGCTTCGGCCACATCGTCGGCATGGACCAGCTGCAGCTTTGCATCGGGTCCGAACACGGGCAGCACCGGCATGATGCGGATGAGGCCCGCGAACATGTTGAGGAAATTGTCGTCCTCGCCGAACACGATGGAAGGGCGCAGGATGGTTGCCTTGGGGAAGGCATCGCGGACCTGGCTTTCACCCAGCGCCTTGCCCTTGGCATAGGCGGTCTCGCTGGCCGGGTCCGCGCCGATTGCGCTGATCTGCACGAAGGCGGTGGCGCCCGCATCCTGCGCCGCCTGCGCCAGCCTGCCCGCGGCGCTGCCCATCAGCGCCAGCGCATCGTCGCCGAACGTGCCGACGAGGTTCACAACGGCGTCCGCATCGTGCACCACGGCGGCGACGCTGTCGGCATTGTGCAGGTCGCAGCGGGCGAATTGCAACTGGCCCAGATTGGCGAGCGGCTTGAGGCTGAACGCGGCTTCCGGATGGCGGCTGGCGATCCGCACCCGCGCCCCGCGCTGCAACAGCGCCTGCGCCACGTAACGGCCGAGGAAGCCGCTGCCGCCGGTCAGCACGACGAGCTTGTTCTGCAAGGGATCGAGTTCGGGCCATTGGACGAAGAACACTTTCCTACTGAAGCAAGCCCTGCCAATGCCGCATGCGACGGCGCATCGCAAGCAGTGGTGGGCGGCGCGGCTCGGAGTGATGCAAAGGCGCAAAGCCGTTGACAGTGTCGTCGCGATGCCGCTATCGGCCCGCTCCTGCAATGGAAAAGCGCAGCCTTGAACAGGCAGCCCGACCCTCGCAGTGCCCAGATGGCGGAATTGGTAGACGCGCTAGCTTCAGGTGCTAGTATTCGCAAGGATGTGGAGGTTCGAGTCCTCTTCTGGGCACCACACTTTCACCATTGACGGATACCGGATTGCGGCACGCTCTGCGTCTGCCGCCTTGCGACGTGACGGGGAGAATGCGCATGGTTTCGACCTTCGACCGTCCGGCACGTTCCTGGCTGTTCGCGCCGGGCGACAGCGACCGCAAGATGGAGAAGGCTGCTGCCGGCGATGCGGATATCGTGCTGCTCGACCTTGAGGATTCGGTTGCTCCTGACAGCAAGCCGCAGGCGCGAAAGCAGGTTGCGGCGATGTTGCAGGGTCACTCTACCGGGGATCTCGCGCGGCTGTGGGTGCGGATCAATCCGCTGGATGGCGATGACGCACTGGCCGATCTCGCCGCCGTGATGGCGTCCGCGCCGGGCGGTATCATGCTGCCCAAGGCGCGCGGTTCTGCCGATGTTGCGACGCTGCACCGGTATCTTGAAGCTTTCGAAGCCGCGCATGGCCTTGTGGTTGGTAAAACGCCGGTGATCGCGCTGGTGACCGAAGTGGCGGAAGCGATGTTTACCACCGGGCAATATGGCGGATCGCCGCGTCTTGCCGCGATGAGCTGGGGCGCGGAAGACCTTGCCGATGCGGTCGGCGCGCATGCCAATACCGATGCCGACGGACGCTACCTGCCGCCATTCGAACTGGCGCGCAGCCTGTGCCTGTTGGGCGCGAGCGCGGCGGGCGTCCTGCCGATCGAGACGATCTATGGAGACTTCCGCGACGAGGATGGATTGTCCGCCCGGGCCGCGCATGTCCGCGCGATGGGCTATCGCGGAATGCTGGCGATCCACCCTGCGCAGGTGCCGGTCATCAACGCGGCCTTCACGCCGTCGGACGCGGAAATCGCCGATGCGAAAGCGGTGGTCGCGGCGTTCGACAGGGAACCGGGCGCGGGCGTCGTGGCACTCGACGGCAAGATGCTCGACCGCCCGCATCTGTCGCGTGCGCAACAACTGCTTGCGCAACGCTAGCCTTTGACGAGGGCCAGTACCCGCGCGGCATATTCGGGGCGGCAAACAAGCAGGTCGGGCAGGTAGGTATCGGGCCGATTGTAGCGCAGTGGTGTGCCGTCGATGCGCGAACAATGCAGGCCTTGCGCCTGCGCCACGGCCACCGGCGCGGCGCTGTCCCATTCATATTGCCCGCCGGAATGCAGGTAGATTTCCGCCTCGCCGCGCACCACGGCCATCGCCTTCGCGCCCGCACTGCCCATCGGCACCAGCTGCGCGCCGATGGCTTCTGCCACTGCGAGCGCCTCGGCGGCAGGGCGGCTGCGGCTTACCACCATGCGCGGGGGATCGGCGGGTGCGGGAAGCGGGCGCGGCGTGTCCGAGCGGCAGACGATGTCGCGAGCAGGTAATGCCACCGCGCCGATTTGGGCGACGCCATCGATACACAGCGCGACATGCACTGCCCAGTCGCTGCGACCTTCGGCATATTCGCGGGTGCCGTCGATGGGATCGATGATCCAGACCCGTGAGGTGGCGAGGCGCGCAGGGTTGTCTTTCGCCTCTTCGGACAGGATGGCGTCGTCGGGTCGCTCGGCGCACAGCGCATCGATCAGGAACCGGTTGGCCTCCGCATCGCCCGCATCGCCCAGCGCCTTGGAGGACAGGTCGCTTCCCTCACGCAATGCAAGCGCGATCCGCCCAGCTTCGCGCGCCAGTTCCGCCGACAGGATGCCATCCTCCGCCACCGCTATTTCAGCGGCAGTATCTGGTCGAGGATATGACGCGCCGCTTCGGCAGGCGTCATCTCGACTGTGTTGACGGTGATCTCGGGCGAAAGCGGCGGTTCGTAGGGGCTGTCGATGCCGGTGAAGTTCTTGATCTGACCAGCGCGTGCCTTGCGGTACAGGCCCTTCACATCGCGCTGCTCCGCCACTTCCAGCGGCGTATCGACGAAGATTTCGGTGAACTCGCCATCCGACAGCATGGCGCGCACCATGTCGCGTTCGGCGCGGAAGGGGCTGATGAAGGCGGTCAGCACGATCAGTCCGGCATCGGTCATCAACCGCGCAACCTCGCCGATACGGCGGATGTTCTCCACCCGGTCGGCATCGGTGAAGCCCAGATCCCTGTTCAGCCCGTGCCGCACATTGTCACCGTCGAGCAGGAAGGTGTGCCGGTTCATCAGCGCCAGCTGTTTCTCCACCTCGTTGGCGATGGTGGATTTGCCGGAGCCGGACAGGCCGGTGAACCAAAGCACGCGCGGTGCTTGGTTCTTCAGCGCCGCATGGTCGGCGCGGCCGATATCGGTGGGCTGGCGATGGATATTCTGCGCACGTCGCAGGGCGAAATGCAGCATCCCGGCGGCGACGGTCCGGTTGGTGATCTTGTCGATCAGGATGAACCCGCCCAGCGTGCGATTTTCGGCATAGGGCGCGAACACGACGGGTTTTTCGGTCCGCACTTCCGCCACGCCGATGGCGTTCAGGGTCAGCGTCTTGGCCGCCAGCCTGTCCATCGTGTTGATGTTGATCTCGTATTTCGGCTCCTGCACCGAAGCGGATACCGTTTGCGTGCCGATCTTGAGCCAGTAGCCGCGTCCCGCCAGCATCGCCTCGTCGTCCATCCACACCAGCGTCGCTTCGAACTGGTCCGCCGTTTCGGGCGGCGCATCCGCGGCGGCGAGGACATCGCCGCGCGAGCAATCCACTTCGTCCGCCAGAACCAGCGTTACCGACTGGCCGCTGCGCGCCCGGTCGAGGTCGCCATCCATCGAAACGATCCGCGCGATGGTGGTTGCCTTGCCCGAAGGCAGCACCTTGACCGCATCGCCGGGCTTGACGGCACCCGACGCGATGGTGCCCGCAAAGCCGCGAAAATCGAGGTTGGGGCGGTTCACCCACTGCACCGGCATGGCGAAGGCGCCGTCGGTCTCGACCGCCGGTTCGATCGCTTCAAGCAGCGCGATCAGCGGCGATCCGCCATACCACGGCGTATTTTCCGATGGTGTCACGATATTGTCGCCCGCAAAGCCCGATATCGGCAGGGCGGCGAAATCTTCGATGCCGATGGTCTCGGCGAACGCGGCGTAATCGGCCACGATGTCCTCGAACACCGCCTCGTTGTAATCGACCAGGTCCATCTTGTTCACCGCCAACACGATATTGCGGATACCGAGGCGGTGGCACAGGAAAGAGTGGCGCCGCGTCTGTGTCAGCACGCCCTTGCGCGCATCGACCAGTATGACGGCGGCATCGGCGGTGGATGCGCCGGTGACCATGTTGCGGGTATATTGCTCGTGCCCCGGGCAATCGGCGACGATGAACTTGCGCTTTTCCGTCGTGAAGAAGCGATAGGCGACATCGATGGTGATGCCTTGCTCGCGCTCCGCCGCCAGTCCGTCCACCAGCAGCGCGAAGTCGATTGCCTCGCCCTGCGTGCCGCTGCGTTTGCTGTCCGCTTCCAGCCCGGCGAGCTGGTCTTCGAAGATCATCTTCGTATCGTACAGCATCCGTCCGATGAGCGTGGATTTGCCGTCGTCCACGCTGCCGCAGGTGATGAAGCGCAGCATCGTCTTGTGTGCATGTGCGGCGAGATAGCCTTCGATATCGTCGGCGATTTGCGCGTCGGGGCGGTAAATGTTTCCAGTGTCGGCAGGCATGGTCAGAAATACCCCTCCACCTTCTTCTTCTCCATCGAGGCTTCGCCTGCATCGCTGTCGATGGCGCGGCCCTGCCGTTCCGATGTCGTGGTCAGCAGCATTTCGCGGATGATGTCGGGCAATGTCGTCGCCTCGCTCTCCACTGCGCCGGTCAGCGGATAGCAGCCCAGCGTACGGAACCGGACGGAGCGGGTGACGGGCACTTCGCCGTCGGCTAGCGGAAAGCGGTCGTCATCGACCATCAGCAGCATCCCGTTTCGCTCCACCGTCGGGCGCGGCGCGGCGAAATAGAGCGGCACGATCTCGATCGCCTCGGCCATGATATATTGCCAGATATCCAGCTCGGTCCAGTTGGACAGCGGGAACACGCGCAGACTCTCGCCCTTGTTGAGCCGCGTGTTGTAGAGGTTCCACAATTCGGGGCGCTGGTTCTTTGGATCCCAGGCGTGGCTGGCGCTGCGGAAGGAGAATACGCGCTCTTTCGCACGCGCCTTTTCCTCGTCGCGCCGCGCGCCGCCGAACGCCGCATCGAAGCCGTGTTTGTCGAGGGCCTGACGCAGCCCTTGCGTCTTCCACATATCGGTGTGGAGCGGGCCGTGGTCGAACGGATTGATGCCGCGCTCGACCGCTTCCGGGTTCCGGTGGACGAGCAATTCCATGCCCGCATCCGCCGCGCTGCTTTCGCGCATCGCGTACATCGCCTGGAACTTCCACGTCGTGTCGACATGCAGCAGCGGGAAGGGCGGCGGCGCAGGGTAGAACGCCTTTTTCGCAAGGTGCAGCATGACCGCGCTATCTTTGCCGACGGAATACAGCATGACCGGGTTCGTGGCCTGCGCCATGACCTCGCGCATGATGAAAATGCTTTCCGCCTCGAGGCGCTGGAGGTGCGTAAGGGAGGCAGTCATAAGATGATTACTTGTCGCATGATTGGGACGACAACTGGCAAGCCGGAGCCGATGTGGGAAGCAATCTTGTCTTTCAGGCACGCGATCTGGACAATCAGCCCGGCTCGCGGCGCCGCTAAGCCACGCTGCATGGAACGATGTCGATATCGGCTTTGAGCAAGTCCGCTTCGAACCCGACTTCGACGGGCGGCACGTCGGCGGGGCACAGGTCCAGCTTCGTCGCCTGATCGGGATCGACGACGACGGAATAGCGCCCCGGCTTCACCCGTTCGAAGAAATAATAGCCGTCCAGTTCGGTGCGGGTATAGCCGACCGGCGCATCGTCCGCATTGCGCAGTTGCAGGCGCACGCCCGACACGCCACGCGTGCGCCCTTCGCTGGTAAAGCGCGCCGTGCCCTCGATTTCGCTCAATGCGACAATTGCGAAATCCGCGCTGTGGATGCGACCGGGGCGGGGCACGATCTCGATGCCGGGGACCAGCGGAGCGAGGTCGATATCCGGCAGCGATCCGCTATCGACCTGCACATTGACGCCGCGCCCTTCGCCAAGGCCACTCAGGCGCGCGACGCCGCGTTCGTCGGTGGTGGCAACCTGGTTGAAGGCGGTGAAATTGACTTCGGGCAGCACCGTGTCGCCCTCACCATAAATGCCGTCGCCGTCCAGATCGCGAAAGGCGCGCAGCGATGCGCCGCCCGATCCGGCAAGACCGGTACGAGTGATGAAGGGACGGTTGCGCAGCGGGTCGCGGCCCAGGCTGAAACCCAGCGTCAGGCCGACGGTATAACTCTGGTCCTGAATGCCGTAGCCGCCGGTTGCAGCCAGAGTGAACTGGTCGAAATCGCGCACTGCCGACAGGTTGACGCGGGTCGCATCGGTATCGAACGCATAGCCGACCGCAGCGCGCAGCGCGGTCCGCTCGTCCAGCGCGTAATCCACTTCCGCCGCCGCCGTCGTCAGCGCCACATCGGGCAGCATCCGGTACCCGACCGACACCCGCCCGCGCAGCTTTGCCCGCGACAGGGTGGCAAGGTCGAAATTGCCGAACAGGCGGGTCTGCGTGGCGAGGTCGGCGCGCGCGGTGCGCGCGGTGCGCGCGGTGCGCGCGGTGCGCGAAAAGTCCAGCGTGTTGGACAATAGCAGGCTGCCGGTCCGCACCGAAGCGCGGGCGCTGGCCTCTATCAGCTCAATGTCGTCGACCGATTGCGTGCGGCGCGCCCGCAGCGACAGCGGGATCGACAGATTGCCCAGATCGACGCGCGTGTTGAAATCCAGTTCCGTCGCGCGGCGCAGCCGGTTCAGCGAGCTGACGCGGGTTTCATCGAAGAAGTCACCGACATATTCGACATGGCTGGCGGTAAAGGCCGATGCACCCAGCTTGCCGCCGATGCCGACACTGGCCGCATAGGCATCGCCGCTTTCCACTGCGAGGTCCGCTTTTACCGCGAACCCGCCCAGCCCGGTGCGGACACCGGCGGTAGCGATCCAGCCCGTTTCCCCGTCCGTTTCGAACACCCCGGCGCTGGCTACTGCCGTAACGCCGGAAGACAGGCCGTAAGCAACTTCGCCCGATGCGCGCAGCGTGCCGAAATC
Source organism: uncultured Alphaproteobacteria bacterium (assembly GCA_963799315.1). Classification (GTDB taxonomy): domain Bacteria; phylum Pseudomonadota; class Alphaproteobacteria; order Sphingomonadales; family Sphingomonadaceae; genus Parerythrobacter_A. Next base: position 553,907 of record CAWCWP010000002.1, read on the forward strand.
GTCGCGCGGCACGAAGTTTTCCTCGCGCACGCCCAGCACGTTCTCGTCCTTCTGCACGGCGCCAACGCGATAGACCAGCTTGCCGGGTGCGAGCCGCCCGTCGCCCACGCTGATCTGGCGCACTTCCTCGCTGCGCTGCCCCTGCGGCCCGTAAAACACGAGGCGGAAGACATTCAGCCCGAAATCGACCGGGATTTGCTCGAATTCGTACTGGCCGTTTACCGCCTGCCGGGTCGAGCCAACGAGGATATCGTTGCGATACAGCTCGACCTCGTAACCTTCGCGCAGCACCCCGCGCAGGTCGATCCGCTCGAACACCGAGACGGTCTGCACCGGCGTATTCGTCACCGAAAAACCCCGCCCCGCCGCACTGCGCAGGCCCAAGGGCATGGAAGTGGTGGAAACATCGCCAAGCGCATAGGCGGTCGCCCGCAACGGGCCGAGCAGTTGCGCATCGGGATCGCGGCGGCCCGCTTCGATCAGCGAGGCGGTCAGCCCGTCGACCGTGTCCGCGCTGATGAAGGCCTGCGCCGTCAGGAACGCGAAATCACCCGCCAGTCGCAAATCGAGTTCGCCGCGCGGTCCGCCCGTGTCCTCTGCCAGCGCGCGCAGTTCGACATCGGCGGCGGGAACGGAGGCAAACAGGTAGGGCGTTTCGCGGCGGGGAAATTCCACGCGCGTTCCCGCACTGGTGCGATTGGCCAGTGCCTTGCGCTGCGCTTCGCGCCGCAGCCGTTCCTGAAACGGGAAAGGCTGCAATGTCTTCAGCCGGATCGTCTGGTTGCGCAGGTTGGTGGTAATCTCCAGCGGCATGAGGCGCACGAACCGGTCGGCGCGTACATACATCTCGCCATCGAAGGCTACGGCGGTATCGCGCGCCAGATCGCGTTCGTCGCCCGCGATTTCCAGCGTGCCGGCCCGCAGGTTCAGCGCCAGGTTGCTGTCCGGATTGAGCACCCAGCCCGATGCGTAATTGCCCTCGTCGCTGACCGTGATGGCAAGGTCGAGGATGCGCGCCATCGTGCCCAGCGGCAGATACACGCCGCCGCGCGTGCCGAAGGCGAGCACAGTGTCGGTGGCGTCGAACCCCTCGACCTGCGCTTCGAGGATCAGCTCGTCCTGATAGCTAAGCACGGGCGGTTGCGCGGATACGGTGAAGCTGGCGGGCTGGCCGTCCGCCAGTGCAACGGTGTCGTTGGCTGTCGCAGTTCCGGCGGCGGAAGCGGCGGTGGTAACCCGACCGGTTGCGATGTCGACGGCATTATCCGCCCGCTCCAGCCCCAGCGACGTCGCCACGCGCGTTTGCGGGACCAGCGCGGCGCTCGTTTCACTGGCAGGCAGGGGTGCGTCGAGTGCAGTTTGAGGCAGTCTGGCGACGGGTGGAACGATGGGCGAGGGTGTCGGCTGCGCACGAACAGGCGCGGATGGCCGCGAGACCGGCACATTCTTCGCCAGTCGCGTTGGCGCATCGTTTGCGGATGGCGCTGTGGTGGGCGGCAATTCGGCAAAAGGTTCGTCAGCGGGAGGCGCGGCCTCGCGCGCTTTCGCAACCGGTTGTGCATCGACCTGCCGCGCTATCGTGCGGCGGCGTACCGGTTCCGATGGCGGGTCGAGCGCAGCGAACGCGGCTTCCCCTAGCTTCCCCTGATCCGCTGGGACGGCGGGTTCGGGCTGTATCTGCTGAACCGGAACAGGCATCTTCGCGCGATCGACGTTGGCCAGCGCCACGGCGGAATCCGTTGCGGGTTTGCGCATCGGTACGGTCGGCTCAACGGCCCTGATCGGACGAAACGGAGCAAGTGGCGGTGGCGCGTACTCCTGCGCGGCAACCGGGATGGGCCGGTTGCTTGCAGGAGCCAGCAAAGGCACGGCATTCATCGTGGTTTTGGCAGGGTCGGGCAATATTGCCGGAAGCGCGTCAGGCAAGGTGTCGGGCAGCCGCGCAACAGTCTGTTCAGGTGCCGATCTTGGCGGTTCGGCGCGCGGGGCGGGCTGTGCAACTACCGGCGGCTGGAAACGCGGGCGCGGCAGGATCGTGTGCGGCGTGGCGACGCGCGCGGTGGGGGCAAGGTCTGGCGGGGGCGGTGCCGGGTCGGGCGTGTCGCCCGCGCGCTGCCTGTCGCCGTCGTCGCTACAGCCATAGCCCAGCATGACAGTGCCGAGACAGACGGCACCGACATTACGGGGCAGGGGGCGCCGCATCACGGCAGCGTAAGCGTACTCGTGGCCAGCGCCTTGCCAGGATCGGCATCGTCATCGGTGAAGGTAATCGTCAGCGGCGTGCCCGGCGCAATCAGCGCGATGGCTTCGGGATCGAACGGCACCGTGACCGTTCGCGCATCGACCTCGGTATAAATGCCCACGCCTTTCAGTAGTCCGACCGGCTCGTCCGCGCCGCGCGCCGTCACCGTGATATTGCCGAAGGCGGAGCGGGTGCCCGCCCGGTCGAGCGTCATTTGCACGGCACGCTGTCCGCCCGGTTCGGTGATAACGCCGACATCGCGGATACCGACATCCAGCGTCGTTTCGCCGATGCGCACGATGACCGGAATGGAAATGCCGAAGCGCGGCCGGATGGTCACGCCGATGCCGTCGACCGGTGCTGCGTCGGTTGCCTGGTCGATGGAGAAACCCGCATTTTCGTCACGCGGGACGGATACGGCAAGGAAGTGGGAGCGGTATTCGCCCGGCGCAATGTCCGAGCTGGCGCGCGCCATCATGCGGATAGTCTGGGACTCGCTACCGTTCAGTGTCACCCGTCGCGGCGAATAGCGCAGGAACGGCTTGGCAGGGTTCAGACGCGCGAAATCCTCGTCGGTAGCGCCATTGTCGCGGCCGAGCAGTTTGCCGTCCGCCGTCATCGCCATATCGATCACCGAAATCTCGTAATCGCCTGCGTTCACCGTCTTGTTGTACAGCCCGATATTGGCAATCGAGCGGCGGCCGTCGATAACGATGCGCTTGGGAAACAGATTGATATCGCCCATCCCCGCCGCCTGTTCCGCTGGTGGCGGAGCGACCGGCGCAACGGGTGCCGCCGGTGTCGGGATGCCCGGCACGTTCTGTGCGACGGCAGGGACGGCCGCAGCCAGTGCGGCGGCAGCAAGACCGATGGCGATTGATGGTTGTTTCAGCATGGATGACCCGCAATTTTGCCGCAGTTACGTAAGACTACGCATTCTTGCGTAAACGAGTTTGAATCCGCTGTGAATCCCGCTTGGGGATTAAAAGTAATCGGCGCGCAGCGTGTAATTGCCGGTGTAATTGCCGGTCGGCTGGTTTGCCCCGACAGTCAGGCGTGCGCCGATGGTGATGGACACGAAAGTCGCGTTGCCGGAAAACCGTGCCAGCGTCAGGTTGCTCACCTGCATCGTATCGCCCGCTGCATTGGTAATCGTGAAGGTGGGAGTCGGCGTGGTTATGCGCACCGAAGTCGCACCGTCGGCAAAGATCGCAAAGCCGCCCGGACCGCGCCCGTTAATGGCTTGCGGGGTATTCGTATTGCCCGCCATGCCGCCTGCATCGGTGACAACGCCGGTCGGCCCCATCGTCACGGTGCCGCTGGTAGTCCCGGCGAACATGCGTCCGAACCGCAGGTCAGCAACGTTCTGGATGCCGATCAGGTTCGATGACGACGAGTTGCGCGGTTCCGTTCTGCGTCGCCGTATCGCCCGGTTCGGCCAGAGCGACCGAGGGAAACGAAAGGGCGCAGAAGGCCGCAATTCCTGTCAGGTATAGTGTGAAGCTGGATCGCATTTTAGCAATGTCCGCGCAGGATAGAAAAAGGGCGATGCGACGGGTATGCCGCACCGCCCCAAATCCAACTGCCGGATTAGTTGTACGTCGCGGTCAGAACGTAGGACCCGGTGTAGCTGCCGACTGCCTGGTTGGCGTTGACGGTAAGCGTACCGCCCACGTTGAACAGGTTGCCTGCAGCCGACGCCGCGATCGATGTCGGTACGGCGCTGGCGTCGATGGTCAGGGCCATCGGCGTTGCACCGGCCGGGCCGGTCAGTGCCGTGTTGGATGTGACCGAAATATCGACCGAGCGACCGGTTTCGCCACCGACGGTGAAGCTGTCGGGGCTGGCGGCTACGGTGCCTACATCGGCAACATCGGTGTACACTGCGGCACCCGAAGTCGGGACGACGACAGTACCGCCAGTTGCACCCGATACGGCGATCGTGCCGAAGTCGAGCGCATCGCCGGTGGTGTGCGTCAGCGTGATGGGTGCAATGATTTCGGCCGTTGCCGCGCCGGTGGCCGTGTCCGTGTCGCCAGGTGCGGCGAAAGCAGGCGTTGCAATCAAGGCAGCAACGGATGCGAGTGCGATTTTTTTCATGTTGGTCTTCCCCGTAGTGGTCGGACCGGCAAGCGGCCCGTAGAGTTCAGTTGCGAGGTTGCCCGGTCAAGGCAGCCTGCCCACAGTCGGCTGTTCCGCTGCGATGTATTAGGGGATAGCCCTTAGGTCTTAAGAACTGCCTGCACGCGAGGGTAAACGTGCTCTTCATACTTTGCCGTAACCAGCTGGCGAGGAGGGTTGCGCGTAATCGTTATATGCGACCGATTCACGATCTGCGCCGTATATGCCCCAGATGGTGCATTCGGATGCACGAACAGCGTACCGCCGACATGTACCATGTCTCGACCGGTATGGTCAAGCCGGAGGTGCTGTGGCCGGTTCCGTTCTTAGCGTTTACCAGCTTCAGTTCCGTTACGCGCAAGGTCGCTCCATGTTGGCAGTGCTTCGGGCTATCGCGGTGTCCGGCAGGGTGATGCGATGTATCGACGACCCTCTTCGCCGGTGATCGCGAACTGCGCAGGTCGGGCAGGGCACGCTACCGCGTCATCGCAGGCCCAGGCCGTGCGCCGCCGACAAACCGTCGTCCCGTATTATCCGGCCCGATCACGACCTTGCCCGGTGCGTGCCCGTCGCTCTCTACGACGCCGAAATCCAGCGGCGACAGCGTATTGCGCCGAGCGGCACGGCAATCGGGCAGTCGTGGCACCGGTAGCACTCGTTTCGCCGGGTGCGGCAATGGGTGGCAACGCGCTGCAAGAAAGGCGAGCAGTCGCTGGTGATATTCGACCGTGACTAGATAGGAACGGTGCGAACGGTTTATGGCGAGCGGCAATAGGCCGTTCATGTCGATCTGGCGAGGCTTGTTGCGCTTATCTGGTCGAAATCAGGACAGCATCGACGGGAATGTTAATCACCACCGGCCCGCCGCCCGTCGACCGCGACACGTCGAGCCGCCCGCCGACATTGAACGTGGTCGAACACACCCGCTGGCGACATCCCGGCATCCGGAGAGTGACGACCTGCCCCGGCGACACCGAGGCATGGCCCGGCAAGTCGGTGCGGTATTGCCCAAGCTGCGCTTTCAGCCCGGTGTCAAGGAAGGGCGCGGGCGTTGCGAACACCAGCTCGATTTCGAGATCGAGCTCTTTGCGCCCGTTATTCCCGCGATCATAGGACACGGTGAAGCGCGCCGGTCCGGTATCGCCGCGTGCCACGGAGAAGATGCCCGATTCCTGCACGGAACCATTCGGTCCGACCGAGCGGTATCCCTGATCGAACACCGCGAACGATCCGAACCGCAGCTCGGCCTGCGCTTCCACACGCAATTCCGCCCGCTTCGCCGTGGCAGGCGTCGCCATGCACAGCACACCGGTTGCGGCGGCCGCCAGCACGCAGGCGCGTAGGGATGCGGCAGCACGCTGCCTTGCAATATTCACGACGAAACCCTGGCGCCCTTTCGCATCTTTTCCGGTTGCGGGAATGCCCCTTATGGAACCACGCCCCTTGCCGGACCATTAAACTGGCAACATCCACCGGATGCGCTTGCATCCCGGCGATACCGCAGCCAGTCTGCGGCCAGCCAATTCGAAGCACAGGACACTTTCGCGATGGACCTCGATTTTACCCCCGAAGACGAAGCCTTCCGCAGCGAGGTAAAGGATTTTCTCGACGAGAAACTGCCCGCGCGTATTTCGGACAAGGTGCGCAAGGGTCAGCGCCTGAGCAAGACCGATATGGAGGAATGGCACGCCATCCTCAACGAACGCGGCTGGCTGGCGAACCATTGGCCCAAGGAATGGGGCGGGGCCGACTGGTCCATCATGCAGCGGTTCATCTTCGAAACCGAAACCGCCATCGCCCACGCCCCGCGCATCGTGCCGTTCGGCCTGTCCATGCTGGCCCCGGTGCTGATCAAATACGGCACCGAGGAACAGTGCCGCCATTATCTGCCGCGCATTCTCGATGGCACAGACTGGTGGTGTCAGGGCTATTCGGAACCGGGCGCAGGGTCCGACCTCGCCAGCCTCAAATGTGCGGCGGTGCGCGAGGGCGATCACTATATCGTCAACGGCCAGAAGACGTGGACCACGCTGGGCCAGCATGCCGACTGGATTTTCTGCCTCGTGCGCACCAGCAGCGAAGGCAAGCGGCAACAGGGCATCTCCTTCCTGCTGATCGACATGGCCACGCCGGGCATCGAAGTGCGCCCGATCCGCCTGCTGGACGGCGATTACGAGGTGAACGAGATATTCTTCACCGACGTGAAAGTGCCGGTGACGAACCTGGTCGGCGAACAGGACATGGGCTGGACCTATGCGAAATACCTGCTGACTTACGAACGCACCAATATCGCGGGCGTCGGCGCGTCGATGGCGATGCACGAACGGCTGAAGGAAGTCGCGCGCACGACGCAGCGCAATGGCAAGCCTCTGGCGCAAGACCCGCTGTTCGCGGCGCGGCTGGCGCGGCTGGAGATCGAGCTGGAGAACATGAAAACCACCAATCTGCGCGTGCTGGCGGCGGCGGGACAAGGCGCGGCACCGGTGGCGGAAAGCAGCATGCTGAAAATTCGTGGCACCGAAATACGTCAGGAAATCAACGACCTGATGCGCCGTGCGGCAGGCCGCTACGCCCAGCCGTTCATCGACGAGGCGCTGGACGAAGGGTATAACGGCGCACCCGTCGGCCCGGAGTGGGCAGGTCCGGTCGCAGGCCAGTATTTCAACGGGCGCAAGCATTCGATCTATGGTGGGTCGAACGAAGTGCAGCGCGAGATTATCACCAAAGCGGTACTGGAGCTTTAAGTCATGGATTTTTCCATCGGAGACGACCGCCAGATGCTGGTCGACAGCTTTTCCCGCTTCCTGTCCGACAAGGCGGGGTGGGACACGCGGGAAGGCGCCATCGCCAGCGACACCGGGTTCGATGCCGATGTCTGGCAAGGCGCGGCGGAACTCGGCGTGCTGGGCGCGATGTTTGGCGAGGAGGCGGGCGGTTTCGGTGGCTCGGCCTTCGATATCGGCGTGGTATTCGGCGAGATCGGCAAGGCGCTGGCGACCGGCCCGTTCCTCGGCACGCTGATGGCGGGCAAGGTGCTGGAAGCTGCTGGCGAGACTGAAACGCTGGAGAAGATCATCGGCGGCGAGGCGACCATTACCTTCGCGCATGAAGCCGCAATCGGCGCGGACGGTGCGCCAATGCCCGAAGTGCGCGCGACAAAAGCGGGCGACGGCTGGACCTTGTCCGGCGCGCGGGGTGTGGTCGAATATCTCGGTGGCGTGAGCCATGTCGTGGTAACTGCGGTGACGGATGACGGCCCCGCTGCGTTCTTGCTGGAAACTGGTGCCGACGGCGTCGAGATTCGTGATTATCCCGTGATCGATGGTGGCTCGGCTGGCGAACTGACGTTGTCTGGCGCACCGGCAACGATGGTGATCGAAGGCGCACAAGCCGTGGACGATGCCATCGCGGCAGGGCTGGTCGCAACCTCATGGGAATCGGTCGCGGTGATGGGCGTGCTGCGCGACATGACGCTCGATTATCTTAGGACGCGCAAGCAGTTCGGCGTGGAGATCGGCAAGTTCCAGGCGCTGCAACACCGCATGGCAACGGTCGCGCTGGAAATCGAACAGGCGCATTCGGCGGCAATCAACGCGGCGGCGAATTTCGACAAGGGTACGGTCTTGCGCGACCGGTTCTGCTCGGCGGCGAAATACACCGTCGGCGCGGCTGGGCGATTGACTGCGGAGGAAGCCATTCAGCTGCACGGCGGTATCGGCATGACATGGGAATTGCCGCTGTCGCATTACGCCAAGCGGCTGACCATGCTGAACCACGTGCTCGGCAGCGACGACGAACACCTCGCGCGGTTTATGGCGCTGGGTGAAGCGGCGTAGCGGCTTGTCAGGCGTGACCGCTGAATGCGTGCCCCGGTAAAAGCGATATCGCCTAGTTTATTTTCGTGAGCGAAAAACTCTTGCTGATGAAAAGCGATATGATCGCCTCATCGTCAAGCGGTTCAAATGCAGCAGTGGTGCTATCAAGCACTGTGCCGCTCCACGAATAATCCAGATTGATCCCCAGCCCAAGTTCCCGCTTGCTATCCACAAAGGCCAAGGCGGGAATGGATAGCTTCCAGCGGTCAGGGTCACCAGCGTCCGTTGCCTTGGTAAAGGCATAAGACAGTTTTGGCGAGACGGCGAAGGTAGGGCGGTAGCCATTACCATTGAAGAGTATTCTCAATTCTGCCGCCGGGACATACACCATCCGGTCGATGGGTTCCGAAGTGAAATAGGACTTACAAGCCGCCAGTGAAAACAATGCGGTCGTATCGATCGGCGGGCAGAACTGCGTTTTTTTCGCGTTGGGCGGAAGACCGAATTCCCGTGCGATGGAAAAGCTACCCGCACCGACAACTTCGATGGTGGCCTTGTCTTCGCTGAAGCGCCGGAACCCATACGGCGTTATAGACCATGCAATCTTCCGATCTTTGGCCAAAGCGTCTTTTTCAAATGCCGCGTCGAACGCGCCGCCGAAAAAATCCAAACCATTTTCACGCAGATATGTCACCGACGGCCTTGAAATCTTACCGTTTACGCCGACGCCCCATACCGGAACCAGATCTTCAGCACCGAAATACAGGGCGCTCGTGCGTTTGGCGAAGGCTTCGTTCTTGAAACCATCGGCACCTTCCTTTGGCGCAAATACCCATTCTGTCAGGGATAGTCCGGTACAGGTGGAGCGTAACCCGACGTCCTTTTTGATCTGGTCATCGAGGCAGGCCTTGGTTGCCTCCGTCTTCAGTTTCTGCGCTTTTTCATTCCAGCCGGTTAACAATTGGGGCTTATAAAAGTTGCGGAATAATCCGCCTGAAATTGCAAGTTTCGAATCCAGGCTATCAAAAAAGTTGTCGTCATCGCCATCCTGATTGAATAAAATGCCAGATCCCGTCGAAACGCCAGCAGTTACTCCCCAGCGATTAAGATACTGAGCAATTTCTTTCTCGTTATATATACCTTTTCCTTCGGCGTGCCATCGCCGTTTGAATGTGTTCGAATATGTGAATTCAAGCGTTCCGCCTGAATCACTGCCCGACAGGACTGCGGAGAACCCTCTAGGATTGAGAATGCTTCCCGGAACGCTGACATTCCCACCGGCGAAGCTTCCGATTACGGTCGCCTTGCAGTCACTGCACATCCAGCAGGGGATCGGGGTTGGCGACCATATTGGCGCAGGGGTTTTCATTCTGGCTATCGGTCAATTCGGTTTCGGTTTCGGCCTCTACCCGTCGTGGCGTCGCAACATCGATATTCGTAGCCCGAACCACATTTATGTAGCTCTGCGCGCGCGGCGTCGCTCTGCCCAGTTTCTTGTTCAGCTCGTCCAGTTCTTTCTCAAGCCGCGCTTTTTCCGCCTCTTCCAGCGTTATCAGCGCGGGCAGCAGAGCCTTGTCATCGATGACGGCCGATGCGTCGTCGCCTTGTATGGTCTTGATGCGGGCCGCGACGGCTGCTTGGCTTTCCTTGTTGACACGGATGGCCACGATTGTGCCGGCATATGCCGTCAGCGCTTCGATCGCGTAGGCATTGATCTTTTTCGCTGCCTTAATGCGGGAGACCTGTTCATCGGTGAGGCTATGCCCCGGCATATTGGGCTTGGCGAGACTGGCAGCCAGTTCGTCTTCATAGCTGTCGAGTGCGATGAGACACGCCTGGATTTTTTCGAAGCTCGACCCGGTGTCTGGCATGTCCAATGCTGGCACAGGCAGTGTGGCAGGGCAGCTTTCCGCAACGGTACCATCTTTCGCATGGGCTGCCGCCGCAAAAGTGGCTGACAACGCCAATGTCGACGCAATAGAAACTCGATATAGCACGATAGCCCCCTGTGCTGGCACCGCCCCAATGCCTTTTTGTTAAATTCTCTCCTTCAATAATCTCCTTTCCTAATATTTGCAATATAGATAAATCATAGATAGTTGAAAACGAGCATAGTTGTATTGCTGTTAGCCAACAGTGGCTTACTTGCCCCACGCACCAGCGGGCAGTCCGCCCCACCATACACCACCGCTTTTGGCCGGCAGCGCCATTCGTGCTAGCCCTGCCTCCAGCCACGCCGAAAGATGGCGAGCCGCAATAGGGGACGAAAGGTGAAACAGCTTCAGGGAATGGATGCGTCCTTCGTTGCGCTGGAGACGCGCAATTCGCCGATGCATATCGGGTCGCTGCTGATCTACAATCCGGCAACCGCACCGGACGGCTTCGTGCGCTTCAAGGATATCCTCGAGTTTTTCGAAAGCCGCATGCAGCTGTCCAAGACGATGCGGCGGCGGCTGGTGAAGGTGCCGTTCGATCTGGACTATCCCTATTGGGTAGAGGATCCCGAATTCGATCTCGAATATCACGTCCGGCATATCGCGTTGCCCAAACCCGGCGACTGGCGGCAATTGTGCATTCAGGCGGCGCGGATTTTTGCGCGGCCGCTCGACCTGACGCGCCCGCCGTGGGAATTCACGGTGGTTGAGGGGCTCGACAACATTCCGGGCATACCCAAGGGCTGCTTTGCGATGGTCACCAAGGTCCACCACTCGGCCATCGACGGTGTCAGCGGCGTCGACCTGCTGGAAGCGCTGCATACGCTGCAACCCGATACACCGGCGCCCGATACCCCCGACACCTGGGCGGCGGATCGCATTCCCGGTCCGACGCAGTTGTTGGGCCGATCCTATGCCAGCGCGCTTACCAATCCCTTCAAGCAACTGGAAGTGGCAGCAAAGGCGGTGCCGGGGCTGGCGCGCGCGATCAAGGGGCTGGCGGCCAGCGAATTCAAGGTGGAACGTGCCATGATCGCGCCCCGCACGCGGTTCAACCGCACATTGTCGAGCGCCCGCGTGGTCGAGGGGCGCAGCGTGCCCCTGTCGGATATCAAGGCCATCCGCACGCTTGCCGAAGGCAGCAAGGTAAACGACGTGTTCCTCGCCATCGTCGGCGGGGCCTTGCGCAAATACCTGCTGGCGAAAGACGACCTTCCGAAACGCACGCTGACTGCGATGGCCCCGATTTCCGTGCGCGACCCTTCGGAAAAAGGCGATATGGGCAATCAGGTGGCGGCGATGGTCGCGCAGCTGGGCACGCATATCGAAGACCCTGTCGAACGCCTGCAATACGTTCATTCCAAAACGGTCAATTCCAAGGCGATGACCAATGCGATGGGTGCCCGCAACATGGCGGAAATGAGCAAGGTGAACCCGGCGCTGTATATGTCGTTGGGTGCGCAGCTCTATACCCGGCTGGGCCTTGCAAACCGCGTCAATCCGCCGTTCTCGACCATCGTTACGAACGTGCCGGGACCGCCGGTGCCGATTTACTCGACCGGCGCGAAACTGGAAAGCCACCATGGGCTGGTCTGCCTGACCGACGGCATGGGGCTGGGCCATACGGTGCAAAGCTATTGCGACGAAGCCACCATCAGCTTCACCGCCTGCCGCGCGATGTTGCCAGATCCCGGAATTCTATTCGCAATGCATCCAGGACAGTTTCGAGGAATTGCGCGATGCGGCCAGTAGTACACAGCCAAAGGCCAAGCCCGCGAAGAAAGCCGCGTCCAAGGCAAAACCCAAATTCAAGCTAAAAACCAAGGTGGTATCGAAATCCAGGGCGAAAGCCACACCGCGCAAGCCGGTTGTAAAAGCGAAGCCCGCTGCCGATAAAGGCTAGATATGACTCAACAAAACAACCCGCCAAAACTTACCGCGCGACCGCCCAGCCGTTTGCTCGCGTTGACCGAACCCGGTCGGGCGATGGCGGAATATGCGTCTTTTCTGGCACTGCGCCCCGCCATGAACCTGCTGGCGAAGGGGGACGGGCACGGCGTGCTGGTGCTGCCGGGGTTTCTTGCGTCGGACGGCTCCACCGGCCCGATGCGCAGGTTGCTGACGCGGCTCGGTTACGATGTCGAGGGCTGGCGACTGGGCCGCAACCTGCGGGTCGATAATGCGCGCGTCGAGGCGATGGGGAAATGCGTGTCGGCATTGTACGACCGCACTGGTCGCAAGGTATCCATCGTCGGCTGGAGCCTTGGCGGCGTATTCGCGCGCGAGCTGGCCAAAACCATGCCGGACAAGGTGCGGCAGGTGATCTCGCTCGGCAGCCCGATAACGGACGACCGCGGCCATACCAATGCCGCGCGCCTGTTCGAAATGCTGAACGGTGCCGAGCCCGAACCGATGCGGAACGGCAATTTCACGGCTCTGGCGGAAGCGCCGCCGGTTCCGACCACCTCCATCCTGACCAAGGGGGACGGCGTGGTCCATTGGCGCGGATCGGTTCAGCAACCGGCCCACCAGACCGAGAATATCGAAGTCATCGCCAGCCATATCGGCCTGGGCGTGAACCCGTCCGTCATGTACGCCATCGCCGACCGTCTGGCGCAGGACGAAGGCGACTGGCACGAGTTCCGGCCACGCGGGCTGGCGACGGCATTTTTCCCGCGGACGCGCTTGCACTAGGCCAGCAAAGGACGGGGTAGGCTGTTCAGCCGACAGCATCTGTCCGGACGTGCCAGGCTGTTCGATAGGCGTCGAACGATGACGGGACATCCTCCGGAATCGCAAGCGGAGTGAATGCCGATCTGGCTGTCGTGACGTTGCGTTGGCCGTCACGTCCGCTTGCCAGTTGCAACAGGGCCATGAAGACAGGGTCGTCCGCGAAAGGTCCGGTCACGATTACAGTAGACGGCGCGTGAAGTGTCGAGAGCATGTGATCGGTTTGCAAAACGATATGCAGCATTGCCACAGCACATTGGGCATCGGTATTTTCTGCGAGCGGGCCTTCGAACACTGGCGTTCTGCCTTCGCCCGTGGTCGGCCATTTGGCGAATGTGGGATTGAAGAGGACATCACGCACCGCGTCCCATGCACGATTATCGCCGAATGGCGCCATCATGCGACCGCCCATGAAACGGGCCGAGGCGACCGGATCGCCGTCGATCGTGAGGCTGATGGCGTCATCGGCACCGACAGGCCGACCGATTTGTTGTGCGACAGGAGCGGTTACGACGAACCATGTGCCGGTCGATACCGAAGCGAAGGCGCCTTCGCATTGCCGAGCCAGAACGGCGCGCTCGAAACTGGAATCGTGACAGCCCGTGAAGATAACGGTGTCGTTAGGCAGGCCCCATGCCCCGGATATGTCGTCGCGCAGGGATGCAATGCATGACAGCCCGTGCGCCATCGCAGGGAACTTCGCAGCCCATCCTTCCTGCACTGCGAGTCTGGAAGGCCGGTTTTCTTCAGGCATCCACAGGTCGGTGTGACAGCCCAGCGCGCTGACCTCGCTGTGCAACGCGCCGCCGAGCAGGAAACCGAGATACTGCGCCAGCGGAACGATGTGGCTTACATCCGCGAACCGGTCGGGGAACTCCGACTGCTGGTAAAACAGCTGCCGTCCGGCATTGAGCATTGCGCTCATATGCGGACTGCCGGTTTCGGCAAATGGTGGCCGGATTTCCGAATAGCGTCGTGTAAAGGCATCGGGCGGGCTGAATTCGTAATCCATGACCGGCATCGCCAGATCGCCATTCTGGTCGAGCAAAGCGAACGCCGCCCCGTGCGTTATCGGGAGGATCGCGGCGATAGTCTGCTTATCGGGCAGAGCCTGTATCTGCGTGCCGAACCAGGCGAACATATCCGCGATTGCGATAGAGGGATAAGGCGGGCCGGCGCTGGACGGGCTGGCGATACGCGCGACCTGCTTGGCAGTAGCATGGGTATCCAAGGGCGAGCCGGCATATCTGACAAGCTTGGTGTGCGTCTTGCCGATATCCAGCACCAGGACATCGCCATTGATGTCTTTGCTTGAATAGAGTTGATCAAAATCGTTCATAAACATACACAGGCGGTCAAAAGTGCAACTTGTCAAACCCGCAACCGGAAAGCCGCTCCGCCTATGACCCTGACTCCATTGGCACTTCCGGTCGATCGCTGGGATGCGCAGGCCACGCGGAATATGAGCGAGGTCGAGCTTCTCGTCTACCGCTCCAACCTGCTTGGCAGCGATCTTGGCGTCACCAATTTTGGCGGCGGAAACACGTCGGCCAAACTGACACAAGCCGATCCGCTGACCGGCGAAGATGTTACGGTGCTATGGGTCAAAGGGTCGGGCGGCGATCTGGGGTCGATAAAGACCGACGGGTTCTCAACACTGTATCTCGATCGCCTGCGTCAGCTGGAGCGGCTCTATCGCGGGATGGAGCACGAGGACGAGATGGTCGAGTATCTCTCCCATTGCACTTTTGGTCTGAACACCCGCGCGCCCAGCATAGACACGCCGCTGCACAGCTTCGTCGATGCCGCGCATATCGACCATGTCCATCCCGACTCGGTCATCGCCATTGCCGCCACTGCCGACAGCGAGGCACTGACGCGCGAGATATATGGCGACGAGGTCGGCTGGCTTCGGTGGCAACGCCCCGGCTTCGATCTGGGCCTGCAACTGCGCGACGTGGCGGCGGCAAACCCCGGCATACGCGGCGTGGTGCTGGAAGGGCACGGCCTGTTCAGCTGGGCCGAGACTTCGCACGAATGCTATGTCCTGACCATCGACCTGATCGGGCGCGCGGCGCGATATCTGAACGACCGGATGGATGCCGCGCAACCGTTTGGGGAGGCTCGCAATACCGGCATTGTCATCCGGGGAAGCAAACGCGCGGCTGACGGCGGCAATGCCCGGCTTGCGCGGCAAGCTGTCCGCCGATGGATCGCACAAGCTGGCGCATATCGATCGCAGTGCCGAAACGCTGGAATTCGTGTGCAGCGCGCGGCTGGACGAGCTTGCGGCACTCGGCACGTCATGCCCCGACCATTTCCTGCGCACCAAGATAAAGCCATTGGTGCTGCGTGAAGTTGACGACTTAGATGCGGCGCTCGAGGCGTATCGCGCCGACTATTCCGCCTATTACGATCGCAATCGCGAGGAGGGCAGCCCTGCCCTGCGCGGTTCCGATCCGGTGATCGTGCTGATGCCCGGCGTCGGCATGGTCGGCTTTGCGAAGGACAAGACGACCGCCCGCATCGCTACCGAATTCTATCGCAATGCGATCAATGTCATGCGCGGCGCGGAGACGGTGGGTACCTATGTCGCGCTGCCCGAACGCGAGGCGTTTCGCATCGAATACTGGGCGCTGGAGGAGGCAAAGCTGCAACGCATGCCAAAGGCCAAACCGATCGCCGGGCGCGTGGCGCTCGTCACCGGTGGTGCGGGCGGCATCGGTTTCGCCACCGCGACCAGATTGGCGATGGATGGCGCCTGTATCGTGCTGACCGATATCGACGAACAGGCGCTGGAAAGCCGTGTGGGGGCGCTGACCGAACTGGCAGGCGCGGACCGCATCACGACCTGCACGATGGACGTCACGGACGAAGCGTCGGTCATGGCGGCATTCGATCACGCTGTGCTGACGTTCGGCGGTGTGGATATCGTGGTTGCCAATGCCGGCATCGCCTCGGCCGCTCCGTTCGAGGAAACCGGTCTTGACCTGTGGCGCAAGAACCAGGCGGTGCTGGCGGAAGGCTATTTCCTGACCGCACGCGCGGCGTTCCCGCTGCTGCGGCAAATGGGGGGCGGTAGCATCGTCTTTATCGGGTCCAAGAATGCACTGGTGCCATCGAAAGGCGCGTCAGCCTATGCTTCGGCAAAGGCGGCGGCGCTGCATCTGGCGCGAAACCTGGCCCTCGAAGGGGCCGAACATGGCATCCGCGTAAATACCGTTAATCCGGATGCGGTGCTGCAAGGCTCGACGATCTGGAACGGCGACTGGCGGCGGGAACGCGCGGCGGCATACGGGCTGGAAGATGGCGAGCTTGAAGCGCATTACCGCGATCGGTCTTTGCTGAAAAAGTCGGTCCTGCCCGAAGATATCGCCGAGGCGGTGGCTTTTTTCGCATCGGACATATCGGCAAAATCGACCGGGAACATCCTCAATGTCGATGCGGGCAATGCCGGAGCATTTCCGCGATGAACACCCTGATCGAAACCGGCGCGGAATCAAGCAATGCGGAACTGGCGAAGCGCCACTCGCGCAGCCTTGAGCGTTTGACGCAGCAGCTTGATGACAATGGCACCGATGCGGAGAAAATCCTGGAGCGGCTCGCTGCTTTCGAAGTGGCCATTCCAACCTGGGGTGTGGGCACCGGCGGCACGCGGTTCGCGCGCTTCCCGATGGCGGGCGAACCGGTAACGATATTCGACAAGCTGGACGATTGCGGCGTTATCCAGTCGCTGGTTCGCTGCTGCCCTCGCGTCTCGCCGCATTTTCCGTGGGACAAGGTTGACGATTACAGCGAACTGCGCGGCCATGCACAGGCACGCGGGCTGGGGTTCGATGCGGTCAATTCCAACACATTTCAGGACCAGGCCGGGCAGGCGCACAGCTACAAGCATGGCAGCCTGACCCATGCCGATGCCGCCGTGCGCGCGCAGGCCGTCGACCATAACCGCGAATGCATCGCCATCGGCGAGCAGCTGGGCAGCCGGGCGCTGACGGTGTGGATCGGCGATGGCAGCAATTATCCCGGCCAGTCCGATTTCGCGCGCAGTTTCGACCGCTATCTGGACAGCGCGCGCGAGATTTATGGTGCCTTGCCGGGCGACTGGACCATGATGATCGAGCACAAGCTGTTCGAACCCGCGTTCTATTCCACCGTCATCCAGGATTGGGGATCCAGCTATCTCGCCGCCGATGCGCTGGGCGAGAAGGCGCAGTGCCTGGTCGATCTGGGCCATCATGCGCCCACGGTGAATATCGAGATGATCGTGGCGCGGCTCGCCTGGGCGGGCAAGCTGGGCGGGTTCCATTTCAACGACAGCAAGTATGGTGACGACGACCTCGACAGCGGTAGCGTGCAGCCGTTCCAGCTGTTCCTCGTCTTCAACGAACTGGTCGAGGCGGAGGCACGCGCCAATGGCGATTTCGCACCGGCCTACATGATGGACCAGTCGCATAACGTAACCGACCCTATCGAAAGCCTGATCGTCAGCGCGGACGCCATTCAGTGCGCCTTTGCCCGTGCGCTGCTGGTGGATCGCGGCGCACTTCACGCTGCGCAGGAAGCAAACGATGTCATCACGGCGCGGGCCTGCCTTCAGGACGCATACCAGACCGATATGCGCCCGCTTGTCGCCGAATTACGACAGCGGCGCGGTGGCGCAGTCGATCCCGTCGCGGCCTATCGCGCCAGCGGGTATCGCGCCTCGGTTGCGGCGACACGAAAGCCGGTTTCGCCCGGCGCAGCAGGGATAGTATGATGAAAAACCGCGCCCCGTTCATCTGGACAACCAAACAGCCGATCGACCCGATGGGCTTCATGGCCGCGATGCAGGACGCGCCGCCGCGCGAGGACGGCACCAATCGCTGGTTCCTGTTCCGGCGAGACGTTACTCTGGATGCCGCGCCCGGTGCGGCGGATCTCAAGATCACGGTCGACGGGCGTTACCAACTGTTCGTCAATGGCACTTTTATAGGGCGCGGCCCGGTGCGCAGCGATGTGTTCCACCAGAAATACGATAGCTACGAGATCGCCGATGCCTTGCGGCAGGGCAAGAACTGCATCGCCGTTATCGTGCACGTCTACGGTGTCGATACGGCGTGGCACGAACGCGTGAAGGGCATGTGGCAGCCGACCTTCGGCGATGGCGCGCTGTGGGTGGATGGCTCCGCCGACGTCGGCGGGCAGGCCGTGCCACTCTCGACCGATACCGATTGGCGCTGCATCGAGAGCGACGCGTGGGACAGCGACACCGAACGCATGAACAGCGGGCTGGGCTTCGTGGAATCGCTCGACGCCCGGCAACTGCCCGAAGGCTGGAAGCAGGCCGGTTTCGACGACGGCGATTGGGACGCTGTGCAGGTCCTGCGCAGCGGTGGCGACGGGCCGGAGAGTTTCTTCGGCGGGCTGGTGACGGAGCCGTTTCCCACGCTGCTGCCCAATCCGCTGCCGATGCTGACCGAAACGCTGGTCGCGCCTGAAGAACTGCGGCTGGTTCGCGCGGTAAAGGTGCAGCCGGACTTGCCGGTGCATCGTGCGCTTTACGATGAACCTTTCACCGAAACTGTGCCCGATGTTGCCGATGCAAAGGCGATGCTTGCGCACGGTGGAGAGCCTGCGACAATCCGCACGATGCCCGGAGAAGGCGTCACGCTGCTGTTCCGCATGGACGGGCTGCTGACCGGGTTCCCGCATGTCGATATAGACGCGAAGGGCGGTGAAATCATCGACATCGCGGTTGCCGAGCGGTTGCCGGGCGAGTTCACCGATGACGGCATGGCCGATGACGCCCGCATCGTGCCAGTTAGCGTGCTGGGCAATGACACACATGTTGCACGCTATACTGCACGGGCCGGACGGCAGGTGTTCGAGCGGTTCGAATGGTCGGCGGTCAAGTGGATGCAGATTACCGTGCGTAATGCGGACGAGGGCCTCGACCTGCATTTCGCCGGGGTCAACTTCATCCGCTATCCAGCAGGTAAGGCGGGCCGCTTCGCCAGCGACGATGCGTTTCTCGATCGTCTGTGGGAAACCGGGCGCAAGACGGTGCAGCTATGCATGCATGACGGGTGGGAGGATTGCCCCAGTCGCGAACAGCGCCAATGGCTGGGCGATGTGACGGTGGAGAACCTGGCGGCGCAAACCGCGTTCGGTCCTGCATCCCACGCGCTGACCGCGAAATATCTGCGCGATGTCGCCGCCAGCCAGCGGCCCGACGGGTTGACCCAGATGTTCGCGCCCGGCGACCACAAATCGAACGCGCTCCTGATCCCCGACTGGACCCTGCAATGGATCCTGACTGCCAGCGACTACCTGCTGTGGTCCGGCGACGACGCGACCATCGAGGAAATATTCCCCGCTATCGAACGGGCGCTGCAATGGTTCGACCTGCAACGCGGCGAGAGCGGGCTGGTCGCCGACATGCCGTACTGGCACTTCATGGACTGGTCGGGTGTCGGGCGACACGGTGAAGCCTGCGCCCTGAATGCCCAATATGCCGGCGCGCTAGACGCTGCGGCAGGTATGGCAGACGTGCTGGAAAACAGCCGCGCGGCGCGTCGTCTGCGCGAGTGACTCATCCGAAGTCAAAGCAGCGTTGAACGCCCGCCACTGGGACGAAAAGCGCGGCATATATGTCGATGTCGTGGATCCGGTATCCGGCGATCAGGAGCCGCGCACCAGCCAGCACGCCAATGCGGGAATGATCCTGTGGGGCGATGCCCCGCGCGAGCGATGGAGCCGGATGATCGAGCGTATCACCGACCCCGCGCGCATGACATTCACGGCCGCACCGCCCATTGCGCCGACCGGCGATACGCTGGACGAACAGGAGGGCGTGGTGCTGGCCAACACCTTTTACAGCCACTTCGTTTACAGCGCGCTCGCCAAAGCCGGGCGTGCTGACGTCGCGCTGGACCTGATGCGCCGGAAACTCGGCCCGATGCTGGATGCGGGTGCGGATACCTTGTGGGAGAGCCTCGGCCCGACCGCCAGCCTGTGCCACGGCTTCAGTGCTTCGCCGACATACCAGCTGGTCTATGCGGTCGCCGGATTGCAACCTGCGGACACGGGTCTGGCAGGCTTCGCGATTTCTCCGCAGATGGCGCATCTGGAAAAAGTCGAAACCACGCTGCCGACCATTCATGGCGATATCGTTCTGGCCCTGCGGAGAACGGACCACACGATCGACGGTACCGTCACTTTGCCGACGGGTATCGCAGCGACCATCGACGAAGAGCGCTTCGATCTGCTGTCTGGGACGGCACGTATGGAGCCGGGCAGCCACCGCTTCTCCATCCGGGCAAAGTAATTGCGCTGATCGTGCGATGCGTTCTAGGACGCAGCGCATGCGCAAGACCGAACGCCATCGCCGTATCGTCAGCCGGCTGGGCGCGGACGGTTTCGTTGCCGTGGAGCAGATGGCGCAGGAGATCGGCACCTCGCTGGTCACCATCCGGCGCGATTTCGGCGAACTGGCCGAACAGGGCAGCTTGCGCCGGGTGCATGGCGGGGCGGAACCTTCGGGTGAAACGCGCCACGCCTTTGTCGGTCGCAGTTTCGAGCGCAATGTCCATCGCAACATGGCGGCAAAGCGCCGCATCGCCGCGCGGGCCGCGCAACTATGCACCGATGGCGAGGCGATCATCGTCGATGGTGGCACCACCACGCATCAGATGAGCCCCTTGCTGGCAGGGCGCGGCATGCAGGTGCTGACCAACAGCCTGCACATCATCCAGTCGCTGATCGGCGATCCCGCCACGCGGCTGGTGGTGCCGGGCGGCGAAGTGTTCCCCGAACAGAACATCATCCTGTCTACTTCGGGCAATGACGGGCTGGCGGATTATCGTGCGAAATTCATGTTCATGGGGGCCGAGGCCATCCGTGAAGACGGGCTGCGCCAGTCGGACTCGCTGCTGGTCCATTCCGAACGCCGCCTGATCGACCTGGCGGAACGGCTGGTGGTGCTGGCCGATGCGAGCAAGTTCGATGCGCAGGCGGGTATCCTTCTGTGTCCGCTGGCCAGGATCGACACTATCGTTACCGACCGCGCACCGCCCGCCGATCTGGCCGAACGGCTCGCCGAGGCCGGAACAGCGGTGATTGTCGCATAGCAATTTGATCGTTTGCTTTCGTTTTTGATTGCTTATCCTCCAATTCTGTCCCTAAGCAGAAAGAAAACACTTGGGGAGAGAACGATGACGAAGCGATTTTCGATGAGCGGTTCCGTGGCCAGTCGCATGCTGGCAGGGGCGGCGATGGCATTTCCGGTGCTGGTCCAGCCCGCTTTTGCGCAGGAAGCGCCCGCCGCCGAGCGGATCGACGAAAACGGCGTTCCGGTCATCATCATCACCGCGCAAAAACGCGAACAAACCATCGACGAAGTGCCGATGGCGGTGACCGCAATAGGCGGTGAAGAATTCGACGACAGCGGTTTCGATTCCATCGACGACCTGGTCGATGTGGTCCCCTCGCTGACTTTCGGCTCCTCTTCGACCGCACGCGGCGAAGGCCTCGTCATTCGCGGCTTCGGCACCACCAGCTTTTCCGATGCTTCGGAAGGAGCGGTCGGCATCGTGATCGATGGCGTGGTGCTGGGTCGCCAGGCATCGGGCCTGCTCGATCTGGTGGATGTGGAACGCATCGAGGTGTTGCGCGGGCCGCAGGGCACGCTGTTCGGCAAGAACGCCTCAGCAGGTGTCGTCAACGTCATCACAAAACGCCCCACCGACACGTTCGAGGCCGATGCCCGCGCGCTGTATGGCAGCGACAATGAAATCCGGCTCGGCGGCTCGGTATCCGGCCCACTTGGCGAAAGCCTGTCCGCGCGCATTACCGGGTTCTATAACCAGCGCGACGGCATACTCGACCAGCTCAATCCCGGACTTGCGATCGACGAAGTCAACGACGAGGATGAATTTGGCGTGCGCGGCAAGCTGGCCTTCGAAGCGGGCGATGCCGTCAACATCCTGCTGACCGGCGAGTACCAGAAGCAGGACACGCTGTGCTGCAACTGGACCGCCCGGCAATTTGCTACCGCCGGTCCATTCGCGGCTTTGCAACAGGCAACGCTGGGTGCATTCGTGACGCCGGGCGAAGGCAACCGCGATGTTGCGCTGGCCATCCGGTCCAGTTTCCAGGAAAGCGAAACCGTCGCCGCGACTCTCGATATCGACGTGGCGCTGGGCGATCACACGCTGCGCTCCATCAGCGGCTATCGCACCTTCGATATTTCGGAAGGCAACAAGACCGACCAGCTGCCGATCTCCTTCTTCGATCTTGCTGCCACCGATTCCGACATCGAACAGTTCAGTCAGGAAATCCAGCTGGTGTCACCCGACGGGCCGTTCGAATACGTGCTCGGCCTGTATCTGTTCAACCTTCAGGTAGAGAGCATCCAGCGGCAGGAAGCGGCCTTCGTGCAGCTTGCGCCCGGCGTGAATATCCCGGCACCCTTCGTGCCCGGCGCGCCGGCGGTAACGCTGGTGAATGTGCAGAACCAGGCGCAGGAAACATGGAATTACGCCGCCTTCGGGCAGGCCACGCTGGAGCTCACCGATGCGCTGTCGCTGACCGCCGGTGCGCGGATAATCCACGAAACGCTGGATGTATCGTTCGACCGCAGTGGCGGCTTGCCCCTGGGTGCCTTCGGACAGGCTATCGCCGGGATCGAGGACGATGTCAGCGATACCGCCGTCACCGGCATGGCCAGCCTGCGCTATGAATTCACGCCCGATATCAGCAGCTATTTTACCTATAGCCGCGGCTATAAGGGGCGGGCTTACGATTTGAATGCGGGCAGCCCGATCGCTTTCGATGCCAATGGCGCGGCGATCTACGAACCGCTGGAAAACGAAACCGTCAACCACTTCGAAACCGGATTGCGTCTGCGCACGCTGGACGGGAAATTGCAGGGCGCGTTGACCGGGTTCCGCACCACGGTCGACGATTTCCAGGCGGCCTCGCAGCGCACCGACGGCATTCCGGGCTTCGTGCTGAGCAATGTCGGCAAGTTCCGCACGCAGGGTGCCGAACTGGAAGTGTCGATGCGGCCCGATCCGGCGCTGGAGGCAGGCTTCAACCTCGCTTATGTCGATCCGCGCTATGTCGATTTTCCCAACGCCGAATGCCCGCCGCCAACATTGCCGAACCGTCCCGCCAGTTGTGCGCTGACCGGGACGCAGGATTTGTCGGGCGCGCGCGCATCGAATTCGCCGGAGCTATCGGGTTTTGCCTATGCCACGGTTTTCATGCCGCTGGGCACCGGCGGCTGGGAAGCCAGCCTGCGCGGCGAGATCAGCTTTCGCGGCGATACGCTGTATTCGCTGACGCAGGATCCCAATACGATCCAGGATGGCTATGCGCTGGTCAACGGGCGGCTGGAACTGTCCGCGCCGGGCGACAGGGTGAAAGTTGCGCTGTTCGGTCGCAACCTGTTCGACAAGGATTACGCCGACAGCATCTTTTCAACGCCGGTCATCGGTGGCTATTCGCAATTTATCGCCAACGATCGGCGATTGGGAGTAGAACTGCGCGCGAGTTACTAGCATGACCGCAGCCAGGGCCGGGCGGGCAGGCACAGGATTGGACGCACAATCGAACGCGCGATTGGGTGGCGGGCGGCTGATTCTGTTTGCCCTGCCCGCGCTGCCCGCGGCGGCGCTCAGCTTTCCCATCGGTGCCTATCTGCCGCCCTTCTATGCGACGCATCTGGGCGTCGATCTGGCATTTATCGGGCTTGTCTTCATGGCCGCGCGGCTATGGGATATCGTCACCGACCCCGCGATGGGCGCGCTGACGGATCGCACGCATTCGCGCTGGGGCCGCCGCAAACCGTGGCTGGTCGCAGCGGTGCCGATCCTGATGCTGGGCGCATGGATGCTGTTCTTCCCGCCAGCGGGCAGCGGTATCGCGCTGCTGCTGACGGCGTTGTTCGTGACCTATCTCGGCTATACCATGATCACGATCACGCACCTTGCCTGGGCCGCAGATTTGGGCGCGACATATGACGAGCGGTCGCGGTTGCAGGGCGCGATCCTGCTTGCCAGTATTGCCGGGCTGCTGACCGCGATGGTGCTGCCCGCCATTGTCGAACAGGGCGCGGCCGATCCGGCGCAAGCGCGGGTCGAGGCGTTGGGTCTCTATGCCATCGTGCTTATCGCTCCGGCGGTTGCCATCGCGGTATGGGCCGCTCCGCCCGGTGGCGCTGTCCGGCACCGTGAAGCGCGCTTCACCGATGCGCTGCGCCGCCTGTTCGCGCGACCCGAATTTCGCCGCCTGATCTTGGCCGATTTCGTGCAAGGGGTTGCAGGCGGTATGCTGCTCAGCGGCTTCGTGTTCACGATGGACGCTTATCTTGGCCTTGGCGCGCGGGCAGGACTGTTGCTCCTGCTGTTTATGGCATCGGGCATGATTTTCGTGCCGTTATGGGCGCTGGTGGCGAAGCGGCTGGGCAAGGCGATGACGATCACCTGGTCCTCGCTCTTCACTATCCCTTTCGTGGTCGCCCTGTTCTTCGTGCCAACCGGCAGCCTGCCTTGGGCCGCTGCCGCCATTATCGGGTTCGGATCGACGATGGGGGTCTGGATATTCCTGACGCGTGCCATCGTGGCCGATATCGACGAGCTGGAACGCCGCGCGAGCGACACCATCCAGACGGGCAGCGCTTTCGCGCTGGTCACGCTGTCCACCAAACTGGGGCAGGCGGCGGCGGTCGGTATCGGCTTCTGGCTGTTTTCCGCCATCGGGTTCGTGCCCGGCGCGGCGACACAGGCCGACGGTGTGCCGCTGACGATGGCGTTGCTGACCTTCGTGCCGCCTATCCTCGGACATATCGCCATCGCGGTACTGATGGCGCTGCACCCGGACGACCGCGCCCGACTCGCGGCCACCGAACCTGCGCTTTCGTGAAGCTGGCAGATTGCCAGACGATCGACGATCTGCGCCTGCTGGCGAAGCGGCGCGCGCACCGCATGGTGTTCGATTACATCGATGGCGGAGCGGATACCGAAACTACCCTGCGCGAAAATAGTTCAGCATTCGACAAGCATCGGTTCCGCCACCGCATACTGCGCGATGTCTCGCAAATCGACACCACCGCCACGCTGCTGGGCAAGCCGATGCGCACGCCCATCCTCTGCTCGCCGACGGCAGGCAACCGGCTGTTCCATACCGATGGCGAAACAGCCGTGGCCAAGGCGGCCGGCGCGGCGGGCGTGGTATGCGGGCTGTCAACTTTGGGTTCGACATCGATTGAGGATTTCGCGGCCACCGGTGGCGGCCCCAAATGGTTCCAGTGCTATGTCTGGAAGGATCGCGGCCTGACCCGCGCCATGCTGGACCGTGCGCGTGCGGCAGGGCTTGAGGCGCTGGTGCTGACGGTCGACATGCCGGTGCACGGCCACCGTCGCCGCGACCATCGCAACGGCTTTTCCATCCCTCCCAAGATCGGGCCTCAGCAAGTGTGGGAAGCCATCAAACGCCCGCGCTGGACGGCGGATTATTTGCGCAGCCCCGCCATCCGCTACGCCAATCTCGATACGGCGACACCTGCCACCAGCCTTGCCGATTTCGTGAATGCACAACTCGATCCATCCTTCGACTGGGCCGATGCCGAGGCGCTGATTGCCGACTGGCAGGGCGACGTCATCATCAAGGGTATCGTGCATCCCGACGATGCGAAGCACGCGGTAGCAATCGGTGCGCGCGCCGTCTCGGTGTCCAACCATGGCGGTCGCCAGCTCGACAGCGACATCGCCGCCATCGACGCGTTGCCTGCAATCGTCGCGGCAATAGGTGGGGAAGCCAATATCATCCTCGATGGAGGCGTGCGCGACGGAGCCGATATCCTGAAAGCGATGGCATTGGGCGCGGATGCGGTCGGCGTGGGCCGCGCCTATCTATACGGTCTCGCGGCAGGCGGCGAGGCGGGCGTGGCCAAGGCGCTCGCGATTCTCGACGACGGTCTGCGCCGCTCGATGGCACTGGCGGGAATTGCGACACTGCAGGATGCGCCGTCGACATTGGCGTGAAGTATAGGCGGCAGCATTCTCGACCGGAGCGATATTGCGACGCATCGGCCGCCCGCAACCACCCATCCGGTTCTTGATATTTTTTAATCGATTATGCCCGCAATTCGGGCGTATCCTGTGCCATAGCTCCCTGCGGGTCCGGCGTGCTAGCCGCCGACGGAGCAGAAGGATTTATGGCAGTTATCAACAGCAAGTCATCACCGCAATTGCGACCGGTCACGCCGGTGACGATCATGGCCGACCGGCTCGCCACCCTGCGCGAGCACTTGGCGGCGGGAAAGGCGGACGGGCCGGAATTCGCCGACTTATTGGCCGAAGCGCACAGGCTTGCTGCGGGGCTGGAGGATTATCTCGCGGCCAATACCACTCGGCAATCGCAGGCGCTGGCGGACTTGGCCGCCGCGACGCGTGGCGAGGACTGGCAGCGTCGGCACGGTGACGGCGCGACATCGCTGCCTCTGGAAGGGGAAATGCTGTCCGGTCATGTCGAAGGGCAGTTTCTTAAAATGCTGGTTGGCGCGACGGGTGCGCGAAACGTGCTCGAAATCGGGCTGTTCACGGGCTATTCCGCACTCGCAATGGCCGAAGCGCTGCCGGATGACGGGCGGCTGGTCGCCTGCGAGATCGACCGATATGCCGCCGACTTCGCGCGCGCATGCTTCGACGCGTCGCAAGATGGTGGCAAGATCGAGGTGCGTGTCGGTCCGGCGGCAGACACCCTTGGCAAGCTTGCCGATGAAAGACAGACGTTCGACTTCGTGTTTATCGATGCGGACAAGGGCGGGTATTCGAATTATCTGAATACCTTGGTCGAGCGGGATTTGCTGACGGACAATGCCCTGATCTGTGTCGACAATACGCTGATGCAGGGCGAACCCTATGCCAGCGACGAACCGGGCGAAAACGGTGCGGCCATCGCGCGGTTCAATGCGGAGGTCGCCGCCGACGAACGGTTCGAGCAAGTGCTTATCCCGCTGCGCGACGGTGTGACGCTGATCCGGCGGGTCTGAGGCATTGTCGGGATTTCGCACTATCGGGAAGACCTTCCTGACGCTCGCTGCGCTTGGCGCGGCGGTGCCGGTTACGGTCGGGATCGCTGCGGCGGCAATGGTCGCGGGCGCGGCGCGCAAACGGCAGGACCGGGCGAAGCCTGCGGGCGGCAAGACTGTCATTGTCGGCGGCGGGAAAATGACCAAGGCGCTGCAACTCGCGCGTTCGTTCAGCGATGCCGGGCACCGCGTGATCCTGACCGAAAGCGCGCCGTACTGGATGACCGCGCACCGGTTCTCGTCCGCCGTGGATCGCTTCGCCATTGTGCCGGAGCCGGAAGACGAAGCATACGCCGCCGCTCTGGCGGCACTGGCACGCGAGGAAAAAGCCGATCTGTTCGTGCCGGTTTCCAGCCCGGTCGGCAGCCTGTTCGATGCCCAAGCCGCAGCGCACATGCCCGCCCATTGCGAGACTTTCCATGTCGCGGCGGACACGATCGGGAAGCTGGACGACAAACACCAATTCGCCGAAACCGCCGCCGCCCTCGGCCTTGCCGCGCCAAAGTCCGTTCGCATCACGGACCCGGCGCAAGTCGCGGCCTATGATTTCAGCGGCGAAACCCGCCAATTCATCCTGAAAAGCATTCGCTACGATCCGGTCCGGCGGCTCGACCTGACCAAGTTGCCGCTCGCCAGCGCGGAAAAAACCGCAGCTTACGCGCGCAGCTTGCCGATCTCCGAAGACAATCCTTGGGTGATGCAGGAATTTATTCCCGGCACCGAATACTGCACGCACGGCGCATTTCGCGACGGTGCGCTGACCGTGCATGCCTGCTGCGAATCCTCTGCGTTTCAAGTCAATTACGCGCATCTCGACATACCGGAAATCGAGGACTGGGTGCGCCGTTACGGCGCTTCGCTGGAGCTGACCGGGCAGGCATCCTTCGACTTCATCCGTGCCGATGATGACGGGCGATATTACGCCATCGAGTGCAACCCGCGCACCCATTCGGCGATCACGATGTTTTACGACCATCCCGGTCTCGCAAATGCGTATCTAGGCGGCGGCAGGATTGGCGAAACGGTCACGCCGCTGCCGTCGAGCAGGCCGACATACTGGCTGGCCCATGAAGTGTGGCGGCTATTGCGCGCCTTTCCATCGGTCGAAGCGATGCGCGCGCGGCTGGCGATTATTGCGCATGGCAAGGATGCTGTGCTGGATGCCCGCGATCCGCTGCCGTTCCTGATGCTGCATCACTGGCACATCCCGCTACTGCTGCTGCGCGCGCTGGCAATCGGGCGCGACTGGCTGCGCATCGATTTCAATATCGGCAAGCTGGTGCAGGCGGGGGGCGACTGAATGGCAGCGCCGATAACCATCCTGCAACTCGTCGGCTCGCCGACCGACGAGGCCTATCGCGAGCTGTCCGAGCTGTATGCCCGCGCCGCGCAGGATGCTTTGGCGGATGCGGACTATCGCTTCGTCAACGCGCATGTGTCGCCCGGCGGTACTTGGCGTTTTCCGGAGACTCTGGACGATAGCGCCATCGCCGCTGCGTCATCGCTATCGTTGGCAGAAGCGGTGCAGCATATCGCGCTGCTCGAAGCCGATCTGGCATTGCCGCAGATGTTCTGCCGCACCGGGGTATCGCATTACCGCGCGCTGCTCGACCTGCTGGGCCTCCCGTATCTCGGCAACCCTCCGCTGCAAATGGCGCTGGCGGCGGACAAGGCGAAAACCCGCGCCATCGTTGCTGCCGCCGGTGTCGCTGTGCCGGAGGGGCAACTGCTTCGGGACGACGACGTCCGCCACGCTCGATTTTCCGCTGATCGTCAAACCCAATGATGCCGATAATTCGGACGGTGTCGCGCTGGTACGGCGACCCGAAGACATGCCCGCCGCCGTCGAGGCCGCCGCCGGATTCGGCGGCGCGGTTCTGGTCGAACGCTATATCGAGGCGGGGCGCGAGGTACGTTGCGGCGTGGTCGAACAGGACGGTCTGCTGCGCGCCCTGCCACTGGAAGAATATCGCGTCGATGCCGATAGCCGCCCGATCCGGGTGCGCACAGACAAGCTGCAACGCGGGCAAGACGGGGCCTTGGCACTGGGCGCGAAACAGCCGCGCGAAAGCTGGATCGTGGAGCGCGGCGATCCCGTCGTCGCCAAGGTCCAGACCGCCGCGATTGCCTGCCACCGCGCATTGGGGATGCGGCAATACAGCCTGTTCGATTTCCGCATCGATCCCGCCGGAACCCCGTGGTTCCTCGAGGCCGGACCCTATTGCTCCTTTTCGCCGGACAGCGTCATCGTGAAAATGATGGCAGCGGACGGCGTGTCGCTTCGTGAATTTTTCACCCGCTCCGTTTCAGACCTGATCAAGAGGCCATCATGAATTTTCAGCAGACCAAGCCGGTTGCCGCCAATGCCGCTACCGCGATCCAGACCTTTTTCGCCGATGCCGACGCGCCCGAACAAAGCGCGGCGTTGGAGCATGCGCTCGAAAACAGTGATTGCAGGCGGTCCTTTTCAGGCATTGCTGACGACACTGATCGGGTCCGATGCGTTCGGACAGGATTTCGGCGATGATTTTGCGGAAACCGGCGCGCTCGATGCGATCGCGCCTGCGCGGATGATGCGCGGTGCGTTGAACCTGCCGCTGGAGGCGGTGTTCCAGCTGGTCGCCCGTATGGCTGCCGGGGTCGGTGCAGCCGGCGCCGGTGCGTGGGCGCGATTTGCCGACCAAGTGCATGACAGCAAGCGCTTCTCCAGCATGCGCCTGCGCGATTACCTGACGCAGCGTGTGGCCGACACCGCGCTGCGTGCGGATTGGGAGCAGCGCATCGCCGACCTGACCGAAACCAATCCCCATGCCGTCTACCCCACCTCGCCCTATCGCGAGAGCGACGGCCGGGTGGTCGCATCGGAAGATCACCGCAGCGTCGATGCCGTGATGAGTTTTTCCACTTTCGCTTCCATCCGCATGGTCGATCATGTGCTGGACGAAGGCCGCAACGAATTGCGCGATATCTACCGCCCACTGGGCCGTTGCATCGCGCTGGTCGACAGCAATATCGAGCAGAATTACGCGGCGAAGATCGAAGCCTATTTCGCCCGCCACGGCATTCCGCTGGAAAAGCTGGTCTATCGCGCGATGGAAGCCGACAAGGGCCTTGGCACGGTCGAAAAGATGCTCGGCGATTTCAAGAAACTGGGTCTGTCGCGCAACGAGCCGGTGCTGATAATCGGCGGCGGCGTGCTGGCCGATACGGGCGGGCTGGCCTGCGCACTGTATGGCCGCAACACGCCCTATGTGATGCTGGGCACCTCTATCGTCACCGGTATCGATGCCGGACCCAGCCCGCGCACCTGCTGCGACGGGTTCGGTTACAAGAACTTGCTCGGCGCGTATCATCCGCCGGTCGCTGTGCCTGACGGACCGCTATTTCTTCGCATCGCTACGCGAAGGATGGTTGCGGCACGGTATTGCCGAGATCGTCAAGATGGCGATCGTCAAGGATATGGAGCTGTTCGAAAATCTCGAAGCGGCGACCCCGAACCTTGTCGAAACCCGCTTCGGCACACTGGATTGCGCGGACGACGATCCGATCCATGACTTGTCCAATGCCATCCTCGGTGCGGCAATGCGCACTTATGTCGAGGCGGAATACGACAATCTTTACGAGACACACCAGTGCCGCCCCCATGCC
Organism: uncultured Alphaproteobacteria bacterium; assembly: GCA_963799315.1. Taxonomy (GTDB): domain Bacteria; phylum Pseudomonadota; class Alphaproteobacteria; order Sphingomonadales; family Sphingomonadaceae; genus Parerythrobacter_A. The sequence goes on from CAWCWP010000002.1 coordinate 584,474, forward strand.
TACGGCCACACTTGGTCGCCCGGTTTCGAGATCGAGGCGGGCTTGCTGCACGGCCATGCGGTCGCGATCTGTATGGGGCTGGGCGCGTTTCTGAGCCAGCGGGCCGGGTGGATCGGCGAAGACGAATTGCACCGCATTCTCAAGCTGATGAGCGATTACGGGCTGAGCCTGTGGCACGATATCCTGCTGGACGATGCGGTGATGCTGGAGAGCCATCGCAAGATCATCCAGAAGCGGGGCCAGAACCTCGTTGCGCCCGTTCCGCGCGGGGCTATCGGCGAATGCGGCTATCTCGACGATGTCACCGAGGATGACCTGCTCGCTGCCGTGCGGGATTACCGCGGGCTGTGCCGCGACTACCCGCGCGACGGGGCCGGGATCGAGCCATTGTGCAGCGATGTCGGGCTGGAGGATCCCTCCACCGTCACCGGACCGCTGGTGCAGGACTGAACCGCAATTTCAATACAATTCAGATCAGAAGGATTATTACCATGCCCAAAACCGCCATCATGTTCGGCTCCATCGGCGCTCTTGCCGAAACCTCCGATATTCAGCGTCAGTCCTATAACCAGGCGCTGAAGGAAGCTGGCCTGAACTGGGGATGGGACCGCGAAACCTATGCCCAATTGCTGGAGCAGGCAGGCGGCAAGGAACGGCTGGCCTTGCTGGCTGCGGCCACCGGCACTGATTTGTCCGATGAAAAGATAGGGGAAATCCACGCCCGCAAGACCGAACTGGCCTGTGCTGCGATGAAGGACCAGGGCGTGGGCCTGCGCCCCGGTGTGGCCGAGCTGGTCGCGCGGGCCAAGGAGCGCGGTATGAAGCTGGCGCTGGTCACGACAACATATCAGCCCAATATCGACGCAGTCTTCGCAGCGGCGGGCGACTCGTTTTCTGCGGATGATTTCGACTATATCGTGGACCGCGCCAAGGTGACGCAAGGCAAGCCCTCGCCCGAACCCTACGAACTGGCGCTGAAAGAGCTGGGCATCGCAGCCGGCGATGCGCTGGCGATCGAGGACACCGCCACCAGCGTAATGTCCGCCAAGCGCGCCGGTATCGACACCATCGCCACGCCGGGCGCGTTGACCAGCGATCAGGATTTCTGGCAGGCCGACCTTGTGCTGGACAGTCTGCATGACGGGTCCGGCGTGGATGCTAGGCTGACGGATATGCTTGGCTGACATGCTGCGGGTCAGGCCACTGGAACCGTTCGGGGCAGAGGTTGCGGGTCTTCAAGCTGTCCGCCTTGCCGGATCCCGTTGCGGTGCGTTCGGCATGCGTGCGGCATCGGATACTGGTGTTCCGCGAACAAAACGCGAGCGATGGCGAGCTGGCGGCGTTTCTCGCCTCGCTCGGCCCGCCGATGTATACCGCCGGGGAACCGCCGGTTGCTGACGCGCCGCAGCTCAATATCGTGTCCAATATCGGGCACACGACACCACCGCGCAGCGTGTTTCACACCGACACCAGCTATGTCGCGCGTCCACCGGTTTTTACGGCTCTGAAAGCGGTGGTTTTGCCGGAGGCAGGCGGCGGTACGCTTGTTCAGCGACCAGGTCCGCGCCGCCGCCAGCCTGCCGACACGCTGCCGCGAGTGGCTGACGGGCAAGACGCTGGAACATTCCGCGACGGGACCGGACGGGGTGGATTACGCGGTCCGCCATCCGGTATTGCGGCGCTTGCCGGAAACGGGCGAAACGTCGCTCTATCTCTCGACGCCCGAACGCTGCTGCAATCTGGAAGCGGCGGCATCGGCACCATCGCAACGTATTGTCGAAGCATTATACCGACACAGCACCAGGCAGGCGCATTTGTATCGACACCAATGGCGCGCAGGCGATGTCGTGCTGTTCGATGATCGCGCGACCATGCACAGGGCCGACCATCTCGGCGTGCAGGGCGATCGCGTGCTGCATCGTGGTCTCGTCAAAGGAGAGCGACCGGTGTTTGCAAAAGCCTGAGTTCATTACGGCGTAATTGCGCGATTTAGGAGGCTGTGTGCAGCTTCGCGATTTGCCCGCAAAGGGTGGCTGATCCTGGAGGCCATTGGTTCCGTCGTTAGGGCCTGACCATAGCCGAATGTCTTTGCACGTTCCCCCTGTTCGCCGGACATTGTCCATGCACCCCGATAATCCGCATTGCCATCGCGGACTTCGGTTTCGGCCCCAACAGCGGCGATGCCCAGCCAAGCGAACAGGCTGCTCAGTAGCTCGTCAGGTTGCGTAACCAAATCCTCATAGCGTAGCACGTAAACCCGATGCAGGAATTGAATATCGCCGAGCGCTATTTCGTAAGCATCGAGCGCATAGTCGATCAGTTCATGCGCGGACTGGTCTGACCATTTCGCCAAGGCAGCGGCCATGGCTTCAGGGTGGCGTAAGATTACGACGAAATGGGCCAGCGGAAACAGCTGCTGATACAGCCGCATTCGCGTCAGGTTCACTGGCGACTTTTCCAGTCGCCAGTTTTTCTCAGGGTCGAACCATGCTGCCCAGTCGGCGTTAAGGCGTTCGCGGGTAGCCAACGTATCGAACCGGCATTCCTCGATCAGGTGTTGCGCGGGATCGGTGGCGAAATGGCCAGGTATTCCGTGTCGTGCTGTATGAGGTATCGCACCCTGTAAATAGCATCCCTCGTTTTCAGGCACTGGCGCGCCTTCGATTTGCGCGATGTCGTGATGGCTGCCGATCATCCGCGCGAGCAGGCTGGTCCCCGTTCTGTGAAGCCCTGCAACGAAGATATATTGACCGTAAAAATTACCGGAAACGCCACCATCCTGACCGGTCATTGTTTTGGTGCTTTCTCCCCGGCCCCTTTGTCCAACGCATTGCCGACAGCCAGACCGCCTTCGCCGTAGAGGTAGGACGGGTCGAACTTTCCGATTTTCTTCAGTTTTTCGCCGTCGAGAATGATGATCCTGCCGCGCCTGAACTCCACGATACCCGCTTCGCGCAGGTCGCGTAGCGACCGGCTTACATGGACGGTGGAGATGCCGCATATCTGGGCAAGATGACTCTGCTGCAAAGGCGTTTGGAAGCCGCTGCTTTTGCCAAGGTCCACCATTCGCAAACGATACCACAATTCTGCGAAAAGGTGTGCCAGTCGGGCCATTGCGCGCAAGTTCTGGCCTTTCATAATCCACTCGCGGTGGATCGATGCATCGAGCAGGGTCGAGAACCAGAAAATGCGTGCCAGGTGCGGTTCGTCCTCTATCACCTTGTTCAAACGTTCGTGTGGCACGTAGCCGACTTCCGCCTCCCCTATAGCCATCAGGTCATGATCTAGCCGCTTCAGCGCGAATGCGTGCAGATCGACGAAATCCCCGGCGACCTGAAAACCTACGATACTGCGCTGCCCGTCTTCATGGATCGTGCGAAGCATGTGGCCCGAAATGAGTATCGTCGAGAAATCGCAGAAATCTCCGCGTTTCAGCAACAGCTCGTCGCCTTGCAATACCTCCGTTTTCGCCACCAGGCCTTCGAGAATATCACGTTCGTCTGGAGTGATTGCATGACGCAAACGGCCTTGCAGGAACCGGCCTGTCAACGGATGCTCGTGATGGCTCACACAGTTTCTCCGCGTGTATGGGGCAGCGATCGACCGCTGTAAGAAGTGCTTCTGATACGCACAACTTAGCCTTTGTTTCCAATGGAACGGTCATCGCGAACAGCGGCTTGTATCGGGTATACTCCTCAAACGGCGGGAGCGTCTCGGAGCAGAATTGAATGAAAATTGCCGTGGTGGGTCACATCCGCCATCCCATTGCGGAACCGTTCATGGGTGGAATGGAATCGCACAGCCATCAGTTGGTCGCATCGCTAACCCGGCGTGGGCATGAGGTGACCCTGTTTGCAGCAGCCGGGTCCGACCTGCCGCAAGCCCATGCCATCTGCGCGCAACCCTATGAACAGGTGTTGCCCTGGAAAATCTGGCGCGGAACGGAGCGCCTTGAGGCATATCAGCATTCCGCTTTCAGCCGCGCATGGGAGGCGATCACGGGAGACGATTTCGATGTGGTCCATAACAATTCGTTGTTTGCGCCCCTGATTGCTTGGGCGACGGCGGATGGTATCCCGATGGTCACATCGCACCATGTTCCGCCGTTCGGCGCCATGCGGGACATGGTGTCCAGTCAAACGCAGTGCGGTTGGCAACGCTTTACGGTGACATCGCGCCACCAGTTGAAATTGTGGAAGGACTGCGATCTTTCGCGCTTTTCCGTGGTTCATAACGGCATCGACACCGCGCGCTGGCCGGTGGCAAAGCAGCGACACGATCGACTGGTATGGTTCGGCAGGATTACCGAAAACAAGGGGCTGCGCGAAGCAGTGCAGGCCGCGAAGCAAGGCGATACCCGCCTGGATATTATCGGCACCATCGAAGACGAAGCCTATTTTTCCGACACGGTCGCGCCGTTGCTGGACGAACGGATACGCTATCTGGGGCACAAGTCCGGCACTGACTTGCGGCGATCTATTGCGCAGGCAGCCGCTGCGGTCGTTACGCCAATGTGGGACGAACCCTTCGGCCTCGTCGCCGCCGAAGCGATGAGTTGCGGCGTTCCTGTTATCGCCTTCGACCGGGGCGCCATGCGCGAAGTTATCGGACCGTGCGGTATCTTGGTGCCGGGTGGCGATATTACAGCCTTGGCGGACGCGATGGCAAATGCCGCAACGCTATCAGGCACGACCGCTCGGCAGCGCATTATCCGGCATTTTTCCATCGACCAGATGCTGGATGGTTACGAGGGCTGCTACGCCGGGGCGATAGCCAGTTCGGGCGGCACTTCGCCCCGTTCGCGCGCTTCGAGCCAATCCAGCACCGTCGCCGAGCTGGCGTAGGGCTGATCGACCTGCTGGCGGGTCAAAGCCAGATCGTTTTCCGACGGCTCGCGCAATTTGACCCAGCCATCGCCCTGTCGCTCGACCAGCCCCATAAGTGTGAAAGCGCGCAGCCAGTGCTGCATTGTGGGTTCACCCCACTTCTCGATGAAGCGATGCGCGTTCGCCAGCACACTGTCCAGGTGGTGAACCGGCGGCATGTGATGCGGATGATACTGGTGATAGGCCTTGGCCCCGCGCACCCACCAGATCGGCAGGTCGAGTGTCGCGATGGTGCGCCCGAAATCGGTATCCTCGCCACCATAGCCTACATAGGTCTCGTCGAACCCGCCCGTTCTCGCAAAAGCGGCCTTGGAGAGGGCAAAGTTGAGCGACCAGAAACAGCGATAATCGTTGCAGGCCCGAACCGGCCCATCGGGTGGGCCAGCGCGTTCGCTATGTTGAACACCGATGCTGTCGAAGGCTTCGTAATCGAGACCGTTGTCGGTGGCGCCGGCTGGCAGATAGCTTACCTCGCCCATGAAGACGCCGCCATGCACCGTGCTGCATTGTGCATAATCGGCGACCAGTTCGCGATGCGGAATGCAATCCACATCCAGGAAGATAAGCAGATCACCAGCTGATGCATTCGCCGCACGGTTGCGCGCTTCTGCAAGCGGAATGCCGCTGGTGCCGAGCATCACTTGCCGAACCGGAAACGCTGTTTCCGGCAGATCGTATGCCTCGTCCTGCATGACCGCGATTATCAGTTCGTCTGGCTCGCGCGAGCTTAGCGCAAGGCCGCGCACGAGATTGGTTAGGTGCTCTGCGCGACCATAGGCCAGCGTGCATACCGAGATGCTCATGTTCCCGTCGCCAATGTGGTTGCACCTGCATCCTGCGGCGCGTGCCAGATACGTTCTATCACGTCACCGATGTCCTTCGCTGCCACGGTGGCAGCATCGTCTTTCACAAGAGCACGTTGCCTGTCCGGTTCGATGGCCTTCGCAGCGCGCCAAAGCTTGTCCCAATCCGTTGCACTGGCGGGCCACTGGCGCGACACTGCTGCTGCGCCTGCGGCATCGAGTGCTTCGGCCTTGCGCAGCTGTTCCGCGAAATAGCGCCATTCCGGAACCACGATCCACGGCTTCGCTGCCGCTGCGATCATATGCGCCGTCGTGTTCCCGCAACTCGACACCAGCCGGTTCGCAGCGGAAATCCAGTCCTCCGGATTTTGCACCCAGCCAAGATGGCGCAGGTTCGGCGGCGGCGTTTCATGCCATTCCGTCTGGATTTTTCCCAGCGTCACCCACTGGCTGTCCGGTTCGGCGCGCGCGCCCAAAGTGAGCGGCGCGGAGGGTAGTCCGGTTCCCCCTCCACCGCCGACCACCACGGCCACATCGAGTTCCGGATCGAGACCGAGCTTTGCCCGTGCGGTAGCGATGTCGGTCAGGTTCGAACAATCGACGCCGATACCGGGCGCATAGATCGTGCGTTCACGCATCCAGGTTGGACGGTCCGGCTGTTCCAGCTCCGGTGCATATGGCGCTAGCAGACCGACAGCACCACGATAGGAGGCCATATGCCCCGGATCGTTGCGGTCGCCATGTTGCAGCACCGCCATATGCGGAACCGAAGCGATGCGGGCCAATTGCCCCAGTTCAGCCGATACGTCGGTAATGAAAAGTGCGGGCCGGTTCTCTGCAAACCATCTCGTCAGCGTGGCAATTGCCTGGCTTATCGATGTCCAGCCAAGCGGTGCACAATGCATGGTGTCCGGCAGATCGGCCTCGATCTGCTCGCCGTCCTGTCCTTCGGGTGCTTCGAACAGGGAAGGTATTTCTATCACCTCGATCCCGTTTGCGAGTTCGGGAAAGATGTCGCTTCGTGCGCTGAAAATCGCGATGTCGCGGTGCTTGGCCAGCTCGTTGCAAATGGCCGCTGCCCGCTCGGCATGGCCACGCCCTTGATGGTGAACGAAATAGCCGACAGGGCCTTGGGCACGGCTCATGCTGCGTGCTCCAGCAAAGCATCGTCGCGAGAGTCTTCGTCCAACGCTTTCAAATACGCGCGAAACCCTTCCAATACGCCAGCCGCATGGTTGCCATGCGCCTGATAGGCCCCGCCTTCATTACACAAGACGCGCAATTCAGGTTCGCAGTTGCCGACCACAATCGCGTTCGGACAATCGGTGAGCATGTCGGTATCGTTGCCGCTGTCGCCTGCCACGATTACACGGTTCATCGACATGCCCAATGTCGCAGCCACGTGCGACACCGCTGCGCTCTTGCCAGCCGATGCAGGAAGCACATCGAGCAGGTGGCCGTGGCTAAAAACCACGCGGGCCGGAATGCCGGACGAAGCAACCGCCGCGCGCACTGTGCTTAGTTGCGACATGTCATCCAGCGTATAGCTCGCCTTGAACCGTCTCTGGTCGACCGAACCCTGCGGCTTCAAGCCACGGATACCGCCCAACGCCGCCGATACGGACGCATGATCCCACGCGCTGTCGTGCAAGGCTGCGAACGCCTTGTCCGCAACCAGCCCCTCCGGCTTCTGCCAATATATCTCGGTGCCGACGGACGTAATCCAGAACGCAGGTTCGGGCAGATCCCAGTCGCGCATGACGCGTCGGGCCTCCGTCAAAGATCGCCCGGTGGCCACGCCGAACGCGACATCGTCGCGATTGTGCAGGAATTGCGTCAACTGAACCGCAGACGCGCGGCATCCGGTCAGGGTGTTGTCAATATCGCTAACAAGCAACGTGCGCCGTTTCACAGCGACCACCGGAGTTGCAGCTGGCTCGACAAGCGCAGCAGCTACCTTGTGAAAGCTTCGCGCGTAATGCGCCCATGTTACCCGGCGAATGTTGGCTAAAGCATTTGCAGAAGCCCGGTGCCATGCCGTGTGGTCCGATATGATCGTTCCGATAGCGTCGCCTATTGCACGCCGGTCGGTCGGCTCGACCAGAACGCCATGCTTGAGTTCGTCGATAATGTCGTTCGGGCCGCCGTGACAGGTCGCCACCACCGGCAAGCCGTGCACTGCCGCTTCGAGGATAGTCAGGCCGAACGGCTCGACCAGCGCAGGATTGACGAATACGCCCTTCGATTGCCGCGCCAGTGCATACAAGCCGCGCACCTGGGACGCATCGTGCTGGCGAGGATACGCGACCATGCCGTGCAGATCATGGCGGTCGATCAGCTCGATTAGATCACGCAGCACCTCGACCTGTTCGGCTTCGCCATGTCCTACCGAATGCCGCAGGCCCGGAAGAATGACGAGATTGGCGGACGTCCGAAGCGTCTCACTCTGCGCGTAAGCCTCGACCAGAGCGGCAAGGTTTTTCTTTTTCACGGGCCGGGCGATGGCCAGAATAATTGGCTTCTCGATATTCCTAAGAAACGGCGCGATCAAAGCACCCGCTCGCGTCATGTCGTCCGGCGATGCAGGGGTTTGGTCGATACCCGGGCGGATACGGTGAATCCGCGTCTCGTCAGCCGACGGGTAAGCAACCAGCTGCCGCTCGCATTCATCCCGCGACGACCCGACGGTGAGATCCGCCGCGGCTATCGCGCGGTCTTCCTGCGCTATACGTGCTTCGAGTGCGACCGAAGGCGTGGCACTTGTTTCGCGCTTGTCGATACCAAGCGAATGGGCGGTATAGATAAACGGAATGCCCAATGCCTCGCGCACATCGGCAGCAACGTGCGCGGCATCGGCGAAATGCGCGTGGATCACGTCGGGCAAGCGGTCACGGGATTGCAGCTCGGCAATCAGTGCCGAAGTGAAGGCCGGAAGGTCAGCCGCAAGTCGTTCTTTGGCGAGGTAACCGCGATTGCCGCTATCGATGCGCGTGATGACAAAACGCGGCGCTACCTGTTCGCTTCGGCACGAATGGATTGAGCCGAGGGCAGAGGCATCGAACAATCGCGTGACAATCTCCGCCCGTGAAACATCCTCGCGTTCGGACAAGGCGCGCATGGCACCGAGCAGGTAGGTAATATGCCCGCCGGTATCCTCGGTGACACCATATCGCGGTATCCCACGGACGCATCCTCCCAGAGCTATCGCGAGAACCTGCATCTAATCCCTTTCGCAGCGTTGAAGACACTACAAAAAGGGTCCAGTCGACCGGTGCGTTCCGGTCTTAGTATTTGTTACAGGGACTTGCGTAAATTATGTTATGTGAGGGTAAGCAGGGCGACGAAGACCGAGAAATCACGTTCGACGAGGCTGTAGCGTAGCTGCGTTCCATCGATAGAATAGCGTTCAGGAATGCTTCCGGCTGGCGAGCTTGCGCCAAGTCGTGTCGAAATCTGGGGTCGGATGCTCAGTGGGACCTATAGAACTACGCTCTTCTCAATGAATATCATGCGATGAAGGGAACACCCTGGCATTGCGCGAGTGGTGATTCAGGCTGCTTGAAACCGTCCCACAACGCCAGGCCACCAGGTCATATTCAGATTAAAAAGAAGGGGAGAGAAACGGTCAAACCGCTTCTCTCCCCTCCAGAAAAAACGTCAGCAATCAGGGATCAGAATTCCCCGGCGATGCCGATACGTGCCGCGGTATTGCTGCCGCCGGAATAGGAGATGCCGGCGGTAACTGCGAACGGATTATCCAAATCCAACCGATGCGCCAGGCTAAAGCCCATGCCGTATTCACCGCGATACATTGCGCCGTTTGCGCTGTAGGATGTCCTGCCCGGCTCCGACGGGAACGGCGCGTCGGTCATCGCCGTGACGGCCGCGATACCGCGATTGGTTTCGCGCCGTTCGATGGTAGCAAGGTCGAACAGCATGTCGATATTTTGGCTGTTGGCCCCGGCGAGTGCCGTCACCGCCCGTATGGGGGCAATGTCGAGCGCGGTCGTGCCGAGATTGCCAGCGGTATCGGTCGTTACCAGGCTGACTGTGCCGGTCTGCTGCGCGTTACCGGCACCCGAACCGAGTCCGGCGAAGGTGTAGGTGCTGGTGCCGGTTCCGATGGCAACCTGACCAGCACGGGTGGCACGGGCACCGTTGCCCAATGCTATCGCCCCGGCACCCGTTGCGCTGGACCCGTTGCCCAGCGCGATGGCACCGTTGCCGATGGTGCTGTTGGTGTTCCCGATGGCGACAGCGCCGGTGCCGGTCGCCGTGTTGTCGGCCCCCAGCGCAACCGCGCCGGTCCCGGTCGCAAGGTTCGGATCGCCGATTGCGACCGCCCCGTTGCCCGATGCGACATTGGCCGCGCCGATGGAAACGGCCATTCCGTCACGTGCGATAGCGCCTGCCCCCAGCGCCACCGACCGACCACCGCTGGCAACGCTACCGCCGCCGATGGCGATGGCTTCGTCGCCCGATGCAACGGCATCGGCTGCGTCGGAATTCACTTCGTAATAGGCAAGTTCTGCGGAGTTCGCCTCTGATCGGGCGATGGCGATATCGGCATCAGCCTGCGCCGCCTGCGCCGTTGCCCGTGCTTGGTCCGCATCCGCCTGGGCGTCGACGGCGCGTTCGAACGCGGCATCCGCCTGCTCCTGCGCTTCGGCAATATTCGTGCTCGTCGCCATGGCTACACGCTGGGCTTCACGAGCCTCCGTTCGTGCCTGATCGGCGGTCGTTTGTGCTGCTGCTGCCGTGGTGAAGGCGGTATCTGCCCGATCTATCGCTTCGGCGGCCTCGGTGCGTGCCAGACCGGCCACACCGAGCGCGTTATCCGCCGATGTCTGCGCGGCTGCGGCACTGTCGGCATTGCGCGTGATTGCAGCATCCTGCGCCATATTCTGCGACAGGGCCCGACGTGCATCGTTCTGCGCTGTCGCCGCTACAGTTTGCGCGCCTTCGGCTGCGGCCTGCGCATCGTCGGCGGTACTCCTGGCCGCGCGTGCGTTTACCAGCGCTGCATCGGCCGTGTCGGTAGCCGCAGCCACGCCATTCCGAGCCGCCGCGATATCATCTGCGTTTTGCGCGATTGCCGCATCCTGGCTCGCGTTTTGCGACAGGGCCAGCTGCGCATCGTTCTGCGCGTTTGTGGCGGTGGCCTGAGCAGCGTTGGCGGCGTCCTGCGCAGTTTCAGCCGTTGTCAGCGCGTCGGATGCGATATCCTCAACATCGAACAACTGGGCTATATTCACGGCATCGGTGGACTCTTCACCGGCTGCGACATTTGTGATCTGGCGTTCCGAACCCTCTCTGCCGACAGACACCGTGAAGTCACGGAAGGCGGAAAATTCTGCGCCCAATGCGACCGATCCAACAACATCTTCATTCACTTCCGATCCCGCGCCTATAGCCACACCTGCAGTTGCGCCTTCGCGGATAAGGGCAGATGATCCGATCGCAACGCCTTCACTTGCCCCCTCGCGGACATTGGCATTGGCCCCGATCGCCACGCCTGCAAATGCTTCCTCACCGACAATCGCGTCCGCTCCGATGGCTACACCTGCTTCGGCATCATTGGAAACGACCGCAGATACGCCCAGCGCTGTTGATTCCGATGCACGCGCCTGAGCCTCTGCACCCACCGCGACCGTATCGGCGGCCACGGCTTGGGCGCTATATCCCAGTGCAGTTGCACTATCGTTCTGCGCCAGGGAAAGGGCACCGATCGCAATCTGGCCGAGCGCCGGAGAGCCTTCACCGTTCACTGTCGCGCCAAGTCCCATCGCGATCGACAGGTCGGCATCGGCCATCGACCCGGTGCCCAACGCCACGCTGCCGAAGCCGAAGGACCTTGCGCCCTGCAAGTCTGTCTTCGGTCACACCGTCCGGCGGCGTCATCAGCCCCCCAGGTAACATGAAGGGCCCCTCTTCTATGGCGTCCGGGTCGGTGGACACAGGGTTGCCATCTTCATCGACGAAAACCGGTGTCGGGCCGAGAACGGACCCGGACCGAATGGTCCCGGGTTGAACGGACCAGGGCCATCCGGATCAGGCCCGTCCGGATCAGGCACAACGCCATTATCTAAAATCAATGACGATCCTATGGCAACTGCGCCCAGACCGAGCCCGGTGGTCTGGGCACCGATCGCAATCGATGATCCATTCAACGCTTCGGATTCGAACCCGACCCCGATCGCCGCGTTGCCGGTAACGAGGCTGTCCACACCGATGGCAATTTGCGAACTGGTACCGGGAAACTGTCCCGGGAAACCGGGGAACGGGCGTTCCAGCACGGTTGCGCCGGCACCAAGAACGATAGCCCCTGTCGTGTCCGCGATGGCATTGGCACCGATCACGATGCTATTTTCTCCGTCGCTTTCGGCCCTCGATCCGATCGCAATGCCGCGGTTCGCCAAGGCGGAGCTATCGACGCCGATAGAAATTGCGTCAGTATCCCCGGCAACGGCGCCTGTTCCCACGGCAATCGAACCTGCACCTTCAGATACCGCATCGACACCGCAGGCCAGACCGGCAGCTCCGTCTTCCGAACTCTCCGCGTCGCCATCGGTATCGACCCCATCGGTCGCGGTTCCGTCGTCGTTCGTATCCAGCAGGCAGGTCTCGGCATTGGCGGGCGCTGACACGGCGAAAGGCGATGCGGTGCTGACCAGCAACAGCGCCAGTCCGCGGCCGCCCAATTTTGCCAAGCCGGTCTTGCGAACAGCTTCAGCAGAAAGCGATGGTACGGTCTTGGTCATAATGCGATTCCTTTGTCCGGCCGGGCATTTCGCGGACCCCTCTAGTTCGCTTTCTGCCGACTTTACGGAACACCCCTTCGCCGCAAGGCTCCGACTGCACATCACCCTGCGGGGGGACGGATGGCGAATTTTTGGCAGGACCATTTGATTTCCCAAGAAAAATAGCGCCGCCCTTGTTGCCCTGAACGTATGGATTTCGCGCGTCCGTGCAGTTGATTGTCTGCCGCTGCATGTTAGGCATTCGGCGGGCATGAAGGTGCTGCGATTGGACACGGGAGGGGCATCATTATCTTGACCGGTCGGGGACGTATCGCGTCTTTCCAGCTTCCGGTCTTCGCCGATAGCGACAGGTTGCGGCGGGTGGTTGCCGGGTTTCTCTATCTGGCGCAGGGGCTGGTGTAGGGCATCGTGTTCGTCGCCATACCCAGCTGGGTGGCAGCCAATGCGCAGGGGCCGGTTGCGGTCGCTCAGGTGGTGGCTGCGGCGACCTTGCCGTGGGCGCTTAAATTCCTGCTGGGCGCACTGGTGGACAGGTATGGCTTTGCCGCGATGGGGCGACGGCGACCGTGGCTGATCGGCGCGCAGGCTCTGATCATCGTCACGCTTCCGGGCTTTGCGATTTTGGCCCCGGAACCGGGCGATCAGGCACTGATACTCGCGTTCATTCTGCTCCTGTCCAGTCTTGCCGCGCTACAGGATGCCGCTCTGGATGCGATGGTGATCGACCTGACGCCGCAAGCGGAACGGGGCAGGATCAATGCCGCCATGTTCGCCGGAAAGGTCACGGGGATGGCAGGCGGCGCGGGCATTACGGGTCTTTTGCTGGAATATGCCGGTTTCGGACCGGCCATGATCGCAATGGCTGCCCTGTTCGCCTTGCCTGCGCTGCTGGCAGTGCTGGTAAGGGAACGCTCAGGGGAACGCTTGCTGCCGTGGACGCATGGCGAGGCAGCCGCGAACCCCGCCATGACAAGCAAGACACCGCGATACCGGACTATCATGCGCGATGCGCTCGCGTCCTTGCGGCACCGCGACATGGCTTTGATGGTGCTGTTTTCCTTGCTGACCGGGGTGAAATCGGGTTTCATCAACGTTGCCGGACCGGTGTTCGCAATAAAACGGCTGGGCTGGAACGAAGGCGATTACGGGATCCTAATCGGCGGCAATTCGCTGTTTGGCGGTGTGCTGGCCATCGTGTTCGGCGGATGGGCAATCGACCGGTTCGGCGCGCGGCCCATTGCTCTTTCGACGACAGCGTTCGGAACGGCGGCGCTCGCTGCCTTGATCTCTGGTGGAGCGCTACTGGCTCGGTAATGCGCTTTTCATCACACTGTTTTCCGCATTCACGCTCTGTACGGGGCTTGCCTATATTTGCATGCTGACGCTGGGCATGCAGGTTTGCAATCGGACAATCGCCGCGACCACCTTCACGCTTATCACCGCAGCCGAGCCGATAGGTGCCATGACCGGCGTGGGACTGGTGCTGACCATGCAGTGTCCGGGTGGCCAAACCGCAATGCTGGCGGCGGCGGCGATAGCTTTTGCCCTGGCCGGAGCCACCGTGCTGTTTCTGACAGAAGGCACCGGACGTTCCACCATACGAAACCACCTGTAACACTACAGCTTATCGGGCTTTGCCGCCGCACCATCATGCCTGCGCACCATCGCGACGATCCGCTTGGCGATCGCCTGCGATTTTTGATACAGGGCAAGCGTACCGGTGTCGGCGACGATTTCGTGCGTAAACGCACCCGGCAACCGCTCTGCGAAATCCGCGACATCCTGCATCGGGTCGAACTGCGGCAGGATCATATGCACCGGAATGGCGATGTCCTGCGCCAGCTTCCGCCAGTTTTCGTTCACGATCTGGAATTCCCGCCGGACCGCGTCGTTCCCCTGGAATACCATATGCGCAACCGCGTGGCGGATGAGCGGCATATGCTGTGTGTGGGCAAGCGTTGCCGCGTCGATCGGCAGTTCCTTGCCGCTTTGTTCGACATACCACTGCACGCCGTTTTTGCGGATGTTCCGCAAGGCGATACGAATAAACAGATCAAGCAATATCGGCGACCGGCTGGCAAGGTTCATGATGCCATAGGCCTTGCGCCCCAGCTTGCGCGACGCGCCGTTATGCTTGCTCCAGAACAGCCCGCTGGTCACGATCTGCGAAATCAGGCCGGTGCGACGTGCCGCCAATGCCATTAACGCAAGCACACCGTTCTGGCAGCCGATGGCAGGCGCGCCGCGAATATCAAGATGGTCAACCAGATCGGCAAGCGCGTTCACCTGATCGTCCAGCGCACCCAGTTCCATATCGGCTTCGCTTTGCCCGCAACCGGGGCGCGATATCAGATACAGTTTTATACCGGCTTCGCGGAACTCGGCATCGGCCGGGCCGGGCAGCAGAAAAGTAAGCGAGTGACCTGGCGAATACAGCGCCGGCACCCCGTCTTTTGCACCCATCCACGTATATGCCAGCTTCTTGCCGTTCGGTCGTGTAATGACTTTTTCGCGCAGGAGCGGATCGCGCCAATGGGCAAGTTCGGACTTGGTCGCGACCGCCATGCGCGCCGCCGTCAAGGTAACAAGATCGACCAGCTCGGCGCGCGAATGGCAGTCGGTCTTTGCCAGAATGGCTTTCAGCTGCGACCGCACTGTTTCCGGCGATGCGCCGCGCTGCGCGGCAACCGCCCCGGCATCGCGGGTTTCGAAGAACCTGCGCGTCACATCGATTTCGGCATCTGTCAGGTTGAACGATTCCGCAATGGCGGCACGCACCTGGTCGGACCACGGCAGGTCGAGCATACGCAACGAAACGAAGGCTTCGTCGGCGCTCGCCAGCGGCAATAGGGAAATTTCGGCCAGCGGGCGGCGGTCGCTATCGTGAGTTCCCGCAAGCCGGACGATGGCGTGGTTGCGGTTGCCGGCTTCGCGTGCGGACCGCAGCATGGTGCGGTATTCATCGAGATATGCCGTGTCGATCGCGGCATCGGGCAAGGATGCACCGCGCGCCAGATCGAACCGGGCTTCCGCCGCACGGTTCATCATCACCACGCGGCCTGTCGTTGTCAGGATCATCGCGGCGGACGGGATTTCCTCGACTGCGCGTTGCAGCGGATCGGCGGTTCCCGCTTCGAGATCGTTATCGACCAGGCGGGCAATGCGCTCGATTTCACGCGACAGGATCGGATCGTCGTCGACCTCGCCGAATTCGCCACGCAGGGCATCGAACCGCACCGTCCATGCTTCCGCCATTGCCGCGAACGCATCGTCTTCGCGCAATGCTTCATACACGCTGGTCAGCAGCTGCAAGTCCAGCATGCGCCGGTCGGCTGGTGGTTCCCCTGAAATATCGAGCCTTTCGTGTTAAGCCGCCAGCGTCTCCGTTTGCAGGATATTCGATACATCGACATGCGAACAGAAGCGCGATGTTATCATTTTGCAGACGATCTATACCGACCATAAAAGCGCGGGCGCGCGACGCATCCCCCGACGGGGGTATGATACGCGACTGCGTCCGGTCTGAGACCTGTTGGGAAAGAGATGGCTTAGATGCCGGGTTGGTGCCCCATAGGAGACAAAGACGGGCACTCTAAACAATGGAGAATTTTGGTCAACATACCTTAGGCGTGTCAGCTTTGCGCCTCAATGGCGGACGTTCGGTTAACCCTGCGGATAGGCGGCTATTCGTGTCGCTCCCACCAACTTGTTCATCATCGTCTGATTGGCTTATCGAACTTATAGGCGACTGCGGAAAAGCGCGTCCGAAGCGTTGATTTTAGCTAAAACTACATTCGCCTCGTTAATTCCATCGATGAGCAGATCCGCTTGAGCGGCGAGGTTCTCGACTTCACCCTCGACCGGATGCTGGTCGACTATTGCCAGCTGCCGTAGGTCGCCTCCGGTGCGCCGAAAGGCGCGCAACTCCTGTTCGGTATCGACGTAGAGTACAAACATCTCGCGCTGTCGTTCCTGCAATGCTGTTCGCAGAGCCCTTGCTACCGATGCGTGCCTAAGTCCCTCGATGATGCCGAAGGGGCCTTTCTTTTCTGCCCAGAGAAGGAACTCGTTTGCGAACAAGTTCGGATCCTTCGAGGCGAGTTCATGTCCCTTGGCCTGTAGTGCGGTCAGCTCCGCATCACCGTGAAGTTTTCCGCTCAATGATCGGACGTAGTCTCCGAACCCCACCTCCCGCGTCTGCAAACTCTCTGCCAGACTTCGCGCGAGCGTGGTTTTACCGGCGCCGGTGCGGCCTGCGATCGCGATCACGACTTCGGTGTCAAAGAAGGGTTTGGTTTTCACGATACGTGACCCACCCGCGTCGGTCCCTCTTGACTATATCGACAGGATCGAACTGGATCGCGCTCTCGATCGGGATGAGCGTCGCGTATTTTTTTTCTCGACGTTCGTCCCAGAACGCGTCTTCTTCGGCGCAGATCTCGCTCGCATGGCGATCCCTTATCTCACTAAGCATCAGATCGTCCAGCTCGTGGAACTGCGGTATGCCGACCTTGGCCACACCGACGACAGAACCTCCGCTCTTCTTCAGGAAGACGATGTCCCCTTCGCCGATGCGATGATACGGTGCACAACGGTTCTTGGCGAAGCGGCTTTCGATCGTCTTGCGCCCCTCTATCACCGCGCCGAGGAACGGTTCGACGAAGATCGCAAGGTGTAACCCGACCCCGCTGGAAACGACTGCCGCATTCGCAACGTCCGAGCGCATGGGACAAGTCATGGGGAGCTGCGCGATCACCGAGCGCGCAATCTCCATTCCGCAGTGTCCGTGGCCCAACTACCCTCTCCGACCAGTCTCGCTGCTTCACGAAGTTCCGTCGCGAGCAGCCGAATCACCCCTTGAGTCGATTCTTCCGAAAATGCAACCCCCGCCCCCCTGAAGTCACCAATGTCGGTTGCATGAACGAGTGCGCGCAGGATGCCAACTGGCAGGTCGCGTATTTCCTCGAATGCCTTCCTGATCGCAAAAGCATCCACGCTGGCGACCCTGTTGCTCGTGGTCCAGAGGTTAGGCTGACTCCTTCCAGAGGCTCGCCTGCTGACCGAGGGGAAGACGCTGGCCGTGTCCGGCGCACTCCTCTGGATTGAGCGATCGCAGTCCGGGAGCAGACGTATCCGAACGCCTTGGAACACAAGTTCCTCCGGAATGTCCGGCGAAGCGATACAACTCCGCGCCTTCTCCTCATCGCCGATTTGCCGGAGCACGATGCTCGTGCCATATCTCCATGTGTTCGGTGGCCTTATCCCCTGCGTTTCCAGTGCGGCGACCTCGAACAGGGGTGTGCGATACCCTATTTCAATGGCAGTCGAGCCGACCTGTTCGAGCCCGATGCTCCGGCAGAAATGTAGATATCGTGTGAAGTCACGGTCGGCCTGGGGGCGTGTTCCTCCTCCAGGACCGACGAAGATGGCTCGTCCATTCTGAAGCAGTCCACAGCCTACAATCGATGCCATGACCTCCACGGGACCGTCGTACCAAGGCGGATCGACCAAGGCGACGTTCGCCGTAGCTTGCGGCCCGAGACCCATAACAAAGCCTTCTCGGTCGACGAAAGCCTCGCGCACCGCGGAAGATACGCAATCGGCAGGGCCGACGAACCGCATGCGGCGATTCACGTTTCGTTTCGCCAGCTCGATTGCCAGAGTCGGTGCCCCAACGAGAAGGATTTCGTCGCCAGGACTGCTGTCCCGGAGTAGTTCGTCCGCGAGGAGCTGCACAGTTCTCTCATCGAAGCGGAATTCCGCGTCGCAGGGGTGCGGGAGTGGGAGGCCTTCGCCCTGCGCGATTGTCCCATTTGGACTTGCGACCAGCTCATCGAGAATGCGCGCTGCCCACGGTATATCGGCGGCACTCAGGGCCTCCGCTACGCTTCGAAGGTCTGCACCTTTAGTCTGTCGCAGCAGCGCGTCCAGAGAGGATGGCGGCTCGATGCCAGCTATATGGTCTGAGAGAGATATGACCGCCGACATTGTCAGTATATAACCTCGATGCCTCGCGCATCCGCGTCCGAGGTGGATTTGACCGTGTCGTTCCACACCCGTATCGCTTGTTCTTGCGTGGTCAGGGCGATGTCTCTGTCGACCTTCGTCCTTCTCGCCAGTGTGGGTCCGAACAACTCGATGCGGAGCGGCACTGTCCGTCTCGTAATCCCGGCCGCCGCTTGCTCCAGTCGCTCGACGAGGATGGGCACTTCTCTCGCCGCACTTTGCGGATCGGGTCCGGTCAAGGTGACATACGCATACAGCGCTACGCCCCTGGATGCGTATGCGGCGAGCCTATCGAACTGCTGATCGAATTCATCCGAATGCGCTCCCGTGTTGAAAGCGAAGCTTTCGGCGTCGAACCCCTTAATGCAGCAGACCTTGCCATAATGAACACTTCGTAGCGTTTCCCACTGCGCTGTCGTGAGCGTGCGAGACGTGAGGTCGGTGCTGAGATTGTCGTCCGACCAGAGATACACCTCGTCCTCGAGCCCGCGTTTCCTCAGAGCTTCGGCCGTCCATACCGCCCATTCGGGCACGAGGTCCGGCGATCCCCCGATAGATCGAGGATTGGAGGGCGGTCGTCGAGCCGTGCATAGCGATCAACGAGCTCGTCGGCGGTGACCCATTCGGCGTAGCGCTCGTCACCACCGAGCAGTTCAAACGGGACGTAGCAATACCAGCAACGCCAGGCGCATGCGGCGTTTTGGAAGACCTGCGCTTTTAGTTCGGCCGCTGGCGGGAGGCCAAGCGCCAGCGCGGCTGGATCGATGGGAAGGAAGTTCTCTGGCCATCCGCGCGCGGTCGACCTTCGGAAGTGTCGAACCCTGCCGAGACCGCCACAGTTCACGGGGCTCTGGAGATCGGCTTCCTGCGCGCTGCCCGAAAGCCGCGTGATCAGAATCTCTCGCGTGGACGGTCGCACGATTCGCTCCCTCATACGCGCAATCTGCGTGTCGGTGTCGATGGTCGGCATCAGACGGCCTTGCCTTCCGGCGCTTCGGCGGCCCGGATATCCTTCTTGCGATCCTCGAGATAGGTCAAGAGCATCTCCTCGCAGAAGTCGAGCTTGCGACGGTCGAGCTGTCCCTCCGTATTGAAACCGTACCAGTATCTCATGCATTTTCTACAGCAGGTGGCGGTCGCATGCTGTGCGAAATTCAGGATATCGCCGTCGAAGGGGGTCTGCCTTCCGTCCCAAATGCCGGGATCTCCCACCCTTGACTTCAGGCGCCCGCGGGCTTTCGCGCGGACCCCCTCATAGCCGTCGCGCCGTATCAGACGCTTCGCGCGCGCATCAAGAGGCTTTTCGAAATGGACCGCCCGGATGTGTTCTTTGCGCAGCTCTTCGAATATCGCCGGAATCTCGGCGGTGCGATACTCGCGCGTGAGTTCCATGTCGACGGAAGTGTCGCCGCAGTGCATGCACCTTCCGTCTCCGAGCTTCTTCCATTGCCCCCGCTTAGGTCTGTAGCAGTGCTCTCCGTTCTCGCAGTCAGAATCCGTGCAATGCAGCTTAACGGGCTTGAATTCCGGCAGTTCATCCATGTCGCACCTCGTCGTTCAGCGCCAGCTTGAGAAGTTCGAACCCGACTTCGTCGGTCCTGGAGAAGTCGAAGCGCCTCAGGAAGGCATCCCTTGCCATACATAATGGGGATGCCGTTCGGTCTTGCAGGTTGGCGGCTGTCCCCCACCAATTCTCACCTTGGAGCGAAAGCCTGTAAGCGAAGTAGTTCGCTAGCACCCCAACATCTAGGTCCGCGTCCGCCGCGGCACGGATCGTGGCCTGCTTCAGCTTGCGCATGTCCCCGCCGATCCGCGATATGGTGGCCTTAAAAAGATCTTCCGCCTGCATGTCGCTCGCGACGAGACTGGCGAACCAAGTGGCCTGGACCTCCTCCTTGTCCTCCCGCCTTACGTCGGAGGTCTCCGGCTCCTCGACAACCTCGAACTCGTCCAGTTCGGGAAATCGACCTGCATGGAACACTTCATGCATGAGATCGACGAGCCACTTCGCCGCACTCTGCTCGGTCTGCTTGAGCACGACAACGTTCACACCGGAGATCCTCCAACAGGCTCCGTGGAAACTCCCCTTGCCGGACAGCGGCAGAACGACGGCACCTAAGTCCCACGCCGTCTCGAGCGCGTTCTCGAAGGAGATGCCGCCTTTCGCCTTGATAAGTTCGATCATTGGCGTCGCCTCGATGGGTATCGTCGAGCGCTCCCCTAATTCGTGGGCCTTCGCGCAGATCTTCGCGAGTCCGTGGGCATACGCGGTGAACGCCGAAACCGATCGCTCGTTACGACCCTTAGGAAGCTTGAAGCGTGCAGTCGCTCCTGCTGCGCTGGGAAGGAGGAGCGGTGTTCCCTCCACCACATCCGCAGGATTCCAGCCGAAGAGATGACCCAGGCGCTCCGCCAACGTGGCGGCTCCTCCGGTGGGAGCGACCCTTGCCTCGACGAGGTCGCGCGAGACGCCGAGCAGCGACAGCCTCTCTAGGATGGCATCACGCGACTTCCGACCCAGCACCTTAACCTGCCCGGGCACGGCGAGGCCGAGCGCCCCTGCGATCTCGACCACGCGCGAGAAGCTCACTCCATCGTAAAATTGCCTTTCGTAGCGCTGTATCTGCTGCTCCTTGACCCCTATCCTCTCAGCAAGCTCCTTCTGAGTGAGCTCTGTCGCGATCCTCGCCTTTATCAACAGGGTTGGCAGTTCAGAAAGCTTGCCAAGATCGAGTTCCGCCACCTCGCCGGAGCGTAAAGTCTCGTACTCTTCGATCTCCCGCTCAACGTCTTCGAGTTGCGATCGCAGACCATCGAGGATCGCCCTACTCGACGGATCAAGACTCCAGTCCGCCGCCAAGGTGTCGATCTCCTTTTGAAAGGCTTCCGCCTGCCGCGCCGCGTTGGTCCTCTGTCTTTCTGTCGTGATCATCGCTTCGCCCTCAGCTCGATGAGCACGACGCCCTTGCCGACGCCGTCTCGGTCGGTTGTGAAGAAGTCCAGGTAGGCTCCACCGTCTCCCGTCTTCGCGTTCCACGGGAAGATGTCGCCGAGATACTTCGCATTCATGGCACGCCTCCCGTCGTCGTATCTAAGCATGATTGGGTCCAAGCGATCGAACCTCACCTGATGAGGATCGTAGGCTCCGTCCCAGTCCTGCGGGACATCCTTGGCGGTGACGAAACTCCCGTCGACGAAGATACCCCTGCAGTCTACCGAACCAAGTTCCGCGCAGGCCCGCTCGACTCCTCCAAGAAGGAAGCGCCGCCAGTCGTTCCACCCGAAACGCCTCGCCAGATGCTCAAAATCCATCTTGTGAATACCCGGAGGAAGATAGCCAGTGTGAGAATCAAAGTCCATACCTGACCAAACATATTTGTTTCGTCAAGAAAGGCAACCTGCTATTACTACGTTGGAGGAAAACCGCCTCGCAGGCGTTGTTCGCAGATTGTGAAGCGGTTATCGCCTTCGCCTCACGAAGGGAGTTTCGAATGGCACGAGTGCTTGTCTTTTCCGGTGGTATCGGCAGCGAACGCTCTAAGCTGGCACAATCCGTCGCGCAGGTTGTCGAATGGAAGCATGCCAAATTTTCCGACGTGATACGGCGCCGCCTTGAAAAGGCTGGAGAAGACGCGACGCGTTCAAAGCTCCAGTCCTTCGGGCAGGACATGGTGCAGAACGATCTCAAGGCATTCGTCGCGGCCGTCCTTGAGGATGCCAAATTCGCGAAGGCCGATGGCTGCGTCATTGATGGCCTCCGACACATCGAAGTGCTGCTCGAATTGCGCGAACAGGCCGGAGCCGCCGTTGTCGACTACGTCCATGTCAACGAAGATCTCATTCAGATCGAACAAAGCGCCGAAGAACGTGGCATCGAAGAACAAAACCTCTTCAGATACAACCATGCGCTGTCCGAAGCGCAGGTGCCCCGCATCCTCCCCGCCTACGCGAATCTGGAACTCGACGCATCCGATGGGTTGGCTCTTAATACCGGGAAGGTGCTCAGACGGTTCGGATTGAAACCTTCAGCCGATGCGAACTGAGGCCCAATGCGCGCTTTTGGCGTCTTTCAGGGTGGAGGAGCGAAGGGTTACGCGCATCTAGGAGCGCTGTCCGCCGCGGAAGATCGAGGCATCGAGTTCGAGCGCGTCGCCGGCACCTCCGCAGGCGCAATCGTCGCCAGCTTGGTGGCCTGCGGATACACATCGCAGGAGCTCTACGAACCCGTCGGCGAATTTGGAGACCGCGGGGTTCTCGACGTGCAGCCTTTCGACGTGCTCGGCGAGGCCTACCGCCAAGAGATCGGGTTTGCGCGGGCCGAGATGGACGAGATCGTGAAAGCTGCTAGGAAAAAGCGCCCGCTTGGCAAATTGAGGTTGCTAGCCAGAGGGATTCTAGCTTCGATCAGGTTCCGCGGACTGCTGACGAACCTTCGGCGAGACTACGGCATCCTGCCCACTCAAGGTCTCGAGAGGTGGCTCGACGGTCTCTATCGTTCGAAGCTCGGGATTGATCGGACCGTCGTCTTCGACGATCTGTGCATCCCCTTGAAGGTCATTACTGCGGACGTCGCTTCAGGCCACATGAAGGTGATCGGAGAAGCGGAGCATTCGTCCATCGAGGTGGCGAAGTCCGTGACGGCATCGGCTTGTTTTCCTTTGGTGTTCCAGCCTGTCGATGTCATGGACGGTCGCAACGTTGATGGTGGGCTAGTTTCAAACCTTCCAGCATGGATCTTCGATGCGGAACGCAACGCACAGACCGAATTTCTACCGACATTCGGCTTTCGCCTCGCCAGCGATTTGCTGACGCCCATGCCCGATCCGCCGAAGAACGTGTTCTCGTTCGTTTGGCAGATGGTGCAGACCATGCAGGCCGGGACGCGTACGCTGGAGGAGAGGCGAATAGACGATTACCACGCCATCGATCTCGTAGCCGACATCGGGACCCTAGATCTCGACGAGATCGCGGAGCGCGCACCTCAGCTGATCTCAGTGGGCCGCCGATGCGTCGAGGAATATTTCAACTCTCGCCTCGGCCCCCGTGATCCTATTCATATGTCCAAGGTTCTGAAGGTGGTCCTCGCCGCCTTGGATAGACGGTACGGTTGGTTAGGGTACAGGAGTCGCGCGAGCATCCTGCTTGCGGAACCCGACGGCCTTCACGCCAGGATCGCCTATTCTGCTAGGATGGAGGGTGACGCGGACGATCGCCTCCGAGTCAGGCTCGACGGAACCGGCGTGGGAGCCAGCTTCTTTCTCAGGGAACCGGTCTACATCGACCTGAACCTTCGCGACCAGCAGCATTTCGGACTGGACAAGTACGAGTTCGGGATGCGCCCGCATGATATTCGGCGCTTCTACTCCATCCCCATTTTCCTGAACGCGAAAGAGTGGTTGAAGGAGCGCCCGGAAGACAGGCCCGTTCCCGAAGCGTGCCTCGTCGTGGACCTAGCAGAGGATTTCGCAGGCGCCCTTGCCGACCCGGTCGAGCAGGACCTGTTCGCGATCACAAGTGCACTGGTCGGAGAGGAGATACGATCGATCCGGATCCTGGAAGAGTCGTCCCATGGATCGAAACCGGTCTCCATCGAGGGGCCGGCTTGGTCTCAAACAGGTCCCCATTCGCTATGCCGGGTCTCTACGCGAAAGATTCGGTCGATCCGCGCAGATCATTTTGGATCTTCATTGATAGCTTCACTGCGACGCCTATCAGAAGTTCACTGAAGGCGTTTGCTAGCATTCCTCCTTTATGTGATTTGGTTGGCCACGTAGTCCCCGCGAGATTTCGTCAAGGGGGGACGCGCGATCATTTTACCGAACATGTAAATTTTGCTCGGAAGGATCGCTGAACGGTTGATTTGATAGTCTGATAGCCAAAAGCAGACAGCCCGCTAGCGGCCCAATTCGGGACGCTGTCGCCAAATTGCAACTGCGTTTTTAACGTCAGCACCCAAGCGGCTAGGGCAAATATCATTACGGTGAAAGTTGCACCTTACCATTCAGCTCCTGTCGAGGCCGTGTTTACAAGAGGCATTCCCACCCGGCCCGACTTCTGATTGTGCTTTGCACAGCTTCGCTTCCAAGGCTGCCTTTTGGAGAGCAGTCATGGGTCGCGGGGATTTGTCGGAGGCGGAATGGGAGTTGATCGGGCCGCTGCTGCCGCCTGAGCGTGGTCGCTGGGCGCGGCTAGCGGGTGATAATCGGCGCTTTCTCGATGGCATGCTCCACGTGCTGCGGATCGGTTGCCCCTGGCGGGACATGCATGAGCGATATGGAAAGCGGAACTCGGTCTATGTTCGGTTCCGTCGCTGGGCCGAACAAGGCGTGTGGGATGCGCTGCTGCAAACGCTGGTCGATCTAGACCGTGTTGACATAAGATTTCAGCCATAGACGCGCGGCCGATGTTTTTACTACCCGTTCCGCACTCGTTTTGGGTTTCGAGGATTTGACTGTCATATTTGTCACTACGACGACACTTAAATGCTCTTGAAACTACAGCCTCGAAGCTGCGCCATAGGTGCTGACGGGGACAGTGTTCTGAAGACCAGTATCGGCTGTCATATCCGTAAGAGAAGCTGCCAACAGCAAGTTCTTATAAACCGGAGCCCAGGGCAGTGAAAAGCGCTTCGCGAGTTGGTTGCACACTATGCACAGTCGAGCCCTATGGTTTTAAAGTTCTATTATACCGTTCGGCCTGGCTTCTTTAAGCCGAATCGTATCTAGCGCTTTGTGAGGATAATAAATAAAGATCAACGATCGGTCCTGCGATGACTGTTGCGGCATTTGTCGCAGCTTGCTTCGTTTAATCGGTCACGTTCAGACATTTTTAAAGTCGAACGCTTTGTATTATTGGTTATGGTGCACCCGGACGGACAAAGATGGGCACTCAACTCATTGGATAATTTCGGTCATGTTCTAGGCTTGATGATCGGACCTAAAAATTCATAGTCTCGTTACCCAGTTTTTCGGCACAGAAAGTTATGCGACTGCGTAGGGTGTGCGCCCCAAATTGCACCACTGCGAGGGGCGATCAGACGAATGATCCTGGACCGTTCAATGACGAGATAGAGACAGCTTATGAATAGAGCTCAGGTCTTTAGCGTGTCGGTGCTCTCACACTTTGTTTAAAAAATTCATGAGCTATAGCCAATCTCACTTGTAAATGCCCTACGGGGTATCATAGGACAAGATGGAAGTGCCTACACCCTCTCAAGGAAATTCGAACGAAATGTCTCCGCTATGAAAGTATACGGCAATGTCTGTCTCGCAATCGAAGCTGCCAATTATAACAACGTCGCCGAGGACAAGAACGTTATGTTCGCGATCACAAAAGCATCATTTAGGCGCGATCCGTCGAAAAAACAAAAGTAAGCTCGATCTGACTGAGCTGTAGTGCAACCGAACAACAGCAAGGCTACTACAATCATATTTGTAAGCTTGACCTTCATCGCAACCCGGCGTTTCGTTTCTTTAGAAAGCACTGCCTAGCCTCGTTTATACCAAATTTCAAAGCACGATGCGGTGTCTGAGTCAGGTCTGTTTAAAAAGCAAATTAAGTTATTCGTATTAGCAAAGTTCAGTTAGTAGACTCTATATCCCTTAGAACATACTTACTGCACCTTTGAAAGCAGACGGTACTTTTCTTTCCGCACAGACTTTCAGTTATCCTTGCACTTATTTTCACCATTTCTCCATGTGACCATCTAAACCTGTCTATATCTTGAGGATCGGCGAAGTAGCAAACTTCATTGTCTTTTAGCTTCCAATTTGAGCGGGGATAAACTCCCAGTCTTTCTTGGTCGGTCGAAACGTATCCTGTAATTTGTGCGCGCCTATCTAGCGTTGGCGGTAACGAAAATTGTGTGTCTACCTGGGCAGTGCATGACATTAACACAATTGCTAAAAGTAGAGGTGATTTACCTTCTTGCATAATCTCTGCCCCTCTGTCGTGAAACGCTCCGCTCCTTTCGGCTCATAGAGCCTCGTACCGCACGAAAATGCAGTTTGCCACTGGTTCGCTCAATCACGCCCGTGCGACCATCATGCTGGACATACAGTGGCTTTTCAACCTGACTAGCTGCGTTGATATCGTTCGGTCCAGGATTAAGCGTATCGGCTCTCTCATGAGTTACCCGACCAATAACGACATCACCCCCGTCTTTATCGCCTCGGCTATCATGAGAATGTCCAAAGGCGTCGGCATCGTCAGGAACATCCACCTCCAATCCGTTAGTGGTAGACGTATTTGCCGGGGTACCTAATTCGGAGACTTTACCATCGTTGATGGAAAAGCCTTTTTCTTCGCGAGTGTAAGTTCTATAATCTTTTTCACTCGCCACTGCGGCATCGTCTGTGGCTTGTGATGCCTGGAAGTCAGGACCATCCGATTCTGCTAAATCCACGCAATCACCAGTGTCAACATCAACACAAGCCATCCCTGTCGGATCAACCCCATTGACCGGATCGTTTGCGACATATCCATAAAGATTTACACTGTCTTCATATCCAATCGGATCAGTTTGCAGAAACCGTCCCAACGTCGGCGAGTAGATCCGGGCCTTGTAATAATACATGCCGATCTCGGGCAGCCATGCCTGCCCCGTGAACTGAAACCGACCTCGGTTACCAACGCCGGGGGCTCCATAGGGATCATATGTGTTTTTGCTGGCCGAAGTGTTTCCGGCGTCCGCACGGTACACGATTGACCCGCGCGCATCGGCATAAACGAAGCGTGCGACGCCTAGCAGCGTGCTGCTACCCGAATAGTCGAGTAGCGGATCGTCCACGCCGGGTAAGCCGCCATGTACGTGTCGCAACTTCAGCGCATTCGCGTGATTGTATTCGCCGATCATCGCATCGCCGTCATAGGCGAACCGAACGGGGCCTTGATACACACCGTTGACGTAGTTGTTAACTTCGAACAGCCGACCGAGTGGATCGTAGCGAAGCGTTGCCTTCAACTGGCCACCATAACCGACAGGGCACGTCGTGCCTGCCCGCGTTCGCATCTCTACCAGCCGGTTTTCGACATCGTATAGATAGGCATGGGTGTTGTCTGCGGTCAGGTTACCGTTGTCGTCGTAGCAATAGCTATTGCCTGAGACCTGGGTGTACTGATTAAGTCCGTTCGCAACATAGCTGAGATCCGTTGGCTGGAACGCATTCCAGTCATAGGCATCGTTCGTCTGGGTTTCGGTCAAGATTTGAGAAGCCGGATTTCGCGTGAAACTCCAGGTAACGCTGTTGGCACCAGCATTCTGCCAGCCTGTCGAAGCGAGACGACCGATAGGGTCATAAGTCATCGCTTGGTCTGGCGCTCCGGCAAAGCGCGTCATAACGGTTAGCCAGTTTTGATCGTTGTAGCCGCGCGTAACAAGTACGCTGCTGGACGGATCGCGAATGTGCTGCAGTGAACCATCGGCATGGTAGCTGTAGGAGAAGGTTGGCCCGTCTGGATACTGCATAGATGTGCGGCGTCCGCCCGCATCGTATCCCGAATTCACCGTCCAGTTTCCACCGGCTATGGTCAGGTTCTCCGATAGGGTTCGCCCATATTGATCGTGGGAAGTCGTAACGCCTTCACCAGACAATGCATCGAAGCGGCTCTTTGCCGGTAAGCCGCGAATGTCGTATTCGTAGAATACGTCGCGGGTAAGAGTGGCTGACAAGTTTGCGCGCTGCGGAACCGTCTTCCGCGTCATCTGGTTAAGGCCGTCGAACGCGTAGGTAAGCACCGAACCATCGCGCTTGCGCAAGCTCGTGCGGTTGCCGTTGGTGTCGTAACCATACTGCTCGAAATCTGCCGTATTGATCATTCCCTGCACTTGAGGATGTGGGAAATACCAATGCGACTGGCGATCGAACCCGTCATAGCGCATCTCGGCGCGATACCCACGCGCATCGGTCATGCTCGCTTGCTGCCCGTTTGGCGTATAGGTGTATGTAGCGTAGTTGCGTTGCTTATCGGTACCGAAGCCTTGCTGCATTTGCGTAACACGGCTTTCGGCATCGTAAAGCGTTCTGGTAATGCGGTCCGGGCCATGCGTGCCAGTTGTACCCAGGTCACAAGCGTCAGGTAAGCTGCCGAGAGTTGCCGGATTCATCCGTATCGTCGAGCAGCTTTTGCGATTTCTTGCATCGTAGCTCGTCTGATTGGCCGCGAAAATCGAACCGATAGCAGAGCGCACGATGGATTTTGTAGGCAGTCGGCGGCTGTTATATGTCGTTTCCACGATCTGAAACTCGACCAGGTTGGGATCGTAAGGATTGTTGATGCTAGCCAACCGCCCGCTCTCAATGCGCAGCGGCTGCTCGTCTGCTAACCGGTAGGTCGTTCGCGTGGCATTCCGTTCGTTGGACCCGCCCCTTGGCCCGACAACCCAAGTTCGGCGCCCGATAGCATCGTATCGATAAAAGGTTGCATCGTCCTCACCCGGCAGTGGTCCGTCCTCGATGAGCAGCCGCCCAGCAGCATCGTAGGTATATGTCGTAGTTAAAGGGGCGGCGCCTACGCCGTTCGTCAATGTCATCGTGAGGGGAAGGAGCGTATCGCCGAAATATGTTTGCTCCGTCACGAAGGATTGGGCCGTGCCGCATGTTAACTCATTGCCGGAACTGTCTGCTTCGCAGATCTCCGATTTGATAAGTCTTGCTGGCGCACCGCTATCGTAGGTGTTCTTCGTCTTGCGTCTTTTGCCTTGACCGTTGGCCGGATCGAGCTGGGTCAGGAGCCCACCGTGGGAAGAGCTCCAACTGTAATCCGTCTGGTTGCCATTGGCATCTTGTGTCCAGACCGGAAGGTAGCAGGTAATAGCCTGACATTCCCATAGAACCGGATTGCTCGTGTTACCGAAATACGCAGTCTGAATAATGTCGGACAGTCCCGACCCGGGTTTCGCCTTCATGCGCATTTCTGTGATGTTGACAGGCCCATCATAACCAATTTCGACCGAATTCAATTCGGGGTAGGTAATTTTTGTAAGCTTCAGAAAGGCTGCCGATGGAGTCCCGCCCGTCCCGGCATATTGATACGATGTGGTGTTACCTAATGAGTCTGTAACTGATTTGATGCGAGAGAGCTGACCACTGCCCTGTTGGATTTCGACATCGACCTTACGAAAAAAGCCATTCGGTCCGGTTATTGTCGCTTCATCAACCAAATCGGGATTAGCGGAACTGCTGTTATATCCGCCCTGAAGATAGCTGTAATCGTACTGCACACCGTCAACTGTTACGCGCGTAGTAAAACGGTCGTGGGTATAGTTATTCCCGTGATTTTTGGTCGTCGCATCAGCATCGTACGTAGTCAGGGCCTCGCCGGGAAGCTGCAACGAGGCTTCCGAAACCAAAGAATTGCTGAACGTCACATTATTATTGCAACCCGAGCAATTGAATTGCCTGCCCGCGATATCAGTTATCGCAGTGCCGCTGTATGAATGCGAGGCCAGAGCGGTAGATGGCGCTGAAGTCTTTACGATCTTCGCCGTATCAACCGTTCGCCATAAACCTGTTCCCGCTGTTTGCGATTGATAGGTCAATTCGAGCCGGTAACCCACCGAGCTTGTTATGGACGTAGGGCGATGGTCCGTTATGCCCCACTGGTCGGTATGGCTATCATACGCAAAAGTCAGCGTTTCGCCGTCGGCAAATTTAACCTCGGAGGCCATAAGGTAGAAGAAGCGGTTCGTTGAGCTGTTGATAGGCCCAGGGTTCTTGGTGCGAATATCGTAGGTTATCTTGGTGTTCGAGCCGCCTAGATACAGATCATAGGCCTCACCTTGATAGGAACCGGACACGGATGCGCCGCCGTCCTTCTGATCGCGACAGACATCGAAGTTTTGGCAGTTGATGCTTTCCGATGTGCCATTAAGCGTGTTCATCGAAAGGCTTACGCCGCCAAAGGTGTTTGCAGTCACCCGGCCTTCCAGAAACAGATACCAATCGCTGCCTCTTGTGTAAGCCAGACGCGGGGCTGCCGGAATAGACATGGTCGGAGCTCGTGCGCTTGCCTTGCCCGACAGCATGTCCACACCGTTTGGATCTTGCTCTACCGTTAGCGGTTTGATCTGTTGAGCATATGCCGGTGTTGAAGATAACGCTGCGCAGGCTGCAACGAGTAAGAAGCCAAAACACCTCATTCCCCGCGCTCCCGCTTCCAAGGACCTAAAGCAGCTTCAGCCATGCCGCACAAAACGGCAGGACTTTCTCCAAGAGTTACCGTGTATACTTGGACGGTTCCGCCGCTGGCCAACGAGGCGACCCTACATATTGCATCACGGTAATCCAACAAAGCTCGCTGCGTTGGGAAAGCATCTTTGCATTCGACAAGACGAAATCCCTTGTCCGACATTACAGCTTCGCCCGTTTCCAGAAGGACAATTGGCACGCTGCGCCCATCTGGAGCAATCCGAGCCATGCATGATATGTCAGCGCGTCCCGCTACTGCTGGATTGAACCGCGCTTGCGCATCCATGGCTGCACTGACACCCAGAGATGCCGTGGATATCGTCGCGGCCATCGTCAACTTAGCAGCAATGAGCAGATTTCTCTTAGACATCTCAGAATTCCTCCTGCCCGCCGCCGCCACACATGGACGTAGTGATGAACAGTTGGCCATTCGACGGTGCGCCGAGACTATCCTCAACCGTATAACTTACAGTCGATTGATCGCCCGACGGCCCAAACGACACCTGCACCGAGCTTGCTGAAACGATCTGCGCAAATCCAGCACCCGAGTCGCTTGAAACGGAGGTAAGGGTGAGAGGGTAATGGCTTTCCGCATCGCTATCATTCGCCGTCAAATTTACTGTCAAGAAGGTGTTGCAACGCCCGGATGCAAAGTCATTTTGAACGGTCGGAGGCGTATTGTTTGGCGGAGGTGGAGGTGGTGGAGGCGGGGGTGGCGGAGGCGGGTTCTGGGAACCGCCGCTACTGGTAACGCATGTCGCCGCCACCCCGTTGGAAGTTGCTTTGTATGCTGTACGATTACCCGCCGAATCGTAGCAGTAGGAGTGTGTCTCATTTGAATTTTGACCACCAGCAGTTTTCGCGACCACCAATCTGCCATGCACGTCATACGTGTATGTCTCAGTGCTGGACTGCGCAGAAAGCGGCTCGCCAAGCAAAGCTGGTGCGAGTGCCAGTGCTGCACAAGTAAGGTAGAAACTCCGCAATTCGACTCTCCCCGTTTTTTCATAAGTCGACCCGACGTCCATGAACTGTCAATTGATATTTATGTAGCTCGGCATATTTAAGAGCGGCCTTCGCATCGAAAACTTGTCTTTTAAGTGTCACAAAGACACTGCGGATACCTAGATCATCCCCGCTCGCTAATCATTCTCTGGTTGTAGAGTCCCTTGGGGGTCTGGGGCTTAAATTTGATTTCGGTGGCGTGTGGCATCCGCTAAGGCTGACGATGCTGCCACGCTCATCCGCCATGAGGAAGCGCCTGTCGGCAAGGCGTGCGCCATTTTACTGGATGATGGGATTGTCGATGCCGGGGCCGTGGACGTAGCGGCTGACGATAGCACCTTTCGTATCGTGCTGCGCGATCATGGCGGCCCCGTCATAACCAAACCGTGCCACCCCGCCATCATTCGCCAGCGTCGCCAAGCAGCCGACCGGATCGTAAGTAAGCACCGCACCGCCCGGCCCTGCCACCAGCATGTTTTCGGCATTGTAGGTGTAGCCGTCCGCACTTGACGTCACCAAATTACCGCGCGCATCGTAAGTCAGGTTGACGCTGTCAGCTAGTTCAGGCCATTCGCAAGATAGCCGCGATCAACACTGTAGTGATTGCGCCAGCTATACAGATCATTGCTGAGCGTGCGGTGCGTGGTCTGACCCGCCGGGTTAAACACGAAGCTTGTGGTAACGTCGCTCGCGGTGCCTGCAAGATCATCGCCGAGTGTAGACAGCTTCGTGCCGTACTTGGCTGGAACATCGCGCCAGGGCGCGCCGCAGCGAAGCTGCCAGAGTATGCTGTTGATGTTAGAACAATTTTGTTCAGACCGTTTGCCACGCCCACGGTTCGATGCCTCAATTGGCAACGAAACCTTTAAAACACACCATCCTGCATCAGCGAGATCGCCTCGGCTTAAGCCTACTTCCAAAAGGCAGCCTTGAATCAAGAAACCAGCAATACGTCAACCAATTTGACCACGCCGCCTAGACCTACTCAGATATTGCCAGAAGTGATAAAGACCCGTGATATCTGCCTAATATTACCGTCGAGTTCGATAACCAGAGGGCTACCAAGCTTCTTAACTTTCTGAACGGCGTAGAGAACACCCTCATCTTCTCTTTTAGGAGGCTGAATAACTCTCGGCACAAAAACATACGGCATATTTTCCACTTCGCTTAAGCCATTTGCCTTCCTAGACCCTTCAGGGTACAAGGCGAGGCAAGGCACCTCAATACCGGCTAAAGCGCATTTAATATGAAATGCTTCAAAGGCCCATTTTTCAGAGGAACCACGGTTACATATTTCTTCTATTAGTACGTGAAACATTGCGACCTACCAATCACTATTCAACCTCTTCTTTTGGCTCTCTATTACTAAGTATTAAAGATTGATCATCAACGATGTTGACTTTGCTAGGATCGATCACTAAAACTTCAAAAGCTCCCCCTTCAAGTACTTGCCCGTCCTTTGTAGTAACAGGGGAAGCTGTTCCAGATTTCTCAACGTTATTGCTGTCCACGGTTCCGGTTGCCACACGTTCCAATGTATTATTCCAGTCCGGATCTAATGAAAAGTCATTTCGCAGCTCACCTTCATCATCGTATTGCCTTGGATCGGTTGTCGACCACCAACGTCCGCGTTGTTCGGCTTCTCCCCCGTATACCCGAAACACTTGCATTGTTCGTTGAGGTTCACCAACGATTTTTTCTAGCGCATGATTTATGCCAAATGCTGCCCCTAATAGCCCTACCCTTTTTGCAATGCTGACCAATACGCTTCCTCGCGATTGTCCATTCGTCGCTGTGGGAGGCTTTACTTCGACTGTTGCTCTCGGAGGGTCATTCACCTTAGTGCCAGTAGGATCGACCCAGTTTACCGGATCATTCCCAACATACCCATACAGGTTCACGTTATCCTCATACCCAATAGGATCGGTCTGCATAAAGCGGCCTAGCCCTGGCGAATACATGCGGGCTTTGTAATAGTACATGCCCAGGTCTGGCAGCCACACCTGCCCGGTGTATTGAAACCTGCCCGTGTTGGCGGTGCCTTGGATGCCGTATTCGTCGTAGGTATTGATGGCAGCGGCAGAGCCATCGTACTTGGTGCTCAGCACTATGGAGCCGCGTGCGTCGGCGTAGAGATTGCGGCGGGCGGAGGCGGCGGTGCTGCTTCCGGTGTATTCGGCGATGGGGTTGTCCGCGCCCGCTGCGGGGCCGTGGATGTAGCGGGCGAGCATGGTGCCCGAAGCGTTGTACTCGGCGACCAGCGCATCGCCGTCATAGAGGAACCGCTTCGGCCCCTGCGCGACACCGGAGAGGTAGTTCTCGACCTCATGCAAGCGGCCCAAAGGATCATAGCGCAGTTTGGCCTTGAGCTGACCGCTATAGCCGCTGGTGTTCGTGGGGCACGCTTCGCCCGTCTTGGCGCGCATTTCGACCAAGCGGTTCTCGATATCGTATTTATAGGCGTATCGATTGTCGCGAGTGAGGTTGCCGTTGTCGTCGTAGCAATAGGATTGTCCGCTGACATTGGTGTACTGATTAAGGCCATTGGTCTGGTAGGTGCGCGTCACATCAACATGCCCGTCCCAGCTATAAGCGTTGTTGGTCTGCGTTTCGATCCTGATCTGGCTCGCCGGGTTGCGGGTGAAGGACCAAATGACGTTGTTGGCACCGCCGTTGGTCCAGCCCGTGCCGGCGAGGCGGCCTATCAAATCGTAGGTCCAGTCTTGGTCGGGCGCAGCGAAGTTGCGGTCTATCTGGCTTAATTCGCCGCGTGCATTGTAGTTGTAGTCGGCGATGACGGCGCCTGCGTGATCCTTCACCTGATTGAACTGGCCGCCGCTGGTGTAGCCGTAATGCGCATTCTTCCGCATCGGGATAGCCCAGTCGTGTGCGATTGCCCGCGGCGTCGTAATAATAATACAGCTGCCGCGTGACCCCATCCATCGTATCGTCGTTACGTGTGACCCGGCCATAGCGATCGTAGATGGTTTGCAGCCCGTGCCCGTTAAGACTATCGAACCGCGCCGATTCCTGCAGCCCGCGTACATCGTATTTGTAGAACACATCGCGAGTGTGCGTGACATCGAGCCCGGCGCGGGTGGGGACGGTTTTCACGGTGACGCGATTGAGTTTGTCATAGGTGAAGCCGATCACCGAGTCATCGCGTTTGTGTAGGCTCGTGCGGTTACCATTGGGATCGTAGCTGTATTGCTCGTAATCTGCCGGATTGATCGCGCCGGCCGCGGTCTTGGAGGGAAAGTACCAATGCGTCTGGCGGTCGAACCCGTCATACAGCATCGAGGCCTTGAACCCGCGCGCATCAGTCATGCTCGCCATCTGGCCGTTCGGGGTGAAGGTGTAGGTCGCATAATCGCGCACCAGCGGTGTGCCCAAAGCCTGCTCGATGCGGGTGACGCGACTTTCGGTGTCGTAATGCTTCTTGGTGATCCGGTCGGGGCCGTCATTGCCCGTGGTGCCTGGGGCACAGGCGTTACCGGAATTAGCTGGGTTCATCCGCACAGCACTGCACAGCTCGCGGTTGCGCGCGTCGTAATTCATTTGGCTGACGCTGAAAGTGGTACCGCCTGCCGTCACCACCGACTTCGTAGCCAAGCGGCGCGAATTGTAGATTGTGCTAACCTCGCTTATCGCCTGAACGAAGGACAGAGTGGTCGGCGACAACGCGGTGGCGGTGCCCGCCACAGTACCCGTCTCAATTTTGAGTACCTGGTCGTCGGCATCACGATAAGTGGTTTTCGTAGCGGGCCTGAAACCGTTTTCACCCTTGGAACCGATCTCCCAGATTTTCCGCCCGAGAATATCGTAACGAGCATAGGTTGCATCATCGCTGCCCGGCAGCGGGCCGTCGGCTGACAGTTGACGGCCAGCCGCATCGTAAGTGTAATTGACGGTAAGCGGCGTGGTGCCAACACCGTCAGTTGCGGTCTCACTTTCAGGTAGGCTGGTCGCCTTGAAATAAGTAAACTCGCGAACGAAGGACTGCGCTGTACCGCAAGTTAGCTCATTTCCACTAGCATCGGTTTCACAAACCTCTTCACGCAAAAGGCGTGGCGCACACCTCGGGCTCCCGGAGAAGCCCATAGAGGACATGGTGCCGCATACTTCACCGTTAATTGGAGTTAAGTCCGACCAAGTGTTCTTAACCTTGCGGCGCCGATTTTGCTCGTCGACTGGATCTATCTGCGATAGCATACCTCCATGCCCTGTATCCCAAGTAAAATCGGTTTGATTGCCGTTTGCGTCGGTTGTAGATATTGGGCGAAAACATGCAAAGCCAAAATTACATTGCGTAGTTGCGAAGCTTGCTGACTCAACCAAGTCCGCCTCTGGACTGCCAGGTTTCGCGCTCGCTATGCGCGAAATCAGATTGCCATAGAGGTTGTAATTTACCTCGACCGCGTTCCCCTCAGGGTAGACAATCTTTTTAAGTTTCTGCATCCCGGTATATTCATAGCTAGTTACGCGGCCTTGTGAATCAGTAATCGAATCGATGCGACGACGCGGCTCTCCTTGTTTACCAGCAGGCCCTAAAGTGTTCGTAATCTCGATCTTTCGATAAAACCCATCTGACCCGGTGATGGTGATGTTATCCATCGTCCGCCTCCACGTTCCGTCAACGCCGTAGCTTACGACATGTGGCCAATGCGTGTCCGGCATAGATACGTAGGTATAGTTCACCCCATCACTGGTTACCGTGCGGGTCTGCGAATTCTGTTGTCGCGACGTGTTGAATGCATCTGTTGTTTCGCCCGGCAACCTCATCCGGCTGCCCTTCTGAGCAGGCCACTCGGGGTTTATATCCGGAAGACAAACACAACTATAAGTCCTGCCTCCGATGTCGGTCGGCCCTCCTGTATAATCCAGCGAAGCGAGCGCAACTGATGGGTTATCGATCGCAACAATCTCAGCTCTTTTCAATGAACCCCAAGAGGAGTTTGCAGAATTCGAATGATAAGTAAACCGAAGCTCATATCCGGCCGTGCTTGTTACTACCACTGGACGATGACGCACGATTCCTGATAGATTTATTGAGTCGTAAGCGATGCTAAGATCACGTCCACCCGGATTCAAGATTTCGTAAGCAAGGAACTGTCTTGTTGTTGGCGGAGCTGTACCCGAGTGGTGTTGTGTTTGCGTAACAAACGACATGGATCTGCCGGTCCCGCCTTGAATAAAAACATATCCCCCAAACCCTTGTCCTGGAGTACCTTCGTCACCGTTCGTTAGCAGCCTGGACCCAGTTCCTTTGTCAGAATAGCAAACCGTAGTTTGGCACACTCTAAAGGCGTCGGATGCAATACCACCAGCTGAGACTGTGTATATAGCTTGACCAGTCTCAGGCTGTTGTGAGCCAAGATTAACCTCAATTGTAGGCATAAAATCTGTCAACTCACGGAAGGTCAATTCTGGAGCTGCCGGAATAGAAAGCGTTGGCATCTTCGATGTGCTGACATTATTTGTAGTAAGATCTATCCCATGTGGATCCTGGTAAACATCAATTGGCTTGATCTCCTGAGCTGCAACAGAGATATCACCGTGCCCAGAATAACAGAATACAAAAATAAAAATCGATAAAGCCATCACGAGTGTTTTTCGGATGACTGCCTTAATATTTGCTATCATGATCGACATCCCATTTTTCAGGCCAAATCAGACTTCGCGCGCCGTTTTATAAACGCTAGATACCCGTGCATCAGTGCTTTTGCAAGTATCTTGAATTATATGCTTTGTTTTGCCTGCAAAAAGGGGCCAACGTTTAATAAGATCTTTATTCCGGAAGGTCGCTGCCCTAGCCACAGCAAATGTGTAATGCGGAGCAAGTACGTCATACATGCGGCTATTAACAAGTTTTCCTCCAATAGCGCGCTCGGACACCCACGTCGCGCCGCTGTGCCGAAACGGCCCCATAGGTGATGATCGCGTAAAGTTGCCCGCCTTCGTTCACAACGCGCAAATCGCCGGACCAATTATCCAGATAGCCCGATCGTCCATAATGGCGCACCATGGCAATGCCACCGTCCGCCGGGCCAATGCCGCCTTCCGGAATGGTGATGTTATAGCTGCCGGAAACGAGATCAACGCCGTGTTCGTCAATACTGCGGTATTCTTCGGGTGTAGCCTCGTCCTGCGCGAGAGCCGGCGCCGTCAAGCTGCTTGCCAAGGCACTAGAACGAATTGCGAGGCGTCCCAAGCTAGAAAAACGGCTCATAACACAATCCCCCTCTTGTCCTAGCTAGCTGCTACGCCGCACGAATTGCAATCCCCTTCTTCATCCTGCGGATGCATGACGTTCAGCTTAGAGCACGCTGGCATAATGTACCGCACAATCAGAAGTTAAGCTGGCGCTGCACCCCTAACTTGTTGAAACGCGATTGCATCGGTGTTCTGATAGGGACGGCGCGATATTCCCTCTAATGCATCCTTGCTTTTGACTAAAAAACCTTGTCACTAGGAACGCATGCAGCTTCGGGGAACGATATGGCCACCGGTTTCAGGCGCGAGCCGCTATTTACTGCGCTAACACGGCCGCAGATGTTTGCCGGTGTCACCTACACCTTCTTCGTCATTAACGCGATCATCGCGGTTGAGTTGTTCCTGATATTCCGGGCTTGGTGGGTGCTGCTGATCGCTTTGGTCCTGCATGGTATTGCCGCGCTTCTGTGCCTAAGCGAACCGCGCATTTTCGACTTGTGGATTACGCGGATGCGCACATGCCCGCGCATCAAGAACCATGCGCTATGGCAATGCAACTCCTACCGGCCCTGACCCGCGATCCGAAGGCTATCGCGCGCGAAATTCCGGCGGGCGTTCACCTTCCCTATGCACGGCACATCGGACGCCATACGCTTGAAACCCGCGACGGTATGCTGATGCAGACGGTCCGTGTGTCGGGACTTCTGTTCGAAACCGCTGATAGCGCGGAAATCGACTACCGCGCCGAACTGCGCGACGCGATGCTGCGCGCCATCGGCAGTTCGAAGTTCGCGCTCTACCATCATATCATCCGCCGCAGGGCAGACAGCGTCATCAGCGGCGCATTCCCCGATCCGTTTTCGCAGGACCTGGCGGAGCGCTGGAGAACGCGGCTCGAGCGCCGCCAGTTATTCGTCAATGATCTGTTCCTGACCCTGGTACGTCGGGCATCTCCGGGACGTATTGGTACGGCCGATCGTATCCGCCAGTGGTTTGGCAAGGGGTCTGCCTATAACGCTTCGCAAACGCGAGGCGGATTAAGGGCGCTTGATGCTGCGCGCGAAGCGCTGGTCGCCTCGCTAGGCAATTACGATCCGCGCCTTCTTACGGTTTACGAAGACGACACAGGTGCAAAACGGTCCGAACCACTCGAGTTCCTATCCTGGCTGTACAATAACGATATGCACCCGGTCGCCGTGCCGCATGGCGACCTAGGGCATCACGTTCCGGCACGCCGCATTAGCTTTGGTCAGGACGCGGTCGAACTGGCAACGGCAGGCCCGCTGACACGCAGTTTTGCGGCAGTGGTCTCAATCAAGGACTGGCCGGCGCAAACGATGCCCGGCATGTTCGACGAGCTGTGCCGTTTGCCGTTCGAGATGAATATCAGCCAAAGCTTCGCATTCGTGGAGCGCGGAGCAGCCTTGGGCAGAATGAACCTGGCGCTGCGCCGTATGCGTTCGAGCGAAGATGAAGCGATATCGCTGCGTGATGAGCTCGGCATCGCCAAGGATGAAGTCGCGGCAGGTCGCGCAGGCTTCGGCGAGCATCATACAAGCATCGCGATCCACGCCGATGATCTTGCGACGCTCGACAGCCAGGTCGCCGAAACCATCGCTCTTCTGGCCGATCTGGGCATAAACGCCGTGCGCGAGAACATCGCGTTAGAGCCAACCTATTGGGCCCAGTTTCCAGCGAACTTCAAATATATTGCGCGGCGCGGGCTCGTCTCGACTACCAACTTCGCCAGTCTTGCCAGCCTGCATAACTTCCCCGTCGGACGGGCGCACGGCAATCATTGGGGCGATGCCGTGACCTTGTTCGAGACGACGGCGGCAGGCCCTTACTTCTTCAATTTCCATCAGGCCGACTTGGGGAATTTTACGATCATCGGGCCGTCGGGGTCGGGAAGAGACCGTCGTGCTTAACTTCCTGCTAGCGCAAGCACGCAAGTTCGCGCCGCGCATTATCTTCTTCGACAAGGACCGCGGCGCCGAACTGTTCATCCGCGCGATACATGGTACCTACGACCGGATGCGACCCGAAGCGCCATCGGGGCTTAATCCGTTGCAGCTCGAGGACACTCCCACCAATCGCCAATTCCTGTTCGAATGGCTCACATTGCTTGCCGGCGGCGTGGACGATGCCGAAGCGGAGCAGATCCGCGATGCAATAGACACCAGTTTTCTGCAGCCTCACGAGCGGAGGCGCTTGCGCTATCTCGTCGAACTCTTCCGCGGTTCCGATCGCCCGGTCGCAGGCGATCTGGCAGCGCGTCTGCGACCCTGGTGGGGCGAAGGCGAACGAGCGTGGCTGTTCGACAACGAACTGGATACCACCGATCTGACGGCCGACACGATCGGATTCGACATGACTGCCATTCTTGACGATCCGGTCGCGCGCACGCCGACGATGCTTTACTTCTTTCATAGAGTTGAAGAGCGACTCGATGGAACACCTGCGATTATTGTGATCGACGAAGGCTGGAAGGCGTTGGACGACGACGTCTTCGTAAGGCGCATCAAGGATTGGCAGAAAACCATCCGCAAGCGCAACGGCATCGTCGGTTTCGCAACGCAGAGCGCGCAAGACGCATTAGAAAGCCGCATCGCAAGTGCAATCATCGAACAGTCTGCAACCCAGATATTCATGATCAATCCGAAGGCCCGCGCCGAAAACTACATGGACGGGTTCGGATTGTCGCAACATGAATTCGACCTCGTACGCACGCTTCCCGATGCATCGCATTGCTTCCTGATCCGTCATGGCAAGGAAAGCGTCGTCGCAAGGCTCGATCTGACCGGCGAACAGGATCTGCTCACCATCCTTTCGGGGCGCGAAAGCACGATGCGTGTGTTCGACGAACTCGTAGTCGAACATGGCCGCGATCCTGCTGCCTGGATGACGCCCTTGCTGGACAAGGTTGCTTAGAGCCGTGGCATGTCCAGCCATCCTTACCGGCAACGACTTTCTTGTTCGTGTGCTGGGTCATATCGATTGTCAGGCGCAGGCGCTTGGAAGCTTTGGCTGGCAGGCGTTGGCCGAACCTGGCTCCACCGCGTCTTTCGTCATAACCGGCTTACTGACGCTCTTTATCGCCCTGTTCGGAGTTCGGTTGCTGTTCGGTCCCGCACCGACCGGTCGCGATATCGTATGGGATGTAGCCAAGATCGGCCTGGTGCTGACGCTGGCCCTGTCCTGGCCTGCGGTTCGCGTCCTTCTCTATGACGTGGTGCTTAGCGGACCTCCCGATATCGCGTCCTCCGTCAGCAGCCCTATCACGTCCGGCGATGCTGCTCCTTTTGCGCGGCAACTGCAGGACGCCGATGATGCAATGGTCCGGCTTACCGAACTTGGATCGGGTCGCAATATCGGCGAGTTCGTCGACCCTGATGCACCCGGTGGCACTTTCGCCGGAACAGCCATCGAAAACGGTCAGGCTTTTGGTTATGGGCGGCTTGTCTACCTTGCGAGCGTCATCGGCGCGCTCGCTTTGCTGCGCTTGATTGCCGGTATTCTCTTGGCGCTCGCACCTCTAGCCTCTGGGCTATTGCTGTTCGACGCAACGCGCGGGCTATTCGCGGGGTGGCTGCGCGGACTGGTCCTAGCGCTACTTGGGTCGACTGGAATAACGATCGTGCTCGCGGCCCAGCTTGCAATCTTAAGGCCTTGGCTGGACGATGCGTTGCGCTTACGTGTCGCAGGCTACGCAACACCGTCCGCACCGATCGAGCTGTTTGCGCTCACGCTCGCTTTTGCCATCGCGCAATTCGCCATCATCTGGATACTTGCAAAAGTAGCGTTTTATCGCGGTTGGGTTACGGTGCCGCTCATGCCGGAGTTACGACTGCCCGAAGCCAGAACAACCAGCGTCGCACAGACGAACCTGACCCAGTCAATCGAAACGAACCGCGCAACGCGCATTGCACAGAGCGTAGAAAATCAGATGCGTCGCGAAGAGTTCTCCATCATGTCGCAACGCAATGACTATCGGACCCTGACGAAGCGCGGCGAGGGACCGATCACACCGTCTGCTAATAACCCCACGCGAGAGATACGAACGAGCGACCGTCTCGGAACCCAAGGGCGAAGAACTTCTTCCCGGACATCGCTTGCGGCCACGCGCAGGGACCGAACGACATGACCCGCTACACCGTTGATGGCGAAGACGTCAAGGTAGCGGATAGCTGGGCAGTCAGCGTAACCGACGACTTGCAGCGTTCGCGGCGCGTCGCCTGGATCGTCGCGACCATCGCCGGGGTAATCGCCTTACTTCTGACGATCGCGCTCGTTCTCCTGCTGCCGCTTAAAACGGTGGAACCCTATACGCTGCTGGTCGACCGCCAGACGGGCTATGTCGAGGAACTTGCACCGCTGGAGCGACAGACCATCGCTCCGGATGCAGCACTGACGCGCTCGTTCCTGGTGCAGTATGTCATCGCCCGTGAAAGCTACGATGCCGACAGCCTGCAGCGCGACTATCGCAAGGTTGCGCTGTGGACCGAAGGCGATGCCCGACAGCGCTATATACGGTCCATGCAAGCCAGCAATCCGGCCAGTCCCCTTGCTTTTCTTCCGTCCGGTTCGACGCTGAACACGCAGATTACCAGCGTATCTTCGCTATCGGGTAATACCTCGCTCGTCCGTTTTAGCACGCGGCGCGTCGATCGGGGCGGACGGCTGCAGGAGACGCTCAACTGGGCGGCGGTTATCAGCTATCGGTTTTCGGGCGCGGAGATGACAGCGGAGGATCGCCTCATCAACCCGCTCGGCTTTCAAGTCACGCGATATCGTCGCGACGCAGAAACGCTTCCGGAGCCGGCAGTCGATGTCGCCGAACAGACCGAGGGTTTGCAGAACGACGAAGCCCTGCGTCGATGAGCTGGAAATATATCCTCCTCCCGCTAGCCATAGTTTTCGCGGATGCTGGCATAACGCAGCCGGCGGATACGCCGACACCGCGCCCGGTTCTATGGGTGCCCGGACAGATTACCGACCTTGCAATTGCGCCTCCAACGCCCCTCACCGTAATGCTCGAACCGGGTGAACGCATCGTGCAGATCACGCTGGACGCGGCGCCCGATATCGAGGTCAGCGTAACGCCAAGTCAGGATGCTTTTATTATCGCGCCGGCGGCATTCGAAGTGTCCGGAACCATGCAGGTAAACTCTGATCGACGTGTCTATCGGTTTGCCTTGCGTACGGTGTATGGGGCGGAACCGCTCGTTCGCGTCGTAACCGATCCCGCCTTGTTGACCCCACGCTCGGCATCCCTGGCGTTCGAGGACAGTACGACAAGCGCGCGATGGCGCTATCGGATCAGGGGAGACCGGGTCGTGCGGCCCGCAAGTGTCATCGACGACGGCAGTCGAACCCAGATAACATTCGCGCAAGATCAGGCGCTTCCCGCGGTGTTTGCCAAAGGTCCGTCGGGCAAGGAGGAAGTCGTCAACGGATATATGCGCGACGATGTCTACGTCATCGATCGCACCTATCGGGAACTTGTATTCCGCGTCGATCGCAAGCGTGCCACGGCCAAACGGAACGACGAACCCGAGGCTGCCCCGTGAACAGCGATACAAGCGAACAAAGCGAAGCCAGCAACGATGTGCGTCCCGTCGTGGCGACCGGAACCCATGGCAATTTGGGCCTATGGATTTTCGTAGTCGTCCTGGTGGCAATCGGCGCTTACATTTTCTCGGCGATGACGACACATCGCGAAGCCATAAATGCGCCCAACACGTTTGTGACGCCGACGTCGGACAGTGCAGCGCGCATCGTATCGCCGCCTCCCCTGGCAATACTAACCA
The DNA here is from genome assembly GCA_963799315.1 of uncultured Alphaproteobacteria bacterium. Classification (GTDB taxonomy): domain Bacteria; phylum Pseudomonadota; class Alphaproteobacteria; order Sphingomonadales; family Sphingomonadaceae; genus Parerythrobacter_A. The sequence goes on from CAWCWP010000002.1 coordinate 628,146, forward strand.
GTTCAGAGGACAGGCAGTTCGCACCTGCCAGGATTGCACAGCGACCCGTCATGGCACGCCGAGTTCCGGTACAGCCTCCTGCCATCGCAACGCCCCCACCGCCTGCACCCGCGAGATCGGCGCGAGAACCCGACCTTACGGTCTCGCCGACATATACGCCCGACGTTCCCGAACCAGTTTCTTCGCCCACTGTCGTATACGGCCAACGCTCGCCAACCGATCTGCGGCCCGAGCGAGCTGACGAAGATCAATCCCTTGCCACTAAGCAACGCGTCGTTGCTGCGCGCCTCGCAAACCCGTCTTTCACCGTCCCGCAAGGGACAGTCATTCCTGCCGTGCTCGAAACCGCCCTGGATTCGACCAGACCGGGCGCCGCCCGTGCCTTGGTCCAGCGTCATGTCGTTTCGTTCGATGGTTCGCGCATCCTTATCCCGCGTGGCAGCCGCCTTTACGGCGAATACGAGGCCAACGTGGAAGCAGGCCAAAATAGGGCTCTCGTCACCTGGTCGCGATTGCTTCGCCCCGATGGGGTCACGATCGCTCTCGATTCCCCATCATCGGACCCTCTCGGCCGTGCCGGGGTCAAGGGAAAGGTCGACAGCAAGTTCTTCGAACGCTTCGGCGGCGCAATCCTACAGTCGGTTCTTGATATCGGCGTGGGCGTCGCGACCCGTGAAGCGACCGATGGCGTGATTGTCGCACTTCCGGGAAGCACGCAAAACGTCACGCCACGCATTTCGCCCGGCAACATACGCCCCACACTGAAGGTCCGCCACGGCACGAGCGTTTCGGTGTTCGTCGCGCGCGATCTCGATTTCTCCTCGGTCGATAGCTAATGCACGATACAAGCTATTATCTCGATAGCTTCCTTGCACCGCTCGAACCATGGCTGACGCGGTCAGATGTGACCGATATCTGGATCAATAAACCGGGCGAACTGTGGATCGAGACGGTCGGCGGCGGCATCGAATGTCACCGTGATGACCAGCTTACCCTTAAACTTCTCGAACGGCTCGCACGCCAGATCGCATCGTTTGGTTCGCAAGGGATCAGTCGCGCGCAGCCGCTTCTCGCTGCCTCGCTTCCCGACGGGTCGCGCGTTCAGATTGTCGGCCCGCCGGTCGCTGGCTCAGGTTACGCATTCGCAATCCGGCGCCATGTCGAATCCAGTTTAACGCTGGCCGATTGGGCAGCCAGCGATGCCTTTGCTGGTTTGACGGCGCGCGAAAACGATATCGACCGCAAGCGTACTTGGCGCTCCGTCGATACGGCGAACGCGCGCGCAACCTTGCAGGAAGCTGTCAATGCTCGAAAGAATATCGTCATTTCGGGCGGGACATCGACCGGAAAGACGACGTTTTTGAATGCCTTACTTGCGGAGATACCCGAAGCCGAGCGCTTGGTGCTTATCGAAACGCACAAGAGTTGCGGGTCAAACAACCGAATACGGTAGGCCTTATTGCCGCGCGCGGGGAGCTTAGCGAAGCTGATGCGACCGCCGACGACTTGCTTGTGGCAGCCCTGCGCATGCGCCCGGACCGAATTATTTTGGGTGAGTTGCGCGGGCAGGAAGCCTTCACGTTCCTGCGCGCTATCAATACTGGTCATCCCGGATCGATGACGACTATCCATGCCGATACGCCGCAAAGGGCGATCGAGCAGCTAGCCTTGCTCGTCTTGCAAAGCGGCTCGAAACTGACGCGAGACGATGTGCGGCACTATATCCGCGAAAGCATCGACCTGTTCGTTCAGCTCGAACGCCGTAACGGACGGCGCGTCGTTGCCCAGATTTTGAGGGCTCTTTGATATGACAGCTTTTCAACGCTCGCTGTTCGAACCGCCAGTCGTGTCGCCTGTCGAAGCCGCGACCAGCTGGACAAATGCGCTGGTATTCGGGCAGCTGGTACCGATCCTGTGCGTGCTTGCAGTCGCGCTGGTTGGATTGACGATGATGACCGGTCATCTTGCGATCCGCACTGGCGCGCGTGTGGTGCTCGGTTGCTTCATCTTGTTCGGCGCGCCTGCGATTGCGGTCGGATTCATCTCTGCCGCTGCATCGGGAATAACCCACAACATAGGTCAGCCAATGGCTTTAAAAACAGAACCTATACGCGACCTTCCACCATCACAATACGACCCATATGCGGGGGCATCGCTAAGAGATGACCGGTAACAACTCCGTAACTCGTCTTCTGGATATTAAAGATTTTATCAAAAACGAAGACTTAAAATAATAAGCTTAAACACTCAGTTCAACTACTCGGAAGACTCGTCTTTTCGACACCATTTTGCTTTGCCGTTTGAGCGCAAATCGCTACAGGATCCACCTTATTTCTCTGTTTGAAATTTGCTTTAAACTCATTATTGCCGTTCTTAATTTGATCGCAGACCGTCAGACCGGTCACAACTGGAGGCTTACCAGCTTTTGCGCAATTAGACCTCGTAAACCCTGCGGCTTCAAATCTCTCCAGCTGTCGTGCAGGCACTTTAACACGCGCTTCGCCAACAGTGCCGCCTGCCCCCGGCAAAGGCTTTATAAGACAAACCATTCCACTCCCTTGATCCTCCATGGTCTTTCCTTTTTCTGCGGATTGCGCATTTACAGTGCTCGCCATAAAGACACTAAAACCCGTTGACAGTAGCAAGCGAGATATTGAATATTTCGTCATTTTTGCAGGATCCACATAGTACCAAAGACAAAAGACCAACTCGAATTGTTCATGTATTTACGATCATGACATAGCTTGGACTTGGCGCAGCGTCATACCCCGGCATGGCGTTGACACATTCCGGTGCATTATTATAGTAAATGACAACTCCTTTGTTGAAAGCCACTGCTGCGTCCAGCTTTGCCATCCAAGCTAAACATACGTCGCTTTGAACCCCTTTCCACTCCGTCGTCGTGCTACAAATCTTGCGGTACCATCCACTCCACGATCCTTGAACGAATACACCACCATCGGAAGTGACATATGTGGCAACAACAGTTCCATTGCACCATTGCTCAGCTGCGGTAGCTGATTGCGTGCTTAAAAGCGCAGCGAAAGTCGCAGCATAAGTCGCCGATCGAAAAAACTTCATCGTGTCACCTACAGTTTGCGTTGAACGGAGAATATGCCGTTAAAGGATGGGCGAGATGTAGAAGGAGCAGATTGCTGCCCTCCTCCGGCTCCGGAACCGCCATTACCAGCTCCGGAGTCGCCATCACCTCCTCCATCGCCGCCATTACTGGTATTCGATGAGCCAGTCGCAGTGACGTTGACGCGGTTACCCGCCGCATCATACGTATAGTCACGCGCAGTCCCGTCCGCCTGCCCCCCAGCAACCTCGACCTTCACCAAACGCCCAAGGGCATCATAGCGATATTCGGTAGTTTGCGATTGCTGCGCGAAAGCTGGAAGTGAAGGAAGGGCAACGACTGCAAGTCCCGTACAGCCAATGAAAAACTTACTTACCGATTGATCCGCAATTCGCATCACTTCCCCTCCCGTAGATTTGGTTCTGGCAAACATTAGGCACGATTGCAAGGACATGTTTCCGATGTTGGAAGTTGCAGCTTTATCTAACACCTGACCGTAACATTTAGCGGGCTACGCAAGTTGTCGGCACTTACCATACCGCGCTGGACTGCCTCGGTCGCATTCGTTGCATTACAATTGCGCCAGTGGTAATCGCCAACGAATGTTTTGGAGATTAACATGAACCCAGAAGGCTCCGATGTTATCGTAAGCGCCTTCACGTGGTTGCAGGGAACGCTTCTCGGCACGGTTGCCACGGTCGTCGCAGTCATGGCCGTCGCGGTCGTCGGTTTCATGATGCTTACCGGACGAATGAACTGGCGGTTCGGCGCAAACGTCATAATCGGATGCTTCATCGTGTTTGGCGCCACGACGATCGTAGGCGGCATCCAGTCGACCGTGGGCTAGCAACCTGAGGCCTGATGTTCGACCTCGCGGTTCGCCGAAGTGTGTTCGCTTGGTTCTGCTGCCTGACTGGACCACCGCATGAGCCAACTACCACTGGCCCGGCTCGCGTAGCGCCTCTTTTGCTCCGCTGTTGCACCGAACACGATCAGCATGAGTGGCTGAAAATTCGTATGGCTTCCTCCGCTGGGTGTTCCGAACTTCACGCGGCCCATATACTGGAACACCGATGCTTCACACAGCAGCGTCTCGTGAAAAAAACGCGTGTCGGCTCGATATGGAACGAGACACGCGATAAGGTCGGCATATCCGCCTTTCCATTGCGCGTATGCACGTTGCAGCCAGATATTGATGTCGGAGAACGGAGGATTGACGAAGACGAAATCGGCCTACCCAGTTTTCCTTCAGTCCGTCTCCGCCTTCTGATTTGTAAATACACCGCTTGGCTTTCACTGCGCTTTGCCGATGGGCACACGGATCCAGATCCACGGGACCGAACGCAGCGTAGATATTTTCCATGAAGTTCGGTGGCGTAAACCGGCTATCAGGATCAAGCTTGTCTACCGGATTGGGGCCCGATTTTGCGTTCGCTCTTCGGGCCTTCGGCGCGAGAACCGGCAGCACCCGCAAGAGGCTGGCAACAGAGCCCTTGCCGCTTTCGAGACTGGAGATGTTGGCGCGAGACAGTCCGGTTTGCGTTGCCAGAGCAGCGACGGTAATCGAACGCTTGTTCCGGCGGTTGCGCAACTGATCGGCAATCGTGCCGCCCTGTCCGATACCGACGATGCGAATGTCCAGCGCTAGCAATACAGCGACAAGGCTCGTCATCCGGCCGCCGCCTTGTTCAAGCGCGATAACCGTCTGTGTAGTCAGCCCGGCCTGACCGGCGAGCTCCTTACGCGACCAGCCAAACGATGTCCTGGCCGTGCGCAACACACCAGGCAGATCGAGGCTGTCCGTGCCAGCATTCGGCAAGCTCGATACGCATGAGGGCGAACCCGGTCGCGCAGGTTCGCAATGGATCTGCGAGTCAGACTTCGACGAATTGCGGCAATCGCTATTGGGGGAGGCAGTATTCTTTTCCATGGTTCCCTCGCAGGGCGAGCGAGACCATGGTTGTGGTACTGCGATATTCGATACGGTTCATTACGTGACCTCGACGCCAATCGAACGCACCTCGTTTATTTGCAATGTGCGTTAACAGGGTTGAGCGACACTAAATTAGGGCCAAAGGCTTGGATACTATCCAGCACGCAGTGTTCGCAAGTGAGGATTGCATAACAACCAGTTGTGACGATTCTCCTGACGCTATTGGTCAGTTTTCCGTTAAGAAGTGCAACTCCCTCGCATGCCCGAATGTATGGGCGTTGAACGTGCCTTAGTTGGCACAGGTCCGCTGCGCATGCAGCACTCGCCAGGCGCGATATGCAGCGAAGAACACTTTGCAGTTCGGGATCGTTGCGCAGGTGCTGCAAGCACTATGCGAACCATATCGCCTGGGCACGATCGGCGGCGGACTTCGCGCTTTCGATGAACGACGCGTTGCGCGCTGCCAGTATGATGTCGAACCGCCGCGCAAGCCTTGCCAAGACGGGTTCCATAATCACCAGGTGCTGCTCGTTGCGCGCGCGGACGAGCGACACGAGATCTTTCAGCAGCACATGCCGCGGTCCGTATTGTGAGCGAATATGGCGGAAGAACGATGTGCCCTTCTGCTCGGTCGTCACTAATTGGTTTTCCCTGCGCAGTAATGGCAGGAACATCAGGCAACGGATTGCCGTGGTAGTCCGGTACATAAAATTTCGAGCCGCGACACGAACACGACATCGGTGTGGTTGCCGAGCGTGACGTCGAACGTTGCAACAGTGTATAGCGGTTGCGGTGTGTATCATCGGTTTGGTAGAAGACAGGCAGATAAGTAACGACATGTTCGGGATGTACCGGCGGTGGAAGCGTGAACGATCGGGGCAACGCCGCCTCCTTTATAAATGAAAAGAGCGGTCATTCGAAGAATGCCGCTCTTACGTTTTATAAGTGTTCGGCCCGAGCTAGAGCCGCATCTATTGCGGCTTCGGGCTGTAGTGTAGGGCCTGGAAGCGGGTGATCGAGCTACGATCAACCCGCCGAGGTTTCATTGTGCCAAGACACCACGGTATCACCACCTGGTTTTCCGGCCCCACAATGAATGGTCAGCCGGACGGACTGTCCCGTTCGGGCTGGTTGATGATCTGGTCAGAGAATTGCAACTGCAGCAGCCGTTCGCTCAGCGCCCGCGCACCTTTGCGATGCGCTAGCTGGCCCCAGTTGCTCCACCGGTCGATCCGATGGTGCAACCACAGGTAGAACCGGTCGCGCGCGTAGCGGTCGTTGAACGCCAACGTCCACAGCGTCCGGCGTAATGGCACGTTCGGGCCAAGGGCATCGCCAACCAGCTTGATTACGTATTCCCGGCCGATCATGGAGCGACTGAATCGGAAGTCGAGCCGGTTTGCGAACGCTTCGAGCTTGGCGATGGCACTATCATGCTTGGACGTCAGTGTCCCCGGATCGAGGCCGCGATGGGCGTCCAGGGTCGGCAGCCCGATTGCGAGGGGCACGTCCTCGCTTCGCCGTGTGCTTGCGAGCATGACGAGAATTGCCTGGCCTTCGGTTGGGACGTGGTCGAAAATATCCCGATCATTCATCGGCACGCCAATGCCCAAGGAACTGAGCCAGTCGCCGTAGAAGCGCGCCTGCTGCCAACTGTGGAACAGATCGTCCACGGCCTCTTCGATTGGGACGATCCGCCGCTCCATTGCAACCAGAACGGCCAGCAGGAACTCGAGCTGGTCGTGCATGGTCTCGATATTATCTGGCGCCTTCATGTTGAGCCTGTCGCACCAGAGATATTCGCGAACTGAAGACCAATACCGACCTTCCTCGTCGCGCAGTGCGCGCCGCTTGTTCGTATCGTCGGTCGTCTCAAGCCAATATCCCCAAGGCAAGCGTGAGTTGCGGCACTCTTCGTATGGAATATCGTCCATCTTAAGCCTCCCCATCATTGGTGGATTTGGGCGGTGCGATGGCCTTGGCCACGTCCTTCGTAACGTTTGGCTCGTCATCGCTGCCGATGGCCGCAAGCTGCCGTGCGAGGCGCGTGCATTCGCCGAACACGAAGGCGGCATCGCGATAGGTCCGGCCTTCCTCATCGCGAAGATGCGCACCTTCGCGACCAGGCACGTAATCGGTGTTCGAGTTGCAAGTGAACCCGAACCACCAGTCCTGGTCGGGTTTGCCGTCGCGCCCGCGAACCAAATGGGTCGCATGGCAGATTTGCAGTTCTACAGGACCTCCCTCGTTACACGGTTCAGCATAGGACAGTCCATTATACGCCTCGACATCGACCGAACCGGGGATCGCGTCATGAGCAAACCCGTACAGTTCATGTCCTGGCGGCACGGCGACGTAACCGCCCAGCGTGCCGTCCCGCTGACGCAGGATGATGCAGTGCAGTCCTGTTTCAGCATCCTGCCATGCGAGCTTGTCCGGCTCGCTTGTCCAAGGACCAGGCCGGGATGGCTTGCGACTGGGAATGTCGAACAGCTGGTCGGGTTGGATGACCGTGCCGGCGATCGGGTAGGAATTCGGCGGCGCAGGCAGGTTGGGCGTGGTGGTTTTGGTCAGCGCACGCGATTTGTTCGGCTTCTTTGCCATAGTAGTTCTCCTTAAGAACAAAATATAAGGCCGTCCGACATCATGTCGAACGGCCAGAACTGGTTGATTCGGTTTGGGACAGCGCGTCCCCGGCTAGTCTTGGTGCGTTTGCTACATAATACCCTCCATAGTTTTGGCTGCAGGAAGCAGGCGCTCGACCGGTGCAGCGTAGACCTGTCCAGTGAGTTTTGAGCGCGCCTGCACTGCCCGGGCCCAGAGCCGGAACTGATGCCGCACGAACTTGCTGTCAGGCAGTGTTTTGCAAGCGGCATCGGCGAGTTGCAGAACCGCATCCGCCGTGCTGCCGCTGATTTGCGAACGGGAATACAGGTGGCGCAGCAGGATCACCGTTGTGGTCAGCACGTCGGCGAGGCACTGTTCCTCGACTTCCGCCCACTGCTCGCGCTCGACGAGCTTACCGATGGCTTTGGACGGAGTGGGTTTTGCCGGGATCGAACAGGCAGCTGCGTACTCACCGAGATGAACGGACTCCGACCGGACCGACACCGCATCGCACAGGTCGATCCTGTGATGCGATAGCGGCGACAGATCGCGCAGCTGCGCGGGCAGGAGGAGGCCATGCTCGGCAGCGGCTTGCCGCAGCACGGAAAGATCGCGCGTCTCGCCGCCCCAGGTGGTGAAGATCGCTGACTGATGTTGTTCCAGCGTATCGAACAGCGCACGGACCATATCGCTTTCGCGGTAACGGTCGGCGGACATTACGACAGGCGGATCGATGTCCGGCGTATCGGCTCCCGGCGCGAAGCGCATGACGACCCACGAGGCCGCAGCGATACGATGGAACGGCCAGCGGATCTTGCGCTCGGCGCTTTTGCCCTCCTGCACGGCATAGGCTTCATGCCTGCTCGTATCGTAGCTGAACTCAAGGTCGGCAACGATGTAGGTCTTCACGGCGCTTTCGTTCTCGCCGCCGATGCGCATGGAAAACAGGCTTGCCTGCTGCTCGAGTGCGCGCTCGAAATCGGTATGTTCGATAGTCATTTTCTTATCCTTCAGGATGCAAAAAGCCCGCGCGATGGCGGGCCTTTTGCGGGGTTTGGTTGGTGTGGAATTATTGGCGTTTAGCGATGCCGCTCACACGCAGTGATCGGCACGGTGCGGAACGGCGGAAGCTGCTGGGTACGATACCAGCTGCGCTCTGCCGCCAAGTCCTGCTGGTCCAACTCTTTCGACCAGATCTTCCGGTCGGCGTTCCACCGATACTGCCGGGCTTTGAGCCGGTCCTTGGCTGCGTAGGGCGCTTTGACCGCTTCAACGAGGAAGCTCGTCTGTGCTGACGCGTCCAGCAGGCGCTGAAGGTGCGTTTGCTCCTTACCGGTTACCGGATCGGGCAGCGATTGCTGCAGCAGCTGGAACAGGCTCCAGACATCGTCGCCAGCGCGATGGGCATTGGCGAAGAGGCCATGCTGCACAAGCAGGTGGTTCTGGGCACGCCCCTCGCAGGACAGTTCTAGCCACGGTATCTCGGCGCAGCTGCATGCCCACGGCCGGCCAGCGATGCCGGGGTAGCGTTTCTCGATCCAACTCGCATCGAAGCGCGCGTTGTGCGCGACGAAAATGTCGGCCCTCGCCAGCAGATTGAACGCCATGCGATCGTTGATCGCCTGTCCTGCCAGGTCGGCATCGCTGAGCCCCGTAATCATCGAGATCTGCGGGTCCAGTGGGATACCCGGATCCTGAAGCCAGCTCATCGGCCCAAGATGGCCAACCACCTGACCGACGGGCGATACGAACACGAGCATGATCGCAAGCTCGATCAGCCTGTCGGTCGCAACGTCGAGGCCAGTCGTCTCGACATCGACGATGGCGATGCACCGGCCCTCCGGCGGCGCACCACCGGGCATGTTCGTGTAGCGCTTCGGCACCGAGCGCAGCACGCGGTACCGGTCATCCTGTTCGAGAAGTTCAGCGAGTGCATCGCTGTCGTATGGGTCTTTTATGGTAGTCATAACGGTTTCCCTTTTGTTGCTATGGGAAACCGGCGAGGGCTTAGCCCGAGCGTTATGCTCTGCTTTTTTCCTCTCTTCTGCCGGTTCCACCCGGCAATTTCTTCAAACTTCATTCTTCTTCTGGACTACGCCGTACCGATGGCTTTCCTGGCGATTTTCCCGATGTGGATCCATGCGTGTGCCTGCTGAACGGTAGGGGCGTTTTCGAGGCACATTCTTGGTCTCGCCAAGCTGTCATTCGTCGGTGATATTGCGCCCATCCCGGTCGCGACCGACCTGTCCTGGCATCGACCGGATGGTGTCCCAATCACGTTCAAACCTTATGCGTGTCGCCTTATCGAGTTCGCGAACCCTAGCCGTGGCATCAGGATCGTTCAGGACAGCGGCGGCGTGCCTGACACGCTGCACACGGTCGTTGCGGGCGTCGGCTTCTATCCAGCGATCAATGTTGAGGTGCAGCCCGCGAGCAGGCGAAGACGCAGGGGTCGGCCCGATATCGTTACGCACGAGATCGGTTATCTTGGCCGACGGTTTAAATCCTTCGTTGCCTTGGACAGCGCGCGGTGGGGTCGGCATATTCCTGGTCCGGGCAGGGGGACGGGATACCGGATCCTGTTGGTTGCCGCGATCGGCTTCTTTGTCCGGCTCGTTCGGGAAGTAATCGCGTATGATCTTGCCGTTCTTCCCGAACTTGAACCCAGCCTCCCGCATCTGCGCTTCGAGTGCGCGACGCTCGTCCTCGGCCGAACTGGCGACAGGCGTTTCGGAAGGCGGAACAGGATCGGACGCGGTAGACTCGTCCTCATCAAGCAGGTCCGGCTTGGCTGTGCGATCGTCATTCGAGCCGCGCGCCACGGACGGCGTACCAGCTTCATCGTGCTCGCGTTTAGCAACAAATTCATTGAGCCGATCTAGCGCCGAGAAGACGTTCGTTCGTTCAATTTCTGGTGCGGCTTGCAACGAGGCTGTTTGGGCAGCGAGGTGCTCGTCGTCATCGTCGGCATCGTCATCCTTTCCGCGCTTGTCCAGGCGCCAGGAAATCCATGGCCTGAACGTCGTCCTGCGTAGTTTTGGAATTGCTATCCAGGGGCGTCCGATCATTAGGAACGGCGATACCGTCATTCTCGGACTTTAGCGCGCTAAACTGTTCGGGTTCGATGGAGGATGCATGGCTTTCCTCGACCGCCTCTGACGCAGCGCTTGGCAGTAACGCATCAGCTTCCGGCAATTGCGGAGGTGCCGCTGCATCACCCAACCGGTTGCCGCGCGAAATGGGCTGTGTGGTCAGAGGCGTGGGGATCTTCGCGAAACGATACGGCTCATCTGCGCCAAAACATCGCGAGCGCCTGAATATGCTTCGTCAGCACGGGCAATCAGCGGCTTTGGAGCGGCAATGCCGAACATGGCACGCAGCCGTCCCAAGGCATTCACTTGCGTATCGATTGTGTCCGTCGCTTTCGAGAGTGGCAGAGGCAGAGGGTTCGAAGGGCCGAGGCGGTATACGCCCGCGGCATCTGTCCACCTGTCCATCGTGGTCAAGAGCTTGGGTTGGTGCGCATTGGCAAAAAGTCCAGCAAGGTCGCTTACCGTGGTTCTCGACGTTGTCTGAAGCGACACGGGCATGACAGGCGCGAACATGGTGCGCATGCGTTTGACGGCATCGACATGCGCGCCGCCCGTGTCCGCCGCTTTGGAAAGCGGCAGAGGCGGAGCGTTCGACAAGGTCAGGCGCATTGCGATCGTCGCACCTGCGCGGCTGCCCGTCCGAGTAAAGGGTGTGGGTTGGCGTGTTGCTGCAAAATGTCCCACGAGTTTGCCGTCTAAGGTTACCGTTGAAGGCTGCAGCGGCGTCGGTGGGACGGCGAACGAAAAACCAGCCCCCTGGTAACGGGGTCTGTCGCGAAGTCTGTTAAGGGGCTGCGGCGCTGGAGGGAAACGATAGGCGACGACGTCCGCAGATGTGCCAGTGTCGTTACGTTCCAGCGACAAAGGAAGCGGACCGGCGAAAGAAGTCTTAGGGCTATTAACGCGCACATCTTTGGCGGCAGGTCGCGATGGTTGCGGCGTTCCGGGAACGTCAGCCCCCAGCGCCGCAGCAGCGCGTTTCGATCGTTCCTCGTTGTCGTTCGACGCGCTGTCTGGGCGAGCGGTTAGGGGTTCGATCGCCGCCGGTACCGTGATACCGCGAAGCACCGACACGGCATTGATTGTCGGCCTGCTCGCAGCCACGGCGGCCGCAAGCTTCACTGCGTCAGCTTCTCGCTTGCGGCTGTCCGGCATCTTCGCTACTCTCCGCAAGCAGTGCCGCCCTCAGCGCACGGCCAGCGGAGCGCACTTCGTTTGTCGCGACGTGATGATGATTGGCAACGTTCCTTGCGACCGTTTCGCCGCGACGCACCTTGGCGGTCAGCCCCGGCCCCAAATGCTCCTGCGGTATATAGTCCAGGCCGCTGGCAGCGTAGCTGAGGTGCGTATAGCGTTTTGTCAGCCCATGCAGTTCACATGTATGGTTGAGTTCCTCGGCCAGCAGGAACCGCATTTGCTTCCAGCCTTCGGGCGTGTCGAGATCGGTGCGCAGGAAGCGGTCGATGCTCCATTCGCCTTCTGCGGTGCGCTCCACAGGGCGATAAGAAAACGTGATGTGGAAGTGCCAGTTGCGTTGGTCGCCATCGGGATCAGGTGCGTGCATCGCCAGCATGTAAGGCAGCCCCTGTGCGGCGAAGGTCTGTTCGCAATAGCGTATCGCCAACGCCATTTGCTCTTCGGGCGACAGTTCATGCAGAGACTGGAAAATCATGTGGTGAATGGCCTTGGCGTTCTTCGCCGCTGACCGGTTCACCTTCTCGATCTGGTCGAACGCTTCCGCGATTTCTTCGGGCGTTTCGCCCATGTTGGATACGAATGCGAGCGAACCATCGTCCAGCACATATGCGCCATCGGTCTGATAGATAACCAGGCGGCGGGCGCGCCCCGGCTTGGTGGTTGCTGCATTGAAATATGTGGTCCGCATGAACGGAAACAGTCGGCCTTCGTGGTCGCGCAGCGCCAGCGAATATGCAGGTAGCAAGGACGGCGAAGTCGCAATTCGAACAGCCCTTTTGGAGGTTCCGGCCTGTTGCCCGGCCTTGGCGTTTAGCGCGCTAAAGTTGCCGTGGACCTTGAACTTTCGCCACGCGTATTCGCGTTCGCGCTGCAGCGCCGCAGCCTCGCGCTCCAGTCGTTTTACCGATTTGATATGGTCGGGAACGTCCCAGATCTGCGCCAGCGTCAGGCGTTCCTGGTCGATAACGAATTTCAGGTGCTCATCGGGTTTGCGGCAAAGCCGCTGGCACTCGGCGGAGCCGGCCTTGAGGATCGTTTCACGATGAGCGCGTTGCGGTGCCATGACAAAAAAGGGGGGGAGACAGAACGGTTTGTAAGGTTAAGACTGGACGCGAAGCGGGCGGCTTAAGTGTCAAAGATTATTTCGCCTCCCCCCCTAATCAATCTCTTTCTGCTGGTGGTTTAGTCAGTATTGTCTGAGCAGTAAGTCTGGTTGGCAAGAGGTTCTCTCTTAAGTGGTCATGAAATCGACATCGCTCGTTACCGAATTGTTGGAAGTACCAAAAGACCATCCTATAATATCAATATGGAACACAAACCTCTACCTATAACTGGCACAAATATCGAAGCGCTTGCTGCCCAGCTGGACCGGGCACTGGTCAAGCTGGACATGACGGAGCAGCGTTTCGCGCAGCGTCGGATCACACCCGGAGAGGTCGCATTTCGCGATCCCGCCGGCAGCTACCACCAGATCACGATTGGAGCGGTGCTCACCGCTTATGATCTGTCGGCTCACGATGCGCGCGCGCTGGATGGATTACTGTCATTGCCGGTATCGAAAGTCGAGGAGCTGATTGCCAACCTGCGCCGCCAGCGCGCAGACGAACCGGACCCTGCCCAGGGAGAAACCGTCGCCTCAATCCTGCAGACGATACTCTGCCTGTGGTCGAGCGAACTGGAACAGGAGGGACGCTATGCCGAATGGCGGCGGTCGTTCGACCGCTACATGGCCGCGACCGAACCGTTCCTCGCGGAATTGACCGAAGAAGCTCTCGAAAGGCTCGCCCAACAACCACCCACCCGCAAACAGGTCAATCTGATCCGATTGACCTGTGACCAGTTTCGGCTTGAGTTTCCTGCTCTGCTGAACCGCGCCGAGGCGTTTGGTTGGTTGCGCGATGCGGGCGCCAATGCGCGGTTCCGGGAGGTGGTATGATGTCGAAAGAGACCCGCATTGAACATCAAGCAATAGCAAGCGACGACATCGTAAACGAGCTGGATGCTTTGGCAAAAAAGCACGCCGAAGCTCAAAATGAGGGCCGCAAGGTAGATGCCGCGTTTTTCAAACTTGAGTACGATGAGCAATTTGCCAGATGGCGCGGAACACAACGAACACAAATCCTCGAAGGTATCGTCGCGCTCGAAAATAGTTTGGCCTTGCTAAAACTGCGTATGGATTGGTGGCGAGAGCTATCCGGCGTGCAGGATGAGCCGCCGGAAGTGTCAGCAGCACAAAAGGCTATCGTGGTAGGTAGCGGCATCGTTCCGCGCGACTGGAAGCATGCGCACGATGCAATAGCGCTAATAAGCGAATATCGACTGCCCTCGCAGGGAAATATCGCAAGTTGGCACGAGAGCTATACCGACATTGAAAGCGCGACCAGAGTGCTTCTGCAATACCTTGAGAAGGCGTTCGCGCAATTTGATGTCGAAGATGCCAACGATCCCAGCTGGACTGAATATCGCGAACAGACCCACAGCGAGATTAAAGAGCTTTTGCGCAGGTACGACAATTTTTGGAGTATGGCGGAGTTCAGCGCATGACGAACCTTGGGCCAACCGATCTGATCATGAGAAACGCTCTGTTGAATGGTCATCTAAGTCAAACCTGTAGGAAGCCATCGGATGGTGAATACCAGCGGCTTATCGGGAGAAGGGTTGCAGTTCGTAGCACGGAGCCGGAGCTTAGCCTGCACGATGAATGCCGTAATAATAGCGGACACAATGATTCATGACGCGAGCGGCCCTATCCAGAACAAATGATCTCATCCAGCAGCACGTAAGAGCGACACAGGAATCGAGTAAGGCGACAATCCTCGAAATGGAGTCGGCCAATGCGTGGATCGCTTTGGCGTTGTGCACGAACAAGTCCATTGGCTCAGGCCCACACAGATGTTGCGCCGTAACCGTTTGTACCGGCAAACATTTTCGAAGGCTTGTAACCGACAGTGACCTAACCGCTGAGGAGCTGTTCGAGCTTGCCAAGCGACCAAGGGGGTTCCGCGATAGGCTATACGACAAACACCCGGTTGTTACTGCGATGCGTACTCGCATGAAAACGCTTAGAATTCGCAAGACATCCGACGTGTTGCTGACGCCGAGAAGCCGAAAGCAGATACGACCCTATCTTGCAGCGAGGTTCCCGTTTCTTTTCGATGCCAGTCTGAGCGACGATCAGAAGTGTCCTTTCAAGCAAAGCGACCTAGTTGCCGACACCTGCCGACATGTCATAGGATGGGAATTTGACGACATCGTCGAACTTTTCGAGGGGGCTTGGGATAACAAGAGGCCTGGGGGAGCTGGACAAGGCTCTTTCGCGAGGCTTTGGACGCGAGACCTTGAGGGGTTCCTGTCCCTGTACCGATCGGAGAAACACGCTCTGGTTTGTATGAACAAACAGGCAGAAAGCGGTCTAGTAAGGAGGACTAAAAAAAAGTTTGATACGATGTTGCCCATATTGGAGGCAGTCATCAGCGACGTTTTCGAACTCGAACGGATCGTGGATTGCCTTGAGGCATTGGCTAGTCTTCGTTCGCAACGCCAAAGGATGTCGTTGCTGCAAAAGTCGTTGAGCGGTGGGTGTCTGAGCCCGTTGCAGATTTTCATTGTACAAGATGATCCGAAAATCTTGCAGGAAGGGAACAAGGTTCAGCAGAGCTATGTTGCTCCTCACATCTCTGCAAAGGCTCGTCTGAAGTCTCGCCCCTTGTCATCTGATAAAGATATGACGGAAGCATATTTCGTTGGATGGGACGATCTGGATTACGCTCTTCACGCGATCATTGGAATTAGCCGAAAGCGCAACAGCTTGTTTCGAAGGTACAAGACGCCCGAAGAGACGAGCATGCTGCAGTCGCGATCGTTTCGTCTGGCTCTGAACCTGGTCGCCACAGTCGACCCAGAACGGGCCAAGCAACATCTCGTGAAGCGACTTGGCGAAGAAAAACACGCTAAGCTTCAGGCGAAGGTCACCTCCACCGATACGAAAAATTTATCGTATTTTGAATTGTTGATTGGATTTATCGGCATAGACGGCCTCTGCAGTACCGATACATCGGGTAGCGTCTCGGTGGAGCTGACAAATATTCTTAAATCAGAGCGACCGGGGTCGAGCTACGTCGCGGAATTTAAGAAAAACATTTCCATCTTGCTAAAGCGAGGCTTGCATAATGCGTCTACAAATTCTGCAAGACGCGCAATCTACTATCGTGAAAGTTGGGTGACTTCACCAGATGGAACCGCCTTACGGCATGCTCGAAAAAACCAGAAAACCGAACTTGCAAAGTTGGATAAAAATTATGTCTCGGCGTCAGACGAAAGCCGGTTACTTGTAACGAGTCTCCTGCTGGCAGAACACATTCTGGAATGCGTGCTGCCGCCCCTTACGAACCGCGATTTTGCTATATCGCTTCCAGAGAACCCGAAAAAAGTGAAAAAGGCTGGTGCAAATGGCGGGCATAAACCTCGCAAACCATCATCAGGTACGAAGTCGATCCATCTAACATATTGATATATAACCGTTCCTTGAAACTGCTAACTCCTAGCCACAGCATGGAGATGTGGCCTCATTGAGCTTGGTTCCATCACAAGGAACCAATCAATGAACTACGAGACTAACGATAATTCCAGCAACGACGACTTCTTCGGCCAGCATACAGAAGCAGGCACTCAGCATCAGTCGACGAACATCGCGAACGACGATCCGCAGGAGAACGATGTTCCGGTTGCACAATCCAGACAAGATGCCGCTGCACCTATGTGCGGTAACAATGGCCATCGGGGTAATGGGTCAGGGGGAAGCGGTAGTACGCCATCCTGTGAGGGCCACAACAGTAGGCGGTATGTTCGCGACCTGATCCTCGACCCGAGGTTTCACGAGCGCCACGCGTTCGACCCTGACGACATCAAGCGTATGGAGCCGCTTGCTTCCAACCACGCGCTGCACAGGCCCGTGCGGGTCGTCGAAAAGGATGGCGAGCTCTATTACGCAGACAGCACCGTGTTCTGTCGGGCGCTCCTCGCTGTCGATCTTGACGCGAAGGTGGAGATCGAGATCGTCAGTGAAAGCGATGCCATCGCCATCCGGCAGCAGGATAATTCGAAGCGCAGCAAGCGCGAACCGATGAGCAAAGCACGGCGCGCGCTTATGCTGACGAATGCTAACGTGCCGACGAAGGACATCATGATGATGCTCAGCGTTAACGAACCACGGATCAGTCAGCTCTGCGCTGTCGCACGGACGGAGGCTGAGTTCGCTGCACTGGCAGCCTTGGTGACGAACCGCGTCTCTATTCCTCCCAGGTTCTGGTCCGCCATTCACGACACGCGGGTTGCGCGCGGCAAACTGGACTTGGCAAAGCCGAAGAAGGATGGGCCGTCGCGTGTCGAGGAGTTCGAAGCGAAAATCACCGCCCTGGTTGCCGAGAACACGATGCTGTCGGTCGAAGACATTCGCGATCGGCTTGGTCTCAACGACAAGTCCAATGGCAAGAAGCCGGTTCGCATGCGTGGCACGCGCGTCTCCTGCGCCGGGCTGAAGCTCAGGGTCACTGCGGACAAAGAGCGCCGTACGCTCAGCATCGATCCCGCATACCCGAAGCAGGACTTCAAGAAGCTCATCGACCACGTGACCAAGTTCCTGATCGATCAGCAGAACAACGATGGCACGGCTCTGCAGGACTGACTCGGAACGGGACGGCAGCAGGGTCGCGCGAGATCGATATGGCGAAGGATGTTAGTCCCTCCCGCGCACGCGCAACCATGTTGTCGCTCGACCACAAACCCATAACCATCGAGTGGCAACCAACACCCTCAGAAGATGTCTTCGCACGTCTGCTGCTCGACCTACTCGACGATGACGCAATCAAGGATATATTCAATGAAGAAGGCAGTTAGTTATATTCGCACGTCGGCTCCCATGCAGAACGCTGCGCATAGCGTAGTCGCGCAGCAGGACGTGATCGACGAGTATGCCGTTGCAAACGGGTCCGAGGTCGTTCGTACATACGTGGACGAAACGTCTGAATCGGACTTGCCCGAGCGCAAGCGCATGCTCGACGAGATCGGGCTGACGGACATCGAATGTATTCTGGTCACCCATCGCTCGCGCCTGTCGCGTTTCTCGGCTGATTGGAGAGCATTCGCCTCCTGTGCACCGAGCAGAACATCAAGATCGCTTACTGTTCGTAATCAAGGGCCGTAACGTATTCAGTCGGGGGTACGTGATCAGGGGGAAGCAGGCTAGCATGCAAACTGCTTTATCGACGTAGGAAAGGTCTTATG
Organism: uncultured Alphaproteobacteria bacterium; assembly: GCA_963799315.1. Lineage (GTDB taxonomy): Bacteria > Pseudomonadota > Alphaproteobacteria > Sphingomonadales > Sphingomonadaceae > Parerythrobacter_A. The sequence goes on from CAWCWP010000002.1 coordinate 646,336, forward strand.
ACCACGGAAGCGCTCAAAGAGAGAAAACGCAAAGCCTTTGGATACGTACGGGTCAGCACTGCGGAGCAGGCTGAGCACAAGACCTCGCTCAAGCAGCAGATTGTCGATCTTGAAACCTATGGCACCAAGCACGGCATCGAGTTTGTCGAGATTTTCGTCGAACCGGGTCTTTCGGGTTCGGATTGGAAGCGTCCCGAGTTCAATCAGATGATGCTGCTCGCGACCGGGGACGATCGCCCCGTCGATTGCATTGTCGCGTGCGACATGGCGCGAATGTCGCGTGACGTGGAGTTCATGGTATTAACGAACGGACAGCTCAAACGGGCCGGGGTTGCCATGCTTTACGTCTATCAGACGTTTGAAGACAGCCACTCTGGCTTTCTGCATCAGCTTCTGACCGGGTGGCAGGATCAAGACGCAATTGTGAAGGCGTCCAAGAACACCCGCCGAGGCTTGCGTGGCACCGCCGAGGAAGGGTTCTGGACCGGAGGCGTAATCCCGCTTGGATATGAAAGCCGCACAGTCGAGGTACGTTCGAAGAAAGAGAAAAAGAGGCTCTTCGAAAACCCTGAAGAAGCACAAACTGTGCGGATGATTTTCGATCTTGCCGAGCGTGGTCTTAACGGCACGCCGATGGGTGGACGCGCCATCGCGCAGCACTTGAACGATCACGGGTACACTCGACGCGGCAGACCGTTCTTCAACGCTTCGATTGCGGGCATTCTGTCGCGCCCCCACTACCTCGGTAAGTTTCCCGGCAACCGGTTCGACTTCGATGGGGCGCTGCTACCCGAGAGGAATGGACTTGGGTGGCTTGTCCGCAGCTGGTTTCGCGAGACCAGTTCGACCGCGTCGCTGCGCTGCGGCAGACACGGGCTCCTCGCAATACTGCGCCGCGCGAAGTTTCTGGGCCTACGCTGCTTATCGGCCTTGCGAAATGCGGGATGCCCAACTGCGGCGCGGGCATGACGATCGCGACGGGCAAAGGCGGCCGCTACAGGTATTACAAGTGTCATGCCAAAACCAACCGGGGCGCATCCTCTTGCTCCTGCCCGAATGTTCGCACCGAGCAACTTGATCATCTCGTGATGAGCGAGGTCGCGGACCGGATCTTCGATCAGAATGAACTCGAAACGCTCCTGCAGGGCGTGTTGGATGTGTCAGACGATTCCCGTCAGAAAAAGCTGGCGGAGATCGATCAATGCGAAGAACGTTTGTGTGGCGCACGATCTCGCCTGGCTAATCTGCACGACGGAATTGAACTTGGCACTATCTCGGCACGCGACCCTGACATCGCCGTACGTATCAAAGAGCGACGCAACGAAATTGACGGGTTCAACGCTACCTTAAAGACGTTGCGTCAGCAGGTGGACCGCGGGCCTACCCGGATCACGCCCGCCGCCGTTCGCAAGTTCGGCAAGCTGGTTCGTGAGAAACTATTACACAGCGATGGCCCGGCGCGACAGCAGATTGCGCGCGCTTTTATCCGTGAGGTTCGCGTTGGTACGGGTGTAGAAATTTCCGGAGACACCGATGCGTTGGCGCATGGTGTAGCAGCGGTTGCTCGGTCAAAAGGGGCAGTGCCCATCTTTGACCGGAGTTGGTGCGGTCGAGAAGACTCGAACTTCCACGGGTTATTCACCCACAACGACCTCAACGTTGCGCGTCTACCAGTTCCGCCACGACCGCACACTCAGCCTGTTTACGGATGTTGGGGCTTTCGCCCTGCTTCCGTCCGGTAGGCGAGCGCGGTTAGCAAAGGGGATGTGCGGCGGCAAGCGTGGTGTTGCGGCGCGGTGCCATCCGACCGTGCAGCTAGCGTTCCGCTTTCCAGCCGATATAGGCGACGCGGGCCGATTTGGGCACATTGGTCACCGCTTCGTTGATGGTTAGGCTTTCGCCCGGGCCCAGCGCATCGCGTGGCGGCACGACTTCCCAGCTATAGACCGGGCGCTCGCGCTGGTCGCGCATCACGATCAGCAGCGAGGGCACCGCCACCGTCTCGCGCCCGACATTGGTGATGGTACCGCTGGCGCCGTAGAACTCGGTGCCGTTGGGCAGCGTGCGCCGTTCCTGCTTGGCCTTGGGGAAATCGAGCACCAGGCTGGGCTGTTCCGGCCCCCAGACCGATCGGCTGACCGGCACCCATTCGGGCAAGCCGTAATAGCTGACCGCCAGCACCGTTCCCAGCGCCAGCATCGCAAACACGCCGGCCGCCGCCGTCCAGATTTTGAGCGGGTTGCGCCGTCCGCGGGATTGGAACGGTGGCTGCCGGTCGAATTGCGACACGCCGCCGAAATCGTCTTCTGTGGGTGTGGGTGATGGAGGCGGCGGAGGGGAGGGCGGGGTCGGCGTCTGCGTTGCAAGCGGTGGATCGGTTTCGCCGTGTATATCGCCGAAGCCGGGTTTCGCATCGGTGCCGCGCACGCCCGCAGCTTCGCTCCCACTCGTTGAAGCATCGGTTGGCGGCGCGGTTTGCGTCAGCTCAAGTTCGGGGCCGTCCTGAAACCAGCTATGGCGGCACTTGGCACAGCGCACCGTGCGCCCTTCCGCCCCTACGGCACTGTCGGGGACGACATAGCGCGTCGAGCAGGCGGGGCAGGAGAGTATCATGGCAGGGCACCATGTATTACGTCCCTTGGGGCGGGGCAACCGGTGCGTGTTTTGACTTCTCGCTGACGCTCGGTGCTGTGCCATCCCGCTCCCCCTCCCGACCACCCGATTAGGACAATCCCGTGCGTGGTCGGGAGGGGGAGCGGGATGGCACAGCAAGGGAGGGCGGATGCCCGACCGCACCAAACAAGAACGCGCGGGATGGCACAGCAAGCGGAGGACGGATGTCCGGAGCGCACCCAACAAGAACGCACAGCACCGAGCGTAAGCGAGCAAACAAGTCCACTCCCCCACCCGCACTCTTTTGTCGCTGCCAAAGCGCGGCTATAGCCCGCCACGCCATGCAGCCCGCCCGCCCGCCATTCCCGCACCACGTTCCGCCCCGGAGCGCGCGATGACCGACGCCGCCGGTGCGGTCGTCACGTTCGACAATGTCGGCTTGCGTTACGGCGCGGATCGCGAAGTGCTGGGCGATATCTCTTTCACGCTGTTTCCGGGCAGCTTCTATTTCCTCACCGGGGCGAGCGGCGCGGGCAAGACCTCGCTGCTGAAACTGCTCTATCTGGCGCAGCGGCCGTCGCGCGGGGTGATCCGCATGTTCGGCACCGATATCGTCACCCTGCCGCGCACCAGCCTGCCGGGGCTGCGGCGGCGGATCGGGGTTGTGTTCCAGGATTTCCGGCTGGTGCCGCATCTGTCCGCCTTCGACAATGTGGCGCTGCCGCTGCGCGTATCGGGCGTGCGCGAGGCGGATGTGGCGAAACCGGTGCGCGATATGCTGGAATGGGTCGGCCTGACTCCGCGCAGCGATGCGAAACCCGCCACGCTGTCGGGCGGGGAACAGCAGCGTGTCGCTATCGCGCGTGCGGTAATCGGGCGGCCCGATATCCTCGTGGCGGACGAGCCGACCGGCAATGTCGATCCCGACATGGCGCTGAAGCTGCTGCGGCTGTTCGAGGCGCTGAACCGGCTGGGCACGACGGTGGTGGTCGCGACCCACGATGTTCACCTGCTGAAGAAAGTACCGGAATCGCTCATTATGCGGCTGGACGGCGGACAGCTTTCGGACCCGACCGGCGTGCTGCGCTATCCCCCGCGCCCCGACCGCAATGCACCCTCGCGTCCCGCAACGCTGCGCGAGGGGCTGGGCCTGTGAGCATGGGGCCTGTGAGCAAGGCGCCCAAAGTACGTAAGCCGCCAACCATCGGCGGTTCGATCAAGCGCGGACTGGCGCGGTTCGGCGGCGAGCAGGCGGCGCAGCTGGTGCCGCAGGCGCGGCTGGGCGGACCGATGCCGTGGGTCATCGCGATCATGGTCACACTGGTCGTCATCGCGGCGGCAGGCGGGCTGGCGATCAGCAATATCGCGGATGGCGCGCGGGCCGAACTGGCGGGCGGAGCGACGGTGCAGGTGGTGGAAGCCAACGGACCGGCGCGCGAGGAACAGGCGGTGGCGGCGCAGGCCATGCTGGAAACCGATCCCGCCATCGCCGGGGTGCGTCGCGTTCCGGACGAAGAGCTGGATGCGCTGCTCGCCCCGTGGCTGGGTGTGGGAACGGGCAGCGAGACTGTGCCGATCCCCGCGCTGCTCGATGTGCGGCTGACCGATGCGGCCAGTGCCGACGTGCTGAACGATGTGCAGGCGCGGCTGGCGCAGGTTGCGCCCGCCGCGCGGATCGATGCGCAGGCGAGCTGGTTGGCCCCGGTGTTCGACGCGCTGCAATCCCTCAAATATCTCGCCGGTGCGCTGGTGCTGTTGCTGGCGCTGACCAGCGTGGCGGCGGTCTGGCTGGCGGCCCGCAGCGCGCTGGGCAGCCATCGCGGCACGATCGAGGTCATTCACATGCTGGGCGGCACCGACCAGCAGATCGCGCGGATCTTCGAACGCTCCATCGGCTTCGATGCGACGCTGGGCGGGGCGGTCGGGCTGACGCTGGGGCTGGCGGCGATGCTGCTGATCGGAGGCGAATTCGCGGCGCTCAATTCGGGCATGATGGCGGGCGGGGCGCTCGGCTGGCTCGATTGGGTGGTGATCGCCATGGTGCCGCTGGCGGCGGTGGCGCTGGCGATGGTGACCGCGCGGCTGACGGTGCTGTTCGCGCTGGCGCGGATGCTGTGATGCGCCGCCTGTTTGCCGCCCTCCTGATCGTGTGGTTTGCCGGGTTCGCCTGGTTCACCATCGCTCTGCCGCAGCCGCTGGAACGCGCCACCAACGATGCCGCCATCGTGCCGACCGGCGCGGCGGGCCGTATCGCGCGCGGCGTGGATTTGCTGGAGGATGGCGCGGTCGATGCCGTGCTGGTCACCGGGGTTGCCAACGAAGTCAGCGTGGCGGATTTCGCACGCGAGTTCGACGTACCCGACCGGCTCATGGAATGCTGTATCACGCTTGGTTACGGGGCGCAGGACACACGCGGCAATGCGGCCGAAACGGCGGCCTGGGTGGCCAATCGCAAGGTGGCCTCGATCCGGCTGGTGACGACCGACTGGCACATGCGCCGCGCACGCAACGAGCTGTCGCAGGTGTTGCCGCCCAGCGTCGCGATCACCAGCGATGCCGTGACGTCGGAGCCATCGTTCCGCATTCTTTTCGTGGAATACCACAAGCTGCTGGCAAGCTGGGTGGTCGGTTTGCTACCGGTATAGGCAGTCATCATGCTGCTGCTTCGTAATTTCGCCTTTTATACAGTGTTCTACAGCGGCAGCATCGTCGTGACGCTGGCGGCGTTGCTGGCTCTGCCGGTGAGCCGTCGCGCCTTTCGCCGGGCCGTGCGGTGGTGGGCGGTGTATCACCGGTGCTGCGTGCGAAACCTGCTCGGTATCGAGATCGTGCAGGACGGCGCGCCGATCGACGGACCGGCGCTGTATGTCATCAAGCACGAGAGCTTCTTCGAGGCTATCGACGCGCCTGCGCTGTTTCCACACCCCGCCGTCTTCGCGAAGGACGCAGCTGTTCTGGATACCGGGCTGGGGCTTTGCCGCGCGGCGATACGGGCTGGTGCCGGTGCAGCGCGATCAGGGCGCGCGCACGTTGCGGATGATGGTAAAGGAAGCGCGCGGCCTGTCGGCGCAGGGGCGCGAGCTGGTGCTGTTTCCCGAAGGCACGCGCACCCCGCATGGCGTGAACGCGCCGCTGGGGGCAGGGTTTGCGGGGCTGTACAAGCTGATCGGCCTGCCGGTGGTACCGGTCGCAGTGAATAGCGGGCCGCTGTATCACCGCCTGCTGAAGCGGCGCGGCACGATTATCTATCGCTTCGGCAAGACCATTCCGCCCGGCCTCGACCGGCGCGAGGTGGAAGCGCAGGTGCGCGATGCGATTAATGCGCTGAATGGGGAGGCGAGGAAGAGCGGTTAGTCGGCGGGCGAACCTTCGCTGCGCCCATTTTCGCCCTGCCCATCTCCACCCTGTTCAACGATGCCGCGCCGGATTGCGCCGGTGCGGCTGAACAGGTCGAACAATATCTCGCCATCGCCGTCGCGGATGGCGCGTTGCAGGGCGGTCAGGTCTTCGGTGAAGCGGCCCAGCACCTCCAGCACCGCCCCGCGATTGGCCAGGAAGATATCGCGCCACATCGTCGGGTCGGACGCCGCGATGCGCGTGAAATCGCGAAAGCCGCCGGCGCTGTATTTGATGACTTCGCCCTGCGTCACCTGCTCCAGGTCGGATGCCGTGCCGACGATGGTGTAGGCGATCAGGTGCGGAATATGGCTGGTGACGGCCAGCACCGTATCGTGATGCGCCGCGTCCATCGTTTCCACGCGCGCGCCGACCGCTTCCCACATGGCGGCGATGGTGCCGGTGGCATCCGGCGGCGTATCGGCACCGGGTGTCAGGATGCACCAGCGGCCCGCGAACAAGGCGGCAAAGGCGGCGTCCGGCCCGCTATGCTCGGTACCAGCGACCGGGTGGGCAGGCACGCGGGCGTGATCGGGCAAGGCGTCGGCCAATGCCGCGATGACGGACTGCTTGGACGAGCCTACATCGCTGACGATGCAGGCGGCGGGCAGGCAGGCGGCAAGCTGCTGCGCCACCGCCGCCATTGCGCCGACCGGCACGCATAGCACGCAGATATCGGCCTCGGCAACGCTGGCCTCCAGCGTATCGGCGATGCTGTCCGCCAGCCCCCGTTCGGCAGCGCGGCGGCGCACGGCGGGGTCGGCATCGTAGCCGGTTGTGGCGAAGCCCTCGCACTCCGCCAGCGTCAGCCCCAGCGAACCGCCCAGCAGGCCCAGCCCGATAATCGCAACCCGCTGCACTTAGGCTGCACTCTCGGCAGCCGACGCAATCAGCGCGGCGATCTCGGCCATCTGGCCCGCCGTGCCGATAGTGATGCGCAGCGCGTGGGGCAGGCCCTGTCCGGGCAAATGGCGCACTGCATATCCACCCCCGGCCAGCGCCGCCAAAGCCGCCTCCGCCGTCAACGCGCCTTCGAACAGCACCAGCACGAAATTGGCCTTGCTCGGCACGACGCAAATGCCGTGATTGCCCAGTGCGGCCAAAGCTTCGCAAAAGGCGGCGCGGTCGCGGGCATTGGCGATGCGTGATTGTTCGACGAAGGCGGTGGTCGGCGATGGCGGCGGTGGCGGCGGCCTGACCGTGCGTCGTCACGTTGAACGGGCCGCGAATACGGTTGAGCGAGGCAATCAGCGGCGGCGCGCCGGTGGCCCAGCCAATACGTTCTCCCGCCAGTCCGTGGATCTTGGAAAAGGTGCGCGTCACCAGCACATTGTCCGCCTGCTGCGCCAGCGCCATGCCGCCATCGTCGTCCGCCGCATCCAGATATTCGGCATAGGCATGGTCCAGCACCAGCAGCACATCGCCGCGCCCTCTGTCCTTCAGGCCATCATGCAATCGCGCCAGCTCGCCGCGCGGCACGAAGGTGCCCGTCGGGTTGTTCGGATTGGCGAGAAACACCACGCGCGTCTGCGGCGTCACCGCCGCCAGCAGCGTATCGACATCGGCGCCGTAATCGGCGTCGTCTGCCTCCACCGGCGTCGCCCCGCACCGCCGCGCCGCAATGTCGTAGAGCGAGAAGCTGTAGCGCGGATAGAGCACTTCGTCGCCCGGTCCGGCATAGGCCTGCACTGCAAGGCCAAGCAGATCGCCCGAGCCGGCGGCGCATACGATCCGGTCCGCGATCGAGTCCGTGCTGTGCGGCGATGGCATTGCGCAGCGCATGTGCATCTGGGTCGGGATAGCGTTCCGGCTGCGTCGGTTGCGCCAGCGCCGCGCGCGCCGCATCGCCTGTGCCCTGCGGGTTCTCGTTCGCGCTCAGCTTCACCAGCTCGCGCCCGTCTGCGCCGGTCGCGCGGCCCGGAACATAGGCGTGGATCGCGTCGATCCAGGGTTTTGGTGTCGGCTTTGGCGGGGGCTTTAGCGGGGGCGAAGAAGTCATGCGCCGCTGCCTATCGTTTCGCAGCCACCTTGTCGAAGCCCCGTTTTTGCTTTTTACGGGTGCCCGTGCCGATCCCAACCATTCCTTCACCCTGCCGGAACCCTTGCCGCTCGACGGCGGACAGGTGCTGGACCGCGCCACCATCGCCTACCAGACCTATGGCACGCTGGACGCCGCGCGCGGCAACGCCATCCTGATCTGCCATGCGCTGACGGGCGACCAGCACGTCGCCAGCGCGCATCCGGTGACGGGCAAGCCGGGCTGGTGGGCGAACATGGTCGGGCCGGGGCTGCCCATCGATACCGACCGCTATCACGTCATCTGCGCCAATGTCATCGGCAGCTGCATGGGCTCGACCGGGCCGGCCAGTGACGCACCGGACGGCGCACCTTATGCCATGCGTTTTCCCGTCATCACCGTGCGCGACATGGTGCGCGGGTTGGTGGCGCTGCTCGACGGGCTGGGCATCGGGACGCTGCACGCGGTGGTGGGCGGATCGATGGGCGGGATGCAGGCGCTGAGCCTCGCCGCCAACTTTCCGGACCGCGCTGCTCGCGTGCTCGCCATCGCCACCACCGCGCGGCATTCGGCGCAGAACATCGCCTTTCACGAGCTGGGGCGGCAGGCGATCATGGCCGACCCGAACTGGCGCGAGGGCGCGTATTACGACGCCGACGATGCGCCCTCCGCAGGTCTCGCCGTGGCGCGGATGGCGGCGCATATCACCTATCTTTCCGAAGAGGGGCTGACCGCCAAATTCGGGCGGCGCTTGCAGGACAGAAAAGCCAAGGGCTTCGGCTTCGATGCCGATTTCCAGGTGGAAAGCTACCTGCGCTATCAAGGCAGCGGTTTCACGCGCCGGTTCGATGCCAACAGCTACCTCTACATCACCCGCGCGATGGATTATTTCGATCTGGCCGAGGAAGCGGGCGGGCCGCTGGCTTCGGCTTTTGCAGGCAGTGCGGCGCGGTTCTGTGTGGTTAGTTTCGACAGCGACTGGCTCTATCCGACAGCGGAAAGCCGCCACCTGGTCCACGCGCTGAACGCAGGCGGCGCGCCGGTCAGCTTCGTGGAATTGAGCGCGCCCAATGGGCACGACAGTTTCCTGCTGCCCAACCCTTCGCTCGACCGCGTGGTCGCGGGGTTCCTCGATGGGTGAGCGGCCTGCCCCCCTGCCTGCCCGCCTGCCTGTCCCCTTGCGCGCCGATCTGGCCGTGATTGCCGAGGCCGTGCCGCAGGGTGCGCGGGTGCTGGATGTCGGCTGCGGCGACGGGGCGCTGATGGCGGTGCTGCGCGATACACGCGGGTGTGGATGCGCGCGGGATCGAGATCGACGGGGCCTGCGTGGAACGTTGCGTGGCGCAGGGGCTGAGCGTGGTGCAGGGCGATGCCGACCGCGATCTGGGCGTCTATCCCGACGGCGCGTTCGACATCGCGATCCTGAGCCAGACCCTGCAAACCGCCGCGCGGCCCGACGCGATGCTGCGCGAATTGCTGCGGGTGGGGCGCAGCGCCTTTGTCAGCTTCCCCAATTTCGGCCACTGGCGCATGCGGCGCGACCTGCTCGTAAAGGGGCGGATGCCGGTGACGCGGCATCTGCCGGTCAGCTGGTACGAGACGCAAAATATCCATCACATGACCATCGCGGATTTCCGCTCTTTGGTGGCGGATCTGGGAATGCGCGAGGTCGCGAGCTGGTTCTTTGCTTCCGACCGCGCCTTGGGCGGTGCGGGGATGAATTGGCGGGCGGAGAATGCGGTGTTCCGGCTAGAGAAGTAGGGGCTTCGAGCGGCCGTCGTCAGTTATTGCGGGCGTAGCGCGGCAATTAAGAAAGTAGTTGGTTCGCGCAGAGGCGCAGAGGACGCGGAGAAATGGGGGGCGATTAGTGCCCTTCCTTCGTCATTGCGAGCGTAGCGCGGCAATCTAGGGTCTGAAATTTGAAACGCTTGCAGAGGCGCAGGGGCGCGGAGGGGTTGTGCCTTGTGTCCGGCGTGGTGCGAATCGGTTCACACGAAGACACGAAGAGGAAAGCGCCTGCGGCGAAGCCGCTTTTAAACTACCATTTGCAGGCACGATGCAACCGGAAGCTTGTGAATGCCTGCGGCGCAGACCCCTCTGTGCCTCTGCGCCTCTGCGAGCGAAACACCTATAGCTACCCAACACCCCCCCATCACTCAGGAAGAACAGCCCAGCCGAGCCGCGTGCCAGCCGATATGTTCCGCCATGAAGGTACTGACGGTAAAATAGGAGTGGTCGTAGCCCTCCTGCATCCGGACCTGCGCGGCGATACCCGCTTTCTTGCAGGCCAGCGCCAGCAGGCCGGTTTTCAGCTGCTCGCCCAGGAACTGGTCGTCGGTGCCCTGATCCACCAGCAGGTGTTCGATATGCGCGCCACTCTCGATCAGCGCGACCGGATCGTATTCGTGCCAAGTGCTGCGGTTGTCACCCAGATACGCGCCGAACGCCTTTTCGCCCCACGGCACCTGTGACGGTGCGCAGATGGGGGCAAGGGCGCTGGCGCTCTTGAACCTGTCCGGTTCACGAAGTGCAAAAGCCAGCGCGCCCATGCCGCCCATGGAATGTCCCATGATCGACTGGCGCACCATGTCGGCGGGAAAGCCGTCGGCGACCAGCGCGGGCAGCTCGTCCGCGATATAGCTGCGCATCCGGTAATGCCCGGCCCACGGCTCCCGCGTCGCGTCGACATAGAAGCTCGCGCCCTGTCCCAGATCGTAGGTATCGTCGTCGGCCACACCGTCGCCGCGCGGGCTGGTGTCGGGCGCGATCAGGATGATGCCGTGCTGCGCGCAAGCAGCGCGGTATTCGCCCTTTTCCATCACATTGGAATGGTCGCAGGTCAGGCCCGACAGGAACCACAGCACCGGCAACATCGCGCCTTCCTCATGGTCAGGCACGAACACCGCGAAGGTCATGTCGGTGCCGGTCGTGGCGGAGGCATGGCGATACACGCCCTGTACCCCGCCGTGGCTGCTATTTTCGCTTACCGTTTCCACTGTCGGGGTGTCAGCCGCGCTTGATGCCGCAAAGCTTGTGGCCGTCCGGATCGTTGAAATAGCTCAGATGCATCGCGCCCATCGTGCTTTCGCGCGGGCCGGGCGGGTCTTCGATGCTGGTCCCGCCGTTCGCCACCGCGACATCGTGCAGTTCCTTCACTTGCTCCGGGCTGTCGCATTTGAAGCCGATGGTCAGGCCGTTGGCGCAGGTGGCGGGCTGGTCGTCGATGGGCTGGCTCAACGCGAAGGTGTTGCCGCCATGCATGAAGAACACGCGCTTGTGGCCGGTATCGGAGGTGTGCTCCATCGGCGCCTTGGCCCCCAGCACGCCGAGGACAGCAGCGTAGAATGCCTTGGATTGCTCGATATCGTTGGTGCCGAGCATAACATGGTTGAGCATTGTGGTTCTCCTGAAGGGGTGTTTGCGCGATGGTTAGCGCGATGCCGCTGATTTGTCGAAGCGGGGGTTTTTGTCGGGTGCGCTCCGGACATCCGTCCTGCGCTTGCTGTGCCATCCCGCGCCACCTCCCGACCACCCATTTAGGATAATCCCGTGGGTGGTCGGGAGGTGGCGCGGGATGGCACAGCACCGAGCGTTAGCGAGCAAACAAGAACGCCCGGCACCGAGCGCCAAGGAGCCAGAACCTCAGTACTCAACCACCGCGCGGATGCTTTGGCCTTTTTCCATCAGGTCGAAGCCATGATTGATCTCGTCCAGCGTCAGCTTGTGCGTGATGAGCGGGTCGATCTGGATGCGGTCGTCCATGTACCAGTCGACGATCTTGGGCACGTCGGTCCGCCCCTTGGCTCCGCCGAACGCGGTGCCGCGCCAGTTGCGGCCCGTTACCAGCTGGAACGGGCGCGTCTCGATGGTCTCGCCCGCACCCGCTACGCCGATGATGACGCTGGTGCCCCAGCCCTTGTGGCAGCATTCCAAAGCCTGCCGCATGACTTCTGTATTGCCGATGCATTCGAAGCTGTAATCCACGCCGCCGCCGGTCATTTCGACGATGGCGGCAACCACATCCTCGGTTTCCTTAGCGTTAACGAAATGCGTCATGCCGAACTGGCGGCCCCAGCCTTCGCGTTCGGGGTTGGTATCGACGCCGATGACCATACCCGCGCCCGCGAGTTTCGCGCCCTGCACCACGTTCAGCCCGATGCCGCCCAACCCGAACACCGCGACGGTATCGCCGGGGCGCACATCGGCGGTATTTACCACCGCGCCCACGCCCGTCGTCACGCCGCACCCGACATAGCAGGCGCTCGCGAACGGCGCATCATCGCGGATCTTCGCAACCGCGATTTCGGGCAGCACGGTGAAGTTGGAGAAGGTGGAGCAGCCCATATAGTGATGGATCGTGTCGCCCTTGTAGGAAAAGCGGCTGGTCCCGTCCGGCATCAGCCCCTTGCCCTGCGTCTCGCGGATCGCGCTGCACAGGTTCGTCTTGCCGCTGAGGCACATTTTGCACTGGCGGCATTCGGGGGTGTAGAGCGGAATGACGTGGTCGTCCGGCGTGACGCTGGTGACGCCTTTGCCGACTTCGCGGACAATGCCTGCGCCTTCATGGCCCAGCACGACGGGGAACAGTCCTTCGGGGTCTTTCCCGCTCAAAGTAAAGGCATCGGTATGGCACAGCCCGGTCGCCATCAGCTCGACCAGCACCTCGCCTTCCTTCGGCCCGTCGAGGTCGAGTTCGACGATCTCCAGCGGCTTCTTCGCCTCGAATGCGACGGCGGCTCTTGTTTTCATTTCCGGTCCCTTTGCATAATCTGCCCACCCTTCGAAGTGGCTCTCATATGGCTATGCCGAAGCGGGTGGCGGGATGCTAGGGGCGTGCCCATGTTGACCCGCACAAAACCGCTTCGCCTTCGTCTCCTTACTTCGTTGCTATGCGCTGCTCCGTTGTTGTCCGCGTGCGAGAGCGGCGGTGATAGCGAACGACGTGACGGGCCGGTGGCGGTGAACGGCGATCCGCAAAGCACCTTTAGACTGTTATCCATCACACCCGTCGCCGACGCGCCCTTTCTGTTGGGCAGGATCGGAGAAATCGACGCTGACGAAAGGCGGGCATTCGGCAGCATATCCAAGGGGTACAAATCCGATACCGTGCGCGATCTCGTTCGCATCGCGCGCGAGGACGGCAGCACGCTGTCGCTGTTCCCCGACCGCAGCGGGCCGATCGCCGGCTTCGCGCTGGTTCCTTCCGCCGCTGGTCCGGTGGTGCTGGACAGTTCCTATTCCGAGGCTGTGCAGATGCGAGTCGATGGCGTGGCAGAACCGGACGAAACTACCGCGCCGCCTGCCCATGCGATCATCGTTTTAGATCCCGACGGGGATGAAGACGACGATGATACACGGTCGCTCTATATTGCCGATTTCGTATCGGGGGAGGGCGGCGTCGTGGCCACGGGATTGGGTGTGATCTACTACGCGGAAATGCCTGCGGCAGATCAGCTTGCGGTGTTCGTCCGTACGAAAGCAGGCGACACGCTGCTGAACATCGACCTGCGCACCCGCACGCTGGTCAAGCGGACCTCAATCGACTTCGGCGAGTGAGGCAGTTCGATTAGACCCGTTCGTGCTGAGCTTGTGCGAAGCACTGCCGCAGGCAGAACCATTGTACTTGTTCTGCGCGTAACCCGAAGAAAGCGCGAGTCCTTCGACAAGCTCAGGATGAACGGAGTAGGGGCAGATTAACGGGAGGGGGTTTTTGACTTCTATGCCCCACACACCGGCCCCTAACTCTCGTGCACGGTCTTGGGTACCATGCAGGCGGCGACGCCTTCTGCGCCGTCTTCGCTGCCATAGCCCGACCATTTCACCCCGCCGAACGGGGCATCCACTGCCGAGACATTGCCGCCATTGATCGCCAGCATCCCGGCCTCGATTTCGACCGCCAGCCGACGGCGGCGGGCGGGGTCGTTGGTCCAGGCGTAGGCGGCGAGGCCGTAGGGCGTGCGGTTGGCTTCCTCGATCATCGCCTCCTCGCCCGACATCGAATTGACGATGGCGACCGGTCCGAAGGGTTCGGTGGTCATGATGTCGGCCTCGACCGGTACATTGGCCAGCACGCTGGGCTGGTGGAAGAAGCCCTGGTTGCCGATACGCTCGCCGCCGGTCAGCAAATCCGCGCCCTTGGCCTTGGCATCGCCGATCAGTTTTTCCATCGATTCCAGCCCGCGTCCGTTTGCCATCGCGCCCATCTGCACGCCATCTTCCAGCCCGTTGCCGACGGTAATCTTTTCCGCGCGCGCCACGAACCCGTCGCGGAACGCCTCGAACTTGCTTTCCTCCACCATGAAGCGGGTCGGGCTGACGCAGACCTGGCCCGGCATTGCGGTATTTGGTCTGCACCATCTCATCCAGCACCGCGTCGACATCGGCATCCTCGAATACCAGCACCGGTGCGTGTCCGCCCAGCTCCATCGTGGTGACCTTCAGGTCGTCCGCCGCCAGCTTCGCCAGATGCTTGCCGACCGAAGTGGAACCGGTGAAGGTGACCTTGCGGATGATGGAGCTGGCGATCAGCTGGCTGCTGACGTCTTCGGGCTCGCCGAACACGCATTGCACAACATTGCCGGGCACGCCCGCATCGCGCAGCGCCTGCACCAGCGCGATACCGCTGGCCGGGCGTTTCCTCGCTCGGCTTGACGATGGTGGAACACCCCGCCGCCAGCGCGCCGCCGATCTTGCGGACCACATTGATGATCGGGAAGTTCCACGGCGCGAAGCCTGCGACCGGGCCGACCGGGTGATACTGCACTTCGACGCGACTGCCGGCCGGACGGACCAGCGTGCGGCCATAGCTGCGCTTGATTTCGCCCGCGTAGAATTCCAGCAGCATGGCGGTGTAGATCACTTCGCCTTTTGCCTCGTTCAGCGTCTTGCCCTGTTCGCGCACCAGGTTGGGCGCGATGGTGCCGATGCGTTCGCGCAGCAGCTTGCCCGCTTTCACCAGAATGCCCGCACGCTTGTCTGCCGAGGTCTTGCGCCAGTCTTTGAAGCCCTGTTCGGCATGGTCCAGCGCACGGTCGAGGTCGTCGCTAGTGGCGTGCGGCAGGGTGCCGATGGTGTTGCCGGTGGCGGGGTCGATCACCTCTTCGCTGTTGCGTCCGTCACCCGACAGCGCCTCGTCGCCGATTAGCAGGTGGAGTTCGGGATAATCGGTCTGCGCGGACGACATATATGGCTCTTTCGATAAGGAATGTTCAGCTTGGCCCTGCTAGGGCGTATGCCATGAGAACCCCGCACCGCGCCCCAAAGTTCCTGCTGCTGGCCATTGCAGCGGCGCTGCTGCCCGTTTCCGCCCCTGCTCAGGACCGCACGACGCTGACTTTGCAGCAGCAGACCGCCGTGCGCTGCTCCGCCGCGTTTGCCATCGTCGCCGACGCGCAGGCACGCGGGCGGGCCGATGCCAATGCCTATCCGGCACTGGCCGAACGGGGACAGGAGTTCTTCGTGCGGATGGCGGCGCAATTGATGGACGAGCGCGACCTGTCGCGCGAGCAGGTGGCCGACCTGATCCAGACGCAGGCGCAGGCGCTGTGGGATGAAAACGCCATCGAGGCGGTCATGCCCGGCTGTTTGCTGTTGCTCGACGCATCGGGCCTTTG
This sequence comes from uncultured Alphaproteobacteria bacterium, assembly GCA_963799315.1. Taxonomy (GTDB): domain Bacteria; phylum Pseudomonadota; class Alphaproteobacteria; order Sphingomonadales; family Sphingomonadaceae; genus Parerythrobacter_A. The sequence continues at coordinate 661,975 of CAWCWP010000002.1, forward strand.
ACACGCGAACTCCGCGCAAGAAGAATAGACGCCGCCGCGCCGATGCGGCAAGGCACAGCCCATGTGGCACCTGCACCAGTTCCCGCTCTGTCCGTTCAGCCGCAAGGTCCGCCTGCTGCTGAGCGAGAAGGGCGTCGCTTACGAGCTGGCGCGCGCCAATCCGTGGGACAATGACGATGCGTTCTGGAACCTGAACCCGGCGGGGCGGACGCCGGTGCTGCGCGATGCGGACAAGGACATCACGCTGTGCGACAGCCGCGCGATCTGCGAATATATCGAGGAAACGGTGGACCGCCCGCCGATGCTGGCCGGGACGGTGCGCGAGCGAGCCGAAATCCGCCGCCTGATCGCGCTGTTCGACGAGAATTTCTTCACCGACGTGACCGGCCCGATGCTGTCCGAAAAGCTGATGAAGCGCCTGCTCCGCGCGCCACCCAGCGCCACCGCGCTGCGCGATGCGATGAAGCTGGCGCACGGCCATCTGGATTACCTCGACTACCTGATCGACAACCGCCCTTGGCTGGCCGGATCGCGCATGAGCCTGGCCGATCTCGCCGCCGCTGCGCAGATTTCGGTGGCGGACTATCTCGGTGCCATCGACTGGAACCAGCACGACCGGGCGCATGAATGGTACTCGGTCTTCAAAAGCCGCCCCAGCTTCCGCCCCCTGCTGTCCGAACGCATGGAAGGCCTGCGTCCGCCTGCGCATTATGGCGAAGTGGACGGGTAGTTTCTGTATGGCGTTTCGTTTCAGGAAAAGTGTTTTTCGCGCAGAGGCGCAGTGGACGCAAAGGTGTGGGGCTAGGATGCGGCCTTTTCCTGTCATTGCGAGCGTAGCGAAGCAATCCAGAGCCTGAAGGTTAAAGCGCTCGCAGAGGCGCGGAGGCACAGAGGGGGTCGCGTCGTGTGTCGGGCGTTGCGCGTATCTCATACGAAGATGCAAACGCACGCGGCGAAGCCGCTTTTAAACATAATAGCTTCAGGCACGCCGCTGTCGTAGGCTTTCAAAGGCCTGCGGCGCAAAGCCCTCTGTGCCTCCGCGCCTCTGTGAGCGCCTATACTCTTGCCGCATTCTGCTCTGAATTGTCCAAGGACACCTGCGGTTCGCTTCGCTACGCTCGCAATGACGGAAGGCATGAAAGGCAAACACTCTCCACCTCTGCGTCCTCTGCGCCTCTGCGCGAACCAACCTTTCTCTCGCGCCAGCCAACAGCACACCGCTGGAAAATCGCGCCTGCCATCCCCACATGCGCCCCAACCAAGGAGCATCCCGACATGACCGAACCTACCGCCGATCCCGCCACCATGACCGACACCGAATGGCGCGCGCGGTTGACGCCGGAACAGTTCCATATCCTGCGCGAAAAGGGCACCGAGCGGGCCGGGACCGGCGTGTTCGACAAGCATTATGCGAACGGTGAATATACCTGCGCCGGTTGCGGACAGGCGCTGTTCGAAAGCGACGACAAATACGATAGCGGCTGTGGCTGGCCCGCCTTTACCGCCCCGACGGAAGGCGACGCGGTGACCGAACACCGAGACGTTTCGTTCGGCATGGTCCGCACCGAAGTGGTCTGTTCCAACTGCGGCGGGCATCTGGGCCATGTGTTCAACGACGGCCCGCGCGAGGCGGGTGGCCTGCGCTATTGCATCAACAGCGCCAGCCTGGATTTCGCGCCCGATGCGGGGACCAACGCTGCGGGACAGAAATAGCGCCCGGCGTGCGCGCAATACGCCATGCTTTTTTCATTCATGGCGTGTTACAACTGGTCTATGCAGACCCCCCACCTAAACCATGCGCCATAGCGTTCGGCGCGGATTGATCGCAGGGGCTATGGCGAAAAGAGGAAGCCGGCGTAAGGCCGCCGCATCATCGCAAGGCTCCGGCGGTTCGTCGCGCCAGCGTCGGCATCGCGACCCACACAAACAGGGCAAGTGGAAACGCGGCTGGCGGCTGTGGTTCAAACGGCTGGCCATAACAGGCACCGTGCTGGGTGTGCTGGGCGTGCTGTTCGTCGGGCTCGCCGGTGATGTTCGCCGCGCGCTCGCTGCCCGGCTATGCCGAGCTGCGCGCCACCACCACGGCACAGACCATCGTCGTGCGCGCGCGCGACGGCTCCGTGATCGTGGAGCTTGGGCCGAGCTATGGCGAATGGATCGCGCATGACGATATCCCGCCGGTGATGAAGAACGCCATGATCGCGGTGGAGGACCGCCGGTTCGACTGGCATTTCGGCGTCGATCCCATCGGGCTGGGCCGCGCATTGTGGGATGCGGGCACCGGCAATGGCCGCGTTTCCGCCACCTCCACCATCACGCAGCAGCTGGCGCGCAACCTGTTCCTCAATTCCAACCGCACGCTCGACCGCAAGATGCGCGAGGCGGTGCTGGCGATGGCGCTGGAAACCAAGTTCACCAAGGAGCAGATCCTCGAGCTGTATCTCAACAAGGTCTATTTCGGCGGCGGGGCCTATGGCATCGACAGCGCCAGCCGCCACTTCTTCAGCCATCCGGCGACCGACCTCAGCACCGGCGAGGCCGCGATCATCGCCGGGCTGGTCAAGGCGCCCAGCCGCTATTCCCCCACCGCCGACGTGCAGGCCGCCGTCGACCGCGCGCAGGTGGTGCTGCGGCTGATGAAGGAACAGCAGATGATCCCGGCCAGCAGCTCGGTCGATCCCAGCGCGGTGCAGCTGAAGGAAGATCGCGGCCAGAATTCGGTGCGCTATTTCACCGACTGGGCGCTGCCGCAGCTCGACATATTGCTGCCCGCCGAAACCTTCGAGCCGATCGAGGTGTGGACCACGATCGATATCGGCATGCAGCGCGCGGCGGAAACCGCCGTCACCGCCAACGTGCCCGGCGGGGCGCAGGGCGCGCTGGTCAGCCTGGACCGCGACGGGGCGGTGCTGGCGCTGATCGGCGGCACCGATTACGTGAAAACCAATTACAACCGCGCCACCGACGCGATGCGCCAGCCGGGGTCGAGCTGGAAGCTGTTCGTCTATCTCGCCGCGCTGGAGGCGGGCTACACGCCCGAAAGCACGGTCAAGGATGCGCCCACGACGATCGAGGGCTGGAGCCCGCGCAATTCGGGCGGCGGCTATGCGGGCGAGATGAGCCTGCGCACCGCCTTCGCCTATTCCAAGAACACCGTCGCGGCGCAGCTGGGCTACGAGGTCGGCTTCGGCACCGTCGCCAGCATGGCGCGGCGGTTCGGCATCATCGACCGAGATTTCCACCTTCCCGTCGATGGTGCTGGGCAGTTCCGAAATGCGGCTGATCGACATGACGCGCGCCTTTGCCGGGGTGTCGGCAGGCGGCCGTTCGGTCGAGCCTTATGGCATCCTCAAGGTGACATCGTCCGACGGGGACGTGCTGTACGAACACAGCGCGCGGCGCGAAAGCCGGCTGGTGCCCGATTACGTCGCGGCGGGAATGACCGACCTGTTGCAGACCGCGGTGCACACCGGCACCGGCAAGGCGGCGCAGATCGGGCGACCGGTGGCGGGCAAGACCGGCACGACATCGTCCAACAAGGACGGCTATTTCGTCGGCTTTTCCAGCGGCATGACCACCGGCGTGTGGATGGGCCGCGACGACAACAAGCGCGTCGCGGGCTTGCAGGGCGGACGCGCCCCGGCGCAGGCCTTTGCCGCCTTCATGCGCTATGCGGTGAAGGATCGCCCGGTCGAACAGTTCGATACCGATCTGAACCTGCCCGAATGGCAGCTGGAGCCGGACGACGAGTTCTATTTCGGCGATCCGGAGGACTATTACTACATCGACGAGCAGGGCAATCTGGTCGAACCCGGCCGCCGCCCCGGTGCGCGAAGATGGCGAGGACGCGCCGGTGCCGTCCGGCGATATGCGCGAGGGCAATATCATCGACCGCCCGCGCAACCGGCTGGACCCCGGTGCGGGCGATGACGGGCAGGCGGCGAGCGACGATTTCCTGAACCGGGCGACCGGTAGCGGGGGCGGTGGCGGCGCTGGACAGGCGCAACCGCGCCAACCCGTCCCGCGCCAGCCGGTCCAGCGACCCGCACCGGCACCGCGCCAGACGACGCCCGTGCCACCGGTGCAAGTCACTCGCGCACCGCCGCCACAGCCCGCAGCCCCCCGCGCAATAGCGCCAAAGAAAAGGGCCGCGCCTCTTGCGAGACGCGGCCCTTTTTCCGGCCTGTAGTCGTTGCGCCCTAGCGCAAGCGAACAGGGACGTAGCGCGGCTGGCCCCGGCGCCGCGCACGCGCAGCAGCACGGCCTCGCGTCCTTCGGCTTCGGCAGCGCTGATCGCTTCTTCCAGGTCGGCGATGCTCGATACCGCCTTGTAATTGGCCGAGATGATGATGTCCCGGCGGCGGATCTTGTTGGCCGCGTCTGAGCTGCGGTCCACGCCCGCCACGGCAAGCCCCTGCGTATCGGTATCGACACCCAGCTGGCGCGCGATCTGCGGCGTCATCGGGCACGACTTGCAGGCCGAGCTTCTCCGCAATCGCGTTGTCGCTTTCCATATCCTCGGGCAGGTCGCCTTCGGAATCATCGTCGCTGAACATCTGGCTCTGTGCCAATTCCTCCGCCGATGGCCGCGTGCCGACGGTGGCCTGTACCGTGCGGCTGCGTCCGTTGCGCAGCAGTTCGATGGGGATGCGCGTGCCCGGCTTCACATTGGCGACGATGTAGGACAGCGTCTGGTCGCGGGTCACGTCCTGCCCGTTGACCTTGGTGACGATGTCGCCGGCCTCGATCCCGGCCTTGTCCGCCGCTTCGTCCGGCACGACCAGCTGCACCAACTCGCCCCGATTCTTTCGCAGGCCGAGCGAGTCGGCCAGGTCTTCGTTCACCGGCTCGATACTGATGCCGAGATAGCCGCGCGTCACCGCCTTGCCGGCGCGCAGCTGCTCGACGATCGGCGCGGCGACTTCGGCGGGAATGGCAAAGCCGATGCCCACGCTGGCGCCGGTGGGCGAGAAGATGGCGTTGTTGATGCCGATGACATTGCCCTGCATGTCGAACAGCGGACCGCCCGAATTGCCGCGGTTGATGCTGGCATCGGTCTGGATGTAGCGGTCATACGCGCCGCCGCCGGTATTGCGCAGCACGCTCGACACGATGCCGCTGGTGACCGTGCCGCCAAGGCCGAACGGATTGCCGATGGCGATCACCCAGTCGCCGACGCGCGCCTGCGTGCTGATCGCCGAACTTCACGAACGGCAACGTGCCTGTGCGCGTGATCTTCAGCACGGCCAGATCGGACTGCGCATCGGCCCCGATCAGCTCCGCATCGTATTCGGTGCCGTCGGGCATGGTGACGGTGATTTCCTCCACCGTGGCGCGGCCTTCGGGCGTGACGACGTGGTTGTTGGTGACCACATAGCCATCGGCGGAAATGATGAAGCCGGACCCCAGCGAGCGGCCTTCGCGCGTTTGCGGTTCGCCGTCTTGCCGCGCGATTGCGGCGGCGGAACAGCTCGGCCGAGCGGCGTTCCGGCGAACGGGTTGGCCTGCTGCTGCACCTCGACCCGCTGGCGGGTGGAGATGTTGACCACGGCGGGGGCGAGCTGTTCGGTCAGGTCGGCAAAGCTTTCGGGCGCGCCCGCGCGCGGCACGGCCCCGGCCATGCGGCTCTCGTCGTTCTGGGCGACTTGCGCACCGGCGGGGTAGCCGGTTGCAAGGGAAATGGCGGCACCGCCGACCAGCAGCGCGGAAGTCAGTCCATAAGCATATCGCACGGGCAAATCCTTGTTCCTTCTCGATATCGTTCCCATGCCAACGCATGAGCGCGGCATAGTGTTCACAGGTTCAGGTGCCGGTTATCGCACGGGCCGCCCTGAATAGCCGTTTAACGCAAAGCCCACGACGGGCGAACCGCCGACAGCAGCCGACCAACGGCGTATCAGCGTTCGCCCCGGAACTGGCGCAGATATTCGTTGTCGGGCGACAGGATGAAGCTGCTGTCCGCACCGTCGCCGTTCTGGCCGAAGGTGGTGTCGTAGCTCTGCATGGCGCGGTAGAAATCGTAGAACTGCGCATCCTTGCCGAAGCTGTCGGCATAGATCCGCGCGGCTTCGGCGTCGGCCTCGGCGCGGATGATGACGCGCATCGCGGCTACCCTGCGCGCGTATCGGTCCGGGCTTCGCGTTCACGGTCGGACCGCATCCGTTCGAAGGCGGATTCCAGCGGTGCGCCGGCGGGAAGGTCGGTGCGCTTGATCTGCACGTCGATCACCTCGGCACCGTATTGCTGCGCCTGACGGTCCAGATTGGTCGCGGATATTGGCAAGCGCGGTGCCGCGTTCCGCCGTCAGCATGGCGGCGAAGGTGCGGCGGCCCAGTTCCTGGCGCAGCACGGAGTTGAGGATCGGTTCCAGCGCGGTGCGGACCCCGTCGGTCGTTCCGGCGCGTTCCACCATCCGCACCGGATCGATGATGCGGAACCGGGCATAGGCATTGACCAGCAGGCGCTGCTGGTCGCTCGACAGCACTTCCTCGTCTCGCATTTCGAGATCCAGCACGCGGCGTTCGACGCGGCGGGCGGTTTCGATCAGCGGCACCTTGAGATACAGGCCGGCATTGGTCACGCCGTCGGGCGTGTTGACCGTGCGCACCGGTTCACCGGCGCGGATCACCACGACCTGCTCTTCCTCGTTCACGACATAGGCGCTCATCATCAGCAGGATCAGCGCGATCAACGCAAAGATGATGCCGCCGCGATAGGTGTCCCAGATATTCTGCGCGTTCATTATTGCGCTCCTGAATTGGCGGCGGGTGCGGCAGGTGCCACGGGCGCGGGCGCGGTCACCGTCGGCGCGGTCTGGCGGCTGCGGCGCTGCACTTCGGGCAGCGGCAGGTACGGCGTCACGCCCTGCGCTTCGATCACGGTCTTGTCGGTCCGGCTCAGCACGCGCTCCATCGTCTCGTAATACAGCCGCTGTCGGGTGACTTCGGGGCAAGGCGATACTGTTCGTACACCTTGTCGAACGCCTGCGCGTCACCTTCGGCGCGGGCCAGCGTCTGCTGCGCGTAGCCGCGCGCCTGGTTGCGGGCGGCATCGGCGTTCTGTTCGGCCACCGACACGTCGCGGAAGGCATCGAGCACATCGCCGGGCGGGTCGGCCTTGGCAATCTCGACACCCAGCACCTGGATACCCGCGCCGTAATCGTCCAGCGTGGCCTGCATCCGTTCGCGCACGGCCAGCTCGATCTCGGCACGGCCCTGAGCCGGAGAACGTCTCGTCCAGCGTTTTCTCCGCAACCGAGGCGCGCATCGCGGCTTCGGCGACTTCGGACACGGTCTCGATCGGGTCGGCGAGGCTGAACTTGTAGCCTGCCAGCTCCTTGATGTTCCAGCGCACGATATAGCTCAGATCGACCAGGTTCTGGTCGCCCGACAGGATCAGCTTGTCGCCATCGCCATCGCGCGGGATGCGCAAGTCGCGCACGCCCTGCACGTCCTCTACATCGACGCTTTCGATGGGCCACGGCAGCGACAGGTTGAAACCGGGGTTCAGGTTGCGGGTGTAATTGCCCAGCGTCTTGACCACGGCCTGCTGCTTCGGGCCGATGACGTGGATCATGGACTGAGCAACGCCAGCATCAGCACGCCGATGATGATGACCGGCAGCCAGCTTTTGCCGCCGGGCCGCGTCGGCATGGTGAAGCCACCGCCGCCGCCGGAACCGCCACGACGCGGCCCTTCCGGCCCGCGATTCTTGAAGATATCCTCGATATTGGGCGCGCGCCGTCCACCGGGGCCGGAGCCATTGCCGCCGCCAGTGGGCAGCCACGGATTCTTCGGTCCGCCGGATTTTCCTCCGGAGGGTTTTTCACCGCCACCTTCGCCGGAACCACCGCCCCACGGATTCTTGCCGGCCATTGCGAGACCGAGCTTCGCTTGAAACGCGCCTAATATGTTCATGCCATTCTTTATAGGGGCGGGGCCGACGGAAAAACAGGGGTTGCGGATGCGAATTTGCTGCTAGGACGCGTGGCCTATGGATACTGCCGCGCTCAAGGCCCGCCTGCCTGCCCCGATTGCAGGGCGGGTGCAGTCGATCAAGGCTGCCGATGGCATCGTGACTCTGGTGCTGGACGCGGGCGGTCTCGATGCGAAAACGCGCGGCGCTTACGAGACGGCAGCGCGCGACACGCTGGCGGACGTGGACGGCGTGGCCACGGTGCGCGTGGCGATGGTGGCGGAGCGCGATGCCGCCCGTGCAGCTCCCGCCGAACCCCTCCCGACCACCAAGCCGCTCATCATCGCCATCGGATCGGGCAAGGGCGGTGTCGGCAAATCGACGCTGACCGCCAATCTGGCCGTCGCGCTGCACGGCATGGGCCGCAAGGTCGGGCTGGTCGACGCCGATGTCTACGGTCCATCGCAGCCGACCTGTTCGGCGTTGTCGATGCCAAGCCCGAAAGCGCCAGCGCCCCTGACGGCGGCGACCGACTGGTGCCGGTGATGACGCCGCTGGGCATCCCGATGCTGTCGATGGGCTTTCTGGTGAAGCCGGGGCAGGCGCTGGCGTGGCGCGGGCCGATGGCGGGCAATGCGTTTGCCCAGCTGGTCGACGCCGATTGGGGCGATACCGAGTTGCTGCTGCTCGACTTGCCGCCGGGCACGGGCGATGTGCAGCTTTCCATGCTGCAAAAGCACAAGCCGGCGGGCGCGGTGATCGTGTCCACACCGCAGGACCTGGCGCTGATCGACGCGCACCGTGCCGCGAGCCTGTTCGACACCGGCAAGGTGCCGGTCATCGGCCTGGTCGAGAACATGGCGGGCTATGCCTGCCCGCATTGCGGCGAGGTCAGCGATCCGTTCGGGCGCGGCGGAGTGGAGGCGGCGGCGAAAGAGGAAGGCATCGCGTTTCTCGGCCGTATTCCGCTGGACATCGCCATCCGCACCGCCAGCGATGCCGGCACGCCGCCCGCCGCCGGGGATGGCGCGGAGGGGGCAGCATTCCGCGATATCGCCCACGCGCTGGCCGACTGGCTGGACGCGCGCTGACAATGGCGCGTTTTGCCATGCCGGATTTGCCGGTGTCCCGACGCGGCTTGCTGGTCGGGGCGGCAGTCGGTGGCGGCATGGTGGTGGCATGGGGCCTGCGCCCGCGCAGCTTTCCCGACCCGCTGCCCGAAATTGAGGGCGAATACAGCTTCGACGGCTGGCTGCGCATTGCGGGCGACGGGGTGGTGACGGTGGCCGTGCCGCAGCTGGAGATGGGGCAGGGCGTCACGACCATACTGCCGCAGATCGTCGCGGTCGAACTGGGCGCGGACTGGCGGCAGGTGGCGGTCGAGCCGGTGCCGGTCAGCGGCGCCTACGCCAATGTACCGCTGGCCGCGGCATGGGCGCCGATGTGGCTGCCGATGGCGGGGCGAGGCGGTCTGCCATCGCCGGTGCTGTCCGGTGACAGCCTTGTGGCGACTCGCTTTGCACAGTCGCGCCGCTTCGCCGCGACGGCGGATGGCACCACGCTGGCGGCATACGAGATGCCCGCGCGCATTGCCGCCGCCTCGGCCCGCTCGGTGCTGGCGATGGAAGCGGCGGATCGCTGGGACGTGCCGTTCGAGGAATGCAGTGTCGAGGGCGGGCTGGTGCGTCATGGGGACAAGCGCACGCCCTTTGCCGAACTGGTGGAGGATGCCGCCACCCGCACGCCGCCCGATCCGCCCGCGCTCCGTTCCGAACCCGCAGCCGAAATACCGCTGCCCGGACAAGGCGACGCGCCAACCGCGTTCCCGCGCCTCGACTTGCCCAGCAAGGTCGATGGCAGCCATCTGTTCGCGGGCGATATCCGCCTGCCCGACATGGTCTATGCCGCGATCAAGCACGGCCCCGTCGGCGATGCCGAACTGGTATCCTTCGACCGCGATGCGGCCGTGCGCCCCGAACTGGTGCAGGTGGTGCGCGGCCATGACTGGCTGGTGGCGGTCGCGACGGACGGATGGAGCGCGGAGCGGGCCGTGGAAGCGATGAAGCCGCGCTTCAGGGTGCGCGGCGCGGTCGACGATGCGGCGATGCAGGTGGAGCTGGACGGGGCGTTGCGCGCGCGGTCCTCGCACCGCGTGGCGACGCGGGGCGAGGGCGATGCGCGGATGGGCATACCAAGCATCGCCATCCGCTACGACATCGCGCCCGCGCTGCACGGCACCATCGAAACCACCACGGCGACCGCGCGGTTCGGCGACGGGCGGCTGGAACTGTGGCTGGCCAGCCAGGCCCCCGAGCAAGCGCGCATCGCGGCGGCGCGGGCCATCGGCATCGCAGTGGAGGATGTGGTGCTGTATCCCACACCCGCAGGCGGCAGTTTCGACCGGCGGCTGGAGCAAGATCATGCTATCGAGATCGCCCTGGTTGCGCGCGAAGTGGCGGAGAAAAGCGAGACGCCGCGCGCGGTGCAGCTGCGCTGGTCGCGCTGGCAGGAACATCTCGCCGCGCCACCCCGCGCACCCGGCGGCGGCAATGCTCAGCGCGCGTGTGCCGCAGGGTGGCGCGGGCCGGATCGACACGCTGCACGCCCGCATCGCCACCCCCGCGACCACCCGCGAATTCGGCGCGCGCCTGTTCGACAACGCCACCCGCGAAGCCGCGCTCGATGCGGCCAAGGGGGCTGCCGACCCGCTGGCGGTGGCAGGCGCGATGCCGCATTACAACATTCCCAACGCCGCCATCGATCATGTGCCCGTATCGCTTGGCCTGCCGGTCGGGCGGATGCGCGGCAACGGCCACGCCGTCACGGCCTTTTGCGTGGAAAGCTTTATCGACGAGATCGCCGCGACCTATGCGCGCGAGCCGTTGTCCTATCGCATTGCCATGCTAGGCGGCGATCCGCGCATGGTCGTGTGCCTGCAACGTGCGGCGCAACTGGCGCAGTGGGACGGCGGCGCAAGCGGCAGCGGGCAGGGGTTGGCCTGCCACCGTATCGGATCTGGCGATAACGGCGGACGCATCGCCTGCATCGCCACCGCCCAGCGCGATGCGACGGGGACGGGCGGCGCCGGCGGCATTCGCGTGACGAAACTGACGGCGGCAGTCGATATCGGGCGCATCGTCAATCTCGACATTGCGCGCCAGCAAGTCGAGGGCGGCCTGCTGTTCGGCATGGGTCTGGCCGTCGGTTGCGCGACCGGATATGCCAGCGGCCTGCCGACTGCGCAGAGGCTGGCGCATCTCGACATGCCGACGCTTGCCAACGCGCCGCAAGTCGATGTCGATTTCATCATCAGCGAGGAAGCCGCCTTCGATCCGGGCGAGCTGGGCGTCGCCGTTGTTGCGCCCGCCATTGCCAACGCGCTGCATTCCGCCACCGGCCTGCGCTTTCGCAGCCTGCCGCTTTCCGCCGCTTAATTAGAGAACCGCATGACCTGGACCCCGCAACGCTTGCCCGCCGACCATCCGCCCGTGAAAAGCGGGCGCGTCGGCGTGCTGCTGTCCAATCTGGGCACGCCCGATGCGCCGGACGCAAAATCGGTGAAGCGGTATCTGGGCCAGTTCCTGTCCGACCGCCGCGTGGTGGAGATACCGCCGATCGCGTGGCAGCCGATCCTGCGCGGCATCATCCTGAACACGCGACCCAAAAAATCCGCCGCCGCCTATGCAAAGGTGTGGAGCGAGGAAGGCTCGCCATTGGCCGCCATTACCGCGCAGCAGGCGGCGGCGTTGCAGGGCCGGCTGGGCGACGCGGCCGATGTTCGCTGGGCCATGCGGTACGGCGCGCCCGCCATCGGCGAGACGGTGCAGGCAATGCGCGACGACGGGTGCGACCGCATCCTGTTCGCGCCGCTGTATCCGCAATATTCCGGCGCAACGACGGCAACGGCGGTGGACGCGCTGGGCGCGCAGCTGGCGGCGATGCGCTGGCAACCGGCGGTGCGCACCCTGCCGCCCTATCACGACGATCCGCTGTATATCGCGGCGCTGGCCAGCGATATCGCCCGCCAGCTCGACGCCGCCGATGTGCAGCCCGAAGTGCTGTTATTGAGCTTCCACGGCATGCCGCAGCGCACGCTGGAATTGGGCGACCCCTATCACTGCCACTGCCGCAAGACCGCGCGGCTGGTGGAGGCGGCGCTGGACCGCCCCGGCCTGCGCGTCGCGACCGCGTTCCAGTCCCGTTTCGGCCCCGCCAAATGGCTCGAACCTGCGACCGATACCACCATCGAGGCCGAAGCGGCAAAAGGCACGAAGCGGCTGGCGGTCGCGATGCCGGGGTTCAGCGCCGACTGCTTAGAGACGCTGGAAGAAATCGCAATGGAGGGGCGCGACACGTTCCTGGAGGCGGGGGGCGAGCATTTCCACACGCTGTCCTGCCTCAATGCCTCCGACGCCGGGATGACGATGCTGGAAGCGATGGTGCGCCGCGAACTGTCCGGCTGGATTTAGCGGCACCGGTTGCCTACACCGGTGTCAGTAAGAACAAGGAATTAGCCGATGGCCACGCTCGCCAAACCCGCGCCAGCACCCGAACCCCAACCTCGATCCGAGCCCAAGCACTGGTCGAAAGGCAATCCGACCGCTGCCGATCTGGCGCATATTCCTGGCGAAACCGGCGCCCCGCTGGTCGGCAACACGCTGAAACTGCTGGCCGATCCGCATGGCTTCGCGCGGCGCATGGTCGAGACGTATGGACCGGTGTACAAGAACCACGCGCTGGGCGGGCTGAATGTCGCGCTGATAGGGGCCGATGCGAACGAGCTGGTGCTGTTCAATAAGGACAAGATATTTTCCAACAAGCAGGGCTGGGGGCCGGTGCTGGACAAGCTGTTCCCGCGCGGCCTGATGCTGCTGGATTTCGACCATCACCGCATCGACCGGCGTGCGCTGTCCATCGCCTTCAAGCCGGGGCCGATGCGGCATTATGCCGACAGCCTCAATCGCGGCATCGCCACCAGCGTGAAGGACTGGGCGGGGCCGCGCACCTTCTACCCGGCGATCAAGACGCTGACGCTGGAACTGGCGGCGGAAAGCTTCATAGGCGTGCCGTGGGGACCTGAAGCGGACCGGATCAACCAGGCCTTTGTCGATATGGTGCAGGCCTCCGTCGCGCCGGTGCGCCACGCGCTGCCGTTCACGCAGATGCGGCGCGGCGTGAAGGGCCGCGAGTTCCTGGTCGAATACTTCTCCGCCGAAGTGGCCAAGCGCCGCGCCGAAGGGGGCGGGCAGGACATGTTCAGCCAGTTCGCCACTGCCGAGCGCGAAGATGGCACACAGCTACCTGTCGGCGAGGTGGTCGATCACATGAACTTCCTGATGATGGCCGCGCACGACACCATCACCAGCAGCGCGACATCGCTGGTCTGGCTGCTGGCGAAGAACCCCGAATGGCAGGCAAAGCTGCGCGACGAAGTGCGGATGCTGGACGACGGTGAAGGCAATATCGCGTATGACGATTTGCCGAAAATGGAATTGACCGAAATGGCTTTCCGCGAAGCCTTGCGACTTATGCCGCCGGTGCCGTCCATGCCGCGTCGTGCGCTGCGTGATTTCGAGCATGGCGGATACCGTATTCCGGCGGGAACGCCAGTCGGCATAAATGTCCATTACGTCCATCACGATGTCGCACACTGGCCCGATCCCGACCGGTTCGACCCGATGCGTTTCACACCGGAAGCGGTCAAGGCGCGCCACAAATATGCCTGGGTGCCGTTCGGCGGCGGGGCGCATATGTGCCTCGGCCTGCATTTCGCTTACATGCAGATCAAGATCCTGATGGCGCAGCTGTTGTCGCGCTATGAAATCGAGATTGCCGAGGGTTACGAACCGGAGTGGAAACCGTGGCCCATCCCGCAGCCCAAAGACGGGTTGCCGGTGACGTTCCGCCCCCTGTGAAGCCGCCCCTTTTGAAGACCGGCGCCTAGAAGTCCCAGGCGATACCCTTTTTCTCCCAGTCGCCGTAACGGGTGGGAGATTTTTCGCGCGGTTCGTCCTTCATCGGATCGACCGCTTTAGGTTCCGGCACGGGATCGTCGCTCCAGTTGGCGGGTTTCTTAAACTTCTTGGCTTCGGGGGATTTTTCTTTGGTCATGCAGTTCTAACGCTCGAACCCGCCGCTGGTTTCTGGCCAAGCGCGCAACGGATGGTTACGTGCGCGCAATGAACAAACCCAATGGGGCTAAAACCCCCGGACTGCCCGCGCGCCGCGCCGCGCTGCATATGCTCGATGCCGTCCTGCGGCGGGGCGAGACTTTGGAACAGGCGGAGCATAGCGCATTGCGGGCGTTGAAGGCGGGGCCGGACCGCGGGCTGGCGCGTGCGATTGCCAACGAGGTGTTGCGCTGGCTGGTCGATCTGGACGCGCTGATCGACGGGGCGATGGCCAAGCCGCTGCCATCCGAGGCAAAGCCGCGCATGGTGCTGCGCCTGATGCTGGCACAATGGCTGCGGCTGGAAACGGCACCGCATGCCGTTATCGCAACCGGCCTGCCGCTGCTCGCCACCGGTCCGCGCAAGCTGGCGCACGGGGTGTTCTCCACCCTCTCGAAGCGGGAGGCGACGCTGCCCGAAATACCGACCTTGCCCGATGCGGTGCAGATGCGCTGGGGCGAGCGTGCGCCTGCCATCGCCAGCGGGCTGGCCACCCCGCCTCCGCTCGATCTTGCCTTGCGCGAACCGGACGAGACGGCAGCGTGGGCGAACCGGCTGGCGACGGATAGCTGTGCACCCGGCCATCTGCGCCTGCCGCGTGGCTCGGCGGTGGAGACGATCGAGGGCTATGCCGACGGCGCATGGTGGGTGCAGGATTTTGCCGCCACCCTACCGGTGCGGCTCTTGGGTACGGGGCGTGATCGCCATGTTCTGGATCTGTGTGCAGCACCTGGCGGGAAGACGATGCAGCTGTCGGCAGCAGGGTGGCAAGTCACCGCGCTGGACCAGAGCAAGCGGCGGTTGGCCGTGCTCAAAGACAATCTGAAACGCACGCAACTGACCGCCTCCACCGTGCGCGCCGACGCGCTGGTATGGGAGCCAAAGCACCGTTTCGACGCCATCCTGCTCGACGCGCCTTGCACCGCCACGGGCACCTGCCGCCGCCACCCCGACGTGCTGCACCGTATCGGGGCAGGCGAAATCGCCGCGCAGGCGCAGTTGCAGGCAAAGTTGCTCGAACGCGCCGCAGGGTGGCTGAAACCCGGCGGCACGCTGGTCTATGCGGTGTGTTCGCTGGAGCAGGAGGAGGGCGAGGCGCAGGCCGCGAATGTCTCGCTGACGCCCGCGCCGATCACAGCGGACGAACTGCCTGCGGGCCTGCAGCCGACGCCGGAAGGCTGGCTGCGCACCCATCCCGGCATGATGCACGAGGAAGGCGGGATGGACGGCTTCTTCGTGGCGCGGTGGCGCGCATAGGCGATGGCAAACCGTGCCGCATGGCTGTAACCTGCCGGAGAAACTAGGGGGAACACCAATCATGTATGACGCAATGCTGACGGTTCACGCGGGCTTTGGTTTTGCCGGACTGCTCGCGTCGATTGGCGCGATCCTGACGCGGCTCGTCGCGCTGCCGCATACGCTGCATGTCTGGTCCGGGCGGGTTTTCACCATCGGCATGGTCGGTGTCGGCCTGACCGGTCTGGTCATCGCCTATGTCCAGTCCAGCGTGTTCTTCTACAGCCTTGCGTTCTTCGTGCTGTATCTTGCCGCGATGGGGTGGCGCTATGCCAAGGTTCGTGGCGGGCTGGACAGTCCGGTCGACAGGATGCTGGCAGTGGTCAGCCTGACCGCATTCGTCGCGATGGCGGGGCTGGGCGGCTATCTGGTTTCGGCGGGCGAGGGCGTCGGCATATTGCTGGCGGTGTTCGGCACCATCGGCCTGCTCCATGCGATCATCGACGTGCGCGGGGCGTTCGGCAAAGCCGTGACCGGGCGCGACCGTATTGCCGCGCATCTCTCGCGGATGCTGGGCGGCACCATCGCCGCGCTCACCGCCTTCCTGCTGATCCAGTTCGAAAGCAGCTCGCCCGTCGTCTGGCTCGGCCCCGCCGCCGTGCTGACGCCGGTCATGCTGCTGTGGAAATTCCTGGTGAAGCGTAACAAGGGCCTGCACCGCAATGCCGTTCCGGCCGAAATGAATGTTTAGTGCCGCTCGGCGCACCGCCTAACGCACGATGGCGCGCCGGTATCCTGCGGCGCGTGCCGCCGCTTCGGTGCAGAAAATGTCCTCCGCCCGCGTCGGCGCGTAATAGGGCATCCACGGCAAATGGTAGATCCATTGCCCCTTGCGATTGCGGTTGCCCTTGATGGTGCATGACCCGTCATGGTCGGACACGACCGCTTGGGTGGACGAGGCATTACGCTGCGCCGACCGGTGGAATTCCGGCAGCGTGAATTGCGATGACCAGATGCCCTTGCGCGCGGCCTTGGCCCGCACCTCCTGCGGCACATATTCGGCGGAATAGGTGCGGTAAGCGACCGCCCAGCCTTCCTCCACCATCGTAGCGTTGAGGTCGAAGCTGCGGCTCGCACACACACCCAGATCGCGCCCGTAAGCGTCCTGCCCGACAATGCTGCATGTGACGCGCTCGCCCGTCACCAGCGACGCCAGCGCATCGGTGGCCGCCGCCCCGCAATTCCATGATGCCCCGCCGCGTTCGCACGACTGGTCGCTTTCCGGAGCGTCGATGCCTTGCAACCGCACCGAGCGGCCTTCCAGCATCATCGTGTCGCCATCGATTACCGTGTAATTCCCGGCAAGGTAATTGCCTTGGGCGGAAGCGGGAATTGCAAGTGCAAGGCAGGCGGCAAGAGCGGCGCGTTTGAACATCGCCGCAGATCACACGCAAAACCTTTACGACCGGTTACCGCCGACCTGCGGGAGAATACCTACCCCTTGACCTTGTCCTGGAAACTCTTGCGCAGTTTCATGATCTTGGGCGGGATCGTCGCCTGGCAGTAGGGATTGCGCTGGCCTTCGCCGCCCCAGTATTCCTGGTGGTAATCCTCGGCGCGGTACCACGGGAACTGCTGCGCGCCGTCGGAGAAGCCCTCGATGCCGGTCACGACTTTGCCGCCCTGTTCGCCATTGGCGCGGTCCAGCGCGGCTTCGGCTTCGGCCTGCTGCGCGGCGTCGAGCGGGAAGATGGCGCTGCGATACTGGGTGCCGACATCGTTGCCCTGCCGGTTCAGCTGCGTGGCGTCATGCGTGCCCATGAACACGTCGAGGATTTCGGCGTAGCTGATAGTGGCAGGATCGTAGGACACTTTCACGCCCTCGGCATGGCCGGTCGAGCCGCTGCACACCGCCTTGTAGGTGGGGTCGGCCACATCGCCGCCGATATAGCCACTTTCCACGGCGTCCACGCCGATCACATCCTTGAACACCGCCTCGGTGCACCAGAAGCACCCGCCCGCAATTATCGCCTGTTCCGTATTCGCCATCGTGATTGTCTCCTTCTCTTAACCCGAAAGATAGGAACGCCCTCACGCCTTGTCATCGTGTCGCGTGCGACTAAGATACGCGGCAACACAACACTTTTGGAGAATATCCATGCGCCTTTTACTCGCCGCCGCCGCCCCGCTCGCCATGCTGGGCCTCGCCGCGCCTGCACAGGCCGACCATCACGGCACGATGGCGGCGGTGTCGCCTGACGCGTTCGCCACGGTGCTTGCCGATGCGCGGCGCGATGAAGACCGCGCCCGCGACGAATTTCGCAATCCTGCCGAAACGCTGGCCTTCTTCGGTGTGCAGCCCGGCCAGACCGTTGCCGAATATGCGCCCGGTGGCGGCTGGTACACGCGCGTCATCGCGCCCTATGTCGGGACCACGGGCAAATATGTCGGCCTCAATTTCGGACCCGGCGGCATGGTGCCTGCCGGCATGACCGACCGGTTGACTGCCTTCCCCGATACCTTCGGCACGCAAGTCGTCGAACAGACCGGCATTCCTGCTGAAAACGTCTCCGCCTTCATCACGACGCAGGCGGGCGAGGCAACGGACGGTACGGTCGATCGGGTGCTCATCGTGCGCATGATGCACAATATGATGCGCTGGGGCATTGCCGATACCGAGCTGATGGCAATGCGCCGGATGCTGAAGGACGACGGCATGGTCGGCATCGTTCAGCATATGGCACCTGAAGGCATGCCGTTCGACATGACCAATGGCAGCAAGGGCTATCTGAAGAAATCCGACGTGATCAAGACGATGGAACTGGCCGGGTTCGAGCTGGCGGGCGAGAGCTTCGTCAACGCCAACCCGCGCGATACCGCAGATTACGAAGGCGGCGTCTGGACCCTGCCGCCGCGCCTCGCGCAAGGCGACACCGATCGCGCCCGTTACGAGGCAATCGGCGAAAGCAACCGCATGACGCTGCTGTTCAAGAAGGCGAAGTGAGCACGGCCCTGCGCCTTGCCGGGGCGGCGCTGATCGTCGCTCCGCTGGCTGCATGCAGCTACGCTCCGGCGGACGAACGCGGCGTCGCGCGGGGCGAAACCCTGTTGTCGGTCAGCGCCAGCGGGCAGGCCGACATGGTGCCGGACGAGGCGCAGTTCGATGCGGGCATGGAAAGCTTCGGCAGCACCGCGCGCACGGCAAGCGAGGCAAACGGCGCAGCGATGGGCAAGGTCATTCTGGCTCTGCGCGCACTCGATATACCGGCACGGGACATGCAGACCCGCACCGTCGGCATCCAGCGCATCCGCTATGGCGACCGCAAGGGCCAGTATCAGGCGAACAACATCGTCTCGGTAACAATGCGCGATGTGGATCGCGTAGGCGAAGCGATTACGGCCGTCAGCGAAGCGGGCGCGAATATCCTGAGCGGGCCGGACCTGCGCCTGTCCGACCCCGAAGCCGCCGCCAACACCGCTTATACTGCCGCCTACACCTCGGCGCGCGCGCGGGCGCAGGCCTATGCCGATGCCGCCGACATGGAAATCGCGCGGGTGCTGTATATCCGCGATGCGGGCGGATCGCAGGGCGGGCGCTGGTTCCAGGGCGCGCAGGCGATGGACCTTGAAATGGGGATGGCACCGCCGCCGCCGGTGGCTGCGCCGCGTCCGGTATCGCGCGGACCGATGCCTGAAAGTGGCGGCGGGATCATGGCGGGGCAGACCACCAGCGCGGTAACGGTGCAGGTGGATTTCGCGCTCACTCCGAAATAGCGGGCACATGCGATGACCGAGATTACCGTCGCCGCGCTGCAACTGCCGCTGCACGCAGCCGACGAGGCCGACAATATCGACGCTGTCGCGCAGCTGGTCGAACGCGCGGCGGACGAGGGCGCGGATATCGTGCTGCCGCCCGAACTGTTCAGCGGTGCCTATTTCTGCCGCGAGGAGGACGAGGCGCTGTTCGCGCTGGCGCGCCCGCTGGACGAAAGCCCGGCGGTCCGCGCGATGCGGAAACTGGCGAAGCGGCACGCTATCGCGATCCCGACCAGTTTTTTCGAACGCGACGGCCAGCATTACTACAACACGCTGGCGATGGTCGGCCCCGATGGCGAAGTAACGGGCACGTATCGCAAGAGCCACATCCCTGACGGGCCGGGTTACGAGGAAAAGTTCTATTTCCGCCCCGGCAATGGCGGCTTTCGCGTATGGGACGTGCCGCATTCGGGCGGCGTGACGCGCATCGGCGTGGGCATTTGCTGGGACCAGTGGTTTCCCGAAGCCGCGCGTGCAATGGCGCTGATAGGGGCCGAAATGCTCCTTTATCCTACCGCCATCGGTTCCGAACCCTACGATGCCGCATTCGACACCAGCCGCATGTGGCGGCGCGCGATGCAGGGGCATGCGGTATCGAACTGCATGCCGGTTCTCGCCGCCAACCGCACCGGCACGGAAGGGGCCCAGACCTTTTACGGCCACAGCTTCATCGCCAATGAATGGGGCGATCTGGTGAGCGAATTCGGATCGGGCGAGGAAGGCGTGCTGGTCGCTACCTTCGATCTGGCGCAATGCGCGAAGCACCGCGCGGGCATGGGCTTTTTCCGCGACCGCCGGCCAGACCTTTACGGTCGGCTGTGCGAGGACATCTGACGCACCGCTACCTCATCGCGCTGGGCGGTAATATCCGTCACCATCGCCACGGGAACCCGCGCAAGGTGCTGGCCGCGGCTATGGCGGACATGGCGGCGCTGGGCACGGTCGCCACAATGTCGCGCATTATCGAAAGCGCCCCGCTCGGCCCGTCGCGGCGGCGCTATGCGAACGGCGCGATCGTGCTGGAAAGCACGCTCGAACCGGAGCCGCTGCTGGATGCCCTGCAACGGATCGAACGCGATTACGGCACCCGGCGCGGACGGCGCTGGGCGGCGCGGGTGCTCGATCTCGATATCGTCCTGTGGAGCGGCGGGCGTTTCGCCTCGCGCTGCCTGACCATCCCGCACCCGGTATTCCGCTCAAGGCGCTTCGTGCTCGATCCGGCGCAAGCAATCGCTCCGGGCTGGCGCGATCCGGTTACCGGGCGGACCCTGACGCAACTCGCCACCACGCTCCGAAAAGCGCGGCGGCGAGCTGGTACGTCGGATTTGTAAGGCTTACGCGGCAGCCTTGAGACGACGGCGACCGAAGGCAATGCCGCCCAGCGTCATGCCGTTGACCTGGCACGTCCCGTGCAGCGAGGTCAGAATGTAGCTGAAATTGGGATTCTCGCCGCCGATGAAATTGGCGAAATCTGGGCTAGTGAAGCTGACGTCGATGTCGTCGTTCTTCCAGGTGCCGCGCTGGTTCACCGGTATCGATACTCAGGCGACCGCCGTCATAGCGAGCCCTGCAAGAGCGGCGATGCCGGTGCCGGTTACCTTGGAAAGGCGCCTTGTTATTCCTCCGGTGTCTATTCGTGTGGCGGAAGGCGTTGCGATGGCGGAGGGCGACGGCGAACAAGCGGTCGACACTCTGGCGCAAGGGCTGAAGGCTTTCCCTGACTCGGCTGGTTTGCAAGTTCTCGATGCCTATCAGGCGCTCCAGTCACGCTGTTCGAGCAGGTTATCGCGCGCGAACCGAACAACGTCACCGCCATCACGGCGCTGGTCGCCCATGCACGGCTGGAACTGGGCGACGCGAAAGGCGCGCTGGCGCTGGCGCGCAAGGCTTACGGGCTGGCGAAGGACGACGCGACCGTGCTCGATACGCTGGGTTGGGTGATCTTCAAATCGGGCGGCTCGAAGGCGGAGGCGCAAACGCTGATCGCACGCGCCGCGCGGCTGAAGCCATCTGACACCGCCATCGCCGCCAATCTGCGCACGGTGGAGGCGGCAGCGGGCGCTTGACCAGCACCCAGCGCCTGCTAGGGACCGCCCCCGTGGTCAGGGCCGTTAGCTCAGTTGGTAGAGCAACTGACTTTTAATCAGTAGGTCGCTGGTTCGAACCCAGCACGGCTCACCACGTATTTCCAAACACTTGAACCTTGGAAAACCGCCACTCCAACGGTCGCAAACAAGCGGTGTCGCCAAAAAAGTGGCGATGCAAATGACCCAATTCGAAGGCGGTGACAGCGATAAACGGCTGTCGAAAGCGGAAACGACTCTGGCGGCCACGTTCCGCTTGGCGAGGTGCTGAAGCGAATTTTAGCGCAACCCACCCAAATTTGGTCTCCGTTGGCGGGTAAAGGCGTGCGCCGCCCCTTCGCCTTCGCGCCATTTCTGTGCTATCGTTGGCAATGTGATGGAGAACAGTCCCGAACGCGAACCCGGCCAGCAGCAAGAACCGCTACGCCGACGCGCCGAAAAATGCCGACTACACGATCGACCAGTCGTGGGCCTCCTACAGTGCCGGCGAGCACGACCGGTGGGACCGGCTTTCCGCGCGACAACGCGACATTCTGCCCGGCCGCGCCTGCGATACCTTTTTGTCCGCGATGGACACCCTGGCGCTGTCCGAAGGCGGCATTCCCGATATGGAGAAGCTGTCCGACCGGCTCGAACCGCTGACCGGCTGGCGTGTGGTGCCGGTGGCCGACCTGGTGCCGGACGAGGTGTTTTTCGACCACCTCGCCAATCGCCGCTTCCCGGCGGGGGCGTTCATCCGGCCCGAGGCGGAGTTCGATTACCTCCAGGAACCCGATATCTTCCACGATATCTTCGGCCATGTGCCGCTGCTGGCCGACCCGACCTTCGCCGCTTTCATGGAAGCATACGGCAAGGGCGGGCAGCGCGCGATGGCGCTGGGGCAGCTGCCCAATCTGGCGCGATTGTACTGGTACACGGTGGAATTCGGGCTGCTGCGATCCGAAGAGGGCTTGCGGATTTATGGCGCGGGCATCCTGTCCTCGCCGCAGGAAAGCGTTTTCAGCCTGGAGGATGCCTCGCCCAACCGCGTGCTGCTCGATCTGGAGCGGGTGATGCGGACCAAGTATATCATCGACGATTTCCAGCAGACCTATTTCGTCATCGAGAGTTTCGAGGATTTGCTGGACCGCTGCTACGCCGATTTCGGCGACAGCTATTCGGCAGTGAAAGGCGCGGGCGAGTTCGAGGCGCACGAGCTGGGGGCGGACGATACGGTGCTGCATCGTGGAACGCTCGACTATTTCAGGGAAAAGCAGGCGGTTCGCTGAGCGCGAAGCTGCCGGAGCGCGCAATGCAGCTGGGCTGTTGCTATTTCCCCGAACACTGGCCGCGAGGAACGCTGGGCGCAGGATGCCGCCGCGATGGTCGAAAACGGGCTGTCGCTGGTGCGGATCGGCGAGTTTGCGTGGAGCCGGATCGAGCCTGAGCGCGGGCGGTTCGACTGGGGCTGGCTCGACCGTGCTGTCGATACGCTTGGCGATGCCGGGCTGGACATCATGCTCTGCACCCCTACCGCCACACCGCCGAAGTGGCTGGTGGACGAAATGCCGGACATGGTCGCGGTGGACGCCGATGGCCGCCCGCGCGGGTTCGGATCGCGGCGGCATTACTGTTTCAGCCATGCGGGCTATCGCGTCGAAGCCGAACGCATTACCCGCGCTGTCGCCGAACGATACGGCCAGCACCCCGCCGTCACCGCGTGGCAAACCGACAATGAATATGGCTGCCACGATACGGTGGAAAGCTTCTCCGACGCCGCGCGCGACGGGTTCCGCCGCTGGCTGGCGGATCGATATGACAGCATCGGTGCGCTGAACGCAGCATGGGGCAATGTGTTCTGGAGCATGGAATATGGCAGCTTCGATGCGGTCGAGCTGCCCAACCTGACCGTCACCGAAGCGAACCCGGCACACTGGCTCGCCTTCCGGCGCTACTCCTCCGATCAGGTCATGGCGTTCAACGCGGCACAGGTCGCAATCCTGCGCGAACACTCGCCGGGGCGCGAGGTGACGCACAATGCGATGGGCTTCTTCGCGCAATACGATCACCATGCGTTGGGCGCGCAGCTCGATATGCTGACATGGGACAGCTATCCGCTCGGTTTCCTCGACAGCTTCCCCCTTGCAGCCGAAGACAAGCGCAGGTTCGCGCGGCAGGGGCATCCCGACATCGCGGCGTTTCCACCATGACCTGTATCGGGGATGCCAGCCGGACGGGCGCTGGGGCGTGATCGAACAGCAGCCGGGGCCGGTGAACTGGTCCGCGCATAACCCCGCACCCTTGCCCGGTATGGTGCGGCTGTGGACGCTGGAGGCGATGGCGCACGGGGCGGAGCTGGTCAGCTATTTCCGCTGGCGGCAATTCCCCAAGGCACAGGAGCAGATGCATGCTGGCCTGCTGCGGCCCGATGGCGAACCTGCGCCGGGACTGGCCGAAGCACGCGCGGCGGCGGACGATATTGCGACGCTGGGCGATATTGGCGCGCTGGTGAAGCAGGTGGCGCTGGTGTTCTCCTATGACAGCGAATGGGTCACGAAAACGCAGCCGCAGGGCGCGGGCTGCTCGGCGCTATGGGCGGCGTTCGCGTGCTACACCGCGCTGCGGCGGCTTGGGCTGAACGTGGATATCGTCGCGCCGGGGACGCCGCTCGACGGCTATGCGCTGGCGGTGGTGCCGTGCCTGCCGATTGTGAGCGAGGATGCGCTGGCGGCGTTGCAGGCGTTCGACGGGGAGATCGTCATCGGCCCGCGCAGTGGCAGCCGCACGGGCGACTTCGCCATTCCCGACACACTCGCCCCCGGCCCGTTGCAGGCGCTGTTTCCGGGCAAGGTATACGCATAGCGAAACCCTGCCGCCGGGCGTCGAACATGGCGGAGAAGGGCTGGGCAATCCGACGGTGGCTGGACCATGTGGAAACCGATGCCGATGCCGAACTGGTGGCCGACGACGGCGCGGTTGCCGTGCTGGCGGGCAGGGCGCGTGCGCTATGTTACAAGCTGGCCTGAAAGGCGATCTCGCCGATGCGGTGATGGCACGCGCGGTCCGTGATGCGGGGCTGGAGACGATACTGCTACCCGATGGCATGCGGATGCGGACAACGCGTCAGTTATCGCTTCGTGTTCAATTACGACGCCGTGGCGCACGACTTTGCCCGATGATCTCGCGGGCGAACCGGTGTTGGGAGCGAGGAAACGGTGCCTCCCGCAGGCGTCAGCGTGCTGGCGCGCGATCCAGCCACTTCGCAAAGCCGACCGCGCCGGTAATCAGGAACGGCACCAATACCAGCGACAGCACCACCTTGGCGAGCATCTGCCCGATCAGCAGGTCGGTAATGTCGAACTCGCCATAGAATGCCAGCGTGATGAAGATCACTGAATCGATGGCTTGCGACAGCGCCGAGGCAATCGCGCCGCGCACCATTAGGCCGATGGTCCCCTGCTCTCCGCTGCCGCGCAGTTTGGAGAATATCCAGATATTGAGCAGCAGCGAGACCAGATAGGCCGCCGGTCCCGCCAGCCACACCCGCCACAATTGCGAATGCACTTGCTCGAAGGCGGCAAGATCGTCGGGCCGGAAGTCCACCATTTCTGGCGAAGCGGGCAGCGCCAGCACCAGCGTCATCATCAGCGACGATACGCCCAGCGGCACGAAGCCCCACCACACGATGCGGCTGGCCAGTTTCTGCCCGAACAGCTGCGTGACCGTGCTGGAAATCACCACCAGCACCAGGAACGCGAAGATGCCCGCTTCCACCGCCAGCCCGGTCGGCCACAGCTGCACCTGCTTGAACGCCAGCACGCCCGCCACGACGGTCATCCCGCCATACAGCAGCAGCATGAACAGCAGCGAGCGGGTGATGTGCAGGGTCGGGGCAGGGGAAGAGGCAGGGTGCGTTTTGGTCATGGCGGCACGGCGTATTGCCAAGTCCCGCAAAAGGGAAGGGTGCAGGGCGCGCCTGCCGCCCGTTTGACTGTGCGGCTGCAAACCGCGATTGGAGCGCGCACTCTCCTTTCGCGAACCGAAGGCCCGCTATGCATCCGATTCTCGCCAGCCTGCTCGGTATCCTCGCGATCCTCGCCTTCGCGTTCCTGCTTTCGACCGGCAAGCGGCACATCCGCCTGCGCGTGGTCGGGGCGGCATTCGCATTGCAGGCGCTCATGGCGCTGCTGGTGTTGCGCACGCCGTTGGGGCGTCGTCGCCATCGAGTTCCTGTCGAACGGCGTCATCGCGCTGCTCGGCTATTCGCGCGCGGGGATCGAGACGATCTTCGGGCCGATGGCGGACAACCCGTTTGCCAACACCTTCCTGATCGCCGCGCTGCCGGTAATCGTGTTCTTCGCGGCGCTCGTTTCCATCCTCTATCATATCGGCGTGATGCAGCGGCTGGTGCGCTGGGTCGGCGGGGCGATCGGCTGGCTGACCGGGATCAGCCGGGTCGAGGCGCTGGGTGCGGCGGCCAATATCTTCGTGGGCCAGTCCGAAAGCCCGCTGGTCGTGCGCCCCTATCTCGCCGCGCTGACCCCGTCGCAACTGTTCACACTGATGAGCGTGGGCATGGCTGGCGTCGCGGGTACCATCCTTGCCGCTTACGCCGCCTTTATCGGAGACGAAGCCGTGCCATTCCTGCTGGCCGCTGCTTTCATGTCCGCGCCCGGCGGCATTCTGATGGCCAAGATCATGATGCCCGACGATGCGGATTGCGAGGACATCGTTGGCGATCTGGACCTGCCCGATGCGCGGATCAGTGCCGAAGGCCCGGCGGCGATCACCGAAAGCGGCAAGGCGCATGAGGTCGAGGTCGCCGAAACATTCGAAGCAGGACAGCGCCCCGCCAATGTCATCGAAGCCGCCGCGCAGGGAACACAGACCGGCGTGAAGCTGGCCGTGGCGGTCGGTGCAATGGTGATGGTATTCGTGGCGCTGGTGGCGCTGGCGAACGGGCTGCTGGGCGGTGTCGGCGGCTGGTTCGGCTATCCCGACATCAGTTTCCAGCAGTTGTTCGGCTATATCTTTGCACCCGTCATGTACCTCATCGGCATTGCCGACTGGAACCAGGCGCAGGCGGCGGGCGGATTGTTCGGCACCAAGATCGTGCTGAATGAATTCGTCGCCTTTATCGAGCTGGGGCAGCTGGAAGTTCTGACCGAGCGCAGCCGCGCCATCGTCACCTTTGCGCTGTGCGGCTTCGCCAATTTTTCCTCCATCGCGATCCAGATGGCGGTTACCGGCGGGCTTGCACCCAACCAGCGGCCTGTCATTGCGCGACTTGGCCTGCGCGCGCTGGCGGCGGGGTCGCTGGCGAACCTGATGAGCGCGGCTCTGGCAGGATTGTTCCTGCCGCTGTAAACGCCGAACCCATGACCGATATTGCCTCCGTTTCGATCGCCCGCCCGCTGCCCGATCTGGCCGATGAGCTGGGCAACAGCTTCGCCGAATACGGCTTTGCCATCGTGCGCGACCACGGCATTCCGGCGGACCTGATCGCGCAAGCCGAAGCGCAGGCCAAAGCGTTCTTCGCGCTGCCCGACGAGGTGAAGCGGCACTATCATACTGCGGGCGGCGGCGGGCGCGCGCGGTTACACCCCGTTCGGCACCGAGAAGGCGAAGGATGCCAAGGTCCACGACCTGAAGGAATTCTGGCATGTCGGGCGCACCTTGCCCGAAGGCCACACCCTGTCCGAATTTATGGCGCCCAATGTCTGGCCCGCAGAGTTGCCCGAATTCCGCCCCGTATTCGAACGGCTGTTCGCCGCGTTCGATGAGGCGGGCGACCGCGTTCTTGCGCGCCATCGCGCTGCATCTGGGGCAGGCGGAGGATTTCTTCGTGCCGACCGTGGCGGACGGCAATTCGGTCATGCGCCTGCTGCGCTATCCGCCGATCGAGGGTGCGGAAGCGGAGGGCGCGATCCGCGCCGCCGCGCATGGCGATATCAACACCATCACCTTGTTGCTGGGCGCGGAAGAAGCCGGGCTGGAGTTGCTGACCAGGGACGGCGAATGGCTGCCCGTCTCGCCGCCGCCCGGCGCGCTGGCGGTCAATATCGGGGATATGCTGGAACGGCTGACCAACGGGCGGCTGCGCTCCACGACGCATCGCGTGGTGAACCCGACCGGCGAAGCGGCCTATCGCGCGCGCTATTCCATGCCGTTCTTCCTGCATTTCCGGCCCGACTACGTGATCCGCCCCATCGAGGGCAGCGAATCGGGTGAGTCGGTTGCACCGATCACGGCGCATGATTTCCTGTTGCAGCGGCTTCGCGAGATCGAACTCGCCTGATTCCCCGCGCGGATACGCCGTAAAGCGCAATTTCCAACAATCTGTTGCAATGCAGCAACACTTTTAAAGCATTGATTTACAGATGAATTATCAGCAGGCTGCACGGCTGCGGCGCTGACCTGTGGTTTGTCATAAAAGTGTCACCCGGCTTACTTTTATCCGTCTTGGTCGGCTCATAAGGAACGCGGCAGGCGCTGCATTTCAGACGGCGCACAACCTTTTTCGCACGCGCAGATTTTCTCGTCAGGACACAGGACCCCGACCCATGAAACTCAAATATCTTCTCGCCGCCAGCATCGTCAGCCTCTCGGCCGGCACCATGATAGCCGCCCCTGCCGCCGCGCAGCAGATCACTTCGGGTATCGAAGGCCAGGTCACCAGCGCCGCCGGCACCGCTATCCCGAACGCGACGGTGATCGTCACCGACACCCGCACCGGCCAGACCCGCACGCTGACATCCGATGCCAGTGGCGCGTTCCGCACCGCCTCGCTCGTTCCCGGCGGCCCCTACACCATCACGGTGACGGCAAACGGTTTCGAAGGGCAGTCCGTCGAAGGGCAGTTCCTGACCGTTTCGGGCAACACCGACTTCACCTTCGAACTGGCCGACAGCACGGGCGATGCGGGCAACTTCATCGTCATTACCGGCGCGCGCGCCAATGTGCAGCAGCTCGCGGTTGGCCCCGGCTCCGCCTTCAGCACCGAAACGCTGGAAAGCTTCCCCAGCATCACGCGCGACGTGCGCGACATCATCCGCCTCGACCCGCGCGTCAGCCTCGACCGCGACAACGAAGTGGATCGCATTTCCTGCCTCGGCGGTAACGACCGGTCCAACACCTTCACCGTCGACGGCATCGTTCAGGCCGACGTCTTCGGCCTGAACGGCACGCCATTCGCCGCACGCAACGCACTGCCGCTGCCGTTCGACGTGATCCGCGAAACCTCGGTGGAATTCGCGCCGTTCGACGTGGAATATTCCGACTTCACCGGCTGTCTCGTCAACGTAGTGACCAAGTCCGGCACCAATGAATTCCACGGCTCGGCCTTCTTCACCTATCGCAGCGACGACCTGCGCGGCGACACCATCGACGGCGTGGATGACATTGTCGCGGAATTCGACGAGAAGCGCTGGGGCGCGACGCTGGGCGGGCCGATCATTCCCGATCGCCTGTTCTTCTATGCAGGTTATGAGGAAACCGATCTCGGCAATGCCAACGATTTCGGCCCGGCAGGCGGCGGCTTTCCCAACGAAGCGACATTCGTGACGCAGGGCCAGTTCGACCGCTTCGCTGACATCGCGCAGCGCGTTTACGGCCAGGACGTCGGCGGCTATCCGCTGGTCCTGCCCGAATCCAGCGTCCGCTATTTCGGCCGTCTCGATGCCTATCTCACCGACAACCACCGCCTCGAAGGGACGTATCAGCGGCTTGAGGAAACAAATGTCGAAAGCGACACCGGCGGACAGGAACTGACCGGCCTCAACAGCTTCGAGGACGAAGGTACGGTTTCGGATTACTACTCGGTCCGTCTCTACAGCGACTGGAGCGATACGATTTCGACCGAGCTGCGCCTGAGCCGCGCCGAAGTGTCGGACGTGCAGGGCCCGGTCGGCTTCGGCGAAGCGCAGTCGGACAGTCCCACCGTGCGCCTCTCGGTTCTCGTGCCGAACGAAACCAGCGGCCTGATCGCGGACGGCCAGAACGGCCTGCTGAGCACCGGCCCCGGCATCTTCCGGTCGGCCAACGCGCTGGAAAGCCGGGTCGACCAGGCGAAGTTCCAGATCAATATCGATGCAGGCGGCGGTCACCAGATCAAGCTCGGCACCGAGTATAACGATCTGGAAGTGTTCAACCTGTTCGCCATCAACGCGACCGGCACGATCTTCTTCAACAGCCTCGACGATTTCGAACAGGGTCTGGTCGCAAACGGCCAGTTCTCCAGCGTGTTCGGCGGCGGCGCGGATGCCGTGGCCGCAGGCCGTGTCGGCGGCGCGACCATCAACGCAACGCCAACGGGCGACATCAACGAAGCGGCAGCGACGTTCGGGCGCACCATCTATTCGTTCTATGCCCAGGACGAATGGCAGGCGACCGACCAGCTCTCGCTGAATGCCGGCCTGCGCGTGCAGCTGTATGATGGCGACGCCCCGCGCGCCAACCCGCAGTTCGCCAGCCGTTACGGCTTCTCCAACCGGGTACCGTTCAGCAAGCTCGACACCGTGCTGCTGCCGCGTTTCTCGGCGACCTACGAGTTGGATAATGACGGGTTCTTCCGCAACAGCCGCGTGACCGGCGGCGTCGGCATCTTCTCCGGCGGCGATCCGGTGGTGTACTTCTCCAACGCGTTTTCCAACAACGGTTTCTCGACCGGTGAAGGCAACACGTTCGATTGCGCAGCCGGCCAGCTGACGACCGATCCGGCCACCGGCCAGATCGACGTGGTAACCGGCGGCGACTTCACCGGCATCCCGGCCTGCGCCGTGGCAGCGGGCTCGGCGCAAGCCGCAGCCGGTCTTGCCGATACGCAGTCGACCGATCCCGATTTCGACGTGCCGACGGTGGTTCGCGCCAATGCGAGCTTCTCGACCGCGTTCGGAACGCCAACCGGCTTCTTCAGCGACCTGCGCCTGAACCTGGATTACATCTACAGCCGGTTCAACGACACGCTGAACTTCGTGGATCTGTCGCAGGTGCCGGACAGCCGCCGCGCCGATGGTGGCTTTACCGTCGACGGGCGACCGATCTATCGCGCCATCGACCCCAGCAATGCGGGATGTACCGCAACGCTGGTCGGCACGGGCGGCACGCCTCCGGGCTATGCCAATGTCAATGCACCGTGTTTCGCCACGGGGCGTGACGATGAAATCCAGCTGACCAACGGCCCGAGCTATGACAGCCATGTCGCCTCGGTCCTGCTGTCGAAGGATTTCGGTCGTGGCATCTTCACCGAAGGCGGCGGCGTGTTCGCACGGCTCGGCTATGCGTTCACGGACAGTAACAACAACCGCAATGTCGGCAGCTCGACGGCGACCTCCTCGTTCGACGTGACGGCGGCGTTCGACCGGCAGAACCCGGCGGTCAGCACCTCCAACTTCGAAACGCGGCACAACTTCACGGCGGCCCTGAGCTTCCGCGAAGAGTTCCTGCCTGATGCGGATACCACGTTCGGTATTTTCTTCCGTGCATCCGAAGGCCGGCCCTACAGCCTCACCTTCGATGGCGGCGGCGTGTTCAACGACAGCAGCTCGGGCACGGACAACGCCCTGCTCTACATCCCGACCGGTGCAGGCGATCCCAACCTGTCGCCCGACTCGGATGCGGCAGCGGTCGCGTCGCTCCTGAACTATCTGGGTAACAGCGAAGTGGCCGACCAGTGTAAGATTACACCCGGCCAATCGATCGCGCGCAACACCTGCCGCAACGACTGGAGCTACGATCTCGATCTGCGCTTCAGCCAAGAGCTTCCGTTCATGGGCAGCTTCACCGGCATCGCAAACGACAAGATCGAGCTGTTCGCCGACATGGACAACTTCCTGAACTTCATCGACGACAGCGCGAACATCACGCGGTCGCGCGGCGAGTTCGTCGATCTGGTCGATGGCGGTGTGGACGATCAGGGCCGCTACATCATCAGCGGTTTCAATCCCGACGACCAGAACAATGTCAGCACGTCCGCTTCGATCTGGCGCATCCAGGTCGGCGTCCGTTACGAGTTCTAAGACGAACGCATCGTGTGAACCGATTACGGCGGTCCCTCTGCAGGGGCCGCCGTTTTCGTATCAGGCCGCTGCTGCAACCACCTCGCGCGCACGGTCTTCGCAAACGGCGCGGTTTTCCTCGCGCCGCAAGGCATGTTCCAGCTTGCGCGCGCACTCGCCCAGCGCTTCTTCGCCGAACAGCCCCGCAGTCCCGGCCAGCTTGTGCATCGTGCGCGCCAGATCCTGCGCGCCGCCGCCGGTAAAACGCCCTTCGCGCATCGCGGACGCCACTGCCTCCAGCGCCTCGGCCCGCCGCACGCGCCAGCGGTCGCTTAACTCGTCGCCGCTCTTGAGGCCCGGCGCGGTATGGGCCGACGGTCCGCGCGTCGGCAGCCAGCGTTCCAGCACGAATTGCAGCTCCGCCGCGCTTGGACCGCCGCCGCCCGGCGACACAAGGACACCCTGCATCGCCGCATTGTAAGTCGCATCGCGGGTTTTGTCGGAGGTGTCCGGTGCAAGCGCGACGATCGGCAGCGATCCTGCATCTATGCCGAGCGCCCGCGCAATCTGCGCGGTCTTGAACCCGCCCGTGTCCGGCAGATCATGCGCGAACAGGGCTAAACCGAATGCGGGCGTCGGTGACGATGAACGCCCGATCCGGCCCTCCATCAAAGCTGTGATTGCCGCTTCCTCGCTCTCCACCGTGACCATCGCCACGCCGACACGGTCGAGCACCGCCGCAATAGTGGCGCGGGCGACAGGATCGGCGGTGGCGACCAGCACGCGGGCATCAGGCAGCAGATGCGTTTCGCGCGGGGGTCCGGAATGCTGTGTCATGTTTGCGCTGGCCTTTCGCTATCGTCCCCACATCCTGCCTATGGACAGGCGACATGGCGATTGCGTTGGGCTGGCCCTGCGCGCGAATACCTATATGTCGTGAAGCTAGGACGAAGGAGACGGGCTGTGTGGGAGTCGGGGCAGGCATCAGGCCAGGAATCAGATGCGCGACCAACACCACCGCAGGGCGGGCGCTATCAGGGCGCGCGGCTCAGCAAGACGCGGCTGGTGCTGATCGTGCTGCTGCATGTGGTTGCGCTGTATGGCCTCGCGCGCGCTTTTGCGCCGGGCTCGCTTGAAATAGTGGAGAACACCGTGCTGGAAAGCTTTTCCGTCACGGTCGAGACGAAGCAATACGAGCCGGAACCCCCGCCGCAGCCGCCCGAACCCGACGAAGGCGCGGCGGGCGCGCCGGGCAAGCGGGCGACGCCCAAGGCCGTAACCGCACCCGAACCCGAAATCCGCATCGCCAGACCCTCTCCCGTACCGCGCGCGTCCAGCACCGGCACCGCAAATCGCTCCGGCGCGCGCGACGAAGGGGCGGGGACCGGTGCGGCGGGCGTAGGCGATGGCAGCGGTTCTGGTCGTGGCGGCAGCGGCACCGGCAACGGCAATTTCACACCGACCGGGGCGGTGAAGACCGCAGGCGATATCAGCCGCGCTTTGGACTATCCAATACCGCCCGGCGGACGCGAGGCGCGCGTCGGCACCTCGGTCACCATCGCGCTGACCGTGGGCACCGATGGCGCGCCCACCGCCTGTCGCGTGGTGCGCGCCGGACCGTTCCCCGCCACCAATACCCGCACCTGCGAGCTGGCGATGCAGCGGTTCCGGTTCGAACCCGCGCGCGACCGCAATGGAGAACCCGTCGCGTCCGTCTACGGATGGAAACAGAATTTCTTCAACTAGGTTGTGTAGCAATGCCCTTGCGCTTCGTGTGGGAAGCATGACGGACCATCCTTGCGAACGGAAATAGCAGATCATGAGCGGCATTCATCCGGTAATCCTGTGCGGCGGCAGCGGCACCCGCCTGTGGCCGCGCAGCCGCCGCGAGCAGCCCAAGCCGTTCCTGCCGCTGGTCGGTCGGCGCACCCTGTTCGAACAGACGCTGGAGCGGGTGGGCAACGGGCAGGTCTATACCGCCCCCACAATCGTGTCGGGCGCGGTGCATCGCGATCTGGTCAGCGAGCAGCTGAGCCGGACCGAAGGCGCACGCCGGATCGAGGAGCCGCTGGGCCGCAACACCGCACCCGCTATCGCGCTGGCGGCGTTGCTGGCGGACGAGGACGACATCCTGCTGGTCTGCCCCAGCGATCATTATATCGAAGACACCGTCGCGTTCACCGCCGCGGTCGAAACCGCCGCCGCGCTGGCGGGCGAGAACTGGCTGGTGGCATTGGGGTTGGAGGCTGTTTCGCCCGAAACCGGCTATGGCTATATCAAGCGCGGCGAGCGGCTGGGCAGCGGCTACGCCGTCGAGAGTTTCGTCGAAAAGCCCGATCTTGCCACCGCGCGCCAGTTCGTGGCCGATGGCGGCTATAGCTGGAACGGCGGCATCTTCTGCCTGCGCGCCGGCGCGTTCCTGAAAGAGCTGGTCGAACTGCGCCCCGAAATGGCGGCGGCGTTGCGCGCGGCGGTGGAACATGGTCGCCACGACGACGACGGCATTTTCCATCCCGATGCCGAGACCTTTGCCAATATCGAAGGCGAGTCGATCGACTATGCGGTGATGGAGGGCACGGGCCGCGCGGCGATGGTGCAGGTGGCGATGGGCTGGTCCGATATCGGCAACTGGCAGGCGCTGCGCGATGTGCAGAAGCGCGACGAGGACGGCAATGTCGGCGCGGCGCGGAAAGGCGGAAGCGGCGCGGAACTGGTCGACTGCACCGATACGATGGTGGTCAGCGACGGCCCGCGCGTATCCGCCATCGGGCTGGACGATATCATCATCGTGGTCGATGGAGACGAGGTGCTGGTGACGACTGCCGACGGCGCGCAGAAGGTCGGCACGCTGAAAGGCGCAACCCAACAGTGAAGGGCCAACAGTGACGGCAACACATGTCTTCCCAACCCGTGCGGTGGAAAAGGTATGGGGGTGCGACCGCCTGCCCGCGCCCTTCGCTGCGCCTGACGGGAAGCGTATCGGCGAGATATGGTTCGAGCCGCAGCCGCCGTGGGATACCCTGCTAGCGAAGTATCTGTTTACTAGCGAAAAGCTGTCGGTGCAGGTCCACCCCGACGATGCGCGCGCGCCCGCCGGGTCGAACGGCAAGGACGAATGCTGGGTTGTGCTGGAGGCGGAGCCCGATGCGCGACTGGCCATCGGTTTCGATCACAATATCGGGCCCGACGCTATGCGCGCCGCCGCGCTGGACGGCAGCATCGAAGGGTTGCTGACTTGGCATCCGGCGAAGGCGGGCGATGTGTTCATGCTGCCCGCGGGGACCGTTCATGCCATCGGGCCGGGCCTGTCGCTGGTCGAGGTGCAGCAGAACAGTGACATCACGTACCGCCTCTACGACTATGGCCGCCCACGCGACCTGCATCTGGATGCGGCGATGGCGGTGGCGGACGGAACGCCGCACGATCCTGCCTTGCGCAGCCATCACGACCTCAATGCCAGCGGGCGGCTGGTGGACAGCGCGCATTTCACGCTGGACCTGGTATGCGACGGCGCATTGCCGCCGATGGAGGCGCCAAGCGTGCTGCTGCCGCTGGCGGGATCGGTCACAGTCGGCGACCGGACTGTGGCGGCGGGCGGGTGTCTGGGCGTGACGTCGCGCGAGGGTATCGCACTGGCCGACGACACACGGGTTCTCGTCGCCACGCCGCGAAGCTAAGGGCGTCTGCATGATTGCCGAAACCATCCAGCTGGCGGTTGCGCCGGTGTTCCTGCTGGTCGCCATCGCCAGCATCCTCAACCTGCTTGCCGCGCGGCTGGGCCGGGTGGTCGATCGCTCGCGGCACTTGCAGGGGGTCCACAAGGAAACGACGGGTGCGGCCCATGATCGCGTGGTGGCCGAACTGCGCACGGTCGCGCACCGCATCGACCTCATCAACCGGGCGATGTTCCTTCTGGTGCTGAGCGGGCTGGTGGTCGGCCTGACCGTGGTGCTGCTGTTCATCGGCGAGGCGGGTGGCGTATCGCTGGCGCAGGCTGCCGCCGCCGCCTTCATCGTCTCCATCGGCCTGCTGATGTTCGCGCTGGTGCTGTTCCTGGCCGAAGCGCGCAATGCGTCCAATTCGCTGCGTATTCCCGAGACCTTTCTGGAGCGGGACCGCAAGCTCTAGGCCAGGATGTCGCTAGTCTGGCAGCGGGGCCTTCCAGCATCTTCGTGCCGTTGCTGCGCACGGCATTGGCGACGATGGGTTCGATGAAACCGAGCATCGGCGGCAGGGTCATCTCGAACACCATCTGCCCGTCCTCGACCAGAATATGCCCGTCCAGTCGCTGGCCCATCATGGCGATGCCGATAGCCATGCGGTCCTCGTCCACCCAGTCCGTCTCCACTTCCGCCATGCCACCCGGAATATGGTCGGCAATCTCGTGGCTGCGGGTGCGCAGGCGGCGACGCACTTCCTCGCGCGGCAGGGAATGGGGAATGGCAACGCGCATCAGGTGTCGTCCTTTAGTGAAGCAGGATCGCCATCCTTGCCGTAGCGATAGTCGAGATAGCGGTGCTTGATCGCCAGATCGTCCAGCGACCCTTCGGCAAGCTGGCGAGTCACGCTGTCGATCTCGGCGCTGATCTTGGTCAGGCTTTCGGTCAGCTGCGTATCGGGCGACAGGCCGCCCTGAACCCGGGCCGTTCCTCGCGCCGCAGATTGGCGGGGATGCGGTTATAGCTGTCGACCGTTTCGGGCAGCACTTCGCCCACCAGCTTGCGGATTTCGTGCGCGGCGGGATGCGCGGCATCGACGGTTTCGAGTTGCAGGCCGAGCGCATCGAGCTGCACCCCCATGTCGCCGATCACGGCGGCGGCGGGTGCGGGCAGGGCGGCGCGCTGGTGTTCCAGCCACAGTTCGGTCTTGCCGACCATCTGTTGCACGCTGCCGCTGTTGATATCGGCGCGCGCCGGGGGCTTTGGCGCAGGGGCCAGCGCAAACACGCCGAGCGCCACGACCAGCGCCAGCACGGTCAGCACGACGCCCCAGAACCCGATCCCGTTCAATACGAAGCCCGCAACGCCGGACGCCAGCACGATGCCCGCCACGGCGAGCGCGAACCACACCGCGCGTTGCAGCCATGCCTTGCGCCGGATCGCGGCCGACCCTTCGCCGATGGGCGCGCCCGCCTTGCGATGCCGCCCGCCGCTGCGGTTATCCGCCACCAGCGCGCGGCCCTCGGCCAGAAGCTGCTCACTGTCCTGCGTAAGGTCGCCGGCCATGATGCGGTTACTCCAGGCTCAGCAAGGGCGACTCGGTCACTTGCGCCGAGGCCTGCGACTGCCCTTCGGCGCGGGCGATATAGCCCTTCGATTTCTCGACCTCGACCGACAATACATCCACCGTCTGCTTCATCGATTCCAGCGAGCGCAGCTTGAAGCTGTCCACCTCGTCCATCGTGTCGTAAATGTTCTGGAAGGCGCGTTGCAGCGTTTCCAGCGGGATGGTGCTGGCGACGGCCTGCTCGTGGATCTTGCCGGTCTGTTCGCGCAGCATCTTGCCGGTGGAGTCGATGATGCCCGCCGTCGTCTCGTTCAGCGCGGTGATCTGCCCCAGCACCAGCCGCTGGTTGGTCATCGCCTCGCTCACCGTTACCGCCGTGCGCAGCGCGCCGACGG
Organism: uncultured Alphaproteobacteria bacterium; assembly: GCA_963799315.1. GTDB lineage: Bacteria > Pseudomonadota > Alphaproteobacteria > Sphingomonadales > Sphingomonadaceae > Parerythrobacter_A. The sequence goes on from CAWCWP010000002.1 coordinate 698,790, forward strand.
TGGTGGTGCTGGCGCGGTCCACGCCCTTCACAAGCTCGACATTGTTCTTCTTCACCAGGTCCAGCGCGAGGTAGCCCTGCACGCTGACCGCCATCTGCGTCAGCAGATCCTGCGTGCGCTGGCGGACATAAAACAGCGCGGTTTCGCGGATCGCCTTGGCCTTGGCCGGATCGGTCGCGTCCAGCTCCGCCGCCTTGTCCTCCAGCTTGGTATCCAGCGTCTTGGAGATATGGATCATCTGTTCCAGATCGCCCATCGCTTCCCATAGCTTGGCCCGCTCCACATCGATGGCGGCATTGTCCATCAGCAGCTCGTCCTTGCCGCTCGCCAGCTTGTTCAGCACTTCCTGGATATGGGTCTGCGCGCTTTGATAGCTGCGGAAATAGCTGGTCAGCTTGTTGCCGAACGGGATGATGCCGAGGATCTTGCGCGTGCCGGTTAGCTTGCCGCGCCGGCCGGGGTCGAGATCCTCCACCACGGTCCGCAACTCCGCCAGATTGGCGCCGACGCCCTCGTCCTTGTCCATTGCCCGCACCGGGCGGTCGAGAAAGCGATTGGATTGCCCCGCCGCCGCCGCGATTTCCTTGCGCCCCATATTGGTCAGCTGGTCCACCTTCTTGCCGAATTCGGGCGAATTTGCATCTACCGCGACCAGATCGGCAACGAAGCTGTCGGCCTTTTCCTCCAGCTTCGACTTCGTTTCCGGCGCGACCGGCACCAGCCCCGCCGCCTTTTCCGGCGCGACCTGCGGCACCGGATCGGGTGCGGTCAGTTCGAGGTCCGTTGCCGTGGCTGTCGTGGTCGTGGTGGCGTTCATGCTGCTTGGTCCGATCCGGGAAAAGGGCGCTGGGTACTGTATTAAGGGCATAGGACACGCAGTTCAAGAATATCGTCTGGTGCGCGTGTATCGGCGCCGTCTATAGCACGCCGTCGCTCCTGTGAGAAAGCAAACCCCGATGCCGAGTCACGACATCCGCCTGACCGCGACGCAGCCGAATAGCCGCGCGTTGAAACGCGTGGTGTTGAGTTTCCGCAAATGGTGGCGCGACGATGTGGTCGGCACGGTGGACCGGCTGGACTGCATCGCGCAGCGCCGGGCCGATGCCTACACCTCGCCGCGCTACCTGTTCATGTTGGCGATGTCCGCCGGGATCGCGGTGCTCGGACTGCTGCTGTCCAGCCCGGCGGTCATCATCGGGGCCATGTTGATCGCGCCGCTGATGGGGCCGATCCTGGGGGCGGGATTTGCCTTGGCCATTGGCGATTACCGGTGGCTGAAGGGCAGTGCCTGGGCGCTGGTCTGGGGCACGATACTGGCTGTGGGGCTGTGCGCGCTGATCGTCTTCATCTCGCCGCTGCAAACCGTTACGCCTGAGATCGAGGCGCGCACCCGGCCCAACCTGTTCGACTTGGGCGTCGCGGTGTTTTCTGCGATGGCAGGCGGCTATTCCATGATCCGGGGGCGCGAGGGCACGATTGTCGGCGTGGCGATTGCGACCGCGCTGATGCCGCCGCTGGCCGTCGTCGGCTTCGGGCTGGCGACGCTGAACTGGACCGTTTTTTCGGGCGCGCTGCTGCTCTACATCACCAATTTGATGACCATCGCGCTGATCGCCACACTGATGGCGCGGCTGTATGGTTTCAGCGCCCGGCTGACGGATAAGCAGACCAACTGGCAGACGGCGGTGATCGTGGTGGTGTTCGTGGCGCTGACCATCCCGCTGTTCCTGTCGCTGCGACAGATCGTATGGGAAAGCAACGCGACGCGCACCATCAGCGCCGCCGTGCTGGAGCCGTTTCCGGACGAGGCGCAGATATCGCAGCTGGATATCAATTTGCGGCAGAGGCCGATCTTGGTGTCGGCCACGGTGCTGACCCCGGTATTCCGGCCGCAGGCGGAAATGGCGGGCGAGCAGAGCCTGCTGGCCTCTCTGGACCGCGTTATCGATCTGGAGCTGACCCAGTTCAAGGCCGACACCGCAACCGAGATCGAAACCGGCCAGCTGACCGCCGCGCGAGAAGCCCGCGAACGCGAAGCCGCCGCTGCCGCGCAGGCGTTGACCGGACGGCTGGCGCTGGTGGCGGGGGTGGAGCGCAGCGCGGTAACGCTGGACCGCGACAATCGCCGCGCGGTGGTGGCGGCGACGCGGCTGCCGGGGGCGGATTACGCCACCTATCGCGCGCTGGAACGGCGTATCGCAGCAGGCGCGCCGGACTGGACCATCGTGCTGCGCCCGCCCTTGCTGGCATTGCCCGACATTGTCTTTACGGACGGCGAGCCGAGCGATGCGGGGCAGGCGGCGCTGCGCCTGATCGTATGGGCCAGTGCGCACCACGACGACATGGCGGTGGTGCTGCGCGGTGGGACGCCCGCCACCGCGTGCGCCGGCTGCGGAAGTCTTGCGCGAGGCAGGCGTGCGCGTGACTCTGGAACCGGGCGGCGCGACGATGCAGGCGCGCTGGGCCGCCGTCGTGCAGGAATGATGGTCCGCTAGGCAGCCAGCTCGAACGGCTGGATTTCGCCCGCCAGATACAGCCGCTTCGCCTTGGCACGGCTCAGCTTGCCCGACGAGGTGCGCGGCAGGGTGCGCGGCGGCACCAGTTCGACCACGCAATTCATGCCGGTGATGGAGCGCACCTTGTCGCGGATCTGCTCGTGCAGGCGGGTGCGTTCTTCGGGATCGGAGACGCGGCAATGCACCAGCACGGCGGGCGCTTCCTCGCCATCGGCGGTTTCGATGGAGAAGGCGGCGATGTCGCCGTGGTTGAAGCCGGGCAGCTGCTCCACCGCCCATTCGATATCCTGCGGCCAGTGGTTCTTGCCGTTGATGATGATCATGTCCTTCGCGCGGCCCACGATGAACAGATAGCCATCGGCCATGTAGCCCATGTCTCCGGTGTCCAGCCAGTCGCTCCCGCCGTCCTGTGCGGGCACCAGGCATTCCGCCGTCGCTTCCTCGTTGCGGAAATAGGAATGCATCACGCTCTGCGCCGCGACACCAGACCTTGCCGATCTGGTGGTCGGCCTTGGGCGCGTCGTTCTCGCCGCGTATCGCCACTTCCATGCCCGCGATCGGCTTGCCGCAATTCACGATGGCGCGATAGCGCGCGGGGCGGGCCAAGATCGCGCTTGGCGCCGGACAGGCGTTCTTCCTCCACCAGTTCCACGCGGATGCCTTCGCCCGGCGGCATGACGGTGACCGCCAGCGTGCTTTCGGCCAGGCCGTAGGACGGGCGTGAAGGCGCTGGCCCGGAAGCCTGCTTCGGCAAAGGCGTTGACGAAGTTCTGCATCACGTCGGGCCGGATCATGTCCGCCCCGTTGCCCGCCGTGCGCCAGCGCGACAGGTCGAAGCGTTCGGCCGACATTGCTCTGGCTGGAGATGCGGCGCGCGCAGATATCGTAGCCGAAAGTGGGCGAATAGCTGAGCGTGGTGCCCTTGTTGCGGCTGATGAGGTCGAGCCACGCCAATGGACGGCGCGCGAAATGCTCGGTTTTGAGGTAATCCACGCTCATCTGGTTGGCGATCAGCGACAGGAAACACCCGACCAGCCCCATATCGTGATACCACGGCAGCCAGCTGACGACGCGGTCGCCATCGCCCGCCGCCATCGAACTGGCATGGCCGTAAAGATTGTGCAGCAGCGCTTTGTGTGTGACCGCAACGCCGGTGGGGAAGCGGGTGGAGCCGCTGGAATACTGAAGGTAACAGATATCGTCGGGCTGCGCGGTCGGCAGCGCGCATTCGGGCGCATCGCGTTCGGCGAAGCTGGCCCAGTCGGTCCCTTCGCAGCCCTGTTTCTGCGCTGCGGCCAGCGCCATCTCGGCAATGTCGGGCGGATAGATCAGGATGGCGGGATCGGCGCTGGCCAGCTGCACGCCGAGCTGGTCGATATAGCTTTCCTTGCCGCCGAAGGTGGTCGGCAGCGGCAATGGCACCGGCCACGCGCCGACATAGACGCAGGCGCAGAACAGCGCGGCGAAGTCCGGCCCGGTTTCCGCGATCAGCGCCACGCGGTCTTCCGCACCGATACCCGCCGCGACCAGCCGCCGCGCCGTGACCAGCGCATCGCTCGCGCAATTCGGCAAACGTATAGACGCGCTCCAGCGTGCCGCGCATATCGTGGAAATTCATGCCCTTTTCGCTGCGCGCGGCGTAGTCGATCGCCTCGCTGAAGGTCGCGAAATCGGACCGGCGGCGGGGCAGGGGGCAATCGTTGGGCGTTGGCTGCAAACTGTCTGCGCCGTCGCTTTTATCCGGTGATGTCATAATGTTGGCAGATACCCGTCCCGTGATTGCGTAGCGTCTTGAGCGCGCCCTTTTTCGTGGCAGCAGCGGCGCAATACACACCGCGCGGTCAATCGGCCTTTCCCATTTCCTTCACACTATGGCACGAATAAGGCCGATGGCGGAAGACGAACCCTCGGACGTTAGGCGCAAGGGCGGCGGAAAACGCCGGTACGAGAAGCGTGTACGCCCTCCACCAAAGCCGCTGGATGAACAGAAACTGCGCGATCTGTCGCTGTCCTATGTCGCGCGCTTTTCCACCAGCGCGGCCAAGCTGGAGCGGTATCTCGCCCGCAAGCTGCGCGAACGCGGCTGGTCGGAAGACGAAGGCGCGCGGCCCGATATCGCCACGCTGGTCGCACGCTATGTGGAGCTGGGCTATATCGACGATGCGGCGTATGCGAAATCGAAGGCGGGCAGCCTGCTGCGGCGCGGATACGGCGCGCGGCGGGTGGGGCAGGCGCTGTATGCGGACGGGATTGCGGAGGATATGCGCGCCGCTGTCGATCCCGAAGAAGCCGCGCGGCGCGAGGCGGCCATCGTGCTGGCGCGCAAACGCCGCTTCGGCCCGTTCTTCATCGGCGAACTGGACAGCGCGCGTGCCGAAAAGCAGATCGCCGCGATGCTGCGCGCCGGGCACGGGTTCGACGCGGTGCGCACGGTGATCCGGGCGCGCGACGAGGCCGTGCTGGAAGAATGGTTGGCGGAAGCTGCCGATCCGCTAGAATAGCACAATGACCAATCCGACCCGCCTGCTCGCCATCCTGACCGCAGCCGCCCTCGCGGCCTGTTCTCCGCAGACCGGCGCGGACAGCGCTTCCGCCGAACCGGTGATGGCGCGCGGCGTGCATCCGGTAGTCCGGTCTGGAGACCGTCCCGCTCACCGTGACCAGCGGCGACACGACGCATAATTTCACCGTCGAAATCGCCGCGACCCCCGCCGAGCAGTCGAAAGGACTGATGTTCCGCACGCAGCTGTCCCCGAACGACGGCATGATCTTCCCGCGCGATCCGCCGGACCTCGCCAGTTTCTGGATGAAGAACATGCCAATCCCGCTCGATATCATCTTCGTGGGCGCGGACGGGCGCATCATCAATATCGCCGCGAATACGATGCCCTATTCGCTCGATAATGTCTCGTCCGGGGGGCTGACCGCGCTGGTGCTGGAATTGCGCGGTGGTCGCGCGGCGGAGCTGGGTATCGAAGCGGGCGACCGGGTCGCGTATTGACCTTGGCGCGGAGCGCAGCCATCGGCTAATCGTCCACCCATGAACTGGCTCGCGAAGATTTTTACCTGGTGGAACGGTGCCACGCTCGGCACGATGCTGTGGAGCTGGCGCAAGGGCGAGCAGGTCGGCACCGATGCGCAGGGCAACACCTATTTCCGCTCCAAGAACACTCGCAAGAATGTCGCCACCGACGGCTCCTACACCGGACGCGAGCGACGCTGGGTGATGTATGCGGGCAGTAACGATGCCAGCCAGGTGCCCGCCGAATGGCATGGCTGGCTGCACGGCGCGGGCGACGACGTGCCCGAAATCCTTCCTGCCCGCCGCCAAGATCTGGGAAGTGGACTATACGCCCAATGCCACCGGCACCGCGCAAGCCTATCGCCCCGCAGGCGCGCTGGAACGCGGCGGTAAGCGTGCCCGCGCCGTCGGCGATTACGAAGCCTGGTCGCCGGACAGCTGACGATGCGCGTGCGGTTTCCGCTCCTCATGCCGCTTATCGGGGCGGCACTGTCCGTCACCGCGTGCGACAGCGAACCGGCGGTGCAGCCAGCGCCAACCGACGCGCCGACCGCCGCTGAAACGGGATCCAGCGATGCGGGTGACGAGGTCGCACTCGACCGCTCCGTCGCCGAAGCGCAGGAAGCGGGCACACCGCTGGAAGAGCGCGTGGCCACGCTCGGCCTGCTCAACAAACGCAACAATGTCAGCATCGACATCGAGCTGAAACCCGGCGAATCGCGCCGCGAAGGCGACGTGATCCTGCGCCTCGCCAGCTGCGAGCGGACCGCTCCGTGGGAAATGCCGCAGGAAACCGGCGGCTTCGTACAGGTATTGGTGCAGGACAAGGCGAGCAGCGACTGGCGGCGCGTATTTTCCGGCTGGCTGTTTGCCAGGTCACCGTCGCTGAACGTGGTCGAACACCCGATCTACGATGTCTGGATCAAGGATTGCGCGATGCGTTTTCCGGGCGAGGAAGAGACCTGCGCTCGTCTCGGACGCGCCCCCTCCGACAGCAACGAAGCATAGGCTTGCGGTAGCGTCGCTTCCGGCGCACCGCGCGCCGCCGCCAGCCGTTCCAGATACAGCGTCTGCGGTATCTCGGTCGCGCCCAGCGAGGCGAGGTGGCCGGTCATGAACTGGCAGTCCAGCAGCGTATAATTCGCCCGCCGCATCAGCGCGACCAGCCATGCCAGCGCCACTTTGCTTGCATTGTCCGCGCGACTAAACATGCTTTCGCCGCAGAACACCCGGTCGAACGCCACGCCATACAGCCCGCCCACCAGCACTTCGCGCCCGCCTTCATCCTGTGCCAGCATTCCACCGAATGCGCATGGCCGGCCTCGTGCAACGCGCGATAGCTGGCGGCGATGCGCCAGCTGATCCAGCTTTCGGGATGGTCCGCGCGCGGCGCGGCGCACAGGCTGACCACATCGGTGAAGGCGGTGTCGATGGTGACGCGGAAACGGTCCTGCCGCAGCACCTTGCGCAATGATCTCGATGCGCGAAAGCCATCGAGCGGCACAACCGCCCGCTCGCGCGGCTCGACCCAGAACACTTCGGGATCGTCGCGCCCGTCCGCCATCGGGAAGATGCCGCTGCGATAGGCCAGCAGCAGCGTTTCGACGGGAATGGGCGGGAAGGCGGGGGCGTGCATGGTCTGCGTAGCTGATGCTACGCGATGCGGTTGCGGCTTGCCAAGCTGCACCCGCCTGCTTAAACGCTGCCTCCGCCTGTCGGCACCCTCGCGTGCTGCGAAGGAGTGTAGCTCAGTTGGTAGAGCATCGGTCTCCAAAACCGAGGGCCCACGGTTCGAGTCCGTGCACTCCTGCCAGGCGCCATGGCCGATTGTAGTTAGTGTTACCCGAATACCACACCTTTCGCTTCATCGCTGTGTGAACACGGCCTGTCGCCATCATTCCGGGAACAGTAAGCCGGATGGTGTATTTCTGTCGGTATATGGAGCGCAACCGCTCCGCCATGATACCGAATGGAGAGGCACCTATGTCTATCGCATCATACCGCAGCAGCGCGCCCGACCGCTGGTCCAGCCCGCGCCCCTATAGCGATCCCTCGCTGCGCTATCGCAAGCATGGCGCGATCCTGCCGATGGAGGAGCCGGGCTTCTTCGCGCGGATATTCGCACGCCGCTGAGGCAACGCCGGAACGAACAATGAAAAGGGGCCGGTCGCATGATGCGACCGGCCCCTTTTTTTCATGCGGAGCGTCCTCAGGCGCGGGGTTCGATGCCCGGCTGCTCTTCGGGTGTCGTCGCCACGGGTGCGCCGTTCACATCGTGGGACTTGCCCGCCGTCCGGTCGCCCTTGGCCAGCTTGAACACCACGCCCGACAGCAGCACCAGCGCGATCAGGTTGGGCAGCGCCATCGCCGCGTTGGAGATGTCGCCCATGCGCCACACCAGATCGAGCGGCTGCGATGCGCCGATGAAGATCGCGATGCACCAGATCACGCGCCACGCCATGTGCAGCTTCTTCTCGCCGCCGGACGTCGCACCCGACGTGCGGTCGTAGATGAAGGTGATCGCCCGCTCGCCGTAATAGCTCCACGTCAGCAGCGTGGTGAACACGAACAGGATCAGCGCGATACTGGCCACGAACGTGCCGATGGGGATGCTGGCGATGGACACCGGGAAGGCGGCGGCAAACGCGCCGCTGGTCATGGCAAAGCCGGTCAGGTCGGATTGCCAGGCATGGATGACCTGCTGCCCGCCGCCGGTAAAGTCGCCTTCCACCGTCAGGATCACCAGCGCCGTCATGGTGCAGATGATGATGGTGTCGATGAACGTGCCCAGCATCGCCATGCGGCCCTGCTGCTCGGGATCGTCCGTCTGCGCCACGGCGTGGGCCATCGGGGTGGAGCCCTGACCGCTCTCGTTGGAGAACAGGCCGCGCGCCGCGCCGAACTGGATCGCGATAATCATCGTCGCGCCCAGGAAGCCGCCGCTGGCCGCCTGATAGTTGAACGCGCCGTGGAAGATGCGGGCAAAGGTTTCGGGCATGTCCTGAATGTCGAGCAGGATGGCGATGACGGCCATGACGATATAGGTCAGTGCCATGAACGGAATGATCTTTTCCGCGATGGAACCGATCGACTTGATGCCGCCGATGATGACGATGAACACGAGCACGGCCACGATCAGCCCGCCCAGCCATTCCTCGATACCGAACAGCTCGTTCAGCCCGTCGGCCACCGCGTTGGACTGGATGGCGTTGCCGGTGACAAGCGCGGAGAACAGCGCGCCGATACAGAACACGACGGCGAGCCAGGTGTATTTCTTGCCCAGCCCCATCATGATGTAGGTCATCGGTCCGCCGCGATAGGAACCATCCGGCGTTTTCTCGCGGAAGCGGATGGCGAGCGAGCCTTCCGCAAAACCCAGCGCCATGCCGACGATGGCGGTGATCCACATCCAGAAAATCGCGCCCGGTCCGCCCAGCGTGATGGCGGTGGCGACGCCGGCAAGGTTGCCGGTGCCGACTTGCCCCGACAATGCGGTGGAGAGCGCGGCGAAGGGCGAAATCTCGCCCGAACCGCTGCCCTTGCGCCCGGTGAACAGCCCCTTGAACGCGCTGCCCAGCTGGCGCAGCGGATAGAACCGCAGGCCGACCATCATGTAGAGGCCGATGCCGAACAGCACGAGCACCATCGGCGGCAGCGGCAGGATGACGTCGCCGTTCCAGGTGCCGCCCCAGATGAAGTTGGAAACATTGGTGACGGGCGCGATCAGGCGCTCGCTCAATGGCAGTGCTTCCGTCGCCACACCGGTTGCTGCGCTCATCGTGTCTTCCCCTGTGCGGCCGGTCCGGCCATCCCCGTAGGCGTTGCTGGCTAGAGCGCGCCATGCGTGGCTGCAACGTCTTTTTGCGCGCGGCGCATGTCGCACGCCTTGCCTTTGCGCTGTGCGCGGACTAGATGGCTTTCCCATATTCTACATCGGAGAAACGCTTCGCCCTCCCGGACATCTCGCCGGGGCGGCGCGGAGACCTACCCGAAACGCATGTTGGATTTGAAGTAAAGCGCAGGTGGCTTTCGGGCCCCTTGCAATAAACAGGACGCGAGGCAGGACCAAAGCGATGGCCGACGAAAAGAAACGCAAGACCTCACCGGCGGAATTCGTCAATCAGGTTCGCGCCGAAACCAGCAAGGTCGTCTGGCCGACTCGTCAGGAGACGATCACGACGGCTATTTTCGTTGGCATCTTCGTGCTTTTGCTTTCGCTGTTCTTTCTGGGAATCGACAGTGCGTTCAGCGCGGTGGTCGGCTGGCTGCTGACTCTGGCGTAAGCGGCAAAAACCGCTTCTGGCCTAAACTTCCCTAAACTTTCGACGTCACTTTCGACGCACTTCCAATTCCGCAACCCGACATCAAGCTAAGGATTACAATGGCCCGCTGGTATATCATTCACGCCTATTCCGGTTTCGAGAACAAGGTGCGCGATACGATCCTGAGCGAAGCCGAACGGCTGGGGCTGAGCGAGGCGGTGGAAGAGGTCGAGGTGCCGGTGGAAACCATCACCGAGATCAAGCGCGGCAAGAAGGTGCAGACCGAACGCAAGTTCATGCCCGGCTATGTCCTCGCCAAGCTGACCATGACCGACGATGTCTATCACCTGGTGAAGAACACGCCCAAGGTGACCGGCTTTCTCGGCAACGACAACAAGCCGCAGGCCATCAGCGAGCGCGAGGCGGCGCGCTATTTCGGCGGCATGGAAGAAGCCAAGTCCGCGCCCAAGAAGGAGATCCACGTCGATTACGAGATCGGCGATCAGGTCAAGGTGCTGGACGGTCCGTTCGCCAGCTTCAACGGCGTGGTCGAGGAACTCGATTTCGACAAGGCCAAGGTCAAGGTCAGCGTCTCCATCTTCGGTCGCGCGACTCCGGTGGAGCTGGATTTCGAGCAGGTCGAACTGGTCAAGTAAGGCGCGCTGTCCTCACCGCTCCAGCGCATAGGTCGCGACGGCTTCGGCCAGCGCCTCCAGCGTGACCGGCTTGGCGAGGTGGTGTTGCATTCCGGCGGCGCAGCAGGCGGCGATGTCGTCTTCGTAGCAATTGGCGGTCAGCGCCACGATCGGCACGATTTCGGCGGCATCGCGCCCCGCCGCTTCGCCAGCGGCACGGATGCGGCGGGTGGCTTCCAGCCCGTCCATCACCGGCATCTGCACATCCATCAGCGCCAGCGCATAGGGGCGGCCCTCGGCCCATGCGGCGGCGACCATCTCCACCGCTTCCTCGCCGTTTTGGGCGAGGTCGGCGGCGATACCGGATTGCTCCAGCATCGCCATGATGAGCATCTGGTTGATGTCGTGATCCTCCGCCACCAACACGCGCGGGCCGGACGGCACAGGTGCTTTTGGTGGCGCGGGCATGGCAGGCGCATTGTCGTCCGCAGCGCGGCCTGTCGACGGGGCCAGCGGCAGCTCTACGGTAAAGGTCGACCCTACACCCGGTGCGCTGTCCAATGCGATGGTGCCGCCCATCAGCTCGACCAGTTGCGAGGTAATCGCCAGCCCCAGCCCGGTGCCGCCATATTTGCGGGCGGTGGTGCCGTCTTCCTGCGCGAATTGCTGGAAGATCGCCGCCTGCTTGTCCGGCGCGATGCCGCATCCGGTGTCGCTGACGGCCAGCGCCATGCGCGTACCGCCGGCCACGCTGCGCGCCGATAGCCGGATGTGTCCGGTCTCGGTGAACTTGGCCGCGTTGCCAAGCAGGTTGAAGACGATCTGCCGCAGCCGCAGCGGGTCGGTGGTGATGGTGCCGGGCAGGGCAGGATCGACGTCCAGCTCCAGCGCAAGGCCCTTCTTCTGCGCCACCGCCTCGATCAGGCGCAGGCTGGTCCGCAGCTTGTGGGCCAGCTCGACCGGCGCCGGATGCAATTCCATCTGCCCCGCCTCGATCTTCGCCATATCGAGGATATCGTTGAGCAGCTGCATCATCGCCTGCCCGCTATCGGCGATCATCTGCGCATAGCCGCGCTGGCTTTCGCTCAGCTCGCCCGCCAGCATCAGGTCGGCAAAGCCCAGCACCCCGTTCATCGGCGTGCGGATCTCGTGGCTCATATTGGCGAGGAAGGCCGATTTTGCCTTGGTCGCATCCTCGGCCCGCTGCCGGGCCTTGCGCAGCTTTGCCTCGACTGCCTTGGTTTCGGTAATGTCGATATTGATGCCGACGAAGCCCAGCACCGTGCCGCTCTCGTCGATATCGGGCGCGCCGATGGTATCGACCCAGATGATCGATCCGTCGGGCCGCTTCCAGCGCCAGGTTTCCCGGAAATTGCTGCGCGCTTCGACGGCCGCGATCCATGCGCCGAACACCCGGTCGCGGTCGTCGGGGTGGATGGCGTCGGCCCATTGCGGCCCGCGCCATTCGTCGTTGCGCATGCCTGTGAGTTCGAGGAAGTGCTCGTTCACATAGGTCGCATCGCCTTCCGCATTGGTCTGCCAGATGCCCGCCGGCGCGACATCGGCCAGCACCTGGAACGCGCGCGCCGGGTCGATGGTGAAACCGGGGTGGTCGGTGGCGCGCTGCTGCGGCGCGATGGGCGTGTGTATTGTCATGCCCGATCCGCTAGCGCAGGAAAGTTGGCATTCGGCGGACGCGGCCCTACGCATTTGTACGAGAGCGCAAGGCGCTTTCCTGCGGCGCGCCGCTTCGCTATCACCGCCACAACACTTGCAAAAGGGCCGCTGCGCGCTATGTGCGCAGCCTTTCCGGACACATGCGGAAAAACCCACGCGGAAGGCGGTTCATCCCGCTGCTCGACCGCTAACCATGCGCCCTGTCGCCGATGCGGCGGGGCAACAGTGAGAAGGAGGCCATCATGGCCAAGAAGATCGACGGCTATATCAAGCTGCAGGTGCCCGCGGGCGCTGCCAACCCAAGCCCGCCCATCGGCCCCGCACTGGGCCAGCGCGGCGTCAACATCATGGAATTCTGCAAGGCGTTCAACGCCGCGACGGGTGACATGGAAAAGAACATGCCGATCCCGACCACCATCACGGTGTTCGCCGATCGCAGCTTTACTTTCACCACCAAGACCCCGCCCGCCAGCTTCCTGATCAAGAAATCGGCCAAGCTGAAATCGGGTTCGTCGGAGCCGGGCAAGGTCGTTGCCGGCACCATCAAACGGTCGCAGCTGTCGGAAATCGCCGAACAGAAATTCGCCGACCTGAATGCAAACGACATCGAACAGGCCACCAAGATCATCGAAGGCAGCGCGCGTTCGATGGGCCTCGACGTGGTGGAGGGCTGACATGAAACAGACCAAAAAACAGCAGACCGTCGCCAAGCTCGACTCCGAGAAGCTTTACACCGTGGACGAAGCCATCGCCACGTTGCGTGAGCACAAGGCGAAGTTCGACGAGACGGTGGAAATCGCGCTCAACCTGGGCGTCGATCCGCGCCATGCGGACCAGCAGGTGCGCGGCATGGTGTCGCTGCCGTCGGGTACGGGCAAGGACATCAAGGTTGCCGTGTTCGCACGCGGCGACAATGCCGAGAAGGCAACTGCAGCGGGCGCCGACAAGGTGGGTGCCGAAGACCTGATGGAAGCCATGCAGGGCGGCGAGCTGGACTATGACCGCGTGATCGCCACGCCCGACATGATGGGCGTGGTCGGTCGTCTCGGCAAGCTGCTCGGCCCCAAGGGCCTGATGCCGAACCCCAAGCTGGGCACGGTGACGCCGAACGTGGAACAGGCCGTGAAGGACGCCAAGGGCGGCCAGGTCGAGTTCCGCGTCGAGAAGGCAGGCATCGTCCATACCGGCATCGGCAAGCTGAGCTTCGACGATGCGGCGCTGAAAGCCAATTTCGAGGCGCTGACGCAGGCCATCGTCAAGGCCAAGCCAACAGGTGCCAAGGGCAAGTACGTGCAGAAGGTCTCGCTGACCAGCACGATGGGCCCCGGCCTCAAGCTGGACCTTGCGGAAATCGAAGGCGCGTAATTCGCTTCTGTCCTGCAGGGGCAGAAGCTGACATTGAGGGGCCGGGAGAGTGATCTTCCGGCCCCTTTTTCGTTTGTGTGCCGTCGCGGCACGGAAGCATCCCCATGCTGGCGGACACTGCATACGAGCGACAAACCGGTGTTCCGCAGACACTGGAAAGGCTCCGCCATGCGCACGACCCGCCCGATTATCGCCAGCCTCGCTGCCCTGTGCGCGCTGGCTGTCGCACCCACCGGCCACGCCGATGTCATTCCCGGCGCAGCGGCATCGTCGGCAACCGGGCAATCGCCCGTCAGGTTGCGCTATTCCGGTGTGGTCAGATACGAAATCGACGACAAAGTAGCGCTGCGCAACCCGGACGGATCGACCACGGTATTCGACCGCGATGCCTTTGAAACCCCGATAGTGCCGGGCCGCACGGTCTCGCTGAACTACATCTTCGACGGCAACGATCCCGTGTTTTCCAATCCGTCCTGCGGCAATGGTGGCAGGGTTACCGGCGGCGGTGCAGCTTCCGGCCCCTGTTCGCTCAGCGTCAGACCTCAGGTTACCGGCGCGTTGGGCGGTCCCGTCCAGGGCGGAGTCGGCGGTGGCGATGCTCCGTTTCTTGCGGGCGTCGGGATATCCAAGGACCCTGTGACCGGCGCGTTCTCGCTCAGCACGCCGTCCGAATATCAAATCGGCTTCTTCGATCTGCCGAAATACCAGTATGACAGCAGCAGCCGTTCCATTCTCGGACTGGAACGCACGTGCTTCGATTTCCAGATTTGCCCGAACGACATTGCGACGGCAACCGATGGACGTATTCGGTTCGATTTGCTGGCGCATGGCGATTTCAACAATTCCGTGGTGCCTTTCAGCGAAGGCTACCGCGCAGGCCGCGTCGGCTTTCTGAACATTCTGGGCGGCTTCTCGTTCAGCGAACGCGATCCCACGCCCGTTCCGGCACCAAGCATGCTGCTGCTGTTCGGTCTCGGCGCGCTGACGGTGTTCAACCGCCGCAGGTTTGGCAAGGCCGCGCGCGCCTAGTCTTTGACGGTGCGGTCTTCTGTAACCAACCCGTCGAACAGCGCGCGATAGTCCTGCATCGCGCGGCGCAATTCTTCGGTGGTCGCGCCGCCGTCGGCGTTTTTCGCGGCAACGGCATGGGCGTCGCGATAATGCTGCACGAGGCGCGGGTAGTGGACCGAAAGGTCGGCGGTTTCGCGTTCGAAATCACCACGCGGATAGCCGCGTTGTTCCATGACGTGCGCGATCAACTGTTCTGCCGTCGCGTTGGCGGCGGCGGGATCGTCGACGAATTGCGCCTGAGCGTCGGTCCAGCGGGCGGTGACTGCGGCCTGTTGTGCCGCATCCAGTGGAACGAGGTCGTAACCCGCCACACGCTTCTGCCGACGCGACAGGTCGCTTTCCGCCTTGTGATGAGCGTGCGTTTGTCGGAAACGGCACGGTCGTATTCTTCGGGGAATTCGGAACGCAGTGTATCGCTGCGCCGCTTTTGCCAAAACCAGTAGGAAAAGACGATCAGCGCCAGCACGGCGACGATGATGAGAAGAGTGTTGGTATCCATGAAATGCCCCCGCGTGGTTCCCTAACCGAATGAGGGGCGTGGCGGACGGTTCCTAAATGCCGCCTGCCGTCAGCGCATACCCTTCGCCTTCTAGCGCAGCGACAAGCGCATCGTAGCATCCCTGCAAGGCATCCGCTTCGGTCGAGCGCACCACGAAGTTGGCACCGACGCGCCCTTCGCGGAAGAACGGGTAGCTGCCGATCTGGCAATGGTCATGCGCCTGCTCGATGCCGTGCAGCAGCATGGCGACTTCGCTTTCGGGCACGAAGCCGCCGCACGTCTCGCTCAGCAGCGGTGCGCCGCCTTCCAGCGTACCGGTCAGCGCGTCGAGCATGCCGGCGGTGATATGCGGCACGCCCGCCATCAGGTGGATCGCACCGATGCGGATGCCCGGCGCGCCGGACATGCGGTTCGGGATCAGTTCCGCCCCATCGGGCACCCGCGCCATGCGCAGGCGGCCTTCGTTCAGACCCGCCCTTGTCGGCATAATACGCCTCCAGCATGGCGTGCGCTTCGGGATGGATCACCACCGGCACGCCTAGCGCGGCGGCGACGGCATCTACCGTGATATCGTCATGCGTCGGGCCGATGCCGCCGGTGGTGAAAAGGTAGTCGTTCGATGCGCGCAGGGCATTCACCGCTTCCACGATCCGGTCCTCGATATCGGGCACGACGCGCACTTCGGCGAGGCGGATATTCTGCACCTGCAGCCAGCTGGCGACCTGGCCGATATTCTTGTCATGCGTTCGGCCCGACAGGATCTCGTCGCCGATGACGATCAGCCCTGCGGTGTAGATGCGTGCCTGCGAGGTATCGGTATCGGCCATGTTATTCGGCCGGTTCCATAGCTGCTTCGCCCTCGACCGGACGCTTGGTTTGCGACCCGCCGCCGAAAGCCAGGACACCGTCGTTCACGTCTTCGGCCATATGCTTGCGGTCCGCACGGTAATCCTGGTTCAGCCGCCACGGATAGCCGACCGCGCTTTTGGGCATCAGGTGCCGCGCACGCTGGATATAGCCGGAGGAGAAATCGAAAATGTCGTCTTCTTCCAGCTTGGCCTCGGCCTCCGGCGTCAGGACGGGCACGACAACCGTATCGCCGCTTTCCTCCATCCGGTTCAGCACGCGACAGATGAAATCGGAATTGAGGTCTGCGCGCAGCGTCCAGCTGGCGTTGAGATAACCGAACACCACCGCGAAGTTCGACACATTGGAGAACATGCAGCCCTTGTAATAATAATGCTGCGCGAAATCGACCGGCACGCCGTCCATGCTGATCGCGATCTTGCCGGTCATCACCAGCGTCAGCCCGGTGGCGGTGACCACCACATCGGCGGGAATGGTGTCGCCGCTTTCCAGTTCGATCGTATTGGCCGAAAAACGGGCGATTCGGTCGGTCATGACACGCGCCTTGCCGCTTTCTAGCGCGACGAACAGGTCATCGTCGGGCACCGCGCACAACCGCTGGTCCCACGGGCCGTAAGGCGGCGTAAAGTGCGCCATGTCGGTATCGTCCGGCAACGCCTTGCGCAGTTGTTTGGTCAGCATCTTGGCAAACTTTTCCGGCTTTCCGCGCGCCCGTTTGAATGCGAAATCTGTGATCAGCACATTTTTCCAGCGAGTGATCCGATAGGCGGTTTCGTCTGGCAACACCTTGCGCAACAGGTTGGCGAGGCGGTCCCTGCTGGGCAAGCCGACCATCCAAGTCGGCGTGCGCTGCAACATCGTGACGCGCGCTGCGGTGTCGGCCATCGCAGGCACGATAGTTACTGCCGTCGCGCCCGATCCGATGACGACGACTTCCTTCCCGGCATAGTCCAGATCATCCGGCCAGAATTGCGGGTGAACCACCTCGCCGGTAAAATTGCTGGTATCGAAACCCGGATCGTGCGGCTGGTCGTAATCGTAATAACCCGAACCGAGATAGAGGAAGCGCGCGGTCAACGCCTGCTCGCCTGCCTCGGTCGCGACAACGATGCGCCAGTGCGCCGCATCGCTGCGCCAGTCCGCGCTGACAACGCGGTGGCCGAAGCGGATGTGGCGCTCGATATCGCGTTCGGCCACGATCCGTTTCAGATATTCCAGGATGGAGTCGCCATCGGCGATGGATTTTTCATGGACCCACGGCTCGAACCCGTAGCCCAGCGTGTGCATGTCGCTGTCCGACCGCACGCCGGGATAACGGAACAGGTCCCAGGTGCCTCCGATCCTGTCCCGTGCCTCCACGACTGCGTAGCTGCGCCCCGGACAGTGCATTTCCATATGCGCGGCCATGCCGATGCCGGATATTCCCGCGCCGACGATCAGTACGTCGAAATTGGGGGCGGTGTCCTTCGCGCTCATTCCTGCAAACTCCTTTGCAGTTATGCGTAAGCCAAAGCGGCGGGCAATCCTAGTGCGGCTGTTTCCAGCGGCGTCTTCGCACGATAGGGGGCGGGCCATGCGTTACCCGTTGAGCTTACTTGCAATTTTTGCTGCTTTGCCCGTGCAGGCACAGACATCCCCCGCCAATGACGACGGCGAAGGAGGGGACGATATCGTCATCACCGGCACCGGCCTGCCCGATACGCCGGGCGCAGCAGCCTACTCCACACGCACTCTCGACGCAGAGCAGCTGGCCACCGCTCCCAGCGGCCGGATCGAGGATGCGCTGGGCGCGGTGGCGGGGTTCCAGCAATTCCGGCGCTCCGATTCCCGTTCCTCCAACCCCAGCGCGCAGGGCGTTACGTTGCGCGCGCTGGGCGGCAATGCGACCAGCCGCGCGCTGGTGCTGCTCGACGGGGTGCCGGTGGCCGATCCGTTTTTCGGATACATTCCGCTGTCCGCTATCGACCCGGCGCGGCTGGGCCGCATCGCGGTGACGCGCGGGGGCGGCTCCGGACCGTTCGGCGCGGGCGCGCTGGCGGGGACCATTGCGCTGGAAAGCGCCGACCCGGAGGCTCGCGAACCGTTGCTGGCATCGCTGCTGGCCAATGATCGCGGTGCGACCGAAGCGAGCGCGAGCCTTGCGGTACCGGTGGGCGAGGGTTCGGTGGTCGCCAGCGGGCGGTGGGATCGCGGGCGCGGGTTCTTCACCACGCCAGTGGAGCAGCGCGTGCCCGCCACGGCCCGCGCGCGCTTCGATAGCTGGTCCGCCGATTTGCGCGCGCGATGCTACCAGTGACGGATGACCGTCGAGATGCAGGCGCGTATCGGCCTTTTCGACGACCGGCGCACGCTGCGCTTCGACGGTGCGGATTCGCGAAGCCGGGGCCAGGATGCCAGCCTGCGCTTCGTCGGTACCGGACGCTGGCAATTCGATGCGCTCGCCTATGTGCAGGCGCGCAATTTCTCCAACATCGTCATCAGTTCGACCCGCTTCGTGAAAGTGCTGGACCAGCGCAATACGCCTTCGATCGGGCTGGGCGGCAAGCTGGAATTGCGCCCGCCGGTCGGCCCGGACCATGTGCTGCGCCTCGGCGTCGATTACCGCCGTGCCGAGGGCGAGTTGCAGGAGGATGCGTTCAGCGCGTTCTCCGGTGCCTTGCGCGAACGGCGGCGCGGCGGCGGGCGGACCAGCGATCTGGGCCTGTTCGTGGAAGACGACTGGACGCTGGGCGCGCTGGTGCTGACCGGTGGCGTGCGTGCCGATCGCACCGTAATCGAGAACGGTTTTTTCACCGCGCGCGACAATGCGGGCGGACTGGTGAGCGATTTGCGCGCGCCGGACCGCAGCGACTGGACGGTGACGTATCGCGGTGGGGCGGCATATGCGCTGTCCGATACGCTGCGCCTGCGTGCTGCCGCCTATCGCGGGCTGCGACTGCCGACGCTGAACGAATTGTACCGCCCCTTCGTCATTTTCCCGGTCGTGACGCAAGCGAACGCGGCGCTGGAAAACGAAGAACTGCGCGGCTTCGAAGCCGGGATCGACCTGACGCCAGCCACGGGTATTGCCCTGACGCTGACCGGTTTCGACAACCGGGTGGAAAACGCCATCGCCAATGTCACGCTAACGCCCACCTTGCGCCAGCGACGCAACCTGCCCGCCATCGAAGCGCGGGGCGTTGAGGCGGGCCTGTCGGTATCGCGCGGCATCGTCTCGCTCGACGCGACGGCGACTTATACCGATGCGACGGTGGAAGGGCGCGGCGCGTCGGCGGCGCTGGACGGGTTCCGCCCCGCGCAAAGCCCGGAGTTCGCTGCTGCCGCAACGGCTAGCGTGAGGCCTGCACCGGGCTGGGTGCTGTCCGCGACGCTGCGCCATGTCGGCGCGCAGTTCGAGGATGACAGCGAAAGCGAACGCCTGCCGCCTGCGACCACCCTCGGCGCCTATGCGCAAGTGCCGCTGACGGGCGGTCTGTCGCTGGTGTTGCGCGGGGAGAATCTGTTCGACGAAACGGTGGTGACGCGCAATTCGGGCGGGGCGGTCGATCTGGGCGTGCCGCGCACCGTGTGGGCGGGGCTGCGCTTCGGCTATTGAACGACGGTGGCGCGCTGTTCGGGCATGCCCATCGAAACCAGCAGCGGATCGTCCGCCTGCCGTGCCTTGAAGGCGGCCCGGTCGGCCAGCTCCGCGCCAGTCGGCGAGGATCAGCGATTGCGCCACCGCGCCGCCCAGCGTGGTGCCGGGTCCGGTCACGATGAACAGATCGGGCGCGAACTCGCGCGCGGCGATGGTGACGGCGCGGGTGAAGTCGTAAGCCTGCGTAACCTGCGCGCCCAGTGTGTAGTCGCGTAAGGCTGCGGTATCGACGCTGTGCGGCCACCAGATCGACCCGCGCCCGTCGATCAGCGGCAGGGCGGGCTGCTGCGAACAGGTCGTGCGACAAAGCTGCCTGCCCCTGTTGCGCCACGGGTTCCTGCAAGGCGGTGTGGAACGCGGCATGATTGGCGAGGCGCAGCGGGAAGCGGTCGGCTATCCGTGGAACAGCGGCTTCGAAAGCGCGCAAGCCAGCCTCGTTACCCGCCAGCACCAGCATTCCGCCAAGGTCGATGGAGAGTGCCAGCATGGCATCTCCATCGCCGTCGATGTCGTCCACCATCGCCAGCAACTTGGCCTTGCGCGCAGGATCCGGCTGCCAGTCCTCGCCAAGGAAGGGATAGACCAGCTGCCCGCCGATCAGCGCCTGCTGCATCAGCGCGCCCATCGTGTTGGCGACGGTGAAACCGTCCTGTGGAGTAGTCGCGCCCGCGCAGGCGAGGGCGGAATACCAGCCCATCGAATTACCGGTGACTGCGACGACTTCGATCTTTTCGCGGTCGATGACAGTGAAATCGCCTAAAGTTGCGGCGTAAATCAGCGCAGAGGCATTGTCGCCGCGCGTATGTTTCGCAAGGCTGAAACGGTCCGCCCCGTCCAGTTCGGCAAGCGTAGCCTGCCCAGCCGCACGCCGCTGATCGTCGAAGTCCGCAAGCATGGCGCTGTCGCCATAGCGCGCGAGATAGCCGAGCTCGGCAGCGTTGTAGGTACCGCGTCCCGGACAGATGACGACTGCGGTCTTCATGGTCTTTCCACCAACGCGGTGGCGTGTTCGACGATACCGGCAACGTCCGGCATGGTGGCGGCATAGGCCGGGCCGGTCGGGATGAAGCTGTCCTCCGCACAATAGCGCGCACAGGGCAGTGCAGTGCGTTCGGCCAGCAGCGTCATCAGCCCTTCCGCAATGCCGCCAGAACGGCGCGTTTCGTCAACGACCAGCACCGTACTTGCGCCACCAAGCGCGCCCACCAGCGCATCGGCGGGCAAGGGCGCCAGCCAGTGCAGGTCGATGACGCGCGCGCCAATGCCGGCAGCGCCGAGAATGCGCTGCGCCTGCAAGGCCATCGGCACGCCATTGCCGAAAGTCACGATGGCAAGGTCGGCCCCGTCGCCATGCGTTGTAACCTCGCCGGAACCGATACGCTCGACATGCGGCGGATAGGCGCTGAGCCAGCCGTCGTCGCCCGCCTCGTGCAAATCGCGTCGGCCATACAGCGCGATGGGTTCGAGGAAGACGACCACCCGCTGTTCCTCGCGCGCCAGCCGCACGCATTCGCGCAGCAGCCGCGCCGCATCCGCGCCATTCGAAGGGCAGCATACGATGACACCGGGCACATCGCGCAAGGCGGCCAGGCTGTTATCGTTGTGGAAATGGCCGCCGAACCCGCGCTGGTATCCCAGCCCGGCAATCCGCACGACCATCGGGTTGGTGTATTGCCCGTCCGAGAAGAACGGCAGCGTCGCCGCTTCGCCGCGTATCTGATCCTCGGCATTGTGGTAATAGGCGAGAAACTGGATTTCTGGGACGGGCAGGATGCCATTATGCGCGCAGCCGATGGCGGTGCCGAGGATGGACTGTTCGTCCAGCAGGCTGTCGATGACACGCGCCCGCCCGAACCGCTTGGCCAGCTTTTGCGTGACGCCATAGACGCCGCCTTTCGCGCCGATGTCCTCGCCCATCAGTGCGATTTCGCGGTGTTCCAGCATCAGGTCGGTCAGCGCCCAGTTGATGCAACGGCTCATGATTTGCGGCTGTGCGTGCTGCTTCCAGTCGGTGCCGAAAGCGGCTTCGCGTTGCGCGTCGGTAGGCGGCGCGGCGCCTGCATGCGCGCGCCTTGGCGGGATGATGGACGCCATCACCTGCTGTGCCGTTTCTAGGCGGGGCAGGGCGCGCATATCGGCGCGGATACGTTCCACCCGCGCCAGCGTGTCGCGGTAGATCGCCAGCACTTGCGGCAGGTTGAGCGCGCCGCTGTCGCGCAGCTGGCGGGCAAGGTGCAGCAGGGGATCGTCTGCCTCCTCCGCTTCTACTTCGGCGCGGGTGCGATAGGCGGTCTGCACATCGGGCCCTGCGTGGCCATATAGCCGCACCGTCTCGATATGCAGGAAGGCCGGCTTGCGCGTCGTCCGGACATGCGCGGCGGCGGCACGGGCTGTTTCCAGTGTCGCCGCAAAATCGCGCCCGTCGCACGCGAAATAGCCGAGTTCTGGGCGGTTGGCATAGCTTGCCGCGATCCAGCCTCCGGGTGTCTTGGTGGAAATGCCGATGCCGTTATCCTCGCATACCCATAGCACCGGCATCGGCACTTTGGAAAACGCGGTCCAGCAACTGGCATTGATGGCGCCCAGCGCGGTGGAATGGTTGGCGGATGCGTCGCCGAAGCTGGCCATCACGATCCCGTCACGCGGAAGGGTGCGGTGTTCGGGCTGCACCCTGTTGGCAAGGCCGATGGAATAGGCTGCACCCATCGCCTTGGGCAGATGGCTGGCGATGGTGCTGGTCTGCGGCGGGATATTGAGCGCCTTCGATCCCAGCACCTTGTGCCGTCCGCCACTGATCGGGTCGGCAGTGGAACAGGCAAAGCTGGCGACCATGTCCCACGCAATGCTCTGGCCACCGAGCTGCGCCGCCCGCTCGATCTGAAACGCAGCATCGCGGTAATGCAGAAACGCCATGTCGGTCGGGCGCAACGCCGCGGCGACGGCGGCCATCGCCTCGTGGCCGGACGAACCGATGGTGTAATACCCCTCGCCCGCCGCCTGCATCGCGCGCGCCACGATATCGAGCGCGCGGGTCAGGCAGGCTGAGCGATATAGCCGGACCAGCGTGCTGTGATCGACGCTGTCTGGCGCGGGTCCATGCGGCAAGTCACCCGCAGCGACGCGCCGCAGGAAGTTTTCGTGAACGATGCCCGCGCGATCCATTGTCGATGCGATAGGCGGGCGTGACGCTGCGCGAAACCCCGCATGCGATGCTACCGTTTTGACAGCATTGATTCCACGCAACACCAATTTGATTTTACTGCATTAAGCGCAGCGAAAATTGCTGGTGGCGGCGTGTGTTCCGTGGTCTAGCCCGGAGAGCAGGCGGGTCACGGAACCGGCAGCCAACGGGGGTAACGATGACGGAGCAGGCAGACTATCCGTTGACGCACAGGTTCCTGCAGGGGCGGCTGAGGCACGCCTTGTCGCGCGAAGAAAAAGCCATTGTCGAAAACCTGACCGATGAAATCAGGATCGTCGAGGGCGACGAGATACTCGTCAATCGCGGCGATCTGGTGCATTACAGCACGATGCTGATCGAAGGCTATATGCTGCGCACAATCCATGAGAAAGGCGATCGTGCCATCGTCGGTTTCCAGGTGCCCGGCGACTTCGTCGATCTCCATGCATTCGCTCTCAAACGGCTGGACCATGACCTGATGGTCATCGGCGGCGCGAAGATCGGCCTGGTGCCGCATGAGACCATCGAACGTCTGCATGGCGAGCAGCCGCATCTGGTGCGCCTGTTCTGGTTTTCCACCCTGCTGGACGCTGCCATCGGTCGCGAATGGATACTGAAAAGTGGACAGCTACGCGCCGCCGGACGCGTGGCGCATTTGATCGCGGAAATCTGGTATCGCCTGCGCATGGTCGGGCTGGGCGGGGATGGCGGCTTCCAGACACCGCTGACACAAGTACATCTGGCTGAAATCTGTGGTATTTCGACGGTGCATATCAGCCGCACGCTGACCGACTTGCGCGATGGCGGCGTGGTCGATTTCCGGCGCGGGCGGATCACGATCCTCGACGCCGAAAAGCTGAAGGCGATGGGCAGGTTCGACCCGATATACCTGTATGGGGAAGGCGGTCTGGCCGTCGGTGACGAGCTGACCGAGAGCTGAGTCCCTAGGCCGAGGTTTTCTGCGCCACCTTGGCAGGCGCGATCGCATAGTCGATCGGTTTGAATTCGCCACCGTTGGAGGCATAGGCCGAACAGGCCGTAAGGCCGATGACAAGGTTCATCTTCGCCTCGAATACGATACGGTCGCCGGGCTTGCCGGTCGGCGGCAATACTTCCAGCCTGCCGGTTTCGCCATCTACGGGCACGTTCATGAAAACATTGAAGGCCACCGGGATCGCGTCCGGTTCGACGCCGTAGGGTTCCAGTGCGGCGGCAAGATTGCCGAAGCAGCCGCGATGGACGGGATGTTCCGGGTAAAAATGGCGAAACGTCGCTTCGCTGCACGGCGTCAGCAGGAAATCGTGGCAGCCTACGGTGTCTTCCACGATATGCAGCATCGGGTTCGACCGGTTGGACCACAGCGTGTTGCCGGTGGTGAGCGCGATGGTCTCTTCGTAATCGAACGTGCGCCCGTTGGAGACCACCTCGCGGATGTCCTGCGCATTATAGGCAAGCAGATCGGCTACCTGCGTGCCGAGCGGGTCGGTCACGGTCAGGCGCTCGCCCGCGGCCAGTTCGAACGCGACACCGCTGCGCGGCGGTATACGGGTGGCGGTTGTCATTGCGTGTCGGTTCCGTTGTCGCGGCGGCTGGCGAAAGGCGCGCGCCATTCGTCGTCGACTTGCCGCCCGCTATACTGGCGCGCCTCGCTGGTTTCGCCGTGGATCGCAAGCATAGGGTTGATATTGCCCGCCAGTTGGAGGTCGCGGTTCAGGATGGCCTCGCGCATCCGGGCGTAGCGGTTCTGTTCGCGCAGACGCACGAACT
This sequence comes from uncultured Alphaproteobacteria bacterium, assembly GCA_963799315.1. Classification (GTDB taxonomy): domain Bacteria; phylum Pseudomonadota; class Alphaproteobacteria; order Sphingomonadales; family Sphingomonadaceae; genus Parerythrobacter_A. The sequence goes on from CAWCWP010000002.1 coordinate 723,289, forward strand.
GGTCGTGCAGGTTGAAGACCATGACGGGACGGCGGAACCGGCGGGCGGGGCGCGAGGCTTGCGCGTGCATGCCCACCACGAAGTACGCTTCACCGCCGAAACTGAGGCCGAAATGGGGGTCTTCCGGGTCCGAACTGACCGCTTGGTCATAAGGCTGTTCGAGCCATTCGTCCTTGTCTGTCAGGGACTGGATACGGATCCACATCGCGGTTTCGAATTCGGCTTCGGTGCCATTGAACGGTTCGCGGAATATGAAGGCGAGCGAACGAAAGCCTTCTGGATTGGCGGCGTAATCCTTCGACCATGCCAGCAATTCCCGGTACATGACGAGGTCGTCCCAGCTGCTTGCGATATCCCGGCAAGGCACAATGTTAAGTGAACCGTTCGCCAGCGCTGATTTCGCGCCGACACAGGGAAAGGCGCGTGCGTCGACATGCGCGGCGAAATCGACGGACAGGTCCGGTGCCGGTATTCCGGTCGTTTTTACGTGCGTGCGGGCATGCCATGCAATGTCAGATTAGGGTCATCTGTATGCGAAATCAGGCATAGCTTTGCTATTTTGGCAAAGGTTATGGCGTTACGCGGGTGTTACACCGGTAACGGCGCATTTTCGGTAATGTGCGTATCGGCAGGTCGTTCGCGCCCGAACCAGCGGCGGAACCGGTCGCCTGCGCGCAATTGCAAGATGCACAGCGCCGGGATGAGCAGTTGCAGCAGGATCGTGCCGAACAGCACGCCAAAGCCAAGGCTGGCGCTCATCGGGATCAGGAATTGGGCTTGCAGGCTGGTTTCGAATGTAATCGGCGCAACGCCGAGGAATGTCGTGACGGCGGTCAGCATGATCGGGCGGAAGCGCGATTTTGCCGCGCCGACGATGGCTTCGACGCGGTCCATGCCCGTCGCCAGGTTCTCGTTCACGAAATCGATCAGCACCAGCGATCCGTTGATGACGACGCCCGACAGCGCGATGATGCCGAACATCGACAGGATACCGACCGGAATGCCCAGCAGCAGGTGCCCCAGCAGCGCGCCGATGATGCCGAACGGGATGGCGGCCATGATGATAAGCGGTTGCCAGTAAGATTTGAACGGGATCGCCAACAGCGCATAGATCGCAATCAGCGCCAGCGCGAATGCTACGCCAAGGTCGCCGAAGCTCTCCTGCTGTTCTTCCTGCTCGCCACCGAATTCGGCGACCAGCGCGGGATAGTCGCTCCGCAATTCCGGCAGGATACCCGCTTCCAAAACAGTGGCGACATCGTTCCCGGTGACTGTTTCATCCTCCACATCGGCAGTGATGGTGGTGACACGACGGCCTTCGTCCCGGCGGACGACGCTGGGCGCTTCGCTGAACGACACTTCGGCTAGTGTCCCGACCGGCACCTGGCCGCCATTGCCCGGCAATCCGGCCCCCGGCACCCGGACGCGGTAGTTCTCGATATCGGCGATGGAGTTACGCTCGCTTTCGGGCAGGCGGACATAGACGCGCACATCCTCGCGCCCGCGCTGCACGCGCACCGCTTCGGCGCCGAAGAACGCGGCGCGCACCTGCGCCGCAAGATCCTGCACCGTGATGCCGAGCGTGCGTGCGGCAGGTTTCAGGCGCAATTCGATTTCCTGCAAACCGGCATCGGCGTCGCTCTCGACATCGAACACGCCGTCGATATCCGACAGGCTGCGCAGCAACCGTTCGCCCGCAATGGCCAGCACCGCTTCGTCCGGGTGGCTCAGTCGCACCGCGACGGGTGCGCCGAACGACACGAGCGAAGAGGTAATCGACAAGGACCGCGCCGCCGGGACATCGCCCAGCTCCTCGCGCCAGGCTTCCTCGAATTGCAGCGCGGAAATGTCGCGCTCGCCCGCCGATAGCAGGTTGTAATTGATGGTGGCCAGATTGGCGGACAGGGTCTGGCTGATGCCCTCTGGCCCGCCGCGAACGGCGGACGCGCCGATGGTGGTGTAGGTCGCATCGACCGGATCGCGCCCGCCTTCCAGCTCGGTCATGCGTACCCGCACCCGCTCGGCTGCAGCTTCGATTTCGGCCACCGTAGCCTCGGTGACATTGATCGTCGCGCCAGCGGGCATTTCGAGCTGCGCGTTAATCGAATTGCCTTCTATCTGCGGGAAGAACGCGACTTTCAGGATACCGGCGGGGACCATCGCGACGAAGACGATGAGCAGCGCGATGCCGCTTGCCAGCATGAGGTACGGCATCCGCACGGCAAAGCGCAGTGCACGGTCCAGCGGCCCCTGAACGAACGCCTGAAACCGTCTGTCCACAGCGCGCTGGATGCGTTCGAAGAAGAGCGTGACACGGTTCTTCGCAGCCTCGCCTGCGGCGGGCAGGTGGCTGAGGTGATAGGGCAGGATCAGCATCGCCTCGATGACGGACAGCAGCAGCACCGCGACCACCACCTTGGGAATATCCGACAGGATCGCGCCGATACCGCCGCCGACCGCGAACAGGGGCGAGAACGCCGCCACCGTCGTCAGTACCGCAAAGATCACCGGTTTTACCACGCGCTGCGTACCCGCAATCGCCGCACCCAGACCACTGCGTCCGCTTTCGCGTTCGGCATAGATATTCTCGCCCACGACCACCGCGTCGTCCACCACCAGTCCCAGAGCGAGGATGAAGCCGAACAGCGAGAACATGTTGATGCTGGACCCGAACAGGTCGAGCATGAAGATTGCGCCGATAAACGTCACGCCGATGCCGACGGCGGTCCAGAATGCCAGCCGCACATCGAGGAACAGCGTAAGCGCCACCAGCACCAGGATCAGACCGAAAATCGCATTGTCGATCAGCAGGCCCAGCCGGTCGTTGAGAAGTTGCGAGGTGTCGTTCCAGACTTCGTAGGAAATGCCGGGTGGCGAATTTGGGCCGAACTCTTCCGCGAGGTGGGTTTTCACGGCGTCGGCAATGTCCAGCACGCGCTCGTCGCTGGTGCGGAAGACCTCGACGAACGCGACTGGCTTGCCGTTGAACCGCGCGACAAGGTCGCTGTCCTCGAACCCGTCCGAAATAGTCGCGACATCGCGCAGCCGCAGGATACGGCCATCGGCTGTCGTGCGCAGCGCAATCTCCCCGAAATCGCGCGCATCGTAGTTGCGCCCCACCGTGCGGATGCGCACTTCGCGGGTGGCGGTGTCGATGGTGCCGGCAGGGGTATCCAAACTGTCCGCGCCGACCGCGCGCTGGATATCGGTGAGCGACAGGCCGAGCGACTGGAGCTGATCCTGATCCACCTCGATGCTGATTTCGTAATCGCGCACCGTGCTGGTATCGACGAAGCTGACATCGGGCAGCCCCGACAGCGCATCTTCGAGTTCATACGCCGTTTCTTTCAATGTACGTTCGGGAACATCACCATAGATCGCAACGCGCAGCACGCTTTGCCGCGTCGTGACTTCGCGCACATTGGGTTCTTCGGCATCGTCGGGCAGCGTCTGGATCTGGTCGATCGCGGCCTTCACCTCGTCCAGGGCGCGCGCCATGTCGGCACCCAGTTCGAGTTGCACCAGCACGGTGCCGACAGACTCGGACGCGGTCGCGGTGATGTCCTGCACCCCCTCGACGCTCTCGACCGCCTGCTCCACCTTCTGGATAACCGATTGTTCGATTTCTTCGGGTGTCGCGCCCGGATAGACGACGCTGACGCTGACCGTATCGAGGCTGGCCTCGGCGAATACTTCCTGCACGATGTTCTGGAAACTGATGACGCCCAGCACCAGCATGGCGACCATCAGCAGGTTCGCGGCGACGCCGTTGCGCGCCATATAGGCCACCACGCCGCGCCGGTCGCGGGCGCGCGTCGGCTGGTTGGCGGGTGGGGTGTAGCCCGTCGGTGCCTCGTCCACCGCCATCGCCTAGCGCGTAGCCCTTGAGGCGGCCGGACGCTCGACGCGCACGGCCATGCCGTTCACCGGTGCGCGCAGGGTGCTGGTGACGAGGCGGACCGCACCGGTCAGGCGCGGGATCGTGACATAGGCGGTATCGTCGGTGCGCTGCACGATGCGGGCTGGCACGATGGCGAGCTTGCCCTTGCGGACCAGCCAAAGGGTATCGTCCGAGCGCAAATGCTCCACCGGCACGGCGAGATAGGTGCCGATGCTGGCCCCGGTGATCTGCGCCTGCACAAAGCTGCCGAGTAGCAAAGGCAGCGCGCGGCCCGCCTGGTTGCTGGACTCCCCGTCGCTGGATGCCCCGTCGGTTTCCTGGACACGTCGCCCGCCACGTTGCGGATCGGGCACCCGAAGGAACACGTCGATCAGGCGGGTCTGGTCGTCGCGCGCCGCATCGGCCCGCGCCACAAAGGCACTCCATTCGAAGCGGTCATCGCCGAAATCGAGCGAGACGCTGGCCGGAATGCGACCGCCTCCGCCACTCAGCAGGCCCGGCACCAGCGCGGCCTGCGCTTCGGTCAGGCCGACGCGCACGTCGTAGCCATTGCGCGAAACCAGTTCGCCCAGCGCCTGCCCAGGTTGCACAACTGCGCCGATGGCGGCGGTTTCGGCTGCGACCGAGGCGGCGAATGGCGCACGGATCGTGGTGCGGCCCAGCGCCAGCTCGGCATCCGCCAGATTGGCCTGCGCGCGTTGCAGGGCGGCACGGGCGCTGCGCAACTGCGGTTCGCGTGTGGCCAGCCCGCCATTGCGCGGCGTCGAAGCAGTGGCGGCGCGACGCGTGCGTTGCAGGTCGGCAGGCGGCAGAATACGGCTGGCGTAATCGTCGCTGTCGATGCTGGCGGCGAAGCTGTCCTGCGTCCGGTCGTCGAACCGGTCGAGTTCGGTGCGCGCGATGCGAACCTCTTCCTCGGCTTGCAACACGGCAACACGCTGCGCCGCCACGTCAGCTTGCGCACCGCGGACGCGATTGGTGTAATCCGCTGTCTCCAGGCGCACCAGAACCGCGCCCGAACCCACGCTGCCGCCTTCGACGAATGCGGGGTTCACATAGGAAATGCGGCCCGAAACCTGCGCAGCGATGCTGACCGTTTCGCGTGCCTCCACCGCGCCGGACGCGGACACCACCAGCGGCCCCGATGCGAGCGGCAGAACCTGCGTTTCCACCAGCGGTGCGGTCTGCACGCGCGTTTCCTGTTCGGGTTTGGGGCGCAGTACCCACATAATCGCGGCAATAGCGATTGCGCCGCCCAGCACCGCCAGCACCAGTTTCAGCTGCTTACTCATTGGCTGTCTCCGGCGGTGTTTCGGCTTTCTTGTCGGTCGGCGCTGCGAATACCGGTTCGAGCGCGACGATTTCGCCCGCCCAGTCACCACCCAGCGCGCGATGCACGCCAAGGCGCGCCAAGGCAACGTCTCGTCCTGCACCTGACAGGCTGGATTCCACCTGCCGCACCGCGCGCACCGCATCGAGATAGGCGGTGTAGGCACCCACGCCGCTGCGGAAGCGGGCGGCTTGCAAATCCGCCGATGCCTCGGCTTCGGCAAGCTGGTCCAGCACGAGGCGATAACGCTGGCGCTGCTCCTCATATTCCGCATTCGCCGCCGCGACTTCGCCATAGGCGCGCAGCACCGCGCGGGCATATCCGGCGGCGGCTTCGTCGTATGTGGCGCGCGCCGCGTCGATATTCGCCCCGATGCGTCCGGCGTTGAATAGCGGCGCGGTGAGGTTGGACGCGAGCGAGAGCGCCCAGTTGTCGATGATATCGACTGCGCCCAGCGGATCGCCCGCCTGCGTGCCAAGCGAACCGGTCAGCCGGATCGCCGGATACCGCTCCGCCCGCCGCGCACCGATGCGCAGCCGCGCCGATTCAAACCGCGTATAGGCCGCCGCGACATCGGGGCGCTGCGACAGCAATTCGACCGGCAGGCCGGACGGAACCGGATCGAACACCAGGCGTGGTCGAAGCGCGGTGTCGAGGCGGCTGTCCACCGCTTGCGGCACATCGCGCAGCACCAGCGCGAGGCGGCTGGTGGCATTGCGCAGCGCACTTTCCCGCACCGGCAGGCTGGCCTGTGCCACGCGCAAATCCTGCCGTACGCGATACAGTTCGAAACTTTCGCCAAGCCCGCGTGCGAAGCGGTCCTCGGCACGGGCCACACGGTCGGTCAGAATATCGACACTCGCCAGCGTCAGTTCGATCTGGCGGCGGCCATCGACGATTTCGAAATAGGTGGAGATGGCCTCGGCAGCGGCGGCAAGCTGGACGGTCTGCACATCGAACGCCGCCGCCTGCGCATCCGACCGCGCGGCCAGCGCATCGTTCAGGACGCGCCCGAAGATATCGACTTCATAGGATGCCGCGACGCCGATGCCGTAGTTCTCGACTTGCAGGCGCGTCGGCGCGGCGGCTTGTGCATCCGGCGGAAGTGTCGGCGCATCGCCATCGCCGGCAGGAGCCGCCTGCCCGAAACTGCCGAAGCCGGACCCCGCCAAGGGCGAGTCCGAGAAACTGGTGCCTACCGTGGCGTCGAGCGAGGGAAGCTGCGCCGACCGGGCGATACGCGCCTGCGCATTCGCCCGCGCCAGCCGGGCGGCGGCCTCGGCAATGTCGAGATTGCGCGCCAGCGCGCGCGACTACGACAGCGTCCAGCACGGGATCCTCGAAACCGGTCCACCACTGCGCAGGCCGGTATTCGCCCGCGATTTCCACTTTCGGGAACGCAGCGGGCAGGGCGGCCACGGCAACCGGCGCTTGGGGTGCGGGCGCGAAATTGGTGCAGCCGGACATTGTAGCGGAAAGCAATCCGGCAAGGACGATGGCGCGCCGCATCAGCGGTCCTGCAAGTATTGTGGGCGCGGCATGGGCAAGGCGATAGTTAACGCAAGGTACGCGGTCAATCGTCGCGCGTTTGCATAGAATAGCACTTTCGATTGCAGGGCTACCGCGTTTGTAGACGCAAAGGTCAAACGGTGCAAAAATGCGTATCGCCGTCCCTGGTGAAGGCATCGCTGAAGTCGGCAAGATCCGGGATACGCCCAAACGCAATCTTCGCGCCGAGATAACCGCCGGGCAAATCGACCTTTGGTCCTACCATCGCTGCGTTGGGGCCATGTCTCGCACGTAATTCATCCAGCGCATCGCTCAACGCATCGCGCCGCTCGTACTGCGCGCCAGACGTGGCGAAAAGATCGCCTTGTTGCGCATCTTCCTGCGTCAGGCCGTGCAACATGACGCTGACCGAGCGGGGCCGGTCCGGTCCCTTGTCATCGAACCGGTCCACCAGTTCGGCAAGGTGCGACAACAATGTCAGATCGTCGCGGGCCGGATCGAAAATCAGTTCGGACGACCAGCGCGCATCCTTCGATCCATGGCGACCGCCGGACCCGTAGCGCGTATCGCGTGCACCCAGTGTCATTTTTGTCGCACGGTATCCAGCCCGTCGCAGCCGCCGTGCCGCGCTCAGGACCAGTTGCCGCCCACAGGCCCGAACACCACGTGCGTTGCGCCAGCTTTTGGTCAGGATGCGGCTATGCCCGAACATCCGTTTGGTCGTGGCGGGCCGATCGTATGTCAGGCCATGCAGCGCGTTCCAGAACCGTTCGCCTTCGATACTGCCCCAGATGGCACGCGCGCGCTTTGGCTCGACGTGCCAGAGCGCCGAGACATCCGCGATACCCGCTGCAACAAGACGCCCTTCCATGCCGTCGGAAATGCCGGGCAGGGTCCGCAGGGGCATCCCGGTGATGCGGGCCTGCAATTCGTGGGCGTGCCACACGCTTGCTCCGTCCGGTTTGCAGCTTTCCGCCGCAACCTTGGCAAGCATTTCGGTTGGCGCAACACCGATGGAACACGTCAGCGTCGGCCCGAATGCATCGGACAGGGCCGTCTTGATGCGCTGTATCAAGGCGTCGGCGTCGTCTGCTTCGCTTTGCACCAGGTCGCACACCAGTTCGTCGATAGAGCGCACATTACCGATTGGAACGCATCCTTCGATAACTGCCAATACGCGATGATGGAGCCGGACATACGCATCGGGACGGGCAACCACGAACGTGCATTCGGACAAGACTGCACGCGCTGCATCGATTCGCGAATGCGACGGAACCCCAGCGGCTTTCGCTTCTCTGCTCAAGGCGACACATGCCGCATTGGGGGCATCGATCGGCACGACCCCAACAGGCTTTCCGCGCAACGCGGGGTTGAAGTGCTGTTCCGCACTGGCAAAGAAGCTGTCGAAATCGAGATAAAGTTTGGTCATGGTCTGGTCGCGGGCGAATCGCTTGTCTGGTTGGCGGATCGAGATAGAACAAATTAGGAACAAACAGAAGAAGCGTGATGCCGGTACGCCAGCACAGTTGACACCTTCGCCCATTGCGCCAAACTTGTCCGGACAACTTCCCAGCAACGAGGCTCCGCCCATGCCGTCCGATCTGCCGCCGCCCTACACCGCGCTGACGCGCCACCCGATGATGCCGCAAACCAGCCATGACGAAGCGGCGCGGTTCAACTTCCTGACGCACTTCAACCGCTTCCTGTCCGGGTCCATCGGCAAGGGGAACGCGCTGGCATACGAACAGCAGGCCAAGCCTGCCTTCGCAGCGGAGCACGGGCGCGAACCGGAGACGCGGCACGATGTGCGCGAAGCGATGAATGCGACCAGCTGGCACCGCACCTGGTCCGCGCTGAAACGCAATTCGATGGAAATGCGCCAGCAGAACGGTCGCCAGACCGTGCTGCGCCAGATCGACGACCTGGATGCAGCGGCGGCGCGGTATAACGCGCAATCGGGGCAGCTCGAACTGGATGCCGGTGTCGAGCAGCCGTGGTACCAGCAGGCGGTCGATATCCATTGCCAGCCCGGCGGCTATCACTCGGTGGAGCGCGAAGGCGATGTGGTGGCGGGCGCGAATTACGATATCGGCATCTTTGCCACCACCGGCGGCGCGCTGGGCGGGCTGAACGATGGCGGCGGGCAGGCGGTGGTCGAATGGGCCAAGCGCGAGCGGCCCGACTGGCAGCCCAAACGCATCCTCGATATCGGCGCGACTGTGGGCCACAACGCGGTGCCTATCGCGCAAGCCTATCCCGACGCCGAAGTCATCGCCATCGACACCGCCGGTGCATCGCTGCGCTATGGCGCGGCGCGGGCGGCGGCGATGGGCGTCACCAATATCCGCTTCGTCCAGGCGAGCGGCGAAGACCTGTCGCGCTGGGACGACGGCAGCTTCGACTGGGTCCAGACCACCATGTTCCTGCACGAGCTGAGCGCCAAGGCCATGCCGCGCCTGCTGGCCGAGGCGAACCGCGTGCTGGCACCGGGCGGACTGATCCTGCATATCGAACAGCCGCAATATTCGGACGACATGCCGCTGTTCGAGCAATTCATGCGCGACTGGGATGCGTTCAACAATAACGAGCCCTTCTGGACCGCAATGCATGCGCAGGACCTGAAGCAGGTCATGGCCGAGGCCGGTTTCCCGCAGGACAGCCAGTTTACGGTCGGGGTGCGCGCGGTGGTCGATCCCGAAATCTTCCCGCCCTCGCCCGACGATGCGGAGGAGGATTTCGGCCGGGCCGCCGTGTGGAACGCCTATGGCGCGTGGAAACCTGTCGCCACAGGCACTGGCAGCGTGAGCAGTGCCGAACCGCTCGACTGGGTCGCGCTGGCGGGCAAGCGGGCCAAGGGCGAGCGCCCGCCCTTCTTCCAGGACCCGGCGCTCGATCGCCTGTATTCGGTCGTCTTCGCACTGGTCGGCGAGGTTTCCGTGTTGCGCGAGCGGCCGGATACCGTGGAGCGCCTGCTCGACGACAAGGGCACCATCAGCCGCGCCGATATCGAGGCCTACGAACCCGACCGCGATGCGGGCGAGGAACGCGGCCTAGCCACCCGCGCTTATATCGCCCGCGTCATGCGCGGCTTCCAGCAGGAGGCCGAAGCGATGGAAGCCGCTGCCCGTGGTGAGGGGGATCCACCGCTGACCGACTGGGTCGAAAAGCTCGGCAAGGAGTAGCCGCATGCCCGCTTATATGATCGTCACCGCCAAGATCGCCGACCGCGACGCCTTTATCGCCGGCTATGGCAAACGCGCCGCCGCGCTGGTCGAACAGTTTGGCGGCAAATACGTGCTGCGCGCGCCCGGTGCCGAATTGCTCGAAGGCGACTTCGGCCCAGTCGATTTCAACGGCGCCAGCATGGTCATCTCCGAATGGCCTGACCGCGCCGCGCTGGACCAGTTCTGGAACAGCCCCGAATACGCCGAAGCCAAGAAACTGCGCGAGGGTATCGCGGACGTGCAGGTGCTGGCTATCGAGGCCGACAGTCTGGGATGAGAAAGAGCGGCGTTCGGGCAAACCGCCGCTTCTCATAGTCACGCCCGCATCATGTAGGACAGCACTCAGTTCAACAGCTGGTTGATTTCCACCGCGATGCCGTCCGGGTCGAACACGTTGCAGCCCATCACGCGGATGTCCGGCCCGCCGGTGCGGCTGGGATAGGTCTGCAACCGCGCTTCCGCCGTCATGGTGACGCCCGGCACCGCCTTCGCCGCTGCGCAGCGCGCGGGCACGTCGTCCGTATTGACCACGATCACCGAGCTGCCGACCGACAGGCGCCGGGGATATGCGGGCTCGTCCAGCGGCGGATCGACCACTTCCATCAGGCCGATCCAGCCGATGAAGTTGTCGTTGGCATTGAGCAGCACCAGCCGCGCTTTCGACCCCGGCTCGCCCAGCGGCAGGTTGACGCCCGACAGCTCCACTTCGGTGTCGTAGTTCATCTTCATGCCCAGCGTATCGCGCCAGAAGGCAAGGCTGCGATCCATGTCGCGCACGATGATGGTGGTGCGGCGGATGTCGGTTGGGGCGCGGGTTCCGGTATCGACGGCGGACAGGCTGCCCGCAGGCTGCGCGGTCTGGGGCGTCATCGTGTTCTCGGTAACGCTGATGCAGCCGCCAAGCGCCAGAGTTGCCGCCGCCGTCAGGAATGCGAATGCCGTATTTCATGTCGTCTCTCCCGTTGCACCGCTGTCGATCAGCTGCGCGATTTTTGCGTCGTCATATCCCAAATCCGCCAGCACGGCGCGCGTGTCGGCACCCGCCACCGGCAACGCCTGTTCCGCACCGATGCGGCCTATTGGCCGCCCATCTCCAGCGGTATCGTCGGCAGGCGCGCTGTGCGGCCATCGTCCAGCGTCACATCCTCCAGCCCGCCCTCCGCCAGATGCGGATCGTCGAGCAGGTCTTCGGGCCGTCCGATGGGCGCGAAGGGCAGGCCGCTGCCGTCCAGCTTCGCAATCACCTCGTCGCGGGTCATGGTGCCGACCAGCTCGCGGATAACGGGCATGATGCGCTCGCGCGCGGCGACGCGGGCGTTGTTTTCGCGCAGGGTCTCGTCCGCCCACAGATCGTCCAGCCCGAACAGATCGCAGAACTTCGCCCACAGCGCATCGGTGACGACGCCGATGAACACCGGTTCGTCCTTCGTCTGGAACACATCGTAGATCGCCCAGGCCGAGACCCGCGCGGGCATCGGCGCGGCGGGGGTGCCGGTGACGGCGTATTGCGCCATGTGCTGGCCGACGAGGTAGGCGGTCGTCTCGAACAGGCTGGCGACCACTTTCTGGCCGCGCCCGGTGCGGTGGCGTTCCTCCAGCGCGGCGAGGATGCCGATCACGCCGAACATGCCGCCGGTCACATCGATCACGCTGGCCCCGGCGCGCAGTGGCTGTCCCGGCGGACCGGTCATGTAAGCGAGGCCGCCCATCATCTGCGCCACTTCATCGAGGGCCGTGCGGTTCTCGTAAGGGCCGGGCAGGAAGCCCTTTTCGCTGCAATAGATCAGGCGCGGATTGGCTTTGGCGCAGGCATCGTAACCCAAGCCCCAGCCGGTCCAGCGCGCCGGGGCGGAAGTTCTCCACCAGCATGTCGGCACCGGCGATCAGGTCGCGCGCCACAGCCAAGCCGCCCTCGCTTTTCAGGTCGAGGCAGATCGAGGCCTTGCCGCGATTGTACATCGGGAAATAGCCCGCGCCCGACCCCTTCAGCCGCCGCGTCCGGTCGCCGCCGACGGGTTCGACGCGCACCACCTCGGCCCCCAGTCCGGCGAGGATGTGCCCGACCGTCGGCCCCATGACCATGTGGGTGAATTCGACCAGCTTGAGGCCCTTCAAGGGTGTTGGACTACTCATGCTGCTACCCGTTCTGCGTAGTCCAGCATCGGCCCCGCGTCGGGCGTGAAGCCATACATCGCCTCGCCCGGCAGCGCTTCCTCCACGATGCTGCGCACCTTGAGCAGCGCGTCGAGGTCGATACCGGTATCGCAGCCCATCGCATTGAGCATCAACACCAGGTCTTCGGTCACCAGATTGCCGCTGGCCCCGGGCGCGAAGGGGCATCCGCCCAGACCGCCCAGCGAGGCGTCGAAGGTGGTGATCCCTTCCTCCAGCCCCGCGACCACATTGGCGAGGCCGAGCCCGCGCGTGTTGTGCAGGTGCAGCGTCGTCAGCAGCGCATCGCCCACTTCGGCCCGCACGGCGCGGGTCAGGCGGCGAACTTGTGCGGGATCGGCATAGCCGGTGGTGTCGGACAGGCTCAGCTCCTGCGCGCCTGCTTCGACCGCTGCCACAGCCAGCCGCACGACCTGCGCTTCGGGAACGGCACCTTCCATCGTGCAGCCGAATGCGGTGCTGAGGCCGACGGCGAAATGGATGTCAGCCGCCTTGGCAATGCTCGCGCAGGCCGCGATCTCGGCCAGCATGGCGGCGTGGTCCTTGCGCACGTTCTTCAGGCTGTGCGTTTCGGACATGGAGAAGGGCAGGCTCATCGCATGGACCCCCGCCTTCGCCGCGTTGGCCGCGCCTTTCGCATTGGGCACCAGCGCCGACCACGGTAAGCCCCTCGATCCCGCGCGCGAAGTCGACCAGTTCGGCAGTGTCGGCCAGTTGCGGCAACAGTTTGGGCGGCACGAAACTGCCCACTTCGATCTCGCGCACGCCCGCTGCCGCTTCCGCCGCGATCCAGCGCTTCTTGGCCTCGGTCGGCATGGTCCGGTCGATGGACTGCAACCCGTCGCGCAGGCCCACTTCGGAGACGAGGATGCGGGTCATGCTGGCGGTCCTGAACGGGTGACATGGAACGGATCGGGGCTGTTTCGTGCATCCGGTCCGTTCGCCCGAAAGGCCCGGCTTTGCGGGCGTTCGACAGGGTCCGAGCAGGCGGAAACGTGACTTTTCAATGTGCAGTCCTTCATGCGCAGCGTCTGGTTCGATATAGGCATTCGGTGTGGTGTAGGACAGGGTGAGGCCATCATTGCGCGCCACCTTCCAGATATACCCAGGGCCGCGCCCGCCGGTCTGCTTGCGTCCATGCCGCAATCGCATCCCCTTGCGTCAGGGTCAGGTCCACCGCGTCCAGCCCGTCCGCCAGCATCGCATGCGCTTCGCCGTCGAGCGTGAAGGGCAGCACCATGTCCGCCGCGCGCACCTCGCGCGCGGCCAGATCGACCGTCACTTGCGCACCGGCCAGTGCCTCCACATCGGCGCGGCCCAGCGTGACGGGCACGATGCCGTTGCGGATGCAGTTGCCGTGGAAGATCGGCGCAAAGCTCTCCGCAATAATCGCGCGGATGCCCCATTCGGCCAATGCCCAGACAGCATGTTCGCGGCTGGACCCGCAGCCGAAATTCGCGCCACCCAGCAGGATGTGCGCGTCGCGATAGGCGGCTTCGTTCAGCACGAAATCGGGGTTTTCCGTGCGCGTTTTGGCGTCTGTGTACCGCAACGGGGCAAACAGCCCGTCCGCCAGCCCGGTGCGCCCGGTGGTCCGCATCTCGCGGCTGGGGATGATGGTGTCGGTGTCGATATTGTCGACGATCAGCGGCGCGGCGATGCCGGTCAGCGGTTGGGGGAAGGGCTGGGGCATGCTTTACGCTCCCCGCCAATGGAATTCGTCATCCTGAACTCGTTTCAGGATCCATTTCGACGCCCGGAGCAGATTTTTAGGGTTCCGAGCCAAGATTATAGATGAATCTGAAAGCGAAGCTGTGCCAGCAAACGAGTTCAGGATGACGTTGGAAAGGGCAGGCCGCAGGATGACGGCAATAGAAGCAGGCATCACACCCCCTCCCGCGCCAACGCACGCGGATCGGCAATGCACCCCGCCACCGCGCTCGCCGCCACGGTTTCGGGCGAAGCGATGTGGGTGCGGATGCCCGGCCCCTGCCGCCCGACGAAATTGCGGTTGGTGCTGCTAATGGTGCGGCTGCCTTCGGGAAAGCCCTCGCCGCCCGCATAGAAACACAGCGAGCAGCCCGAATTGCGCCACTCGAACCCGGCGGCGGTGAAGATCGCGTCCAGCCCTTCCGCCTCCGCCTGCCGCTTCACCGCGCTGGAGCCGGGCACCACCAGCGCCGTCTTGATCGACGGTGCGATGGTGCGCCCTTCCAGCAAGGCGGCGGCGCGGCGCAGGTCGGAAATACGGCTGTTGGTGCAGCTGCCGATGAAGGCGACATCGACCGGCGTTCCAGCCAGCGGCGCGCCGGCGGACAGGCCGATATAATCGTGCACTTTGGCCGCGCCCTGCGGCACCGTGCCGTCCACCGCGATGGCCTCTTCGGGGCTGGTGCCCCAGCTTACCATCGGCGCGATGGCGGCGGCGTCCACGGCGATCTTCGCATCGAAACGCGCATCGTCGTCGGACCGCAGCGTCTGCCAATAGGGATCGTCGAAATCGGCGGGTGCGTAGCGGCGGCCGGCGAGATATGCGAAGGTCTTCGCGTCGGGCGCGACGAAGCCCGCCGCCGCACCGAATTCGGTCGCCATGTTGCACAGCGTCATGCGGCCTTCCATGTCGAGCGCGCGCACCGCTTCGCCCGCGAACTCCACCGCATGGCCCGCGCCGCCGCCCGCGCCGTGCGTGGCGATCAGGTGCAGCGCCATGTCCTTGGCGGTGACGCCCGCCGCCAGCACACCGTCGAAGGTCACGCGCATCGATTTGGGCTTCGCCATCCGCAGCGTGCCGGTGGCCATCGCGTGCTCCGCCTCGGACGAGCCGATGCCCCACGCCATCGCGCCGAATGCCCCTTGCGTGCAGGTATGGCTGTCGGGCGCGACCAGCGTGCAGCCGGGCAGCACCACGCCCAGTTCGGGCGAGATGACGTGGACGATGCCCTGGTCGCGATCGTCGACGTCGAACAGGGTGATACCGGCGGCTTTGCAGGCGGCGCGCGTCTCGGTGAGGAACGCCTCGCCATCGGGGACCAGCGTGCCGCGCGTTCCCGGCAGCAGGCGCGTATCGACGATATGGTCCATCACCGCGAATACGCGCGCCGGATCGCGCACTTTGCGCCCCATTTCCGCCATCCGATTGAGCGCGGCGGCCCCGGTGCGCTCGTGCAGGAACACCCTGTCGATCGCAATCAACGCCGCCCCCGCCGCCGTGTCGGCGACATGGTGGGCGGCCCAGATTTTGTCGAACAGGGAAGGCATTAAATCCTCCCCGATTTTTCGGGGAGGGGGACCAGCTTTGCTGGTGGAGGGGCACAGGCGAATACACGTGGCATCCGTGATTTGGAGGGTCTTCGGGGTGCCCCTCCACCATCCTGCGGATGGTCCCCCTCCCCTCCTTCGGCGGGGAGGATTGTCATGCGCCGCCCATGCCCGGACCGTGACCGAATTCGACGCGGGTGCCGTTTTCGTTCGCAGCCTTCATCTCGGCATCCATCGCGCGCCAGTCCTTGGTCACGAACACCTCCTGTATCGCGGTGCGCGTTTCCAGCATGCCGTTGCGGATCCAGTGCCAGGTGCGGCAGCGGTTCTGGCCGTCGTCCGAAATCTGGATCTGCTCGTAGAGATAGAGCGACGGATCGCCAGTGCGCTGCCAGTAGAGCATCATCGTGCGGTTGAGATCGTCAAGCGGCACCTCGGCAGCCCAGCCCTGGATCAGTTCGTTGTCCCACCAGATGCGCCCGTCGCGGAACTCGGCGGGAAATTCGCGGATTTCGGTCTTGCCGTCGGGCCAGCGGTAATGGTTGGTCTGGTGATAGGGATTTTCCTCGCCCCCTTCTTCCGCCGTCGGCATCCGGCAGAGCAGGCGACTGGCATGTTCGTCCACCTTCTCGTTGTCGGCGTTGAAATAGGTGTAGGTGCCGTCCCACACGCCTTCGTGGCGCGCGAGCAGCGGCATTTCCTTGGCGATATCGATCATGAGTTCTGTCCTTCCAGATAAGCGTGATAACTTGCCGCCGCATCGCCAGCGCGCAGCCGGGCGCGGGCGCGGCGGGCGATGGCGGCAGGGGCGAGCGCGGCGGCATCGACCGGGATGGCATGGTCGGCATCGGCGGCATACCACGGCGCGAAGATCGCCTCGGCCCGCGCGGCGCTCCATGCGCGCAGCAGATGCGCGCCGAAGCGGTCGGGCGTGAGGTCGGGATAGAGCAGGGCCGGGTCGCCGGGGGGCGGGGCGGGGGTGCCGATGCTGTCCGCGCCGAGCATTTCCGCTGCCTGCTCGATGGCCGCGCCGATGGCATCCGATCCCCCGCGCAGGCGGGGGTCTCCATCGGCTTGGCGCTCCTTCTGCGGGAGACGCTCGCCTTCGCGAGGGATCGGGTCGGACAGGCCGTGTCCGGGCACGTCGATGACAATGCAGCCCTCAGGTGCATCGCCTGCTTCGGCGGCGGGGGCATGGAGCAGCAGGTCGCCGCCAATCGTGCCGCGCCAGTGGATCAGCCCGCCATCCACTGCCAGCCAGCCTTCGTCGCTGTCCTCGGCAAGATCGGGGCAGGGCGCGTCGCCCGCGTGTTCGCGCAGAAACGCCAGGCTGGCATCCTGATGCGCTTGCGGTGTCGGCACCCGCTGTGCCTCCCAGCCGGCGGGCATCGTCGCCCAGCCGGTCGATATGCGCCTGCAACGGATCGCCGTCATAGGCGGTTATCAGCACCGGCGGCGTGGTCGCGTCGGGCGGGGGAATATCGCGGCTGGCGCGCAGCACCGCGCCATAGCCCGCGCGATAGGCATTGCCCGCATCCAGCATCTCCATCACCGCAGCGTTCACGCGCGGCAGGTCGGCATGGGCGACGCTCAGCCGCGCCGCGTCGCGCACATCGAACCACGGGAAGAACCAGCTTTGCTCCAGCATCCGGTTCCACAGCCAGGTCAGGTGCTCGCCATAATCGGCGGGATGCCATTCGGGCAGGTACGCCTCCCCGAACAGCGCCATCTCCTGCGGCGTCCAGATCGCATAGCCGCCCACCGCGAGGCAGCTGAACAGGTCGGGATGCCGCTTGAGCGCAGTGACAAGGATGATGCCGCCCGAATGGAAGCCGTAGGCCGCGCACCGCTTCACCCCCAGCGCCGCCACGAACTCCGCCAGCGCATCGGCGAAATCGTCGATCTCGGCGGCGTCATCGCGCAGCGGGTCGCTCTGGCCGAAACCGGGCGTATCGGGCGCGATGCAGGTAAAGTGCGCGCCCCACGCTTCCATCAGCGCGGCATATTCGGCGCTGCTGCGCGGGCTTTGGTGCACCATCAGCAGCACCGGCCCGCTGCCGCAGCGGCGGTAATGAACGCGGCGGCCATCCGCGACGGTCAGCATGTGCCGTGTAATCATCGCTGTTTCCCGCTTGCTGCGAAGTTGTCCGGACAAATTTACGCTCGACACAGCCCTAGGCCGCTTTATTGTCGTGTGTCAAAGCTGGATTGGAAGGGCGGGAAATGGCGGAAATGATCGGCACGAAAATGGTGGAGGACGGCCAGACCGCGCGCGCGCTGTTCGAGGCGGTGATGGCCAATCCGGCGCGCAAGAAGTTCGGCTTCGGCGAGAAGCTCGCCATCGTGAATGTCGATGTGCAGCAGGCCTATACCCGCACCGATATGTTCAAGACCGCCTACGAAACCGATCCGCGCCAGATCGAGCATATCAACACCATCAGCCGCATGGCGCGCGAACGCGGGATGCCGGTGGTGTGGAGCCGCGTCGGCTACAAGGACGATGCCGCCGATGCGGGCGTGTGGGGCACGCGCACCGATACCGAGGACAGTTTGCAGAACATCGCCTATGGCAGCGAACGGCACGCCTACGACCCGCGCTGCGAGATTGCGGATGACGATCTGCAATATACCAAGCGGATGCCGAGCGCGTTCTTCGAAACGCCGCTGGCGAGCTACCTGACCTTCCACCGCGTCGATACGGTGGTGGTGACCGGCGGCAGCACCAGCGGCTGCGTGCGCGCGACGGCGGTGGATGCGTTGAGCTATGGCTACCGCGCCATCGTCCCCATCGAAACCTGCGCGGACAAGCACGAAAGCTATCACTTCGCCAATCTGACCGACTTGCAGCTGAAATATGCCGATGTGGAGCCGGTGCAGGCGGTGGTGGACTGGCTGGACGGGCGATGACTGGCGTTTTGAAGGGGTTACGCTCGCAGAGGCGCAGGGGCGCAGAGGGTCTGGGTTCGCCGAAGGCGCTTTTCCCGGCCGACGTGTCGACGGGCAGCGACCTCATTGTTCGAAAGCGGCTTCGCCGCGTCCACCCCTTCTCCCTTTCCTCTGCGCCTCTGCGCCTCTGCGCGCGCATAACGCTTCCTTTCTACTTCTCCCCGGCCAAACCGGAGCTGCAAGATGAAGGAAAACGCCCCCGACCCCGGCCTTTACGATTACGCGCCCTACAGAAACCGCGCGCCGATCCGCTGGCCGGACGGCAAGACCTGCGCCGTGTGGGTTGCGCCCAACCTCGAATATTACGAGATCGATCCGCCCGCCAATCCGCATCGCAAGAGCTGGCCGCGCCCGCATCCCGACGTGGTCGGCTACGGCCATCGCGACCATTCCAACCGCGTCAGCCACTGGCGCATGGCGGATGTGATGGAACGCCACGGCTTCCCCGGCAGCGTCAGCCTGTCGGTCGCGCTGTGCCAGCATCACCCCGAAGTGGTGGCGGACGCGGATGCGCGCGGCTGGGAGTTCTTCAGCCACGGCATCTACAACACCCGCTATTCCTACGGCATGGACGAAGCGCAGGAGCGCGCCATCATCGAGGATTCCATCCGCACCGTGCGCGAGGCGACCGGCCAGACCATTCGCGGCTGGCTCGCGCCTGCACTGACCCACACGCCGCGCACGCTGGACCTGATCGCCGAATACGGCCTCGATTACACCTGCGACCTCTATCACGACGATCAGGTGCAGGCGGTGAAGGTGGCGAAGGGGCAGCTGGCGTCGATCCCCTACAGCCTGGAGGTCAACGACCATTACGGCTTCTTCGTCTACAACATGTCCCCGCGCGAATATGCCGATACGCTGGTGCAGCAATATGAACGGCTGGCGACGGAGGGCGAGGCATCCGGCACCGTCATGTGCATTCCGCTCCACGCCTATCTGATCGGGCAGCCCCACCGCATCGGCCCGTTCGCGGAAGCGCTGCGCTATATCGCGGAAGACGGGCGCGCGTGGAAGGCGAAAGCGGGCGAGATCGTGGATTGCTGGCGGGGGCAGGTGTGATGTGGACTGGCTTAAAAATCCGCTCGCCGCGAGCCGGACACTCCCATTCGTGCTGAGTTGGACACTCCCGTTCGCCCTGAGCTTGTCGAAGGGCCGTCCTTCTCTTTCGACGTCGGCGCAGAAGGAAGTGCAACCCTTCGACAAGCTCAGGGCGAACGGTTTGGGACCAGTCGTGATATGACACTTGATCCATCCTACCTCGAATATCCCCACCGCCGCGAAGGCTACGACCACGACCTCTACGCGTGGTCCAACATCCACACACGCCCGCAGGTCCGCTGGCCCGGCAGCAAATCCGTCGCGGTCTTCCTCTGCGTCAGTCTCGAATGGTTCCCCATCACGCCGTCCGACGACCCGTTCCGCGCGCCGGGGCATATGGTCACGCCTTACCCCGATTATCGCCACTATACCGCGCGCGATTACGGCAACCGCGTGGGCGTATGGCGGTTGCTCGACGCGTTCGAAAAGGCAGGCGTCACCGCGTCCTTCGCAACCAATGCGGCGGTTGCCGAACGCTATCCCGAACTGATTGCGGCGGTGCAGGCGGGCGGGCACGAGATCATCGCGCATTCGACCGATATGAACGGCACCATCGACGGTTCGATGGACGAGGCGGCGGAACGCGCGCTGGTTGCCGACAGCCTGTCGCGGCTGGAGGCGGCGACGGGTGCGAAGCCGCGCGGCTGGCTGTCCATCGCGCGTTCGCAGAGTTTCCGCACGCTGGACCTGCTGAAGGAACACGGGCTGGAATATTGCTGCGACTGGGTGAACGACGAACTGCCCTATGCCTTCGCCAACGGCCTGACCGCGCTGCCGCTGAACCATGAACTGTCGGATCGCCAGATCGTGACGGTGCAGCAGCAATCGGCGGAAAGCTGGCGGCAGAGCATGGTCGATGCGTTCGACTGGCTGGCGAGCGAGGCGGCGGCGCAGGACAGCGCGCGGCTGCTGCCGATCCAGCTGACGCCCTATATCATGGGCCTGCCCTACCGGATCGACGCGGTGGAGGCGCTGCTGGCGGAGCTGGCGGGGCGCGACGAAGCGTGGTTTGCGGGTGGTTCGGAGATCGTTTCGCACTGGAAGGCGCAACAATGAAAGCCATCAACCCGCGCACCGGCGAGGCCGATTACGAATTCGCCGTCGAAGACGTCGCGCCCGTCGCCGCCCGACTGCGCGATGCCCAGCCCGCTTGGGAAGCGCTCGGCCCCGAAGGCCGCGCCACTGTCTTCGCTCGCCTGGCCGAGCGGATCGAAACGGATGGCGAGGCTGTCATCGCGGCGCTCGCCATCGACACCGGACGCCGCGCGGTGGCCCGGATCGAGGTGGACGGCCTGGCGCGCATCTTGCGCAAATGGGCGGCGCGCGGGCCGGAGCTGTTCGCCGAATTGCCGCGCGACGCCGACCGCCTCCGCCACGCCCGGCATCGAGATTGCCCCACGCTTTTCCGCGTTCCCGCTGTTCGGGGCCATCGCGCCGTGGAACTTCCCCGTGGTGCTGAGCCATATCGACGCGGTGCCGGCGCTGATGGCGGGGTGCGCTGCGCTGGTGAAGCCGTCCGAAGTCACGCCGCGCTTCGTTGCGCCGATGCGCGCGATACTGGCCGACTTTCCCGAATTGCCCTTCGCCTATGTCATGGGCGGTGCGGATACCGGGCGGGCGCTGATCGAGGCGGTGGATTATGTCTGCTTCACCGGCTCGACCGCCACCGGGCGCAAGGTGGCGGAGGCGGCGGCGCGGGCGCTGATCCCCGCCAATCTGGAGCTGGGCGGCAAGGATCCGATGATCGTCACCGCCAGCGCCGATCCGGTCGCGGCGGCGCGCGTCGCCCTGCGCGCAAGCGTGGTGGCGACGGGGCAGGCGTGCCAGTCCATCGAGCGGGTCTTCGTCGCGCGCGAAATCGCCGAACCCTTCCTCGCCGAACTGGTCCGCGCGGCGGAAGCGGTCACGCTGGCGACGGGGGAGGAGGGGCATCTCGGCCCGTTCATCTTTCCCGCACAGGCCGAAACGGTCGCGGCGCAGATCGGCGATGCGGTGGCAGGCGGCGCGCGCGTGCTGACCGGTGGCAAGGTCGAGCGGATCGGCGGCGGAGCGTATTTACGTCCTACAGTGCTCACGGACGTAACACCCGACATGGCCGTGATGCGCGAGGAGACTTTCGGGCCGGTCATTCCGGTCACCGTGTTCGACGATATCGCGGATGGCATCGCAGCGGCCAATGCAGGCGAATACGGGCTGGGCGCGGCGGTCTATGCCGGGTCGCTGGACGAGGCGGCAGTAGTCGGCGCGCAGCTCGATGCAGGCGCGATTTCGCTTCAGGACGGCGCGCTGACCAGCATGGTCGGCGATGCCACCAACCACTCGCGCAAAGGCAGCGGCCTCGGCCCCAGCCGCATGGGCGACGAAGGCATGCTGCGGTTCCTGCGCAGGCAGGCACTGATCCGGCAGACCGGCACGCCGCTGCCGCTGGATGCGTTTGCGGAGAGGGGGTAGGAGTTTTGTTTTCTCGCTCACGCTTAGGTGCTGTGCGTTTTTGTTGGGTGCGCTCCGGACATCCGTCCTCCGCTTGCTGTGCCATCCCGCTCCCCCTCCCGACCACCCACGGGATTATACTAATCGGGTGGTCGGGAGGGGGAGCGGGATGGCCCAGCACGCGAGCGTTAGCGAGAAGACAGAGAAAAAACCAATGACCAACCGCGCCGAACTTAAATCCGCCATGCCGGCCATGCTGCTGCACGAGGGGTGGTGGGACGGCTGGTATCGCGATTTCGACAATGACGGGAAGCTGGTCGACGCGCGCCGGGTGAAGACGCATTGCGAATTTCCGGACAGCGGCGAATGGCACTATGTGCAGCACAACTGGCTAAGCTGGGACGACGGGCGCGAGGAAACGTACGAATTCGGCGGCGCGCTGACCGGGGACCGGCTGGTGTGGGACACCGACCGGTTCAGCGGGGCCTGCTGGCAAACGGATGGCGACGTGCTGATGCTTCGGCTGGAGCGCGAGGATGTCGCCGGTGCCTATTATGTCGAGATGATAACGATCGCGCCCGACGGGCAAACCCGCGCGCGGACATGGCAATGGTACAAGGATGGCAAGCCGTGGAAGCGGACGCTGTGCGATGAATGGAGGATCGAAGCATGAGTTTTACGATCAGTGTAGCGCTGGCCCTGGCAGCGGCATCGACGGCAACGCCGCCGGACTTGTCAGAGCCGATTGCGGTGGCCGATGTCAGGCCGGAAGGTGCCTATGTTCGCCTCCGCCGCCACCTCCGCCACCACCTACGACGCTGCCAGCCACCGTGTGCAACGCCCCCGTGCTGATGGTCATCACCGGCCCGACGCGCGATGCGGTACGGATGCGGGCCTATGGGCTGGCGATTGCGGAGAGCAAATTATACGAGCAGCTGGGCGGCTATTATCTCAACATCCCCGCCGCCATCGACAGCTTCGAAGGCGAGGCGGAGGAAGGCTTCACCACGCTGATCGTGCGCTTCCCGTGCCTCGAAAATGCGCGCGCGTTCTGGTACAGCAAGACCTATCAGGACGAGATCCGCCCGCTGCGGCTGGACCCCAGCGCGGGCGATTATGTGGTTCGCGTCTACCCTGCGGTGCCGGTGCCGCCCTATCTGGCCGACAAGGCGACCGGCGCGCGATATCTGGCAGAGTTTCCGAACGAAGGCGTGGAACAGGTCGCGCCCTGAGCCTGACGGTCTAGCGGGTCGAGTTCGACCAGTTCGTAGCGGTTCATCATGTAGCCGTCGATCGATCCGTAAACGAGGATCGCATCGTCGTCCGCCGTGACCCAGATGTCGTAATCGGGGTGCGTGGTGCCGCCCATCCCGGCGTCGCTGTCGTCGATGAAGCGGAAATGGCGGCAGGCGAAGGTTCCGGCGGCAACGCTGCGCTCTTCCTCGCCGACATATTCCAGCGTGATGGCAACCTCGCTGATTTGCGGCGGGGTTGCGCCGCGATGGTCGGGGGAGGGCAGGAAAACGCGCAGGGTGCGCTTGTGCGGGCCTTTGCTCACATCCATCACGCGGCTTAAGAACCCGTCGCCCACCACCGGATGCGTGCCGAACCCGTCGAATGCGTCCACGTCTTCGCGCCTCTCCGAATTGCGCCCGATATCGGGGCCGTAGCTTTCGCATTCGATGGCGTTGGCGGCGGCATCGTGGCGCAGCCAGCCCGACCCCAGAAACGCATCGTCCAGCGTCAGGTGGACCAGCAGGTGCTGCGGCACCATGTCCGGCCCGATGTGATAGACGATATCGCGCAGCACGGTGGGCGCAGGCTCCTCGATCTCGCACTGCGCGCGCATGATGACCGAGCCATCGCCGTGATGGGTAAAGGTGAAGCTCTCGCGCCCCCGCTCCGCCCCGCGCATGTCGGGCTTGTCGGAGGTGTAGCGGATGCGGCCCGAAACGGTGCGGTGTTGCATGGTTCTTCCTTTCTTTCCTCCCCAATGTATTGGGGGACTCGAAGAGGGGGCGTAGCCCCAGCGGGACCAGCGAAGCTGGTGGAGGGGTATGTGCGTAACGAAGTGACCCCTCCACCCCCTTCGGGCGGTCCCCCTCCCCATTTGCAATCGGGGAGGATCTAGATGACGCCCGCCTTGTCCAGCCGTGCGATCACGGCTTCCTGCGCGCGTTTGAAATAGTCGCGGTCGGGGATGGCGGGCTTGCCGTCTTGCGTCATGCCGTCGGGCCGGTGGAAGTCGCCGCCGAATTGCGCATAGGCCTGCGCGAACAGGTCGGGCCGTTGCCGCGCCAGCACATTGGTCATCGCCGGCACCCGGCGTGCGGCGCGCAGGGCGCCAGGATCGACCGTGCCGAACGCGGTAAAGGTTTCCCCGTCGCCCGCCTGCGCCACGACCTTGCCCCTGTAATCGACGACCTGGCTGTTCCCGTCCGCCGAGGCGAGCGGCATGGCGGTGCCCGCGATCCCGGCGGTGTTGGCGCTGACCACATAGGCCATGTTCTCGAACGCGCGGGCGCGCTTGCCGATGTCCTTTGGCGTGGCCAGCGGCGAACCGATTTCGCTGCTGGAATGGCAGAACACTTCGGCCCCGCGCAGCGCCAGCACGCGCGCGATTTCCGGGTAGAGGATTTCCTCCGACGCGATGCAGGCCAGCCGTCCGATTTCGGTATCGGCCACCGGGAACACGCCGTCGAGGCCGTAGCGGTCGAGATAGGCGTCCCAGACGTCGTGCGGGCTGGGCGCGAACATCGACAGCAGGCGGCGATAGCGCAGCACCACATCGCCGCTGGGCGCGACGATGAAGCTCGCCTGAAAATAGAAATCGGGAAAGGCCGGGTCGGTTTCGTAGGCATTGCCCGCAATGTGCATGCCCAGCCGCTGCGCCACCCCGCCCAGCGCCTCGTATTCCGGGCCGTCCGCTGCGAACCCGACGCGCGCGGCGAAATCGGGAATGGTGGTGCGGCCGGGATAGGAGGTGAACAGGTATTCGGGCAGCACCGCCAGCTTCACCGGCACGCCGGAATATTGCGCGATGAAGATGCCGGTAGTGCGGATCTGGTTCTCCAGCTCGCCGATATGCTCCAGGATCGCGGCGCGCGCGGCGGCGGTGTCGGGCAGGCGGTCCAGCGCGCGCGCGGTCAGCTGCATGGCGACGGCGGAATAGGGGGCGGGTGCGGTCATGGTCGGGTCTCCGTCATTGCGAGCGTAGCGAAGCAGTCCAGAACGGTCGGTGTGTGACGCTCTGGATTGCCGCGTCGCCTGCGGCTCCCGCAATGACGTGCGCCGCTCACAACCCCAGCGAGCCGGGATTCATCAGGCCGCGCGGATCGACATCGCGCTTCACCGATTGCAGCAGCGCATCGGCGCGCGGGTCGAGGCTGTCGCGCAGCGGATAGGTCCGCCCGATCTGGAAATGCACCGCATCGTGCGCGGCGAAGATATCGACGATGGCGGCTTTCAGCTTTTGCGTCAGCGCCCATGCCGGGGCATTGCCGTCCAGCTTCGGCACTTTCTTCAGATGCGCCCGCTTCGATGGTTGCCTCGATCACCGGATTGCGCGCGTCGGGCCAGTACAGGCACGGCTCGATCAGCGTGCCGCCGCCGCCAACCGCCGCGATCAGCGTGCCGTAATGCAGGCCCAGCGCGTCCATTGCGTCGGCGTGGTCGGCGAACAGCGCCAGCAGCGCATCGAAGCACGCCTGCGCCTGACCGTGCGACACCAGCCCGTGAATCGGCGCCCAGCGTTCGCCATCGGGGCCGAGGATCGAGTTCAGCGGGCCGAACGGATTGGCGCGGATGATCTTGGGAATGGTGTTTTCCACCTCGCGCCCGCCCGCCTGCGCCACGATATCGCGCGCTGCCGCGATGTCGCCATCGGCGGCGGCCTGCACGCGGCCCTCGGCCAGAACATGCAGCGAAAAGTTGGCGTCCTTCAGGAAATCGCGACCTGCCGCGACGACCTTCGCGCCTTCCTTCAAACCTTTCAGGAAACCGCCCTGCTTGCGCATCATGCCGACCAGCTGCCTGGCATCGCCCGCCAGGCTGTCGCGCTTCATGCGTATGGCGTTGAGGAAGGGGTCGAAGCCGAAGCATTCGGTGGCGAGGCCCTGCCGCTCGATTTCGGTAATCGCGGCGAACCACTGTTCATGCGTGTCGAAGGCGAAGCTGGCATAGCCGTGGCATTTGGCTTCCGGCACCAGCCGCAGCGTGATTTCGGCCTTGATGCCCAGCGCCCCGGTATCGGCCAGGAACAGTCCGGCAAGATCGGGGCCGTAGGGGCGGGTATGGGCCTTGCCCAGTTTCAGCAGCGTGCCGTCCGCCAGCACCACTTCCAGCGCGGTGCAGCTCTGCACGGCGCTGCCATGGCGGCCCGTGCCCCAGAAGATGCCGTTCTGGCTCATCGCGCCGCCCACCGTTGCCTTGAGGCCGGACAGCGTGCCCCACATCGGGGTGCGCAAGCCGTGCGGGGCCAGCGCCTCGCGCAAGGTCGCCCAGGTGCAGCCGGGTTCCACCGTGACGGTCATCGACACGGGATCGATATCCAGCACGCGGTCCATCTGCGTCAGGTCGAACAGCACCGCGTCGGGCGTATCGCTGCTATAGCCGCCGGTATAGCTCATGCCGCCGCCACGCGGGATCACCGCATGGCCCGCACCGGTCGCAGCCTTTATCGCGGCGGCGAGCTGGTGCTTGTCCGCCGGACGCACCACGGCGGCAAGGTCCGCCCCGCGCGCGTAGATATCGTGCGCGTAGAAATCGAGGTCGGCGGCATCGCTCAGCACTTGCGCGCCGGTGGCGGCGAGCGTGTCGGACAGGCTGGTTTTGACGAGCGTGGCCATCAGGCGGCTCCTGCCGATGCGCGGTTCGGGTCACGGGTGGGTACGGTATCGTCTTCGGGCAAGTCGTCCGGATATTTGCCCAGCAACAGCAGCACCGCACCGCCCGCGATGAACGCGAAAATCGCGATTTGCAGGATGGCGTCGTAGCTGCCCGTCGTATCGCGGACATAGGCGTAGATGATCGGCGAGATCGCGCTGCCGAGACCGAACGGCATATACAGCATGCCGTAGATCTTGCCGTAATTCGCCATGCCGAAATAGCGGCCCGTGAGATAGGCGATGAGGTCGCTTTCCGCGCCGGCGGCAAAGCCCAGCAGGAAGCCTGCCACTGCGGCAACCGGGAAAACGATGCTGTCGCCCAGCAGCAGCCACATGGAAATCGCGGGCAGGCACAGCAGCGGGAAGGCGACGAAGCCCTGCCAGAACCGGTCGAGCAGCGCGCCGGTAATCAGCCGCCCGGACAGGATGCCGATGCCCAGCACGCCCATCACGCTGGCCGCCGTCTGCGCCTCCAGCCCGCGATCGGACAGCATGGCGGGCATGTTGATGAACGCCCCGCCAAACGCCGTCGCGATCAAGGCGATGCTGAGCCAGATCAGCCAGAAACGGTAATCCTTCAGCGCGGTGCCGAGCGTCACCCCGGTCAGCCTGCCGCTGGCCCCGGCGATATCCCCTGGCCGTTCGTCGGCGCGCGGTTCGCGGAACAGGAAATAGCCGAGCGGCAACGCCACCAGCAGCGGCAGCAGCGCGACGATGGCGAACATCATGCGCCAGCCCTTGCGTTTCGATGGCCCACACCGCCAGCTTGGGCACGACGATGGCAGCAAGGCTGGTGCCCAGCAGCAGGATGCCCAGCGCCAGCCCCCGGTTCTTGAAGAACCACAGATTGATCGCCCGGCTCCAGGTGACCGGCGTGGAGCCGATGCCGACCAGCCCGACCAGCAGCCACAGCGCGTAATAGATATAGAGCGTCGAACTGGCCGCCGCCGTCGGCGTCAGGCTGATCGCGGCAAAGGATGCGCCGAACGCCAGCAGGCTCCACAACGCGACGGGCCGCACCCCGAACCGGTCCGCCAGCGACCCGAAGAACGGCGCAAGCAGGCTGGCGATGACGCCGAAAATGGTGATCGGGAACAGGATTTCGGTACGGGTCCAGCCGAACTCCGCAATCAGCGGCTCGATGGTGAAGCCGATGACGTTGAAGGGCAGGGGCGATGCGCCGCATGCCACACCGAAGACGCCCGCGAGCAGGACTTTCCAGCCCAGCGAAAACTCGCCGCGCTGCTTCGTTGCGTATGCCGTCTGGTCAGTCGCCATCGCTGTAGAACTCCGTCAAATTGCCGTCCGGGTCGCGCACCGCGAGGATGTCCACCGTGCCAAGGTCGGCAATGTCCACGCTTTGCGCGTCATAGGCAATGGGCGCGCCCTGTGTCGCGATATGCGCGCGATATGTCGTGAGGTCGTGCACCGGATAGCGCACCGACAGGATGCCGAGATTGGGCGGGCTGGCCTTGGCCGAATGGTCGTGCCCGGTGAAGCCTGCGATCTGCATCACTTCGATGCGGCCCGTTTCGCCTGCCACCGGATAGAGCGCGGCGGCGGTGCGGGCGATCTGCGGTGTCAGGTTGAACGGGATGCCGAAATTGGAAAAGGCGGGTTCGGGCGGTTCGCGTTCGCTGTCGAACAGCACGCCGAAGCCCAGCGTGTCGCGGTAGAAATCCCGCGCCACCGGCCGGTCGCGCACCATGCGCATGGCGTTGAAGCCCTGGCTGATGCGGCCCACGGGAAATGCGGTGAAGGCTGGCGTTACCCGCTCATACACCGCCACATTGATGCCGTGCGGCCCCTGCAACACGACATTGCGCAGGTCGCTTGCGCCGAACCGGAAGCGGATGGGCGGGCTTTCCGCCCACCAGCCCAGCGCCAGCGCCTGTTCGTACAAGGCGGGCACGTCGTCGCTGCGGACCATGATCGAATAGATGCCGCCGGTGTCCCATGCGCGCGCGGCGGGGCGCACCGGTTCCTGCGCGACGCCGGTGAAGCGCACGAAGCGGATACAGCCGGTATCGGCTTGCGGCGCGCACCACCGCTCGAACGTGGCGGCGGCCTCGGCGGGCAGTTGCCAGTACGCCAGCTCGCTCCGCGCAACGTCGCCCGACCGGACCAGCCGCCAATTGCCGGCATGGCGAAACAGCGCGGTGGCCGGTTCGAACTCGGCGACCGAGACCACCGCTTCGGTCCACGGTGCGACGCCGTATTGCGTCGCAACCGGCTCGCCATCCTGCGCAATACCCGGCGTCGCGGCACCGGCGCAGACAAGCGCACCGAACGCCGCGAGCAGGCGTTTTCCCGTGGTGATTACGCGCGCGGTCACGCTCAGTCGAACGTGAAGCCCACATCGATGCCGAAGGTCAGCGGCGGTGCGGCATAGACCTGGTTCGGGCCAGTCGTCGCACGGAAATATTCGCGGTCGGTCAGGTTCTTGCCCCACAGCGTGACTTTCAACCCGCTGTCGTCGGGGCGGTAGCCGATGCGCGCATCGACGCGCGTGCCGGGTTCCACCAGCGAACCGGGCGGGTTGGCGACCAGTGCGAAGCTGTCGTCCTCATACGCCACATCGCCGCCAAAGAAGACTTCGCCGCTGCCGACCGGGATGGTGTAGGTGAAGCCGACGGTCGCCTTCCATTCCGGCGCGTTTTTCAGCTCCAGCCCCAGCGCGCAGGCCGTGACCTGATCGTTGAACGCCGCACCCGGCGCGGTGCCGGCCGGGATGTTCGTACAGGCTGGGCCGATGGCCCCGGTATTGATGTTGGAGTTGGTCAGCGTGCCGGCCTGCAACGGCGTCAGGCTTTCATACTTGGCATCGAGATAGCTGCCATTGCCATAAACGACGAGGCCATCGACCGGCTCGAGGCTGAACTCCACCTCGACCCCCTGGATCTTCGCATCCGCCGCGTTGGAGCGGGTGAACACCCCGCCGCCGGTGGTCGCGCTGATTTGCAGGTCGCTATAGTCGTTGTTGAAATAGGTCGCGTTGAAAGTGGCCCGCCCGTCGAGGAACTGCGTGCGCAGACCCGCCTCGATGCTCTTCAGCTCTTCCTTGTCCACCGGCAAGAAACAGGCGGCCGGGCTGAAACAATCGGCAGAAAAACCGGGCGATTTGAAACCGGTGGCGTAGCTGCCATAGACAAGGATGTCCGGCGTAATTTCGTAACTGGCTTTACCCGTATAGGTGACATCGTTGACGCCCACGCTGCCGGTCACGGTGGGAATGACAACCGACGTGCCGAGGAAATCGCGGTCCTCGTCGGTATAGCGCGCGCCTGCCGTCAATGTCAGCGCGTCGGTTACATTCAGCCCGACCTGCCCGAACACGGACACGCTTTCGGTCTGGACACGGTTGGTGACAGGCAGGATGAACAGGAAGTCCAGGTTCGCATCCTCGGTATAATAAAACGCGCCCGCGGTCAGATCGACCAGATCGCCGATATTGGTGTTGACCAGGAATTCCTGGCTGAACTGGTTCTGGTCCGTCTGCTGGAAATAGGGGAAGGTGATGCTGGTGCTCAGATCGTCCTTCAGCGTGCGATAGGCGGTGGTGGAGGACACCGAGAAACCGCCGTAATCGCCGGTCAGCTGGTAGGATACGCCGAATGCATCCACTTCGCTGTTGAAATCGTTGAAGCAACCGACCGGCTGGAATGTTGCGGGCGTGAAGGCCGAGCACGTCACGCCGGGGGCGGGTTCGATGGTGAAGATGTCCTGGTCGCGGTCGGTCACCACGGTCGGGTTGTCGCTGCGGTCGATGATGGAGCTGGGGACCGGGTCCGACTTGTCCTTGGTGTAATCGACGATGGCGAGGAACGACCAGATGTCCGACAACTCGCCATACAGGCTGCCGCGAATGGCGTAGATTTCCTCGCCACCCGGCTCGGACCCGGCGAGGTTGGCGAAATCGCCATTGGGGTTGAGCGTGAAGTAGCTGTCGCGTTCGCGATACAGGCCGGAAATGCGCACCGCGCCGGTGTCCCACAGGTCGACATTGGCGCTGGCCTTGGCCTGGATACGGTTGAAATTGCCGTAGCCCGCTTCGGCGGTCACGCTGCTTTCGCCAAGCTGCGGACGGACGGAACTGATCTTGATCGCGCCGCCATTGGTGTTGCGGCCATACAGCGTGCCCTGCGGCCCGCGCAGGACTTCGACCTGCTCGATATCGACCAGGTCGACCAGGCTGCCGACGGTCCGGCCCAGATAGACATTGTCGATATAGATGCCGACGGCGGGGTCGATGGCGCCGCGCGATTCATCCTCGCCCACGCCGCGGAAATAGATGCGCGCGCTGCTGGCGGTGCCGGTGCCGGTGGAAATCACCACGTTGGGGATCTGGTTCTGCAGATCGTTGGTGTCGGCAATCTGCCGGTTTTCCAGCGCTTCCGCACTCAGCGCGGTGACGGCGGCGGGAACATCCTGCAAATCCTGCGCACGGCGTTGTGCGGTCACGATGATCGCGCCGTCGCGGGCGATCGGATCGGCAACCTGCTGGCTCGTCGCGCTCTGGTCCGCCTCCTGTGCCGAAGCGAGGGCAGGGGCAAGCAGGCCCGATGCCAGTGCGGTTCCAAGGGCGAGGCGAAGCGGCGTGGCGACGGTGCGATAGTTCATATGCAAATCTCCGGAAGAAGGCAGACCATTTTGCTGTTTGCAAGTTGTCCGGACAAATTTGCCTTTGTCAAGCAATCCGCTATCAACCCGTCGGAATTGAACGATAAGGTGCGGCGACCGCGTCATATCGGCAACAATCGTAAAAGGAGCCTGCTCGCATGGTCACCGTCTACAGCCTGCTGGTCTATGCCCACCTGCTCGCTTTCGTGCTGTGGCTAGGGGCCGATGTGGGCGTCTACTGCCTCGGCCAGCATTTCCGCAAACGCACGGTTTATACGCTGGACCAGCGGATTGCCTTGCTCAAACTGCTGGTGATCGTGGACCTGACACCGCGCTGCGCCTGGGCGCTGATGGTGCCGCTGTCGCTCAGCGTGGTGGCCGCCGGGGGGTATTGGGCGGTGCCGGTCTGGCTGCTGGCGGGATCGTGGGTGATCGGGGCGGGCTGGGTGTTCCTGGTGCTGGATTCCCATGCGCACGACCAAACTCCGCGCGCCGCGCGCAACCGCAGGTTCGAAGGGGTGCTGAGCTGGGTCGTCGGCGCGTTTTATCTGGGGCTGGGATTCAAGAGCATCGTCGAGGATGCGCCGCTCGCGCCCGACTGGCTGGCGTGGAAGGCGCTGATGTTCGGCCTGATCTTCGTGGCCGCCATCATGATCGACCGCACGTTCAAGCCGGTCGGCGGACAGCTGACGGCGGTGCTGGAACAGGGGTCGACCGACGCGACGGAACTGCCGCTGCTGCGCACGATGAATGCCACGCGCATCTGGGTGTGGTTCATCTACCTGCTGCTGCTGGTGACGGCGTTCCTCGGCAATGTGAAGCCGTTCTAACGGCCAGAGCCGAAACAAAAATGTCACAGATAACAGCGGACCTGCACGGGCAACGCATAAATTTGTCTGGACAAATTTCGTCCATGCAGGAACGTGTAAGGCACGAGACAATCTATTCCGGCGGCGAGGGGCCGTTCGAAAAGGGGACAACACGATGACACGTTCGACACGCACCTGCCTGCTGGCGGCTACCATGATGACCTCCGCTGCTGCATTCTCCGGCACGGCCATCGCGCAGGATACGCAGGATACGGACGGCAACCCGACCGCCGAACAGGCCGGACCGCGCCCGCTGGGCAATGAAATCATCGTTACCGCGCGCAAACGCGAGGAAACGCTTCAGGATATGCCGACCATCGGTGGCCGTCGCCACGGCGGAAACAATCGAGCGCCTCGGCCTCGACAGTCTGGCCGATATCTCCAAGACCACGCCGGGCATCGTGTTCGACGACAGCTCTGGGCCGCGACGGCAACCGTCCGGTCATTCGCGGACAGGCCAGCATTCTGGGCGCATCGGGCGTCGCCTTCTTCATCGACGGTATCTACTACACCGGCAGCCTTGCGGATTACGATGTCGACACGATCGAGCGCATCGAAGTGGTCAAGGGCCCGCAAAGCGCGCTGTATGGCCGCAACACCTATGCGGGCGCGATCAACATCATTTCCAAGATGCCGGGCGATTTCTGGGAAGGCCGCGTCACCGCCGACATTTCGGAAAACGACCGTTACGAAGTGACCGCCGGTATCCGTGGCCCGCTGGCCGAAGGGCTGGGGCTGGGCGTCAACGGACGTTATTTCACCAATGACGGCGAATTCGTGAACCAGTTCGACGGCGATACGCTGGGCCAGCAGGAATCCTATTCGGTTTCCGGCGTGCTGAATTACGACAATGGCGGCCCGTTTACGGCGGCGCTGCGCGGTTATTTCAACCGCACCGACGATGGCCAGCCCGCGATCTTCGCGCAAGGGACGCAGTTCAACAACGTGCTGCCCGACGATGGCGCGCTGTATGGCGGCGGCGGACGCTATTTCGCCGGGCCGGTCCAGCCGCGTCCGTCAGCTCCGATTTCTCGCGCCAGTTTCGCGAATCCCGAAGATGTGGGCGTGGAAGCGGACACCTATAATATCAGCCTCAAGCTCGAATACGAACTGACCGACAGCCTGACGCTCACTTCGCTGACGGGGTACAACAACCGCGAACAGACGCTGATCCTGGATGGCGATTACGGACCCAACAGTTTCCAGACGGCTCGCTTCGCGCGCTTCCCCATCGGCGGCCCCATCGGCTTCGGCCCAGCCGGTCCGATCTTCCCGTTCGGTTTTGTCGGCAGCACCGTCGATTTCAGCTTCGAAGGATTGAACGAGACAGAGGACTATTCGCAGGAACTGCGCCTGTCCTATCTCAGCGACGCGTTCGACGTGATCGTAGGCGGGTATTATTTCGAACAGGACGATGACACGTTCGACATCAGGCAGGTTCCCGCCGACGGTCCGGCGCGTGCCGGTGCCAGTTTCGGGCAGGCCATCGGTATCGAAAGCGCGATCTGCGCTGCCAATCCGAACTGCGGCCGGGTATCGCCGCTGTTCGGCCCGTCCACGCCCAATTCGCGCGACGAGAACCTGCTGAACATTCGCAACGTCGCGGTGTTCGGCGCGGTCGAATTCCATATCACCGACAGGCTGAACCTGGGCTTCGAAGGCCGTTACGCCGAAGAGCGGATCCGCCAGACCACCTTCGATTTCAACGAAGGCGACGCCCGGCCCGCCGGTGATTTCGTGGAGGAAACCTTCAAGGAATTCACCCCGCGCGTAACGCTGGATTACCAGCCGAACGAAGACACGCTGCTATACGGTATTTATGCCGAAGGGCAGAAGCCGGGCGGGTTCAACTCGGTCATCGCGCGTGCCGCCGGTGCGCCCACCTTCGATGCGGAAGACAGCACGTCCTACGAAATCGGGATCAAGAACCAGTTCCTCGATGGTGGCCTGATCGTCAATCTCGCGCTGTTCCATAACGAGATCGAAGGCTACCAGCTGACGCAGAACGTGGTGGATGGCGCGAATACGCAAAGTGCCACCGTCAATGCGGGCGATGCGCGCGTGAACGGTCTGGAACTGGAAGTGCTGGCACGGCCCAGCCGCAATTTCACGGTCACGGCCAACTACGCGCTGGCGGACAGCCGCTTCACCAGCGGCTTCGATGAGAACCAGGGCGTGCTGAACGATGTTGCCGACGACCGGCTGGTGAATTGCAGCACCGGCGACCAGTTCCCCGGTGTGGCCGGGTGCCAGTCGCTGTTCGGGTCCATCGACGGGCAGCGTATTCCGCGCGCGCCGGTGCATCGCGTGTTCGCCGATGTCGATTATCGCGTGCCGCTTGGCGCCAGCGACTGGGAATTCTTCGCGGGCGGCAATGTCACGCTGACGTCCAAGGCCTTCGCACAGGTCAGCAACCTTGCCAGCTATGGGGAAAGCACCGTGGTCGATCTGCGGGTTGGTGTCGGCAACGGCGTTTACAAGATCCAGGGCTATGTCGATAATGTGACGGACGAGGACGCTGTATCGCAGGTTATCCGTTACGCGGATGCCGATGCCAGTTTCCGCCGCAGCTTCATCGGCGGCCTGCGCCCCGGCCGGCGCTTCGGGGTGATCGTTTCCGCCGGGTTCTGAAAACTCGGGACACGCACGAAAAGGGGCTGCCGGTTTCGCGACCGGCAGCCCCTTTTTCGAGTGCTCAGGTTTACTCGCCTGCGTCCATCGCTTCGCCTTCCTCGGCACGCTTGGCGTCGGTCAGCAGCTTGAACTTGGTCCAGGTCGTCTCGTTGCGCCGCGTGTCGTCCTTGGGCGGGGCCTGTTCGTAGATCGGATAATTCGCGCGGATTTCGTTTTTCAGCACGTCGGGCAGTTCCTCGAACCCGCCGGGCAGCTTGCGGCCCATCGCGTTGAACACCATCTGGCCGGGCCGTCCGCCCATTTCCATCCACGGCGCCCACGGCGAAATGCGGACCCAGCTGATCATCGGATAGGCAGTCGGCAGCGTGCTGTCATACAGCTCGTCCTTCAGCACGGCGAAGTCGAAGATTTCCATCGCGTGATACTTGTTGCCGACGTAATTCTGATAATCGCCGGCCAGCGGGTTGGTGTAGAACAGCGGCACTTCGACCGGATAGAACACGAACGGGCCGACTTCGCGCAAGCTGTCCAGCGTAATAGGCGCTGCCATCGCTGCCGACGGGGAAGTTGGGGCGGCCGTTCACCGGGTCGTTGTGGATCTGCATCACGTCGACCGTGTCGCCGGTATAGGGGTTCTCCCACTGGTTCACGACTTCGCCGGTGACGGGGTCGAGCATCAGCATGATCTCGCGGCTGATAAGGCGCCAGCCGGTGCCGCGTTCCGGATCGGTCACTTCGACGCAGCGGCGGATGTTCATGCCTTCGCCCTTGAACAGCAGCTTGTCGCGCACGCCGGGGCTGCGGCCATAGATATTGCCGGACCAGTGATAGACGGCAGGCTCGTCTGCCGAGACACCGCACTGCATCCGCTTGGAAATCTCGACCGCATCGTCAGGCACGTCGGGGTCCAGCGTGCGGGCGCTGGCGGGCGCGATGGCGAAGACCAGCGCCGAAGCGGCAGTTGCCAGTGCGGCGAAGGTGGAACGGATGGTCATTATGGTCTCTCCCGGTGGAATCATGTGTCCGACGCCAACTACCGGCCCCGACAAACCCAGATTCCGGGTTGACTTTAGATTTGTCCGGACAAATTGTGAAGCTGTAATTCGCGCGATTGTTGTCGCTCTGTCACGAGGAAACGCTAACCAGCATGTTCGCCGCACCAGCCTTCTTTTCGTGCCCGGATCGCGGCCCGACCGCTTTGCGAAAGCGAAGGATGCGGGCGCGGGGCTGACGGTGATCGACCTGGAAGATGCGGTGCCCGCGCGCGACAAGGACGAAGGCGCGCGATGCGGCTTTGAAGCATGTCGCCGACGGACGGGCAGGCTGGGCGATCCGCATCAATCCGGTGGCGACGGCGGCGGGTATGGCCGACCTTGCCGCGCTGGGCGACAGCGGATGTCCTGCCCGAAACGCTGCTGCTGCCGATGGCGGAGGCGGCGCGCGATTGCGAGATCGTGGCGCAGGTGCTGGGCGAGCGGTGCCCGATGCTGGTCCCGCTGATCGAAACGCCGCGCGCCTTGCGCCATGCGCTCGCCATCGCCTCGCGCGCCCAGGGTTGCCGCGGTCATGTTCGGCGGCGGCGATTTCGCGGGCGAGCTGGGCGTGACGCTGGCGTGGGAGCCACTGCTCGGCGCGCGCCAGCAGCTGGTCCTCGCCTGTGCCGAGGCCGAAGTGCCTGCGATCGACGTGCCGTTCATCCATCTCGACGATGCGGACGGGCTTGCAGCGCGAATGCGCGCGCGCCGAAGCGCTCGGTTTCGCTGCCAAGGCCGCGATCCACCCGCGCCAGGTCGCGGCCATCGACGCAGCGTTCGTGCCCGGCGAGGACGCGGTGAACGAAGCGGCGGAAGCGTTGCAGGCCTATGCCGACGGCGGAGACAAGGTGATGACGCACAAGGGCCGGATGCTCGAAGCGCCGATCATCAAACGATACCGCGCGATCATCGCGCGCATGAAGCCAATCGATCCAAGGAACGAACCAATGCGTGAAGGTGTCATCGAAGTCTCGCCCGGCCGGTTCCGCGAAGTGCAGGGCCGCTATTTCGAGGATTTCGTGGAAGGGCATGTCTATGAACACCGCCCCGGCCGCACGATTACCGATGCGGACAATGTCTGGTTCACGCTGCTGACCATGAACACGCATCCCGCGCATTTCGATTACGAGCTGTCGAAGGACACCGAATTCGGCAAGCCGCTGGTCGTCAGCCCGTTCACCATCGCGCTGATGACCGGGATGAGCGTGTCCGACACCAGCGGCAAGGCCATCGCCAATCTCGGCTGGGACGAGGTGCGGATGATCAAGCCGCTCTTCGTCGGCGACACGCTGTATTGCGAAAGCGAAGTGCTGGAAAAGCGCGAAAGCAAGAGCCGCCCGGAACAGGGCATCGTGACCTTCAAGACCATCGCCAAGAACCAGCACGGCGATATCGTCAGCCATTACAAGCGCACCGTGCTGGTCTGGAAACGCGGTCACGGCGACCTCGACGACTAGGCCTTCGCGCTTCTCCTCCACCGAATTTCTACCAAGGAACCTTCAACATGGCAACCGCCGCCAATTCTCGCAGACCAGATCCGCACCATCGACCCGGACGAAGAGCGCGCCTTCATGGACGCGATCGACCGCTGGCTGGAGCGGGAGGTCATTCCGGTGGTCCAGTATCACGACCACGACGATATCTGGCCCGCCGAACTGGTCGGACCAGATGGCCGAAATGGGCCTGTTCGGCGCGACCATCGGACAGGAATATGGCGGGCTGGGCCTGCCTGCGACAACCTATGCCAAGATCGTCGACGCGGATCTCCAGCTACTGGATGGCGATCACCGGCATCTTCAATTCGCACCTCATCATGGCAGCTGCGGTCGAACGGTTCGGCACGGTGCAGCAGAAGGCGAAATGGCTGCCCAGGCTGGCGAGCGGCGAGATCCGCGGCGGGCTGGCGCTGACCGAGCCGAATGCCGGGCACCGACCTGCAAGCGATCCGCACCGTCGCGGTGAAGAACGCCGATGGCGATTACGTGCTGAACGGCACGAAGACGTGGATTTCCAACGCGGTGAACGGACAGGTCTTCGCGCTGCTTGCCAAGACCGACCCGAAGTCGGAGCC
Organism: uncultured Alphaproteobacteria bacterium; assembly: GCA_963799315.1. Taxonomy (GTDB): domain Bacteria; phylum Pseudomonadota; class Alphaproteobacteria; order Sphingomonadales; family Sphingomonadaceae; genus Parerythrobacter_A. The sequence continues at coordinate 761,274 of CAWCWP010000002.1, forward strand.
GCGCTACAAGGGCATGAGCCTGTTCATCGTCGACAAGCGTGAAGGGCTGACCGTCGGCAAGAAGTTCGAGAAGCTGGGCTACAAGGCCATCGACAGCGCCGAACTGGTGATGGAGGATTACGTCGTGCCGGCCGACCAGCTGATCGGCGGGGTCGAGGGGCAGGGCTTCTTCCAGGCGACCGGCGGGCTGGAACTGGGCCGCATCAACGTGGCCGCACGCGGGGTCGGGCTGGCGGAAGGGTCGCTGCGGCTGGCCACCGAATATGCGCAGCAGCGCGAGACGATGGGCAAGCCCATCGCGCAGCATCAGGCGATCCAGCTCAAGATCGGCGAAATGGCCACCCGCGCCCGCGCCGCGCGGCTGCTGACGATGGATGCCGCCGAAGCCTACGACAAGGGCGAACGGTGCGACAAGGAAGCGGGCATGGCCAAGTATTTCGCCACCGAGGCGGCGGTCGAAAACAGCCAGGAAGCGATGCGCGTTTACGGCGGCTATTCCTATTCCAAGGAATACGACATCGAACGCTATTACCGCGACAGCATGCTGATGTGCATCGGCGAAGGCACCAACGAAATGCAGCGCATGATCATCGCCAAGCAGCACTTCAAGGAAAACCCGGCGTGAGGGCGCGGGCTTGAGCCTGCACCTCCCCCTTTCCGGTTTCCGCATCCTGAGCGCCGAGCAATATGGCGCCGGCCCTTATGGCACGATGCATCTGGCGCAGCTGGGGGCGGAGGTCATCAAGATCGAACCGCCGCGTGACAGACGGCAAGGGTGGCGGCGATACCGCGCGCGCTGTCGGGCCGCATTTCCTGCGCGACAAGGAAAGCCTGTATTTCCAGGCGTTCAACCTCAACAAGAAGTCGCTGACGCTCGATCTGCGCAGCGAGGACGGACAGGCGGTTTTCCGCAAGCTGGCGGCGGGCAGCCGATGCAGTGGCCAACAATATGCGCGGCGACTTGCCCGAAAAGATGGGGCTGACTTACGCTGCGCTGAAGGACGCCAATCCCGCCATCGTCTGCGCGCATCTATCCGCCTATGGCCGCGACAATGCCCGCGCGAAATGGCCGGGCTATGACTATCTGATGCAGGCCGAGGCGGGCTATTGCCAGCTGACCGGCGAACCGGGCGGCGAGCCGCAGCGGATGGGGCTGAGCATGGTCGATTTCATGACCGGCACGCTGTTTTCCATCGGCCTGCTCGCGGCGCTGCTCGATGCGCAGCGCACCGGCAAGGGGCGCGATGTCGATACCGACCTGCTCTCCGCCGCCGTCCACCAGACCAGCTATCCGGCGTTGTGGTACATGAACGAGGACGACGAGACGCAGCGCACCCCGCGCAGCGCCCATCCCACCGCCACGCCCAGCCAGATGTTCCGCGCCGCCGATGGCTGGATGTTCGTGATGTGCCAGCTGCCCAAGTTCTGGGATATTCTGGTCGAGAAGCTGGGCCGCGACGATCTGCGCGACGATCCGCGCTTCGCCGACAATGCTGCTCGGCTTGGCGAACCGCGATGCGCTGACCGAGCTGCTGGACGAGGAGTTGGCGAAGCAGCCGATGGCGCATTGGCAGGATCTGCTGGCGGGCAGCGTGCCCGTCGCGCCGGTGTATGAGCTGGCCGATGCGCTGGACAATCCGTGGCTGCGCGAAATCGGCATGCGCGACAGCGTCGACCATCCCGACCGCGCCGATATGCAGGTGCTGGCCAGCCCGATCCGGCTGGACGGCCAGCGCCTGCCCAACCGCGCCGCTCCGTTGCTGGGCAGCCGACAGCGACGCATTGCTGGGCGAGCTTGGCTATGATGAAGACGCCATCGCCGACATGCGCGCGCGCGGTATCGTCTAGCGCATGGGCAAACTGTGAGGCATCACGGTTGTCGACCTGACACAGTTCCTGCCGGGTCCGATGATGACCGTGATGATGGCCGATCACGGCGCGCGGGTCATCAAGGTCGAACCGCCCGCAGGCGATCCGGCGCGCCAGCAGGCGCCGTTCGAGGCGGGGCATTCGGTCTGGTTCGCCAATCTCAATCGCGGCAAGGAAAGCGTCGCGCTCGATCTGAAGAGCGAACGAGGGAGCGCGCTGCGCTTGCTGAATTGTGCCGCACCGCCGATGTCTTCGTCGAAGGGTTCCGGCCCGGCGTGATGGCGCGGCTGGGGTTCGATTACGCTGCGGTCAAGGCGCTCAATCCGGCAATCGTCTATTGCTCCATCTCCGCCTTCGGACAGGACGGCGCGCTGGCGCATCATCCGGCGCACGACATGGCGGTTCAGGCGCTGGCGGGCTTCCTGTCGGTCAATGACGGCGCCGGACGGTACGCCGGTCGTGCCGGGCGCGCCGTCGCCGATATGGCCGCCGGATCTGACAGCGCTTGTCGGGCGTGCTGATGGCGCTGGTCGGGCGCGAGCGGACGGGCGAGGGGGCCTATCTCGATTGCGCGATGTACGACGCGATGCTGCCGTGGTGCGCGCATATTGCGGGCGATGCGATCGCGGGCGGCGCAGCGCCGCGCTCGGCGCGGCAGCGCTCGCTCGGCGGGGCGGCGCTTTATCAGGTGTACTCGCACGAGCGACGGCAAGCATATCGCGCTGGGCGGGCGCGAGATGAAGTTCGCCCGAGGTGTTGCTGACCGCGCTCGATCGCGAAGATCTGGTCGCCGCACGCGCGAACGCGAGGCGGGCGAGCAGGACGAACTGATCGCCTTCCTCGCGCCAGACCTTTGCCGAACGGACCCGCGATGAATGGGTGGCATGGTTTGCGGACAAGGACGTCGCCTTCGCGCCGGTGCTCGATTTCCGCGAGGCGCTGGATGCGCCGCATGTCGCCGAGCGCGGCCTGCTGGTGGAGGCGGCGGATGGCGCGCATCATATCGCGCCGCCGATCCGGTTTGCAGGCGAAGACTGGACGCCGGGCGCGGTGCCTCGTTGCAACCGCAGTGAGCGCCGCCCGACGCCCCCGATATGGCCTAGACGTCGAGGTCGATATGCATGGCGTAGGCGAACCGGTCGCCGGGATGGTGGCTGACGCTGATTTCGAACAGGGTGCCCGCCTGGTCGAAATAGCAGCGCAGGATGCGCAGCACCGGCGAGCCGCGATTGACCTCCAGCTGTCCGACACCAGCCGCGTCGGCCGCCACCGCCTGAATATCCTGCGTCACTTGCCCGATGCGCACGCCCGCCAGCCGCTCGATCTGGCGTGAACAGCGTGCCATCGTCGAGCGAAAGCCGGTCCAGCGCATCGCCCAGCCGTTCGTGGAAATAGGCGTCGGTCTGCGCGATGGGCAGCCGGTCCGACGAGACGCGGCGGATGCCGTTGAAGACGCAGCCATTCGCCCGCCGTATCGCCGTCGATCTGTTCCGCGATCCCGCCTGGCAACGGGCCGCATTCGCGCCTGCGCGAAATGCGCCTTGCTGTCGCGCGCATATTGCAGCAGCTCGCCGACATTGGACATCGGCTGGTGCAGCGCACCGCCGCGCGCCGCCGCTGGCTGCACCGTCGTGCCGGACCCGCGCTTGCGCGCGATCAGCCCTTCGGCCTGCAGCCGCTTCAGCGCCTCGCGAATGGTGAAACGGCTGACATCGTAGGTTTCGCACAGCACCGTTTCGGTGGGAAACTGCGCGCCGCCGGCAAACCGGCCCGCGCCAGATCGCTTCGCGCAATTCGCCCGCCACCTGCAGGTAGCGCGGGATGCGGGGCGGCGGCGGGGCAGTGTCGGCGGCGATGGCTATGGTTCCGGAATGATGGCGGGTGTGGCTGCTGGAGGGAGGACAGTGTATGACCGAACCCCTGCTGGCGCAACTGGCAACGCGACTGGCCCGCCCCGTCGATGATGCGGCGCGGCAGCGGGCGCGGCTGCATTTGCTCGACTGGCTGGCCTGCGTGGCGGGCGCGCGCGGCACGGAGGCGGGGGCGCTGGGCGGCGCGATTTCGCCCGTGGCGTGGGAGAAATCGACCTATCTGGGCAATGTGCTGGAAATGGACGATGTGCATCGCACCGCGCTGCTGCATCCCGGCCCGGTCGTCTGGCCGGTGGCGATTGTCGCTATCCCGCTGCGACGATGGACCAGCGGCTGGATGCTGCGGTGCGCGGCTACGAAGCGATGATCGCGGTCGGCGCGGCGCTGGACGCGCATCATTACGCCCATTGGCACCCGACTGCGACGGCGGGCGTGTTCGGCGCGACGGCGGCGTTTGGCTCCGTCATCGGGTTTGCGGCGGTGCGAATATGCCAACGCGCTCGGCAATGCCGGATCGGTCGCGGGCGGGCTGTGGCATATGCGGCATGACGATGTGCTGACGAAGCAGTGGCACATCTATCACGCGGCGCGCACCGGGCGCGATGCGGCGCTGCATGTGCATTACGGGGCGACGGGACCGGCGCGGTTGCTGGAGGGGCAGCAGGGTCTGTTCGCGGCCATGACGCAAGAACCCGGTTCGCTGGCCGACAACAGGGCGGGCTGGCTGATCGACGAGGTCAGCTTCAAACCCTAGGCCGCGTGCCGTCATGCGCATCCGGCGATCGATGCGGCGATGGACCTTGCGTGCCGAGGGGAAGCTCCAAGCGCCGTTCGTGGTGAAGACATTTGCCGATGCGCTGACATTTTGCGACCGGCCCGATCCGAAGACTGAAACTGGAGGCGAAATTCTCGCTGCAACATGCCATCGCGGTGGTGGCGGACGGGCGCGATGCGGAACCGGCGGACTTTACAACCGAGGCCATTGCAACGCTCGCACCGCTGCGGGCGCAAGTCTGCGTTGACGAAGATGGCGCGTTTACAAGCCGCTATCCTGCGCATTTCGGGGCGCGGGTGAACGGCTGCGCGCTGGTCGATACGCGCGGCGATCCGGAGCGTCCGATGACGCAGGAGCAGCATCTGGCGAAGCTGCGGACGCTGGTGGCGTGGGGCGGACTGGACGCGGGTGAAGCGGACCGCGCGGCCGATATCGCGCTCGAAGGCGACGATGCCGATGCGCTCGACGCGCTGCTGGCGCGGTGGCTGCCATGAGCGCGACGACCGACCTCATCGACTTCGCTTCGGCGCGGCACGTGCTGCCCGCAACCGTACGCGCCGACGCGATCCGCCTGCTGGGCGATACGCTGGCGATCGGCGCGGCGGGTGTCGATGCACCGGGAGAGGCGGCGATACTGGCAACGGCGCGCCTTGGTGGGCAGGGCGACGAGGCGCGACTGCTCGGGTCGGCCGAGCGCCTGCCCGCGCCCGCCGCCGCCTTCGTCAACGGATATCGCATCCATTGCCTCGAATGGGATGCGGTGCACGAGCCCGCCGTGGTCCACGCGATGAGCGTCGTGACCGCAGCACTGGGTGCGGCCATCGACCGGCGGGGCGGGTGCGATACGGAAGAGGCGTTGGCTGCGCTGGCTGTCGGGGTCGATATCGCATCCGGGCTGGGGCTGTGCGTCGACAGCGCGATGCGGTTCTTCCGCCCGGCAATTACCGGCGTGATGGGCGCGGCGGTGGCGGTGGCGCGCATCGACGGGGCGCCTGTCGCCGATGCGCTGGGGCTGGCCTATTCGTCCGCCGCCGGCACGATGCAGGCGCATGTCGAGGGCAGCGAGACCCTGCCGTTCCAGATCGCCAACGCCGCCCGCGCCGCAGTTATGGCGAGCGATCTGGCCGGGCAAGGGTTCGGCGGTCCGAAGGACATGCTGGAGGGGCCGTTCGGCTATCTTGCGCTGTTCGAGGAAGGCGATCTGACGCGCTACACCGCGCATCTCGGCAAGATACTGGCGCATTTCCGAAGTCAGCATGAAACCGTTTCCTTCCGGCCGGGCCAGCCATGCGGCGCTGGGCAGCTGGAAGCGATGGCGCTCAATTCAGCGCAGGTGGAAAGCATCGAGCTGTCCTGCCCGCCGCTGATCCGCCGGCTGGTGGACCGGCCCTGCTCGCCCGACATGTCGCCCGCCTGGGCGCGGCTGTGCCTGCCTTATCTTGCTGCGCTGATGCTGACCGATGGCCGTATCGATCCGCGCCGCTTCACGCCCGAACGACCTTGCCGATCCGGCGTTGACTGCACTGGCGCGCCAAGGTCAGTCTCGCCGATGACGGCTGCACCGACGGCAACGCGCTGTTCCCGCAATCGCTGACCATCACGTTTGCCGACGGACGGAGCGACACCCACCCGATCACGCACACGCTGGGCAGCCCCGACAATCCCCTGTCGCCCGAACAGGCCGCGCAGAAATACAGCCTTGCGCGCGAACTGGCCCCAGCCGATGCCGACCCGCGCATTTTCGACGATCCTCTCGCCTATTTCACGGAACCCACATGACCTTCCCGACCTATTTCGAAGCCTTCGACGCCAAGCAGATGCTGCGCGACTATCCGGTCGGTGCGGAATTCGTCTCGCGCTATCGCACCATGAGCCGCGACGAGATTTTCGCGATGCAGGATGCGCAGTTCCGCACGCTGATGCAGCGCGGCTGGCAAGTGCCGTTCTACCAGCGGCTGTGGGGTGCGCAAGGCATCGAGGCGGGCGACATTCGCGGACTGGCCGATATCGGCAAGCTGCCGGTCTACGACAAGACCGACCTGATGGCCTCCATCGCCGAGCATCCGCCCTATGGCGATTTTCACGGCATGGGCGCCCCGGCAACGCGCCCGCCGGTCGTCTTCCACACCACCAGCGGCACCACCGGCAAACCGCAGGTGCTGATGTTCGGGCCGAAGGGGCGCGAGGTCGGCAATTTGCTGGTCGGGCGGATGTATCGCTGGATGGGGCTGGAGTCGGACGATGTGGTGCATTCGGTCTATGGCCACGGCATGATCAATGGCGGGCATTACATCCGCGAGGCAGTGACCAAGTTCACCAATTCGGTGTTCCTGAGCGCAGGCACCGGCATCGAAACGCGCAGCGTCAACCAGGTGCGGCTGATGGCCGATTTCGGCGTGACCGCCATCGTCGGCTTCGTCGATTATGTCCGCAAGCTGGCCGAAACGGCGGAGGCGGAGGGGCTGTTCGACCGCATCGATATCCGCATGATTATCGGCCATCTCGGCACCGAGGACCGCGCCAGCACCGAGGACGCCTGGCACGGCGCCAAGGCCTATGACTGGTACGGCGTGGGCGACACCGGCAGCATCGCGGGCGAGGGGCCGGACCGCGACGGGCTGTATGTGTGGGAAGACGCGCAATATCTCGAACTGCTCGATATCGACAATGGCACGCCTGTCGCGCGCGGCGACACAGGCGACATGGTGGTGACGTGCCTGTACAAGGACGACGTCGCCCCCTGCATCCGCTTCAACACGCACGACATCACGCAAGAGATGGACGGGCGGGGCGAGATCGGGTTCAAGCGCATCACCGGGTTCAAGGGGCGCAGCGACAATATGGTGAAGCTGCGCGGGATCAACGTGTTCCCGCACGCCATCGGCGCCATCATCGAGAACCGCAGCGACCTGACCGGCGAATATGTCTGCCACCTGACCCGCGACGCAGCGCAGCGCGACAGCATGCGGGTGACGCTGGAAAGCCGGGGCGGCAGCGATGCGGCGGCACTGGGCGAAATGCTGAAGCAGGGGCTGGGCGTCGAGGTCGACATCGCGCTGGTCGAACCGGGCGGCACTGCTTCCGCGACCGAGATCGACAAGCGCCAGAAACCGCTGCGGCTGATCGACGAGCGCGGGGTATGAGGATGCAACCCTTCGAGACACTCGGACTGCGTCCTCGCTCCTCAGGACAGGTGGGCTTCAAGACGCTCGGATTATGTCCTCGCTCCTCAGGACGAACGGGGTTTTTCATTCGACCGTTCGTCCTGAGGAGCCGAAGCTGCAAGCTGAGGCGTCTCGAAGGATGACTGATCCTTACAACGCCTTTCTCTACCGCGATGACAGCGCCACCGGCGGCGAGGGTCCGCTGGCGGGCGTCACGGTCGGCGTGAAGGCCAACATCGCGGTACAGGGCATGCCTGTTCCATTCCGGGCTCGCCGCCTGCGCGAGAACCGCGTGGCCGAACGCGATGCCGACGTCGTCGCCAGGCTGCGCGAGGCCGGTGCCAGCGATCGTCGGCATGCTCAACATGGAAGAAGCGGCGCTGGGCGCGAAGACCGACAACCCGCATTTCGGCGCGACGCAGAACCCGCATCGCAAGGGTATTCACCCGGCGGATCGTCCGGCGGCAGCGGTGCGGCGGTGGCGGCGGGGCTGTGCGATGTGGCGCTGGGCACCGATACGATGGGCTCGGTCCGCATTCCGGCGGCGCATTGCGGGGTCTATGGCTTCAAGCCAGCCACCGCCCGGGTGAGCCAGGACGGGCTCGATCCGGCCGACGCCTCGCTCGACGCCATCGGTCCGCTCGCGCGCAGCCTCGACATGCTGGAGCGGGTCGCGCGCGTCATATCCGACATGGGTTCGGGCAGCGGCGACCTGTCGGGCGCGACACTTGTCGATCATGGCGTCGATATCAGACATGGCGGTTTCGCAAGCGTTTCGCGAATGTTCTGGCGACGCTTCCGGCGACACCGGCGGAAGCACGTCTGCCGCACGCCCTGTCGCGCGTGCGCTTCGCCGGTTTTCGCGGCGTGTCGCAGAAGCTGGCAGACCATCTTGCCGATACGCCGGACATGAGCGCACGTCTGGTGAAGTTGCTGGAATACGGACCGGCCCGAACGCCTGCGCAAGTCGCGGAAGACCACGCCATCCTGTCCGAAACGCGCGATCGGGTGCTGCGAGCTGGTCGATCGAGCACGGCTGGCTGATGCTGCCGACCGTGCCCAATCCGCCTTTCGCGCATTCCGCGCCCGAACCTGCCGCACAGGCCGATTTCACTTGCCTTGCCAATATCGCCGGCCTGCCCGCCCTGTCGCTGCCGATGGGCTGGACCGCCGACGGCCTGCCGCTCGGCGTCCAGATCGTGGGCCGCGACGGATACGAGGCGGGGCTGTTTGCGCTGGCCCGCCATCTCGATATCAAACTGGGCGCCTATCGCGCGCCGCAAAACTGAAGGAGAAAGACCATGCGTATCATCGTTCTGTTCGACCTGAAAGACGGCGTCAGCATTGCCGAATACGAGGAGTGGGCGAAGACCCGCGATATTCCGGGCGTCAACGCGCTGGGTTCCGTCACCGAGCTTCACGATCCACAAGGCGACGGGCGTATTCGGCGACGATGCCGCCGCGCCGCCGCACCAGTATTTCGAGATCATCGATATCAAGACGATGGACGGCTTCGTCGCCGATATTTCCACCGACGAGTTCCAGGCAGCCGCCGCGCCGTTCCAGGACTATGCCGACAATCCTGTCTTCGTGCTGACCGAAGACCTGTGATGGGCGGTCGATTTACTGGCAAGACGGTCGTCGTCACCGGTTCGGGCAAGGACAAGGGGCTGGGGCAGGGCATCCTGCAGGCCTTTGCCGAAGAGGGCGCGAATTGCGTCGTCTCCGACCGCACGATCGACGACGAGGCCGAAGCGGTGGCGCACGATTTGCGTGAGCAGGGCGCGAAGGTCGCGACCATCGCCTGCGATGTGGCCGATGCGGCGCAGTGCAGCGGGCTCGTCGCGCAGGCAGTCGAGCGGTTCGGTAGCATCGACGTGTTCGTCAACAATGCCGGCATCGGGTTCAAGATGAAGCCGCTGCTGGAGGTCGATACGGCGGCGGAGTGGGACCAGGTGCTGGCGGTGAACCTGTCCGGCGCGTTCTATTGCACGCAGGCGGCGGCGCGGCAGATGGTCGAGCAAGCCAAGAACGGGAAACGCGGCGGGCGCATCATCAACATCGCCAGCCAGGCGGCCAAGACCGGCTTTCCGCACTTGCCCGCTTATGTTTCGTCCAAGCATGGCATGGTCGGGCTGACGCGCGCCAGTGCCGTTGAGCTGGGCGGACACGGCATCACCGTGAATGCGATCTGCCCGAACCATGTGACCACCGGGCTGGGCGCGAAGCAGAACGCGTATTTCGCGGAGCTGCTCGGGTTCGATACCGTCGAGGCATATCTCGCCAACATGGCCGCGAAGAACCCGATGGGCCGCCCCGGCCTGCCCACCGACACGGCGGCGGCGTGCCTGTGGCTGGCGAGCGACGAGGCGGGCTATATTACGGGCGAAGCGCTGAATGTCAGCGGCGGCGAGGAAATGCATTGATCTTGCGGATCGTGCCGGCCCTCTCCCCCTCCCGACCACCCAATGGTCCCATACAGTATGGGTGGTCGGGAGGGGGAGAGGGCCGGCACCGCCCGAGCGTTAGCGAGCTAGGAATACACCATGAAAGAAGAACGGATCGACTGGCCGGACGGCGCGAAGATGGCGCTGAGCGTCGTCGTCAATGTCGAGGAAGGCAGCGAAATGACCATTGCGCGCGGCGATCGCGGGATGGAGCCGGTGGACGAGCTGGGTGTCTTCGTGAAGTCGAAAATGCGCAACTATTCCAACGAAAGCAATTATCTCTACGGCATCAAGGCGGGCGCACCGCGTATTGTCAAATTGCTGCGCGAATACGACATCATGGCCAGCTGGACCGTGGCGGCGCTGGCGCTGGAAAACCATCCGGAAATCGCTGCCGCCCTCGTCGATCTGGGGCACGAGCCAGTCAGCCACGGCTGGCGCTGGGTTCACCAGTTCAAGATGGACGAGGACGAGGAGCGCGCCTTCATCCGCAAGGCGGTGGCCAGCATCGAAAAGACCTGCGGCGTCCGCCCCTATGGCTGGCTGAGCCGCTATCTGCTGACCGACAATACGCGGCGGCTGTTGCAGGAGGAGGGCTTCACCTACCACATGGACGATTACAGCGGCGACGTACCGTTCTGGGACCGCGAGACGACCGGAACCCCGATGTGCATCGTGCCGTACCAGCTCGACAATAACGACATGAAGATGTGGACCGACCCCGCGCTTCACCCCGCACCAGTGGCTCGATTATGCCAAGGCCAATTTCGACCAGGTCTATGCCGAAGGCACGGCAGGCAATCCCAAGATGATGAGCCTCGGCCTGCATTTGCGGATTATCGGGCGACCCGGCCGCATCTGGGCGCTGGAGGAATTCTTCAGGCATGTCCGCGACGCATGACGGCGTGTGGGTGACGACGCGCAAGGCGATCGCGGATCACTTTATGGAGCAGGCACCCGGCATGACCCTGCGGCTGGAACATGATGGCGCGACCACGCATCTGCTGATCGACCGCGCGGCCAAGCGAAATGCGTTCGACATGGCGATGTGGCAGGCGCTGCCCGGACTGCTGGAGGAAGCGGCGGTGCGCAGCGAATGCCGCCTGCTGATCGTGCGCGCGGCGGAGGAGGGCGCGTTCTGCGCCGGGGCCGATATCCGCGAATTGCTGGCGAACAAGGACGATGCGGCATGGCGTGCGGCGAACCAGCGGCGATCAATCAGGTGCAGCATACGCTGGCGCGGTTCGTGCTGCCGACGATTGCCTTCGTCGACGGCGATTGCGTGGGCGGCGGCTGCGGTATCGCGCTGGCGTGCGACCTGCGGGTGGCGACGGCACGGGCGCGGTTCGGGATTACGCCGGCCAAGCTCGGTCTGGTCTATCCGCTGCACGATGTGAAGCTGCTGATCGATCTGGTCGGGCCGGGGCAGGCGCAGCGTATTCTCTACACAGGTGCGCTGATCGACGCGGAGGAGGCGCTGCGAATTGGGCTGGTCGAAACGCATCGCGCCCGATGCGAGCGAATTGGCCGATGCGATTCTCGCCGCCAGCCCGCATTCGGTGCGCGAGACCAAGCGGTTCGTGCGGCGAGTGCTGGATGGACAGGTTGTCGACGATGACGAAACCAAACGCATTTTCGCCGAAGCGTTTGAAGGACGCGATTTCGCCGAGGGCACTACGGCTTTTGTTGAAAAACGGCGTCCTCATTTCGGACCGGAGGTCGACGCATGACTGTATCGCACGGAACCATCCTTGGCGGCCTTTCGACCGTGCCCGATCTGGCGTTGGCGCTGGCAGCCTATCGCGATACGCTGGGCCTCGAGCTGGTCGAGCAGGGCGCGCTGGATGCGAGCCTTGCGGCGAGCTGGGGATGCCCGGCGAATGCCGGGGCGCACTACGCCACGCTGCAACCGCAAAGCGGCGCGCGATTGCTGGATGCGGCTGGTCGAACAGCCTGCCCATCCCGATTTCAAACCGACGCGCACCTATGGCTGGGCCGCGTTCGAATGCACGGTGCAGGATGTGTGGGGCTGGCCCGACAGGCTGCCGCCCGACCAGTTTCGAAATCGTCGGCCCGCCCAAGGAAATTACCGGTATCGAACCTGCCTTCATCCCGATGCAGGTGCTGGGGCCGGGGCGCGAGATGGTGTATCTGAACGAGGTTCTGCGCGACATGCCGGGGACCGACTTGCCGCGCGCCGCCTCGCCGGTGGACCGTATCTTCATCTGCGTGCTGGCGACGCCCGATCGCGACCGCGACCGTGGCGATGGTATGCCGACGCGCTGGGGCTGGATCGCGGGGCCGATTTCACCATCCCCTATTCGATGATCAACAACGCCTTCGGCCTGCCCGCCGATACGCTGACCACGCTGACGATGGTGTCGGCAGGGCGGATGCCGGTGGTCGAGGTGGACGACTATCCGCAAGCGGCGACCGCAGCGCGCCACGCCATGACGGGCACTGCTGCCGCCGGGCAATGCGCTGGTGACGCTCGCGGTGGACAACCTCGATACATGCAATGCGAAATGGATCAGCGCAACCGGCGGAACGCGCAGGTGCGTTGTACGAGGGGCGACGGGCGGCGACGACTATCGGCCCTGCCGGAGAACTGCTCGAACTGGTGGAGATTGCGTGATGCGTTGGCTTACCGGCTTCTGATGCTGGCTTTCGCGGCGCCGGCACAGGCGGCGCCCGATCCGCCGCGCGCCATTATCGAACAGGCCATCGCGGCACATGGCGGGGAAGGCTGGCTGGAACCCGGCACGCTGGTGCTTGAGCGGGTCCGCCACCTTCTACGCACCCGACAGCGCCGAGCCGCGCCGCACGCGCCGACGATTACCGCATGTGGCGCGTGATCGACCCGGACCGGCAATCGGCACACGGAGCCGACGGCAAGGTCCGCATCGTCGCGCGCGATGGCGACGATATCGTGTTCGAAGTCGGCTATGACGGCGAGACGACCTGGACCGAACGCGGCATCATGCCCAAGGATCAGGCCGACGCCTATTGGGCCAGCAATTTCGGCTTCGGCATCATCCGGTCCGCGCTCGATACCGGCTTCACGCTGGAGGCGGTGCCGCCGCGCGATCATGGCGGTGCCCTGATCGATCTGGTCCGCATCATCGACCCGCAGGGGCAGGCTACGCTGTTCGGCTTCGACCGCGAAAGCCGCTTCATCCGCTATATGGCGTTCGACAGCCCGCGCGGATTTCACGAACGGCATTACGACGATTTCGTGCGGCTGGGCCGAGACGGCTGGGTGCAGGCGCGCGAGGTCACACTGTTCTATGACGGGGTGCGCAGCAACACCGTGCAATGGCGCGAGGTTACGGTGGGCGAACCGATAGACGCCAGCGTTTTCGCACCGCCAGAGCAGTGACGCTTTTCGCCATTCATTGCCGCGACGTGGGTGACAGCGCCGCGCTGCGGCAACGGCACTTGCAAGCGCATCTCGACCATGTGGCGGAGAACGTCGAACGCTACGCCGTTGCCGGACCGCTGAAAGACGGCGAAGCGACGATCGGTTCGCTGCTGATAATTCGCGCGGAGAACAGCGAAGACGCCGCCGCCTTCCACGCCACCGATCCCTACACCAAGGCGGGCGTCTGGCAATCGCCGCAGATCGAGCTGTTCAGCGCCGTCGCGGGTGAATGGGTTGGCGGCATAACATGGTGAGGCGGTCGCTAATCCACCGGTGAGCGATTGTCCGGCAAATGTGCTGCCGCAAAGGCGCGCGGTGCTTCCTCCAGCTCGGTATCCAGCGTCGTGTTCCAGCGGTTGAGAAAGCCGAACAGCGAAATGACCGCCACGATTTCGGTAATCTGCCGCGCGTCGTAATGCGTGCGCAGCGCAGCGAAATGCGCGTCCGTCGCGGCATTCGGCTGCTGTCCGGCGGCGAAGGCCAGGTCCAGGGCGGCACGCTCCGCCTCGTTGAACAGCGCGCTGGTCCGGTATTCCCACACTGCCGCCACCTTTGCCGCATCGCCGCCCGCCATCCGCACCGCACCATGCGCGGTATGCGCCTGGCAATAGCGGCATCCCGCCGCCGCGCTGGCCATCATCGCCACCAGCCGTTTCAGCACCGGGTCGATGACGGTGCTGGCATAGATCGTATCGACCAGCCCGCCGAACGCGCCCAGCAATTCGGGCCAGTGCGCCATCGCCAGCGCATCGTTGGCGGTAAAGCCCATCAGCTCCGCCGCGCGCTCTATCGTGCGCCGCTGCGCTTCGGGCATGACGTCCGGATCGGCGGGCGCGAGGTCGGGTCACGGCAGCAGGACGGTGGAACCGGTGGTCTTGCCGCTTTCCAGATCGCGGTGCGCCTGCGCCGCATCGGTCAGCGCATAGGTCTGCCCGATGGTCACGGACAATGTGCCCTTGGCGAACAGATCCCAGACCTGTGCGGAATATTCCGCCCGTTCGCCGGCATCCTCGTAATAATGGAACAGCATGGGGCGGGTGTTGTAGAGCGAGCCCTTCATCGCCAGCACGCCGACATCGACTTCGCCGACGGGCGCATCGGCATTGCCGTAATTGATAATCAGTCCGCGCTTCCCGGTGGCATCCAGCGAGGTTTCCCAAGTGCTGCGCCCGATCCCGTCGAAGGTGACGCGCACTCCGTCGCCGCCGGTGATTTCGCGCACCCTGCTCGCAGTGTCTTCGCGCTTGTAGATAGACGATGTGGTCGACACCGGCGGCTTTCGCGGCTTCGGCCTTGGCGTCGGTCGAGACGGTGCCGATCACTTCCGCGCCCAGATGCTTGAGCCACTGGACCAGCAACAGCCCCGTGCCGCCCGCTGCCGCATGAACCAGCACCGGCCAGCCGCTTTCGACCTTGCCGCAGCGTTGGGCCAGAAATTCGGCCGTGAATGCCTTCAATGCACAGGCCGCCGCCGTCCGGTCGTCGATGGCATCGGGCAAGGCGAACAGGTGCGCCGCGCCGATATTGCGGCGTGTGGCGTATGCGCCCGTCATCGGCCCGATGGTCACGGCCCGATCGCCTTCGCGCCAGCCCTCGACACCCTCACCGACGGCGATTACGCGGCCTGCTGCCTCCAGTCCCAATCCGCTCGGCAATTCCGCCGGATAGATGCCGCGCCGGTGATAGGTATCGATATAGTTCAGCCCGACTGCGCCATGCTCCAGCGTCACTTCGCCGGGGCCGGGCGGGGGCAGGTCTTCTTCCACGAACCGGATGACTTCGGGGCCGCCGGTGGTGTCGAACAGGGCGCGGGTGGTTTTCATCGTCTAATGTCCTTCGGGCTGCAACTGGCCTGCGCCCAGCGGGCATTGATGCCGACCAGCGTGGCGTCGGGCGAGGCCCAGCTATAGGTTTCTGCCCGGTCGGGATCGTCGCGGTGCAGGTAGATGACCAGCGACGGCGTGTTGCGGCTGCCGCGCGCCCATGTGACGTTGCGCATCCGCAGCGTCATATCGGGCGCTTCGCCGTTGCCGGGCATCGCAATGCGCCCGCCCTGGTCGAAAATGTCGAGATTGTCGGGCGAAGGTCCAGTCGGAGGAACCGTCGGGCTTGCCCGCGAACTTGCGCACCGAGATCCAGCAGGTGAAGAGGCGCGCACGGCGCAGTTCGCTGTCGTTTATTGCCCATACGTCATCGCCCGTTGCGGCCAGTCCGGCGGGCGCGGTGTCTTGCCATTCGCCAGAGGGTTCACCGAAGCTGTCCAGCATCCGCCAGCGTCCGTCCGCCGCGAATTGGTAATAGGCGGTATCGGCTTTGGTACGGCCCTCTTCTTCGGCGAAATAGGTGTCCTCCACATTGGTCCAGATGCCCGGTTCGGGTATGGTCGCCTGTGCGGCGGCACTTGCCGGAAGGAAGAGCAGAGCGGCGGCGAGGAAAATTTGTCCGGACATATTTCGGTGCTAGCAACCGGTGTCTCACGCGGCAATCCGCGGCACGCACTATACGGGCAGTGCCGTCTCGTATTTCAGCGTTTCCATCGCGAAGCTGGCGGAGACGTCGGAGATGGGCACGGCGGATATCAGCAGGCGATAGACCCGGTCGTAATCGGCGACATCGCGCACCACCAGCTTGACCAGATAGTCGGTATCGCCCGCCAGCCGGTAGAATTCCATCACTTCGGGAATGGCACGCGTGGCGCTGGCGAAGCTGTCCAGCCAGGCATCGCTGTGGTCGTTGGTTCGCACCGCGACGAAGACCGTCAGGTCGAGATCGACCTTCGCCGCGTCCAGCAGGGCGACGCGGCGGGTGATGAAGCCGTCCTTCTGCAACCGCTTCACACGTCGCCAGACGGCATTGCCGGATAGCGACAATTCGGCGGCCAGCTTGTCCATCGAAACGGTCGCATCGCGTTGAAGGTGGCGCAGGATTTGCCGGTCGTTTTCATCGATCATGGCGTTTCTGTAGCGGACGATGCAAATATTTTGCAAGAAATCGGATAAATGCGAGAAGTGTGAAGCTGATTTTGCATATATGCGCGCATACTCTCGCCAAATGCTCCAACCGCAACCCGCTTCGCTATCCATCCATCCTGCGCAGACATGTCCGCTCGCGCCCGTCGCGTCCGCCATCGGCAATACGCCTGCCTTGCACCTCCAGGTGCGATACGAAGGCGCGCCGGTCGACATCCTGGCCAAGATGGAAATGTACAACCTGTCGGGCAGCATCAAGGATCGCATGGCGCTGAGCATCCTGCGCGAAGCCTACCGCTCCGGCGCGCTGGTGCCGGGCCAGCCGATTGCGGAGGCGACCAGCGGCAATGCAGGCATCGCGATGGCGGCGCTGGGCAGTGCGCTGGGCCATCCCGTCACGATCTTCATGCCCGACTGGATGAGCGTGGAACGCCGCCGCCTGATCGAAAGCTACGGCGCAACGGTCTGCCCCGTTTCGCGCGAAGAAGGCGGTTTTCTCGGCGCGATTGCGATGGCGGAGGAATGCGGCGAGACGAAAGGCTGGTTCCTGCCGCGCCAGTTCTGCAACCAGGCCAACTGCGCGGCGCATTGCGACAACACGATTGCGGAGCTGGTTGCGCAGGCCAGCGGGCTTGGCGGCGCGGCGCTGTCGGGCTTCGTCGCGGGCGTCGGCACCGGCGGAACGGTGATGGGCGCGGCGCAGTATTTCGCGCAGGCGGGGCTTGCCGTTCCGGTGCATCCGATGGAACCCGCATCCTCGCCCACGCTGTCCACCGGCCACAAGGTCGGGCAGCACCGGATGCAGGGCATTTCGGACGAATTCGTCCCCGATATCGTGAAGCTGGAAGAGCTGGCGAGCATCGTGCAGGTCGACGATGGCGACGCGATCCTGATGGCGCAGCGCATCGCGCGCGAACTGGGCATCGGCGTCGGCATATCGAGCGGCGGCAACATCCTTGCGGCCATAAAGGTCGGCCTTGCGCAGCATGCAGAGGGCAAAGGCGCGACGCCGCTGATCGGCACCATCCTGTGCGACAATGCGATGAAATATCTCTCCACCGCTCTGTTCGAAGCCGAACCGCTCGAACCCCGCTACCTCGCCCCGCAGGTCGAACTGCTGTCGGCGACGGTCATCGAGGGCTGATGCCGCCCACACGCCAGATCGCGTCGCCCTGTGGCTGATCGCGAGGACGCCGCGTCGGATGGCCTCTGACGCAAGCGTACCGCAATCGAAAGGTGGTGGCGGAGACGGGGGGATTTATTTTTCCGCAGTTGAGTTTTTGACTTATCATATTTTCCGTGAGTTCGGGACGGATACGTGCCTCCGTTCGTGCCCACGATTTCCGACCGAAATTCGCCGTGTGATTTGAATTGAATCTGTTCCTTTCTACCTACCGACTTTTTTAACCGGAACGTGTTCGAGGTAAGGGACGTCCGCTTTGCGCCCCACAATTGGATATTCGATCCGAGCATTCATCTTCTTAAAAGCGGACGTCGGAAGGGTTTCTAGAATGATTGGTGCTTCGCCCGTCAATTTACTACGCACTCTCGAAGTGAATCACGACAATGGGCTAGTACGGATCTTCTGCGGTCGACATCCGCATATTGAATTCGTAATATGTTGCTGATGCGACGCGATTATCCTTCCGACAAGCTACATCCGATCTGGATGGCTATGCTGGCGCTTGCGTTGGTTATGAAGGCACTGCTGTCCTCCGGAGTGATGCTGGAGTCGGAGCCGGGATCACGCTTTCTGACTGCAAAAATGTGCACCGGATCAGGCCCGGCTCGCACCGTCACGATCGATCTTGGGCCGTCTGGGAAGACGCAGGAACCCGCGCCGCAGTCGGATGCTTCCGTATGTGCTTTTGCGGCGGTGGCTGGGGCTTCTGCCGTTATGGGTCCGCGACTGGCCGACGATGCTCCGCCAATCGCGAACGAGCTGCTCATCGGGCAACGCACCATTACCTTCGGCTCGATTTCTCTACCTGCGGTCAATCCACCGTCTACAGGTCCACCGAACCTTTCCTGACTGCAACCGCCGGCGCCAGTACGTCCCATTGCGGGCGATCATGCTGCGCTGCGTCAATGCCCAATTTGTCTTTCAGGAAAATCCATCATGTCTCGTATTCCACTTGCGACGGCCATTGCGGCCGCCGCCCTTTTGCCAGCCGTAACTTCGGCACAGACAACCGAGCGACCACGACCTGCAGGCGCAAACCAGGGAGAGCCGGGCTGGACGCCCGACATCGTCGTTACCGGCCAGCGTGACCGTTACGGCATCGATAGCGCCGACACGCTTCGCACACCGGTGCCGATACAGGATACACCGCAATCGGTGCAGGTACTGACCCGGCAGTTGCTCGACGATCAGGAGGTGCTCACGCTGGACGAGGCGCTGGTGAATGTATCGGGCGTGGTTCCGTCGCTGCCATCGGAGATCGTGCTCGCTAACCCCGTTGTGCGCGGGTTCGAGGCGGAAATCTTCGTCGATGGGCTCATCGGGTATGGCGATACGGCAGTCAGCGATCCAGGTTCACTATGGCAGGTCGAGCGTGTCGAGGTTGCGAAGGGACCGACGTCTACCCTCTATGGCGGTGGTACGGGAGCGCCGGTTGGCGGGTTGATCAACCTGGTGTCGAAAACACCAAAGAGCCAGAGTGCTTTCTCCGCGCGGTTTCGCGGCGGCAGTTTCGACACCTATTCGGCAGCGGGGGATGCGAACATCGCCATGAGCGATGGTCTCGCGGTGCGGTTGGTGGGCGAAGTCCAGACGTTCGGCGACAATATCGATGCCGTCGAAGGAACGCGCATTCTGGCCGCGCCATCGGTCCGCCTCACACCGGGCGAGACGACCGATATTGTCGGCCGGTTTACCTACAGCCGGGTCGAGCAACTTGAATATGCCGGGCTGCCCGCTTTCCTGCGGGACAACCCGGCGGTCGAGCGCGATCGATTTACCGGCGCGACCGGTGCGCCCGATACAACCATCGAAAACCGTATCTACGATCTGACGATTGCCCAGCAACTCAGCGACGGCATCACCGCGAATTTCAAGCTGCGCCGATATGAAAACGATTTTACCGAATACAGTACGTCGCCGTTTTTCGCGTTCTTTCCGTGCGAGGGGACCGTGTGCCCGGTTCTGAACGGCATCTTGCCAGCGAGCGTGCGCGAGTGGACGGTCGATGGTTCATTGACGGCAGAACTGACGACCGGCGGTATCGAGCATGTGCTGATTGGCGGTGTCCAGTATGACCGGACCGGATACCGCGCCGGAACCGGGTTCGATTTCGCGGGTGCCGTTCCGTTCGACTACGCGGATCCGGACAGCGACTTCAACTACACGCAGCCCGCCATAGGAAGACGCATTGCGAACCGCTATCGCACGCTCGGTGCCTATATCCAGAACCAGGCGACGATCGGCGAACGCCTGCATGTTCTGGCGAGCCTTCGCTACAGTCGGCTGGAACTGACCGAGCTGGAAGGCGGCACCGGCACCGATACGACCTATCACGAATGGGACCCGCGGATCGGCATCAGTTTCGCGCTGTCCGAAGGGGTGAACCTGTTTGCAGGCTATGCCACGGGATCGCGTCTGTCGATCTTCTTCAACGGCGCGGAGCCGCCATTGCCCGAGCGTTCCAAGAGCTACGAAGCGGGGCTGAAACTGGCGTTGCCCGATATCGGGTTGTCCGGCACGCTGGCAGCTTTCCAGATCGAGCGGACGAATGTGCCGACGCCTGATCCCGAAACCTTTTTCACGTCGATCCAGACTGGTAAACAGCGCAGCCGAGGCGTGGAGCTGGACGCGATCTACGAACCGTCGCGGGCGCTGTCGGTCCTGTTTAACTATGCGTACACCGATGCAGAAGTCGTGCGCGATACGCAGATTCCGTCGGGCGACACACTGCCCCGTGTGCCCGATCATCGCGGGCGACTGGCGCTGCGCTACAGGTTTCAGGAAGGCCTGCTCGACGGGCTGGAGCTCGGCGGCGGTGTGACATATTCAGGCGGGGCGGCAATCGCTTTGCCCAATGCGGCGCGCACCGATGATTATCTGATCAGCGACCTTCAGGCGAGCTACCGGATCGATGCGATGCGCATCGGCCTGCGCATCGATAATGTCGCGAACGCCGATTATTTTCTGCCCTACCAGTATTTTGCGCAGGACGTCGTGCGGCCCGGCAATCCCCGTTCCGCCTTCGTTACCCTATCATTCGATTTGTAAGGAAAAGCCCATGACCGACACCACCCGCCGCTCCTTGTTGCAAGGCCTTGGCACCGCAGCGATCCTCGCCCCATTTCTGACGCTGGAACAAGGCATGGCCGCCGAGGCTGGCAAGCATAGCTCACCCGATATGACGCAAGAGGAGATGATGGCGCTTCACCGGCGCCAGATGGACGAACTCTTCGGTGACGACCTCTACCGGGAGGAAGAGGTTGCTATGCTGATCTATCCCGGTTTTACGGCGCTGGATCTGGTCGGCCCGCATTATTTCTTCGCCTGCATGTTCGGTGCGAAAGTGCACTTGGTGACGACGCAGGAAGACCTGGCTCCGGTCGAATCCGATCTGAAACTGGCCATCGCGCCAACCATTCGCATGGCCGATGTCCCCGCCGATCTCGATGTGCTGTTCATACCGGGCGGCACGTGCGGAACGCTCGATATCATGCGAAGAACTGATGTCATGGAATGGGTGGAGGATCGCGCGGCCCGCGCGCGCTTCATCACAAGCGTCTGTACCGGATCGATGGTGCTGGCGAAGGCGGGGCTGTTGAAGGGGAAACGCGCAACATCGCATTGGGCAACGCGTCCGGCGCTGTCCGCATTCGGCGCCGTTCCGGTTGACGAGCGGGTGGTCACGGATGGTAATATCGTGACGGGCGCGGGTGTCTCTGCCGGTATCGACTATGCGATTGCGCTGGTCGAACAGTTGCGTGGTCGAAACTACGCCGAGACGCTGGTGCTGCAAGCAGAATATGCCCCGGAACCGCCGATTGCGGCAGGCACGCTGGGAACTGCGAGTGATCCGGTTCGCGAAATGATGGAAACCATGTTTGCGCCGACCGTGCAGGAGTTTGCCGATCTCGCCTGATGCAAAACACATCGTCTGGAACCAATGGAGTATTTTAATGACAGATGATCCCAAACTCAAACTTGCGACATTGCCGTTGGTCTTGCTGACGGGAGCTCTCGCGTCCTCGTGTGCGCCGGTTCTGCCACCGGCGGACGCTTCATCTGCTATCGCGCAAACTTGCCCGCAAGCCTTTGCCAAGCCAAAGCCGGACTATTACCTGTGCGCCGTCGGAAGCCGCGACGCGATGCTCGATAGCGGCGATCTTTCCGGACAGATCGCATTATCGGACTTGCCTGCCGATGATGAACTCGTCGCAGTCGGCCCTGTCGCCGGGTTGCAAGGCGAAGTTACGATCTATCGCGGCAATGCAACGATCGCGACTTTGACGGATGGCGAGCAATCGCTTCGCAGCGGACCGGCCGGAGACGAGGCCGTGGAAGCGATTTTTCTCGCCTATGGCGCTGCGCAAGCATGGGAGCCGGTGGTGATATCCCAACCTCTGGAAGGCTTCGATGCTATCGAAGCATTTATCGCTCTGGCGGCGCGCGATGCCGGGCTGGATCCACAGCGGGCGTTTCCATTCCGGATCGAAGGCGCGGCAGAGCGGCTGTCCTATCACGTCATTTTCAAGAAAGGCGCGGCTCCACATAACCGGGCCGCGCATCGCAAAGCGAAAATCCCATTCGAAGCGAATGATGCGCCGGTAGCTATCGCGGGCGTCTGGGCCGATACTGCATCGATCGGGCGATACACCCATCCCGGCCGCAGGAGCCACATGCATGCGAACCTAAGCGACGGGAGCGGCTCGGGTCATATCGACGCGATCCGTCTGCAACGCGGGGCGACACTGTTCCTGCCACGAACAGAATAGGTGTGCTCGGGCCGGAGATTTCGACGAAAGCATGCGACCGCTGCTTGGACGCCATTCGAGTTCTTCTCCCACAATGCGATGACTGCTGCTTGCGACGTCACGGCCGGAGTATAATATCGATCATCTCGCTTACATGGGCGTCGAGATCGTTGTAGGGATTTTCGACAATATCAAGTTGGAGTTTTGCATGCTCATGTCCAAGCCAAGAGCTTGCCAAGGCTGCGGCCAACTTTTCGGGATCGTTCGGCGCGGTTAGGAATCCCTGTTTCTGGCCAAGCGCGATCATTTCGGTGAGGTTGACATGCATCTGCAAATGCGCGCGTTCGAAGAACAGCCGCGCCGACGCATCGCTCGATGACGCGCGCGAAAGCATCAGCCGTTCAAACCGGGCAATTTCCGGATCGGCAATGAGCTGTAGAAAATTCCGACCGAAATCATGCAGGCGCTGGAAAAAGCCCTTGCGATCTTTGGGCGGTAGCTCGGACTTGCCGTTGAACCGCTCACTTTCACGATCCAGCATGGCGGCGAAGATCACGTCTTTGTTTTCCGCAAGCCGATACATGGTCGATTTCGACATGCGCGCCTCACGGGCCAGCATCTCCGTCGAAACCGCATCGTAGCCATGGGTAGTGAACAGCTTGCGCGACGCTGCCAGCAAGCGTTCGGAAGCTGACTTCGGGTCTCGCGTATCGGCGTGGGCGCGTGTGTCCTCGCAATCGCCGTTAACTAAAGGGCGGTCAGCTGAATCGGTAATGACACTGCCCTCCTGAAATATTTAATGCGCATAGCGGTTTGCCAAAAGACAACCAATAAGAATGACGCTTGTGTAATTTTACGCTTGATTACCAGGAATGTTCCATGCAGTGGAGCAGTACGGTATCGTACCGTACTCGCAAAAAAGTTGCGGCGTTCAATGCTACCGGTGGAGGCCAGATTGCCGAGATTCGCTGCAAAGTTGCTCGTGATAACTACCTTGCTAATCCTCAGCGGATGTGGCGACGAGCCAGACAGGATTCCCGAGCCCCGCTTGATCGAAGCAATTACGATCGGAACCGGCGAGCCAGATCAGCAGCGCCGCTTTCCAGCCGAATTGCGCGGAGTTCAGCGGGCTTCGTTGGGCTTTGAAATACCCGGTATGGTGCGCAGCGTGAATGTCGATCTGGGTCAGCGATTCCGGCAAGGTCAGGTGCTGGCGCGGTTAGATCCAGCGCAGCAAAGTCTTGGTGTAGAGGCCGCCCGTGCAGCCGTTCGCGAAGCCGATGCCGTGTTGCGCGAGGCGCAGCTCGATTACGACCGCAAGGCCGCACTCGACGGAACCGGCGCCGTTGCCGGTGCCGTTATCGATGCAGCGCGTTCACGGCTGGAGACAGCGCAGGCGCGAAAGGCGAGCCTGCAGGCCGAGGCGGGGCGAGCGCGGGATTTGCTTGGCGATACGGCATTGAGAGCGCCCTATTCTGGTGAAGTCACTCGACGCCTTGCCGAACCATCACAGGTGCTGATGGCCGGTCAGCCGGTCATGGAAGTTGTTGGCCTCAACCGTGGCCTCGAGGCCGTAATCCAGATGCCGTCGCGGTTCCGTTCGCGCCTCGCAATCGGCCAGACCGCCGAGTTTCGTGCGACTGGCGGCGATACCGTCTACACCGCAAGGATTACCGAGATTGCTGGCGGAGCAGGCGCCAATGGACTTTACGAAGTATCTCTCGCGGTGCCAGCTGCGGCGCGCGACGGTTTGAATGCCGGTGAACAGGGCGAAGTGTTTCTGCCGACCCGGTCTGCAGAGAACGAAGAGCCGACCGTGATGATCCCGCTGGGCAGTTGGTATGGCGGGGACGGAACCGCTGCATACGTGATGCTGATAGATTCCGAGACAGAGACCGTAGCGAGACGCAAAGTGCGGCTTGGCGAAATCTCCGATGCTGGAGCGACGGTACGGGCAGGCCTCGAATCCGGCGATCGGATCGTCGCGCGCGGCGCGGCGCAACTGAAAGATGGCGAGACGGTGCGGATTACCGGCGACGGTCCGTCCCGGTTCAACGACTGAGGGGCGCGGAAATGTTCCTTTCGACCGCCGCCCTTCGCAATCAGCCGATATTGTTCTTCGCCGTCGCAGCATTGATGCTGTTTGGCGCCTATAGCTACTTTGCCCTGCCAGCGCGCGAGGACCCGGCGATCGTGGTGAAGACCGCAGTGGTCCAGACCACCTTTCCAGGCCTGAGCGCAGCAGAAGTCGAACTGCTGATTACCAAGCCGTTGGAAGAGGCAATCGAAACCTTGCCCGAAATCAAGGAGATCACTTCTACGTCGATGGATGGAGTTTCGATTATCAAACCCACCATGCGCGATGAATTCCGCGAACTGGAGGGAATTTTCGATCAATTGTCCGAAACTGTTGCAGAAACCGTTCCGCAGCTTCCCGAAGGAGCCTCCACCCCTATTGTCGACGATGATTTCGGCGATGTTTCCGTCATTACTCTAGCTCTGTCGGGCGAGGGATACGATAATGCGCGGCTGTTCGATTATGCACAGCATCTTCGCGACAGGCTGATAACCGTTCCTGGTACGAACAAGGTCGATTTGTTGGGGGTTCGCCAACAAACGATTTATGTGGAGTACGACAACGCCGTGCTGGCCCAATCGGGCATTTCACCTGGAGAAATCGCTGCGGCACTGGGCGAACAGAACATCATCCGCCCAGGCGGAATTGTTGATCGCGGCGGGGCTGCGTTCACGCTACGCCCGTCGGGCGATTTCGTCAGCATCGATGCGGTTCGCCAAACGCTGATACGGTCTGCGGCCAGCGGCAACATGTTTGCGCTGGCCGATATTGCCGAAGTCTCGTCCGGCTACGAGGACCCACCCCGCCAGCTCGTCTATTTCAATGGGCGTGAGGCCATCATGCTAGCAATCGCGATGCAGGATGGTGAAAGTGTGCTTTCCTTCTCCGAACGCGCGATCGAACGGATCGACGAAATTCGCGAAACCCTGCCGCTCGGTCTGAAAATGGAGATCGCGACCTACGAAGCCCCAAAGGTTGAAAAGGCGGTTTATGGGGTATCGTTCAATATGCTCCAGACGCTGGCCATCGTTCTCGGCTTCGTAATCCTGTTCCTGGGCGTGCGCACCGGCCTGATCGTCGGCTCGATCATTCCGGCCGTTATCCTTGCCACGATTGCGCTGTTCGGGTTTTTCGAAATCTCGCTGCAACGCATGAGCCTGGCGACAATCATCATCTCCCTCGGACTGCTGGTCGATAATGGCATCGTGATTGCGGAAGACTATAAACGCCGGCTTGAGGAGCTGGGCGACCGGGACGAAGCCATTGCGGCCACGTCCAGGGAACTGGCTTTTCCACTCGCATCATCGTCGCTGACAACGATTTTCGTCTTCCTGCCTCTGCTGATCGCGCAGACCGCGAGCAGCGAGTACACGCGCTCGATCACGCAGGTGATCATCATTTCACTTACCGTGTCCTGGTTTTTCGCCATGACGGTTACGACCACGCTGTGCCACAAATTTATCAAGACGCCGGAGGAACAGAAAGACGAGCCGGAGGCGACCGGCTGGAAGCGCGGGATTCGTAACGGCTGGGTTACCAAGCTGTTCGACCGTTTCACGGACCGGTACGCGCGGCTGCTCCGGTTCGTGCTGGGGCATCGCTGGAAGTACGTGGGGCTGATTATTGCTCTTATGTTAGGTGCGCAGGGTCTTTCCACGTTCATCCCGACGGCCTTTTTCCCTGACAGCGATACACCGCAAACACTGATTTACGTCGAGCTTCCGGCAGGCACGACATCGCGCACGACCGATAAGCGGGTCCAGGAAATGGTCGAGGTCATCCGAGATCAAGGCACCTATCCCGCTGTCGAGAGTGTAGCGGCGTATGTCGGGTTTGGTGGACCGCGTTTCGTCCTGTCGCTGCCGCCGGTCGATCCCGCACCCAATCGCGGCTTTATCGTTTTGAATATGAAGGATATCGACGCGACCAAGGCGATCATACCCCAGTTGCGTGATGACTTTTTAAACAGGTTCCCCGACGTCAACGCGCGGGTTTCGCGCATGTATCTCGGCCCCGAAGATCCGAACGTAATCCAGGTGCAGATGCAGGGGCCTGATGCCGACTATATCCACGAACAATCCAAAAAGCTCGAGGATATCCTTGGCGGTGTGGACGGAATGATAGACATCTGGTCGAACTGGTATAACCGGACGACCGATCTGGAGGTGATAGTCGACCAGCAGCGAGCCAGAATTGCCGGGGTGACGTCGGCAGATATCTCAGCCTCGCTTGCGCGTCATGTCATTGGCGAACCCGTAACGGTGTTTCGCGATGGGGACGAGATCTATCCCGTTACTATGCGGGCCAATGAACAGGGGCGGACGAGCCTCGATGGGCTCGAAACAGTTGCGGTCTATCCCGCTTCCGGAGGGGCGAGCGTGCCATTGGGCCAAGTTGCGACAATCAGCCCTAGCAGTGGGTTTGCGTTCATCCAGCGCGAAGATATGTCGCGAACGGTCACTGTGGAGGGACGCAATCTGACCAAGAGTCCGGAAGACATGGCCGTGCTTATTCAGCCGAAGCTCGATGAACTGAACGCACAGTTGGCACCCGGGCATCGCGCTGTTTTCGATGGAGTCATATCGGAAGCGTCAGCCAACAACTCTGCATTGGCCGCGACCGGGCCACTGATACTGACTTTGATTATCGGCCTGCTGATCATACAGTTTGGGGGGTTCAAGCGCCCTCTTGTGGTGCTACTCGGCTTGCCCGCAATCACGATAGGCGCCTTTACCGGACTGTTTGTGATGGGCGCGACCTTCGGATTTATGGTCATCCTTGCCTTGTTCGCATTGGCTGGGATCATTGTGAACAATTCTATCGTTCTCGTGGACCGCATGGATATCGAGCGCGGATTGCGTGAGGAAGGCGCGGGCGGGTCCGAAAGGGAACCTGACAAGGTCGATGAGCTGGAAGCTGTCATCCGCGGCTGCCGGCGCCGTTTTCGCCCGGTCGTGATGACAACGCTAACCACCATCATCGGCCTGTTGCCGCTGCTTCTTTCCGGAGATGCGCTGTTTTACGGTTTTGCCGGAGTGATCGTATTCGGTTTGGGGATCGGGACATTTATCCTTTCGCTCGGCCTTACCCCTATTCTCTATTGCCTGTTCTTCGGGATCGAACGCGAAGACAGCGAGAAGAAAGAACTTTCGGACGCCAGCGATACCGATATGGAAGGAGCCAGCGGCATGAAACACCCGTCGTTTCGCATCCTGGCCATCGCGGTTATTGGTTTAACGGCCGGTTGTACCACTCTAGGCCCGGATTATGCGGAACCAGAGGTACCGCTTGCAGGGCAACTTTCGACTTTGTCCGATACCAGCCTACTTGCCGCCGGCATGGCTATCGACGAGCAATGGTGGAACGGTTTCAACGATCCGCTGCTGAACCAGTTGCTGGATGATGCGAGAACCCGGAACTTCACGATCGAAGCCGCTGCCGCACGTATCGAAGAAGCGCGTGCTTTCCGGCGGCTTGCGGGTGCCGGTGGTATGCCTGTCGTCGGCGCACTGGCGCGCGGTGAAAGTCAGAAGGGCAGCACCAATACCAATGGCCTTCTCGGACCGCCGCCGGGTGCACCATCGCAAAGCGAGCTTTTCCAGCTCGGCCTGTCCGCGAGTTGGGAGCTTGATCTCCTCGGCAAGATCGCCCGGCGTAAGGAGGCTGCCGATGCCCGGCTGGCTTTAGCCCAAGAGGATCGCCGCGGCATCGTGATGATGGTGCTCGCCGATACGGCGTCCGCTTATGTCGAGCTGCGCAGTGTACAGCGGCAGATTGCCGTTGCCAGAACCAATATCGATGTCGCCACTAAAACGACTGAATTGACTATGCTGCTCCAAGGGCAGCAACTGGTTTCCGAATTCGATCTGGTTCGCGTTCGCGCGGAGGAGCGCCAGTCACGGTCTGCCCTGCCATCGCTACAAGCCGCCGAGCGTTCGCAAATTGCTGCATTGGCGGCGCTTACCGGGCGGACCCCGGATGCGCTCGTCGGTACGCTCGGCGAAGTCGTGCCGCTGGCCTTCAACGACCGCGTCATTCCCATCGGTCTGCCAAGCGAGCTGGTTCGCCGGCGGCCCGATCTGCGCGCCGCCGAACGCCGGCTCGCAGCGGAAACGGCAGATGTCGGTGCGGCCGTCGCAGAACTTTACCCAAGCTTCAGCTTGACCGGCATGGTCGGCGCTGCAGCGACATCGCTCGGCAATTTGTTCGGCAGCGGATCGGACATGTGGTCTTTCGGCAGTGAGATGAACTGGCCGATCTTCTCAGGCGGAGCGGGCCGTGCGCAAGTCGATGCCGAGCAGACCGGTGCCGATATCGCCCGCGCGGAGTATCGCGGCGCCGTGGTGGCGGCCTTTGCCGATGTCGAACAGGCACTGTCGTCTTATGTTTACAGCGATCGACGTGTCGCAACCCTGCGCGAAACCCTTGGCGATCGGGAACACGCATTCGAGCTCGCTAAATTGCGCGCTGCAAATGGATTGGACAGTGCTCTGACACTGATCGACACGCAACGCGCGCTAACAGCGACCCGTGCCGAATTGGCGCAAGCCGAAGGCGACCGAATGAATGCAATCGTCGGCTCCTATCGGGCATTAGGCGGCGGATGGAACTTGGGCATGTCGGAAAAGGACAGTGATGAGAGATAGGGGACCTCGTCTTACCTCCTTAACGAGATTCCAACTCTCAGGCCTGGCAGGCGCTATTTTTCGATCTTACCAGCATCGGTGAGGCGAACTTTCATTCCGCTCTGCGATGTAAGCTCCGTTACGATCAGCGCCTGATACGCAAAAAAGTTGCTCGCACCTAAGGTCATTTTTTTAAAACATTGAACGAAATGACCGTTATTTTCGGTAAGCCGCGACAGTTCAATTATCATTCAAAATTGAGTTCTGTGCTGAACAGCGGTTTATTGAGCTTGGGGCCAAGAGCGGACTGTCCTCTCTCGGCCCAAGTTTAGCCATCGTTCAATGACTGAAACTGGCGGTAGAAGCGGACGGTCTGATCCTAGAGTTTTGAGCGGCAAGAGCAGATACAATTTCTTCAACGCCCCGATGGGCGGCTTCCGACACATTTGCGGGCAGCGTCGTCAGCAAATGAGGTTTGCCAGAAGCAAACGTTCTGTCACTCGATTATCGCACACGCAACTCCGCAAAAGCGCGAGCCAGTTGGTGGCATCAAACTTGCCGTTTTGACGCATATTGTAGGCCTTTGAGCGCCTTTGAACTAGGCCGGCTTCGAGGCGACCATTGCGTAGCTCATCGGAATGCCCATACCTTCGAATGGTTGCCAATCTGATTCAGCAATGTTGTGAGCATACTCACGAAAAATCCTAAGTGAGAAGCCGTTATCAATCAATCCGCTGAGGATTTCAGAAAGCGGATGAAAATGCCAGTAAGAAGTTGATCCGGGATGTTGAGTGCCATCGTAGGTAATGGCCTTTTCTATAATATAAGGCTCCACCCGGAAATAATCGTGAATAACTTGCGTCAGGTCCGATGTGTCAGGTTCGAACATTTCCAGGACGGGGTGCATTTCGTAGATGAATATTGTGCCCCCTGGTTGTAACAGTCTGTGGACGGATGCAAACAACTGGCCGAGCGAAGGGAACCATCCAAGAGTGCCGATTGTGATCACAACAAGATCGAAACGCCCAGAGTGCACTTGAGGCAATGCGTTCGCGTCGCATTCGACAAACTCCATTTTTTGATTTGCGAGGGAAGCAAGCTCACGCGCTTGGCTCACGAAGGCCTCAGAGATGTCAAAGCCTACGCACTCCTGCGCGCCCAAGTTTCTAATCGAGATCAGTTCCGCGCCGTTGTTAGAACAAACATGCGCAACCGCTTTGCCTGTAACCCCTACCGTTAAAAGAATATCGGTTGCCGTCGGGTCGAGACAAGAGAAAGCGGGTTTCGTAATCTCGCTAAGAAGCCGATCCCATTCGACTGTGTTGCGATGATGATCGGACGATCTGTTCCATGCTTCGCGGTTCGCCGCTGAAATCGATAAAGTTTCCATACCAATCAAGATATGCCAGACTCTGCCGCAATTCGCTAATAAAGTCGTTCCACACCGACCTCGGATGTACGCTACCGCGAACGAACGGTAATGCCCCTCAAGAACGACATCTTATCGCTATATTCAATCAAAAAGAGACATTCTGAGTCCCGCCCCATCGGTCACGGTGCAATCTCAGCCTTCGACCAATAGGCTCGATACCGTTTCACAGCGCCAGCGCCGCATCGGATTGCTCGTGCATAAAGGCAGGTTCGTAGTCCTTTGCCAGACTACCGGAAACGCCCACTTCGCGCAGTAATTCGCGCCAGCTACCGGCAATTTTCTGCGCCATCTCATGGATCATTCGGCGCGCATCATCCTCGGTCAGGACCAGCTCGGGCTCGAAATCGCTGATCGACAATCCGTTCTGCCGTTTGGCGGTGATGACAATAGTGTTGTCGTCCCCGATTGCAGGATCGTTAGCTGGAAGATCGCTCTCGCTCGGTTCTTGTTGCGCCTCTCGCGCTTGCTGACCAAAGGCCGGGTTGGCGAGAGCGAGCGCGAAGAGCGAACATGAGCGAAAAAGCATCTTGCCAACTCTCACGATCCGCGTTCTTCCATGGCAGAAGCGAGGTGCTGTTCGATTAGGAGCCATTCGCCGTCTTCAAAAGCCCGGATCGATGCGGTAGAACTGCACGGTCAATGCAACCGGCTGCCCGGCCTCGATCTCAGTTTGCATCGCATCGAAAGTTGGCGGTCCGTATTGGCCACGAGCGCCCCGCGTATTACCGGTCGCCTCAAGCGGTATGCCATACGTGTCGAAATCGAGACGACCATTGCCGTTCTCGTCGTGAAAGCCGGTGATCGCGTAAGACCCCGCAGGCACGTCTTCGATCAGAATACTCGCATCTTGTGCTGCGGGAACCTTCGCAGTGAAAGCGCAGTCGGACCCTTCGCCGCCGTTGCGTGCGGCGATCTGCGCTTCGGTGCAGATGCTCACCCAATAGTCTCAGCCCGAAGTTTTCACCCCGTCGAAAGTCAGTGTGACGGCCGTACCCTCAGGTCCGTTGGCGGATTGATGTGCCGCCGAGACAGGCACCGCGATCAATGCAATCGCGGCTGCAATCGTCGTCCTCGCCAAAATCATTTTTATCTCCTTTGATCAGTGGAATCGGGCCTCATGCCCGCCTGCCGAACACAGTGGAGAGAACGGATTGCAACGCGAGCCGAAATGAGTAGCCGGTTGAGGGAATTGTTCAGACGGTCGGGCACAACCGCTGGCGAAATACGAACGGTTGATCGGAAGAGCGCGCCTTGGCGGCAAAAGCTGCGCGGGCGGATGCTTTTGGTCCTGCTGCTTGGAATCGGCGCAAGCCTGACCGGACCCTATGGCACCTATCTGACATTCGATCCCGTGCTGCGATCGGTCTATTGGTTTACGATCCTGATCGGCGGATGTGCAATCTGGTGGGCGCTAGAAGCGACCATCCAAAAGCTGGCGGGCGAGCAGCCTTATGCCGTCGAGTATGCTCTCATCATTCCGCCTTTCGCGGCGATCAATTCAGCCTTCGTGCTGGGCCTCAATCGCGGATTGGAACGATGTTCGGCTTTGCCATCCCGGTTGGCTGGGGCGAGCTGCTCATCAGCCACCTGTTCCTGTCCTTTCTTGTCGTCCTGCCGATGATCCTCCTGATTCGCGCTGCCACGCGGCAGGCCGAGGCGCAGGGCGGCATGGATGCGATCGACTTCCTACTCCAGAAAATGCCTCCGCATATGCGGGGATCGCTACCGTATGCGTTGGCTGCGGAGGGGCCTTACGTTCGTGTCTATGCCGGGGATGGGGAACATCTGGTCCAGATGAGCTTCGAAAATGCCGTGCTGGCAGTAGCAGGCATCGACGGGCATCGGACCCACCGGTCGTGGTGGGTGGCATTCAAGGAAATCGAGGAGATGGTCCCCGTCGGCTCGGCATTCGAGGCCAAGCTCAGAAACGGCGAGCGCATCCCCGTCAGCAGGCGGAAGAGCGGTACTTTGCGAGACGCGCTTGAGCGAAATGACTCGTAGTGAACCGCCCCTTGTTTGCCGGAGGCTGATTTATCTTAGTTACGCGGCCATGTCTGATCTTTCCAGAGCCGCATAGAAGTTTGTCTCTGCTTCAGCTAGCGGTATACTCCCGATAGGCTCCAGCAGGCGGCGATTGTTGAACCAATCGACCCATTCCAGGGTGGCGTATTCAACGGCCTCAAAGCTGCGCCATGGCCCACGCCTGTGCAAAATACGCAGAAGCCTTGCGAAGGGTCTCGTTGGCTTGCTTCAGCTCGCGGTTCTCCCGTTCCAATGCCTTCATCTTCTCCGCCATCTCGGTTGTGGCCGCCACGCTGGCCAGTATCAACCTCGACCTTCTTGACCCATTCGTTCAGTGTTTGCGGCGCACAACCGATCTTCGCAGAAATCGACAGGATCGCAGACCAGTGGCTTTCATGCTGCCCTTGATTGTCCAAAACCATGCGAACAGCTCGTTCGCGCACTTCGGGGGAATATTTGTTTGTTGTCTTGTTCATGATGCTCCATCCTACTCATGAGCTGGAGCCTCCGGCAAACAAGGGGCGGTTCACCCATCTGTGCCCCGGATTTCCGACCGTAATCCGCGGTTTGATTTGAAGGTGTCGGCCCCTTCCTACCTACCGGCTTTTTTTCCAAAAATTCGTTTGAGGTTAGGGACGTCCGCTTTGCGCCTCAATTTCGGACATAGCGAGCCGCCTCGCGATCGCTTGAATGCAGGTGGTTTTGCCAAGCGACCTCAAAGATCGAGTTTGATACGATAGCAGGCAGACCGTTTTAATCACCTTTCCAGCACTTTAACTTTCATACTGAAATCGCCCCGTTGCATATCGCCTGTAGCAGGAACATAAGAGGAACAGGTGATTCTCTTATGGTCGAAAATTTGTGCCGATTCCCCGCTATCTCTTCTCCTGGCTTGCATGCGCCGGTGGCTGGATTTGCGTCTGCTGGGGCGACATTGCAGGAGATGTTTGCCGCGCCTGGCGATGCGGCGGCGGTTGGGTTCGTCTTGTCCCAGTCGAAGTCAATTCAGGCCAACGAAGCGATGCCCGGTCCGTTGCTATGGGTGCAGGACCGCAAGACCGTTCGCGAAATGGGGCGAGTGTTTCTTCATGGGCTGCCGCAATATCCAGACATACAGGTGCGGCAGGACATCGTTCATGTCGCGGCGAAGGACGGGAAGGAGGCGCTCTGGGCGATGGCGGAGGGGCTGAAATGCGCGTCTCTGGGCGCGGTTATCGGCGAGATTCACGGCGATCCGCGCGCGCTCGATTTTACGGCCACACGGCGGCTGGCGGTGGCGGCGGAGCGATATGGTGTGCCCGCCTTTCTGCTGCGGGTAAGCGGAAACGCCGATCTAAGTGGTGCGCGGCGGCGCTGGCGCGTGGAAAGCCGCCCTTCATTGCCGCATCCGCACGACGACAAAGCCCCCGGTGCGCCGGTCTGGTCGCTCGATCTGTTCCGCGCACGCGATATGCAGCCGAATGTGTGGGAAGCGAGCTATGACCGGGCTGCGCACCGAACGCAGGATCGTCTCGACATGGTTCCCGACGCTGGCGATGGACAGGTGGCAGAGGAGCGCCTCCAAACCGGGTGAGCGCGCTGACGAAGCCGTGCCTTTGGCGCTTGTTTCGGAGGGAACGCATGGCACGGTCATCGATGCAGTAAACGCCGTCGCGCAAGAGGTTGGCGCGAAGCCGGAGCAAAGGCTGACTGACGCCCGCGCGATTTATCCGCTGCTGGACGTGCATCCTTCCGACCAGGCGGGCGATGCTGCTTTTGTGGAACGCCTGACCCGCTGGGCGCATCGCTGGAGCCCGTGGACCGCCATCGATGCATGGGGGAACGGGCGCGATGGTATATACCTCGACACCACGGGCGCGGCGCATTGTTTCGGCGGGGAAGCGGCGATGCTGGCCGATATGCGCGCGCGCTATGCCGCGGTGGGCCTCGCCAGCCGCACCGCTATCGCGCCGACCATCGGCGGGGCTTGGGCGTTGGCGCGGTTTGCCGATGATGGGACAATCATCGACGAAGCCGGCTTGCGGGCCGCGCTGGCTCCGCTGCCTGTCGAAGCCTTGCGGATCGATGCCGACACTGCACTGCTGCTGCGCCGGGTGGGCTTGAAAACCATTGGCGCGCTAGCCGATGTTCCTACGCTGGCGCTGGCCCGCAGGTTTCGCTCGCTCGGTCTCGCCAAACGCTTCGCCAGCCGCAAGGCCGATGCGCCTGCCAACCCGCTCCACCGGCTGCAACAGGCGTTCGGCCAGATTGCGGAACCGGTTGCTCCCCTGGACGCGCGCACGCTGTATCATGTCCGTTCACAGGTGATGGAACCTATCCGGCATACTGCTTTGCTGGATGCGGTGCTGGCCGATCTGGCACGCGACTTGTGCGAACAGCTTTTCGCAGGCCAACAGGGGCTTCGTGCCGCGCAGTTCGATGCGTTCCGCGTAGATGGCGCAATGCAATCGCTTCACGCGCGCACCTCCGCACCTGTGCGCGCGCCCGATCATGTCGCAAGGCTGTTTACCGAAGGCCTGACAACACTGGATGCAGGCTTCGGGTTCGACGCCTTTGCGCTCACCGCACCGTATCACGACGATATGGCGGCGCATCAGGCGGGGCTGAACGAAGAACCGATCGAAGGCATCGCCCTGCCGGAACTGATCGACCGCCTTTGCGCACGTATCGGCGCGGGTCAGGTGAGCCGCCCCGTGCCTTATGCCAGCCATATGCCGGAGCGTTCGGTCGGATGGTGTCCGGCGTTGCAGGGGGAGCTGGCACTTGCCGGAGCCGCCCCTGTCATGGAGCGGCCCATACGCCTGTTCGACCGGCCCGAACCGGTCACGGTGATTTACGCCACGCCCGAAGGTCCGCCGCGACGGTTCCGTTGGCGGCGATGCCTGCACGATGTGGTGAAAGTGGAAGGGCCGGAGCGTATTGCGCCCGAATGGTGGCGTGAACGCTCGTCCGCGCGGCTGCGCGACTACTACAAGGTGGAGGACGAGGCCGGACGGCGCTTCTGGATTTATCGTGGCGGCGTGGTCGATGATGGCCGGGGCGGTCCGCCCGAATGGTTCATGCACGGGCTGTTCGCGTAAATGCCCGATCCTTCGCTTACACCGCCCAAGCCGATCCTTGAACGAACCGATGATTTCGAAGCCAATCGGCCGACGCCCTATGTCGAACTGGGACTGGTTAGCGCCTTCTCATTCTTGCGAGGCGCGTCGCAAGCCCAGCCAGATCATCGAGAACCGCATTCGACCTTGGCTACCATGCGCTGGGCATCGCGGACTGCAATACGATGGCGGGTGTCGTGCAGCACCACGCCAACGCCAAAGTGGCAAAGATGCGCCCCGTGATCGGTTGTCGCGTGGAACTGGTCGACGGTCGTGCCTTCCTCGCTTATCCAACGGATCGTGCCGCTTATGGCCGCCTCTGCACATTGCTTTCGCTGGGCAAGATGCAGACGCTGGACGGCGGATGGCAGGACAAGGGCGAATGTCAGCTGACGCTCGCCATATTGGCGGAACACAGCGAAGGCGTGCAATTGATCGCGCTGCCGGATGAGGATGTGGCAGGCTTTGCCCGCGCGCTGCCAGCTATGGTCGATAGCCTGCCCACCATGCGGCATATCGCCGCTGCCTATCTTTACCGCGGCGATGACCGGGCACGCATTTCACAACTGGATGATTTGGCGCGCACGCACGGGCTGTCGATCATGGCCACGAACGATGTCCATTACCATGCGCCGGACCGCCGCCCGCTACAGGACATCATGGCTTGCATCCGGGAAAAGACCACGATTGCCGATGCGGGGTATCTGCTGAACCCGAACGCCGAACGCCACCTGAAAGCGCCGGACGAAATGCAGCGCCTGTTCGTCCAGTGGCCCCACGCCATAGCGGCAACGCGCGACGTGGCGGATGCCTGCACATTTTCGCTCGACGAGTTGCGGTATGAGTATCCCGAACTCGGCGTTCCGGAGGGCATGACACCGGACGAATATCTTGCGGAACTGACATGGGCCGGGGCGCAGGAACGGTATCCGAAGGGCACGCCAGCGACGATCCAGGCAACGCTTGAAAAAGAACTCGCGCTCATCGCCAAGATGGAATTTTCGCCATACTTCCTGACCATCCACGACATCGTGGTTTACGCACGGTCGCAAGGCATCCTGTGCCAGGGGCGCGGCTCAGCTGCCAACAGCGCAGTGTGTTATTGCCTCAAGATTACTTCGGTCGACCCGGCACAATGCGAATTGCTGTTCGAACGGTTCATCTCCGAAGAACGCAAGGAGCCGCCGGATATTGACGTCGATTTCGAACATGAACGGCGCGAAGAGGTAATCCAGCATATCTACCGGCAATATGGCCGCGACCGTGCCGGTCTGTGCGCCACCGTAATCCATTACCGGCCGCGCAGCGCCATTCGCGAAGTCGGCAAGGCTATGGGCCTGTCGGAAGACGTTACCGCATCCATCGCAAAGACGATCTGGGGTAGCTGGGGCAGTGAAATGGACGGGGAGCGGGTGGAAAAGGAAACCGGGCTGGATCTCGCCGACCCTTATCTCAAACGCGCCATCGCCCTTGCCGACCAGATGATAGGAATGCCGCGCCATTTGTCGCAACATGTCGGCGGCTTTATCCTGACCAAGGGCGCGCTGACCAACACAATTCCCATCGGCAACGGCGCTATGCCGGAACGCAGTTTTATCGAGTGGGACAAGGATGACATCGAGGAGCTTGGCATCCTGAAAATCGATGTGCTGGCGCTGGGAATGCTGACCTGCATCCGCAAATGCTTCGACCTTATCGCGGCACATTGCGGCGAGACATACACGCTTGCCAGTGTGGAGCAGGAAGATGCGGCGGTGTATGACATGCTGCAAAAGGGAGACTCGCTGGGCGTGTTCCAGGTCGAAAGCCGCGCGCAGATGAATATGCTGCCACGCCTCCGCCCCAAGACATTTTACGATCTCGTCATCCAGGTCGCCATCGTGCGTCCCGGCCCGATCCAGGGCGATATGGTCCACCCCTATCTGAAACGGCGCAAGGGCAAGGAAGACGCGGTTTATCCGGAACCTTCGCCCGAACACGGCCCGCCTGACGAATTGCGCAATATCCTGTCACGAACGCTGGGCGTGCCAATCTTTCAGGAACAGGCGATGAAGATCGCGATGGTCGCCGCGCGTTTCAGCCCGGCCGAAGCGAACCAGTTGCGCAAGGCAATGGCGACGTTTCGCAGCAGGGGTTTGGTATCGGCACACAAGGACAAGATGGTCGGTCGCATGGTGGAGCGCGGGTATAATGCGGAGTTTGCCGCGCGATGCTTCAGCCAGATCGAGGGGTTCGGCGAATATGGTTTTCCCGAAAGCCATGCCGCCAGCTTCGCGCACCTCGTCTACGTGTCCAGCTGGATAAAGCACTACCATCCGGCGATATTCGCTGCTGGCCTACTCAATTCCCAGCCGATGGGGTTTTACGCGCCCGCCCAAATCGTCCGGGACGCTCGTGAACATGGCGTTACGGTTCTGGCCGCCGATGTGAACTACAGCGATTGGGACAACACCGTCGAATGGCAGACGATAGCTGGTAAGAAGCAGCTGATCCTGCGCCTCGGTCTGCGACAAATAGACGGTCTTGGCGAAGCGGATGCGGCACGACTGCTCGATGCCAGACAAACCCCGTATTACGACGTCGAAAACCTGAGGGAAAGAGCACGGTTGGGCGCGCGTCCGATCAATCTCCTGGCCGCTGCGGATGCGTTTCGCTCCACAGGGCGAGACCGGCGCGCGGCCCTGTGGGATGCGCGTGCGTTGAAATCCGTACCGGACCTGCCGCTATTCGCATTTGCGGAGCAACGCGATGAAGGCGAAGACGCGCCTACTTTGCTACCCGCAATGCCGCTGAGCGAACACGTCGTGGCTGATTATCAGACTATGCGAATGTCGCTAAAGGCACACCCGTTCGAGTTCCTGCGTGCAAGCTACGAACACGACGGGTTCATACCTGCCGCAACACTGCGCGACCAGACGTTCAACACGCGCGTGAAAGTCGCCGGGATAGTGCTTATCCGCCAAAAACCGGGCAGCGCCAAAGGCGTGTGCTTCATTACGCTGGAAGACGAGGGCGGGGTCATCAACTTGGTCATCTGGCCAAAGGTCATGGAACGGTATCGCAGCGTGATCATGACTGCGCGCATGATGGAAGTGCATGGCCGGATGCAAAAGGACGACGATGTTATCCACGTCGTCGCGGAACAGTTGTTCGACGCCACGCCAAAACTGCTGGCGCTGTCTGACGATCTGCTGGAAACCAGCGTCGCGCGGGCCGATCACGTCGTCAGTCCGCTCCCAAGCAGCCTCAATCGCCATCCGCGCGATGCCAAAGTGATCCCCTCATCGCGGGATTTTCACTGAGGGATATATTGCTATCCAGTTTCGGTGTCTTAGCTGTTTGGCAACTTACGAGGCTAGCGT
Organism: uncultured Alphaproteobacteria bacterium; assembly: GCA_963799315.1. GTDB lineage: Bacteria > Pseudomonadota > Alphaproteobacteria > Sphingomonadales > Sphingomonadaceae > Parerythrobacter_A. The sequence continues at coordinate 800,337 of CAWCWP010000002.1, forward strand.
TCTAATAAACGGACTGTCTGCATTCGGTGCAATTGCTGGTGTTCGCAATGCATTCTGCGAATGACAGCTTTCCCGCCAGCAGCCAACTATCGCGCAGTCTCAGCCTGATCTTCAAAGCGATCGTCATGCCGTCGTTTTTGTTGTCTAAAGTTGTGCTTCTGAGCACCATGCGGCCTTTTTCTGTAACGGGCGGGATCATGCGGCTATTATGCACGTCCTCCACAAATGCAGCGGTTAGGCTATTGGGGAGCCTTCATGGTAACGCTTCGGCTTCGCATAAAATTCCCGAAGCAAATCAATGGCAGGTGGCGGAGACGGAGGTGGCAAGTGGGCTGATGCAACTACCTGTGGTTCAAGGGGTTTGAGCGCAAGCTGATGGGCTCGCCCCCACAATGCCCCCCCGGGTTGTTTTTGTGGTGATTTCCGGCTGCGATTTTGGGCGATATAGGGCTCAATGTCACGAAGTTTTAGAGATGCACAGAAATTTCCCGTTGAGGAAATTTTCTGCCTTAGGCTTAACTTTCAAGCTCAAAATACCCCGTTCGGGAAAATAATCTTGCAATGGAGCATCATTAAGCATAGATTTCCCGTTCGGGAAAGGTAATGCTAATGCTAATGCTCAATGTTGCCACTATCGGCCAAATCATTCGCGATGAACGCAAGGAGCTTGGTCTGCGCCAAGACGAGTTGGCTGCTGCAAGCGGCGTCGGTTTGCGCTTCCTTGTCGAACTGGAGCGGGGAAAATCCACTGTCCAGATGGGCAAGGTGCTTGATGTTCTCGCCGCACTTGGTTGTGAGCTTCAGATCAAGCGGCCTGACGGGATCGTGATAGCGGGTAGAGCGGTCGCGCCCAGGAAGGATGAGGCGGAGTGACGCTGCCAATTCTGGATACGCTGGTGGTGTGGTGGGACGAGCACCCGGCAGGCGAACTCTCGATCGACAAAGGTGGCGCGATGCATTTCGCATATGCGCCTGAATGGCTGGCTGATGAAACGGCCCCTGCACTTTCCCACGCAATGCCCAAGCAGGAAGGGCCATTTGGGGACCATGCCTGCAAGGCGGTCTTTGGAGGTCTGCTTCCCGAAGAAGGCCAGCGTACGGCTATCGCTCGAGCGCTTGGAGTTTCGCCCGACAATCCGTTTCGGCTGCTTGAGGCCTTGGGCGGAGATGTTGCCGGTGCTCTTGCATTCCTGCCCAAAGACGAAGAACCGCTCCAAGACCACTCCGAGACCACTCCGGAACCACTCCAAGAGAACGAACTGGCCGAATTGCTGGGCAGACTGCCTGCTGTGCCCATGCTGGCAGGTGAGGGCGGCGCGAGGCTTAGCCTTGCAGGAGCACAAAGCAAACTGCCCGTGGTGCTCACCGCAGATGGAGGCATTGCGATACCTCGTCCAGGCGAGCCATCCACGCATCTGATCAAGCCTGAACCGGACCGCTTTGGCGGATTAGCTGCAAATGAGGCCTTCTGCCTCGCACTGGCGCGCGCCGTGGGCATTGATGCTGCCAATGCAGAGTGGCGCGAGGTGGCGGGCAAGCCGTTGCTGCTGGTCGCACGCTATGACCGGATGTCGGTAGAGGGAAAAACAAGCCGTCTGCATCAGGAAGACTTTGCCCAGGCACTCGGCGTGCCCTCGAACCGGAAATACGCAGCGGAGGGTGGGCCAGACTTTTCGCGATAGCTTCGCGCTGTTGCGCAGCGCTGCGACCCGGCCAGCACGCGAAGTGCTGAAGCTGGCCGACGCCGCGATCTTCAATCTCATCATCGGCAACGCCGATGCCCACGCGAAGAACTACAGTCTGCTGCGCCGGGAAAACGGCGAGGTGGTGCTTGCCCCACTTTACGACCTTGTTGCCACGCATATGTGGAAGGAGTTGTCGCCGAGGCTCGCAATGCGCTTTGGCCGGGCGGCGACACTCGAAGAACTTGACAGGGAAAGCGTGGCGAGGTTCGCGGACGAGGCAGGGCTAGGTGCCCCATACATTCGCCGCCGGGTAAGTGACCTTGCTGAAGCGGTGACGGAAGAAATTGAGAAGGGCATCGAGGTGCCCGGCATTCCACCTGAGGATGCTGTTGTGCCAATTGCCAAAGCATTATCGGCCCGCGCTAAAGTGCTCGGCACAAAACTCTTCGAAGATTGAATTTACTTATGGCAGATCCTGCACTTAAGGTGGTTCCCAATGAGGAATGTCTCGTAATTCTATGGAGCGGAAATGCGCTGAAAAAGCATTTCACACTCACACCTTGTTGAAAAAAGAGGAAGCTTAAATTGCCGAAACGATCGAGTCACAAAGTCGGAAGTGAGCTCTTCATCGTCGATAACAGTGCTGACGATTGGAAAGCCCTTCGCTACTTGCGCGATTGGTGCCAGCTATCGAAGCAAATTGATATTGCAGCTGGCTATTTCGAGGTCGGAGCACTTCTGGCCTTGGATAGTGAGTGGCAGAAGGTCGCTAAGATTCGAATCCTTTTTAGCGATGAGGTATCCAAGCGAACGGAGAAAGCTTTTGAGAGCGCAGTCCGGGCTGCAACCGAGCGCTTGGATCAAAGCCTAGAGACCGAGAAAAAGAAGAACCCGTTCCTCTCGGGCACGGAGGCGATTGTCGAGGCGCTTCGATCTGGCCAAATTGAATGTCGGACTTATCGGAAGGATAAATTTCACGCCAAAGCGTATATCACCCATGCCAATCTGGATATCGTAGGCTCATCAGCCCTAGTGGGTTCTTCGAATTTCACCCTCCCGGGGTTGACTGAGAATATTGAGCTCAACGTGCAGATTACCGGCACCCCAGTTGCCGTGCTTCAAGAGTGGTATGAAGAGCATTGGGAGGAAGCCGAAGATGTCACGCCTGAGATATTGAAGACCTTCGAAAGACACACACGTCCCTATCTCCCGTTTGAAGTCTACTCTCGATCCCTTCAGCAATATTTCCTTGGACACGAGGAGACCGTTAGCGAATGGGAGCAGTCTGGCTCGCGAATTTTTCCAGTTTTGGCGCGCTACCAGAAAGACGGATATGGGGGGCTTCTCAAGCGAGCCGATCGCTACGGCGGAGCGTTCCTTTGCGACGGCGTCGGTCTGGGTAAGACATTTATCGGGTTGATGTTGATCGAGAGATTTGCGGTCCACGAAAAGAAAAACATTGCTCTATTTGTGCCCAAATCGGCCAAAGAACCGGTCTGGGAGCGTGAGCTTAGCAAACGCTTGCCGGACGTGTTCAAGGGGTACAGCAGACTCAAGATTTTCAGTCACACAGATCTGATGCGGGACAAGATGGCTGAGGAGCTGGAGCAGGTCGCTGCTGAAGCCGACGTGATCATCATCGACGAGGCACATCACTTCCGAAACACCGGCACGAAGGGAGAGGATAGCGGCGACCGCCAGTCCCGCTATTGGAAGCTCTTCGATATTGCTGCGGGCAAGCAAATGTTTTTGCTCACGGCAACTCCGATCAACAACCGCCTTACAGACTTTCAGCACATGGTTGAGCTCTTCACGCAGAAGCAGACCGACCATTTCGCAGGCGGCACTCTCGGGATCCACTCTTTACCTGGCTACATCCGGCAGCTCGAAAAGAGGATTGAAGAAGAGATCTATGGCGGCAAGGACGATGACGAGCTGATCTTCGACGATGCAGAAACGTCGATCAGGCTCGCGGCTGACCCGCTCTTCGATGCTTTGGTGGTTCAGCGCAGCCGGAGCTACGTCAAGGAAAGCATGAGACGCGAGGGTGACGGGGAAGTAATGTTTTCCGAGCCTCGCGAGCCCACGGTCGCCGAGTATTCAGTTCGCCAGACTTACGGCAAGCTGCTCGACATGGTCGCGGAGGCCTTCCACAAGAACGACCCGCTTTTCGTTTTGGGGGTCTATAATCCTCTCGCCTACTACATGGGTGATACCGAAGAGGCAGGAACCGCTCTGGAAATAGGGCGGTTGAAGCAGGTCGTTGCGCTGATCCGAACCAACTTCCTCAAACGCTTCGAGAGCTCAGCTGATGCCTTCAAACAATCTTGCTGGCGCCTCCTTTTCAAACTTCTCGCCTGGATGGAGGTGAATGCCGAGACAGATCACGAGAAGGCGCGACTTGATCGGTGGAAGCGGCAACATGCGAAGCTGCTATCACACAATCCCGACAAAGACCTTTTCAGCGATGAGGATGAAGAAGATCTGGTCTCGCCGGAGCTGCTCGCGAAATGGGACAAGCTGGATCGGGACAAGTTCGATGTTGGCAAGCTGTTTGACCACACCTTACAGGATCTCGACCAGATCACCGATTTCCTTAACGAGCTGGAGAAGTTCAAGCCATCGCAGGATCTCAAGCTCAAGAAGCTGGTCCAGCTGCTCACGAAGGACCCGTTCCTGTCCAAGCACAAGGTGCTCATCTTCTCCGAATTTAGCGATACCGCGCGCTATATCGCCCATCAGCTTCGCGAAGCTGGGATCGAGGGGGTAGGTCAGATAGACAGCGGCACCAGCGGCAAGCGTATCGATCTGATCCAAAGGTTTGCCCCCTACTACAACGAGAGCTCCAGCGGTGCCCTAGGCAACAAGGAAATCCGCGTTCTCGTTGCGACCGACGTGTTGTCCGAAGGTCTTAACCTTCAGGACGCGACCCGGCTGATCAATTATGACCTGCACTGGAACCCGGTGCGCCTCATGCAGCGCATTGGTCGTGTCGATCGCCGCATGAACCCCGAGATCGAGGCGCGGATTGTCAAAGACCATCCCGATCAGAAGGAATTGCGGGGGACGGTCGCCTACTGGAACTTCCTCCCGCCCGATGATCTGGACGACCTGCTCCGCCTTTATGGACGCGTGGCGCACAAGACCCTGCGCATTTCCAAAACGCTCGGGATCGAGGGTAAGAAGCTGCTGCGCGAGGACGACGACTACGAGGACCTGCGCAATTTCAATGAGGCATATCAGGGGCGGGAAAGTCCTGACGAAAAACTGCATCTCGAATGGCAGGACCTGATCAAGGAATTCCCCGACCTCGAAGAGCAACTCAATGCCATGCCCAACGGAATCTTCTCGGGTAAGGAGCACATCAAGCCAGGCACGCGAGCGGTCTTCTTCTGTTACGCCCGCCCCGCGCATGACCGTGAAGCAAGCGAGCGCGAGGGTGAGGATATCTGGAGCACCGAGGCGGGTGACGTGCAGTGGTATCTCTATGACGTAGCGTCTGAGAAGATCGTCGAGGATGCCCCGCGCATAATCGGTGCGATCCGCTGCCGTCCGGACACTCCGCGCAAAGTCGAGATCGATCAGCCGCAGCTGTCCGAGATCCGCACGAAGATCGAAAAACACATTGCCAAGACATTCCTGCGCAAGGTTCAGGCCCCCGTCGGGGTGAAGCCGGAACTGCGCGCATGGATGGAATTGAACTAGAGGTCGAACCAAACATGCCGGATATTTCCGCCGAAGAACTCGCGCGCGTAAACAGCTTTCCCAAGCTCGTAGCCCTGCTACGCGACCGGCTCGAATGGCCGATCGATGAGGAATACGAATTCGAGGACGTCATCTTCGAGTACGAGCCGCAAGAACTCGGCCTCAAGGAAGAGGAGACCGCCAAGGTTCGCGAGATCCACCAGCTTCGACCGCTGGTGACGAACCAACCCTGGGGCGTGTTCTTCATCTCGTTTGAAGAGAAGCAGCTTTCGGTCACGGTCCTGCGCCGCATCCTGCGCGCGCTGGTTGTAAAGCAGCGCGGCGGGGCGGTCGATCGGCAGGCCTGGCAAAAGAGCGACCTGATCTTCGCCGCCAATTTCGGCAAGTCTGGCGAGCGTGAACTGGCTTTCGTCCACTTCAGCGATGGTGCGGCAACCAACGACTTGCCGGTGATGAAGGTTCTCGGTTGGAACGCCAGAGACACCAAGCTTCACAATGACCATGTCGGCCATCAGCTTTCGAAGCAGCTCGCATGGCCGGACGATCCGGCTGATGACGCAGAATGGCGCAAGCAGTGGCTGAGCGCTTTCGAGGTTCGCCATCGCGAGGTCATCTCGACTTCGCGGGAGCTGGCGAACCGTCTGGCGGCGCTCGCCACCGATATTCGGGCCACCGCGAACGACTTGCTAGAGCGCGAAATCGAAAAGGGGCCGTTGCGGACGATGCTGGAGGCGTTCCGTAAGAACCTGATCCACGATCTCGATGCTGACGGCTTTGCCGACATGTTCGCCCAGACCATCTGTTACGGCATGCTGGCGGCTCGCATTTCCAAGATTACGCCAGAGGACAGTTCCGGCTGCCTTGTCGCAGACAACATGGCCGACATGGTGCCGCGCACCAATCCCTTCCTGAAGGAGCTGTTCGCCAACTTCCTCAAGCTTGGCGGACGCGACAAGGAAAAGGCCCTCGACTTCGACGAACTCGGAGTGCGTGACGTAGTCGACATGCTGAACCGGGCCAACATGGACCGGGTGCTGGAGGATTTCGGTAACCGCAATCCGCGCAAAGATCCGGTGATCCACTTCTACGAAGATTTCCTCCGCGAATATGACAGCGAGC
>CAWCWP010000003.1:0-165061 GCA_963799315.1 uncultured Alphaproteobacteria bacterium
CCATTGCCGCATCATTCCGCGATGCCAGACCGGACGACACCTGCCAATTTTAGCGAGGTGCCGGTGCGCTTGGCATCTGCGCACCACCTGTTCGCAAACATAATATTGTCTGCAAAGATGATATTTCACACTTGCGCCCGCTTCATGCGCCGTTATGTGACGTGATATGTTGTATCATAAAATCACTCCCCTTCGTCTCGGCGCATCGCTCGCCGTCCTGTCATTTGCCACTATCGCGAGTGGCGCAGCCGCGCAGGATCGCGATGATGCCGACGACAGGAGCACGTCCGTCGACCGCATCGTCGTGACGGCACCCGGTCTGGATGAACTCGATGTCGTCGCCGGCACCAAGGTGGTCGAGGGCGATGAACTGCAACGCGAAATGTCCGGACAAATCGGCGAAATCCTCGCCAAGCAGCCCGGCGTCTCGGCCTCCAGCTTCGCTCCGGGTGCTTCGCGCCCTATTCTGCGCGGGCTGGACGGGGAGCGGGTCAAGGTGCTGATCGACGGCATCGGCGTCATCGACGTATCCAACACATCGGTCGATCACGCGGTCAGCACCGAACCGCTGACCGTCGACCGGATCGAAGTTCTGAACGGGGCCGCTGCATTGCTTTATGGCGGACAAGCCATCGGCGGCGCGGTCAACATCATCGACCGGCGCATCCCGACGCGGCGGCCGGATGACGGTTTCCGCCTCGACTTCATTGCCGAGGCGGACACCGCCTATGACTTGCGCTCCGGCGGGGCATCGGTCGATTTCGCACTGGGCGAGCAGGTGGTCTTCCACATCGACGGCACGTACCGCGACACCAACGATTTCACCATTCCGGGTGCAGCCGTCGCCCCGCAATTCCGCGATCAGGTGCTGGCGCTGGCGGACCAAACCGAAGCCGGTGGCGATGCCGAGCTGGCGGACGAGTTCCGCGAGGCGGCGTTGCAGGAAGATGTCGTGCCCAACACCTTCACCCGCACATATTCCGGCAATATCGGTGCGACCGTCTTCGCCGATGGCAGCAGTCTGGGTGTCGGCGTCGGCATATATGACACGCGCTATGGCGTGCCCGGTCGTCCCGGCTTCGTTGAGGAAGAAGAGGGCGAAGAAGGCGGTGAAGAAGAGGAGGAAGGCGGCGTTTCCATCGACCTGCGCCAGTTCCGCGCCGATTTGCGCGGCGAGCTGGATCTGGGCGATGGCATCTTCTCGATGCTGCGCACCCGCGTCGGGTTCAGCGATTACACGCATACCGAATTCGAAGGCGACGAGGTGGGCACGGTCTTCAACACCGAAGGCATCGAAGCGCGCGTCGAGCTGGTTCAGAAAGAAACGGAGACCCTGAGCGGATCGTTCGGCGTCCAGTATTTCTTCCGCGATTTCGAGGCGATTGGCGCGGAAGCTTTCGTGCAGCCGAACCGCACCAACCAGTTTTCGGTGTTCACGCTTCAGGAACTGGATCTCGACGGTTTCCAGATCGAAGGCGCGGCGCGATACGAGAATGTCGATATCGAGTCGGTCCCGCTGGGCATCGCGCGCGATTTCGACCTGTTCTCCGGTGCGGTGTCGCTGATTGCACAGCCAGATGGCGAAGACGGCCTGCGCTTCGGCGTGACCGGCTCGCGGTCGGAACGCGCACCGGGTGGCGAGGAGCTGTTTGCCGACGGTCCGCATATCGCCACCCAGCAATTCGAGATCGGCGATCCGAATCTGGTGACCGAAAGCGCGCTGGGGCTGGAAGGCTTCGTGCGCGGGCAGGTCGGGCCGGCGACCGTGTCGCTGTCGGTTTACAAGAACTGGTTCGACGATTTTATCTATCTGCAGGAAACCGGCGGCGAAGAGGACGGCCTGCCGGTCTTCCTGATTTTGCAGCAGGATGCCGATTTCTTCGGCGTAGAGGCACAGGCGCAACTCCCGCTGATCGACACCGACGGCTTCGGCCTGCGCGCCGATTTGCGGGCGGAGTATATCGAGGCGGAACTGGACAATGGCAGCAATGTCCCGCGCATTCCGCCGCTTGGCTTGCTGGGTGCGCTGGATGCGACGGTCGGTGGTTTCGATGCGCGCGTCGAAGTGCAGTATTTCGGCGAACAGAACGATGTCGCCGCGTTCGAACTGCCCACCGACGATTTCACCTTTGTGAATGCGTCGATCGGGTTCGACCCGCTACCGGGCAACGACACGATCCGGTTGCTGTTGCAGGCGGACAATATCTTCGACGTGACGGGCCGCCGCCACGCCAGCTTCACCAAGGACTATGTCCCGCTGGCCGGACGCAACTTCAAGGTCAGCCTGCGCGGGAAGTTCTAGGGTAATGGGGGCCGGTGCCAATCCGGTATGGCACCGGCCCCTGCTTCTTGTCAGCTTTCCAGCGCGAAGGTCAGTTCGGCATGGTCGCGCAGCCGCTCGACCAGCGCCTCGCCAAGGATGGAGCCGGGCAGGCCGACACCGCCGGGTGCATCGCTCTGCGTCAGCGCGATGCCCGTTTCGGCCAGCATGCGGCTGGTCGAGCCGTAGCCGGGATCGTAGCGGCCCTTCACGCCGTAATGCAGCGTCTCGCCATCGGGATATTCGCCGATGAACAGGATGTCGTACATACCGTTCTCGCGTTCCTCCGCGCTCGGCCCTTCGCCGGGCTTGGGCGGTTTCGCGCCGAACGGGTTCTTGACCATGTTCACCACCGCTTCGGCGGCCGCCTTGCCCGCATCGCCGGGGCTGGTCAGCACCATCTCGTCATAGCGGAAATCCTCGCCATAGGGGTGGCCGTTGAGGAAGTTGGTGCGGTGGACGTTCTTGGTGTTGATGGTCGCCATCACGAACGGTGCGGTCCATTTGCCCAGCGCTTCGTCATAGCTGGGGATCATGCCGTTGGGCTGTTTCGGGCCTTCGAAGCCCGGCGTCAGCGCGAAGGGATCGTTCAGTATGCTGATCAGCTTGGGGTTTTTCGCCGCTGCCTTCATCGTCTGCATCGCGCTAGCCGCGGTGCCGCCCGACCAGGTGCCTTTCATCGCGCGGATACGGCATTTGACGCGCGGGGCGGGCTTGCCGTGCTTCGCCACCGCTTCCTTCTGCAACATCAGCACGCCGAGGTCGAAGGGGATGCTGTCGAAGCCCGACGAAAACGCGATCCGCGCGCCGCTGGCCTTGGCGGCGTCGTGGTGCTTCCCGATCTGTTCGTGCATCCAGTTCGGCTCTCCGCACAAATCGGCATAGTCGGTACCGGTCGCAACGCAGGCGGCCAGCAGCGCGTCGCCATAGAGCTGGTACGGGCCGACCGTGGTCAGCACCACGCGGGTGCGGTTGCACATGGCGGTCAGGCTGGCGGCGTCGTCCGCATCGGCGACCACCAGCGGCGTATCGGCAGGCGCGCCGATTTCATCGCGCACGCTTTCCAGCTTGGCCTGGCTGCGGCCCGCCATCGCCCATTTCGGCGCGTCCGGCCCGGAACTCGCAGCGCCACCATATTCGCGCACGAAATGTTCGGCGACAAGGCGGCCGGTATAGCCGGTGGCGCCATAGACTACGATATCGAATTCGCGGTCGGGTTTGGGAACGATGGTCATCGGCATTCTCCGTAAAAAGGGTCTAAAGTCGCGGGAGGGTAACGCCGCGCTGGCCCATATATTTCCCGGCCCGGTCGGCATAGGTGGTTTCGGGGCGGGCATTGCCTTTGAGGAAAAGAAACTGGCACGCGCCTTCATTGGCGTAAATCTTGGCGGGCAGCGGGGTGGTGTTGGAAAATTCCAGCGTCACATGCCCTTCCCATCCCGGTTCCAGCGGGGTGACATTCACGATGATGCCGCACCGCGCATAGGTGCTTTTGCCGAGGCAGATCACCAGCACATCTTCCGGCACGCGGAAATATTCCACCGTGCGCGCCAGCGCGAAGCTGTTGGGCGGGATGACGCAAATGTCGGTCTTGCGATCCACGAAACTGTTGGCGGCGAAGTCCTTGGGGTCGACCACCGCGCTGTCGACATTGGTGAAGATCTTGAAATCGTCCGCAACCCGCGCATCGTAGCCGAAGGAAGACAGGCCGTAGGAAATGCAGCCTTCCCGACGCTGCGCCTCCACGAAGGGTTCGATCATGCGCTGTTTGGTCGCGGCGTCGCGGATCCAGATGTCGTTGAGAATTGCCATGCGTCAGATCTGCCGCGCGCCAAGCTGCGGGTTCAGCGTTGCCACGCGGTTCAGCCAGCTTTTCGGCTTGCGCAGCAGCTTCTTCGGGTAATCAACCTTCAGCCCCGCAATCTGCGCCATCGCGCCGACGAAGTGGATGCAGTTGCGGTTGCCCAGATCGTAATACTTGCCCGGAGCATCGCGCCATTGCACCATCGTCGCGCGCACCTTGCCAACCTGTGCATCGTCAAGGGTGACGGTAAAGTGCCGGTTGGTGCTACGGACATATTTGGGTTTCTCGACCATCACGATGTGTTTCACCGGGCCGGTCAGGACGGCGGGTGTCACGTTCTTGGCGCTGAAGCCGTAATTCTCGTCGACCGGTGTGCCGTCCTCCATCGTGCCTTCCAGCACCACGAAAGTATGCGGATAGCGCCCGAATAGCGACCCGTTGAAACTGTGGAAGCTCATCTCGACCGCAGCGGACGCCATCGGCGACCAGACAAGTGCCATCAGCGTGGCGAGCAGGGCAAACATTCTCGGCATGGCGCGCCTATAGCCCGCGCGCGTCTCAATCCGCAACCAAGCCACCCGCCGCCGCCAGCAGCGAGGCATTGCCGCCCGCCGCCGTCGTATCCACGCTGACCACCCGCTCGGTGGCGAAGCGGGCAAGGTAATGCGGGCCACCAGCCTTGGGGCCGGTGCCGGACAATCCCTCGCCGCCGAAAGGCTGGCTTTCCACCACCGCGCCGATCTGGTTGCGATTGACGTAGAAATTGCCGACGCGGGCGTGGACCTCGACGAACGCGCGCACTGCGTCGATGCGGCTGTGCAGGCCCAGCGTCAGGCCGTACCCGGTGGCGTTGATGTCCTCCACGACCTTGCCCAGATCCGGGCTGGCGAACCGCGCGACATGCAGCACCGGCCCGAAGTTCTCGCGCCGCAGGTCGAGGATGGAATCGATCTCGATAATGGTCGGCGCAACGAAGCATCCATTGCTCAGCCCGCGCGGCAGGGTGCGGCGCAACACCTGTCGCCCGTTCTTGCGGCGGCGGGCGACATGGCGTTCCAGCGCGGCCTTGGCATCGGGGTCGATGACCGGGCCGACATCGACATCGAACCGCGCCGGATCGCCGATATTGAGCATGGCGAACGCGCCCCGGATCATCTCCAGCATATCGTCCGCAATATCGGCTTGCAGATAGAGCATCCGCAGTGCCGAACATCGCTGTCCCGCGCTTTGGAACGCGCTGGCCACCACGTCGCGCGTCACTTGTTCGGGCAGCGCGGAGCTATCCACGATCATTGCGTTCTGGCCGCCGGTTTCGGCGATGAACGGCACGATCGGCCCCTCGCGAGCTGCCAGCGCGCGGTTGATCGCTTGCGCGGTGGCGGTGGAGCCGGTGAAGGCGACCCCGGCGATGCGCGGATCGGCGGTAATCCATTGCCCGACCTCGCCCGGTCCGGGGAGCAGTTGCAGCGCCTCGCACGGAATACCCGCCTCGTGGCACAGACGCACCGCCAGCGCGGCGATCAGCGGCGTCTGTTCGGCAGGCTTGGCGACGACCGTGTTGCCTGCTGCCAACGCAGCGGCGGCAGGGCCGATGAAGATGGCGAGCGGGAAGTTCCACGGGCTGATCGTGGCGAACACGCCACGTCCCGCCAGCCGCAGCCGGTTTTCCTCCCCCGTCGGCCCCGGCAGCATGGTCGGCGCGGTGAAGGACCGGCGCGCCTCGGCGGCGTAATAGCGCAGGAAGTCTACCGCCTCGCGCAGTTCCAGCACCCCGTCGAGCAGGGTTTTGCCCGCTTCGCGCCGGCACAGGCTGAGGAATTCGTCGCGGTGATCCTCGAACAGGTCTGCCGCCGCTTCCAGCAACAGCGCGCGTTTCTCGCCGCCCAGCCGGTCCCACCCTGGCTGGATTGCCTGCGCTTCGGCGATGGCATGGGCGACCTCGGCCTGCGTGGTGTCGCGCCGCGTGCCGACTTCGCGCGTCAGGTCCTGCGGCGCGTTGATCGGCGCGGTTTCGCCCGGATCGCGGGAGGCCAACGTGGGTTCGGCGGACCAGCCATGCGCTTCCAGTGCATCGAGCCGCACCAGCAGCGGTTCGCGGACCAGCGGATCGGACAGGTCGGTGCCCGCGCTGTTGCGACGCGCGCCGAAGATGTCGGCGGGCAGCGGGATGTCCGGATTGCGCGTCGGTTCCGTCGCGGCCAACTCCGCAACCGGATCGGTCGCCAGCGCGGCGGCGGGCACTCCGGCATCGGCCATACGGTTGACGAAGGAACTGTTCGCCCCGTTCTCCAGCAGGCGGCGCACCAGATAGGCAAGCAGGTCGCTGTGATTGCCCACGGGCGCGTAGATACGCACCGGCGTCACGGCATTGCCCTCGTGGCTGCGCAGCGCGGCATAGATATCCTCGCCCATGCCGTGCAGCCGCTGGAACTCGAACCCGTTATTGTCCTGCGCCGCGCCAAGCTGCTTGATGGCGGCAACGGTGTAGGCGTTGTGCGTGGCGAAGGCGGGAAAGACCGCATCGGGCGCGGCCAGCAGTTTCTGCGCGCAGGCGAGATAGGAGACATCGGTCGCGGTCTTGCGCGTGAACACGGGATAGTCGGTATAGCCGCCCACCTGCGTCAGCTTGATCTCGCTGTCCCAATAGGCGCCCTTGACCAGCCGCACGAGGAAGCGCCGGTCGTATCGCCGCGCCAGCTTCACCACCCAGTCCACCAGCGGCACGGCGCGTTTCTGGTACGCCTGTATGGCGAGGCCGAAGCCCTGCCACTGGCCTACACCGTCACCGCCGGAAAACAGCGCATCGTCCGCCGCCAGCGCCTCAATGATGTCCATCGAGATTTCGAGCCGGTCCGCTTCCTCCGCATCCAGCGTGAAATGCACATCGGCCGCGCGCGCCTGCATCGCCAGCGCGCGCACCACCGGCACCAGATGCGCGATGGCGGCCTTTGCGTGGAAGACATCGTAAAGCGGGTAAAGCGCCGATAGCTTGACCGAGATACCCGGCGCGCGTCCTGTGCCGGTCGCAGCCACTTTCGCCACCTCGGCAATCGCATTCTCGTAGGACACGCGATAGCGTTCGGCATCGGCCATCGTCATCGCCGCTTCGCCCAGCATGTCGAAGCTGTGCGACAGGCCGTCCTGCATTTCGGGCTTCGCGCGTTTCAGCGCCTCGCCGATATTGCGGCCATAGACAAACTGCCCGCCAAGGATTCGCATGGCCTGCAACGTGGCGGTGCGGATGACGGGTTCGCCCAGCCGGTTCATCGTGCGCTTCAGCGTGGACCCCATGCCGCGCTGGTGCGCTTCGGGGCGTTCCAGCACTTCGCCCGTCAGCATCAGCGAAAAGGTAGCGGCATTGACGAAGGTGGAGCTGGAGTCGCCCAGGTGCTCGCTCCAGTCGATATCGCCCAGCTTGTCGCGGATCAGCGCATCGGCGGTGGCGCTGTCGGGCACGCGCAGCAGCGCCTCGGCAAGGCACATCAGCGCGATGCCTTCCTCGGTATCCAGGCCGAACTGGTGCAGGAACGCGTCGATGCCGGTCGCCTTGCGGCGGCGCGCATCCTCGATCAGCGTGGTGGCGAGGGCGGCGTTCTCGTCATGCCGACGCGAAACCGGGGCAGCCTGCTGCAACCGGTCTGCCACGCACACCGCTTCCTCCTGCCGATAGGCGGCACGCAGCGTGCTGCGGTCGAGCGGGGCGGGGTGGGTCATGCGCGGCTCCGGAGAATGGCTTGGCACTGTATCTGCACCGCGCGCGCCTTGCGTTCAAGCGTCGCCGCCGTCACCACACCTTTGATAGTATTCTTGTTATAGCTTGGGGAGATACGCGATGGCAGGCCGGACATTCGACGCATGGGCAGTGGGCGACCGGATCGAACACGAGATACGCCGCACGGTGACCGAAACGGACAATCTGCTGTTCACCACCATGACTCACAATCCGCAGCCGCTGCATCTCGATGCCGAAGCGGCGCGGGAAAGCGAATTCGGGCAGATACTGGTGAACGGCACCTACACGTTTGCGCTGATGGTGGGGCTGAGCGTGGGCGACACGACGCTGGGCACGCTGGTCGCCAATCTGGGCTATACCGATCTGACCATGCCCAAGCCGGTGTTCCTGGGCGATACGCTGCGCGCGACCAGCGAGGTGGCGGAACTGCGCGCGTCGAAATCGCGGCCCGGTGCGGGTATCGTGACCTTCGCGCACGAAGCGCTGAACCAGCGCGACGAAGTGGTGTGCCGGTGCCTGCGCGCGGCGCTGCTGAAAGGTTCTGCGGCCTAGGGGTTCGGCGTAGTCGGCACGCTGCCACCCAGCGCCTGCCACAACACGATCCGCGCGCGCTGCGCACGACCCTGTGCCGCCGCGACCCGATCGCCGCTGGCATCGGCGGTGCGGCGGGATTCGAGCACGGTCAGGAAATCGCTGAGGCCCGCGCGGTACCGCGTATCGGCCAATCGCGCTGCCCGTTCCGCGCTGGCGAATTCGGCTTGCGCTGCGGCCAGCTCGGCATCGGCGGCTGCAACCAGCCCATAGCCCGTTTCCGCTTCGCCCAGGGCCGTGAACACCGCCCCGCGATAGGCTTCGAACGCGATCCGCTTGTCGGCTTCGGCGGCGTCGATGCCGGCCCCCACGCGCCCGAAATCGACGATGGGCGCAAGCAAACCGCCGACAACCGATCCGACGATGGAGTCGTTATCGAATACATCGCCGATATCGAACGCCAGCAGCCCCAGCGTGGCGCTCAGGTCGAATTGCGGAAACCGGCGCGCGGCGGCGGCATAGAGGTCGGCATCGCTGGCGGCGAGGCGGGCGGCGGCGGCCTGTATGTCGGGGCGATTGGCGAGGAGTGCCGAGGGCAGCGTCGCGGGCGGTGCGGGTTGCGTCGTCGCGCCTTTTTCCTGCGCCAACGCCGTGCGAACCTGTTGTGCGGGCTGCGCCGTCAGCGTTGTAAGCCGCCCGATCAGCCGCGCGCGGTCGCTGTCCAGCGCGGTCAGGCGGCTGCGGCTGGCGGCGGCGATGCTTTCGGCGCGTACCCGGTCGAAACCGGGCGACAGGCCCGCCCGCTCGCGCGTCCCCGCCAACTGCGCCAGCCGCTCCGCCGCCGCGAGGTCTTCGCCCAACGCAGCCTCGCGCGCCGCCAGCGTGCGCCAATCCACGACAGCGCCTGCAATCTCGCCCAGCAGCGCCAGCCGCACCGCCGCCGCATCCGCACCCGCCGCATCGATCCGCGCCAGTGCGCCGCGTTCCTGCGCGCGCAGACGACCGAAGATGTCGGGATCCCACGCAGCGACAAGGTTCGCGCCGTAAATTACCTGGTCACGGTCGATATTCACGCCGGGCGGCAAGGCCCCGCCGAATTGCGCGGGATTGATGCGCTGGCCGGTGATGCTGGCGTTGGCCGAAAGCGAAGGCAGGCGGTTCGCACCCGCCAGCCGCGCCCCGGCCCGCGCCGCATCGATCCGCGCGATGGCTTCCGCCAGTCGCGGCGCATCGGCCAGCGCCAGAGCGGACAGGTCGCGCCATGCCGGATCGTTTTGCGGCAACAGCGCTTCGACGGAAGCGGCGGTGCCGGTATCGGGCTGAAAAGCAAACGATGCGGGCAGCGCGGGTGGCCCCATATCCGTTGTCGCAGACGGACCTGCCACACATGCACCCAGCGATGCAGAAACCAGCGCAACCAGTCCCAGTCGGTGCCGGATCATTCGCCTTCGTCCACGTTTTTGGCAGGCGCCTTTTTCGCCGCCTCGCGCTTGGCAGGAATGAAGGCATCGACTTGCTGGCCGACGCGGAACAGGCCCTCCTGTCCGGCGGCGCTAGCGGGCAATTCGTAAATCACCTGCAACACCCGCACGTCGACCCGCTCGGTGGCGCTGTTGGTCAGCGAGCGTTTGGGCGTGACTTGCGGTTCGACGCGGACGAAGCGGGCCTGCACCTGTCGTCCCGCCGCGCCGCGCGGGCTGACCGTGGCGGGTTTGCCGATGTCGAGGCGGGGCGCTTGCTCTTCGTCGATATCGATGCGGATATGCAGCGGGCGGGTTTCGCCCATCGCGATGAAACTGGCGCTGCCGCCCATCGTGGAAACATACTCGCCGGGACGGATATCGACGCTGAGGATCTCGCCCGCAATCGGTGCGCGCACGGTGGCCCGTCCGATCTCGGTACGGCTGGTACCCGATTGCGCCTGCGCACTGCGCAACCGTGCGCGGGCGGCATCGGCGCGGGCCTGCGCCAGCTGTCGCCGTTCGCGCGCAGTGCTGGCCTCGCCTTCGGCACGGATCACTTCGGCGCGGCTGACGGCGGCGGCATCGTCGACATTGCGATACAGCGCAAGCTGGCGTGCGGCAGTCGCTTCGGCGGCGCGCGCTTCGGCAATGGCGGCGTCCGCTTCGGCGATGGCGGCGCGCGCTTCGCCCACGGCGGCGTCGGACTGGCCAAGCTGCGCCTGCAAGGCGCGCGTATCGACAACGAATAGCGGTTGTCCCTTGTCCACGAAGTCACCCGGCTGCACGCGCAAATCCGTGACGAGGCCGGCGAGTGCGGTGCCGATCTGGATCACTTCGCTGCTCGGCTCCACCACACCGGCTCCGGCAACGCGCGGCGCATCGGCCAAGGCACCGGTGGCACGTGGCGGTTCACGGTCGGGCTCCTCCAGTTCGCGGTCGGGCTGGCCACTGAAAATGAAGAACGCGGCCACGACCAGCCCGACAATGGCCAGCACCGGCAGCACCTGACGCGAGAAACTGAAATTTTGCGGAAGTATCGCCATTGTCGTTTGGTCCTGATGGCTCGCGTTTATGCGGTTTCGTCGGCTTGGTTTTCGGTGTTGTCTTCGGCCTGCCCGCTGTCGGCCAGCTCGTCGTCCGAAGGCATTTCGGTGCCGTCATGCGTGATGCGTCCATCCTCCAGCACGAGGATACGGTCGGCGAGGTCGAAGATACGGTTGTCGTGCGTGACGATGATAACGCTGCGGTCCTCCGCCACGCCCACTTCGCGCAGCAGGTCCATCACGCGCCGCCCTGACTTGGCGTCGAGCGCGGCGGTCGGTTCGTCGCACACCACCAGCCGGGGTTCGTGGACCAGCGCGCGGGCGATGGCGACGCGCTGCTGTTGTCCGCCGGAAAGCTGGTTCGGCAGCTTGTCCGCCTGGTCGCCGATATTGAGTTTTTCCAGCATCCCGACGGCTTTCTCGCGCGCTTCGTGCCGGTCCATCCCCTGCGCGATTAGTGGCACCGCCGCATTGGAGGCCGCGTCGATGGAAGGGATGAGGTTATACTGCTGGAAGATGAAGCCGATGTTCTGGAGGCGGAAATCGACCAGTTCGGTATCGCCCAGATTGTAGATGTCGGTGCCGAAGACCTGCACCTCGCCCTCGGTCGGCCACAATATGCCGCACATAATCGAAATCAGCGTTGTCTTGCCCGAACCGGACTCGCCGACGAGGTAGGTCAGTTCGCCCGGACGGATGTCGAGGTCGATCCCGTGCAGCACGGTGATGGTGTTCTGTCCCGCCGTGAAATCGCGCGTGACGCCGACGGTGTGGATTGCCGCTTGGTTCGTGTCCTTGGCCATCACCGGAACACCGCAGCCGGTTCGGTCTTGAGCACTGTGCGCAGCGACAGCCAGCCGGTCAGCGCCAGAATGATGAACACCGCCGTCAGGCTGATGAGCGGAACCTGCCACGGGATGTAGAACCCCTTGAAGGTCGGTACGCCCGAAAAGCCCCAGATAAACAGCGCGGTACCGATGACGCCGAAGCCATAGCCGATAATGCCGACCAGCGCCGCCTGTGCAGCCACCATGCGCCGGATCTTTGCATTGGTCACGCCGATCGCCTTCAATGCGCCGAATTGCTTTATGTTGTCGCGGATGAACAGGCTGAAGGTCAGGCCGACGATGGCGACGCCGACGATGAAGCCCAGCGCCACGGTAATCCCGAAATTGAGCGGGATGCCGGTGTTCTCGATAATGAAGTTTACGCCATCCTGCGCGAATTGCTCGCGTGGTCGGGCGCGCAGGCCGGTCGCGTCCTCGATTTCCTTGGCCAGCACTTCTGTATCCGCGCCCTCGCCTGCGCCGACCAGCACGAAGGTCATGCGGTTGCGCGTGCCGGGCACATAATTCAGCGCGCGGCTGTATTTGGTATAAAGCGTGACCTGGCTGGTAAAGCTGGGGATGGCATCGGCGACGCCGCGTATCACCGCGCGCTGGTCGTTCAGTTCGAGGCGCGCGCCGACGGGGCTTTGTTCCGGCGCGAACAGGTTGAGCGCCCCGACATCGTCGATAATCACGCTGTCGGGCCGTGAAAGCACATCGACGCTGCCTTCGCGCATCTGCTTGGGCATGCCGATCAGCGAGGCATCGTCCACGCCCACCACGGTTACGCCTTCCAGATCGCCGTCCACCGTCCGCACCGACGCGCCTGCGCGCAGATGCGGCACCGCCCATTCGACGCCGGGGACCGCGCGCACCTTGTCGAGGGCTGTTGCAGGCATCGGGAAATTGACTTCGGTGGTCCGGCTGACCTCGTCCATCACCCAGATATCGGCGGTGGGCACGTTGAACACGCCGCTGCCGCCGCGCTCGATCAGGTTGACGAAAATCGTCAGCTGCTGCGTGATAAGCAGGGTGGAGAAGGCGATGCCGAACACCAGCCCGTAAAACTTCTGCTTGTCGCCCGTCAGCATGCGGATGGCGATCCATAGCATCGTTTCGAAACCACCCTTGTGTTAGCACGCGGGGTTGCGGCAGCGTGCGGCAACCGCCATGAAGTGAACGGTGGCGTTCAACTGAACGGTCCCGTTCAGCCTGTCAACAGCCTGTTTGGTGTACACAGCAGATATGACATCACGCGACACATCCGGTCCGGCATCGAATGCCAAGCGCGATGCCATCGTGTCGGCTGCATCGGACAGCTTCTTTTCCAAAGGCTATGCCGCAACCGCTATCGAGCACGTCGCGGCGGTGGCGGGCGTGTCCAAGGTTACGGTGTACAGCCATTTCGGCGACAAGCGCGCGCTGTTTACCGCCACGGTGGAGCGCGAATGCGCGAATATACGCGGGTACTTCAACATCGATGCGCTGCCCGAAGGGACGCTGGAACAGCGGTTGCAGGCCATCGGCGAAGCGATGATCGCGTTCCTGTCGCGCGACAGGATGACTCAGTTCGAACGCCGCATCGCTCCCGAAACGGTGGAGGAGCCGGGTATCGGCACGGCCTTTCTCGATGCCGGTCCGCACCGGATGACGGCCGCCTTTGCCGACTGGATTGCGGCCATGTGCGAACGCGGCGAACTGGCGGTGGACGATGCACCGCTTGCCGCCGAACAGTTCGCTTCCCTGTGCAAGGGGATGGGCGATCTGGAACGGCGCTTCGGCATGCCCAACGATCCAGTGCGCAATGCGGAACGTATCGCAGGCGCGGTGCACGTGTTCCTTGCCGCTTACGGCACCGGAGCTGCGCGTCCGTAACCGCACAATCGTCAACTTGTCATTCACCCGCGCGAGCCTACATATTGGCGCAAGAGATCAAGGATGCGCGACATGGACGACCAGAACCGAGGCGACGACAACCCGCAGGGCGAGGGACCGCAGGGGCCCAACCCGTGGGTGAAGAGCCTCATGCTGTGGGGCGGCATCTTCATGGCGCTGGTGCTGGTCGCCACGATGTTCGGCAATGCCGGGTCAAGTCCGGGCGCCGAGGTCGAATATTCCACCTTCCGGGCCAAGGTTGCAGCCGGCGAAGTCGAACAGGTGCAGATCGGGCCGGACAAGATCACTGGTATCTATACCGACAAGACCGGCTTCACGACCGTGCCCGTTCAGGGCGATACCGAGCTGCCGCGCCTGCTGGAGCAGCAGGACGTGCGCTACACCGGTGCGGCGCGCGAAACGATGAACCCGTTGCTGCTGATCCTGATCCAGTCGCTGCCGTTCCTGTTGATCCTCGGCATCGCGTTCTTCGCGCTGCGCCAGGTGCAGAAAGGCGGCGGCGCGGGCGGGGCGATGGGCTTCGGCAAATCGAAGGCCAAGATGCTGACCGAGAAGCAGGGCCGCGTGACGTTCAACGACGTGGCCGGCATCGACGAAGCGCGCGAAGAGCTGGAGGAAATCGTCGAGTTCCTGAAAGACCCGCAACGCTTCAGCAAGCTGGGCGGACAGATCCCCAAGGGCGCGCTGCTGGTCGGCTCGCCGGGTACCGGTAAAACCTTGCTGGCGCGCGCCATCGCGGGCGAGGCGGGTGTGCCGTTCTTCACCATTTCCGGCTCCGATTTCGTCGAAATGTTTGTCGGCGTCGGCGCCAGCCGTGTGCGCGATATGTTCGAGCAGGCGAAGAAAAACGCCCCCTGCATCGTCTTCATCGACGAAATCGACGCGGTTGGCCGCAGCCGCGGTGGCGGCCTGGGCAATTCCAATGACGAACGCGAGCAGACGCTGAACCAGCTGCTGGTCGAGATGGACGGGTTCGAGGCGAACGAAGGCATCATCATCATCGCCGCCACCAACCGTCCCGACGTGCTGGACCCGGCACTGCTGCGTCCAGGCCGGTTCGACCGGCAGGTCGTGGTGCCGATCCCCGATATCGACGGGCGCGAAAAGATCCTTGCCGTTCACATGAAGAAGGTGCCGCTGGCGCCCGACGTCAACAGCCGCACCATTGCGCGCGGCACGCCCGGTTTCTCCGGCGCGGACCTCGCCAACCTGGTCAACGAAGCCGCCCTGCTGGCCGCGCGCCGCAACAAGCGGCTGGTGGCGATGCAGGAGTTCGAAGACGCCAAGGACAAGGTCATGATGGGCAGCGAACGCCGCAGCATGGTCATGACCGACGACGAGAAAAAGATGACCGCCTATCACGAAGCAGGCCATGCGCTGGTCTCGATCAACGAACCGGCATCCGATCCCATCCACAAGGCAACCATCATCCCGCGCGGCCGCGCGCTGGGTATGGTCATGCGCCTGCCCGAACGGGACAATTACTCCTATCATCGTGACAAGATGCATGCCGACCTTGCCGTCAGCATGGGCGGGCGCGTCGCGGAAGAGCTGATCTTCGGGCATGACAAGGTGTCGAGCGGGGCGTCTTCGGACATCCAGTACGCGACCAACCTGGCGCGTAACATGGTCACCAAATGGGGCATGTCGGACAAGCTGGGTCCGCTGCAATATGAGGAGCAGCAGGAAGGCTATCTCGGCATGGGCCAGTCCGCACGGACGATGGGTTCGGGCGAGACCAACAAGCTGATCGATGCCGAGATCAAGCGGCTGGTCGAAAATGCGCATGAACGTGCGACTGATGTGCTGAAGACGCAGGAAGACAAGCTGCATTTGCTGGCACAGGCGATGCTGGAATACGAAACGCTTACGGGCGACGAGATCACCGTGCTACTCGACACCGGCAAGATCGACCGTCCGGATGAGCCGACTGCCATCGTCAAGGTGAAGCCGGGCGTGGGCTCCGCCATTCCCAAAGCCGGCAAGAAGTTCGGCTCCGGTCCGGGTGCCGCGCCGCAGGGTGCCTGAACGAAGAAGGATACGATAATGATTGCAATGATTGGCAAGACTGCACTGGCTGCAACCGCACTGCTCGTGTTGGCCGCATGTTCGGAACAGACGCAGGAAAATGCGGGCGAGACGTTCGACCGGGCCGCTGCCGACACCGAAGAAAATGCCGAGGTTGTCGAAAATGCCGTGCGCGAAGGCGCTATCGTGGCGGCGGATGGTGTCGGCAAAGGTGCCGACCAGCTCAGCGATGCGCTGAACGGGGACGAGCGGGTCGATCCTGATCAGGGCGACGGCGCGCTCGACGGCACGGATTGATATTCCCGGACCGTTTCACAAACGATTCACCTGAATTCGCCGACGGGGCAGTCCCCGCATCGACCGTCGGAGTTCTTCCATGCGCCTTCTTGCCAGCCTGTGCTTCCCGCTCGCGCTGATCGCGACGCCTGCGCTTGCCGGAACCATGAATGCCGACGCATTCTACGCCGTGGCGAAAGAGCTGAGCGCAAAAGGCATGCGCGCCATGTTCGACAGCCGCACGAAGCCTACGATAAACGCCATGAAAGCCGCCGCCGCCAGTGCAAAGTCGGCCAATGCGACGGCGGAGAAACGTGGCGCGCCGCTTTATTGCGTCCCCGCAGCGGCGCGCAAGAAGGGCCTCGGTCCGGACCAAGTGGTGACATGGCTGGGCGAAGTTCCCGCGGCACAGCGCAAGCGCCAGACGCTGTCGCAAACATGGCTCGGCATTCTGGTCGCCAAGTACCCCTGCTGATTCAGCTTCCGGCCATCGCAGTCAGCACGACGGCAAAGGCGATGATAGCGGCAAGCGCGAAATGCAGCAGCAGGATGGTGCGCCACACCGCACCCAGTTCGCTGGTGCGATAGGTGCCGCGCACATGGCGATAGATATGCAGCGGCGGGTAGAACACCAGCAGCAGCACGGCGACCACCGATGCGCCCAGCCAGCTTAAAATGCCCGCAACAGCCACCAGCGCCAGCATGGTGGCGATGGAATAGGTCACGAAAACCGTGTGGTCGTACATCCGGAACCGGCGGTTGAACGGAAACAGCAGCCACACGAACGGCACGCTGAGCGGGATCAGCAGCCAGAAGAACTTGTAGGCGTTGGTTTGCAGTTTGTAGAACAGCAGCTGCGGATTGGCGCGCGCCAGTTTCAAAGCTTTGATAAAGGCGTTTTGCGGTGCGGCGGCGTCCGCGTCCTGCTGTGTTTCAGGACGGTCTTCCGGCTCACCCGTAATCGTGTCTAGAACCGCGCGGCCCTGCTCCAGCTCGGCGAGGCCCTCGGTCGCTGTCGCTATTTCGTCCGCATCGCCGGTTGCGCGGGCTTCCGCCAGTTCGCTCCGCGCTTCCGCAACCGCCTCGTCCAACGATGCGCGCGCCTCCGCACCGCCATCCACTTCGATACGCGGCGCGTCGCCCAGCAAGGCTTTTCCTGCGCCCGATATGTTGAACAGCGCGAAGCTTACGAACACCACGAACAGGAAAAACGCGATGGGGCTGACATACCGTGCGCGTTTGCCGTCGATATAGGCGCGGGTCATTCGCCCCGGATGCCACAGCAGCATCGGCAGGGTGCGCCACAACTTGCCTTCGAAATGCACCACGCCATGCAACAGGTCGTGCAGGAAACCGCCAAGGCTGCGATGGACATGCGCAGCCTGTCCGCATGCCGCGCAATACGGCCCGGTCAGGGTGGCACCGCAATTCAGGCAGGACGCCTCGACTGCGCGCTTTTCCGTCGTCGATGATTGCGGGCCGGACGCTTCGGGTTCGGCGGCGGCACCCGCCATCGTGCCGGTGACCAGCCCACTTCCGATTTCCGGCAAATCGCTCATGCGCCCTCTCCGTCCAACGGTAGGCATAGCGTTTGTTGCAGGCATCCGTCGAGCCGGAACACTACGGGAACACGGGCGTTAGGTCGGGAAAGGAGATTACCATTATGACTGCCCCGACACCGACCGACACGCCCAAGACCGATCCCGCCGGCAATGCAGTGAAAGACCCCGACAACTGGACCACGGGAGACGAGAAGATGACCGGCGCGCAGGCCAGCTATCTCAAGACGTTGTGCGAGGAGGCGGGCAAGGCCGACCAGTACAATACGGACCTGACCAAGGCAGAAGCCAGCAAGATGATCGACGACTTGCAGGAAGAAACCGGACGCGGCCAATAACCTGTCCGATACAGTAAGCTGTCCGACCCTGAAACGAAAAAGGCCGCCCCGATGGAGCGGCCTTTTTCATGTCGGCAGGTAACGCTTATCAACCGTCGTAATCGGAGCCGATCGAGGTCGAACGTGCCGGGGCGGACGCGGTGATGCGCAGGGCCTCTGCAGACTGGCTAAGCGAGGCAATTTCATCCGCTTCGTCTTCGTCGTCTGGCAGAATTTTCTGCAAATTGGTGACGACTGCTTCGTGCAGTTCCTTTGGCTTCACCGTCTGCTCGGCAATTTCGCGCAGGGCGATAACGGGGTTCTTGTCGCGGTCCTTCTCGACCGTCATTTCGGCACCGCCCGAAATTTCGCGCGCACGCTGTGCGGCGAGCAGGACGAGGTCGAAACGGTTGGGAACCTTGTCGACGCAATCTTCGACGGTAACGCGTGCCATGAAGCACTCCGATCAATGCAGAAATTTTCGTGAAGACGGCTAGCTATGCGCGAGGGGTGCCGGAGTCAAGGTTTTGCAGAGCCTTGGGGCGGCTTTGCGTCAATCGTAGCCCCACTCCGAATAATCCTTTTTGCTGGGCGAGGTAAATTTAGTGATCTCGGCCTGGAAGTGCAGCGGCACGTTACCGGTGGAGCCGTGCCGCTGCTTCGCCACGATCAGCGTCGCGCGGTTTTTCAGCTCCAGATAGCGATCCTCCCACACGCGGTATTTCTCCTGATCGGCCTCGCTGCTGGAATCGGTCGGTGGATCGGGGCGCATCGCCTCGTGGTAATAATCGGCGCGGAAAATGAACCACACCATGTCGGCATCCTGCTCGATCGAGCCCGATTCGCGCAGGTCGGACAGCATCGGGCGCTTGTCCTCGCGCTGCTCCACCGCACGGCTCAGCTGCGACAGCGCGATCACCGGCACGCTCAGCTCCTTCGCCAGCGTTTTCAGGCCCCGGCTGATTTCCGATATTTCGTTCACGCGGTTGTCGTTGGCGCGGCCCGATCCCTGCAAGAGCTGGAGGTAATCGACCACGATCAGGCCGATATCGTGCCGCCGCTTCAACCGCCGCGCCCGCGTGCGCAGCGCGCCGATGGTGAGGGCGGGGGTATCGTCGATATAGAGCGGCAGCTCGGCAAGGCGCTGGCTGGCGCGCGACAGGTTCTGGAAGGCGTCGTTGGTGATGTTCTTGCCCGAGCGCAGGTCTTCGCTGCTGATCTTGGCCTGTTCGGCCAGGATGCGGGTCGCAAGCTGGTCGGCGCTCATCTCCAGGCTGAAGAACGCGACCGGCGCGCCGTAATTGAATTCGCCCCCGTCGCGTTGCCAGTTCAGATGTTCCTCGGCGCAGTTGAACGCGATATTCGTGGCGAGCGAGGTCTTCCCCATGCCGGGGCGTCCGGCGAGGATGATAAGGTCGGAGGCGTGCAGGCCGGCGGTCTTGTCGTCGATTGAATCCAGGCCCGAAGTCTTGCCGGACAGGCCGCCGCCGGAATTCATCGCGGCCTCGACCATCTTGATCGCGGTGAGCGAGGCGTCCTTGAAACTGGCGACTTCGGCCCCGGCCATCGTGCCTTCGCTGACTTCCATCAGCGCCTTTTCCGCTTCCTCCACCTGGATGCTGGGGTCTACGTCCTGCGAGGTATCGAGCGCGCCCTCGACCAGATGTCGACCCACGCTGACCAGTTCGCGCAGCAGCGCGAGATCGTAGATCTGGCGGCTCAATTCACGCGGGGCGAGCAGGCCCTGTCCGTCGGCGGTAAGGCGGGCCAGGTAACTGACGCCGCCCAGCGCTTTCAGCGCCTCGTCGCTGTCGAAATAGGGTTTCAGCGTGACCGGCGTGACCACCGCATTGCGGTCCACCAGCGTCAGGATGCGGTCGTAGATGCGCTGGTGCACTGGTTCGAAGAAATGTTCGGGCCGGATGGCGAGTGGCAGCTCTTCGATCACGCGGTTGTCGATCAGCACCGCACCCAGAAACGCGGCCTCGGCCTCGATATTGTTCGGCAGCGTCGTGGCTGCGCCATCGCCATCGTCGGAAGCGGTATCGGGGCGGGTCATCGTGTCGGTATCGGCCATCGCCATGTCTTTCGACGGGGGAGGGGGGGAGGGCAAGGCCGCTCTTGCCGAACCCGTGGGCAACTCCGGTAAAACTCGCCGGTTTGCCTCGAAACGCTTGCCGACACCCGCCCCCTTTGCGAAACGCTGGCACGATGTCCGCGCCCGATCCCACACAGAATTACCGAATCGCGGGTGTCACGCTGGATGACGAGACGATCCTGTGGCGCAATGCCGATATCGAACAGGAACGCCGCGTCGCGATTTACGACCTGATCGAGGACAACACGTTCAAGCCGCTGCGCGCCGTGGCGAAGGGGCATCACGGGCCATATGCGCTGCATCTGGCGGTGATCGACGGGCGGCTGGCGCTGACCATTGCCTCCGATGGGGCGGACGGCGATCCGCTCGACACGCTTGTGCTGGGTATGGCGCGGTTCCGGCGGCCTATCCGGGACTACTTCGCGATTTGCGATTCGTATTACCAGGCAATCCGCAAGGCGACACCGGCGGAAATCGAGACGATCGACATGGCGCGGCGCGGTATCCACAACACGGCGGCGGAATTGCTGATGGAACGGCTGGCGGGCAAGATCGAAACCGATTTCGCCACGGCGCGGCGGTTGTTCACGCTCATCTGCGTGCTGCATATCAAGGGTTGAAGGCGGGGGGCTGACAGGTGGGACGCAAGGCAAATCCGCGCCGGGCCTGGTTGTGGCGTATTGCGGCGGCGCTGTTGCTCGCGGCGCTGCTGGCGGGCGGCTGGCTATGGTGGGACGTACAGCACTGGACGCCGCCGCAAAGCGAATATCCCGACCAGGGTGTGCTGGTGGGCGGCAATAGCGGCACGGTGCAGTTCGCTGCGCTGGCCGCGCAGGGCGCAGGGTTTGCCTATATCGAAGCCAGCGGCGGCGAGGCCCGGCGCAACACTGCGTTCACGGCACAGCGCAAGCAGGCGATGGCGGCAGGTCTGCAAGTGGGCGCGGTTCACCGGTTCGACCCGTGCCGTCCGGCGGACAGTCAATCCGCCAATTTCGTCACCTCGGTGCCGCGCAGCACGGATATGCTGCCGCCCGCGCTCGCGCTGGAGATGATGCCGCAAGCTTGCGAAGGCGATGACGTGAGCGATGCAATGGTGCAGAGCGAGCTAATGACTCTTGCTAACCAGATGGAAATCCATGCGGAACGTCCGGTGATCCTGAAGATAGCGCCGGAATTCGCCCGCCGTTACCCTTTCGCCGCGCGGATCGAGCGCAGCCTGTGGGTCACGCGCACCCGGCTTGCGCCGACATATGCTGGCCGACCTTGGCTGTTGTGGACCGCGAACGAAGCACTGGCGACCGATGCGGCCGAGGCTCCGGTCGGCTGGGTAGTGGTACAGCCATGAGCTTCGACGAACAAGCGCTCTGCGACGCCGCTCGCGATGCCGCAGCACACAGCTATTCGCCCTATTCCGGCTTCCCGGTCGGCGCGGCGCTTGCCTTCGCCGATGGTTCGGTCGTGACCGGCACCAATATCGAGAATGCGAGCTACGGCATGACGCTATGCGCCGAAACCGTGGCGGTTGCGAAGGCGATGGGCGATGGCGTGCGCGGCGGACTTGTCGGTGTTGCGGTGTATGGCGCGAAGACCGATGTGCCGATCACCCCGTGCGGTCGTTGCCGACAGGTGTTGTCCGAACTGGCGCAACTGGGCGGAACCGACCCGTCGGTCCTGTGCATCGGCCCCGACAGCACCGAACGCGTGCTGTTGAGCGACCTGCTGCCCAAGGCGTTCGGACCCGCCAGCCTTTAGGCGTCCTTCGTTCAATAGGCTGTTTCAAGCCATTCGAGCAACGCACCCATGCAATCCTCGCCCAGTTGCATGCAGCGTTCGGGGGACCAGTTTTGCGCTGCATCGGGGCAGTCGTTATGGTCCTTATAGGGCATTTCCAGTGTCATCGCGGTGGCCTTGAACCGGTGTGCGATTTGCGTGGTGGACATCGACAGGTTCGCTTTGCCCGCCGCCGCTTTCGGGTACCCTTTTTCCGTCTGGAAATCGGGCGTCCGCCGTTCGAGCAATGTCTCGTAGCGATTGTAACCCGCCAGATGCGCGTCGGTCAGGTCGGGAATGCCTTCGTACCCCGCAAGGAATACCGCCGGGATTGCCTCGTCGCCATGCACATCCATGCAGAAATCGACGCCGGTGGCATCCATCGCATTGCGGATGCCCAGCACTTCAGGCGAGCGTTCCGCCGTCGGTTCCGCCCATTCCCGGTTGAGGTTCGCGCCGACCGCATTGGTGCGCAAATGGCCCATGCGCGATCCGTCCGGATTGCAGTTGGGCACGACGTGGAACGTGCATTGCCGCCGCAGGGCGCGGGCGACGGAATTGGCCGGATCGGTCATCGCCGCCAGCATCCCTTCCATCCACCATTCGGCTTGCGTTTCGCCCGGATGCTGGCGCGCGATCAACCAGACCTGCTTTTCGCCCTCGCCGAAGGTCAGGTAATCAATCGGTTGGCCCTCGCTGGTCGTCGCCAGCGTGCGGTGCAAGACACCTTCCGCGCTGGCCGTTTCCGATACCAGATCATGATGCCTTTCCATCGAATACGGCGCGAAATAGGCGAACCAGGCGATGTCGCTGGCGGCGGTGTAGCGGATGGTCAGCGTGCCGCCATCGGCATTCTTGTCATACGAACTGTCGGCCACGCCCCAGAAATCGCGATCCTCGCTAACGCGGCAATTATAGTCGGGCCAGCCACCGGGATAGGCAGAGTTTTCCAACCCGGTCAGCGTCAGTTCGACCGTTCGCCCCGCCATGCCGGAGACGCGGAAATGGAACCACTGCGCAAATTCCGCTTTCGCATCGGGGCGAACGGCCAATCGGGCGGTCGCGCCGTCTGTCGCCACAACCTCGATATTGCCGCCGTCGAAGGCGGCGTTGATGGCGATATCTGTAGCCTGCTCATTCATTGTATTGCTCATTGCGCATCCACCTGAATCGTCTCGCCATTGTTACCCGGAAAACCGGCGAACAATGCATTTGCCAGCGCCTGCGCATTTGCCGCCGGATTGGCTAGTTCGGAATTCGTGCTGGTTTCAAGTTCGGCGCGCCCTTCCCATAATGTCGCCCCGCCGACATCGATTATACGCACCGACATTTCGGTTACTTCGCGCGGTTTTGCGCCACCGCCGAGATTTATGCCGACGCCAAGGCCCACCCCGGATCCGAAGGTACCCGTTCCACCACCCACTCCGACGCTTACCGGCGAACGCCGTCCGGCGCTGTCGACCCGGTATCGATTTACACGCACGACCGCCAACTTCTGCTGTACCGGTGTCGGAACTGGCTGATATTCGATCCGGGCCAATTCGGCCCTGACCGCATTTCGATAAAGGCTCGTGCCGACAACAGTGTCGTCGGTCGCACTTTCATCGACCGTTATGGATTCCCCTCATCAACGAAGTCGTATCATCCGCGACAAAACGCGTAACCTCCACCGGGCCGGTATAGGGTGTGGCGCACGCGGCGAGGGGCAGAGCCGTTGCGGCAAGGATTAGTGTTTTCATTGTGTTTGTCATGTAGCTGCAACGCCCGACACGCCATGCGGTTGCACGCTGCCATCCAGACGGGAAATACAGGAAGATAATATGGGCCCCAAAACTCCCTTTCTCGAAACTCCTGTTCTCGTCACTGGCGGCGCAGGGTATATTGGCAGCCACGCAGTGCTGGCGCTGAAAGACGCAGGCTGGCCGGTCGCGGTGATCGACAATCTTGTCACCGGGTTCCGTTTTGCCGTGCCGGACGACGTGCCGTTTTATGAAGGCGACATTTCGGACCCTGCACTAATGGCCCGTATTTTTGCGGAGCAAGGCACAAAAGCGGTCATGCATTTTGCCGGATCGGTGGTGGTGCCCGAATCGGTGGCGGACCCGCTGAAATATTACGACAACAACACCGTGAAGAGCCGCGCGCTGATCGCCGCTGCGGTGGCAGCGGGCGTGCCGCACATGATCTTCAGCAGCACCGCCGCGACCTATGGCACGCCCGATACCGAGACAGTGGACGAGGACGCGCCGCAGATTCCGATCAACCCCTATGGCTGGTCCAAGCTGATGACCGAGCGCATGCTGGCCGACACCGCCGCCGCGCATCCGATGAACTACGGCGCGCTGCGCTACTTCAACGTGGCGGGGGCGGACCCGCAAGGGCGCACCGGCCAATCGACCGCTGGCGCGACGCATCTTATCAAGGTTGCGGTGGAAGCGGCGCTGGGCAAGCGCGACCATGTTGCGGTGTTCGGCACCGATTTCGATACGCCCGACGGCACCGGGATCCGCGATTACATCCATGTCAGCGACTTGGCCGCCGCGCATGTGCTGGCGCTGGAGGCGCTGGTCGCGCAGCCGGACCGCTCGCTGGTGATGAATTGCGGCTACGGGCGTGGTTTTTCCGTGATGGAGGTGCTGGATGCGGTGGACCGCGTGACGAATATGACGCTGGACCGGCGCATGCAGCCGCGCCGCGCGGGCGATCCGGCAACGCTGATATCGGACCCGTCGCGCCTGCGCGCCACGCTGCCGTGGCAGCCGCAGCACGACAGCCTCGATACGATCGTGGCCCATGCGCTGGCGTGGGAGCGCCGCTTGGCCGAGCGGCAAAATCCTTGACCTTTCGCTATGCCGACCGTATTTGCGCCACCTGAAACAGCGGCATCGGAAGCGCAATTCCGGTGCCGTTTCGTATTTTACGGGAATCCCATATCATGAAGATCCGCAACAGCCTCAAGTCGCTGAAGGGCCGCCATCGCGACTGCCGCGTCATCCGCCGCCGTGGCCGCACCTATGTCATCAACAAGACGAATCGCCGGTTCAAAGCCCGCCAGGGATAATTCTGGCCGGGCGCGCTTGCGGCCTCCGTCCTGCCCTTCTGCGCATAGCGAACCGGTTACGTTTCGTGAGAAGTAGGGTTTCTCGCAGAGACGCAGAGGAAAAGGAGACGCAGGGGTGCTTGCGCCTCTTGTCGTTTCTCGCACGGTTTGCCTCACGCACTCACTAAAATTAGGGCCTGCGGCGCAGCCGCTTTCATACCTCCGGCGTCTCGCGCGATATAATCGTTGCTCTTAAAGCGCCGGCGGCGAACTCCCTCCACGTCTCTCTTTCCTCTGCGTCTCTGCGAGAAACACTTTTCTTCACGAGCCCGCAATTCCGGACGCCGACATGACTAGACCCGAACCGCACATCGTCGTCTTCGATGTTGGTCGTGTCATCGTGCAGTGGGACATGCGCATCCTGCTGGACCGGCTTTACCCGGACCCCGCCGAGGCCGACTGGGCGTATGAGAACGTCATCACCCGCAGCTGGCACGGCGAGCACGATGCGGGCCGCGCCATCGATACGCTGGTTGCCGAACGCAGCGCCTCGTTTCCTGACCATGCCGATGCCATCGCCGCCTATCGCGATCGCTGGCTGGAGACCATTCCCAGCCCCGTACCCGGTACCGCCTCGCTGATCGAGCGGCTCGATGCGGCGAATGTCCCACTCTACGCGATCACCAATTTCGGCAGCGATTTCTGGCGGATGTTTCGCCCGACGCAGCCGGTGCTTGGCCTGTTCCGCGATATCGTGGTGTCGGGCGACGAGAAACTGGTGAAGCCGGGGCGCGCGATTTTCGACCTGGCGGCGCAGCGGTTCGGACATGCGCCGGGCGAGATGCTGTTCATCGACGACACGCTGGCAAATTGCGAAACTGCGGCACGTCTGGGGTGGCACACGCATCATTTCACCGACGCAGAGGCGCTGGAAACCGACTTGCGCGCACGCAGTCTCCTAACCTGACACGCATAAAAAAGCGGGCTTCCGATGCACTGCACCGAAAGCCCGCAAGACCGCCGACCCCTGCGAGGATGAAGCAGGGCGGCAGGGTTGGGAAACCTACGCCTTGTTGCACTTCGCCAGCGCAGCGGCGTCGAGCGTCTCGTCGCCTGCGGTGAAGCTGGCGATGTCGCCCACTTCGCGCTGGAGACGCGAACACACGGTCGCATCGCGGCGTCCGTTCTTTGCGGCGACACAGGTCGTACCCGCACAACGCCACAATATGCGCCCGGCGATGACTGTTTCCGCCTTTACGGGCTTCACGGTCTGGACCGTGTAATGAATGTCGCGCGCCTGCGCCGGCGTGGCGAGCATGGCAGTGGCGAGAGCGGCGGCGGAGAAAATACGAAGGGTCATGGGCAATTCCTGAAATGGTGTGCCACGCAAAGTCGCTGGCACGCCCTGCCTGCTGCGGTGCACAACAGGTTGCAATTCGCTACTTATCAAATAGATTGCGGATTGCAACCTATTTTTCGGCGCTTTCCTGCATCGTCAAAACGCGATAGCGCATCGTTCCGACAGTTTGGGGGAGGGCTGACATGGGCGACATACGCGAACCATTGCGCGAATTGACCGTGTGCGGCCTGCCCGAAGCGCTGGAAGTCATGGGCGAACGCTGGGCTTTCATGATCCTTCGCGCGAGTTTCAATGGCCTGCATCATTTCGAGGAATTCCTGAGCGAGTTGGGCATCGCCCGCAACATCCTGTCGAACCGGCTGGTCAAGCTGGTGAACGCTGGCATCCTCGACCGCCAGCCTAGCGTCGATGATCGCCGACGCGTGGAATACCGCCTGACCGAAAAGGGTGTCGACCTGCTGCCGGCCATGATCGCACTGCGCCAATGGGGGCAGAAATACGGGACCGAGATGGTAGAGGATCCGGTGCTTACCGATGAACGCGACCGCCTGCCCATCGGGCCGGTGTCGATTCTGTCGCATGACGGACGCGCCCTGACGCTGGACGATCTGTGGCTGACATTGCGAGACGAGCTGGGCAAGCGACCGGACGGTACGGTGGCGAAGCCCGCTGCCAGCTAAGGGAATGGGCGGTTCCGACGACGTCGAACGTACACCCGATGGCCGCTATATCATCGTGCGCGGCAGACTGTGGCGGGCAACCAACCCGAACCTGCCCGAAGCCGAACGCCAACGCTGGGTCGATGCCCTGATGAACGCCCGCCGCGCCGTCCGCGATGCACTGAAAACGGAGGATGACGACACGCTGAAAAAGGCGCGCGCGTCGGTGCAGGAAGCCAAGGTCGCACTTGGCGAACGCGGGCCGGTCTGGTGGGACGACGGCGCGAAGGACTGGAACCGGTATCTGGTGAAGAATACGCCGTACAGACCCGGTTCTTAAGAGAAGAGCTCGCTACTGACGTGAAGCAAGCGACCGGAGAAAGCGCGCTCTATCTCACAATAATTGTGCTCAAGCCATTTGATCATATCTGGCCAATTGTCTTGGGTGTAACCTTGTACCGGCTTTTTCGAACTGATGATGCTAACGCGCTTTGCATCCTTACGAAACCAATCGAGCGAAACATCCGCCTCATTTTCGATGGCCTCTTTCTGCATCACTAGTTTATCGAAAAGCTCCTTATTTTCTTCGGCATCGGATCTGTTGATATGCAACTCCACCCGAATTTCGTGCCGCAGGAATATCAGAACGATTTGACAACCTGACACTCCGGTACTGGATGTAAGCCAATGATCGCGCGAAGAAGAAATATTTTGCCAGCGATCAAGGCTCTTCTTTCGAAACACATTTAAAAGCTTGTCCCAAAACTCTAGACGCATTTGATGGCTCCATTGTTTGGCACCTTTTACGTTTTTTTCCTCCGAGTCCTTTTCGACCATTCGAATCATATAATCGGCCGCTTCCGGAGGCGGAATGACTTGCTGGATGTCGACAAACAGGTTTTCTTGAAACTCAAATGGCACCACCTTGACGCATCGTGCGTCAATTTGGTGCTCTCGCAGCCATAACACTGTCGCGGTGACTTCGCGTCGGAAGTTGGCCGCGATGAAAATAATCCGCTGATTATTCCCTTCGTTTAAGAGAATTTCCTCCAAAGAATCTTCTTCAAGAAACTCACATATCAGTGACGTGGCATCTCCATCACCATAACGATCTAAATATTGCTGAAATATCGTGGCGATTTCGGCTTTGCGAAGGCTCGAGCAATACGCCGCGTATTTCAAGGCTTGCCATACGACGTCGCGACCGGAGTCATCCAGCTTGTTCTCGATCACGACAAGCTGACCTTCTTTGTCGAGTGCGAGAAGGTCCAGCCGTTCCTTTGTGCCGTTGAAGCCGTCAAATTCCTTCTGAATAATCATCAATTCTTCGCCGATTGCCCTTTCCAACGCATCTGGCGAAGCAGCCAACCATTCTTGAAGATGCTCTCTTTCGCGAAAGCCGGCCTTTGAAAAAGTAGTCTGGGTTAACCCGAGAAGGCGATTTGCAGTTCGATCGACTCGAAACACATAAACCTCTTTCTTTTCTACGCCCGCGGCGGTTGCCGCCGGTAACTCAG
Source organism: uncultured Alphaproteobacteria bacterium (assembly GCA_963799315.1). GTDB lineage: Bacteria > Pseudomonadota > Alphaproteobacteria > Sphingomonadales > Sphingomonadaceae > Parerythrobacter_A. The sequence continues at coordinate 28,242 of CAWCWP010000003.1, forward strand.
CGCCTCGGCGATATGGATGCGGCCGACCTGTTCCGCGCCTGCCAGATCGGCGATGGTGCGGGCGACGCGCAGCATTCGGGTGTAGCCGCGTGCGGACAGGCGCATGGCTTCGGCGGCCTGCATCAGCAGGGTGCGGCCTGCTTCGTCCGGTCCGGCGAATGTCTCCAGCGCGTCGCCCTGCAATCCGGCATTGGTGCGCGCGCCGGTTTCCTCGAACCGCGCGGCCTGTACCTCGCGCGCGGCGGCGACGCGGGCGGCGACTGTCTGCGCTGTCCTCGCCGGTCGGCGGCAGGGCCATATCCGCCGCGCTGACGGGATCGACATCGACATGCAGGTCGATCCGGTCGAGCATCGGGCCGCTGACCTTGCTCTGGTAATCCGCCGCGCATTTCGGCGCGCGCGAACAGGCGAGCGCCGGATCGCCCAGATGGCCGCAGCGGCACGGGTTCATCGCCGCGACCAGCTGGACTTGCGCGGGATACGTGACATGCGCATTGGCGCGGGCGATATCGACGGTGCCGGTCTCCAGCGGCTGGCGCAGCGAATCGAGCACGGCGCGCTGGAATTCGGGCAGTTCGTCGAGGAACAAGACGCCCAGATGCGCCAGGCTGACCTCGCCCGGTTTCACCTTCAGCCCGCCGCCGGTCAGCGCCGCCATGCTGGCCGAATGGTGCGGCGCGCGAAACGGGCGAGCGCGGCTGATGCGGCCGCCTTCCAGCGTGCCCGCGACCGATTGCACCATGCTGACTTCCAGCGCTTCGGCGGGCGAAAGCTCGGGCAGGATGCCGGGCAGGCAGCTGGCGAGCAGGCTCTTGCCCGCCCCCGGCGGCCCGACCATCAGCAGGTTGTGTCCGCCCGCCGCCGCGATCTCCAGCGCGCGCTTGGCGGTTTCCTGCCCCTTGACCTGCTTGAGGTCGGGGCCGGGCGCGATCGGCTCCACCTCGCCCGCACCGGGCAATGGCAGTTGCGACGTGCCTTTCAGGTGGGCGAGCAAGGCGACGAGGTCGGGCGCGGCGCAGACCGACACGCCGCTGGCCCAGCGCGCCTCGGCACCCTGCGATGCCGGACAGATCAGCCCGGCATCCTGTTCGTTGGCATGGATCGCGGCGAGCAGCACACCGGGGCTGGCGGCGATGCGTCCGTCCAGCGCCAGTTCGCCCACCGCGATCCAGTCGCCCAGTTGTTCGGCATCGGTCACGCCCATCGCCGCCAGCAGCGCCAGCGCGATGGGCAGGTCGTAATGGCTGCCTTCCTTGGGCAGGTCGGCGGGGGAGAGGTTGATGGTGATGCGTTTGGGCGGCAGGGCCAGCGCCATTGCGGACAGCGCGGCGCGCACCCGCTCCTTGCTTTCGCCCACCGCCTTGTTCGCAAGGCCGACGATGTCGAAGCGCGGCAGGCCGGGCGCGACCGAGCATTGCACCTCCACCGCGCGCGCCTCCAGCCCCAGATAGGCGACCGTCCTGACCAGTGCGACCATATGTTTGAACTCCCCCGCTATTCGCCACACGGGATGGCAACAGAGCGCGGACAAGTCGAGCGGCAATACACGGCAACTGTCCCGTTTCGGCGCGATCGGGCGGCGAATGCCTAACGCGCGGGTAACTTCGACGGGTGGCAGTTGGTAAGATGCCGGCGCGGAGAGAGCGGGCATGTCCTTCGCCGCCCGCTTGCTTTCCCTGATTTGCGCCGCACTCGCTTTCGCGTGCCGCACCGGCCCATGCGCAGATGCTGAGCGTGGAGACGTGGATGGAGGAATGGAACCCGCCACGCAAAGCTGGGTGCGGATCGACCCGGACGCGCCCCGGTCCGCCGACCGCTTCGTATCGACCGCGCGCATCCCGGCACGCAAGGCAATTGCCCGCTATGGTCCGTTCCATGTCATCAATGCCCGCCGCGCCGCGCTGATGGATGTGACCGACGCTGCCAGCCCCGCGCATTTCCGCGCCATGCTGCGCGATTATCCGCAGCTGGCCACGCTGGCGCTGGTGGAGGCACCCGGCACGCAGGATGATCGCGGCAATCTGGCGGTCGGGCGCATGATCCGTGCCGCCGGTATCGCCACCCACGTCCCCGCCGATGGCTCGGTGCGGTCGGGCGCGGTGGAGCTGTTCCTGGCGGGCAGGGAGCGCCGGATCGACGATGGCGCGGAGTTCGCGGTGCATAGCTGGATCGACAATACCGGGCGCGAGGCGGATGATTACGCCGCCGATGCCGAAGCCAACCGGACCTATCTGGACTATTACGCCGAAATGGGCATGACCGACGCGCAGGCCCGCGCGTTTTATGCCATGACCAATTCGGTGCCGCACGCGCAGGCGCGGTGGATGACGGCAGACGACATGCGCGGCTGGCTGCCTGCGAAAAAAGCCGCTCCGGTTGCGCCGCGTATCGCGTTCGCAAACCTTGACTCCGTACCGCTGCTGCCATAGTTGCCCTGACTACAAGACGGTCGTCCGACGGGGCGGCCCTTTTTATTTGATGTAGTTTATTTGCCGCAGGCCATCCTGCGAACTGCCGGATTTCAAGGACACGACATGAAGCGCACATTCCAGCCCAGCAATCTCGTGCGTTCACGCCGGCACGGGTTCTTTGCGCGCAAGGCCACCGTCGGTGGCCGCAATGTCCTGCGCAACCGCCGCCGTCGCGGTCGCAAGAAACTGAGCGCCTGAATTGACGGCGCGGTGCTTGTCGGGTGAGCGATACGCCTCCTGACGCGGCGCCCCTGACAACGATCCGCAAACGTGCGGATTTCCTTGCCGCCAATCGAGGCCTGCGCGTGGCGCGGCCCGGCTTCGTGCTGCTGACGCGGCCCAATGAGCTGACCGAAACCGGTGCGATGCGGTTCGGCATCACCGTCACCAAGAAAATCGGCAATGCGGTGGTCCGCAACCGCATGAAGCGGCGTTTCCGCGAATTGCTGCGTGCGGCCTTGCCCGAACGCGGGCTGGCGGGGCACGACCACATCCTGATCGGGCGCGACACCGGCGTGGAGCGTGATTTCGACCTGTTGCGTGCCGAGCTTGATCGCGCTTTGGAGAAGGCTGCGGCGGGCAAGGGCGATGCGCCGCGCGCACCGGTCGCGCGGTCGCGGGCGCGGCAGCAAAGCCGGACCAGGCCGGGGTCGGCGATGAAATATCTGCTGATCGGCATTGCACGCGCGTGGCAATGGGGGCCGTCGCGCATCCTGCCACCCACCTGCCGCTTCACGCCGTCCTGTTCGCAATACGCCATCGAGGCTTTGCAAAAGCACGGCGCAATCAGGGGTGGATGGATGGCGGGGAAGCGCCTATTGCGCTGCCACCCTTGGGGCGGGCATGGCTACGATCCCGTTCCGTGACTCCCCCGCCTTCCCGCAACAGGACGTAAGCACACCTCTTGGAAAACCAGCGCAACCTGATCCTCGCCGTGGTGCTGTGCGGCCTGCTGCTGTTGGGCTGGGACATGGCGGTGCGCGAATTCTATCCCGAACCCGCCCCGACCGAGGAAATCGCCGACGCGACACAGGCCGCTGCCCCTGCGGTGGCGTCGCGGGTGGCGCCGCGCGCGACGGCGGGTTGATCGATCCCGCAGATGTCGCGACCCGCACTATCGACCTGGACACGGAGCTGGTTTCCGCAAACCGCATAAAGATCGCCGCGCCGGAGATGGATAGGTTCGATCAATCCGGTCGGCGCGCGCATCGACGATATCACGCTGTCCACCCATCGCCAGACGGTGGAGCAGGAGAGCGGCCCGGTCCGCATTTTCTCGCCCGCCGGCACCGCCGGCACAGCATTTTGCGCAGTTCGGCTGGGCGGGCGAGGGTATCACGCTGCCGACTGTGAAGACGGTGTGGCAGGCCGAAGGCGGGCCGCTTGCGCCCGGATGCCCCGGTGACGTTGCGCTGGGACAATGGCGAGGGCCAGCGCTTCACCATCCTGCTGACGGTCGACGATCATTACATGATTACCGCGCGCCAGACGGTCGCCAATACCGGCACCGCGCCCGTTGTTGTGCAACCGCGCGCCGGCGTCATCCGCACCAGCGAAACCGCCAGCGCCGATGCCTTCAACGTGCATTCCGGCCCCATCGGCAGTTTCGGCGAAGGGGTGAATTTCGGCCCCGACTATTCGGACCTTGCGGATGATGTCGCCGAAGGGCGCATCGAAGGGACGCCGCACTGGCTCGGCTTCACCGATATCTACTGGCTCAGCGCCGTCATCCCGCAGGCGCGCGCCGATGTCGATGCCGATTTCGTCTCGCTGGGCGATGATGCGCTATGTCGCGCGCATGACCTATGCGCCGCAGACGGTCGGCGCCGGGCGGCAGGTGACCCGCACCACGCAGCTGTTCGCAGGGGCCAAGGAAAGCGCCATCCTCGACGCAGTACGAGGCGGCGGGCGTCTACAAGTTCGGCAATGCGATCGACTGGGGCTGGTTCGGCTGGATCGCGCGCCCGATCTGGTGGCTGCTGACCAACCTGTTCGCATTGGTCGGCAATTTCGGCGTGGCGATCATCCTGATGACGTTGCTGATCCGGCTGGTGCTGTTCCCGATCGCGCAGAAACAGTTCGCCTCGATGGCACAGATGAAGGCCATCCAGCCCAAGATGAAAGCGCTTCAGGACCGCTACAAGGACGACAAGCAGAAGCAGCAGCAGGAAATCATGGCGCTGTACAAGAAGGAGAAGGTCAATCCGCTGGCCGGCTGCCTTCCGCTGATCGTGCAGATCCCGATTTTCTTTGCGCTCTACAAAACGCTGATTTTGGCGATCGAGATGCGGCACCAGCCCTTTGTGCTGTGGATCAAGGATTTGAGCGCGCCCGATCCGGCCAAGATTCTCAACCTGTTCGGCCTGCTGCCGTTCGATCCGCCCAGCTTCCTCGGCATCGGCATCCTCGCCATCCTGCTGGGCGTGACGATGTGGGCGACGTTCAAGCTGAACCCGACCGCGATCGACCCGATGCAGAAGCAGATCTTCGCAATCATGCCGTGGATGCTGATGTTCGTGATGGCCCCGTTTGCCGCCGGTCTGTTGCTGTACTGGGTGACCAACAACATCCTGACGCTGGCGCAGCAGAGCTATCTCTATTCGAAGCATCCGCAGCTGAAAGCCGCCGCCGCAAAGGCGCAGGAAGACGCGGCGCGCGATGCGGAGCGGGACAAGAAGAGCAAGGCGTGACGCCCGATCTGGACCCCGACCTTGATCCCGACGAAGCCGAAGCGGAACGCGAACGGGCGAAACTGGCTCGCCGTGCAGAGAAGCTGTTTTCGGGCCGGGTCGACTTTCTGCTGTCTGCGCCGCAGCTGAAGTTCCTGCCCGATGCGACCGTGCCCGAAATCGCCTTTGCGGGCCGCAGCAATGTCGGCAAATCCTCGCTGCTCAATGCGCTGACCGGGCGCAAGAGTATCGCGCGGGCCTCGGTCACGCCGGGCCGCACGCAGGAACTGAACTTCTTCGAAGTGGGCGAGCCGACCCTGTTCCGGCTGGTCGACATGCCCGGCTACGGCTTCGCCAAGGCGCCCGTCGCAGGTGGTCGACAAATGGAAGAAGCTGGTCCGCACTTTCTGAAAGGACGCCAGACGCTCAATCGCACGCTGGTGCTGGTCGATGCGCGCCACGGCCTGAAGGATGTCGACCGCGAAATGATGCGGATGCTGGATGAAACCGCCGTCAGCTATCGCCTCGTCCTGACCAAGGCGGACAAGATCAAGGCCAGCGCGCTGGATGCGGTCGCCGAAAAGGTCGCCGAGGAAGCGCGCACGCACCCTGCCGCCTATCCCGAAATGCACGTCACCAGCGCCGAAAAAGGCATGGGCATCGAAGCCCTGCGCGCCGCCGTGCTGGCCGACGCCGGGGTGTAGCGCGGGGCTTTCAACGGGCATTTTCCTACACGAGTGCGCGCCGTCATATACTGGCGGATGACCAATGCTTTCCATTCCGACCATAGCTTCCAAACCGTCGAACAGGGCCGCGCCACCCTGCGCGCCTATCTGCGCGAAATCTCGCGTCCGAAGCGGGCCAGTGTTTTCGGCCAGGACAGTGTAACACCCGGTCCATCTGTTCAGTCTCGACACCGCAAGGATGAACGCTTAGGCGGCAGGCTCAAACAGGGAGGCGAGGGACAGGGGCGCTGCATGAAGCTGATACTGGGCAACAAGAACTATTCGAGCTGGAGCTTGCGCGGCTGGCTCGCGGCCAAGCAATCGGGTCTGGCGTTCGAGGAAATCACCGTGCCGCTGTTCGGCAAGGAATGGGAGGCGAGCAAGCAGGCAGACCGACGGCACGCAGCCCAGCCACGGCAAGGTGCCGATCCTGTGGGACGGCGAAACGGTGGTATGGGACAGCCTCGCCATCCTCGAATATCTCGCCGACAAGGTCGGGCGCGACCGGTTCTGGCCCAAGGACGATGCAGCGCGCGGCATGGCGCGGGCGATGGTCGCGGAAATGCACTCCAGCTTCGCCGCGCTGCGCACCGATTGTCCGATGAACATCCGCGCCAGCGTGCCCGATGCCACCATCTCCGAAGCCACCCGCACCGACACGGTGCGCATCCTGCAATTATGGGCAGAGGCCCGCGCCCGGTTCGGGCAAAGCGGCCCGTTCCTGTTCGGCACGTTCGGCGCGGCGGATATCGTCTATGCACCCATCGTTTCCCGCTTCCGCACCTACGGCTTCACCCTGCCCGGCTTCGCCGCAAGCCTATATGGAGGCGGTGTGGGAGCATGACTGGATGCAGGCATGGGTCGCGGCGGCGGAAGACGAGGAATGGGTGATCGAGCAATATGAACAGCCGGAGCAGGCGGAATGAGCGACGCCCTTGCCTATACAAAAACGCTGATTGCCGCGCCCAGCGTCACCCCAGCGACCGGCGCGGTGTTCGATGCGATGGAGGCGATGCTGGCGCCGCTCGGTTTCGCGGTGACGCGGTTCACGCGCGGCGAGGGGCCGGAAGGCAGCGACGAGGCACCGGTCGAGAACCTGTTCGCCATTCGCACCGGTCCCGCAGGATCGCGGCATATCGCCTTCGCCGGCCATCTCGACGTGGTGCCGCCGGGGCCGGACTGGGCCAGCGCACCTTTCGCGCCGGAAGAGCGCGGCGGCTTGCTCTACGGGCGCGGTGCGGTGGACATGAAGGGCGCGATCGCCTGCATGGTCGCCGCCGTGGCCGATGTGCCGCAGGACGCCGGCACGGTCAGCTTCATCATCACCGGCGACGAGGAAGGCCCTGCCCTACACGGCACCCGCGCGCTGATCGATTTCATGCGCGAGGCCGGCCATCAGCCCGACCTGTGCCTGGTTGGCGAGCCGACTTCGGTGAAGGCGCTGGGCGACATGATGAAGATCGGGCGGCGCGGCTCGGTCAATATCTGGATCGAGGTCGAGGGCACGCAGGGCCATGTCGCCTATCCGCACCTCGCCGACAATCCGCTGCCCAAGCTGGTGGCGATCCTGGCCGAGCTGGACGCGCTGGTGCTGGACGAGGGCACCGACTGGTTCCAGCCTTCCAATCTGGAGCTTACCGACCTGACCGTCGGCAATCCGGCGCATAATGTGATCCCGGCCAAAGCCGAGGCGCGCCTGTCCATCCGCTTCAACGACCTGCATTCGGGCCAGTCGCTCAGCGAACAGGTCGCCGCCATCGCCACCAAACATGGCGGCACTGCGCGCGCCATCGTCTCGGGCGAACCTTTCCTGACCCCGCCCGGCGCATTCTCGCAGATCATCGCCGATGCGGTGGAGGCGGAAACCGGCAACGCCCCCGAAGCCAGCACCACCGGCGGCACATCGGACGCGCGTTTCCTGCGCGCGGTGTGCCCGGTGATCGAATTCGGCCTGTGCAATGCGACGATGCACAAGACGGATGAGGCGGTTGCGGTGGCCGACCTCGCCACGCTGACCCGCATTTACCGCGCGCATCGCACTGGCGGCGCTTGCGCATTGATTTGTAATCACGTCATTGCGAGCGTAGCGCGGCAATCCGGAGCGTCGAGCGCGCGGCTTCCGGATCGCCACGGGGCTACGCCCCTCGCAATGACGAAGGGGGATTGAACATATGAAAACCTGGTTCGCCATTCCGCTGTGGCAGCGTGTCATCGTCGCCCTGATACTCGGCGGCATTCTCGGCTACATCTGGGGTCCGGGGGCGGAAAGCATCAAGATCGTCGGCGATGTGTTCATCGACTTCATCAAGATGCTGATCGTGCCGCTCATCTTCTTCAGCATCGTGTCGGGCGTGGCCTCCATCGGCGATGTCGGGCGGCTGGGCAGCGTCGGGTGGCGCGCCGTGGGCATGTTCCTGCTGACCGGACAGGTGGCGGTGTGGCTGGGGCTGACTCTTGGCACGATCTTCGCGCCGGGCATCGGGCTGGATACTTCCGCCATCCAGATGGGCGACGTGCCCGAACCCGGTGCCTTCGACTGGCGCGAGATGGTGCGCACCATGATCCCGGTCAGCCCGGTCGGGGTGATGGCGCAATGTGCAGGTGCTGCCGCTGATCGTCTTTTCGCTGCTGGTCGGCATCGGCATCCTGCTGGGCCAGCGCGAGGATATGGCGGCGGTCGGCCCCATCGCGCGCGCGTTCGATGGCGGCGCGCTGGTTTTCCAGAAGATCACGATCCTAATCATGGAGCTGACCCCGTTCGGCGTGTTCGCGCTGATGGCATGGGTGGTCGGCACGCTGGGGCTGGACGCGGTGGCGGCGCTGGCGCAAGCTGGTGGCGCTGAATTATGCGGGCTGCCTGCTCATCATCGGCGTGATGTATGTGTCGGTGCTGGCCTTCGTGGCGCGGGTGTCGGTCATCGGGTTCTTTCGCGGCATGGTGGACGCGATTGCGGTCGCCTATTCCACCGCCAGTTCCTCGGCCACGCTGCCCGTGACGTTACGCTGCACGCAGCGCAATCTGGGCGTCAGCAAGCCGACCAGCAGCTTCGTCGTGTCGCTGGGTTCCACCATCAATATGGACGGCACCGCGATGTATCTGGGGCTGGCGACGCTGTTCGGGGCGCAGATCTTCGGCGTCGATCTGAGCGTGGCGGATTACCTCATGGTGGCGCTGCTGGCGACCGTGGGCAGCATCGGCGCGGCGGGCATTCCGGGCGGCGGGCTGGTGATGATGGGCGCAGTGTTTACGGCGGTCGGCGTACCGCTCGAAACCATCGCCTTCGTCGCTGGCGTGGACCGCATCATGGACATGATGCGCACCGCCACCAATGTGACAGGCGATGCGGCCGTGACGGTGACGACGGCGAGTATGCTGGGCGAGCTGGACAAGGTTGAGTTGCGGAGTGCGGACGATGTTTAAGTGGAATGATAAGGCTAAATCGCCCGCGCTAAAATTGAAAACTTCCGTTTTCCGGAAAAGATACGCATCGTTTCGTAGACGTGCCGGCCATATATTAATAGGATTACTTACCTCTGTTGCCGTTGTTATCACGTTGATTTCTGGTGCTGATTTAGTATTTAAGTTAGGATATGGTTATGAGAAGCATGATTTTCTAACAGGTATGCTTATGATTGCGATTGGTATCGTTTCGTGGCCATTTTGGTCTATTACTTCGACAATCGTTGATCGCATGAGTGGCATAGAAACGGAATTCGAAGACGATTACTGGAAGCTTTAGATTGGCGAGTAGTCGCTCACCTCCCCTTCGGCTTCTCCAGCACCTTCTTACGAAAACTGCACAAATCCACCACCGGGCAGCGCCAGCATTCGGGCGTTCGCGCTTTGCAGATGTAGCGGCCATGCAGGATCAGCCAGTGGTGTGCGTGCAGGCGGAAGGGTTGGGGCACGCGCTTGTCCAGCTTGGCCTCGACGTGGTCGGGCGTCTTGCCCTTGGCCAGGCCGGTGCGGTTGCCGACGCGCAGGATGTGGGTGTCCACCGCAAAGGTTTCCTGCCCGAACCAGCAGTTCAGCACCACATTCGCCGTCTTGCGCCCCACGCCGGGCAGCCGCACCAACGCCTCGCGCGTATCGGGCACCTCCCCGCCGAACTCGTCCACCAGCAGCGCCGCGCAGGCCATCACGTTCTTCGCCTTGGAATTGAACAGGCCGATGGTCTTGATGTGATCGACCAGCGCCTCGTGCCCAAGATCGAGCATCTGCTGCGGCGTCTCGACGTGCGCGAACAGCGCCCGCGTCGCCTTGTTCACGCCCACATCGGTCGCCTGCGCACTCAACGCGACCGCCACCACCAGCTGATAGGCATTGCCGAATTCCAGCTCGGTCACCGGCTCCGGATTGTCCTCCGCCAGCCGCCGGAAAAACTCGAAGATCTGGTCCTTGGTCATACGCGAAGTAACCGTTACAGACCCAGCACATCGTTCATCGTGTAGCGGCCCGGTGCCTGTCCGGTCAGCCATGCCGCCGCGCGCACCGCACCGCGTGCGAAGATGCTGCGGTTTTCGGCGCTGTGCGACAGGGTCAGCCGCTCCTCCTCGCCAGCAAACAGCACGCTGTGCTCGCCAGCAATCGTGCCGCCGCGCATTGCCGCGAAGCCGATGGTGCCAGGTTCGCGCGCGCCGTTCCGGTCGTCGGCCCGCACCGTGGCGAGATCGACCGCGCGCCCCGCCGCCGCAGCCTCGCCCAGCAGCATCGCAGTGCCCGAAGGCGCATCCACCTTGCGGCGGTGATGCAGGTCGAGGATTTCCACGTCCCAGTCGGAATCAAGCCGCGCCGCCGCCTCGCGCACAAGATGCGCCAGCAGCGTGACGCCGAGCGAGGTATTGCCCGTTTGCAGCACCGCGACGGCCTGTGCCGCCTCGTCCAGCGCCGCGTGGTGCCGTGCCTCAAGCCCGGTGGTGCCGACCAGCACCGGAACCTTCGCATCGACTGCCGCTGCCAGCGTCGATTCCAGAGCGTCAGGTGCGGAAAAATCCACCAGCACCTCAATTTGTCCGGACAGCTTTCCAACGTCATCGCCATGATCGACGCCGCCGCCCAGCGTATGTCCCGCTTCCTGCACCGCATCACGCAATGACATGCCCATGCGCCCTGCGCTGCCGATGATTCCGATGCGTGCCATTGAGCTTCCAACCCCTCCCATGCGAGACCCTGCCCATGCCAGACATTCGTACCATCGTCATCCTTACCGGTGCAGGGATTTCCGCCGAATCCGGTATCGCCACGTTCCGCGCGGCGGACGGGTTGTGGGAAGAACACCGGATCGAGGATGTCGCCACGCCCGAAGGCTTCGCCCGCGACCCCGCGCTGGTGCAGCGGTTCTATGATATGCGGCGCGCGGCGGTGCACGCGGCGAAGCCCAATGCGGCGCACGAGGCGCTGGCGCGGCTGGGGCGTGAATGGCGGGGCGACCTGCTACTCGTCACGCAAAACGTCGACGACTTGCACGAACGTGCTATTGGTCCGGGGGAGCGACGGGCGTGCTGCATATGCATGGCGAGCTGCTGTCCGCCCTGTGCGGCGCATGCGGCACGCGGCATCGCTGGACCGACCCGCTCGGCGACGCACCGCCATGTCCGGCGTGCGGTGCCGGGGCGCTGCGGCCCGATATCGTGTGGTTCGGCGAGATGCCCTACGGCATGGACCGCATCTACGCCGCGCTTGGTCAGGCCGACCTGTTCGTTTCCATCGGCACATCGGGCGCGGTTTATCCGGCGGCAGGCTTCGTGGCGGAGGCGAAGGCAGCGGGTGCGCGGACGCTGGAACTCAACCTCGAACGCAGCGAAGGCTCGCACCTGTTCGACGAGACGCGGCAGGGCCCGGCCGGTGCGCTGGTGCCGCAATGGGTGGACGAGATGCTGGTGAATGCCGGACAAAGGTGACACTGTGTCACCTGTTGTTGGGCGGAAACTTCCCAATTTTGTCAGATGTTTAGAGCGATAATGCCAAAGGTGACGGACAGGGCTCTAAGCCCTGTTTTCGAGCAGACTGGCCAAATCGCGCGGAGGATATCGACGAATTGAAAGAGCGCAGCCAGCTTAGCGGCCTATGTCGATGTAGGAAAATGTCTGGACTGGGGTGAGAAGCGGCCGCTCAAGTCTTTTTTCCTATGGGCGCGAGGAAGCCGTAAACTATCGAAGCAGCCGTCCACCCGGCTACAAAAGAAACTTGAATGGTCGATCCCTGCAAGTAATTCAGGCCACTGTAAAATCCAATACCTAGTGCCCAATATAGGAATGCCGATGCAATTCGCTCACCCATTTGCAGATCTCCTGTCGTGGACGTAGACTTTACACGTTATGCGAGCAATCGCGAATGTCCGCAACTGGGGTCGTTTGTTGACGGACCGGTTTTGGCACCGATCATCGGCAAGCCGCCGGTCCGCTTCCAAGCGCTTCCCATTGAGCCGCGAACGTCGGATTTTGGGGTGCGGAGCGGAACGGCAAACTAGGAGCCGCTTGCGCTCGGATTGTCGTCCTGAAGCTTGCTCTTGAAGCGTCACCTTTATATGAAAAATATAATTAATTTGACAATCCGGCTTATCTCGTTTTATATAAAACATATGAAACAGGAGAGTTTGATGACGAAAGTAACATCAGAGACAATGAGGCCGAAACACGTAAAAGCTGCGCGAGCGTTGCTCGAATGGAGCGCAGAAGAATTGGCAGATGTTCTGCCAGTGGGTGTAGCAACTCTGCGAACGTTCGAAAGCGGCAAGGAAGTCAAACTGGCCAGCCGCATCGCTATTTTTGACGGGCTCACGAATTATGGCGTGCGTATGCAAAATGGTGGCCGTCCTGGAGTGAAAATCGTTGAACCAGAGAAATGGTCGATCAACATCAATAAGAAAGCGTGCCCCGCATGCGATAGTGTACTGCCCTTCATTCGAACGCCTCGCAACTTACGGCAGGTGGTTTGGGGTGGCTGGACCTGCGAGAACTGTCGCGCTGAGATAGACAAGGCGGGTCGAGAGATTGCCTAGCCAGCCGCAATGTGACTTTCCGAAGCTGGGTCGTTAGCCCAAGATTTGCGCTTGGCAGCGTATCGCTGAAAGCAGACGTTCCGCTAGTGGGTCGTTACCTATCGTTCCACCCACACCCCCGACACGCGGCGTCCTTCGCAATCGTCAGCGTCCGCATTCCCGGCTTCATGCCATCCAGCACATGCAGCTTGCCCCATCGCTCTCGCGCCGAACGCGGCGCTGCCTGCCAGCAGTAGCCGCACCGCCTCCATTGCCGCGAAGCTGCCGACCCAGCCTGCCATCGCGCCCAGCATGCCATCCTCGGCGCAGCTGTCGCAATCGTCCGCGTCGAACGCATCGCCGACGAAGCAGCGGTAGCAGGGCTGGTCCGGCAGGTGCCCGGCAAACGCACCGACCTGCCCCTGGAACCGCGCGACTGCCGCCGACAGCAGCGGGATACCCGCCGCCACGCAGGCATCCGATACGGCGAGGCGGGTGGCGAAATTGTCGGTGCCGTCGAGCACCAGCTGCGCATCGTCCAGCGCGGCGCGCGCATTGGTGGCGTCGATCCGCGTATCGCTCAGCGTGACGGTCAGCGCATCGTCGAAATTGGCGAGCCACCGCCGGCGCTGAGACCGCCTTGCCGTGGCCGACATCGCGCTGCGCGAACAGGGTCTGGCGTTGCAGGTTGCTGACATCGACCACATCGTCGTCGATCAGGGTCAGCCGCCCGATCCCGGCAGCGGCAAGGTATTGCAGCGCGGGCGAGCCGATGCCGCCCAACCCGACCAGCGCGACATGCGCGTCCGCCAGCGCCACCTGGCCCGCACCGCCGATTTCGGGCAGGACGATATGGCGCGCAAATCGGTCGAGGCGGGCGGGAGATAAAGCCATCGCAACCCTGTTGGCAGGGGGTGGATAGCCTGTCGAGAAACGCTAGCTTTCGAGCAGCTGTTTAGCTTTCCAGTTGGCGCAACAGGCTGCGCACATCGCCGTCCATATCGGCATCGCGGGTGCGCAGGTCTTCGATCAGGCGCACGGCGTGGATCACGGTGGAATGATCGCGCCCGCCGAACTTGCGCCCGATTTCGGGGTAGCTGCGCGGCGTCAGGCATTTCGCCAGATACATCGCCACCTGCCGTGGCCGCACGATGGCGCGGGCGCGGCGTTTGGACGACATTTCGGACCGGTCGAGGCGGTAGAACTGGCAGACCGTGCGCTGGATTTCGTCGATCGTGATGCGGCGGCGATTGGCGCTGAGGATATCGGTCAGCTGGTCTTCGGCCAGCGCCAGCGACACGTCCTGCCCGGTCAGCTGGGCATAGGCGATCAGCTTGTTCAGCCCGCCGACCAGCTCGCGGACATTGCGGGTGATGGTGCGCGCGAGGAAGGCGATGACGTCATCGGGCACGTTCAGGGGCGCGAAGCGCGTCAGCTTCGATTCCAGGATCTTGCGGCGCAATTCGATATCGGCGGGCTGGATATCGGCGACCAGCCCCATCGACAGGCGACTCAGCAGGCGCGGTTCGACCCCGTCCAGCGCCTGCGGCGCGCGGTCGGCGGCGAAGACCAGCCGCTTGCCTTCGGCCAGCAGCGCGTCGATCGTGTAAAGCAGTTCCTCCTGCGCGCTCGCCTTGCCGATGATGAACTGGATATCGTCCACCAGCAGCAGGTCGAAACTGCGCAGGCGCGCCTTGAATTCGATCATCTGGTTGGCTTTCAAAGCCTGGACGAATTCCACCATGAAGCGTTCGGCGCTGCAATAGAAGATGCGCGCGCGCGGATGCCGGGCGAGATAGGCGTGGCCGGTCGCGTGCAGCAGGTGCGTCTTGCCCTGTCCGGTGGCGGCCTTGAGATAGAGCGGCGAGAATTGCGGCGGCTCGCTGGCGGCCATGCGTTCCGCCGCATTGCGGCCCAGCACGTTGGTCTCGCCGCTGACGAAAGAGGCAAAGGTCAGCGACGGGTCGAGGCCGACGGACGAGACGAAGCCTGCCTCCGGCAATCCGGCGGAGCCGACCGCGATCATGCTGGTGTCGCCCTTGTCCGCCGCCGTGCCGGGATTGTCGATGGCGATATCCGCCATGCGCCGGCGACCGGGATGGACCTGGATATTGACAGTGCGCACTTCGCCGCGCGCGATCTTCCACGCCAGCGACAGGCGGTCGGCAAACCGGTCCTGCACCCAGCTCGCGCTGAATTCGGTGGGGAGATACAGGTCGAGCGTGCCGGTGTCGGGGGAGAACCCGCCGACCTGGATCGGCTTGATCCACTGGCTGTGCAGCTGGTGGCCCAGATCCTTGCGCAGGCCCTGGCTGATATCCGCCCAGTCCGCCGCCAGGTTCACCGCTTCCAGATCTTCCATACACCCCCTGATGCGCGAGCCTGTCCCGCGCTATATTCTGCCGGGCCGGTGTTCCGGCAGAATACCGGAGCGTCCGACCTGTATGCGCCGAAGCGCCTGCTTTCGACGCAGGCATCCGACCCGGCTTCACCGCGCCTGCGGCAAAGCTTCGCCAACACCCGGAATCGCGTGATTCCAGCGCGCAGTCCTTCGACCGGTCGTTGTGTTGAACAGACGGTTTGTAAGCCGTGCTGCGGATGCTGTTTTAGGCATGGCGAAAGATGAGTCGCAAGGGCGGGCGATGTAAAATTACTGAAATAATTGCGTTGACATTAACCAAACCCGCAGGCCGCCGTTCAAGTGCCTGTAACGCCTTGGAAAGAGGGCCGCGCCCGCAATGCGAGACCACGCGAATCGCGGGATTTTCGCCTATCCGCCTGCGCAATCGCATACAAAAAAGCCGGCGCGTCGGGCACCGGCTTTTCGTCCGCTGTCGCGGCTTGCGAAGGATCGCGTCGCTTACAGGGCGGCGACTCGCTTCGACAGGCGCGACATCTTCCGCGCCACGGTATTCTTGTGCATCACGCCGCGCGCCACGCCGCGCGCCAGTTCGGGCTGCGCTGCCTTCAGGGCATCGGCGGCAGCGGACTTGTCGCCGCCTTCGATGGCGGTTTCGACCCGCTTCACGAAGCCACGAATGCGGCTGATGCGCGCGCCGTTGATTTCGGCGCGGCGATCATTGCGGCGGATGCGTTTTTTTGCTTGCGGCGTGTTTGCCATTGTCTCGTTGCTCCTGCGGCCACGGCGTCGTCATGCGCCAGACCGGATATATTGTGTCGTCCAGATGGAACGGACGGCCCGAAGACCGCCGGAAAGCGCGCGCATTATGCGCAAACCGGGATTCGGTCAAGCAAATGCGCTCCCAAACGCCTGACGACCGGCCTCACTTCTGGCAACGCGGACAGAACCATGTGCTGCGCCCGCCCTGCACGATGCGCCGCACTGTCCCACCGTCTTCGCGGTGGCAGGGCTCGCCCTCGCGGCCATAGGCATCGAAGCGGGTGGCGAAATAGCCCAGCTCGCCGTCGGGGCGGGCATAATCGCGCAAGCTGCTGCCGCCGTCCTCTATCGATTCGGCCAGCACGGCACGGATCGCGGGCACCAGCCGCGCCAGCGCCGGTCCGGACACCTTGCCCGCCGGTTTGCGCGGATGGATGCGCGCCCGCCACAGCGCCTCGCACACATAGATATTGCCCAGCCCCGCTACGATGCGCTGGTCCAGCAGCATCAGCTTGATGGGCGCAATGCGACCTTTCAGCGCGGCCTTGAGATGGGCCGCATCGAAATCCGGGCCAAGCGGTTCCGGCCCCATCGTCGCGAAGGACGGCCAGTCCGCAAGGGCGTCGCGCGCGACCAGATCGACCCAGCCGAACCTGCGCGGATCGCACAGGGCGAGGTGGTGGGTGGCGGTTTCCAGCACCAGATGGTCGTGCTTGTCGCGCGCGTCGGGGTCGATCCGCCAGCGCCCGCTCATGCCGAGATGGAAAATCAGCGTCTGGTCGCGGTCGGTATGGATGAGCCCGAATTTCGCGCGGCGACCCAGCTCCGTCACCCGCGCACCGGTCAGCATCTGGACAAGGTCGGGCGGGAAGGGGCGGCGCATATCGGGCCGGTTCACGCGCACGCGGTAATCGCCTGCCCGTCCAGCACACGCGCCAGCCCGCGCACGGTGGTTTCGACTTCGGGAAGTTCGGGCATGGTCTTGTTTTCTCGTTGACGCTCGGTGCGGCCATCCCGCTCCCCCTCCCGACCACCCACGGGATTATCCTAAATGGGTGGTCGGGAGGGGGGCGGGAGGCACAGCAAGGGTAGGACGGATGTCCGGAGCGCACCGAACAAAAACGCGCGGGAAGGCACAGCAAGCGTAGGACGGATGTCCGGAGCGCACTACGGGAAGGCACAGCAAGCGGAGGACGGATGTCCGGAGCGCACCTAACACAAAACGCACCCCCTTTGCCCGCCTGCGCTTTCGCCGTAAGGCTTCGGGCATGAACGATACAGTCTCCTTTGGATATGAGGACGTAACGCCCGCGCAGAAAACCGCGCAGGTCGGCGAGGTGTTCAGCAAGGTCGCGGCGAAATACGACCTGATGAACGATGTTATGTCAGGCGGCATGCACCGCTTCTGGAAAGACCGCTTCGTGCGCCGGGTGAAACCGCAGCCGGACGAGGCGATTCTCGATATGGCGGGCGGCACGGGCGATATCGCGTTCCGCATGGCAGCACGCGGCGCCAGCGTGACGGTGGCCGACATCAATCAGGAAATGCTCGATGTCGGCGTCGAACGGGCGATGGAGCGCGGTATCGACGGGCTGGTCTGGTCGCGGCAGAACGCGGAGACGCTCGAGTTATCCAGCGCGCAGTTTCGATGCCTACACGATCGCGTTCGGCATCCGCAACGTGACCGAGATCGACGCCGCGCTGGCCGAGGCCCATCGCGTGCTGAAGCATGGCGGCCGGTTCTTCTGCCTGGAATTCTCCACGACCAGCTGGCCCGGCTTCAAGGATTTATACGACGCCTATTCGCACAAAGTCATGCCGCAAATGGGAAAGCTAATCGCGCAGGATGAGGAAAGCTATCGCTACCTCGCCGAATCGATCCGTCGTTTCCCCCCGATGCGCAATTCGCGGCCATGATCGAAGCTGCCGGCTTTGTCGCGTGAAGGTGGAAGCGATTTTCGGTGGTGCGGTGGCGATCCACTCGGGATGGAAGGTGTGAGGGACGCGTGCGTCGAGCAAGGGGTCCGCTCGCAGAGGCGCAGAGGCGCAGAGAAGAGGGGGAAGGTTGCACTTGGTGAAGCCGCTCCCAAACTGGAGAGCGGGCATCCGGACCTGAGCCGTTACATCACGGAGCCTGCGGCGCATTTCGGCCTTCTGCGCTTTTGCGCGTCTGCGAGCGCCCCCCTGACTTTCCCCGATCCCGTCGCCATCCCATGCCGATGACCCGCCCCGCCACGCATATCTTTCGCCTCTTGCAGCTGGGGCCGCACGCTGGCCCGGCACGGCGCGTTGCGCGGGATAGAAGGCGATCCTAATACGCCCCGCCCCGTTCGCCGCCTGCTGCGTATCGCCCGCTTCGGCACCCGCCAGCCTGCCGTACCGGACTATGCCGCCGCCTTCCGCGATATCGGCCCTGCTGCGATCAAGCTGGGGCAGTCGCTCGCCACGCGGCCCGATATCGTCGGCGACGAGGCGACCGGCAATCTGCTGTCGCTGCAGGACGATCTGCCGCCCGTTGGCTTCGACCGTATCCGCGCGGTTATCGAAACCAGCTTTGGGCGTCCATTCGATACGCTGTTCGCGCATTTCGACGAGACGCCGGTGGGCGCGGCGTCTATCGCGCAGGTCCACCGTGCCACCACCACCGACGGGCGCGATGTTGCGGTGAAGGTGCTGCGCCCCGCCATCCGCGAGAAATTCGCGCGCGATCTCAAGACCTATCACTGGGCCGCCGCGCATCTGGAGGCGATGGGCGGCGAGGCCCAGCGCCTGCGCCCGCGCCTGACCATCGCCAATTTCGAACGCTGGACCAATCGCGAGCTGGACCTGCGGCGCGAGGCAGCGTCGGCCAGCGAATTGGCCGAGGCAATGCGCGCGGTCGAGGGCTTCGACATTCCCGATATCGACTGGGACCGGACCAATGGCCGCGTCATGACCGTGGATTGGGTCGACGGCGTCAAGATCAGCAACCGCGAAGCCCTGCTGGCGGCGGGTCACGACCTGCCCGACCTGGCGCAGCGGCTGGTGCTGGCGTTCCTGCGGCAGGCGATCAGCGCCGGGTTTTTCCATGCCGACATGCACCAGGGCAATCTGTTCGTGCGCGCGGACGGCACCATCGTCGCCATCGATTTCGGCATCATGGGCCGCATCGACCGGCAGGCACGCGCTTGGCTGGCGGAGATCCTCTATGGCCTGACCACCGGCAATTACCGGCGCGTGGCGGAAATCCATTTCGAAGCGCGCTACGTGCCCAGCTATCATTCGGTCGACGAATTCGCGACGGCCTTGCGCGCCGTGGGCGAGCCGATGCGCGGCAAGCCGGTCAGCGAGCTGTCGGTCGGGCAGATGCTCGACGGGCTGTTCGCCATCACCCGCGATTTCGATATGCAGACGCAGCCGCACCTGCTGCTGTTGCAGAAGACGATGGTGATGGTCGAGGGCATTGCCACGTCGCTCGATCCCGAAATCAACATGTGGGACGTGGGCGCGCCCTATATCCGCGAATGGATTCGCGACGAGCTGGGGCCGGAATCCGCCATCGCTGAACGGATCAAGGCCGATACCGACACGCTGCTGCGCCTGCCCGGCCTGATCCGCCGTATCGAGGACCAGTTCCCGGCAAAGGGCGGCGCGCCCGAACCGCCGCCGCTGCCCAAGATCGAGTTGATGTGGGAACGCCGCAAGCGCGAGGGACGCGGCGTGTTCGGCTATCTGCTGGCCGGTGCAGCGGGCGCAGCGATAGCGGGCGGCGCGGCGCTGATGGGCTGGCTGGGGTAGGCCTTGACCTAAACCGCAGTTTTGCGCGGCAGGCGCGACCAGGCGATCAGGCAGGCGGCAACGGTCATCGCCTCCATCGCCATGCCGGTCCAGAACAGCGGGACCGTGCCGTCCGCCACGATGCTGACTGCGCGCCCGACAAAGCGCGATGGCGAACAGCGCGGCCGGTACCAGCAGGATTGCGCCGTTCCTGCGCCACGTACCCAGCATGATGCAGCCGCCGCCGACTACGAAAAACGCGGTGAAATCGGCGCGCAGGGTAGCCAGCCCGCTGCTGTCGGTGGCGGTCAGGCCGAACCCGGCGGCGCTGCTGGCGGGATTGATCAGGAACCCGATGCCGATGACGGCAAACAGCAGTCCCAGCAGGAACAGGGCGGCGGTCAGGATCAGGCGCATGATATTCTCCGGTGAAACGCGGGATGGTCTAGACGCCGCTAACCCTGTCTGGGAACCGAAAAGGTAACTACGAACGCGCCACCACGGGGCTGGCAGGTGAGGGCGTGTGACGCTACGCTGCCCGTTATCGTGCCGTCCGAACACAGGAACACCTCCACCCGATGACCGAGAACGCCTGCGCATATTGCTGATCGTGGGTGGCGGTATCGCGGCGTATAAATCGTGCGAGCTGGTGCGGCTTGTCCGGCGGGGCGGGGCGGAGGTGACGTGCGTGGTGACGCAGGGCGGGCAGCAGTTCGTCACGCCGATGTCGCTCGCCGCGCTGAGCGAAAACCCCGTTTACACTACGCTGTGGGATCTGAAGAACGAAGCGGAAATGGGGCATATCCAGCTGAGCCGCGAGGCCGACCTGGTGGTGGTCTGCCCGGCGACGGCGAACATGCTGGCCAAGATGACGGCGGGCATCGCGGACGATCTGGCGACGACGCTGATCCTGGCGACCGACAAGCCGGTGATGGTGGTGCCCGCGATGAATGTGCGGATGTGGCAGCACGCCGCGACGCAGCGCAATGTCGAATGGCTGCGCCATGCGGGCGTCGAT
Organism: uncultured Alphaproteobacteria bacterium; assembly: GCA_963799315.1. Taxonomy (GTDB): domain Bacteria; phylum Pseudomonadota; class Alphaproteobacteria; order Sphingomonadales; family Sphingomonadaceae; genus Parerythrobacter_A. Next base: position 48,982 of record CAWCWP010000003.1, read on the forward strand.
GTGATCGACCCCGATGTCGGCGCGATGGCATGCGGCGAATTCGGCCCCGGTCGCTTGCCCGACCCCGAAATCATTTGGGCGGAAATTGCCGCGCGGTTCGGGCTGGTCGCGGATTGTGCGCCCGAAGAGTTGCCCGAAGAGTTGCCCGAAGAGTTGGGCGACAGGCGAAGAGCTGCCCGAAGAGCTGCATAATGACGACGCGGCAACACCCGCCCCTGCCAAGGGTGGCTTGGGCAGTCTGTTGTCCTCGCTGATCGCGCGCACCGCGCCAAAGGACGAAACAGACGATGCCGCTGCCGAAGAAAAGTCGGACGGCCCCATTCTGGCGGGGAAGGGCAGGGCATTCTCCGCACCGCCGACGGACCGCGATGCGCTGAACCATACCGTGGTGACGGGCGCGGGGGCTGCGCTGCCCGAAGCGGCGGGGGCCGAACCGGACATCGTTGACGATTTCGATCCGCTGGCAGGGCAGCCGGATTTCGAGACCGATATCGAGCATCGCCCGCTTTACGGCCGCCATGTGCTGGTGACGGCGGGGCCGACGCGCGAGCCGATCGACCCGGTCCGCTACCTCGCCAACCGGTCGAGCGGGAAGCAGGGTTTTGCCATTGCCGCAGCTGCTGCGGCGCAGGGCGCGCGGGTGACGTCTGGTGGCGGGACCGGTCGCACTGGCGACACCGCCGGGCGTGGACCGCGTCGATGTGGAGTCCGCACGCGAAATGGCGGCGGCGGTGAAAGAGGCGCTGCCCGCCGATATCGCCATCATGGCGGCGGCGGTGTCGGACTGGCGCAGCAAGGATTACGCCGACACGAAGATGAAGAAACGCGGCTCCGCCCCGCCTGCGCTGATGCTGGCGGAAAATCCCGATATCCTCGCCACTGTCGCCAGCGGCAACCAGCGCCCGACGCTGCTGATCGGGTTCGCCGCCGAAACCGATGATCTCATCGCCAATGCGAAGACCAAGCGCACGCGCAAGGGTGTGGACTGGATCGTCGCGAACGATGTCTCCGGCCCGCCGGGCGACAGCGTGATGGGCGGCAACACCAACACCGTGCATATCGTATCGGAGAAGCGGGTGGAACGCCTCGACACCATGCCCAAACAGGCGGTCGCGCGCGAACTGGTCACGCGGGCGGCGGCAGCGCTGGTGGAGATGCGCGAGAATGCGGGGTTTGCAGATGATGACTGAAGTGGCCGTGCAGATTACGCGCCTTCCGCATGGCGTGGGGCTGGACCTGCCGCAATACGCGACGTTGGGCGCGGCGGGGATGGATGTGCGCGCGGCGGAGGCCATGACGCTGGCCGCAGGGGAGCGCGCGGCGGTGGCGACCGGTTTTGCCGTCGCGATACCCGACGGGTTCGAGATACAGGTGCGCCCGCGTTCGGGCCTTGCCTTGAAGCACGGCATTTCGGTGCCCAACGCGCCCGGAACCATCGACAGCGACTATCGCGGCGAGCTGAAAGTGATCCTGGTCAATCACGGCACCGAACCGTTCGCCATCGCGCGCGGCGACCGCATCGCGCAGCTGGTGCTGGCACCGGTTACGCGGGCGCGCTGGTCCGAAGTTGCGACGCTGGATGATACGGCGCGCGGTGCGGGCGGGTTCGGTTCGACCGGCGGATCGGGCGCGCTGGTATGAGCGGGCTTTTGAGCCTTGGCCCCGGCCTGCTGGTGCTGGCCTTTCTGGTGCTGGCGGTGTGGGTGGTGGTGCTGGTGATGCTGGCCGGCTGGATCATGCTGTTCCTGCGCCGCCGCCACGGCTGGGCGCTGTTCGACTGGCGCACCATCGGCATCCCGTTCGTCGGCCTGATCGCTGCGATCCAGCTCGGCAATTACCTGCTCGACCTGCTGGGCAGCGCGGTGGACGGCGGCGGCGCGGTCGAACTGGCGTTTCCGAGCGCCTTCCTGATCGGCTCGGTTGCCATCGGCGTCGGCATCGCCGCCGTCAGGGCACGCGGCGGGTAGGCGCTATTCGGCAATTCGCCATTGGAACATGGTCGAGAACTGCGCTTCGACCAGGTCGCCCTCTGCATTCGTGGCCGGATCGAAACGGGCGCGTTCCGCCACCAGCGCGCAAGTGTAGCTGTCCAGTTCGGCATGGCCGGAGGATCGGGTTACACGGCACGCCCCGGCCCTGCCATCGGCACCGACTGTAACCGTGAATCCCACTCCTCCTTCGCGCCCCGCACGAATGTCGTCGGAACGATAGTTGTAATAGCTGACCCACCGCTCCGGCGAGATCGGACGAACGCCGCGATTTGGCGGGAAGGGGCCTGTCAGGTCGGGTTCCGCGATATGGATATCGGGGTTGGGCTGTACGAGCGGCAGGTCCGTTCCCTTGGCGAGTTTGATATCGCTCGCGCAATCACGCAGCGCCTCGATTACGACTGCCATTCCGGTAAACGGAATTGCCGCAATTTCGCGGTTTCCGTCCTTCAGGACCACATTTTCTTCGCCAGCCAGCGCATCGACGAACGAGGTGGCGCTGGTGCCAACGTAGTAGGTTCGGGAATTTGCGCGATAGAGCGAGAATTCAGCGTCGGCGAGCCTTGCCGTGGCAGCAATCGGCCGCTCGAACGGATAGTCAGGCTGCGAAGCGAGCTTGGCGTTCTCGGAACCGTCCTGCCCTACCTGAAGGATTGCCGCCCAGTACCCGTTATCGCTTCTGGCCGAGGTGAGACAGCTCATTCCGTCCCGAAAAATCGGCAAGCTGTTCAGGCTCCGGTCGAATTCCAGCACCCGCGTTTGCGCCGCCGATGCTTGTGGCGGCGACACGGTCGCCATCAGGCAAATCATTGCAAGCGCTCGCCACATCATGCGACGATGATATCATGCAAGACCCGACAATCCAGCGTCAATCGATGCGGCGCACCTTCGTTTCTTCCGGCTTGATCGAGATGCGCAACGTTTCGCCCGAATTGCCGGGGAAGTCGGTGAACATCGCTTCGACCAGGTTGGGCACGAGATATTGCAGGCGTTTCGATGTGCTCATCGCTTCGGCCTTGCCTTCGAACAGGCGCTGGCCATTGCCCGCGTCGTCGATCTTGAGGTCGATGCCGCTGGTATAGACCGTCTGGCTGCGGATGCGCGGGCCGCCGAAGAAGGCACTGTTGAAGCCGTAACCCCATGCACCGCCGCCATAGAAACCACGGCGGAAACCGCGCCGCCCGAACCTGCGGCCATAGCCGATGCGCGAACGGTAGAACGGGCTGTAGCCATAGCCGTACCACGGGCTGAAGAAGGGATCGGTGAAGCCGGTATCGCGAATGCGTTCGCGGCCCTTGTCCACGCCGTAATCGAAACGGACCAGTAGGTTCGCGGTTTCGGGCGTTGCCGCCTGGACGTAGCCAAGCCGCTGCATCTGGCCTTCCACGATGTCGGCATATTGCGCGAATTCCAGCCCGCCCGCCAGCTTGGGATCGTCCGCCACTACGGCGAAGGATTGCCCTTGCGGTGCTGGCAGCGCGCTTTCGAACCGCTTCACATCGGCGCGGAACGGCGTGGTGCAAGCCGCCAGCGTGCCGACGGCGAGCGAGAGCGTCGCCAGCTTGGCGATGCGTCCGGTGGAGATTGAAAATACGGTCATGTTTTGCGTCCCTTGCAGGCCCGCCGATGCGCCAAATATTCGCGCAGGCCAGCCACCTGTTTATACGTCCGCACCGCGCCGGAAGTTACCTCGGCAGCATGGAATGGACGATTGATTGCCGCCTGTATGCACGATCCGGCGTGAACCCGGATTGAATGGTCCGGCTAACAAAAGCTAGGCAATTACAGTGCTTAGCCGCGCACCAAGCCCAATGCGCGATAGGCATCGGCCAGGGTGGGCGCGGCCATATCGCGTGCCTTCGCGGCCCCGCGCGCAAGGATGGCGTCCAGCGCTTCGCCATCGTCCTTCAGCTCGCGGAAGCGGGCTGAGATCGGCGCGAGCGTTTCGACCAGCACTTCGCCCAGCGCGGGCTTGAACCGCCCGAACCCTTCGCCGCCATAAGTCGCCAGCACATCGTCGATGCCCTGGTCGGTCACGGCGGCAAAGATGGTCACCAGGTTGAGCGCTTCGGCCCGACCTTCCAGTCCTTCGGCGTCGCCCGGCAGCGGTTCGGGATCGGTCTTGGCCTTTTTCACCTTTTTCATGATGGTGTCGGGATCGTCGGCCAGGTTGATGCGGCTCATGTCGCTGGCATCGGATTTGCCCATTTTCTGCGATCCGTCGCGCAGGCTCATGATGCGGGCGGCGGCGGGGGGCACGATGGCTTCGGGCAAAGTGAAGACGGGTGCGGCTTCGTCTGCGAAATCGCCGTTGAATTTCTGCGCGATGTCGCGGGCCAGCTCCAGATGCTGGCGCTGGTCGTCGCCTACCGGCACATGGGTCGCGTGATACAGCAGCACGTCGGCGGCTTGCAGCACGGGATAGGTGAACAGCGCCGCGCTCGCGCCTTCGCGGTTCTTGCCGGACTTTTCCTTGAACTGCGTCATGCGGTTGAGCCACCCCATCCGCGCGGTGCCGTTGAGCAGCCACTGCAATTCGGCATGGGCGGGCACTTGCGCCTGGTTGAACAGGATGGACCGGGCCGGGTCGATCCCGCAGGCGACCAGCACCGCCGTCATCTCGTAAGTGCGCGCGCGCAATTCTTCGGGCGCGTGCGGCACCGAAATGGCGTGCAAATCGGCCAGGAAGAACAGGCATTCGCTGCCCTCCTCCATGCTGTCCTGCATGCGCGCCCAGTTGCGGATCGCGCCGAGATAATTGCCGAGGTGCAGGTTGCCCGAAGGCTTGATACCGGAAACGACGCGCATGGCTTGTCCTACGAGGCTCGCTTTGTAGTGAGCGCGGCGATGCGCTGCCGGTCGATGGCGCCGGTGGCGAAGGCGACGCCGAAATAGACGATGCCCGCGCATAGCACGAGGACCAGCAACGCGCCCAGTCTTTCAAACAGGCCCGCCGCATACCACCCCGCCAACAAGTCGCGCGCGAACCACAGCGCGACGCCCATTGCGGCGGCAGCGACCAGCTGCCGCCCCAGACGCAGCAACAGCGCGCCCGGCACGCGGTAATAGTCGCGCCGCACCAGCACCGCATACAGGAAGCCGACATTGATCCACGCGCCCACCACGCTGGCCCATGCCACGCCGACCACGCCGAAGCGTTGCAGGAAGGCGACGTTGAACGCGACGAACACGGCGAGCGAGATAAAGGCGGCATAGACCGGCGTGCGTGTGTCCGACCGGGCGTAGAAATTGGGCACCAGCACCTTTACCAGCACATAGGCAGGCAGGCCGACGACCAGCGCGGCCAGCACTTGCCCGGTGGCGGCGGCATCGGCCAGGTCGAACCGCCCGCCCTGGAAGATCATGGTCACAAATGGCGTCGCGCATAGGGCCAGCGCCACGGCGGCAGGGATGGTCAACAGCATGGCCAGCTCGATCGCGTCGGACTGGATGCGCGCCGCGCCTTCGCGGTTGTCCGCGCCCACGAAACGCGACAGCGTGGGCAGGATCGCGGTGCTGAGTGCGATGCCGATGATGCCCAGCGGCAACTGGTTCAGCCGGTCGGCATAGTTCATGTGGCTGACCGAGCCGCTGGCAAGCTGGTTCAGGAAATAGAGCTGGACCAGCGTATTGATCTGGTACGCGCCGCCGCCGATGGCTGCGGGCAGGGCGATGGTCGCCATGCGCTTGACTTCCGGCGTCAGTTTAGGACGCTGGATGCGCGGGCGGAACCCCTCGACGCGGACCCAGTAATACAGCCACGCCAACTGCATCACGCCCGCCCCGGTGACTGCCCAAGCGATACCGTAGGCGACCTGTTCTACCGAAGCGCCCGTCGCCGCCATCCAGCGTTCGCCGCCTAGCAACGCCGCGATCAGCACGATATTGAGGATGATCGGAAAGCTGGCACCGGGCGCAAAGCGGCTGACCGCGTTGAGCATCCCGGTGAACAGCGTCACCAGGCTGACCAGCACGATGTAGGGGAACATGATCCGCGCGAAATCGACGGCCATCGCGAATTCCGCCGCGTCGCTGTTGCCGGACTTGTCGGACAGCAGCCAGATCACGCCCGGCATCGCCAGCATCATCACGGCGCTCAGCACGATCAGCACCGGCAGGAAAACGCCAAGCACATCGTTGCTGAAGCTGCGCGCGCTTTCCAGCCCCTGCTCCTCGCCCCCTCCAACCTCGCCACTCCCGTGCAAGCGTTTGGAGAACATCGGCACGAAAGCGGCGGAGAACGCGCCTTCGGCAAACAGGCGGCGGAAGACGTTGGGGATGATGAACGCCTGGAACCAGGCATCGGTCACCGCATTCGCGCCCAGCACCCGGCTGAAGATCATCTCGCGCGCCATACCGGCGACGCGGCTGACCATCGTCAGCCCGCCGATCGTGCCGACATGCTTGAGGAGGCTCACTGCGGGAGCTTCCTATCTAGCGCGCGTCAGGGCGCGTTTCAGGCCTGGCCGACAGGCGCATCGACATCGGTGCCGCCTTCGCCCTCGGCATTCTGGGCCTGCATGCGCTGCGCATAAAGGCCGTTGAAATCGACCGGATCGAGCATCAGCGGCTGGAAGCCGGTGTCGCGCGTGGCATCGGCGATGACGCGGCGCGCAAACGGGAACAGAAGGCGCGGCGCCTCTGCATACAGGAAAGCGTGCGCGTGATCTTCGGGCAGGTTGCGCATGCCGACGAGGCCGCAATAGGCCAGTTCGACCAGATACAGGCTGCCCTTGTCGCACTTCGCATCGACGGTGATCTTCAGCTCGACCTCGTGAATGTCGTCGTTCACGGATTTGGCGGCGATGTTGAACTGCAGATCGATCTGCGGCTTGTCTTCCCACTGGAAGGATTCGGGCGCCTGCGGATTTTCGACCGACAGATCCTTGATATATTGCGACAGCAGGCCCGCGACCGGCTGCGTATCGGCACCGTTGGGCGCCGGGTCCATGTTGAGGTCGGTCAAGATATCGCCATCGGCCATGTGGTAGGTATTCCTGTCGAATTGAAATGGGTGCCGCGTGCAGATGCGGCGTGGCGTGAGCGCGTAGCAGCCGGTCGTGCGCCCCGCAACGTCCGTCGCACCGGTGCGGCAGCGCGCCCCGCACCGATACCCGCCCCGTTGCGGGTTTGTAATCCCTGCCTATGTAGGGCAGGAGTTACGCACATCGTTTCGCAACAGGTAAGCCTTCGTGATAATCCAGATCGTCATCCTCGCCATCATCGCCGCCGTGCTCGGGTACAAGCTGTATTCGGTGCTGGGCCGCCGCGCAGAGCACGAGGAAGAGCCGATTGCGCCGCCCCGTGATAACCAGGCTCGCGATAACCAGCAGATCAATACGCCTGCCGCCGGTGCGCCGGTCGCAGCCTTGCCCGAACAGCGCGCGCCGCGCGTTCTGCCTGCCGTGGAACAGGGCGTGCGCGCCATCGCGGCGGCGGACAGCCGGTTCGATATCAGTTCATTCATCGAAGGAGCCAAGGGTGCCTATGCGATGGTGCTGGAGGCCTTTTGGGAAGGCGACCGCGAAACGCTGCGCGAGCTGTGCGACAACGATGTCTACGCTAGCTTCGATGCTGCCATCACCACGCGCGAGGATGCGGGCGAAACGCTCGACAACCGGCTGGTCCGGATCGAGGAAGCGCAGATCGACCGCGCGCAGATCGACGGACGCACCGCGCGTATCGCTGTGCGCTTCGTGGCCGATATCGCCGCCGTCACCCGCGACAGCGAAGGCACCGTCATCGCCGGATCGCTGGACGATGCCATCGAAAGCCGCGACGTCTGGACCTTCATGCGCGACGTGAAGGCGAACGACCCGAACTGGCTGCTCGACGAAACCGACGAAGGCTGAGACCCGTGCTGCGCCATGCAACCGCGCTGATCGCCGCGCTGGTGCTGGCCGGGTGCAATGCGGTGTCAGCCCCTTCGGCAAGCGTGCCCGTTGTCACGCCGCCGGTTACGTCTTCTGTCGCTGCAACCTCCGCTGCGCTGCTGGGTGTATCGGTTGCCGCGACATCTATCGTGCGGCCCGAAGATGCCGAGGCGGCCCTGCGTTCGTTCCGCGAATCCTGCCCTGCCATCCTGCGGCGCGATGACCGGTCCGGACTGACTACGCGCGAGGACTGGCGCACCGCGTGCTATGAGGCGACGCTGCCGCAGCCCGATCCGGCATCTTTCTTCCAGCGTCTGTTCATCCCCGTCACGGTGGGCACGGGCGAAGCCTTCGCCACCGGCTATTTCGAACCTGAGATCGCCGGATCTCGCACTCGCCGCACCGGCTTCGATGTGCCGGTCTATGCCGTGCCCGAAGACCTCGTGCGCCGCTGGCCCGCCGATATGCCGGAGGCGGAACGCACCGCTCGTCCGCCGCTCGTCCGCCTGCTGCCCGACGGCACAACCACCCGCTATTACGACCGTACCGCCATCGAGGAAGGCGCGCTGGCCGGACGCGGACTGGAGATCGCGTGGGCGGCCGATCCGGTCGAGATGTTCTTCCTGCAAATCCAGGGATCGGGCCGTCTCGTCTCACCCGAAGGAGACGTTATCCGCATCGGCTATGCCGGGCAGAATGGTCACGGCTACACCGGTATCGGCGGCCTGATGCGCGAACGCGGCCTGCTGGGTGACGGACCGGGGCAATATGCCGGATCGATGCAGGGCATCATGGCCTATATCCGCGAGAATCCGGAGGCCGGGCAGGCGCTGATGCGCGAGAACGCCAGCTGGGTTTTCTTCACCGAACTGACCGGAGACGGCCCGCTCGGTTCGCTCGGCATTCCGGTGCGCGGCGAAAGCTCGGTCGCGGTCGATCCAAAATTCGTACCCTATGGCGCGCCGGTCGTGCTGGCGATCTGGACCGCCCCGAAGCCAGCGGCATGTGGATCGCGCAGGATACCGGCGGCGCGATCAAGGGCGCAAATCGCTTCGACACATTCTGGGGCGCAGGCGATCGCGCCCGTACCATCGCGGGCGGCATGAGCGCGCGCGGCCGCGCCACGATCCTGCTGCCACGTCCGGCGGCATGGCGACTGGGAATACGATGACCAGCCCGCGCGGGCTGTCGGACGACGAGGCGGCGGCTTGGGATGCGGTGGCGAAGACGGTGAAAGCGTTTTCGAAAAAGTCTTTGTCTGGGTGCGCTCCGGACATCCGTCCTGCGCTTGCTGTGCCATCCCGCTTCCCCTCCCGACCACCCACGGGATTATCCTCAAGGGTGGTCGGGAGGGGGGGCGGGACCGCACAGCACCCGAGCGTCATCGAGCAGACAAGAACGCGAGGGACGGCACAGCTCCGGGAGTTGGCGCGCAAAGGCAACGCCCCGACACGCTCGACGGCCACCGCGACCGCCGCCTGAAATCGGGCCGCACCGACCCGGACTTCTCGCTCGACCTGCATGGCCATACGCTGGACGCCGCTTACCATCGGCTCGACAGCGGGCTGGTGCAGGCGAAGGCGATGGGCGCGCGTGTGGTGCTCGTCGTGACCGGCAAGCCGCGCCCGGTCGATGCGGCGGACCGGGGCACCAGCCGCGGTGCCATCCGCGCCAAGATCCTCGACTGGCTCGCCGCCGGACCCCACGCAAACGACATCGCCGCCATCCGCCGCGCTCACCGCAAACATGGCGGCGAGGGCGCGCTGTATCTGGTGCTGCGGCGCCAGAGCTAGAAGGGGGCGGTAGCCCGACCGCGACGCCGTCAGTCGGCAGCGGGACGCAATTTTTCGTAAGCAGTCCGGTATTGCGAGACGGGCCGGTCGAAAAGCCGGGAGGCATCCACGATCGCGTCGACTGCGTCGAGATCGGTATAATCCAGCTCTATCAAGGTGCCGATGGCATCCGGATCGCCGCCGTTGCGAACATCGGATTCGGCAATCGCATAGCCGACATAATACCCAAGATCGCGCGTACCGAAATCGTTGGTCCTGTCGTTCCATATCCAGCCTGAAAAATCCTCGTTTCCTATTTCGCCGGCGAAAGCTGACAGCACGCGCCGGGCGTTCGCTTCGCCGAAAACGATTGCCGGTTGTCGGGACCTCATTCCGATAGCTTCGGTGGAGACATATTCCGCCACCCCTTCGAACAATGCCTGCGACAGCAGATCGACGCCGCCCTCGCTGCGCTGCTGCGTATGCACCCATTCGTGCAGGTTCAGCGCGACGATATTGTCGATCGGACTGCCTTCGAAATAGCTGGCCAGATGCGGGAACCGCGCCATCAGTTCGGCCACAGGCGTGCTGCTGTCGGCCATCGCCAGTTCGGCGCCGATCAACAGCTTTCCGTCGATTGCGGTTCCTCCTGCGCGCAACGCGCCGATCACGAAATACACCGGCACCGGCTCGCTGGCCGGATAAACGCTCCGCATGCGTCCCAGCCCCGTCTCGATGGCGGGCGCCAGCGCTTTTGCCCGCATCGTATTTGCGCGGACGGCGTTCCAGAAAAGCGGCGCTTCGTTGATCGCCTGAATGAATTCACCGGTTCGATAGCTTCTGGCACGCATCATGGCGTGAAGGCCGGGCGACCCCCGGTCGATATAGTATTCGTTCAGAATACGCGTCTGGATCCTCGGATCGTCTTCTGCGGTTATCAGGTCGTAGGCAGTCCAGAAGCGGTCGATGTCCTGCGTTACGACAGATGGGCTGGTGGCAGGCTGGGTGGGAACTGCACTTTGGCCAGCTGCACATCCTGTCAGGGAAACGGGCAGCACCGCGACCGCAACAACCGGAAGAAGCAAACGGACAAGTTTCCCGGAAAGCCCAACGCGCATCTTTATCTCCGACGTATTCGAAGCTGTGTTCGAAGCTGTGTTCGAAGTTGGGCCATTATCATTCCACCGGCGTTCGAAACAATCCTGCCACGAATACCAGCCATCCTGCAGTCATTGCGACGCTGCCGCCCAGCACGGCGGTGGCGACCAGCATTTCCGCGGTCGCGCCCGCGCCAAAGCCCGCTCCGGCAATGGGCAGGATGCTGTTCGCGCCCGTGATCGCCGCGCCGGTCAGGCCGACCCACAGGACATACATGCCGGCAATGATCGCCCACCGCGCCAGTCCGGAAAACAGCGGCGACAGGCTCGCCCAGCGCCAGACCGCGCCCGTCACCATCAGGGCGGTTCCGCACTGGACGGCGGTCAGATGCGCCGACAGGGCCATGCGCGGATTGGCGAAATCCTGCACCACCGCCCCTTGCAGCAGACCCAGCAGGAACAGCACCGCGCCCGCCTGGATCAATGTTCGTTGTCCGGTGTCCAGCGTCATCGACGTATGCTCCTCATCCGCATTGCGCACGGTGCAGCAGTTTCTGGTCGGCCAGCACCAGCGCCATCATCGCGGCGACGACCGGCGCGCCGCGAATGCCGACGCAGGGGTCGTGGCGGCCCTTGGTGCGCAGCTTCGTGTTTTCGCCGTCGCGGGTGATCGTGTCCACCGGCGTCAGGATGGAGCTGGTCGGCTTGAACGCCACGCGGCACACCACCGGCTGTCCGGTCGAGATGCCGCCCGATACGCCGCCCGCATGGTTGGCAGCAAAGGTCGGCTCGGCGCCCTCTGCCGGGCCCTGCCGCATCGCATCGGCATTCGCCTCGCCGCTCAGTTCCGCCGCGCCGAAGCCGTCGCCGATCTCTACGCCTTTCACCGCGTTGATGCCCATCATCGCGGCGGCGAGTTCGGCGTCAAGCTTGGCATAGACGGGCGCGCCCCAGCCTGCGGGCACGCCGGCTCGCCACGCATTCGACGACTGCGCCCAGCGAAGAGCCTGCTTTGCGGGCGGTATCGATCAGGCCCTCCCACCGCTGCGCCGCGGCGGCGTCGGGGCAGAAGAACGGGTTGCGGTCGATCTCGGCGAAATCCATCGCTTCGCGGTCGATTTCGTCGGTGCCGATCTGGCTGACATAGGCCGTGATCGTCACCTCTGGCACCACCAGCCGCGCCACCGCCCCCGCCGCGACCCGCGCCGCCGTCTCGCGCGCACTCGACCGCCCGCCGCCGCGATAGTCGCGGAACCCGTATTTCGCGTCATAGGCATAGTCGGCATGGCCGGGGCGATAGGCCTTGGCGACTTCGGAATAGTCCTTGCTGCGCTGGTCCGTGTTCTCGATCTGGAGCGCGATGGGCGTGCCGGTCGTGCGCTGTATGCCGTCGGCTTCGAACACTCCGGACAGGATGCGGACCGCATCGGGCTCGCGCCGCTGCGTGGTGAAGCGGTTCTGGCCCGGACGGCGCGCGTCGAGGAACGGCTGGATATCGGCTTCGCCCAGGGCAAGCCCCGGCGGGCACCCGTCGACCACCGCGCCCAGTGCCGGTCCGTGGCTTTCGCCCCAGGTGGTGAAGCGGAAGACCCGCCCGAATGTGTTCCAGCTCATGCCCGCGCTTGTGCGCGAGGCAGGCGGCGCTGTCCACGGTCCAGAACGCCATGCATTTCCTACAGGCGGATTGGCTGGCATAGAGGGCGAATGATTTGCTTCGCTCCCCGTCGCGCTCTTCGTTTGCCGGACGTTTCACGGATAGACGCAGGACGAAGTCCACATATCGGAAAAAATCGCGGTGCAGGCCTAAACTTCCCTAAACTTCCGCGTAGGTTTGCGGAAAATTCCGAACTGCTGGACCACGCGCTATGATTGCCAAGTTGAAAGGCCTGCTGGACGAAACCGGCGCGGACTGGGCGGTGATCGATGTCGCGGGCGTCGGTTACCTCGTGCATTGCTCGACCAAGACGCTGGCGGCTTTGGGCGAGGCAGGGGAGGGCTGTACGCTCTACACCGATTTGCAGGTGAGCGAGAACGACATGCGTTTGCTGGGATTTGCGGAAGCTGCGGAGCGCGACTGGTTCCGTCTGCTGACCGGCGTGCAGGGCGTGGGCAGCAAGGTCGCGCTGGCGATCCTGTCGGCGCTGTCCACGGCGGAAGTGCAGGCGGCATGTGCGGGCGGCGATGCCGTCACCGTGGCGCGGGCGCAGGGCGTGGGGCCGAAACTGGCGGGGCGCATAGTGAACGAATTGAAGGAAAAGGCGGGCGCACTGCCCGCCGGTCCGGGCGGCGTCGCGTTTCGCCGCGCCCGCCGCCGGGGCCAGCGCCGATGCCGTCAGCGCGCTGGAGAACCTCGGCTTCAAACCCGCCACCGCCGCCCGCGCCGTCGCCGCCGCCACGGCGGAATCGGCGACAGGACGCGGCAGAGGGCGACCTGATCCGCGTGGCGTTGAAATTGGCGGCCAGATAGGAGCTACACGATATGTATTTCGTCAAATTGCCCGCCTTTTCCTGCGCCCTGTCCTGTGCCCTTGTCGCCGCCACACCGCTAGCCGCGCAGGACGCTGGGCCGTTCCCGACCGGACCGGTTATCGAAGGCTTCGGCCCCCACGCGCGCGTGGACGGTATCGACCGATGTGCCCACCGATACCGAGTTCGCGCACAGCTTCGATGTGGTGGAGGCTGCCGATGGTGATGCGCGCAATCGCGGGTTCGAGAGCGCCGCGCGCTTCGTCAACATGCACGCCGCCGCTGGCGTGGACCCGGACAATATCCGCGTGGCCGTGGTGGTGCATGGCGGCGCGGTGCGCGACCTCCTGACCAACGCGGCGCGGGCCGAACGCGCGCTGACGCTGGACGCGGATGGCGCGAATCCCAGCGGTGCGATGGTGCAGGCGATGCTGGATGCCGGGGTTCGTTTCATCGTGTGCGGGCAGAGCATGGCGGGCGCCGGTATCGCACGCGAGGAACTGCGCGACGGCGTGGAAGTCGCCCTGTCCGCTATGACCGCCCACGCCCTGCTGCAACAGCGCGGCTACACGGTGAACCCGTTTTGACTGACGATGCCATAGTTCACTGCCGTCATCCTGAACTCGGTTCAGGATCCATTGTCTGCCTTCACGCTTGGAGCAATCGGCTCCATATCCAAGGCCGGCGCACAGGTCGTGCCAGTCTGCGGATTGTCGCTTTCGATCAGATTGATCTTCCATTGACGTGCCAATGCTTGAGCTGTTTCTCGCGCGTGATCGACCTTGGGTCCATAGTCTTCGAACATGTTCATAGCGCATACAGAGATGGATGACGATTATAGCGGCGGTGAAGCCGAGGGAATTACCGCTTACGATGCTGCGCAGACAGTCTGCAGATGGAAGATTAGCTCGTGACGCCGATAGTACGAGCGGTTGGCCAGAACGGCTTGGCTGGCAAGGATGTAAACGCAGGGCTGCCGCGTTGATTAATGCATGAACACTGTGCTTGCCGCAACGATGGACGCTGAAACAAGTTCAGCATGACGAGTAAGGATGGCGGATGACTGACCGAACCCCTCCACACCCCCGACCGCCAGCCCGACGACCCGGACGCTGCGCTGCGCCCCAAATCGCTTGCCGAGTTCGTGGGGCAGGAGGCGGCGCGGGATAATTTGCGGGTGTTTATCGAGTCCGCAAAGTCGCGCGGCGAGGCGATGGACCATGTGCTGTTCTTCGGGCCGCCGGGGCTGGGCAAGACCACGCTGGCGCAGATCGTGGCGAAGGAACTGGGCGTCGGCTTTCGCGCCACCAGCGGGCCGGTGATCGGCAAGCCGGGCGATCTGGCGGCGCTGCTGACCAATCTCGAACCGCACGACGTATTGTTCATCGACGAGATCCACCGCCTCAATCCCGTGGTCGAGGAAGTGCTGTATCCCGCGATGGAGGATCGCGCGCTCGACCTCATCATCGGCGAGGGACCGGCGGCGCGCAGCGTGCGGATCGATCTGCCGCCCTTCACGCTGGTCGGTGCGACCACGCGGCAGGGGCTGCTGACCACACCGCTGCGCGACCGCTTCGGCATTCCGGTGCGGCTGACCTTCTATACGCACGAGGAGCTGGACCGCGTGGTGACGCGCGGTGCCGGGTTGCTGGACATGCCGATCCAGCCCGACGGCGCGCGCGAGATCGCCCGGCGCAGCAGGGGCACGCCGCGCGTGGCCGGGCGGCTGATGCGGCGCGTGCGCGACTTTGCGCATGTCGCGGGGGACGGCATGGTGACGAAGGCGGTGGCCGACGATGCGCTGACCCGGCTGGAGATCGACCGGCTCGGCCTCGATGCGATGGACCGGCGCTATCTTTCGATGATCGCCACCACCTACAAGGGCGGTCCGGTTGGCGTGGAAACGCTGGCGGCAGGGCTCAGCGAACCGCGTGACACGGTGGAGGAGGTGATCGAGCCGTTCCTGATCCAGCTCGGCCTGATCGCCCGCACGGCACGGGGCCGGTGCCTTAACGATGCGGGATGGAATCACCTGGAAATGCAGCCGCCGGCAGGATGGCGGCGATGGTTCGCAAACCGGGCTTTTCGACGCGAACGGGTAAGTTTCGGGTAGGAACCGCGCCGCTGTTCGGTTCCGATATGGGACACCTCGCCCCGAACGGCCCTGCGACCTGCATATTATTTGCATTTTCGCAGCTTGGGCATGGTTAACCCCATTGCGGGATTAAGCGGTTGGTTGCTTCTTGGTGCGACAGGGACATGCAGAAGGAGCGGAACCGCCGCTCTCGATAGCACCCCGAACGCAAATCAAGAGAGCTTGCCCATGTCGGTTAAACTGGCCCTGGCGAAATTGTCCGCAACCGCAGCAGGTACCGCCATGCTCGCGGGCGGTGCAGTCCATGTCGCCGAACAACAGGTGACGGATACGCCCATTTACAAATCGGGCAAGGTCCAGTCGTCCAAGACCGAACCGGTCAAGTATATCAAGGAACGCCGCAGCGCGACACGCGTGGTGCCCAAGACGGTGGAACGCCAGCGGCGCATCGTCCGGCGCGAAGTGGAATGCGAACCGGTCGGTCCCGGCGCGATCGTCGGCCATTCCGGTCCCATTCCCGGCAATGCCGCCATGGCCAATCCGGCAATGGCCGGTGCCGGTCCGCGCGGCGGCTATCCCGGTGGCGGTTACGCCGTGGGTGGCACGCGTTCCATCGGCGCGGCGGGCAACCCGCAATGCGCCCCGGCCTATCGCATGGCGCTGGCCGCAATTCCTGCGCCCATCGCACCTCTCCCGCAGCAGCCCTTCCGCGGTGGCTGGCGGTGATGGTGGCGGCGTGACGGTCATTGGTGGCAGCGGCGGCTTCGGCGGCGGGCTGGGCGGCGGTTTCTTCGGCGGCTTCTTCGGTGGCGGCGGCGGTGGTTCGGGCGGCAGCGTTGTCGTTTCCTCCACCACGACGACATCAGGTGGTTCCAACTCCTCTTCGGGTGGCTCGACTTCCACCGGCGGTAGTTCGACGTCCACCTCTAGCGGCGGGACCAGCGGCACTTCCGGCACCAGCGGAATCAATATCGACATCGATATCGATAATTCCAGCGGCGGCGGCGGTAGCACATCGACCTCGACCGGCGGTTCTTCGACGGGCGGGTTTACGTCCACCACGTCAACGGGTGGCTCCTCGACCGGCGGGTCCTCCACGTCGACCGGTGGTTTTACCTCGACGAGCACGACGGGCGGCGTCACCTCCACCAGTTCGAGCGGCGGCAGCAGCTCTTCCACCGGCGGCGTAACAAGCACTACCGGCGGCGTGACTAGCACGTCTTCGTCGGGTGGTTCGGGGGGCAGTTCGTCCAGCAGCTCTTCGAGTTCGTCGAGCTCTTCCAGCTCGTCCAGCTCTTCTTCGGGCGGCACCTCGGGCAATACGAGCGGTAACACCTCCGGAAATACCTCAGGCAACACCAGCGGGAACACGTCCGGCAATACCTCCGGCACCAGCGGTCATCCGGGCACGTCGGGTACAAGCGGCACCTCCGGAACCAGCGGCATGACATCGGGCGGTTCGGGTTCATCGTCCAGCAGCAGCTCTTCGAGCAGCAGCAGTTCGTCCAGCTCGTCCTCTTCGGGCGGGGCGACCAGCAGTGGCGCGACCAGCGGCGGGACCACGGGCAACATGACCAGCTCGACCTCGTCCAGTTCGTCTTCATCCAGTTCCTCGTCGAGCAGCAGCTCCTCGTCTTCGGGCAACACGTCCGGCACAAGCGGGACCAGCGGAACGTCGGGCACCAGCGGTACGCAGGTTCCGGCACCGCCCATGATGATCCTGTTCGGCCTCGCCGCAGCGGGCATCTTGGGCCGTCGCAAGTTCCTGCCGAAGCGGTCTGCCTAGGCTGCGCACCGATACTTGCATTGGCGACACACCAATGAAAAAGGGCGGCCCCGCAAAGGGCCGCCCTTCTTGTATCGGCGGTATATTGCGAAGGCCGGTCAGGCGGCCAGCTTGCGCAGCACGTAATGCAGGATGCCGCCGTTGCGGTAATATTCCATCTCGTTCGCGGTATCGATACGGCACAGCGCGGTGAAGCTGGTCGTGCTGCCATCGGCGCGGGTGACGGCCACTTCGACATCCTGACCCGGTTCCAGATCGGCAAGGCCGAGGATCGAGAAGCTGTCTTCGCCCGTCAGGCCCAGCGTTTCGCGCGTGTCGCCATCCTTGAACTGCAACGGCAGCACGCCCATCCCGACCAGGTTGGAGCGGTGAATGCGCTCGAAGCTTTCCACGATCACCGCGCGCACGCCGAGCAGTATGGTGCCCTTCGCTGCCCAGTCGCGGCTGGAGCCGGTGCCATATTCCTTGCCGCCAATCACGATCAGCGGGGTGCCGTCTTCCTTGTGCTTCATGGCGGCGTCGTAAATCGCCATCTGCTCACCATTATAGGTGGTGTAGCCACCCTCGACACCCGGCACCATTTCGTTCTTGATGCGGATATTGGCGAAAGTGCCGCGCATCATCACGTCGTGGTTGCCACGGCGGCTGCCGTAGGAATTGAAGTCCGCTTTCGCGACCTGGTTCTTCATCAGATATTCGCCTGCGGGCGAGTCCGCCTTGATCGCGCCGGCGGGGCTGATGTGATCGGTCGTTACGCTGTCACCCAGCACCGCTAGCGGTTTGGCATCGTTGATATCTGCGATAA
Organism: uncultured Alphaproteobacteria bacterium; assembly: GCA_963799315.1. GTDB lineage: Bacteria > Pseudomonadota > Alphaproteobacteria > Sphingomonadales > Sphingomonadaceae > Parerythrobacter_A. The sequence goes on from CAWCWP010000003.1 coordinate 66,864, forward strand.
CGTCCGGCGTCATGCCCATGCCCTCGAAATAGGGCGGGTTGGCGATGTAGGTCGAGCCGGGACGCCACTGGTAGGTGTCGGACGCGGTCACATCGATCGCCTGCCAATGCTCGTCGCCCTTGGTAGACGTCGGCATAGCGATCCACGAACATCTGCCGGTCGATCGCGCCGGAACGGACTTGGGCGATATCGTCGTTCGACGGCCACAGGTCTGCCAGCATCACGTCCTTGCCGTCCTTGTCCTGTCCCAGCGGCGTCGTGGTGATGTCTTCGGTGACGGTGCCTTTCAGCGCGTAGGCCACCACCAGCGGCGGGCTGGCGAGGAAGTTGGCGCGCACATCGGGGCTGACGCGCCCTTCGAAATTGCGGTTGCCCGACAGGACGCTGGCGGCGACGAGATCGTTGCCATTGATCGCCTTGCTGATCGGCGGGGCCAGCGGCCCGGAATTGCCGATGCAGGTGGTGCAGCCATAGCCGACCAGATCGAAGCCGATGGCGTCGAGATGCTCCTGCAGGCCCGCCTTGACCAGGTAATCGGTGACCACTTGTGATCCGGGCGCGAGGCTGGTCTTGACCCACGGCTTGGGCTTCAAGCCCTTCTCGTGCGCTTTTTTCGCAACCAGTCCGGCGGCGATCAGCACGTCGGGATTGCAGGTGTTGGTGCAGCTGGTGATAGCGGCGATCACCACGTCGCCGTCGCCGATATCGTGGTCCTTGCCATCGACATCGCACGCGCAGCGGCTTGTCGCGGGAGTATACCGATTTGAGGTCGGAATTGAACAGCTCGTCCACTTCGGGAAGTGCGACCTTGTCCTGCGGGCGCTTGGGTCCGGCGAGGCTGGGGACGACCGATGCCATGTCGAGGTCGAGCGTCTTGGTGAACACCGGCTCGTTGTCGGGTTCGAACCACATGCCCTGTTCGCGGCTATAGGCTTCGACCAGCGCGATGCTTTCTTCGCTGCGGCCAGTCAGGCGCATGTAATCGAGCGTCTTGTCGTCGACGCCGAAGAAGCCGCAGGTCGCGCCGTATTCGGGCGCCATGTTGGCGATGGTCGCGCGGTCGGCGAGGCTGAGATTGGATACGCCCGGGCCGTAGAATTCGACGAACCGTCCGACCACGCCGACTTCGCGCAGCATCTGCACGCAGGTCAGCACCAGGTCGGTGGCGGTGACGCCTTCGGCCATCGCGCCGGTCAGCTTGAAGCCGACGACTTCGGGGATCAGCATGGAAATCGGCTGGCCCAGCATGGCGGCTTCGGCTTCGATCCCGCCGACGCCCCAGCCCAGCACGCCGAGGCCGTTGATCATGGTGGTGTGGCTGTCCGTGCCGACGCAGGTGTCGGGATAAGCAACGAGGCCGCCATCGGCATCCTCGCGACGACCACACGCCGCGTCCGATATGTTCCAGGTTCACCTGGTGGCAGATGCCAGTGCCGGGAGGCACGGCGGAGAAGTTCTCGAAGCTCTTGCTGCCCCATTTCAGGAAGTCGTAGCGTTCGGCGTTGCGCTGGTATTCCAGCGCCATGTTGGCTTCCATCGCCTTGGGATGGCCGAATTCATCGACCATCACCGAATGGTCGATCACCAGATCTACGGGCACCTGCGGGTTGATGTTGGCGGTATCGCCGCCCAGTTCTGCAATCGCATCGCGCATGGCGGCCAGATCGACCACGCACGGAACGCCGGTGAAATCCTGCAGCAGCACGCGGGCGGGGCGATACTGGATTTCCTTGCCGGTCGCCGGGTTCTTCTGCCAGTCGGCCACCGCCTGCGCATCGTCGGTCGAAACGGTGAAGCCGCCATCCTCGAACCGCAGCATGTTTTCCAGCAGCACCTTGAGGCTGAACGGCAGGCGCGACACATCGCCCAGCGTCTTCGATGCCTTGGCGAAGGAATAATAGGCGTAATCCTTGCCCCCGACGGTGAGTGTCGAGCGGGTTCCGAGCGTGTCCTTGCCGACCTGGGTCATGTGCGGTTTCCTTTGGGTATGAGAGCGGTGCGCGCGTTCCTGCCGCGCGTCCTGAATATGCTTGCGACACCTGCGCGTTCGGGTGCTTTTCGTCAAGGGTTCGCCAGTATTTGGGCGGGCTTCGGGCAGCCGTTTGTCTTAACCATCATGTCCCGCGATTTTGCTACTCCGCGACGCTTTGCTGGCGCACCGCAATCCAGCACCCGGCCACGATCAAGACGGTGCCTGCCAGCATGATCGCGCTCACGCTTTCCGCAAAGAAAACCCACCCCAGCGCGCTGGCCCAAACGAAACTGCTATACTCGATAGGCACCAGCACCTGCGCCTCGGCGCGGGCATAGGCCCAGGTAATCGCCATCGACGCCGCCACCGTCAGGATGCCCGCCGCCAGCAGGATCAGCGCAATTGGCGGATGGGGCATGGTAAACGCGAACGGCAGGGCAGGCGCAAACAGCAGGAAACCGACGCCGCCGTGAAACGCGGTCGCTTCCAGCGGCCCGGCCACCAAAGCCTGTTGCCGGATGATGATGAAGTTCCAGGCATAGAGCGTTGCGGAAAAAAGCAGCGCGGCCAGACCTTTCACCGTTTCCGCATCGGCCGTCACGGCGCCGAGCCGTCCCGATACGATGACGATGGTCCCGGCAAACCCGATCAGCGAACCCCACACCGCCTTGGGCGCGATTGTTTCGCCAAGCAGCACCTTGGCCAGATACAGCGCGAGCAGCGGCGCGACGAAGGAGATGGCGATGGCTTCCGCAATAGGCAGCTTGGTCAGCGCATAGAAGAACGAGAATGCCATCACGGCGGAGACCGTCCCGCGCAGCAGGTGCAGTCGCAGGACCGGCGGAGCGGGCCAGCGCCCTCCGCGCGCCAGCCACACGGGCATCGCCAGCGTCGCCGCAAAGCCGGACCGCAGCACCGATGCGCTATAGGCCCCGATTGCCAGCGCCGCGCCCTTCATCGCGGCATCCATGACGGACAGGCACGCCACGCCGAACAGGGCAGCGAGCAGGGGTAAAAAATGTGGATGGCGCGTCATGCCGACTGCCCTAGATGCGCGTGCCGCCAGCGTCATCCGACGCGTTATCATTCAGCGCGCATAAAGCGGCGCGGTTTGATAGTTCGTCATGGCTGGGCTACGCTCGGCAAACCGAACAGATTTAGAGTTATACGAGGCCGCGAATGCATCTTTCTTCCATCCTGAAGCGCGCATTGCCGCATGTTGCCATTATTTCGGGCGCTACGCTGTTGTCGGCAACGGCTGGCGCGCAGACCTCGCCGCAGAACATCCTGCCGCAAAAGGCCGAGATTCAGGAACAGAGTGTCGAGGCCGATACCGGCGCGTTCGTTTCCGAACCCGTGGTTCAGGCAATCGATGCGATGGCCGAACCGGAATACCCGGTGGTGCAGGTCTGGACCACCGAGGCGGCAACCGCGTTGCTGACGGTGGTGGAAGGGCTTGCGGCAGAAGGGCTGGACCCCGCCGAATACGAACCGCAGGTTTTGCGGGAAAGCATTGCGGCTGGCACCGGCGCCGAGCTGGATGCGACGGCCAGCAAGACCTTTGCATGGCTGGTCGAAGACCTGCGCGATGGGCGCACGCCGATGGACGGGAGAAAGCAATGGTTCGTGCTGGACCCCGACCAAGACCGGTATCCGACCGGCAAGCTGATGGCGCAGGTGCTGGAAGAGCGGCGATCTGGCGGGCACGCTCGAACAGATCATGCCGGAGCATCCCGATTACTACCGGTTGCGCGACGAACTGGCCGCGACACCGGAAACCAACAGCAAACGCCGCAAGCTGATCCGTGCGAATATGGACCGCTGGCGGTGGCTGGCGCGCGATCTGGGCAGCCAATACCTGATTACCAACGTGCCGGAATACCAGCTGCGCCTGACGGTGAACGACAATATCGTGCGGACCTATCGCACCGTCGTCGGCAAGCCGGGCCGCAATGCGACGCCGCAGATTGCCGAAAGCGTGGAAGGGATCGTGTTCAACCCGACCTGGACCGTGCCGCAATCCATCGTGAAGGGCGAAGGGCTTGGCAACAAGGTGCTGAACAACCCGGCATGGGCGAAGCGTGCCGGCTATACCGCGACCCGCACGGCCAATGGCTGGACCAGTGTGGTGCAGCAGCCGGGGCCGACCAATTCGCTGGGCCTGATGAAGCTGGACATGCCCAACCGGCACGCCATTTTCCTGCACGACACGCCGTCGCGGCACCTGTTCAAAAATGCCGCGCGCGCGTTGAGCCACGGCTGCATCCGCACCGAACGCGCGACCGAGCTTGCGATCACGCTGGCGATCCTGCGCGGCGGCAAGTCGGCGGACGAGGCCAAAGGCATCATGACGTCGGGCAAATACACCAAGGTCGGGTTCGAAACCTCGATGCCGGTTTACATCACCTATTTCACGATGGGGCAGGACATCGACGGCAAGCTGCGCACGTTCAAGGATATCTACGACCGTGATGGCGCAGTGCTGGCATCGTTCGACAAGCCGCGCGTCGCCAATCGCAGTCGTGTGACGGGCGAGCAGATCATCCCGATCGAGGACGACCTGCGCGACAGCTAAAACAGGCTAGAAGACGCCGGGCATCAGGATGTCGCTGCCCTGCGGCGGCTTCGGCGTGAGCGGCACGATGTCCGGCAAGGGTTCGGGTTTAACCACCTTGGACCCGTCTTCGGCAAGGCCGAGCTTGTCGGCAAACAGCACGCGACCCCCGCCCAGCTTGAGCAGTGCCAGCTTGAAATCGGCGTCGCCCATCGCGAAGCAGCCATTGGAGCGGCCCAGTCGGCCCCATTTTTCCAGATGGGCGCGTTCGGCATAGCGGGCGCGGTGCATCACGATGGCGCGGTCCAGCGCGTTGGAATTGTCTTCGTCCAAGCCTTCCAGCCGGATCGATGTCCCAAAGCGGCCGGTGTACCAGCCATAGGTCATGTAAAGCCCGCGGCTGGAGCAATGCGATCCCTCTACATTGGAGAATCGGTCGAGCCAGCCATCATGGTCCGGGTCAGAGCCGTCACCGTGGCTGACCAGATAGCTGTCGATCTGCCCGCGCTCCAGATCGACGAAATGGAAGCGCGGTTCCGAACTGCGCAGACCGTAATCCGCGATCCCCACGATATCGCGCCGCCACAGCAGATCGCCCGCCCGTGCCTGTTCGCGCTTGGCGATATCGACCAGCATCGCATCGCGCGGCAGCCCGCTGCGCACTTGTGCCGGAAGCTTTGCCGGCAGGGCCAGTGCGGTGCCCAGTGCAAGGCTGCTTGTCAAAAGTTGGCGTCTGTTCATGGACATTACCCTAGCCGACAGCGATTGACGCATCGCTGAACGGGAAGGGGCATGACATGGTATCGAAAGCGCGCAAGAGGTTTGGCGGACGATTGGTCGCCATGTGCGGCGCGGCGTTGCTGGCAAGCGGTCCGGCGGTTGGCCGCGACGACGCGACTGCCTCCGCGCCGATGGACCGGACCACGCTGGAACGGCTGGCGACCAATAGCGGCGTGACCCTGCAATGGATCGGCTGGGAACGGCGCGGCATGGTCGATGTGCGGCGCGATGGAGAAGCCGTTTACCTTAGCGGCAGCCAGATCGACGCGAACGGTAGCGGAACCCTGTGGTTCGATGGCCGCGTGGTGGAAGCGGGGCCGGACTATTTCATCTTCGACGGCCTGATCCGGATGGCGAATACACCCGATGCGGGGCGGATATGCGAAGCCGACAAAACCTGGCGCTTCGCCATCACGCAGAACCGCCGCTATTTCCGGCTGCGCGAATTCGAATGGTGCGACGGACTGACGGACTATATCGACATCTACTTCTGACCGGCGGCGGGCCAGCGCGCATTCTCATCCGCCATCGCCAGCATGGTAGCGGCGTGGCGCGCCGCCACCACCCGCTGGTCCGAACCGTATCCGCCCCCCAGCGCGCTGGCGATCGGCACTCCGCGCTGCCGCGCTTCGCTCACGACAAACCGGTCGCGTTTTTCCAGCCCGGCATCGGTCAGCGCCAGCCGGCCCAGCCGGTCATCGACATGCGGATCGACGCCTGCCTGATACAGCACGATGTCGGGTGCGAAACGGTCCATCGCCAGGATCAATGCGTCCCGCAAGGCGACCATGTACTCGTCATCCCCGGTGCCGTCCGGCAGCGCTATATCGAGGCTGGAGCGGGCCTTGCGCACCGGGAAATTCTTTTCCGCGTGCAGCGACAGGGTGAAGACATCCTCGCGCCCCGCCATCAGGCTGGCGGTGCCGTCCCCCTGGTGCACGTCGCAATCGACGATCAGCACGCGCGTCGCATCGCCTTCCGCCAGCAGCCGGTTGGCGCACACGGCGAGGTCGTTGAACACGCAATAGCCCGCGCCGGTATCGTGCAACGCATGGTGGCTGCCCGCGGCGGTGTTGGCAGCGTAGCCATGCTGCCTCGCAAGCTGCGCGGCCAGCCACGTTCCGCCATTGGTGTGGCGCACACGGCTGGCGATGTGCGCGGTCACGGGGAAGCCGATCCGCCGCTCTTTCTCGCGCGGAACGTCGGCGGCGAACACCTGCGCCACATAATCGGGGCAATGCACTGCCTCCAGCCAGCGGCGTGGCATCGGGTCCGGCGCATGTTCGGTCAGCGGCGCGCCACTGCGCCGCAGTTCGTCCATCACCAGCATATATTTGTCGAACTTGAACGTGCCGCGTTCCGGCGGCGGGGCCATGTAATCGACATGGTGAACGGCGTGCAGCATCGGCGTCAGCGGCTGGCGTGCGCCGCTGCGTAACCGGCAAGCTCGGCATGAATGGCATCGCCGCTTCGGCTGGCGGCGTTACGCCATGATTTCGCCGTCGCGGCGTTCAGGGCGATGGGGTTGTCGGGCGCGATAACCAGCACCGTCGGGGTGCCCTCGATACCGGTTACGCCATAGTTCCCCGCCAGATCGAGATTGCGTCCTTCGCCCGATTGCGGCGTACCGCTGTCGATGTAGACCACACGGTATTGCGTCCGCAGCGACCGGAAGCGTTCGGTTTCGAGCCAGCCCGCCATTGCGCGACTGTCATGGCACCAGTTCGCACCGAACACGGCAAGTACCAGACTGCCGGTTTGCCGCGCCTCTTCCTTAGCGTTCGCCAGCGCAGAGGCTGCATCCTGTCCACTATCGTATAGGGCGGCTTCGGGATGGTCGATCCGCTCGCCTGCCATCGTGGTGCAGCCCGCGAGCAATACCGCCGCGCCGAGCATTGCAAGCGAGCGCATCATGCCCCCGCCCTTTCTCGCGCGCTTCTCGCGCGCCTGCTCTGCCAGCACCAGCTTTTGCAGGTTCGGCACCGCCGCCACAGTCTCGCCCCGGATGGATTTCGCCGCCGCCTGCATTTCGGGCGAGGCCTGCGCCAGCGCCTTGACCATGCGTGCACCGGGATCGAGCCGGTTATCGGACAGCCAGCGCGTCACGGCCTTGCTGCCGCTCCATAACATGCGATTGGTTGCGTTTATCAGCAGGGCTTCGGGGAAATGCTCCACCGTGTCGGTAATCCGGCCCGGCGCGCCCAGCGCGTTTTTCTCCGCGTCCGTTTCGAACTGCCCTTCGATGAAGCCTGCCGCAGCTGCGCTCAGCGACACGAGCGGCACCTGCATCAGTTGCGGAACGATGGTGTCTTCGCCCTGCCAGATCGGTTCGGTTCCGCTGCGCGGTGCGGCGGTGGCGGTGCAATCGATATACAGCGCATCTTCGGGCACGCTGGCGGTGCCGTCCACACCAGTCAGCATGCCGGGGGAAACCGATTTCACCCGTCCGATGCGGATGCACATCCTCGATAGTCGCCAGCAGGTCGACTTCGGCCTGCGAGATGGTCGGGAAGTGGAACTTGGTCGGCTCGCTCTCGCGGTCGATCCGCAGCATGTGGCCGTCCGCCTCCATCATGTGGAAGATTTCCGCACCCGACGCTGCCGCAGCCGCCGCGCGCATCTGCGAGCGCGGGAAATCGATGGACTGCGCCATGTGATCGGCGCCGGTCTGGATCGATGCGCGGTTGAAGAACCACGTATCGCGCGGCCGCACCCAGCTGATCTGTCGCGCCGGAACGCCCATCTGCAACAGCCATACGCCCACATCGCAGGCGGTCTTGCCGCCGCCCATGATGACGAAATGTCCCGGCACCGTCGCGCCGCCATAGGCCAGCGTGCCCAGTTCGCCCGGTGTCATCACGGGCACGCCGTCGGCCTGCCATTTGCGCTTGGTTATCGTCGGCACCTGCGCCGCGAATTTGCGCCCGTCGACCAGCTTGCGCGCCACAATCTCGCGCACATGGCCCGACAGGATCGTGCGTATCCGGTGTGTGCCGTTCCGCGCCGCCTTCGTAATCGGTCATCGGCAGGTAGCGGACCCGGCCGCCCGGCAGGAACTTGTGCCGCATTGCGTGGTCGTAATAGGCCTGCACCTGCGCGCCGCTCGCCAGTTCGCCGAAACCGGCATTCGGTCCGGCCTGGTCGATCACGCCGTCATTGAGGGTAAGCTGGCTCAGCCCGTATGTGACGCTGGGCTGGTGGAGCGTAACGAAGGGATAGCTGGTATTCCAGTGACCGCCCGGCTTGGGGTGGCGATCGACGATGGTAATGTGCGCATCGGCCGGTCCGTGGTCAAGCAGGCTGTCGACGAAGGCCATGCCGATCGCGCCCGCGCCGATGACGAGATAGTCTGTCTCGGCGTCGCTCACTCAGCCGCCACCGCTGCCAGCTCCGCTTCGGCTTCCAGCGCGGCGGCCTTTGCTTCCACCAGTTCCACGATGTGATCGAGCATGTCTGCGCTTTGCACGGTGTGGTCGGTCACGCCGCTGAGATAGACCATGTGCTTGCCATTGCCGCCGCCGGTCAGCCCGATATCGGTTTCGCGCGCTTCACCGGGACCATTGACCACGCAGCCCAGCACCGAAAGCGACAGCGGCGTCTTGATATGCTGCAACCGGTCTTCCAGCGCCTCCACCGTGCGGATGACGTCGAAGCCCTGCCGCGCGCAACTGGGGCAGCTGACCACCCGCACGCCGCGCGTCCGCAGGCCCAGCGCCTTTAGCATCTCGAACCCGACGCGCACTTCCTCTTCGGGTTCGGCACTGAGCGAAACGCGGATCGTATCGCCAATGCCCGCCCATAACAGGCTGCCCATGCCAATGCTGGACTTCACTGTGCCGCCAATCAGCCCGCCCGCCTCGGTAATGCCCAGATGCAGCGGACAATCGACCGTTTCGGCAAGGCTCTGATAGGCTGCGACTGCTAGGAACACGTCGCTGGCCTTCACCGCCACCTTGAATTCGTGGAAGTCGTGATCCTGCAACAGCTTGATATTGTCGAGCGCGCTTTCGACCAGCGCTTCGGGGCAGGGTTCGCCGTATTTTTCCAGCAGATGCTTTTCCAGACTGCCGGCATTTACCCCGATGCGGATGGCACAGCCATTTGCCTTCGCCGCCCGCACCACTTCGGCGACCCGTTCGTTGCTGCCGATATTGCCGGGATTGATCCGCAGGCAGGCCGCGCCCGCATCGGCCGCCTCAAGCGCGCGTTTGTAGTGGAAGTGGATGTCGGCAACGATGGGAATGCGCGCCGCCTTGGTGATGCGCCCGAAGGCCGCGCTGGCCTCCACCGTGGGCACCGATACGCGCACGATATCCGCGCCCGCATCTTCGCACCGGCGGATCTGGTCCAGCGTCGCCACCGCATCTTCGGTCGGCGTGTTGGTCATGGTCTGCACGGTGATCGGCGCATCGCCGCCCACCGGCGTCTCGCCGACCATGATCTGGCGGCACTTGCGCCGCTCGATCGTGCGCCACGGGCGGATCATGCTCATGCGGACGCTCCATTCGTCGTGCGTGCGGAACACATGGACCGCTTGGACCACTGTCCTGAGGGTAAAAAGCGGAAGGCGACAAAACCGGGTTCGAAGCGGGGCAATCCGCCGGGTAATGCTGCGGGAGGATGTGATCTGGCCATAGCTTGCCTTAGCAGCCGCGTAGCAGGTAGGAAACGGCGAAGCGCGTCCGTGTGATACGCATTGCGGCAGGGCAGGGGAATTACGCCGATGGAAATGCACGACTCCTCTGCTGAACAGGACGGCCCGCTGCTGTTCGCGCGGGTGCTGGACGGGCGCGGCGGGGGCCGGGCGATCGGCTGGGAAGAAGCGCAGACATGGACCGCCACGACAGATGGTGCGGTGCTGTGGGTGCATTTGTGCCGCAATCACGATGGCTTGCGCGACTGGCTGATGGGCGCGCTGGGAATATCGGAACCCACGGCGGAGATGCTGACCAGCGATGCCGCACGTCCGCGCGGCTTTCGCGAAGGCAACGCGCTGGTCGCGAGCCTGCGCGGGATCAACTTCAATCCCGGCGCGGAACCGGAAGACATGGTTTCCATGCAGATGTGGTCCGATGGCACGCGCCTCGTCACGCTGCGCCGCCAGCCGTTGCAGACACCGCGCGATACGCTGGCGGAAGTCGATGGCGGCTACGGCCCGACCGATGCGGGGGCGCTGATAACCTCTCTGGTCGAGCATCTGATTGCGCGGATGAACCAGTCCATCGTCGATATGAACGATCATATCGACCGCTGCGATGCGGCAGATGTGGAAAGCGAGGCGGATACGGTGCTGGCCACCATCACCAGCATCCGCCGCAACTGTCTGGCGCTAAAACGGCACATGGGGCCGCAGCACGCCGCGCTGGAAATGATCGCGCGCGATGCGCCCGCCTGGTTCGAGGAACACGACCGGCGCGAGATTGCGGAATCGATCGACCGCCTGCGCCGCTATCTCGACGATATCGACATCAGCAAGGAAAGCGCGGTGGTGCTGCTGGACGAAGTGCGCGGGCGCGCCGTCGCCAGTTCGGACCGGACGAATTATCTGCTGACGATCATCGCCGCCATTTTCCTGCCCTTGGGCTTTCTGACCGGTCTGATGGGCATCAATGTCGGCGGGATGCCGGGGGTGGACGATGGCGACGGTTTCTGGATTGTAGTCGCGCTGTGCATGACCATCCTGATCGCGCAGGTCGTCTTCTTCTGGAAATGGAAGTGGCTGTAGCGGTCGGGCCTTTTTGTATTCGGCTGCCTTACCAGCGGATGAGGGGTGGCAAGGCATAGCGTCCGGCCACCGCGCCGATCACGACCGGCGCAATGTGCCAGATGCCGATATGGACCACCCCGTCGAGCTGGCAGGACAATCCGTAGGCAAGGCTGCCCAAAGCAGTCGCGGCAACACCGGTCAGCGTCCCAGCGAGGCGCGGCGTCACCGGTGCGGCACGGCGCAACCAGGTGACCAGTGCGGCCCCGACCACTAGCGATGTCGCCAGCGCGCTGACCATGCATTCCACGCCATACCCGTCGAACAGAACATGGGTATGACCGCTATCGCGTCCGGCCAGCGCCACCAGCGCGGCCAGCGGCATGACCGCGACCATGCCCAGCGCCCATTTCGGGCCATCATGGCGGTTGCCGACGCGCGGGCTGGCCATCGCCAGTACCGCCAGTGCCGACGCCGTACCCAACACCAGCAACAGGCCATTGCCGATGTAAAAATAGGGTGAGGCGGTTCCTGACATCGCGGCGGACCAGATGCCTGCGACCAGCGCCACACCGGTTACCGCCAGCGCGAATGCCAGCAGGACCAGCACGACCCCGTCGCGCATCCTGATGGCGCGAACGGGCGCAAGGTCGCCTGCCAGTTCCGCGATAAGCGGGGCGGGGCCGGGTTTCCGGTTCGGGTCGGACATGGTCAGTCTGCTTTCTCGATTAATGCGGACAGCTTTTTCAGCCCGCGATGGATGTTCACTTTTACCGCCGATTCCGACTGCCCGCTGCGGCGGGCGGCTTCGGCGATGCTCAGCCCTTCGATCTTTACCATCTCGATGGCGTCGGACTGCTTGTCCGAGATCTGGCCGAACATGGTTTCCAGGCTGAGGCGGGCCAGCACGGCTTCCTCCTCGCTGTCTTCGGCGGCGTCGTAATCTTCCAGCCCGTCTTCCTCGCGGCGGTAGACTTTGCGCAATTGGTCGATCCAGCGATAGCGCGCGATGGCGGCGAGCCACGGCAGGAACGGGCGGGCAGGGTCGAAGGTGGCGCGTTTGGTATGCACCGCCATCAACACTTCCTGCACCAGATCGTCGAGCTGGGCAGGCGCGCAGCGGCGGCGGAAATAGCGTTCCAGCCACAGCTGCGTTTCGGTCAACAGCACGGTGTAGGCCTGCTTGTCGCCCTGCTGCGATGCGCGCATCAAACGGCCCAGCGTGGCGTCGTCGGCAATCAACGTGTCTCTCCCCCGGCTGCGTATGCAAGGCTATTCGGGGCTGGCGGGGGAAATGTTACAGGCGTGTCGATCAATCCGGAAACCGGATGCCCGTTGCCTGTTCCGACATCGTCCACAACCGTTCGGCGGCGTCGGGATCGAGCGCATAGGGACGCACGCCACGCATGGTGTCGGTCGCGGTCACTGCGGCAATGCCGCAGTTTTCCGCATATTGCCCGCCATGCCCGGCCAGCTCCGGCACGGTTGCGGCCCAGCAGGTGGTGGCCGCGCCCTGTTCGGGTGTCTTGAACGGTTCGGGTTCCTGCCCTGCGGCCTGCGCATTCCTGCGCAGCCGTTCCATCAGCGCGGCGGTGTCCGCGTCGTCCATGTGACGGCCCAGATTGGTGGCGATACCGCCGGGATGCACGGCAAAGGCATCGACACCGCGCGCGGCAAAGCGATTGTGCAGGCCGACGGTAAATAGCGCGTTGGCGGTCTTGGACTGGCCGTAGCTTGCCCATTTTTCGTAAGCGCGATGCTCGAAATGCGGGTCGTCCAAGTCCACCGGCGCGATGAAATGCGCGCGACTGGAGAGGTTGACGATGCGCGGGGCGTCGGCACCCAGCACCAGCGGCATCAGCGCGGCGGTCAGTGCGAAATGGCCGAGATGGTTAATGCCGAACTGCTGTTCGAACCCGTCGGCGGTTGTGCCGAACGGCGTCGCCATGATCCCGGCATTGTTGATGAGCAGGTCGATACGCCCGAACCGCTCGCGCGCCTCGGCACCGCACCGGGCAATCTGCGCCAGGTCGCCAAGGTCGCAGACAATCGTTTCCGCGCCATTGCCGATTTCCGCCGCCGACTCTTGCGCCTTCGCCGCGTCACGACCGGCGATGACGACATGTGCGCCGCGTCCCGCCATCGCACGCGCCGTTTCCATGCCCAGGCCGGAATAGCCGCCGGTGATGAACGCCGTGCGGCCCGTCAAGTCGATATCGGCGACGACATCGCTGGCGGTGCTGGTGAAGTCGAATTGGCTCATGTCGTCTCTCCAAGGCGCAATTCGTAGAGGAATTCTTCATCGCGCTGTTCGCCGACCATGAAGCCGATATCGGCGATCTTGGCAAAGCCGTAACGCTGGTAAAACCGCTGCGCGCCGGTGTTCTCGCTCCACACGCTCAGTTGCATTGCGTTGCAATGACGCGCGTTGGCCTCGGCCAGCGCCCATTCCATAAGCGCCGCGCCGATACCTTTACCGGTGCGGTCGGGCGCGGTGTAAAGCTGGCCGAGCGCGATGGGGTCGGTGGCGTCGGAATGTTCGGCGTACCAGCTGGGGTAACGCAACTTGCAGAACCCGATCAGCGTGTCGGCATCGAAGGCCAGCCGATGCAGGCAGGCGTCATCGGCAATCTCGCTTCGCACGGTCGCTTCGGAATAAACCTCTTCGAGAAACGCGGCGAGATCTTGCGGGCGGTAGAGATGCTCGAATGCCGCGCAAAAAGTCTCGCGTCCGAAGGCGGCGAGCTGCGGTGCGTCCGCCAAGGAAGCGGGGCGCAAGATCATCGATCCCGCGCCCCGCGACGTGTCAGTCATGTCCGAAAGTCTCAGGCGCCCGGTGGCAACGGTGCGTTGTCCTTGGGTGCGGCCTTCTTCTTGGCCGGCGCTTTCGGCTTGGTCGTGCCCGATGCGGCACCATCCCATTCCTCCAGCTTGCGACCGGCCCATTCACGGCCACCCAGCCCGAAGGCGAGCGCCCCGGCTACTGCGGCGCCGATCACCAGCGCGCTGAATGCCGTCGCGGTGATAATTTCACCCACGCCGGTGAATTGCAGGCCCATGAAGGTGAACAGCACGATGGTGGCCCATTTCACGATGGACGAGGCCGCCGTGCCGCCTTCCGCACCACCGACCAGGCGCGACAGCATGTTGGCGAGCAGGAAGCCCACCGCGATGACCACCGCACCGAAGGCGACGTTGCCGCCCAGTGCCAGCACTTCTTCCAGAATGTTCGTCAGTTCGGGGAAGCCGAGCTGACGCGTGGCGGCGATGGCGAAGAACAGGATGATCGCCACCTGTACCACGCGGGCGATGACGCCCGACGCAGTAGTGCCCGCCGGCAGCATTTCCGTGCTGGCCAGCGACCGGTCGACGCCAAGACCCGCCAGAAGCTGGGTCAATATACCGACCACGAACTTGCTGATGAGATAGCCGATGCCGAGCAGGATAGCCGCCACGATGATCCGCGGAATGGCGAGGAAGATCAGGTTCAGCATGTTGCTGGCCGGGACCGAAATGGATTCGATGGCCAGCACGTCCAGCGCGATGATCACGATGGGAATGACGATCAGCACATAGACGATGATGCCGATGGTCTTGCTGATCGCGCTGTTGCCGGTCGCCGTTTCGACACCGCCGCGATTGGCCCATTTGTCGAAATCCATCGTCTGCAACGCTGTAATCACGATGTCGCGCACGATGCCTGCCAGCATCAGGCCGATGAACAGGACGATGCCCGCCATCACCACATTGGGCAGGAAGGATACGACGTTTTCGAGGAGCGAATTGATCGGTCCGGCTACCGCATCGAGGCCGAGTACGCTGAGGATGGCCATCAGGCCGAACAGCCAGATGAGCAGGCCGACGATCTTGCCGAGCGATGTGCCCAGGCTGGCCCCGGTTTCGGTGTTGCGTTGCAGGAAGCCGACATTGTCGACCAGCTTGGCAAACGCCCATTTGGCTGCTTTCGCCAAGGCCCAGGTGACGAGCAGGATGACAAGAATGGACACCACCTTCTCGCCGATATTCATCGCCATATCCGGATCGAACCGGTAGTTTCCAACTTGCATGTTTTCAAAGCTCCCCTGTTTATTGCTACCCGATTAACACAGACGCGCGCCGATCCAAAGCGTTTCGACGCAGCATTTGCAAATGCAGGGCGCTTGCGCGACGGTGATGGGCGTCTTCAATCGACCGGGAACCATTTATGCGCCTTCGCTTTCTTGCTCCGCTTTTCCTGCTTGCCGCCGCAAATCCCGCTATGGCGCAAGATACCGACGCCGAGACGGAACCCCGTTGGTCGTTCGCTATCCACGGTGGGGCGGGGACCATCCTGCGAGAGAACATGACGGCGGCGCAGCAGGCGGAATACGAGGCGGCATTACAGTCCGCGCTGGATGCGGGCGCTGCGGTGCTGCGCGACGGGGGCACGGCGATGGATGCGGTGAAGGCCGCCATCGTGCCGCTGGAGGACGACCCCAAGTTCAACGCCGGGCGTGGCGCCGTCTTTACTTGGGAAGGCGAGAACGAGCTGGATGCGGCGATCATGGACGGGCGCGACCGGAGTGCGGGCGCGGTGACCGGCGTGAAATCGGTGCGCAATCCGATCCTGCTGGCCGAGACGGTGCGTGCCGACGGTCGGCATGTCTTCCTGAGCGGTGCGGGTGCGGAGGAATTCGCGCGGGACAACGGGTTCGAAACGACGCTGCCGGACTGGTTCGCAACCCCTGCGCGGCGCGAGGCGCTGGAACGGTTGAAGGCGCGGCAGGTGACTGTGCAGGACGTCGACTACAAGTACGGCACTGTCGGCGCGGTTGCACTGGACAGGCAAGGCAACATGGCGGCGGGCACCAGCACCGGCGGACTGACCGGCAAGCGCTGGGGCCGGATCGGCGATGCGCCGATGATCGGCGCGGGCACCTATGCCGACAACCGCGCCTGCGCCGTCAGTGCGACGGGTGCGGGCGAGTATTTTATCCGCGTGGGTGTGGCGCAGGAAATCTGCGCGCGGTTGCGGTTCATTCGCTCGACCGGCTTCCCCGATATGACTGGCGCGCCGATACCCGCCGATGAACGTGCGGCGCTGGCTGAACTGGCCGCCGATGCCGTTCTCGCCGAAGTGAAGGAGCTGGGCGGTGACGGCGGAGTGATCGTGGTGACGCCCGATGGCGATGCGATCTTCAGCTTCAACACACCCGGCATGTATCGCGGGCGTGCGACCAGCGACGGCATGAACGAAGTAGCGATTTTCGCCGAAGAATAGCGTTTAGCTGAACTTGTCCGCCTTGCGCTTGCCGAATTGCATGTCCCCTTCCAGCCGCGCGCGCAGCTGGCCGTAAAACGCTTCGAGAAACGCGCGCTCGTCGCCCGCGCCGGGGTTCCAGCCGATCTTGGCGCAGATGGTTTCGCACACCGCCACGATGGCCTCGCGCTGGTCGTCGCGCAGCACGCGTTCCAGCGTCTGCAATTCGTATTCGCCATAAACGGACAGCTCTTCCGCGCCGAATGCATATGCGGTGCCGGTCACATCGCTCGCGCCGCCCTGTCGCGCCGCACCGGTGGTGGACAGCACGGTACCCAGCTTCGCGCGCGGCGCTTCGACCACCCAGGTGCCCGCAACCACGTCGCCTGCGCGCAAGGCATCGCGGTTGAAGAACGGAAACAGCATGAACACCGCGAACCAGGCGAGGCCCGCCCATCCGGCATTGCCCGCTTCGCCGCTTGGCGCAATGAGCAGCAGGACCAGCGGCAGGAACAGCTCGATATCGCGCAACAGATTGCGCGCGATGACCGCTTCGGGTGTCAGCCGCCCGCCATCGCGGCTGGCCACGCGGATACCGGTGGCGCGTTTGCCGGGCGTCGCGCCGCGCGGCCCCAGCTCGAACGCCATGAAATAGCCGTTCCACGCCGCGAACCAGAACACCGATATGACGATGAGCAGGAACTCTCCCGCCGCCGTATTGCCGGTATCGTCGATAGCGGACAGCGAACCGAAAAACAGGTAGATCAGCAGCAGCGTCACCACGATCGTCGTCACCAGCAGGATCAGGTAATCGATAATCAGCGCCCCGGCCCGCGCGCTGCGGGTGGCGACCGTGATCGGCAGGGCGATGCCTTCGGGCGTGATGATCGTGCGCTGTCGCTTGGCCTTGAAGGCCAGGTGCGGATTTACGCTCGGCGAGATCTGCACTGTGGTCATGTTGCCGGTGCCTCGTCTGTATTCTTGCCGGACCGGCCGAACGCGAAGAAATAGGTCAGCCAGAAGACCAGCATGAACCCGCCAAGCAGACCACGCGTTTCGGTGCTGGCAAGCTGGCGCGGAAAAGCTTCGAGCAGGGCCGCGACGATCATCATCAGCGTGACGCCGACCATTACGATGGCCCCGCGCTGCCCGCTATGCGCTGCTGCCGCAAGGATGGTGCGTTGTCCCGGAAACGCCATCTTGCGTCCCACATGAAGCCCGGCTGCTCCCGCCAGAAGGATGCCGAAAAACTCGGTTGTCCCGTGCACCGCGAGCCATGCGGCGAATTCACCGGTCAGTCCCTGCGAATGATACAACCACAGGAAAGCGCCCAGAACTGCCATATTCTGCACCAGCAGCAGCAGCGTCGGCACGCCGAACGCAAAGCCCAGCGCGAAGGCGAGGATGCAGACCCCGGCATTGTTTGTGAACAGCTGCGCGGCGAAGGCGGACATGCCTTCCGCGCTGTCCTCCACCTTCAGCGATTCGATCAGCACTTCGCGGCTGGCACCGGGTTGTCGCATGTCGGCGAACTGGCTGGGAACGAGGGTGTAGAACCACTCCGTGTCGCGCGCGACCAGCAGCCAGCCGACCACCGTGCCCGCCACCATCACGAACGCGGCGATGCAGATATCGAGCCATATCGCGCGCACTGCACGGCTCAGATCGCCGCCGAGGAACTTGCGAAACCATGCGGCAAGCCCTTGGCGCGGGCCGTAAACCTGGAACCAGCCTCGCTGTACCAGCGATTCAAGATAGCCGATGGTCGCCGCATCGAGCGAAGTGTCGCGCGCCACCGCAAGGCTGGACGCGGCAAGACGATACAAGGCGGGCAAGGCGAGCACATCGTCGTCCGACAGGCGGCGGGTGCGCCCCTTTTCCATCGCGGTCAGGATCGCGTCGAGCCGGGTCCAGTCGCCTTCGCGCTCCAGCCGGAAGCGGTCCGACCGCAGCGCCGCCGCTTCGATGGCGGAGGGCGCATCGATAGGGGCGGACACCGTACCCTTGGTGGCGGGAATAGCGCTCATCCAATCGTACCCCTCATCCGATTGTACCGGCGCGTTTGATGTCGAGATAGCGGTCGATCAGGCGATAACCGATGCGGTCCCACGGTGCCTCGATAATATCGACGCCCATCCGTCGCAGCCGCTCCATCACCAGCGCGCGTTGCCGTGTCAGCGTATCGGCAGTGACGGCAACCGCCAGATCGCCGATATCGTGCAAGTCGGCATCGACCAGCGCGGACAGTTCGGCATCTTCGGGGGTTACGAACAGCACGAGGTGCTTCTTCACCAGCCGCCCGACGCTCTCGATCATGCGTTCCGCGCCAGTGGGATCGGTGAAATCGGTAAACAGCACGATCAAGCGAACGACGCTGGAGCCGGCTGGTCAGCGTCGCCAGCGCCAGCGTGAAATTGGGTTCCTCCGCATGGTAATCCAGCTCGCCCGCCGCCGCCTGCAAACGGTGGAACAGGCGCGGATCGCCGACGAACGGCGTCATGACGTCGGGCGTGCGCGCAAAGCCGAACAGCGCAACCCGATCGCCGCCCTTCAGTGCGACGTAGGATGCGGTCAGCGCGGCGGATACCACCCGGTCGAGACGCGGCAGGCCGTCCACGGGTTCGCACATCGCCTGTCCGCAATCGAAGGCGAACACGATCTGGTTGTTGCGCTCGCTTTCGTTCTCGCGGGCGTAGAGCTTGGTGTGGCGCGCGCTGGCCTTCCAGTCGATCCGGCGGCGGTCCATGCCCGGCTCGTATTCGCTCAAGGCCTCGAACTGCGTGCCTTCGCCGCGAATGCGCCGCGCGATCAGCCCGAACTGGGCATCGCGCAAATGGTTTTGCAGAGCGGGCGAACGGACGGGCGACAGGTCGGGCCAGACGCGGATGGTATGCGCGATATCGTGGCGCACTTGCCGCGCACCGAGGCCCAGCGGCCCGGACCATTGCAGCCACATCCGCGTCAACGGGGCGGGTCCGCGACGGGTCGGTTTCAGCGCGATGCCGCCCTGTAGGCGCTCGCTATCGGCGTCATACGACAACCTGAAGGTCGCTCGCCCGGTATCAGCCAGCCGCGGGTCCAGCTCGAAAGCGGCACGGGGGGGAGCGCCCCCGGCACGTCCCGTAAAAACGCAGCTGAGCGCAAGCTGCGTATCGGTGCCGACTTCGGCATCGGTCGGAGCGTGAAATTGCCAGTCGTCAAGGCGTCCGGCCATCAATCCGTCGAGCACGATCAACACCAGCAGCGCGACGCCCAGGGCTGGCGCGATCGTCCATGCCCCTGGCGCAGCGGACGCCAACACGATGGCCACCGGCGCGGCCAGCGCAATCGCCCAGGCCGCGCGCGTGGTCGGCACGATTGGCAGGCGCCATGCCGGCAGGCGGTCCCATCCGGCACGCAGAAAGGCGGCGATGCGGCTCAGCGCGGTGCCTCCGTGCTTTCGACCAGCTCGCCGACCAGCTCTTCCATCGACCGGCCTTCGATTTCGGCAGCGGGGCTGAGCGTCAGGCGATGGCGCAGGACGGCGGTGGCCAGCGCCTTCACATCATCGGGAATGACATAATCGCGCCCTTCCAGCGCAGCACGGGCGCGGGCGGCATTGGCCAGCAGGATGGCGGCGCGCGGGCTGGCACCGCTGGCGATATCGGCATGTTCGCGCGTGGCCCGAACCAGTCGCACGACGTAGCGGGTGATGTCGTCGGCCACCGTGACGGATCCGACCGCCGCAACCGCATCCGAAAGCTTTGCCGCATCGGTAACGGCGGACAGGCCCAGATCGGCGGGCCGCTGCGGCCCCTGCCGTTCGCCGAAGCGCGTCACGATGCGCGCTTCTTCTTCCTCGTCCGGGTAAGACACCAGCAGCTTGAACGCGAACCGGTCCAGTTGCGCTTCGGGCAGGGGATAGACGCCCTGGTTCTCGATCGGGTTCTGCGTCGCCACAACCATGAACCGTTCGGGCAGGGCGTGCGTTTCGCCGTCCAGCGTCACGCGCCGCTCCTGCATCGCTTCCAGCAAGGCCGCCTGCGTCTTGGGCGGTGTGCGGTTGATCTCGTCCGCCAGCAGCAGTTCGCAGAAGATCGGCCCGCGAGTCAGGGTGAACTGGCTGGTTTGGAAATTGAACAGGTTGGAGCCGACGATATCGCCCGGCAGCAAGTCCGGCGTGAACTGGATACGTCCGTATTCGAGGCCCAGCGCGGTGGAAAAGCACTGCGCCAGAAACGTCTTCGCGGTGCCCGGCGGCCCTTCCAGCAGGACATGCCCCTGGCTCAGCAAAGCGACCAGCAGATGCTCCATGATGTCTTCCTGCCCGACGACACCTTTCGCCACTTCATTGCGGATCGCAGCGGCAAGGGCGCGCACATCGTCCAGCGTTGTGGCAGCGTTCGGCGAGGGGGTCTGTGGTGTATCGGTCATGACGGGCGCAGTTTCCTTTCGAGCGTCTTCAACGCGTCGGCGGCATTCAGGATAGCGGTAGGCGTGCGGGCGTTTTGCAATTCCGCAAGCCTTCGGGTCGGGGCGGTTTCATCGGGCAGGCGGCGTGCAAGCGCAGCGTCCAGCGTCGCATCGTCGGGTGCATCGAGCGACAGCGCATCGGCCAGTTTGCCACGCATCACGGCAGCATATGGTCCGGCGAGCAGGTGCAGGCGTCCGGTCCGGCGGATGAAGTCCGCGCCATTGCGGACCAGCTGCGTCTTGCCGAATGCGATTGCGCGATCCTCCGCCACGGCAGGGCCGAACCGCAGCATCGCGCGCCAGCCCACTACGAACATCGCGATCAGCAGGCACAGTGTCGCGGCGAGGAAAGGCGGGGTGAACGCGAGCGTCAGCAGGTTCTCGCCGCCGCCCAGCCCGTTCAGCGTTACGTCGAACACCACATCGTAATCGCCGCCATCCATCGCGAGGTCCACGACGGCATGGGCGAGCTGCGCGCGGCTGCGGTCGGAAAACCCGTAATTGTTGAACAGGTCGGGTTCGGCGACGACGATGATGCCGTATTGGCTGCCCGCGTAATCGTCCTCGTCGTAGGAGATTTCGCGGCCCATCGCGGCTTCTTCATAAGCGGGGTAGATGCCGCCATCATCGAGATAGCCGACCAGCGGCGCGTTGTCGGCCGTACTGACGAGCGGCGTCAGATTCCCTGCATCGCGGCCCGGTGCGAAGGACTGCGTTACATCCGGTCGTGCCAGTCGACCCCTGCTGCCGAGACCCGCCCAATCCTGCGACTGTTTTTCCAACGCAAGCGTGAATTCCGGTGCATCGAGATAAGTGCGACCCTCAAGCTCCTGCGTTTCGTCCGGCAGTTCTTCTGTCCATTCGGGCGTGGCCGGTTTGCCCAGCCTGACCCAACCTTCTTCGACATCCTCGTCGGTGAAAAAGGATGCCGGGGCCGCGTTCCATTTGGGCAGGATCAGTAGGGTCGGCCCGGTATAGCGCCGCTCGTCCAGTATTTCGGCAACCGCTTCGGCATCGGTGTAACGGGGCGGGGTCAGCACCAGCAAGTCGGGTTCGTCCAAGGCGGACCGGCTGCGCGAGACACGAACGGTGTGCCCTTCCGCCTCCAGATATTCGGCGAGTGCGGCGTATCCGGTTAGCCCGCGACTGGCAGCATGCGCCTGCCCGTCATTGTCCGAGCCGCCGGTCTGGTTGGTGCCGATGAAATACAGCGTGGCAAGAAACGCCAGTGCGCCGAACAGCAGCAGCGCCAGCACGACACGCGGATCGAATGCGCTCGGCGTGCGTCCTGCCACCGCGTCGGTCATCGTCGTTCGCCAGAGGAATCGAGGGATTGCAGCGCGAATTCGGCGTAAGCACTGCGGGCGGTTTCCCAATCGGAGCGTGCCAGCGGTTTCAGCGCGAACAGGCTACGCTCCACCCGCTCGGCGATGATGGCAAAGGTGCGCCGCGCCGCATCGGGCAGGGCGGCAAGACCGGCCAGCTCGCGCGCCGTGCTGGACGGTTCCACCCAACCGGGTCGCGCGCTGCCGATCTGTGCAACGCTGCGTTGCAGCAGCATGTGCGTGGCTTCGTCGAACTGTCCCGCCTCCGCCAGCCGGTCCGCATCGCTGAGCAGGGCCAGCGCCTCCGCGCGTGCCGGTGTCCACTCGTCAGCTGCGTCGCCTCCTGACACAACGCGTGCGGCAAAAAGCGGGGCGAGCAGGCGATAGAGAAGGAACAGCACCATCAGCACGGCAGTTGCGATCAGGATGACCTGCACCACCGGCCATGCCGCACCGAACAACTGGCCTACCGGTTCGAGAATATCGGCCAGAAAACGGAAGAAAGCGTCCAGCCAGCCCGGTTCGCGTGCTTCACGCGGGGCGATGTCCAGCTCGGCATACTGGATGGAGTCGTCGGCGCGAATGGACTCCCAGCTCTCGTCGGACACGCTCTCGTCCGCGCCTGTGCCGTCGCTCGCTACGTTCGCACCCTGACCCGATTGCATCGTCACACCGCCATCGGTGGCAGAGCGTCACGCGGCGTGCAAGCGCGGCGTTCAGACATCCTCTGACGCTGCGTTTGCCGGTCCGCGCCGTCGCGCCTGCCGGTAGGTGCCAAGCAGACGCATCGACTTGCAGTGAAACGCCAGCTCTTCCAGCGCACGGTCGACGCCCGCCTCGCCCGGACGGCCCATGATATCGGCATAGAACATGGTGGCCGAAAAGCTGGCACCGCGCTGGTAGCTTTCCAGCTTGGTCATATTGACGCCGTTTGTCGCAAACCCGCCCATCGCCTTGTACAGCGCGGCGGGGATGTTCTTCACCTCGAATACCAGCGTCGTGACTACCGCATCGTTTGCGGCGAATTGCGCAGGGTCGAGCGGGTCGCTGGCCAGCACGACGAAGCGGGTCATGTTGTCGGCGGCATCCTCAACCCGGTCGTCGGCAATCGTCAGGCCGTAGAGTTCTGCGGCAAGGCGCGGCGCAATGGCGGCGACGCCGGGATCGCCGCGTTCCGCCACATAAGCGGCGGCCCCTGCGGTATCGGCGTGGCTGAGCGGCACGATGCCGCGCTCGTGCAAATACCGGCGCGACTGGCCCAGCGCCTGTGGATGGCTGTAAGCGGCGGAAAACGGTCCGGTGCTGCCATCGGCATGTGGCACCGCCATCAGCGCGTGGGTGATCGGCATGAAATGTTCGCCGACAATGGAAAGGCCGCTTTCGGGCAGCAGGAAATGGATATCCGCCACGCGCCCGTGCTGGCTGTTCTCGATCGGAATGATCGCACAGCCGGCGCGACCTTGCGTCACCGCGTCCAGCGCATCCTCGAAACTGAAGCAGGGCAGCGGCAGGAAATCGGGCGTGGCCTCGCCCGCCGCGCGATGCGAATTGGCGCCGGGCGAGCCCTGGAAAGCCACCGCCTGTGCGGGCGCATCGGCGGCGGCGGCACGCATGCGGTCGACCATTGCGAGGGCGGGAGCGGGAAAACTGCGCATCGCCGGTTCGCCTAATGGCGCGAACCGCCCGCGACAATGCGTTTCGCGCAAACTCTCGTGCATTTGCTGCCCTTGCAGTCTTCGCGGGCCGTCAGTATGGCCAATGTGTTCGAATATCCCCTTTTTCTGACGTGGAATTGCGCGACGCATGGAAGACCGTACCAATACGATTGCCGGCTGGGTTCTGTTCTGCGGCGTCATCGCCTTGGCGCTCAGCATCGGTTCCGGCATGTATTATCATGCCGACAGCCCGGAACGCCCCGAACAGCTGGGCTATGCCGTCGAAGTGGCGGAAGCCGAGGGTGGCGAAAGCGGACCTTCGCTTGCCGAACTGCTCGCTACGGGCAGCGCCGCTGCGGGCGAGAACGTGTTTGCGAAATGCGTTGCGTGTCACACGATAAACCAGGGCGGTGCGAATGGCACCGGCCCGAACCTGTGGGCCACGATGGGTAAGCCACATGCTCATGTCGCAGGCTTCGCTTACAGTTCCGCGCTGAAAGAAGTGCCCGGTAACTGGACATGGGAAGCGATGGACGCCTGGCTGAAAAGCCCGCGCGGCTATGCGAATGGCACCAAGATGAGCTTCGCCGGTCTGGGCAAGGCCGAAGACCGCGCCAATGTCATGCTGTATCTGGCCGAGAACGGTGGCGGCCCGCCGCTTCCCGAATTCGTGCCCGAAGCCGAAGGTGAAGAAGGCGGCGAAGCCGTCGAGGGCGAAGAGGGCGCAGAAGCAGCCGAAGGCGTCGATGGTGCCGCACCATCCGAAGCGCAGGCCGCTGGCGCGCTGGGTGGTCCGGAAGCGACTGCCGCCAGCCGCACCGGTGCAGGCGGTGGGGCACCCAACTAAGGTTCGGGTGGCGCGCTTATTGGCGCTCCGACCGGTCTAGTCTTCGGGTCTCCGCCCTTTGAATTTCTGGGCGACGACATACCACTCTGACGAGCCCTTGCGGCTGGCCGGGGGCTTGGCGTGTTTGACCGAGCCGAAGTGCTTTTTCAGCAGCGTCAGCAATTCGGTATCGGTTCCGCCCGCCAGCACCTTGGCAACGAAGGCACCGCCCGGCTCCAGCGTTTCCACGGCGAACCACGCCGCCGCTTCGACCAGAGCCATCGTGCGCAGGTGATCGGTCTGTTTATGGCCGACCGTGTTGGCCGCCATGTCGGACATGACGAGATCGGGCGCGCCGTCCAGTTCCGCCGTCAATAGCGCGGGGGCCGCATCGTCCATGAAATCCATTTCCAGGATGACGACGCCTTCGATCGGGTCGGTTTCCAGCAGATCGATGCCGACAATCGCCGCCTTGGGCGCGCGCTGGCGCACTACCTGGCTCCAGCCGCCGGGTGCTATGCCAAGATCGACGACGCGCTTCACGCCGCGCAGCAAGCCGAACTGGTCGTCCAGTTCGGTCAGCTTGTAAGCGGCGCGGCTGCGATAGCCGTCCACCCTGGCGCGCTTGACGTAAGGATCGTTCAACTGGCGTTGCAGCCATTTGGTGCTGGACACGGTGCGCCCGCTGGCGGTGCGGACGCGCTTGTCCGGATGGCGGCCGGAACGGCTCATGCCTGTGCCTTCTTGTCATGGGGTGCGGGTGCCATCGCGGCTTCCGCACTCATCAGGCTGCGCAGGATGCCCTCGCGGATGCCGCGATCGGCGACGCCCAGGCGTTCGGCAGGCCAGATATCGAGGATGGCTTCGAGGATAGCGCACCCAGCCACCACCAGATCGGCGCGGTCCTGCCCGATGCACGGCACTTCGCTGCGGGCAGCGAAATCCTTGCGGGCAAGGTCGCTGCTGATCGCGCGCATGGCATCGGAAGGTACCATCAACCCGTCCACCGCGCGGCGGTCATATTGCGGCAGTTTGAGGTGCAGGCTGGCCAGCGTCGTCACCGTGCCGCTGGTGCCCAGCAGCCGGATCTCCGTGTCTGCCGTATTGAAGGGTGCGACCCGCTCGGCGAAATCGGCAAAACTTTCCGAGACAATCCGCCGCATCTCGGCATAGCGCGCAGCGCGTTCCTGCGGTGTGCGCTCCTTGCGTCCGACCGTTTCGGTCAGCGAGACGACCCCCCACGGCACGCTTTGCCAGTCCACGATTTGCGGCACCTTGTCGCCCGGTTCGATCAGGACCAGCTCGGTCGATCCCCCGCCAATGTCGAAAATGATCGCCGGTCCCTCGTCGCCTGCCAGCAGAACGTGACAGCCCAGCACGGCCAGCCGCGCTTCCTCGCCCGCCGAGATGATATCGAGCGCAATACCGGTTTCATGCCGCACCCGTTCGATGAACGCCGCGCCGTTGCTCGCCCGGCGGCATGCTTCGGTTGCGACCGAACGGGCAAGGTGGACATTGCGGCGGCGCAGCTTGTCGGCACACACCTTCAGCGCATCCAGCGTGCGGTCCATCGCCTCTTCGCTCAGTGCGCCGCTTGAGGCCAGCCCCTCGCCCAGCCGCACCACACGGCTGAAAGCGTCGATAACGGTGAAATCCGCACCCGAAGGACGTGCGATCAGCAAGCGGCAGTTATTGGTGCCAAGGTCCAGCGCGGCATAGGCCTGCTTACGGCCGGCAAAGCCAGCATCGCGGCGCGGTTCCGGACGCGCGCCAGCCTTTCCCGTCGCGGATTGCACCCGTGACGATTTTTCGACCCGCGAGGGGGGACGGTAGCGAAAATCGGCTACCTTGCCGGACTGTTTGGCCCCTCTGGTGCGCGCCGTCCTGTTGCTGTCCGGCGGATCGAACTCCGCCATCTCGAACGTACTCTCTTATCTCTTCTCGCGATGCATTCGCGAGGACTTGGCAGATATGCTACAGACAGATGACCATTTCGGCAAGATTTGGCGGTGTATCGCGTTCGCCGCGTGAACTGCCTCACTTGACGTTTTCCGTATTGCCGCCTATCGGCGCGCCTTCCTGCCCTGTCCTCTAACGGTAAGAGAGCGGACTCTGACTCCGTCAATCAAGGTTCGAATCCTTGCGGGGCATCCATTACCATCCTGACGACGCGCACTGCTTGCCCACCGGGACTGGTGCGCCTAACGCCGCGCGCATGAGCAAAACCGACAAAACCAGCGATCACGGCCTGACCGGCCGCAAGTTCTACCCTGCCGAAGAAGAGGTCGGTTTTTCGAATGCCGGCCCGCCCGGTACCCCGCAAACGCGCCATCCGGCCTATACGCTGGCCTTCCGCGATACAGACTTCATGCTGCGCGACGAATTGCGCCCGGTGCGGTTCCAGCTGGAACTGCTGAAACCGGAAATGCTGCTGGACGAGGCGGGCGTCGGCTCCACGCTGGTCATGTATGGGTCCGCCCGCATTCCCGCGCCCGAGGCAGTCGATACCGCGCTGGAAGGCGCGAAGGACTTGCCCGAAGACGAGCGCAAAGTGGTCGAGAACCTGTGCGCCAAGGCGAAGTATTACGAGGAAGCCTACCAGCTTTCCAAGATGGTCAGCCAGAAGGCGATTATCGAAGATGGCAAGCGCCAGTTCGTCGTCACTTCGGGCGGCGGGCCGTCGATCATGGCAGCGGCAAATCGCGGGGCGAGCGATGCGGGGGTCGAGTCCATCGGGTTGAATATCGTCCTTCCGCACGAGCAGGCACCCAATCCCTATGTCACGCCCCACCTCTCCTTCCAGTTCCACTACTTCGCACTGCGCAAGATGCATTTCCTGCTGCGTGCGCGGGCGGTGGCGGTGTTCCCCGGCGGCTTCGGCACGTTCGACGAGTTCTTCGAGCTGCTGACGCTGATCCAGACCGGCAAGATGAAGCGTATTCCCATCGTGCTGTTCGGCAAGGATTTCTGGACGCGGGTGATAAACTTCGAAGCCTTGGCCGAGGAAGGCACGGTTTCGGCCAAGGATCTGGACCTGATCCACTGGTGCGAGACGGCGGACGAGGCGTGGGACCATATCGCCGCGTTTTACGGCCTGTCACGCTAGCGTACCCTAGGACGCGACGACGGCGGCGGCGAGGTCGCGTTGCCGCACGGCCTGATGGCCCAGCGGTCCGTGTCCCTTGCCGAAACCCGGCGCGCGCAGAATGCCTGCCCGCACATAGCGGCGCGCCAGCCGCACGGCGTTTTCCAGCGGCTGACCGTGGCCCAGCAATGTCGCGATAGCGCTCGCCAGCGTGCAGCCGGTGCCGTGCGTGCTGGTGCTGTCGAAGCGGGCATCTTCGAACGTGGCAATACGGTTGTCGGGATCGAACAGCGTGTCGACGATGCGGTTGTTGTCGCTTGTGGCATCGCTTTGGGCATGACCGCCCTTAACGAGTATGGCACACCCGTGGCGCAGTGCCAGTTTCTCGGCGGCGTCCGCGATGTCCTGGTCGCCCGAAAGTTGTGTGCCCGCAAGCGCGGCGAGTTCGGGCAGGTTGGGCGTGACGAGCGTTGCAAGGTCCATCAACCGAACGAAAGCGGCGATGGTCTGCTCGTCGGCCAGAGTCGCCCCGCTGGTGGCAACCATGACCGGATCGAAGACAAGCGGTCCGGTGACGGTGTCGAGCCGGTCGGCCAGCAGTTGCGCTGTTTCCGCGCTGCCGATCATGCCGATCTTGATCACATCCGCGCCGATATCCGACAGGCAGGCATCGACCTGTGCGATGACCATTCGGGGCGAGAGCGCTTCGATCTGCGATACGGCGGTGGTGTTCTGCGCGGTGACGGCGGTTATCGCGGTCATGGCGTAACCGCCCAGCATGGTGACGGTCTTGATGTCGGCCTGGATGCCTGCGCCACCCGAACTGTCGGACCCGGCAATAATCAGGACGCGTGGCGGAACAGGTGTCTCGGTCATGCGGCGGCGCGCACCGCATCGCACACGCTGTCCACCACCTGTTCGACCAGCGCGGCATCGTCGCCTTCGGCCATAACACGGATCAGCGGTTCGGTGCCCGATGCGCGGATGACCAGTCGCCCGGTCTCCGCCAACGCTGCCTCGGCTTCAGCAATCGCGGCCTTGACCCTTGCATCGTCGAGCGGGCTTGCGCCATCATAGCGTACATTCTTCAGCAGTTGCGGCACCGGGTCGAACTGGTGCAGCAACTCGCTGGCCTTCTTGCCCGAACGCACCAGCCCCGCCAGCACGCGCAGCGCCGCCACGGTGCCGTCGCCGGTGGTTGCATGGTCGAGCATTATCATGTGACCGGACTGCTCGCCGCCGACATTGAAGCCGCCTGCCTTCATCCGCTCCAGCACATAGCGGTCGCCCACCTTGGTGCGTTCCAGCGTCAGGCCGTGGCTTTGCAGGCACCGTTCCAGCCCCAGATTGCTCATCACGGTGGCCACCACGCCGCCGCCCTTCAAATCGCCGCGTTCCGCCATGCGCGTCGCGATCAGCGCCATGATCTGGTCGCCATCGACCGTCTTGCCGGTTTCGTCGATGACGATCAGCCGGTCCGCATCACCGTCCAGCGCAATGCCGATATCGGCGTTGTTTTCGACAACCGCTTGAGACACCGCGTCAAGCGAAGTCGAGCCGACGCCATCGTTGATGTTCGTGCCATTGGGATCGACACCGATAGTGATGACCTCTGCACCCAGTTCCCAGATTGCGCTGGGCGTGACGTGATATGCAGCCCCGTTCGCGCAATCGATGACGACTTTCAGACCGTCGAACCGTATGTCGGCGCTGATCGACTGCTTCACGGCATGGATATACCGTCCCGCGCGCATCCTCGATCCGGCGCGCCCGCCCGATCTGGTCGGCGGGCACCAGTTCGGGCTGCGTTTCGATAAGCCGTTCGATGTCGGCCTCGGCCTCGTCCGACAGCTTGAAGCCCTGCGGACCGAACAGCTTGATGCCGTTATCGCGATAGGGATTGTGGCTGGCCGAAATCATCACGCCCAGATCGGCACGCATCTCGCGCGTCAGTAGTGCAACGGCAGGAGTCGGCAGCGGGCCGGTCATGATGACATCGACGCCGACGCTGGTGAAACCGGCCACCAGCGCACTTTCCATCATATAGCCCGACAGGCGCGTGTCCTTGCCGATAACCACGCGATGGCGATGGTCGCCCCGCCGGAAATGGTTGCCTGCCGCCTGCGCCACGCGCATCACCATCGTCGCGGTCAGCGCGCCGGTATTCGTCTCGCCGCGAATGCCGTCCGTGCCGAAAAACTTGCGCGCCATCTGCATCTCCAATGTGCCGCTCCACAGGCGAGCCTTTGTTTGCGCGGCGCTTGTGACGCGATTAGGCAGCGTTTGCAAAGGGGTTCCCGTTACCATGCCATCCGACAACACCGCCGCCGCCGTCACGCCGCCCGAACTGGTGCAGGTGCGCCTGCCGGTATGGTGGACGTTCGGCGGACTTGTGACTGGCCTGATGGCGGGGATCGCGTTGTCGGGTACGACGGCGCTTCCCGACTATTCTGGCGGTTGCGGAGCCAATAGGCGCGATGTGGCTGCGCGCCTTGCAGATGACGATCATTCCGCTGGTCGCATCCTTGCTGGTGCTGGGCATTACGCAAATGATGGCGGCGGCGCGGGCCGGGCCGGTGGCGGTTCGGATGCTGGCGACGATGTTCGTAGTGCTGGCGGGTGGCGCGATTGCGACCGCGCTGCTGATGCCCGTGGTCCTCTCCGCATTCCCGGTACCCGAAGGGGCGGCGGCGCTGCTGCTGGTCGATGCAGGAGGTGCAGCGCAGGAAGTACCGGGTGTGGGCGACTTCCTGACCTCGCTCGTCGCGCCCAACCTGATTGCGGCGGCGGCGGAAACCGCGATGTTGCCGCTGACGATTTTCTTCGCCCTGTTTGCCGTTGCGACGGCGGGCCTGCCGATGGGGCAGCGGCAAGTGCTGGTCGGGTTCTTCCATGCCGTCGCCAACGCCATGCTGACGATCATCGGCTGGGTGCTGTGGCTGGCCCCCGTCGGTGTGTTCGCGCTGGCGCTGGGGGTTTCGGCAAGCAGCGGGGCGGATGCGTTCGGCGCGCTGGCGCATTACATCACGGTCGTTTCGGCGATGGGCCTGGTGGTGCTGGTCGCGGCCTATCTTCTTGGAATGCTTGCCTTGCGCGGAAAAGGCGGCGGGTTTGCCGGTGCCATGCTGCCTGCGCAGGCGGTGGCCATATCGACGCAAAGTTCGCTCGCCAGCCTGCCCGCGATGCTCGACAGCGCACGCCGGCTGAAGCTGCGCGAGGCGACCGCGGACTTCGTCCTGCCGCTGGCGGTCGCCATCTTCCGTTCGACCAGCCCCGCCATGAACCTGGCGGTGGCGATTTACGTCGCCTATCTCGCAGGCGTCGAGCTGACGCCGGGCACTCTGGCAGCAGGCATCGGGGTGGCGCTTATCATCAGCGTGGGATCGGTCAGCCTGCCCGGCTCCATCAGCTTCGTCATTTCCATCGCGCCCATAGCGCTTGCGATGGGCGTGCCGATCGAACCGCTGGCAATACTGGTCGCGGTGGAGATGCTGCCCGATATCATGCGCACGCTGGCCAATGTGACGATGAATGTCGCGGTGACGGCAAGCGTGGACCGGTCGGTCGAATGATGCCGGACGTGCAGCTCTTGCAACGGAATGGGCGGTCGTGCGTTATCGATGACATACCCCAACCAATCCCAAGCAGGAGCTTTTCGATGTCCTTCCAACTCACCCCGCTGCCCTATGCCGACACGGCGCTGGCGCCCGCAATTTCCGCCGAAACGTTGAGCTATCACCACGGCAAGCATCATCAGGCCTATGTCGACAAGACCAACAAGGCGATCGAAGGCACGGACCATGCCGACAAGGCGCTGGAAGACGTAATCGCCGCCGCGCGCGGATCGGACCAGGGCCTGTTCAACAACAGCGCACAGAGCTGGAACCACGGGTTCTACTGGCACTCGCTCGCAGCCGACAGCGGCAGTCCTTCGGACGAGCTGCAGAGCATGATCGACGATGCCTTCGGTTCGACCGATGGACTTATCGAAAAGTTGCAGGAACGCGGCGCAGGGCACTTCGCCAGCGGCTGGGTCTGGCTGGCCGAGAAGGACGGCAAACTCAGTATCGAGGAAACGCATGATGGCGACACGCTGGCCGACAGCGATTTCAATCCGCTGCTGACCATCGACGTGTGGGAACACGCCTATTATCTCGACCACCAGAACGCCCGTCCGGCCTATCTGAAGGCGGTGACGCAGGATAAACTGAACTGGAGCTTCGCGTCGGAAAACCTCGCGCGCGGCAGCACATGGAAATACGCGGCGAACTGATAACCACCGCAACGTGATGAAAGCCCGTCATGCCTCCGGCGTGGCGGGCTTTTTGCTGTCAGCTTCCTGCGGCTCGCTCGGCGTCGTCGTCCAGCCCCAATGCGAGCCGGTTGCCCGCGAACAAGGGTTCGCCGAACACGAAACCGACGAGGTTCGGCCGCCCGACATGGTCGAAGAATGCGGTCAGCATCAGCAGGATCGGCACCGACAAAAGCGCGCCGAACACGCCCCAGACCCAGGAAAAATAGCTGAACGCGATAAGGATCATCACCGGGTTCATCGTGAACCGCGCGCCCAATATGGAAGGCGTGACCACATTGGCCTCGACCGCATGCAGGCCGAGATAGGCTGCGGCGGGTATCAGGCCCAGCAGCACGGTATCCGCCGTGCCGATGCCGAACAGGGTCAGCAACGCCGTCATGGCGAGCGGGCCGATATAAGGGATGAAGTTCAACAGCGCAGCCAGCCCGCCCCACATCAGCGGCGCCTCGACCCCCAGCAGCCACGCGCCAGATGCCACGATGACGCCGACGCCCAGATTGATCCACGACACGGTCAGGATATAGGCCGCGACCCGGTCCTGCACTTCGCGCAGAACGCGCGCCGCCTTGATGCTGGTGCCAAGCGACGCACGGTCGAACAGCAGGTGCTGGCGCATCCGCACGCGTGCCTCGATCAGGAAAAACGCCATCAGGAACGTCAGCAGGACTTCGAGCAGGACCGTCGGCGTCGCTACCGCAAGCTGCTGGAAAATGGATGGACCGGCCAGCACCACCTGATCGGCCCCGGCATTGCCCATGATCGCCAGCACACGCTCGTTCAGATTGGCGACCATTGCAAATTCGGCCTGCAGTTCGGCGAACCGTTCGCCGACCCTGTCGACCATATCCGGCAGTCGCGAGACCAGCGTGCTGGCCGGTTGCAGGATGACGCCGAACGCCACCATCACGATGGCGATGAAGACGATGATCGCGAACAGCGAGGCGAGCACATTGGGCAGTCCGACGCGCGACATGAAGTCGGCAAGCGGAGACAGCAATATCATCAGGATGATGGCGCTGGTCACCGGCAGGAACACCACCGAACCGATGGAAAGCACGAATGGAAGTGCGAGGAACAGCCCAATACCCAGCAGCAGGACCAAAGCTGAGATAAGCCGCAATTCCTGCTGGGCAAATGCCATGCGACGGCTGCCAACGCGTGGAGGCACATGCGGTCTGTCAGGTATTGGAGGAGGGGGCGGTGTCATGGCCACGACATCTGCACCCAGCGTTCCGTGACTACAAGCGAGACCTGCATCTACCTGCGATTACGCGGCTTGAGGCAGGCTTCTAAACCCGCGCCGCTTCGCCATTACCGGCGGCGACATCATCGAGTTCCTCAAGAATTGCACGGTGGGCCGATGCATCGTCCACCGAACGCTGCGGAATGTCGCCGTCGCTTAGCATGGATGCAAGCGCGGCACGGGCGCGGCCCACGCGGCTCTTGATCGTGCCGATCGCGCAACCGCAAATCTCGGCTGCTTCCTCGTAGGAAAAGCCACCGGCACCGACCAGCAACAGCGCCTCGCGCCGTTCCGGCGGCAGGGTCAGCAAGGCGCGGTGCATGTCGGACAGGTGCAGCGGCTCCTCCTGTCCCGCCGGTGCGGTCAGGATACGCTCCGCCACGCCCTCGTCATATTCGCCGCGAAATCGGTTGCGGCGCATGTCGGTAAGGTACGCGTTGCGCAGGATGACGAACGTCCATGCCCGCATGCTGGTGCCCGGTTCGAACCGGTCCTGTGCGGCCCATGCCTTCATCATGGTTTCCTGAACCAGATCGTCGGCCATGTCGGGTCGCCCGCACAGTCCCCGTGCAAAGGCACGCAGGTGCGGGATGACTTCGGTCAGCTCGGTTTTGAATTCAGCCTTTTGCGCAGGCGTGCGCTCGTATTTGGCCATCAGTCGGCATTGTCCAGCTTGGACAGCAAGTCCTTGAAACTGTCGGGCAGGGGCTCGTCCACCACCGATTTATAGAGCTGTTGCAGCCCGTTCGCCCACTCCGGCGAGTCGCTTTGCTTCGGAGCGGATGGAGCTGGGTTGGCAGGTTTTGGCATAGGATACTGGTTGTCCGGCATGGGCTCGGCCCTGCCTTCCCTTGACGGCCGGGGCAAGATGATAATGCGCGATGGGTCGTGGTTACGCATCGGGTAAGAGTTGGAACGATACCTTGTAACTTTGGTTCCTCCCCTAACGATTGCGTCACAATACCGTGAGGCAACGCCTGAAGGACGAGAAAGAGGAACCGGGTTTGGCTTCGCAGTATTCCCAGCGCCGGTCCCGCCGCCTCCTGATCGAATATCCGCGCGCCGTTCCGATTGCGCTGTTCCTGCTGGTGGCCGCTATCACCGCGTTGAGCGTGTTCGCCATCGAACAGGGCGAGAATGCGCGCGAGCGGGCCGAAATGCGTGAACGGGCGCAGGCGATCGCTTCCGCCATCGAACGACGGGGCAACAGTTCGGCGGCCTATCTTCGTGCAGGTGCAGCGTTGTTCGGTGCAAACGAGCAAGTCGATCCGCGCTTGTTCACAAGCTTCGTTACGCAGCTACGGCTCGATTCCGATTTTCGCGGTGCGGATGGCCTCGGTTGGGCCCGGCGCATCGGCACGCGCGACATCGCCGCCTTCGAGCAGGCACAGCGTTCGGCGGGAGAGGCTGACTATGTCGTGCGTCCCCTTCGTTCGGCAAGCGCAAACGACGAGGATCCTGGGGCGGTGCCGGTGACATTGCTGCAACCGGCTACGGAGCGTAACCGTCGCGCGCTTGGGTTCGATATGTATTCCGAAGCGACACGCCGCAAGGCGATGGATGATGCAGCGAGCAGTGCGCGGCCTACTGCAACGGGCAAAGTCGTCCTGGCGCAGGAAGGCGCCGGTTCCGATCCGGGCTTCATCATCTACATGCCGGTATTCCGTGAAGACACCGTACCGCGCCGCTTGCACGGCTTCGTCTACAGTCCGTTCAATGCCAAGGAATTCCTGTTTTCCGCGCTGGAGCTGGAAAGCCGGGGCGAGAAGGGCGTGCGCCTGTACGATACCGAAGTCGCTCCCGAAAACCTGCTGGCGGAAATACCGCCGGACGATGTGACCGGTGTGACTGCGGTTGAACCTGTCCGGATCGCGCAGCGTGATATGGTGTTGGAAGTGGAATCATCGCGGGCCGTGTCGCTGTCCAGCCTGTCGATGCTGACGCTGCTGTTCGGCCTGCTGGTCGCGTCGCTGCTGATGACGGTGGCGCGGTTGCTGACGGCGCAGGCCAAGGAAGACCGTGCCTCGCTGCAATGGTTTGCCGAGCAGAACTCCATCCGCAATTCGCTGACCCGCGAACTGAACCACCGCGTGAAGAACACGCTGGCAAACGTGCTTTCGATCGTGGCCCTGACCCGCAGGCGCGCCGCCTCGCTCGACAGTTTTGCCGATAGCCTGGACGGACGTATTCGCGCCCTGTCCGCAACGCACGATTTGCTGACCCAGTCGGAGTGGGGCAGCACGGCAATCCGCGCGGTGATCGAAGCGGAACTCGCGCCTTATTCCGGCACGAACGATACGATGGTCGAACTCGATGGCCCCGATGTCGAGCTTGCGCCGAACGATGCGCTTTCGCTCGGTCTGGCCTTGCACGAACTCAGCACCAATGCCGCCAAATACGGGGCGTTGAGCCAACCGGGCGGCACGGTTTCGATCGTTTGGGAAAAGATCGACGATGAAACGGCGCATCTGCGCTGGACCGAACGGGGCGGACCGCCGGTTGCACCGAAGGCCGAACGGGCGCGCGGATTCGGAACGGACCTTATCGAAAAGATCGTGGCCCACGAACTCGCCCGTCCGGTACAGCTGGAATTCGACCCAGCCGGCGTCCGGTGCGAATTGATGATCCCGATCCGCACGCCAAGCGACTTTGCCATCCGGGCGAAATACGCGCCGGACGCTTGAGAGCGTTCTCGTACGCAGCGTCAGGTGAGCGGTTTGTTCGCCCCGAAAAACAGCGCCTGGCTGATCGCCGCGCGGACCGTGGTTTCCTGAAACGGCTTGGTCACGAGATAGGTCGGCTCCGGCCGGTCGCCCGTCAGCAGGCGTTCGGGATAGGCGGTGATGAAAATCACCGGCACGCTGCCCATCTCCAGAATGTCGTCCACCGCATCGAGGCCGGACGATCCGTCGGCCAGCTGGATGTCGGCCAGCACCAGTCCCGGCGTCTTTTCCGCGACCACTTCCTGCGCTTGCGTGCGCGTGGCGGCGGTCCCGCAAATCTCGTGGCCAAGCGAAGTGACGAGGTCTTCCAGCTGCATCGAAATCAGCGGTTCGTCTTCGATGATGAGTACCGATGTCGTCGATTCCCGGTCGATCTCGGCCACGGCGTCGCGCACCAGGCTTTCCACATCGTCGGTCGACACCTGCATGATTTCGCCCGCTTCCTCGGCGGAAAAATTCTCCAGCGTGGTCAGGAGCAGCGCCTGCCGGTTGAGCGGAGTCACGCCTTTCAGCCGATCCTGCGCCGCCGCCTCGTGCGTGGAGGCTTCGGCGGCTTCCGGCACGTCCTGAAACGCGCTCGACCAGATCGTGTTGAACGCACGGTAAAGCGGCACGCGGCCTTCGCCCAGTTCCGCCTTCAGCGCATCGTCGGCCAAGGCGGCTTCCAGCGTGGCCCGCACATAGGCATCGCCGCTGGCCTGCGAGCCGGAAAGGGCCCGCGCATATCGCCGCAGATAGGGCAGATTGGCAGCGACTTGATCTCCGAGCGACATAAACTTCCTTCCGTAAGGGATACAGGACGCCCTGACAGGCGCGCACAGGGCAACGCGGCGAAGACGCGTCAGGTTCCCGTATCGGACTCGTCTACCCGTTCGAAGCGCGCGCCGCAATCGGCGCTATCGCGTTGTTGTCCGGCGTCATTCGGTCGCCCATCATAAGATTTGATATGATTTGAAAGGGGCGCGGGAACCGTTCGTACGGTCGGCGATTATGATTTTGTCACCCGCCGCGACCCCCCTCCCGTCAAGGCGGCCGGTGATATGATCCCCTCGGCCCCCGGACAGATGTTCGGGGGCCGTTTTCGTTTGCGATCAAGTATATCGCGCGGATGTGTAGTTTAGCGCGCGCTGCGTCTCAGGGCAGCCAGCACACCCCGGCGCGGGGCACGCCGCGCCGCCGCCAGCAAGGCATCGGCGTCCAACGGCTTTTCCAGAACGGTGCCTAGCGCGGCGATCGGTGCGGGAATGTCCTGCGGCGCACCGGTAGCAAAGATGATGCGGGTGTTGCGCGCGTCGAGGCTCTGGATCAGTTCGGCAATCGCCCATCCATCGTCGCTGTCGCTCAGATGGATGTCCAGCACCAGCACATCGGGCAGTTTGCCGCGCAGGGCCGCCATCGCATCCTGTGTAGAGGCTGTCACGATAACAGGCGCGGCTCCGGCATCTTCGAAGACCATCTGCGTCGCCATCGCGATGACGGGGTCGTCCTCCACGATGAGGACGGAGCCAAGAGGTGCCGGTTTTGCCAAGGTCAGGTTAGAGCGCTGCGCATCGCGTCATGAAACGATGCGGCAGGCGAAGCGGTTCCCCAGCAGCTTCCGGGGTCGCACGATCCGACGCGGCATGACTACAGCGCGCGTTCGTAAATCGCGTATTCGCGGTTTGCCGATGCTCCGATAGTGTCGGCAATTGCGACCATCCCCTGATTGTCTTCGAGTATCCAGCCGATCTCGGCCCGTTTGCCGCCGAATTCGGCCAGCGTCACATCGCGTATATCGCTGATCATCATGAACGCCATCTGGCTGGCGAGGCGCGAATTCTGGTGCGCCTTGACCACGCCCATCAACGGCACCCGCACATCGGCGGGCTTCGGCTTGCGCAGCCAGCGCAGCAGCCGCGCCCAGCCGAACGGCAGCAGGCGCCCGTTTATGCGCGCCAGCAGACGGTTGATATCGGGAAAGACGAGCATGAAGGCGACCGGCTCGCCGTCCAGCTCGATAATGCGGTTCAGGCCCGGAAAGATGATCGGTTTCATTTTCTTGGCAGCATACTGGATTTCCGCCTCGGTAAACGGAACGAAACCCCAGTTGGAGGACCAGGCATCGTTCAGGATGCCCAGCACCGCGCGCCAGTCTTTCTCCAGGTTTTTCATGTCCGGCTGGCGCATCACCAGCCGTTCGTTGCGATAGCCCGAAGCCACAATGCGCTGCACCAGCGGCGGGAACGGCTTCGTGATGTCCAGTTCGTAAGTCAGCAGCGTCTTGGCGCGACCGTAGCCTGCCGTCTCGATCCAGCCTGCGTAATGCGCCGGGTGCTGCCCCATCATGATCATCGGGGCGTGGTCCTGCCCCTGAACCAGCAGGCCCGGCTCCTCCCAGATCGACAGCGAAATCGGGCCGAGAACGCGCGTCATGCCTTCCTTCGCCAGCCAGGTTTCCGCCCGTGCCAACAGCGCACCGGCGACCTCCGCGTCGTCTGCATCGAAATAGCCGAACATGCCCGTACCCGGCCCGAAACCCTGTTCGGCAGGCTGTTGCAGCGCAACCTCGTCGATATGCGCGCTGATGCGGCCCACGGGGGTTTCGCCGCGATAGGCGATGAAGAACTGGACGCGGGCATGGGCGAAGAAGGGGTTCTTGTCCGGATCGACCAGCTCCAGCTGCTCGCGTCGCAACTGCGGCACATGGTTGGGCGTCTCGGCGGCGAAGCGGCGACCCAGATCGACGAAAGCGGCGCGCTGTTTCGCGCCGGAAACGGGACGTATCTCGACAGGTCGCCGCGGGCGGTGTTTGGCTGCGTTCATTGCCGCACTGCAATGGGTTTTGCCCGCTGCACTTGTCAACCGGACGCGCGCCACTCGCGCCCCTTACTTTGGCCCCCTGTCTTTAACCGCCGAAAGCCGCTATTACCTTGGCCACGATGACTGTTCAGCAAGCCATGTCTGTCCCGACGCAGCAGCCCCGGCGCGAGCCGGTGGCCGATGACCGCGCCCTGTTGCGCGGTGCGCGCGACCTGACGAAGGATCTGGCGGAAGCGCGTCCGGGCATTTATTGGCCCGACATGCTGGCATCGGCCGGATTGGGCTATGCCGGTATTGCCGGGGCCATCCTGCTCGCAAACCCGGTATTGGCCGTATCGAGCGCGGCAATCGCGGTGCTTGCGCTGTACCGCGCGCTGATGTTCATTCACGAGATTTCGCACATCCACCGCGATGCGCTGCCCGGTTTTCGAACCGGCTGGAACCTGCTGGTCGGCATACCGCTGCTCACGCCGTCCTTCATGTATGAAGGCGTGCACACGCTGCATCACAAGCGCACGCAATACGGGACCGTCGAGGATCCCGAATACCTGCCGCTGGCGCTGATGAAGCCGTGGAGCCTGCCGCTGTTCATCGCGGTGGCCATGCTTGCGCCGGTTGCGCTGCTGTTCCGCTTTGCCGTGCTGGTGCCGCTGGGCGCAGTCGTGCCTGCGATACGGCGCGTGGTGTGGCAGCGGTTTTCCGCGCTTTCGATCAACCCGGCGTTTCGCCGTCGCCCCGCCGAAGGCACGCTGGCGCGGCGGGTGTTCTGGCAGGAGCTGGGCGGGGCGGTCTGGGCATGGGCGCTGATCGGCAGCATATTCGCGTTCGGCTGGCGGCCGCTGCTGGTGGTGCTCGGCATTGTCAGCATCACCGCCGTTCTGAACCAGCTGCGCACGCTGGTCGCGCATTTGTGGGAGAACGAGGGCGATGCCATGTCGGTGACCGCGCAGTTCCTCGACAGCGTCAACGTGCCGCCACCCGGGCCCGTGGCGGAGATATGGGCGCCGGTCGGCTTGCGCTATCACGCGCTGCATCATCTGATGCCGTCGATGCCGTATCACGCCCTGCCGGAGGCGCACCGCCGGCTGGTGCGCGAACTGGGCACGGGATCGACCTATGACGGGGCGAACCATCCCGGCATGTGGACCTTGGTGGCGCGCATTGCGCGCAGCACTATGGGCCGGCAAAGATCCGCCTGACGACCGGTTATTCGGTGATGGATTCCACAGGCGTTTCGCCGGTTCCGTCGCTGGCCCCGGTTTCGGCGGCAATCGCATCGACAGCTTCGTCACGCCCGTCGGCGGACATATTCTTGTCGGCCACTTCGCCCTCGGCATCCGCAACCGGTGCGGGCAACGTTTCTTCATAGCTGGTGTCCAGCGTCTCTTCTTCGGCGCAGGCCGTCAGGGACAGGGCGAAGGCAGCAAGTGCGCAGGCACGGATCATGTCGTAATCTCCTTGTTATGGTGGCCGTCTGCCATTGCGGCAAAGCACCCGTCAATCGAGAAACCGGATCATCGCGCAACGGCTTTCGCGCGGAAGGCCCTGTCGAGCCTCCTTCGCGAGTGTTGCTGCAAGGCGAGGGTGTGCCGTTTCGTCGGCGGCTTCGACAAATCCCAGCTTTGTATAAAACGGCGCATTCCACGGCACATCGCGGAAAGTGGTGAGCGTCACCGCGTCGAAGCCGGAATTGCGCGCGTCGATCAGGCAGGCGCGTATCAATCCGGCGCCGATGCCATTGCGCTGGTGCAAAGGGTGGACGCTGCATTCCACCATATGCAGTTCGCGCCCGAAGGGTTCGGTCACGAGGAAGCCTGCCATCGCATCGTCGGACAGACGCAACCAGGCAATGCCCCTTGCCGATCAGGGTTTGCAGGCGCGGTATCGACAGGGTGGGCTGTTTCGCCACGTCCTGCAGCTCTTCGATTTGCGCGAAAAGCTGGCTTGCGGATGCTTCCACCGCCGGCATCCGCTCGGCATCCTCCCGGCGCGCCAGCCGCAGCGACCAGTCGGTCACTCCTCGGTCCGGATCAGCACGGTTTCGCCGATCAGCAGGAACAGGAAGAACGGCGACCATGCCGCAAGGAAGGGCGGATATCCGCCGAAACTGCCCATCGCCAGCGCGGCATTGTCGACCACGAAATAGGCAAAGCCCAGCGCCATGCCGATGACCGCGCGCACGAACAGCTGGCCCGACCGGGCGAGGCCGAACGCGGCGATCGAGCCGAGCAGCGGCATCAGCAGCGCCGACAGCGGCCCGGAAATCTTGTGCCACCATTTCGCCTGCAGCTCGCTGGTGCGTCGTCCCGCTGCTTCGTAGGCGTCGATGGAGGCGGACAGCTCGGAGAAGGACTGCGTATCGGGATCGACCCGGTCCAGCGCGATCTGTTCCAGCGTAAGGCCCTCGGCGACGACCACCGCGCCTTCGGCATCGCTGGTGGCGGTGGCGACATCGAACCGTTCGGCATCCTCCAGCCGCCAGCCCGGAGCGGCATAGCTGGCGCTGGCGGCGCGGACCTGTTGCGCCAGCATCCCCTGCGGATCGCGCCGATACCATGTGACGCCTTCCATTCGCAGCTCGGCACCTGCGCCGATCAGCCGCTGGGCCATCAGGATATTCGCGCCATCGGTCAGATAAACATTCGTCCGCTCGCCTGAGCTTTGCGGCACGGCGCCGTAGTCATTGCCCTCCCACGCCTTCAGCGTCGCGGTGGCGCGGGTTACCACCCGTTCGTTGAAGACAAAGCTACCCGCCGCCACCAGCGCGGCGGTCAGCAGCAGCGGGGCCAGCACCTGATGCGCGGAAAGGCCGGCCGCCTTCATCGCCACGACTTCGCTGTTCTGGTTCAGGGCGACCAGCGTGATGAGCGTGGCCAGCAGCACCGAATAGGGCAGGAAACGCGCGACAAGCTGCGGGATGCGCAGCGTGATATACGTCCACAGCTCGCTTTGCCCGTTGCCCGGCACTTCCAGAATTTCGCCGCTGTTGCCGAGCAGGTCGAGCGACATCAGCACCAGCACCAGCACCGCCAGCATCGCGACGATACGCACGACGAATGTCTTCGCCATGTAAAGCGTCAGCGTGCGCGACGGAAAGAAATCGAGTTGCGGCACGGGTCAGGTGGCTTTGGCCATAGGCGGCACCGGCGGTCCTGCATCGGGTGTTTGCAATGCAGCACGCCGCTTGCCCCGACCGAACAGCTTGCCCAGCCATCGGCCCAGCTTTGCGAACGCGCTTTCCAGTGCACCGATGGCCTGCCCGCCCGGCACGTAGGACACACGGTAGAACATCCACAAAATCAGCGCCGCGAATAGCGCGAACGGCCCCCATAATGCCAAGACCGGATCGACCCGGCCCAATGCGGCGATATCCTCTCCATATTCGTTCACCTTGTGATAGGCGACCACCATCACGATGGCGACGAACACACCCAGCGCGCTGCTGCTGCGTTTGGGGGGGATCGCCAGCGCTACGGCAAGCAACGGCATCAGCAGCATGATGATGACTTCCACCAGCCGGAAATTGAAGCTGGCCTGACTGCCCGCGCGCGCGATCGGGCTGGCATCGCCGGACCAGCCGATCCGTAACAATTCGGGCAGGATATACTCCCGTTCCGCATCGCCGCGTTCGCGGAACTGCTCGACGCGCGGCAAGTCTATCGGCAGATCGTGCCGGGTGAAGCTGAGCACGCGCGGCGGCGCCTTCGTCACTGCCGGTGTCGTGCACGATGGTGCCATCGGTCAGGCGCAGAATGATGGTGTCGGGGCTGTCGCTGGTGGCCAGGAAATTGCCCTCGCGCGCGGAGATCGACAGCACTTGCCCCTTGCCGTCGGCAGCGCGTGCGAAGATGCCCTTCAGACGACGGCCATCGTCCTCGCTCTCCTCGATGCGCAGCGCCATGCGGTCGGCCAGCGTGGTAAATTCGCCAACCTTGATCGACGCACCCAGCGCGCCGGAGCGCAGCTCGTATTCGAGCTGTTCGTAATAATAGCGGCTGACCGGCTGCACATAGAAGACCAGCGCGACGTTCACCGCCATCAGGATCAGCGTGATGGTGTAGGGCACGCGCAGCAACCGCCTGTAGCTCAGGCCGACACCGCGAAACACGTCGAGCTCGCTGGTGGTCGCCAGCTTGCGGAACGCGAACAGGATGCCGAGCAACAGGCCCAGCGGTATGGCAAGGCTGGCATATTCCGGGATCAGCGCGCCAAGCATCTTGAAGACGATACCGACCGGACCGCCTTCGACCGCGACGAAATCGAACAGCCGCAGCATCTTGTCCAGCATCAGCAGCGAGGCCGCGATGGCAAAGACGCCCGCCATCGGCACCAGCACAAGGCGCAGGATGTAGCGGTCTATGGCTGGAATGAAGGAGAACAAGGGCGATGCCGCGCTTTACGTCATGGGAAGGCGTTGCGCGGCCCTAGCGCGCTTTCGCCCCGTCATGCCCCGTCATGCGTTAAGGCCCGTCATGCGTAAGGGGGTCAGGCCTGTTCGAGCGTGCATTGCAGCGGATGCTGGTTCTGTCGCGCGAAATCCATCACTTCGGTGACCTTGGTTTCCGCCACTTCGTAAGAAAACACACCGCATACGCCGACACCCTTCTGGTGGACGTGCAGCATGACCTGCGTGGCCTGCTCGATATCCATCTTGAAGAACCGCTTCAGGACCATGACGACGAATTCCATCGGCGTGTAATCGTCGTTCAGCAGCAGCACCTTGTACAGGCTGGGCTTCTTGGGCTTGGTCCGGGTTTTCGTGGCGACGCCGACCTGGCCGTCCCCGTCATTGCCCTCGTCCTCGTCCGCCGCGCGAACGGGGAAAGCGTTGGGCAGTTGCAAGCGTCAGGGGGAGGGCGCTGTGTCGGGGAGTTTCGTGCAACGGTGTCATCGCCTGTCGATATTGCATCGCCTGCGCGAAACGCAAGGGTCGCGGGTCGATTGCGTTTTGATATGACATGAAAAAGGGCCGCACGATCCTGTCGCACGGCCCCTTTCGTATTCGTCGGGTCGAAGGTGCGATTACGCGGCCTTGCGGACCTTTTCCATTGCAACCGACATGCGGCCCGAAATCGGCGCGAAGGCGTCGTTGGCCAGCTTGACCCACATGCCCGTGGTCTTGGAAACCTGGGCAACGGTGGCGTCGAAATTGCGCGAGGCGAGCTTGCCCTGCAGCTGGACCAGTTCGGTCGGCGACTTGACGGCGGCCATTTCCTTCACGTCGGCGGTCATCACCTGAACAGCGGTTTTGCCATCTTCGAATTGCGTCTTGGCGATGTGCTGGACGCCCGATGCGACGATCTTGCCGCTCTCGACCATTGCTTCGGCATTGCCCTTGGCGAATTCACCCATATCGGACGCGAGTTCGCTGCCCTTGCCATAGACGGTCTGTGCGCGGGTCTGCAGTTCGGCAACGCCGTCCTTCAGCTTGGCGGTCATGTCTTCGGTGGTCGTCTTTGCGGTGGTCATGATGGTTTCCTTGGTTGGAATGCGGGAAGTGATGGATTTCTTGGCAGCAGGCTTGGTCGCTGCTTTCTTGACAGGAGCCTTCTTCACGGCCGACTTCTTGGCGACAGTCTTTTTGCGACAGGCAGGCTTCTTCGCTGCGGCTTTTTTCATCGCGGGCTTTTTCGGCTCGGAAGACTTTACCGGCGCGTCGGCTTCGACAGCCTCCGCAACCACGTCCAGATCGACTTTCTCGGTCTTGGCCGTCTTTGCCGCTGCATCGGCATACGCCTTCTCGGTCGCTGCATCGATCTTGCTGCTCTGGGGCTTGGTATCGGTCGTCGTCGCCATCGGTATTGTCCTGTGTTTCACCGGAACGCCCGATGTTGCACTGCACAATCTAGGTAAGAAATCGAGACGCGTCAAGCAATTTTTGTGCAGCGCACAATAAACGCATCGTTCGTTACCGCTGCTTCACATACCGGCCCGGCGCATCCTCGATAACGGTATCGCCCTTGCCACCGGGAGCGCGTTTGCCTTTGGCGGCGACCTGCTTCTGGTCGTGCCCCCTCAGCCACTCGAACCAGTGTGGCCACCAGCTACCGGGATGCTCGGTCGCACCGGCGCGGAAGGTGTCTAGGTCCGAGCTGCCCGCATCGCCCGTCCAGTACTGGTACTTGCCCGCCGCCGGTGGATTGACCACGCCCGCGATATGGCCCGATCCGGCCAGCACGAAGGTTACATCGCCCGCCAAATGGTCGGTCAGTTTCCATACGCTGTTCGCAGGTGCGATATGGTCTTCCTTGCCCGCCTGGAT
The DNA here is from genome assembly GCA_963799315.1 of uncultured Alphaproteobacteria bacterium. GTDB lineage: Bacteria > Pseudomonadota > Alphaproteobacteria > Sphingomonadales > Sphingomonadaceae > Parerythrobacter_A. The sequence goes on from CAWCWP010000003.1 coordinate 111,798, forward strand.
ATAGGCGGGCGTCGTGATGCGCGTGATGTCGATCGGCGTGCCGTCTGCTGACAGCGCGTCGGGTTCGACCAGCCGGTTGTCGCGATAGAGGTCGCGCAGATAGGCGCCGTGCCACTTGGCAGGCAGGTTGGTGACGTCGCCATTCCAGTGCAGCAGGTCGAATGCCGGATAGTCCTCGCCCAGCAGGTAATTGTTGACCACATAATTCCAGATGAGATCGCGGCTGCGCAACGCGTTGAAGGCTGCGGCCAGATAGCGTCCGTCGAGGTAGCCATTGCCGGACAGCTTCTCGATCATGTCCAGTTGCGGTCCGTCGATGAATTGCAGCAATTCGCCCGCGTCTTCGAAATCGACCTGCGCCGTAAAGAAGGTGGCCGAGGCGACACGGTCCGCCTCGCCGCGCCGTTCCAGAATGGCGAGCGTCGCGGCCAGCGTGGTGCCCGATACGCAATAGCCGATGGTGTGGACGGCGGGCACGTCCAGACGCGCGCGGATGGTGTCGATGGCGTCGATTTGCGCGCGGATGTAATCGTCCCAGACGACATCCTTCATGCTCTCGTCCGCCGATTTCCAGCTGACCACGAACACGGTCAGCCCCTGATCCACCGCCCATTTGATGAAGCTTTTCTTGGGCGTCAGGTCGAGGATGTAGAAGCGGTTGATCCACGGCGGGAAAATCACCAGCGGCACCGCGAGCACATCGTCCGTAGCAGGCGCATACTGGATCAGCTGATACAGCGGCGTTTCGTGCACCACCTTGCCGGGCGTGGCCGCCAGGTTTTCTCCCAGCACGAAGGCGTCCGGGTCGGTATGCGTCAGCTGGCCGCGTTCCAGATCGGCCGCGAGGTGCTGCATGCCTTTCACGAGATTTTGCCCGCCGGTGTCGACGGTGCGCTTCAGCACGACCGGGTTGGTCATGGCGAAGTTGTCCGGGCTGACCGCATCGACCAGCATTTGCGCGGCGAACTTCAGCTGCGTACGCTGGGCTTCGGGCACGCCTTCCATGTTCTCGATTGCGGCGACCGTGTGGTCGGCCAGCATCAGATAGGTCTGGTGGACCAGCGCAAAGGCGGGGTGGCCGCGCCATGCCTCGTCGGTGAAGCGCCGGTCGGTGCGGGGCAGGGATGTTCCGGTGTCGGCGTTCCGCGCGGTGTCGAGCGAGGCAGTGAAGTCGGCCATGACGTTCTGCCACAAGACAGCCTGCTCTTCCGCCATTTCCTGTGCGCGCCTTGCGTCGAACCATGACGGCGGCAAGGCGGGCATCATCGCAGACAGCCCGCCAGTCGCGGTGTCGCCATCGCCGCCGGACGGATTTGCACCCGACCAGATCGCCTGCATTGCCTTCGCCGCCTGCGCCCAGGGTTCCGGCATCTGTGCGGCTTGCGCTGCACCGTCGCCAGCCTGTGTCGCGGGCACTGGCATCCGCCATCTGCCTGCATGGCGCGGCTCTGCATTTCAAACCACGCGGTGAAGGGGTTCGGGGTATTCGCCATCGTCGCATCTCCGAAAAGCCAGCAGCGTTCGCGCGCAGGCAGGGTTCGCACCACAATAGCGAAAAGCCCTTCACACCGCGACCGCGATTCGCCAAGCGTAACGCACGCATTGCACCGTGTACCGCGCACGACGAGCAGGAAAGGCAATCATGGACACCGATTTCTATCGCATGAAGCGGTTGCCGCCTTACGTCATCGCCGAGGTAAATGCGCTGCGCCATGCCGCGCGGCAGGGCGGGGACGACATCATCGACCTCGGCATGGGCAATCCCGACCACCCGCCGCCGCCGCATGTCATCGAGAAATTGTGCGAGGTTGCGCAGAAGCCGGACGCGCATGGCTATTCGCAGTCGAAGGGAATTCCCGGCCTGCGCCGTGCCAAGGCGGAGTATTATGCACGCCGGTTCGGGGTCGAACTGGACCCCGAAACCGAAATCGTGGTGACGATGGGATCGAAGGAGGGGCTGGCCAGCCTCGCCAATGCCATCACCGCGCCGGGCGATGTCGTGCTGGCGCCCAACCCGTCCTATCCGATCCACACCTTCGGCTTCATCATCGCAGGCGCGACCATACGCGCGGTGCCGACCACGCCGGACGAACATTATTGGGAAGCGCTGGACAACGCGATGGCCTTCACCGTGCCGCGCCCCAGCGTGCTGGTGGTGAACTACCCGTCCAACCCGACCGCCGAGGTGGTGGATCTGGCCTTTTACACGCGGCTGGTGGCCTGGGCGAAGGCGAACAGGGTCTGGGTGCTGTCCGACCTTGCCTATTCGGAGCTGTATTTCGATGGCAATCCGACGCCTTCGATCATGCAGGTGCCGGGTGCGAAGGATGTGGCGGTGGAGTTCACGTCGCTGTCGAAAACCTATTCGATGGCGGGCTGGCGCATGGGATTTGCGGTGGGTAACGAGGCGCTGATCGCGGCGATGACGCGGGTGAAATCCTATCTCGATTACGGCGCCTTCACCCCGATCCAGGCGGCAGCGTGCGCGGCGCTGAACGGGCCGCAGGACGTGGTCGAGGAAAACCGGAAGCGGTACCACGAACGGCGCGATGTCATGGTGGAGGCATTCGCCCGCGCAGGCTGGGATATCCCGGCACCCGCCGCCAGCATGTTCGCCTGGGCTCCGCTGCCCCCGCAACTTGCCGATATGGGCAGCCTGGAATTTTCCAAACAGTTGCTCGCCAATGCCGGCGTCGCGGTGGCGCCCGGTGTCGGCTATGGCGAAGAAGGCGAAGGCTTCGTGCGGATCGCGATGGTCGAGAACGAACAGCGGCTGCGGCAGGCGGCGCGCAATGTGAAGCGATGGTTCGCCACGCTGGGTATCGCGCCCCGACACTAGAACCGGCCCGAAAGCGTGAATGCGCCGGTCGGACGCGCCGGTCTGATTATGGGGGCGGATCGCGGCAAGGTGTTTGCGTATGGTTGGCGCAGGCTTTACCTTGCGGCGTATTGCACGAGGGGACCGGCATGACCATTACACGCCAGCGAAGCCTGACCGACAAGCAGGCCGCCGTCATGGCCGCCATCGACCGGCGCGAACCGATCAAGGTGATCGCCGCCGACCTGGGCGTTTCCGAAACCCGCATCAACCAGCATATCCGCGCGCTGAAAAAGGCATTCGATGTCGCCAGCCTGCCCGAACTGGTGTCGGCCTATCGCGCCGGTTCCGGGCCGTTCCATGCCGGGGAAACGGACCGCGATGGGGACGCGGAAGACCCCTTCAGAAAACCTGCATGCACAACTTCGCACCTGTCGCAGACGGCGGCTGAAGGCGACAGCGAGAGCCGGGGCGACCCCGGCGAGATCGTCTTTTCCGATGCGCATCACGTCCTCATCGATGCACCTTGGTCTGGATCCCGGGAGCCGGTGGTCGTCCCTGCGGCGCTCGATGGCAAAAACGCCATCCTGTACCGGCTCGCCGTGATGGTCGGGCTAGCCCTTGGCATTATTGCCCTGGTGATCCTGACCGTCACGGCGTCTTTGAGCCTGAGTACAGCGATGGACGGGTCGGCCAAGGTCCGCATGGATGAAACCGGACGGTCCACCTGAGCGGGCCTGATCCGCCCTTTCGAGTGAGATCCGAGCCATGACCAAATCCATTACGCAAGACGCCCTCAACATCCGCAAGCTGGTCCGCGAAGCCGAGGCATTGTCCGACGAGCTGCTGCTGGCCTGTGCCCGCCTGAAACAGGCAATGGTGGTCGCCCGCCAGAACCCGGAAGTCAAAGTGGCCACCGGACAGGCGGCGCTGCTGCGCCTTGCCGAAGCCGAGAGCCAGGCGCTGTCCACCTCCTCCAACCTGTTCCGCCTGCACGAGGAAATGAACAAGGTGGCGCGGGTGCAGGCCGGGTTCGATCACGGTATGGAGACCGAAACGGCGCAGGACGCGAAACCCATCATTGCTATGCAGGATGCGTAGGGAGTTACACCTCTGACGATTGGCGGGCATCTTTGGGCAGGGCCGTTCGGCTTTCAATTCGCGGTCCTGCTTACGATGCTCGCCCTCGCGCTATGGCGAGGCGGTGGTCCGGAGCGTGCTGTCGCGTTAGTATTCGTAGCTACAATCTCCGCAGACATTGCCTTCCATATGATCGCGGGCGTGCCCGGTGTGAGACTCGTCTCAACCGATTTTTTTCATGCCGGACTCGACGTGTTTCTGTTGGTTGCGCTTGTGCCGATCGCGCTTCATGCCAACCGGAGTTATCCCTTATGGATTGCCGCGCTTCAAGTTGTCGCGACCCTGGCCCATCTGGCGCGAGGATTGTTCGACCAGATCGCACCGATTGCGTATGCAATCCTGTTCGTCGCACCCTCGTATTTTCAGATTATTCTGCTGGCGGCGGGCATCGTGCTGCACATCCGCAGGCAGCGCCGCCACGGCAGTTACAGGTCATGGCGGACCTCCTCCAGCCCTTCGCCGGAGAGGGCGCTCCGCAACTAGCGCAGCGGCTGCGGGACCGGTTCGGCAGCCTGTCGCGTGCGATGGAGGCGCCGCGCCAGTCACTGCTCGATGCAGCCGGGCCTTATGCCACATCGTGCGACCTGCTGCTGGCCGCGCGCGAGCTGTTCGAGGTCGCGGCGCGTGAAACATTGGCGAGCGCATCTGTCGATGCCCGCGATGCGCGCATCCTGGACCATTTGCGGCAACGCCTCGGTCGCCTGCAGGAAGAGCGCATGCTCGTGATCTTCTGCGCGCGCGACAGGTCCTTCCTGCTCGACGAGATGCTCGGTATCGGCGGGCGCGACACGATCCGGCTGACGGTGTCGGCCCTGTTCCGCCGCGCGCTGACAGTGGGGGCGGAGGGCTTCCTGCTGGCGCACAACCATCCCTCCGGCCGGTGCCTGCCCAGCGAGGCGGACAAGATCGCCACGCGCGAGCTGGAAACGACCGCGCGAAGCCTGCAACTCGACTTCCTCGACCATATCATCGTGACGCGCGACTGCGCCTATTCCATGCGCGACGGCGGCTATCTGGCTTAGCAGGGCTGGGCCGTTTCACAGGGTGGACAGATCGCCCAGACTGCGCGAAAGTTTAGGGAACTTTAGGCCAGGAAGCATTTCATGCAGCACCAGAACGATGATCGCGTAACAGTTACTTTAGGTGACGATGGAGTGGCGCAAGTCCGCCTTGTCCGGGCCGACAAGATGAATGCGCTCGATCCGAAAATGTTCTCCTCCATCATCGCGGCGGGCCACGCGCTGCACACCATGAAGGGCCTGCGTTGCGTGGTCCTGTCGGGCGAGGGCAAGGCATTCTGCGCCGGGCTGGACACCGCCAGCTTCGGTGCCGAGCCCGACCCCGATGCACCGCCTTTGACAGAGCGCACTTACGGCAATTCCAACGTGTTCCAGCAGGTCGCGATGGTGTGGCGCAAGTTGCCGGTGCCCGTTGTCGCGGCGCTGCATGGCGTATGCTTCGGCGGCGGGATGCAGATTGCGGCGGGGGCCGATATCCGCGTCGCCGCACCCGATACGCGGATGGCGATCATGGAGCTGAAATGGGGGCTGGTGCCGGACATGGGCGGCTATCCCCTGTGGCGCGGACTGGTGCGCGACGATGTGCTGCGCGAGCTGGTCTATACCAACCGGACGTTTACCGGAGAGGATGCGCTGGAATACGGGCTGACCACCTTCGTCGATACCGATCCGCTCGCCCGCGCCACCGCCATCGCCGCTGAAATCGCCAGCCGCAATCCGCACGCCATCCGCGCTGCGAAGCGACTGGCCAACCACGCGCATGACACGCCGGAAGACGCGCTGCTGATGGAAGAAAGCATCGAGCAGCACGGCCTGATGCGGACGAAGAACCAGATCGAAGCGGTCATGGCCGGCATGGCGAAGCGTCCGCCGCAATTCGAGGACGTCGGCTAAGCGCAGCGCGCCCTCGCCAGTCAGCCGAAAATGGCGACCGATTGCAGGCCCGACAGCACCGGCGCGCCGTCGGCATTCCACAGCGTCAGCCGCTCGCTCGAATAGCCGTCATCCGCCCATTCGCTCGCGGTTTCCGCCAGCCACCAGCCCTCGCGCGTGACAGGCGCGGGGTCGATCACGTTGAACGCCCAGTTCATCGAGCTGAGCGGACCGGGCCGCTGCATCACCCGCATGGCGCTGGGCGGCAGGGTATCGCCGAGCAGGATCACTTCGGACAGCGGGTCCAGCCCGGATGGTTCGCGCAGCCTGATCCACCAGCGCACCCGCGCTTCCTTCGCATCGCCCGCCTCGCCTTTGGGCAGGGCGTGCCTGATCTCGAAGTTCCCTTGTATGAAAGCAGGGGCGCGGGTGTTCTCGACCGGCTGGCAATCTTCGGGCGCAACCAGTTCATCGCCGACGACCTGTCGCGCGCTTGACCGCATTCGCCTCGCGCCCCGCGCCGAACAGCCATGTCCCGAACAGCGCGGTGGCACCGTCGCAGACGATCTCGCTGCGCAGCTGCGTCACATTGCGTCCCTGCCGCACCACGCCGGTCGCGATATCGACCGTATCGCCGACCGGCGCGACGAAGCCGATCTGCGCCGCGCGCAAGCGGCGGCAAGTCGGGATAGGCATGGCGCAATGCCGTGAACGCGACCAGCGCGGACGCCCCGCCATACAGCGTGCGCCCCTGCATCCAGTGTTCTGCACCGGGCAGGGTGAACGGGCCACGCGTGGCGTCGATGGGGGCGATGAGGTCGGCTGCTGTCATGCGCCACCGCTATCGCGAAAGGCGCGGCGAAACCAGACTTGCCCTGTCCCCCGATCCCGCCTAGTGGCACCAGCTTCGCGTGGACGTCGCGCGAACGCGGCCCGATGGCGGAGTGGTTACGCAGCGGATTGCAAATCCGTGTACGCCGGTTCGATTCCGGCTCGGGCCTCCACAATAGCTTTTCCGGGGCTTTCTTTCCCGAAAAGCACCGGTGCGCCGCTTTAGCTCAGTTGGTAGAGCACATCATTCGTAATGATGGGGTCAGAGGTTCGAATCCTCTAAGCGGCACCATCTCTTTTACAGTCTGGCCGACGCATGCTCTCCATCGACAATATCACGGTCCGGCTCGGCGGCCGGGTCATTCTGGACCGTGCCAGTGCGACGGTGCCGGTCGGCGCGCGCATCGGCCTGATCGGGCGCAACGGGGCGGGCAAATCCACCCTGATGAAAACCGATCATCGGCGAGATCGAGCCGGACGATGGCGAGATTACCAAGCCGTCGCGGTCGCGCATCGGCTATATCGCGCAGGAAGCGCCCAGCGGCACGATGACGCCCGAAGCGGTCGTGCTGGCCTCCGCCACCGAACGCGCCGCGCTGATGGAGGAGCTGGAAACCTGCACCGACATGGATCGCATGGGCGATGTCTACGAACGCCTGCTGGCCATCGATGCCTACAGCGCCCCGTCGCGTGCCGCGAAAATCCTGAGCGGTCTGGGCTTCGACGAGGAGATGCAGCAGCGCCCGGTCGAGAGTTTTTCGGGTGGCTGGAAAATGCGCATCGCGCTTGGTGCACTGCTGTTTTCCGAACCCGACATCCTGCTGCTGGACGAGCCTTCCAACCACCTCGACCTGGAAGCGACGCTGTGGCTCGAAAACTTCCTGAAATCCTATCCCGCCACAGTGCTGGTCATCAGCCACGAGCGCGACCTTTTGAACAAGGTCGTCGATCACATCCTGCATCTGGAAGGCGGGCAGCTGAAACTGTATCCGGGCGGCTACGATGCGTTCGAGCAACAGCGGGCCGAACATGCCGCGCAGCTGGCGTCGGCCAAGGCATCGCAGGATGCGCAGCGCGCCCGGCTGGAAGACTATGTCGCCCGCAACAGCGCGCGTGCCTCCACCGCCAAACAGGCGCAGTCGCGGGCCAAGATGCTGGCGCGGATGCAACCCATCGCCGCGCTGGTCGAAGACCCGACGTTGAGCTTCGCGTTTCCCGATCCGGCGGAATTGCGCTCGCCGATGATTACGCTCGACGGCGCGGCGGTCGGGTACGGGGACGCCGCGCCGATCCTGCGCCGGTTGAGTTTCCGGGTGGATGCCGATGATCGTATCGCGCTGCTGGGCCGAAACGGCAACGGCAAGACCACGCTGGCCCGCCTGCTGGCTGCGCAACTGGCCCCGGCGGAAGGCGAGATGAATGCGCCGGGTCGCCTGAAAGTCGGCTATTTCACGCAGTATCAGGTGGAGGAACTGGCAGGCGAGGATACGCCGCTGGACCTGATGGGCCGCGCGATGGAGGGGCAGGCCACCAAGGTCATTCGCGCACAGCTGGGCCGCTTCGGTTTTGCCGGGGAGCGGGCGCAGCAACGTGTCGAAAAACTGTCGGGCGGGGAACGCGCGCGGCTGGCGCTGGCGCTCATCACCCGCGATGCGCCGCATCTGCTGATCCTGGACGAGCCGACCAACCACCTCGATGTCGATGCGCGCGAGGCGCTGATCCAGGCGCTGAACGACTATTCCGGCGCGGTGATCCTGATCAGCCATGACCGCCATATGGTCGAACTGACGGCGGACCGGCTGGTGCTTGTCGATGACGGCACGGCGCGCGAATATGCCGGAAGCATGGACGATTACATCGATTTCGTGCTGGGTCGCCAGCCGAAGAAGGGCGACCGGGCGAATGGCAGTGCCAAGCCGCGCAAGTCGGGCAAGCCAGCCTCCAAAGCGAAGACGCGTGCCGCGAAATCGAGGGTGACGGAAGCGGAAAGCGGGATGGCGCGTTTGACCGATGCGCTGGAGGCGCTGGACCAGCGGATACTCAAGGCCGGCAATGGCGCGGATATGCAGGACATTCTCAAGGACCGTGCGGAGACGGCGGATGCGCTGGCGCGTGCCGAGGAAACATGGCTCGAAGCGGGCACGGCGCTGGAGGAACTGGCGCAGGGCTGAGCCGCCGCGCATATCGGGCTGGCTTGCAACATGGCGCGCGGGCCGCGATAGGTTGCGGCTCCACAGTTCGCATAGCACGAGGCCTGTTTGCGCCACCGCGTTACCTCTTTCGACGTTGCCGCCGCTGCGGGTGTCAGCCAGTCCACGGTGTCGCGGGCGCTGGGTGGATCGACGGCAATTACCGAGCCGACGCGGGCGCGGGTCGTGGCGGCGGCGGACCGGCTCGGCTATGTCGTCGATGCGCGCGCGGCCACGCTGCGCCGGGGGACGACGGGCACGGTGGCGGTGGTGGTAATCTGCCGTCCGGGCGAAGCGGCGAGCGATATAAACCCGTTCTATTTCAGCCTGTTGGGCGCAGTCAGCGCCGCTGCGGCCGAGGCGGGACTGGAAACGCTGGTGTCGTTCCAGGCCGACGAGGCTTCGCTGTTCGGCCGCTATGTCGAGCGCGGGCAGGCCGATGGCGTGATCGTGATCGGCACCACCACGAACGACGCCGCCTGGGATTACTTTCGCGGGCTGGGAGACAGTCAGGCGGATGGCAAATATGCCTTCTGGGGTTCGCCCTTCGACGAGCTGGAATGGGTGCGTTCCGACAATGTCGCGGGCGGACGGCTGGCGACGCGCACGCTGATCGAGGCGGGCTATCGCGATATCGTGCATATCGGCACCGATGCCTCGGCGCAGCGCCAGTTCGGGGAACGGCTGGTCGGCTATGGCGAGGCGATGGCCGCTGCCGGACTGGATGCGCGGGTTGCGACCATCGACGAGACGGGCGACCGGCAGATGCAGGGGCGGCGTGCGGTGGCGGACTTGCTGGAACGCGGTCCTTCGTTCGATGCGCTGTTCGTTGCTTGCGACAGCATTGCGCTGGGCGCGCTGGCGGAATTGCAGCTGCGCGGGGTGCGGGTGCCGGAGGAGTGCGGGGTAATCGGGTTCGACGGCGTGCTGGCCGGGGCGCACAGCAATCCGCCGCTGTCGACGATCCAGCCCGATTTCGCGATTGCCGGAGCATTGCTGGTGGAGCGTGTGCGAGCGGATGCCGGAGGGAGTGATCCGGAGCGGCGGGTGCCGGTAAACTTGGTGATGCGGGGCAGCGTGAAACAGGCGTAGGGTGCCGATAAGCCACAGGGCGCTTGCACATATAACGATATCTTTATATGTCCGTCCGCATGCGGATAGAAGCCATCATGCGCGCCCTTGCCGATCCGACGCGTCGGCGCGCGATGCGGTTGCTGTCGTCGATGGAACTGTCGGTGGGCGAACTGGCGCAGGTGCTGGCGCAGAGCCAGCCGCGCGTGTCGCGCCATGTCGGCATCTTGTGCGAGGCCGGGCTGGCCGAGCGGCACCGCGAGGGCAGCTGGGTATTCCTGCGCACGGCCACGCAGCCTGCCGGTGATGGCGTCGAGCATATCGGCACGGCGATCGCCGACCTGCTTGCCATCGCCGAGCGCGACGATCCGCTGTTCGCCGAAACATGCAGCGAAGACCGCCGCAATCTGGCGACGATCCGCGCCGCGCGCGAAACCAGCGCGGAAGCATTCTTCGCGCGCCATGCCGAAGACTGGGACGAGCTGCGCCGCCGCCACAGCCCCGACGGGCAGGTCGAGTCGCGCCTGCTGGCGGCCTTGGCCGATGCGCCGCTGGGCACCGTGCTCGATGTCGGCACCGGCACCGGTCGTATCGCCGAACTGCTGGCCGGGCCTGCCGCGCATGTCGTGGCGCTGGACAAGAGCCTCGACATGCTGCGCGTTGCCCGCGCCAAATTGCAGAACCTGCCCGCCGGTCAGGTCGAGCTGGTGCAGGGCGATTTCACCGCGCTGCCCTTCGCCGCCAACCGGTTCGATACGGTGGTGCTGCACCAGGTGCTGCACTTCGCCGCCGATCCCGCCGCCGCGCTGAAAGAGGCAGCCCGCGTCACGCGCCCCGGCGGGCGGATCGCGGTGGTCGATTTCGCCAGCCACGGCCAGGAAGAACTGCGCGAACGCTTCGCCCATGCGCGGCTCGGTTTCTCCGACCGGACGATGGAGATGCTGATGCGCGATGCGGGCTACCGCCAGCACCCGCCGCTGACGCTGGACGGGGGCGAGCTGGTGGTGAAGATCTGGCTGGCGCGAGCGCATGCAGATGACAGGCGACGATGATTATGGGGCGGCCACCGATGCCCGTTCCGATATAAGGAAGACAGGACGATGAGCGCGACACAGCAACAGCCGACGCTGGACCAGATGCAGGAAGCGCGCATGGCGCTCGACACGCCGCTGTTCTCCGGCCTGCCCGGCGATATCGGCGCCAGTTTCGAATTCTTCCCGCCCAAGAGCGAGAAGATGGAAGCCAAGCTGTGGGATGCGGTGGAGGAACTGGCACCGCTCGACCCCGAGCTTCGTGTCCGTCACCTATGGCGCGGGCGGCTCCACCCGCGAGCGCACGCACGCGACCGTGGCGCGCATCATTGCCGAAGCCGGTATTCCCGCCGCCGCGCACCTCACCTGCGTCGATGCGACCAAGGCCGAAACGCGCGCCATTGCCGAACGATATTGGGAGGCGGGCGTGCGCCATATCGTCGCCCTGCGCGGCGATGCGGGCGAACCCGGCGCGCCCTTCACGCCGCATCCCGAAGGCTATGCCAGCGCCGCCGATCTGGTGACGCGACCTGAAAGAACATCGCCGACTTCGAAATCTCCGTCGCCGCCTATCCCGAGACGCATCCCGACGCCGATTGCCCGCAAACCGATCTCGACAATCTGAAACGCAAGATCGACGCGGGCGCGACGCGCGCGATCTGCCAGTTCTTCTTCTCCGCCGACACCTTCTTCCGCTTTCGCGATGCAGTTGCCAAGACGGGCATCAATGCACCGATCCTGCCCGGTATCCTGCCGGTCACCAATGTGGCGCAGGCGCGCAAGTTCGCGGGGCTGTGCGGGGCGCAGATCCCCGACTGGATGGACGGCCTGTTCGAAGGGCTGGACGAACGCCCCGCCGCGCGCAACCTCGTCGCCGCGACCGTCGCGGCGGAGCTGTGCCGCCGCCTCTATGCAGGCGGTGTGCGCGATTTCCACTTCTACACCCTCAACCGCGCCGATCTGGCTTATGCCATCTGCCACATGCTCGGCATGCGCCCAAGAGCGCCGCGACACTGGAGAAAGCAGCATGACCGAAGCGGATGCACGCGCACGGCTGAACGCCGCCGCCAAGGAACGGGTGCTGGTATTCGACGGCGCGTTCGGCACGCAGATCCAGGATCGCGGCCTGACCGAAGCGGATTACGCGGGCGATCTGGGGCTGGATGCGGACCAGAAGGGCAATAACGATATCCTCGCGCTGACCCGCCCGGATGTCATCGCCGACATTACCCGTGCCTATCTGGATGCCGGGTCGGATGTCGTTTCGACCAACACCTTCTCCGCCAACACCATCAGCCAGGCCGATTACGCCGCCGAAAGCGTGGTGCGCGATATCAACGTCGCCAGCGGCAAGCTGGCGCGCGATCTGGCCGATGAATATGCCGCAAAGGACGGCCGCCCGCGCTTCGTGGCGGGTGCCATCGGACCGACCAACAAGACCCTGTCGCTCAGCCCCGATGTCGAAGACCCCGGCTTTCGCGAGATTACCTTCGATTATCTCGTGTCGGTCTACAAGGACCAGGCCGCCGCGCTGGTCGAGGGCGGGGTGGACTTCATCCTGATCGAGACGATCTTCGATACGCTGAATGCCAAGGCGGGTATTTTCGCGGTCAAGCAGCTGGAAGCCGAGCTGGGCCGCGACGTGCCGGTGATGCTGTCGATGACGCTGACCGATCTGTCGGGCCGCAATCTGTCGGGCCATACGGTGGAGGCGTTCTGGTATGCGGTGCGCCATGCCAATCCGGTGACTATCGGGCTGAATTGCAGCTTCGGCGCGGAGCAGTTGCGCCCGCATGTCCAGTTGCTGAGCCAGATCGCCGATACGCTGGTGCTGGCCTATCCCAATGCCGGCCTGCCCAACGAGCTGGGGGAATATGACGAAGCGCCCGAAACCACGGCGGCGCTGGTGCGGCAATGGGCGGAGAACGGGCGCGTCAACATCCTCGGCGGCTGCTGCGGCTCCACCCCCGCACATATCGCGGCGATGGCGCAGGCGGTGGCGGGCCTCGATCCGCGCGCCGTGCCCGAACGCGACACCAAGATGCGGCTGGCGGGGCTGGAGCCGTTTACGCTGGCTGCCTGATTTACGTTACACCCGTTCACCCTGAGCTTGTCGAAGGGTCGTTCTTCTTCCCGTGCTGTCCCGAAGTGAAAACGGTGCTTCGACAAGCTCAGCACGAACGGTTTTCTAGTGAGTGCAATAGTGTCCAACCTTTCCACTGCCAACTTCGTCAATATCGGCGAGCGCACCAATGTGACCGGCTCCGCCCGGTTCAAGAAGCTGATCATGGCCGACGATTACAGCACGGCAGTCGAAGTCGCGCGCAGCCAGGTGGAAAACGGCGCGCAGGTGATGGACGTGAACATGGACGAGGGGCTGCTCGATGCGGAACACGCCATGACCACCTTCCTCAAACTGATCGCGGCCGAGCCCGATATCGCGCGCGTTCCGGTGATGGTCGACAGTTCCAAATGGGACGTGATCGAGGCCGGTATCAAATGCGTCAGCGGCAAGCCCATCGTCAATTCGATCAGCATGAAGGAAGGCGAAGCGCCGTTTCTGGAACAGGCGCGCAAATGCATGGCCTATGGCGCGGCGGTGGTCGTGATGGCGTTCGACGAAACCGGACAGGCCGACACGCGCGACCGCAAGATCGAGATTTGCGGACGGGCCTACGACCTGCTGACCGGCATCGGTTTCCCGCCCGAAGACATCATCTTCGATCCCAACATCTTCGCCGTGGCGACCGGTATCGAGGAGCATGACCGCTACGGCCTCGACTTTCTGGAAGCCGTCACCGCAATCAAGGCGCGCTGTCCGCATGCCAAGACCAGCGGCGGCCTGTCCAATTTGAGCTTCAGTTTCCGCGGCAACGAGACGGTGCGCCGCGCGATGCATTCGGTGTTCCTCTATCACGCGATCCCGGCGGGGCTGGACATGGCCATCGTCAATGCGGGGCAGCTCGACGTTTATGACACGATCGACCCGGTGCTGCGCGATGCCTGCGAGGATGTGATCCTTATGCGCGCCCCTCCGGTGGACAGCGAACACGACACCGCGACCGAGCGGCTGATCGCGCTGGCCGAAAGCTTCAAAGGCACCAGTCCCGAAGCGGAAAAGCAGGCGGCGGAATGGCGCGGCTGGGAAGTGACCAAGCGGCTGGAACACGCGCTGGTCAAGGGCATCGACGCGCATGTCGTGGACGATACCGAAGAAATGCGCGCCGCCATCGACGCGCGTGGCGGACGGCCGATCGAGGTGATCGAAGGCCCGCTGATGGACGGCATGAACGTGGTCGGCGACCTGTTCGGCAGCGGCAAGATGTTCCTGCCGCAGGTGGTCAAATCCGCCCGCGTGATGAAGAAGGCGGTTGCCCATCTCATCCCGTTTATCGAGGCGGAAAAGGACGCGCTGCCCGAGCACCAGCGCAAGGCCAAGGGCAAGATCGTGATGGCCACCGTGAAGGGCGACGTCCACGATATCGGCAAGAACATCGTCGGCGTGGTGCTGCAATGCAATGGCTACGACGTGATCGATCTGGGCGTGATGGTGCCGTGGTCCACCATCCTGGAAACCGCCAGGAAAGAGAACGCCGACATCATCGGTCTGTCGGGCCTCATCACGCCTTCGCTGGACGAAATGGTGACGGTGGCGGAAGAGATGCAGCAGATGGAGATGACCATGCCGCTGCTGATCGGCGGGGCGACCACCAGCAAGGTGCACACGGCGCTGAGGATCGAGCCTGCCTATAACGGACCGGTGATCCATGTGCTGGACGCCAGCCGCGCGGTCGGCGTCGCCAGCCGCCTGCTGTCCGATACGCAGCGCGACGCCTTCGTAAAGGATACGGCGACAGATTATGAAACGGTGCGCGTCAAGCGGGCGAACAAGGGCAAGTCGAAGCTGCTGTCGCTGGCCGAAGCGCGCGCGAACGCGTTTGTCGCCGACATGGCGCAAAAGGCCGCACCGGTCGGCGAAGCCGGGGCTGCATGTGTTCGACGACTGGTCGCTCGCCGATTTGCGCGAAGTCATCGACTGGACCCCGTTCTTCCGCGCGTGGGAGTTGCATGGCAATTATCCCGCCATCCTGACCGATCCGGTCGTCGGCGAAAGCGCCCGGTCGCTGTGGGACGATGCGCAGGCGATGCTTGACCGGATCGTCGAGGAAAAATGGCTGACCGCGCGCGGCGTGGCCGGGTTCTGGCCCGCGCACCGCGACGGCGACGATGTGGTGTTGGCAGGCGAGCAGACCCGCTTTCCCTTCCTGCGCCAGCAGGTCGCCAAGTCGCGAGACCGCGCGAATTTCTGCCTTGCTGATTTTGTCGATAGCCGGACGATTGGCTGGGCGGGTTTGCCGTCGGCATCCACGGCATCGACGACCATTCGGCGCGTTTCCAGGCGGACAAGGACGATTATTCCGACATCCTGCTGAAAGCGCTGGCCGACCGTTTCGCCGAAGCCTTTGCCGAGCGGCTGCACCAGCATGTCCGCACCGATCTGTGGGGTTATGCGCCGGGCGAGCAGCTGACCAATGAGGCGCTGATCAAGGAACAATATCGCGGCATCCGCCCCGCGCCCGGCTATCCCGCCTGCCCCGACCATTCGCTGAAACCGATGCTGTTCGACCTGCTGGATGCGCCGAAAAACGCCGGGCTGGAACTGACCGAGAGCTTCGCGATGTTCCCGACCGCTGCCGTCAGCGGCTTCTATTTCGGCCATGGCGAGGCGAGCTATTTCGGCGTGGCGACCGTGGGACCGGACCAGCTGGCGGACTATGCGACGCGGCGCGATGTGGACCAGTCCACGGCGGAACGCTGGTTAAGACCCAATCTGGATTGACGGGGGCGCGGCGATGGCACAAACCCTTCCACGTCTTCCGCAGGAGCGATTCTGCGGATCACCGCACGGGAGAGTGTGGCGCTGGCCGTCACCGCCGAAGGAGCAACCGCCCCGGAAACTCTCAGGCACAATGGACCGTGCGATGAAGGACACTCTGGAAAGCGCGCCGGTTCACCCCGCCGCCACCGAAGGAGCAACGCTCTCAGGTTTCCCGACAGAGGGGGCGGTCGCGTGCCATTATGGCCACGCGCTGTTCGGGAGTGTGCATGACTGATCCTGTTTGAAACCGGCGAACCCGAAACGCAAGCACTGCCGCTCGACGCATGGCATCGCGCCGCTGGCGCGCGCATGGTGCCGTTCGCGGGCTATCACATGCCGATCCAGTATACCGGAGAAGGTGGCGGGATCGTCGCCGAGCATGACTGGACGCGGACCAGCGCAAGCCTGTTCGATGTCAGCCATATGGGCCAGCTGATCGTGTCGGGCGACGGCGCGGCGCAGGCGCTGGAGGCCGTGCTGCCGGGCGACATCGGCGGCGCTGGCACCGGGCCGCATCCGCTATTCGCTGCTGCTCGACGATGATGGCGGCATCCTCGACGATCTGATGGTCACCAACATCTCCGGCGATGATGGTCCGGCTATTACGTCGTCGTCAACGGCGCGTGCAAGTGGGACGACATCGCGCATTGCGGGAACACCTGCCCGACGAGATCACGCTGACCCACCTCGACGACCACGCCCTGCTGGCCTTGCAGGGACCGCAAGCGGCGGCGGTGCTGGACGAGCTGCTGCCCGGCGCAGCGGACGAGCTTGTTTTCATGCGCGGCACGTGGTCGAGTGGAATGGCGTTACCATCGGCATCGGCCGCGCTGGCTATACCGGCGAGGACGGCTTCGAGATGTCGGTCCCGGCGGAACATGCCGAAGCACTCGCCGACCGCACTGATCGCCGACGAACGGGTCCGGCCCGCCGGATTGGGCGCGCGCGACAGTCTGCGGCTGGAGGCGGGGTTGCCGCTTTACGGCCACGATCTGGACACCGGCACCGATCCGGTCAGTGCCGACCTGCTGTTCGCGCTGACCAAGAGCCGCCGCGAGACGGGCGGCTGGAAAGGCCATGCGCCGGTCAGCAAGGTGCTGGGCGATGGAGCGAAGACCAAGCGCGTCGGCCTGAAACTCGATGGCCGCATGCCCGCGCGCGAGGGGGCGCGATGTGTTCCTTGGCGATGCCAAGGTGGGCCGCGTCACCAGCGGTGGTTTCTCGCCCACGCTCGGCCATCCGGTCGCGATGGCCTATGTCGATGCCGCCTGCGCCATGCCCGGCACCGCACTGGAAATCGAAGTTCGCAACAAACGCCTGACCGCAACCGTGGTGCCGATGCCCTTCGTGCCGCACCGCTATTTTCGAGGGAAGTGACCAATGGCCCGATTGTTTACCGAAGAACATGAATGGATCGACGTGGAAGGCGACAACGCCACGGTCGGCATCACCGATTACGCGCAGGAACAGCTGGGCGATATCGTGTTCGTCGAATTGCCCGAAGTCGGCGCGATGCTGGACAAGGGCAAGGACGCCGCCGTGGTCGAATGCGTCAAGGCGGCGAGCGACGTCTACGCCCCGATCAGCGGCGAAGTGATGGAAGCCAACGCCGCGCTGGAAGAAGACCCCGCGCTGGTGAACACCAGTCCCGAAGACGATGGCTGGTTCTTCAAACTGACCGTCGGCGACAAGGCCGAGCTGGAAGGCCTGATGGACGCCAAGGCCTACAAGGGCTTCATCGCCGAATTGTAGGTGTCGATGCCCAGCGAAGGCTGGGGTCTCCTGCGATCTCGCGCTGAGTTAAATGAGACCCCAGTCCTTCGACAGGCTCAGGAGAGCCCTTCGCTGGGGATCGATTTAGGATACCGAAAATGCGCTACCTGCCCCTGACCGATACCGACCGCAGCGAAATGCTCAACGTCATCGGTGCCGACACTATCGACGACCTGTTCGTCGACGTGCCCGAAGCGGCGCGGCTGGACGGTCCGATCGAGGGCCTGCCGATGCATGCCGGCGAGATGGCGGTGGAGCGGCATATGCGCCGCCTGTCGAAGAAGAACCTGGCCGCTGCCGATGCACCGTTCTTCCTGGGCGCGGGCGCATATCGCCACCATGTTCCGGCCAGTGTCGATCACATCATCCAGCGCGGCGAGTTCCTGACTGCCTACACCCCCTACCAGCCCGAAATCGCGCAGGGCACGCTGCAGATGCTGTTCGAGTTCCAGACGCAGGTCGCGCGGCTGTATGGCTGCGCGGTGGCCAATGCCTCGATGTATGATGGCTCGACCGCGTGCTGGGAAGCGATCGTGATGGCGGGGCGCGTGACGCGGCGCTCCAGCGCGCTGCTGAGCGACGGGCTGCATCCGCATTACGCTAGCGTCGTGAAGACGATGGCGCGCTTCACCGGCGACACCATCCGGAGCGGCGCACCGACGCTGGAAGCGACGTGCGGCGAAGACGAACTGATTGCGCAGATCGACGACGAGACCGGCTGCGTCGTGGTGCAATATCCCGACATCCTCGGCCGCCTGCCGGACATCGCGAAGATCGCCGAGGCGGCGCATGCGAAGAAGGCGCTGCTGATCGTGGTCAACACCGAGCCGGTGGCGCTGGGCGCGATTGCCGCACCGGGCGATCTGGGCGCGGACATCGTGGTGGGCGAGGGGCAGTCCATCGGTGTCGGCCTGCAATTCGGCGGGCCGTATCTGGGCCTGTTCGCAGTGCGCGATCCCAAGCATGTGCGCCAGATGCCGGGGCGGCTGTGCGGCGAAACGACCGATGCGGAGGGCAAGCGCGGCTTCGTGCTGACGCTGAGCACGCGCGAGCAACATATCCGGCGCGAAAAGGCGACGAGCAATATCTGCACCAATAGCGGGCTGTGCGCGCTGGCGTTCTGCGCGCATATGACGCTGCTGGGCGAGACGGGGCTGCGGCGGCTGGCGGCGGAAAACCATCGCCTCGCCTGCCTGACGGCGGACCGGCTGGCGAAGGTGCCGGGCGTGACCGTGCTGAACGACAGCTACTTCAACGAATTCACCGTGCGGATCGGCACCGATGCGCGCGAAGTGGTGCGCGCGCTGGCCGATAAGGGCGTGCTGGCGGGCGTGTCGCTGGGGCGGCTTTATCCGGACGAGGACGCGCTGGCCGACGCGCTGCTGGTGGCGGTGACCGAGACGACGGACGAGGACGATATCGAGGCGTTTGCTACGGCGCTGGAAGGGGTATTGGCATGAACTTGGCAGACGCAGCGACCTCCATGCCTCCGTTCGTGCTGAGCCGGTGGCACTTCGTGCCGTTTTCGACTGCGAAGCATCGTCCTTCCTTCGAGCGCGGCATCGAGAAGTAAGAGCAACGGTTCGGCAAGCACAGCGGCGTCAACGAGGTCCGACAAGCTCAGCACGAACGGGGTTTGGCTCAGCCTCGAACGGGATGGGCCTTGCCGCCAATAGGGGCAAGCGCGGGACAAATGGAACTCGCACCCTCGCCCGCCAAAATCACGGAGTTCGCACGATGAATGCCCCCAACAAATCAGGCTGGAAACCCGCCATGTCGAGCGATGCAGACGGCACGCCTGCGTACCCGACGCATACCGGCAACCGCGCGCTCATGCTGGAAGAGCCGCTGCTGTTCGAAACCGGTCACATGGACGAAACCGGCGTGGACCTGCCCGAACCGCGTGCCGATGCGCCCAACCGGCTGGGCGGGCATGACCGCACCGATCCCATCGGCTTGCCCGCGCTGAAGGAAGGTGAGGCGGTGCGTCACTTCACGCGCCTCAGCCGCCAGAACTACGCCATCGATCTCGGCCTGTTCCCACTGGGCAGTTGCACCATGAAGCACAATCCGCGCCTGAACGAGAAGGTCGCGCGGATGCCCGGTTTTGCCGATGTCCACCCGCTGCAACCGGTCGATACCGTGCGCGGTGCGCTGGAGGTTATCAACGAGTTGGCGTTCTGGCTGATCGATCTGACCGGCATGCACGGCGTCGCGATGAGCCCCAAGGCGGGCGCGCATGGCGAGCTGTGCGGTATATTGTGCATCCGTGCCGCGCTGGAAGCACGCGGCGATGCGCGCAAGGTCGTGCTGTGCCCGGAAAGCGCGCATGGCACCAACCCCGCCACCGCCGCCTTTGCCGGATACGAGACCGAGAACATCCCGGCGGACGCGGACGGGCGCGTCGATCTGGCGGCCCTGAAGGCGCGGCTCGGCCCGGACGTTGCGGCGGTGATGATTACCAATCCCAACACCTGCGGCCTGTTCGAACGCGACATGAAAGCGATTTCCGACGCGGTCCACGAGGCGGGCGGGTTCGTCTATTGCGACGGTGCGAATTTCAACGCCATCGTCGGGCGCGTGCGACCGGGCGACCTTGGCGTCGATGCGATGCATATCAACCTGCACAAGACGTTCTCCACCCCGCATGGTGGCGGCGGACCGGGATCCGGTCCGGTCGTGCTGTCCGAGGCGCTCAGTGCATTCGCGCCGCTTCCCTATGCCGCGCGCACGAAGGATGGCGTCGTGCATCTGGTAGAAGAGGGCGATGCCGAAGCGTTCTCGCAGGAGCATTTCGGCGGTCCGGCGCGCAGCTTCGGCCGGATGACCGCGTTCCACGGCCAGATGGGCATGTTCACCCGCGCGCTGGCATACATCCTCAGCCACGGCGCCGATGGCCTGAAGCAGGTGGCGGAAGACGCCGTGCTCAACGCCAATTACGTGCTGCGGCGGCTGGAAGACCTGCTGCATGCGCCCTACGCCGCCAGCGGTCCGTGCATGCACGAGGCACTGTTCGGCGATAAAGACTTCGGCGGCGACCTGTCGACGCTGGACCTGGCGAAGGGACTGATCGACGAAGGGTTCCACCCGATGACGGTGTATTTCCCGCTGGTGGTCCACGGCGCGATGCTGGTCGAACCGACCGAAACCGAGAGCAAGGCGTCGCTGGACCAGTTCATCGAGGCGTTCCGCAGCGTGGCGGAACGGGCGAATGCGGGCGATGAAAGCCTGAAAAACGCGCCTTACCATGCGCCGCGCCGCCGGCTGGATGAAACGCAGGCGGCGCGCAAGCCGTTGCTGGCCTGGGCGGACCCCAATTTGAGCTAGTCCGGGCGTTTGGCGTCGGGTCCGGTTTCCGGCTCCAGCGTGATGCGGATCTGGCGCAGCGACAGGATCGCGACCCAGAACCCGATCACCGCCAGCGCGCTCGATCCCAACACGGTGAAGGCTGCGCCTTTCAGCCCCTGCCAGCCCATCGCGGTGGGCAGCAGCGCGAAGGCAAGGCCCATCGGCAGGGCGCGGGCGAGGAACGCCGTACCCGCGCGGTTGACCGAGACCAGCAACGATTCCAGGCTGGCGCCCACCAGCTCTATCGCGCCCGCAATGGCAAGGATTACCATCGTCCAGTAAACGGTCGTGAATTCCGGCCCGGCAATCGCGGCCAGCCCCCAACGCCCGAACAGCAGCGCGATGCCAACCGCCACGGTCCCGCCGACCAGCGCGATATTCGCCATGCGCCGCGCGATCTCCACCGCGTTTTCGCGGGCGTGGACCAGTTCCGGGTAAATCGCCTTCGCCACGGCCTGCGCCAGCTGTACCAGTGCCTGCCCCAGTTGCGAGGCGACGCGGAAGCCGCCTGCCAATGCCTCGCCCGCCACCGCACCAACCAGCAGGATCATCACT
This sequence comes from uncultured Alphaproteobacteria bacterium, assembly GCA_963799315.1. Classification (GTDB taxonomy): domain Bacteria; phylum Pseudomonadota; class Alphaproteobacteria; order Sphingomonadales; family Sphingomonadaceae; genus Parerythrobacter_A. The sequence continues at coordinate 133,325 of CAWCWP010000003.1, forward strand.
TGCTTGCTGCCCACGCTCAGGCTGCCGGTGGCGTTGGTGGACAGGACGAAACGCCAGACATCGGGATACATGCCGGGCAGCCGCGTCAGGCTGATCTTCGACAAATCGATCCGGTCATGTCGCGCGGCGGCAAACCACAGCGCCAGCGATACGGCGACTTCGGAGGCGGCCCAGGCGACGATAAAGCCTGCGACCGTCGGGAAATAGATCGCGGCCAGCACGGCCCCCGCTGCGCGTATGACCGGCTGCACCGCTTCTGCCATCGTCGCATCGCGGAAACGGAAGCGCAGCCGCAACAGGCCGATGGGAGTCGAACGCAGCGCCAGAAGCGCGATCAGGCAATAGCCAAGTGCCAGCCATAAAAGATCGTCGGGCAGCGGCAGCCAGAACTGCGCGCTCCACACCAGCACAATGGCCAGCACCGCGCCGAGCACCAGCGAAACAAGGTCCAGCGCGATGGCGAAGCCGGTGGCGGTGCCGGTATCCTCCGCCGGATTGCCGTCTGCGCCCGCGCCCCAGCGCACGATGAACTGCCAGGTCTGGAAATTGGCGAGGCCGGTCACGGTCTGCCCCAGCGCCACGATCAGCGCGAAATAGCCGAATGCCTCCAGCCCCAGCGTGCGGGTCGCGAGCGCCAGATAGACGAGGCTGAGCACCGCGTTGAACGCGCGCCCGCTGAGCAGCCAGCCGATATTGCGCAAGAGACGTTGCATGGCGGGGTGCTACGCGACGAGCGGGTGCATGGGCAGGGATGGGGGGCGACCAGTCATCACTACGCGCGCCCTATACGCCCTGCGCGTGCCTGCAAACCTTGTTAAGTTGCGCGTCGCAGGACACAACCCCCGCCGATGCGTATCATCTTCAGCCGCAAGGGGTTCGACAGCACGGCGGGCGGCGGGCCTTCGCCGATTGTTACTGATGCCGGAGAGAGCCGCCCGGTCACCCTGCCGATCCCCGACACGACGGGCCTGTCGCACACGACCTATGCCGCGTTGGGGCAGGGCGATGCGGCGCTTGCGGCGAGCCGGGGCAAGGTCGGGCCGGACAGCCTGTGCCATCATGATCCGCAGTTTCTTGCAGATGGCACGGTAATCTTGGGGCAGGTCGGCTCGGCGCAGGGGCATTTGGCGAAGCAGGGTGTGGGCGCGGGAGATGTATTCCTGTTCTTCGGCCTGTTTCGCGCGGCGGGGGACGAGGCACATCACCGCCTGTTCGGCTGGATGCGTGTGGCGGCGGTGGTGCCGCTTGCTACTGCTGCGACCGATGATCCGTGGGTGCGGAAGGCCGTCGCACTCGATCACCCGCACACCATCGGAATGCATGGCAGGAACGATACGTTGTATGCAGGCGCGGGCGGATTGGCGAAGAGCGCATCAGACGCGCTGCGGCTGACGGTGCCGGGCGGACCGGTGCCCTTGTGGCAGCGTCCGCCCTGGCTGCGGCGCGGCGAAATCAGCTACTTTGCCGACACCGACACGAACTGGCCCGCGCCCGACCAAATGTACCGCGTCGGCAACGGTCAGGAATTCATCGCGGATGTCGGCGAACGCGAAGCGCCGCGCCGCTGGCTGGACGCGATTATCGCGGAAATGGCGCGTTAAACCTTTGGTGAAAACATCCGGATGATGGAGGAGAAATCGAGCGGCCCGTTCCCTGCCCCGGCATAGTCCTCGTACAGCGCAGCAGCGCGTCCGCCCATCGGCACCGGCGCATCGGCGCTTTCCGCCGCTTCCATTGCCAGCCGCAAATCCTTCAGCATCAGCGCGGTGGCAAAGCCGCCCTGATAGTCGTTGTCCGCCGGACTTTGCGGGCCGACGCCGGGTAGCGGGCAATAGCTGGTCATGGACCAGTTCTGGCCGCTGCTGACCGATGCGATATCGTAAAAGGTTTGCGCGTCGAGGCCCAGCTTCTGCGCCATTGCAAAGGTTTCGCATGTCCCGGCCATATGGATCGCCAGCAGCATATTGTTGCAGATTTTCGCCGCCTGCCCGTTGCCCGCATCGCCCGCATGGATCACTGCCTTGCCCATCGCGGACAGCACCGGTTCCGCCCTTGCGAAAGCGTCGGGCGTCCCGCCGACCATGAAGGTCAGCGATCCCGCCGCCGCCGCCGCGATGCCGCCGCTGACCGGCGCATCGACCATCGCGTAGTCCGCCTGCGCGGCTGCATCGGCAACCTCGCGCGCGGTGGCGACGTCGATGGTGGAGCAATCGATCAGAATGGCATCGGCCGGCGCATGGCCCAGAACGTCGCCGGTATAGACGTTGCGCACGATCGTCGCCGTTGGGCAGCATGGTGACGACCGCATCCGCCCCGTCGCACGCGCGCTTCGCATCGTCATAAGCATCGCACCCGCCCGCCTCCGCCGCGCCGCGCGCTTCGGCGCTGAGGTCGAAAGCCGAGACGCTGTGGCCCGCCTTGACGAGGTTGGCCGCCATGCCGCTGCCCATATTGCCGAGGCCGATGAAGGCGATTTTCATGGGTTGGGGTCTCCGGAATAGTCGATGCCGAGCAAGACGGCGGCCATGTCACCACCGTGTCGGAAGATCAAATATGGCAGATATACCAGCAGGAAACTCGCACCACCAAACATGGCGAGTAGCGTCAGTAACCAACGCACCGCGCCCGCACCCCGATTACGCCAAGCCGTCCAGCTTGCCGACAGGATAAGCATCAACAGGAAGTCGAAATTGAACTGTCCCGGCCAGGCCATTTCGGCAATATCGCCGAAGAATATCGGCAACAGGCCAAAGCCGTGATTGGCAACTGTAACGGTCGTATAGCCGACCAGCATTGCCCATAAGACGAGGCAGAAAAGAGCAAAGCCGCGCATCCTACCGCCCCTTCCACACTGCATCCCGCTTCTCGACGAAGGCAGCCATGCCCTCGGCTTTGTCTTCGCTGGCGGTCAGGATCTGGAACAGGCGGCGTTCCTGCACTAGCCCTTGTGACAGAGTCATTTCGAACGCGCTGTTCACCATTTCCTTGTTCGCGATGGCCGCCATCGGTGGCATTCCAGCGATTTTGGTTGCCGTTTTCATGGCGCTTTCCATCAGCGCATCATGCGGCACCACGCGTGCGACAAGGCCGCTGCGTTCGGCTTCGGCGGCGTCCATCATGCGGCCGGTCAGGCACATTTCCATCGCCTTGGCCTTGCCGATGGCGCGCGTCAGGCGCTGGCTGCCGCCCATGCCGGGGGCCACGCCCAGCGTGATTTCCGGCTGGCCGAATTTCGCGTTTTCGGACGCGATGATGAAGTCCGCCATCATCGCCAGCTCGCACCCGCCGCCCAAGTGCAAAGCCGTTGACCGCCGCGATCCACGGTTTGCGCGTGGTGTTGACGATATCGCTGGTCCAGCGCGCGAAGAAATCGTCGAGATAGAAATCGGCAGCCGGCTTTCGCCTGCATTTCCTTGATGTCGGCCCCGGCGGCGAATGCCTTGTCACCGCTGCCGGTCAGGATGGCGCAACGCTGGCTGTCGTCGGACTGATAGGCGGCGAAGGCGGCGATGAGGTCGTCCAGCACAACGGAGGATAGGGCGTTCAGCGCCTTCGGGCGGTTGAGGGTGATGGTGGTGACGGCACCGTTGGTTTCGGCGAGGATCGTTTCGTAGGTCATGCGTCTTCCTGGGCAGGTCTAATCAGACCCTTAGCGCGAAATCCGCCGCCCGTCATTCCCGCGCAGGCGGGCATCCCGCTGACCTTTTTTGAGTGACGGCCAGTGTAGCGGGGCCCCCGCCTGCGCGGGGGTGACGGAAAAAGAGGGGCTTATTGTCCCAGCGGCGTCCATTCATCGCCATTTGGTAGCGGCGCGAAGATTTCGTCGATCATTGCATCGTCAACTTCGGCGGGTGTGGCGGGGTTCCATTTGGGATCGTTGGTCTTGTCGGTGATGACCGCGCGCACGCCTTCCGCGAAATCGGGGCGGGTGATGACCCGGCTGGCGATGCGGTATTCCATCGCCATGTTGTCCGCGAAGTCGGCCAGCTCCGCGCTTTCCTGCAACTGGCGCAGCGCAACCTTGCAGGTCTGCGGGCTCTTGGTGCCCAGCGTGTCGCGTTCCTTGCGCGCCCAGTCGCTGTCCTCGGCTTCCAGCGAGGCGAGGATGTCCTCGTAGCGGTCGGACCCAAAATGTTTCGCAATACGCATCGCATTTTCCTCGATGCGGGCCTTGGGCGGGCTGCCGACCATTTCGGACAGCACCCCCGCAATCCGGCCCGGCTTTTCGATAATGCGCGCTTTCGCCTCGGCAAGCATCTCGCTCGGCACGTAATGCGTGGCGAGGCCGGCCCACAGGCATTCCGCCCCGTCCAGCCGCGCGCCGGTCAGCGCGAGGAACTGGCCCAGCCTGCCGCCGAGGCGGGAGAGGTGCCAGCCGCCGCCGACATCGGGGAACAGGCCGATGCCCGTTTCCGGCATGGCAAGCCGCGTATTCTCGGTCGCGACGCGGTATTTCGATGGCAGCGCAATGCCCACGCCGCCGCCCATCGTGATGCCGTCCATGAACGCCACGATTGGCTTGGCATAGGTGAACATCTGGTGGTTGAGCCGGTATTCGTCGTGGAAGAATCTGCGACCCGACACGCCGCCATCGTTCAACGCACTGTCGCGCAGCATCGCGATATCGCCGCCGGCACAGAACCCGCGGCCCTCGGCATGGTCGAGAATGACCGCTTCGACACTGTCATCGTCCGCCCATTCCGCCAGCGCCGCGCTCATCGCGTGGCACATTTCCAGCGTCAGCGCGTGCAGCGCCTTGGGCCGGTTAAGCGAAATATGGCCCACCGCGCCGTGGCGATGGATGTGAATTTGGTCTGTCATGCAGATTACCAGCCTATCGAGAAATCGGAATATTCAAGCCACCAAACGAACCCGCCAGCGGCAAAAACGAGAAGGGCAACCAGCAATGCGATAATGCCCATTGCGATGAAAACACTGTCGCGATTGCGGATGTCCTTGCGCAGGCGCAACGCGACATAGGCGAGATTGACGAATACGGCGAGGAGAACGGCTGCTGCCAGAAGGTCGTCGATATCGTCCATCGCTAAACGCTTACTGACGAAGCAAATCGCGGCCAACGATCATCCGCATCACCTGATTGGTGCCTTCCAGAATCGAATGCACACGCAGGTCGCGCCAGAAGCGTTCGATCGGGTAGTCCTTCAGATAGCCGTAGCCGCCGAACAATTGCAGCGCGTCGTTCACGATCCGGCTGCCATTGTCGGTCGCCAGCCGCTTCGCCATCGCGGAAAAGCGTGATTTGTCGGGTGCGTTGGCGCTGACCTTGGCGGCGGCGAGATAGAGCAGCGCGCGGCTGGCTTCCAGATCGGTCGCCATGTCGGCCAGCATGAATTGCGTGTTCTGGAACTCGGCAACCGGCGTATCGAACTGCTGGCGCGTCTTGGTGTAGGCGACCGCTTCGTCCAGGCACCGTTGCGCGCCACCCAGCGAACAGGCGCCGATATTCAGCCGCCCGCCATCCAGCCCCATCATCGCAAAGCGGAACCCTTCGCCTTCGTCGCCGACGCGGTTGGCGACCGGCACGCGGGCATCCTCGAACACCACCTGCGCGGTGGGGCTGGCGTTCCAGCCCAGCTTTTTCTCCGGCGCGCCGAAGCTGACGCCGGGGGTGTCCTTGTCGACGACGAGGCAGCTGATGCCCTTGGTCTTGTGCTCGCCGGTACGGACCATCGTCACGTAAACGTCGTTATAGCCCGCGCCGGAGATGAACTGCTTGGTACCGTTCAGGATATAATGGTCGCCATCGCGCCGTGCGCTGGTTTTCAGGCCCGCCGCGTCCGACCCGCTGCCCGGTTCGGTCAGGGCGTAGCTGGCGATTTTCTCCATGCTGACGAGGTCGGGCAGATAGCGCGCCTTCAGCTCCGCATTGCCGAACCCGTCGATCATCCATGCGGCCATGTTGTGGATCGAGATGAAGGCGCTGGTGGTGGGGCAGCCATAGGCCATCGCCTCCATGATCAGCGCCGCTTCCAGCCGCCCCAGCCCGATACCGCCGCCATCCTCGCTGACATAGATCGCGCCGAAGCCAAGCTCCGCGCTGCGCTTGATCACATCGCGCGGGAAATGCTTGGCCTCGTCCCACTCGCCTGCGTGCGGGGTAATGTTGTCGGCGGTGAAGCGCTGCGCCATTTCCTGTATCGCACGCTGGTCTTCGGTGAGCTGGAACTGGCCTTGGTCGATATCTGTCATGTGCCTTCCTATCGCATCACACTCGCCGGAGCGAAAGGCGTAATACGAAGCGAAGATATCGGACCGACCAAAGGGTCTATAGCGCTTCGCACCGGTCCCCGGCGGATATCGACCGGACGGCATTGTAGTCCTGCTGCGTGGGCGCCAGCCGCCTGATCAGGATCATGCCCCTGTCGGACGGGGCGACGACGGTTCCGGCTTCGCCAGCCTCTGCGTCCGGTGGCAGCAAGCGAACCTCATGCGCCTTTCCATCCCCGCGCACGGTCAGGAAGTTGTCCGTATTGTCGCCGAAGAACGACAGCGATCCGTATCCGACATAGGCTGCCATGCGCACGCGCAAACCGTCGGGTGCGGTGGTCATATCGAACATGCAGAGCGAATAGGCGAGGTCCGGCGAGGGTCGCACGACCCGCTGTGTCTCCGGCGTAATGCGCGGTGAAAGTGTGAAATCGTGCAACGGTGCGCTTCGTTCCGCCAGCATCGTCATGGCGCGCGACATGATGAGCGAAGGCGCGCTGTACAGCACTGCCACATGGGCGAGAATCGCCGCGACCAGAAGCACAAACGAGGGTCCGAGCCAGCGCATCATGCGGCATCTCCCGTGCAGGAAAGCCGTTCGATGACCGGCGCGCGCAAGGTCTGCTCCGGCGTTTCGATGAGTGCAGCATCCGGGATATACAGGCGTAAGGTCAGATCGAACTGCCCCGCATTCCGGCTTGAAATCCACGCCGCGCCATCGCCGGGGCGACGGTCCGAAACGATGGCGCTCCAGTCCTTTCCACCGGCGCGGGTCGCATCGTAGCTCAGCGCGTTGTCGTCGTTCCGGGGCAGGAAGCTGGTGCTGTCATACAGGGTGACGGACCACCATCGCGCAGGCATGTTTCCGCCGGACAACCGGTAACTGCAATCGTCGGTCAAACGCCGCCCCGCTCCGTCCACCGCGCGGGTCAGGTATACCGCCTCGCTGCGCGCCAGTGCCAGCAGGCCGTGGCGGGCGACACGGGCGCGGGTGTAGGGATCGGCGCTGCTGGAACCGATGGCGAAATCGCCGCGCCAGCTGTCGACCTCCACCGTACCGCCGATGACGTCGGCGCTTCCGACCAGTCGCGCCATGTAGAGCGCGGACACGCCGCCGATTGCCAGACCGGCGACTATCGCCAGCGAATAGCGAAGCAGGGGTTGCCGGATGCCTGTCATGGGGCGGGCTGCACGAGTACCGACCGCTCGAACAGATAGGTCATCGTTCCCGTGCCCATCCACATCGGTGAGAGAGGCGGATCGATGCCCTGTTCCCATGCCATCGATCCGATCAGCGTGCCGTAAGCGTAGGGAACGTCGGGCATCGCGGTGTTGATCGGGTCGGCAAAGGCTTCGTCCGCCGTGATGATTGTCCAGCCCCGACGGCGCATTTCGGCGGTCAGGTCGCCAAGAAACAGCGCGGCAAGGTCCGTTTCGTGCAGCAGCAGGACGTGCGCGGGCGAGCGGCCCAGCGTCAGCCGCGCCAGCGCATCGTGATATTCCAGCCCGCTCATCTGGCTGGCGACGTAAAGGCGGCGGAGGCGCTTCATGTCCATCGCCTTTCCGGCGACCTGCGCGTTCAGCGTCAACTGTTCCAGATGCCAGTCCGACCCGTCCGCCGTGACATAGCCGTTGCGCAAGCCACGCGCCGCCAGGCCAGCGCGCACCGCGTCGCGCTTCGCCTTGTCGCGTCCGCCTTCGTCGAGATACGGGAAGCGGAACCACGGGCGAAATCCCTTGCGGCCCGCGGACCACGCAGCCGCGCGGTCGATATCGGCAAGGTATTGCTCCGCCGTGCTGTGGCGCAAATGCCTGTGCGCGAAACTGTGATTGGCGATGACGTGCCCGTCCGCGACATAGGCGGCAATGCGCGCTTCTCCGCCAGCCCCGTCGGGCTCGTCCAGCAGGCCGGGCGTAACGAAGAACGCGGCCTGCGCGACACCGCCTTCACGCAAGGCAGCGCGCAGCTTCTCCGCACGTTCGTCGGGCGTGAAGAAAGCACCCGCCTTGCGCGGCACATCGTCGAACGTCAGCGCGACGCGCTTGTCCTGCGCGGTGGCTGGGAGGGCCAGCGGATGACCAGCAGGAAACAGGAGGCGAGACGCTCTACCCATTGCAGCTACCGATCGGGCGTTGGCCAACGACACGTCGGGCGTGTCACCGCCGACACTGGTGGTGACCATCCGGGTGCCGGTGGAATCGAGCTCCAGCTTGAGCGTTTTAGTCCAGCGTTCGCCTTCGCCGGTCATCGCCAGCGTTACCAACCGGTCGCCGTTCGGGCGTCGTTCGATAGCCTGCACTTCTCCACGCGATTCCCAGAAATCGATGGTTGTTGCACCGATTGTAATCCTCATGTCGGACATGTCGGCGCAATCGCTGTCGACGGCATCCCAAACGCCGCGATAATCGCGTGCAATCGTCTTCGCGTCGGCGTCGAACATTGCCTGTGCATCGGCATCCAGCGCAGCCTCGTCGACGCGCGGGGTCATCTTGCTTTCGGGTGCGGGGTCGGGTGGCGACTGGTCTGGGCCATCAGTTTGCGCCGCATCGCCAACGTCATCCTTGGCCACCTCGACCCCAGCCATTTCGGTTTGCACAGGATCTTCCGTTTCAGGTGTGCAGGCAGTCAAACCGACAAGGAAGAGTAGCGAAAGGGCAGCAACACGGATCATGGAATGGTTCTCCTTCACGCTAAATCTACTGTCCGGCCTAGCGGCACGCCATAGCCCAAACGGGACACCTCACCCCATCGTCGGGATGATAAACGCGTCCTTGGTGTCCGTATCGGCAGTGCCATCGGGCCAGCGTTGCGTGACTTTCTTGACCTTGGTCCAGAAGCGCAGCCCTTCGGTGCCGTACTGGTCCACATCGCCGAACCCGCTGCGTTTCCAGCCACCGAAACTGTGATAGGCGACCGGCACCGGAATCGGTACGTTGATGCCGACCATGCCGACATTCACGCGGTGGGCGAATTCGCGGGCGGCGTGGCCGTTTCGTGTGAAGATGGCGACGCCATTGCCGTATTGATGCGCGCTGGGCAGGCGCAGGGCTTCCTCGAAATCGGGTGCGCGCACGATTTGCAGGACGGGGCCGAAGATCTCCTCGCGATAGCTCTCCATTTCGGACGTTACCTGGTCGAGCAAGGTGGGGCCGACATAAAAGCCGTCCTCGTGGCCCTGTAACGTGAAGCCGCGACCGTCGATCACGACTTCGGCGCCTTCCTTTTCGGCGGTGTCGATCCAGCCCTCGATGCGAGCCTTGTGTTCGGGCGTGACGACCGGGCCATAATGCGCGTCGGGATCGCTCGACACGCCCACGCGCAGCGCGTTGATTGCGGGGATCAGCTTCTCGCGCAGTCGCCCAGCGGTATCCTCGCCCACCGGCACCACCACGGGCAGCGCCATGCAGCGTTCGCCCGCACTGCCGAACGCCGCGCCCGCCAGATCGTTTACCACCTGGTCGAGGTCGGCATCGGGCATCACGATCCCGTGGTTCTTCGCGCCGCCCATCGCCTGCACGCGCTTGCCGTTATCGACGCCCGCGTTTGTAGACGTAATGCGCGATATCGCTGCTGCCGACGAAGCTGACGGCGGCGATGTCGCGATGGTCGAGGATGGCGTCGACCATCTCCTTGTCGCCATGCACCACCTGCAACAGGCCTTCGGGCGCGCCCGCCTCCACGAACAGTTCGGCCAGCCGCACCGGCACGCTGGGGTCGCGCTCGCTGGGTTTCAGGATGAAGGCGTTGCCCGCCGCGATGGCCATGCCGAACATCCACATCGGGATCATGGCGGGGAAGTTGAACGGGGTGATGCCCGCGCCGATACCCAGCGGCTGGCGCATGGAATAGACGTCGATACCCGGTCCCGCGCCTTGTGTATATTCGCCCTTCAGGACTTGCGGAATGCCGCAGGCATATTCGATGACTTCCAGCCCGCGCTGCACATCGCCCTTGGCATCGTCCACCACCTTGCCGTGCTCGCTCGAAAGCAGTTCGGCGAGGCCTTGCATGTTGGCCTCGATCAGTTCCTTGTAGCGGAACATGACGCGCGCGCGTTTCTGCGGATTGGTCGCGGCCCATTCGGGCTGCACCGCCTTCGCCGCCTCCACCGCACGGTCCAGCAACGCCGCATCGCCCAGCGCCACCCGCGCCTGGACTGCCCCGGTGGAGGGGTTCCAGATATCGTGGGTGCGCCCGGTTAGCTGCGCCGGTTTCGCAAGCGATGAAGTGATCGACGTTTCGCATGGTAGTCTCCCTGATCCTTGCCGCGCGTTATAATGCAGGCGATCGCGCAATGCCACGCCTACCGGCGGCGCACTTGTGAAGAGACCGTTCGCATGCCAGAGGCGGCACCTGCGCGGGTGTAGCTCAATGGTAGAGCAGCAGCTTCCCAAGCTGACGACGAGGGTTCGATTCCCTTCACCCGCTCCATGAAATGAACCATGCAGGCATCGGGCTAAATGGGCAGCGACATGGCATTTGCCGCGCGTTGCGCCTAAGCAAGCACAATGGATTCCAATACTCTTTCGGGCAGCAGCAACGCACAGGACATCAGCGGGGACTGGTCGGGCGGCAATCAGGATTGGTGGGACTGGTATGTCTCGCTGGCGCAGAACGAACGGTCCAACGCGCCGCTCGCCAAGTGTGCGCCGCTGCCCGATATCGCGCAGCCCTCCGATGCGGCTTTGGCGGCCGAACTGGCCGAGCCTTACCCGCTGACGCCAGACCACATCGCTGCATTCGCGCGGGACGGGTTCATCAAGCTGAAGGGGGTCGTCAGCCCCGGCGCGGCGCTGCGGCTGCGGGCGGAGATGAAACGGCTGCTCGAAGCGGAACACGACATCGCGATGGATGCAGGGCAGACCGAGCGGTTCACCAGCCTCGAAATGGCGTGGCTGGACAACTCGCTGATCCGGGCTTTCGTGCTCGCGCCCCGGATTGCCGGCATTTGCGCCGGTCTGCTCGAAGTCGAACGGTTGCGGCTATATCACGACAATATCCTGTCGAAGGAACCGGGCTGCGGGCGCACGCCGTGGCATTACGACGATCACCATTTTCCGCTGGCGACGCATGATGTTGTGACGGCGTGGATCGCGGCACAGCCCATTCCGGTGGCGATGGGGCCGCTGTCCTTCGCGACCCCGCGCGATGTGCACCGGCTGGTGGAAGGCGTGCCGTTCGACAAGACGAACACCAGCTACGACAAGCATGTCGGCGAGGTGTTTGCGGATAACGAAATTGTGGTGGATGAAACGCCGTTCGAGCTGGGCGAAGCCAGTTTCCATCACAACCTCAGCTTCCACACCGCCGGGCCGAACCGCACCACACGCAGCCGGGTGGTGCTTGCCAACACCTATTTCGCAGACGGTGCTCGCGTTGTGGACGACCCCACGCTGGTGTCGGGGGACTGGCGCAAGTTCCTTGCCGGATGCGAACCAGGCGGGCTGGCGCAGTCCGAACGTAATCCCGCGTGCTGGCCTTCGGCACGCTGACAGTGGATACCGGACACGAAGCCGCCACCGCGATGCGCGCGCATCTCGACCACGTGCACACCGAACAGGCGGGTTTCACCGAGACCTGTGCAACCGCCTGCCGCGATGCCGAGGGGCGCGACAGTTACACCTGGCTGGCGCAGGCTTTGGATGCGCGCGACGGCGGGGCCGTACTCGATCTTGCTTGCGGGTCGGGCGTGCTGCTGGAGCGCCTTGCCGTCGAACGATCCGCAACGCGCCTGATCGGTGTCGATATGAGTGCGCCCGAACTGGCGCTGGCAGCTACGCGGCTGGCGGATACCGGCGTCGAACTGCGACAGGGCACGGCGCAGGATCTGTCCTTCCTCGCCGCTGGCAGTGTCGCTGGCGTGCTGTGCCACTGGGCATTGACGCTGATGAAGCCGGTGGAGCCGGTGCTGGACGAAATTGCCCGCGTGCTTGCGCCGCAGAGCCGGTTTGCTGCAATCGTCGACGGGCCGCATGACAGCGCCCCCGGCTACGCGAAAATCGATGCGATCATCGGCAGTCATGTCCGCCGGGCACTCGGCGACGCCCCGGAAATGGGCCTTGGCGATCCGCGTATTCGCAATACGGCGCAGCTCCTTCCGCTGCTCGAAACGCATTTCCCGAAGGCGCAAATCGACATCGTGCCCAATGTCGTTTCCATGACCGGCACGCCGGACTGGCTGGGGCGCGAGGCGGCGCACTTCTTCTATTCCACCTTCGTGCTGGACGCGCCGCAACGTGCGGAACTGCTGGAAGAACTGGCCACGGTTTTCGCCTCTCAAGGGAAAGATGCAGCGTTCCACATGACCATCAACCGTGTCGTCGTCAGCCAGCGATGACCGAGTTTTTTCTCGCGCTGGTGGCCGTTGCCGTAACGTCGTTCGGCGCGCGGGACCAGCGGCTGGTGGCCGACCTGGCCGAGCGGTTGGGACAGGGCGGCGGACTGCTGATTGTGGCGATGCTGTCCGGTGCAGTGACGGCGGCGTTCATGGCCTTTGCCGGCAGCTGGATCGGGGTGTTGTTGCCGCCTGCCGCCAAGACCATGCTGGTGGCGTTCGCGCTGATTGCCGCCGCGGTGGAGCTTGCCTGGTTCCGCGCGGCGAAGCAGGTGCGCGAGCCGACACGATCGCTCGGTGCGACGGGCATCGTCCTTGCCGCAATGCAGGTGGGCGATGGACCGCGTTTCCTTGTGTTCGCCATCGCCGCCGCGTTCGCTTCGCCGTTTCTTGCCGCGGTGGGTGGCTTTGCGGGCGGGGCCGTGGCGGCCGCTTTCGGCTGGGCGATGGCGGGCGATCTCGAGGCCTTGCCGCTGAAGAAAATCCGGCGATACGGCGCGGTGGCAATTGCCCTGTTTGCCATCGGCGTGGGCCTGAACGCACGCGGCATCCTGTAAAAAATCTCCATCAGGCGAAACTCGTGCGGCCTCCTCGCGTTGGCATGACATATGTTGTAAAAACTGGAGATAAAACAATGGCCGACACAGGCAGCAATTCGAAAGCGGAACTGGTAAGCGAACTGAACGGCCTGCTGGCCGACCATTTGGCGCTGTATTTCAAGACCAAGAGCTTCCACTGGCATGTCGCCGGTCCGCGCTTTCACGACCTGCACTTGCTGTTCGATGCGCAGGCCGCACAGGTGCAGGGCCAGATCGACGATGTGGCGGAGCGGGTGCGCAAGCTTGGCGAGCCGACGCTGACATCGCTGGGTTCGGCGACGCGCGAAACACAGGTTGCGGATCAGGATTCAACCACGCTGGACGCCGATGCGATGGTGCGCGAGCTGCATGACGACAACGCGAAGATGGTGAAGCGTTTGAAGGGCATGAAGCCGCTGGCCGAACAGGCGGGTGACAATGCCACCGACGGCCTGCTGGACGACTGGACCGACATGGCGGAAGAGCGTGTCTGGTTCCTTGGGCAGGTGCTCAAGTGACGCGCAGCGCATGGCAGTAAATCACCGTCCCGACGCCGATCCGGCACAAATTGCGGACTGGATCGGTGAATGGTTGAAGGTGGCGCTTGCGGCATCGGAGAATATCGCGATCACCGTGCCGGGCGGGTCGACGCCGTTTCCCGTGTTCGAGAAACTGGTCGCCCTGCCGCTCGACTGGTCGCGCATCACCGTGTGGCCGGGCGACGACCGGATCGTGCCGGAAGACCATGCCGCCAGCAATACCGGGCGGATCCGTGCACTGTTCGAACCGGCGGGCGCCAAGGTGCAGGCATTGCGTGAAGGTGCGGTGCCGCCGCCATTTGCGCTGACATGGGTGGGTATGGGAGCGGACGGGCACATTGCCTCGCTGTTCCCCAATACCGATCCGCTCGCAAGCGATGCCAATGCGGTGCGCCGGTTGACACCCGATCCCCTGCCGCCCGAAGCGCCGTTCGACCGTCTGACATTGACGATTGCAGGTCTTGTGCGCACCGATGCGGTCATGGTGATGATACGTGGGTCAGAAAAAGCGGAGGTATTCGCGGCGGCTGCAAAGGGCGAGAGCGACACGCCGGTCGCGCGCTTTCTGGCGGCCACGCAGGCACCGGTCACATGCTTCACTTGATCCCGCGTCCGCTGCATCGGGCGCTGCTCAAGGTTGCCCATCCGCTGCGCCATCGCTGGCGTCGCTGGCGCAAGACGCCGCTGGCGGGGTGCTCGGTGCTGCTGTTCGACTTGTCGGACCAGGTGCTGCTGTTGCGCCACAATTACGGCCCGGCGCTATGGTCCTTGCCCGGCGGCGGCGTTGGCAAGGACGAAGTGCCCGCGGACGCTGCCAAACGCGAGGTGAAAGAGGAATTGAACATTGCGCTCGATACCGTCGCACCGCTGGGCACCATGCAGGAGACGATCTCGGGATCGCCCCATACTGCGCATGTGTTTTTCGCGCGCATCGACCAGTCGCCACGCCCGGATGGCCGCGAAGTGTGCGAGGCGCGTTTCTTCCCGATGCACTCGCTCCCGGCGGATGTCAGCGATTTGACTCGCGCCCGCCTTGCCCTGTGGCAGGATCGCATGTCGGCTCCGAAAGGCTAAAACAGGTCCAGCTGCGCGGCCTGTGCGGCACGTTGCGCGCGCGGTGGCTTGGCGACCACGCCTTCCAGTTTCGACAGGGTCAGGCCCATCAACCGGATCGGGCGGGGCAGCGGCAGCATCGCTTCCAGCAATTCGCGCCCGACCGTGGCAAATGCCGCCTTGTCGGACACATTCGCGGGCAGTGTCTGCGCGCGGCTAATAATCGTGAAGTCGTTATATTTCAGCTTTAGCGTCACCGTCCGTCCCTTGGCTTCGGCGCGGGTTATGCGTTCCCACACGATGTCGACGATACGGTCCAGACGTCTCGTGCAGTTCGGCGGGCGCGGCAATGTCTTCGTGAAAGGTGCGTTCTCCGCCCACCGACTTGCGGATGCGGTTGGTGCGGACCGGGCGGTCGTCGATGCCGCGTGCGGCGCGGTAGAGATAATCCGCGAAACTGCCGAAATGGGCGTGCATCCAGGCGGTGTCCTTCGCGGCAAGGTCCGCACCCGTTTCGATGCCCAGCCGCGCCATCTTCTCCGCACCCTTCGGCCCGACCCCGTGAAACCTGCGCACCGGCAGGCTCTGCACGAACGCCGCCCCTTCGCCGGGACGGATGACGCAGATGCCGTTCGGCTTGTTCTGGTCGCTGGCCAGCTTGGCGAGGAACTTGTTGTAGGACACGCCGGCGCTGGCGGTCAGCTGCGTTTCGGCGAAGATCTGCTTGCGGATGGCCTGTGCGATACGGGTTGCGGTGCCTAGCCCGTGAATATCCTGCGTCACGTCGAGATAGGCCTCGTCCAGGCTCAGCGGTTCGACATGGGGCGTGTAATGACGGAAGATTTCGCGGATGATCTGCGATGCTTCGCGATAGGCGTCGAACCGGCTTTTCACGAAGATCAGGTCCGGGCATTTGCGCTTCGCCGTGACTGACGGCATTGCCGACCGCACGCCGAACTTACGCGCTTCGTAGCTGGCCGCCGCCACCACGCCGCGCCCGCTGGACCCGCCGACCGCCACCGGCAGGCCACGCAGTTCGGGATTGTCGCGCTGTTCGACGCTGGCGAAAAAGGCATCCATATCGATGTGGATGATCTTGCGCGTATCTTCGCCGCCGCCGGTTTGCTCATCCCTGTCAGGCGCGTCGTCCATGCCCGATAGATAGGGCCTGCCCCTTGGCGAGTGCAATGCGCACTTCCATTTGTGCAGTGCAGCGCGCAAGGGAGCCATAATGTCCGCGACCACCACCAATCCGAACGCGGCTGCCATCCGCAAACCGCTGGGCGAGCGCGAGCTGATCGCGCTGATGGCGGCGTTGATGAGCTTGCAGGCGTTCGGGATCGATTCGATGCTGCCCGCGATTGGCCGCGTTGCGGGCGAGCTTGGCGCGGGCGGTAATTCGCGCCAGCTTATTATCGGGCTCTACCTGATCGGCACCGGCTTCGGCGCGCTGTTCCCCGGTGTGCTGGCGGACCGGTTCGGACGGCGGCCGGTGCTGGCTTTCGGGCTGATGGCGTATGTTTCGTTTTCCATCGCGTGTGCGTTCGTCTCCAGCTTTCCCGTGCTGCTGGTGCTGCGGTTCTTGCAGGGGTTGCTGTGCGCGTCGATGGCGGTGGTGCCTGCCGCCATCGTGCGCGACCATGTCGGCGGTGACCGCATGGCGCGGCTGATGAGCCTGATCATCATGATGTTCCTGGCGGTGCCGGTCATCGCGCCCTTTATCGGGCAGGTCATCATGGAGCTGCTGGGCTGGCGCGCAATCTTCGGCGCGATGGCATTGCTGGGCGGTGCGGTGGCGGTGTGGATGTGGGTGCGCTTGCCCGAAACGCTGACCGAGGCGAACCGCCAGCCGATCGACCTGCGCGCGATCGGCCGCAACATGACCGCCGCGCTCGTGAACCGTGGCGCCATCGGCTATGTCGTGGGCAGCGCGCTGGTGTTCGGATCGCTGTTCGGCTTCCTCAATTCCGCCGAACAGCTGGTAAGCGAAACCTTTGGGCAGGCCGACAATTTCGCCTTTATCTTCGGCGGGGCGGTGCTGGGCATGGTCGCGGCCAGCTTCACCAATTCGCGCATCGTCGAACGCTTCGGCGCGCGGCGGGTCAGCCATACCGCGCTGCTCGGCTTCATCACCATTACCGTGGTGCAGTTGTGGAGCGCCTCGAACCAGCCGCAACCGCTCTATCAGTTCGTGGGTCTGATGACGCTGGTGATGGCGATGCTCGGCTTTATCGGCGCGAATTTCTCGTCCATCGCGATGCAGCCCTTCGCCGCGATCGCCGGTGCCGCCAGCAGCGCGCAGACGGGGCTGCGCACCGGGCTGGGCGCGATACTGGGTGCGATCATCGGCAGTATGTATGACGGCACGGCGCGCCCGCTGGCGGTGTCGATGCTGTCGCTGGGCCTGCTGGCGTTGGCGGTTGTGCTGTTCAGCGAACGCGGCAAGCTGTTCGCCCGACGTAATCCGCCGGTTTAGTTTGGAAAAAGTGAGTCGTGCGCTCGCAGAGGCGCAGAGGCACGGAGGGGGTGTGCTTGCGGCGAAGCCGCCTAACTCTAAAAATATTGGCGCGATTTCGATTTAGGTGAAGAAGAAAGCCTGCGGCGCAGACCCTCCGTGCCTCTGCGCCTCTGCGAGCGTATAAACTGCGCTGGAACTGGCATTATCGGGGGAAGTTGCAGCGGCTCAATAACGGCTGCGAAGCCCCCTTACTCTTCACTGTCGCTAGCAGGTTCCACAACAGCCAGCACCGCCTCGACCTGCACCTGCTCGCCTTCGCTGGCGGAAAGCTCGGTAACGGTCCCGTCGAACGGCGAGGTTAGCGCGTGTTCCATCTTCATCGCTTCGAGCACCATCAGCCGCTGGCCGGCGGTAACAGTGTCGCCATCGGCCACATCCACCGCGATGACCCTGCCCGGCATCGGCGCAATGATCGCGCCATCGGCGGCGTGGTGCGAGCCCGCGTTGTCGAACCGGCGTGAAAGAAAAATGGACTGTCCGCGCCAGTTCACAACACGCGCGTCACCGAGCGTCCATGTGCTTCCATGTGCCTTGTCATCTCCAACGCCATTATAGTGTTCGATGGCTGCGGAAACAGGCTCGCCATGGGCGCTGAACGCCGTCTCCAAGTGACGCTGGTCGTTCAGCCTGAAGCCCAAGAGTGCATGTGCTTCTCGACCTGGGAAGTCATCTCGGAGCTCATCCAAAGTGACTCGAAGTTCGCCATGTAGCCCGTAGCGCAAGGCACCTTCTGAAGGAGTTGACGTCGGCATGAGCTCATCCCCTCGTTGCTCGATGAAGGCCGTAGTGATGTCTCCGCTCTGAAAACCCTCGTCCCGAAGGCACTCGAACAGGAAGCCAGCATTTGTCTTGATGGGGTGAACAAATACGGCGAGCAGCATGTCCGAGAGATTGTCAATTGCCGAGGAGCGGTCCACGCCCGATGCAATGAGTTTGGCTATCATCGGGTCATAAAAGGGCGAGATCGCGTCTCCTTCTTTCACGCCGGTGTCCACTCTTTCCTCGGCATATTCCTCGCTAAAGGCAAAGAGTTCCAACCGCCCCGTACTCGGCAAGAACCCCTTCGCCGGGTCTTCCGCATAGAGCCTCGCCTCAATCGCCCAGCCATTGATCGACAGCTCCTCCTGCCTCAGCGGGATCGGCTCGCCGCTCGCCATGCGCAGCTGCCATTCGACCAGATCGACCCCGGTGATCTCTTCGGTCACCGGGTGTTCGACCTGCAACCGCGTGTTCATTTCCATGAAGAAGATGCGGTCGGCGCGCAGACCCTCCGAGGCATCCGCGATGAATTCGATTGTGCCCGCGCCCTCGTAATCTACCGCCTTCGCGGCGCGTACGGCGGCGGAGCAGATTTCCTGCCGCGTAGCCTCGTCCATGCCGGGGGCGGGGGCTTCCTCGATTACCTTCTGGTGGCGGCGCTGGAGCGAGCAGTCGCGTTCGAACAGGTGGATGACGTTGCCGTGGCTGTCGCCGAAAACCTGCACCTCGATATGGCGCGGGCTGGTGATCCATTTTTCCAGCAGCACCTCGTCATTGCCGAAGCTGGCCCTGGCTTCGCGCTGGCAGCTTGCGAGGTCGGCCTCGAAATCCGCCGCTGCCTCGACCTTGCGCATCCCCTTGCCGCCGCCGCCTGCCACGGCCTTGATCAGCACCGGATAGCCGATGGCGTCGGCTTCGGTTTTCAGACGCTCGACCGACTGGTCCTCTCCCAGATAGCCCGGCGTCACCGGCACGCCCGCATCCATCATCAACTGCTTGGCCGCATCTTTCAGGCCCATCGCGCGGATGCTGTCCGGCTTTGGCCCGACCCACACCAGTCCGGCGTCGATCACGCTTTGCGCGAAGTCGGCGTTTTCGGACAGGAAGCCATAGCCGGGGTGGATTGCGTCAGCGCCGGTCTCTTTCGCCGCCGCGATGATCTTGTCGCCGACGAGGTAACTTTCGGCTGCGGGCGAGGGGCCGATATGCACCGCTTCGTCTGCGCTGCGCGTGTGCAGCGCTTTGGCGTCGGCATCGGAATAGACCGCGACGGTGGCGATGCCCATCGTGCGCGCGGTGCGCATGATGCGGCAGGCGATCTCGCCGCGATTGGCGATCAGGAGCTTTTCGATCATGCGCGGTGGTTACGCCGCGACAGATGCGGCGACAAGTGCGCGGCGCGGCCTAAACCTCGTCGGGCAGAGCGGTGTAGGCTTCGGCCGCCGGAATAGGCTGCGACATGCGGATATCCAGCACGATATCGCCGCGCTTCCATTCGGGCATCTTTTCGGGCGGAGTCGGATTGTTGCGCACCGCCTCCAAAAACGCCTGCGCGACCAGCTGCGCCTTCTGAGCCTTGCCGATTACGACGCGGCTGTCCCACGCCGCGCGGCCCCTGCGGCGGACTTCCTGCCCGATCTCGCCATAGATATTGGCGGCGGCAAGGATTGCCCAGCGGCGGCGGAACGGCAATCGCGCCGCGCCCAGCTTGGCGGCGGCGGTGTGGCGTTCCATCTTGAGCACCAGCTGCTCCGCCATCTCGGCAATTTCCCAGCGATGATGCGGCTTCATCAGCTGGCCCGGCTCGATGTCCTGTTCCACCATCCATTCCACCGGCAGGTAGCAACGCCCGCCACGATCGTCCTCGTCCAGGTCGCGCGCGATATTGGCGAGCTGGAACGCCAAGCCGAGGTCGCAGGCGCGGTCCAGCGTATCGGCGTCGTCTTTCGGCACGCCCATGATCTGCGCCATCATCACGCCGACCGCGCCCGCGACGTGGTAGCAATAGCGCGCAAGGTCCGCCTCGGTGCGCGGACGCCAGCCCGCCGCATCCAGTTCGAACCCGCCGATGACGTCTTCCGCCATCTGCATGGTCAGGCCGCATTCCTGCGCCACCTTGCCGAACGCATCGAAGGCGATGTCGGCGGTGGGCTGGCCTTCCAGCGCGCGGCGGGTGAGGACGCGAATGGCTTTCACACGAGTTTCGACGGCAGCAGCATCGGGTGCGGTGTCCCCGTCGGCATCCGCCACGCCCAGCTCGCCGCCCAGCATCTGCCCGTCCGCGATATCGTCGCACCGGCGGCACCAGGCATACAGCATCCAGACCCGTTCGCGCGTCGGCTTGTCGAACAGGCGGCTGGCGGCGGCGAAGCTCTTGGACCCGTCCGCGATCATCCGGCGGCTTTCCTCCACCAGCACGCGCCGCTTGCGTCCACCGCCCGCCTTACTCTCGGTCGCGCGCACGATCGCCGATGGCACAAGCGGCCTGGGCGTTATCTTGCGGGGCGGTGCCATAGGTTTAGAGGTCGTCGGCTTTCATCTGGAAGATAGGGGTATGTGGCGCATATTCCGCCATCGCGTCCAGCAGCGGCGGCAAGGTTTCGGCGGATAGCAGGATGCCGTGATGGGCAGGGCGCACGAAGCCGACTTCGCCCATCGTCGCGTAGAATGCGAGCAGGGCGTCGTAAAAACCGAATGCGTTGAGCAGACCGACCGGCTTGGTGTGGTAGCCCAGCTGCGCCCAGCTCATCGCTTCCCACAACTCGTCCATCGTGCCCACGCCGCCGGGCAGGGTGACAAAGCCGTCGCTGAGGTCGGTGAAGCGTTGTTTGCGTTCGTGCATGCCCGACACCGTTACCAGCTCGTCGCAATCGTCATTGGCAACCTCGCTGCGCACCAGTGCTTCGGGGATAATGCCGATGACCTCACCGCCAGCATCCTTCGCGCCCGCCGCCAGCGCCCCCATCAAACCGAGCCGCCCGCCGCCATAGACCACGCCGATGCCGCGCTCGGCCAGCGTGATGCCGACTTCGCGCGCCAAATCGACATAACGTGCATCGTCTGGCGTGGCGGACCCGCAATAGATGGCGAGGCGTTTCATGGCGCCTTGCATACTTCTTCAAGGATGGCGCGTTCCGCTGCACTGTCGGCGGGGACCAGAGCGGATGGCGTGATGCCGCTGCCAGTGGCAAGCGGCGCACCGGTGCTGTCGAACGCCTGATATCGCAGGACAGTCAACCGCCGCTGCCTGCATTGTGCGCGTATTTTCAGGTCAGCGGCGATAAATTGCACGCCGGTGCGGACACGGCTGTTGTCTATTGAGACAATGGCAGTGCGAATGCCGCTCCCTTCCGCGCCTTCTGCAGCGATGCTGTTCAGGTCGAGCATCACGACGCTGCCCTGCTCGCTTTGGTGGATGCGGACGAGGTTGCGCGCGACAGCGGGAGTGCTTGCTAGAACGAGGGCGCTGATCGCTGTCAACGCGGTGCCGATACGCAAACAGCCCGTCATGTTGGCTCGATTTGCAGCATATCTTCAAGCATCAGCCCTGCCGTCGCCTTGGCGCTGCCGACCACGCCGGGAATGCCTGCGCCCGGATGGGTGCCTGCGCCGACGAGGTAGAAGTTCTCGATCACATCGTCGCGGTTGTGACCGCGGAAATAGGCGCTTTGTGTCAGCACCGGTTCCAGGCTGAAGGCGCTGCCCATATGTGCGTTCAGGTCGTGCGCGAAATCCTTGGGCGCGTAACTGAACTTGGTCACGATGCGGTCGTGGATGTCGGGGATCAGCCGCCGACCCACTTCGTCGAGGATGCGCTTTTCCAGGATGGGGCCGATCTCGTCCCAGTCGACCGGCATCTTGCCCATGTGAGCCACCGGCACCAACGCGTAGAACGTACTCTTGCCCTTTGGTGCCATGCTGGGATCGGTGACAGTGGGGTGGTGCAGATAGATGCTGAAATCCTGCGGCAGCACGCCATTGTCGTAAATGTCGTCCAGCAACCCCTTATAGCGCGGACCGAACAGGATCATGTGGTGCGCGATGCCGGGCCATTCGCCCTCCAGCCCGAAATGCACGACGAACAGGCCGGGGCTGAAGGTCTTTTTCGACAGCGCCTTGGCCTGCTTCTTCCCGCGCGTGCTGCCGGACAGCAGGTCGCGATAGGAATGCATGATGTCGGCATTGCTGGCGACGGCGTCGAAGGTCTGCCGCATCCCGCTGGCGGTCTGCACTTCGGTGGCGCGGGTGCCGACGGTGTGGACCTGCTCCACCGCATCGCCCACGATCATGGTGCCGCCCAGCCGTTCGAAATGGCGGATCATCCCGGCGATCAGCTTGTTGGTGCCGCCTCTGGTCCACCACACGCCGCCTTCTTTCTCCAGCTTGTGGATGAGGGTGTAGATCGCGCTGGTCTTCATCGGGTTGCCGCCGACCAGCAGGGTGTGGAACGAGAGGGCCTGACGCAGCTTCTCGTTCTTCACATAGCTGGAAACGATGGAATAGACGCTGCGGAACGCCTGCTTCTTCGCCAGCGCAGGCGCGGCTTTCAGCATGGATTTGAAATCGAGGAACGGCACGGTGCCCAGCTTGACATAGCCTTCCTCGTACACGCCGGCCGAATATTCGAGGAAGCGCGCATATCCGGCCACGTCGTCGGGATCGAGCTTGGCGATTTCCGCGTTCAGCTCTTCCATCTTGTTGGAATAATCGAAGTTCGTGCCGTCGGGCCAGTTGAGGCGGTAGAACGGGTGGACCGGCATCAGCTCGACATCGTCGGCCATGTCGTGCCCGGTCAGCTCCCACAGCTGCGTGAGGCAGGGCGGGTCGGTGATAACGGTCGGCCCGCCATCGAAGGTGAAGCCGTCCTTCTCCCAGAAATAGGCCCGGCCACCCGGCTTGTCGCGCCCTTCGATCACGGTAGTGGCGATGCCTGCGGATTGCAGCCGGATCGCCAGCGCCATGCCGCCGAAGCCGGAGCCGACGACGCAGGCGGTCTTGCCGGTCGGTTCGGGAATGAAGGGGCCCTTCGGCACGTCGATCTTTGCAGGGGCATTCATCCGATTTTCTCCGTTTTCGATACCAGCGGTGCGCCGGATGTCGCGAGGGCATGTATGGCGCGGGTGACAGGCACCGGCGGTTTGCCCGCCAATATGCGCGCCTTGTCCGCGAAATGCGACTGTCCGGCGTAAAATCTTTCGATAAGTCCGGTCTTTAGCGTGTAATGGCGTTGCAGCACGCGATAGCGTTCGTTCGGCTGTGCCGCGCCGAACAGCATCCGGCCCAGTGTGCGATAGAACTTCGTCTTGCGCCAGTGCCGCCGGGCGCGTGCCTCCAGCAGGGCCGCCATTTGCGCGCCGGGCAAATCCGCCTCCGCCGCGATGGCCAGCGCCAGTTCGACCGCGAAAGGTACGGTGTAGCTGGTCAGCGGATGCACGAAGCCGCCGCGCGCGCCCGCCATGCCGACGCCGGGTGTGGCCACGGCGCGCTGGTATGCGCTGAAATCTCCGCCGGTGATGACCGGCAGGATGCCCGTTTCGCCGCCGAGTATCTCGCCCTGCCAATCATTGGCGCGGCAATAACGGTCGATCCGGCCCGACAGCGCGCTGCGGTCCAGCACCGGCGCGTCGGCATAGTAGGTGTCTTCGACAAACAGCTCGTCCGCCTTAAGCGGCAGGGTATAGACGAAGCGGTAGGCGTCGTGCTGCGTCACGTCGGCGTCGATCACGATGGGGCGTTCCAGCCCGTGCGGTGCGGGCGTGCGGACATGGCGACCCATGAACACCTGCCACCCGCCTTGCAGATGCGGCGTCGGCACCGCGCCCCGGCAATCGATTACGGCACGCGCGGTGATGCGTTGCCCGCTTTCCAGCGTGACGCCGCGCTCGTCCAGCTGCGCGACGGAGCGTGCGGTATGAATCGCATCCTGCCCCAGCATCCGCCGCAACCCTGCATCGAAATCGGCGGAGGCAAGCGAGTTGTAGGTGGACGTCAGGTCGCGCCGCATGGCCGGGAAGCGCACGCTGTATCCCTGCCACGCCACGGTGCGGAACCCGTCGAGCAGCGCGCGTCCGTCGGCATCGAGATCGCTGTCGAACCAGCTCCAGCGGTGATTGCCGCCCAGCGCGTCGCCCGCTTCGATCAGGCGCACCCGCAATTCGGGCCGCGCCCGTCGCAAGGCCAGCGCGATCAGCCCGCCCGCCAGCCCGCCGCCGACAATGGCGATTTCCGTGCGGTCTTCGGGCGGGGAAGGGGGCGGTGTGGTCATTCAGCCTGACGCCTTACGGGCAAGGCGGACAAGCGGCAACGACCCGCTATGCAACGGGTGTGCGACCTGCCTCACCATTGACGGGACCTTGGTTGACCTCGCCTAGTTGTTCTGGCGCTGGTCGCCCTTGTCGATGCCGTGGAATTTCGTGCCGTCCGTCACCGGATCGGTCTTCGCCTTTGCACCCTTTGCACCGTCCGCCAGCTGCGGACGGGCAGCGGGCATCGGGGCCTTGCGGTCGCCCGTTTTCAGATAGGTGTCGAACCAGTCCATCATGCGCAGCGTGTAATCGTACCGGCTGGCCGCGCGGCGGTTGCCGTGGCCTTCGCCCGGATACAGCACCAGCCGTACCGGCGTATCGGGCTTGCGCACCTTGATGTTGCGATACAGCTCGTAGCTCTGGCTCGGCGCGACGCGCGTGTCCTCCGCGCCGTGCATAATGAGGATCGGCGTTTCGGCCTTGTCGACATGATAGATCGGGCTGACTTCCAGCATGTTCTGCCAGTCTTCCCACGGCCATTTCAGCGAATGCACATTGCGCATCTCGTTGGGAATGTCGGTGGTGCCGAATTTGCTGATCTGGTTGGAAATGCCCACGAACATGACGCTGGCGGCATATTCCGCGCTTTGCGCCGTCGCGGCCCAGGCGCTGGCATAGCCGCCATAGCTACCGCCGGTCATGCCCACGCGATCGGGATCGGCGATGCCGTCGGCCACCAGCGCGCGCTTGGCATCGACGATGTCGTTGAATTCCTTGCCCGCGTAATCGGCCTGGTGGTCCTTGGAAAACTGCGTGCCGTAGCCGGTCGAACCGCGATAATTCGGCAGGAACACGGCGTAGCCCTGTCCGGCGGCAAGCTGGCCCGGTTTCGAATAGGCGGTGACCCAGCCATTGCTTTCATGTGCTTCGGGTCCGCCATGCACGTTCATGATGAGCGGTGCGCCGCCGGCGGGCGCGCCGCCGACGGGTTCGATCAGCACGCCTTCCACTTCCTGCCCGTCGCGCGCGGTGTAGCTGTAGGCGCGCTGGGTGCCGAGCGTGATTTCGGACAGCCACGTATTATGCGTCGTCCAGCGGGTAAAGTTGCCGTTGGCATAGCTGAACAGCTCGTCAGGATGCTGCGCTGTGCTGGCGCGCACGACAACGGTGTTGCCGCCCACTTCCAGGCTGCTGATATCCAGCCCGTTTGCTTTCTGTTCGGACAGCATCGTGCCATCGGGCGCGTAATAGCGCAGCGAACTGTTCACGCCGGTATGGATCAGCGCCGCCAGCCGCCCGTCGGCCAGCCATTCGGCGTCCATTGTGGCTTCCGCAGCGCCTGCGTTCAGCGCGCGGTAGGAGCCGGTGACGAGGTCCACCAGATGCAGCGTTGTTTCCGCCGGATCGTTCATGTCGACGCCTGCAATCATCGATAGCTGGCGACCGTCTGGGCTGATTTCGACATCGCCCAGCTTGCCGGGTGTCTGCACCACGGCGCGCACATTGCCGGTCGGCATGTCGATAATGTGGACTCGTTTGGCGGTGTAGCTGTCATCGACATTCGGCGTGGGCGCGGATTCGACGATGCCGGTGCGCGCATCGGCCGCGATCTGGAAGGCGCTGACATAACCCGGAATTGCCGTTTCCTGAGGCGCGGCATCCAGCTCGTCGCCGATATTGGCGCGGAACAGGCGGTTGAGGCGGGCTTCTTCCTCATAGACTATGGCGTCGAAGCCACCCTCGCCCTGCTCGTCGCGCTGATCGTCCTTGGCCGCCGACACCAGCAGGTGCATGTGGCTGCCGTCGGGTGCCCAGGCATAGCTGCGCACATCGGCGCCATCGACTGCCGCCAGCTTGCGGTGCGCGCCGCCATCCACTGGCACGCCCCACACGGCGCGGTCTTCCTTGTCCTTGGACCAGGTGAAGCTGACCATCGAACCGTCCGGGCTGAAGGTAACGCCGCCGGGGCTGATATCGTCGGGCAGATAGGCGCGCGCCTGACCGGGGCCGGTGGCGATCATCAACACCTGTTTCGTGCCGCCATCGTCCTCGCCGCTGGTCACATCTGGCAGGCTGGCGGTGGTGTAGGCGACCCGCGCACCATCGGGCGACACTGCGATTGCGCCGACGCTTTCGATCTTGGCGATGTCTTCCGCCGTCATCGGGCGGGCGCTGGCGATTGTGGCAAGCGATGCGGAGGCGAGCAGGGCGGTGGCGGTCAGGACGGTGCGATGCATGAAAACAGGTCTCCTTTCGACAATTCGATTGCGTCCCGTCTTACCGTTTCAACGCGCGGACGCAAATGGCACCGGCTTGCGTGTGCTTGCGGCGGTGTGGCACATGCTTCTGCGAACGCTGGAGATTTACGATATGCGCCTGCCGATTATTGCCGCCGTGCTGAGTTTCGCCCTGACGCCGGTTGCGGCGCTGGCGCAGGACACCGTCATCCTCGCCGGGTCCGTCCTGCGCGATGCGGACAGCCAGCCGACCGGCCCCGCCATCATCCGCGTGAAGGACGGTCGAATCGCCAGCATCACCGAAGGGCTTGAAGGCGATTTCGCCACGGATATCGTTGTCGACCTGCGCGACAAGACCGTGCTGCCCGGCCTGATCGACTTGCACGTCCATCTGACCGGCGACCCCGGCGGCGATTTCTGGAAGGCGACGACCGAACCGCCGGAATGGGGCGTGGTGCTGGGCATGAAGAACGCCGCGCTGACCGTGCGGGCGGGCTTTACCACGGTGCGCGAGGCAGGCAGCGCGCAGCAGACGGCGTTCGTGCTGCGGCGCGGTACGGCGGAAGGCGTGGTGACCGGACCGCGCATCGTGGCGGCGGGGCCGGCGCTGTCGATCATCGGCGGACATGGCGACGTGTCGGGCTTCACGCCCGATGTGAACGCCGTGCTGACCAGCGGCTATACCTGTACCGGCGCGGCGGAATGCGCGGCCAAGGTGCGCCGCGCCGCCCAGAACGGGTCCGATGTCATCAAGATTACCGCCACCGGTGGCGTCCTGAGCCAGCAGGGGCGCGGGCTGGAGGCGCATTTCAGCGATGCCGAGATGAAGAGCATCGCCGACACCGCGCACTCGCTGGGCCTTAAAGTCATGGCGCATGCACATGGCGCGCGCGGGATCGAAGCGGCGGCGCGCGCCGGCATCGACAGCATCGAACACGGCACATATCTCGACAAGGCCGCCGCCGATGCCATGCGCGAAAACGGTACGGTGCTGGTGCCGACGCTGATGGCGTTCCGGGGCGTGACCGAGCGGCTGGGGCAGGGCATCTATACGCCGGTTGTGGAGGACAAGATCCGCGCCGTGGCCGAAACCGCCAAGGTCTTTATGGGCCGCGCGCGCGAATGGAACGTGCCGATCGCCTTCGGCACCGATGCGGGGGTGTTCGACCACGGCCGCAATGCGCAGGAATTCGCGCTGATGAAAGCGCAGGGCATGTCCGACCGCGCCGCCTTCGCCAGCGCCACGACACAAGCCGCGAAGGTGCTGGGCATGGAGAACGAAATCGGACGCCTCGCACCCGGTTACAGTGCCGATATCATTGCGGTGGCGGGTAACCCGCTGGACGATGTGACCGTACTGGAAGATGTCGGCTTCGTAATGGTGCGCGGTCGCATCGTCGAATAGCCACACGATCGAAGAACACCTGAACCGGAAAGCCCCTGCCATGATCTCCTTGCGCCATGCCCTCCTCGCCGCCACCGCGTTTGCGCTGCCCACCATGCCGGTACTGGCACAGGACGCCGCGCCCGACACGATGCCCGATACGATGGACGCGCAACCGCAGACCGAAGCGGCGAAGCTGTCCGCGCTGTTCGAGGATGCCGATGCGCGCAATCTGGAGCTGAACCCGCTCAGCCGTATCTTTCGTGGCGATACCGAGAATGCCGACCGGCTGGGCGATTACGGCACCGACAGCTATTTCCTCGCCAGCCGCCTCGATACGCAGCTCAACATCGCGTTGCTGGCGCAGATCGACCGGAGCAAGCTGAACGAAACCGACGCCATCGCCTACGATGTTTTTGCGCATAACCAGGACCAGTCGCTGAAAGCCAGCAGCGAGGCTGTGCGCGCGCTGACCGAGGTGCGACCCGTCAACCACTTCACCGGATTTCACACCTTCTACCCCACTTTCGCCAGCGGCGGCGGGGCCGCGCCGTTCGAGACGCTGGCGCATTACGAGGACAACCTGTCGCGCCACGACGATTACATTACCATCGGCGACCGGAGCATCGGGCGGATGCGCGAAGGGCTTGCCAGCGGCGTCACCGAAACGGCGCTCAGCATCGGGCGCGTGATCGAACAGCTCGACACGCAGCTGGCGGTGCCGATCGACGAGTTGCAATATATGAAGCCGACGACTGCGTTTCCCGATGGTTTGGCGCAGGACGTCAGGGAAGACCTGCGCGCCCGATACCGCGCCAAGACAGCCGAAATCTACGCCGCCAATACCCGGATGCGCGATTTCCTGCGCGATGAATACCTGCCCAATGCCCGCACCAGCGTAGGCCTGTCCGCACTGCCCGGCGGGCCTGAACTGTATGCCACGCTGATCGAAAGCACGACGACGCTACCGCTGACGCCCGATTACCTGCACGATCTGGGTCTGGCGGAAGTCGCGCGGGTAAAAGCGGGGCTGGAAGAAATCCGTGTCGAAACCGGCTATGCAGGCACGCTGAACGAATTTTTCGATTACGTGCGGCAGGATGCGCAGTTCAAGCCGGAAAGCCGCGAGGCGCTGACGCAGACCTATTACGATATCGGCGAACAGGTGGACGCCAGGATCGGCGATTATTTCAGCCTGACGCCAAAATCGCCGCTGGAAATCAAGCCCTACGATCCCGCCATCGAGCAATTCAGCGCAGGCGGTTCGTACAGTTCGGGATCGCCCGACGGCAGCCGTCCCGGCATCTTCTATTTCAACGCCTATGATTTGCCCAGCCGCCTGACGACGGGCAATGTCACGCTGTATCTGCACGAGGGCGCGCCGGGGCACCATTTCCAGATCAGCCTGGCGCAGGAGAACGAGGCGCTGCCCAATTTCATGCGGTTCGGCGGCAACACCGCCTATGTCGAAGGCTGGGCGCTGTATTCGGAAACGCTGGGCTACGAGATGGGCTTTTTCGAAGACCCGTGGAACCGCTACGGCACGTTGCAGGACGAGCAGCTGCGCGCGATGCGGCTGGTGGTGGATACCGGCCTGCACGCCAAGGGCTGGACGCGCGACGAGGCGGTGGCCTTCATGCTGCGAAAACAGCGGCATGACCCGCACCGAAGTCGTCGCCGAAGTGGACCGCTACATCGCCATTCCCAGCCAGGCGCTGGCCTACAAGGTGGGTGCGCTGAAGATACAGGAACTGCGCGCCGAAGCGGAAGCGGCTCTGGGCGACGGGTTCGATCTCAAGGCGTTCCACGCGCAGGTGCTGGGCACCGGCTCGCTGCCCCTGCCGGTGCTGGAAGCGAAGATCGCGCGCTGGATCGCGGCGGGCGGAAACTAGACGTGTAACCTTTCGGCGTCGCGCAGCGAACGGGTGGGAACACTATCCAAGACAAGGGGGCCACCAATGACCGACACAACTGCAATCGACACCGATGCGGCACCCGCAATACGCCTGACCGCCGCCGCCCTGCTGCTGACGGTGGTGACGCAGATCGTTTATGTTGCGATCCGCGCGGGCGGTGCATCGCCGCCGTCCAATCTCATCTGGTCGGTGGAGGCGCTCGCCTTCCTTGCAATCTCGGTCGCGGCCTTCGTGCCGCTGGCTCGCCTGACGGCAACTCCGCTCGCCTTCGCGGCCATCGCGGTCAGCGGTATCCTCAACCTTGCGCAAGTCGGCATGGGACTGGCGATGTTCGGGCCGCTGCGCGAAGCGGGTGAAGCCGCCGCACCGGTGTTCGGTGCCGTGCTGGCGGGTGCGTTCTTCCTGTTCTTCGCGGCCAAGGTGCTGCTCGGCACGGCGGGTATCCTGATTGGCGGACGTCTGCTGGCAACCGCCGGTCTCGGCAAGGCCGTCGGCGGGCTGGGCATTCTTGCGGGAAGTGCCGCCGTCACCGTCAATTCCATCGCCCTGTCGCAGGGGATGGACGGGTGGCTGGAAATGGCCGTCGGCACGGGCACGCTGTCCACGCTGCTGCTGGCCATCGGGCTGTTCCTGCTACCCGCGCCGTCCGCGCGCTGAAATCAGGGCGTATAGAAGGTCGGCGACCCCGGCCCCACCGGCAGCCCGAACACGAAGGTCCACAGGTAGAAGAAGGTGGACCAGATCGTGATGAAGAAGATCGTATAGGGCAGCATCATCGCTATCAGCGTGCCGACACCAAGGTCGCGCTGATAGCGGGTGGCCCATGCCAGGATCAGCCCGAAATAGCTCATCATCGGGGTGATGATATTGGTGGTGCTGTCGCCGATGCGATAGGCCGCCTGGATGACTTCGGGCGAATAGCCGATCAGCATCAGCATCGGCACGAAGATGGGCGCCGTCACCGCCCATTGCGCACTGGCCGAGCCGAGCGACAGGTTGATGAGCGCGCATAGCAGGATGAACAGGAAGAACACGGCCGGCCCGGTCATGCCGGTATCGACCAGAAAGTTCGCGCCCGTCACTGCCGTTATGGCGCCAAGGTTGGTCCAGCCGAAAAAGGCCACGAACTGCGCCGCGAAAAACACCAGCACGATATAGAGGCCGAGCGAGGCAAGCGCGGCCGACATAGCATCGATCACGTCGCGGTCGGTTTTCATCGTCTTGGCAGCGCGGCCATAGGCGTAGCCGACGGCAACAAAGAAAATCAGGATCCACACCACGAAGCCATCGAAGAACGGCGAGTCCATCCGGTCGCCCGTTTCCGCATTGCGCAGGATGCCCCATTCCGGAACCAGCGTCAGCGCCATCAGCGCCAGCACGCCGACAAGCGTAACACCCGCCCAGCGCAGGCCCTTGCGCTCGATATCGGTCAGCGGTTGCATCATGCCATCGTCGAGGATCGTAGGGTCCGCCTTGGACGCATCATACGGCCCCAGCTTGGGTTCGACGATATAGATGCTGACCAGCGAGCCGATGCCCGCCACCAGGAAGGTGGACACGAACATGAAGAACCAGTTGGCGGTCGCCAGCACGGTATAGTCGGCGTCGATCAGCTGCGCAGCCTCGGTGGTTATGCCCGCCAGCAATGGGTCGATAGTGCCGATCAGCAGGTTCGCGCTGTATCCGCCGGACACGCCCGCAAACGCAGCCGCCATCCCGGCCAGCGGGTGCCGCCCCAGCGCGTAGTAGATCGCGCCGCCCAGCGGGATCAGCACGACGTAACCGACTTCGCTGGCGGTGTTGGAGATGATGCCGGCAAACACTATCGCCACCGTCACCAGCTTGGGCGGCGCGCCCATCACCATGCTGCGCACGGCGGCGGACAGCAGGCCCGATTTCTCCGCGACGCCCACGCCGAGCATGGCGACCAGCACCACGCCCAGTG